>CAVQPO010000008.1:0-261119 GCA_963714805.1 uncultured beta proteobacterium | reverse complement strand
ATTATGACTATTCTGCATGCAGGCGGAAAATTCGATAGTAATTCCTATAAAGTATCGGGTGGATTACATGGTGTCGGAGTATCTGTAGTAAACGCCTTGTCTGAATGGCTTAAATTAACCATTTATCGCGATGGTAAAGAACATTTCATGGAATTTCGTCACGGCGATCCAGTAGACCCGCTGAAAGTTGTTGGCCCATCCAGTAAAAAAGGAACCATTGTTCACTTTCTGGCGGCAAAGGAAACCTTTGGCTTGGTTGAATATCATTTTGATATTCTGGCAAAACGCTTGCGAGAATTATCATTCTTAAATAATGGCGTAAAAATTGCACTGATAGATCACCGAACCGGTAAGGAAGAAAATTTTGCCTTCAGCGGAGGAATAAAGGGTTTTGTTGAATACATGAACCGGAACAAAACACCGCTTCATCCCACAGTATTTTATGCAATTGGAGAAAAAGATGGCATCACCGCAGAGATTGCCATGCAATGGAACGATTCCTATCAGGAAACGGTGCAATGCTTTACCAACAATATTCCACAACGCGATGGGGGCACTCATTTGACCGCTTTGCGTACGGCAATGACGCGTACGCTGAATCAATATATTGAAACCGAACAATTGGCGAAAAAAGCCAAAGTGGACACGACTGGCGACGATATGCGCGAGGGTTTGACTGCTGTGCTATCCGTTAAATTACCTGATCCAAAGTTTTCGTCTCAAACTAAAGATAAACTGGTTTCTTCCGAAGTCCGCCCGGTTATAGAGGATTTGATTGGTCAGCAGATGAGTTCTTTTTTGCTGGAAAAACCGCTCGATGCAAAAATCATTGTCAATAAGATCATCGAAGCTGCCCGCGCCCGAGAAGCCGCCCGCAAAGCTCGCGATTTAACTCGTCGTAAGGGCGTACTGGACGGGATGGGTTTGCCCGGTAAACTGGCAGATTGCCAAGAAAAAGATCCTGCTCTCTCCGAACTGTATCTGGTGGAGGGCGATTCTGCTGGAGGATCAGCCAAGCAAGGTCGCGACCGCAAATTCCAAGCTATTTTGCCGCTCAAAGGTAAGATTTTGAATGTCGAACGGGCGCGCTTTGAAAAACTTATATCCTCGCAGGAAATCGCCACCTTGATTACCGTGCTGGGAACCGGTATCGGCAAAGACGAATACAATGCCGATAAACTGCGTTACCACCGCATTATTATCATGACCGACGCGGACGTGGACGGTGCGCACATTCGCACACTGCTGCTTACCTTTTTCTATCGGCAAATGCCCGAGTTGGTCGAGCGCGGTCACATCTACATCGCTCAACCCCCGTTGTACAAAATCAAGCAAGGCAAAGATGAGCGCTATCTAAAAGATGATCAGGCAATGAAAATCTATATGCTCAAATCTGCTCTCAATAATGCGGCACTGTATCCATCTGCCAATGCGAGTCCGATACAAGCTGATGCTTTGGAAGAAATTGCAAAAAAATATTTCTTGGCCGAAGCGGTAATTGATCGACTGTCGCGTTTTACCGCGCCTGAAGCCAGCCATGCTTTGCTGACGCTACCGACGTTGTCCCTGGATAATGCAGAACAAGCGGAATATAGTGCACGATTGCTTGAAACCGCATGTGGTGGCAATATTAAAGTTGTGGTGGAAACAGAAGAAAATGGCGAGCATCGCCTGCGTTTGGACAAATTGCAGCACGGCAATTACTCGGTCAGCTACATGGATCGCGATTTTCTGAAAGGCAGCGATTACGTGCAAATTCGTGAGACAGCGGAAGTATTGGGTGGACTTATTGCACCCGGAGCTCACATTGTCCGGGGAGAACAAAAGCGCGGCGTAAGCAGCTTCAAACAAGCTATAGAATGGTTATTGGAAGAAGCAAAACATGGTGTAAGCATCCAGCGTTATAAAGGGTTGGGAGAAATGAACCCCGAGCAATTGTGGGAAACCACTATGGATGTGACCAACCGCGTTTTGTTAAAAGTGGGCATTGAAGACCTTCTGACAACCGACGAAATATTCACTACATTGATGGGCGATATTGTCGAACCGCGCCGTGCGTTTATTGAGCAAAATGCTTTGCGCGTGAAAAATCTGGATGTTTGATTTGCATAATCCCAGCCGAAAAATATTGTTGTTGGCACTATTGCTCTCGGCTGCGGGATGCTCAGAACAAAATTCAACTCCGGAAAATAAGGTTTCCAACGCCAATATCGCAGTCGAAATGGGAACACCGGAAAACTACTGTGTAGTCTATTGCTACATCAGAGTTCCATTCACCATTGCCAAATACGATATTTCCCACAAAATTGGACGAGTTTTCTGCGATTTTGATACCGAAGTGACCGCCAAGCTCCCAATATATAACGGGGAGGCTCGCACAAAAGTCGTACAAGCGTCGCCCATAGGAGTATTCAAAAATGAGGCGGGGACGGCAACAGGGGACGTTGAGATGAGTACCGGGATTATTAAAAAATATTTTGTGGCTGCCAAAGTGAAAAATGTTCACTGCCACCTGTAAGTAAAACATACTGGATCAGGAAATAATTTTATGTGCGGAATAGTAGGCGCAATTGCGCAACGTAATGTCGTTCCTATCTTGTTGCAAGGTTTGCAGCGACTGGAGTATCGCGGTTATGACTCGGCGGGATTGGTAGTAGTCAATAACAGCCGATTGGAGCGTGTGCGCAGCACCGGGCGCGTGGCGGAGTTGACCGAAAAAAGTTTGGGTACCCACGGACTTCTTGGCATTGCCCACACTCGCTGGGCGACTCATGGCGTGCCCAGCGAACGCAACGCGCACCCGCATATCAGTGCAGACCTGATTGCAGTGGCGCACAACGGCATTATCGAAAATTATGAAGAGCTACGCACCCGGCTGACCGCACAAGGCTATGTGTTTACCTCCGATACCGATACCGAAGTTATCGCGCACCTCATCCACAGCCATTACTCGCGCGGCAACAGTTTGCTGCTGGCCACGCAAACGGCACTTACCGAGTTAGTGGGCGCTTACGCTATAGGTGTGGTGGCGGCAGATAATCCCGATCAACTGATATGTTCCCGTAAAGGCAGCCCGCTGCTGCTGGGAGTGGGGGTGGATGAGCATTTTATAGCTTCGGATGCTTCAGCCTTATTGCAAGTCACCAAAAACATGGTGTATCTGGAAGAAGGCGATGTGGCCGAAGTCAGCTTGCGCGGCTATTGCATTTTCGATGCAAAAGGTGAAGAGGTGACTCGCCCGGTACATATCAGCGAGTTGACCAACGAAAGCGTGGAACTGGGCGAATACCGCCATTACATGCAAAAGGAAATTCACGAACAACCACAAGCGCTGGCAAATACGCTGGAAGCTGTATGCAACAGCCAATCGTTGATTCCCGGAATTTTTGGTGCAGAAGCGGCGGAATCTTTCGCCGACATCAACAGCGTCCTTATCCTAGCCTGTGGTACCAGCCATCATGCAGGCTTAGTCGCGCGTTATTGGCTGGAAGAAATTGCAGGTATTCCGTGCAACGTGGAAATCGCCAGCGAATACCGCTATCGCGTGAGCGTGGCTAACCCGAAAACGCTGGTTGTGACCATCTCTCAATCCGGCGAAACTGCGGACACTCTGGCCGCGCTCAATCACGCCAAGTCATTGGGGCAGATGCATACCCTGTCGATCTGCAACGTGCCGGAAAGTGCGCTGGTAAGGCTATCCAAGCTGCGGCTGTTGACGCGCGCCGGACCGGAAATCGGTGTGGCATCAACCAAGGCTTTTACCACGCAACTGGCCGCATTATTTCTGCTCACCCTCGTTCTAGCCAAACAGCGCGGGCGGTTAAGCAAAGAGGCTGAACAACAGCATCTGCATGATTTACGCCATTTGCCAAGTGCGGCACAAGCCGTGCTAGGCCTTGAGCCCGTTATTGCCAAGCTGGCGGAACGCTTTGTCGATAAACATCATGCCCTATTTCTCGGGCGTGGTTTGCACTATCCTATTGCGCTCGAAGGCGCACTCAAACTTAAGGAAATTTCCTATATTCATGCGGAGGCTTATCCTGCCGGTGAACTGAAACATGGCCCGCTGGCATTGGTGGACAAGGATATGCCGGTTATTGCCGTGGCTCCCAACGACACGCTGCTGGAAAAACTCAAGTCCAACTTGCAAGAGGTGCGCGCTCGTGGCGGCGAACTCTATGTGTTTGCCGATGCCGACACACGTTTTCATTCCAGCGATGGCGTCAATCTAATCCAAATGCCCGAACACGCAGGCTATTTAAGCCCTATTCTGCATACCATCCCGTTGCAACTGCTGTCATATTACGTGGCATTGCAAAAGGGAACGGATGTAGACAAACCCAGAAATCTCGCAAAATCAGTCACGGTAGAATAATCCTGCTGGCTGTTTGAACGATTAATGGGTTTACGGCGTTGACCAGCTTGCCAAGCAAGTAAGCCCCGTCGGGGCGGGACAACAGCCACAAACCAGCAGCGGTTTGCCCTACACACGTCCCGCAACCGTGGAGGTGTTTAAAATGGCTGTCATCGCCGTATTCAATCAAAAAGGTGGTGTCGGGAAAACGACCACCTGCCTTAATCTTACCGCTGCACTCGCCTTGGCACGGCGAAATCCGATTGCCCTAGATATGGATCCGCAAGGCCACTTGAGTATAGCCTGCGGGGTAAAAAATGCGACTTCACCGGATGAAGGCATAGAAAATTTTTTCAAGCATCAAACACCGTTAGCCAAATTGCTACGCGACACGCCAGCCGGCTGGCAGATTATTTCTTCCTCATTGGGCTTGGCCAAAGTCGATGCACTTTATGGCAGCGATCCTAAAGCCGCAACTTTGTTAAAACAAGGATTTGGCGAGGATCTGGGACTAACCGGTGCACCCATCCTGATCGACTGCTGTCCGATGCTGGGCGTACTCACACTAAATGCGTTGCTTGCCGCAGACCGGGTGCTGATTCCTGTTTCAGCAGATTATCTTTCCATGCAAGGTGTGCATCGTCTGGATTCCGCACTCAACGTATTGGAAACGAAACTCAAGCGGCGATTCGAGCGAAGAATTGTAGTAACCCGTTTCGACTCACGGCGCAAACTTTCCCAGGAAATTTTCGACAAACTCAAAGTTCGCTTCGGCTCACGCGTATGCAACACCCGGATCGGGGAAAACGTGGCGCTCGCTACCAGCCCGATGCATGGAAAAGATGTGTTTGCCTTCTCGCCCAATAGCCCGGGCGCAACAGACTACAGGGCGCTAACGGCAGAACTGGGGAATAGCGGATTTTTCGAAGCAGAAGAAATGATCTGCCAGTAGCTTATTTTCGATGGTAAGTGACGAAGTGGTACACCAGCGGTTGCGGTGCTTCCTGATACCGCATTTCGCGCGCCACTTCAATCCATTCCGATTTATCGAACTCCGGAAAGTACGCATCTCCAGCAACATCCTGCCTGATTTCGGTAATGTAAAGAGTATCCACCAGCGGCATAGCCTGTGTGTAAAGCTCTGCACCGCCAACAATAAAAATTTCATTATCGTCCGTGCAAACCCCAAGCGCTTGTTCCAACGAGTGCGCGATAACACAGCCTTCAATTTTTAAATCCTCATTGCGCGTGACGATAACGGTAGTACGTCCGGGCAGCGGTTTTCCGATGGAATCAAAGGTTTTGCGCCCCATGATCATATGATGCCCCATGGTCAGCGCTTTAAAGTGCTTAAGGTCTTCTGGGCAGCGCCACGGCAACGTGTTATTGATGCCGATGGTACGGTTCTGCGCCATCGCCACAATAATTGAAAGGGATGGAGACGACTCCCCCCTGACAATGGGGGCTGGGTGGGTTAAGGTTTTGTCCACCAGAGTAATCCTAAATCGCTACAGGAGCTTTAATTGCCGGATAAGGGTCATACCCTTCCAACGTGAAGTCCTCGAATTTGAAGCCGAATATGTCATTCACCCCGGAGTTAATGCGCATCGATGGCAATGTGCGCGGTTCGCGCGACAGTTGCAGCTCGGCCTGTTCCATGTGATTAAGGTACAAATGTGCATCGCCGAAGGTATGCACGAAATCACCCGGTTCTAAGCCGCACACTTGCGCCATCATTAACGTGAGCAAAGCGTAGGAAGCGATATTGAACGGCACGCCGAGGAAAATGTCGGCGCTGCGCTGGTAGAGTTGGCAGGAGAGTTTGCCGTCCGCTACGTAAAACTGGAAAAAAGCGTGACAAGGTGCGAGCGCCATCTGATCGAGTTCGCCGACGTTCCATGCCGAAACAATGAGCCGTCGCGAATCGGGATTTTTTTTAATCTGGGTGACCACTTCGGAAATCTGATCTACTACGCGACCATCCGCAGTAGCCCATGAACGCCACTGTTTGCCGTACACCGGGCCGAGGTTGCCCTGCTCGTCCGCCCATTCATCCCAGATACTGACGCCATTTTCTTTCAGGTATTTGGTGTTGGTGTCGCCCTGCAAGAACCACAATAGTTCGTGAACTATGGATTTCAAGTGACACTTTTTGGTGGTGACCAGCGGGAAGCCGTCTTGCAAATTGAAACGCATCTGGTAGCCGAACACACTAACGGTGCCAGTACCGGTGCGGTCAGATTTCTTTGTGCCGTGATTCAGCACATGTTGCATCAGGTCTAAGTATTGGCGCATAAAGATTCCATCAGGCTACGGCGCTATTTGTATAATGCGCCATACATCAAAATTCGAGGACGCAATGCTAGCACAACTCACCCTATCCCAGACTCTGCCCGCCACCTCTGCAGCCAAACACTTGCTGGTACTGTTGCCGAAGGGAAAAACGCTGCCGAAAGGTTTGCCGCATGGCGACTTGCTGGCATCTGTGCTCAAGCGCCGTGTCATGAAAGCCGACGAGTTGGCGAAATCGCCGATCAGCGCCAATGCCACTAGCGGCGCGCTGGTAGCGTGGGCCATGCTGGAATTCGAAAAGGACACCTTTGCTTTGCAGACGCAGGTACGTAAAGCATTGCAGTTGTTGTTGGATGAACATCCCAAGGAATTGAGCATCGTGGTGCTGGGTGATGAAACGCAGCGTAAACGCGCAGCCGAATTGGCAGTTTATGCCGCTTGGGTAAACGGTTCGCCGTTACCGGTACGCAAGAAAAAAGATGAGCGCAAGCCGCTGAAAAAAATTGAAATCTGCGGTTACACCGACCCGAAGATATTCATCAACATCAAAGCTCAAGCCGCAGGCAATCTGCTATGCCGCGAATTGACCGTGTTGCCGCCGAACGAACTTACGCCGGGACAATACCGCACGCGGATAAAGGAGTTGGCGCGTAGCAATGATTGGAAGCATGAAGAGTTCGACATGAAAGCGTTACGCAAAATGGGCGCGGGCGCATTCGTTGCGGTGGCACAGGGCAGCGATCCGGAAGACGCGGCCATCGTACATTTGAGTTACCAGCACCCCAAGGCGAAGCAAACTGTCGCGCTAATCGGTAAAGGCATCTGCTTCGATACCGGTGGGCATAACCTCAAACCCTCGCGCTACATGCACAATATGCACGAAGACATGAACGGTTCGGCGGTGGTGCTAGGCATATTGCTTGCCGCGACGCAAAGCAAGTTGACGGTGAACCTTGATTGTTGGTTGGCGCTGGCGCAGAACCATATCAGTCCCAAGGCATACAAGCAGAACGACATCGTGACTGCATTGAACGGCACCACCATCGAGGTCATGCATACCGATGCCGAAGGCCGCATGGTGTTGGCCGACACGCTCACGCTAGCTTCACGCAAGAAACCCGATTTGATGATCGATTTCGCTACGCTCACCGGCAGCATGGCGATGGCATTGGGCGCACGCTATTCAGGCGTTTTGGGCAATCGC
Source organism: uncultured beta proteobacterium (assembly GCA_963714805.1). Lineage (GTDB taxonomy): Bacteria > Pseudomonadota > Gammaproteobacteria > Burkholderiales > Gallionellaceae > CAIQPV01. The sequence continues at coordinate 253,269 of CAVQPO010000008.1, read as the reverse complement.
GATGAACTGGTGCAACGCGCGGTTAGCATCGGCAAACAAAGCGGTGAGCGCATGTGCGCCTTCCCGCTGGACGACGATTACGAAGCTGCGCTGGATTCCAAAGTGGCCGACATCAAACAATGCACGCTGGAAGGCGAAGCCGACCACATTCTCGCTACCCGCTTCCTTAAACGCTTTGTAGACGAAACGCCATGGTTGCATGTGGACTTATCGGCGAGCCGCTGCGAAGGCGGTCTGGGCATCGCAGCAACCGAAGTGACAGGGTTTGGGGTAGCATGGGGGTTGGGGATGTTGCAAAAACATACTGGCTAGTCCAGAACAGACTTATGCAGCCAACACCTTGCGCTGCATTTCAATCAGTTGCGCAATCCCACGCTGTGACAGATCAAGCAAGGCATCCATTTCGGCGCGCGTAAAAGCATGCCCTTCTGCCGTACCTTGCACTTCGACAAAATTCCCGGCACCGGTCATCACCACGTTCATGTCGGTGTCGCAGGCGGAGTCTTCGTCATAATCGAGGTCAAGCACCGGCACGCCTTGATAGACGCCCACTGAAATCGCCGCAACGAAATCATTTAAGGGGGGTTCTTTAACCAGCCCCTTGCCGAGCAATCCGTTCACTGCGTCATGCAGCGCGACAAAAGCGCCGGTGATGCTGGCGGTGCGTGTGCCACCATCGGCCTGGATCACGTCGCAGTCAATCTGGATGGTGCGTTCGCCGAGTTTTTTCAAGTCCACCACGCTACGCAGACTGCGCCCGATCAAGCGCTGGATTTCCTGGGTGCGCCCGGATTGCTTTCCCTTGGCAGCTTCGCGCGCCATGCGGCTGCCGGTGGAACGCGGCAACATGCCGTATTCCGCCGTGACCCATCCTTCGCCCGAACCTTTCTTGTGCGGAGGTATTTTCTCTTCAACGCTGGCGGTACAGATTACTTTGGTGTCGCCACACTCGATCAGCACCGAGCCTTCGGCGTGCTTAGTGTAGTGGCGGGTAATACGGATCGAGCGTAATTGGTTGGGTTGGCGCTGGCTGGGACGCATGGGATAACCTCAAAAAATGAAATTGGGAGTTAGACTGTAACTAACAACAGTACGGTCAGTCAGAGCCAAAGGGCTTCATGTCGGCACGGGTGCGCCCCAGAATGTCAGATGCAGACTCGAACTCATCCAGATCAAGCACTTTGCAAATCGGCGCGGGAGTGTGTACCTCTTCGCCGTCCCCCCATTTTGCAGACCACGGCAGTCGTGTTGTCGGCACGGGCACCTTCCCTGCTTACGGCCACATCCATAAATTGATTCAGAGCGGTTTCCAAAGAGGTGGTGGAGAGAAAACCTGCCGCTATTTCTTTATCGACCAAAGGACTCCACAAACCATCACTACACAGCAGCAATACATCGCCGGGCTGCAACGGCACGGCAGCGCTGGGTTCGGCGTAGAACAACTCCCCTACACCGCCCAAGGCAATTAGTTATTTTGTTGCGCTCCGGATGCGTTTTCATTTCATCCGCACTGATGATGCCCCAGTCTGCCCATTGCTGCACCACAGAGTGGTCGTGCGTTACGGCTGCAGTTGTGCCGCTGCGCAGCAGGTAAAGACGCGAATCACCGGCGTGCGCCCAGCAAACCTGACCGTCCTGCAGCAACGCCGCCACGCAAGTGGTGCCGGGATTACCTCCAAGATGATGTTCCTGCGCATATTTGACTATGGCATCATGGGCACTGCGCATGGCTGCACTCAGAAATTTTTCCGGTTCTGCTACGCGTGGGCGAGCAGCACGTTCAAAAGCCTGCATATAGGTTTCGATGGTAATCTCTGCCGCAAGCTCGCCGTGCAAGTGCCCGCCCATGCCATCGGCCAACACCAGTAATAGCGCCTCGTCGGAGTAAGCATACGCCGCACGATCCTGATTGTATTTTCGACCACCTATGCGGCTGTTTTGATATACAGAAAATCTCATAGGTTGCAATCGTAATATAATATGCGGTACTCAGCCTAGGGGTTTTTGATTTTTTATTGGGGAGCCGCAATGATTTATAGTATGACCGGCTTTGCCATCTGTCGCCGCAGAACTGGAAAACGGCTCGCTCGCGCTGGAACTGCGCGCGGTCAACCATCGCTATCTCGACCTCCAATTGCGTGTGCCGGACGAGTTGCGTTCACTTGAACCCGTGCTGCGCGAAACTATATCCGCGCAATTGACGCGTGGCAAGGTGGAATGCCGCATCGGTTTCGCCGCACGGCAATCCGAACAAAACCCGGCACAACTCAATCAGGCGCTGCTGTGTCAACTGGCGCTGTGGAGCAGCGAGGTGCAATCTGTATTGCCTGACGCGCGCAACTTGAGCGTTGCCGACGTATTGCGCTGGAACGGTATGCTGCAAAGCGCTACGTTGTCTGCCGATACGCTACGCAGTACCGTGCTGGAATTGTTGCAACAGGTGCTGCGCGACTTCGCCGATACGCGTGGACGCGAGGGCGAGAAATTAAAAGAATTTCTGTTGCAGCGCATGTCGCAGATCGAAGCTCTGTGCAATGATGTTGCGCCGCGCATTCCGGCTGCGGTTGCGGCCTATGAGGAAAAACTATCCGCCCGCCTGCGCGCGGTGTTACAGACCGAAGATAACGAGCGCTTGCATCAGGAGATATCCCTGTTTGCCAGTAAAATTGACGTGGACGAAGAATTGTCGCGTCTGCGTACCCATCTGGCGGAAATGAAGCGGGTACTGGCTCAAGGCGGCACGGTGGGCAAGAAGCTGGATTTCCTGATGCAGGAACTGCACCGCGAAGCCAATACGCTGGGCTCGAAATCGGTGGATGCGGAAGTATCCCGCGCTTCGATGGAAATGAAACTGCTGATCGAACAAATGCGCGAACAAATTCAGAATATTGAATGATGTTTATTGCAGCGAGATTGGAATTTTCTCAATAGTTAATAGGCACCCTTAATTAACCCCGACCCAGCAATGCCTCGAACTGCTCGATGGGTACCGGCTTGCTGTACAGATATCCTTGGTAGTGAGTGCAGCCCTTGCTAAAGAGAAGTTGCCGTTGCTCTTTTGTCTCGACTCCTTCGGCAATGACGTTCATTCCTAAACTCTTTGCCATGGCAATGATGGTGCGTACTATGGCTTGGTCACTGCTATCCGTAGTAATGTCCCGCACAAATGATTGGTCGATCTTAATTTGATCAAGCGGAAGCCGTTTGAGGTATTGCAAGGATGAATAACCTGTGCCAAAGTCGTCCAGCGAGAACTGGACACCCATTTCTTTCAGTGCAGCCATGGTTGCAATCGTGTCTTCAATGTTGTCCAGCAACATACTTTCGGTCAGTTCCAGTTTGAGCAGATTCGGGTTCACATCGTAGTGTTGCAAAGCAGATTGAACTTGTGTCACAAAATCGGCTCTGCGGAATTGCTTGGCACTCACATTGATCGCTAGAGCCAATTCTCGGGTTAACGCATCTTGCCCCCATGCCGCAAGCTGCGCGCAAGCGGTTTCAAGCACCCATTGCCCGACAGGCACTATCATGCCTATCTCTTCCGCTAGCGGAATGAATTGTAAGGGAGGAACCATCCCGCGCTCGGGGTGGTTCCAGCGGATCAGTGCTTCTGCTCCAATCGGACGATGAGTATCGTCAACCTGAATTTGGTAATAAAGTTGGAATTGCTGATGCTCAAGTGCCAGGCGCAATTCGTTTTCAAGGGCGGCGCGGGCGTTGATGGCCTCTTGCATCAGCGGGTCAAAAAAACACAGGGAGTTAGGGCCATCTTTCTTGGCTTGATGCAAGGCGATGTCGGCCTCTTTCAATAACCCATCTATTGTTTGTTGTTGTCCATTGAACAAGGTGGCACCGATGCAGACACTGTTGTGATACTCATGCGTGGCAAGCTGATACGGTTGATTAAGGGCCGCAAAAATTTTATCGCTGACAATTTTGGTCTGCTCGGCCGCATCAAGCACATATCCGCCAAGGTCTTCCAACATCACAACGAATTCGTCTCCGGCAATCCGAGCGACGGTGTCGCCTTCTCGCACACAGTACTTCAGGCGTTGTGCGACCTGTTGCAACAGCATATCTCCAATGTCGTGACCCAAGGTGTCGTTGAGCATCTTTAAGCTATTCAGGTCAACGAGCAATAGCGATCCCTCTTGTTTATTGCGTGCGCTGGAGGCTAATGTTTTCTTGAGACGATTGGCCAGCAAACGTCGGTTCGGCAGCCCGGTAAGAGGATCGTAATAAACCAGATTCTGGATCTCGCCTTCAGCCATTTTGCGTCGCGTAATGTCGGCAAATGAGGCAACGTAATGCGAGATCATGCCGCGCTTATCTTTGACTGCGGTGATATTAAGATATTCCGGGTAGACTTCTCCGTTCTTGCGCCGGTTCCATATTTCTCCTTCCCATCCGCCGGTGCGTTTTATGCAATCCCACATGGCCGCATAGAATTTGGCATCATGGTGGCCCGAACTGAGTATGCTGGGATTTTTCCCAATGACATCTTCAGCCGAATAGCCGGTGCATTCGGTAAATGCTCTGTTGACCTTGAGAATAGTATTCTGCGCATCGGTGATCGTCATGCCTATTTGAGATTCGAAGGCAACCGCAGCTACATTGAGCCTTTCATCGGCTTTAGTTGCCAAGATGCGCGTATACAGTAAGGCGATAGAGGCAAATGAAGCGGTTATCAAGATAGAAATTATATGAAAGTCGATCGAAGTCGGAGAGCCTCCTAAAATCACAGACTCAATGAACTCAAAGGCAAGCATAAGCAATATTGCGCCTGTGAACGTAATGAACAATTGGTGTATCAGTTTGAGATTGGCTATCGGCATCTTTACTCTTCATGAATATAGCAAGCTGCCAATGAAACTTGCAGCCAGCGTAAAGTGGTTAAGCCATCGCGGTTAGATAGGTGACCGTGTCCAAGCTATAGCCGATAACGAATAAGCAACTTCCCCATAGAAATGCTTTATCGAAGGAATCTACAAAGCTTTTCCCTTTCTTTTGGCAAAGCATAAAAACTGCACACATAAGCATATATGCCAGAATAAGCATCAGGCCGAAAGTTTCGATTGATATGGGATTCATGTTCACACTCCTCAGTGGTTAATGTCGCTATTTCCGTAATTAACGCAAATGGAAAATCGAATAAATCTGGCAGCATGAATTTAACGTCATTTATTCCGGTTCCATTTGATTCATGATGGTGCATTCGATACTTTGGCGCACACAACGTGCCGCATAGGATGCAAATCGAAACCCTCCCTCAAACTCGAAACTCTCCATTGCATGGATAAGCCCTCGATTGCCTTCCCGGATCAGATCGAAAAGTGCGACTCCATGATCGCCGTATCGTTTGGCGATATTGATTACCAGGCTCAGATTGTGGGCGATCAATTGCTGCTTTTCGTGCGGGTCATCTACCGAAATAAAATTCATCAGCGTATGATGTTGTTGGTTGGTTAGCAGTAACTTTTGCGAGGCTACATCCGACTCCAATGCAGTCTTGCAGCATTTTGCAACGTTATCGAACGGATATGTGTATTCCATCACGGATACCTCCTGTTGTTGGTTTGGTGATAATAGCCATCGCCAATTACCTCCCAGTTAACCTTCTGTGAATTTTATGTTTACGATCCAGAGAAATTACTTTAGAGGTTCCCTTTAGGTGGAAGTCATGCGCAGACTCTGCCGTAACAAAGTTGTCATATTTGGCGAGTAGCATGGAAACAACTTCAACTGGAATGGCCTTCGTCCATCACACGGCATAAGTTATATGCTACGCGATCATTCGGAACAAATTAAAAAACTATCCGATGTTATCGAACATGGGCGCTTGGGTGTTCTTTTTCAGCCCTTAATCGACTTGTCAAATGGCAATATTGTCGCTTATGAGGGGCAAATTTGCGGGCCATCAAATGATTTGCTGCATTCCCCATGCATGCTTTATCGCATTGCGAAGCAGGCTGGCAGACTTCTTGAGCTGCTAAATCTTTGCTGTCAGATGACGGTTGACAGTTTCGTAGAACAAAAGCTGCAAGGCATTTTATTTCTCAAGCTGAATAGTGAGATTTTTCTGGAACACAAGTTCAAGGAAATTCATGTTACCCAAATCGTCGAAAGTGCCGGGATCGAACCCCAGCGTATCGTGATTACCTTATGCATGCATGACTCGTACGATGTGAGCAATCCAAACTTTCTGCAAAAGATTATTCCGCGTTACACCGAACTTGGCTTCAAGGTCTGCGTTGAAGACGATGGGGAAATATTTTCCATGCTTCAAACAAAAACGGACATCTATCCGTCCTGTGTAAAAATCAACCGTCATTTGATGCGTGATATCGACAAGGATCCCAATAAAGTCCAATTAATTAAATCGTTGCTGGATATCGCGTGCAATTCAGGCTTCATCACCCTGGCTGAAGGCATTGAAACTCGTGGCGAACTGCTTCTGGCAAGGGAACTCGGCATTTCACTCGGGCAAGGATGTTTTATAGCAAGACCCAGCAAAAAACCAGCTAGAGTCACCCCCCGAGAGGTCAGTGCCATATTGACCGCCAATGATGAAAAAAGCCACCGTGAGCACAACAGCATCGATGCCATCTTGGAGAAAGTGTCTGCCTTCCCGTTGGAGAAAGACAACGAGGAGGTGTTTCATATGTTTGAAAAAAATCCGCAACTTGCCGTAATTGCGGTGACCAATAATAAGGTGCCAGTTGGATTGATAAACCGCAGTGTCTTTATAAACCGGTTTGCACGGCCTTATCAGCGCGAGTTGTACGGGAAAAAGTCCTGCACCACTTTCATGGATCCGGAGCCGCTCATCGTTGACAGGAACATTTCCATACAAGAATTAAGCCGTTTGTTGGCGGAAGATCAACGCCACGTGTCGCTGGGCTTTATTTTTACCGAGAACGGTAATTATTTGGGGGTCGGTACCAGCCAGAGCCTGATTCATGAGATAACCGAATTGCAAATCCAGTCTGCCCGTTATGCCAATCCGCTTACCGGCTTGCCAGGCAATGCCCCAATCGACGAACACATCGATGAGCTCTTGTCGGGCGACGAAGCATTTTGTGTTTGTTATTTTGATCTCGACAATTTCAAACCGTTTAATGATGTCTATGGCTTCAGCATGGGCGACTCGATGATCCAAATGACTGCAAAGATCATCAGTGAACAATGCGACCCGGAAATCGATTTCGTGGGACACATCGGCGGTGACGATTTTATTGTATTGTTTCGTAGCCCGGACTGGGAAGACCGGTGCCGGGCCATGCTGAAAAGATTTGGTGTGGATGTCATGTCATTCTTCAACCAGCAAGATATTGAGCGTGGTGGTTACGTTGCGGATAACCGGCGCGGTGAAAAGGAGTTCCACAATCTGAGTTCGCTATCCGTAGGAGCCGTTCCGGTGAAACCCAAGGTATTTAAATCTTACCGTGACATTGCGGTCGTTGCTGCCGAATCCAAAAAGATGGCCAAAAAATTGCACGGTAATAGTCTGTATATCAATCAGCGAGACTATGCCAAATAAACCATGCCGGAGCGTGAGCCATGAAAACACGTAACATTGCCGTTATCGGGGCAGCCTGCGGGTATGGAGCGCAAAAACAGGACTGCCAGGATGGTCCGGAGGTGCTGCATTCTTTCGGATTTCTGGATCAACTCCATGAAGCGGGAATCCATTATCGCTGGGATGGCATTCTTCATTTAGCGCAGGATAATTATCGGACTCCCTTGTCATCAGTAACCGCATTTTGTGACGGGCTGGCAGCTAAGGTTGGTAGTGCAGTTGCCAATGGGGATTTCCCCATTGTGCTTGGCGGAGACCATTCCTGTGCTATCGGTACATGGTCAGGAGTTAAAAGCGTTATTTCCGACCAAGGCAGTCTGGGGCTGATCTGGATCGATGCCCACATGGACAGTCACACTTACGCAACGACCCCCAGCAGTGCGATTCATGGAATGCCATTGGCTTGCCTGCTGGGACACGGCGACGCAGGACTAACCGGCATCGTTTCGCCCCAGCCAAAATTGCGTCCGGAAAACGTTTGCCTGATCGGTACGCGCAGTTTTGAAGCGGGCGAGGCAAAATTATTGCAGCAATTGGGGGTGCGCATTTTTTCTATGGAAGAAATCATGCTGCGGGGGATGGGGACGGTGTGGCACGAGGCGCTGGCTATCGTGCAGAATCAAACAGCCGGTTTTGGGATCAGCCTTGATCTCGACGTGCTTGAGCCTTCTGAAGAACCCGGCGTCGGCAGCCCGGAACCGGGAGGGGTTCTAAAAAACATATTAGTTGAAATGCTCCGCACACTGAAAGCAAACCCCAATTTTCTGGCTATGGAAATTGTCGAATACAACCCCTACCTTGATATAAAATTTGCCACGGCCAATGCGGTCTGCGATCTGGTCGCAGCCATAATATAAATTATGAATTATCGAGCGATGACGGGATATTGAAATGACAAATAGCGAACATACCTCAGTGCAGTTTGATATTGAACTGGATGCGATTAGAAATGCCGCTCAGCAAATGGGCGAGCTGGTAAGAAAACAGTTCCGGCTTGCCTTGGAAAGCCTGAATAGCGGCGACAGAGTATTGGTTGAACAGGTGCTGGATTTGAGCGACCAAATCAACAAGCTGGAAGTCGAGATTGATGGAAAATGCAATCTGGTTCTCGCAAAACGTCAACCCGAAGCAGTTGACCTGCGGACGATACTCACCGTTTTAAAAATCACTACCGATCTAGCGCGCATGGGCGACCAGGCTAAAGCGATTGCGCGGCGAGCGGAGATGCTCTCTCAACAAGGGGAGCTTAAAATGTTCCGTTCCTTGAATATAAGCCATTGTGCCGACCAGGTATCAAGCATGGCCGATAATTCAATGGACGCATTTGCCCGATCCGATGTAAGCATCGCAACTCAAGTCATCCGGCAGGATAGCGGGGTCAACGACGAATACAATTTCATTACGCGCAACCTGATAAGCCATATGCTGGAAGACCCGCGAACCATTTCTACCGGGCTTCATTTTCTGTTTATAGCAAAAGCGATCGAGCGGATAGGCGACCACGCCAAGAACATTTCTAAATACGTAATTTTCATGGTAAAAGGGCAAGACGTGCGCCATTCATCTATCGAAGAAATTGAACGAAGGGTCTTGTAAACACGACTGAAAAGTTAACTGCGCTTGTAATCGTCCTCAAAACGCACGATGTCGTCCTCCCCCAAATAGCTGCCTGACTGCACTTCTATCAAATACAGCGGCAGTTTCCCGACATTTTCCAAACGATGCTTCACGCCAAGAGGAATGTAAGTGGACTGGTCTTCATGCAGCAGCACTTCTTCTTCCCCGCGAGTGACTTTCGCGGTGCCGGAGACGACCACCCAATGTTCGGCACGATGATGGTGCATTTGCAGCGAGAGCTTGGAGCCGGGTTTCACCATGATACGTTTGGCCTGGAAGCGGTCACCCACATCGATGCCCTCGTAATAGCCCCAGGGCCGATAGACGCGACGGTGGACAAGATGTTCTGTGCGTTCTGCCTGCTTGAGATATTCCACCGTATGTTTTACGTCCTGCGCAAAATCCTTGTGCATGACCAACACCGCATCGGCGGTTTCTACAATCACCAGGTCCCGCACACCGATGGCTGCCACCATGCGGGTTTCGGCGCGGACATAGGAATTGGCAGTTTCCGCAATATAAACATCGCCGCGTTGCGCATTGCCTTGGGCATCCTGCGTGCTGACCTCGGCCAGCGACGACCATGAGCCGATATCGCTCCAGCCGATATTGACGGTGACCATGGCTGCGTCCTGCGTATGTTCCATCACGGCATAATCGATTGACTCCGATGGGCAGGCAGCAAATTCCTTTTCATCCAGCCGGCAAAAATCCAGATCATGCGTGCTGTGCTGCCAAGCCAGTTGTGCGGCCTGGTAGATGTCCGGACGATGGCGCCGCAACTCATTCAAATATACCTCGGCCTTGAACACGAACATGCCGCTGTTCCAGAAAAAATTGCCCGAGGCCAGAAATTGCTTGGCCGTGTCCAGATCCGGTTTTTCCACAAAGCGCGCTACGGAAAAAGTTTGCTCACTCGTTCCCAGCGCGGCGCCGCGTTCGATGTAGCCGAATCCGGTGGCAGGTTCATTGGGGGTAATGCCGAAGGTCACCAGTTTATCCTGTTGCGCCAGAGTCGAGCGCGGACTGGATTGCTCTATGGAAACCGGGGATGTCCTGAATCAGATGGTCTGCGGGCAGAACCAGCAAGACGGCTTGCGCATCTTTTTCCTGTGCGGCAAACGCGGCAATGGCGACGGCAGGTGCGGTGTTGCGGCCTGCCGGTTCAAGTATTTGCAGCAGCGGGGCAGAATGGATGGCGTGCAATTGTTCGGCTGCCAGAAAGCGGTGTTCGTTGTTGCAGACCACCAACGGTGCGGCCATATCAGGAAAACTTTTAAGGCGTAATAGCGTTTCCTGAAACAGGTGTGTTCGGAAACCAGCGGCAAGAATTGTTTGGGCAAGGCCACCCGCGACAAGGGCCATAAACGGGTGCCGGAACCGCCGGACAAGATGACAGGGTAGAGCATGTTTTGCTTTCAGAAAGTTGGGAAGAAAAGTTTATTGGAATTCATTGGCTTGAATTATAATCGCAATTGTCCTTTAGGGATATTTTACCTTGGGCCATGCGCAATCATTAATTTTAAAGGTGATTTTATGAGTAAAGTTGCATTGATTACCGGGGTTACCGGGCAAGACGGCGCCTATCTGGCAGAATTTCTGCTGAAAAAAGGCTACGTCGTTCATGGCATCAAACGCCGCGCTTCCCTGTTCAATACCGACCGCATTGACCACCTGTATCAGGATCCTCACGTCAGCCACCGCAATTTTATCCTGCACTACGGCGACATGACGGACTCCAGCAGCCTGATCCGCATCATCCAGCAAGTGCAGCCGGACGAAATCTACAACCTCGCCGCGCAGAGCCATGTGGCGGTATCTTTCGAAGAACCCGAATACACCGCCAACTCCGACGCTCTGGGCGCATTGCGCGTGCTGGAAGCCATCCGCATTCTCGGCCTGGAAAAGAAGACGCGCTTCTATCAAGCCTCCACCTCCGAGCTTTACGGTCTGGTGCAGGAAACTCCGCAAAAGGAAACCACGCCGTTCTATCCGCGTTCGCCCTATGCCGTAGCCAAGCTGTACGCCTACTGGATTACGGTCAACTACCGCGAAGCGTATGGCATGTATGCCTGCAACGGCATCTTGTTCAACCACGAATCGCCGGTGCGCGGCGAGACCTTCGTCACGCGCAAGATCACCCGCGCCTTGTCGCGCATCAAGCTGGGACTGCAGGATTGCCTGTATCTGGGCAACATGGATTCCCTGCGCGACTGGGGGCATGCCAAGGACTATGTCGAGATGCAATGGCTGATGTTGCAGCAGGACAAGCCGGAAGATTTTGTGATCGCCACCGGCGTGCAATACAGCGTGCGCGATTTTGTGAATGCCGCCGCCGAGGAACTGGGTATCCACGTGCGCTGGGAAGGCAAGGGCGTGGACGAGAAGGGCTATGACGCGGAAGGCAAATGCATCGTCGCCGTTGACCCGCGTTATTTCCGCCCGACCGAAGTGGAAACCCTGCTGGGCGACCCGACCAAGGCCCGGGAAAAACTCGGCTGGACGCCGAAGACCACCTTCAAGGAGCTGGTGGCTGAAATGGTGCGCGAAGATCTCAAGTCCTCCGAGCGCGATGAACTGGTCAAGAAACATGGCTACAAGGCTTTTGATTTCAACGAATAAGGCCAACTATGCAACTCGACAGCAAGATATATGTGGCAGGCCATCGCGGCCTGGTTGGTTCGGCGTTGATGCGCCAACTCAAGGCCAACGGCTACCGCAACTTGGTTACGCGCACCCATGCCGAATTGGACTTGACCGATCAGGCCGCGGTGCGTGATTTTTTTGCCCGAGAAAAACCGGAATATGTTTTTCTTGCGGCAGCCAAAGTCGGCGGCATTCATGCCAACAATACTTATCCGGCAGAATTTATCCACCAGAACTTGGCGATTCAGACCCATATCATCCACGAATCCTGGCGCAACAACGTCAAGCGCCTGCTGTTTCTGGGGTCGTCCTGCATTTACCCGCGCGACTGCCCGCAGCCCATGAAAGAAGAATACCTGCTGACCGGCCCGCTGGAAACGACCAACCGCCCCTATGCGCTGGCCAAGATCGCGGGCATTGAAATGTGCTGGTCGTACAACCGCCAATATGGCACGCACTATCTGGCGGCGATGCCCACCAATCTGTACGGGCCGGGCGACAACTACGACCTGCAGAATTCGCATGTGCTACCCGCGCTGATCCGCAAGATGCATGAAGCCAAACTGCGCGGCGACAAGGAAGTGGTGGTGTGGGGCACAGGCACGCCGCGCCGGGAGTTTTTATACAGCGACGATATGGCGGATGCCTGCGTCTATCTGATGAACTTGCCGGATGAGAAATTCTTTTCTCTGCTCACCGAAGATATCGCGCCGCTGATTAATGTCGGTTGCGGCAAGGATCAGTCCATACTCGAATTGGCTGAGCTGGTAAAACAAGTCGTCGGATTTGCAGGGGAACTCAAATTTGACACCAGCAAACCTGATGGCACCCCCCGAAAATTACTTGATGTCAGCAAAATCGCTCAGTACGGATGGAAAGTCAAAACCGAATTGAAAGAGGGAATCAAACTGGCTTATAGGGATTACTTGCAAACCGCTGGTTAACAGTTCAATGGAAGGGTTACGCTACGCTTCATCCATCCTACGTCGATATGAATATAAGGGCATTTTTTCATCTTTGTCCCTTTTTCTTCACCTGCCAATTGCCCTCGGCGCGCAGACAAGGTAACATTCCCGCCCTTTTGCTTTTACCTTGGCAAATTGCGCCGCCATTTTTGCGTTAAATGATTTTGATGAGGAATTACGTGAACCATCCTTCGTTGTCCGACCAGTCGGAATTGCCAGTCCAGCAGGGTTTGTATGATCCGCGCCAAGAGCGCGATGCGTGTGGTGTGGGGTTTGTCGCGCACATCAAAGGCCAGCAAAGCCATGACCTTGGTGTGTCAGGGCTTGCAGATTCTGGAGAATCTTACCCATCGCGGCGCGGTGGGGGCCGACCCGCTGGCGGGTGATGGCGCGGGAATTCTGATCCAGGTTCCCGATGCGTTTTTGCGCAAATCTTGCGCAGCGCATGGCGTCACTTTGCCCGCAGCAGGCGAATACGGCGTAGGCATGATATTCCTGCCGCGCGATGCTTTTGCGCGTGCCGCATGCGAAAAAGTAATCGCCGAAAAGATCGCGGCGGAAGGGCAGAAATTACTTGGCTGGCGCAATGTGCCGGTCGACAACAGCAGCTTGGGCGAGAGCGTCAAGGCAGTGGAACCGATGGTGCGTCAGGTATTTGTCGGGCGCGGCAAAAATTGCAAAGACGCAGACAGCTTCGAGCGCAAACTGTTCGTTATCCGCAAGACGACCGAACATGCGGTGCGCGGCTTGGCGAATGGGCAGGGGCGCGGATTTTACATTCCTTCGCTGTCGGCGCGCACCCTGGTTTACAAAGGCATGTTGCTGGCCGATCAAGTCGGCAAATATTACCCCGACTTGCAGCGATGACAGCGTGATTACCGCGCTGGCGCTGGTGCATCAGCGCTTCTCCACCAATACTTTCCCTACCTGGAATCTGGCACATCCGTTCCGCATGATCGCGCACAACGGCGAGATCAACACCTTGCGCGGCAACGTGAACTGGATGGCCGCGCGCCATGCGGCGATGTCGTCGAAATTGCTGGGCGAGGATCTGGAAAAGCTGTGGCCGCTGATTGTGGAAGGCCAGTCCGACTCCGCCTGTTTCGACAATGCGCTGGAGTTGCTGGTGGCGGGCGGCTATTCGCTGCCGCACGCAATGATGCTGCTGATCCCCGAAGCCTGGGCGGGCAATCCGTTGATGGACGAAGAACGTCGCGCGTTCTACGAATACCATGCCGCGCTGATGGAACCATGGGATGGCCCCGCCGCCGTGGCTTTCACCGATGGCCGCATGATAGGCGCGACGCTTGGATCGCAACGGCCTGCGCCCGGCGCGTTATCTGATCACCGACGACGACATGGTGCTGATGGCTTCGGAAATGGGTGTGCTGGATATTCCGCAACACAAGATCGTGAAGAAGTGGCGCTTGCAACCGGGCAAGATGTTCCTGATCGATTTGCAGGCCGGCCGGATCGTCGACGATGCCGAACTGAAACAGCAACTGGCTACTGCCAAACCCTACCGCAAATGGATCGAAGAGTCGCGTTACTTCCTCGATGATTTGCCAGCAGTCAAGGATAAGTCGACGTTGCAAGGATCGCTGCTGGATACCCAGCAGGCTTTCGGCTATTCGCAGGAAGACCTCAAGTTCATCCTCGCCCCGATGGCAGCGTCCGGCCGAAGAGGCGATCGGTTCCATGGGCTTCGATACCGCGCTGCCGGTGTTGTCTAACAAGAACCGCTCGCTCTACGATTATTTCCAGCAGTTGTTCGCGCAAGTGACCAACCCGCCGATCGACCCGATCCGCGAAGAGATCGTGATGTCGCTCACTTCCTTCATCGGCCCCAAACCCAACCTGCTCGGCATCGATGAAACCAATCCGCCGTTGCGCTTGGAAGTGGAGCAGCCGGTGCTGTCCAATGAGGATATGGCCAAGTTGCGCAATATCGGCAAACTGACGGGCAAACAATACAAGTCGCTGGTGCTGGATATGACTTATCCTGCCAGCAAGGGCGCAAGCAGGCTGCGAGGCCGCGATCAAGGCGCTGTGTGCTGCGGCCAAAAAAGCGGTGGCGGAAGGTTATAACGTATTGATCCTGTCCGACCGCACTGTTTCGGGCAAGCGCGTCGCCATCCCTGCATTGCTGGCTTGTGCGGCGGTGCATCATTATCTGGTGAGTGTAGGCTTGCGCACCAGCACCGGGCTGGTGGTGGATACCGGTTCCGCGCGCGAAGTGCATCATTTCGCGTTGCTCGCCGGTTACGGTGCCGAGGCGGTATGTCCGTGGCTGGCTTATGAAACTATCGCACACCATGGCGGATTATTTGCCCGCAGGGCTGACTGCCAAAGATGCCAACAAACGTTTCGTCAAAGCCGTCAACAAGGGGCTGCTCAAGGTGATGTCCAAGATGGGCATTTCCACTTACCAGTCTTATTGCGGAGCGCAAATTTTCGAGGCGGTCGGCCTGAATGCCGAATTTGTTGAAAAATACTTCACCGGCACCGCCACCCAGATCGAGGGTATCGGTTTAAGCGTGGTGGCCGAGGAAGCGGTGCGCACCCACAGCAGCGCATTCGGCGATGATCCGGTACTGACCAACGCGCTCGAAGCGGGCGGCGAATATGCATATCGCGTGCGCGGCGAAGAGCATATGTGGACACCCGATACCATCGCGAAATTGCAGAGCTCCACGCGTACCAATAATTTTGCGACGTACAAAGAATACGCCAAACTGATTAACGATCAGGGCACGCGCATGAAGACCTTGCGCGGCTTGTTTGACATCAAGCCTGCGGGCACTCCGGTGCCGCTGGACGAAGTCGAACCGGCCAAGGAAATCGTCAAGCGTTTTGTTACCGGCGCGATGTCGCTCGGTTCGATTTCCACCGAAGCTCATACCACGCTGGCCATTGCCATGAACCGCATCGGCGGCAAGTCCAACACCGGCGAAGGTGGCGAAGACGCGAACCGTTTTCGCACGCTCAAGGCGGGCGAAAAACTGTCCGAGATCATCGGCAAAAAACGTATTGCAGCCGATCTGGTGATGCAGGAAGGCGATTCGTTGCGCTCGCGCATCAAGCAAGTCGCTTCGGGTCGCTTTGGCGTCACGGCGGAATATCTCACCAGCGCCGACCAGATTCAGATCAAGATGGCGCAGGGCGCGAAGCCGGGCGAAGGCGGTCAGTTGCCGGGCGGCAAGGTTTCCGAATACATCGCCAAGTTGCGCTTTTCGGTGCCGGGAGTGGGGCTGATTTCGCCGCCACCGCATCACGACATTTATTCGATTGAAGATTTGGCGCAACTGATCCACGACCTGAAGAATTCCAATCCGCAAGGCTTCCATTTCCGTGAAGCTGGTGTCGGAAATCGGCGTGGGTACGGTAGCGGCGGGCGTGTCCAAGGCCAAGGCCGACCACATCGTGGTATCGGGCTATGATGGCGGTACCGGCGCTTCGCCGATTTCCTCGATCAAACATGCCGGTACGCCGTGGGAGCTGGGGCTGGCTGAAGCCCAGCAGACGCTGGTGCTGAATAAGTTGCGCGGACGTATCGTGTTGCAAGTCGACGGCCAACTCAAGACCGGGCGCGATGTGCTGATCGGTGCGCTGCTCGGCGCTGATGAGTTTGGTTTTGCCACGGCACCGCTGGTGGTGGAAGGCTGCATCATGATGCGCAAGTGCCATCTCAATACCTGTCCGGTAGGCGTGGCGACGCAAGACCCCGAACTGCGCAAGAAATTTACCGGTCAGCCGGAACATGTGGTGAATTATTTCTTCTTCCTCGCCGAAGAATTGCGCGAATACATGGCGCAGATGGGCGTGCGCAAGTTGAGTGAGCTGATCGGCCGCAGCGATTTGCTCGACATGCAACACGGCATCGCACACTGGAAGGCGCAGGGACTGGATTTCTCGCAAGATTTTCCATCAGCCCGAGATGCCCGCCAGCGTGGCGCGCCGCCATGCCGAGGTGCAGGATCACGAACTGGAAAAAGCGCTGGACAACCAGTTGATCGCAGAAGCCAAGGCCGCGCTGGACAGCAAGCATCCGGTCATTATCAAGACCACCATCGGCAATTCCAACCGCACCGTCGGCACCATGCTGTCGCATGAAGTGGTCAAACGTTACGGCCATGCCGGGTTGCCGACTGACACCATTACGGTGAAGATTCAAAGGCACGGCGGGACAAAGCTTCGGCGCATTCCTCGCGCATGGCGTCACTTTCGAGTTGACCGGCGAAGGCAACGATTATGTCGGCAAGGGGCTGTGCGGCGGACGCATCGCGGTGTTGCCGCCCAAGGATTGCCCGATCACGGCAGAAGAAAATATCATCGTCGGCAATACCGTGCTGTATGGCGCGACCAGCGGCGAATGCTACTTCCGTGGCGTGGCCGGTGAGCGCTTCGCGGTGCGCAATTCCGGCGCAGTCGCGGTGGTGGAAGGGCTGGGCGACCACGGCTGCGAATACATGACCGGCGGCTTGGTGATCGTGCTGGGACAAACCGGACGCAACTTCGCGGCAGGCATGTCCGGCGGCGTTGCATACGTGCTGGATGAGGACGGCAATTTCGAGCAGCACTGCAATATGTCCATGGTGCAACTGGAAGCGATCCCGGAAGAGTCGACGCCAGCGAATCGGGCGAGGTCGAGACGCATGGTCGCGTGCATTTCAACCATCTCGGTCAGGGCCGACGAACATCTGCTGCGCGAATTTATCGAGAACCACTTGCGCCATACCGGCAGTGTCCGCGCCAGAACCATACTCGACAACTGGGCGTACTACCTGCCGAAATTCGTCAAGGTGATGCCAACCGAATATCGCCGCGCCTTGCAGGAAATCGCGGCGCAACAAGCAATGGAGATTGCGTAAATGGGCAAGCCTACCGGGTTTATGGAATTTGAGCGCCTGAGCGAAGGCTATTTGCCGGTTGCGCAAGCGGGTGAAAAATTACCAGGAGTTCGTGCTGCACCTGACCGATGAGCAGGCCAAGACGCAAGGTGCGCGCTGCATGGATTGCGGCATTCCGTTCTGCACCAGCGGCTGTCCGGTTAACAACATCATCCCCGACTGGAATGATCTGGTGTATCGCGGCAACTGGAAAGAAGCGCTGGATGTGCTGCATTCCACCAACAACTTTCCGGAAGTGACCGGGCGCATCTGCCCCGCACCGTGCGAAGCGGCCTGCACGCTGAACATCAACAACGACGCTGTGGGCATCAAGTCCATCGAGCACGCCATCATCGACAAGGGCGGCGAGAACGGCTGGGTCGTGCCGCAACCGGCAGCAAACAAGACCGGCAAGAAAGTCGCCATCGTCGGCTCCGGCCCCGCCGGGTTGGCCGCGGCGCAGCAATTGGCGCGCGTCGGCCACAGTGTGACCGTGTTCGAGAAAAACAGCCGCATCGGCGGCTTGTTGCGTTATGGCATCCCCGACTTCAAGCTGGACAAGCGCCTGATCGATTGGCGCATGGCGCAATTGGCAGCCGAGGGCGTGAAATTTCAGACCAACGCTGTTCGTCGGCGATGCGGCTCCGGGCAAGGGTGTGACCAATGATGCCAGCAAGACCGTCAAGCCGAAAGAACTGCTGAAGAAATTTGATGCCGTGATTCTGGCGGGCGGCGCGGAACAGCCGCGCGATTTGCCGGTGCCGGGACGCCAACTGGTCGGCGTACACTTTGCGCTGGAGTTCCTCATCCCGCAGAACAAGGAAGTGGCGGGCGACGGCAAGAATCTGATTAACGCCAAGGGCAAGCATGTGGTGGTGATCGGCGGCGGCGATACCGGCTCCGATTGCGTGGGCACTTCCAACCGCCACGGCGCTGCCTCGATCACCCAGATCGAAGTCATGCCGCGCGCGCCGGATCAGGAAAACAAGCCGCTGACCTGGCCGAACTGGCCGCTCAAGCTGCGCACCTCCAGTTCGCACGACGAAGGCTGCCAGCGCGACTGGGCGATTGCCACCAAAGAATTCATCGGCAAAAACGGCAAGCTCACCGGACTCAAGGCGGTGCGCGTCGAATTCAAGGACGGCAAGATGAACGAAGTGCCGGGCAGCGAATTCGAGCTCAAGGCCGACCTGGTATTCTTGGCGATGGGCTTCACCAACCCGCTGCAACAGGTGCTGGATGCGTTCGGCGTGGAAAAAGATGCACGCGGCAACGCCAAGGCCACCACCGATGGAGCAGGTTGTTACCAGACCAGCGTGGACAAGGTGTTTGCCGCAGGCGACATGCGCCGAGGCCAATCGCTGGTGGTATGGGCGATCCGCGAAGGGCGCCAGGCGGCGCGCGCGGTGGATGAGTATTTGATGGGTAGTTCTGTATTGCCCCGTTAAAACCCCTCCTAACCTCCCCTTGTCAGGGGAGGAACAGTGCACCTCCCCTGACAAGCCTGTCCTGAGCTTGTCGAAGCGGGGGAGGCCGGGAGGGGTTGGGGTTGTTTTAGAATTTAATTAAAAGAGAAAACATGAATTTCAAGCTGAAAAACGATACTTTCCTGCGCGCTCTGTTGCGCGAGCCGACCGAATACACGCCGCTGTGGATGATGCGCCAAGCTGGCCGCTATCTGCCGGAATATTGCGCTACGCGCAAGCGCGCGGGCAGCTTTCTCAATCTGTGCAAGAACCCTGACATGGCGACGGAAGTGACCTTGCAGCCGCTGGATCGTTTTCCGCTGGATGCCGCGATTCTGTTTTCCGATATTTTGACCGTGCCGGATGCGATGGGTCTCGGTCTGTATTTTGCCGAGGGCGAAGGCCCCAAGTTTGAGCGTCCTTTGCGCGACGAAGCCGCGATCAAGGCTTTGCGTGTGCCGGACATCGGCAGCGACCTGAAATATGTGACCGATGCCGTAGCGCAGATCCGCAAGGCGCTGGATGGGCGCGTACCGCTGATCGGCTTCTCCGGCAGCCCGTGGACGTTATCCTGCTACATGGTGGAAGGCGGCGGCAGCGACGATTACGCCAAGGTGAAAACCTTGATGTACAAAGAGCCCAAGCTGATGCACCACATTCTGGATGTCACCGCGCAAGCCGTGATCGCTTACCTCAATGCGCAGATCGAAGCCGGCGCACAAGCCGTGATGATTTTTGATTCCTGGGGCGGAGCGTTGTCGCACGCCGCCTACCACGAATTTTCGCTGCCCTACATGCAGCAAATCGTGGCTGGTTTGATCAAGGAAAAAGACGGCGTCAGGATACCGAACATCGTATTCACCAAAGGCGGCGGCTTGTGGATCGACAGCATCGCCGACATCGGTTGCGATGCGGTAGGCCTGGACTGGACCATGGACATCGGCATTGCGCGCCAGAAAGTCGGCGATAAAGTTGCGCTGCAAGGCAACATCGACCCGACCGTATTATTTGCCACGCCGGAAGTCATCCACAACGAAGTGGAAAAAGTTCTCGCCAGCTACGGTTACGGCAGCGGCCATGTGTTCAATCTGGGTCACGGCATTTCCCAGTTCACCAACCCCGACAACGCGGCGGCACTGGTTGCAGCGGTGCATGAATTGAGCAGGAAATACCACTAAACTCAGATTGCATTGTTTAGAATAAAAGCCGCAGGCATCCCCTGCGGCTTTTATGATTTCCGCCATGCGTCAGTTGAAAAATAGCGCCAAAAATACTTGACAATTATCGAGTTGTGCACAGCTCACTGTTAAACCAAGGGCAACCAGGTGGTTTTTGTTTGGCCTGTGCATTTGTTTTTAACACATTGTTTTTATATGTATAATATAATGCCTATAAAATGAGCGAGAGAATAAAACCGTATATATAATTTGCACTTAACAGAGTTGTTGCAGTGTTATTCACAACATTATCCACAGCCTATGTGGATAATAAAAAATATGCCAATGACTCAAGCTGGTTAGCGCTAGTTTTGTAGAATTTGCCGGAAGAAATATCACTAAATGTCAGATAATTCGCGTTGCGCTGGACATGCCGTTGTCAACACTATTCGATTATGTGTTGGCGGAGGATATTGCGGTCAAGCCGGGACAGCGGGTGGTCGTGCCTTTCGGGCGCAAACAAGTGGTCGGTGTGGTGATGGAATGCGCGGTTGACTCCGAATTGGCGGCGGAACGGATCAAGCCTGTGGTGCGGGTGCTGGACGAAATTCCTCCGTTGCCCGCCGAGTTGCTCACCTTGCTGCGATTCTGTAGCGATTATTATCATCACCCGCTCGGAGCCACGGTGTTGTCTGCTTTGCCGGTGCGGTTGCGTTCCTGCGAGCCGGTCATCTTCAAGGAAGCGCTGCAATATACGCTTAGCGCCAGCGGGCGGGCGCTCGACTTGAGTTTATTACCCAAGCGCAAAGTGGTGCAGCAACGCATTCTTAGCGCCTTGCAGGATGGTGCCTTGAGCACCGCACAATTGCGTACCTTGTCGCCGAGCGCACCGACTGCACTCAAAGTGTTGTTGCAGGCGGGGTGGGTGGAGAGTGTTGCGATTGAGTCATCCCTCACCCTAGCGCCCCTCGCCGGGCAGAGCGGAACTTAACTTCAATAACGCGCACACGCTGACCGTCGCGCAGCAGCAGGCGGTGGATGCCGTCGCGCAGTCGAGCGGCTACGCTAGCTTCCTGCTGCACGGCGTCACCGGCAGCGGCAAGACCGAGATTTATGTCCATCTGATGCACCACATGTTGCGGCCCTGTCAGAACTTGGTCGAAAGGAGGGCGGGCAGGTGTTGCTGCTGGTGCCGGAGATCAATCTTACGCCGCAATTGGAAAATTATTTCCGCAGCCGCTTTCCCGATGCCGAGCTCGTCAGCCTGCACAGCGGTCTTGCAGACGGGAGCGCGTGCGCAGAACTGGCTACGCGCGCAGTCCGGTCAGGCGCGCATCGTGCTCGGCACGCGCTTGTCGGTGTTTACCCCCTTGCCGCATTTGGCGCTGGTGATTGTGGATGAGGAGCACGATGCCTCGTTCAAGCAGCAGGATGGCTTGCGCTACTCGGCGCGCGATGTGGCGATTTTTCGTGCCAACCAACGCGGCGTGCCGATTGTGCTGGGCTCGGCCACGCCCTCGCTGGAAAGTTATTACAACGCGCAAAGCGGACGCTACCACCTGTTGCAACTCACCGAACGCGCCATTGGCGACAGCGCAATTGCCGACGGTGCGCTGCATCAACACCAGCAACACCTTTATGCCAGCACGGCATCAGTGAGCAGTTGCTCACCGCCTTGGAGCTACGTTTGCAACGCGGCGAACAGAGTCTGGTATTTCATCAACCGGCGCGGTTATGCGCCGGTACTGATGTGTACCGCTTGCGGCTGGTTATCCGATTGCCCGAATTGCGCGGGCAAGCTGGTGCTGCATTTGCAGGACAAACGATTGCGTTGCCACCACTGCGGTCATCAGGTGCGCGTGCCGCATGCCTGCCCGAGTTGCGGCAACGCCGATCTGCAACCGGTCGGCATAGGCACGCAACGCGTGGAAAGCGCTTTGCAGGAACGTTTCCCCGAGGCGCGCATCCTGCGCGTGGATCGTGACAGCACGCGCAACAAGGGCACATGGAATGCCATGCGCCAGCAGATACACGATGACGAGGTGGACATTCTGGTGGGAACCCAGATACTGGCGAAGGGGCACGACTTTCCCAATCTCACCTTGGTCGGCGTACTCAACCCGGATAGCGCGCTATACAGCAGTGATTTCCGCGCTTCGGAAAAACTGTTCGCGCAACTCGCGCAAGTGGCGGGTCGCGCCGGTCGCGCCGACAAGCCGGGCGAGGTGCTGATTCAGACTTTCTTTCCCGATCATCCCTTATTCCGCGCATTGCGCGAACACGATTACGACGCCTGGGCAAAAATCCTGCTGGCGGAACGCCAGTCCGCCGGATTTCCGCCCTTTGTATATCAGGCCATGCTGCGCGCCGAAGGCAAGCAAGAGAACGAGGTATTCCGTTATTTGCATGACGCGCGCACCGCAGCCGTTACCTTGCTTCATTCCGGGGCAATCGCGGGGCAGGTGGAGGTTTTGGGCGTAGTGCCAGCCGCCATGCCGCGCCGCGCCAACCATGTACGCGCGCAACTGCTGATTCAAAGCGCGAGCCGCAAAAACTTGCAGCAGTTGCTGCGCGCCTGGCAATCTTCGTTGGAAGCGCTGGCTACGCACAAATTGCGCTGTTCACTGGACGTTGACCCGCTGGAGTTTTGAATTAAAAAAGCTCCGTCAGTTTCCTGACGGAGCCTCAAAAACTTCAACAACATTAATCAACGCCTACCCGAATTGCATCATTGGGGTACCGTTCAGTTCGTTAGTCTCTCTCGCCGCTAAACGCCATCAACAGTTGCAGCAAGTTGATGAACAGGTTATAAATATTCAAATACAACCCCAGCGTCGCCATCACATAATTGGTTTCGCCGCCGCGCACGATCTGGCTCACGTCATACAGAATGTAGGCCGAAAAAATCAGCACGGCTATTGCGGAAATGGTTAGCGACAGGGCGGGCACTTGGAAGAAAATGTTAGCCAGCGATGCGACGATCAGCAAAATCAGGCCGATGAACAAAAATTTGCCCATGAAGCTGAAATCCTTCTTGGTCACCGTGGCGATGGTTGCCAAGCTGCCGAAGATGATCCCGGTACCGCCTGCGGCCATGCCGATCAATTGCGCGCCGTTCCTAAGGTGCAGCGCCACTTGCAGAATGGGGCCGAGAAAGATGCCCGCCACCAGGGTAAAGCCCAGCAGCGCCACGATACCCCACACGCTGTCGCGCAGTGCGGTGACGGCGAACATCAAGCCCATCATAGCGCCGAACATCATCAGCGCGCCCATGATCGGGTGTTGCACCATGAAAGAGAAGTTGATGGACGTGCCGATGAAAGCGCCGATGATGGTCGGGATCATGGTCAGTGCAAGCATCATATAAGTATTGCGCAACACCCTGTTCTGATCGAATGCCAGCGCACCGTTTTGCGTATAAATTTGAGATTCGTATTGCATATTTCCTCCTAAAAAAAGCGATTAAATCAATCTGCGGACGTGAGACTACATAAACAGGGTGAAAGTTGCAATCGCATCATCAAAAATTTTGCGGGAAGAGCTTTTAGTGGACGGGTGATTTCGGGTATCATGCGCGCCATTGGAGGTTTGGGTGAGTGGTTTAAACCAGCAGTCTTGAAAACTGCCGAACAGAAATGTTCCGTGAGTTCGAATCTCACAGCCTCCGCCAGAACGCCTGTAGTTACAAGGCTTTCAAAGCATCAAAAATAAATACCCATCAATACACCCATCTTTTCGCGAGGTCATTAGATCGGTCGCATCTATTTGGTGGTGAAACCTGCTTAATTTGGGGTGCTATCGACTATGCAGGCAAATAATCCAGTTCCAGTCATAAGTTGCAGCACATGAATACATCGGATACATGACCACGGTCACGCCGATCAAGATCGATGCCGAAAGGATCAGAGCAGCTATGATGATGGGGTTTTTCACTTGGCTATCATCAAACCATTATGAATTACTGAAACCTTTGATTTGATATGTTTTGCTCTTGCTGAATTTGTTGAAATTGCTGGAACTGTTGCCTTTGCTGTTCTTGCTGCTGCTCATACTGTTGCTGCATCTGCCTTTGCTGCTGATCCATTTGCTCCTTCCATTGCAAACCTTGATCAACATGGTGAGGCTGCTCGGGAGCCCAGTTAATGCCAGGCGCATTAAACTCAGGTGTTAAGCCGGGCATATAAACACCATCGGCCATTGCCTGTCCGGTCAATGCAAACAAGCTCCCGCAAATCCACAACATCTGTTTTGGCAACTTATACATTTTCGCAGCTCCTTCTGAAGGCCGAACCGAGAGGGCAAGCTACGCCTATACCGCCAAACAATCAATATGCCGAACGGCCTAGGTAATCTGGAACAGATGGCGCGAAACTGAACGGAAAATTCCGCCGAGTTAATCACTCTACTTTTGCTGGCTTGCCATTTTCACACGCTCACGCGCCGCTCTTATGGCCTCGGCAATGTCGATCACGCCTGACACCTTATGTAGTACCACACTGCGAATGGCCTGTTGGTGATTGGAAATTGCTTTGCGAGTTCTTCGGGTGTTGCTGGTGTAAAATCGGTCTTAGCCATGATGCGTACCTCCTATCTAGGTTGCGTTGTGGTTAGGGGGGGCTGGTGCCCGATCAAAGTAACCAGCCTCCCCGCTTTCCCCATGATCCGCATGGGGGACGGTGAAACTCTATGCGGCCATTCGCCATCCTTCGCCTGTTTCCTGAAACACCTGCTTGGATTCATCTTCCTGTTCTTGCCGGTCAATGTCATTCCATTGGGCAATCATTTGTGCCACTTTGGTTTTTCCGTCAGCATGTTCAAGGTAAAGCAGGCGAATCATTCTTTCTGCTGCCACTGTCGGGCGGCGCTTGCTTCGTTCCCACAGGGATATGGTCTGCTCGTCAACGCCCATGCAGTCGGATAGCCTCTTTTGGGACATGCCCATTTCCACCCGCAGAAAGCGGATTTCTGCCCCGGACAACCGCTTGCGGTAGTTAACCAGGTGATGCGCGATAGATCGATGCAGCCCGTCTATGTCGGCTATCTCCAAGCACTTGCCGTGCCCTTCGATTTCCTCATATCGGTAGCCATTCTTCAGCCAGATATTGCGCAATCCGCAATCGTCGTATTTCAACATTTCATCATTCCTCAAATACTGTTGCGATGAGTACCCATTCGCCGTTTTCATTCAGTTTGAATATCGTTCCTACAGTAATACGCTGCCCTGCATGCGTCCAACTGACGTTACAGCGCCAATCCCCTCTAATATCCTGATGAAGATGCTCGCTGATAGTTCCATGCCCAAGCGTTTCCAGAATCTGCCTGCGCCCAATCTTTCGTTCGCGCATCCGCAATTCCGCATGCTGAGAAAAGAGTAACCGCCGGTTGCCTTGTGATGCTTCCTTAAGCCATTGCTTAGCAAGTTTCTCTGTTGGCTTGGATGGCTTAACGTTTTTCATGGCAATACATTGTATGGGTTATTATGTCTGTGTCAATGGATTTATTGGGTTGCCAAGTGCAATCGTGAGTGTGAATGATGCTTTGAGATTCGAACTCACATACATAAACTCACTTCAAACCCTTGCGTTTTATGGGTACAACATCCGCAGACGTAGTGGCCTTGGCACAGAATGCGGCCCATTCGGCCATCATCCTGCGGCGTTTCTCGAACAGATCGCCACGCCGATACGCCGCCTCAACCTTGTCGCCAATGGCATGCGCCAGCGCCATTTCGGCCACTTCTCTTGGGTAGCTGGTGAGCTCTGCCGCCCAATCCCTGAAAGTAGACCGGAAACCGTGCGGCACCACGTCAAGCCCCATCCGCCTCAATATGGCGGTCATGGTCATATCCGAAATGCTGCTGCCGTTTTTGCTTCCCGGAAACACCAGGTCTGAATCTATGCGCGGGAGAGCTTTCAGCAGAGTGATAGCAGCATCAGGCAGCGGGACGCGATGCTCTTTCTTCATCTTCATGCGTTCGCCGGGGATCGTCCATATTGCAGCTTTTAAGTCGATCTCTGACCATCTGGCTTTGCGCGACTCCCCTGAGCGGGTCGCCGTCAGGATGGTGAACTCCAGCGCCTTTGCCCCGATGCCTTCGTGCTTTCTCAATTCGGACATGAAGTCGCCAAGCTCGGTATAAGGCAATGCCGGGTGATGCACGACCTTTACCACCTTTGAAGGCTTTGCAAGCTGATGTTCAAGGTGCCCGCGCCACTGGGCAGGGTTGTCTCCGGTGCGGTAGTCTCGTCCCTTCGCCCAATCGAGGATGCTTGCCAACCTGCCGCGCAGCCGTGAGGCGGTCTCCGTTTTGGTTGTCCAGATCGGCTCCAGGATTGCGAGGATATGGGGCAGGGCTACATCCCGCACCAGCATGTTGCCGATTTCTGGATAAGCGTAGGTTTCCAAGGTGGCGCGCCATTGCGCAGCGTGCTTGACGTTGCTCCATTCGCCTTCTTTTGCCTTGATGAATAAATCCGCAGCCTGCTTGAATGTAACGGTTTTTCCCTCTGCCGCAATTAGGGCGCTTCTCTTGGCTTGCCTTTCCGCAACCGGGTCAATGCCGTTGATGATCTGATCGCGGGCCGCGCGCGCCCGTATGCGACGATGTGATGCAAGCTATTTTTGTAAACCTTATGCCTATTGGGCTTTATAGGTGCGATGTGCGATTACGTGCGACATTACAATGGCGGAGACAGCCTCCGCCACAGTATCCGACATTCTCTTAAACCCGCATGGCACATATAGCTGTAGCGGGTTTTTTAATGTCACAGCGCTATCAGCAAAGCTCATTAATGAGATTGCATAAGACAGCCACACTGCCTATGCTTGTACAACTTAAATGACAAGTGAAGAGGTGGATAAGATGAAAGTTGTTACCTATTCCCATGCGCGCAATGCGCTTAAATCCGTTTTAGATGGCGTGGTTCAAGATGCGGACGTAACCATCGTTAGCCGCCGTGATGCTGAGGGCGATGCGGTGGTTATGTCGCTGGACAGTTACAACAGCATCATGGAAACACTGCACCTAACCAGTAATCCGGCGAATGCTGCACACCTTGCCAAGTCAATAGCCCAAGATAGAGCAGGCCAAAGGAAAGTTCGCAAGCTCATTGCGGCTGAGTAGCGATGCATGCAATTAGCTTTTCAACAGTGGCGTGGCCTGATTATCTCTACTGGCAAGGGCAAGATAAAAAACGTTGAAACGGATCAATGCGCTAATGAATGAAGCGGCGCGCACCCCGTTTAAGGGTACAGGCAAGCCCGAACCACTGCGCGGTGATTTATCCGGTTATTGGTCAAGGCGGATTGATGATGTAAATCGGCTTGTGTATCGCGCCACAGATAGCGAGCTGGTGATTGTCTCGTGTCGCTTTCACTACGACGACTGAGGCTGCATCGAAAATCATTGAGGACATCGGCAACAAAGGCAACAAGACCGGATACGGCTTCAGGAGCTTGGCGCGCACCGTGCCGGGCGATATGGGACAGGTGGGAATGTTGGAGGCGATGCTCTCATGCGCGGGTAAACCAGACGGCGGCGGCATGCTTGCGGACTTGGTATTTTGAAGCGCAGTGCGGCATCATACAACAGTGGGCGGACTATTTCGCCATGGTAGAAGCAGGTGCGGAGGAGATACCGTTAATCGCATAATACGGTTTAGCAACCATTTGCCAAAAGCCGCTTCGTGCCACAACCGGACTGTCAAAACAAAGCCATGACTAAATAGTCTCTAAATCAAAAATGAATAAGAATGAATCCATAGAGTACAAACAATCTATTGCAGATCTCTATTCAAAACGTAGTCAGAGTTACGACCGAAGCGAATGGCATGATTGCATGGCTCGAAATCTAGTTGACTACGCGGATATAAAAGCTGGTTCCAAGGTCTTGGATATTGCCACAGGAACAGGGATGGTTGCCTTTTATGCCGCATCAAAAGTAGGCTCGCATGGCTCTGTTGTTGGAATTGATATTTCAGAAGGAATGATTCAAATAGCCAATACAAAACTAAAATCTTCTGATTTCTCGAACATCAAATTTGAAATCGGGGATGGAGAAACACTTGCCTTTGAAGAAAACAGTTTTGATTACATTTTTTGTGGTTCTGCATTGATATGGATGACGGACATCCAATTCGCATTGACTCATTGGCGATCAAAACTCAAAAGCAATGGAAAAGTCGGCTTTCATGCGTTCTCAGAGAATGCATTTGTAACTGGCGTAGTTGCCCAATCTGTTCTCGAAAAATATGGTGTTTCATATTTGATGAGCAAACCAACAGGGACGATAGATAAATGCCAAAAGCTATTAAAGCAAGCAGGTTACAGAAATATTGATATAAAAATCAATACCGATGGCAATTACATTAGCACAGATGATGCGCGGAATTCATGGGTTACTGCCACGCATCCTGCTCCGGGGCAATTTCCGCACCCAATGTCAACTATGACTGAAAAGCAATTATACGAAGCTAAGTCTGATTTTGAGCGTGCGCTTGTAACGTTAAATACCCCAAAAGGCATTTGGAATGATATGACCACTTACTACGTATTTGGAGAAAAGTAGGAGCCAGATGATCTATGTTGCTTAGTCGGCTTTGGGTCGAAAGCCGACCGAGGGTTGAGCTTTCCCCAATAGCCGCATGGGGGGCGGTATTTCAAAACCCGATCAACTTCATTCCATTGCGTTTTGCGTTCGCTGCCAGCGTCCCGTCCAGCGTGGACATGTGGCTTGCCTCCAATTCCAGGGCAACGGCGAGATGCAGGGAGTCGCCGGAACGCAAGCCATGCCCGTGCTGCTGAGCCATATTTGCGGCCTGCCTGAAAGCATCGCGGCTGACTGGAACAATTCTTAATCCACCGTCTGCCAGCAACTCAAATTCCTTGCGCACCCGCTTTGCGTTGGCCTCGGTGATTTGGCCGGTGCGCAGCTTGATCGAAAGGGCGCTGGAAAATTCCGTCAGCAACCAATCCGAACAGGTAGGCGCATCACGCAAGCCGGCAAACCAAACGGTAACAGCCCCGGTTTTCGGCTCGGTGGTCAACAGGGGCACTATCACGCTGGTATCGACGTAAATCATTAGTAGCGTTCTTCTTGACGCATGGCTTCCACGACAGGCGCAGTCATGGGCATGGAAGCGTGCAGCTTGGCAATGCGCGTCAGGAATGTTGCCTTGTCGAATGTTTTCTCGGGTACCAGGGTGATTGTGCCAGACGGTGTAATGCTGGCCTCGACGCTATCCCCTTCTTTTAGGCCCGCAGCGCGAGTGCATTCAACCGGCAATCGCACGGCCAAACTATTGCCCCATTTAGCTACTTGTAGCCTCATCGTACACCACCCCGTTGTATATCCATGTAGATACTGTATGCCCAGGCGCTACTCATGTCAATCCCAGTGTATGGTATAGGCCAGTTTAGAATCGCCTGATGTTTTCCATTCGTCGTTGCCTAGTTCCCAATACGAACTAATTTTTATGGTTCAACTGACTTTTGCATGGGTTAAAGGTACGCTATCGCACATGTCTTGCAAGGGAGATGTGCGATGGAAAGCAAAGAACTGTATCGGCACCTGCTGGGGTTGACCGAGCCATGGGCGGTAGAGCGTGTCGAGTTGGACATGGGGCAGCAGCGCGTTGATGTTTATGTTGTACATGCGAGCAGTACGCGCTTTGCATGCCCTGAGTGTGCCCGTGAACTTGCGGTGTATGACCATTCGAGCGAGCGTGTTTGGCGGCATCTGGATAGTTGCCAGTTCTTGACCTATCTGCACGCCAGTCCGCCGCGCGTGACCTGTCCTGAGCATGGGGTGAGACAAGCGCTTCTGCCATGGGCGGAAGCGGGTAGCCGCTTCACCAACTTGTTTGAGGCGCTGGCCATCAACGTATTGCTGGCAGCAAACATCAAGCGAGCTGCGCAGCTCTTGCGCATCAGCTGGGATCAGGCGCAGCACCTGATGGAGCGGGCGGTGGTGCGTGGACGCGCCGCCAAGGGAAATACGCTGCCGAAGCAGATTGGCGTGGACGAGAAGGCGATAGCCAAAGGGCATCAATACATGACACTGGTATGTGATCTTGGGGAGGCGACGGTGGAATACATCGGGGACGACAGGAAAGAAGAAAGCCTTGCGGCCTACTTCAAGGCCTTCGGGCCGGAGCGTTGCGCCGAGATTGAGGCGATCAGCCTCGACATGTGGCCCGCATTTATTGGCGCCTGTGAGGCGAACGTGCCTGGCGCTGACCAGAAGATGGTGTTCGACCGGTTCCACATTATGCAGCATGTCGGCAAGGGCGTTGACCGGGTGCGCAGACAGGAGAATAAGGCGCTGATGGCTCATGGCGATAATACTTTGGCGCGTAGCAAATACCTGTGGCTGTACAACGCCGAGAACATGCCCGCTCAAGCCCGTGAACGATTTGACGAGATCAAGCAGGGCAACTTGAAGACCGGACGAGCGTGGGCGCTGAAGGAGTCGTTGCGTGAGCTGTGGAGCTACCACAGTGCGGGATGGGCCAAGCGTTTCTGGCAGCGCTGGTATTTCTGGGCGACACACAGTCGCCTGCCTGCAATGATTGAGGCTGCGAAACTGATTGCGCGGCACTTGCCAAATGTGTTGACCTA
Organism: uncultured beta proteobacterium; assembly: GCA_963714805.1. Taxonomy (GTDB): domain Bacteria; phylum Pseudomonadota; class Gammaproteobacteria; order Burkholderiales; family Gallionellaceae; genus CAIQPV01. Next base: position 222,333 of record CAVQPO010000008.1, on the reverse strand, counting down.
TTTCAAGCATCGCATAACCAACGCCGTGGCGGAGGGATTGAACTCCAAAATTGCAACCATACAAAAACGCGCCTGTGGGTTCAGAAATCGTGACCATTTCAAGATCGCTGTCTATTTCCATTGCGGCGGACTTGACCTGTATCCGGCTTCAGCCACCCATGGGCAACCCGGATGAACCATTTTTATTTTGTCTTCCCTGCTATGGCACTAAGCGTGATTTGGTCATTAGCCTGTTCGACACGCAAGCGTTTAAGGGCGGACTGCCCCAGCAAAACCACATTGCTTAAGTCCGGCATCACGGCCACATTAACATCGGTTAACGTGATATTGCCTATTTGCAGGGTATCCAATACGGCAGTACAAACCTGAACCCTGCCATTGGCGGTGTTGGTGTAGATCATGCCATGACAGGTTAAGCCGACTTGCTCGGCCATACGTTCTGGGAAAGACACTAAAGATGCCCCAGTATCTACTAACACGCTAATGGGGTAGCCGTTGGCCGTTGCCATGGTTTGATAACCCCCATTGGGGCTGGCATGAAGAGTTACGGAGGCTGGAGCAGTTGCAGTTGGTTTTACTTCAGCAACGACAGCAGGAGGTACAGCCTCCTTTAAGTTGCTTCTGGATATTCTGGATACGCCTTCACATGGCATGCTCTGGTAGATAATTCTTCCATCTTGGGCAGGGCAGTTGTACAGGGAATCGGCGGCGGCAAAGATTGGCGCGATCACTGAAAAAACAGCCATTAGCATGGCTTTTTTCAGGAATATATTTGGGTTTTTCATTCTGCCTCCGTGAGATACTTATCATCCCAATAGGTACTATTGTGGGTGGACAGGCTCCGTCGAGTTCAATTTCCGCATACCCCGCATTTTGTGTATTCTGACTACCTCATCACAATTGCGACAATACACAAAATCGCCGGTGAAAAATATACTCCGTCGAAGCTGCTATACTCTTGACGGACAGGCCACGGCATCTGCATTGTTGAATAGGCAAGTGCGGGTACCAAGTTTTTATGATACTGCAACAAGGATTGAACCGATGAATAATCCAGCGAAAAATTTAGCCTTGGCACCATGCGGGCCAATACGACGTTCTTTATTTATTGCCGCTACGCTAATAATGATTGCTGGGTGCGCATCAACTACGACAATCAACTCAGCCGGTGGCAAGATTGAGGTGCCTGACGAGCTGTATAAAAGCTGTGAAAGTGGTAAGGAAGACGCCTGTGCTATGGTGGCTAAGGAAATTCGTCAGCATGGTAAAAATGGCTTAAAGGATGATTACGACTTGTACATCGAGTACGCAAAAAAGGCTAAATATAAAGGCGCTGCCGATCTCCTTGCTTATTATTTTGGGCCACACAGCCAGGATATTCAGAAAGCCGATCTTGAATGGGCTTTGTCGGTTGGGGAAAATTATTGCCTGAACGAGAGCCTCGGCCTTATAGAGACAACGAAGAAAATGTGCGACCTCGTAACCAATGCAAACGAAAAGCTGGGACGCCCTAAAAATAAGGAAATAGAGGTGAGGCTATGCCAATTAGGTTGGGTATCCGAATGCAGGAAAGCGGGAATAATGTAATGGGAACCTCTCCCTAATACCAATTTTCCTTCAATAGTGATGTATTGGTGGGAGTGGCCTCCCGACCACGACAATATTTATCGTGGACGGGAGGCCACTCCCACGAAACATTATTCCCGCCTGATTTGTTACGACCATACCGATCAATTTCAAAATAAAAAACGGGGAACCGCGATCTGGCCGGTTCCCCGTCGTTGCCGTTACAAAATCTTATTTGCTCTTGTTTTCGACCAAGTTATGCAAGATCGGAGTCAGGATGAGTTCCATCGCAAAGCTCATTTTGCCGCCGGGGACTACCAGGGTATTGGCGCGAGACATAAAGGAACCCTGAATCATGGTGAGGTAGTGGTGAAAATCAATGAAAGTGTTCGGTAGGAGATGCATATTGAAGCGGATCACCACGAAGCTTTCGTCCAGCGTGGGAATATCGCGCGCGACAAACGGGTCGGAGGTATCCACCGTCGATACGCGCTGGAAATTGATGTGGGTGCGCGAGAATTGCGGGGTGATGTATTTAACGTAGTCCGGCATACGGCGCAGGATAGTGTCCACGGTCGCTTCGGCTGAATAACCGCGCTCTTCCTTGTCGCGATGAATTTTCTGGATCCATTCCAGATTGACAATCGGCACCACGCCGATACCCAAATCCACATATTTACCCGCATCGATGTCGCCCTCTTTTGCCAGACCGTGCAGACCTTCGTAAAACAGCAAGTCGGAATTCGCTTCGACATCTTCCCATGGCGTGAACACGCCCGGTTTCAGATCAGTCAGATTAAAGTGCTTGTTATGCAACGCGGCTTCTTCCTCGCTGTGTACGTAGTAGCGGCGGGCGCATGTACCGGTTTCGCCATATTGTTTGAATGTTTCTTCGATCTTGTCGAAATGGTTCGCTTCCGGGCCAAAGTGGCTGAACGAATGGTTTCCAGCTTTTGCAGCTTCGGCTACGGCGGCGCGGAACGCCATACGGTCCAAGCTGTGCAAACTGTCGCCTTCAACTACTGCGGCAAGCATTTTCTCGCGGCGGAATATATTTTCAAAGGCGCGTTTGACGGTGGAAGTACCTGCGCCGGATGATCCGGTTACAGCAATCACGGGATGTTTGCGGGACATAATAATTCTCCAGAAGGGATGTAATAAAAATTTTGAGTGCCAATTCTAGCAGAATGCCTCTTTATTGATATAGCGATCATGTCAAGAGAATTCCGGATGAGGATTGAGGAATGAGGTAAATCAACCCCCCGAATCCGGTTTAATCCTCATTTCTCATTCTGCTTATAGGCCCAAATCATCATTCCTACTCCCGCCAGCACCATCGGCAGGCTCAGCCATTGTCCCATGCTGACACCGAAGGTCATCAGGCCAAAAATGCCATCGTCCGGGTTGCGCGTGTATTCGGCAATAAAGCGGAAACTGCCGTAGCCGATGAGAAACAGGCCGGACACTGCACCTGTTGGGCGAGGCTTGTTCGAAAACAGCCAGAGCAGCGCGAATAGCGCCAGTCCTTCCAGCGCGAACTCGTAAAGCTGCGAGGGATGGCGCGGCACATTGTCCACATGGGGAAACACCATGCCCCACGGCACATCGGTGGGGCGTCCCCACAGTTCGCCGTTGATGAAGTTGCCGATGCGTCCCGCGCCCAAACCGAGCGGGACTAAAGGCGCAATAAAGTCCATGAGCTGCAGCCACACAATTTGACGTTTGTGCGCAAACAGTGACATGGCGACCAACACGCCGAGGAAACCGCCATGGAATGACATTCCGCCATTCCAGACGGCGAAAATCTCCAGCGGATGCGAGAAATAATAGCCGGGATGATAGAACAGCACCTCGCCCAGCCGTCCGCCCAGCACTACGCCCAAGACACCATAGAACAGCAGGTCGTCCAGCATCTTGTCGTCCCAGCCGGGGCGGTTGAGAGTGCGCGCACGCCGTTTGCCCAGCCACAAGAACAGCATGAAGCCGAGCAAATACATCAGCCCGTACCAATGCACGGCAAGCGGGCCCAAGTGGATGGCGACGGGGTCAAATTGCGGATGGATGAGCATGGTGTGCGGGTAAAGTTGGGTATAGAATTAGATTATACGTGATTCATCTACGCGCTCTATCCGACACAGTTTAATATTAAGGAAATTGTCATGCCTGCTTATCGTTCCCGTACTTCCACACATGGTCGCAACATGGCTGGCGCACGCGCGTTATGGCGCGCCACCGGTATGACCGAGGGCGACTTCGGCAAACCCATCATCGCCATCGCCAATTCGTTCACCCAGTTTGTGCCGGGGCATGTGCACCTGAAAGATATGGGGCAACTGGTGGCGCGCGAGATCGAGAAAGCGGGCGGCATTGCCAAGGAATTCGACACCATCGCCATCGATGACGGCATCGCCATGGGGCACAGCGGCATGCTGTATTCGCTGCCCAGCCGCGACCTGATTGCCGACTCGGTGGAATACATGGTCAACGCGCATTGCGCCGACGCGCTGGTATGCATTTCCAATTGCGACAAGATTACGCCGGGCATGCTGATGGCGGCGATGCGGCTAAATATTCCGGTGGTGTTCGTCTCCGGTGGGCCGATGGAAGCGGGCAAGGTGAATTGGCAAGGCAAAACCAAAGGGCTGGATTTGGTGGATGCGATGGTCGCCGCAGCGGACAGCCATTGCAGCGATGAGGAAGTGGCTGCCATCGAGCGCTCTGCCTGCCCGACCTGCGGTTCGTGTTCCGGCATGTTCACCGCCAATTCGATGAATTGTTTGGCCGAAGCGCTGGGTCTAGCTTTACCCGGCAACGGTTCGCTGGTGGCGACGCATGCCGAGCGCAAGCAATTATTCTTGCGTGCGGGGCGGTTGATTGTCGAGTTGTGCAAACGCTATTACGAGCAGGATGATGATCGCGTATTGCCGCGCTCGATTGCCACTTTCGATGCCTTCGAAAACGCCATGACGCTAGACATCGCGATGGGTGGCTCGACCAATACCGTGCTGCATTTGCTGGCAATCGCGCGCGAAGCGGAAGTGGAATTCACCATGAAGGATATGGACAGGCTGTCGCGCCATGTGCCGACCTTGTGCAAGGTGGCTCCCTCGTCCGAATATCACATGGAAGACGTGCATCGCGCCGGAGGCATCGCCGCGATTCTGGGTGAGTTGGATCGCGCCGGATTGCTGCACGCCGATGCCGGAACCGTGCATAGCCCGACCCTGCGCGATGGTTTGCGGCAATGGGACATCGTGCAAACCGGCGACGAAGAAGTGAAGAAATTCTTCCGCGCCGCACCCGGCGGGATCGTTACCACCATCGCTTTTTCGCAATCCATGCACTATCCCGATCTGGATGCTGACCGCAGCAACGGCTGCATCCGCGACAAAGCACACGCCTACTCGCAGGACGGCGGATTGGCGGTGTTGCACGGCAATATTGCCGTGGATGGATGTATCGTAAAAACGGCGGGGGTGGATGACAGCATCCTCAAATTTAGCGGACGCGCGCGCGTGTTCGAGAGCCAGGATGATGCAGTTGCCGCCGTGCTTGCCGATCAGATCGTGGCCGGCGATGTGGTGGTGATACGTTACGAAGGCCCGAAGGGCGGGCCTGGCATGCAGGAAATGTTGTACCCGACCAGCTATCTGAAATCCAAGGGGCTGGGCAAGGTTTGCGCCCTGCTCACCGACGGGCGATTTTCTGGTGGCACGTCGGGCTTGAGCATCGGTCACGTTTCGCCGGAAGCCGCGCAGGGCGGAGCGATTGGTTTGGTGGAAGAGGGCGATACCATCGAGATCGATATCCCCAATCGCGGCATTCGTTTGGCGGTTGCCGATGCCGAATTGGCACGGCGCCGTGCGGCGATGGAGGCAAAAGGCAAGCAGGCCTGGAAACCGGAGAATCGCGAGCGTCATATTTCCGTAGCATTGCGTGCTTATGCTGCGATGACGACAAGCGCCGACAAAGGCGCGGTACGCGACGTATCGCAAGTGGAAAAATAAACCCGAAGGGCATTATTGTGGGAGGCCGCTCCCACAGGAGAAATTTATCCTGTTAACTTTGAAACAGAATAATTGCCATTTCGAAAAAGGGGAATGCCATGAAAGTCATTTTGATAGCCAACCCCAAGGGGGAAGCGGCAAGACCACCCTCTCAACCAACGTCGCCGGTTATCTGGCATGGCGTGGTCAGCGTGTGGTGATGATGGATTTGGATCGGCAGAAATCAGCGACGCAATGGTTGGCCAATCGCCCGCTTGAATTGCCGAGCATCAATCTACTCCAGTCGCCGGAAGAGATGCCGGTTGAGGCGGACTGGTTGGTGATTGATTCCCCTGCCGGGCTGCACGGCAAAAATCTTGAACACGCACTGAAACTGGTGGAAAAGGTCATTGTGCCCATCGCGCCGTCGCTGTTTGATATTCAGGCCAGCCGCGAATTTCTGGAAATACTCAGCCAGGAAAAAGCGGTGCGCAAAGGCAAAATATTTGTTGGTGTGGTGGGAATGCGCATGGCACCGCATACACGGGCAGCAACCACGCTGGAACAATTTATCGCCGGACTCGACTTGCCGGTATTGGCTTATTTGCGCGAAACGCAGGTGTATGTGAACGCTGCCTTCGAGGGAAAAACCCTTTTCGATCTGCCGCCCTCCCTTGCCGAGCGCGAGTTGGAGCAATGGGCTTATCTGCTGAACTGGCTGAAACAAAGCTACTGACAGGCAGCCGGATAGCGGCTCCTGACAAGGGCTGGGCAGGGTTACGTGCGCGCACGTCTATTCCCTTCCCGCCCAATCCCGCGCAAACTGCCAAGCCACCCTTCCGCTACGCGATCCGCGTTGAATACTCCATTGCAGCGACGCCAGTCGCGTGGCCTCGTCCAGTTCAACGGATAAGCCAAAGTGCTTTAACCAATGCGCCGTAATGGCCAGATATTCATCCTGCGTGAACGGATAAAACGACACCCACAAACCGAAGCGTTCGGACAGGGAAATTTTTTCTTCCACGCTTTCTGCCGGATGGATTTCTTCGCCAACGTGCCGCGTGGCAAGATTTTCGCCCATATATTCCGGCATCAGATGGCGTCGGTTAGAAGTGGCGTAGATCAACAGATTGTCGGACAAGGCGGTAAGTGAACCGTCAAGTGCAGCCTTGAGTGCAGGATAGCCCGGTTCGTCGGCGTTGAAAGAAAGGTCGTCGCAATACAGGATGAAGCGTTCGGGGCGGCCTTCGACCAGCTCCACAATATCCGGAATATCCGCCAGCCCATCCTTGCCTACTTCGATCACGCGCAAGCCTTGTGCGGCGTATGCGTTGAGCAGCGCCTTGACCAGCGAGGATTTGCCGGTGCCGCGCGAACCGGTGAGCAGCACGTTGTTGGCCGGACGGCCTTGCACGAATTGGCGCGTGTTTTGTTCTACGCGCGCTTTCTGTTCGTCAATGCCGCAAAGGTCGGCGAGGGTAATTTGATGCAGGTGATGCAGCACGCGCAACTCGCCGCGCCCGTTACGCTGGTGCCAGCGAAAGGCATGAGCCGCATGCCAATCTGGCATATCTGCGGCTGGCTTGGGCAATGTGCGCTCCAACCTTTCGAGCAGCAGTTCGGCACGGTCAAAAAAACGGTCTAATTTGTCCATTTTAAAAAGCCTGAATTACACAGGCTGGAATGGCTAGTTCGCAATAACATCAAAAACCAACCCCCTCAATCCCCCCTTGTCAGGGGAGGTGTATGCTCCTCCCCTGACAAGGGGAGGCTGGGAGGAGTTTGGCTTGCGAAGATTCTGAGGTGACATAGTGCTAGCTACGATAGCTCGCATTGATCTTCACGTAATCATAAGAAAAATCGCAAGTCCACACGGTTGCCACCGCCGCGCCTCGCTCAAGCACCACGCGTACGGTAATGTCGCCCTGTTGCATCACGCGCTGCCCGTCTTCCTCGCGGTAGCTGGCCGCGCGTCCGCCATGTTCGGCCACCAGCACGTCGTCGAGGTACAGCTTGAGTCGCTGCACGTCGAGCTGCACCCCGGCATAACCAATGGCGGCGAGGATACGGCCAAGGTTGGGGTCGGAAGCGAAGAACGCGGTTTTGACCAGCGGGGAACGTGCCACGGCGTAAGCGATCTGCTTGCACTCTGCAACGCTAGCACCGCCTTCCACTTTGACGGTGATAAATTTGGTCGCGCCTTCGCCATCGCGCACGATGGCTTGCGCCAACAAGATTGCGACTTCGGTGACGGCGGCTTGCAATTGCGCAAAGTCCGCACTGTCCGCATCGGTGATGGCAGGTGCACCGCTTGCGCCGGTGGCGATCAGCATCAGCGAGTCATTGGTGGAGGTGTCGCCATCCACCGTGATGCAATTGAATGAAGCATCGCTGGCGTGTTTGACCATCTGTTGCAACAGGGGCTGTGCCACTGCCGCGTCGGTGGCGATGTAGCCGAGCATGGTGGCCATGTTCGGATGAATCATGCCGGAACCTTTGGCGATACCGGTGAGAGTAACTGTCACACCTCCCAGCGTGATCTGCCGCGACACCGCCTTGGCGACGATGTCTGTGGTCATGATGGCATGCGCTGCGTCAAACCAGTTATCCGACGAAAGGTTTGCGACGCAAGCGGGCAAGCCCGCCACGATACGCTCCAGCGGCAACGGTTCCATGATAACGCCGGTGGAGAACGGCAGTACCTGTTCCGCCTCGCAGCCCAGCAATTCCGCGACTGCGGCGCAGGTGGCCCGGGCCGCCGCCAGCCCCGGTTCGCCGGTGCCCGCATTGGCGTTGCCGGTGTTGACCACCAGCGCGCGTATGCCCTTGTCCGATGCAAGATGCTCGCGCGTCACGATGACAGGCGCGGCGCAAAAACGGTTTTGTGTGAACACGCCCGCCACCGTGGATTGCGGGGTTAATTGCATAACCAGCAAATCCTTGCGTTCGGGCTTCTTGATATTGGCTTCGGTCGTCCCTAGCAGCATGCCTTTTACCGGCAGCAGCGAAGACGGGGTGGGGGCTTGCAGATTGACTGGCATAGATATCCTTGATTAATAGCGTCCACCTTGTTTGAACATATAGTTGGTCATTTCCACCGATTGCATGTTCATCCGCCGCACGATGCCGTGTACGTTGCGCACGATACCGCGCATTACGTAATACACGATGGCGGGGTTGCTGTTGAGCAGCGATTCAAAACGCACACGATCCAGCATCAGTACTCTGCTGTCCGTCTTGGCTGTCACGGTCGCGCTGATCTGCATTACGTTGCCGCCGACAAAACCGATGATTCCGGCCAGATCGCCCGGCTGCAGCAGATGCAGCGTCATCTTTTCACCCCCCGCCGTGGCGGTGGCTTCCACATCGCCGCTACCCAGTATTAACAGGGTGTCTTTTAGTTCCGTATCGCCCGGCTTCAGAATTGAATCACCAGCCTTGTAATCACGCACGGTGATAAGGCTCGCCAATAGCTCGACCTCGGAATCGCGCAACTCTTCCGACAAGGTGGAATTGCGCAGCGCCTGCAAAATCATTTCGTCTGTTGTCATTCTGACATCCTCCACGAATCAGCAATAAAATTTCATTAACTCAACCGTCCATGGCACTGCTTGTATTTCTTGCCGGAGCCGCACGGACAGGGGTCGTTGCGCCCAATCTTCTCGCCGCCGCGCACAAATGGCTGATGTTCTTCCTCTTTGGCAGCGGCGTTCTGTCCCAGTGCTTCCTCGTAATCGGCATGATGATACTGGACGTTTTCCGGTGCCGAAGGAACCTCCACATCCTCGATATCCTGCTCGGTGCGAATCTGTACGTTCATCAGCATCTGCGTGACATTGCGCTTGATGGATTCCAGCATGGCGGCAAATAACTCGAACGACTCGCGCTTATATTCCTGTTTTGGGTTCTTCTGCGCATAACCGCGCAGATGGATACCTTGACGCAGGTGATCCAGCGCCGCCAGATGTTCGCGCCAGTGCGTGTCCAGACTTTGCAGCATGACGATGCGTTCGTACTGATGCATGCCTTCCGCCCCGACCATATCTACCTTGGATTGGTACTGTTGCTGGGCGGACTGGAATACGCGTTCGCGCAAACCTTGCTCATCGAGTTTTTTGTCCTCATCCAGCCACTGCGCCAGCGGCAGGTTCAACTGGTATTCTGCGGCCAAGGCCTTTTCCAGTGTCGGTACATCCCACTGTTCTTCCATGCTGTGCGGGGTGATATATTCGCTGATGGTGTTGTCCAGCACGCTGTCGCGCATCGCAGAAATAGTTTCGGAAATATCCGTGCTTTCCAGCAATTCGTTGCGCTGCTGGTAAATCACCTTGCGCTGGTCATTGGCGACATCGTCGTATTCCAATATCTGTTTGCGCATGTCGAAATTGCGCGCCTCGACCTTGCGTTGCGCATTTTCAATCGCGCGCGTCACCCAGGTATGTTCGATAGCCTCGCCTTCCGGCAGCTTGAACTTGTTCATGATCGCGGCCACGCGGTCGGAGGCGAAGATGCGCAGTAGCGGGTCTTCCAGTGCCAGATAGAAGCGGCTGGAACCGGGGTCTCCCTGACGCCCGGCGCGGCCGCGCAACTGGTTGTCCACACGACGCGATTCATGGCGCTCGGTGCCGATGATGTGCAAGCCGCCGCTGGCTACCACCTGCTCGTGAACCGGTTTCCATTCGGCGCGCAATTGTTCGATGCGCTGGTTGCGCGTAGCCTCATCCAGACTTTCGTCCATGCGCAACAACTCGATGGGCTTTTCCACATTGCCGCCCAGCACGATGTCGGTGCCGCGACCCGCCATGTTGGTGGCGATGGTAACCATCTTGGGGCGCCCCGCCTGCGCCACGATTTCGGCTTCGCGCGCATGTTGCTTGGCATTCAATACTTGGTGCGGCAACTTTTCTTTCTCCAGCAGGCTGGACAGCAGCTCCGAAGTTTCAATCGAAGTGGTACCGACCAGCACCGGCTGGCCGCGTTGATAGCAATCCTGAATATCCGCGATCACCGCCGTATATTTTTCACCGGTGGTCAGGTAGACCTTGTCCATCATGTCCTTGCGTATGGTCGGACGATGTGGCGGAATGATCACGGTTTCCAGGCTATAAATCTGCTGAAATTCGTAGGCTTCGGTATCCGCTGTGCCGGTCATACCAGCCAGTTTGTTGTACATGCGGAAATAATTCTGGAAGGTGATCGAGGCGAGTGTCTGGTTCTCTTTCTGGATCGACACGCCTTCCTTGGCTTCTACCGCCTGATGCAGTCCATCCGACCAGCGCCGCCCGGCCATCAGGCGCCCGGTAAATTCGTCCACGATCACCACTTCGCCATCCTGCACCACATAATGCTGGTCGCGAAAATACAGATTGTGCGCGCGCAACGCGGCATACAGGTGATGGATCAGCGTAATGTTGGACGGGTCGTACAGGCTGCCGCCAGCCGGTAACAGCCCAGCCCGGCTGAGCAACTGCTCGGCGTGTTCATGCCCGATTTCAGTCAGCAGGATCTGGTGCCCTTTTTCGTCCACGCTAAAATCGCCGGGGCCGTCTTCTTCCTTCTGGCGTACCAAGCTGGGTACCAGCTTATCCATGCGCTGGTACACTTCTACGTTATCTTCGGCCTGACCGGAAATGATCAGCGGGGTGCGCGCCTCGTCTATCAGGATCGAGTCCACCTCGTCCACGATAGCGAAATTCAGCCCGCGCTGAAAGCGCTCGTTGGCGTGCGTCGCCATATTGTCGCGCAGGTAGTCGAAACCGAATTCATTGTTGGTACCATAGATAATGTCCGAAGCATAAGCGGTCTGCTTGTCGGCATGATCCATTTGCGACAGGATGACCCCTACCGAAAGTCCGAGAAAACGGTATATTCGCCCCATCCATTGGGCATCGCGGCTGGCCAAATAGTCATTGACGGTCACCACATGCACACCTTTGCCGGACAAGGCATTCAGATAAGCAGGCAGGGTCGCCATCAAGGTCTTGCCCTCGCCGGTACGCATTTCGGCGATCTTGCCGTAATGCAGCGCCATGCCGCCGATCAGTTGCACGTCAAAATGGCGCATCTGCAATACGCGCTTCCCGGCTTCGCGCACCACGGCGAACGCCTCCGGCAACAAGGCATCGAGCGGCTCACCTTGCAGATGGCGCTGCTTGAAAAGCTCGGTCTTGCCCTGCAATTCTGTGTCCGACAATTTGATCACTTCCGCTTCAAGAGCGTTAATGGTCAGTACGGTCTGGCGATATTCTTTAAGCAAGCGGTCATTGCGACTGCCGAAAATACTTTTCAATATATTGGAAATCATCGTTAATTTTTAGTAGTTAATTCGTGCTGCAAAAAGTAAAAAAGGGTGAGGCACCATTCCTCACCCCCGAGCATTAGAGGCCCTCTTGGAACCATGTGCCGTTAACTCGCGGCGTTTTCCAAGAAACGCCGGGGGTTTTGGGCGACGCCCTTGTATCTCACTTCAAAGTGCAGATGGCTACCGGTAGAGCGACCCGTACTACCCACTTCGGCAATATCCTGTCCGCGCCGCACGACTTGCCCGACTTTTACCAGCAGTCTGGAAGCATGCCCATAACGCGTGACAATATCATTACCGTGATCGATTTCGACCATATTACCATACTGCGGATGGAACCCGGAAAACACCACGATACCAGACGCTGAAGCCATGATAGGCGTGCCTACCGGGGCCATGAAATCCACCCCTTCGTGCATTGCATTTTTGCCGGTGAAAGGATCAATGCGCCAACCGAAATTGGATGAATAATCCCCTATGCTGACCGGGGCCACGGAAGGAAATTTATTCTTGTCGAGGCTCTCTTGCAGCAACAGAGACTCCATCGCTACCATCTTGTCGTTACGGTCATTCAACAGCGCCGACAGGTTGGCCAGTTGCTGTTCCAGGCTAGACATGGAAACATCTTGTTGCATTGCCGGTACGTAAGGGCCACCTTGGGGGGGTGCCTGCTCGAAGTTGAATTCCTGCGGCTTCATGCCGCTCATCTTGGCCAAGCGCGCGCCGAGGGCATCCAGACGCAGCAACTGTGCCTGCATTTGTCCGACTCTCACCGCCAGGGCATCCATGCCATCTCGCACATAGGATTGCTGTTTCTGCTGCCCCTCCGTCTGAATACTTAACATTTCCGGCGGGAATCGGGCAATGAAATATTGCGCCGCAAACAGCATGCCGACAATCAGTATCACGGCCATCAGCAAATGCCGGCCGTGGAGAGTAATACTGTGTGCTTTTGCAAAACGATCGGAAACTAGAATAATATCCATGTCTCCCCCTTATAGTTTTAAAATTATATTGTGTCGCAACGTTTGAATACTTACTTTGGTGCCAGCCCGGAACTGCGCCAACTATCCGGCAAAGCCGGACAACTTATGGCATTGCAAAGGGAATACGAGCAAATAGCTCCAGCTTCCCTGATCCGTTACAGCCACGTGTTGCAACTGGAGCGGCAAGTCCTTACGCTGGCAGCAAATAACGGCGCGATAGCGGCCAAATTGCGCCAGCTTGCCCCGCAGCTAACCCATGCTCTCCAAAATAGAGGGTGTGAGGTTACTGGAATTCAGGTGCGGGTGCAAGTCACCCATACTGCCCGCGAACGCACACCCAAGCGGCCTGCGGTGAGCGCCGCCGGGCGGAAACGTCTGATTGAGCTGGCGGTGGAGTTACCCGATTCGCCATTAAAATACGCTCTGCAGCGGCTTGCTCAAAAATCGGAGAAGAAGTTCGAGAGGTAAGTCGATGCCAATGCGACTATAATTCTTGTTAGTTCAAAACTACTTGAATGCTAAATCCATAAATTCATTGACAACAACAGGTTGTTGAATTACCTTCGCGTTTCCCATGCAAATCCCATTTTTGTCAGCCCTATTTAAGCCAGCCCGCAAGCAAGCAGGCTGGTTTGCCGTCTGCACCAATAGCAGGGGAGTGTATTTCGCTCATGTGCAACGTAATGGGGATACGCCGCAAGTACTTCGATGTTCCTTCCACCCCGCAAGCAACGTGACATCAAGCACTTTGGAAAAACTGCGCAAAGATGAACACATTGGAAATTTTCAGTTCACCACACTACTTTCGTCCGGCGAGTACCAGATGCTGATGGTGGAAGCACCCAACGTTCCGGTGGAAGAGTTCAAGACGGCGGTGCGCTGGAGCATCAAGGATTCGCTGAGTTACCGGGTGGACGACGCCACCGTGGATGTGTTGCAAATCCCCCCGAACAAGGCCAGCAGCGACCGCCCTAAATCATTGTATGCGATTGCCGCGCAGAACAGCATCGTGCAGAAGTGTACGGGTTTGTTTGATAAGGCCAAGATTGATCTCAAGGTAATCGACATTCCGGAGGTTGCGCAACGCAATGTGTCTGCATTGTTCGAGGAGGAAGGGCGCGGGCTGGCGTTGCTATCTTTCGATGACAGCGGTGGGATGCTGACCTTTACCAATGATGGCGAGTTGATATTGGCGCGTCACCTTGAGGTTACCTTAGGACAATTACAGGATGCCGACGAACGCCAGCGCGAGCAATATATGGATCGCGTGGAACTGGAGTTGCAGCGTTCGATGGATTATTTCGGACGCCAGTTTCACCATATTTCGCTGAAGCGTCTGCTGGTTTCCTCCCCGGCACATCTGGGGCTGGTGCAACGGTTATCTGCCAGCGTAGATTTGCCGGTAGAGCGGCTTGATCTGACCAAAGTGCTGGACATCAGCGCAGCTCCCGAACTGGCCGACAGCGAATATGCCGCGCACTTGCTCCCCGCGTTGGGAGCGGCATTGCGCTATGAAGGGCGCGCGCCATGAGCCAGCAGATTAATCTGTTCAACCCTGATTTCCGCAGGCAGAAAAATACCTTTTCCGTGACCGCCATTATTCAGGCGCAATTACTGATTGTGATTGGCGCGGGTTTGTTCTATGGCTATGCGGCTTATCAGATTACCCAGCTTGAGAAACAGTCCGCAGAAACTGACCGTCGTTACGCCAAAGAAAAAGCCCGGCTGACCGAGTATGAAGCACAATATTCGCCGCAGCAGTCCTCCCAATTACTGCAAGAAGAATTGAAGCAGACCGAGGCTCGTGCCGCAGCCCAGATAGCACTGGTCGAAACCCTGAAAAGCGGGGCGCTCGGCAACACCACCGGCTATTCCGAATATATGCGCGCCTTTGCGCGACAGGTGGTGAATGGTCTGTGGCTGACCGGTTTCGATATTGTCGGCGATGCGGCGCAAATGAGTATGAGCGGCGGAGTGTTGTCGCCGGATCTGCTGCCTGCTTATGTTAAAAAATTAGGCCAAGAAAAAGTCATGCACGGTAAATCGTTCGCGGCAATACAGATGGAACAGCCCAAATCCGGATCAGGCAAAGCGGCACATTACGTCGAGTTCACGCTTCAATCGACGGATGCAGGCACCGACAACCCCGGCGAGACTAAGCCCGGCGAGACGAAAACCAACGAAATGCTCAACAAATTGGCCGGGAAGACGCCATGAAACAGTATTGGGAAAAACTGATCGCCAAGTACGATAGCATCTCATTGCGCGAGCGAGGCATGATATTTGTTGCCGTCGCGTTCTTGACGGTTTCCCTGATCAATAAGCTGTTCCTCGAACCGCTGCAGTCCAAACAGAAAAGCTTGACTGATCAAATGGTGCAGCAACAAGAAAAGATCAAGGAAGTCAGAGCCGTGATGGAAGCGCTGTTACAGGCCAAAAGGAATGATGCCGATTCCCCGTTGCGCAAACAACTGAGTTTGGCCAAACAGCACATCGAGGAGAGTGATGCCTACATGCAAAATTTGCGGGGCAGGCTGGTTGCGCCGGAACAAATGGCTAACCTGTTACAACAAGTGCTCAAGCAGAACGGGCAACTGGAGTTGGTGAGTTTGCAAACCCTGCCGGTCGAACCGCTGATCGCGGAAAAATCCGAAGGGACAAAGCCTGCCACGGTGGCAGATACCCGCAATAAAGTCTATACGCATCGCGTGAAAATTTCCGTGCGAGGCACGTATCCTGATTTGCTGCAATATCTCACCATGCTTGAGCATTTGCCATCGCAGATGTTCTGGGGAACAGCAAAAATGGAAGTGGATCATCCCCCGACCGCCGAACTGACGCTAACGCTCTATACCTTGAGTCTGGACAAAACATGGCTACAAATTTAATCCGTGACCTGATAACGCGTTGCGGCGGCATGTTATTGTGCGTGGCTACTTTTGCCGTGTCGGCGCAGGAAACACTGCCCGACCCAACCCGGCAACCCGCAGAACTCAGCGTGCTGCCAGTATCGGCAGTATCGGCTACTAACCCGCTGAATACCAGCTTGCAATCCATTATCATTTCGCATGACCGCCGCGCGGCGATCATAAATGGTCAACTGGTCAAAAAAGGCGACCTGGTCGGCGATGCAACGCTGCTTGAAGTCAACGAAGGTAGCGTGGTGCTACAGGACGCAAAGGGCAAACAGGTTTTGACGCTGTTTCCCGGAGTGGATATCAAGAAGAAAGAAAATACTTCGCCGAATTCGCAAGAATTAGCGCCCATGTTAAAGAAAAAATTAGCCGGAAAGAAAAAAAGAACAGCCGGAAAATCTGTCGACGGATCTGTGCAGACCAAGAAGAACGAGGGGGAAGGAAAATGAGGCCAGTATTATTATGGATGCTCGCATTAACGGCATGCTTGTCGGCCTGCTCCGCACCGGGCAAGCGCGATGCAACGGCGGACGCCATACGCCACGAAATGGATGCGGCAGCACTGGAACCCGCTAAGTCCGGCAAAACCGACGCGGTAAACAATGCGCTGATGCCCCCGCTGGCAGTTGCCATGCCCAAGGCGGACAACCAGCCAGCGGAAACCCGCTTCGATCTCGCCGTGAACAACACCCCGGCGAACCAGGTGTTCACAGCTCTGGTATCCGGCACTCATTACAGCATGTTGGTGCCGCCGGACATTAACGGCGACATTACACTCAACCTCAAGGACGTGACGGTATTCGACGCGCTGGAAGCCATCCGCGAGATGTACGGGTACGAATACAAAATTGACGGGTCGCGCATTTACATTCAATCGGCCGCGTTGCAGACGCGCATTTTTCAGGTAAATTATTTAACCGGGGAGCGCGTCGGCGAATCGTCGGTCACCGTCACCTCTTCCGACACCGTGGCCGCCACAGGGCCAATGCCAGTAGCATCGTCGGGCTCCACCTCGACATCCACGTCCGGGTCGTCAGGTTCGCACGAAAGAAGCAGCAGCATCATCACCCGTTCAACAAGCAAAAATTTCTGGGTCGAACTGGAAGAGTCCATCAAGGCCATCATCGGTGGAGAAAAAGGGCGCACCGTAAAACTCAACCCGATGTCGGGAGTGATTGTGGTGCGTGCCATGCCGGAGGAGTTGAGGAGTGTCGTGGCTTATCTCAAAGCCTCGCAGGTTTCCATCGAAAGACAGGTCATTCTGGAAGCGAAGATCGTTGATGTGCAATTAAACGACAGCTCGCAATCCGGCGTGAACTGGGCGGCTTTCGGCAGCTTGAAGGGGGTCTCGAACAGCAATGGTGCTTTTGGCGTGGTTTCTCCCGGCGCATCGCTCATGCCTAATGCCACAGGCGGAGTCGGTCAAGCTATCAGCAATTCGCTGCTTTCTGCAACGCCCAGCTCTATCTTGAGCGGCGCTTCGGGCGCGGCGGGTGCCATGTTTGGCCTGGCATTTCAGACCAACAATTTTGGAGCGCTGCTGAATTTCCTGGAGTCGCAAGGCGATGTGCATGTGCTATCCAGCCCGCGCATCGCCACTCTGAATAACCAGAAGGCCGTATTGAAAGTGGGAACGGACGAATATTTTGCCACCGGGTTCACCGCGATACCCGCGCAATACAGTTCGGGACTGCTCACGGCACCGGAAACCGTCACGCCGAATTACAGCTTGTTTTTCTCCGGAATCGCACTGGACGTGACCCCGCGCATCGACGAAAACGGAGAGGTTATCTTGCATATCCATCCTTCGGTGAGCAGTGTGGGGACGGTAGACAAACAAGCTTTGATCGGCGGAGCCGGGACAACGGGCTCCGTTCCGCTGGCTTCCAGTACCATCTCGGAAACGGATAGCATCGTGCGCGCGCATGACGGGCAGATAGTAGTCATCGGTGGCCTGATGACCCAACAATCCACCCTCGATCAATCTGGTTTGCCGGGGATGCCTAAAACGCTGTTCGGGCAGACCAGCAAGAAAGTCCAGAAGCGCGAATTGGTTATCCTGCTGAAACCCACGGTGGTCGATGCCGATCGCGATTGGTCGGAAGATATCGCGCATAGCCGCGACCGTATGAATAGCATAACCCGCTAATGTATCTTGAACATTTTGGACTGAATGAACTTCCTTTTGGCCTGACGCCGGATACCAGTTTTTTCTTCGCTTGCACCAATTACCAAGAAGCGCTTAACACCTTGCTGGTGGCGGCGCGAAATGGTGAAGGTTTCATCAAAATTGTAGGCGAGGTGGGCAACGGCAAGACCTTGCTGTGCCGCAAATTTCTCGCCACCCTCAACCGCGACGAAACCTCTGCGACCACCATGATCGGCACACAAGACGAAAATGCCGCCGGTCAGACTTCCACGCGCTTCGTCACCGCTTATATCCCCAATCCCTATCTGGAACCCCGCAGCCTGTTGCTGGCACTGGCGGATGAGTTCCGCGTCATTCTCGATCAAAACGTAGATCAGCATTTAATGCTCAAAGGTCTGACTGCCGCGCTGTTGAATTTTGCCAAAGAAGGAAAACGCGTGTTGGTTTGTCTGGATGAGGCACAGGCGATGCCGCTGGAAAGTCTGGAAGTGCTGCGGCTGCTCACCAATCTGGAAACGGAAAAACGCAAATTGATGCAGGTGGTGCTATTCGGCCAACCGGAACTGGACGAACGCCTGAAACAGAACTCGGTCAGACAGTTGCGCCAGCGCATCAGCTTCCAGTACGATTTGAAAGGCCTGCAGCGCGATGAACTGGATCGCTACTTGCGCCATCGCCTGACGGTGGCCGGGTTCAGCGGCGAAACCTTGTTCACCGCCGGAGCGGTCGCCGTATTGCATCGCGTCAGCGGCGGCACGCCGCGTCTGGTCAACATCATCGCGCACAAAGCGTTGCTGGTTACCTTCGGCGAAGGGCGTCAGCAGGTGCAAGCGCGCCACGTGCGGACTGCCGCCGCCGATACGCCGGAGGCCAAGCGCGACTGGCTGGTTTGGGGGGGATGGGGTATCGCTGCCGCGTTGCTATTGATCTTGGCCGGAGTAAGCTGGAGCATGCTGCGATGAGCCTGATCAATCAAATGTTGAGCGATCTGGAAAAGCGCGGAGCCGCCGGGGTTTCCAGCGAGTCTGTGATACGCCCGGTATCCGTGCAAAATAATAAACGCAAATTAATTCTGTGGGCTGCTGCTGCACTGACGTTGTCGATCATTCTGGCATCGGTATTGTGGTGGGCAGGGGCGCAACACCATCCTGCCGCGTCTGAGAATATGGCGAAATTCGAGACGGTGCATGCACCTGATCAAACTGATGAAGCACCTCAGGCCGCAGATCAAGCCGCCTCCCGACAAGATACAATTATCATGCAGAAAGCCGATGCTCCTGCCTTGCTCCTCAGTTCCGAATTGAGTTCTCTTCCCCTCCCTGCCGGTTTACGCAATACCGCGCACAGCAAAGAGGCCTCCCCTGAAGATGAACCCCGCCGTGACCGTCTCGCTGATGCCGCCACTGCTGCGGCCCAATCGCCACCTGCAAAGCCATTGCCCGGACAGCAGCAAGAGAGCAGCCAAGCGGCTGATCATCCGCATCCTATTGAAACAAACAAGGTTTCGCACCGCGCACCTGCCGTTAATTCGGCACCAACGGCAACGCCGATAATTGCTGGCGTGAGCCCTAATCCAGTAGTGGCAACCGGTATTCCAAAGCCATTTATAATCAATGGCAGTAACTTTTCGAAAGGCTCAAAAGTTACATTGCGCTTTTCGCATGACAAGAAATACGCAAACCGCCGGATCAGTTCACAAAATGCAACGCAGATTATCATTAATCCGAATTTCGGGGATGCTCATGGGGATTGGACTGTGGAAGTAATCAATCCGGGTGGCGTGTCGTCGGGCCAATTCGCATTCACCGTGCAAACCCCACCCGATGAAGCAAGCGGGCAAGGCCGCAAAAATACCGCGTCAGCGCCTGTTGCGTTGCCGGCTGGTAGTGTAAATAAGCAAATCAAACCTCTCAGCGTGCAGCAACAAGCTGATAACGAATTTCATAAAGCAAATATTTTGATGCAGCAAGGCCGCAACGTAGAGGCCATTGCGGGATACGAGTCAGCGTTGCAATTGGATGCGGGCCACGATGCCGCACGTCAGGCCATGGTCGGCTTGCTGCTGGAAAGCAAGCGCAATGCCGATGCCGAAGGTGTGTTACAAGCAGGCCTTAACCATGATCCCAAGCACACCGCCTTCGCCATGTTGCTGGCACGTTTGCAGGTCGAACGCGGTGCCTTGCCGCAGGCGCTGGAAACCTTGCAAAAAACTTTGCCTTACGCCGCACAGCAGGCAGATTACCAAGCGTTTATTGCTGCCGTAGAGCAACGCATGGGACAAAACAAGGAAGCCGTTGCGCATTATCAAGCCGCCCTGCAATCGTCGCCGAACTCCGGTATCTGGCTTATGGGACTCGGCATCTCGTTGAAAGCTCTACAGCAGAAAGATGAGGCGCGCGTCGCATTCAAACACGCCCTGGAGTCGCACAGCCTGAATCAGGATTTGCAGGCTTTCGTGACGCAACAGTTGAAAGAGCTGTAGTTTGTAACGCTGTTACTCGGGATTGGCCAATATTGCGCCGCTCAGAATTAGCAGGCCGCGCACAATCAGTAGCGCCTTGCCTTGCGAGTGATGGTCACTTTTGGCGGCAAGGTCGCCTTTCAATATTTTGCGCCCGGTATGAATTTGGGCGGCGTCCAGTGCGTACATCGCGATCAACAGGATGAAGTGCATCCACACCAAAGATGAAAATATTTCCTGTTGCTCGATCAGACGATGCCACCAGTCGCGTTTCATGTACAGATAAACCGGTAACGCCACATCGAAAATCATGATGGCAGACATCACCGTGATATGGAAATAGCGCCAGCGTGGCAGGAAATACGCTGCCAGCATGAGCAAGTAGGAGAAATAAGCGGCTAAGGAAGTGACAAGAAGCATGAGGATGGTTATAAGATTTCTATTTTACAAATTTGGACGATCATCCGCCCTATTCATGTAATACCAAAAACCAACCCCCTCAGTCCCCCTTATCAGGGGGGAGGCCTTTAAGCCTCCCCTGACAAGGGGAGGTTTGGAGGGGTTTAGTTTGCGAAGATTCAGGTGTGATACCAATTCTCCTTCAATAGTGATGTATTTGTGGGAGTGGCCTCCCGGCCACGATAAATATTGTCGCGGCCGGGAGGCCACTCCCACGAAACATTATTCCCGTATTGAATTGGAAATGGAATGACATGGTAAGTACGTTAAAGCGGAGGCAAACCAGTCACACGCCAAGTTAAATACACCGCACCTGCCGCACACATCAGGGTGACGACAGACAGCAGCACAGAGTGCAGCCACAGTGACTGCTTGGACGGCAATGGAATTTTGGCGGCAACAGGAATGAGCGCCAGCACCGCCAGCGCATACCACGGTAATTTTGTGGTCAGCACAGCCAGGCAACCGCAAAGCCCGGCGATCAGCGACAGCGGCAAGGTGAAACTGCGCCCGCAGGGCAAAGGGCTGTTGGTCAACATCTGAATCAGCAAATAAGCACCAGCCGCCGCGCCCAGTGCCAGGCAGTATTGTCCGGGTAGAGCGGGGGCAACGAGCAATGCGGCAACGCCGCTACCCAACCCCAGCGCCATGCCCGCGCTGCCCGCCCGTACCGAAACTTCGTTTAGACCGTCGACCCAGAACACCAGCCAGCCGACATACAGCGCACAGCCCGTCCCCCATAAAAGCATGTCCATCATTTCCCGTTGTTGCAGGATACGCAGCAATACCCAAATCGTTGCACAGCCGCCCGCTATGGACAGCAGAGGTCGCAACCAACGCGGGTTAAACAACATCAACGGCAAGGCAAGCGCGGCGGAGAGCAAACCCAACAACACGATTTTGCGCTCCGGAGTGAGCGGCTCAATGGAAAAATCGCTCGCCAAGTAAACCGTGACGGCAAACCCGGCAATGATTGCCAAGCCGCTCAAACGCATGCGCTGAAACAGCTCAGCCGCGACCAATGCGACAACAAAAGGCACCAGGCCTCCTTGCACAGCGGGATGGCTCAGCAACACCTGCAATTAAATCTCCATTTTTGGCTTTCTACATCCATCTTACAGCTTTTGGTGCGATCCGTCGCAGAACGGCGAGCCACCGGCAGCAGCGCGGCATCCGCAGAGATATTTGGTTTCTTGTTCGGTAACGGTGAATTTTACCGGACCGATATCCGTTCCGGCATGTCCGCCATCACAGAACGGCTGGTTTTTGGACAGCCCGCAAGCGCACCAGTAGTGATCGCCGGGGGCGAGTTCGACTGCATAGGGGCTTTTTTGCGTGTATACTGGTTTGGTCATGATGCTTCCTTTCGTTGTGGTTGAGGGTGCTACATTGTGAAACAATTTAATTTAACCAGATCACCTCACCGTCTGCTGCGATATGCCTCAGCAGAATGCGCTTGAATTGTTCCGGGTCATGCGGGTGTACCATCTCGCCATCGCGCGGAAGATGCAGGTCATACAGGCGCGAAATCCAGAAGCGTAACGCCGCAGCACGCAAGGCAACCGGCCAGGCGGCACGTTCGGCTTCCAGCAATGGCCGTGCGGCATGATAGGCACGCAAAAAAGCACGGGTGCGAGCTTCGTCCAACACGCCATCCGTCCCCATGCACCAGTCGTTGACGGTGATGGCAACATCGTACAACAAGCAATCGTTGCAGGCGAAGTAGAAATCGATCAGGCCGCCGACGCGGGTGTCTTCAAGCAATACATTGTCGCGAAACAGGTCGGCGTGAATCACTCCCTGCGGTAGCGTAGCCAGAGTGTGCTGTGCATGGAAGGCAACTTCGCTTTCCAGCAGCGCGGCATCCTGCGCCGACAAAAACGCCAGCACTTGCGGTGCAGTGCTGGCGCGCCAGCTTGCGGCGCGTGCGTTAGGCATGGTCTCGGAAAAGCTTTGTCCGGCGATATGCAATTGCCCCAGCATCGCACCGACAGCAGCACAGTGCCGCACTTCCGGCTGAAGCAACGATTTGCCGGAAAGACGGCTGACGATACAGGCAGGCTTGCCGTTGATCTCGCCGAGAAAGCGGTTATTCCGGTTGGCTACCGGACAAGGACAGGGGATGCCATGCCGCGCGAGATGCGCCATCAAATTCAGATAAAAAGGTAATTCTGAGGAAGTCAGCTTCTCAAACAATGTCAGTACGAAACGTCCGTTGCTGGTGGTGACGAAGTAGTTGGTATTCTCTATGCCCGATGGAATACCCTGCAATTCGAGCAAGTTGCCGAGCGAATAATCGCTCAGCCATGCTGCAAGTTCCGCCTCGGTGACGCTGGTAAAAACAGCCATGTCAGGGCGTGCCCTAGAAACGAAAGAGAACCCAACGCGGCGGACGCACCCCGAAATCCAGTCCCTCATGGCGCGCGAATTTGCCATCGCCCACATCGTCCACAAGATAGTAGGGCTTGCCCACTTTGGGGGTGATCTTGATCATGTAGAGTCGCCCGGCAACGCGATATTCCTCCACGGTCTGCTCGGTCTGCTTGGTGATGGTCACCTGCGGTTCATCAACCACCTCATTCGCGTCCAGGGCAGGCGGCGGCAATGCTTGCAGATCAGACGGTTTAGGCTCATCTGCGGCATAAACGTTGGCACACAGGACGCCAAGGAATATAGTAAAAATCAGGCGCATTGCATTTTTCCGGTGATTTTGCATGGAGGTATTTTAACAGAGAAGTGGAGAAATACGGGGAAGGGTAAAGGGGGAAGGGAGAAGGGTAACAGCAGCGCGGAGGTTTTGCCCTTCTCCCTTCCCCCTTTACCCTTCTCGGTTACAGATTTAACTGCATCTCGCGTTCCGCATCGGAAAGCTCAAAGCCGCGCGATTCGTAATGTTTGAAAATGGCGCTCACCACAGATGCCGGGTCGTCAATCACCTGGATCAAGTTCATGTCTTCTGGATCGATCATACCTTCGCTGAGCAGGGTTTGCCGGAACCAGTCCACCATGCCTTTCCAGTAATCGCTGCCCACCATGATGATGGGGATACGCCGGGTCTTGCCGGTCTGCACCAGCGTCAGCGCTTCCATCAATTCGTCCAGCGTGCCGAAACCGCCGGGCATTACCACGTAAGCGCTGGCAAATTTCACGAACATCACCTTGCGCGCGAAAAAGTGCTGGAAGGTCTGGCTGATGTTCTGGTAGGGGTTGTTGCTCTGCTCGTGAGGCAACTGGATATTCAGCCCCACGCTAGGAGACTTGCCGTAAAACGCGCCTTTGTTGGCCGCTTCCATGATACCGGGACCACCGCCGGAAATGACCGAGAAACCGGCGTCGGACAGCAGCCGCGCAATTTCTTCGGTCTTCTTGTAATAAGGGTGGTCGGACTTGGTGCGCGCGCTGCCGAAGATGCTGACCGCAGGCTGGATGTCGCTCAGACGCTGGGTCGCGGATACGAACTCTGACATAATGCCGAACACGCGCCATGCCTCTTTCGAATGCATTAACTCGGGCACCAGCAAATGAGGCAATTTGGATGGGGTGTGCATGTTTAACGAATCCTGAAATATATAAGAAAATGAAAACACTGCTTCTGGTTGACGGCTCATCTTACCTTTACCGCGCTTTTCATGCCATGTCGCAATCCGATTTGCGCAGCCCGCAGGGTGAGCCGACCGGCGCGATCTACGGCGTACTCAACATGCTGCGCAAATTGCGCGCCGACTTCCCGGCGGATTATAGCGCCTGCGTGTTCGACGCAAAAGGTAAAACCTTTCGCGACGACTGGTATCCCGAGTACAAAGCCAATCGTCCGCCGATGCCGGACGATTTGCGAGTACAAATCGAACCGCTGCACGAGATCGTTGCCGCCGCAGGATGGAACATCCTGACGGTGGACGGCGTGGAGGCCGACGACGTGATCGGCACGTTGGCGCAACAAGCCTCGCGGCAAGGCGCACGCTGCATCATCTCGACCGGAGACAAGGATCTCACACAATTGGTGAACCAGCACGTGCTGTGGGTCAACACCATGAGCGAAGAAAAGCTGGGCGAAGCGGGAGTGGAGGCGAAGTTCGGCGTAAAACCGGAACGCATCGTGGATTATCTGACGCTGGTGGGCGACACGGTGGACAACGTGCCCGGCGTACCCAAGTGCGGCCCCAAGACCGCCGTGAAATGGCTCACCGAATACGGCACGCTGGATAATTTGATAGCGCATGCCGATGAGATCAAGGGCGTGGTCGGCGAAAACTTGCGCGCCTCGCTGGATTGGTTGCCGCAAGGCAAAAAACTGGTCACGGTGAAATGCGATGTCGCGTTGGATAAGCGCTACGATGAATTGGTTGCTCCCCCGCAGGATACGGAGAAAATGCGTGTGTTGCTGGAGCGGTTCGGGTTTAAGAGTTGGCTGCGGGAACTAAATCTCCCCTCCGCTCTGCCACCCTCTCCCACCGGGGGAGAGTTTGCGAGGGGGTCGGCTGGGGGTGAGGGAGCATCCGTTGAAGAGTCCTCCCTCACTGATGGAACTACTAGCCATCTGACTAAGCTGTCCAACAACGACAGCCAAGTCATTGGTTACCTAACCCTCTCCCGGGGGGAGAGGGAACTGAAGCAGCCGTCTTCCGGCGAACTGTTTAACACTGACAGCTCAAATTACGAATCCATCCTCACCGACGCCCAGCTCGACGCTTGGCTGGAACAACTAACCCAAGCCGACCTCGTCTGCGTAGACACCGAGACCACAGGCCTCGACCCGCTGAGCGCGCAACTCGTCGGCATCTCGTTCGCGGTTGAAGCCCATCATGCCGCCTACCTGCCGCTCGCCCACCATTACCCCGGCGCACCGGATCATCTCAACCGCGAACACGCGCTGCAAAAACTCAAGCCGTGGCTGGAAAGCGCGCAACACAAAAAACTCGGCCAGAATCTCAAATACGACCAGCATATCTTCGCCAACCACGACATCGCGCTCGCGGGCATCGCCGAAGACACGCTGCTGCAATCCTACGTGCTGGAAAGCCACAAGCCGCATGACATGGACAATCTCGCGCTGCGCCACCTCGGCGTGAAGACCATCAGCTACGCAGAAGTGGTGGGCAAGGGCGCGAAGCAGATCGGCTTCGATCAGGTGGATCTCGACACCGCCACGCGCTACGCCGCAGAAGATGCCGATATCACGCTGCAACTCCACCAGACGCTGTCGCCGCAACTCAAGCTGCAAGGCAGGCTGGATGCGGTTTACCGCGACATCGAGCTGCCCGCGCGGCAAGCGCTGTACGTCATGGAACGCAACGGCGTGCTGATAGACAGCGTCAAGCTGGCGGGACAAAGCCGCGAATTGGGCGAAAAAATGCTCGCCATCGAGGCGAAAGCCTACGCCGCCGCAGGGCAGCCGTTCAACCTGAATTCGCCCAAGCAGATACAGGAAATTCTGTTCGATAAACTGCAACTGCCGGTGAAGAAAAAGACGCCGAGCGGCACGCCTTCCACCGACGAAGAAGTGTTGCAGGAACTGGCGCTGGATTATCCGCTGCCGAAAATCCTGTTGGAATATCGCGGCATGGCGAAGCTCAAATCCACTTACACCGACAAACTGCCGCAGATGGTGAACCGCAGAACCGGGCGTGTGCATACCAGCTACTCGCAGGCCGTGGCGGTGACGGGCAGGCTGGCTTCCAGCGACCCCAACCTGCAAAATATCCCGATCCGCACCCCGGAAGGCCGCCGTATCCGCGAAGCCTTCGTTGCCCCTGCGGGCAGCCGCATCGTGTCGGCCGATTATTCGCAGATCGAGTTGCGCATCATGGCGCACCTTTCCGGCGACGCAGGCCTGCTGCGCGCCTTCGCCAACCATGAAGACATCCACCGCGCCACCGCCGCCGAAGTATTCGGTGTCGCGCCCGATGCGGTTAGCAGCGAACAGCGCCGCTACGCCAAGGTCATCAACTTCGGCCTGATCTACGGCATGTCGGCATTTGGTTTGGCCTCGCAACTCAACATTGAACGCAGCGCCGCGCAGCAATACATCGACCTATACTTTGCACGTTACCCCGGCGTGAAGAACTATATGGACAGCACACGGGCGCAGGCCAAGAGTCAGGGCTACGTCGAAACATGGTTCGGGCGCAGATTATGGCTACCCGAAATAAACGGCGCGAACGGGATGAAAAGACAGGGTGCAGAACGCGCAGCGATCAACGCGCCGATGCAGGGTACCGCAGCGGATTTGATCAAGCTGGCAATGGTCGCGGTGCAGAATTGGCTGGAACGCGAACAATTACGTACCCTTCTAATCATGCAAGTACACGACGAACTGGTGCTCGAAGTGCCTGATGCAGAATTGCTAATCGTGAAAGAAAAAGTTCGCAACCTCATGTGCCATGTGGCCGAATTGAAAGTGCCGCTGGAAGTGGGACTGGGCGAAGGCGGAAATTGGGATGAAGCACATTAATCCCAGATAATCCATTAGGCGCGAAGCGATATGAATTCCCCACCTCCGTTCGCCCTGAGCTTGTCGAAGGGTATTGATTCCACAATACATGTGGTTCGACAAGCTCACCACGAACGGCCTAATGGATTATCTGGGTTAATTGCATCCGGGCTAGCTACCCGGTTGCCAAACCATAAATCAGCGTTTCAAATTCCGATAGAAATTTTCATGCGTGCCAACCAGTAGCAGCACCCGAGTCACAGGATCATATTCGTAGGCCAACAAAAATTGTTGATTGACGCAATCAAACTTGTAAACGTAAACGCCCAACAAGTCGCCTTTCTTTGCTTCACCAATAGTCGGATCAGAAACAATATTGGCTACCGCTTGGTCAACTTCATCTTTCTGATTGTTATGAAGCTTTTTGTAAGCCCGCAAAAAGGCATTCGCTTGCTGAACATGAATTTCAGTCACGGAACTGTCCTGGCACAAAGGGTGCAAGATGCTTACGATCCTCAGATCGAGCAATCAATAGCTCACGGACAAATTCAATGGGCAAATCAGGATTGTCCAATGCAACTCTACCGAGCTTTGCCCAGAATTCTAGCTGACCCGCAATGGTGCGGCACTCACCCTTGGATGCACGCTTGGCCTCTTCATACAGTTCATCATCAATACGGACTGGCATACTCATAATCTTCATCCCGTCGCTACATTTGTAGTAAATTGTAACTATAAAGAAGTAGAAGAGCAAGCGGTTGACTGTCACGCCCGGATGAAGCTTAGCGGAGTCCGGGAACTCCCGTCAGGGCGCGATTCTCCCAATATTCAATAGAATGTCATGAATCTCGGATTCCATTTCATTCCATCCGGGCTCGCTGCCATCACGGCAGAGTCGCACACCAAACCATTCGTATCCGACTTTTTGATTCTGATGCGAAAGGCAGGAGCATCAACCAACTCTTTGGTGATGGGGCATTAGTCACGCTGTCACGGTTATCGAGTGTTTCATTCGCTTGCACAAGGACAACGGGGCGGGGCTTACCTGTGTAGTCTCCAGAACGATCAGCACAAGTGAAAATATCACCACGTTTCAAGGCCAGTCCCCAAAGTCATCAACGGGGTCTCGCTTATCCGCTTCATTTGCCAGTTTGCACTGGCGTGCCAAATCAGCACGTGTAAACCTGCGCTTGCGTCCGATACGTAACACCTCCGCCCCGCGCCGGGTAAATATAACTTCTTCGCCCGAGTTGACTATCGTTTCGAGAACCTTCAAGGGATTAGTCCGGACTTGAGTTTGCGTAATGGTCGTCATATATGCCTCAACAGCAGTCCGCGTGGGCAGATAAAACCTTGCCCGGCTAAGCCGCGTGGTGTGTTTCTTTCTCCAGGGCGGCAATTATCAAGCTATTTAAACTTACGCCGCGCCGCACCGCTTCGAGCGCAATCTGACGGTGCAGATCACGTCCAACCCTCACGTTGAATGACCCTTTGAATGGTTGCTCTGGCTTGATTCCTTCGGTTTTACATAGGTCGAGATAATCTTCCACCGCATCATGAAATGCTTTTTCAATACCGGACGCAGTTTCGGCCTCGTAAGAAACCAGTGCGCGAATGTACAGTAGCTTTCCGAACAGCACATGATCTTCTGTGCTGAATGATACAGAACCGTAATATCCCTTGAATTCCAGAATGTTATTCATATCAACCTCTCACTATCAAGACGTTCAATCACATATTCGATTAAGTAACGCTTCAACTCGCTGCCGGGATGGGGTTTGTGCAAACTGATCGGCGCGTACTCATCGTGAACGAACCGCATAGACGAACCGCTGCTCCTGCCTTGATTGGACAACCTGTACCCAAACCCAGACAACAGGGTAGCCCACTCCTGAAAGGTAAAATCCTTTGGGCGGCTTTTGAGCTTCGCCAGCAGCTTTTCGTGTTTTCCCATGCGTGAATACTACCTAATGGCTTAGGATTGTGCAACTAAACTTAGTTGCACATCGCTGGGTATGTTCGTCCGTCGGTGGTGAGTCACGTAGGTTGTCCCAATATTCGATAGAGTGCCATGACCCCCGGATTCCTACGCACTAGGGCAAACGCATTAAAAATTATTTACAAACAATTGGCTAATGTGCCATCTTGACGCTTTCCATAAGGAAAGCTAGATGACCATCAGTTTCATAGAACATTTTTCTGAGTTGGAAGATTCACGGATAGAGAGGAAGAAGCTTCATGCCTTGTCGGATATCTTGGTTCTTGTCGTCTGTGCGATGATCAGCGGAGCTGAAGGTTGGGAGGACATTGCGGCGTTCGGACACAGCAAGCTGGAATGGTTGAAACGCTTTGTTCCATTGAAGAACGGCGTACCGTCCCATGATTGCATAGCGTATGTAATTTCCCGCCTTGCCCCCAAAAGTTTCAGTGAATGTTTTATGCGGTGGGCCGAAGAAGTGAGGGAGAAGACGCATGGCGAAATTATCGCCGTGGATGGCAAAACCGCTCGCGGATCGCAAAATCGCAAGCATGGCAAGAATCCGTTGCACATGGTCAGTGCCTGGGCAACTGCCAACCGATTGGTATTAGGACAAGAGGCAACCGAGGAGAAGTCCAACGAGATTGCGGCTATTCCAAAGCTGTTGGAGCTGCTGGAGTTGCATGGTTGCATCGTCACCATCGACGCGATGGGATGCCAGCGCGAGATTGCCGAGCAGATCGTGAATCAAGGTGCTGACTATGTGTTGGGACTGAAGGGAAATCAGAGTTCACTGCATGAGGCGGTGGAGGATTACTTTAGCACCGCACAGGCAGCCGGATTCGAGCAGGTCAACCACACCTGCTTGGAGGAAATCGACAAAGAGCACGGCAGATTGGAAACGCGGAGGTATTGGATCACCGAAGACCTTTGCACGTTGCCGAAAACAGAGCTATGGAAAGGTTTGCGCAGCATTGGCATGGTGGAGCGCGAAGTTGAGGAAGGCGAAAAGCGGAGCATAGAACGACGCTATTTCATTAATAGTATCGCGGCCGACGCCAAGCAGTTTGCCCATGCGGTGCGCGCGCACTGGGGGATTGAGAATTGCCTGCACTGGAGAATGGATGTGGTGCTGCAAGAGGATGCCAGTCGTATCCGCAAAGGCAACGCGGCGGCGATTATGACAACGATCCGTCACCTATGCCTGAATCTGTTTCAGAAAGAGTCTTCCAAACTCAGCATCAAGAGAAAACGTTTGAAAGCTGCTTGGGATGACGACTTCCGTTATAACGTGTTGTTGGCATGAAAATTTTAATGCGTTTGCCCTGCCTACGCACGCTTTCCTTGCGCAAAATCCAGCCAGGCATGATATGATAAATCATGGCTGAGATTAAAGTGTCAGATGATTCATGGTCGTTATCTACGAAGAATGGAAACGGCATACTTCGCCGTGAAGTTTGGGTAGATGAGCAGGGGAAGGTGGTTCGTTACAATCTGGCGTACATCAATTATGCGATTTTTCAAGGCGATAATGGGCGAGTGGTTGGTTACGACAATGCACACGGTTTTCATCACCGGCATTTTATGGGGATGGTCAAGCCAGTAAAGTTCAAGAGTTTTGAAGATATAGAGGAACGATTTCAAGCTGACTGGATTGTATTTAGGAGCAAAAAATGAAGACAACCATCAAAGTGGCAAGTACGGATGAATTTTTCAAGCGGGGTAAAGAAATTGCAAAGCTGGCAGATCAAGGCAAGCGCATCCCGCGTGAGCGTATTATTTCCTTTGAAAATCCTGAGGATTTGGCGCGGCTGATTACAACAGCAAAACTTGTTTTATTTCGTGAAGTAAAGGAATGTCCGGGATCGATTACCGATTTGTCGCAGCGGCTTCATCGCGATCGTAGTGCGGTCAAGCGGGATGTTGATGAATTGGAACGATTCGGTTTGGTGGAAGTAGAAGAAATGCCTTTTCCCGGGCATGGCCGCAGAAAAGAAGTTCGTGCTATTGCCGAGCAAGTATTACTTGCGATGTGACTGGGCAAAAAGCATAGGTTAATCAGCAAAATTCATAGTCAAGTCGTCGCCTTAGCTCTGGCCGACTTGCAAATTCACAGTTCGCAGACGAAAAAACGGGGAGCCGAAGTCACGTAGCCCGGATGAAGCGTAGCGGAATCCGGGAGCGTCCGTCAGGGCGCGGTTGTTCCAATATTCGATAGAGTGCCATGAACCCCGGATTCCATTTCATTGCGTCCGGGCTACGCTCGCTACGGAGATGAAACGTTGAACCGAGTCAGTGTGACAAGCGCATGAAGGCAACGATGATACTGACAGCAACGGCGATAATGCCACCTAGTTTGATGACGAGGCGCAGTTCCATCGACTGCATTTCGCGGCACAGATCGTCAATATCGCGTTTCGTGGCAATATCTACCTCACCAATGGCGGCGGCGGCAACGGCGCGAGCTTCAGCTTCCGCCTGTTTGTCGGGAACGCCGGCAGCTTTCAGCGTGTCGGAAAACTTGAGGGTATCAAATGTAATAGTGCTCATAACCGCCTCGCCGCATCAATGCCCGGCAAGCTTTAGCACCAAGGCGGTAATTAAAGCTGTTTGTAGCACGCCAACAGCAACAACCCAGCGCACCAACTCCGATTTTGTTTCTGCGACTTCCTTGCGGACTTCTGCAAATTCTTGTTTGATTTCCGCACGCATGACATTCAAATCACTTTTGGTAGCGAAATCGTTTGTGCTTGTTTCTAATATTTCAGACAAAGCCTTGGCTTCTTCCTCGGCAATTTTTTCATCCATTCCTGCCTGTTTCAGACGTGTTGCATATTTCAGCGTATCAAATGTAATGGTGCTCATGGCGCAACGGCTCCTGATGGCTTCAACTTCGTAACGCAGTGTAACAAAGGAATGCAATAACTCAAAGTTTAATAAAAAACGGGGAGCCGAAGCTCCCCGTACAGTATTGCAACAATCTTTACCCTAGGCTAGAACAACGCATACAGGTTAAGAGTGTACTGGTTTGTGCCAAAGTCTTGACCAGCTGTATTCGTGCTGCCGGCTACAGGGCTTGCTGTATTCCAGTAGCTACCACTATTGTGAGCTATGGACAGACGACCCAACAAGTTTTGCGCCAACTTATAAGTACCAGTCAAATAGATACCATTGTCTTTCGTGTTTGAACCAGTACCATCGTCAACACCGCTGTTAGCAAAGCGTACTGCTGCACCAATCGTTACCTTCTCAGGAACTACGCCAATTTCACCCGCAACGTTGAAGGAGCTTCTGGTATGAGTTCCGCCATTGAATACGTTAGTGTTGCTAGTAGTCGCACCGGCTGGGGTGGCTGGGGCAGTTGCATAGGTCACGTAAATGCCCACTGGCTTGTCACCAACAGTGCCCTGCGTCTGGAAGTCAACGGCAGTTGCCTTGGTTTCTTCTATAGCAGCACCAAATCCCGAACTATAAGTTGATGTTGCACCAGTAACTGGGGCGCCAGTAAGGGTTGTGGTTACGGATGGACCGCTGGACGTGTTTTTAACCGAGCTGCCACTCCAGTTTTGGATACCTACAGCTGAATCCCAACCTGCCAAGTCAAAGAAACCCGCAGCACGCAGATAAGTTGAAGTCAGTCCTACAAAGGTACCAGAACTTCCCAGAGCCCCCTGAACCGCGCCAGCATCAGCTGCGCCGACCTGAGCATACTTGGTTACGTTGATGAAGCCATGCTCGTTATTTGCCACAAGAGATGCACCCGTTGCGGCAGTGGCTGTACCAAGCCATTGTTGTGCAGAAACCACATTAACGTATTGGTTCTGGAAGCCAACGGTGTTGGTGATTGTGTGGATGGCGTTGGCGCCAGTGTTCAGCGTTTCAAAGCCATAAGATGCGCCTTGACCATTAGTGGAGTAGAACACGATACCAGCACGAGTGCCATTAATGTCAAACAGGATAGGCGTCTTGAGAGAATCCATTGCTGCCGAGCCATTGCCCAAGGTGATTTCGCCCAAGTAACCCATGAAGTCGCTGCCGCGTCCGCCGACGAACAGCGATGCTTCACCGCTTTCGGAACCTACAAAGAACCCGCCAGTAGAGGCACCAGCAGCACTCATATTGACAACTGGAACAGCACCTTTAGTGGCATTGGTCTTTTCATAGCCCATGCTGGTCAGGATTGCACCATTTACTGTAGCTGGAATGGAGAGCCCATCACCTTCAATGTTGGCTTGCGAACCGCCCATGGTAAAGCCGCTGCTCTTGAACGCGCGACCGAAAGAATTCAACAATGGGAAATGCTGGAAGTGGCAAGCGCTACAGGCCATGCCGGTTTGACGTGCAAACACCGGCAATGCCGACGCTTCTGGAACCAGCGCGACTGTTGCCAATACGCCAGCCAGTGAAAGAACAATTTTCTTAATCTTCATCTAGTTACTCCTCCGTTAAAATAAGAATATCCGCAATAAAACGTGACATGGCGACTTCATAAATCCCCTTAATTACCCGCCAATCGTTGATTCTCACTAAAACAGTGCAGAATTGTCAAACGATTTTTCAGGGGTGTCACATTTTTGCAACAGCTCCGTGCTATTACTTATCGCGAAATTGACATCTTCATGTATCAGAGGGAAAACCGTATATCTGCTCCTCCCCTGACAAGCCTGTCCTGAGCTTGCCGAAGCGGGGGAGGTTGGGAGGGGTTTAAATCGTTCCCATGCTCCGCGTGGAAATGCAGCTTCAGGTGCTCTGCATCCAGATAGGGCATGCACCGTTGTTAGCCGCAAGGACGCGGAGCGCCCACGACAGCGTTCCTACGCGGTGTGTCACTGCCATTAAGTTGAGGTAGTGACACAGCAAACCCCTCCCAGCCTCCCCCGCTTCGGCAAGCTCAGGACAGGCTTGTCAGGGGAGGAGCCGATTTTCGGTTTGCTTCCAAAATATCTTATCGCTCCCTAGTTTAGCTACCTATCAGCCCCGACATGCGCCGCAAACAGCCAGATTTACCAAAATGGTTATGTCTGTTTCCGCACATTCATTCTGTGTTTGAAGTGCTACAAGCTTTATCCCTATAAAATAACCGGTAATTCAAAATGATAAAACGCAACCAGCTCGGCTTTACCCTGATTGAAATCGCCATCGTGCTGGTGATTATCGGCCTGCTGCTTGGGGGCGTTTTGAAAGGGCAAGAGTTGATCAACAGCGCGAAGGTGAAAAACCTCGCGGGAGACTTTAACCACATTCCGGTGTTTATTTACGGTTATCAGGACAAATTCAAGGCGGTGCCCGGAGATGATGCCAATGTTGGCATTCATGTAACGGGAGGCACGGCTTGTACTCCTGTAGCAGCCAACCTTTGCAGCACCGGGAACGGCATTATTGATGGCAATTGGAATGCCACCGGTATCAGCTCCGAATCATTCGTATTTTGGCAACATGTTCGTCTCGCCGGCCTGGCACCCGGCCCCACCGACACGACCATTGCCAACTACTTACCCACCAACGCGGTCGGCGGAACGATAGGCGTCACCAACGCCGCCAACACGGCGATTACCGGGTTAAAAGGATCGTACATTATCTGTTCCGATGCCATACCCGGCAAGTTTGCCAAGCAACTTGATGTCACGCTGGATGACGGCAATACCGCCACCGGCACACTGATGGTTACAGCGGCAGGCACTGCCACCGGTGGAGCGCCCATTGCAACGGCAAATATTGTTGATGACGCCCCGTATCTGGTTTGCATGGGGGTGTGATGGCTATCCTTCGCGTAGCCTTCGTTCCGCCATTACCAGCGCCACGGGCTGACCCAGCAATACCAGCACATCCCCTGCCTGCAACACTCTATCGCCCAGCGGTTGGTTGCCGCTTACATTATGGCGGCGCACCGCATTGACCGCCACTTCCAATTCGGACAGATGTATCTCATCCAGCGTCTTGCCCACGGCGGCATCCCGCTCGTTTAAACGCACACTCTGGAAGCGAGGCTGCAAACTTTCCGTGGCTTCGCCCACCGCATCCAGGGAGGTGCGATAGAAGCTGTTGAACATGCTATAGCGGCGCGAACGAACTTCCCGTATGCGGCGCAGCACTTTGTTGAATGGCACCCCGGACAGCAAAAGCGCCTGCGAGGCGAGCATCATGCTGCCTTCCAATACTTCCGCCACGACTTCGGCGGCTCCGGCCAGTTTGAGCGCTTCAATGTGGGTGTCGTCAGTGGTGCGCACCACCACCGGCAGGTCGGGTCGCACATCGTTTACATGCTGGAGAATCTTGAGGGCAGATTGCTTGTCATCGTAGGTGATTACCAAGGTTTTGGCGCGCATCAGTCCGGCGGCCAGCAAAACCTCACGCTTGGCGGCGTCGCCATAGACCACACTCTCCCCTGCCGACATGGCTTCCCGCACCCGATCCGGGTCGAGATCGAGTGCGATGCAGCGGATGTTCTCTTGTTTCATGAAGTGGACGAGCGCTTGCCCGCTGCGCCCGTAACCACAGATGATGATATGCGCGTCGGTGGCGATGCTGCGCACAGCAATCTGGTGAATCTGCATGGCGCGATCCATCCATTCGTCGGGAGAAATGCGGCGCACGATGATTTCGGCATGCTGCATGATAAAAGGTGCGATCAGCATGGACAGCAACATGGCTGCCAGCACGTTCTGCATGACTGCGTGAGGTAACAGGTTTACCCCGCCCGCCAGGGTCAGCAGCACGAAACCGAACTCGCCCGCCTGCGCCAATCCCAGGCCGCTGCGGATCGCCGCGCCCCAATCCCCGGAAAACCACCGCGCCAGCAGCGCCACCACGACCGCTTTGAACGGCAGCAAAATAAGCAGGAGCAGAACGATCCAGCCGAATCCTGCAATCACGCTGAGCGGATCAAGCAGCATGCCGATAGTCACAAAAAACAGGCCGAGCAGCACGTCGCGAAAAGGCTTGATGTCCTCTTCCACCTGATAGCGGTATTCGGTTTCGGAAATCAGCATGCCCGCGACAAATGCGCCCAATGCCAAAGACAGTCCGGCCAGTTCGGTGACATAAGCCAAGCCCAAGGTGAACAGCAACACGTTGAGCATAAATAGTTCGGGCGATTTCTGTGTGGCGACCAGATGGAACCAAGGGCGCAACAGCCTTTGACCAAAGACCAGCAGTGCCGCCAGCACGACTCCCGCTTTGCACAAGGCCAATCCGAGCGTCGTGTAAAGGCCCTGCCCGCTTTGGGCCAGCGCCGGAATGATGATGATGAGCGGTACCACGGCCAGATCCTGAAACAGCAGTATGCCCATGATTTTCTGTCCGTGCGGCGTGTTCAGTTCGGCGCGTTCGACCAGTATTTTGCTGACTATCGCGGTGGAGGACATAGCCAGCACACCGCCCAAAGCCAGACCGGCGCGCCAATCCAGGCCGAAGAAAAATGAAGCGAGCATGACCAGCAGAATGGTAGCGACTACCTGCGCGGTTCCCAGGCCGAACACTTGGCGCTGCATGGTACGCAGCCGCGTCAGACTGAATTCCAGCCCGATGCTGAACATCAGGAACACCACACCGAATTCGGCCAGATGGCGCGTTTCCGGCGCATCGGGTATCCAGCCGAGCGCGTGCGGGCCTATGGTAATGCCTACAATGAGATAGCCCAGCATCGCCGGCAAACGCAAAATGCGGCACAGCACCACCACGCCGACAGCCGTGGCGAGCAAAATCAAGATCAGTTGTAATGAGTTGGTCATGCGTGTTTCATGCGGCCAAGTTTGTCATACCCCGATAATGCCCTAAGTAGCGTTTCGTTTCAAAATTTCATGGCATAAATTTCATTACACCTTGGGAGACGGCTCCCCTTCAGTGCGCCAATATCTGACTGAAATGGTGATAAACCGGTTATCTGTTTTACCTGAGAATGGCAAATCGGTGACGAATCTCGCGGACGCCATCAAGCAGCAA
Organism: uncultured beta proteobacterium; assembly: GCA_963714805.1. Taxonomy (GTDB): domain Bacteria; phylum Pseudomonadota; class Gammaproteobacteria; order Burkholderiales; family Gallionellaceae; genus CAIQPV01. The sequence goes on along the minus strand of CAVQPO010000008.1, from coordinate 185,161 downwards.
GCGCGTTCTGTCATCCCGCAAATTCCAGCCGCTACCACATTTCATTGGAATTAACAACCTATCTACCTTGATAGGTTGGCAAGGGGGCGGAAGTCTGCAAGAATTAGGCACACTTGGTTTTCGTTTGACAAAGGAGTTTCTCAAGGTAATGACCATCCATGTGCATAGGAATTTGCCTATGCCAGCGAAGCCTATATCGCCGGGGCGTTATTAATAAGAGTTATGGGGTGGAACGGAAAAGTTAAATATCAACTACCGTGGCGCGACACTGCTGATGGCCCAGGATTTGGTTGCTGCGTGCTGACAGGAGGAGATGGCGAAGAGTGTTTCCGCAGGCAACATACTCGCCGTCTGCAACAACCGCTGGACGGCGGAAGAAAAGAAAGAAGACATCTGCGCGTTAATTCAGCACCAGGGTTCGCTGTTTTACACGGCGGCGACAACAACACCTTCAAGTTTTTGAAGGCGGTTGAAGAGGGGCGAGCGTTTTGTCGTGAGCATAATTAATGATGAATGTTTTGGGGTGCCGGTGCCTTGAGGAGGTGCGATGTTGAGCGGGATGTGGTCACTACTATTCGTGAATGCATGCTTTGAAAACGGTGATAACGCATGTATATCGGGCTACGCCCCAATTATGCGGCTCGCCGATCTAGACTCGAACAAAACATCAATTCCACTGGCAGAATATGGTTTTTGCTGATAGGTTGCTTTATATTTATAGCCCTCCTTGTTACTTGGACGGGAGAACAGGCAGGCGACTCTTTGGACAGAAACAGTATGCGAAACGTGGCCTGTCGCTTAATTCGAACATTGTGCATCGCAACTGCACGCCGAGGAAGCATCCTCGATTTAATTTAAAAGGAAGGCCATGACCAAGAAAGCCTCGCCCGTTACAGGCACGAAGCGTCGTCCAGCGCCAAAGCGGGTACTGCTTAACGGCTCCGATAGTTCTGACGAAACGCCATTTCCACCGCAGATCGCCAACATCGGTGAGATGCTTGCGCCGAATTACAGCTTCATCAAACAGCACTTCGCTGGGGCGAGTGGGCAGACCTACCAGATTCGCAGCCGCGTTGATAACGCAATCTATTGCTTGAAGACGGTCAAGGAAGGGTTCGCCGATCCTGAGCGGGTTCGCACGTCATTGAACAAGGAGGTGGATATTCTCCGCCCTCTCAATCATCGGTGCTTGCCCAAGATTTATGAAGCAGACTTTTCCTGCGCGCCTCCATTCTACGTTTGCACATTTCATCCTGGAGAAACTTTTGCATCTTTCCGCGAAATGAAACAAAGATTGGGCTTGAGCGAATCCACTACGATCATCACGGCATTGGTAGATACGCTTGAGTATCTTCACAAGGAAGGTCGCACCCACTGCGACCTACACGAGGAGAATATCTTGATCGGCCCGCGAGTGGTCGCGGATGGACTGTTGATTATTGATCTTGGCTCGGGCCACAGAAAATCCGCTGTACAAAATGACACAAAAGATCGAGGGCATCTTGCACATAAGTTAATTTCAGATATACCAGCCTTTCGCCAAGACGTAGAAAGACTTGCCATGCAAGAAAGCTGGGAGGCAACAGACTTTAAAGCACTTGGCCGACTGCTTGTTTTGATGCAGGAACCATTCTTCGGAAACGCTAGCTCAGCACAGCGTAAGGCTCTAATTGATTTTGGTCGCGACCTACTCACGGAAAAAATAAGAGACTGGCAAGTTGTAAAAGATCGCTTTAAGTTCGTGCTGGACCCTGAACTCCTCGCAACGCGAACGGAGCGCCTAGTTTCTAGACGTGATGGAAGCCGCCCGACCATCTGTCTGCCTGCCTCGGGGCCAGTTCGCGTTGGGGACGCAGCTCTGGCAGTAATTAACTCGCAACCGTTTCAACGTCTGCGCGGAATCAAGCAACTCTCTTTTTGCGAATGGTACTTCCCTGGCGCAGTACATACTCGCTTTGAACATTCGCTAGGTGTTTTCGGGGCCGTTCAAGACGCGGTTCGACAGCTCGCAGGAAAGGCAGAAGTAAAGTCCATGTTCACGCAGCGGAACATCGATGGGGCGCTGTTGGCAGCTCTGGTGCATGACATAGGTCACTATCCGTTAGCACATGTCATTGAGCACTATGTTGCCGCGCGCTATCCGACTAACCATATCCTGAAGCAGAGCATCCATCACGGCGAAAACACAATGGCATATCTTGAGCATGATACAGAATTGCGTAGAACGATAGAACGTGAGTGGGGAGAAGATGTTCTTCAGGAAGCGCTACGTAATCTAAAGGGACATTCACGCCTATTCTCGAGCATCCTAGACGGACCAATCGATTGTGATAAGTTGGACTACCTTCGCAGGGACGCACATCACTGCGGGGTACCATATGGAAAAAGCTTGAATGTTGAGGAGATATTCTCTTCATACTCTTGCGATCCATCCACCGGAGACCTTGTAATACCTGAAGAGCGAGTGGCGGCCGTCGAAGGCATGATTGTTGCTCAAGATCAAATGCTCACGACGGTTTACTGGGCCAAGACGACGCGGGCATTGTTTGCAATGTGTCACCGCTATCTCGATATTGTGGCAGGAGATAAACCTGACAGACTCGTTGAGCTAGTCGAAAAGTTGAAGGCAGCGCACAATGAAGCTGATGCGTTTCGTGTGCTTTCAGGGGCGTTGAATTGGGCGGACTCTCGATATGTCGAGGCTGCATCTTCGCTGATTCAATTGCATGAAAACTTTAATTTCTCGGCGGTCTATCGACCAATACAAAAGTATTCCATTATTGACCAACTAAAGCCACATCGGAAGGCTACCGCCAACATTTACCAGAAGATAATTCCCAAAAGCAAGTTCACACTCACGTCGAAACACCAACCGAACCCCACCATTGATGATGCGCCGATCGCATGGGATCTCGTTAAGCGCCTCAGATTGGCCTATATGCAGGTGCTTCGAAGCAAGGGAGTTTCGAATATTTCAAGCAACGACGTATTAATTGATGTTCCGTGGGGAAAGCCCGTCAACAACATGGTAAACGTTATTCGCTCGGATGGCAGCATTGTGCCAATCACTCAAGTGTCACATATCTCGGATACCTACTTCACCTTGCCTATAGCATACAACGCTCCTATTAGGGTCTACCTTAGACCCGATCTTCATTCCCGATTTGCTCGAAGTTTGGATACGATTGCAGAGAGTGCCGAGGCACTCTTTGACGACAACAAGGATATTGATGACGAATAATCGCCGTTGCTGTTGTTTTGTTATTAACTCGTGTAAGCGCAATCGTTGGAAGTGAGTAAAGGGGGTGCTACCCGTTGTTTGATCGTGCACGAGTTCTTACACCTGTTTAAGTTTTATCGGTTTGGATAGAAATGAATTGGAAACGTAAAACATAAGCCATTACGATATGCACATATGAGTGAAGAAAAAACCCTGCCGAAATGGATTGCCGTTGCAGCATCCATCACTACTTTAGCTGTCCCATTTATGTATCTATTTGGGTATGCATACGAGCAGGGCTATCTTCACACTTATGGAGTGAGTAGCGAGTTTTTTGCGAGGTCGATTCAAGAATACTTGGTGCTTTCATTTTCCGCCTGTTTAGGCATCGCCATATCTATACTTGATTACTTTACGCATAACCAACTGGTATTTTTTGGTGCTGCGCTAATCGTCGGCGGTTTTGTTTGGGTGGCTATATTCGCAGCAAAACATCGATTCGGGGAGCGGCTGCGTAGCAAGGCGGCACCACTAAAAGAACACCGCTGGTTCGATTATATTTATTTTCCTTCCATGTCTGCATGCCTTGCTTTTCTCGCACAGGCCGTACCGATTCTGGTAATTTCCATAATCTTGTTGATTCCGACCGTCGCCTATTTCAAAGGCCAGAATTTGGCCGAGAAAGAAATTGCGAACGCCAAGATATGCACTACTACAATAGCCCCAATAGAAGATTGCGTTTCTCTACTTGAAAATGGCAAGCCGATTGCTTCTGGAAGACTTGTGGCGCGTAGCTCAACTCATATGGCATTATTTAACCAAGGTAAAACGTCTATCTACCCGATGAAAGATCAGATCGTTGAAGTAGCTCCCGCAAAAAGTTTCGACACCACAGCCAAGTGAGGCGAAAGTGCGGAACCTACGTTTTACATCCGCAATAATGACTTTGCCTGAGACTGCTTGTATTAGGCTATTGCCTGCAAGCCGTTTCTTTCCACAAGAGATAATAGCTTCAATGATGGGCCAGATGGATGTTTTTCTCCGCGCTCCCATTGGCTGACTGAATCTTTCTGCACATTCAGATATTGGGCAAAAACCGTTTGACTTACTTCCTCGCGCTCGCGCAACGCACGTATTTCTTCGGCGGTAAATTCATGTACTGGCGTCAGACAGGACTCATCAAAACTGCGCATGGTCTTTTTGTCCATCAGACCAGATTCATAAAGCCCGCTTGCTGTCTGATGGATGGCGGCCTTGATGTCGCTTTTGTATGTTTTAGTCTTTTTCATCGAATTTTACCTCCACGTATAGCCCATTGTTTACAAGCTGTTCAAGCTCCATGTCGGAAACGGATAAAAGAGTTTTAGCCAGTACCTTAAAATCTCGTTCATCGCTTTCGTCTATGTTGTCCTGTGCGTTTTTGGCAAACCCATAGATGAAAAAAGTACGTTCACCTTTGCAGAAAAAGACAATAGAACGATACCCGCCGGATTTGCCTTCGTTCGGACGCGCGATCCTCTGTTTGATTACGCCGCCCCCATAATCGGCATCAATGACGCCGCGCTCTGCATTTCTCACCGCACCACATAATTTCGCGTCCACGATACGCTCTCTGCGTGCGAATTTTGCAAACCACTTACTCTTGAAAACCCGCATCGACTTGACCGCCTGTCTTGTTTCGTATGTTTATTGTATAGAACCGGGTTCTATACTTCAAGAAAATATGTGATGCTCGCCCCCAATTAATGACTTTGCCTGCGACTGCTAGTATACAAACCCATTAATTACGAAACATAATGCCGAGCCATTTTTGTATCTGCATCCTGCCGAGTGAACGACCACTCGATGCCACGTTGTTCCGTGTTCCGGCGCAACTGCCAAGCATTCACTTCTGTGATGATCGTGGCCTGATCCGGCAAACGCCGATCAAGGCACTGGCGATCAAGAATGCCGATTTCGATTTCAGCCATGTTGAGCCAACTGGCATGTTTCGGTGTGTAGTGAAATACAACACGTCGCAGCAGCGCATTTGCTTTCTTGACGCCGAGCACTTCCTCGAAGCATTTGCGAAAGTGGGTATTGAGATTATCCATCACCAGATGAATGCGTCGCGCTGTGGCATAAACCTGCTTGAGCAGGTGCTGTACGAAAGCCACGAAATCGGTCTTGGCACGATGATCGGTGACTACGACTGTCCGCCGCCCACCTTTGGGTTCGACCGCCACGAACAGGTTGCAAGTGCCCGCACGGCCATACTCGCAATCCTGCTTTGCGGGCGAGCCGGACTGGATTGGCAAAGGCGGACGCGAATCCTTGAGCAGTTGCTTGCTCTTCTCGTCCAGACAAACGACAGGTTCCTTCGGATGGAACGGGCGGGCATAAAGGTCGAGCAGATCGTACATTCGCTGCCGATATTCTTCGGTCAGAGCGCCAATGCACCACATCACCTTGCACCATGGCTTGAGGCAGTTTTTTTTAGCAGACGGCGAATCGTCTCGCGGCTGATCGAGCCTATATCCGCCTGCTTCTGTGCTGCCTGCTCCAGCAATTCGAGTGTCCAGTGCTTGGCGCCTTCTGGAGGCTCCGAGCAGGCCAAGGCGGCAATCTTCGCCTCAACGTCGGTATCGTACTCCCGTGGCTTGCCTGAACGTGCGACATCGCACACCGCGTATTCGACACCGCCCTCCAGATATGCGCCCCGTGTCCGCCAGATGGCGGTTCGCCCAACGCCGAGAACTTCCATGATCTGGGCTTCGGGTATCCCGCGATCAAGGGCAGACAAGATATGCGCCCGGTTGACTTCTCGGGCATGGCGCAAACCCTTTGCTCGATATGATTCGATCAACTCGCGATCCTCGTCGGTAAGATGCAGTTCGGTCTGTCGCATTGCAAGCTCCTCGTTATGGGGTGGGCATGCGACAGTATGATACATGTTTCGTTATTTATGTGTTGCTATACTAGTAGTGCGTTCCAGCAAAACCGTTACCGTTCGCGGTGAGCTTGTCGAACCGCTTTCTGCCCACCAATACCAGCCTTCGACAAGCTCAGGCCGAACGGTTTATTTGTAATTGTTTTGATGGAACGATCTGCTAGTATCATCACACGGCATCGCGCACTGAACTCCTGTGTATGATGTAGCGTAACATCGACTTTACTATGCCACTTGAATAGAGCGCGAAACATGACTACGAAAACTGCCGGTCGCACCGCAAAGCATGATGTAGTTCAGGTTCTGAATCCACGTTCCGGCCACTATGTAAAAATTGATCGTACTGCGGGGAAAATTATTGCCCACAAGCAAAGTTCGGGGCCATATCAAAATGTCCCGGTTGCCTGCAAGCATAAATGATTATTTACAGTCTTCTTGACGGCGATGCCATCACGAATTCTGTCCCTAGCAATCCACGACACTGCTTCCTGATGACCCGTCTGGGGAAATCCATACCACCGGGGGTCAAAGAAATTCGCGATGCAGTCACCGCAGTTTGCACAAAATATAACCGGAGACAAGAGGCTTAGAGCAAAGGCCAAAGCGGTTGTAAGCAAAGCGGGGCTTAAGCAACGCGCCGCGAACAGCGTTGAGTTGCTGACCGCCACTTTTTGAGCCGAGGGTCAGGCCTATTCCCAGATGGTTTGATCGCTCGCCGCATCCAGTCCGATATTCAGAACGTGCTGGCTTTCAAAACCATTCGCCGAGAGATACCGCGCCAGCGCCGATGGCAACTGGTTGTCCACCAGCAATTTCATGCGGCGATAAGTATGGGGTGATCTGCTTGGATGGCAGCGTACTCAAGGGCGGCCAAGATGTCTTCTTCTGGCTTTACACGACACGTAAGCTGTCCGCTTATCTGGCAGAAAAGCAACAAACTGTTAATCCACTGCTATAATTCCAGCCATGAATAAAGCCATCTCCGCCGCACCCCGTGCGCTCGACCTGGCGCGCGAAGTGCTCAGCATCGAAGCCGCCGCCGTGCAAGCGCTCTCGCAACGCATAGACGAAACTTTTCTGCATGCGCTCGATATCATCCTGTCCTGCGAGGGGCGGGTGATCGTCAGCGGCATGGGCAAATCCGGCCACATCGCGCGCAAGATTGCCTCCACTCTGTCCAGCACCGGCACTCCGGCGTATTTTGTACATCCCGCCGAGGCCAGCCACGGCGATCTCGGCATGATCACTTCCGGGGACGTGTTTATCGCGTTGTCGTATTCCGGCGAAAGCGATGAGCTGCTCACCATCGTGCCCGTCATCAAACGCCAAGGGCGCGAAACTGATCAGCCTGACCGGCAATCCGCAATCCAGCCTGGCACAAGCGGCGGATGCGCATCTGAATGCGGCTGTAGACAAGGAGGCCTGCCCGATGGGACTGGCTCCAACTGCCAGCACCACTGCGGCACTGGCGCTGGGCGATGCGCTTGCCGTGGCGCTGCTGGATGCAAAGGGTTTTGGCGCAGAGGATTTTGCCCGCTCGCATCCCGGCGGCAATCTGGGGCGTCGCCTGCTCACCCATGTGCGCGACATCATGCATACTGGCGCTGAAATCCCGGCCGTTAGAAACAATGCCTTGCTGTCCGAGGCGGTGCTGGAAATCACCCGCAAGCGGCTGGGCATGACCGCTATTGTGGACGATGCGCAGCACGTGCTGGGAATTTACACCGACGGCGATTTGCGCCGCACGCTGGAGAAACGGCTGGACTTCGCCACCACCCCGGTCAGTGAAGTGATGTCGCGCAACCCGCGCAGTATAGAACCGGATGCGCTGGCGGCGGAAGCGGTGCAGATTATGGAACAATACAATATCACCCAGATTCTGGTGGTGGATGCCGACAACAAACTGATCGGCGCGCTGAATATGCATGATTTGCTGCGCGCGAAGGTCATATACTATGCAATGAACCCTGCCTGTGCTGAGCATTCGAAGCGGCAAAATCCATCCGCCTGATCGCCTTCGATGTGGACGGCATCATGACCGATGGCGGACTATACCTGTCAGACTCGGGCGAGGAATTCAAACGCTTCAACTCGCTCGATGGACACGGCCTGAAAATGCTCAAGGCATCCGGTGTGGAACTGGCCATCATTACCGGACGCACCTCGCGTTGCGTGGAGTTGCGCGCCAAAAATCTCGGTATCACCCATGTCTACCAGGGCGTGGAAAAAAAATGGGATGCAATGCGCGCACTGCTGGCGCAATTGAATCTTGCCCCCGAGAACGCCGCGTTCATGGGTGACGACGTGGTGGATCTGCCGGCGATGAGCCATGTTGGTCTGGCATTCAGCGTGCCGGGTGCGCCGCAGATCGTGCGCGACCGCGCCCACTACGTTACCCAGCGCAATGGCAGGACACGGCGCGGTACGGGAAGTGTGCGAATTGTTGATGGCGGCGCAAGGCACGCTGGAAGCACAACTGGCGCCTTACCTAACGGGCGGCGTGGCGACAATGCATCCCGAAACGACATGAAGCCAAAGCAAATCCCCCTCCGCCGGGTGCCCGGCCAAAAGATCTTCGGATTCGCTCCTCCCCCTTTTACAAAGTGGGCGTGTTCCCCACTTTGCCTCGCAGAGGTTCTTGCACCCTCTGGGTGTAAAAGGGGGAGCTGGGGGGATTTATGAGAAGTGGACGACTGCAACGGCTACGTGAGTGGTCACCCCTGTTGCCGCTTCTGCTGTTGCTGGGGGCGACCTATTGGCTCAGCCAGCAGGTGCAGCCAATACCGCCCGCGCCCGACGGCAACAAGCGCCACGACCCGGACTTCATCGTCAGCAAACTTTCCGCCATCACCCTGAATGAACAAGGTGCGCCGCACTTTATCTTGTCCGCACAAAAAATGGTGCATTATCCCGACAATGACAGCACCCATCTTGACGATCTGCATCTGAGCAGCCTTTATCCCGGTCAGCCACCCGTTTATACTTCCGCCCGGACAGGGCGAAATATCGAGCAAAGGCAATGAGGTGTTCCTGCACGACGATGTGAAACTCGTGCGCGCAGCCAGCGCCACGCAAAGCGAAATGACCCTCACCACCACTTACCTGCACGCTGTTCCCGACCTCGGCCTGATGGACACCGACCGCCCCATCATCATGACCGATGCGCACAATGTCATACAAGCGGTTGGCATGACATTCGACAACAAGGCACGCGTTATGAAGCTGCTCGCACAAGTCAGAAGCCAACATGAAATTATCAGACATTAAACTCGCCATCGCACTGCTCTGCATGGCGCTTGGCCTGCAACCCCAGCCATGCCGAGCGCGCCGACCGCGACAAACCGGTGCATCTGGAAGCGGATCAGGTCAGCATCGATGACGCCAAACAGGTCAGCACTTTCGAAGGCAAGGTGCTGCTAACCCAAGGAACGATGTCCATTCAGCGGCGACAAGCTGGTCGTGGTACAAGACCAAAATGGCTTTGCCCACGGCACGGCCACCGGACATCTCGCCAGCTTCCGCCAGAAGCGCGAGGGATTTGACGAGTATGTGGAAGGTTACGGCGAGCGCATCGAATACGACACCCAGAGCGAGACGGTGGATTTTTTCGGTCAGGCACGCATGATCAGGAAACAGGACGAGGTGCGCGGCGACCATATTACCTACAACGCCAAGACGGAAATTTTCCAGGTACACAGTGCGCCTAACCAGGCTGCGGATGCGTCGGGCAAAGGCAGGGTGCGCGTCATCCTCCAGCCCAAAGCCAATGTGAACGCCCCGTGCTACCGAACCGCTGCCTATCAATCCGTCAGACACGCTGTCCCAGCCCAATAGCAAGGTGAGCAATGAGCGAACTGCGCGCTGTCTCCCTCAAGAAACGTTACCGTTCCCGCACCGTGGTGCAGGATGTTTCTCTGTCACTCAAAAGCGGCGAGGTAGTCGGCCTGCTGGGCCCGAACGGCGCGGGCAAAACCACCTGCTTCTACATGATAGTGGGGCTGGTGGCGGCAGACGGCGGCGATATTTTCATAGACAAACAGAACATTACCCACTTGCCGATACACCGCCGCGCGCGGCTGGGGTTGGGCTATTTACCGCAGGAAGCCTCCATCTTCCGCCGCCTTACCGTGTCGCAGAACATTCAGGCCGTGCTGGAATTGCAAGACTACGAAGAAGATGAAATCCAGTCGCGCATGGAGGAGCTGCTGACCGACCTGCACATCACCCATATCCGCGACAACCCTGCCATCAGCCTGTCCGGTGGCGAGCGGCGGCGCGTCGAGATCGCGCGCGCACTGGCCACCAACCCGCGCTTCATCCTGCTGGACGAGCCTTTCGCCGGGGTCGATCCGATCGCGGTGCTGGATATCCAGAAAATCATCCGTTTTCTCAAGGAGCGTGACATCGGCGTGTTGATTACCGACCATAACGTGCGGGAAACATTGGGGATATGCGACCGCGCCTATATTATCAATGCGGGTGCTGTAATGGCAGAAGGCAAACCCGACGAAATCATTTATAATGAGGGCGTGAGAAAAGTCTATCTCGGCGAGCACTTCAAACTATAAAGCACCCTATCCGGCGCATCAGTAAACCCGTGCAATGAAACCCGCTCTGCAACTCAGGCAATCCCAGCAACTGACGCTTACCCCCCAGTTGCAGCAATCAATTCGCCTGCTGCAACTGTCGACTCTGGAAGTCAATCAGGAAGTCGAGCGCCTGCTGGATGAAAATCCCCTGCTCGAACGCGAGGACGATGATGCCGAGCTGCCTTACGCGCACGGCGATGCCGCCCCTCTTCCGACTACCGAAACCGCTGCGGCGAATGAAGATGCGCAACAATCATCCGAGGTGGATTGGTCCAAGGAAGACTGGAACGAATCCTCGTTTTCCTCCGCCGGTCCAGCGGACGATGACGAAGAAAGTCTATGCAGAAGTTGTCGCGGACACTCCCAGCCTGCGCGAGCATCTGATCTGGCAACTCAACATGAGATCGCTCGACGAGCGCGACAAAAAAATCATCGGCATGCTGATCGATGCATTGGACGATAATGGTTATCTGGCGCAACCTCTGGAAGAAATCGCCGAGTTGTTGCCGCAGGAACTGGAAATCACGCTGGACGACTTGGAAACCGCATTGGTGCAATTGCAAAATTTGGGCAACCCCGGCATCGGTGCGCGCACTTTAGGCGAATGCCTGTCCCTGCAACTGAAGGCGCTGCCGCAGGACACACCGGGGCGCGATGTGGCGCTAGGTATCACCACGCAACATCTTAACTTGCTGGCGTCGCGCGACTTTGCGAAACTGAAAAAAGTGCTGCATTGCGATGACCACGCATTGCGTACCGCGCAAGATCTGATCGTCCATCTCAAACCAAAACCCGGAGCGGAATTCGAACAGCGGGCTGCCGACTATGTGGTGCCGGATGTGGTCGTGGAACGCTACCGTGGAAGTTGGCGCGCACGCCTCAACACGGAAGCCATGCCGCGCCTGCGCGTTAACCAGATGTATGCCACCATTTTGCAGCAGCGCGGCGAGAAAAATGCGCAGCAGCTTGCCGGGCAATTGCAGGAAGCGCGCTGGTTCATCAAAAATATGCAACAGCGTTTCGATACCATATTGCGCGTTTCGCAGGCCATCGTCGAGCGCCAGAGCCACTTTTTCGAATACGGCGAAATCGCCATGCGACCGCTGGTACTGCGCGAAATCGCCGACCAGCTCGAACTGCACGAATCCACCATTTCACGGGTGACCACGCAGAAGTTCATGCTCACCCCGCGCGGCATCTACGAACTCAAATATTTCTTCGGTAGCGGCGTCGCCACCGAAGCGGGCGGCACCTGTTCCTCCACCGCCATCCGCGCCCTTATCAAGCAGCTGGTCAGTCAGGAAGATGCGCAGCATCCCCTTTCCGACAGCCGCATGTCCGAAATCCTGGCACTGCAGGGCATATTGGTTGCCCGGCGTACCGTGGCAAAATACCGGGAATTGATGCATATCCTCCCGGTCAATCTTCGTAAATCACTCTAACCATAAGGAGCAAGCCATGAACCTCAATCTCAGCGGACATCATCTGGAAATCACCCCCGCCATCCGTGAGCATGTGCTAAGCAAAATCGGCAAGGTCAAACGTCACTTCGATAACGTGATCGACGTGAATGTTATTCTTTCCGTGGATAAGCTGAAACAAAAAGCCGAGGCCAATGTTCACCTCAGCGGCAAGACGATCTTTGTGGAATGCGACGATGAAAACTTGTATGTCGCCATCGATAACCTGATCGAAAAACTTGACCGCCAGATACTCAAGCACAAGGAAAAAAATGCCGCTCGCCGCCACGACGGTTCCGGCAAGCAACTGGCAGAAGAACAAGAGTGACCAGCGGGGCGGACGCTTGGAGGTAATCTCCGGCGTCCGCGCGCTTTCCCTATCCATTCATGGCTGAATCTATGAATCTGATTAGCTCTATCCTTCCGCTCGAAAACGTCATACTGGATGCCGATTCCACCAGTAAAAAGCGGGTGTTCGAACGGGTCGGAATCCTATTTGAAAATACCCGGCAAATCGCGACGCAGCCAGGTGTTCGACAGCCTGTTTGCCCGCGAAAAACTGGGCTCCACCGGCCTCGGGCAGGGCGTGGCAATCCCGCATGGTCGCATCAAAAATCTGCGCGACGCCGTCGCCGCCTTCGTCAAAACGGAAGCGGCCATCCCCTTCGACGCACCGGACGGACAGCCGGTCAATCTGATTTTCGTGCTGCTGGTGCCGGAACGCGCCACCGACCTGCACCTGCAACTGCTCGGCGAACTGGCGCAAATGTTCAGCGATAAAACCTTCCGCGAACAATTGCAGGCCAGCAACGACCCCGCGGTTATTCATCAGTTGTTTACCAACTGGAAGGCATAGGTTGCTCAAATGGCACAAGTCAACATCCAGCAACTCTTCGAGGACAAACAGGAACGGCTGGCCCTGATTTGGGTCGCCGGTGCGGACGGTGCGGCCAAGATACTCGATAGCGAGCTGGTCAATGCTTCCAACCAGGGGCTGATCGGCCACCTCAACCTGATCCACCCGAACTGGGTGCAGGTGTTAAGCGACACCGAATTCGACTACCTGCGCTCGTTGTCTCCCGCCGCCTTTGCCGATGCGCTGGAACAACTCGAACGCGGCAACACCAGTGTCTGGTCGTGGCGGGCGAAGCGGAAATTCCGCAAGAATTGATAGATTACGCCAACCGCACCCATACCCCGCTGTTCCGCTCGCCGCTGCCCAGCGTGCACCTGATGTGGCTGATGCGACATTACATTGTCAAAGCACTGGCCGAATTCACCACGCTGCATGGCGTGTTTCTTGATGTGCTGGGCGTCGGCGTTCTGATCACCGGTGATAGCGGCGTTGGGCAAAAGCGAACTGGGGCTGGAACTTATTACGCGCGGCAACGGGCTGGTAGCAGACGATATCACCGAGGTGTATCGCGTCTCTCCGGAAACGCTGGAAGGACGCTGCCCGGATCTGTTGCGTGATTTCCTTGAGGTGCGCGGATTGGGCGTGCTCAACATCCGCACCATGTTCGGCGAGACCGCCGTGCGACGCAAGAAAGGGCTGAAGCTGATCGTGAGCTTGCACCGCCCGCCCGGCGGCGATGTATCGCAATTGGAACGCCTGCCGCTCAACGCCAGCCATCAGGAAATTCTCGGCATTAAAATCCGCACGGTCAGCATCCCGGTGGTGGCCGGACGCAACCTTGCAGTACTGGTGGAGGCTGCCGCGCGCAACTTCGTGCTGCAACAGCGCGGCATCGACACCATGCAGGAATTCATCAGCCGCCACGAACAGCATATGCAGGATCAATAATTTTTAGCTTGTAGCCCGTAGCTTGTAGCGGGTAGCCAAACCAAAGCCGCGCGCAGCGCGACTTACGGGCTACAAGCTACCAACTACGGGCTATTGAAGGGGTTAACCATGCAGCTATTTCTGATCAGCGGCCTTTCCGGTTCAGGCAAGAGCGTTGCGCTTAAAGTTCTGGAAGACAATGGCTACTATTGCGTGGACAACCTGCCCGCCGAGTTGCTTCCCGCCCTGATCGACAACCTGCGCCAAGTCGGCAAACACTCATGTTGCGGTCAGTATCGATGTCCGTAGCGGCGGCGTACAACAAGTGCCTCATTACATCGAACAACTCAAGCAAGCACGGCCTTGACGTACACTTGCTGTTCCTTGACGCGCAGACCGATACGCTGGTGAAACGTTTTTCCGAAACGCGACGCCGCCATCCCTTGAGCGACGACAAGCTGACTTTGCCAGAATGCGTACAGCGCGAACGCGATCTGCTCGCCGAGATCGGCCACATAGGGCACCATATCGACACCAGCGAACTCGGCGCCAACGCTTTGCGCGCCTGGGTCAAAGACTTCATTCATGTCGATCGCGCGCACCTTACTCTGCTGTTTCAATCTTTTGGTTTCAAGAACGGCATCCCGCTCGATGCCGACATGGTATTTGACGTGCGTTGCCTGCCCAACCCGCATTATGATCCTGTGATGCGCCCGCTTACCGGTCGCGACACGGCGGTGATAGAATTTCTCGAACAAACCCCCACCGCGCAAAAGATGTACGAAGACATACGCTCCTTCGTCGAAGACTGGCTACCCTGCTTTCTCGCCGATAATCGGAGCTATCTCACCGTGGCCATTGGCTGCACCGGTGGGCAACACCGCTCCGTGTATTTGGCAGAAAAGCTGGCGCGCCATTTCAAATCTCAGCAACAAGTTTTGTTGCGCCACCGCGAACTCGGCAACATAAACTAATAACGATGCATTCCCCACTCGCTCACATTAAAGCCGGTGACTGGATAACGTTGCTGCTGGGTTCGCTGTTCACGGTATGGCTCGCCACTACGCTGTGGCAAGGCGGGGCGGCGGACAAGGCCATTATCCGCAGCGGCGGAAAAATATTCCGTGAAGTTCCGTTGTCACGCGACCAGATCATTGAAGTTCCCGGCCCGCTAGGTCTCAGCCAGATCGCCATCCATAACCGCCAGGCTCGCATCGCGGCCGATCCCAGCCCCCGTCAATATTGTGTGCGTCAAGGATGGCTGAAACAGGCAGGCGAAATCTCCATCTGCCTGCCTAATCAGGTCAGCGTAGAACTTAACGGCGGAAACAAGCGTTATGACAGCCTCAATTATTAAGCTCGCATCAACCGCAGAAGACCACCACATTGCGCGCATGGCGGCGCTGGCGCTCGGCCTGTCGGTGCTGGAAGCCGCCATCCCTTCACCGCTGCCGGGCGTAAAACCGGGGCTAGCCAACATCGTTACGCTCATCGTGCTGGAACGCTACGGTTGGCGCGCGGCAGCGTGGGTATCGCTGCTGCGTGTGCTGGCTGGCGGTTTACTGATGGGCAACTTCCTCGCCCCCGGATTTTTCCTCAGCCTGAGCGGCGCACTATGCAGTCTCGCCGTATTGGCCGCGAGCCAGCACTTACCTCAGCGCTGGTTCGGCCCAGTCACCCACAGCGTCTTTGCCGCCTTCGCCCACATCGCCGGGCAGTTGCTGCTGGTGTATTTCTGGCTCATCCCACACGCCGGGCTGCTTTACCTCGTACCTATTTTTGCTGTTGCGGCGTTAGTGTTCGGCACGGTGAACGGGCTGATCGCATCACACTATATGAATGAAACACACCCCTCTCCGGTGAAAGCATGAAAACCATCACCCTCGCCCTCACCGGCGCATCGGGCTTGCCTTATGCCATGCGCTTGCTCGAATGCCTGCTGCAAAGCGGTCAGCGCGTCAATCTGGTGTATTCGCAGGCCGCGCAGATCGTCGCCAAACAAGAGCTGGATTTAACCCTACCCAACCGCCCGCAAGACGCAGAAAAAATCCTGTCTGAGCGGATCGGACAATTCAGCGGTGAACTACGCGTATTCGGACGCGATGATTGGTATGCCCCCATGGCCTCAGGTTCCAACCCCGGCGACGCGATGGTGATTTGCCCCTGCACCATGGGAACACTGGCAGCCGTAGCGGCAGGCCTGAGCGATAACCTCATCGCCCGTGCCGCCGATGTTATGCTCAAGGAAAAACGCCCACTGATTTTAGTTCCGCGCGAAACGCCATTCTCTGCGATTCATCTTGAAAACATGCTCCGGCTCGCCCACGCCGGAGCCGTCATCCTTCCGCCCAACCCCGGTTTCTACCATCACCCGCAAAGCGTGCAGGATATCGTGGATTTTGTTGTGGCGCGGATACTTGATCATCTGGGAGTAAAGCAAACACTGATCAAACCTTGGGGAAAAGATTCGTAGGGGGTCTCATATTTCCTGACGAGTTACCAAATTTGCAGGATGGTTGGAAAACGGTATAACATCCCTGCACTAGGTATAATTTCCCTATTAGATGGAGCATCATCAAAATGAACGTAACCGACATTCCGGAAATCGCCGCGATGAGCGTCCCGGAAAAAATATTTTTTCTTGAAGATCTATGGGATAGCATTGCCACAAACAACCAAGCCGTTCCCGTTCCAGAAAGCCATATCCGGGAACTGGATCGACGTTTTGCACGGCATGGTTCCAGTCCGAGCTCGCTGCTGTCTTTGCAGGAACTCCAACAAAAAATTACAAACCGCACGTGAGTTACACCCTGCGCTTTCTCCCTGACGTGGAGGGAGACTTGATACCGGCTCACGACTGGTACGAAGATAAAGCAGTGGGGCTTGGAGCAGAGTTTCTACGCGGTTTTTACGCTCATGCTGCTGTCTTGCAACGCACGCCGCTCATTTTCCCCAAGGTGCATCAGGATTTCCGTCGCGGTTTATTACGGCGATTTCCTTACGCCTGCTATTATCGAGTTGAGGGAGATTTCGTCATCGTTTACGGTGCGTTTCATTGCGCCCGCGATCCTTCTACGGTGAACGAATCACTGGGTGTCCGTCGCGAAGGGTAAGGGTGCCGCGAATTTACTTCCCGCCGTTTTCCGCAACCATCAGTTGAACCATCCCCTCAATAATGCGAATGTCTCGGGGCGAGAGCCGCACCAGTTTGTCCACGATAGGAATTATTCCCGCATACTCTTTGCCCAACACCACCAAGCCAGTCTGCTGCTCGGACAACGGTGTTTTTAATTCCACCTTCTCACCCGAACCGTAGCGCAACCACTGCGCCGACACGCCTAACCACGCGGCAAGCGCCAGTAACTTTGGTTGTGTTGGCACCGCTTCCGCGAGTAACCATTTCCTGACAGTTTGCGCACTGACCGGTTGCCCGGAATAGTGCTGGTTAAACGTGCGCGCAATCTGCGTCGGGCTGCCGACAGGCTGGCCTAGGATTCAGTTCATGGGGATTCTGTAGCGTAGTCAATTTGACTGCAATGCCACAGGTGTGGAAGCATCGCCAGCAGGGTGCGGATATCCGGCCTAGCCATGTTGCCTGCTCTGAAAAACTTTCCAGCGGCTATCCAGAGCCAGCATCAGCAGTGCGTAAATAGTTCCCCAAATCAGGAACAGCAGCCATGGCCCCTCAGTGAAGTGACTCATATACCATATGGCCGATACCCCGGAGGCAAACATCAGCGCGTAGGCAAATAACGCGACATTGCGATGCCCCCAACCGATTTGTACCAAGCGTTGGTAATAGTGCTCGCGATGTGCTTCGGTAATTTTTTCTCCGCGCAGGGTGCGTTTTGCCAACGTGACCGTGGCATCTGCGACGAAGGGAAAAAATACCATTAACGGGAACCAGCCGGGCCAGTGTCCTTGCTGCCAACCCCATAGCCCCATCGCGGCAGCCAAAAACCCCAGCGGAACGGAACCCGCCTCTCCCATGATTACCTTGGCCGGGTGCAGGTTGTAATACAGGAAGCCGAGTGCCGCAGCGCCGATGGAAAAATTCAACATGGCCATCGTGTCATCACCATGCATCAAGGACGCTAGGCCATACATGGTAAAACCGAAAAAAGTCATGCCCCCGGCCAAACCATCCGAGCCATCCATGAAGTCATACAAGTTGGTCATCCACACCACGCAAGGCAACAACAGCAGAGCCAGCAAGAAATTTTGAGTTGCCATGCCCGAGCCGAACACCAGTACTGCGGCGGCAATGCCATGCACCAGCAAACGCTGCCGTACCGGCACGCCACGCTTGTCATCCAACAGCGAAACGGCGATCAGTGCCAACAGGGGCAATACCACCCACCATGCCAAGGACATCAGCATTAACGCCCATGCCGTCAGCACCCCCGCCATCATGCCGACCCCGCCGATACGCGGGATGGGCGCATCATGCTGCGGGAGCTCACTGGGTACATCTTGCATCGCCTTGCCGACTTTGCTGAACAATAAAATGGTAGTGATCAACAAAGTGACCAAGGCGGCAATCATTGGAGCGTAATGTGTCATGTGGGCTTAACGTTATCTTTGTGGTGAGGCATGGGTACGGTACCATTCCGCTGTCGCCTGCAAGCCTTGCCGCAGGGAATAAGGAGGCACCCAGTCGAGGTCGGCGCGCATTTTATCACCATCGACCCGCAACGACCCGAGCAAACGTTCCAGTTGTTGCGACTTGCCGATTAATTTTCCGGCTAAGCGCAACAGTGTGGGAGAGCAGGGAAATAAATGCGCCGGAACGCCCATTCCTTGGGCCAGTTGACGCAACAAGTCCGGTATCGAGATATCTTCTCCGTCGCATACCAGATAAGTCTGCCCGGTAGCGGCCGGATGGGTCGCGCAGGTATGCAATGCATGCGCCAGATTGCAGACATAAACCAGGCTGCGGCGATTATGTATTGAGGCGAAGGGCAAGGGGATGCCCTTGGCTACCACGCCGAGCATCTGCGCGAAGTTGCCTTTCACGCCGGGACCATAGACTAGCGGAGGGCGCACGACGACCACCTCCAGACCGGTTTGGTCGGCAACCTGATGTAATGCCTGTTCCGCTTCCCACTTGGAAATCCCATAAGGATCCTGCGGTGCAGGAGCATCTGCTTCCGTCAATTTTTTGTCGCCGTGCGTTGCTTCGCCATTGACCTTGATCGAACTGACATAAACCAGACGCTGCACACCGTTTGCAGCGGCACAACGTGCGAGATGGTCCGTACCCGCCGTATTGACGCGACGAAACTCGGCCAACGGATCGGCAACGGTGTCGCTCATCACATGCACCCGTGCGGCAAGATGGATAACTACATCCACGCCGCGCAGGGCATTTAGCCAATCGGTGTTTTCGTCGATATTACCGACTGCAACAACTTCGATACCTTCCTGTAACTGGCTCGTTTGGCGCACCACCGCCCTGACGGATTGTCCCTGGCGCAGTAGCTCGGCGCAAAGCGACGTACCTACAAATCCGTTGGCTCCGGTTATTAAAAATCGCATCATAAGATGTTCATGCAGTTGAATTTATCCCAAAATGGGTATCTTGTTCACGCCTGTAAATTAAAGCAAACCCCTCCCAACCTCCCCTTGACAGGGGAGGAGCCTCTATCCGGTTCTCCCACTGACAAGGGGGAGTTAGAGGGGGTTGGTTTTTCACGATACTCAATCTTAACTCTCTCCCATCGCACTGGTATCTCCGAACCGAAGATGGTACGGTAGCGCTCATCCGCCATATCGTAGCCCAGCGCTTGGCGTGCTGTAAAACACCAAATATTTTTATGCCTATGAACAATTCGCAGGATGAGCGCCACCGAACTGCTTCCCCCTTTGAAAACGGGGGGACTGAGGGGGATTTTGCACGTCTCAAATCCCCCCTACCCCCCCCTTTGTCAAAGTGGGGAAACAGCATCCTGAAAATAGTTCAGAGGCATAAATATTTTTGTCCATGCTAGCAGCATAGTCGGGCAGCGACCCAGACATTGTCGTGTGCCGTGCAAAGTATGGCAATCCGTCTATAGCGTTTCGGCAAGCTTGCCCCTATGCCGATACCGCTGCCTGAATTACAATTACCGCCTCTATTAATTATGAACAATCTTGTTGACCCATGTTGCTCTGGTTCGTAATCGCCTATTGGATCATTTCAGTCGGAATCGGCCTGTACGCGGCCACCCGCGTCCACAATACCAAGGATTTCGCCATCGCCGGGCGCCATCTGCCTTTCTACATGGTCACCGCGACGGTGTTCGCCACCTGGTTTGGTTCGGAAACCGTGCTTGGCATTCCTGCCACCTTTCTCAAGGAAGGGCTGCACGGTGTCGTCGCCGATCCTTTCGGTGCATCGATGTGCCTGATTCTGGTCGGGCTGTTTTTTGCCGCGCCGCTGTACCGCATGAATTTGCTGACCATAGGCGATTTCTACAAGAAAAAATTCGGCCGTAGCGTCGAGGTGCTGACCACTCTCGCCATCGTGATTTCCTACCTCGGCTGGGTGGGCGCGCAGATCACCGCGCTGGGGCTGGTGTTCAATGTGGTGTCTGCGGGCGAGATCAGCAAGCTCGCCGGGATGTGGATAGGTTCCGGCACCATCCTCATCTACACTTTCTTCGGCGGCATGTGGGCGGTGGCCGTCACCGACTTTATCCAGATGATTATCATCGTCATCGGCATGCTGTTTATCGGCAACGAGATTAGCGGCCAGGTAGGCGGCGTGGCCGTCGTGGTGGCAAGTGCTGCGCAGGCCGGCAAGTTCGATTTCTGGCCGACGCTCGACCTCAAGGAAATCATCGCCTTCGCGGCGGCCTGGGTGACCATGATGTTCGGCTCGATTCCGCAACAGGACGTGTTTCAGCGCGTGCAGTCGTCGAAGACCGAGAAGATCGCCATCTGGGGATCGGTGCTGGGCGGCAGCCTGTATTTCCTGTTCGCCTTCGTGCCGATGTTTCTGGCTTATTCGGCGACACTGATCGATCCGAAGTTGGTGAACGACCTGATCGACACAGACCCGCAAATGATTTTGCCCAGCCTGGTCATGCAACATGCGCCATTGTTTGCCCAAGTCATGTTCTTTGGCGCCTTGCTCTCCGCCATCAAGAGTTGCGCCTCGGCGACGCTGCTGGCGCCATCGGTCACCTTCAGTGAAAATATCCTCAAGCCGATGCTGGCGCAAAAACTGTCCGACAAATCCATGCTGCTTACCATGCGTACGGTGACGGTGGTATTCACCATACTGGTCACGCTCTACGCCATGAACTCCAAGGCCAGTATTTTCAAGATGGTGGAAAACGCCTACCAGATCACTTTAGTGGCGGCATTCATCCCGCTGGCAGCAGGCGTCTACTGGAAGCGTTCCACCAATCAAGGCGCGCTGGCGGCGATTTTCTGCGGGCTCTCGATGTGGCTGGCGATCCTGATTTTCGGGGCGGAAGATCCGTTCATTCCGGCACAGTTTGCCGGACTATTCGCCAGCGCTTTCGGCATGGTGGCTGGCTCGCTGTTGCCGAGCATCGTATCCAACCCGCTGCCTCAAGAGCCGGAGCATGCCCATCTCCATCATCTGGCGGCCAGTCATACCGAACACGTGACAGAACATCCTGCACCATCATCCGCCACAGCATTAAAGAATATTAATAGCAAGTGTCACACTACTGTCACAATTCTTTCATACCATCGCAAACTGCTTGCCAATAGATACGATGGAGAAAATGATGACCGCAAATATTCTGCTGGTGGAAGACGAACCGGCGATACAAGAGTTACTGGCATTCAACGTGACGCAATGCGGCTACCGCGCGATCCAGGCGCTCGATGCCGCCAGCGCCATGTCGCACATCAGCGATGCGCTGCCCGATTTAATCCTGCTCGATTGGATGTTGCCGGGTAGCAGCGGCATTGAGTTGGCGCGCCGCCTGCGCGCCGATCAGCGCACGCGCAACATTCCCATCATCATGCTGACCGCGCGCAATGACGAGCGCGACAAGGTGCTGGGGTTGGAATCCGGTGCAGACGATTACATCACCAAACCGTTTTCGCCGCGCGAATTGATGGCGCGTATCCGCGCAGTGTTGCGCCGCCGCACGCCACAGATGAGCGACGAAACGGTGTTCGCAGGTGGACTGGAATTGTCGCCCACCACACATCGCGTCAGCGCGAACGGTGTGATGATAGATTTGGGGCCGACTGAATTTCGCATCTTGCATTTTTTCATGACGCATATCGAACGTGTTTACAGCCGATCCGCAACTGCTCGACCAAGTATGGGGCGACCATGTGTTTGTGGAGGAGCGCACCGTGGATGTCCATATCCGCCGCTTGCGTCAGGCGCTGGAACCATCCGGCCTCGATGGCATGGTGCAAACCGTACGCGGCAGCGGCTACCGCTTTTCGTGCAACTAGAAAACACACCCTTTGTTGCCACCCCGAACGCGCTGTAAAATGGCGCGAACAATTTTATTGGGTTAATCTCCGTGGTTGATTTCTGGCGGCGCGCTCTGGTTTTTCCCTTAGTCCTGTTTTTTTGCTCGCTGCTAATGTGGGCAGTAGCGGGCGCTTTACTTGCGACCCTATTTTTTTCACTCTTTTTATTGCTGCGCTGGGTGTTTGCCGTGCGCCAACTGGCTGCGCTCGACCACTGGCTGGGCGATCCTGATGGGCGTGTGGTACCAGATGGGTCGGGCTTGTGGGAAGACGTGTTTGCACGACTGAACAAGATGGTGCGACAGCGGCGCGATGAGCGCGAGCAAAGCGCTGCCGCGTTGCGGCAAATGGAGCAAGCTACGTCAGCACTCCCGGAGGGCGTGGTTATCCTGGATGAGGCAGACCGCATCGAATGGTGTAATCCGCTCGCCGAACAACATTTTGGCCTGGACAGTGAGCGCGACGTTGGCCAGCAAATCACTTATCTGGCACGGCAGCCGGAGTTTGTGGAATACCTCGCCACGCGCGATTTTAGCGAGCCCTTGATCTACCGCGCCGCCCGCCATGATGGCTTGACGCTTTCCATCAAGTTAATTCCCTACAGCGCAAGCAAAAAACTGCTGATCAGCAGGGATATCACCAGTTTCGAACGCATTGAAACCATGCGCCGCGATTTTGTCGCCAATGTGTCGCATGAGTTGCGCACTCCGCTGACGGTAGTAAACGGCTTTGTCGAAACACTGAGCGACATGCCCAAACTCGACAATGACATGGCGCGCCGCGCGTTGCAGTTGATGGGCGATCAAACGCAACGCATGGGACGATTGGTGGACGATTTGCTCACCCTGTCGAAACTGGACAACGCGCTTAATGCGCTGCATGAAGAAACTGTAACAGCCCCCACTTTGCTACGCACGCTGTATGAAGAAGGTCTATCGCTGAGCGGGGGAAAACATGCTTTGCGGCTGGAAATGGAGAGCGATTGCAACCTGCTCGGCAACACCGAAGAACTGCGCAGTGCTTTCAGCAACCTGATATCCAATGCTATCCGTTACACACCGCAAGGCGGCGAAATTATCTTGCGCTGGCAGGAGAAGGACCAGCAACCGACTTTCAGCGTGCAGGACAGCGGGCTGGGTATTGCGCCGCAACACATCCCCCGCTTGACCGAGCGTTTCTACCGCGTAGATCACAGCCGCTCCCGCGAGACTGGCGGCACCGGCCTGGGGCTGGCTATCGTCAAGCATGTGACCATCCGCCACCAAGCTCGGCTGGAAATTGCCAGCGAGGAAGGCAAGGGCAGCACCTTCAGTATCGTATTTCCGGTCAAGCGTCGCTTGCCGTTAGCTGAGGAAAAAACGGGTTAAATCCAATACTGTTCACTTATAAATTCCGTTCGCCCTGAGCTTGTCGAAGGGTTCTGGTTGCGTAGCAGGTGGTTCGACAAGGCCTTTAGTCCTGAGCGAAGCCGAAGGATCACCACGAACGGTTTAAGTGAACATTATTGGGGTTAAAGCTAAAAAATATCCAGAGCTTATGCCTTGCGGTAAATACTCGCCCCCTGCTGCACAAATTCCACCGACTTTTGTTCCATCCCCTTCACCAGCGCTTCCTGCTCGGAAACGCCTTGGGTCGCGGCATAGTCGCGCACGTCCTGAGTAATTTTCATCGAGCAGAAATGCGGGCCGCACATGGAGCAGAAATGCGCGACTTTGGAAGATTCTTTGGGCAGGGTTTCGTCGTGGAATTCGCGCGCCTTGTCCGGGTCGAGGCCGAGGTTAAACTGGTCGTCCCAGCGGAATTCGAAACGTGCCTTGCTCAATGCGTTGTCGCGCACTTGCGCGCCGGGATGCCCTTTGGCGAGGTCGGCGGCATGGGCGGCGATCTTGTAGGTGATGATGCCTTCTTTGACATCGTCCTTGTCTGGCAAGCCCAGATGCTCTTTCGGCGTGACGTAGCACAGCATGGCGGTACCGTACCAGCCTATCATCGCCGCGCCGATGGCCGAAGTGATGTGGTCGTAGCCGGGAGCGATGTCCATGGTGAGCGGGCCGAGCGTGTAGAACGGCGCTTCGTGGCACCACTTGAGTTGCAGATCCATGTTCTCCTTGATCATGTGCATCGGCACATGGCCGGGGCCTTCGATCATGGTCTGCACGTCGTGCTTCCATGCCACTTGGGTGAGTTCGCCCAAGGTCTTGAGTTCACCCAGTTGCGCTTCGTCGTTGGCATCGTAGATCGAACCGGGACGCAGGCCGTCGCCGAGGCTGAACGCCACGTCGTAGGCTTTCATGATTTCGCAGATTTCCTCGAAGTTCGTATAGAGGAAACTTTCCTTGTGGTGCGCGAGGCACCATTTCGCCATGATGGAGCCGCCGCGCGAGACGATTCCGGTCAGACGTTTCGCCGTCATCGGGATGTAGCGCAGCAGCACGCCAGCATGGATAGTGAAATAGTCCACGCCCTGCTCGGCCTGCTCGATCAGCGTGTCGCGATAAATTTCCCAGGTCAGGTCTTCGGCCTTGCCTTCCACTTTTTCCAGCGCCTGATAAATCGGCACGGTGCCAATCGGTACGGGCGAATTGCGGATGATCCATTCGCGCGTTTCGTGAATGTGCTTGCCGGTGGAAAGATCCATGACGTTGTCGCCGCCCCAGCGGATCGCCCAGGTCATCTTCTCGACTTCTTCCTGTATGCTCGACCCCAGAGCAGAGTTGCCGATGTTGGCATTGATCTTGACCAGAAAGTTGCGCCCGATAATCATCGGCTCGACTTCGGGGTGGTTGATGTTGGCCGGGATGATGGCGCGACCACGGGCAACTTCGTCGCGCACGAATTCGGGGGTGATGATTTTTGGAATGGCTGCGCCGAAATGTTCTCCGTGATGCTGGGCTTTCAGCAGCTCGGACAGCCCTTCAACCTTTTGGTTTTCGCGGATGGCGATATATTCCATCTCCGGAGTGATGATGCCCTGACGCGCATAGTGCATTTGCGTTACATTGCGTCCAGCCTTGGCGCGGCGGGGTGCGCGCAGCAGGTTGAAGCGCATTTCGGCCAGTTCTGGATCGGCCAGACGTTGCTGTCCATATTGAGAACTGGGCGCAGCAAGCTGCTCGGTATCATTGCGCTCGCTGATCCAGCCTTCGCGCATGGCGGGCAACCCGGAGCGGATATCTATCTTTACTGCCGGATCGGTATAGGGGCCGGAACAGTCGTAAACATAAATCGGTGGGTTCTTCTCTGTCCCCATCCCGGCTGGCGTGTCGGCCTGCGAGATTTCGCGCATCGGCACGCGGATATCCGGGCGCGAACCCTCGACATACACCTTGCGCGAATTCGGCAAGGGCTTGATCGCCGCCGCATCAACGTGCGCGGCTTGGCTGAGAAACTTGGGATTGGCATTCATGGTATGGTGCTCCAAATCAATTAAGGATGCCAAAGGTACTGTAAAGCGGCTATCAAAGCAAGCTGGCTGGCAGCGTTGAGTAGAGTTATACTTCGGCAGCAATATTAACAATGCGGGGGTTGAGGGAGATGAAGAACATGGAACAAGCGCGCTATAACATGGTGGAGCAACAAATCCGCCCTTGGGATGTCTTGGATTTGCAGGTGCTGGATTTGTTGAGCAAGGTTAAACGCGAACAGTATGTTCCGCCCGTCAGCCGGGAATTGGCCTTCATGGATGTTGAAATTCCGTTGGGGCACGGCGTTTCAATGTGGCAACCCAAACTGGAAGCGCGCGCGTTGCAGGCATTGAAGTTGAAGCCCAGAGACCGTGTGCTGGAAATCGGCAGCGGTAGCGGCTATCTGACCGCCTTGATCTCCCAACTGGCGGAACATGTAACCAGCGTTGAGATTGTGCCGGAACTGCTGGCGTTTGCGGAAAAAAATCTGGCCGCCCACCGCATCGACAATGTCACTCTGCTTCAAGGCGATGGGGCGCAGGGTTGGGCGGGTGAATATGACGTGATCGTGCTAAGCGGTTCCGTTCCTGTTCTGCCGGAAGCTTTCCAGAACAGCCTGAAGCCGGAAGGTCGTTTATTCGCTATTGTCGGCGATGCTCCGGCAATGCATGCAAGATTGATCACCCGTGTGGCGGCTGGTAAATTCGACAGCGTTACCCTGTTTGAGACCGTTGTTGCACCTTTGCAGAATGCGCTACAGCCCGAACGTTTTGTGTTCTGATTGCGATTTATTATCGTGAGGCAAATCCCCCTCCGCCGGGTGCCCGGCCATAAGTTTTTCGGATTCGCTCCCCCCTTTTACAAAGTGGGTGTTTCCCCACTTTGTAAAAGGGGGGTTAGGGGGGATTTGCTTTTTTTTCATGTCGTGTGGTTTCGCATCCCTCGCCGGGGCAGCAGACTTGCTCGAAACCTATCACACGGCTCAGTCTCAGGATGCGGTTTTCGCATCGGCGCAAGCGACCCAGCGCGCAGGGTTGGAAAAAATACCGCAGGGCCGCTCATTGCTGTTGCCCAGCGTGAACTTGAACGCCAACACCACCTACAACGACAACTGGATACAGTATCGCGGCGCGCTTGTTATCCCCAAGATCGGGAATTTTCCACTGCCCTCTGGAGCGACCCAGTTCAACAGCAATGGTTATGGCGTGAGCCTGACCCAGCCGCTTTTTCGCCAGCAAAACTGGCTGGCTTACACCGAAGCGGAATTGCAAGTAACGCAGACCGATGCCCAGTTCAAGGCCGCGCAACAAAATTTGATCCTGCGCGTGGCGCAAGCCTACTTCGACGTGCTGTTGGCACAAGATAGTGTGGAGCTTGCCGAGGCGCAAAAGAACGCCATCTCCGAACAACTCGCACAAGCCAAGCGTAACTTCGAAGTGGGTACGGCTACCATTACCGACACCTACGAAGCACAAGCTCGCTACGATCTGACCCATTCACAAGAGATTGCGGCACAAAGCAATCTGGAGATCAAGAAACGCGCCTTGCAACAAATCGTCAACACCGTGCCGGGCGAGTTGCGGCATCTAGGCAAAGAACTCAAGCTGGACGCGCCACAACCGGATGACGTAGAAAAATGGGTGGAATATGCGCAGCAAAGCAGCCTGCAAATTGTCGTGGCGCAAGCGGGGGCAGAATTGGCGGAAAAAGAAGTGGCGCGCAATCGTGGCGGGCATTACCCGACGGTAGATTTGGTCGCCAATTATGCCGAGAACTCGACCGGCAGTAGCGCCTTTGGATTTGGCAGCGACGGACATAATAAGATCATCGGCGTGCAAATGAACCTGCCGTTGTATCAGGGCGGGGCAATCCAGTCCAAATTGCGCGAGGCCGAGGCCAACAATGACCGAGCCAAAGAAGACCTGGAAAACACCCGTCGTAGCGTTGCCCTGCAAACGCGCCAGGCTTATCTGGGCGTGGTGGATGGCATCGCACAAGTCAAGGCGCTGCAACAGGCGCTGAAGTCCAGCGAGAGCTTGCTGGAAGCGAGCAAGCTGGGACAGGAAGTCGGCGTACGCACCAATCTGGATGTACTGAATGCCCAGCAGCAGCTTTACTCCACCCGCCGCGATTTATTTCAGGCCGAATACAACTATCTCGTCAGCCAACTGCAACTGAAGGCCGCTGTGGGAACCTTGGCGGAAGACGATCTCGCCAGAGTTAATCAGGCGCTTTACTGATCTTTGCAGCCCCGCAACGTTATTTGACTCCCGCCCCGATAATGCAGGTTAACGCGCGTTCCGTCGCCCCTTGATTGGCGCTGACAAAATCCAATCCGGCATGGCCGATCTTAGTCATCTGAGCAGGATCGGCAAACAAGCTTTGCAAAATTTGCGCAAGCTCTGCAGTGTCCTGCACACGTATGGCAGCTCCACTGGCAACGGCGAGCTGGCTGGCTTGCGCAAAATTGTAGGTGTAGGGGCCGATGAGAACGGGCTTGCCGACGGCGCAGGCTTCAATAAGATTCTGTCCGCCGAACGGCAACAAGCTGCCCCCGATAAAAGCGAGATCACAGGCCACATAGTAAGCGAACATTTCACCCATGCTGTCGCCCAGCACCACTTGAGTTTCCGGTGCAATCGCACGGTTATCGCTTCTGCGTCGCAAGCATAAACCACGCTTGGCTATCATCGCTTCGACTTCGGAGAAACGCTGCGGGTGGCGTGGCACAATGACCGCGAGCAGGTCGGGAATGGATAGCGACTTAATGGCATCCAGCAGCAGCGCTTCTTCGCCTTCTCGGGTGCTGGCTGCCAGAAATATTTTTCTATCCCTGCCAAACTGGTCGCGCAATTGTTGTCCCAGTTCCAACATGGCCGCAGGCGGCTCGATGTCAAATTTCAGGTTGCCCATGACAGACACCTGTTCTCCGCCCAAGGCGGTCAAGCGCTCTGCATCAGCGGGGGTTTGCGCGACGATTGCGTGCAATTCGCGCAGGCCCGATTTCACTAGATTCGGATAACGCGCATATCGCGCGGCGGACTTTTCCGATAGGCGTGCGTTGAGCAATAGCAGAGGAATTTCTTCGGTATGGCAAGCATGGATAAGGTTAAACCAGATTTCGGTTTCGAGCAGAACGCCGACACGGGGACGAAAATGAGTCAGGAAACGTCGAACGGCAAACGGGTAGTCGTAAGGCAGATAAACGCGCAGCACATCGTTGCCATAAAGTTGTTCGCTGGCTGCGCGCCCGGTAGGTGTGGTATGGGTGAGCAGCAATTGATGATCAGGATAATTTTCCCGCAAGCGTTTTACCAAGCTGGCCGCCGCCCGCGTCTCGCCAACCGACACGGTGTGCAACCAGATCACTGGCTTGTCGCTGTGAGTGGCGTAAAACCCAAAGCGCTCGGCAATGTGCTTGAGGTATTCCGGTTGCTTGCGCGCACGCCACAGCAAGTAGAAAAAAACATAGGGCAACAGCAACCACAGTCCAAGGGTGTAAAAAATGCGCGATTTAAGCATGTGCGCTTGCTTTCTCAATTGCCGTAAGAACTTCAGCAACCGTGGGAGAACTATTTTTTCCGCCAAGATTGATCGCACGCGAGCCTGCGTAAAGGCCGGTCAACCCCGGATCGGTGGCGGTGTAAATGCCGATGGTCGGCACGCCGAGAGCTGCGGCAAGGTGGCTCAAGCCGGTATCCACACCGATCACCGCGCGCGCCTGTCCGAGCATTGCCACCGCCTCGTTCAGGTTGAGTCGCGAAGGGCAAATGGCACCGGTGATGGATGTGCTCAAGCGTTCGCTACGCGCCTTTTCCTGTTCGTTGCCCCAAGGCAAGATTGTGCGTATCCCGCTCTGGTTCAGATGGCTGCCCAGTTCTATCCAGTTTGCTTCGACCCATAATTTGTCATCGCGGCTGGTAGCGTGTAGCAGCACGGCATAAGGTTCGGCAGGAAGCCAGGGCAGAGTGAGATCGGGCACTCGGATGCCGTAATCCGGCGCAGCTTGGGGGACGTAGCCCAAAGCTTGTCCGGCCAAATGACGATTGCGCTCCACCGCATGCTGATTTTTAGCCACGGGGTAAGTGCGGTCATAAAACAGGCTGGCGATGGGTTCACGCGCGCTGTTCCAGTCAAATCCGCAAAGCGTGGTATGCGTGCAACGGGTAATCAGCGCACTTTTCAGCAGCCCTTGAGTATCCAGCGCAAGGTCATAGCGACTGGCGCGCAGGTCACGACACACCGCCTGCATTTCGCCGCGCGCTTGCCACCATGACTTGCGCCAGCGCCGCATGGCAACCGGTATAACCCGATTGACTCCGGGATGCAGCAGGGGCAGCGCCGCAAAATTTTCTTCTACCACCCAATCAATCCGCGCACCCGGAACGTGCTGGCATATATCCGTCACGACTGGCAGATTATGCAGCACATCACCCAAAGAGGATGTCTTGACCAAAACAATATTGGGCGTACTTCGCATGCGTTGGGGGATTCGGGTAAAAAGGAAGGCATGATAATATATAATCAATCTGTTTTTCACTAACCGCATTTGTTCCGTGACCAAAGTTGATTTCTATACCGGCAGCACCGATAAGCTGCGTACCGCCTGTCAGTTGAGCCACAAGGCGATGCAGAATGGTCTGCGCGTGTTGCTGCATACTCCGGACGAGGCCACGACCGAGGCGCTGGATAAATTGTTGTGGCACTACCCGGCCACCGCTTTCATTCCACATTGCCGTTGCCATGAAACTAACACAAATGGTACGCCTGACCTGAGCCCTTCGACTGAGCTCAGGACAGACTTGTCGAAGTGTCCTGTAGTCCTTGCGCATCAAGAAGAGACCTTCCCGCACAGCGAGCTGTTGATCAGTCTGCACACCGCTTGCCTGCCGTTTTTCAGCCGTTTCCAGCGGGTAATTGAGATCGTCAGCCAGGATGTTGAAGATGCGCGCATGGGACGCGAGCGCTACAAGTTTTACAAGGATCGTGGCTACGAAATGCGCCACTTCGATTTGTGCAAACAGACAGATTGAACAGATGACGTCAGTTCTCAATCAGGCCGATGACTACGCCGACATTCCGGTACTGACCGAAGTCGTGGGTGAGGATCTCGACATCCCTACCCTGACCGAGATAATCGTCGAAGAAGTTCCGGCACTCATTGCGCAAGCCGCCGCGCCTGTTTCACCTTCCGATGTTGCCCCACCGCCGGAAACCATCCCATTGTCCGATATGGAATGCCAGCGCATCGCAGCACAAATTGCCCCGCAGCTTGAAAAGCTATTGCACGATAAATTTCTAGGCCAGTTTGAGGCATTGTGGCAAGAAGCGTGGGGCAAGACGCAAGTTAATTTACCCGAATTGATCCGTGCCCAGCTAACCCAAGCTGCGCTGCCGCAATCCCCAGCCGCCGATTTTGCACCTGCCGCAACTGATATAATTAACGATGTTTCCGCCATGCCGGAAATCCCCAAACCAGAAATGCCCGACCAGAACATGCCTGAATTAAACTTGCCCGAACCCAGCACGATCACCGCAGAACTTGCCAAAAGTTTCGAACCCAAAGCAATCGAAGCGCACTGGTATCCCAAGTGGGAAAACGCTGGTTACTTCCACGCGACAACCGACGCTGACAAGCCCGCTTACTGCATTATGTTGCCGCCACCCAATGTCACCGGCACGCTGCACATGGGGCACTCCTTCCAGGACACGCTGATGGATGCGCTGATCCGTTACCACCGCATGAAGGGCGACAACACGCTGTGGCAGCCGGGCACCGACCACGCGGGTATCGCGACCCAAATCGTCGTCGAGCGTCAACTGGATGCGCAAGGCCTGACCCGCCATGATCTGGGCCGCGAGAAATTTCTGCAACGGGTATGGGAATGGAAGGAAGAGTCCGGCTCTACCATCACCCGCCAGATGCGCCGCCTCGGTGCATCCTGCGATTGGTCACGCGAACGTTTTACCATGGACGACGGTTTGTCCGAAGCGGTCACCGAAGTATTCGTCAAGCTGCATGAACAAGGGCTGATCTATCGCGGCAAACGCTTGGTCAACTGGGATCCGGTGCTGGGCACGGCGGTATCCGATCTTGAAGTCGTGTCGCAGGAAGAAGACGGCTCCATGTGGCATATCGCCTATCCGCTGGAAAGCGGCGTGGGCGCGCTAATCGTCGCCACCACCCGTCCGGAAACATTGCTCGGCGACGTGGCGGTCGCGGTGCATCCGGAAGACATGCGCTACAAGCATTTGATCGGCCAGAAGCTGAAGTTGCCACTCACCGAGCGCAACATCCCCATCATCGCCGACGAATATGTCGATCCGGCCTTCGGCACCGGCTGCGTGAAAATTACTCCGGCGCATGATTTCAATGACTATGCGATGGGCCAGCGCCACGGCTTTACGCCGATCAGTATTTTCACGCTGGATGCCAAGATCAACGAACATGCACCCGCTTATCAAGGGCTGGACCGCTTCGAAGCGCGCAAACAAATCCTCGCCGATCTGGAAGCAAAAAACCTGCTCGTCGCCACCAAGCCGCACAAGCTGATGGTGCCGCGCGGCGACCGCAGCCACGCGGTGATCGAACCCATGCTCACCGACCAGTGGTTCGTAAAAATGGAAGGTATGGCCCAGCAAGGCCTGCAAGCCGTGGAAAGCGGCGAGATCAAATTCGTGCCGGAAAACTGGACCAACACCTACAACCAGTGGCTGAACAACATTCAGGACTGGTGTATCTCGCGCCAATTGTGGTGGGGCCACCGCATCCCGGCCTGGTATGACGACCAAGGCAAGGCGTACGTGGCGCGTAACGAAGCCGACGCACGCCAGCAGGCGTCAGCGCAAGGTTATACCGGCGAACTGAAGCGCGACGAAGACGTGCTCGATACCTGGTTCTCCTCCGCGCTGTGGCCGTTCTCCACCTTGGGCTGGCCGCACGATACAGCGGAATTAAACACCTTTCTGCCCGGTTCGGTACTGGTCACCGGCTTCGATATCATCTTCTTCTGGGTGGCGCGCATGGTGATGATGTCGCTGCATTTCACCGGCAAGGTGCCGTTCCGTGAGGTGTATGTACATGGGCTGGTACGCGACCAGCACGGCAACAAGATGTCGAAGTCCAAAGGCAACGTGGTTGACCCGATTGATTTAATAGACGGCATCACGCTGGAAGAACTGGTCGCCAAGCGCACGCAGAACCTGATGAATCCCAAGCAGGCGGAAAGCATCGCGAAACTTACGCGCAAGGATTTCCCGGACGGCATCGCCGCTTTCGGCACCGACGCGGTACGCTTTACTTTTGCCAGTCTGGCATCGCACGGGCGCGACATCAAGTTCGACTTCAGCCGCTGCGAAGGTTACCGCAACTTCTGCAACAAGCTGTGGAACGCCACCCGTTTTGTTCTGATGAATTGCGAAGAACACGATGTCGGGTTGGATGATGCATTACCGCTGGAATTTGCCGCCGCCGACAAATGGATGATAAGCAAGTTGCAACAGGCGGAAGCCGAGATGGAAGAGCACTTCAGCAATTATCGTTTCGACATGGCAGCGCGCACGGTTTATGAATTGGTATGGGACACCTATTGCGATTGGTATGTCGAGTTCGCAAAAGTTCAGATCGCTGGCGGCGACGAAGCCCAACAACGTGCTACCCGGCGCACCCTGGTACGCGTGCTTGAAGCCATGCTGCGGCTGGCGCATCCCATCATCCCGTTCATCACCGAAGAGTTGTGGCAGAGAGTAGCTCCGTTGGCTGGCAAAGTTCCCCTTAACCCCCAGGGTGACAACGCTTCCGACCAGGTTCCCCACTTTGAAAAAGGGGGGCTAGGGGGGATTTCAAGCATCATGCTGCAACCCTATCCACAAGCCAAACTCAGCCTGATAGATCAGACCTCGCTGGATCGCGTCCAACTGTTACAGGAAATGATAAATGCTTGTCGCAAGCTGCGTAGCGAGATGAACCTGTCCCCCGCCCAGCGAGTGCCGCTATTGGTCGCAGGAGATGCCTCCACCTTGCATGCCGCCGCGCCTTATCTGCAAGCACTGGGAAAGTTAAGCGAAGTCAGTGTACTGGATGATCTGCCGGATACCGACGCGGCGGTCGCCATCGTCGGCGATTTCAAGCTGATGCTGAAAGTCGAGATCGACGTAGCCGCAGAACGCGAGCGTCTGGACAAAGAAATTACCCGTTTGTCCGGCGAAATCACCAAGGCACAGACCAAGCTCGCCAACGCCAGCTTCGTCGAACGCGCCCCGGCAGCGGTGGTAGAGCAGGAGCGTAAGCGCCTGGATGAATTCGGCACCTTGCTGATGCAATTGCATGCGCAACGCGGGAAGCTGGGTTAACGCGCAAGGGCACCTTTCATCGATATGTTTTCAGGGAACTGGGCACACATGCGTTATGAACTACAAAACAACCAAAACGAAAGGCAATACCATGAACAAGCTGAACCTACTCGCCATTGTCATTTACAGCTCTCTGCTTGTCGGCTGTGCTACTGTCCCGATGGCATCAGACTCTTTGGATACTGATGCCAAGCGGTTTACACCAGAACCAAACAAGGGCAGTATTTACGTTAATCGCGGTGGCGGCATCGCTGGTTCAGCATTATTGTTGCAGGCCATTCTCGACGGTCGCATCGTTGGCTCATTGGCACCGAACACATTTCTATCGCTTAGCGTTCCACCAGGGGAGCACACTATAGCCGTGACCGTATACAATAACATTCAACAGCAAAAAGTAGCCGTTGACATTCAGCAGCAAAATGTAATGGTTGAAACAGGCAAGAATTACTTCTTCGAGGTTAGTGCCAGCATGGGGTGGGGCCATGCCAACGTCAATATTGATTCGCTCACAGAAAAGCAAGGGCTAAAGCAAGTGTTCAGTTCAGAGCGCGCAGTCGATACTACAAATAAATAATTTTCTTTGTGTAATTAATGCTCACGCGGGCTGTGCAAAAATGCGCAGCCCCTTATCTTTACGTTGAGCTTTATTCCTTTTCTACCGAAAATGCATAGCCATTCGACCTACTTTGACCATTTTATAGATGCGCTTCGATTCCTTACTGAGATCAACGCAGACTATAGAAATACGCATCCAGATTTTTCCGAGATTGAAAAGGCAATACGCTCAGCCCAATCTGAGAGCCTTCGCCAAGAATACGCTATGCTTAGTGAGAAAATTCTCGCCCCGTTTGCCAGAAATTATGTAGAGCGCATTGGAAGTGTAAGTAATGTGGCTCATAGCTGTCATTCGCTATCGGACGGATTTCTGAAGACATGGCGGCGGCTTGAAATTGCCGAGATGTTTCCATTGGCAGTGACTGTGGGCAACGTTTATTACAAGAATGAGAATATCTATGGACTTACCAAGTCGACGCTGAAGAAAATCTTGGAGGAAGGTAAAGCGACAAAGAATACTTTAGATGTTCATGTTTGGCTCACTTGGGATAACCTTTCGGTTCTCGACTTGACAGTCATTCCATCACTTATTGAGATGGGGAAGCTCTCTGCAAAAGATGTGTGCTCGCCGATTTTAATTTGGAGCGAGAGCGAACCGGGAGATTTTGTGTTCGACCCGATCCTTGTTGACAACGATTTCTTCTCAAAGGTGGACAGTGGCTCGACAACCTATCTTTTGTAACGTGCGTAGGCAGAGCCCTCCGCAGGGCGTCAATAACCAACGGGCATTGCGCCGTATGTTTCGTGTCATCCGGTGCAATGCGCTTCGCCCTTCGACTTCGCTCAGGACAGACTTATTGCACACTACATAACCTCTTTGCGAACCTCCACTTTCCCCTCGTCCGCCACCGAGTAGCGGAGGCTGGTCAGGGAATTCTGACGAATATGTTTGAGCACGTGGCCGCGTAGCGGATCGTGCGAGTTTATGAGGAAGCCTGACCAGTCGAGCAACGCAGGGAACCTCGGAGGGGTGGCGGATTGGGGTCGCCTTTTCTTGGGTTACTTTCTTTTGGCGAGGCAAAAGAAAGTGACTAGCCGCCGGGCTACCCCCGGCAAGCTCAGCAAGAACCAAAAATTTGAAAGTGTACGTTGAACCATTCCATTGAAAAAACCAAACTCGTTGAAGTTGCCGCAGCCGTACTACAACGACCAGACGGCTCTTTCTTGCTCGCGCAACGCCCGGCAGACAAGATATGGGCAGGCTACTGGGAGTTTCCCGGCGGCAAGGTCGAACCCGGCGAGACGGCCTATCATGCTTTGGTGCGGGAGTTGCACGAGGAGTTGGGCATCACCGTTGCAACCGCTTATCCGTGGTTAACTCGCGTGTTCACTTATCCGCATGCGACGGTGCGGCTGAATTTTTTTAGGGTGACGGCGTGGAGCGGTGAGTTGCATCCGCATGAGGGGCAGGAGTTTTCTTGGCAACGGAATTTAAATCCCCCCCAGCCCCCCTTTTTCAAAGTGGGGAGCAGAGATTCAGAATCTTCTGAGCTTGGTGCGAACAGTTCCGTTCCCCACTTTGCCTCGCAGAGGTTCTTGCACCCTTTGGGTGAAAAAGGGGGGCGGAGGGGGGATTTTGTGCTTGAACGGATGAGTGATGATCGTGCTTCCCCTCATGACACGTTCAATTTCTCGCTAACCGTTTCTCCTGTGCTACCAGCCAATGCACCTATTCTTCGAGCGCTGGAATTGCCTGCGTTGTACGCGATCAGCAATGTGCAAGAGTTAGGCGAGGAGGAGTTTTTACGGCGGTTGGAATTCGCCCTGCAGAAGGGGTTGCGGCTGGTGCAGTTGCGCGAGAAGAATCTTGCTCGTGACGAGCTGCACAAATTAGCCTTGCGGATGATGGCGTTGGCGCATAGCTTTGGCGCGAAGGTGCTGCTTAACGGCGATGTGGCGCTGGTGCAAGAATTGGGGGCGGACGGAGTACAACTTACCGGTTCACAGCTTGCCGAGTTGCGCGAGCGTCCCGACGTGGATTGGTGCGGGGCCTCCTGCCACAACACTGAAGAACTGCGTCGCGCCGAGGAATTGGGCTGCGATTTCGCGTTGCTGAGTCCGGTGCTGCCGACTCAATCTCATCCGGGTGCGCCGCATCTGGGTTGGCAAGGGTTTGCGGCTATCGCGGCGGGTGCGTCGATTCCGATTTTTGCATTGGGCGGATTGGGGCTTGAGGATAAAGAAATGGCGTGGCGGCATGGCGCGCACGGCGTGGCTTTATTGCGTCAAGCCTGGCCGGAGAGGTCTTCGGGCTGATCCGTGGCTTCGTTTTCCGGGATGCGATATTCTTCGTTGGCCCACTGTCCGAGATCGATCATTTTGCAGCGCTCGCTGCAAAACGGTCGGAATTGACTGTCGCTATTCCATACCACTTCCTTGCCGCATTGCGGGCAGGCAACTACGACGGGTTTCTTGATCGTAGACATCTTACAACGAACAGAAGGTCAGGTTGAACGCCACGTCCTGATCGTACAACGCACTCTTGGCCGCATAGCTGGAAGCGACGAAGCGGATGTTCAGCACGTATTTGTTGGCGCTGACTTCGGGAATGCACGGCAACGCGTTGTCCAGAGAAATGCGCAACAATTGCGCCACGCGACCGCCCTGCATTTGCTGGAAACTACCCTGATGGGCGGTGAACTGGTGTAACTTGCCGCTCTCTCGCAACAGCTTGAGTATTATTTCCAGCGCATCGCAGATGGGTACCATGGGTGCAAGCCAGGCATGGAGGTAATTGCGCCGCAGCGTGGCATCCTGATGCAGCCAGTGATGGTAAGAGGGCAAATCGAATTCGCATGTCCCGCCGGGAATGCAGGCGCGCTGTTTGATGCCCATCAGCCATTCATTTTCGCGCAGATGCTGGCCTATCTTGCCGCTTAAACCGAACAGGTTGTCGCTGGCTTTTTCGATTTGATCGAGCACGGCATCCAGTGCCGCCTCCGAGATTCCTGGAATGTCGCGCAGGGAGGCAAGGTGGCGTTTTTGACGTTCCAGTTCCTGCAATAAATCGGATTTCAGGTCGGCACGGCTGGCGACTTCCATGATTTCAAACATCACGCTTAATGCAGCATGATGGTCGGCAGCGCTTGCTTTTTCGGAGAAATACGCCATCTTGGCGTATAGATCCTCCAGGCGCAGCAAGGTGCGTATTCGTTCGTTGAGTGGGAAGTCGTAGCTAATCACGGTGCTGGAAAGTGGATAAGTGCGCGTTTAATTTTGAATAATACCCTGCAATATATTGTGAACCCTAGTCATCGTCAATCGCTTCCTGCGGATAAGGCAATATAACGCCGATGCAGATCGGCGACTTGCTGCCGCAAAGTATCCAGTCCAGCATCGTTCTGGATGATATCGTCTGCGACCCGCAACCGTTCGGAACGCGATATTTGCTGCGCCATGATAGCACGCACTTCCTGTTCGGTCAGTCCGCTACGCTGCATGGCGCGTGCAATTTGTGTGTCTTCCGCGCAGTCTACCGCCAAGGTGCGCCGCACCAGCGGGAGGTAATTCGAAGTCTCGAACAGCAGTGGAATTACCAGCAGCAAATAAGGCGAAATTTCAGAAGATGCCTCTGCCTGAGCCAACATCTGCAAGCGTATCAGCGGATGCAGAATTGCCTCCAGACGCTGCTTGGCGCTGATGTCGGAGAACACCAGTTGGCGCATGCGCGCCCTGTCCAGAGCTCCGTTTGCGGAAAGGTAGCTGTCGCCGAACGTTGAACGGATCGCCTCTATGGCGTCGCCACCGGGCTGGGTGAGACTATGCGCAATCGCATCGCTATCGATGATCGTGACGCCGTATTCCGCGAACATCGTCGCAACGGTAGTCTTGCCGCTGCCTATGCCTCCGGTCAGGCCAATTCTATATCCCCCAACCTGGTGATTCATGGTGCAGCGATTAGTTGCAGATAATTTTGCGTCAGTGTCTGTCCCCAGAATAGTGCAATCAAGCCGCCGCCCGCAAGGTAGGGGCCGAACGGAATGGGAACGTTGCGGCCATGGCGTGCAGCGACGATGAGCGTGATGCCGACTACCGCCCCTACCAGCGAAGAGGTCAGGATCACCAGCGGCAGTATCTGCCAACCCAGCCATGCGCCGATGGCAGCCAACAGCTTGAAGTCGCCATAGCCCATGCCCTCCTTGCCGGTGGCGAGCTTGAATAGCCAATACACGCCCCACAAAGTCAGGTAACCTGCCAGCGCGCCAACGACGGCACTTTGCAGATCAGTGTAGGTGCGCGAGAGATTGAACACTAGGCCTGCCCACAGTAGCGGAAGCGTGATGTCATCCGGCAGCAGTTGCGTGTCGAAGTCAATAAAGGTCAGCGCCAGCAACGCCCATAAAAACAGTAATGCGCCAAATGTGGACAAACCGAAACCAAAGTGCCAGGCAGCGAAACCGCTCAGCACCCCGCTAATCAACTCTACGCCGGGGTAGCGGGCTGAAATGTGCGCGCCGCAGCCCTTGCACTTGCCGTGCAGAAACAGGTAGCTGATGACCGGGATATTTTCCAGCGCGCTGATCATATGTCCGCAGTGCGGGCAGGCGGAACGCGGCACGACCAGATTGTAGGGGGGCAGAGCTTCTGCAGCTAGGCCATTGAGTTCGGCGCTTTGGGCATGCCATTCGCGTTCCATCATTTTCGGCATGCGGTAGATCACCACATTCAGAAAGCTGCCGACCAGCAGGCCCAATACTACACACAAGCTGATGAATGCGGCTGGGAAAGTTTGCAGAAACAGAAAGATTTCAGACATTTATCAGACAACTTGGCCCATTTTGAAAATCGGCAAGTACATTGCTATCACCATACCGCCGATCAGCGTACCGAGTACCACCATTATGATAGGCTCCATCAGGCTGGACAACGCTTCCACCGCATCGTCCACTTCACCTTCATAAAAATCTGCGACCTTGCTCAACATGCCGTCCAGCGAGCCCGCTTCTTCGCCGATCGACACCATCTGTATAACCATGCTGGGGAACATGTTGGTGTTTATCATGGCCGATACCAGCGTGCTGCCTTGGCTGACTTCACGCTGAATCAGCTTGGTCGCATCAAAATACAGTGCATTGCCTGCGGCACCTGCCACCGAATCAAAAGCCTCGACCAGCGGGACTCCGGCGGCAAACATGGTAGCCAAGGTGCGAGTCCAGCGCGCGATAGTAGCTTTGCGGATTACCTCGCCGAAAATCGGCAGCCTGAGCGCAGCAATATCCATGTATCGTTGCAGTTGTTTGCTGCGTTTCCAGTAGTAGAAGAAGGTGTAAAGACCGCCCCCCACAGCCCCGAATATAAGCCACCAATAGGCGACAAAAAAATCCGAGATCGCCATGATAAACAATGTCGGCGCAGGCAAGTCCGCACCAAAACTGGAGAATAAAGTTTTAAACGCCGGAATGACGAAAATCATGATGATCGCGGTGATACCGAAGGCCACCACGATAATGGAAACCGGGTAGAACAACGCCGATTTGATCTTGCTTTTAATGGCGAGCGTCTTTTCCTGATAGGTTGCCAGACGATCCAGCAGGCTGTCCAGAATACCGGCTGCTTCGCCCGCGCCGACCAAGTTGCAAAACAGATCGTCAAAATACAGAGGAAATTTTCGGAATGCCTGCTCCAAGCTGCTGCCGGTTTCCACATCGGTCTTGATATCGAGCAACAGTTTTGCTACCGAAGGGTTGCTGTGCCCCTTGCCTACAATGTCGAAGGATTGCAGCAAAGGCACACCGGACTTCATCATGGTCGCAAGCTGGCGGGTGAACAGGGTAAGTTCTTTTTGGGTGATTGCCTTGCCGCCGCCGCTTTTGCTTTTCTTGATCTTGGTGACACTAATGCCTTGGCGGCGTAAATGTGCGGACACACTGGCCTCACCGGGAGCCTTGATTTCACCTTTAACTACCTTGCCAGATTTGTCTTTACCTTCCCAAAGGAACGAGGCTTCTTTCACTTGTGGGGATTTTTTTTCTACCGCCATGGCGTTTCCTTAATCACAAAGTTGTTCCATCATGCCGAGCTTTGCTGTTGTTGTAAAGGGTGGCTACCTCTAAAGCGGTTAAGCACCCGTTTTTTTGCGCAACGCCGGAAAAATTTTGGCAATTTTAACCACACGGTCATGCGCCTGCACGATTTCTATCGGGTAATCCGCAATTTTCAGGCTGGTGCCTGCCACCGGGATGTCTTGCAGATGCTCTAGAATCAAGCCGTTCAGCGTCTTTGCCGCATCAAGGGGAAAATGCATACCCAGCTTGCGGTTCAAATCGCGAAGAGGGGTGCCGCCCTCCACCAGCAGACTACCATCATCCTGACGCAAAAACTTGCCGGTCTGGGCCGGAGATTGCGTGGTGAAATCGCCGACGATTTCTTCCAGAATGTTTTCCAGCGTCACCAGCCCCAGCAATTCGCCATACTCGTCTACGACCAGTCCCAGCCGGAAGTGCCGTTCCTGAAATTGCTGCAACTGCGACAGCAACGTCGTGTCGGAAGGGATGAAATAAGGCTCGTGCAGGAGTTCGCGCAATTCCTCGCTGCTAAATTCCGCGCGCTGCATCAGCGACAGCGCGCGGCGAACATGCAGGATACCCACGATATCATCGAGTGTATCTTGATATACCGGAATCATCGTATGGTGGCTGGTCGCCAATTGTTCGCGCAACACCTCCGGCGGTGCGCCGAGGTCAAGCGCCTTGATCAGGTGGCGCGGCACCATCACATCGTCCACCGTGACACGCCCCAAATCCACCAGATTGAGCAGCATCTTCTGGTGCTTGTGCGGCAGGAATTGCTCGGATTCCAGCACCAGCATACGCAACTCTTCCAAGCTCATCTTGTGTTTGCTCTGATCCGTTTGCACTTTGATGCGGAACAGCCACAACACATAGTGAACGATGGCGGTGGCGATGGATACCACCGGATGGAACAGCTTGATCAGAACGGCCAGCGGATAACTCGAAAATAACGCCACGCGCTCCGGGTGACTGGAGGCGATAATTTTCGGCATAATTTCGCTGAATACCAGAATCACGAAGGTAATCCCCAGCGTGCTGGCCAGCACCCATCCTTCGCTCGCGCCGAACAGGCGCAGGATGATGATCTGGGTGACCGCCGCTGCCGCCACATTCGCCAGCGTGTTGCCGAACAGGATAGAGCCGAGCAACCTGTCGGTATGTGCCAACAATTGGGCGGTAAGTTTGGCGCTCCGGTTGCCTTTGCGCACCATATGGCTCAGCCGGTGGCGGTTCAGCGCCATCATGCTGGTTTCTGAGGATGAAAAAAAACCGGAGAAAATCAGAATTACAATCAGGGCAATAAATAACGTACCCAATGAGAACTCGTCCAAAGCGGAAAGCCCTAACTAATGCGATGTGTCAAGTATCGGGGAGGAGGATGGGAGTGTCAAGAAAATGAGGGTTCAGAAAATGAGGATTCAGTATAATGGGTGGAAACCAAGAACAATAGCGATACAGAGCTTGTAGCATGATTCTACTCCCGAGAATCATGGAACTCCGTGTGAAGTTCGTATTTTTTACCTGATTGAAATTTTTCATGATCGATACGCACAATAATCAGCCGACCCTTATTATTGAGGCAGGTAGAACGGAGCGCCATTATTGGCGAGATCTGTGGCGTTACCGCGAACTTTTTTATTTTCTGGCCTGGCGCGATATTCTTGTCCGTTATAAGCAAACAGTTATTGGATTAGCATGGGCGCTGATCAGACCGTTCCTGACCATGATCGTATTTGTATTCGTGTTCAGCAAACTGGCTAAATTACCTTCTGCAGGCGCACCCTATCCCATTCTGGTTTTTGCTGCATTGTTACCGTGGCAATTTTTCGCCAATGCATTTACCGAGGCGGGCAACAGCTTGATCAGCAATGCCAATATGATTTCCAAAGTTTATTTTCCCCGTTTGGTGGTGCCTGCCAGCGCAGTGATTGTCAGCTTTGTGGATTTTCTGATTTCTGGGATCATTTTGGTCGTACTAATGATCTGGTATGGATTTGCGCCGGACTGGCGCATTTTAACCTTACCTTTGTTTATCTTCGTTGCCTTTGCCGCCGCCATGGGTGCAGGACTCTGGACGGCAGCACTCAACGTCAAATACCGGGATTTTCGCTACATCATTCCTTTTGTGGTGCAGTTTGGGCTTTACGTTTCTCCGGTCGGATTCAGCAGCTCTATCGTCCCTGAACAATGGCGGTTGCTCTATTCATTAAATCCAATGGTGGGGGTGATTGATGGTTTTCGCTGGGCCATTCTGGGGGGCAATACTCAGCTTTACTGGCCCGGATTTTTGCTCTCACTGTTTCTGGTTATAGTGATTCTGTCCACAGGAATAATTTACTTCCGCAAAACGGAAAAAACCTTTGCGGATGTGATTTGATGTCACTCGTTGATGGCTGTTGGGAATCGTTTATTGACCCACCCCATAAATTAGTGCAAATTAGTACCATATAGATATGATTGCGATTCTTTAAAAGAAGCCATGCGCCTTACTGACCGACAAATCCACACTATTCGTCAACTTGCTCGCCAAGTAACAGGGGATCAAACCCGAGTGCGGATTTTTGGCTCCAGACTTGATGACACGGCACGCGGGGGTGATATTGACCTCATGCTTGAACTGCCGGAATCTGTAGAAAATCCCGCGCTCATGGCTGCGCAGATGTCCGCCTTGGTTTCGCGTGCCATGCATGGGCGCAAAGTAGACGTGTTACTCAGTGCACCCAACCTCATGCGCCTACCTATACACGAAATTGCTTTCAAGGAAGGACAATTGCTATGATATTGGAATCAAAGGTTATGTTGCGCCTGCGGTTTTTGATTCGTGTCGTGCGCAAAGAATGCCAGCACCTCGACACCACAGATCGACGTCTGTTTGGAGCTATTTCGTTTACAGTAGAGCAAGCAAATCTGCTCGAAGAGAATCCTGATTTGGCGGAGCGGGTAGAGGCTTTTGTGGGCAGATTTGGTCGCCTGCAAGACACGGTAGGCGACAAATTGTTACCCTTGCTCTTGGACGCTCTGGGTGAGAAAACATCCGCTGTCATCGACAATCTTGATCGAGCCGAACGCTTGGAACTGATCAAATCTGCTGACGAATGGATGATTATGCGCAACCTCAGGAACCAGATGATTCACGAATATGTCGAAGACCCGGTTGTGCTCGCTAGCGCCATGCAAACCGGGCATGATTTTGTGCCGGTGCTTATTGCAGCAGCAAACAAAATGATTGCTGAAATCG
The DNA here is from genome assembly GCA_963714805.1 of uncultured beta proteobacterium. GTDB lineage: Bacteria > Pseudomonadota > Gammaproteobacteria > Burkholderiales > Gallionellaceae > CAIQPV01. The sequence goes on along the minus strand of CAVQPO010000008.1, from coordinate 141,109 downwards.
AGCGTCGAGGTTGGATGTGATATTGGTATCCGATGTTTTGCACTTCTGTAAAAGACAAAGAACCATTGCGGGCGTGATCTGATGTCATCTGTTATCACCGTCGAGAATCTTTCAAAGAAATACGTCATCGGCCATCAGAAGCAGGAGCGCTACACGGCATTGCGCGACGTAGAGATAAATGGCTTCGAGCTTATCACCCAAAAGATGTGCCATCTTTTTGCTGTCCCAGAACAAAAAAACGTCAAGGAGAAGTAGCCATGAGGATAATGGTTCTTGGTGTAACAGGTATGTTGGGTAACGCAATATTTAGACTGTTATCTGAAAATTCAACTTTGGTTGTCTACGGCACAGCGCGTGCTGAGAGTTCTAAACGTTATTTTTCTGAAAATTTGGCCAGCCAGATCATTGTCGGCGTGGATGTTGAAAATCACGACTCATTGGTTAGGGCATTCGCTGTTGTGCGTCCTGATGTTGTTGTAAACTGCATTGGCTTGGTTAAACAATTGGCTGACGCCAATGATCCTTTGCAGGCGATTCCAATTAATGCTTTGTTACCACATCGTATAGCAGCACTTTGTCAGGTTGCCGTAGCTCGCCTTGTTCACTTCAGCACAGACTGCGTGTTTTCCGGCGCTAAAGGTAATTATCTGGAGTCCGATTTTCCAGATGCCGGCGACCTTTATGGCCGTTCAAAGTTTTTGGGGGAGGTAGATTATCCGTATGCCATTACATTGCGCACGTCGATTGTCGGTCATGAGTTATCAGGACATAGGAGTTTGGTGGGTTGGTTTCTTGCACAACAAGGCTCTGTCAAAGGCTATGACAAAGCTATCTTCTCAGGAATGCCGACAATTGAATTGGCTCGCGTAGTTCGCGATTTTGTTATACCTAATCCGCAGCTACGCGGCCTCTATCACGTGGCAGCAAAACCGATCAATAAGTTTGATTTATTGAAACTCGTTGCTCAAACTTATGGCAAAAACATAGAAATCATTCCATCGAACGAATTGGTTATTGATCGGTCATTGAATGCGGATCGTTTTAAGAAGGCAACAGCTTATGTGCCGCCAGAATGGCCTGCTCTTGTGCAACGCATGTTTGAATTCAAATAATCCATCAGGGAAATCAAAATGTTTACCAACAAAACATTAATGATTACGGGTGGGACGGGGTCATTTGGTAACGCCGTTCTTAAACGTTTTCTGGAAACCAATGTCAAGGAAATTCGCATTTTCAGTCGCGATGAAAAAAAGCAGGAAGACATGCGGATTGCTTTTAACAACCCTAAACTCAAGTTTTATATCGGAGATGTACGCAATTACGAGAGTATTTATGAATCCATGAAAGGTGTGCATTACGTGTTTCATGCCGCCGCGTTAAAGCAAGTGCCATCGTGTGAGTTTTATCCCATGGAGGCGGTGAAAACCAACGTCATGGGAACGGAAAATGTAATGAATGCCGCAATTGCAAGAAACGTGGAACGAGTCATTGTGTTGAGTACTGACAAGGCCGTTTATCCGATCAACGCAATGGGAATGTCAAAGGCCATGATGGAAAAACTCATGGTTGCAAAAGCCAGGATGCAATCGAAAGGCGAGACCGTGCTGTGTGCGACGCGCTACGGAAATGTAATGGCTTCACGAGGGTCAGTTATTCCATTATTTGTAGGCCAGTTAAAGAGTAACAAGGAGCTAACCGTTACCGACCCAAGCATGACTCGTTTTCTCATGTCGCTGGAAGACTCGGTTGATTTGGTTATTCACGCATTTGAACATGGACAACAAGGAGATATTTTTGTGCAGAAAGCTCCTGCCTCGACGGTGGGCGCATTAGCTCAGGCGTTGAAGGAATTGTTTGATGCAGATATACCCATCCGAATAATCGGGACTCGGCACGGAGAAAAATTGTATGAGTCGCTCATCTCTCGCGAAGAAATGGCAAAAGCGAAGGATATAGGTCGCTATTATTGTATTCCAGCAGATAATCGTGATTTAAACTACGCCCAATTTTTTGTGGAAGGGAATCTGAAACTATCTACGATCGACGACTATACTTCGCACAATACCGAACAACTTCAAGTTGATGGAGTAAAAAGATTGCTGCTGAAACTCGATTTCATACAGGAACACCTTAATGCTTAAGGTCATGACTATCGTGGGTACCAGACCGGAACTTATCAAAATGTCCCGGGTTATCCCTGAATTTGACGAACATACCAATCATATATTGGTACACACCGGACAAAACTTTGATTATGAATTGAATCAGGTTTTTTTCGACGAGCTAGGTATCCGCAAGCCCGATTATTTTCTGGGGGCAGTCGGCAATAACGCAGCACAGACTATTGCCCGCGTGATCGAAAAGGCTGATGAGGTCATGGAGAAAGAGCAACCTGAAGCTTTGCTGCTTTACGGCGATACTAACTCGTGTCTTTCGGTCATTTCAGCCAAACGCCGCAAAATACCCGTGTTCCACATGGAGGCGGGCAACCGCTGTTTTGATCAGCGCGTACCAGAAGAAATCAACCGCAAGGTATTAGATCATTTAAGCGATATTAATATGGTACTCACCGAACATGCGCGGCGCTACCTGATCGCGGAAGGTATTCCGCCGGAGCGAATTATCAAAACAGGCTCGCACATGCAGGAGGTGCTTGAGCATTACATGCCGAAAATTACAGCATCGGATGTGCTTCACCGACTTAACCTGCTGCCTCGACGTTACTTCTTGTTGAGTGCCCACCGCGAAGAAAACGTCGACTCCCCAGAAAACCTGCAAGATCTGCTGAATACATTGCAGGCGCTGGTTAAGCTGCATGAAATGCCGGTTATTGTTTCCACGCACCCGCGCACCATGCAACGGTTAGAAAAGCTGGGGGTGAATGATCTTGATTCCAGAATTCAATTTCTCAAACCGTTTGGCTTTTTTGATTACGTCAAACTACAAATGGAAGCGTTTTGTGTTCTATCGGACAGCGGCACGATTACCGAAGAGGCATCACTGCTTAACTTGCCGGCAGTGACAATTCGTAACGCGCATGAAAGACCCGAGGGTATGGATGAAGGCACGCTTGTTATGTGCGGCCTCAAGGCTGATCGTGTACTGGATGCGGTGCGCGTCGTCACCCGGCAACACAACAAAACTGGAGAGCAATTCAGGATCGTTCCTGACTATGAAGGAGGTTTGGTATCCAAGAAGATTTTACGTATTGTTTTGAGCTACGTTGATTATGTGAACCGGGTTGTTTGGTCAAAATGAAACTAAGCAATTCTCAAAAGAAGTTGATGCCGTCGTTTCTCGCACTGGTAGCCGTGATATTTTTATCCAGAATTTTCCACTTCTTCGAAACTGGAAAAATCTTCGCGGACAAAATCTGATGTCATCTGTTATTGCTGTCGAGCATCTCTCAAAGAAATACATCATCGGCCATCAGAAGCAAGAGCCTTATACCGCATTGCGCGATGTTCTGGCGAATGGCATGAAGCGTTTCGCTCATAAGTTGCGCCATCCTTTTGCCGGGCCAGAAAACGACATAGCACACGAAGAATTTTGGGCACTCAAGGATATAAGTTTCGACGTTCAGCAGGGTGACCGTGTGGGAGTCATTGGGCGCAATGGCGCAGGGAAATCAACGCTGTTGAAAATCCTAAGTCGCATTACGGAACCGACATCTGGAAGAGTCTCTATCAAGGGACGTGTGGCCAGCCTATTGGAGGTCGGCACCGGGTTTCATCCAGAACTTTCCGGACGGGAGAACATCTTTCTGAATGGCGCGATCCTCGGCATGAGCAAAGCTGAGATCAAGAAAAGTTTCGATGAAATCGTTGCGTTTGCCGATGTAGAGAAATTCCTTGATACGCCGGTTAAGCACTATTCTAGCGGCATGTATGTTCGGCTGGCGTTTGCGGTGGCGGCTCACTTGGAGCCAGAGATATTGATAGTAGATGAGGTGCTAGCTGTCGGAGATGCGCAGTTTCAAAAAAAGTGTATGAACAAAATGGAATCCGTAGGCAAAGAGGGGCGCACGATAATATTTGTCAGCCATAACATAGGTGCAGTTCGCGCACTCTGTAGCCGCGCCGTGCTCTTACATAAAGGTGAGTTAGTTATTGACGATGAGCCAAGCATAGCAATTACAAATTATGTTAGCCATTTACGGGCGGAGGAAATTAAAGTGGTTGAATCCGTAGCTGAAAAGGGGGTGCTTCAGAATGGTAGCGCTATAGTAACTAAAATCGAGGTTTGTGATAATACACATAGAGCGGGACATGCGATTGATACCGACACGCCATTCCAAATTAATGTTTATTACACAGTAAAAAATGACGGAGCTTTTGTTGGTTTAAATTTAATTGTCCGGGATAGTGATAGTAACTGCGTTTTTGCATCTATCAGTAACCATGAGAAGAATTGGTATGGTCAGCCGATGCCAAAAGGTGATTACAAAAGCATTTGCCATATTCCCAAACACTTCCTCAACAATGGTTTGTATAGCATGGATCTTGCGCTTTTTGGGAATGGATTTTCAGATCTGGTATCAACAGGTGAGCTACTGGTAATAGAAATTCAGGATGGCAAGGAGGTGCGTGGAGATTATTTTGGGGGATATACCAGTGCTACTAGGCCATTGTTTGAATGGGTTACAGTGCAAAGCGTTTAGTAATAATGACTGAATTGGCTACTTGCAGATTGGCTCATTCAGTTTTCGCTAGTCAATGGAATAGGTATGAGTTTCTCTGTTTCATTGCAAAAACTTTGATATTCTAGAGAAGCTCATGAGCACGTGGTTTATTTTCCTTACTGAAAGCAATTATGGCAATAATAAAGTGGTATGAAAAAGAAGCTCTTCACGATGCTGCAATTGCTGAAATGCAAACTGTCGAAGTAGTGTTGGACATTGGGTGTGGCATTAAACCACAAAACTATATTCGGCCACTTACGCATATCTGCTGTGAACCTTATGCCGAATATGTTAATCATTTGCAACAAGAAATCGCCGTTCTTGAGAATAGGGATCGTAGTTATATCCTGCTGAATATGGGATGGGGGGAGGCGGTACGATATTTTCCACCCCAATCCGTAGATACAGTTTTTCTGGTGGATGTCATAGAACACTTGAAAAAAGAGGATGGCAAAAAGTTATTGGCTGCAACTGAGGATATTGCAAGGCAGCAGATTATTATTTTTACCCCGCTAGGTTTTATGCCTCAGCATCATGATGACGGTAAAGATGCATGGGGATTAAGTGGTGCCCAATGGCAGGAGCACAAGTCTGGCTGGACACCAGAAGATTTTTCAGGTGATTTTTGGCAAGTATTTGCCGCAAAGGAATTTCACATCGCTGACAGCCTAAACCGAATGCTTGAAAAACCATATGGCGCATTTTGGGCAATCAAGACTTATACTGATGTTAACAATAGGTCTCAATATAAACGCGAAGATGCCCTGAAGAAATTTGAAATTGACCTTAATCAAAAGAAGTCTGAGCTTGCAATAAAAGAAGCGAAGTTAGGATCGTTGATTTCTGTTCGGTTGGAACGAAAGCTACGCTGTATGTTTGGCGCTAAATAACGGGTGAAAAATGCCGCCCAAGGTTAGCGTCATCATTCCCACATATAACCGCCAAAAGTTTATTGGTGCGGCAATTCAAAGTGTGTTGGATCAAACTTTTCAAGATTTCGAGCTCATCGTGATTGACGATGGATCAACAGATCAGACGGTTGACGTTATTCGAGCATTTTCCTCTGACAAGATAAGGTATTTCTATCAGAGCAATCGGGGGCGTTCAAACTCGCGCAATCATGCGCTCAATTTAGCCCAAGGGCAATACATCGCGTTTCTGGATTCAGATGATTTATATTTGTCAGGAAAGCTGGAGTTGCAAGTTGGTTATATGGATGCCCACCCTGAGTTTGGGATGATTTATACAGCGGCTTATTGTATTGATGGTGACGGCGTATTGCTAAATTCTGTTTATGAGGCAGTCGTTTCGGGTTGGATATATAAAGAGATAGCTTTTTTTGTTCCAGTTACGATCACACTTCCAACAGTTATGGTGCGTAGAGAGATATTTGATAAGGTAGGTGGGTTTGACGAGGCGATGGAGCGCTTCGAGGATACCGACATGTGGCGGCGCATCTCAAGGCGCTACCAGATCGGTGCCCTGCATGAACGAACCTGTCATCTGCGCACTCACCTTGATAATGCCTTGGCAGCACAGAGTCCTGATCGGATATTAACGGCATTGGATTACTACGTAAATAAGATTCAAAAAGAAGACAGCGATGTTGGAAATATATTGCGCCGCAAAGGCATCGCCAAGTTATATAGATATTATGGCGAGGCAATGATGAATAATCCCGCATGGAAAAAAATTGGTTATGCATTTTTATTGAGAGGGGTTTGTTCTTGGCCATTTAATATACGAGTAACCTTACGAACCATTGCTAGCTACGTAGCTTACAGTACTTACGGGCGCGGAATTCATCCAGCCAGAACCAACGGGATTACCAAGTAAATAAACAACTGACTGTGGCTGTTTCTGAATTATAGAAGGGGGCTGGCTGGATGCCAATGGTGTCAAACGGAGGCATGAGAAAAATCATTTTGCTAGTGGCAATTCCTGACAGTATCCATGTCGTTCGCTGGATCAGGCAGCTTGATGGGCAGGATTGGGATATACACTTGTTTCCTAGCGTCGGAGGAGCTGCAGTTCATCCTGAAATGGAGGGTGTTACTTATTATCCTCCGCTATTTTTATGGGGTACAAAAATTGGCAAGGCGCGATCAAGTGGGGGTGTAGCTTCCTTCATTTCGAATGTAGCCGAAATTTTAAGGCGGCGAATGTTTGAGCATTTTATGCCTGGTTTCAGGGTTAGACAGTTGCTTAAGGTGATACGTAAAATACGTCCGAACCTTGTGCATTCACTGGAAATGCAGGCGGCTGGATATTTGACGCTGGAGGCAAAGAAACAGTTTAATGGGATATTCCCTCCATGGCTTGTGACCAATTGGGGGAGCGACATTTTTCTATTTGGAAGATTGCCTGAGCATAAGACTAAGATAAGCGATGTGCTTATGAATTGCGACTATTACTCGTGTGAGTGTGAGAGGGATATTGAGCTGGCGAGGAAATTTGGCTTTAATGGAAAGACAATGCCGGTATTTCCCAATACGGGAGGATTCGAATTGGCAAGGCTGGAACTTGAAAGAAGCCGGGTTCCGCCATCGGCCCGCAAGTTGATTATGCTGAAAGGCTATCAAAATTGGGCGGGACGAGCCTTGGTTGGGCTGAGGGCGTTAAGCCGTTGCAAGGATGTTCTGGACGGTTATTCAGTTGTTATCTACTCGGCATCTTCTGATGTGGTGATTGCAGCAGAATTATTTGCCGATGAAACGGGCATTCCCGTTCGGATCATTCCAAAAAATACGCCACATCAGGAAATGTTGTCGTTGCATGCACAGTCAAGGATATCCATGGGGCTGAGTATCAGCGATGCGATCAGCACTTCATTTCTTGAAGCTATGGTAATGGGTTCCTTCCCAATTCAGAGTTGTACTGCATGTGCGGACGAATGGATTGAGCATGGCGTGAGTGGACTGATTGTCCCCCCTGAAGACCCAGATATTATTGAAATGGCGATACGAACGGCTTTATCGGATGATGTGTTAGTTAACAAGGCTACTGAAATTAATTGGCGGATCGCGCAAGAAAGATTAGATGGCGATTCCCTTAAACATAAAACTATTGATATGTATTCCAAGCTTTTTCGGATTTAATGTTGAAGTGCAATTTTATGAGTGAATTGAGTATAAAAAGAGCTATGCCAAAAGTATCTATTGTTATCCCGGTATACAACGGTGCAGATTATTTGCGCGAGGCGATAGATAGCGCGTTTGCGCAGACATATCCGAATATAGAGATTGTGGTTGTTAACGATGGCTCGCGGGATGAGGGGGCTACTGAGCGTATCGCTCTGTCCTATGGGGATAAGATCCGCTATTTTTCCAAGGAGAACGGCGGAGTGGCATCGGCACTGAATCGGGCAATTGTCGAAATGTCCGGTGACTATTTCTCATGGTTAAGCCATGATGACTTGTACGCCAAGGACAAAATCGAGCAAGAAATTAACGCGTTATCCAAATGCAGATTGGATAACGTCGTTATTTATAGCAATTATTCGGTCTTCACCACTAATCCTGACGATGCGACTCCCCGCTACTTGAAAGGTGTTCCGCCAGAACACTTTCGCTACTGGCTTACGGTCGAGAATAGTTTGCACGGATGTACTTTGCTAATTCCACGGAGTGCATTTGAAAAAGTTGGCGGTTTTAATGAGAGCCTGCGAACAACACAAGATTATGACTTATGGTTCCGTATGGCAAAGGAATTTTCATTTATTCATATACCGGATGTGCTGGTAAAGTCCAGAAGTCACCCGGATCAAGGCAGCCATAAGATGGCTGATATTGCCTTAGTGGAGTGCAATCATTTGTTATCAAATTTTATTCGTGACTTGAGTCCTCATGAAATTATGTCTGCTACAGCGCGACCGTTGGCGGAGTCTTATGCGGAAATAGCGTCCAGTATGTTTAACCGAGAATTTAATGAGGCAGGAGTTTTGGCTAAGAAATGCGCCAAGGAAAATAGTAATCAGATGGAAAACATGACAAGAAACATGAGATATTTCGCAAAACGATCGATCATTATAGGCAAAAAACTATTGCCACTGAGAATCAAACATGTGATTAAGACATGCATAAGTTACGTAATGCCTCAGACGGCGGGTGAAAACAAGCAACTTAAGGAGAAGTTTTCAGAAGTCTATGAAAAAAATATTTTTGGTGGTCGTGCTTCTCGTTCAGGCGAAGGCTCTGACTTGGTTCAAACCGGGATTATCCGTCATGAGTTGCCCAGAATCGTCAAGGAATTTTCTATTCAGACATTTCTGGATGCGCCGTGCGGCGACTGGTATTGGATGAAGGAAACAAGCCTCGGAGTTGATCAATACATTGGTGTTGACATAGTCGATGCCATGATCGATAAACATAATAAAAATTATGGTAGCCCATCCCATAAATTTCTATGTCTTAATTTAGCCACAGACTCACTGCCTAAGGCTGACCTGATATTTTGCCGAGATTGCCTGGTACATCTGAGCTTTGTTGACGCTCTAAAGGTCATTGCGAACTTTAAGAAATCCGGTGCCAAGTATCTTTTGACCACAACCTTTGTCAATAGAAAGAAACACAATGATCTAGTGGGAGTGGGTAGTTTCTGGCGTCCTTTGAACATGTGCCTTGCACCATTTAATTTTCCAGAGCCTATACTAATCGTGAACGAGGGTTGTACGGAGGATGCTGGTCGGTATGCCGACAAGAGCTTAGGACTCTGGTTATTGAGCGACATCAATGTCTAATTTTCTGCTCCGTTAAGTTAAATTGATATGAGCTATGTTGATGTTGTAATTCCTGTACATAATAATGTTCATTGGTTGAGCTGGTGTTTGGAGGAACTCTTCAGGTTTAATTCGGCAAGGCTAGGCAAGGTGTTCGTGGTTAATGATCGATGCGAATATTCTCAGTCGAAACGGATTATAGAAATTGTGGGGAGATACCAAAATGTTGAGCTAATACCAAATAGTGGTGAAAAGGGGGGGCTAGTCTGCGCACGCAATCTCGGCGCAAGGAGTTGCTCGGCTGAAGTTATTTTGTTTTTAAATGCGGATTGCTTGCTTACCGAAGGTCTGCTTGATCGGCTCTGCACTATATTCGAATGCGACCAAAGTATTGCGCTCGCATGTCCGGTTTCAAATAATTCCCAAGGTTTAACTCACCCCATGTTACCGGGGCATTCATATCGCGATATGGCCAGATATTGCGCGGATGCAACGAGCCATGCCGAAAAAGATTTTATCGTGGAGGCTTGTACAGTAGTTGGGGATTGCTTGATGGTACACCGTGCTTTTTTCGAAAAAGCTGGTGGATTCTCGGTGGAATTGTGTGCCGACTGGAAAGACGCCGATCTACACATGAAAGCCCTCTCATTGGGGCTGAAAGGTGTCGTTCACGTAGGTTGTTATTGCTACCGTTTTGCTAGGGGTGCGTTTAATTGTCAGCCAGAGGTTGAGCATCTACGAAGTCATAATCACAGGCTATTCATGAGCAAGTGGTCAAAAGAATATAAGCGGCTTGCTGCAAGATGTTCGAACACAAATCCGTCGCGGCTAATTTCCAAAGCGATCAAGCGTAGCATGCTTGGCAAGTCAGAAACAATTGAGCTAGACGCGCTTTTCTATCTGCATGGTATTGACCAGGGAGTGGGTGGAATCAATGCAGTAGTCTCTATCTGTAATGAGTTAGTCAGGATGGGGCTAAAGGTTACGTGTGCTTTGGTAGGTATAACAGCGGATCGAGGGTTAAAGGATTACAAGGAACCTGTCCTATTTAACTTCCTGCACTACATCTCTGATAGCGAATTCTTGACAGATCGACTTGTCCTGCCGAAGGTCGTGTTCTCTACAATATTTAACTCTGCACCTGTTGTTGCAGAATTTGCTGCGGCGCGTAAGGCGATAGCAGTTCAGTTTGTCCAAGGATATGAAGGCTATTTTGAGAATGGACAAAGATACGTTGAGGCGACAGATTCATATAAGAGTACCGAACACCTTATTACTACCTCAACATGGTTGTTTAATATGTTGAATCGCCATGTTAAACCAGACCAGAACTTACAGAGAGTTCCGCTCGTTATTAACAATGATATATATTTTTCGTCCGATGAAAATCGAGACATCGACGTGTGCATGATTTTTCGGGCTAGCGCGGATAAAGGACAATGGTTACTTGCAGAGCTGCTTGATCGCTTGGCTGGTGACAATATGGTTATCGCGGTGCTGTGTGCGTCGCCGTATGAAAATCTGGAAGCAAAGTATTTGGGCAAGTTAAAATTTTTTAATTTGCCGCTGGATCAGTATTCTTTGGCGCAACTTTTTAGAAGGTCGAAGGTGTTTGTCGATATGTCGCTGCATGAGGGGTTCGGCCTCATGCCGTTAGAGGCTGCGCTCTGTGGTTGTAGCCTTGTCGTCTCCGACTCCGGTGGTGTAAGAGATTTTGTAAATTATTATGAGGGGGAATTAGTTGTATCCGGCCCTGACCCGAAGAATTTCATTGATGCTATAGGCCGCCAGTTAGAGAAGTTTAATTCAACAAGGCAGGTGAAAGCTATGCCAGCGCATTTACGCATGGGGGGGGGCAGTTGGTATCAGTATATTCAAGGAATCTCTCACAACATGCAGACACCAGTTTCTTTGCCTGATTTTGTTAAGGAAAAAACAGTCTTAAATAAGTTTGGCCCAAGTCCATGCCATCGGGTGATATTTTATGGGGGCATGGCAAAAATTTATAGACGTGTCTTTCCCTACATCCCCAAGCGTCTTCATTTGGCGCTGAAGGTTATCATATTCGGAAAAATATAATGAGCATGGTTATAATTTATATATGCATCAATGGTAGCAAGCTTACCCCAGCGTGCGCTGTGGTTTAAAGGACATGTCACAGCACGCTAGTAAGGCTATCGGTGAAGGATGCTGCAACTATGTATCCGCTGTTCTGGTTACCTACAATCCCGATCTGGAAGGTCTGCATGCAACAGTTCATGCAGTGGCAAACCAAGTCTCAGATATATTTATCGTAGATAACGCCTCTGTCAACTATTCCCCCGGCTGGCTCGATAAGCTGGAAGGGAAGTTCGCTGCTCGCTTGCATTTATTGCCTCAATCTGAAAATCTTGGGATCGGGGCGGGGCATAATATTGGTATACGTCAAGCGCGAGAACAGGGTTCGACTTTTGTGCTGCTGTTAGATCAAGACAGTCAAGTTGAACCAAGCATGGTGGCTCAGCTTTGTGATGTCTATAGAACCTTGTCGGGTAAAGATATTAAGGTCGCAGGACTGGGGCCTCGATATCGCGATGCAGCTAACGGTACGCTTTCACAGTTTGTACAAGTAGGTATCTTGGGTTTCACTCGCTTGGGTTGTAGTTCCACAAACTCGGTTGTGGAAGCTGACTTTCTTGTTTCCTCCGGAGCGTTGTTGCCGCTTGCAGCAATTGAGACTGTGGGGCTGATGGATGAGGGGCTGTTCATTGATCATGTGGATACAGAATGGTGCTTTCGCGCCAAAGCCGAAGGTTTTCGGATATTCGGTGTGTGTGATGCAATCATGACTCATGCTCTGGGGGAGCGGCGAAAAGAAATATGGTTTATTCGCAAGCGGATCGTGCCTTTTCACCACTCGTTTCGCTACTACTACATATTTCGAAACAGCATTTCGCTATATCGTCGCAGTTACATGCCGTGGGGCTGGATGCTGGCCGATGTCGCGAGATGTTGCAAGTTTGTTTTATTCTTTGGTTTGTTAGCGCCCAATCGTTTGGACTGCCTGAAAATGATGTGGCTTGGTTTGAAAGATGGGGTGAAAGGCGTCAGTGGTAAGCGCAATGATTTTTAATCTTCTGCAATGGGTGCGTATGAATTGCGCGGCGCTGTGCCTCATATTGCGACCAGACCTTTGATGTCGCACCCTGAATTATCCATCTCTGTGGTTAGTCACTCCCAATGTCATTGGGTGGCTGATTTGCTTGGCGACATTTCAAAATATAGCCATAGCAATTTATTGCTGGAGGTCATTCTCACGCTCAACCGGGATGAGGAGCTGCCATTCGATCCGGATGGCTATGAATTCATAATAAAAATAATCCGCAATAGTATCCCGCAGGGTTTTGGCGAAAACCACAATCAGGCATTTCAGCAAGCTACCGGACAATTCTTTTGTGTGATCAATCCGGATATCCGGCTCAGTAATGATCCCTTTCCGGCGTTAATTGCCGGTCTGCAAGATTCATCTACTGCTGTGGTTGCTCCGCGCGTGGTGAACGAGAACGGTGCGACGGAAGATAGTGCCCGACGTTTCCCGACGCCGCTCAAAATATTGTGCAAGGCAATCGGCAGATGTAAAGGGAACGACTATATTATAAAAGATGAAGTTGTCTTTCCCGACTGGGTTGGCGGTATGTTCATGTTGTTTCGCCGTGAGACTTTCGATCAGTTTGGCGGATTCGATCAGCGCTATTTTCTCTATTACGAAGATGTGGATTTGTGCGCCAGACTGAGGCTGCATGGCTATGAAGTAGCCCTATGTCCCGATGCCAAAGTAGTTCACCATGCGCATCGGAGCAGTCATCGCAATTTCAAATATTTGACTTGGCATCTTGCCAGCATGTTGCGGTTTTTTACCTCGCTGCCATTCCTGAAAATTTGCTGGTTACGTTTGACGAATAAATTGCCTTAAGCATTAAACGTTACATCAATGATAGCGTCCGACATTTTTCGACCCCGTTCCGCCTATCGTGCAAGGCTCTTGGCAGCACAGAGGCAGATTAATAGATTGGCATGCTAATATAGCGCCCCAAATAAAATTTGTGGCTTAGGAGAGTAGGATTATGGTCAGCCTGCAACCGCCAATCTGCGATTTTGGTTGGAAAGCACGAGATTTCAACTTGCTGAATGTGGATGGCAAGCGGTATACGCTGGAAAACGCGCGCGGCAACAATGGCTTGCTGGTGATGTTTATTTGCAACCATTGCCCTTACGTGAAATCAATCCGCGAGCGTATTGTCCGTGACGCGCGCGAATTGTTGCAACACGGCATCGGTAGTATCGCCATTATGTCGAATGATCCCGCCGAGTATGTGGAAGATTCGTTCGAAAACATGAAGGCGGTAGCGCGCGAGTTTAATTTTCCTTTCCCTTATGTATGGGATGAGGCACAACAGGTCGCCAAGGATTACGGCGCGGTATGTACACCGGATTTTTTTGGATTCAACGCCAGTTTGGAATTGCAATATCGGGGTCGGTTCGATGCTTCGCGCAAGGAAGCGATGGCTGATGCGCCGCGCGACTTGTTCGATGCCATGGTGCAGGTAGCATTGACCGGGCAAGGTCCGCGCGAGCAGATCGCCAGCATGGGTTGTTCCATTAAATGGAAGGATAGCGCGTGATGCAAAAAGTGGAAAAGCGCAGTACCCCGCGTTCCAAAACCATGGGCGCCATGTTAAAAGCCGTGGTTGCGGCGGTCAAGCTGGTGGCCGCCGAGGAGATTATGCCGCGCTACATGAAGGTGGCGCATCAACGCAAGAGTGATGGTAGCCTGTGTACCGAGGCTGATATGGCCGCCCAGATCGCATTAACCAAGAAGCTCCAGGCCATCCTCAACGTGCCGGTACTCGGCGAGGAAATGCCCGCTGATGAGCAGCGTGCAATATGGCAAGCCGGTAACGACGGCCTGTGGTGCATCGACCCGATCGACGGCACGTCCAACTTTGTGCGCGGTCTGCCTTATTTTGCAATTTCCGTTGCGCTGCTGCGTGAAGGCAAAAGCGTGCTGGGTGTGGTCTACGATCCTGTGGCGGATGAGGCGTTTGCCGCCGAACAAGGCAAAGGCTCGTTCCTGAACAGCGAGCGGCTGATTGTGCGCGAAACTGCGGAATCGTTGGAGCATGCATTGGCGAACGTGGATATGAAGCGGTTGAGCACCAAGTTGGTCGCGCAACTGGCAACCAATCCCCCTTATACTTCGCAGCGCAACTTTGGCGCCAGCGCGCTAGACTGGTGCTATACCGCCGCCGGCCGTTATGACGTGTACCTGCACGGCGGGCAAAAGCTTTGGGATTATGCTGCTGGCACGTTGATTTTGTGGGAAACAGGCGGCCATGCCTGCTGCATCGAAAGCGACGATTTTTCAGAGGGCGACATCTGGCAGCGCTCGGTAATCGCGGCGCGCGACAGGAAGCTGTTCGACGAATGGAAGAATTGGATACGCGCGCAGCAATAAAAACCCAAAAATGAAAATACTAATTCTCGGGGCGGGACAGGTCGGTTCGACGGTTGCAGAAAGCCTGGTCAGCGAGGCCAACGACATCACTGTAGTGGACACCAATGCGGAAAAACTCCGCCTGCTGCAAGACCGTTTCGACCTGCGTACCTTGGTGGGTAACGCTTCTCATCCCGCCACGCTGAAACAGGCCGGTATCGCCGATGCCGACATCCTGCTGGCGGTGACGCAAAGCGACGAAGTCAACATGGTGGCCTGCAAACTGGCTGCCAGTCTGTTCAACACCCCTACCAAAATTGCGCGCATCCGCGCTACCGGCTATCTGGAGCATCCAGAGATTTTCAGCCCGGAAAATTTTTGTGTGGATTTCTCCATTTGTCCCGAACAAATACTCACTGATTACATCCGCAAACTGATTGAATTTCCCGAAGCGCTGCAAGTTCTGGAGTTTGCCAACGGGCTGGTGTCGCTGGTGGCGGTGAAAGTGTTCGAAGGCGGCCCGCTGGTGGACAAGCCGCTGAGCTTCTTGCGCAGCCATATGCCGCAAGTCGATACGCGCGTTGCCGCAATTTTCCGGCAAGACAAACCGATCATTCCGGAAGGTGATACGGTAGTCCAAGCGGGCGACGAAATATTTTTCATTGCCGCCACCGGGAATATTCGCAGCGTGCTGAAAGAGCTGCGCCGCATGGATAAACCGACCAAACGCGTGATGATCGTCGGCGGCGGCAATATCGGGCGCCGTCTGGCCCGATCTCTGGAACGTGACTATCAGGTCAAACTGATCGAGTACAACAAGAAAGCCTGCGAAGAGCTGGCAGAAATATTAAAGCACACGCTGGTGTTGAACGGCGACGGTACCGATGAAAATTTGCTGGCTGCCGAGCATGTGGCGGACGTGGATGTGTTCTGCGCGCTGACCAACGACGACGAGAACAACATCATGTCTACGCTGCTGGCCAAGCGTGACGGTGCGCGCAAGGTGATTGCGCTGATCAACCGCAACGCTTATGTCGGCTTGGTGCAGGGAGGCAAAATAGACATCGCATTATCGCCCGCGCACGTGACCATCGGCTCTTTGCTGGCGTACGTGCGCCAAGGTGATGTGGCTGCGGTGCATTCGCTACGGCGCGGAGCGGCGGAGGCGCTTGAACTGGTGGCGCACGGCGACCGCCAGTCTTCAAGAGTGGTGGGGCGACGCATAGATGAAATTGACCTGCCCAAAGGCGCAACGATCGGTGCCATCGTACGCGGCAAAGATGTCATCATGGGGCATCGCGACCAATTGATCGAAGAGGAAGATCACGTCATCGTGTTCGTGATCAACAAAAAAATGATCCACAAGGTTGAAAAACTGTTCCAGGTGAGTGTCGGGTTTTTATAGGTACCTTTAGATGCATCGTATATTCACCGTCTTTCACGCTCTGGGCCTGATGCTGGTGGTATTCAGCGTGGCTTACCTGATGCCGATGGCGGCTTCCCTGATTTATGACGATGGCACGTTGATTCACTTCGCTTTGGCGATGGTGATGACTTCCGCCGCAGGCACGCTGATGTGGCTGCTGACACGCCGCTACAAGGGTGAGTTATCCATACGCCACGGTTATCTGCTTGTCGTCGGCATGTGGACTGCGATGCCTGCGGTGGCGACGCTGCCGCTACTCATGGTGATAGATGGGCTGTCTTTCACCGATGCCTATTTTGAAACCATGTCCGGCATCACCGCTACCGGTGCAACGGTGTTGAGCGGGCTGGACAAGCTGCCCCCCGCCCTCAATATCTGGCGGCACGAGCTGCACTGGCTGGGCGGCATGGGTATTATCGTGCTGGCGGTGGCCGTCCTGCCGTTGCTGGGGGTGGGCGGACGCCAGTTGTTCAAGGCGGAAACGCCGGGGCCGATGAAAGATTCCGCGTTGACCCCGCGCATCACCGAGACGGCGCGCAATCTGTGGCTGGTTTACTTCAGCATCACGGTCGCCTGTATTTTATCGCTCAAGGCGGTGGGCATGAACTGGCTGGATGCGATCTGCCATGCTTTCTCGACGATGGGGCTCGGTGGATTTTCCACCCATGATGCCAGTATCGGCTATTTTAATTCGCCAGCCATCGAAGGCGTACTCATCATATTTATGCTGCTGGCAGCAATGAATTTTGCTACGCATTTTTTTGCGTTGCGTGAAAAAAGCCTGAAAACTTATCTGCGCGATACCGAGGTCATCGCCACGGTTGGGCTCATCTTGACAAGCTGCCTGATCATCGCCCTGTTCTTGTGGTGGAAGGGGGTGTATCCGAATTTCTGGACTTCCTTGCGCCACGCCAGTTTCAACCTCGTCTCCATTGCGACCGATTGCGGCTTTTCCAGCGTAGACTATAACCAGTGGCCGATTTTTGCCCCGATGTGGATGCTGTTCCTCAGTTGCGTTTCGGTTAGTTCGGGTTCCACCGGCGGCGGCATCAAAATGATACGCACGCTGATCTTATTCAAGCAGGCTGGGCGCGAATTTGTGAAATTGTTGCATCCGGCCGTGGTGAACCCGATGAAAGTCGGCGGGAATGTGATACCTAACAATATCGTATTCGCCGTGCTGGGATTTATTTTTCTGTATTTCATGACGGCATCCACTTTGACTTTTGCCCTGATGGCAAGCGGGCTGGATTTTATTTCCTCGTTTTCTGCCATAATTGCCTGCATCAATAATGTCGGGCCGGGTTTGGGTGTAGTGGGGCCGTCCGGCAATTTCAGCGTGTTGACCGATTTTCAGACTTGGATATGCACGTTGGCGATGTTGGCCGGTCGCCTGGAAATTTTTACCCTGTTGATTATTTTTACTCCGCAATTTTGGCGGCGCTAAAAGAATGAAAATAGTTGAGGACGATATCGATCAAGAGTTGTTGCCTCTTTTTCTGGAAGAGGCCGACGAACTGTATCCGCAAATCGGCAAAACTTTGCAAGCTTGGCGCGCACAATCCGCTGATGCGTTGCTGGCGCGAAAATTACAGCGCAGCCTGCACACGCTCAAAGGGAGCGCCCGCATGGCGGGCGCCATGCGTGTGGGCGAATTAGTACACCGGCTGGAAGCGCAGGCTGCCGCAACCACACAACGGACGGCTCCGTTCTGGGATGAGCTGCAAAACCAGTTCGAAAATATCGGCAAGATGATAGATCTCTTGCGTACGCATGTTGCGGCTGAGGGCTCACCCGCCACAACGGAAGAAAGCACGGAACAGCGCGTGCCGTTCGACAGTATCGGCAAACGGCTGTACCGTATCGTGCGGCAGACCGGCAAGGAGCTGGGAAAGAAAGCCAATCTGGAATTGCGCGGCACGGAAGTGGAACTGGAACGCAATGTGCTGGAAAAATTGACTGCCCCATTTGAACATTTGTTACGCAATGCGATTGCCCATGGCTTGGAAGACCCGCAACAACGCGAATTGATGGGCAAGCCCCCCATCGGAGATATCCGCCTGACGTTGCACCGGGAAAATAGCGAGGCCGTATTTGAACTGATGGATGATGGTGCGGGCCTAGATGTGGATAGCCTGCGTCGCAAGGCCGAAGAAATGGGTTTGTTGCAAACCGGTGCGGAGGCCAGCAACAGGCAAGTCATGCAACTTATTTTCGCTCCGGGACTCTCAACAGCATCGGAAGTGACGCCCATCTCCGGGCGCGGTGTGGGTATGGATGTGGTACACAACGAAATCAATGCCTTGGGCGGACGCATTGCCGTGGTATCCAGGCGGGGAGAGGGTACCTGTTTTATTATCCGCTTGCCGCTTAGCCATGCAGCGGGTAAAACCACCCTGTTAGACAGACAAAATTGTTAAGACAGCGCCTTCGGTTTACAATGACGCCATGTCACAACTTAATCTCAGCCACCAATTTCTTATCGCCATGCCCGCCATGGTGGAGTCTACTTTTGCCAAGTCGCTTATTTACGTCTGTGAGCACAACGAGCAGGGGGCATTGGGCATCATTGTGAATCGTCCGATCACCCTTACGCTGGGCGAATTATTCGCACAGATCAAAGTCCCGCTGAACCAGCCAGAATTAATCAATGTGCCGGTTCATTTCGGTGGCCCGGTGCAGACCGACCGAGGCTTTGTGCTGCACGATCCTATCGGGTCATGGCAGTCCACCTTACCCATCAATGACAAGGTTGGCCTGACCACCTCCAAAGATATTCTGGAAGCGGTGGGAGAAGGACAAGGGCCGCACAATTTACTGGTAACCTTGGGCTATGCTGGCTGGGAACCGGGACAACTGGAACATGAACTGGCGCAAAATGCCTGGCTCAGCATGGCTGCTTCCGAGCACATCATGTTCGAACTCCCCCCGGAAGAACGTTTATTTGCCGCAATGACGCTGCTGGGTGTCGATTACGCGTCTCTGTCGGAGGATGCGGGACATGCCTGACGGCAATACCGTACAAGGCACCTTTCTCGCTTTCGATTTTGGCACTAAACGCATCGGTGTGGCGGTCGGCAATTCCATCTCCGGCACCGCACAACCGCTGACCACCCTGCATGGCGAACAAAATGAACAACGCTTTGCAGCCATCGAGGCACTGATCCGCGAATGGCAACCGGCCGCGCTGGTGGTGGGGCTACCGTGCAATGACGACGGCACGCCGCACGAGATGACCCGGCTGTGCCGCCGCTTCGCCAACCGCCTCAAAGGACGCTTCGATTTGCCTGCCATCTTGGTAGATGAGCGCTATACTTCCGCCGCCGCCAGCTCGCAACTGAATGAGGCAGGCATACGCGGCATCAAACAGAAACCGCTGCTGGATCAAGTTGCCGCACAGCAGATATTGCAAGCTTATTTCGACGAACCCGTAGCAGGACTTTACGCATGAATAATCCCCAATTAAACAAGAACGGCGAGCTACAACATCTGCTCACGACCGAGGGATTGCCCGCACCCATTTTGCGCGGCATCCTGGATCGCGCCAGCGAATTCGTCAGCGTCGCCGAAGGTAAAGAAATCAAAAAAGTCCCGCTGCTGCACGGCAAAGCGGTATTCAACCTGTTCTTCGAAAACAGCACGCGCACCCGCACCACCTTCGAAATCGCCGCCAAGCGCCTGTCTGCCGATGTGGTCAACCTCAACATCGGTTCGTCCTCAACCAGCAAAGGCGAAACGCTGCTCGACACCGTGGATAACCTGTGCGCGATGCATGCCGACATGTTCGTGGTGCGGCACGCGCAATCCGGCGCGGCACACCTGATCGCCCGCCACGTCGCACCCGAGATCCACGTCATCAACGCCGGTGACGGGAGGCATGCGCATCCCACACAGGCGCTGTTGGATATGTTCACTATCCGCCACTACAAGAAAGAATTTCACAACCTGCGTGTCGCCATCGTTGGCGACATTCTGCACTCGCGCGTGGCGCGTTCGCAAATCCATGCACTGTCAACGCTGGGCGTACCGGAAGTGCGCGTGATCGCACCCAAGACGCTGCTGCCGACCCTTGTCGAACATCTGGGCGTGCAGGTCTATCACGACATGGAGCAAGGCCTGCGCGACGTGGATGTAGTGATGATGCTGCGCCTGCAAAACGAACGCATGCAGGGCGCGCTGTTGCCTAGCGCGCAGGAATATTTCAAATATTATGGCCTGACTCAAGACAAACTGGCGCTGGCGAAACCCGATGCCATCGTGATGCACCCCGGGCCGATGAACCGAGGTGTGGAAATCGATTCCAGCGTGGCGGACGGATCGCACTCGGTGATCTTGCCGCAAGTGACGTTCGGCATCGCGGTGCGCATGGCGGTTATGAGCATGTTGGCGGGGACAAAATGAACATTCAAATAAACAATGGTCGTTTGATCGACCCGAAGAACGGCATTGATGCCCAACAGGATTTATTCATCGCAGCAGGCAAAGTCGTTGCTGTCGGCAGCGCCCCGGCCGGATTTGTCGCGGACAAAAAGATCGACGCTACGGGGCTGGTGGTAGCGCCCGGCCTGATCGACCTCGCCGCGCGTCTGCGCGAGCCAGGTTACGAATATCGCGCCACGCTGGAATCGGAAATGGACGCGGCGGTAGCGGGCGGCGTCACCTCGCTGGCCTGTCCGCCGGACACCGATCCGCCACTGGACGAACCGGGATTGGTAGAGATGCTCAAGCACCGCGCCAAGACGCTGAATCAGGCGCATGTCTATCCCGTAGGGGCGCTCACGCAAGGGCTGAAGGGGGCGGAACTCACCGAGATGGCGGAACTGACCGACGCCGGTTGCGTGGCGTTCAGCCAAGCCGATGCGCCGCTCACCGACACGCGCGTGTTGATGCGCGCGATGCAATATGCCGCCACTTTTGGGTTCTCCGTCTGGCTGCGCCCGCAGGACAGTTTTCTGGCGCGCGACGGTGTGGCGCACGACGGCGAAGTGGCGACCCGTTTGGGCTTGCCCGCCATCCCTGCAAGTGCGGAAACCATCGCGCTGGCGACCATGCTGCAACTGGCACGTGAAACCGGTGTGCGCCTGCACATCTGTCGTCTCTCTTCCGAATCCGGGGTAGCGCTGGTGCGTGCCGCCAAACAGCAAGGTTTAGCGCTTACCTGCGACGTATCGGCCAACCACGTCCACCTGTCCGAAATGGACATCGGTTTCTTCGATGCCAACTGCCACCTGACCCCGCCGCTGCGCAGCCTGCGCGACCGCGACGCGCTGCGTGCCGGGCTGCTCGACGGCACCATCGATGCGATCTGCTCCGACCACACGCCGGTGGATGAGGATGCCAAACAACTACCGTTCGCCGAAGCCGAGTCAGGTGCCACCGGTCTGGAATTGCTGCTGCCGCTGGCGCTCAAGTGGGCGGGAAAGAATGCACTGAGCGCTGCGCTCGCCAAAGTAACGTTGCAACCCGCACGCATACTGGGTTTGGATGCAGGACATCTATCCGTCGGCAGCGCCGCCGACGTGTGCGTGTTCGATCCCGAAGCGTACTGGAAAATCGAATCGGCGGCCTTGAAGAGCCAAGGCAAGAACACCCCGTTCCTCGGTCTGGAGTTGCAAGGCAAGGTGCGCTACACGCTGGTGAATGGACAGGTTGTTTATCAGGGCTAGTGTCGTTTATTTATGAAATAAAAAGCTTTCGATAGAAGGGAGATTACAAGCTATCAATCAAGTTACCTTGAAATCGCTGCTGATAGATTGTCAACCAAATAACAAGTCGTGCGTTATTGGACTCAGACATAAGTAATGTCATGAACCCAGAGCGTATCGCGCCTCATGGATTATCTGGGATGAATGTTTATCAACACTAAAATGGAGTTAATTATGAAACTGTTGTCCACACTGATCGCTGCCGTATTCGCTGCCGTTACTTTCTCCGCCGTTGCTGCTGACGCTCCTAAGGCTGATGCCGCTCCTGCTGCTATGGCTGCCCCTGCTGCCGATGCTCCTGCAAAGCCAGCCAAGAAGGCACACCACAAGAAGCACAAGAAGGCAAAGAAGGCAGACGCAGCTCCGGCCGCTGACGCACCAGCTAAGTAATTTAGCGCAAGCCTAAAAAAGCAGGGGCAACCCTGCTTTTTTTATTAGCGAACTTATTGCAATGTGACAACATCCCCACTCAGGCCTCTACTATTAGCCGACCTTCGCTTATGATCCGTTTCGATAACCTGCGGTTATACGAAAACGTTTATTTTTGAACCAACTGTCTGTCCGGGCTGAGGTTGATTTGTTTGTTGTGCCTGTTGCGCTTGCTGAGCCTGTTGAGACTGCTGTGTTTGCTGAACCGGTTGAGTTTGCTGGACCGGCTTGGGTTGTCTCGTCTGCTGGGTTTGCTGCAACTGCTGCGATGCATTATTGCCTGAGGTTATTGCGGTAGTAGACATGATGCCTCCTGTTTCAATTAAGCTATTACGTTTATGTGGGAGCCAATAGTCTGGCCTTGCTGGGCGCGCTGAAATTGTTGGGCTTGCAGAGACTGAATATTCTGCTGAAGCTTGCCCTGACAGCAGAGACACTTGCGTTTGCACAGAAATCAGGCTCTGCTGAACGGGTTGCGCCTGCTGCGTCTGCGCTAGCGTTCCCTGCTGAGACTCCAGCCCCCGAACCTTCTGCTGGTCTTGCTGCACCAGTTGAGATTGCTGGGTCTGCTGTGTTTGTGCCTGCTGGGAATACTGAGCTTGTTGTAGCTGTACTTGCTGCACAGCCTGCTGGTCTTGCTGCAACAATTGGGCCTGTTGCGCCTCTTGTGTCTGCACTTGCTGGGCAAGTTGAGCCTGCTGTGCTTGCTGTGCCTGAAGAGCTTGTTTAGCCTGTTGAAGTTGCTGAGCCAGTTGCAAAGAACTGCTGCTCGAGGTAATTGAGCTAATAGACATAGTACCTCCTCTTCTAACGAACCAAGTCGTTATTTGGATATCTTACTCTTTTTATTTAGATTTTGAAATGATACTTTTGTTCCCCGCTACCCCACGGACTATGCCCACACCAACCACAACAAAGCTCACCGAATACTTTCATGCGCCCATGTCAACTTTTCAAGCTCGAAGAGCTTGAAAAATGGTCAGCGCCGCTCCGTCCACCATAGCATCCCCCCCGCAAGCAGCAGGAACAGCATAGGCATCGCCGTTGCACTCAGCAAAGGTTGCCAATCGTTGAGCGCACCCAAGCTGGCGAAAAGACGCCCGAGGAAGTGGAATGACAGCCCCAGCACGATGCCCATGAAAATCTTCCCGCTGATGCCGCCCTCGCGCCGGTGGTGCGCGGCAAACGGCAAGGCCAGCAACATCATCACCAGCACCGCGAAGGGGTACACCAGCTTGGTCCACATGGCGATTTCATAGCGTGTGGATTTCTGGCGGTTATCGCGCAGGTGCTGGACATAATGGTAAAGGTTCCAGGCCGACATTTGTTCCGGAACGACCAGCAACACGCTCAGCAAATCCGGGTTAAGCACCGAATGCCACTCCATGCTTGGCCGGTTGTCCACGGTTGTCCCTTCCTTGCTGAAACGCGTCTGCATCACATCTTCCAGATGCCAGTGTTTATCTTCCACAAATGTGGCGCGCTTTGCTGCCGTTATGGCGCGCAAATGGTAACTTTCGTCAAACTCGTAGATGCTTATATTCAGCAAAGAAGTGTCCGGCATGACATTTTTAACATTGACGAAACTGCGCTCGTCCTTCACCCACACTCCGCTGCGAAATTCCTTCAGCGTCACTTCAGAATTTTGCGCCTTGAGCCGTAAGCTCTGAGCCATACGTTCACTGGGCGGTGCAAGCATCTCGCCGCACAAATAGCTCAGCAACACCAACGGCAATCCGATTTTGATCAGGGAGCCAACCATTTGCGTCAGTGAGGCACCGGATGAGCGGTACACAATCAGCTCGGAATTTGCCGCCATCTGTACCAGCGCAAAAATGGCACCAATCAAAATTGCTACAGGAAACAGGTCGTAGATATGGCTGGGTACGGTCAATAGCACATACAGCAACACGTAGCCGATGTGATAGTTGCCGTGCCCCATCGTGCTTAGCTCGTGAATCAAATCGAGAAAGGCAAACAACATCAACAGGGAGGCGAACACCAGCGCGATGCTGGTATAAATCTCTCGGGCCAGATAACGGGTTAGCAGATTCATCGCTTCAACCGCCGCCAAGAAAATGTCGACATTCTGTAGTAGAACAGCAACATCATCAGCGCAAACATCAGCGCATGGATACCGGCCAATCCCATGACCGGCCCAATTTTATCCTGCCCGACCCAAGCGTTGGTAACGCTGATCATGTTGTTATAAACCATGTAAATCAGAATCGCCATGACCAGGTTGAGCGAGCGTCCGGCGCGCGGATTGACAAAACTCAGCGGGATAGCCAGCAACGCCAATACCAGTGCACTGAGCGGCAACCCTAGCCTCCACTCCAGTTCGGACAGGTTCCAACTGGTGGGATTTTGCAACAAATACAGGGTCGACAAGGCATTTTGCCAAACCTCCTCCTTTTGAGCCTCCGCCGCCTCGATCCGCATGGCATAACGCTCGAATTCGACGATCTTGAAATCAAGCTGTCCGGGCGTACCTTCGTAACGCGTGCCGTTCAACAGCACCAAAAAGCGATCACCGTTGGGCGCAGTTTCCTGCAAGCCCTGTTTGGCAACCATGGTACCCACTTTGCCATGCTGCACGGATTGGGCAAAAATATTGCCGACGCGGTTTTTCCCCACATCCACGTTCTCGATGAAATAGACGCGCTCGTCGTGTTTGGATTCGCGGAATGCTCCCGGCGTAGCGGCAGAGACATCATCGCGGCTATCTAACTGATGTCTGAACTCCTGGGCTTTGGACATGGCCCAAGGCGACAACACCAAACTTAACAGCGCAATCAACCCCACTACCGGCAGTGCATAGGCCATGACCGGGCGTATCCAGCGCGTCAAGCCGATGCCGGAACAGAACCATACCACCATCTCGCTGTCGCGATAACTGCGGGTCAAGGTGAGCAGGATGGATAAAAACAGGCTGACAGAAAGCAGCACGGGCAGATAGTTCAGCGCGCTAAACCCCAACAAAGCCAGCACGCCGTCCACCGCCAGAATGCCGCTGACGGATTCGCCCAGCAGGCGAATTAACTGGGTAAGTATCACAATACCGAGCAGGATGGCAAATACCGGCACGCCCATGCCAATAAACTCCCGCACCAACGCCTGGTGAAAGATCCCTCCTGACTTGGCGCGCGGCGACTTCGACTGTTGTGGTTTTGACATTTGCCGCTTTGACATTAATATGTGGGTTTGCGGATAATCCGGCATATTGCGCTACACTGCGCATCAGAACAATTATATTGAAGGAGAATCAGGTGGAATTTAGCATAAAACAGGCCAGTCCGGAAAAACAGCGTAGCGGATGTTTGGTCGTCGGCGTATTCGAAGGTGGCAAACTGTCTGCCGCTGCGCAGGCGCTGGACAAGGCTGCCCAGCATTATTTCAGCGACGTTATTGCCCAAGGCGACATGGGCGGCAAGGCCAGTTCCACCCTCCTGCTGCAAAAGATTCCCGGCATCGCCGCCGAACGCGTGCTGCTGGTCGGACTGGGCAAGCCCGGTGAGTTGAACAGCAAAACCACGGTGGAGATTTTACGCGCCACCTTCAGCGCATTGAATTCCACACCCGCCAAAGATGCGGCTCTATACCTCATTGACGACAGCATCGGAAAAGATGCCGCCTGGGTCATCAAGCAGGCGGTATTCGCCGCTGCGGAGAGCACTTACCGCGCCGACAGCCTGAAGAGCAAGCCCGCCAAACCCGCGACTTTGAAAAGCATTACCTTTGCCACCTCGGACAAGCCGAGCGCCGCATTGAAGAGCACACTCGATCAATCCGTAGCCATTGCACATGGCATGAATCTGAGCAAAGACCTCGGCAACCTGCCGGGCAACATCTGCACGCCGACCTATCTTTCCGCCAAGGCGCTGGCGCTGGCCAAGGCGTACAAGGCCGTCAAGACCACGGTACTGGAAGAAAAGGACATGCAGAAACTGGGCATGGGTTCTTTTCTTTCCGTTACGCGCGGCAGCGAACAGCCCGCCAAGCTCATCACGCTGGAATATAGCGGCGGCGACAAGAAACAAAAGCCCGTGGTCCTGGTCGGCAAGGGCATCACCTTCGATAGCGGCGGCATTTCGCTCAAGCCGGGTGCCGAAATGGACGAGATGAAATACGATATGTGCGGCGCGGCCAGCGTGCTCGGCACCATGCAGGCCATCGCCGAGATGGGCCTGAAACTGAATGTGGTCGGCGTTATTCCCACTTGCGAAAATATGCCCAGCGGCATCGCCACCAAGCCCGGCGACATCGTCACCTCGATGTCCGGGCAGACCATCGAAATTCTCAACACCGACGCCGAAGGCCGCCTCATCCTGTGCGATGCGCTGACCTATTCCGCCAAGTTCAACCCGGACACAGTGATCGATATCGCCACGCTCACCGGTGCCTGCGTCATCGCGCTGGGCCATGTTGCCAGCGGCCTGTTCAGCAACGAGGACAAGCTCGGACAAGAATTGCTGGAAGCAGGCGAACAAGCGCACGACCGCGCCTGGCAATTGCCGCTGTGGGAAGATTACCAGCCACTGCTGGATAGCAACTTCGCCGACATGCAAAACATCGGCGGACGCGCGGGCGGCACCATCACCGCAGCCTGTTTCTTATCGCGCTTCACCAAGGATTACCGCTGGGCGCATCTGGACATCGCGGGTACGGCCTGGAAATCCGGCAAGGACAAGGGCGCGACCGGGCGGCCGGTACCGTTGCTTACGCAGTACCTGATCAATCGCGCGGCTGCAAAATAAACCCGATGTCACGATTGCTTAAGGGGCTTAGTTGCTAAAACAGCTTACCGCCGTTCCGCGCTTGGCTCAATTCAGCCTGATATTCGTCGGGCTGATGTGGCTCTGGCCGTTTCTTTACTTTCGCCACGCCTATCCGCTGACCACGTTTTATCAGGAATGGGGTGCGGCCATGCTCGGCCTGTGCGCCATGCCCTTGCTGGTAACGCAGCGTTATTGGCAGCAACCGGCAATACCGCGCATTGTCATGTTGCCAGTAGGATTGATGCTGCTCGTTCTGGTGCAGTTTGGTTTTAGCAAGATCGTTTATTTTAGCCAGACGCTTTTGTTTACCCTGTATTTTCTATGGGCAGCCTTGCTCATCATGCTGGGCCAGCGCCTGCGCGAAGAATTTGGCTTGCCTGTGCTGACCACGGTGTTGTCCGTCTTTTTACTGCTGGGTGCGGAATTGAGCACTCTGGTGGGGGTGATACAGCATTTTCATTGGCGCAGTTTTCTTGACAGCGTAATTTCATCCACCACCTCCCCGGCCGTGTTCGGTAACATGGGGCAGCCGAACCATTTTGCCGATTACATCTCGCTGGGGCTGATTTCGCTTGGCTTGTTGCATACCCGCTGGAAACTGCGCGCTTGGCAAGTGACATTGCTTGCGGCACCCATGTTGTTCGTGCTGGTATTGAGCGGTTCGCGCAGTGCATGGCTGTACTTGCTTTGTCTGGCTGGCATGGCATTTTTGTGGCAGCGCCGCGACAAATCCAATCGTCCCTTGCTGTATTACAGCCTGTTGCTGGTGCTGTGTTTCGGCTTGATGCACTTCATCGTGCAAATCCCGCTGCTGTCGGGGGATTATGGCAGCGTGACGACGCTGGACCGGATGACCAAGGCCGCAGCCGATTTTGAGGCGGGCGGAGGAGACAGCGGAGTCACGGAACGCAGCATCCGGCTTGCACATATGGTATGAGGCATGGCTGATTTTCACCCAGTTTCCCATACTGGGAGCCGGATTCGGGCAGTTCGGCTGGCAGCATTTTCTGCTCGGGCCCGCGTTGCACAACACCAGCATTCTCGGCCTGTATAACAACGCGCATAATCTCGTGATGCAGACCGCCGCAGAAATGGGCTTGGCCGGTTTGCTGATATTGTTCGGCACGTTGACGCTGTGGATCCGACAGCTACGCGGAGCGCCGCGCACCATCTATCACTGGTGGGGCTGCGGCTTGCTGACCGTGCTGGCTATCCACAGCCTGCTGGAATACCCGCTGTGGTATGCCTATTTTCTCGGTGTGGCCGCCCTGACGCTGGGGATACTGGACAGCACCACGTACCGGCTGGAATTGCGCAACGTGGGCCGCCTGTCGGTGGCTTCGATATTGTTGCTCGGGATGCTGTCCCTGACGCAAGTGTGGCTGGGCTACCGCAATCTGGAGGACTTGACGTCCATGCGGCAGGCAGGCATCGAGAAGTGAGAATCCCGTCTCAACGATCTGCTGGGGGTGCAGAAACAGGCGTTGTTGCAACCCTATGTCGAGGTGGCAATGAGCAGCCTGTTAGAGACACGCCTTGATAATTTGACCGAAGTGCGTGCGATGAACGAGAACGTGATGCATTTCGTGCCGATCAATTCGGTGGTGTACCGCGAAGTCTTGCTGCTGGCGCTGTCCGGAGAACAAGATGCGGCGCAGTTGCAGTTGGAGCGCGCCATCTGGGCTTTTCCGGAAGGATTATCCGGGAACTTTGGAGCAATTACGGGCTTTTGCACGGAAAGATCCCGCACATTTCGCCGCTCTGTTAGAATTTGCGCCCGGAAAATACGAGGAGTATCAACTTGCAGTTCATACAAAATAATATATTGATGGTGTTGATAGCAGTCAGCAGCGGCATGATGCTGCTATGGTCGTTTGTGGGTAACCGCCTGCGCGGGGTGAAAGAAGTGGATAACCCCGCAGCGCTGCAATTGATCAACCACAAAAATGCGCTGGTACTGGATGTACGCGAAGAAAGCGAATTCCAAGCGGGGCATATCCGGGGTGCGAAATTGATTCCGCTGCTCAAACTCAAGGATCGCCTCGGCGAACTGGAGCGTTACCGCGAAAAACCCATCGTGGTTGTTTGTCGCAGCGGCAATCGTTCGGCCACCGCTTGTGCGTTGTTGGGCAACCGCGAGTTCGGGCAAGTATACAATCTGTCGGGCGGCATGATGGCCTGGCAGAAAGCGGATTTGCCGCAGTGGAAAAAATTGAGGACCCCCTTGATCGACGGAGTGTTGCAATGAGTGTAATAGTACTGATGTATTGCACTGAAATATGTCCGTATTGCGTGCGTGCCGAGCGATTATTGCGCGCAAAAGGCGTGGCAGAAATCGAGAAAATACGCGTCGACCTGCAACCGGAATTGCGTGTTGCGATGGTGGAAAAAACCGGGCGGCGCACTGTGCCGCAGATATATATCGGCACGTACCATGTCGGCGGCTATGATGACTTGGCGGCACTGGAGCATAGCGGCGAACTGGCCAAACTTTTGGCAGGCTAATTTTTGAAAAACTTGAGGAAAAAATAATGAACGAAACCGCAGCATCTCAGCAGCCCATTGTTTAACATTGAAAAATTGTATGTAAAGGATTTGTCTCTGGAGATTCCCCACGCTCCGGGAATTTTTCTGGAACGCGAGCAACCGCAGATCGAGCTGCAACTGCATACCCAAGCCACGAACGTAGATGAAGGCGTGTTTGAGGTTGCCATTACCGTTACCGTCACCGCCAAGCTGGCGGAAAAAAATCTGGTGATGTTCCTGATCGAGGCCAAGCAAGCCGGCATCTTCCAGTTGCGCAACCTGCCGCCCGAAGAACAGGAAACCGTGCTGGGCGTGGTTTGTCCGAACATCCTTTACCCTTACCTCAGGGAAGTGGTGTCGGATGTGGCGGTTCGTGCCGGGTTTGCGCCTGTGCTGCTCAATCCGATCAACTTCGAATCGCTGTACCAGCAGACAGAAGCAACAGCAAGTCGAGGCCGGACAAGTTACCACGCATTGAAATGCTGACTCATATTTGCACACGATGCTGTTTCGAACAGGCTTTAACTTGGTTCGGAACAGGCATTAAAACTGCGCTCGTTTTTTTCATCGCGTGCGCTGGCGACAACGAATTCCGTCCATGCGGTCGATTACGTCTCGGTAGCGGATAATGCCGCTGTCCTTTACGACGCGCCTT
Organism: uncultured beta proteobacterium; assembly: GCA_963714805.1. Taxonomy (GTDB): domain Bacteria; phylum Pseudomonadota; class Gammaproteobacteria; order Burkholderiales; family Gallionellaceae; genus CAIQPV01. The sequence goes on along the minus strand of CAVQPO010000008.1, from coordinate 110,719 downwards.
CGCTCAAGGCCAAAAAAGCTTTTGTGGCCAGTCGCTATCATGCCGCTGGAGCAAGTGGTCAGTCTGGATAATTGGGTCAAGGTGCGTGACCGTTCCGGCGGCATGGCCTGGATTGAAAAACGCTCCTTGAGCAACAAACGTTTCGTGGTGGTGACGGCTGCCATGGCTCCATGCGCCAAGCGCCGGAAGAAAAATCTGCTGTGGTCACCCAGGTAAAACAGCAAGTGGCGCTGGAATGGCTGGAAAATACCGGTACAGGCTGGCTCAAAGTGCGCCATCCGGATGGGACGACCGGCTATGTTAAAGCCACCGAAGTGTGGGGCGATTATTTATGAACATTGCCATACTCGGCGCAGGCGCATGGGGAACCGCGCTTGCCGTCAGTCTGTCGGCGCGGCACCGCGTCACCCTGTGGGCGCGCGATGCAGGGCAAATCGCAGCGATGGCCACCAACCGCTGCAATCAGCGCTACCTGCCGGAAATTCCTCTGCCGCAAGAATTACGTCTCACCGCTGATCTGAGTGCCGCACTGGACGATGCCGAACTGATATTGCTCGTCGTCCCCATCGCCGCGTTGCGCGTGACGCTCAGCCGCATCGCAGAACTGCCCGCAGCCTGTTCCGGTGATCTGGGCATGCAAGGGCTTTGAGGCAGGCACCGCGTCGATTGCCGCATCAGGTCGGCGCGGAAACCCTGCCGCAGAATTTTCTTAGCGGCGTGTTGTCCGGCCCGAGTTTCGCGCTGGAAGTGGCGCGCGGCCTGCCCACCGCGCTGACGCTGGCATCCGCCGATGGTCGAGTTTGCGCGACAGACGGCGCAAAACCTGCACCATGCGCGCCTGCGCATTTATTCCAGCACTGACGTGGTCGGGGTCGAAGTGGGCGGTGCGGTCAAGAACGTATTGGCCATCGCCGCCGGAATATCAGACGGCCTGGGCTTCGGGCACAACGCGCGCGCCGCATTGATTACGCGCGGCCTGGCCGAAATGACGCGGCTGGGATTGAAACTGGGCGGCAGTGCGGAAACTCTGGGCGGATCTATCCGGCGCGGGCGACCTGATCTTGACCTGCACCGGCGATTTGTCGCGCAACCGCCGGGTCGGCATGTTGCTGGCGCAGCAACAGGCGCTACCGGACATCCTGCACCAACTGGGCCATGTGGCGGAAGGTGTTTATACCGTGCGTGAAGTGCATCAATTGGCGCAACGGCTGGGCGTGGACATGCCGATCTGCGCGGCGGTTTACCGCGTACTGTACGAACATGTTCCGGCGGCAAGCGCGGTGGAGGCATTGCTTAATCGTTCGCCGAATACCGAGTTCTAGGAAAGGCAGGGACAAAGTACAAGGAAAAATCCTCTGAGCCTTTCGCTTTTAACTTGTACCTTGCTCCTTCTACCTTGCACCTGTAAAACCCGCACTGCCGCCAAGCCTCAAACACCGCCACCGCAACCGTGTTGGATAAATTCAGGCTGCGGTTGTTGGGCAACATCGGCAGGCGCAGGCGCTGTTCCGGCTGGTAACGAAGCCAATATGTCGGCAGGCAGGCCACGGCTTTCCGGGCCGAACAACAGCGCATCCCCGGCCTGATAGCGCACTTCGTGGTAGGCTTGGGCGCCCTTGGTGGTGAAGGCAAACAGGCGTGTGCCCGGCAGCGTTTGCAGGCAGGCGGCAAGGTCATCGTGCACGCGCACATTGGCGTATTCGTGGTAATCCAGCCCGGCGCGGCGCAACTGTTTGTCATCCAGCTTAAAGCCGAGCGGGCGGATCAAGTGCAATTGCGCCCCGGTGTTGGCGCACAGGCGAATGATGTTGCCGGTGTTGGGTGGAATTTCCGGCTGATACAGAATTACATTAAACATATAAATTTAAAGCCATAGTCCTTGTCAGCAGTATAAAAAGCAGCTAACTTGCGCGGTATAAGTTGCAGGAACATAACAAATTCAGGGAAGATATTATGGCGCGTCCGGAGAAAATTCGCCTCGGCGATTTGCTGGTACAACAAAATCTCATTTCGCAAGAACAGCTCATGTTCGCGCTCGACGAGCAGAAGCGCAGCGGACGCAAGCTCGGCACGGTGCTGGTGGATAATGCGTTTGTTACCGAGGATCAGATTTCCGAGGCGCTGGCCAAGCAGCTCAACATTCCCTATCATCAACCTCAAATTTTACAACATCAATCCCGAAATCGTCAAAGCGTCTGTCGGAGAGCCAGGCGCGGCGTTTCCGCGCGCTGGTGTTGGAGGAGCGCAACGGTGCGCTGCTGGTCGGCATGGCCGATCCCACCGACCTGTTCGCCTTCGATGAACTCACGCGCATTGTCAATCGCGACATCGACCTCGCGGTAGTCACCGAAGGGCAGTTGCTGGAAACCATCGACCGCGTCTATCGCCGCACCGAGGAAATCACCGGCCTGGCACGGGAGCTTGTCCGAGGACCTGGGCGACTCCTACGTCGACTTTGGCGCACTGGGCGAAAACGTCGGCGTCGAGGATGCGCCGGTAGTCAAGTTGTTGCAGACCATGTTCGACGACGCCACGCAAGGTGCGCGCTTCCGACATCCATATCGAGCCGCAGGAAAGACGGCTGCAAATCCGCTTCCGCATCGACGGCATGCTGCACTTGCAAACCGAGGCCGACAGCAAAATTGCCCCCGCGCTGGTGCTGCGCCTGAAGCTGATGTCCGGACTGGACATTTCCGAAAAACGCCTGCCGCAGGATGGCCGTTTCAACGTGCGGGTGCGCGACCAGGCGGTGGACGTGCGTATCGCCACCTGCCCACGCAATACGGCGAATCGGTGGTCATGCGTCTGTTGCGGCAGGATGGCGGAATGATCGGGCTGGACAAACTGGGCATGCCGCCGGAAATGCTGAAGCGCTTTCGCGAGATCATCCGGCGCAGCAGCGGCATGGTGCTGGTTACCGGCCCCACCGGCAGCGGCAAAACCACCACGCTGTATTCAGCGCTGTCCGAAATCAACACCATGGAGCAAAAAATCATCACCGTGGAAGACCCGGTGGAATACCGCCTGCCGGGCATCAACCAGGTGCAGGTGAACGAAAAAATCGACCTGAGCTTCTCGCGCGTGTTGCGTTCCGTCTTGCGCCAGGATCCCGGACGTGATCCTGGTGGGCGAAATGCGCGATGCGGAAACCGCGCAGATCGGCCTGCGCGCCGCGATGACCGGCCACCTGGTGTTTTCCACCCTGCACACGCGCGATGCCGCCGGCACCTTGTTCCGTCTGGTGGACATGGGCGCGCCGAGATACATGGTGGCGTCCTCGGTGCAAGTGGTGCTGGCGCAACGCCTGTTGCGGCGCATTTGCGGCTGTTGCAGCTGAGCCGCACACGCCGACACCGCAGGAAAAGGAATGGCTGGAGCACGAAGGCGTCCCGCCGGATCATTGGGGCAGATTGCAGCACGGTCGCGGCTGTTGCACTGCAATGGCACCGGTTATCACGGGCGTATGGGCGTTTATGAGATGCTGGAAATGAATCAGAACTTTGGCTGACGCTGCAGCTCACGAAGATGCCCAGCCACTTCATGCAAGCTGCGCACGACATCCATGAACGGGAAGAGCTCATGGCCGATCACGCGCTGGAACATGATGAAACAGGGACACACCACGGTCGCGGAATTATGCGTATCAGTAATCAGGTAGAAGACTGATGGCCGGTATTCGCCTACAAGGGAAGAAACGTCCAATGGCGACCTGGTGCAGGGCACGCTGGAGGGCGCCGATTCAAAGCGACGTTGCCAACCAACTGCTCAACACCGGCATCACGCCCATCGAGATCAAATCGTTCCCTCGCGGGTCGGTACGCGCGGCAAACAAGGCGGGCGGCGCTGTGGCTGGCGCTGAACAAAAAGAAGGTCAGAGCAGGTAGATATGATGCTGTTCAGCCGCCAGATGTACACGCTGCTCAAGGCGGGGGTACCCATCATGCGCGCGCTGGCAGGCTTGCAGGAGTCCACGCATAACCCGGCGTTCACCGCACTATTGCAGGACTTGCGCGAAAGTCTGGACAGCGGGCGCGAACTCAGCGCGGCATTGCGCCGCCATCCGAAAATATTCTCCATGTTCTACGTCAGCATGGTGCAAGTCGGCGAAATGACCGGCATGCTGGACGAAACTTTCATGCGCCTGTACAGCCATCTCGAATTCGAAAAGCAGATGAGCGAATCGATACGCGGCTGCCGTGCGCTACCCGATATTTGTTATCGTGGCCATGGCGGCAGCCATCGTGATCATCAACATGTTCGTCATTCCCGTCATTCGCCAAGGTGTTCGAAGGCTTCCATACCGAACTGCCCGTTGATCACCCGGCTGCTCATCGGCTTTTCCAATTTCATGGTGCATTTCTGGCTGCTGCTGCTGGCGCTGCTGATCGGCGCGGCGGTCGGCTTCCGCTTCTACATCAACACGACAGACGGAAGATACAAATGGGACAAGTATCAAATTCAAGATCCCCATTGCGGGAAAAATCATCTTCAAGGGCACGCTGGCGCGTTTCGCCCGCAGCCTGGCGCTGGCCTTCAAGAGCGGCATCCCCATCGTGCAGGGCTTGAACGTGGTAAGCATGGTGGTGGACAACGAATTCATGCGCACCCGCATCGAGCAGATGCGCGACAGTGTCGAGCGCGGCGAAAGCATTTTGCGCACCGCTGTGGCGGCCGGAGTATTCAATCCGATGTGTTGCAGATGATCGCCGTGGGCGAAGAAACCGGCGACATGGACGGCCTGATGTTCGAGGTCGCCGGCATGTACGAGCGCGAAGTGGAATACGAAGTAAAAACCCTGAGCGCCCAAATCGAGCCCATCCTGATCGTCTCGCTGGGCATCATGGTGCTGATTCTGGCGCTGGGTATCTTTCTGCCGATGTGGGACTTGGGCAAGGCGGCGTTGCACAAATGATTATTGCAGAACAACAGCGGAAATCCCCCCTAACCCCCCTTTTACACCCAGAGGGTGCAAGAACCTCTGCGAGGCAAAGTGGGGAACAAACCCACTTTGACAAAGCCTGTCCTGAGCTTGACGAAACGGGTGGGGGAGCAAATCCGAAAAACTTTTGGCCGGGCACCCGGCGGAGGGGGGGGGCTTTAGTCTTGCGCCTAACGTCTCAAAAGGCTTTACTCTCTTCGAACTGGCCGTCGTGGTTTGTATCGTAGCCGTGCTGTTGGTGGTCTTTCTTAACCGCGTGCTGTTTTATCAGGAGCAGGTGGAAAAGGCCGGAATGATCGGGGTGATCACTTCGGTGCAGAGTTCGCTGAACATGCAACAGTTGGGGTATTTGATACGCAACGAGGATGCAAAAATTGCCAACCTGACGAAGGATAACCCGATCAATTGGCTGGATGACAAACCGCCCAATTATGTCGGAGAATTTTTCGACCCCGCGCTGGATACAATCGCTCCGGGTAACTGGGCTTTTGACCTCAAGTCCCGCGATTTGATTTACGTGCCCGACAACACGAGAAACATTTCCTTCGCCGGGGATGGGAAGAAATGGCTGCGTTTCCGGGTCAAGCTGGAGCAAGAGGGCGCGAAGGATACAACCGGCAAAGGGAGTGTGATCAGTGCTTCATTCGAGCCCGTGGCACCGTACCGCTGGTAAGTTAGAAAAAAACGACCATAACCCCTTGCGCAATGTAAGAATTTTGTTAGACTGTTAATATTGGAAATTAACATACCTTGATTAGGTTGACTGGATTAGGTTTACTGGCGTGCGAGAACTTTACGAGGCGGGCATGTTGCCTCCGATGATTTTAGAATAAGGGAGAAGATTGAATATGAAACAACAGCAAGGCTTTACTCTGATTGAATTGATTGTGGTAATCGTGATTTTGGGTATCTTGGCCGCGACGGCGCTACCGAAGTTTGTTAATCTGGGTTCGAGCGCACGTCAAGCATCTTTAGCCGCAGCGGAGGGGGCTGTTCGTTCTTCGTCCGACATGTATCACGCGGCGGCCTTGGCTGCTGGTCTGTCACCCGGCTCAACGACGCCAATCACCATAGAAGGAACGCAATATACTCCGGCTACCAACAACCTTTATCCGAAGGCAACTGACATTGCGGCGTTAGCCGGTCTGACCGCAAACAATTACACTCTCGGTTCCGCCAATCCTCTCACAATCTCAGTGAATGGCGCAGGCACACCAGCGTCCTGTCAAATCACTTATACCGAGCCTGTTTCTTCGGCTGTGCCGCCGGTGATATCGCAAGCTACGGCAAATAATACGGGTTGTTAATTTTGGCGGGATAGCCAAGGGCATTTGCCCACCATGCACTTGCGAGGTTTGTCGCTATAATTAACAGGGGAGTTACCGCTCCCCTGTTTTTTCGCCCATACTTCCAGTTTTTGCTACACTGCGCTTATTATCCCACACAGTTCAACCAACGATAATCACACCGCCATGAATAGCAAAGTGCATCATGAGATGGGTAGCGGCGCAAACCGAAACCCGCAACGCGGCTTTACCTTGGTCGAGCTGATCACCATCATGGTCATCGTCGGCATACTGGGGGCAATCGCCGGACCCCAATTTTTCACCCGCAGCGTATTCGACAGCCGGGGATTTCACGACACGGTGATTTCCACGTTGCGCTATGCGCAAAAGGCGGCGATTGCCCAGCGCCGTCTGGTGTGCGTCACCTTCCCCAGCGCAACCCGGATGACTCTCAATACGGCGGCCAATTTTAGTGATGCGGCGTGCAATACCGATTTAAAAAGCCCCAGCGGAAGTTATCCCTCCGGGCAAACAACCTATACTGTTGATGCACCGTCCGGTGTCACCTTGAGCGGCTACAGCGATTTTAATTTCAGCGCGCAGGGCGTCCCAAGCATTGCACAAAATATTTCGGTGAGCGGTGCAGCCTCTATCGCTGTCGAAGCGGGGACAGGTTATGTTCATTAATCTTCCAACAGCAAATCCCCCCTACCCCCCTTTGACAAAGTGGGGAAAGCCCTCACCGCAATCCGTCTCCCCACTTTGGAAAAGGGGGGCTGGGGGGGATTTGAATTTACGGCTTGCCTCTCGCCCCAATCAGCGCGGCACCACCTTGATCGAACTCATCATGTTCATCGTTATTGTCGGTGCTGCGCTGGCCGGGATATTGCAAGTGATGAACCTGACCACCGGACACAGCGCCGATGCGATGCTGCGCAAACAATCTCTGGCTATTGCCGAATCGCTGTTGGAAGAAATTGAATTGATGCCGTTCACCTATTGTGACCCGAACGATGCAAATGCCGCCAGTGCGGGAAGCACGGCCGGATGCGCCAGCATGTCGCAAGACGTAATTACAGGGCCAACGCCAAGCACGTCAACGCGCGGGTCTCTTACCAACCCTTTCAATAACGTGGCCGACTACAGCAATTACCAGATGACTGGCATTACGGATGTGACGGGTGCGGCTATCGCCGGATTGAGTGGTTATAAAGCCAGCGTGAACATTGCACGCGCAGGAACCGCATTGCTGGGCGGTGGCGCAGATAACGGCGCGGCATTGCTATCACCGTGACGGTCACCGCGCCGGACGGCAACCAGGTCGTGCTGGATGGCTATCGCACGCGCTATGCGCCGAACTCATTTTAAATGACCATGAAAAACATCAAGCCAAATTTGGGCTTTACCTTGATCGAGATGATTGTGGTGATCGTCATTACCGGCATTCTCGGCGGAATCGTGGCGGTATTTCTCAAGGTTCCGATACAGGGCTACATGGACAGCGCGCGCCGCGCCGAAATGACCGATATCGCCGACACCGCATTGCGCCGTATCGAGCGCGATTTGCGCACCGCGTTGCCGAACAGCGTGCGGGTTTTGGGATCGGTTTCCGGTATCGGTTCATGCAACGGGACGGAAATCTGTTATTTGGAGTATCTGGAAACCATAGCGGGCGGGCGTTACAACACCTCTACCACGCCCGCCAATTGCATGTATGCGACCGGCTGTACGGCTTTGATCACGACCGGCGATCTAGTAACCGGCGCGGTGGGCACGGTCAGCACCACATTGCTGAATGGCAATTCGATCACTCTTAATTCCTCGCGTTTGGTGGTGTACAACCAGTACAACAATTCCGGAGGCGATTGCAGCCCTTCAAATCCCAGCGTGTATTGCACTGCCGCGAACGGGGGGGCAACGGTAATCACGGGAGTAAGCAATGGTGCTACCGACCCCACTGCGGATGTAATTTCTTTCGCGTCGACTTCCTTCCTGCCATCCGGCGGTTCACCCTACAACCGTTTCCAGATCGTCAGTTGGCCGGTGACTTATGCGTGCAATCCGGCTACAGGAACCTTAACGCGCTACTGGAACTATACCATCCAGCCGACACAACCCACCGGTGCGCCTGCAGGGGCGAGCAGTGCATTGCTGGCGAGCAACGTGAGTGCGTGCAATTTTACCTACGACACCTCCGTGGTGGCGCAAAGTTACGGGCTGGTAACCATGAGTCTGACCATTTCCGAATTTAACTCAAACACCAGTGCAAACGAATCCGTATCGTTGTACAGTGCCACGCATGTCAGCAATATACCTTGAACCCGAACAATTCATTAGGCGCGATACGATATGATTTTTCAACATCCGTTCGCCCTGAGCTTGTCGAAGGGTTTTGGTTGCGTAGCTGGTGGTTCGACAAGCTCACCACGAACGGTTTAATAGATTATTTGGTTTGAAATTTACAAATGAAGACGATACGTAAATTCCAAAGGGGTCTCAGTCTGGTTACCGCCATCTTTCTGCTGGTGGTGATGGCTAGCCTGGCCGCAGTAATGATGACGTTCTTTACCGCGCAGCAGCAAAGCTCGGTGCTGGATATGATGGGCACGCGCGCTTACCAGGCCGCACGGGCAGGGATCGAATGGGGTGCATATCAAGTGCTGTTGCCGGTACCGCCCGGTGGGGGGCCGCCGAACCCGTGCTTTACTTCCCCTAAGACTTTGCCTGCCTTGGGTGGATCGCTGGGCGGTTTTACGGTGAGCGTGAATTGTACCCGAACCATACCTACGCCTGCCGATCAGGCAATTTCAGCAGTCTATAGCCTGCAATCCACCGCAACGCAGGGCCAAGTTGGCCAGCCGGACTATTTCGAGCGACAAGTTAGCGTGACCCTTGCGCAATAATTTTGTCGTAGATTAAGTCTGCAAGAGTATTATTGCACTTAGTCAACATCGCATTAGTTTGTCAGGCCATCACAAGGAGATTTGCCATGGGTTCAGCACAAGAAAAAACGACGTTCAGTGCGCAAGAATATCTGGCTTGGGAAGCCGAGCAGATTGATAAGCACGAGTACGTGGCGGGGGAGGTGTTTGGCATGGTTGGGGCGCGACGGGTGCATGCTGTTGTTACGCTCAACCTGGGCAGTGCATTGCGCGAGCATTTACGCGGCACGCCTTGTCAGACATTTGTTGCCGACTTGAAACTAAACGTGCAGGCAATGGATGCATTTTATTATCCCGACGTGATGGTGACCTGCCATGAAGCGGACAAGGTTGCCGAGCTTTACCTCGAACATCCCAAACTCATCATCGAGATACTTTCCGATTCCACCTCGGCTTATGACCGTGGAGAAAAATTCGCTGCCTATCGCAAAATCGACAGTTTGGAGGAATATGTTCTGGTGGATATTGATCGCAAAGGGGTTGAGAGTTTTCGCCGACAATCTGACGGGCAATGGCTGCTGCGTGATTTTGCAGGAGAGGATAGCTGCGTGTTTGAATCGGTAGAATTGACGATGGCTATGGCGCGTGTTTTTGAAGATGCTTAACCCATCAATGCTGCAACATATCAAAGCTAAAACGATGGGTTACCACCCATCCTACTGATACCAATTCTCCTTCAATGGTGATGTATTGGTGGGAGTGGCCTCCCGGCCACGACAATATTTATCGCGGCCGGGAGGCCACTCCCACGAAACATTATTCCAGTATTGAATTGGAAATGGAATGAGAACCATATAGAGGCATATTTTTTCTATGAATTATTTCGGATGATTTTCCGCCGCTTCAATAGTTCTCTCTCATGTAAATAAGATTCTTGTTGCCTGTGTACGTGCCAAAAGTGGCAAGCCCCGTGGTGCTGGGCAAGTAAGGTGGTGCATTGGTGGTGATGGGCACACTTCCTCTACCGGTGAAATTTCCGATGGGATTATGTAGTGTTGCAGCCCATGTTCCGGTAGTGCTTCCGTTGGTAAACGTGGCAACGGTTGTTGTCCAATTATCATTAGCATGATAATTATAAGCGCCCAGCAAGATGTTGTTACTCGTCAGCAAGGAATTAGTGTTAGTGTCGTCCGCGCTTGTAACGTAGTCGTTAAACATTCCAATACTGTGCAGTCAGGCTGAATGGTAACGAAAGCAATTGTGAACCTGATGCATTGGAAATTTTCATGCGGCCATAGCGCAATGCTGTGGTACCCACCTTGCCGCTATTCATCGTCACAGCCGGATTGGTCGCAGTCGTGGTATCAATGTTGAACGGCACAGTTGCACCTCCAATTTCATCAGTAGGATTGATACCGATATCTACTGTTGTATATACGCCATCTGGAGAACCACCACGGGTTATCATGAATGGCGCAATAATATTTTTTGCCACGCCAGCCAAAAAGCAAGGGTTAGTGCTACACGTAACCGGCGGCATTCCTGACACACTAATACGAGAAGAAAGCAAATAGGGTTGTGTTGGTGTCGTAACGCGGTCCACTGCCCCCATATTCAAATTGGCAAATACGGTTGGATCAAGCTTGGCGAAATTTTTAGCGGATGTGGACGAGTAATTGTAATTCAGCGTCGGCGAGCCGCTGAGGTTTTGCGCAGTCAGTGTAAACACCGCATTCATTTGCTCGCCCATGTAGGTGAATGAACCGCAACCAGCAGTAGCGCAGGCAGAAATATCCGTGCGGTTGTAAATCGTCCCCCCAGACAGCGCGAATTGTGCCGGATAGAAGCGCCCGATATTGCCTGTTGTTCCGGTCGTCGCACCAAGCACCGGCCCTGCGCCCAAATAGTCATTTACCCCGGCGTTATCGGCATTCGCTGCCAACGAGATAATGCCAACCTCATTCCACGCCAAATTGGTAACGGTGGCTACACCATTGGAGTCGGTATTAACTTGACCAGTTGATCCAAACTCTACGCCACCGATCACATTATTTGCTGTGTTGGTTCCAGCTATAGTCAGCAGCGGGTTTGGATAAACCCCTCCAGCCGGTGCCACTAATGTTGGTGTCAAATGCACCCCTTGCGGAGTTGACTCTTTGCCGTAATTCGGTGTTGGCGCGCCAGCGGCAGTCATCGCCTTCACTGTTACAGTAAAAGCATCACCCGCTCGGATGAACTTTGATCCATTCGCATCGGCTGCTGCAGGGTTAGGGATCGTCCCTGCTGTTCCTACAATATTCGATATGTCGAAATGATCCGGTTTAACCACAAAAGCAGAGATCCCCGTCATGGAAAGTTTTAAATCATTCGTGGCGGCACTGCCAGTATAAGTACCATTGAGCGTGACTTGCCCGACATCATTGTATTGCAGGGTAGCGGTCGCAACTCCAGTAGGATCAAAGGACATCGACAGATTCAAATTGCTACCATCACAAGCTAATGCACTGCCAGCAAGCAGGGCTGGCAGGGTTCCGCTGGTTGGGTTGGTGTATGAGCAATTAAAATTGACCGACCGCGAAACATTCTGGAATGCCGGAACACAACTCACTGAGCTATCCGATTTTTTTACCGCGCTGACGGTCATGTTTTGAGCCGTACCGGAAACGAGGTTCGGCGTGCTGATCAACAAGCCTGCGTCTGAAAACGGCAGCTTGCAACTTGTGGTCGTATTTATGGTGTTATTGCTGGTGTTAAGACAAGTTGTTGGGTTGATAGCTATCGGGCTGACGGAACTGGTGCCAAGGATAACGGGGTTACTTGGCGTAGTCGCAGTAGTTACCGGCAGGCTTACCTTTGTGTAGCCTGCGGTTGATATATTAAACGGAATCGTTCCGCCCGGGGTTCCAGACCAGGTGACATTGCCCGACACCGGGAGGAGAGTGTATTTAGTGGCGCAAGCGGGAGCGGGATCGGCGCAAGCCGTAACCGTCAAAATTTCAGGAGTGCAAGTCAGCCCGTTGCCATCTTGCGTGATCTGGATGTGATCCGGGCCCGCAGTGACGGGGGTTCCGTATAGGCGAACATTGTCCCAGTCGGATTGTTGCCCCCCGGAAATCAAGCTGATTGTGAGGGGTTGTCCTAAACTGGAGGAGTAAGCGCCGGTGCAGCAGAGGAAGCTGACCGTTTGCGTCACATTGGTTCCCGCCGTACCCCCCGTAACTACATTGCTACCCAACACAGTAGCGCCAGCAAGCAGTTCGACGGTAGAACTCACGTTTATTAAGTTATCGGATCTGTTTAGTAGATCGACTTGCAGAGTGTATTGAGTGTTGGCGGTAAGCGTCGCGCTCAGGGTTTGAGATATGGTACCACCCTGACTGTAGCCAACTTGGTTTCCATCGGTAGCTCTCTGAGACATGTTACCTGTAGTCGGATAAAATACGCCGCCAATACCGGAGGTTATATCCCAGCCAGTAATAGTCCCACTGGCACTCCCATTCGTATAGAGGCCATAACTTTGAACGGGTAACTCGAAACTGAAATTGTTAATCGAGATTGCCCCCGGTGGGACAATATTAAACGTGGTACTCGTAGCACCAGTCAACGCCCCATCGCTTGCGGCAAGCGTGTAGCCAGTACCCACTTTGTCGATGGACAGGTCGCTAAACGTTGCCACGCCTGCAACTGCCGCAACCTGAAGCGTGCCGGTCAGCGTTCCCCCGCCAGGATTGGAGCCGAGGGCAAGAGTGATCACGCTGGTGTCCGTAAGCACCGGACAACCATTCGAATCTACGACGCCTACGGTTATTGCCGGACTTTCTGTCGTTCCCGCTACACCAGCGGACGGTTGCTGCATAAAAGCAAGGTGGGTCGCTGTGCCTGGGGTGACTGCGGTTCCTGTCAGGATAACATTGTCCCAGTCAGATTGTTGGCCGCCCGAGATCAAACTGATTCCCAGCGCTTGTCCAAAATTGGGGTCGGCAGCACAAGAAGTATAGGTCACCGTCTGCAACACGTTGGTTCCACCAATACCGCCATTAACTATAGAGCTTCCCAGTACGGTGCTACCTGCAAGCAGTTCGAGGGTAGAGGAAACATTGGTATAACCATCAGTTCGATTTTGCTGCTCCACGCTGAGCGTATATTGTGTGTAATTGGTGAGCGTTGTACTCAGGGTTTGAGATAAGCTACCGCCAGCGCTCTGCATCCAGCCAACCTGGTTTCCATCGTATGCCCCCTGAGACAGGTTGCCGCTGGTGGGATAAAAGACGCCGCCCGTGCCAGTTACGGTCCAGCCCGTAGCAGTTCCTACAGTGTAGCCACCAGAACCTTGCACTGGATTCTCAAAGCTATAATTATTTACCGCTATCGACCCCGGATTGAACGCGTTGCTGGTAGCGCCGATCAACGCACCATCGCTAGCCGTAAGCGTGTAACCCGTACCCGCTTTGCTGATAGTAATATTGTTGAACGTCGCCACTCCTGCAACTGCCGCGACCGAAACCGTGCCGCCCAACGTGCCCCCAGTGGGATTATTTCCAATGGCAAGCGTGACCGTGCTCGTATCCGTTGTGACTGTGCAACCATTCGAGTCTTGAACGGTCACGGTGATAGCCGGGTTTATCGCCATACCGGCTATACCACCACTGCTTGGTTGCTGAGTAAAAACCAGCTTGTAGGCCGAGCCCAAGTTGAAGCTGGTTCCCGTCAGGAAAACATTGTCCCAGTCGGATTGTTGGCCGCCCGAGATCAAACTGATTCCCAGCGGTTGACCCGTATTGGAGGTGGATTCACAGGAGATAAAATTCACCGTCTGCAAGACATTGGTTCCCCCGGTGCCACCTGTAACTACTGAGCTCCCAAGCACATTGCTGCCCGCAAGCAATTCGACGGTAGAGGAAACATTGGTATAACCATCGCTTCTGTTTTGCTGCTCCACACTGAGAGCGTATTGCGTGTAAGTTGCGAGTGTTGTGCTCAGGGTTTGAGATAAGCTACCGCCAACGCTCTGTATCCAGCCAACTTGATTCCCATCGTAAGCTCCCTGTGACATGTTGCCTGCTGTTGGATAAAAGACGCCCCCCGTGCCAGTGACGGTCCAGCCCGTAGCAGTCCCTACAGTGTAGCCACCAGAACCTTGAACGGGTAACTCAAAACTAAAATTATTAACTGTGATCGATCCCGGATTGAAAGGGTTGCTAATAGCGCCGATCAATCCGGGAGCGTTCGCGGTAAGCGTGTAACCCGTGCCCGGTTTGCTGATAGTGATATTGTTGAACGTCGCCACCCCTGCAACTGCCGCCACCGAAACCGTGCCGCCGATTACTCCCATGCCAGGATTGATGCCGATAGCAAGCGTGATCGTGCTGGTATCCGATGTGATTGTGCAACCATTCTGATCTTGAACTGCCACAGTAATAGCCGGGTTTATTGCCACACCGGCTACACCATTGCTTGGCTGCTGCAAAAAAACCAACTTGTAAGCCGAGCCTGGAGTGAAGGAGATTCCTGTCAGGATAACATTGTCCCAATCGGATTGTTGTCCGCCGGAAATTAAATTAATTCCCAGTGCTTGCCCCAAATTGGGGTCGGAAGCACAAGTGGTATAGTTCACCGTCTGCAAGACGTTGGTTCCCCCGGTACCCCCAGTGACTACTGAGCTTCCCAGCACGTTCCCGCCCGCAAGCAATTGGACGGTAGATTTCACGTTTGCATAACCGTCGCTTCTGTTTTGCTGCTCCACACTGAGAGCATATTGCGTATAAGCGGCGAGCGTTGTGCTCAGGGTTTGAGTTATGCTGCCGCCCTGATTATAGCCAACTTGATTCCCATCGTAGGCTCTCTGAGACATGTTGCCTGTTGCCGGATAAAAGACACCGCCAATGCCGGAGGTTATATTCCAGCCAGTAATAGTCCCGCTGGCACTCCCATTCGTATAACCACCATAACTTTGAACGGGTAACTCAAAGCTGGAATTGGCAACCGTGATCTGTCCCGGCAGAGTAATATTAAATGCGTTGCTGGTGGCAGCCGTCAATGCGCCATCGCTGGCGGTAAGTGTGTAGCCGGTACCGTTTTTGTTGATGGACAGGTTACTGAACGTCGCCACACCCGCTACTGCCGCAACCGAAATCGTGCCGCTGAGCGTCCCATTTCCCGGGGGGTTGGTTCCGATGGCAAGCGTGACCGTACTGGTGTTTGTAGTCACCGTGTTGCCGCTCGCATCTTGAATCGCCACGGTCACGGACGGACTGATCGCCGCACCGGCCAAGGCATTGCTCGGCTGCTGCACGAAGGCAAGCTTGGTCGCTGCACCCGCTGTGATATTGAATGCGCCGCTGGTTGCCCCGGTCAGCGCACCATCGCTGGCCGCAAGCGTGTAGCCGGTGCCCGTTTTGTTGATCGACAGGTTGCTGAACGTCGCCACGCCCGCCACTGCCGCAACCGAGACCGTGCCGCCCAGCGTTCCTGATCCGGGGTTGGTTCCGATGGCAAGTGTGACCGTGCTGGTGTTGGTAGTCACCGTGTTACCGTTGGCATCTTGAATCGCCACGGTCACGGACGGGCTGATCGCCGCACCGGCCACGGCATTGCTCGGCTGCTGCACGAAGGCAACTTGGGTCGTTGCGCCTACCGTGATATTGAATGCGCTGCTGGTTGCCCCGGTCAGCGCTCCGTCGCTGGCCGCAAGCGTATAGCCGGTACCCGTTTTGTTGATCGACAGGTTGCTGAACGTCGCCACGCCATCCACTGCCGCAACCGAAACCGTGCCGCCCAGCGTTCCTGATCCGGGGTTGGTTCCGATGGCAAGCGTGACCGTGCTGGAGTCTGAAGTCACCGTGGTACCGTACGCATCTTTAATGGCCACGGTCACGGACGGACTATTCGCCGCACCGGCCACGGCATTGCTCGGCTGCTGCACGAAAACAAGCTTTGATGCCGGGAATATCGGGCTGATCTGGGTATAAGTCCCTCCGGTCATATAGGTGCCTGACAATGCCGGGCTGACGGAACCCGCACTGTTTTGATTTAACTGCAGGCTGCCTGAACCCGTTCCGGTATAGGCTGTGACTGTCCAGGTAGTTCCGCTGCCTGTAATTGACGAAATATAATAGCCGGACAGGCCAATTGCGGTTAACGAGAAGGCTGTGGAATCCACACCCGTCACGCTTTCATTGAATGTCACCGTCCAGGAAACCGTTGTGGCATTCACGACAGTTGCGCAGGGTGCCGTGCAGGTGATCGAGGTAACGGTCGAAGGAGGAGTGGTAAAAGTTACTGGCGCAGTTTGGGTGACCGTAATGCTATCCGTCACATCGGTTGCCGTATAAGTTACTGCCTCGGCAACCGTGTCCGTTACGGTAAATGTAGCCACCCCTGTCGTCCCGCCCGCGCCGGTCGTTGCGCTGACCGCAGTGATGGTTGAGCTGCCGCCACTTGCCGCCAACGACACATCCACGCCATCCACCGGAGCACCGGAGCCGTCAAGCAAGGTCACCGTGATGGTGGAAGAGCTGGTTCCATCTGCGGCAACTGAAGTCGGAGAAGCACTTACCGTCGATTGGTTGGGGTCGATATTCAGATCGGTAAGTGTTGCGGAAGCTGCCGAACCGCTTGACGCGTTGGACGATGTCACTACACCCGTAGAATTAACAATCTGGCCAGTCGCATTGGCAGCCGTGACCGTCACACTGACCGAACAACTGCTTGATGCCGCTATTGTCGCACCACTCATCCCTACCGAAGTGTCACCCGTCGCGCCGCTTAATGTGGCACCGGTGCAAGAGCCGGATTTTGATGCGCTGCCCGTATTAGCCAGTCCGCCCATGGTGGGATATAAATCATAAAACAACACGTTGTTGATTGCAGTTGTATTCGGGTTGGTCACTGTGATGGTAAGCGTAGATGTGCCGTTGTCTCCAATTGTGCTGGGGTTAAAACTTTTTGTGACTGTAGGCGCAGTAAGAGGGGTAAAAGTCACCGATGCGGTCTGAAGAACCGTAATGCTATCCGTCGTGTCGGTGGCAGTGTAAGTGATCGACCCATCCGCAACCGCATCCTTCACCGTAAAAGTCGCTACGCCAGAACTGTTGGTGGTTGCCGAGGATGGCGAGATAGTGGAGCTGCCTATCCCACCCGTACCCAAGGTTACAGTTTTTCCCGATACCGGATTGCTCGCACCATCCTTTAATGTCACCGTGATGGTGGATGTGCTGCTGTTGTCAGCAGCAACCGATGCCGGACTTGCGCTCACGGTCGAGTTTGTCGCACTGATTGCCGTCACGACCAGACTCGCGGTAGAGGTAACGGAAGCGTTATTGGTGGCGGTATTGGTATAAGTGCCCGCAGTCGCCGATTTTACCGATACGTTTACCGTACAAGTGCTGTTAGCGGGAATCGTCGTGCTGGCTATTCCCAACGTATTCCCGCCTGTCGTGCCGGTTAAGGCACCTGCGCCGCAATTGGCCGGAATCGATTCCGAGGCGTTGCCCGCATTTACCAGACCGGCCGGATAAGTATCGGTAAACGAATTACCGGTTGTGGCTGAACCTGTCGCGTTTTTTAATTGGACGGACAGTAAGCTGGTGCCATTGGCGGCAACCGGGCTGGTGGCAAAGCTCTTGTAGATAGCAGGGATGGCAATAAAGGTCACCGCTGCGGTCGGGGTAACCGTGATGCTGTCTGTCGTATCGGTGGCGGTGTAGGTTACCGCTTCGATCGTTGAATCCTTCACCGTAAAGGTTGCTTGCCCGCTTGCATTGGTCGTGCCGCTCACAGTGGTGATGGTTGAACTTCCCGATCCTGCAGTCAGCGTTACCGTTTTACCAGAAACTGGCAAACTTGCACCATCTTTCAACGTAACTGTAATGGTGGAAGTAGAGACCCCATCTGCCAGTATGGACGCAGGGCTGGCTGCAACAGTCGAATTCCCCGCGCTGATCGCTGTTACCGTAAGCGTGCTGCTGGCAGCCGTACCCGAAAAAGCAGTCGGGGAAGTAACAGCTCCGGTGCTATTAACATAACTCCCAGCCGTTGCCGATGTCACCGTTACGCTGACATGGCAGTTACCGGACGCAGGGATGGTGGCACCGCTCAATGACAGTGAGCCGCCCCCTGCTGTTCCTGTTGCGGTACCACCACAGGTGTTCGAAACAGCAGGCGTAGAATAGTTTTTCAGATTCGCGGGATAGGTGTCGGTAAAGGCTGTGCTCGTAATGGTTGTAGTGTTCGGGTTGGTCAGGGTAATGGTGAGCGTACTGGTGCCATTGGCTGCAATCGTTGTTGGACTAAAACTTTTGGCGACGGTGGGAGCTGATTTTGCGAATTGAACTTTCGGCTTGGTTGAAATGGTTATAGCAGTACATCCTGGATTGTTGGCGAGAGTTGCCTTTGCAGTGAAGGTCACCGTTTGAGCCGTCGCATCCTTCGCCGTGAAAGTTGCCACGCCTGAACCGTTGGTAGTTACGTTTGTTGTCGTGATAACAGCGCTACCTGTTTTAGACAAAGTCACAATTTTGTTGGGGACAGGACTGCCGCTTGCAGTATTTAGGGTGACAGTAATTGTTGTTAGAGCACTGCCATTTGCGAGAACTACGGTCGGGCTTGCTACTGCAGTCGATGCGGTCGCACTGTAACAGGTGCTAGTGGCCCACGCCGGCGAGGCGACCAACATAGCCGCAACCATAAATACGCCCGACAGCGTCAGATTCGCCCTGAAAACGGCAGAGAGATAGCGTTTGCCCCAGGCCAGAATACCCTTCATTTACCTTCACCTTCGATATCAACCGTAATCTCGGTTGAGGAATTGAGAGAAATCACCGCCTTGGTTCAGATTGAGCCAAGCGACTGAGCCTCCAGTCGCACGTCTTCATAAATCTCATCCAGCGTCAGACTGGCGCTGATGCTTTCCAACAGCATGGGTTTGTCTTGCCCAACGACTGCGAGTTGCCATTCGTCATGTTCGTCACGGCGATATATTTCAACCTGCCGTTTGTCTGTGGCGATAAGTATATATTCCTTCAGCGAGGGCAAAGTGCGGTAGGCTAACATTTTCTCTCTGCGATCCGTTTTCTCGGTGCCGGGCGACAGCACTTCCACTACCAGACTGGGGCGTTCCTTGAAATGACTCTGGTCATCAGCCGGATCGCAAACCACCATGATATCAGGGTAGTAATAGGCTTTCCACGTCTGCACATGCAGCTTCATGTCGGAAATGAACACGCGGCATGGGCCGCCGCGTGCAAAGTCGCGCAGCTTGGCAAAGATATTTCCAGCAATCAAATTATGCGCCTCGCCCGCACCTGCCATGGCATAGACTTCGCCATCGACATACTCATGGCGAATTTCGCTGGTCAATTCACCATGCAGATATTCTTGTTCGCTCAGTCTCGACAACATGGCTTTGCTCATCATGCCACCATCAGAAAAAATCGCCGCACAGCCGCTTGCAAGCGGGGACAGCAGGTTATGCACTTTACCCCCGGCTTGCTTGGCCAACACGGGATTTTGCAGCCACATTTGAATAAAGAATTCCCGCATTTGTTCAGACTGCGCCAAGCGACTGAGCATCAGATGTTCGGGGATGGTCACGCGCTCAGACATTAGGGTCTTCTCCGCGCTTGATCTTTTCCAGTGCCACGACATCGAGTTGATCCTTTGGGCGATTCGCGATGCGCTTCATGGTCAGCAAATCATCAATGGAAGCTATCCATACCTGCCTGGCAAACAGTTTGCCCATTACCGCGTTGGCCATAAGCGTGTCGAACGGCACCTCCGGACGCACTAGAATATCTACCACACTGCCACCGATATGCGGTTCCCTCAGAGCAAATGCCAACATCCCTTTTTCTCGATGCCATTGATCAATCTGGCTGACGTTTTTGAGTGATTCGATCGGCACCGGGATCACTGGAACCAAACCGTAATGTTTGGCTACAGTAATAAATCGAACAAGGTTCTCGTCGTTCATTGCCAAGACCAAATCAATGTCAAATGTGGATCGCAAAAAACCATGCAACTGAACGGCTAGTCCGCCGATCAGCACATATTGAACCTGCTCATCCGAGAGTGATTGGAGTAGGTCAGCAATTTTCATAAATTTCCTGATTCACTTTTGCATTTCAGCCGTGCATTTGGGGCAAGTAATTCTAATGAGCAAATTTCCTTGCTTTTCGTTTTCATGCCGCAGTACCACTCTGAATTCGTTCACGAGAAGCACAATATCAACTAACTCCCTCACTTTCAATATGTTTGATGGAATAGCAAGACCGTAGCACCTTGACCTGACAGCGCACCTGCCGCTAAAATACCCGACTCAATCACTCGGGAAAGTCATGGGTAGCAATTATGGAAGTGCAAGAACTGATCAAACAGCAAGTAACCGGCAACCCTGTGGTGCTGTATATGAAAGGGACGCCTCAATTTCCGCAATGCGGCTTTTCCGCCAATGCGGTGCGTATACTCAATGCGGTGGGGGTAAAGGATTTTTTCAGCGTGGACGTGTTGGCAAATGCTGATATCCGTCAAGGGATTAAGGACTTTGCCAACTGGCCGACCATCCCGCAGCTTTACATTAACGGCGAATTTGTCGGCGGCTCGGATATCATGACGGAGATGTATCAAAGCGGCGAGTTGCAGGTCTTGGTCGAGAAAAAGGCATAGGCAAAACGGAAAATTATCTAGGCCGTTCGGTCTATATGAATCTGCAAAATAGCGAGGTATAGTGCGAATGAGGGTTTAAGCTCCGGGTGGACATACCCGTTCTTTCATACTCTCCTCCTATTATGGGCAATCGCAAGGTTGCCCATCTTTTTTTAAGTGATAGTGATTACATCGCAGAACTGGAATTGGTTGCCTAGGGCCAGAGCAGCAGAAGTTATGGAATCGAAAACACCCATGAGAATTTGTTCGTCAGCGTAAAGCGCTCTTTCCGTCGTTCGAGCAAGGTAGAGTTTAAACATGATGGCCTCCTGAGTTCGGGTGATTCGCTACACCAAATCAACACTTAAGTTCATGATGCCTATTATTCACATTTTGGCGCGGAGGTATGGTTCGAATAAGAGAAATTTTCTGCTGCTGTTTTTCGTTCAGGCTTAAATTTCCGCCATTACCGGGGCATGGTCGGAAGGGCGTTCCAATTTGCGCGGTGCGCGGTCTATCGTGCAGGACGTGCAATCCGCTGCCAGCGCCGCGCTCAGTAAAATATGGTCGATACGCAGCCCGATATTCCGGCGGAACGCCATCATGCGATAGTCCCACCAAGAATAGGATTTTTCCGGCTGTTCAAATAAACGGAAGCTGTCGCGCATGCCCAGTTGTTGTAGCGCCCGAAACGCGTCCCGCTCCGGCTCGCTGACCAGCACATTGCCAACCCAGGCCTGCGGATCGTGTACATCGCGGTCTTCCGGCGCAATGTTGTAATCACCGAGCAGCGCGAGCTTCGGAAACTTCACCAACTCATCTTTCAACCAAGCCAGCAAGGCCGTCAGCCATGCCAGCTTGTACTGATATTTGTCGGAATCCAGGCTCTGCCCGTTGGGGATGTACACGCATACGATACGGATGCCGTTGATGGTAGCCGCGATGACGCGCTTCTGTTCGTCCAGAAAATTGGGAATACCATACTGCACGTCAGTGGGCGCTGACTTGCTCAGGATCGCCACGCCGTTGTAGGTCTTCTGCCCGCTGAACACGGCCTGGTAACCCGCTTGCTGCAATTCTGCCAGCGGAAATTGGCTGTCTTCCTGCTTGAGTTCCTGCAAGCACAGCACATCCGGTTGATTGGTGGCCAGCCAGTCCAATACATGCGGCAGGCGTACTTTGAGCGAGTTGACGTTCCAGGTAGCGATGCGCATGTTATCTACTTCGCCTGCTTTTCTTCTTCCCGTTTCATCTCGTCCGCGCCCTTGGTTTCGGTCTGCCCCACCCCTTTGGCCTTGTCGAGCGCATCACGATCTTGCTGGAACAAGGTGGGAGGAGGAGCTTGCGGCGCAGGGGGTTGGGGTTTTTCGCCACAGGCAGCGAGAATAAAAGTTGCGGTAATGAGTGCGATATTGGGCAACAACGCGCTGGATTGCTTCAATTTGGCAGGGATAGATTTCATCATGCTCACTCCTCTATTGTGATAATTAATTCTTCACCGCAGGCTTGCCTGGCTGGGAGGCAGGCGGCGATTGCGGGCGGTAAGGAGCGGTCTTGGGATATCCCGCTATATCCAGCTCACTGCTCCATTGCCCGGCTTCAAAATTTTGCAACCAATCCTTACCCACGCCCAGTGTCGGCACGCTATTACTTCCTGATTTTAGCTTGAACGCATCAATATCTTCCTTAGTGTCCAGTTTCTTTTCGGCAAAGGGTATCCCACGCTTGTTCAGGAAATCGCGTGCCTGCTGGCATGGGTCGCCGCAATTGGCCGACGCATAAAGCGTCACCGGAAAATTCTGCCGAGCGAGGCGCGTTGCATAGGGCAGATCGGCATCCTCTACTGCCGGTGCAGTACCGAATTTCTTCTGTTCGACCTTGGCGGCTTCCTCTGCCGGAACGTCGCCATAATGCACAACTCCGGATTTGTCCACCCAGCGAAAGGTATCTGCCAGTGCGTTACCCATGACCGCCAGCAGCATTCCTGCCAAAACAAAATGAGGTTTCATTTGCACCACCTGTCTTTCAAGTTAAGCCTTAATGATGTTCACTTAACAAACATTCCGTTCGCCCTGAGCCTGTCGAAGGGTTCTGGATGCGTAGCAGGTGGTTCGACAAGCTCACCACGAACGGTTTACTCGACAAGCTCACCACGAACGGTTTACGAAAAATATTGAAATTACGCCGCAAGTTTTTCATCCGCCAAACCGTTATGGCGCAGCAGCGCATCTATCGTCGGTTCCCGCCCACGGAAGGCGACGAACGATTGCATCGCGTCGCGGCTGCCACCTACCGCCAAAATCTCGTCACGGAAGCGCAGACCTACCGCCATATTGAGCACGCCATTTTCTTCGAACAGGCTGTAAGCATCGGCAGACAGCACCTCCGCCCACTTGTAGCTGTAATAGCCTGCCGCATAACCGCCCGCGAAGATGTGCGAGAAGCTGTTGGGGAAGCGATTGAATTCGGGTGGGACCAGCACCGCCACCTCATCGCGCACCTCGTCCAGCAACTGCTGGATGGTCTTGCCGCCCACAGGATCGTAGTCGCCATGCAAACGCATGTCGAACAGAGAAAATTCGATCTGGCGCAAAGTCTGCAAACCGCTCTGGAAATTCTTCGCGGCCAACATTTTGTCGAACAATGCGCGCGGCAATTTTTCTCCGGTATCGGCATGGCGCGTCATGTCCTGCAACACATCCCATTCCCAGCAGAAATTTTCCATGAATTGGCTTGGGAGTTCAACCGCATCCCACTCCACGCCGCTGATACCGGATACGCCGAGGTCTTCCACCCGTGTCAGCAGATGGTGCAGGCCGTGACCGAATTCGTGGAACAGGGTGATGACTTCGTCGTGGGTAAATAAGGCGGGCTTGCCGCCCACCGGCGCGGCAAAATTGCAGTTGAGATACGCTACCGGTGTCTGAATGCCGGATTTAAGCCGACGACGTGTGATGGCGTCATCCATCCACGCCCCGCCACGCTTGCTGTTGCGCGCATACAGGTCGAGATAGAACTGTCCTACCAGTTTACCGTCCGCGTCGACGATGTCGAAAAAGCGCGCCGCGTCATCCCACAAAGGCGCTTGCGACGGGCGAACGCTCAAGCCGTACAATGTCTCAACTACCTTGAACATGCCAGGCAGTACCTTGTCTTCAGGAAAATATTGCTTCACTTCCTGTTCGGAGAAAGCGTAACGCTGCTGGCGCAAATGTTCGCTGGCGTAGCCCACGTCCCATGCCTGCAAATCAACCAAACCGAGTTGCGATTGAGCAAATTCGCGCAGCTCCGCCAGATCGCGTTCGGCGAAAGGCCTCGCGCGCTGTGCCAGTTCGCGCAGAAAATCGATCACCTGCTGAGGCGTGGTCGCCATCTTGGTTGCCAGCGACAATTCGGCATAATTGGCGAAGCCCAGCATCTGCGCTTCTTCCGCGCGCAACTTTAGTATCTGCGCCATCAGCGGCGTGTTGTCCAGCTCCGGAGCACCCGACTCGCTGGCACGCGTCACATAGGCGCGGTACATGCGTTCGCGCAAGGCGCGGTTGTCGGCGTATTGCATCAGCGGGCCGTAGGAGGGGGCTTTCAGCGTGAACAACCAGCCAGGCTTGCCCTCTGCCTGCGCCGCCTCGGCGGCAACCTGACGCTCGTCGGCGGGAATACCGGACAGCTCCGCTTCATCCTCGACCAGCCAGGAATAAGCATTGGTTGCATCCAGCACATTGTCGGAAAAGCGCGAACACAGCGTGGACAACTCCTCCTGAATGGCAAGGAAGCGCGCCTTCTGCTCGTCCGGCAATTCCGCACCGCCGAGGCGGAAGTCGCGCAATTCGTTCTCGATGATCTTTTGCCGCGCCGCGCTCAAAGTCGCGAATTCCGCGCCATTACGGATCGCTTTGACCTTGTTGAACAGATCGAGATTCTGCCCCAGTTCGGCGTAATACTGGGTGATCTGCGGCAGATTGGCGTTGTACACCTCGCGCAACTCGGGACTATTCATCACCGCATTCAGATGGCCCACTTGCCCCCAGGCACGCGACAGGCGCTCATTCGCATCGTCAAGCGGCTGCATGAAATTGTCCCAAGTAGGCGTGGAAGTATCGGCCAGCAGGCGCACGACCAGCGCGCGGTTCTCCGTCAGCAATTGCGCAACTGCCGGGGCGACATGTTCGGGTTTGACCTCCGCGAAGCGCGGCAGGCCGGAAAAATCGAGTAATGGATTCATGAATAAGCCAAGCCGGGAAAAAGACAGTGATATGAAATCTAACCGTCACATTTTACTACTAAACTGTTGGAGACGGAAAATTGATCAGGGTTCGGCCCACGCATCCATTCCATGACCGTTCATGCGCTAATTTCAACCGCACATCCAGATTTTAAACCGCTCATACCGTGGTAAAAAAAGCAGACGGGTAGCCATGGTATTCCACCCGAAAGTTGGGTAAATTGCACTCGAACTTGACGATATTTCAGCAGTACGATCATCAGGTTTCCGTTTCATTGTCTCACCGTAGCATGCATGACTCTCCTCCCCCAGGTGCTATACCTGGTTTATCGGGGCAGGCAACTGCCCCGATTCTTTTTTATTCATGGATGCATTGTTGATCATTTTCTATTGATTCGTTCGTTTGCGGCCAAGAAGACAATTCGGCTTGGGCAACTTATTCCCCTTTTCGCCACGCGGTACACCGATTCTAGGGCACCATGCGGCTAAGGGACATTCTTTGCATTTCGGCGAACTCGCCGTGCAAATCTCACGCCCCAACGAAATCATGTTTACGTGTAGCGAGTAACGAAGCTCCGGGGGAATTTTGGATTGCAGGCGATCCATATCGCGCGGTGCGCAGTGCCGATCTTTCTGCGTCGGCCTGACCCAGCCGAGTCGCCGGGCAATGCGCCAGCAATGCGTATCCACAGGAAAAACTTGCCTGCCCAGCGAATACATCAAAACACAGCGCGCCACTTTCTTGCCAACACCCGGTAGCGACAACAAAAATGCTTCGGCATCCTTATCGCTCATTTTACGCAATGGTTCCAGAGTCGGTTCGCCGAACTTCCCCATGAGGACATCAAAAAGATCGCGGATCGCTTTTGCTTTCTGGTTCGAAAGCCCACCGCTGACGATAGGCCGCGCGATGTATTCGGCTGGGGCTTCTGCAATGCGCAGGTGGGTGGGGAAGGCTTCTTTCAGTGATTGAAAAGTGCTGCGGTAACTGGCTTCGCCAGTTTTGGTGCTGCAAATGATGAACAGCAACTCGTCCAGCGGATCTTTGAGGTTGTAGTGATTGAAGTCGCGGTAGCGCTTTTTCAGCGCAAGCGCAACTTTGCAAATAGACGAATTTGAATAGAAAGCCATGCTTGCAAAAGCCGCTTAATGATTGTTTGAACTGTGGGATCGCCGGACAATAAATACAGGATCACATTGCTGTCAATAAAAACGGCGCTCACTTGTCTTGTCCGCGCTCGTTGGCTTCAAGACGGTCAAACGTAAGAAACGGCGCTATCACGGCACGAGTTCGAATTGGGTCAGCACTTGAACGAACTGATCCCCGTCTGGGTCGGTGATAACCATTTTGTAGGGAAAGTTGGCGTGCTCCGTGGCCAGCCAGATTTCCGTCCGGCTTTCCCCAGCTTTTTGGGGGCTGGCCACATACAGCGCCTTGAAGGTGCCCAACGGAACCGTCACGCTTTGATCGGGCGTGATGAGGTAATTGTAAATATCCACCTTGCTGCCGTTGGTCATGTAGAAATCGAGCGTAGCAGCATTTTTTAGCGGCAAAAACATGAACTGATACATCGCGCTTAGCCTGTCTTGCGTCCCGGCGGGCAAGGGCAGCGTGCGTTTCCCGGAACGATCATTCAGCGTGATGTTATGGGCTGCCCAGTCAAAATCGGCGCTGACATTTCGCTCGGTATCCAGTTTGCGCTGGTTGGTGAAACTGATCGGGCGCAATCCCTTCGAAGTCACGATCCCTGCACTGACGACACGGATGGTTTCGGGTTTGATCAGCGCGACAATGCCTACCGCTTGGCTTACACTTTCGATGTGGTAGCCATCCGGTTTACGGGTATAGGTTTCGGTGATGGTGGCACCCTTGATGCTGTCCTTGTACACATCGTAACTGACCTGGAGGCGGGAAGGGCCATCGGCGGCGATTGCCGAAGCCGAGCAGAGCAACGACAGTCCGAACATGATGAAGCGAACAAAAACGGTCATCGCACTATTCCAATCCCGGTGCGATGAGGGCTGCACCCGGCTGTTTCATGCGCTTCAGCACTACCTTGCCGTTGGCCTCAAGCCTCAGGTAGCCGTTGCAGAACCAGCGTACGGCCTGCGGATAGATGCGATGCTCCTCGCTTAACACGCGTGCCCCCAGCGTGTCCGGGGTGTCATCCATCAGCACGGATACGGCAGCCTGAATGATGATGGGGCCGTGATCGAGATCGGGGGTGACAAAATGTACGGTGCAGCCGTGGATTTTTACGCCATCCTTGAGAGCGCGCTCATGGGTGTTGAGGCCGCTGTATGCGGGCAATAGCGAAGGGTGGATGTTGATCATTCTGCCCTGATAATGCGCCACGAAGCCAGCCGTAAGAATGCGCATGAACCCGGCAAGCACGACCAGGTCGGGCTGGTAACGGTCTATTGCGGCGGCAAGCGCGGCATCGAACGACTCGCGATCAGGATAGTCCCGGTGCGCCAGGACTTGCGTGGCGATGCCGTGTTGCCTGGCGATGTCCAGTCCCCCTGCATCGGCCTTGTTGCTGATGACCGCCGCGATGCGACAGTTGGGCAGATCGGCCTCCAGCAACGCCAGCAGGTTGCTGCCGCGTCCGGAAATCAGGATAACGACGGATTTCTGCACGCCGTTATCTGACGCTGGTTTGTGGCTCATTGCCTAGTCGTGCCTGTATTGTTCCGATGACCCAGGCAGTTTCACCTGCGGCTTCGAGCTGGTCGAGCGCGGTAGCCGCGTCACTTTCGTTGACGATCACCACCATGCCGATACCGCAATTAAAGGTGCGGTACATTTCCTGTTGTGCGACATTACCCTGCTCGCGCAACCAGTCGAACAGATGGGGGGTGTTCCATGAGGTTCCGTCAAGCGCGGCGGTGACATTTTCCGGCAACACGCGCGGAATGTTTTCCAGCAGGCCCCCGCCGGTAATGTGCGCCATCCCTTTGATCTTGATTTGCTGCATCAGTGCCAGCAGCGGTTTTACGTAAATGCGCGTGGGAGCCATGATGCAATCGGCCAATGAGCGTTCGCCGTCGAACTTTGCGTTGAGATCGGGTTGGCTGCGTTCGATGATCTTGCGCACCAGCGAGTAACCGTTGGAATGGGCACCGTTGGAAGCCAGGCCCAGCACCACATCGCCGGGCTTGATGTCGCTGCCGGTGATGATGTCAGCTTTCTCCACCACGCCGACCGCGAATCCCGCGAGGTCGTATTCGCCCACAGGATACATGCCCGGCATCTCGGCAGTTTCACCGCCGATCAGCGCGCAACCGGATTGTTCGCAGCCCAGCGCGATGCCCTTGATGACTTCGGTGGCGGCTTCCACGTCCAGCTTGCCGCAGGCGAAGTAGTCGAGGAAGAATAGCGGTTCCGCGCCCTGTACCAGAATGTCGTTGACGCTCATGCCCACCAGGTCGATACCGACGGTGTCATGGCGGTTGAGTTCGAATGCCAGCTTTAACTTCGTGCCGACGCCATCGGTACCGGAAACCAGCACCGGTTCTCGGTATTTTTTGGAAATCTCGACCAGACCGCCGAAACCGCCGATACCGCTCAGCACTTCGGGACGCATGGTGCGTTTTGCGTACGGCTTGATGTTTTCCACCAAGCGGTCACCGGCGTCGATGTCTACTCCGGCATCGCGGTAGGAGAGGGAGTTGTGTTGACTCAACTTGAGTTCTCGCTTTCTTCGGGATAAAAAGTATGGGCTACAAAACTTGAATATCTGTATCGGTGGTTACTGCTTCCAATTTCAAATTATACTTAAATGGCTAGAGTATTTCCAAAATGGCAGTAAAAAGAGTTGAAATCAGAGTGTTTGAACATTGGAAATTGGGTTTAGACTAATTGGCAAAGCGAACGACATGGTAAATCTTAGATTGTATAAATTATCCGTAGCAACGTTGTGCATTGCCATGGCTCTGACCCTTGGCGGTTGTGCCACAAACAAACCGCTAAGCAACGAAAGCTACCTCCAGTCGGAGTCAGGGGCAGGAATGGTTTTCAAAAACCTCGCCGGAAATTCGGATGTGCCCGGTTCCCGCATTACCTATATCAACCGCCAAGGGGAACTCTACCGCTTGCTGGTGGAGAATATTGATGACCGCGTACAGACCGTGCTGTCGATAAACACGCCGATCATGTCGCCCGCATTATCGCCGGATGGTAACTATCTCGCCTATGTGACTTTTGAGCAGGGCCATGCAGTGGTATATGTGCAATCACTGCTTACCAACCGGCGGGTGGTGGTGGCCAATTTTCGCGGAAGCAACAGCGCCCCGGCGTGGTCGCCGGATGGGCGGCAACTTGCCATCGTTCTGACGCGTGATGGGAGTTCACAAATCTATCTGGTGCAACCGGACGGCACTAATTTGCGTCAAATTACCTTCAGCGGAGCGATTGACACCGAACCCAATTTTTCGCCTGATGGGCAATCCCTGATATTTGCTTCAGATCGGAGCGGCAGCGTGCAGATTTACCGGATGCCGCTAGACGGAGGAAATGCCGAGCGCCTGACGTCAGGGGGGGGGAATAATTTTACGCCGCGCTATAGTCCGGACGGCAAGAGCTTTGTATTTTCTCACTACAAGCGTGGGCGGTTTTATATTGCCACCGAAGATATTCAAACCAGAAAAATACAGGTGTTGACTGATTGGGGACGGGAAAAGAAACCCAGCTTTTCTCCAGATGGCAAGCTGATCCTGTTTGCAACAGAGGACAATGGTCACGGAATATTAGCGACCGTATCGTGCGATGGACAAATAAAACAAAAGATGTTCCCGCAGACGGGTGATGTGCGTGACCCAATGTGGGTACCATTGTTGAAACAGTAATTTTAAACAGGAATTCTCACCGTTCCCAGGCTGATAGCTCATTCCATTTCAATTTAAAACAAGATCAATTTCCATGTGGGAGCGGCCTCCCGGCCGCGAAAAAACTTATCGCGGCCGGGAGGCCGCTCCCACAATATGTCATTTCCAAATTGAAAATAGAATTATGGCAGTTTGCCAGCCGCCACCATTTTGCCGAGAAGGATGCTGGGCGACAGCCAGATGACAATGTCATCGAACTCGCCGTTCGTGGCGGAACTTGCCGTTGGTGTGTGGCTGACGAACACGCGGTCGTTGTTGCTGCTGTTGGGGTTGGGATTAGCCGCTTCGTCAATGCCGGTTCCGCCGTAACTGCCATTTTTGCCGGTCGAATAAATCACCAGCGGCACGCCCGGACTGGCGGTAAGTGCCGCCCCAGATGCGCAGCTCGTCGCGCTGATGCCGGTGGCGGTGGAGCAAACCAGAAGATCGGGAGCGAGGCTGGACATGCCAGCCGTGCCCATGCCGTTGATGCTGGTAAAAGCGTTGCCGTTTGACTTGCTTGCTGCGTAACGGATGCGGTTGTTCCACGGGTCAAGCGCATAACCGTCGGTGGTGACCAACCCCAGTGTAGACGCAGGTGCATAGCCATTATCAAAATTAGAACAATTGCCGTTGCTTGCATTTCCGCCAGCAGCAAAACTTTCCATACCGTTACTGGAGGAAGAAGCGGGGCATGGCAGACGGCCGTTGATGAGGGCGTAGCCGATTACGGCCTGTTCTATTTCATCCAGTTGTTTGCGTACCTCCCCCAGACGTTGTTGTTCTACACGACTGGATAGGGTGGGCAGCAAACCGCCGAGCAATATTGCCATGATCAGCAGCACGACGGCCATTTCTACCAGGGTGAAACCATCTGTATGGCGGTGTTTGGTGATGGTCTCTACATCTTGCAAACAAATGCAAATCCCCCCTAGCCCCCCTTTTTCAAAGTGGGGAAACACCCACTTTGACTGCGGAAGGGTCGCTGCGCAGCAGCGGGGCACCCACCGGCGTACCACTTGCGGGTGAAAAGGGGGGGGAGCGAAGCGGAGGGGGGTTTGCTTTTGTTTCATGACAGGCATTTCAGCACGTCCGCGCTGGGATTTTTTGCGTTAAAGACTGAAGTGCCGATGAAGCTGCTGGCGACGGCGACTGGCACGGCGAAGGCGGATAGATTGCTACCCTCAAGATAGTTGGCCGGACTTGCCTTGTTGGCAGCATTCAGGCGAAGTTGAGTTGCAGTTTTTTGTCCGCCGAAAATGAGTACGCGAGAGCAAGCGATAGTCGATGCGCCGTCAATCGTGAGAGGTGCCGGGACAGGCAGTTGGGTTAGCAACAGCATTTCCAGCCAATTCTTGCAGAATGTCCGGTTGCTGCTGTCGAGGAGATTGCAATTAACGTTATCGGTACCTTTGCTTCCTGCGATGGTGACGCTTGGAAAATAAGCATCGTTCAACAGCGCAGAGACCTGCACGGAAAAGTCGGCACGGCGCATGACGGCCTGAAAAATCTCATCGACAGTGATGGGCAGAAAGCGGTCGTTATAGTGCTGACTGACCGTCATCATTAATATATTGCTGCGGGTATTGAGCGCAACGCGGTTGTTGGTGCTGCCGATAAAATAATTGGCCGCACCAGAAACCGCATTGGATGAAACATAGGGGTCAAGATAATTCCGGGCGTCATAATTGCCGCCGCATTGCGCATAGGTCGGGTCGGATTGCGCCCGATTTTGTCCATCGAGCGCATGGCCGGGGGCGACTACCAGCGCGGCGAGGTTGCTTGCTACGATATTCCCGTTGCCATCGACAAGATTAATTTGTCCAGCCGTGTCCCAGTTGAGCGCGTCCGTTGCCGGAGTGTTTTTGAAATGGCCGGAGACAACATACCACAAGCATTCTCCTTGTCCGTCCCGTAGCGGTTCTAGTCCCAGTGTCCGCCACGGTAATTTCCCGATCACCGAATAATCCTTGCTGTTTCCGCTGAAGTTCGGTGCGGCGCTTCCTTCTGCGGGGGCTAGCCCTATCATGAAGCCGAGATCGGGCAGGCGCAGGAAACCAGCCGAAGTGACGGGTGTCTGCGATATCGCATCGCCGATCAACGCTTCCTTTGCCAGCACCAATGCCTTGGCAGTTTTCTGGTCACGTTCGATTTGCACTGCCGAGTGGTTGAATGAACTGACCAGCAGGGTGGCTGTTCCCATCACCAGTATGGTCAGCATTAGCATCAGTGCCGCGCCTTGTTGCTTGAAAAAATTGTGGTGCTGGCGGTAATGTGGCATGGCTATTCAGCGGATGTCGGAGAGAGCTGAGGTATATTCAGAAGCAGCTTTTGCCCAACCTTGATTTTGACAGCTTGCGATTTTCCCGGTACAGCGACAGCTTCCGTCGCAGGTTCACCGACATGCTCCGATTTTTGTGCGACACCGTTGATCCATACGGTACGTGCGCCGCCGTGTTGCTGCACGATGCCGTTGATCGTCAGTGCTGAGGACGGGGCGTCTTCGCCGCTTGTATTGCGTGCAAAATCGGTTTCGAGTTGCGTACGTTGATCCGGGGTAAAAAACAGTCGCCCAAGACCGCCTGCTTGGGTGCCGGATGCAAAGAGAATAGCTAACAGCAGCATGGCAGGCAAGAATCTCATTTGGCGTTCCTGTTTTTCAGCGTCAGCCAACCGCCTGTGCATTCAGCTTTTAGTTGCGCCGTTACGTCGGAATCTGCGTTGCGATCCAGAGTGCAATGTTCCAGGATGAACCGGCCATTGATGCCGGTACGCAAGGTGTCGAAAAAATTCATCAGTTGTTCTTCGTGCAGCAGGTCAAACTGCAAGGTCATGTCGCTGATATTGAGCTTAAAATCCCCACTGTCCAACGGCGCAGGCGGAGTGTAGAGATGTTGCGGGGCGATGGTGTATTTGAAATCCAGTACGCGATGCTGTTTGCGGATTTTTTCAAGGCCTTCGATCCAGTCCAGACGGTGGTCGTCACCAATAATGTTTCGTACGAGCAATTCGTCATATTCTAACTGGTAAGCTTTAATGTTTTCACGGTCTTCGTTGGCGGAGGCAAACTGTTTGCGTGACATATTCAGTTGGCGTTGTGCGGATTGCTGTTCGCGCTGTGTTCGGGTGACGAAATTATTACTGGACACAATCGCCGCAGCGCCTGCACACAATGCTGACAGAAAAATTAGCAGGCTCCATTTGAGATATGGAAAATCCGATTTGAGAAATTTCATGTCGCCGCCTGCCAGGAAATTCTCAGCAAAAATTGCGCGGGCTTGTTACTACCGTCGCAGGTTTCAGCGGATATGCTGCCCTGCGGGCTGATATCCAGCGGCAGAGTTAACGCAGTTACATTGTAGCCGCGCCGGATAAGTGCTTGCCGGAAGCGCTCCAGATGATCCAATGCGCTGCGATAGTCGCCGGTAAACTCATCCAGTTCGCCGTTAAGTAAAATAACTTGTGATGGGATAATCGTTGCCGCGCTGCTTCGGGGGGTAGCAACGGATGCTGTACCCGATGCCTCCGACACCAACGACGCCTCTGCACCTGATTGCCAGGAAAGTTTATTGACGCGAATGTTTGGAAAGCCGTCCAATGTTTTGCTGAGACCGTCCAGTATGATTTGCGGCGGAGGGAAAATATTATCCAATTTGCGCGACAGGATCACTGCGGTCTTCATGTCGGTAGCAGACGCCGCCGTGCTGGGGAAATCATGGATAAGTTGTCGGGTTTGGTGCGACAGATGGCTGGCCTGTAAGTTGAGCGATTGAGTCTCCTCATTTAGGGTTATTCCTGTGCTGACATTGGCGGCAGCCAATATCAGGCTGGTTGCTGCCAACGTGGCGCTCAGTCCAAGCAGGCTACGGCGAACAGTCAATAACCGGAGAAAATGGGTGTGTTCGGCTGCGGCATAATTGTTGCTGGGCGGATGGTTGGCGAGCAGGTGCAGGAACAGCAGCGTGGCATCCGAATCGATGAAAATCGATTTTGATCCGAACTGTCTTGCCACCTCCTGAATATCGAGATAAGCATAGTGCATGTCGCTGTCGTCGTTCAGATTTGTTTCCAGATCGAGCCGGTCGCTGGTATTGCAGATAATGGTTACGTTCAGTGCCTGATCGGGCGGCAACAGGCTCAGGTTCTTCAGGTACTGCCGGGTGCGCACGGCTTCGGTTCCAGCGATAGTACTGAATGAGCTGCTGTCGTTGATTGGTGTCAGGCGCGAAAAGCGAAAGATTTTTTGGTCGAAATAAGTCTGGCGCAATCCCGCGTGTTTGTCCCATGACAGCAGTAACAGGCAGCCGGAAGAAAGGTCTTTTACCAGCGGGGTGCTGATGTTGGGTATGGAATAAATACCGGCCACTGGTATGTTGCGCGCCAGCATGAGGTTGAGCCAAGGCGCAATGAGTGCCGGGTTGGTCAGCGCCGAAAACTGCATATCATCGTCGCGCCGCCCATCCTTGCAGCGCTGTAATGTGGACGCCAGACGGAATGGGGTAGTGCGGTAATATTGTTCCAGTTTGCGCTGGATCAACGCGCTACGGTCTTTGCCATGCAGATGCGGTATGGCTTCATGGCGAAAATCCTCTTCGACCAGATCGGTAAGCAAGTAAACAGGATTGCGATGGGTTTGCAGGAAAGCGGTAAATTGTTGCTGTCCTTCGCTGTTGTCGGCAAAGATTTCTGTGGCGGAAAGTTCTCCATTTTGCCAAGTGCAAGCCTGGCAATGGACTGCGCTGAGGAACATCATGGTTTTGCGTCCCATCACATCTTTACCTTGCTGATGAGATCATATATCGGCGACAGTACGGACAGCATTACCCAGCCGAGCAGCAAGCCGAGGATGACGGTCATGGCAGGTTCGATCATGACTTGAATTTTCTTGATCGAATCCTTTACGTCGCGGTCATAAAAATAACTGACGTTGCGCAATGCGGCATCCAGATTGCCGGTCGCCTCGCCCACTTTGAGCATGCGGATTACCAACGGCGGAAAGATGCCGGTGCTGTGGAAGCTCTGGGTGAGATTCTTGCCGGATTCGATTTCCAGCACAACCTGCTCCAGACTTCTGGCGATCACCTGATTGTTGGACAGGTCGCGCGAATTGGCTATGCAATCCAGAATGCTGATGCCGGAGGCGTACATCATGGCGAAAGTGTTTGCGAAACGCGCCAGAATGATTTTGCGCAGAATGGGGCCGGTGGGCCAAAGATGCAGCTTGAGATTGTCCAGATGGTATTGCAGCCCGGGCTGGTATTTTAACACCAGCCTGAAGACAGCAATCAGCAAGATCGGCAGCGCCAGCATGACATACCAGTAGTTTACAAACACGCCTGAGGTGGCCAACAACAGTTTGGTCTGAAATGGAATTTCCTTTCCCATGCCTTTGATGAAACCGATCAGTTGCGGCACCAGATAAATCATCAGGAAAAAGGTAACCGCGATCACTACCGTACCGACGAAGGCCGGGTAGATCATCATATTGCGGGTCTGCGCGTGCATCTCGTCCTGCCATTTCAGCGAGGCGGTGAGGTGCTCGAACACTTCCGGCAAACGACCGCTTTCTTCCCCGGCATGGATCAGGCTAACAAAAATCGGGCTGAATGCTTGCGGGTGCTGCGCCGTCGCTTGCGATAGCGTGGCTCCGCCTTCGATGGCTTCCACCATGTCGGCAATGATCCTGCGGAATTGTGGGTCATCCATGCTGTCGTGCAAATCGGCCAGACACTCCAGTAGCGGCACTCCGGAACGGAAAAGCTGATCCAGATTGAAGAAGAAGGTAATCAGGTCTGAGCGCTTAATTTTTCTTATTCCGAAGGCAGGCTTTTTTTCGTTCACTTTGGCCTGAATCAAATCCAGCCCGTTGCGTTTCAGGCGCAGTTCGAGGTCAGCCACATTGGCTGCATCCTGCAAGCCTTTGCAGGTCTTGCCTTCAGCGTTGACTGCCTTGTAGGAATACCGCGCCATTTGGTTAAACCATACGGTCTGTGAGATCGACCACCCGCGTGACTTCTGCCAGCGAGGTAACACCCTGCAATATGCGCCGCATGCCATCCGCCGCCAGCGGGCGAAATCCTTTGTCCAGCGCGGTCTGTTTCATGTCGCGGATGCTGGCGCGGCGTGACACCAGATCGTCGAAGTCGGCATCCATTTTGAGCAACTCCATGATGGCGAGCCGTCCGCTATAACCTTGATGGCGACACAGCTCGCAACCCGTGGCGCGGTACACCACCGGCGCTACGCCGGGGTGCAGGCCGAGCAACTTTTGTTCGTTGTGGTCGGGGTGGTAAGCGAGCTTGCAATGCGGGCACAGCACGCGCACCAGACGTTGCGCAATGATGCCGATGATATTGCCCGCCATGATGTCCGGCAGGATGCCGATGTCCAGCAAACGCGGAATCGCGCCGATGGCCGAGTTGGTGTGCAGCGTGGAATATACCTGATGGCCGGTCATCGCGGCGCGGAACGCCATCTCCGCCGTGGGATGGTCGCGGATCTCGCCGACCAGAATAATGTCCGGGTCTTGCCGCATCAT
The DNA here is from genome assembly GCA_963714805.1 of uncultured beta proteobacterium. Lineage (GTDB taxonomy): Bacteria > Pseudomonadota > Gammaproteobacteria > Burkholderiales > Gallionellaceae > CAIQPV01. The sequence continues at coordinate 74,346 of CAVQPO010000008.1, read as the reverse complement.
GGAGCGAATGCCGTTGGCGAAATCCAGCTTGGACGCCTCGTTCACCGAGGTCTGGCGGATCATCGGAATGGGGTATTCCACCGGGTCTTCCAGCGTCATGATGTTGACCGATTCGGTGTTGACGTGATTGAGCATCGAGTACAGCGTGGTGGTTTTGCCGCTGCCGGTGGGGCCGGTCACCAGCACGATGCCTTCTGGTTTGGCGATGATCAGTTTGAGCGTAGACAGCGCTGCATCGTCCAGTCCGAGTATGTCGATGGGGACGATGCCCTTCTGCCGATCCAATATGCGCAGCACGATATTTTCCCCGTGCGAGGTCGGATGCGAGGAGACGCGGAAATCAATCGGACGCCCGGAAAGCCGCAGCGAAACTCGCCCATCCTGCGGTGCGCGGGTTTCCGCGATGTTCATGCCGCTCATCACTTTGATGCGCACCACCATCGCCGGCCAGAAACTCTTGTGCAGGCTGCGCATCTGGTGCAGCACGCCGTCTATGCGATAACGGATGCGCAGGAAACTGCTTTCCGGTTCGAAGTGAATGTCGGATGCGCTTTGTTGCACCGCCTCGGTGAGCAGCGCGTCGATCAGGCGCACCACTGGCTGACTGAATTCGTTGACGCCGGTTTGCAGCGTCTTGTATTCCATTTCGCCCGGCTCGATTTCGTGCAGGATACCGTCGATGGACAATTCGAAGCCGTAGTACTGGTCGATAGCGCGCAAGATATCGGACTCGCTCGCCAGTTGCGTGCTTATGCGATATTTATCCTTAAGCAATGCGCGCAGTTGATCCAATGCGATGATGTTATCGGGGTCGGCAATCGCAATGGTCAGATGCTTGTCGGCAATGTCGACCGACAGCGGCAACAACAGGTGGCGTTGCGCGATGTCTTTGGGGATCAGTTTGATGGCAGCCGGGTCGATAATGAAAGTCGAGAGATTGACGCTTTGTTGTCCGAGGTTCTCCGACAGCACATCGCGGATGGTTGCCTCGGAAAGGAAGCCCAAACCCACCAGCAATCGTCCCAAGGGCTGGTGGCTCTTTTCTTGTTCCTGCATGGCGATGCGCAATTGCTCGTCGCTGACGACGCCTTTTTCTAGCAGCAGGGGGCCTATGGCTTGTGGTGTTTTATCGTTCATGTCATTGCGCTCATTGAGAGGTAAGTTCATTCAAACGTAATTGCGTTTGCGCGCGGTCGAAGCCGGTGTTGTCGGCATGATCCAATTGCAGTGCTCGCCGATAATGCTGTGCCGCGAGTTTGACCTGTCCCAGATGATCGAGACTGACTGCCAGATTGAAAGCGAACCCGGCATTGTCGGATTCCAGTTCGCAGGCGCTGAAATAAGCCTGTTCCGCCGCTCCCCAGCGGGATAGTTGCGCATAGTGGTTGCCCAGCGCAAAGTGCAACGCCGCCGCTTCGGGCCTTTGTGCAAGCAGAAGCTTCAGGCGGCTCTCAGTGCTTGCCTCCCCTTTTTCGCCGAGCAGCGAGGACATTCCGGCATGGGCGTCCGGGTCGCGCGGATCAAGGGAGAGTATTCGATTGTAAAATTCGGCAGCAAGGTAATCCTGCGAGCGTTGCTGGGCAATCGCCGCCATGCCCAGCAGCGCATCGCGGTTCGGGGAGCGGTGATTCTCTGCATCATTGTCCAACACCTTATTGTAGTGCTGATAGGCGATGTCAAATTCGCCGGTGTGGTATGCCTGCCAAGCGGCCAATAGCAGGGGATCAACGGTTTCGCTCGCATGACTATGCTCGATATGGATGGGCTGAGCCAAAGCAACAGCGGGTTCGATTGTTGCGACCGCTTTCTCAGGGGCGATACTGGCAGGTAAAGGTTGCACTGATGGATGGGTGTATGGAGTTCCATGTGCTCTCTTCTTTGAGCGTTTGCGGGTAGCAGGCTGCGACTGGGATGAGCTTGGGTAGCCAGGTCGAACGGATAAAGGTTGCATCATGGCGGGAGAAAATGATACGAGCATGACGTTGCTGATTTTTTTGGGTGGCATATTTGCTATCAAGTTCTGGTTATGCATCGTCGGCGTGGAGATTTCGTGCCTGACGTAAAAAACGCCAGTCGCGGCAAACAACATCCCGCTGACAAAGGAGGAGAGAATAAAGCTGATGAGTCCGCTGGCAGGTCGTTTTTTCATCATTCAAGCTGGTAATTCCATTTCCAATTCAATACGGGAATAATGTTTCGTGGGAGTGGCCTCCCGGCCACGATAAATATTGTCGCGGCCGGGAGGCCGCTCCCACCAATACATCACTATTGAAGGAGAATTGGTATAAGTTGCCATGATAGTCACGGCCTGCCTTTGTTTGCATCTCTGAGAAAATCGGCATCCGGCAGGTTATTGCGGAATTCTTTGTAGTCTGCGGTAATGCTGGCCTCCTTGATGACAACCGGACGCAGAAAAATCACCAGTTCGGTTTTTTGCGTAGTGTCATTGCGGTTCATGAACAGGTTTCCCGCTGCGGGAAGGGATGACAAGCCGGGAACAGCGTCGGTGAGATTATTGATTTCATCCTGCATCAGACCGCCCATCACGGCAATCTGGTTGTTCTCGATTCTTAGTACCGACTCCATCTCGCGGGTCTGGGTTTGCGGGATGCGGCTCACCACATGCGCATTAGCCAAGTCCGGGTTGGGGTCGTTGACGTAACCGATCAGCCGCGAAATCGAAGGACGCAAGTTGAGCAGCACCGTGTCGCTGTCGCTAATCTGCGGTGTAACGCTCATGGTGAAACCGATAGGCACGGTATTGGGGGTGGTCGAAAACGTGCTGAAGGCCGCGCTGGTTACTGAAGGTGCAGTGGTGGTTACGTTGGTGACGAAGTACACCAGATTGTCCACTACGCGCAACATTGCGGTCTGGTTATTCAGCACACTGAGCTTGGGGCTGGACAGCACCTTTACCTTGCCAAACGATTCCAGCAGCGAAACTTGTGCGCTCAGGTTACCTGATGCAGAAGTGGGGTTGGTATAGTCGAGGGTAAACATGCTGCCAGTATTGGTCGCTGGCAAGCCCGCTGATCCGGCTTGGGTCAACTGGAAACCTTTGCTGCCAACCAGCAACTTCGACCAATTGATGCCCTGTTGATATTGGTCGCTCAGGCTCACCTCCACCACGGTTGCTTCGATCAGCACCTGTCGCCGCACGCTGCTCATGACCTGGTCGATGAACTCCTGAATTTTCTCATGCTGTTTTCCGGTGGCACGTACGGTGATGATGCCGCTCTCCGGGTTGGCAATGACGGCCGCAGCTTCGCGAAAAGTGCTGGTGCGCGTAACGGTAGTGCCGTCTCCCTGCACGGTTGCCGGGATCGGGCTGCTCTCGATGCCGGGTTGCTTGGCAGTGGATCTTTTCCGGCCGCTTGCCTGCGGTTGTTGTACGCCGGTGCCGCTGGTGTTGATCGCGCTGCTTTGTTGCACCATGGTTTCGCTGGATCCGGCTGGCAGAAGCTGGTCGGTTTCGTGCAGGATATCCTTGACGTTCTGGATCAAGGTTTCCCAGAAGTGATTTCTGGAAGTATTCTTGATCGTCAGCGATGAGTTATTGCCACCCGCGCCAACCACGCCATTGCTAATGCCCGATGAACCGGAGCCGACTTGCGTGGCATTGGATATCGCCCCATCCGCATCGCGTGTCATGTTTACATAATCGATTTTGTAGTGCTTCAGATAAGGCGTATCCGGCATGATGATTAAATTTGTGCCATCTAATTCGTAGCGCATATCCACCTGGTTCGCCATGCGGCTGAGGATGCTGTTGCGAGTTTTTTATCTGTCCGGTTTTGTAGCACGCAATCTGTCCGGTTGTCATATTGCCCAAGGAGGGCAACATGAAGCCGACAAAAGTGCTACAGGAGATACGGAAGATGAGATTCGAGGAAGCGTATGAAGGATGGAATGAAGGTCGGCTGACGCAAGCCGAGGCGGCGCAGATACTGGGCGTTTGCGAGCGCAGTTTCCGACGCTACATGGTGCGCTATGAGGCGGACGGGTTGGACGGGCTTATCGATCGTCGGCTGGAACAGGCCTCGAACCGACAAGCGCCGGTGGATGAGGCGATGTCGCTGACCGACGAATATCGCCGCCGGTATATGGGTTGGAACGTGAAACACTTCCACAGTTTCTACAAGCGCACGGGCGGGACGCGCAGTTACACATGGGTCAAAAGGCGTCTGCAGGAAGCGGGGCTGGTGCCCAAGCTCAAGAAAACTGGCACGCACAGGAAACGGCGCGAACGCTCCCCTCTGCCGGGCATGATGATCCACCAAGACGGCAGCACCCACGAGTGGGTGGCCGGGCAGAAGTGGGACTTGATCGTCACGATGGATGACGCGACCAGCGAACACTACTCGATGTTCTTCGTCGGAGAGGAAGGCACGGCAAGCAGCTTCCGGGGCGTGCATGATGTGATCGAAGCGCATGGCCTGTTCTGCTCGTTTTACAGCGACCGTGGCAGCCATTACTGGCACACGCCGGAGGCCGGCGGCAAGGTCGACAAGGAGAACCTCACACAGTTTGGTCGCGCCATGAAGCGGTTGGGCATCGAGATGATCGCAGCCTATTCCCCCGAAGCGCGAGGGAGATCGGAACGCGCCTTCGGCACGCACCAGGGGCGCTTGCCCAACGAGTTGGCCGCTGCTGGTATCACCTGCATTGAAGACGCAAACCGCTACCTGAGAGAGGCCTATTTACCGGCATTCAATGCCGAATTCGCATGCGCCGCGCAAGAAGACGGATCAGCCTTCGTGCCATGGATCGGCGGCAGCCTCAACGACATCCTGTGCGAGCAGCATGAGCGCACGGTGAGCCCGGATAACAGCGTACGTTTTGAGGGGCTGATCTTGCAGATTCCGGCGGATCGCCATCGCTGCCACTATGTGAAAGCCAAAGTGCGGGTGCATTGCTATGCCGATGGCAACCTGTCCGTGTTCCATGGGCCACGCAAACTGGCCGACTATAACAGGGAAGGAAAAACGCTCACAGAGAACTTGAAACAGGCCGCCTGAACCATCCGCCAGGCGTGCCGCCGGGTGTGTGAATCAGCTCCGGGCTACGCCCTCCGCTGCTTCACACACCCGGCAAAAAAGCGGACAATTCATGTGCTACAAAACCGGACAATTCTAAAAACCCGCGACATGCGGCTGAGGATGCGCGGCAGAGTCTGGTCGATTGCGTTGAGCGTGACCGTACCCTGGATGCCGCTGTGGATATCGAGATTGATCTTCGCATCGCGTGCCAAAGCGAACAGAATTTCCTGCGCCGGAACATTGGTCACCACCACGCTGTAAGTTTCGGCTTTAGGGGCGGCGACAGGAAGGGGAAGCGGGATGGTGCGCCGGATAATGGGTGGAATACCGGTACCGTGCAAAGGCCCAACATCGGAGCTGTTTATATGCTGGTCGGAGGATTTTTCCATGGGCTTGCTCGGCTGTGTGCCGCAAGCGGTAAGTAGCGCGCAAAGCAAGCAGGTCAGCCGTATCTTACCGAAGCACATGTGTTCCATTTCAGGTGCCCCGGAAAATTTTAAGAGGCCGATAAAATCAGCCTTGCTCAGGTATTCTGATGTGCCTGATGCTTGTAAATATGCGAATTGTCTATTACCGGAAGCCAGTTAGGGCTAATGGTCGAATGAGCCGCGATAAGGTGCGATTCAAAGAGGAGATTTTCTACAGCTTATGCCAAGCGATCTGTACGCTAACGCACGTAGGGTGACTCTTTTATAAACTGGCTCCTGAATTTTTGTTTCTAGCAGGCTGCCAAGCCAGTCCGACAAGCGTCACCGCGCAAAAAATAGCGCTGGCATAAAAAGTGAATGAAGCGCCAAGTTTGTCCCACAGAAAACCGGCCAACACGCTGGACGCGAGCATGGACAGCCCGCTCATCAGGTTGAAGAAGCCGTATGCCGTGCCGCGCAAGTCGGCGGGGGCGGTGTCGGCGACCATGGTTGCCAGCAAGCCCTGCGTGATGCCAAGGTGGATGCCCCATAGCGCAACGCCCAGCAAAACGGCGACCCAATGATCGTCGGTTGCCAGAACCAGATCGGACGCAATCAGGACGATGAGGCCGATCACCAGCAGCTTGCGGTGGCTCATGTTGTCGGAGAGTTTGCCGAAGGGGTACGCCGATGCCGCATAAATCAGATTCATTGCCACCATGACCAGCGGCACCAGTGCAACGGGAATGCCTCCCTGTTGGGCGCGCAGAACAAGAAACGCTTCGCTGAAACGCGCCAGTGTGAAAACTGCACCGATTCCCACTACCCACCAATACGATGCATTCAGGCGTTGCAAATTTTCCCGGCGTATCGGATTGCTGCGCGGTGCGGTTCGCTGACGCTCCGGTTCTCGTATGCCGAACAGCAGCAGAGAAACGGCCATCAATCCTGGGATAACGGCGACCCAGAACACGGCACGGAAATCGTTCGCCCAAAGCAGCATCAAGCCGACTGCCAGCAGGGGGCCAAGAAATGCTCCCACCGTGTCGAGGGATTGGCGCAGGCCGAAGGCGGCACCGCGCAAATGTGCCGGCGTAATGTCCGCAACCATTGCATCGCGCGGTGCGCCGCGCACGCCTTTGCCGACTCTATCCAGCAAGCGGGCGGTCAGCACCAGTCCCGTGCTGGAGGCTAACGCAAACAGGGGTTTGGTCAAGGCTCCCAGCGAATAGCCGAACAAGGCAAGAATTTTACGCTTGCCGAGATAATCGCTCAGCACACCCGAGAAAACTTTCACGATCAGGGCGGTGGACTCGGCCAAGCCTTCAATCATGCCCACCATGAGGGCACTGGCTCCCAGCGTTGTAACCATGAACAAAGGCAGCAAGCTATGGATCATCTCCGAAGAGATATCCATCAATAAGCTGACGAAACCGAGTACCCAGACACCAGCCGGAATTTTGTTCTGTGTAGTGCCTGTGTTGTTAGTTGTCATTTGAAGCTGAATAGTGGACAGCAAAAACAGTTGCCTCGGAACGGCGACTCGGAAAAATTCCGTGACCAGCCGCCGCGCAAACCGGTCATGCGCAACTCGTTAGTGCTGTTACCCGAGAAAATCCCGCTTGCCTATTTCTACCCCGTTGTGGCGCAGAATGTTATAGGCCGTCGTGATATGGAAATAGAAATTCGGCTGAACCCGATCCAGTAAATATTGCAAGCCTTTCATTTCCTGCTTGGTGTCATGTATCACCAGAACGATGTCTCTGTTTTCGCTCCCCTCCAGTTGTTGCGGAGTAATGGTGTCGAGGAAGGCAATGGTCTTGGTAATACGGGCTTGCAGTTCTGCAAAATTGGTTTCGTCGTCCGCAAACTTAGGTGCCTCAATACCCGCCAGACGGGCAGCGCCGAATTTGGCGTTATCCGAAGCGATCTGCACCTGTCTGGTTAGCGGAAACATATCCGGAAACAGACGTGCATTGAGCAATACGCTGTGATCGATCTTTTTTGCATCAGCGTAAACGACGGCCTTTTCTAGCAGGAGGGACAGGTTGTCGAGGAAACGTTTCCACACCGGGATGGTGACGTTATAAATGGAGATTGTCATAGGAGTGTCCTTGTTTAAGTTTTACCGATTTTATCAGGAGCTGCCCGGTAATTCAGGATATTGTTGCCCAGCTTGAGATTCGACGCATGATTGAAATGATCGAACCAAGGTTACCATCGCCTTGCAAGTGTTTTGGCGGCGAGATACATTTTAAGATAAAGAAACTTCTATGACATTAAGCAAATCAAGTAATGCCGCATAGGTGTTTGTCCGACGCCACAAGTGTGGGGAACTTGAATTTTTGAGGGAGCCGTAAATGTAACATATTGAGCTACTTGGCTCTTCGGCGGCATTTCAACGGCCCGGCTAATATTCCAGAAGCCTTCCGGTGTTAGCCCTGCATACATTGGACACAACCAGATTTGCATATTGTTTCAGGACTTTTTCCGTGGCGTCCAGAGGCGAATCGGCAAAAATATCCAGATTAATATCAAAATATCTGCCGCCCTCTGATATAAATCCCCATACAGTAAAAGCACTCATGATCCACCCCGCTTGAAATTGTTACCTTTTGAATTGGTTATCAGCCTTATATCTTATATAAAGCTCAACACTGTTAATCCTGAAAATGGTAAACAACTTCTGGATACGCATTTGCCGATGAAATTAGACTACGCTTGTCTCATCGGATATTCTGTGCGCTAAGATACATAGCGATGTCATCTTAGTGGGACGGATGAACTAAGGAAGCCAAGCCATGTTGTATAGCCCTGAGAAACTGTTTCTGCGGTACTGATATTTTGGGGCGATATTTCTCTCTGCGCTATTCTGTTGGTAATTATGGCTGTTTGACGTTATAATTAAAAACGAAACAAAAAGACGCTAAGCAATAGTTGGTCTAAATTATTGACGGCGCTAATTGAATTTCCCACATCATTCTATAAGGGAATGATGCGTAATTTTTGAAACCTTGATTGGGATATGGATGCAGGGAGTTCGAATCTATCCATCCTGTCCAGGTTTAACAAGTCGAATTGGCGACCGAAAGAATTGTGCCCGTAGCTCAACCGGATAGAGCACCAGCCTTCTAAGCTGGGGGTTACAGGTTCGATTCCTGTCGGGCACGCCAGACAGTGCGGCTTGGTCAGTTCAATGGTGGTCGTAGCTCAGTTGGTAGAGCCCCGGATTGTGATTCCGGTTGTCGTGGGTTCGAGCCCCATCGATCACCCCAAATAAACACGCTAATACAAGATGTTAGCGTTGTTTTTTACTGTTGCTGAAAATATTCAATGCCAAAAAAATGCCAAATAATTTTGGCATTTTTTTGATCTTGAGACCGGAATGAAATTCCGGTTGTCACTGGTTCGAGCCTCATTGATAACAACTAATAACATATATAATACAGCATATTATATATTTTTCTTGCTTGTAACTGTTAAATATAAAACAGCCAAAGCCAAAAAAGCCAAATATATTTTAGCGTTTTAGTGATACTGACCACCAGAATGAAATTCCGGTAGTCAAATCCTGTACTCCGGAATGAAAATCCGGTTGTCGTGAGTTCGATTCCCGTCAATAAGAAATAAATAATCATCGTAATACAATAAGTTACATTGCTTTTATTGCTTGTAGCTGTTGGCTATAAAATAATTAATGCCAAAAAATGCCAAATATATTTGGCGCTTTAGTGATTCTTCTGACCACCAGAATGAAATCCGGTGGTCAAGCTTGCTGTCCTCATTTATTTCTATGGCAACTGCTGCATCGCGCAACAGATGTTTGCCATAAGCAGCAATATTCGGAGGTGCTGGAGCAGTTCAAGAGTATCGTCGAGACGACCTCGCTGGAGTAGTAAGTTAAATGTAGAAGCCGCTGGGCGGCTTCTACTTCATTTAACAGGCCATGCTTTCCCGTGATTTCAGCACCGTTTTCTCGGTGGCTTATTAATCGATAGCTATGACACATCGCTCAGTATGATGAAAGCTGGTAGCATTCCATCTTAGTGCCTTTATCGCGATAAGCCTGACTGATACATTAGTCCGCGCAACATTCAGCAAACCATAGACGCTTGAGCCCGTGGTGACACCAAGGAACCGGAATGGCAAACAAGGAAGCCACAGCCCGCATTAAAATCAACAAGCTGCTCGAAGCCGCAGGCTGGCGTTTTTTCGCCGAAGGTAAATTGCCTGCAAACATTCAGCTTGAACCCGGCGTCACGATCAAGACGCAGGAACTTGATGCCCTCGGAGAAAACTTTGAGAAATCATCGAAGGGATTTATCGATTATCTGCTGCTCAACGAAAAAAACTTTCCATTCATCATCCTCGAAGCCAAGTCGGAAGACAAAAATCCGCTGGTTGGTAAGGAGCAGTCTCGAAAATACGCCAAGTCTCAAGATTGCCGCTTTATCATTCTTTCCAACGGCAACCTGCATTATTTCTGGGATCTTGAGCGTGGCAGCCCATACGTCATTACAACATTCCCGACGCCAGCGTCTGTAATGGGGTACCAGAAATCCGTTCCCGATCCCAAGCGCCTGACCGAAGAGCCGGTTGACGACGACTACATTGTTCTCACTCAGCGCCCATCCTATGCCGCCGATGCTGCCTGGAAAAATGAGGCCGAACGCACCGGCTTCATCGAAGCCAATGGTCTGCGCTTTCTCAGGCCCTATCAGATGAAGGCCATACACGCACTGCAACGTGCCGTTAATGATGGCAAAGACCGATTCCTTTTTGAGATGGCTACCGGCACGGGCAAGACGCTCACTTCGGCGGCGGTCATCAAACTGTTCCTGCGCACTGGCAACGCTCGCCGTGTGCTATTTCTCGTAGATCGTCTGGAACTTGAAGATCAAGCCAAGAAAGCTTTCAGCAAGGTGCTCGCCAACGATTACAAAACGGTCATCTACAAGGAAAATCGCGACGACTGGCGACACGCAGAAATTGTTGTCACCACAGTCCAGTCGCTGCTCTTCAATAACAAATATCAGCAGCTTTTCTCGCCCACTGATTTCGACCTTGTGATCTCAGACGAAGCACACCGCTCCATTGGAGGGAATGCCCGTGCCGTTTTTGACTATTTTATCGGCTACAAACTTGGTCTCACTGCTACGCCTCGCGACTACCTCAAGAAGTTCGAAAAAGCAAAATCCACCAGCAAAGATCCCCGCGAATACGAGCGCCGTCTATTGCTCGACACTTACCGAACCTTCGGCTGCGATGATGGACAGCCTACTTTCCGCTATTCTTTGCTCGATGGCGTAAAAGATGGATTCCTCATCAATCCGACTGTCGTGGATGCCCGCAGTGAGATCACCACACAGCTTCTGTCGGAAGAGGGGTTTGTCGTTGACTTCAAGGACGAACAAGGCGATGACCAGAAAGAAAGTTTTAAGCAACGCGAATTTGAAAAGCGCTTTTTCTCCGATGCCACCAATCAGATTTTCTGCAAAACCTTTCTGGAGCACGCTCACCGCGATCCTATCAGCGGTGAGATTGGCAAATCGATTATCTTTGCCGTGAGTCAAAATCATGCCGCAAAGCTTGCTCAGATTCTGAATCAGATGGCGGACATAATGTTCCCTGACAAATACCAGTCTGATTTTGCCGTGCAAGTCACTTCACAAATTACCGATGCCCAGCAGTTCACTATCAACTTCACCAATAACAACTTGCTCGGCTCTGCCAATTTTCTACCCACCTACAAAACCAGCAAAGCTCGCATCTGCGTCACAGTCGGCATGATGACCACGGGCTACGATTGCCCAGACCTGCTCAATCTGGGTTTATTCCGCCCGATCTTTTCGCCCACCGATTTCATTCAGATCAAAGGGCGCGGCACGCGCAAGCACAACTTTCTTGAGCAGTTATTCGATGATGACCACAAGGAAATCGTCAAGGAACCGCACAAGACTTCTTATAAGTTGTTCGATTTCTTCGCCAACTGCGAATACTTTGAAGAGGAATTCAACTACGACGAAATTCTCATGCTGCCTAAACCCAAGGGACGAGGTAGCGAAAATGGTGGTGCGGGGCCAGTGGCCCAGGTTGAATCCTACGAGCATCTCGGCGGCGACATCGTCGCGTCGCTCCGGGTTGAGCAGATCACTGCTGATGGCATGAAGATCGACCGCATGTTCTACGAGAAATTCGAGGACACCATTCGCGAAAATGCGACCATCGTGGATGCCGTCGAGGCAGGCCAGTGGGATCGTGTGATTGATTACGTCAACCGTGAAGTTTTTGACAAACCCAACGAGTTCTATACCCTGGATAAACTTCGCAAAGCGGCTGCGGTGGATCGACGCTTGGGCCTGCGCGAAATACTTGAGAAAATCTTCGGCCTGATTCCGCGCTTCAAATCCAAGGACGAACTGCTTGAAGAAGAATTCTCCAAGTTCGTCGCCGACTACAAGCCGGAAGAAGCTGAAGCTATTCCAGCGCTCAAGAATTACTTCAAGGCCTATGTCACCAGCGACCAGATTCGCCACATTGTTGATAGTGGCGAACTGACCGACCTTGCAACCAATTCAATTTTTCCTTTGAAAGATTTCAGGGCTGTGCCAAAACAATACCGTACACTCATTCCCAATTACATCAAGGACTATGTATCCTTGAATCAGTTTTCTGCGTAGGAGAATTTATGAGCAAAGCCGGTAAAGCGAGCATCGACGTGCAAGGAACCTCCGTGACTGTTCTCATCCAATCCAGTAACGACTATATTTCCCTGACCGACATTGCAAAACATAAAGAGCCGGGGCGAGCAGACCATGTTATCCAGAACTGGATGAGAAATCGCAATACTATTGAATTTCTAGGCGTATGGGAGCGGCTGAACAATGCCGATTTCAACCCCCTCGAATTCGAGGGGTTTAAAAACAGGGCGGGGCTCAACAGCTTTGTATTGACTCCCCGCCAATGGATAGATACGACCAATGCCATCGGGTTGATCTCCAAGTCTGGCCGCTACGGCGGTACTTACGCACACAAGGACATCGCTTTTGAGTTTGCCTCCTGGGTATCGGTCGAGTTCAAGCTCTACCTCATCAAGGAATTCCAGCGTCTCAAGGAAGATGAAAACCAACGTTTGTCACTTGCATGGAATCTGAATCGCACCCTGTCCAAGCTTAACTGCCGCATTCACACCGACGCCATCAAAACGCACCTGATACCCGCAGCAGTGACCGCCGCGCAGGCCACCATCATCTACGCTAACGAAGCGGACATGCTCAATGTCGCGCTATTTGGCCAGACGGCCAAACAATGGCGCGACGCCAATCCCGAGATGGAAGGTAACATGCGCGACTACGCCACCATCGAACAACTGCTGGTGCTGGCCAATATTGAAAATATGAACGCCGAACTCATACACATGAAGCTGTCGCAAGGTGATCGCCTCAAGCGTCTCAACGCGATAGCCATACGCCAGATGCAGGTGCTCACCGCTGCACCTGCAATCAAACAACTCAAGGGATAGCCCGTGCTCGATACCGATACCAAACGCCGCATCGACACTGCCCGCGACATTCTCGTGGGTAAGGTTCCTGATCCTAAATCTCAGGTCGAGCAGATCACCATCGCCCTCATCTACAAGTTCATGGATGACATGGACGCCGAAGCAGAGGAGTTAGGCGGCAAGCGCAAATTTTTCACCGGCGATTTCGCCCGCTACGGCTGGGCCAAGCTGATGAGCGCAGGCATCGGCGGCCATGAACTGATTGGCCTCTACGGTGAAGGCATCAGTACCATGCCACAGAATCCTGGCATCCCAGCGCTGTTTCGCGATATTTTCAAAAATGCCTATCTACCGTATCGCGACCCCGAGACGCTGAAGAGTTTCCTAAAAATCATCGACGAGTTTAGCTACGACAACAGCGAACGCCTCGGCGACGCCTTCGAGTATTTGCTCTCTGTCCTTGGCTCGCAGGGTGATGCGGGCCAGTTCCGCTCCCCGCGCCATATCATTGATTTTATCGTTGAGGTGCTGGCACCAAAAAAAGGTGAAGTGATTCTTGACCCCGCTTGCGGCACGGCGGGTTTTCTTATTTCCGCATACAAATATATTCTGCGCACCAATGCCGATGCCAAAAATATCAGCACATTAACTCCTGACGAGAAAGGCCGCCTCGCCAAAAACTTTCAGGGCTACGACATCTCGCCCGACATGGTGCGCCTGTCACTGGTGAACCTTTATCTGCACGGTTTCACCGATCCGCATATTTTTGAATACGACACGCTCACCAGCGAAGATCGCTGGAATGAGCATGCTGACGTGATCTTCGCCAATCCACCCTTCATGTCACCGAAGGGCGGCATCAAGCCGCATAAGCGCTTCTCCATCCAAGCCAAGCGCAGCGAAGTGCTGTTTGTGGATTACATCGCGGAACACCTTACCCAGACTGGCCGCGCTGGCATCATCGTGCCAGAAGGCATTATCTTCCAGATTCAGACCGCCTACAAAGAACTAAGGAAAATGCTGGTCGCAAATGCACTTGTCGCTGTGGTTTCCCTCCCCGCAGGCGTTTTCAATCCGTATTCCGGTGTAAAAACTTCGATTCTCATTCTCGACAAATCTATCGCAAAGCAGAGCGATACCGTTGCCTTCTTCAAAATCGAAAATGATGGCTTTGGCCTTGGAGCCCAACGCCGCGCCAATGCAGGTGAGCAGTTATCCCAGGTAAAACACGAACTGACCGAATACCTGCAAGCACTCCGCAACCAACAACCGACTCATAACCTTCAGTCCACGCTTGGGCTGATCGTGACGAAAGAAAAAATTGCCGCGAATGGCGACTACAACCTCAGCGGAGAGAGGTATCGGGAGGGAGTAACAAAGAATTACATTTTCCCCTTGGTTCGGATTGGCGATGTCTGCACCCTCAATCCACGCAAAAGTCAGTTGGCTGACCTCAAGCCCGACACAAGCGTCTCATTTGTTCCGATGGCTGATATCAATGAGCACCGAATGGTATTCCAACCCAGCGCTGAAAAAGTGCTTTCGGAAGTTTCAGCGAGCTACACCTATTTTGAAGACAACGATGTTCTCCTTGCGAAGGTAACACCATGTTTTGAAAATGGTAAAGCAGGTATCGCACGTGGCCTTCTCAATGGAATTGGATTTGGCTCCAGTGAGTTCTACGTGCTACGAAGCAACGGACGTGTGCTCCCAGAATGGGTTTATTTCTGCGTTATGCATCCGCTTTTTCGGGATACTGCAATCGCTCAAATGACCGGCACGGGAGGTCTGCAACGCGTGCCACGGGGTTACGTAGAGAACTTTCAAATCCCCCTGCCACCACTGGAGGTACAGAAGGAGATCGTGGCGGAGATCGAGAGCCACCAGAAGGAAATCGAACGCTTCAAAGCAGAAATCGCAGATCAAGAGACTAATATCCAAAAAGCTATTGCCCGCGTCTGGGGCGAAGGAGAGTCGGCCTGAACGATGAACGACGCACGCGAACTATACGGATTGGTGGGGCCGTATAATAGCTATAGAGTCCATACACACAAAGGTGATTGAAGTGGAAAAGAGATTTCAGGTTTTCGTAAGCAGTACATTCAAAGATCTTGAGGCCGAACGACAGGAAGTTATGCACGCGCTTCTTGAGCTTGACTGCATGCCTGCCGGAATGGAACTTTTTCCAGCTGCAAATGAAACTCAGTGGAATTTAATCAAGAAAGTAATCGACGACTGTGACTATTACATTTTGATTCTTGCTGGTCGTTACGGATCAATTAGCCCCGAGGGGTTGAGCTACACCGAAATGGAGTATCGTTATGCATTATCAATAAACAAACCTACTATCGCGTTTATTCATCGCGATCCGGGGAAAATCATTGCGGACAAAACAGAAACAACAGAGGAAGGCAAAGGTAAGCTTGCTGATTTTCGCACCTCGGTTGAAAAGAAACTGTGCAAGCTTTGGGATACGCCACAAGAACTTGGCTCAGTTGTAAGTCGTAGCTTGATACAGCTCATAAAATCAAACCCAGCAGTAGGCTGGGTGCGAGCCAATGAGCTTGCTGACCGAGATGCTACGATGGAGTTGCTGCAATTGCGCCGCCGAGTTGATGAACTCCAATCAGAATTGGCAAAAGCCAGAACATCTGCGCCTAAAGGTGCAGAGGGATTGTCTCAAGGTGACGAGCGGCACTCACTTAGATTCTCGTTCCATGCAACGGCTCCCGGCGAATACTCATCTACCAGTTGGAGTGGCACCTTCAGCCCCACGTGGGATGAGCTTTTTTTCGTGGTTGCTCCGCTCATGATTAATGAAGCCCCAGAAAACTCCATAAAATCTGCGCTCAATGCGATGGTTGAAGAAATGAATGTGGAGGGACTTCGGAAAAACAAGAAGCTTGAACGTCAATCCCTCAACGGTTTCACTCTGCACCAAGAAGATTTCCAGACCGTAAAAATCCAGCTTCGGGCCCTTGGACTAATTGCGAAAAGCGAAAAGTCGCGCAGCGTCAAGGACTCTGGAACCTATTGGACGCTAACCCCATACGGCGACGAAGTTATGACCCGGCTACGTGCAATTCGTAGCGATCAAGTTGAAGAGTTACAAGATGAAGATATCCGGGAAGGCGAAGAATAAGAGGATGGCTAGAATATTAGATCACTTTAAATCGAAATAACTACTGGAGTTGTTATCTGAGCGGCGACCGCGTTATACAAATCGATATCCGTTTGTGGTGTGCGGATGGAAATGATAAGGCTGTACCGGGCAGGCAAATCATAGCGTTCCAGCTTGGGTCTGGTACGCCACCAGCCCATGGCAGGATAGATGGCAAGAAAACCTCTGCTCGCCAAGTCGGCTGCGGTACCTTCCCATGTGTCCTGATGTATTGAACCTTTATGCCGATGGCGCTCACCTAGCAGCCAGTCTGGGTCCTTGGGGTTTGTGTGCTGTTCGTCGTCTTCCATGGCGGCTGCCGCATTGATCCGCGCTAGAAAATCTTCGGTTGTTTCGAGGTGGTGGCGCACATCGAAACGCAACCGGTGCGATGGATAGTGATATTTTGATGCGGTACCGCGTGCCGATGGGTTGGGTTCGATGAAATACGAGAGCGTGACCCGCATCTGTACCTTGGTGGCACCTAAAGCTTCCAGTTCATCTTTCGGCCAAGGCAGCGCGTGTAGGTTCATATCTCGGGATTTTGGGCTCTCGCCCTTTATCTTCTGATATGGATGAACCAAATCCTCGACAATCAGCGTTAGCGAGTTGGATGCACTCCATCGAGCACGATCCAGGTCGGGCACGCCCCAGCCGCAGTGGCGAATCAGTCTGGCACAGTCATTCTTGGTGGGCGTTTTGCCAGCAGGCAAATACATCTGGCGCATGGCCTCGGTCCATTCGGCGGAATGGACGATGAGAGCCCGGACGGTTTCGGGGCGCAATTGTGGGTAGGCCGCCATCAGTTGTGCCGCCATGCGTGCGCACAAAGCGGAAGCGGCGCTGGTGGCGTTTGTGGTAGTGAAAAGCCTCTCAGTCGGTTTGAAATGAGTAGTCAGCAAATTGAGGCTGGGCATCCCTGTCGAACCGAGTGCATCCTTTCCTACGTTCCCACCTTCGAATACCACGTCTGGCTTCAGCGGCCACGCTTTGTCCCAAGTCGCTGAGGTCGTGGAGAATGGGCTGATACCACCAGCAGTGGCCACAGGGGCGACGTTAATATCCTCGGTATCCACTTTTTCGGTGTATGCACCGACCGTCAGCGCATTCCATGCTTGGCCGGGATCGTGGATCAAGTTGGTCGAAAGGCTATCTGGGTAAGTGGTCCAGGCAAGGTGTTCTCTCGTGTTGCCAGCAGACAGAACAATGAGACGGGGGAAACCACCACCGCCATCGGCGTCTGCCGCCAACCGATCTACCATGGAAGACCAAGAGGACGGGCGTCCACGATCTCGGTAATCGGAGGCCGTTACCGCCGAAGTGAAAACACGGGGACGATGAGGCGCTGCGACTTCCGGCTGACTGACCGCATCGCCGAAACGATAGGCGTGGAATTCCTCATCTCCATTGTTAGCTCCATCATTTGGGGTCAACTTGACCGACTCCAGCAGGTGTTCAACTTGAATTGGCTGCGCAGTTTCAAGTGCTTCGGTCAAATCACCATAGGTCGCAATACCCGCCAGGCCGGTGCCGTGATTGGCCTCATCATCTGTTCCCCAAGCAGGATCAATGGTAAAAAGGTCGTTGCTCGTCAACATCTGGGCAAGAAGTGGATGCCCGCGATTGATGCCGCTGTCGAGCAAGCAAATCCGAGGAACTTGATCGTCGTGGATTGGATAATTCGTCCTGGATAGGAGTTCGTCCATCCAGGCGTGTTGTTCTTCAACGTTCATTCCGTCGAAAAGTTCTGCCGTTTCTTTTGCCCGACGCAATTCCGCCACACAGTTAAGCGTCATAACCGATTGGGAGAGTTGCCGTTCAGAACCGTGCATCAGTACAACTGTGCGCTCGGGAAAATCAACCCGGTTGGTGCTGACTGTACAACCGGCTGCGGCGACCAGCTTGTGAAAATCGTTGATCACAGCATCGCGGCTTCCACGTTCCGGCAGCCATACCTCCCACCAAAAAACTTCGTCTGGGTTTTGAGGCAGCAGTTCGGGATCGTCCGTCCAAAGAGCGCGAAGCTCAGCCGCACGAATAGTCTCGATAGTGTTCAGCAGTGATTTGTGGTCATGAGCATCGCCATTCTTATTTTTCTTCTCCGCCAGATAATCGACAATGTACTTTTCGAAGTGCTCAAGCCGGCCATCAGGTACAAATACGTTGGCAAGCGTGTAATCGCCTTCCTTGTGGATACTTAATAGTTCGATGTGTTGTGGTTCGTAGGCGAGGCTCTCAAACGCTAGTTCGACATCGGGCTGGCTACGGAATTGGATTTGTAGGCCCAGGCCACTCTCAAGACCCAGTTCTTTTTGTGTGGTTGCTGCCTCTTGGGCAATCGGCTTAAGCGCCTGGAGTTGGGCTTGAAGAGATGCGCCATGTTGAGCACGTGGCAAATCAGGTAAGTGCTTGGTTCCGCCCATGCCGGAATGCGCGGTGAAAGGTCTTGCTTCGGACGTGTTGGAAAGAACGAAATGCGGACGTTTATCTTGTGCTTGATTTGTCATGGATTGGCAGCTCGTTATTATTGTTGCTGGCGAGCTTGCCACTGATCAATTTTCGTTCATCGAACGTATGCACCAGATCGGCTTCGGTAACAAATTCGCAGTCGTGGATTATGCAATCCTTGATCGTCTCGTCGGCAGATCTCGAAATCTCCGCATAACTTAATCCCAATGCATGCCCAGCGACTTTTGACCAAGGAAAACGATTGGGTTGAAATCCTGCCAACCGTGCCTTGAGCATTAGAACAATCTGTTCCTGATTGGGCATGCCATACTGAATAACATCGTCAAATCGACGGAAAAGAGCGTAATCAAGGATGTCTGGATGGTTGGTCGCTGCGATGATCACACTGTTCGAGCTATCCTGCTCGATCATTTGCAGAAAGCTGTTAAGTACCCTTCTGATTTCACCGACATCGTTGAGATTGCCTCGTTGGGAGCCAATCGCATCGAACTCATCGAAAAAGTAGATACCCCGCACATTGGCAATGGAGTCAAAAACCTGCCTCAGTTTCGCGGCAGTTTCGCCCATATACTTCGTGATCAATGAATCAAGACGAACCAGAAAGAGGGGTATACCCAATTCCCCCGCGAGTGCTCCTGCAGTCATGGTTTTACCTGTACCCGGTGGCCCGACAAGTAGGAGCTTGCGCCGTGGAGACAGTCCATGTTCCTTGAGCTTGGAGAAAAAACGCTGCTCCTTGATTGTTCTTTTAAGCTTCCCGGAGATTCCATCGTCGAGAATCATGTCTGACAGACGGGTCTTAGGATAGGATACGTCAAGGAGGCCTGCCAGCTCTCCGCGTGGTTTGTTGAGAGGAACCAGCTTGCCCGGAGACCCCGAAATCTGGCTACGGGATTTCGCCGCATCAACCATGTCGCGAAGTTCTTCGGCCAACTTTCCGTGACCTAGTTTCGCTTCATGGGCAGCAACCTGCATGGTAACAGACAAAAAGCGCCCCTCGTCCCCATCTAAATGGGACTTGAGCAATGCTTTAAGTTGTTCCGCACTCGCCATATGATCCGCCGCAATTCTTGTTTTTGATTATACGTTTTATTGTCGGCTATGGCGAAAGATTGAGAAGGACAAATCGAAGTGACGATCCCCGGATTGTCAAGAATGAGCTCTACCAAAATGTGACCGAAATACACGTCAATTAGTTTAGATTATTAATGCCAAAAAAACGGTGTTTTTAGATTAGTTTGCCTTAGTTGAGATTAGAATAGATTAATTCAAGTATCTGAATGCAAATAAAAACGTATGTTATCAGCACGTTGCAAATGGCCCGGAACGGATTGTGATTCCGGTTGTCGTGGGTTCGAGCCCCATCGATCACCCCAAATAAAAACCCGCTAATTTAATAATAAGTTAGCGGGTTTTTTCTTTCACTTTGCTTGGTAGAGGCTTATTTACAACGAAGGCAGCGCTTCGACCCCCGTGTCAAAATCTGGTTCCAACGTATCGGGATACTTCGCCTTCTGTTCGTTCAAGAATCTCTGATGATCTGCTTCTTCGTCTCTGAGTTTCATGATCAGCGTACGCACAGTGGGATCCTGAATGCCTTGCAAGATTTGATCATAAAACTCGTAGGCTTTTACTTCAGACTCCATTGCGACTTCCAAGGCGTGCCTCGGAGACATGAAGCGTATCGGTTTTCCAGTATCCGGTGCTTCAATATCATTCTCGATCATATTCGCCTTTACGCGTGAAGGAGTATCACCAAAAAGCAAACGTCTTCGTTCTGCAATTTCAATTCCATGGCGCTGCTCGTTTCGAGCCATCATGGTAAAAATATCCGCCGCATCGCCGGGAAACCGATGTATAAGCTGGTCTGCAAACATAAGGTAGCGTTCTTCTGCTTCCTTTTCAATTAGCACGGCCATATCGAGTGCATCCTGCTGATTCAGCGTTGAAATATCCAGTTGAATAGTCATTATTTCCTCCTCACTTCTCTTCATGTAAGCAAAGACTACACCCTTGAGCAATATGCTTATATAGGCAAAATAAGTAATTTCCAATCAGCTTTTGTCCTATGCGTTGCTAAATAGCGGGACTGTTATGCTATTGCAAAGACCGGAAAGTATTTGTAAATCAGACATTCATATCGGTGACATATTCGACACTTATGCTGGTCATTCTGGAACGTTGATGCGCCGCTACTGGGCAGAAAGGTAGGAGCTTATGGAACTGATGACTTGGGCAACCGGACGGACTACAAGAGCCGTCGCAACTGAGGATCAACGCAAGAAACTTGTCACTTGGTCGGACAAGCTGACTGTGGGCGTCAAGGTGATTGACGAGCAACACATGCAGCTTATCGAGCTGGCCAATCAGCTTAGCGATGCCATGTATGCCGGCAGAGGTCACAAAATACTGGGCCAGGCGCTGGCGGAATTGGAGGAGTATGTCCTCTACCATTTTGATACCGAAGAGCAACTGATGCTCACGCATAACTATAGCGAGTCAGACGCACATAAAAGCGACCATGGACTTTTTACCGAAACGGTCAAGCGTTTCAGATATAACTTCGATTTCGGTCATCTTGTGATTCCCACAGAAATTCTGTTTTTTCTGCGGGAATGGATTGTCGTTCACATCATGAAGACGGACAGAGAGCTCGGTTTGGCACTTAACCGGCTCGGAGTTAAATGAGACAGACCGCCGAGATTATTATTTCACTTCAGTTACCACATACTTGCCTTTTTGCTGAATGAACGCAAAATGGATCTTTTTGCCTGTGCTTAATTTGCCGAACATTTTTTTATCCTTGATCGTGAAGTTCATGGTCATGGCGGGCCAATCCAGACTTTTGATGGCTTCATGCGAGATGGTGACGACGCCTTTGGCTTGATCAATTTCATCGACAACGCCGACGGCTTCGATTGCAGTGGGGTGAGCGTCGGCAGAGGAATCCATATCCATGTTCGACATATCCATGGCATAGGTTGTCAGAGGCATGCTTAGGGGCAGCGTCAGAATTGACAATAGGATAATAGTGCGTTTCATACATTTCTCCATTCAGCAGTTAATCAAGTCAACTAATTTTTGTTTCGTTCAACACCGGCAAGCTCAGGCGCTTTTCATGCCACCAGAGATAGAGAGTGGGAATCACGATCAGAGAGAGCAGCGGTGCGGTTAACATGCCGCCAACCAGCGGGGCAGCGATGCGTTTCATGACTTCGGCCCCCGTGTCGTGGCTGGCCATGACCGGTAGCAGGCCGGCGACAATCACCGAGACGGTCATCATCTTGGGGCGGATGCGCAGTAGAGCGCCCTGGATGATGGCTTGGTGCAGGTCGCACAGATTGAGCAGGCGTCCGGCGCGGCGCATTTCGTCGATGGCGTTGTCGAGGTAGAGCAGCATCACCACGCCGAATTCTGCAGCGACACCGGCAAGCGCGATGAAACCTACGGCCACGGCCACCGACAGGTTATAGCCCAGCGCGTACACCAGCCAGAAGCCGCCGATCAGCGAGAACGGCAGGCACAGCAGCACCAACAGCACTTTGCCGAAATGTTTGAAGTGCATATAAAGCAGCAGCACCACCAACAGCAGCGTCAGCGGGATCACCCATTGCAGACGTTCCTTGGCGTGCTGCATGTTCACGTATTGCCCAGACCAAGCGACGGCGTAACCCGGCGGTAGCTTCACCGCTTGTTCCAAAGTGCGCTTGGCTTCTTCAACATAGCCGCCGAGGTCGCGTCCGGCGATGTCGATATACACGTAAGCGGCGAGGCGCGCATTCTCGCTCTTGATTTCCGCCGCACCTTCGCTGATATGCAGATGTGCGAGTTCACCCAGTGGCACTTGCGCGCCGCTGGGCGTGGTAACGCGGCTGGCTTCCAGCGCTTGCAGCGAGTCGCGCAGGGCGCGCGGGTAGCGCAGGTTGATCGGGTAGCGTTCGCGCCCGTCCACCAGTGTGCCGATGTTCTCGCCGCCGATGGCACCCTGTACCAGCCGCTGCACATCGGCGACGGTGACGCCGTAACGCGCGGCTGCGGCGCGATTGATGTCGATATCCAGATAACGTCCGCCGCCGATGCGTTCGGCGAAAATATTTCGTGTGCCCGGAATAGCTTTGAGTGCAGCCTCGATGGCTTGCGCCAGTTGCGCAACACCTTTTAAATCTGGACCGGTGACCTTGATGCCCAGCGGCGTTTTGATGCCGGTGGAGAGCATGTCGATGCGGGTGCGGATGGGATAGCCCCAGGAATTGGTGAGCCCCGGCAGATGCACCTCGTCGTCGAGCTTGTGGATCAGTTGTTCCGTGGTTTCGCCCGGCGGCCACTGTTCGTGCGGTTTCAGCAGGATGGTGGTTTCCAGCATCGACAGCGGTGCCGGGTCGGTGGCGGTATCGGCGCGCCCGGCCTTGCCGAACACGCGTTCGACTTCCGGAAATTCTTTGATCAGACGGTCGGTGATTTGCAGGATGTTCGCCGCCTCGTCTATGGACAATCCGGGCAAGGTCGTCGGCATGTACAGCAAGTCGCCTTCATACAGCGGCGGCATGAATTCGCTGCCCAGTCTGGTCAATGGCCAAGCGACTGAAAGCAACAGCAGCAGCGCGGCGAACAAGGTCAGTTTGCGCTTACTTAAGGCGGCCAGCAGCACCGGTCGGTACAGCGCTTGCAGGATGCGGTTCAGCGGGTTGTATTGTTCGTTACGGATGCGCCCACGGATAAAATACCCCATCAGCACCGGCGTGAGCGTCACCGCCAGAAATGCGCTGGCGGCCATGGCGTAAGTCTTGGTGTAGGCGAGCGGCGAGAACAGTTTACCCTCCTGTCCGCCCAAGGTGAGCACTGGCAGGAAGGAGACAGTGATCACCAGCAGCGAGAAGAACAACGCCGGGCCGACTTCCAGCGAGCTGGTTTTTACGATTTCCCAATAGTCGGGTTCAAACCCCTCCCCAGCCCTCCCCTTATCAGGGGAGGGGGCAACTCCTCCCCTGATAAGGGGAGGTTGGGAGGGGTTTGCGGCGCGCTCCAGATGCTTGTGCATGTTTTCTATCATCACGATGGCGGCGTCCACCATCGCGCCGATGGCAATGGCTATCCCGCCCAGTGACATCAGGTTGGCGCTGACGCCCTGTTGCTGCATGACGACGAAGGCGGCGAGGATTCCGATGGGCAAAGTCACAACCGCGACCAGCGAGGAGCGCAAGTGAAATAAGAACAGCAGACAAACCAGCGCCACCGCAAGCGATTCTTCGACCAGCTTCTCGCGCAGGGTGCTGATGGCGCGTTCGATCAAACCGGAACGATCATAGGTAACCACCAGTTCCACGCCCTCCGGTAATCCGGCCTTCAATTCTTGCAGCCGCGCCTTGACGCGGTCGATGGTTTCCAACGCGTTATTGCCGTAGCGCATCACCACGATGCCTCCCACCGCTTCGCCCTCGCCGTCGAGGTCGGTAACGCCACGCCGCGCCTCGGGGCCGGTCTGGATATGAGCCACATCCTGCAAGCGGATGGGGACGCCCTGTGCATCCAGGCCGAGCGGAATCTGGCGGAAATCGTCCAGCGTCTTGAGGTAGCCACGTGCCCGGATCATGTATTCGGCGCGCCCCATTTCTACCACGGAGCCGCCGCCCGTTAAGTTGCTGTCGCGTACCGCCTGTTCCACCTTGTCCAGAGTGAGTTGGTAAGCCGCCAGCCGGTTCGGGTCGACCTCAATCTGATATTGCCGCACCATGCCGCCGACGCTCGCCACTTCGGATACGCCGGGCAGACTTTGCAATTCGTACTTCAGGAAGAAATCCTGCAAGGCGCGTAACTGGTCGGGGTCATGGCGGTGCTGGCGGTCGACCAGCGCGTATTCGAATACCCAGCCCACGCCGGATGCGTCCGGCCCCAGCGCCGGAGTGACACCGGGCGGCAGCTTGCCCGCCATCTGGCTCAGGTATTCGAGTACACGCGAGCGCGCCCAGTAAGGATCGGTGCCGTCCTTGAAGATGATGTAGATGAACGACTCGCCGAACATGGAGAAACCGCGCACGGCGGTTGATCCCGGCACCGACAACAGTGCCGAAGTGAGCGGATAGGTTACCTGATCTTCAACCACCTGCGGTGATTGGCCGGGATAGGCAGTCTTGATGATGACTTGGGCATCGGACAAGTCGGGAATCGCATCCAGCGGGGTATGGCGGAAGGCGTAAACTCCCCAAGCACTGAGTAGCGCTGCCAGCAGCAAAACCAGCAGGCGGTTGTGCAGCGACCAAGAGATGACGCGCGGGATCATGGATGCGTATGCGTTTCTTGCATGCGCTGTGCGGCAGAATTCAGCGATGCCGCCGCATCCAGCAGAAATTGACCGTTGGTCGCCACTTCAGAGCTTTCCTGCAGGCCGTCGATGATCTCGATCTTGTCGCCACTTTCGGCCCCGGTTTCGATGTGAACCGGCAGGAAGTGCCCATCGCCGCGAGACAGTATCACCATGTCGCCATCGCCGGTGTGCATCACCGCAGAGCGCGGCAGCACCAGCGCTTCGTGGAGTTGCGCATGGATGATGACGTCAACAAAGCTGCCGGGACGCAACTTTAATTTTTTGTTGTCTATCGCCACCCTCGCGTTGACTTTGTTGTTCTCGGCGATGGGACTGATGAAGTCGAGTTTTGAGGTGATGACCTGCCCGGCAGAATTTTTTATGGTCACCGTATCGCCATTATTTACCCGTGCGACCTGGTCGGGATAAAGCGAGATATCAATCCAGACTTTCGCAATATCGGCCAGCGTGAACAGCGTGGTTGAAGGTGTGACTGAACTGCCTTCGCGAGCATTGATTTGCGTTACGACGCCGGATTCTCCCGCGACTATTTTGACCACCTCGACCGATTCTTTTGAATCTTCCAGATGCTTCAAGGATTCGAGGCTGACATCCTCATACAGGAACTTGTCTCTTTCTTTGGAGAGTTCCATCAGCAGATTCATTACGTATTCGTTTTCTTCGAGCCTGGCGTCGCCTATGGTTTGCAATATCTGGTTGCGTCGTGCAATAAACCCCAAATATTCCTTTTGCTGCATGATCAGTTCAGGCGAATAAATCTCATAGATCACCTGGCCCTGTGCAATTTTTTGACCGACGGAATGGATATACATTTTCTTGATCGATCCGTCGAACTTGCTGTGTACGTTATAAACCGAACTGCCGTCCGCCGCCACATTGCCATAGCTGCGGATATCCTGGCTTATGGGCAATTTCCGTACGCTCGCCAGCCGGATGCCCAGCTTTTGGATTGAGGCGGTATCGATCTGGATGCCATGGTCATGGCCGGCGTGATTCTTGGATTCCACCAGATCCATGCCGCAAATCGGGCAAGTGCCGGGATGATCCTGCATGATTTCCGGATGCATCGGGCAAACCCAAGTATGACCTTGTCCGGGCGGGTTGATGTTGGGTAAAGAGGTTGACGCAGTTGACGCCAAGCGATACAGAAGGAGCATCTAGCCAAGAAATTGAGAGGTGCTGATAGACGAAATATGAGGACAGCATGACGGCTGCCAACAGCGCGATGCCTGCGGCTATTTTTTTCGTCATGTCGGACATCCGGTTTTCGGTTGCATGAAGCTAATGATACCTTGATCTGAAAAAGAAGGGAGGCATGCGCCTCCCCCAAATACAACCACTACTGAAGATTACTTGAGGATCATCATTTCGCCGTGGCCCTTGGCCGGGTCGGCGTCTTTCTTGCTCACCAGAACCGTGATAGCGCCGCGCAGGGCAGCGTTCATGGAATGGTCAACGATCGCGATGCCAGTTGCGGCTTTGTCGTTTACCGGTGTCACCAGGTCGACGGTAACAGCTTCAGCCACGGCCACGTTGTACGTTTGCATCCCGTACAGCGTGTTTTTCGGGTTGCCGTTGATGTATACGCGATCCCAGATGCTGGCGATAGGATGCAGCGCGACCGGAAGGTTGATGTTTGCATTCACGTAATAGATACGCACGCGCTCGCCCGGCTTGGCTTCCAGAACGTCATGGTCGCCCTTAGGATCATGCACGGGATCATAATGCAAAACCTTACCGTTGATCAGCGAACCCTTCCAGGCATTGGCGTCACCCAGCATGGCGTTGACGTTTTCTACATCCGGGAAATATTGTGACTGAACCAGCACATACTCGCGGTCAGGCTTGGGGTAGGCTTTGCTGTAACCGCCCTTTGGATCGACGATGATCACGCCATACATGCCGCGTGCAATGTGCTGCACCATCGGGCCAGCGCCGCAGTGGTACATGAATACGCCGGGAACCTTGGCTTGAAACGTGAAATGTTTGCTTTCGCCTGGCTTGACCGGTGCGAATTCATCCAGCACGCTAACCTGTGCCGCATGAAAGTCCATCGCGTGCGAGTTTTTGTTGGTTGCCGGGTTGATCAGCGTGAAATCTACCGTGTCACCTTCGCTCACGCGAACTGGCTTGCCGGGAATGCTGCCGTCGAACGTCCATGCTGCCATGGTGTCCGAGCCGCCTACCAGTTTGCCATTGGTCTGTACATCAACTTCCTGGGCCGTCATGGTGACGCTAACGGTTTTTGCGAAAGCTTGCTGCCCGGAAACGAGCGCAGTAGCCGCCAACATAGCAATTGTTACCTTTTTCAATGCATGCATCGTTATTTCTCCTATTTTAAATTAACCACGAACTACTCCTCTTTGTTGCTACTGCATCTCAGGATCCGAATTTGCACTTGCACAACGTGCGCAGGTGCTGAACCATATCCTTGATTTCTTCGTCGGAAAGCGTTCCCTCCCAAGAAGGCATCAGAACCGATTTACTGATGGAGGTGCCGCCTTCCTTGATAACCTTGAATAGCGATTCATCCGAGCGTGTGGACATCGCCTTGGCATCGGTGTGATCGCGCGGCTGGACAGACATGTCGCGGATATTTACTCCCTTGCCGTTACCTTCCAGGCCATGGCACTGTACGCAATAAGCCTTGTAGTTGTCGGCGGCAGTTTCCTTGGCCTGAGCCTGAACGGATGCGGCCATCAAAATGGCCAGCAATAGTTGGAAAAATAGCTTATTGAGCATTTGCAGACTCCTTGCTCAAAACTTCGAGGTAACGCACCATTTTCAGGATGCTGCTGTCATTGACTTCCTTGTTCGGCATCCAGGTCTTCGGTTCCCATGCTTGCGGGTTGCGGATGAAGCTCGCCATAAATTCCGGTTGCAAACGCAGGCCCGCCGTATAAACTTCGGGGCCGGATAAGCCGCCGTATTCAGGTTCTATCAAATGGCAGGCCATGCACCCCCAAAATTTGTCGAAATTCATTTCGCCCGCCTGCTTGGTGATAGTTCCAAGTTCGATTTTTTCCTTGGCGATCAAGTCGTCATGCGGCCTCAGCTTCATCAGTTCGGCGGCGATGGCAGTCGCATCGTCCTTGGAGAGCGCGACATGATTGGCGAGTGTAGACAGATCAATCTCATCACTCTTCGGCCCAGGCTTGATGTGATCGCCGTAGTACATTCCGGCAGGACGGATGCGCGTCGGTTTTTGCAACCAGGAGACGATCCATTCCTGACGGTATTTGTTCCCCGCATAGGAAAGATCGGGGCCTTTTTTCGCGAAGGCCTCTTTCAAAGTTTGTGCGGACGACCCCGAAATGTTGTGACAGGAAGCGCATTCTTTTTGCAACATGCCTTGCGCGGCAAAGGCTGTTCCGGAAAAACCGAGCAAGGCGGCAAGAATAATCTTTTGCATGCCTATTGCTTCCTTCTTGTGCGCTCGACGGGTTTACCCTGGAAATTCGGGTTGAGAAACAGGCCATAGCCTTTCTTCATCGATTCGCTATAAAAGAAATCCGGGTCATAGACCTTATCTTTCCAGGCATACCAAGGTTCCGGTTTGATTTCGGCATATTCGATGACAGTCAACGGGCCGCCCAGCATGGCACCGTTGTTAGACATGTGCTTGTCCACATGGTCGTGGAACACAAACAGGCCGGGATTATTCATGTCAACGATGGTGTCGAAACGCTCGCCGGGGCCGACCGGAGCCGTGTCAATATAGTTCGGCATCGGCAGCTGATAACCATCCTTGAAAGCGAGCAACATGTCATGCCCGTGCAGATGCATCTCATGCAACTCATCCCCTGCGCCGTACATGCGGAAACGCACGACATCCCCCTTCTTCACTCTCACCGGCTGAGTGTTGGGGAAGGATTTGGCGTTCACCGAGAAATAATCAGACACATCCTGCGGCATGCCGCCTTTGCCGTAAGTATCCTTATATGGAGATTCCCAAGTGCTCATCATCATGATGACTTGCTTGGTGACTTTCTTTTCCAGATCGCTCGGATTTTTGGGATCAACAATCAATGGGCCCCACATGCCGCGCGTCGCCACGTGTTCCCACACGTTGACGTGGCAGTGGTACCAAAGGCTGCCGGGGCGATCCACCTTGAATTTGTAGGTGAATGTATCGCCCGGTTCGATTTGCGGCTGGGTCACGCCGGGCACGCCGTCGTTCTTCCAGGTTCCGGTCTGGTTGACTCCGTGCCAGTGCATGGTGTGCGCCAGCGCCGTGTTGTTGGTCACATGAACCGTTACATCGTCACCTTCCTTGACGTGAATCAGTGGCCCGGGAACCTGACCGTTGAAGGCGAACACCTTATTGGTAAAGCCCGGTGCGACATCAATCGCCACCTCGTCGATGGACATGTTGAATTCGCGCTGCTCGGCCCAGCACAGGGCTGGCAGTAACGCGAGGATGAAAAGCAACTTCCTTATTAGTGCAGTCATGAATTCGCCCCTATATAATGGATTACTGATACATCTTTAAGATGCAAAAAAATGGCGGTTACGCCATCTCGTTGCTGACTACCTGCGACAATTTGACGCACTTTACTTGGGTTATAAACTGCTTGTCAATAGAAGATTGATAAAATATATATGTTTTGTTTGTCGAACCTTAAGTTGTAGTCAGGCGGGGCGTAGTTTAGAATGCGCGCTCTTCAAACAAGCCATGGTTCCAATACGTGTCATCCCAAGCACTGGTCGAAATTCGCGATGTCAATTTTGCCTACGATAGCCGCGCCATCCTGAAAGGCATCAACATGTCCTTCCCCAAGGGCAAGCTGATCGCCGTCATGGGACTGAGCGGTTGCGGCAAGACTACGATATTGCGGCACATCGGCGGGGTGCTCAAGCCGACCAAGGGCTATGTGAAGGTTGACGGTCAGGTGATCCACGATCTGGATCAGGAAGGCTTGTACCGGATGCGCCGCAAAATGGGCATGCTGTTCCAGTTCGGCGCGCTGTTTACCGATATGACGGTGTTTGACAACGTGGCATTCCAGATGCGCGAGCACACCGACCTGCCGGAGGAAATCATCCGCGATCTGGTGATGATGAAGCTGCATGCGGTGGGGCTGTACGGCACGCAGAATTTGTTGCCCGCCGAGCTTTCCGGCGGCATGGCGCGGCGCGTGGCGCTGGCGCGCACCATTGCGCTCGATCCCGATGCTGATCATGTACGACGAGCCGTTCGCCGGGCTGGATCCGATTTCGCTGACCGTGGTGGGCGAGTTGATCCGCCGCCTGAACGATGCGCTGGGCGCGACTTCCATCGTGGTGACGCATGACGTGCAGGAATCGCTCAAGATCGTGGACTATGTTTATTTCGTTTCGGACGGCGCGATTATCGCGGAAGGCTCGGCGGACGAAATCCGCAATTCCGGTGAAGCGTTCGTGCGCCAGTTTGTCTATGGCGAGATGGATGGGCCGATTCCGTTCCATTACCCCGGCGGTAATTATCAACAAGGATTTGGGAGTGCGCGTCTGATGGCTATAGTCAGCAGTTTGCGGGGCATCGGGTCGCGCGTGATAAATGGCGTATGGCGCATCGGCTATGCCTCGCGCTTTTTCCTGATGACGCTGTTCTATTCCGGCATGAGCTTCCGCCGCTTCCAGCCTGACGATACGCGAGATATTTTTCTCCGGTGTGATGTCGCTGATCATCATTCTGGTGGCGGGGATGTTCGTCGGTATGGTGCTGGGTTTGCAGGGATATGAGACGCTCAAGCGCTATGGTTCAGAGTCCGCGCTGGGTTCGCTGGTGGCGCTGAGCCTGGTGCGCGAACTGGGGCCGGTGCTGGCAGCGCTGCTATTCGCCAGTCGCGCCGGTTCGGCAATGACCGCAGAAATCGGCCTGATGAAGGCGACCGAGCAGATTTCCGCGATGGAGATGATGGCGGTAAATCCAATCGCGCGCGTTGTGGCACCGCGCTTCTGGGCCGGGGTGATTTCCATGCCGCTGCTGGCCGCGATGTTTTCCGCGATGGGCGTGTTCGGCGGCTATGTGGTGGGCGTGGTGCTGATCGGTGTGGACGAAGGCTCGTTCTGGTCGCAGATGCAGGGGGCGGTGGACTTCCGCCACGACGTGATGAACGGCGTGATCAAGAGTTTTGTGTTCGGCGTGGCGGTGACGGTGATTTCGTTGTTCGAGGGCTATGACGCACCGCCTACTGCAGAAGGTGTTTCAGGGGCGACCACGCGCACCGTGGTGCAATCGTCGCTGGCTATTCTGATGCTGGATTTTATGTTGACTGCTTTCATGTTTGGAGAGTAATTATGGAGCGTACTACGTTGGATTTATGGGTGGGCATGTTCGTCGTGGCGGGCATCGGCGCGCTGGTGGTGCTGGCGTTCAAGGTAGGGAACCTGAGTACCTACAACGTGTCCGATAGCTATCAGTTGCAAGCGAATTTCTCCAACATCGGCGGCCTCAAGGCGCAAGCATCGATCAAGAGTGCCGGCGTGCTGGTCGGGCGGGTAACGGGGATCACGCTGGATACCAAGCAATACGAGGCCAGAGTGGTGATGAGCATAGACAGCCGCTACCAGTTTCCCAAAGATACGATCGCCAAGATATTGACTTCCGGCCTGTTGGGAGAACAATATATCGGTTTGGATCCGGGCGGTGATACGGCGATGCTGAAGAGCGGCGATGAAATAAAACAGACGCAATCTGCCGTGGTGCTGGAAGATATGATCGGGAAATTTTTGTATAACAAGGCCGAGACCGGCAAGTAACAAAGGTAAGGGGGCGTGATGAAGAAGATTATTGGGCTGTGTTTTGGGGCGGCGTTGATGCTTGTTGCGCTGGGCGCGCGGGCGGAAATGACGGCCCCGGATGTGCTGATCAAGAATACCGCACAGGAAGTGCTCACTATCGTCAAGCAGGACAAGGATATCCGGGCGGGTGACAAGAAAAAAATTCTTGCGCTGGTGGATGCCAAGGTGCTGCCGAATTTCGACTTCGAGCGCATGACGCGACTGGCGGTCGGCAAAGGTTGGCGCAACGCCACGCCGGAGCAGAGGAAGTCGCTGGTGACAGAATTCCGCAATCTGTTGGTGCGTACTTACGCCAACGCATTTACGGGCTACCAGGATCAGACTCTGGAAGTTAAGCCGTTAACTATCCCCGCGGGCGCAGATGAGGTGACCGTCAAGTCGAACGTCATCAAGCCGGGTGCGCAACCTGTTGACGGTGGATTATGAAATGGAAAAGACGGCCGACTGGCTGGAAGGCTTTTGATTTGACTATCGAAGGGGCGAGTCTGGTCACCACCTATCGTGGCACGTTTTCGGATCAGGTTCAGCAGTCCGGGATAGATGGGCTGATCAAGATGCTGGTGGATAAAAATGCCGCCAACAATGCTTCTCACAAGGCCGATGCAAAGTGATTACGCGGCAGGGTGACCGTTTGCAGGTATCGGGTCGTCTGACCATGGAGACGGTCGCTGCCTTGTTTAATACCGGCCTGCAGCCGGAAAAAGACGGTGCGTTGGTGATAGACCTGGCGCAGGTCGAGGCGGTAGATTCCGCCGCAGTCAGTTTGCTGCTGTCATGGTTGCGCCGCGCGCAGAGCAACCGGGTGGCGATTTCCTTTGACCATGTTCCCGATAACCTGTTGAGCCTTGCCCGTTTGTATGGTGTTGCGGAGTTGTTGCCGCTAAGCCCCGTTCCTGCGGCGTAGCCATAATCCTCTCTCATGTTTCCCGCCGTTGATGCTCGCCAGGTGCATAAGCACTATGGTTCCCTGCATGCTTTGGATGGTGTGGATTTGCGTATCGAACAGGGCGAATTTTTCGGCTTGCTCGGCCCCAACGGCGCGGGCAAAACCACGCTGATCAATCTGCTGGCCGGATTGGCTTTGCCGGATGGCGGGCATATTTCCGTGCTGGGGCATGATGTCGTCAAACAATACCGCGACAGCCGCCGCCTGTCTGGGGGTGGTGCCGCAGGAACTAGTGTTCGATCCATTTTTCACCGTGCGCGAAACCTTGCGTCTGCAATCCGGCTATTTCGGGTTGCGCCGCAACGATGCCTGGATCGACGAGGTGATGCATCATCTGGATTTGACCGACAAGGCCGACACCAATATGCGCCGTTTGTCCGGCGGCATGAAGCGCCGCGTGCTGGTGGCGCAGGCGCTGGTACACAAGCCGCCGGTGATCGTGCTGGACGAGCCTACCGCCGGGGTGGATGTGGAACTGCGGCAGACCATGTGGCGCTTTATCCAGCAACTCAACCGCGACGGCCAAACCGTGTTGTTGACCACGCATTATCTGGAAGAGGCGGAAGCGCTGTGCGGGCGTATCGCCATGCTCAAGCGCGGCCAGCTCGTGGCGCTGGACAGCACGCAGAACCTGCTCAGCAGTATCGCTGGGTGCCGGGTAAGTTTCAAGCTGGCTGATACCTTGCCAGCCGCTTTGTTGCCGCTGGTGGTCGAGCAAGCTGAGGGTAAATATCTGCTGGGATTGTCGTCCTTTCAGGCATTGGAATCGGTGTTGGCAGAATTGCGGCAGGCCGGGGTAACGGTGCAAGAAATGGCATTGCTTCAGCCTGATCTGGAAGATGTATTTATAAGTGTCATGGATCGCTGATGCTAAGTTTCTACACTTTATTTTATAAAGAAGTTCTGCGCGTGCAGAAGGTGGCTTTTCAGACCTTGCTCGCGCCGATTTTGACCTCGCTGCTGTACCTGCTGATTTTTTCGCACGTGCTGGAACAGCATGTCGAGGTTTATCCGGGAGTGCGCTATACCGCCTTCCTGATTCCCGGTTTGGTAATGATGTCGGTGTTGCAGAACGCCTTTGCCAACAGCTCATCCAGCCTGATCCAGTCCAAGATCACCGGCAACATCGTATTCGTGCTGCTGGCACCGATAGCCTACGGGGAATTCTTCGCCGCCTATGTATTGGCCTCGGTGGTGCGCGGGTTGGCGGTGGGGTTGGGCGTGTATCTGTCGGCCTTGTGGTTCGCGCAACCGCCGTTGCAATTCCCGTTGTGGATTATGTTGTTCGCCGTGCTGGGCAGCGCATTTCTCGGGGCTATGGGAGTGGTGGCGGGAATCTGGGCAGAGAAATTCGACCAGCTCGCTGGCTTTCAGAATTTCATCATCATGCCGCTGACTTTCCTGTCCGGTGTGTTTTATTCTATCCACTCGCTGCCAGTGTTCTGGCAAAACCTGTCGCGTTTCAACCCGTTTTTTTATATGATAGACGGCTTCCGTTACGGATTTTTCGGTAGCTCCGACATTTCGCCCTGGTTCAGCTTGGCCGTAGTGGGTGGGTGCTTACTGGTTATGACAGGGCTTACCTTGGCGATGCTGCGCTCGGGTTATAAATTACGTGGGTAAAAATAAATGGTCACTCCCGAAAGTATTCAGAAAAGTATCGAGCACGGCATGGATACCCAGTATCTCAGCGTGACCGGAGACGGCCAGCACTTCGAGGCGGTGGTGGTGAGCGAGGAATTTGCAGGTAAAAGCCGTGTGCAACGCCACCAGCGGGTTTATCAGGCATTGGGCGACAGGATGCGCGAAGAAATTCATGCCTTGTCGATGAAAACATTCACGCCACAGGAGTGGGAAAGCAAGTAGGGTGGGCACGTCTTTGTGCCCACGCTGATACACAACCGCGTGGGCACAAAGACGTGCCCACCCTACATTTAAATTTATGCAAAAACTAGCTATACAAGGCGGAACCCCGCTACGCGGAGAAGTGCGCATTTCTGGCGCAAAAAACGCAGCGCTGCCCATCATGTGCGCAGGCCTGCTTACTGCGGATGAATTGCATCTGGACAATATGCCGGATTTGCACGATGTCGCCACCATGCGCAAGTTGCTGGTGCAGATGGGCGTGACGGCTACCGTTGAACAAGGCGCGGTGACTCTATGCGGTGCCAAAGTGGATAAACTGGAAGCGCCCTACGACATGGTGAAGACCATGCGCGCGGCGGTACTGGTGCTGGGGCCTCTGGTGGCGCGTTTCGGTGAGGCGCGCGTATCTCTGCCCGGCGGCTGCGCCATCGGCTCGCGCCCGGTTGACTTGCACATCAAAGGCTTGCAGGCGATGGGCGCGGAGATACATATCGAACACGGCTACATCCACGCGCAAGCAAAACGGCTAAAAGGCGCGCGCATCTTTTTCGATATCGTCAGCGTCACCGGTACGGAAAATTTAATGATGGCTGCCGTACTTGCCGATGGCGTGACGGTGCTGGAGAATGCCGCACGGGAACCGGAAGTGGTGGATCTGGCAAATTGTCTGCGTGCGATGGGCGCGAAGATTTCCGGTGACGGCAGCGATGCCATCACCATCACCGGTGTGGAAAAATTGCATGGCGCATCGCACCGCATCATGCCGGACCGGATCGAGAGCGGCACCTTTCTCGTTGCGGCGGCGGCGACTGGAGGCAGCATTACGCTGACCGATACGCGTGCCGACATTCTCGATACCGTGCTGGAAAAGTTGACCGAGGCCGGAGCTCAGATACGCGCTGAAGGCGACCGCATCCATCTGGAAATGAGCGGGCGCCCCAAGTCGGTCAACTTGCGCACCGCACCGTACCCGGCATTCCCCACCGACATGCAGGCGCAATTCATGGCGCTCAATGCCGTGGCGCAAGGCAGCGCGATGGTGGTGGAAACCATCTTCGAAAATCGCTTCATGCACGTGCAGGAACTACGCCGCCTCGGCGCGCAGATCGACGTGGAAGGCAACACCTGCATGGTGCGCGGCGTGGATCAACTGGAAGGTGCTGCCGTGATGGCGACCGATTTGCGCGCTTCCGCCTGTCTGGTGATCGCCGGACTGGTGGCAAAAGGTGAAACCGTGATCGACCGCATCTACCATCTGGATCGCGGTTACGAGCACATCGAAGCCAAACTTTCGCAGCTTGGTGCAAATATTCGACGGATCAAATAAGTGGAAGGCCGGACACGGAAATCCGGCAGGCAGCAGGTGCAGAAGGCCGTTTCCTCATTACCCAAGATTTGGACTTTTCCGACATCCGTCAATTCGCACCGGGTTCACCCCCAGTTTATTACTGATCCGATTACGCGATCCGGGGGTTCTCGCCTTGCTAGGAGCCTGTCGGACTTCGCGTAAAACTTTGCAACAACGCGAAGTTGCTGGTCGAATTTGAGGGCAGGGGGTATTACTGAGTACTATGTGACTCGGCTAAATCTCCCCAAAGGATTTGCAATGCTGTGATGCCTGCCAGTGCCGCCGTTTCGGTGCGAAGCACGCGCGGGCCAAGCAAAATGGGGGCGAAGCCAACCTGATGCGCCATCAGCACTTCATCCGCGCTAAAACCGCCCTCCGGACCGATCAACAGCGTGACCTTGCCCCGAGGATGAGGTTGCTGCTGCAACGTGGTCGAACCTTCCGGGTGCAAGATGAACTTGGCTCCCGTGTCGTCGCGCATCTGTACCAGCCAAGAGCTGAATTCCAGCGGTGCATGGGTTTGCGCCAGTGTGTTGCGTCCGCATTGTTCGCAGGCGGCAATGATGACGCTACGCCAGTGTTCCGTGCGTTTCTCGGCGCGTTCGCCGGATAGTCTGGCCACACTGCGCTGGGTTTGCACCGGCTGGATTTCCACCGCACCCAGTTCTGTCGCTTTTTGCACCACCCAATCCATTTTTTCGCTGCTGCACATCGAATGTGCCAGCACAATATGCAGGTGCGGCTGTGGCTCTGTGGCGCATTGCCTGAGTCTGCCCAGCACCACACGCTTGCCGCTGATTTCGCTGATGATGGCGTCAAAGGCATTGCCTACGCCATCGAAAATCTGCACCGGGTCGTTCACGCGCAAGCGCAATACGCGGCTGGCATGGTGTGCCGCTTCAGGTGGCAATTCAAGAGTATCGCCAACAATCAAGGGCGGAGTGCAATAAAAGCGTGGTGCGGACATGATCAAGTTTTGCCTTTGACTGACATCTTCGAAACGAATTCGACAGGATTGCCGCCGCAAGCTAATTACCGAGAGTTGCCATTATCCCAGATAATCCATTAGGCCGTTCGTGGTGAGCTTGTCGAACCACATGTATTGTGGAATCAATACCCTTCGACAAGCTCAGGCCGAACGGAGGTGGGGAATTCATATCGCTTCGCGCCTAATGGATTATCTGGGATTATGTTACAAGCCGCAGACCCTGTCATCAGGAAAGGCCACATGATGCCGCAGTTGCAAAGGCTTGTAGCATCCCCCAAAAAATAGCGGTGGCTTTTGCTATACTTCACTTTCTATCAGAAAGCCAAACATGAACTCATTGAACATCGTCATCCTTGCCGCCGGAAAAGGCACGCGTATGCATTCGGACAAGCCTAAGGTGCTGCATGCTCTGGCGGGTCGGCCTTTGCTACAACATGTGCTGGATACCGCCGCCCTGCTTGCTCCCGGCAAGACTTGCGTAGTCTATGGTCATGGTGGCGAGGCGGTGCCGCAGGCGATGGGCCAATACCAAGCCGTTTTTGTGTTGCAGGAACCGCAACTTGGCACCGGCCATGCGGTGCAACAGGCGATGCCACAATTGCCTGACCATGGTCTGACGCTGGTATTGTATGGAGATGTGCCGCTTATTCAACACACCACTTTGCAGCAGATGCTTTCTTCGCCGGACGCCTTGACACTGCTTACCGTGCAGCTAGACCCTCCCGCCGGGTATGGGCGCATCGTGCGCGACGAATCGGGAAAGGTAAGCTCCATCGTCGAAGAAAAAGATGCCACTTCGGAGCAACGTGCCATCGGGGAAGTCAATACCGGAATCTTGGCTGCACCCACGCATTTGCTGCGCAACTGGCTGGCCCAATTGCGCAATAATAACGTGCAAAAGGAATACTACCTTACCGATATTGTTGCCATGGCCGTGGCGCAAGGTGTCACAGTGCATACAGTCGAAGCCGCACATGTCTGGGAAGTGTCGGGAGTGAATAGCAAAACGCAACTGGCCGATCTGGAGAGAACTTGGCAGAACAACCAGGCACAACATCTGCTGGAGCAAGGGGTGACATTGGCTGATCCCGCGCGATTGGATGTGCGAGGCAAGCTGGTGTGTGGTCGCGATGTCGAAATTGATGTCGGCTGCATCTTCGAGGGTGACGTGCATCTGGGAAACAACGTGCAAGTGGGCGCTTACAGTGTGATCAGGAATTCCAGTATCGCCTCCGCTACGCACATCGCGCCCTACAGCCACATCGATCAAGCCGAGATCGGCAACAACTGCCATATCGGCCCTTATGCCCGGATACGTCCCGGCAGCAAGCTGCACAATGATGTGCATATCGGCAACTTTGTCGAAGTGAAAAACAGCGAAATCGCGGCGAACAGCAAAGCCAACCATCTGAGCTACATCGGTGACAGCGATGTGGGCAGCCGCGTCAACATCGGCGCGGGCACCATTACCTGCAACTACGACGGTGCGAACAAGTTCCGTACCATCATCGAGGATGACGTGTTCATCGGCTCGGATACGCAGCTCGTCGCGCCGGTTAAAGTGGCTCGCGGTTCGACGATAGGTGCAGGCTCCACCATCACGCGCGATACGCCGGAGGGCGAGCTGACTTTATCACGCAGCAAGCAAGTGACGGTCGCCGGGTGGAAGCGGCCAACGAAGAAAAAGTAAAGGTTATTCCGCAAAGCACGCATCGTAGGGGCGTATGGCAAAACGCCCTTCGCATGGGGGCGCTTCAATTATTGGGTATCCGTAATTTAAAGCACTAAGATTTAATATGCTTATGGACTAGTTGCATGCAAAAGGATTTAATGAAAATTCACGCGGTAGTCAAATCGTATTTCGTGGTTGATTTAGATTTGTGTTGAACATCTCAAAACGCCCCTTTTTCGACGTTCGGTTTTTCTGAAAGCTGACAATGGTGCCATTACCAAGTTAATCCGTAAGCAATGTAGCTGGAAGATCGGTTTTGTCGGCCGACATCCGTCATGGCATGTGCGGTAGAGGCAGACAAAAGCAAGCGATTGTGTTGATCAAGGTTGTAAGTGATTCCTAAGCTGAAACCGCTGCTGGACATATCAGCCGGGAGTTGTTCGCCTTCGTGGAAGGCTTCGCCACCGATAGTGATTTGATCGGAAACTTTTCTTTGAAGTACCCATCCGTAGTACCGATAGTTGTTGGCGCCGGGAGCCTTGTTGATCCAGTAACCTACGCCGCCATAACTTTGCCAATCACCCCACGATTTTTGAATCCAGATAGGTAATAATATCTGCGTTCCACCGTTGCCCAGTCCCTTGTTGGCATCTCCACTGGCGATGGATACAACGGGATAAAAGGCCATCATCGGCTGAGAATCGGTTTCCTGCAAGAAGCGATATTTTGCACCCAGCACCAGATCGCCCAATCCCTGTTGCCTAGCCTGTCCCGCAGGACTGTTAAAAACATAGGGTACGGTAATGCTCAATTGCAAATCCGGAAGCGCACCATAATTGTATTCAAACATCGGTGTAACAACCTTGCCATCTGGAGTGCTTGTCTGTTCTGAGGCAATGTACATCTCATGATGCTGGTATTCCGTAGGCTCAGGATCGTCGGTAACGAACGGAGGCCCCGCCCACGACGAAATTGCTGAAAAAAGCAATCCGCACGTTATGATAGACAACAACCTTGTTTTGAATTTCCAACGAGATTCCATAATGAGATTATTGCCCTTAACTAACGCTAATACATACAACAAATGTAGCTGAACACCGGAATCGGTAAGAACGTCTATGATAAATATGGCCGTCATCACCATAAAGCCCGCGACTGCGACTATTGTCGACGGCAACTCATTTGGGGTTGTCAAACGACGAGAGAGCGGCAGGAGCATATTAGAACTCTAGCAATGATTGACTAAATAATAGCATTCCAAATATTAATCATAGCCCCATTAAATCACTCAGAGAAGTAAATTGTTGTGCTACTACTTGTGGACAGAATAGACGAATGCTGATTTTTGTGTGACTTGCAGCTCCTGGCACAACTGAGACATTCATAATCATAGCAACTCAACACGCATGCAAATATTTACTCGAAACAGTTTTTAACTAAAGGGTGCCCTAAAATCAACCACAGATTACGGATACCCCAATTATTTTGCGACCGCGCCCGATAAAGGCTGTGCTGCCACTTCTTGAGCTACTATCCTATTTGAGGCTAGGAACATATACATGGCCGGTACCACGAACAGCGTAAACAGCGTGCCTATCGACAGGCCGGTGAATATAACAAGCCCCATGGCATGGCGACCGGCGGCACCGGCACCGAAAGCAATCACCAGCGGCACCACGCCAAAGACCATGGCGGCGGTCGTCATCAATATCGGGCGCAGACGTATTGTCGCCGCCCCTACAATCGCCTCAAGTTTGCTCAGGCCGGTGCCGCGTAACTGGTTGGCCACTTCGACGATAAGAATGCCGTGTTTGCTGATCAAACCCATGAGCGTCACCAGCCCCACTTCGGTGTAGATATTCATCGTGGAGAAGCCGAGGAAGATGAATATCATGGCACCGAACAAGGCCAAAGGCACCGACACCAGAATCACGATGGGATCGCGGAAACTTTCAAACAGGGCGGCCAGCGCCAGAAATACAATAATGACCGCGAACAGCATGGTCACCAGAAACCCTCCCGACTCCTGCATATATTGCCGCGATTGGCCGGAGTAGTCCACGGTATAGCCGGTGGGCGCTACCTGCTTTACGGTGTCGCGCATGAATTGCAGTACATCGCCTTGCGACGACCCTGACACGCCGGATAAGGTCACCGAATTCAGTTGCTGAAAACGCGTGATGGATTCGGGTACAACTTCATATTTGAGACTCGCGACTGTGCTGACCGGAAACATCGAGCCAGTTGGTGTCTTGATGTAATAATCCAACACCTGCGACGGATTAAGGCGGTCGGTTTGCAAGACTTGCGGAATCACCTTGTACGAGCGCCCGCCAATTGAGAAGTAATTGACATAGCCGCCGCCCAAGGCCGCGCTGAGGGCATTCCCCACATCTTGCTGCGTCAACCCCAGCGCGGTAATCTTGTCGCGGTCTACCGTAACGGTAGCCTGCGGTTTGTCAATTTTCAGATCGCTATCGAGAAAGTAGAACTTGCCCGAGGCTCTCGCTTTGTCGAGCACTTGCTGCGCCACCTCATTGAGATTGGCAAAGGGCTCGGTCGTGGTGATGACAAACTGCACCGGCAAGCCGGAAGAGCCGGGCAAGGGCGGGAATTGAAACGCTGCGACACGGGCACCGGCCACTTTATTCCAGCGCTCCTGGAGATCCTGTTGAATCTGATGGGCGCTACGTGCGCGCTGATCCCAAGGCTTAAACGGGACGCCACCTATCCCCGCATTCAAGGTCGGAACGCCAGTAATCTGAAACATTTGCCTGTACTCGGGCATGCTCTTGCCGATCTGGAAAACCTGGTCGGCATAAGTCAGCATCTGCTCCGCCGTTGCCGTTGGCGAGCCCACAACCTGCGACAAGACGATACCCTGATCTTCTTCCGGAGCCAGTTCCGATTTTGACATCTTGAACATCACCAGCAGCAGTACGATCAACAATCCCCCCATCACGATCATGACTGGCAAGGTTGTCAGCAGGCTGTGCAGCATTCGTTGGTAAGTCTGCCGAATGCTCTCGAAAGTCCGGTCTATCGCGTGTACAAAACGGCTGTTGTCCTGTTCCTGATTGAAGAAGCGCGAACACATCATGGGGGAAAGCGTAAGCGCCACCACACCGGATACCGTCACCGCCCCGGCAAGGGTAAACGCAAATTCCGTGAACAGCGCACCGGTCAGCCCCCCTTGAAAGCCGATGGGAACATAGACCGCGACCAGCACGATGGTCATCGCCAAAATGGGGCTGCCGAGCTCCCTTGCCGCAATGAGTGCCGCATCCAGTGGGGTAGCACCTTGTCTCATGTGGCGGTCGACGTTTTCGACCACAATGATCGCATCATCAACCACCAGGCCAATGGCGAGCACCAGAGCCAGCAAAGTGAGCAGATTGATCGAATAGCCCAACATCAGCATGATGAAAAAAGTGCCGATGAGCGAAAGCGGCATCGCGATTACCGGCACCAGCACCGCGCGCAAACTGCCGAGGAAAAGGAAGATCACCACGGTGACGATCAGCAGCGCTTCGACCAGTGTTTTGATGACCTCTTTAATCGAGGTATTGATAAAGTCGGTTGAGTCGTAAACGATCTGACCGGTCAGGCCCGCAGGCAATTGGCTGCGAATATCGGGGAACACATCACGCACGCGTTTTGCGACATCAAGGATATTGGCCTCGGGTGCGACCTTGATGCCGATAAATACCGAGCGCACGCCGCTGAAGGCAACATTGAAGTCATAGTTTTCCGAACCCAGCGTGACGGTTGCCACGTCTTCCAGATGCACGATGGCATCGCCATTTTGTTTGACGGCCAACTTCTTGAATTCATCCACCGTATGCAGGTCGGTGCCCGCAGTCAAAGGAACGGTGACCATTTGCCCTTTGCTGTTACCCAGCGCCGCGAGAAAATTATTGTTGTTGAGCGCAGCGCTAACATCGGCGGCAGTCAGGCCATGAGCTGCCATCTTGCCGGAATCCAGCCACGCACGTAACGCGAACTGACGTGCGCCCAGAATTTCTGCGGTTTGTACGCCTTCAACCGAGTCAAGCTTGGGCTTGACCACGCGCACCAGATAATCGGTGACGTTGTTGGTTGGCAACGTGTCGCTGTAGAAGCCCATGTACATGGCATCGGTTGTTTGCCCGGTTTGCACGGTTAATACCGGCACCTGTGCTTGGGGGGGCAACTGATTTCTGACCGAATTGACCTGGGTAT
Organism: uncultured beta proteobacterium; assembly: GCA_963714805.1. Taxonomy (GTDB): domain Bacteria; phylum Pseudomonadota; class Gammaproteobacteria; order Burkholderiales; family Gallionellaceae; genus CAIQPV01. Next base: position 31,621 of record CAVQPO010000008.1, on the reverse strand, counting down.
TGATTTCAGTGAGTGCGCGGTTGGCATCATAGTTCAAGCGCAACGTGGCGGTGATGGTTGAAACTCCGCTGCTGCTGGAAGAAGACAAATAGTCGATACCCTGCGCCTGGGCAATGGCAGATTCTAGAGGCTGCGTGATAAATCCGGCTACCGTCTGGGCATCGGCCCCATAATAGGTTGTCGATATGGTTACCACCGCATTCTGCGTGCGCGGATATTGATTGATCGGCAGATTGAACAGCGAACGCATCCCCAGCACGACGATGAGCAGGCTCACTGTCGTAGCCAGAACAGGCCGGCGAATAAAGAAGTCGGTGAAGTTCATGGCAGCGCCTTAGTGTTCTTGCGGGGTGGGGTTGGGGCTGTTGGCCGGTTGTATCGAATTATCGACAACAATATGGGTTCCGTTCTTCAGCTTGATCTGCCCGCTGGTCACCACCATGTCACCTTCATGCAGACCACTGGTTATAGCCACCTGATCGCCACGAGTTTCTCCTGTGGTTACGAAGGCTTGCTGTACTTCGAGGTCGGTGCCCGATTGCGGCGTAGCATTCCCGTCCCCTTTTGCCGTTACCGGCTTTACCAAAAACACGGTTGACCCGTAGGGGTTGTAAGTGATTGCGGTTTGCGGCAGCGTCAGATAATGTTTCTTCTCGCCGACATCAACCATGGCATTGGCAAACATACCCGGCAGCAACTGATGCTTCGGGTTGGCAAGGGTTGCCTGAACCTGCACATTGCGCGTGGTGGTATCAACCTTCGGGCTGAGTGCGGTAATTTTGCCGTGAAAGATTTTATTTTCGTAGGAGTCGGTTTGAGCATTGACCATCTGACCGATGGACAATGCACCGACTTGCCGCTGCGGCAAATAAAAGTCTAGATAAATGGGGTCGATCGCCTGCAACGTCACGATTTTGTCGCCGGGATTGAGATACTGCCCCGGATTGGTTGTGGTAATGCCAAGTCGTCCGGCAAAGGGCGCACGGATGGTCTTTTTTGCCACCAGCGCTTGTTGCTGCGCGGCCAGTGCGTTCTTGCTTTTCAGGTCTGCCGCATCGCCGTCGACCTGCGCCTGACTGACGCCCTGCGCGATCAATTGCGCCTGATCGCGCTTCAAGGTAATAGCTGCGAGATCGGCAGCGGCCTGTAGCGCGGCCAGTTGCGCCACATCCGAATCGGCATTAAGTTGCACCAGTACCTCGTTGGCTTTTACCTCCTGTCCGGATTTGAAATTAACCTTGCGCACCTGCCCGGCAACTTCACTGCTGATATCCACGCCATGTACCGCAGTCAGCGTCCCCACCGAGGCAAGTTGCGGCTGCCACTCCAACGCCGAGACGACTGCCGTGGTCACCGTTTGCGGTCCAGGCTTGGGGGAGTTGGCGATGATTTGCTGGATATGCAAGAAAAAGCCGAAAGCCAGCGCCGCAATTAACAGCACCACGCAGCCCAGCATGATTAACATTCGTTTAGTCATAGTTATCTCTTTGAAGAATTAGTCATTGGGGCGGTTCCACCAACCGCCTCCCAGAGCCACAAACAGCGACGCTGTATCGGTAAGCCGCGCAGACTGCGCCACCACAAGATTAATATGCGCCTGCTGATAATTGCGCTCCGCATCAAGCAGGGTCAGGTAATTCACGCCTCCCAACTGATATTGATGCTTATTTATCTCCAATGTCTCGCGCGCCAGTGACTCGGCATTAGCTTGAGCCTTGAGCGTGCTGGCATCTGAGTCGATAGCACGCAGGGTGTCCGCAACGTTTTGGAAAGCGGCCAAGACCGTCCCGCGATATTGCGCCTCGGCCTGATCATAGGCAGCTTCTGCGGCACGTCGTTTTGCGCTAAGCGCACCGGCATCGAAGAGCGGTTGTGTCAACCCGGCCCCCAGATTCCACAGAGTGCTGCTGGCACTGTTACTTCCGAGTTGCAGGCGGTCGACGCTAAAGCTGCCGGTCAAGTTAATTTGAGGATACTGGTTGGCTGTAGCCACGCCCAACTGGGCGCTGGCTTCATGCAATAACGCCTCGCTGGCGCGAATATCAGGCCGCTGTCGTACCAGAGAAGAGGGCAGTGAAACCGGCAGATCCTGGGGTAGTTGCAATGTATCGAGCTGAAACTCCGGCAGACCCGACTCGCTGGGGAGCTTGCCCACGTAAACGGCTAATTGATGACGCGTTTGTGCCAATGACTTTTCCAGCGCCGGCAATAGTGCCTGCGTTTGTGCGACCAAAGCGCGTTGCGCGAGTTCCACAGAGCGAGCGACCGCGCCGAGCACAAGCTGTTTTTCAATAACTTCTAATTGCTTCTGTTGCGCGCTCAGCACATCCTGAGTCGCTTGCAACTGCGCCCGCAAGGAAGCCTCTTTAATGGCTGTCGTCACCACGTTGGAAACCAGCATCTGGTAGGCCGCCTCCAGTTCAAACTGCTGGTAGTCAACCGTAGCCATCAGGCTTTCAAGTTGACGGCGGGAAGCTCCGAACACGTCCAAAGCATAGGAAACGTTGACCGACGCGTTATAAAGATTGAAGTCGCTGGGGGCCGCACTATAGAGCTGAGCCCGCTCCCGGGTAACCCCGAGCTGGCCGTTGACGTTCGGATATTTCAACAAGCCGGTTTCGGCATTAAAAATCTCCTTGGCCTGACGCAAGGATGCACGGGCCGAGGCAAAGGTAGGATTTTGTTGCAGTGCGCTACGAATCAGTTGATCCAACGCCTCGGAGTGAAATAGCGACCACCACTGTGCGGGCAGTTCCTGTCCGTAAACGATATGTTGGGCAATGCCCGTTTTGCCTTGATCCGGGTTTGTTACCGCCTCCGTGGTTACGGGCAGTTCTGCTGCACCATAAACAGTGCCCGTATTCTGGGGTGCCACCGGCGATTTGAAGTTCGGGCCGACCGCGCAACCGCCAAGCGCAAAAATGATTGCCGCGCTCAGGTTGAGTCGGCGAAACCAAGCGTAGCGGTGCCCGATATTAGTCCTATTGGTTTGATTTTCAGCCATGCTTAATACCTCAACTTATCGCCTCCGCAACAGCTGCTCAATCCCGCCTTGAATTTCTCACGTTCTTCAGGGGTCATGCTTTCCAGACGGTTCTTATGCCAGCGCCCATGATGGCCGTGCCCACGTAAACCGCCGAACAGTATTTTGCTCAGTAGCAACACCCCCAACGCCTGCATGTAATCTATTTCCCTGACTCCGGCAAACAGTGTCGGCAACAGCCAGTTCCACAATGCCATCACCACCCAGCCCAGCCCAGCTACGCCGACTATTACCAGCGGCACAATAGCCCAGCACTTCGGTTTGCAGTTCATGCCCATATTATTTCTCCTTTACAGATTAAATTCATCATAAATCGTTTGTAGCCGTGCCCGCAGGTGCAATACCGCATACCGTTTGCGTGCCAGCAGGGTGTTTACCCCGATACCACTTTCCGCCGCCAGTTCCTTGAAGCTGCGTCCTTCTAGTTCATGGGCTATAAATACCGTGCGCTGGTTTTCCGGTAGCTCGTCAAGGGCGGCATATATTTCTTGCAGCAGCATCTTTCGTGCATATACTGCTTCTGCCCCTGCGTCTGGTGATGGCAGGACATTTTCCAGCCAGTGTTCGTCATCTTCCTCCGACACCTCAGGCAGCGGTTCTTCTTTCTTCTTACGGAAGCGGTCAATGATGCGGTTACGTGCGGCCCGATACAGCCATGCACCCACTTGCTCTATGGGTTCTGGCAAGCGATAGGCTTCCACGAACTCAAAGAACACGTCCTGCAAGATATCTTCCGCTTCACCTTGGTCAGAAACCCGCTGGCGGATAAAATTCTTGAGCTTCCTGCTCTCACGCGACACAGTTTCGGCTATGCGTTTGTCCTGTTCAGCCATTAGAGCCATATGGGTTAATGTGGTATTCATACCTGTGTAGACGAACCACGGTTGGAAATATTGTAGGGCCGGTTAAAATAATTCTGACAACAGAGATATTCTACAGGTACTGAGGTGAGCGCTTTGTTACAAAGAATTACGACAAAAATCCACCGATTATTGGCATTTAGATAAATGACTACGTGGCAAACATCCCGTTTTGATAAGAAAATTTTAGTTGGTGCTCGTTGATTTTTTATTATTGGATAAAGAATTTTGTAAAAATTCGATAAATAATGCAAAACATTATTGACACAAAGCATAAATAGGTTATAGTTATCAAAATACTAAATGTAGTAGTTTTATAATCAAAAATAACTAGCTGTGGTGGGGGCAGAATACTGGCTCATTGACGGTAACGCTGGTTAATAGATGGTTAAAACTATTGGGCCGACCTGTAATTGACGGGAATTTACGTTAATTGAGAGTCCCGCGTTGTGGGTTCACGATTGAGCCAAGCGACTGATCGCTAACTAGGTCGCTGGCATAAGGACTTCGGCCATGCCGCATAGCGGTGTGGCGAAGGGGTAGTATGAGTTGTTGTTATAGTGGTGTTCTTTAATTTTTGACTATGAAAAGGGGGTTGAAATGGCAGTAGCGAAGAAAGCTAAATCAGCAGAAAAAAAAGCGGCTCCGGCCAAAAAGGCAGCAGCCAAACCAGCAGAAAAAAAGGCCGTAGCGAAAAAAGCCGCTCCAGCTAAAAAAGCTGCACCGGCTAAAAAAGCCGCTGCTAAACCAGCAGCAAAAGCTGTAGCGAAGAAAGCCGCCCCAGCTAAAAAAGCTGCACCGGCTAAAAAAGCCGCTGCTAAACCAGCAGCGAAAGCTGTAGCGAAGAAAGCCGCTCCAGCTAAAAAAGCTGCACCGGCAAAAAAAGTCGCTGCTAAACCGGCAGCAAAAAAAGCTGCCCCAGCTAAAAAAGCCGCTGCTAAACCAGCAGCAAAAAAAGCTGCCCCAGCTAAAAAAGCCGCCGCTAAACCAGCAGCAAAAAAGGCGGCACCTGCCGCAAAACCGGCAAAAAAGGCAGCTCCAGCTAAAAAGCCAGCTTCTGTAGCCAGCCAGCCAGTAGCGGCAACTCCGGCTCCTTCCGCTCCGGCTCCTGTGCGTCCGGCTACAACCTGGCCCTTCCCTACGCCAGGCATCAGCAAGCCAAACTGATGAGTTGGAGACTGTGGAGGCAGCCCCTTTGATTTATTCGTAGTTGGGGCTGACCACAGTTTGGTTGTTTTGCCGGGCGCATATAAGGCCGGTTCTGTGCGCCCTCTACCTTGCCTGCCTTGCGTGGGCATGTATTTCTTTTTACATTGCTAATGTTGTGCTGATGTTTTATGGGCGCTACAACAAGTAATGTTAAATTGAAATGGATTTTTGCCCCCTGAAGAATGTCCCCCATGATTGATGCTTTATAGCGCTGCTCTTCCTTATATTCCCGATGCCGCCGATTATTTCACGCCCATCGCCGCCCTGCCTTGGGCTATATGGTTGGATAGTGCCGGATTGGGGCGATTCGACATTCTTTGCGCGCAACCGGTTGCAACTCTAGTCACCCGAGGCACCGAAACAGAAATCTGCAATGCTGCTGGAAAACTGCATTCTGACGATGACCCATTTTTGCTTTTGCGACAGCAATTAGGTGAGCTCGCCGTTACCGTTCCCTGCATCCCGTTTTCAGGCGGCGCATTGGGCTATTGGGGTTACGACCTGACGCGCCGCATAACGATGCGACACGACCAAGCACAAGATTCTGAATGCTTGCCGGATATGTCCGTCGGCATCTATGACTGGGCCATCATACTCGATCACCAAGAAAAAACTGCCCAGCTTGTATCGCAACAGCGCGATCCTAGCACCGCACAAAAACTGCCACAGATCCTTGCGCGACTACAACGCAATTTTAAAGAGCAGGGGGAACCCTCATTGTGCAAAGACATTGCCGCCAAAACAGAAGCATTTAAAGTTCATGGCGCCATCTGCTCCAATTTCACCCGCGCTGAATATGAGTCTGCATTTCAGGCCGTGCAAAACTATTTGCATGCAGGCGATTGTTACCAGGTCAATCTGGCACAACGTTTCAGCGTGGCGGCATCGGGCGATGCGATGGGTGCCTACTTCACGTTGCGCAGTTTGAGCCCCGCACCGTATTCCGCTTTTCTCAATCTGCCGCAGGCCCAGATTTTATGTAGTTCACCCGAACGATTCCTGCGCATCCAAAACGGCAAGGTGGAAACCAAACCGATCAAAGGTACTCGACCGCGCAGCAATGACGCGCAACAAGATCGCCTGCTCGCCGATGAACTGCGCAACCACTCGAAGGATCGCGCAGAAAATTTGATGATCGTTGACCTGCTGCGCAACGATCTCGGAAAAAGTTGCCTGCCCGGATCGGTGCGAGTACCGAAACTATTCGAGATAGAAAGTTTCACCAACGTCCATCACTTGGTCAGTACGGTGGAAGGTACATTAGCGGAAGGACGCGATGCTCTGCACGTTCTGCGCGACTGTTTTCCCGGCGGCTCCGTCACCGGCGCGCCCAAACAGCGCGCCATGCAAATCATCGAGCAGCTTGAGCCGCACCGTCGCGGCATTTATTGCGGCGCAATAGGTTATATTGGCTTCGATGGCAACATGGACAGCAATATCGTTATTCGCACATTGATTTGTTCTGACAACAAGATGCATTTTTGGACAGGCGGGGGCATTGTGGCAGATTCCGATGCTGCGGCGGAATACCAAGAGACTCTGGACAAGGCAGAGGGCATGCTTAACTTATTGTATCGATATAAAAAGCGCGGGGAGAGTAGTTTTTCACAACCAAACTAGGTAGAATCGGCAATCGAGTTACATTAGCGCGTTAAAAAAAGCATGTCAGACGAAAACAAAACTGGCTCCGCTACAGGCTCTACTCCGTCGCAAAACGTAGATGATATGCTTGCATCGCTATCGTCAGAGAATACGGCGCTCGTACATGGCGAAGATGAACGCCGTAATGCACACCGCTCACACGTTAAGTGGCATGTTGATATTATTTTAGATGGACAAAGTATCCATCAAGGTTTTGTTAATGACATTTCTACCATGGGGGTATCAATTTATCTGGATAGCACCTTGCATGTCAACAAATGTACGCTGCGCATTCATGTTCCACCGCAAAATTTAAACAGCAACCCTCACATCATAGAAGTATCCGGGCAGCTTGTTTATTTAGTCTATGATGGCAGCCAACAACTTTTCCGCGCCGCTTTTAATTTCCTCAGCTTTAATCCTGCATCTGATCTGACATACCTTGGCAAATGTTTGGCCCAACACCCTTGAAGCAACGCTCAGTTTGCTAGCGGCTTGTTCGCCAGCCTCACCAACATGGCGTCAAATGCCTCCTTGATTTTCGCGATATAGGGGTTTTTGTAAGTAAAAGTAGCCACTTTTTCATCGTGAACCCGCATCGTGGCGTTAGCCTCGAAAACCACGATTTTGCCATCGCGGTCGAGCGCGCAATCAATACCGCAGTAGTCGAGTCCTATGAGCTTTGCTATTTCCTGCATTGCGCTAAAGTGCTCTTTGCTGAACACGAGATGCGGATCCTTAAGGAACGCTTCTTCTTCCTTGCGCATCCATTCCTGATTAGCCATGTCGGTGCGAAAGTGGTGTACTAACCAATGGTCGTGGATAGCGAGATGGTACGGCAGAATTTCGTCGTTAAGGCTGATCAGCCGGTATTTGCGATAGTAGCCGTCCGCCGAGCGGTAGTCCGCAAACTCGCTGATATAAAAGTTCGCATCGGGATGGTTGGACACAAATGGGGCAATGGCAGCAATATCGTCTATCTTTTCGAAGTCGTCTCCCCCATGAGTGCCAGCGCAACGTATCAATAGCGGCATCGAGAATCCCTCGATATGCTTGTGCCAGTCTGGCCCGGCCAGCTCCCCGGCGGAAAGGCGTACCGTCTTTGGTATACGACACAGGGCAATTCCGGAAAGCAATCCGGCGATGGTCTCGCGATCCGTACCTATGATTCGGTCTGGATGATTAACCGTGGGGCGACCTATGCGATCAGCGATATCCTTTGCGAACGGCAACACATCCTTGCCGTTGTCCGCGTCAGAAATCATGTTGATTACCACATCGGCTTTGCTGCGCAGAAAATCAATGTCATATTCCTCACCTGAGAGCAGGGCGAGGAAATGACTGTCATACATGGTGCGCCCGACCAGATAGTTTACCGGGGTGCAGCCAACTTCCGGCGCGTCAAGCAGAAGCACCGAGAAATCCGCTTTTGGCTTTTTGCTTGGCCATGTGATAAGCGGCTGAATTTTTTGGGCGCGCCGAAACATCGCGTGGCATTCATCGAAGCGCTTTTCTGCCATCAAGATATTGCCGAGCGAGAGAAATAAGTTTGCATCTCCAGGACTGATCGCAATTGCCTTCTCAAGAAAAGCGATGGCCTCAGCACGCCGGCTGGCAAAGCGGGCGATCAGATCGCCCAGCCTTTTGTACGTTTCTGCAAAATTTGGATTAAGCTCCAGTGCGCGGCGATAGCTTTCCTCTGCCTCGTGCCATCGGCCGAGCGTGTCAACAGCAAATCCGAGGTTGATGTGCGCTTGGACAAACTTAGGGTCGATCGCCAGCGCATGGCGGAATTCTGCCTCTGCCTCTGCAAATCGGCCAAGCTCACAATATAAAGCACCCAGTTTGTCGTAGATCAGAGAAGAGCCGGGATTGATTTTCAACACGCGGCGGTAGCTTTTCTCTGCCTCATCAAGCCGTCCGACGGTGTGATAGGCATGAGCCAGATCGGTGTGTACGTCGGCGTCGTTTGGGGCGAGCTTTGCCAGCTGAGTCAGGGCGTTGAGCGCATCGGATGGCTTTCCTGACATCAACAGAGCCTTGCTTAATGCCTTCCATCCAAAAGCGTTTTGCGGGTGGCGCTTGGTTGCGTCTGTCGCCATAGATACCAACAAGTCCCACTGTCCGCCATTGTACAGTTCTACCATCTGGTTCATCACTGCGGCCGAAAGCGGCACCCCTTTTTGTTGGGGACGAACCGGAATGTGGTTATGTTTTTTACTCATGAATTATTTCCTCGTTTTTGCTAATTCTATAGCATTTCAACACTCTTAACTTGCCGAACCACATTTTCGCAGACTCATTGTCCCCGGCATGGGCAAATCAGTGACAGCGCAAGCTTCTTTACCGTACAATCGATTCAACAATATAACGAAGGAGTAAAGTGCGTTGAGCCGATTGTTGTTTTTTGTAGTTGTCATTGCCGTCGTTTACTGGCTGCTCAAGTCTTATAGCAAGCAGCTATCTAAAGAGGATGGGGAGGATACCCCCCGGCAGGCTGAAGACATGGTACGTTGTGTTCATTGCGGCGTGCATTTGCCCAAGCATGAAAGCATCCTGGCTGGAAACGAGTACTACTGCAGCGAGGCGCATCGCCGCGCGCATTACGACAAGCCCGAATAGTCAGGATGCCGGTGAGTTTTAATGCTGGATAGCCTGCTCTCTTTTTCCGGATCCACCTTGCAGCCCCGCGCTTATTCCGAACACGTGGCGGAGGATCTGTGGCGTTCAATTTCCCTATTTAATCTGTACCGGTTGATTCTTGCGTGCCTGTCAGTATTTCTGGTGATCACATTTGACGATGCGCTGTCTTTGGGGTCGAGCAACCTGCCGTTGTACTTTCACACCAGCGTGGTATATGTCGCGCTGGTATTGCTATCGCAATTGGCGATCAAATTGCGCTACCCCCGCTTCAGTTTGCAGTTGGCATTTCAGGTGGGAACGGACATTCTGTGTCTGACTGTATTGTCGTATGCCAGCGGTGGTATACCGAGCGGCTTGGGCATATTGTTGCTGGTGTCTCTGGCGGCTGCGGGATTGATCAGCCGTGGCAGGATTACCTTGCTCTTCGCCGCGCTGGCCAGTATCGCGGTACTGTTGCAGCATTCCTACGCGGTACTCACTCAGGATGCCGCAGTTGCCCAATACCTACAGGCCGGATTACTCAGTGTGGCCTATTTCGTCATTGCTTGGGTGGCTCATACCCTAGCAAAATATGCCACTGCCAGCGAAAAACTGGCCGCCTCACGCGGCGTGGATTTGGCCAATATGGCCGAGGCCAACCGGCTGGTGATTCAGGATATGCCGGATGGCGTGCTGGTAGTAGATGAGCATGGCGTGGTCAGACAGTGCAACCCAAGCGCGGAGCGCCTGCTGGAATTCGCCTTTCCGGCTACCGGCATGGTCACGCTGAATGAGTGCTCTCCGCTGCTGGCAGGACACTTCGCCACATGGCGGCAAAATCTTGGCCACAAACTGGATGTCTTGCGTTTGCCCGGCACCCATCATTGGGCACGCGTACGTTTTCTGCCGATCCAACATGAGGAATTCTGGGGGGCGGTGGTATTTTTGGAAGACATGCAACGAGTTCAGGCGCAAGCGCAACAAATCAAGCTCGCGGCGTTGGGCCGGTTGACAGCCAATATCGCCCATGAGGTCCGTAATCCGCTGTCGGCAATCAGCTATGCCACCGAGCTGTTGCAGGAGGAGAAGCACGACCCTGCTCAGACCCGGCTGTTCCAGATCATTCTGGATAATGCCACCAGACTGAACCACATCGTTCAGGATGTCATGCAGCTTAATCAGCGTGACCGGGTAAACCGCGAGATAATTCATCTGGCAGAAAAATTGCCGCTTTTTATCGAGAATTTGCACTACACTGAAAACTTGTCGCAAGAAGTTCTCGCTTTCGATATGGAGTCGGCATGCACTGTGAACTTCGACCGAGGGCATCTTGATCAAGTGCTGTGGAACCTGTGCCGCAATGCGCTGCGCTATTGCCAAAAACGTCCTCGCAGTGTGAAATTAAAGGTCAGACGCACCGATGAAAGCGTGATACTGGAAGTGATCAATGATGGTCCGGTCATTGCCCCTGATGTGATGCAAAAACTATTCGAACCTTTTTTTACCACGTCGGTTGGCGGCACTGGTTTGGGATTGTATATTGCGCGTGAATTGTGTGAAGCCAATGGTGCAGTGCTGGAATATATGACTTTGGTTTCTGGCGAAGTGTGCTTCCGAATTATGTTTGGGGAACAAGATGAACGCTGATGGACGATCTGCCGTTGCACGTGTGCTGGTGGTGGATGACGAACCGGATATTTTGGAGTTGCTGGAACTGGCACTGCTGCGCATGGGGCTACAAGTCGAGCGCGCCACCAATGTTAGTGAAGCACTTCGACAATTAGACAGCAAACCATTTAGTTTGTGTCTGACCGATATGCGTCTGCCGGACGGCAATGGGCTGGAGGTAGTGCGCCATATCGCCGCTCACCATGCCGATGTCCCGGTGGCGGTGATTACTGCGCACGGCAACATGGAAAATGCGGTTTCCGTGCTCAAGGCCGGCGCTTTCGATTACTTGTCCAAGCCGATCGCTCTGGAACAACTGCGCGACCTGGTCAAAGCTGCGCTCAAATTGCCGCAAACCGCCATCCCCGTTCGCGAGGGGGTGCGCATGTTGCTGGGGCGCTCCTCTTCCATGGAAAAGGTGCGCGACTTGATCGAGCGCGTCGCGCGTAGCCAGGCACCCGTACATATCAGCGGGGAATCCGGTAGCGGCAAGGAGCTGGCAGCTCGCCTGATTGTTGAGAAAAGCACCCGCCGCGACTTGGCCTTTGTTGCGGTGAATTGTGGCGCAATCCCGGAAAACCTTATGGAAAGCGAATTTTTCGGTTATCGCAAGGGAGCTTTCACCGGCGCGGAGAAAGATCGTGACGGATTTTTTCAGGCGGCCAATGGCGGCACCCTCTTCCTCGACGAGGTAGCCGACCTGCCGCTGTCCATGCAAGTCAAGCTGCTGCGTGCCATCCAGGAAAAAAAGGTGCGTAAGGTCGGCGCGACGCAGGAAGAAACGGTAGATGTCCGTATCATTAGCGCTACTCATCATGCGTTGGCGGAACGCGTGCAACAAGGCAAGTTCCGCCAGGATCTGTATTACCGCCTGAATGTCATCTCTTTGCCCATGCCGCCATTGCGAGAAATGCGTGACGACATTTCGGAGGTTGCCAACCAGTTGCTGGTACGCCTGCGCAACGGTGAAGCCGTTGAGTTTTCACCGGCCGCCTTGCAGGCGCTGGTTAATTACAACTTTCCCGGTAACGTGCGCGAGCTGGAGAACATCATTGAGCGCGCATTGGCCTTATGCTCTGATGGCATCATCACTCCCGCCGACTTGCAGCTCACCTCATCCGGCATCAGCACGACTGCAGGAAAAAGAGCAAGGCACCGCTTCCAGAATATCTTGATGGAGTAGAACGCGAGGCTATTTTGGAAGCCTTGCGCCAGACAAATTTTAATCGCACTGCCGCAGCCAAGGTGCTCGGGGTGACATTCCGTATCCTGCGTTACCGCATGGCGAGGTTAAACATTACCGAGAAGGATGGGTGAAAAAATGCGTGAAAAGATAGATAAGCCGTGAAAGTTGGCGCGACCGGCTGGCTAAGCGGCGTGCGCCGCATCGCCTCGCCGAACTGTGATACCCGCCCTCCACGCACTGCCATTGAGTTGCTGGTTATCCATAATATAAGCCTGCCGCCGGGTGTGTTTGTCGGCGAGGCCGTGGCTCAACTGTTTACCAACACTCTGAATACCGACAGCCACCCTTATTTCAGGCAACTTGCGGGATTGAAAGTCTCGGCCCACTTCCTGATCAGGCGCAATGGAACGATTATCCAGTTCGTGCCTTGCAACAAGCGTGCCTGGCATGCCGGGGTATCAGCATGGCGGGGTCGTTCTGCCTGCAACGACTTTTCCATCGGCGTTGAATTGGAGGGCAGCGATGATGTGCCATTCAACAACCCACAATATGCCTCGCTGACCCGACTGACGCGGTTGCTGCAACGCAATTATCCGATCCGCGCCATCGTTGGGCATGCGGACATCGCACCCGGGCGCAAGACGGATCCGGGTCCCTATTTTGACTGGGCGAATTACTTCGCAGCAATTAATTATCCTAAGCCGGACGAGCCGAAACCATAATGTATATCGGGCGCTCATTTTAATTGGAAGAGGCTTTGGGGACATGCTGGCACTGGTTTAGTATAGAATTAACCCATATAGCTTCAAATATTAAAGAAGGAATACCATGAGCGGAAACCTTTTTATTGTCAGCGCGCCTTCCGGGGCAGGTAAAACCAGTCTGGTGAGCGCCTTGCTGGCCAGCAACAAGGATATCGACCTGTCAGTCTCCTACACCTCGCGCGCACCGCGCCCCGGGGAAACCGATGGCAAGGATTATCATTTCGTCAGCCGCGAGACTTTTCTTGCCATGGCCAAGCGCGGCGATTTTCTGGAGAGTGCCGAGGTATACGGCAACCTGTACGGCACTTCGCAATCCTGGATTAAGGCCGAAACCGATAGCGGACGCGACATTCTGCTGGAAATCGATTGGCAGGGCGCGGCGCAGGTGCGCAGCAAATTTCCGGGTTGTATCAGCATATTCATCCTGCCGCCGACGCTGCAAGCGCTGGAAGACCGCTTGAAAGGCCGCAAACAGGACAGTGCCGAGGTGATCGCGCGGCGCATCGCTTCCGCCAAGGAAGATGTTGCGCATGTTGCGGAGTTCGACTATGTTATCATTAACGACAAGCTGGACGAGGCCTTGCAACATTTGAATGCCGTCGTCGTTGCCGCAGGACTCCGTCGCGACAGGCAACTCGCGCGCCAGCAAAATTTAATCAATCAACTGCACACTTAGCAAGAAAGGTTCACCATGGCCCGCATTACCATAGACGACTGTCTGGCACGCATCCCCAACCGCTTCGAATTGACTCTGGCCGCAGCTTACCGCGCACGCCAGTTGGCCAATGGCGCCAGCTATCTGGTGGATGAAAGCAAGGACAAGCCCACCGTGATCGCCCTGCGCGAAATCAGCGAAGGCAAGGTCGGGCTGGAAATCCTCAATCGCGGGATGGCCTAAACACCAGCTTGTAGCCCGTAGCTGGTAGCCGGTAGCCAACCCGGTTTTGCTACTAGCTACGGGCTACGCGCTACCAGCTAAAAATGCAAAATGTCAGATGCCGAAACACTCCTGCAGGAGGTTTCCACCTACCTGAAGCCCAAGGATGTCGAGCACATCCGGCAGGCGCTCGAATTTAGCGACGCTGCCCACCACGGACAGTTCCGCCAATCCGGCGAGTTATACATCTCGCACCCGATTGCCGTTGCGCGCATCCTCACCCCGCTGCATCTCGACGCACAAGCCATCATGGCGGCGTTGCTGCATGACGTGGTGGAAGACACCGATATCCGCAACGAAGATGTCGCCCAAAAATTCGGCAAGCCGGTTGCCGATCTGGTTGAAGGGCTGAGCAAGCTCGACCGCATCGAGTTTGAAACAAAGGAAGACGCGCAGGCGGAAAATTTCCGCAAAATGCTGCTGGCGATGGCACGCGATGTGCGCGTGATTCTCATCAAGCTGGCCGATCGTCTGCACAATATGCGCACGCTGGGAGCGATGTCGCGCGAGAAGATCGAGCGCATCGCGCGCGAAACCATGGAAATTTACGCCCCCATCGCCAACCGCCTGGGGCTCAATTCCATTTATCAGGAACTTGAAGATCTCAGTTTCAAGCATCTGTACCCCAACCGTTACTCGGTGCTCTCCAAAGCGCTCAAGGTCGCGCGCGGCAATCGCCGCGAGGTGGTAGGCAAGATTCTGGAAGCCATCCGCCAGCGACTGAAAGACCAGCACATCAATGCCCAGGTTCAGGGACGCGAGAAACATTTGTATGGCATCTACCAGAAGATGCAGGCCAAGGCGCTGGCCTTCTCGCAGGTGCTGGATATCTACGGTTTCCGCGTACAGGTGGACGATACGCCCTCCTGCTATCTGGCACTGGGCGTGTTGCACAGCCTGTACAAGCCGATTCCAGGCAAATTCAAGGACTACATCGCCATCCCCAAGGCCAATGGTTATCAATCGCTGCACACAACCTTGTTCGGCCCTTTCGGCACACCGATCGAGGTACAAATCCGCACGGTGGAAATGCACAAAATTGCCGAGGCGGGGGTCGCATCGCACTGGCTATACAAGAGCGTGCATGCACCGATCAACGATCTGCACCAGAAGACCCATCAGTGGCTGCAAAGTCTGCTGGAAAGCCTTTCCGAGAGCGGCGACTCGGTCGAATTTCTGGAACACCTGAAGGTCGACCTGTTCCCGGACGAGGTGTACGTGTTTACACCGAAAGGCAAAATCCTTGCGCTGCCGCGCGGCGCAACGGCGGTAGACTTCGCTTACAGCGTGCATACCGACATCGGCAACCGCTGCGTGGCGGTCAAGGTAAATTTCGAGTTGGTGCCGTTGCGCGCCGAACTGAAAAACGGCGACCGCGTGGAAATCATCACCGCGCCGCATGCTAAACCGAATCCGGCCTGGCTGAGCTATGTTGTGACCAGCAAGGCGCGCAGCCACATCCGTCATTTCCTCAAGACCATGCACTTCCGCGAATCTGCCGCGCTGGGCGAACGCCTGCTGCACCAGGCACTGTCCTCACTTGGATTGAAGCCGCAGGAAATGGATGACAATCTGCACTGGCAAAAGCTGCTCAAGGATAGCGATGCAAAATCGCGCGAGGAAGTTCTCGCCGACATCGGTTTGGGCCGACGCCTCAACATGGTGATCGCGCGCCAGCTTGCGCGGATCGGCGAAGCAGGTTCGCCGGAACAAACCTCTTCCAGCGGTGTGGTCACCATCCTAGGTACGGAAGGCATGGCGGTGCAATTCGCCAAATGCTGTCGCCCTATTCCGGGCGACCCCATCATCGGCGTCATCAAAAGCGGGCAGGGGCTGGTGGTGCATACGCACGATTGCCCTTCGTTGCGCAAAGGGCGCGGAGGCATGGACAAATGGCTGGACGTGACCTGGGACAAGAACATCAGCCGTCCGTTCGAAGTGAGCATCAAGCTCATCGTCGCCAACCAGCGCGGCGTGCTGGCAAAAGTCGCCGCAGCTATCGCCGAAGCCGAATCAAATATCGAGAACGTGCACTTCAGCAACGAGGGCGACTACACCGCGCTTTACTTCACCCTGCAAGTCGGTAATCGCCAGCATCTTGCCAAGGTAATGCGCGGACTGCGCGGCATACCCGAGGTGGTTCGTATTACACGGGTAAAAGCCTTGCCTGCTTGATTTTAAATAGCCTTAGCTGTTTGTCGCAAAACTGCTGCTGATTCTGCGTTTTTCGAAGAAGCGCAATATGTGGTAGGTTATCCAGGCAACGATCACCATCCCGACGGTAAATGCGCTATAGGAAATGGGCCAAGGGATGCCTTGCGTCATCATCGAAAATTCCGACATGCCAAACATGCCAGCTAACACGTTGAGCGGCATGAAGATAACACTGAGCACGGTCAGTTGCTTCATGGTTTTATTCTGGTTGATGTTGATAAAACCGACCGTGGCATCCATCAGAAAGTTAATCTTGTCGAACAGGAATGAGGTGTGTCCATCCAGCGATTCGATGTCCCGCAATATTTGATGGGCATCCTCTTGTTGCTCCTTGACAAGGAAGCGGCTGCGCATCAGGAACGAAACCGCACGGCGCGTATCCAGCACGTTCCTGCGTATCCGCCCATTCATGTCCTCTTCATGCGTGATGCCGCTCAGCATGGTGGCGGCTTCATCGTCTGACATCTGCTTGGAGAGCACTTGCTTGCCTACGCTTTCCAGTCCGCGATACACGTCTTCAAGGGCATCCGCCGAATACTCTACGTCCGCCGCATAGAGATCCAGTAAAACATCCTTTGCACCAGAAACATAATGTGGCTGGGAAAGCGCGCGCAAGCGCTGTAGTCTGAACACCGGCAGTTCTTCCTTGCGAATCGAGAACAGGATGTCATGATGCAGGATGAACGCTACAGCAACGTTGCGCGACGAAGTATCCTTGTCGAGCAAGAAATCAGAGTGCAGATGGATGGCACCGTTTTCTTCCACATAGAAACGCGCGCTAGATTCCAGATCACCCAGCTTGTCCGGATCGGGCAAGTCTATCTCGAAAAGCCCTCCCACCCAGATACGTTCCTCGAACGTGGGAGCCACCAGATCAACCCAGATAGGCTTGGCTCCGGACAAGTCTTCCCTCGTACTTATCGATATTTCGCGCAAGCGTCCTTCGACCAGTTCGAACGCCTTGACGCTGGAGCGCTCGTTCTTGTATTGGCTCTTGCCGAGTACCTGAATGACGGACGGCGAAATTTCCGGCAGCGCGTGTTCTTTCATGTCCTCGCTCAGCCGCGCCCATATAAACAACTGCTCATCCGGCGGTAAGGATTCCAGAAGCAGGCAACCTCGCCGGCCTCCATCTGCTCGATGACCTGATCGAGCTTCATCAGATTTTGCTTGCGCACCAGCGTCTCTACCAGATCATGGTGAGGCATATCCTGATTGTGAACCACTTCGGAGAGCAGCTTGTTCTTTTGCAAAATCTGGAGTACGTCTTGCCGATTTTTCTGTTGCTTGTCGATCAAATCTTCTGACATGTTCACCCTCGGAAATGGCTGGCCCTTATCTCCGCCTGCTCTGCGGCAATTATACTTGAGGATGCGCGCGCTTTGTCCCGCTATGCAATTTATTCAGCGCATTCAAATACGATTTGGCCGAGGCCACCACGATGTCGGTATCCGCCCCCTGACCATTGACAATACGCCCGCCCTTGGCTAGCCGCACCGTCACTTCGCCCTGCGCATCGGTGCCGCTGGTGATGTTATTCACCGAAAACAACAGCAACTCGGTGCCGCTCTGCACGATCTGTTCGATGGCCTTGAAGGTCGCGTCTACCGGCCCCCCCCCCTGTGTCTCGGCGGCCTGCTCCTGCCCGCCCACGCTGAGCACGACCTTGGCTATCGGCAACTCGCCGGTTTCGGAATGCGCGCGCATGGACACCAGCCGGTAATATTCGCTGACATGCGCGACCACCTCTTCATTGACCAGCGCCTGTAAATCCTCGTCGAAGATTTCATGTTTACGGTCGGCCAAGTCTTTGAAGCGCGCGAAAGCCGCGTTCAATGCCTCCTCGCTGGCCAGCACGATGCCGAGTTCCTGCAAGCGTGTGCGAAAGGCATTGCGGCCGGAGAGTTTGCCCAGCGTCAACTTGTTCGTGCTCCAGCCCACATCTTCGGCACGCATGATTTCGTAAGTTTCGCGGTGCTTGAGCACGCCGTCCTGATGGATGCCGGATTCGTGCGCAAACGCATTGGCACCGACGATGGCCTTGTTCGGCTGCACCGGGTAACCGGTAATGCTGGATACCAGTTTGGAGGTCGGTACGATCTGCGTGGTGTCGATACGTGAGTCACAGGTAAACACATCGCGGCGCGTCTTCACCGCCATTACCACTTCTTCAAGCGCGGCGTTGCCCGCCCGCTCGCCCAAGCCATTGATGGTGCACTCCACCTGGCGCGCGCCGTTCATCACTGCGGCCAATGAATTGGCAGAAGCCATTCCCAAATCGTTGTGGCAATGCGTGGACCAGATCACCTTGTCGCTGTTCGGCACGCGCTCGATCAACTGTTTGATGCGCTCGCCCCACAACAGGGGGATGCTATATCCCACGGTGTCAGGCACATTGAGGGTCTTGGCACCGGCCTGAATTACGGCATCGAACACGCGTACCAGAAAATCCATTTCTGAACGTACTGCATCCTCCGCAGAAAACTCTACATCATCGGTGTATTCCAGCGCCAACTTCACCGCCTTCACAGCCGCCTCCACCACTTGATCCGGCGTCATGCGCAACTTCTTTTCCATGTGGATGGGCGAAGTGGCGATAAAAGTATGGATGCGCCCGGATTTGGCAGGCTTGATCGCCTCGCCTGCCGCGCGCACGTCACGCTCGTTGGCGCGTGCCAGCGAGCAAACCGTAGTGTGCTCAATAATTCTAGCGATGCTTAAAATCGCATCGGCATCTCCCGGACTGGCGGCGGCAAATCCTGCCTCGATCACATCCACGCCCAGCTTTTCCAACTGGCGCGCGATGCGGATTTTTTCTTCCTTGGTCATGGATGCGCCGGGACTTTGTTCGCCGTCGCGCAAGGTGGTATCGAATATAATTAACTTGTCGGTCATGTCAGTCTCCATTTTGCGGCGCACTATTTTTCTATTGTGAGTGTGGCGGTAGGCATTTGATAGCCATCATGATTTTGGTGAAGCCAGCCGATAAGCCGGGTTCTGTCGTGGACAGTCATTCCTCTAGGCGTTTCGTTACCTGACGCTCAAGCAACCTACCCGCAAGCGACGCGAGCAACGTCATAGCCTGCTTATTTGGTCTTGCTCCGAATGGAGTTTACCGTGCCGTCCGTGTTACCACGTCCGCGGTGGGCTCTTACCCCGCCGTTTCACCCTCACCGTTACCTTGCGGTACTTAGGCAGTTTATTTTCTGTGGCACTGTTCATCACCTCACGGTGTCCGGCCATTAACCGGCATTCTGCTCTATGGAGCCCGGACTTTCCTCTCCGCCCTTACGGGCGCAGCGACTGTCTAGCCAGCTTCGGGGCGGAGTTTAACACGGGGAGAAATAAAGCTACGGACTTGCTGCAAAAAGTGTTCTCTCGATCATCCGGTCACCAAACTGAAACACGAAATTTTTAAAACCCCCTTAAACTATGGCTTGAACGCACCCATAGCCTGTTCATCCGCATAATAGCTCGACCTGACCATCGGCCCGCAAGCGGCATGTAAAAATCCCATCTCCAGCGCGGCTTGTTCGAACATCCTGAATGTTTCCGGCGTAACGTAGCGCAGCACCGGCAGGTGGCCGTCGGAGGGTTGCAGGTACTGTCCCAGAGTAAGCATTTCTACATCGTGCGCACGCAAGTCGCGCATGACTTGCAGCACTTCTTCATCCGTTTCGCCCAGCCCAAGCATCAAGCCGGATTTAGTGACCACTTGTGGGAAACGCGCCTTGAATTCTTTGAGCAATTTCAGCGAATGCTCGTATTCCGCACCCGGACGTGCCAGTAGGTATAAACGCGGCACGGTTTCCAGATTGTGGTTAAGGACATCGGGCAGACAATGAGACAGGGCCTCAAGAGCGGGTTCCATACGTCCGCGAAAATCCGGCACCAGCGTTTCCAGCCTGGATTCCGGTGAGTTGGCGCGGATGGCGCGGAGGCAATCGGCAAAATGCTGTGCGCCGCCATCGCGCAGGTCATCCCTGTCCACGCTGGTGATGACCACGTACTTGAGCTTGAGCGCCGCGATGGATAGTGCCAAGTGTTCCGGTTCATTTGGGTCGGGCGGCAAAGGTTTGCCGTGCGCCACATCGCAGAAAGGGCAGCGCCGGGTACACACGTCGCCAAGAATCATGAAAGTCGCCGTGCCTTTGCCGAAACATTCGCCGATGTTCGGGCAAGAGGCCTCTTCGCATACCGTGTGCAGCTTGTGTTCGCGCAACAGACGTTTTACCTCATGGTAACCTTGCCCGCCTCCCGACTTGACGCGGATCCATTCCGGTTTGCGCAGGCGTTGCTGCAACGGAATGATTTTAATCGGGTTGAGGAAGGTTTTTTCCTTTCCGGTCTGCTTTTCCAAGGTGCTCATATACTGTCAATCTGGATTTTATGAAACTTCGTGAAGGATAACGCAATCGACATCATTTGTTTCGGATAAATATTGCAGTAGGTTGTAAAATGGCATAACAGGTTAAAATGACAGCAAATGCCTGAGCTGTTGTAGACTGTTAGTATGAGAATAACGGGGCAATCTGGCACGATGCAGTACATAACATTAATTGCACGATAATTTGCATGACTGAGATTTCGGCTGAACTCACTAAAAAGCTCTCTACTGCGGTGGAGAAGATGCCCGCTTTCCCCAAAAGCGTGCAGCGCATACTGGAACTCTCGCGCGACATCAATTGTCAGCCCAAGGAATTGGTCATGGTCATCGAGAAAGATCCGGTGATGACCATGAAATTGCTGCGCATTCTCAATTCCGCCTACTACAGCTTTCCCAAACAGATTACCTCGGTAAACCAGTCCGTGGTTTATCTTGGGCTGAATACCATCAAAAACATGGCGCTGTCATTTGCCGCCATGGGCGTGCTTCCCCAGCAGAATTCTGCCGGTTTCGATATTCAACGCTACCTGCTGCACTCGTTGACTACCGCCACTCTGGCTCGAACGATGTGTCAAAAATTCGGTGGACACGATGAGATTGATCCAGCCGATTGTTACATCGCAGGCTTGCTGCACGATTTCGGCAAAGTGGTGTTTGCCCAGTTCATGCCAGCAGAATTCAAAGAAGCCCTTACCTTGAGCAGCGAACAGTCCATTTCGCTGCACGAGGCCGAACGGCAAGTTATCGGTGCCGACCATTCTCTGGTTGGGGCCATGCTGGTGGGGAAATGGCAGTTTCCGGAATCGTTGGCCGATACCATACGCTATCACCACAGCGAAATTCAGCCCGAGAACACCGTGCTGTGCAGTCTATTTGTGGCCGATCAGATCAGCAAGAAGTTAGCCATGGGAAACAGCGGCAATCTCATGGTGGAAGAACTCCCGCCAGCCTTGATTGAGCACTACGGCAATGACTTGGATGGCATAATCGCCAGCTTGGGAGATTTGTCCAGGGTTGTGGAAGAAGCCCAGTCTTTTACTAAAGGAGTTTAGGATGAAAGTGAAATTCTGGGGCGTGCGCGGATCAATTCCATCACCCGGCCCCAAAACCGTACGCTACGGCGGTAACACCACTTGCATCGAGGTTCGCACGGACAATAACGAACTCATCATTCTGGATGGCGGCACCGGTATTTTTCCCTTGGCGCAAACACTGCTTAAAGAGCTTCCCGTCACGGCCAATATTTTCAACACCCACAGCCATTGGGATCATATTCAGGGATTGCCATTTTTTATCCCCATTTTCATACCGGGCAACAAGATTAAACTGCATGGGTCGTTCGACCCGATTTCCGGCGAAGGGCCCGAGCGCATCATGGCGATCCAGATGCAATACAGTTATTTTCCGGTGCGCGAAGCGGAGATGAAATCCCGCATCGAGTACTTGGTGACTATGCCTAACGAGCCGGTTGAAGTGGGCTCAGCCATTGTCACTCCCGTTCTGCTCAACCATCCCGTGGTCAACCTCGGCTACCGCATCGACTGCAATGGGAAATCCGTATTTTTTACCGGTGACCACGAACCTCACACCAATATCTACAGCACGGAGGATGACGGCTATGCGGAGTATCAATCCCTGATCGAGGAACAGCGCAATTCAATTGTGCAAGCTATTCGGGGAGTCGATGTGCTGATTGCCGATTCCGCCTACACGATTGAAGAATATCCGGCGAAAAAAGGCTGGGGGCATGGTACGTTTGACTCTAGTATCGGATTGGCACAAGCGGCAGGCGCTAAAGTTGTTTACTGTACCCACCACGAACCCACGCGTAGCGACGACGATCTGGAAAAGGTATTTGCCGAAGCGTTGGCTCGTCATCCAGACGTGGCAAGAAATCTGGATATCCGGCTGGCGCGTGAAGGTGAAGAGGTTGTTATTTAGACTCGCGGCTTTCTCCCGCTTCTTCCATCTGCCGCAAATAGTCGCTCCACTTGGCATCCTGATGTTTGCCCAGTTCATACAAGTATTCCCAAGTGTACAAGCCGCTATCGTGCCCGTCATCGAAAATTAACTTGAGAGCATAGCTGCCTGTCGGCACCGCCTCGATCAAATTCACGCCTTGTTTGCCGACCTGTAACACTTCTTGTCCCAGCCCGTGTCCGCGAACCTCGGCAGAGGGCGAGTAGACGCGCAGGAATTCAAACGGCAAACGATAACGCGCGCCATCATCGAAGGCGACTTCTAATATTTTGGACTTTTGGTGCAAGGTGATTTCGGTTGGTATAGGCATAATTATAGTGAGCGTATTTTTTTTAACAATGCGGTGGTGGAGCGCTCATGCACAAAAGGGATGCTATGCACTGTGCCGCCCCAGCTTTGTACTTCGCGCGCGCCGACAATTTTATCCGGTGTCCAGTCGCCGCCTTTCACCAGCACGTCGGGACGGCAGGCAAGTATCAATTCCAGCGGCGTGTCTTCGTCAAAAGCGACGACGAGGCTGACCGATTCTAGCGCAGCGAGCACGGCCAAGCGGTCTTCTTCCTTATTCACCGGGCGGTCATCGCCTTTGCCGAGGCGCTTCACCGATGCGTCGCTGTTGACCCCCACCACCAGTGAGGCACCTAAGGCACGGGCTTGCGCAAGGTAGGTGACATGGCCGCGATGCAGCACGTCGAAGCAGCCGTTGGTGAACACCAGAGGGCGCGCCAATACGGCAATGCGCGCCGAGAAATCGGCGCGCGAACAGATTTTTTTCTCAAAACTCATATGGGGACGGCAATCAGATATTTGTTAGTCCAGATATTCGAATACCTTGATCACACGCTGCACCCCGCTGGTGGTGCTGGCAATCTCGGCGGCGGCATCGGCTTCCTTGTGATAAACCAGCCCCATCAGGTATACGGCTCCGTTCTCGGTAATCACTTTGACATGGTCGGGCTGAAAAGCTTTGCTGTTGAGGAAACGGAATTTCACGTCGGCGGTGATCATGCTATCGCTGCTGCGCGAGGTGAATCCGGTTTGACCGGCTACCGCCAACTCGTTGGTGACCGCTTTGACATTCACCACACCCGCAACCATGATTGCAATATCGGCCTTGGCTTCTTCATTGAGAACTTCTCCGGTAACCAGCACATGGCGGTTAAAGCTGGTGACGTTGACATGTACTTTGTCTTTATATTTGATACTGATCTGGTTAAGCGCTTTATCTTCGATGGCCTCATCTTCGATGATGGTGCCAGTGGTGCGGCGGTCGGATGCCATCAGCGCCCCCGTGCCAACTCCTGCGGCAACAACCGGGAATAAGCAGCCTTGCAGCGAGCCCAGCATGGCTGCCAGCAGAAGATAATTGAATAAACGCATTACTCACCCCCTAATAATAAATGATCGATTGCATCGCACAGGCAATGCAAGATAAGCAGATGGGTTTCCTGGATGCGTGCCGTGCTATCCGCGCGGACGCAGAGATGAAAATCATTCTCTTCGAGCATTTCCCCCATCGAGCCGCCTTCGCGTCCGGTGAGGGCGATCACGCGCATTTCGCGCTCATGTGCCGCAAGAACGGCTTCGACCACGTTGATTGAATTGCCGCTGGTGGAAATGGCGATCAACACATCGTCCGCCATCCCCAGCCCGCGAACCTGCCGGGAAAATATCTGGTTGTAATCGTAATCGTTGGCGATGGAGGTCAGCACCGAACTGTCGGTAGTCAGCGCGATAGCGGCCAAAGCGGGGCGCTCGATTTCAAAACGGTTGATCAGCTCGGCGGCAAAGTGTTGCGCATCGGCGGCAGAACCACCGTTGCCGCAGACCAATATTTTGCCGTCGTTCATCAGGCACGTTACCAGCGCCTGAGCCGCATCGGCTATAGGTTGCGCCAACGCGTCTTTTGCCTGCAATTTGGTTTGTGCGCTGTCGTCGAAGTGTTTGCGGATTCTGTTAGTCAAGTCCATGGTACGAACACAGTATTAAGATGAGTGCGGATATTACCTGAATCATGCGCCAAATGCATTTCTGAGCCACTCAATGTTGCTATCATCCGTTGCTTGCAACAACACGGCATCGAAGCGGCAAGGCGGAATATGCGCCAGCGTAGCGAGATAATGTTGTGCGGTGCGCACCAGCTTGACCCGCTTGGAAGCATTGATGCTGGCCGCAGCACCACCGAAATCATTGCGGCTGCGCAAGCGCACTTCGGCGAAGACCAAGGTATTTCCGTCCTGCATGATCAAATCAATCTCTCCGTAGCGGCAGCGGTAATTTTGTTGCAGCAGTTTGAGGCCCTGGCGTTGCAGGAATCGTGCGGCTTGTTGTTCTGCCTGCGCACCGCGAGCGATCATTGCTGTGTAACTGGTGAAGGAGAAATACCGCTTGCCGCCGCCGCTTTGGCGGCGGCTAACGCGGCTTCCTGAGCGGCGATGTCTTCCGGGGTCAGGCCGCGTCCTTGCCAAAACACTGCCGGTATGGCTTCGCGCTGAAACTGTTGATGGGCGTTCAGGCTGATGCGCCCGGTCACACCATCCAACGGAAGTCCGGTGTGATAACCGTTGTCGAGCATGATTTGCAGCAGCCGGAAAGCGTCGATGCCGAGCGCGTAAAACCGCTCCATATCGGGGCTCAACGGCGGGTTGGCACGCGGATAAACCATCACCGCAGGATGATCCGGCTGCAACAGCCATGGCATATCGATAAAGTGCACATCATTGAGATCAAAATTGGTCAGCGCGTCGGAGTTCCCGTTAAATAACTGTGACGTGGCATAGACCGGTAGCGCCATGTTCAGGTAGGGGCGGATCAGATGCGCCACTTCGGCATCGGCGGCAAGAAATACCATGCCTCCCTCCGTCGCGGGCAGGTCGGCCAGCACGGCGGGATCATCGTGATAAATAATTTCTTTGCTGATGCGGTTGTCCAGCATTTTCCATTCGTCGGCGAAAGCTTGGGTTAGCCGCCTGGACAAGGGCGTGCCGCTGCTGACGATAATTGCGTTGCGCAAACCGGCAGAGGCGGCAAGCTGGGCAACTTGGCGTGCCTCCGACTCCGCTGTCCGACCAAAATAATAGAGCTTGTCCGCGCCTTTGCCCTCGACGATGCTGAGCGCCAGCGTCGGCACGGTGATGCCGGAGTAATTTGCCAGTACCGCCACGCTATTGCGCGTGAGCGGCCCAGCCACGGCGCGCGCGCCTCCAGCAACAGCTTGCTGGTAAACTGCGGTAACATCGGTGCCGGCATCCGCCTCATACACTTGCACTGGCAGGGGGCGTGGCTGGCTGTTTGCCGCCGCCATGAAGCCTTGCCGCACGGCCTCTGCCGCGCCGCCAAAGTCTGCCGACTTGAGCGGCAACAACAACGCGAGATGCGGCACAGGCTTCTCGGTTACCAGAGATGTCACCTTCCCGATGGGCGCGGGCGCCGCCTTCACGGCAGAAGTTGGCATCACATCGGTAGCGTAAGCCAAGCCGCTCAAGTATAGTGATGCGACCAGAGATAACCAAAAGGACATACGTTGCATAGCGGGCAAAAACAGAATTTGGAATGCGCATTATATGTAGTTGCCACCCCGATGGGGAATTTGCGTGACATTAGTTTGCGTGCGCTCGATGTTCTGACATCTGCGGATATCATCGCCGCCGAGGATACGCGCAACACGGCACACTTGTTGACGCACTATGGCATCACCGCGCAACGGCTGATGGCGTTGCATCAGCACAATGAACGCGGCGCGGCGGAAAAGATCATCGCCTTGCTGGCTCAAGGCCAGTCGGTTGCCTTGGTGAGCGATGCCGGAACCCCGGCGGTGAGCGACCCCGGAGCCTTGCTGGTGGAAGCGGTGCGCGCGGCAGGTTACCGCGTAATTCCCATTCCCGGCGCCAACGCGGCGTTGGCGGCCATGTCAGCAGCCGGTCTGCCCGCCCCGCATTTCTTGTTTTATGGCTTTCTGCCCAACAAATCCGCCGCTCGCTGCCGCGAGTTGCAGGAACTTGCCATTTTGCCTTATACCTTGATATTTTATGAAGCGCCGCACCGTATTCTCGAATGCGTGACCGACCTGCAACAGGTTTTTGCGGGCGACCGGCAAATCGTATTTGCACGCGAAATTACCAAGCTGTTCGAGAGTATCCACCGCTGCGCACTAACTGAAGCATTGGACTGGCTCAATGCCGATAGCAACAACCAGCGCGGCGAGTTCGTGTTGCTGGTGTCCGGCGCCATGGCAAAGCAAGAAGGACTGGATACCGAAACAGAACGTGTTTTGACGTTACTGCTGAACGATCTACCGCTCAAGCAGGCGGTGCAACTGGCCGTGCAGATTAGCGGCATGGGACGCAACGAGTTGTACCAGCGTGCGCTACAAATCAAAGGTACCGCCACATGAGCAGCGCACCCATCGGCATACTCGGCGGCACCTTCGACCCGATCCATCACGGGCATTTGCGTCTGGCGCAGGAAGCGCTGGAGCAATACGGCTTGGGGGCCGTGCTTTTCATTCCCGGCGGCACGCCTCCGCACCGCGATGCGCCGCTTGCCAGCGCACAACAACGGCTGGACATGGTGCGTCTAGCATTGCAGGGCAACCCCGCGTTCATTCTGGATGAACGCGAAGTTCATCGCAGCGATCCCTGCTACACGGTGGACACGCTCACCGCATTACGCGCCGAAATCGGCAGCCAACATCCGCTGTGTCTGCTGCTGGGTGGCGACGCCTTCCTGCTGCTGCATACCTGGCATGAGTGGAAGCGTCTATTCGAGCTGGCGCACATCGTGGTCATGCAACGCGCGGGCGGGCGTCCGCTGGGCAATGCCATAAATGAAGCGGACGCAGCCTTGCGTAGCGAGTATCATGCGCGCCTTGCTCCGGCGCCGCGCGCCCTGCTCGATTCACCTGCGGGGGCAATTCTGGTGGCAGACATGCCTGCACTGGAAATTTCCGCCACCGATATCCGCAGACGTTGCTCCGAGCAAAAAGACGTTCGTTACCTGCTGCCCGACGCAGTGGCTAACTATATCCAATCCCATCACCTTTATACATGACATGCTGACTACTGAAGAAAAAACTCAAGCCGTCGTGGCCGCGCTGGAAGACATCAAGGCCACCGACATTACCGTAATCAACACCAGCAAGCTCAGCTCGCTGTTCGACCGCATGGTGATCGCCAGCGGTAAATCCAATCGGCAGACCCGCGCTCTGGCCGACAGCGTAGCGGTCAAGCTGAAAGAACTCGGCGAAGAAATTCACGGTCGCGAAGGCGAAGAGACAGGCGACTGGGTGTTGATCGATCTGGGCGAAGTGATCGTACACATCATGGTTCCAGCGGTGCGCGCCTATTACAATCTGGAAGAGCTGTGGAATGTGAAGCACATTCCGGGCAGCGCGGCAACCAAACCTAAACTCGCTGGCTGAACCCCTCCAAACCTCCCCTTATCAGGAGAGGCTTAAAGGGTTCCCCCCTGACAAGCCTGTCATGAGCCTGTCGAATGAGGGGGACTGAGGTGGTTGGTTTTTGGTGTTGATTTCAACTTTTTCAGAGTGAATAAGTAATGAAACTTTGGTTGTTGACAGTCGGGCACAAAATGCCGGACTGGATTAGCGCAGGCTTTAACGAATATGCCAAGCGCATGCCGCGCGAGGCAAAAATCGAACTGCTGGAAATCAGGCCGGAGCCGCGCACCACGGGCAAGAGCATCCCGCAGATCATGGAAGCGGAGGCGCAACGCATACTCTCCGCCTTGCCGCAGCATTGCCTGCGCATTGCGCTGGACGAACGGGGAGCCGCCTGGACCACGCGCCAACTGGCGGATAGGATGCAGCTATGGATGGGAGAAGGACGCGATGTGGCCTTCATCATCGGCGGGGCGGACGGTTTGCATGACTCGGTGAAGCATGGCGCGCAGCAACTGCTGGCGTTGTCCGCGATGACGCTGCCGCACGGCATGGTGCGTGTGTTATTGGCGGAACAGTTGTATCGGGCGCACAGTCTGTTGCACAATCACCCCTATCATCGGGAATATCCATGCGCGGCCAAAGTTCGGGCGGCACCAGCATCCGGTAGGAGATGCTGCCGAGCAATTCCTCTTTCGCATAACCGCTGATTTCGGTGAATCGGCGGTTGCAAAAAATAATCCGGCTTTCGCGATTGGTAATGAGCAAACCCTCGGCCAGACTTTCCAGCACCGTGCGGAAAAACGCCTCCCGGTGGGCGAGGTTTTTCTCCCATGCCTCCTGGCCGCTGCGGATGGCTTCGCCGCCGAAGTGGAGGGGCTGGTCAGGAGGATCGGATGGTGCCTGTTTTGGCATGGCGTAAGTTAGCCTGACATTCGAAGCACGCAACGAAATATCGTTAAACAATCACGAACATTCGTTAACAACGAAAACACGTTGTTGATTATCAAGGTCCTTTTCCCTGAGCGATATGGACTGTGAATCGGAAGCTTGTAATTCATCCAACATGGATGGCAAACGTTGAACCTTGTGTGGCAACGAGTTCCGGATTGAGCGTTCGGTGTTCGAGGCGCGATCTCCTTGCTTCCAAGAATCTATAACTCGCTTAACGCCACTTTGGCACGGAAACAGCTTGTTGCTTAGCGCATGTGGAAGAACAAGTACCGATTTGCTCGCACCCTCACCCAGCCCTCTCCCATCGGATGGGAGAGGGATCAAGGGTGAGGGGTCTTCAGGGCTTGTTTTTGCACGAAACCTGACCTCATGAAACGGACGCTACAGATTATTGCCTTGGGACTCGCCCTCGGGACGGTGGGTATCTGGCCGGGCACCGGCGCGCATCGCGGGTGGACCGAGACCAGCATCACCGTCATGCGCACCGACCCCGTCACCGAGCTCCAGTATCCGGAAACCCGGAAACAATTTGTCGCCGGGGTGGAAGTGCTGGGGTTGGGACTCGGCGGGGCGGGAGCGTTAGTCGCGGCCTCGTTTCTGTTGAAACGCAAATCAACTCTGAATCCAAAAAACTAAACCCATAACCAATACCAAACGGAATCCATGAACTCCAACCTTCGCAAAACCATTACGGCAGTCATCTCTCTGGCCTGGGCGGGCACTGCCTGGGCCGCGCCGCAAGCCTTCGATTTCAAGGACCCCAAAGGGGTCAACAACGCGGTGTTCCGCCTGGACGCCCCCTTGGAAGCTATTAACGGCACGGCCACTGGCGTTTCCGGCACCATCAATTACGATCCGGCCCAACCGGAATCGCTCAGCGGCAAAATTGTTTTTGACGCTAATTCGCTAACGGTGCCCAACCCGATGATGAAGGAGCACCTCCACGGCGCCATGTGGATGGACGTGGCCAAGTATCCGGACCTCAGTTTCGAGGCGGTTAAAGCGGACAAGGTCAAACGCGAGGGCGACAACACACAGCGGAGGTCACTGGCAAGTTCACCATTCACGGCGTGACCAAGGAGTGACCGTTCCGGTGAAATTCACTTATCTGAAAGACAAGCTTGGCGCGCGCACCATGGGCAAGCTGCAAGGCGAGCTGCTCCCCGGTACGCCCACCCCCTCCCCTACACCTACCCTTTCCCTTACTTCAACGGCTTCCCCTACTATTACCAATACAGCGACTTCCATCGCTACCGCACTGGCATCAGCGCCGAGTCTTATTTGACGTCCGGGGTGACAACTCTTTCTACCGGACTTTATTACTTCAATTGCGTGCATATTTCGGCGGGGGCGGTGGTGACCATTTCAGGAGGCGTGACCATCATGACTTCCTGTTTCACCTTGGATTCTGGCGCGACCATCACGGGAGTGGGGGAAGGTTTTAATGCGGACATGAACATCTCGGAGTACGGACCGGGACCGGGCGAAGGTGGCGCCGATGCGGCCCCTTTAACTTGCTACCTCTGCACGGGATTTTGGAATTTCGGCGGTGGCGGCGGCCATGGGGGGGCGGGTGAAACCTATTGCACGGAAAGCATCTATTGCGCCGCCGGGGGAACGGCCAATGATGATCCTGTTTACCCCGCTTTGATGGGAAGCTCGGGTGGAGGAGTGAATGACACACCCCCTAATGGAACATCATCCAATGGCGGGGGTCTGCTAAAAGTCGTTGTTTATGACCCTGTCACTAACCAAGTGGCCCCGGCAACGGTGAACGGAACTATCGACGTGAGCGGCAATCCGGGTTGGAACGATCTTGATTATAATTACGACTACAGTGGAGGAGGCGCTGGGGGAACGATTTTGATTGAAGCCAGCAACCTAGGTGGGACCGGTGTTTTGAGGGCCGATGGCGGTAATGCAACATGGTCAGGCGGCGGCGGGGAGGAATCATTTCTTTAATCGAGAATTCAACTTCTTTCCCGGGGACTATCTCGGCCGTGGGCGGTTCTCCAGGCGGTTCCGCTGGTAGCGCGACTTTTACCACCCCGCCCCTTACTGGATATTATTGACGATTCATCACGACCAACCCTCGGCTGAATGTTCTTAATTAGAGACTGTTGAAAAAGTATCCTTTTCGATTTTTTCTACCCCGAAATCCCTTGTTTTCCGGGGTGTAAATTTCCCCAAGAGGGGGTTTTTCAACAGTCTCTAATTAAGCTAAAGCAACATCAGATTGAAGTTTTTCCACAACTTCCTGAGGATAAAAGCAGCCAGTTTGGGCCTGCGGTCGCGGGTAAAGACCCCCTTGTAGTTCATGCCGTTGGGCCGGTGGACGGCCTGGGCGGTCTTGAAATCGCAGAGGTTCCAGACGTGCGCGCCTGCCACGTAGGTCTTTTTCCCGATAACTTCCAGGTAGCGCGAGATCATTTCGGCCTGGTATTCCTCGGAAAACATCTCGGGCGGCTGGGCATGGTGGCCTGGAAGGGCGTCGGCCCCGAACTCGGTCACGAGTACCGGCTTTTTGAATTTCCGGTGGATGGCATCCAGGTCCTTGGAGAGTTTTTGGCTGGCCTTGTCCAATTCACCGGGTTCCTGTACCAGCCGAAGTAACGGTTCACACAGACCACATCCAGGAATCCAAAGGACTCTTCGGTTTTACCTAAATAACTTACCAGGGTCACAGGCCGGGTCGGGTCCAAGTCCTTGGCCAGGGAAGTCAGGTTTTTAAAGAAACCCTTGGCGACGGGCCGGTGGG
>CAVQPO010000007.1:0-130246 GCA_963714805.1 uncultured beta proteobacterium | reverse complement strand
GAATGGCTTCCTGGATGGCTTGTTCGGCAGAATCGCCTGGCTCTTGCTGATTTGCCCGGTTTCTTCTGCCGCCTTCAAGCGCCGCAGAGGAAATTGCAAACTGTGACTCGGCCACCTTTGGCATTTCCCTCTGTCAGGGCTTTTTGTGCTTCCTCGTTGGCACGCTTCATCATTTCCAGATAGGATAATGTTTCGCCGGATATCTTCCGCTGGATTGCCAGCCGATCGGCAGCGGACATCGTGGCCGCATCACGGATCGTGACCCAGTAAGCAATTTCGCTTTCCTTCTGCTGCTCGCGGGTTTGATTCTCACCTGCGGCAGCGAGTTTCATCTCGGCAAACTCCTCTTCGTATTGCTGCATTTTCGAGTGTCTTTTTTGCCTTTGCCTGCCAGATGCATATCCTGTTTATTGGTGGCTTCGTCCTCCTTTTTAACACCTCCAATCACGACCGGTTTTTCAAGACTGTCACGAAAGGCTTCAAACCTGGATGCAGCCTTCTTGATGTCTTCATTACCCATGTCCATTATTTTGATGGCGGCGGTAAAATCGCCATGGGCCGCCGAGACTACAGCGGCAGCAGTAGCACCGATGGTTATGCCGATTGCATTGAACGCCTGTGCCACATAGGAACCAACTTTGGTCCATCAACAGAATTGAATTCAGGCCCCGGAAAACTCCTTCCATCAACCCGCCTTTCCGCGAGGCCTCGGAAAAGGCAGACGTGATTTGAGTAACGCGGGAGCCAGTTGTAGGCTCATGCGGCGATGCATGCCTTCGATTTGGGCATCCATCAGTTGGAATTTTTCGTGGAGTTGGGCAGCGCCGTCGAGTGTTTCGCCACCCATCACCAACCCAGCTTGTGGGCCTTCATTTTATTTCTTCGATTGCGCTGATCCTTTGTTCAGGAACGGGATCATTTCGGTGCCGGCTTTGCCGAATAATTCCACCGCGACCGCAGCCTTGCCTGCGCCGTCATTGGATTTCTGAAACGCATCGGCGATTTTCGCCAGCACGTCTTCAGTCTTGATATCCTTGAGATCGGATGCTTTGAGTCCTACGGCTGCGAAGGCTTCGGTTGCCTTGGTGCCGACATTGGACGAGCCTTCCATGGCCTGCGCCAGCTTCTTGAGGGCGTTATCGAGCTCTTGGGAGATAGTCCGACATCTTCGCGGCGAACTGCAACGCCTGAAGCGAGTCTGCGGCAATCCGGTTTTCTGGCTGGAGTTTTCGACTTCGTCGGCGTACTCCGAAACATGGCGGGTTCCAGCCACATCTTTCGGCCGAATAGCCAAGTACCGCCGCTTCGGTAATTAACTTAACGACTCCTGAACGCGCTCGATCGATTCGTTAACTTCTTTCATGCTTTTTGTGTGCCGTCGCCCATTTCTTGACGCCGTCTTGATCGGGCCGGCTGATTCCGTGACGACCCGCTTGGCTTCAGCAAAATCTTCGGTCAGGCGCGCGATATTTGCGGCCATCTCGATGGTGAGGGTTCCGACTACATCGGTCATGATTTATCCCACGGCCCCGCCGACAGCGGAAAATTTCGCACGAATTCCTCCAGGTCCTTGTCGGGTTTTCCCCAAGGGCCTGAAGGGTTTGTTTCGACAGGCGGTTTGATGCCCAAATAGCAGCAACCAGCATATGCACAGGCGGGTGACTCGCCCAAGTATCGGCTCATGGCAATAACCCGGGGAAGTTCCATGTGCTGGTCGATGTAGTCCCAGGTCCAACCAGTACTGGCCATACGTGGGCATACAAGGATTGCCAGTCTAAACGTTCCCCGGCTGAACTTCCCCCGGCGTGACATCCCTTTTGACCATGCCGCCGCTGACCGGCACCAGGTTGGAATGCGCTCGTTCAGAATGGCCGATGACCAGACTATCCATTTCCTCAGGCGTTTTGCGATGAGCAAACCGATCATGAGGAGCCTCGGTCATGATCACATCGAGATCTCCATTGCTTGCCGATACCCGGTTCATGCCGGAGAGGATTTTTTTAAGCTTGCCGAGCGCTGGAGCTGAGACTGCGAACTGCTGCCCTGCCAGAGTAATTGCTGTGGTTTCTTTATTCATTCCGGCTACTCCCCTTAAGCTGCGACCGAGAAGTTGCCAATATTGCCGCTGGCATCGCACATGGCCTCAAAGTCAAACTCGGGTATCGCGTAATCTTCCAGTTTGCTGGCAATGGCCAGTTTATTGGAAACGCAGGCGTTGAGTTTTAAGGTGGCAATTTTGCCGCCAACGTTGGCGCTGAATACCCCCATAAAGGTGGGAGTCGTGCCCATCAACTGATTGCTCATGGCAATCCGCGTACCGCCGGTCGCCGAGGTATAGAGATAATCGATCAGCACACCAAGCCCTACGTCGGCAGCGGCAAACAGATAGGCAGTCCCTGCGGTAGTCGCTTCCGCCGCGATGGTGCCGGGCGAGGTAGAGAGATTGTAGGTACCTGTACCGCCTGTACCGGTTCCAAGGGTAGTAATGGTTGTTCCAGCCGCTACCCCGGCAGCGGTAATGGTTTGGCCGACTGCGAAAGCACCGGTCGTGGGTGCTACCGTACAGGTCATTACGTTAGTGGCATAGGAACAGGTTGCACCTTGCACTGCAGATGTCATGGCGTACTGTCCGGTGGTCGGCCCGCTGGCCACCTTGGTCAGGGGAAGCCCTGTTGCGGTATAAATCACGCCCAGGTCGGTATCGAACGTATTGGCATTTGCAGCCGTGACCATGAAGGGCGATGCCGGGATGGTCCAGGCTTCTGAAAAGGCCGATTGCAGCAGACCTGTGGTTGCGGTTTGTGCGAAAAACAGATCGTTCAGAATCGCACCATTGATTGTTGCAAACTTTGCCTTACCGGTAATCTTTCCGCTTCCGCGACGCAGGTCAACCGCAAACTGCCCTTGCCCTCGCAGCTCCTTCATGGTGTAAGAAATATCGAAGGCAACATCCTGCAAGTTGCCCAACTTGCGCGGCGTGGAATTCGCCGCAGTATTGATGCCGTAAAGATTGCCGGAGCCAAACGTAAGCATGATCTATTTTCCTGTAGAGGGACGTAAAAAAAGCCGCTAAGGCGGCCAGGTGGATAAGGTGAGTCGGTCTGTTTACAGCTTGCTTTTTAAATCTTCGATTGCGTTGCGGAAAATGTTGAATACTTCCGTTTCGCGCAGGTGCGGAATATTGCCAATCAAGTCGTTCACCCAGGTTTCGATGATGCTGTAATGGGGAGGCACTTCAGGAACAACTTCCCCAGCCGCAGTAACTGTTGGCGCTGCTTCAGGGCTGATCGTTACTTCTGCCGCAGGTATTGAAGATGCCGGCTCAGGAGTGGCCGGGATTGTTGTCGCATCGGGTACTGTTGCAGCTACATCGTCAGGTGGGCACATGTTTCTTTCTTCCTTTCTATCTCAGGT
Organism: uncultured beta proteobacterium; assembly: GCA_963714805.1. GTDB lineage: Bacteria > Pseudomonadota > Gammaproteobacteria > Burkholderiales > Gallionellaceae > CAIQPV01. The sequence goes on along the minus strand of CAVQPO010000007.1, from coordinate 126,832 downwards.
AATGAATTACAAAATCGATGGGTTTTACATAGATGTTGACCAGTTGATCGTAGCTGTCTGCTCCGGCACCGTCCTGCAGGCAATCCACCACCGTGATGCCACCTATTGTTCCTGCATGGTTATGGCAGGCGACGCGTGCCGCTTCACGAACAGCGACTGCGCCTTCGGCAGTGACATCCATGCAATTGATTTGCATGCGTGCAGTGCAGCGCTCCTTTTGATCCGGATAGGAATTGTCCTGACGATCGCTGATCAGTTCATACACAACTGCCGGCAACGGGTCTGCTTCCGGACGGGTATCGAGATAAATCCGGGTCGAAACGAGTGCAGCCAGTGAGGTTGAACCGTTCAGCAGCGTATTGATGACGGTTTCAGCCCTCATTTCAGTTTTTCAATTTCTTTAGGGATGCGTTCGCGGATATAGTCAGCCATGGTTCCAATCGCATCCTGTGCCTTGTTGTCGATTGCCGGACGCATGAACGGTTTTTTTGTCGCACCCGGATGCTGCACTACTTCCTTGAACAAGCTGGCAAGAAACAAGCTCTTTCGGTCTTTCGGCTTGATCAGATGGCTTGCGGTGCCATATTCGACCATGTGCGCATAGAAGGCCACTTTGTCTCCGGCCTTGATGAATGCCTGAACCTTGCCCTTGCGCACTCTCATCGAAATTCGGATGGAATCTCGCAACGAGCCTGCAATTTCTCCCTTGGGCAGATTACCGCTGCCGACCGGACAGACCCTCTGTGCTTCCTCCTGCACCACCTTTGCACCAGCACGCAGGCCACCGCGCATGATATTTTTCTCGATGTTTGCCGGGAGGTCATCCAGCATTTTTTGCAGTTCTGCCAGACCTTCAACTTTAAAATCAGTCATCGAGGCTTAGGCAATACAGTTCCATGTACTCGCGCCGGGAGACATGGCGTATCCATTCGATACGCGCCATGCTTCCGTTGGAAAAAATGATGCGCATATCGGCGTGGACATCGGTGCGATAACGAATGGTGATCAGTTGTGTGGCGGCACTACCCATGGCCTTGGCGTTGAAAATTTCGCGCCCGGTCATGTCGGTGGTTTCAGCCCACACGGTAGCAAGTGTTGCCCAGGTATCGTCATGACCACCCAGTGCGCCACGAACCACGGTTTTTTGCTGGATGGTAATGCGTTGATCCAAACGTCCGCTTGATACAATCATCAGAACGTCACCACCTTGAACGGGTCGAGCATGAAATCGACAAACGGCAGCAATTCAAGCTTGCCTTTTTGCAAGATCGCCACTTCTTCACGATGCTGGTACATGCTGCCTATCCGAACCTTCATCCAGGCTTTGATCCCTTCGGGTACGGGGGCCGGACTCCAGTTTGGAGGAATGTTGTTGTCCGGTGCGCCATAGCCCGAGGTAAACGTCACCCAAACTGCTCCAATTTGAGGCAGGCTGATGGGCCAGATCTTGCCGAAAACAGGTGTGATGCGTGCCGGTTCGCAATTCAGGTCTACAACATAATCTGTCGTGGGCATGGTCTGCTGTGTGCCCGACATGTCGAGATAATTGATCGAGATGACGGATTGCACCGGGCACTTGTTGAGCAGAATGGCGTGGCCCGGCAAAGTAAACGGAGTGCCAGCCGGAACACCCATCAGGCTTGGTCCCGGAAAACTGTCCAGCACCAGTTTCCACGTCGCTGTGACAAACTGGCGTTGCGTGAGGGTTTCCGCATATTGCCTTGCGGCTGAAATCAGTGCGGTGATAAGTGCGTCATCATCCGTCACCTCCACCCGCAGATGGAGTTTGGCCTCGGTAAGAGACACGGGCTCCCCTACGGGTGGCGTAACAAGTTGTAGTGGCATTACTCAGGAGGCAGGCTCGGCAGGCTGCTCCGGTACAGCAGGCTCGTCTGGCACCGAAATTTCTTCAGCGATGCCGGAAGCTGCCAGCCGCGTTGTTTCCTCATCCTGCGGGTAGGAGGCACCCGCAGAATACTTCACGTTGCTGTTGCCACTGCCATCGACGGCGTAGAAATCCGTGAGGAATCGAATGAGTATCATCGCCCCTCCTAGATAAGTTGCGCAACGTTCGCGCCGTTAAACGCATCAGCTGTTGCGTAGCGCGGATTGACCCCCAGCAACTTGCCTGCCGTGAGACTGGCGGCAACACCTACCGTGATGGACAGCCGCACAAAACCAAAGCCGTTCACGGTATCCAGTTCCTCCGGTTTGCAGTTGATCAGCACGTACTTGTTGGAGCCTGCAGCTGCCTGCTGCAACTGCGTGATGGCCTTGTTGGTCACCACCTTGGAAGAAGTGCCGCTGGCATCAAGCGCCTGCTGCAATTGCGCATCAACCGTAGCAGAGGCACCCAACACTCCGGTTTCAACCGTGGCCAGCAGCGCATGAAAGTTGGCGACAGAAATCCAGGAAGTGGTTAAGGCACCCACGGCCTGACTGGAGGGATCGATGGTTGCGAGCAGACTGATTTCTTCACTGCCTTTTGCATTTGGATACATGTAAGTTCTCCTGAATAAAGATTAACGCGCAGCCAGTTGTACGAAGGGCGACATGGTGGTGGCTCCCTTGGCCGGGGCAATAGGTGCGACGATTTTTGACTGTCCATCCAGACGGAATGTGGTGCGGAAGGCCGTGAGGTCAGCATCGAAATACAGATGCATCGATGTTGCGGTTTGCATGCCTCCGGCCTTGGTGATGGTCTGGTAGTACGACAGATCCACCAGCAGGACGTCGCCCTGGCTGGAGAAGGTGTTGGCATGTTGCGACACAAACACCGGACGGCCCAGCAACGTGCCGTATGGTGAAACCTGGATGCCACCTACCGACAGGCCGTTTGGCAGGTAGATCGGGTAGTTGCCCAAGGTCAGCGTAAACAGTGCCGGCAGGACATCGTTGTTGACGAGCCACACTGCTTTTGAGAACGACCCTGCAGGCAGGCGCGCGATCATCTTGGCGAGGTTTTGCGGCAACAGGGTTTGTGTAGCCTGACCAGTTTCCTTGGCCACCGTTATTGTGGCACCGGCATTCAGACAACCAACCGGTACACCGTTGCCGGCACCGAACATGATCGATTCGTTGGTCTTCCAGCGAATGGAATAAGCCACCTTTTGCGGCAGGTAGCTGGTCAGGGCATTGGCATCGTCCAGCAACTCGTCAGTCGTCGGTACCAGCGCCATCAATTTCTTGAGACGCAGAGTTGCCATACCCAGCACCGGCTTCGTGGCAATGGCTGAATTTGCTTCACCCTGCCAGTAAGCGCGAATACCGTTGGTACCCCACGGTGTAGTTTCATCCTTGGGGAAGGCCATGCTGTTGCCGCTGATCTCGACATTGTCGGTCATCGGCAGCAAGGAATCCTCGCCCAGCGATAATTGAAAAATCTGCTGCGAGAATTGCGGTGGAACCAGAAAACCGCCATCCTGACCGGCACTTTCGTTGCTGAAAGTGGTTGGGGCAGCGGCACCGATGAACAGGCGCTCGTCGATCGACTTGCCGGGTTTTCGCGAATGGAAAACTGCCTGCATGAATTCGCCCACATTGGCAAAACCGCGCTTGGGGTCAAGTTCGCGGTTATCGGTCACAACAATTCCAAGCGCGTCGCTTGCCGACAGTCGTGCTTCCTCGGCAATCAGTGCTGTTTCCCGATCAAGGGCCGAGGACGCCGCATCAATCTTGCCGCGCAGCACATCAAAGGCTGCCACTTCGGCATCGGTCATATCGCGGGACTCGTTTGTGGCAAGGTCAGTCAAGGCCCGTGCCTCTTTGACCAGTCCGCTTTTGCGGGCCTGTAAAGTTCGTAATTGCTTGCTCATGCTAGGGTTCTCCAAATAAAAAAACCCGCACGAGGCGGGCATAAAAAAACCGCCTCGAGGACGGTCGGCTGTGCGATTAACTCGCGGTGGGTACTACAAAATTTCCAGTTCGCGGCGTGCTATAGCCAAACGTGAAGCTTTCGGCATTGAGGATTTCGCGTCGCGCTGCATCTTTTTAATTACGTCGGAGAAAGTAGAGATGCCATCGACCATGTTCTGCGCCAGAGCAGCATCGGCTCCCAGCACACGGCCTTGTCCCATTCCCTCGCGAACCTGCGCGATCGGCACGCTTCGACCTTTGGCGATCGCCTTGGTAAAGGTTGCGTAGTAATCGTCTGTACGGGATTGCAGAAAGGCTTTCGCTTCCTCGTCTAGTGGCGCATAGGGATTGCCCTCGACCTTGAATTTGCCGGCGGAAATCAACGTGGGTTTTACGCCTTCGTCAGCCATGGCCTGCGAATAATCAAAATGCGCCTGCCACACCCCGATGCTGCCGACTTCACCTCCCGGTGTGACATAGAGTTCAGAGGCTTGAGCACCGAGCCAGTAGGCGGCGGACGCTGCGAGACTATTGGCAATCGCCACAACAGGTTTCTGGCTCTTTGCCGCTGAAATCTCGTCGGCAAGTTCGGAAATTCCATAGACGCTGCCGCCAGGGCTGTCGATGTCGATCAGGATGCTGCCGACTGCAGGGTCCGCAAGGGCCTCGCGCAAGGCAGAGGCAAAGAGTTGTGTGCTCACGCTGCCCGGACCAGAAAAATCGTCGACCATATTGCCGCGCTGGGTAATTACGCCATAGAGCGGCAGCACTGCAATATTATTACCGGCTGCTTTGGAAAGTTGCTGGCGGCGGGCTTCGCGAGCAAGCTTGTCCTCCGCAATCTGTTCCATTGTTCCTGCCGCCGGTGCGTCACCACGTGACCAGCGACTCATCACGGACGTTGCTGCTGCCAGCCGTTCCGGCATCATGGCCCACGGGGTGGCTAAAAACTCGGCCATTAGAAATTCACGTTTCATCTTCGGAGTCTTTCTTTTCTGAGGCAGGTTGAGTAGTTTGTCCGGGTTGATCTTCGGCGGCTTCGGCATCCGAATTTTCTACCATGTTGAGAGGACGCAACGGTTCGTCCAGTCCCTCGATCGGGTCGAGATTTTCTGCAATGCGTGCTTCGTTTCGTGTCAGCCAGCCGTTCTGAATACCGCTCTGGTAATAGGTTGAGCGACTTGCTGCATCGCCCCTCATCAGGTTGGCGAAATCAAATTCCACTTCCAGTTTGTCATCATCGAGCAACAGGTCAGCCTCGATGCTGGCTTCCCAGCGTTCGGCCCAGGGCGTCATGGTATGCATGACAAACTCCAGGCTTTGCTGCTCGATATTGGAAAACGTTGCACGGTCCAGATCGCCGATCATGTGAGGCGGCACACGGAACAGTCGCGCGATGTCGGTGATCTGGAATTTGCGCAGTTCAAGAAATTGCGCGTCCTTGTTGGTAACGCCGACCTCGTGGAACTTCATGCCGTTTTCCAGCACAAGCACCTTGCCACGGTTCGCACCTGCCTGCGCCTGCTGATAGGACTCCCGGAATACTTTCTTGGCTTCGTTATCCTTGAACGAGCCGGGGAATTCGATCCAGCCGCCTGTAGGTTTGGCATCGTTGGCAAAGAATCTGGAACCATAATCCTGTGCTGCCAGCGCCATGCCGATACTCTCGCGGGCCAGTTCAATCGGACTCATTCCCATCAGCCCATCGGAGGACAGACCGCGCAGATGCCATATCTCGCCGCGCGGTACCATCGTTTCATTACCCAGACGGTCAGTCACGCGATAGCGGAAGTCGCCACTGGGCGTCATTTCCATGCGAATGCGGTCCGGATGGATCGGCAGCAGTTCGGTGATCTCGCCACGCGTATTGGCTACAATGCGGTTGTAGGCGTTGCCGCGCAAGGCCAGATGACCCTGCAGCATTTCGCGCCACTCGAACGGGTTTTGAAACTGGTTCGGACGTTTGGCAAAAAGCTGATATAGCCAGTGTTCGGTGACCACTTCCTTGCCTCCATCCGGTTTTTGCCGGTACAGCCCGAACGGCAGCGAGGCCATGGTTTCCGACAGAATTCGCACCGCCGCATAAACTGCTGACAAGCGTAGTGCCGAATCTGCCGATACGCGTATGCCGCTGCTGCTGCGGATCGAGACCGGTTCAAACCAGAAATCTCCCCAGGGCGAGCGGTCACTGGTGGAGGTGCGCCAGCGGTTGAAAAAATTCATTAATCCCAATTTAATCTCGCTCTGGTTACAGCATCATCAATTCATAAGCGCTATCCAACACGACAGCATCGTCCACCGTAATAGCGCGCGAGATCGCCATGATGAGAGCGACGATTCCATCGATCTTGTTCTCTGGTCGTTCCTTCCTCGGGTAGATATTGTCCTTTGCGTCCAGATGCGCCACCACGTTGGAGGCCATCCAGCCCAGCACCGGATCGTTGTCGTGTACAAGTTTCTTTTGCAGCACCAGCGCCTCAAGGGTTTTCATGGGTTCGCTGAAGTTGAGTACCGTCGGTCGTACTTCGAGCATCGGCAAGCCCTCCGCGATCATGCGTGTTGAAAGTTGTGTGGCCTGAAACGGGTCGAAGGCCACCGACTGAATTTCGAAGCGGCTGGAAAAATCGATCAGATCTGCTTCAATCCAGCCGAAGTCGATTACGTTGCCGGGTGTGACGGTTAGCCTTCCTGCACGCATCCAGCCGGAGTATTGGCTGTTGGCCGACGAATTAACCGTATCTTCTGGCAGGTAGTAGCGCCCGAAGACGGCAAAGCCTCCGGCAATATGCGGGTGCTGAAAAATCAGCATGAGTGCAGCAATATCTGTCTTGCTCGCCAGGTCCAGCCCGATCCAGCATTGCTGGCCGGTGAAATTCTCGAGGTCTAGTGTTGCATCGGCACAGGCATCCCACGAGCGCATGTCCATCCATGCCGTGTCGGCGTTGACCCATTCGTTCAGATGCTTGGTCTTGAAGTTGTTAACTGCACTCGGCATCTGCATGGCCTTGGCCTGCAGCGGCAAGAGCACCTCTGGCCGCACCGAGATATTCCAGTTCGGATTGGCCATGATCAGGGCCGGCTCGGTGGTCCAGTCCACTTCCGTCCCGTCATCTATTCCGTAGATGATGCCGAACTGGCTGTCATCTTCGAACACCCTGTCGAGCAGGCGTGTGACAAAGGTACGTATTTCGTAACAAATGCCGGAGCGATTGCTGCCGGCGGTGGTGATTACCCAGAGCAAGGAGTTGTCGCGCTTGCCGGTGCCGGTTTCCACCACGTCGTAGACGGTGCGCGTCTTGTGAGCGTGCAATTCGTCTACGCATCCGAAGTGGATGTTCAGCCCGTCGAGAGTAGAACCCTCAGCCGACAGCGCTTCAAACTTGGACCCAGTCGCCAGCACATGCATGTTGTGTGCACCGACGGTAACGTTAAAGCGGCTTCGAAATCCCTGTGAGCGACGCGCCATGGTCTGCGCATCACCAAACACGATGCGCGCCTGATCACGGGTAGTCGCCAGCGAATACACCTCTGCACCACCTTCGCCATCGGCGGTGAGCATATACAGCGCCACTGCCGAAGAGAGTGTCGACTTGGCATTGCCGCGCGGCACTTCGATATAGGAACGACGAAAGCGGCGACGACCATTGGGTTTAACCCAGCCAAATACCGTGGTCAGGATAAATACCTGCCAGGGTTCAAGCCGGATCGGTTCCCCGGCCAGCGGCCCCTTTACGTGAGGCAATCGTTCAATGAAGGCACACAGGTTGTCGGCAGGATAAAAATGCTTGCCGGTACGATCAGTTAGTTTCGGATTAAAACGGTATGGACTGCTCTTGCCCTTGAAGCGTGCCAGATCGTCCAGTTGTCGCTGACAGGCCTGCTTTACCCAGCGGCAAGCAGGAACTTTTCCTGCCACAACGCCCTCGGCGTACTCGCGGGCAATTGCGGCAAAATTGCGCGCTGCCATCAGCCGGCAATCTCGGACCACGGGTCAAGATTGTCTGCTGCCTCCATGGGAAGTATGACTCGTGAACGCGAGGCGGGAGTGAATCCCATCTCGGTTGCTGCCTTGGTCATGATCTGCGCCTGCTTGTTGGCAATCGCCAAATAGGGAGATTGCATCGGTACCCCTGTGTTGGGGGATTTCATCAGCAATCCGGTCTTGTTGATGCCGGCCTGAGCCTTGCGATACAGGTCAGCAGCGCAGGCCCAGGTTTCCAGTACCGACATATCCAGCAGCTTCAGCAGATGCGGTGGCGAATTCTCGATGGCGAACTTCCAGGCTGCCTTTGCACCTTCACTCATGTAATCCGGCGGCTCGACCAAATCACCTTCGGGTTTCGGCTCTCGCTGATTCACACGGCATTTCTGCAAGGTGCCTTTGATCTTCTTGACGGTTGTGGGAAGCGGTTTACGTCCGGCCATGATTTTCTTGTCCTTGGGGGGGCTCCCCCCTGTTTCATTTTGCACGCACAAAAATTTGGGCTGGCGACCGGTCCCGCGCATGCCGGCCACAGAGATTTGACTCCCCCCGGGGGTAGGCTAAGCGTGGCCAGTCCGCCACTCTCTGGTGGTCTTGCGGTTGTGGCACGAAAGACACAACGCTTGAAGATTGCACCAATCAAGACGTTCGCCGCCTGCTTTGATCGGTTTGATGTGATCGACTGCCTGCGCTGCAACAAGCAAACCATTCCGCTTGCACGCACAGCACAACGGATTCACACGAAGAAATGCCGCACGCGTTTGCTGCCACACAGCCGACTTGTAGAACGCGCGCTCGGGTTCATTACGACGTGTCCTGTCGTAGTCACGGTGCCTCGCAGCACGATGCTTGTCACAGTAGCCGGGTACTTGCAGCACCTCAGGACAACCTGAATGGCGGCAAGGTGTAGGGGCTTTACGAGGCATTTTGTGTAGTCGATAACAGGTGCTTGAATCTTCTTCAGAATTGACTTGATCTAGTTCGAAATTGAAGCGTTCATGTCACTGTCATCAATCACAGCGCGGGAGACAAAAATGAACACCAAACAGCTCGACACCATCCTGAACCAGATCGCTCAAAAGCATCTCGACATAGAGACGCTGGAAACACGCCACAGCGACCGCCTTGATTTCCACGATGTCGCGGTGTGGGGAATCAAGGAAGCCTTGCAAGCAGCCTTTGAAGCCGGAAAACAATCAGCAACTCAACCCAAGTAAAAGGAGAAGACCATGACTACCAACAGCAAAATCACCGACACTCAATGCCAAGTGCTCGAACATGCCGTTCAGCAAAACAACGGCAGCATCAGCTGGTTTCCAGAATCCCTCAAGGGGGGCGCACGCAACAAGGTAATCGAAGCCTTGTTCAATCGCGCCCTGATTACCCGCGACGGGGATGGCTGGTGTGTCGCCGCAGAGGGCTACGATGCACTTGGTGTGCCACGTCCCGAGTTCAAGGCTGAGAAGCCAATCGAACCGGAACCACGGCGCACACGAGCCAACAGTAAGCAGGCTCAGGTAATCGAAATGCTGAAACATCCGGATGGTGCGACCATCGCGCAGATCTGCGAAGCCACAGGCTGGCAGTCACACACCGTTCGCGGGACATTTGCAGGTGCTTTCAAAAAGAAACTGGGGCTCGATATAACATCCAGCAAAGAGGCAGGTGGCGAACGGATTTACAGAATCGCTGCCTGATCAACTGTTACATTCGAATCGAATGCCAAGCCATCTGACTGTTTGATGGCTTGGCCACCACTATAGTCCTGCCAGCGCTTCACAATCACATCCACGTATTTTGGATCGAGTTCAATCAGGCGCGCATGCCGACCTGATTTTTCAGCAGCAATCAGTGTTGTTCCAGAACCACCGAACGGATCGAGAACAATGTCGCGGCTTTTGCTTGAGTTGCGAAGGGCACGTTCTACCAGTTCGACCGGCTTCATGGTCGGATGAAGATCGTTCTTGACCGGTTTGTTGATGTTCCACACATCACCTTGATCGCGCGCACCGCACCAGAAGTGATCGGCACCGTCGCGCCATCCATACAGGATGGGTTCGTATTGGCGCTGGTAATCGGCACGTCCGAGTGTGAAAGTATTTTTTGCCCAGATGATGAACGTGGACCATTTGCCGCCAGCTGCACGGAAGGCTGCTTGCAGGGTGTCGAGTTCAGAGGAACTCATGGCAATGTATGCAGCACCTTTGGTGACCGAAAGGATGTTGGTGCAGGCTGCTTGAAGAAATGCAGAGAAATCGTCACCAAGATTGTCATTCAAAATCGGACGATTCTTGCCGCGCATCTTGTCTTTGGCCGTGTTGGCGTAGTTCACATTGTAGGGCGGATCAGTGAACGTCATATCAACCAGTTCATCACCCAACAGCAGCTTGTAATCTTCCGGCTTTGTGGCATCGCCACAGAGCAGGCGGTGGTTGCCCATGATCCACACATCGCCGGTTTTAGAGATGGCAACCTCGTCGACCTCGGGCACTGCATCGTCGTCTGTCAGTCCTGCGTTATCGCCACCATTCAGTAACTCGTTCAGTTCGTCGTCAGTAAAGCCGAGGAGATCAAGATCAAACTCGGAGAGTTTCAAATCTGTCAGTTCCAGCGCCAGCAGATCCTTGTCCCAGCCAGCGTTCTCGGCCAGACGGTTGTCAGCCAGGATATAGGCACGTTTTTGTGTGGGCGAGAGGTGAGCAAGTTCGATCACTGGCACAGAATCCAGGCCAAGCTTGCGTGCGCCGAGCAATCTGCCATGGCCGGCAATGATGCCGCGCTCTCCATCAACCAGGATAGGATTATTGAAGCCAAACTCACGAATGCTGGCCGCGATCTGTGCGATCTGTTCATCGCTGTGGGTGCGCGCATTGTTGGCGAACGGAATAAGCGATTCGGTTGGCCGGTATTCGATGTTGAGCTTTTCCATGGTCGTAAAAAAACCGCCTCAAGGGGCGGTTTGTGATGTAGGTTGGTCTGAACGTTCTTGCTCTGACTATGGCACAAATCTTAGCAGAAAATGCCCGAAATGTTGCACGTTAAAAATCATGTGGTTTGCCGCATATTTCCTTACTTCTTTAAATAGTTCCGATGGTACGCGCTAAAACACGCCATAACACTACGATTCTAAATGAACTGCAATCACCATCAGTGAGCGCTTCCATTTGCGCCAGGCAGTTGATCGATCACAGCCAACGCAACGGCAAATATCCTTCCACTCACAGCGATCGGCACGCATCCAGACAATGTGACGTGATTCCTGATCGAGCCACTGCATCCAGCGCATTGCTTCCAGCATCCGGTCAAGAGCTGCCGGGGTTGGAGGTATGTGATATATCCCGACTTCGGCAGCTTGGCGTTCCGGGGCCGCTCGAAGTAGTGCTTGCCACACGTTGACGTAGCCTTGCACTCTTGCTGGTGGCAAGCGATGCGCAGTTTCTACTGCCTCGTCGAGTCGTGCTTGTACCTCGTCAACAGTCCAATCAGTCATGTTGCGCTCTCCCGTAAAGCCGTTCACCGATACGCCGCACGATTTCACGCTCAACGAAATCCAGACGTTCGTCGGCCTGGTTAACCACGAGGATGTGCTGCTCACGCCAACCTGTTTCCTTGATCGCGTCGAGGTCAGTGACATTAGGTTGAAGTTTGCCCAGCGGACAACGGTAGGGTTGTGGTTTCATCTCATACCTCCTGCCGGGTAATGGCAAAGTGCAGCAAAGCCAGTGCATCTGCTTCGTTGTCGTCGACAGGCGTATGACCAAGTACCTTCATCGCCGCAATCATTTCGTCCTTGCCGGCGTTGCCTTTGCCTGTCGCAAGTTTCTTGATGGTTCCCACCGGCACACCCTGGTACGGGATCTGGTGGTGCTCGCACCAGGCAGTAAGATGTGCCATGAATCCACCGTACGCGTGGGCCGCGTCAACACCAAGATGCCGGCGAACTTCCTCGAAATACACGGCATCGATACCTTCAGTGGATTGCTTGATCTCGGTAAGCCACCGTTTGAAACGAAGGAACCGCATGCCACCGCCTTCGAAGCGGTGCGGCTTGAACGATTCGGAACCACTGGTAATGCTTCCATCGCGACCGAGAACTGCCCAACCGGTCGTGGTGCCCAGATCGAGGGCGAGAATATTCTGTATGGTCATGTTCAATCCTTGTCTGTTTCCGGACTGACGCAGATGACACTTAATTACATACCTCTTTATCACCTATGCCCGCGCGTACACGCGTAAGAGGAGTATGTAAATCTGTGTCATATGCGTCAGAATTCTCCGGTTTGAATTCAATCGTTGTCCGCGTATGGGTAGTTCGCGGCCTCTGGAGGAAAGCGAAGTCCAATACCCTGAAAGCCGCGCAAACCCCCGCTGTTACGCCATTTCTGTACGTTGCGGGAGAGCAGCATGTCCGAGAATCTGCGCTGGGTGCCGACGTGTTCACTCGCTGCCTCTGCCCATCGTCTCCAGTCGGAAAACAGCTCAGATGTTAGCGATTTTGAATTTGCAGACATTACGCATCGTTCCTCAAGCCAACGTCCGATTGCATCCTCGGCTTCGAAATATTCATCGGTTGCCTGGCGCACGCAATCGGGCTGCGGCAACCCATGTATCTGCCAATCAAGACATCCCTGGATAGCCCATTCGAGTATTCCGTCACGTTCTTGCAGCAGTTTCTTCTGCAAATCTTTGTCCCTGCGCTCAGGGGGTATGGTGATGGTGAAAGGAACCAGATGAAGACGACGCCGGATTGCCTCGTCGATGTTCTTGAGCGCTGGCTTGTGGTTGCCGATCAACACGACCTTGAGTTGGGGCTGATAAGTGAAGTGCGGACGGAACAAGTCGCGCGCAGTGATCGGATCTCCACCAGTCATTTCTTTCATGCGGGATTCGTTCATGCTTCGTCCTTGTTCAGTTTCGGAGGCCACGACAAGCCGAGCACCACGCAGCATGGCTAATTCCGTAGGGTGACGTTCGTTGCGTGAGGACATGAAAGTTTCCATCGGCGCATTCATGCCGTAGTCACCCATGACTGCCAGCATGGTGTTGACGAATACGCTCTTGCCGTTTGCACCAGTGCCGTATAGGAAGAAAAGTGCATGCTCCCGCGTCACTCCGGTCAGGCAATAGCCCATCATCCGCTGTAGATAAATCATCAATTCCTGATTGCCACCGGAGACTTCGTGGATGAACTTGAGCCATGTCGGACAGAGGCTCCCTTTTTTGGGATTGGCATTGGCAATTTTGATCATCCTGTCCTCCCGGCGATGGGGGAGTAAATCTCCAGTCTGGAGATCGACGGTTCCGGCATGAGTGTTGAGCAGCCACAAATTGGAATCCCACTCATCGGTAGTCGATGCATGACGGCGATCCATACGGGCCAGACGTTCGACGCTGCTGACCGTGCTGGAACTTGCCAAGCGTGACGCTGTAAATGGCGGAGTAAAAAGGAGCCAGTTAGCGGGGTAGTCGGTACCAGTCCTGAGCCTTATCCTTCGATCTTTCAACAGATCGGGAAAGGCAGAAAGGATGCACAACGTGGACCTATACGCCAAAGTAAGGCGCGCCGTTATGGTGGAGAACCTGAGCGAGCGCGGAGCAGCAAAGCGGTTTGGGATCAGCCGCAAGACAGTAAAGAAGATGATCCAACACGAAGTACCGCCTGGCTACCAGCGCAAGGATAGTCCGGCATCCCCCAAATTGGGGCCGATGGTCGGCATCATTCATCAAATCTTGCAGGACGACCGTGAAGTTCTCAAGAAGCAGCGCCACACGGCGGTTCGTATTTACGAACGACTCCGAGATGAGCACGGCTACACGGGCGGGTACACCGTCGTGCGCGAATTTGTCGCCAAGGAACGCCTGCGGCAGAAGGAAGTCTTTATTCCTCTGGCGCACCCACCCGGTCATGCACAGGCAGATTTCGGTGAAGCCGATATTTATCTGGGCGGAATCAAGACGCGCATTCACTACTTCTGCATGGATCTGCCGCATTCGGATGCGATATTCGTTAAAGCCTACCCGGCTGAGACGACCGAAGCGTTTTTGGATGGGCATGTTGCTGCTTTTGCCTGGCTCGGTGGCGTACCCCAATCGATTCTCTACGACAACACCAAGATCGCTGTAGCCAGAATTCTCGGCGATGGAAAGCGCACGCGTACCAAGTCTTTTAGCGAATTGCAGAGCCACTATCTATTCGAAGATAAATTTGGCCGCCCAGCAAAAGGCAACGACAAGGGCAAGGTTGAGGGATTGGTGGGCTATGCACGGCGCAATTTCATGGTTCCCCTGCCACGGGTTCGCACCATAGACGAATTTAATGCCCGCCTGCTGACAGCTTGCGAGAAACGGCAGGTCGCAGTGTTGCGCGGGAAGAAGGAAAGCATCGGCGAACGGATGAAACGTGATCTTCTGGCATTTTTACCGCTGCCAGCGGACTCATTTGACCCGTGCGAGGTTGTCTCCACCAGCGCCTCGTCAATGGCGCTGGTGCGATACCGGCTCAATGACTACTCAGTACCGACAGCATACGGGCATCACGACGTGTTGGTGCGCGGTTATGTGAATCAGGTGGTGATTTCCTGCGGTAGTGAAGTTATTGCCACCCATAAGCGTTGTTATGAGAAAGAAGATTTCATCTACAACCCGCTTCACTACTTGGCGCTACTGGAGCGCAAGCCAAGAGCTCTCGACCAGGCCGCGCCGCTGCAGAACTGGGAATTGCCAGAGGATTTCGAGCATCTGCGTCGCCTGATGGAAGCCAGAATGGGCAAACAAGGCCGCAAGGAATATATCCAGATGTTGCGCTTGATAGAAACCTTCGGCGAAGAAGAAGTGGCCGTTGCCGTCGAGGATGCGATACGCATGTCGGCAATCAGCTACGATGCCGTCAAGCATCTGGTGCTGGCCAAGATAGAACGTCGCGCACCACGTCTGGATCTCTCGGCCTATCCGTTTCTGCCACAAGCAAATGTTGGCATCACCGATGTACGTGACTATCTGGCGCTGTTGCAGGAGAGGATCAATCAAGCGCAGAAGGAGGTGTCGCCATGAGCACCATTGATGAAGAAGCTACGGTACCTCCCCAAGTGCTGCTGATCCATCATCTGAAATCGCTCAAGCTGCCCACATTTGCGAGGGAATACGAGAAGGTTGCTTTCGAGTGCGTTCGGGATCAGGTTGATTACCCACGCTATCTGTTGCGTTTATGCGAACTGGAGCGAATTGACCGGAACCGACGCAATATGGAACGACGTATTCGGCAGGCTCGTTTCCCGCAGACGAAGAGCCTGGATACCTTCGACTTCAAGGCAATTCCCAGCCTCAACAAATCACTGGTTCTGGAGCTGGGGCGTTGCGAATGGATCGAGCGTCGGGAGAACTGCATCGCCCTAGGGCCTGCGGGCACCGGCAAGACACATACAGCACTGGCATTGGGTCTTGCTGCCTGCCAGAAGAATCACAGCGTCCTCTTCGTTACAGCCGCAGCACTGGTTCATGAGCTGATGGAGGCGCGTGATGAGCGTCGCTTGCGCTCACTGCAAAAACAGTTGGCAAAAGTAAACTTGCTGATTATCGATGAACTTGGCTACGTGCCGTTCACGGCGGTAGGCTCGGAACTGCTGTTCGAAGTGATAAGCCGTCGCTACGAGAATGGCTCTACGTTGATAACCAGCAATCTTCCATTCGATGAATGGACAAGCGTCTTCGGCTCTGAGCGACTAACCGGGGCACTGTTAGATCGGTTGACCCATCATGTTCATATTCTGGAAATGAACGGGGCAAGCTACAGGCTGGCAACATCCAAAAAGCGCGCCAAGAAAGCCAGCGCAATGGCGGAGCCAGATGCCAGTAACCATGGGCATTCGGAACAGAAAGGGGGTGCCACCGACACTGACTGATTGGCACCGTCTTGCCTTGGGCATCGAACTTCGCTACGCTACGTTCGCTGCCCAAGGCAAGAATAAAGAATCAAGCAACAAAAAAACGGGCTCCCGTGAGCCCATTTTAACCAACCGACTGGCTCCCTTTTACTCCGCCATTTGGTATCCTTTTCCGCGCCATTTACATTTGTTTTCGTGCATGGAGAGCGTTTGCTGTTCGTGCATCACGCCGATCTGCACTAAATACCCTTCAAGTTGTGCGCGAAGCTTTTCGTCATATTTGTAAAGATTGAGGCGACCTTTACGGGTGATCTCTACGGTAATGACAGGATTGCGGTGTTTGCCCGGTGGTGGCGCGTAATAGAGATTAATTGTCGCTGCATTTACTGACCATTGGCTTGTCAGTGGATTATCATTTGGGAATCCTTTTGCAATAAGTTCGGTTACGCATTCATGCTCGCTACTGGCCATGGCGGTGAATTCGGCCTTGAGTTCTGAACTTGGATTCATCAGAGTAAGTGACTTCACCTGCAACGCCACGAAGCCGTCAGCCGTAGCTTGAGGAACCTGGAAGCCAAGTTTCAGCGACGACAAATCCAGGGTCGGGATTTTTATGCGTTGGGCATTAACCTCTGAGCCAAGCAGATGGCGTGTAAATGCTTGTGCCAGCATGCTGTGATATTTCGAACCTCCTCTAATCAATGTACGTACAACCCCAGATTTTTCGGAGTACTCGAGTACCATGTGAATATTGGGATTGCCGATGCGACGCCGGAGTTGAGCGCCTTCGAATTCAAGCTGCAACATCGCCAGATCTTTGACATTGACTGTGACCAACTGAGTTCCTGCTTCACGATCAAGAATGCGCGCAACACATACATCGCCGCAGCGGAGTTCTTTTTGATAGAACGCTTTAACCGCGTTGCAGAAGGCATCAAGAGATACCGAGTCGCGGCGCACTGGGAGTTTGACACCCAGGTCATGCTGTTGCGCTTGTGGTGAGTGTCTATCGACAAACTCGATTTCGGTGGCTTGCTCGAATAATTCCGGATGGTGTACATACAACCAGAAGGCGCGATGCAGATCACTTTGTCCGGACTCAAGTCCTTCCAGGACCGTTCCATTTTTAGCGCAGGCCTGAAAAATTGCTTGTTTGCCATTTGGATTGGCCAGTTGATTACTGGCAAGCAACCCGGCAATCACCCGATCACGGACGGCAATCTCAGCTTGCTGAATCTTTTCGTCGAGATTAGTGGAGGTGTTTACCTCGTCTGCCCAATCAAAATCCTCGGGAAGTGAAATCTTTTCCCGATCCAGAAATGCTTTCAGAGTGGCATCAACCGGCAGGTGGAGGAGTACGTCAGCGTAAGTCTTCATTATTTTTGTTCCTTATTGCTGTCGTCTTTGGGCGCTACACCAAAATCCACGGGCTACCGCAGGCGACTGAGTTATAGAAAATGGGTTAATGTATCAAATAAAGTAAAGTAGAAAGATACAAGCGCTATTCTACTCGCTCATTTCCTTTTGTCAATTAAGATAGAACTTCTTTGCTAAATTGGCTCTTTTGGCTATACTTGCGCTAAGCAACCAAAATATCGATAAAAATTATGCCTAGCCCTTTCGGAATAAGACTGCGCCAGTTCCGCGAAGCAAAAGGCCTTACTTTGCAGCAAGTGGCAGATGGGGTTGGCTGCACCAAGGCCTACATTTGGGAACTGGAAATGCGCGAAGGCCAACGGCCCTCGGCAGAACGATTAAATGCCATCGCAAAACTTCTCGGTGTAACCGTGCAGGATTTGTTAGGTGAGCCAATTGGTGAGGTGGGTAACCCGACTCCCAAGGATGTGGCGTTCTTCCGCGAGTATGCAGGAATGAGCGAGGAAGAAAAAAAACGCTACCGGGAAGCAATGAAGCTTATGTTCGGCAATGTTAAGAAACCTGGTTCGGAGGATGCTTGAGCGACTTGGCTCAGATCAACAGCTTCAAAGCTGCAGCCAAGATACTTACTTGGCTAGACGCCATGGGCTGCCTGAAATTGCCAATCGATCTGAATCTTGTGCGCCAGATGCTGCCCGATACGCCACTTGGTCGCGGCACAACAATTAAGGAACCTGCAGATCTGACATGGAATTCCAGCGAAGGTGCGCTGGTTCGTAATCCGGACAACCAGAGCGAATGGGGCATCTTCGTAAATCCTAAGGCAAGTCCAGAACGCAAACGTTTTACCACCGCGCATGAACTTGGACATTTTATTCTCCATCGCACAAAGCAGGCGTCGTTCGATTGCGACAAGGAAAGCATTTACGCCGGCATCGACACATTGAAGAAAATCGAGCGTGAGGCCGACGACTTCGCAAGCAATCTGCTGATGCCGGGAGACATTATGCATGAACGGATTGGCGGTCAACGCATCAGTTTTCATCTACTGAGTGATCTGGCAAAAGAATTCGGGGTGTCGCTGGAATCAATGTGCATACGTTTCGTCAAATACACCGAGCAGCGTGCCGTGCTGGTTTATTGGGATAACGGGTTCCAGAAATATAAGTGGCGAAGCAAAACTGCTGTTCGAACCTGCGTTAAACTTCGGTCACAGTCGAATCCGCAAGAACCACCGGTTGATACGCTGGCTGCCGACGATAGTATTGCGCAAGAGTGGGACGGCATTGACATGCCTGCGAACCGCTGGTGTACCAGTGCGCAAGAACAAATATCATTACGAGAACTCAAGCATAGTTACCCGGGAGGTAATCGTGTGCTGTCTATGCTCATGCTGGAATCAGCAGCGCCACGCTCCTTTGATCGCAGCGGCTGGGAGGACGAGCAAGTGCATGATAGTTTCTATCGCTTCGTTGACAGTGGGCAGCTGCCGGTTCGTTAGATGACAAACAAATTTAACATGAGCCGCCACCAAGAGTTAATCGCACACCTTTTCAGGCTTTTACACATAGTTCGAAGTGTGGAAATGAAGCGTGCATTGGAGGCCGTGAAACCAGAGCCAGCCCTCAATTTTTGGCGACTAATTTATGGCAACCAAATGGATATTGCCGTACTTGAATGGTGCAAAATATTCGGTTCGGATGGCGAGGAAACGCATTGGAAAAATATTGTTCCTGCTGCCGAGCATGAGCAGTTTCGACAACGACTGATAGTTTCTGTGGGGATTTCTGCCGAGCAGTGGTCGGCCTACTGGCAAGAAATGAAGCTATATCGCGACAATCTGGTTGCGCATCATATTGAGGGAAAGCGGGTCGCAAACTACCCAAATTTAGACATCGCATTGCAATCCAGTTTTGCCTATTACAATTTCCTTATTGCTGAGCTTAGGTCACTTGGCGAACATAGATACCCCGATGATCTGCAGAACTACTGCACTGCATTTGGCGCTCAATCATTGGAAATTGCGACAACTGCATTAGCCTCCACGGCTTCAATTAAAGAGCGGGTTTATTAGCCTGAAACCCAAAAAGTTGTCGCTGTTCATTCCAGTTGATCGGGACCTCCATCTGACGGCCTCGTAAGGCATGAAGATTTAAATGCCTGGGCTGCCGACCATCGACAATTGACTGCACGATGTCAGGTGCAAGCCTTGTCAATCGCAAAACTTCGGCCACCCATCCGGTCTCCAATTTAAGTTGGCGTGCAAGGTCGCTGACATTCCTTGCCTGCCCCGTATCGAGAAGGTTTTGCCAGTAGAACGCCTTGCCCAGTGTTCGGATCATAGGCAAATCAAATGATGATTTTATTTTTGCACTTTGCGCTCCATTTGGCGGGATTAGTATCTTGCTGCGATGACGGCGCTTGATTGTCAGCGGCACAAATGTCACATGTCGGCCATCATCTTCAAATTGCCTTGGAGTACCTGATGGCGCGATTTCCATTCGTCTGAGAGACGGAACCTCTCTGGTCTGTTTGTCACAGCGATTCATGACAACACCTCATGATCCATTGACTCATATTCTGTTTCGGCTGGATCACGCTGTTCGTCAATGAGTGGATGTTTTCCCATCTCACCCCGCATTCCGCGCCAGCCGTCATCACGCCATATAATATCCAAGCCATCTTCGCGCAACTGCACTCTTTCAATCAACAATTTCATGATGCGATGCTGTTCGACCGGAAACAAGTGATCCCACACCTTGTCGATCTGACGCATCGCTACCAGCACGGTTGGCTCGTCGAGTTGTTCGCATTCCCGCATTGCCATACTGGCCCTCCATACGGCAACAATCATTTCAGGGGACTGAAGCGCTTGGTGTACTTGGGTTAATACCGCCGATTCAATTTCTGCAGCCGGTAAATGACCAATCCCTGTCGACATACCTGCACTCTGCCGTTTGTCCAGATAGGGAACATAATAGCGATAACGCTTGCCACTCTTTTTCTGAGTATAGGTTGGCAGCATCCGTTGTCCGTCGGGCGCATACAACAAACCGGTCAGCAGAGACTGCTTTCCTGAGTCGCGCGTTCTTGGTCCTTGCTTGCGTTTGTCGATGATGGAATGAACGGCATCCCACACTTCGCGATTAACGATGGCTTGATGCTGGCCTTTGTAACAATTGCCATGGTTGCAGATTTCGCCAAGGTATAGGCGGTTGCGTAGCATCGAGAATAGATTCTGCTGGTCTATAAGTTTGCCCTGTCTCTGACGACCGGCTTGCGTTACCCATGATTTTCCTGTGCGCCCCTCAATCTTCAACTCACGTACCAGTTGGGCCGCAGAACCATGCTCGGCATAGCGGGTAAAAATATCACGAACAATGATGGCCTCATCTTCATTGATCACCAGCTTGCGTTCAACAACGTCATAACCCAATGGGGGAATACCCCCCATCCACATGCCCTTGGCCTTGCTCGCCGCCAGTTTGTCCCTAATCCGTTCACCGGTTACTTCGCGCTCGAATTGGGCGAAGGATAACAAGATGTTCAGCGTCAACCTGCCCATGCTGGTAGTTGTATTGAACTGCTGCGTGACAGATACGAAGGTGACGCTATGCTGGTCAAACAGATCGACTATCTTGGCAAAATCGGAAAGTGAACGTGACAGGCGATCAATTTTGTAGACAACCACTACGTCAATTCGGCCATGTTCAACATCATCCAGCAGACGCTTGAGTGCGGGCCTGTTAATGTTTCCGCCGGAAAAGCCGCCATCATTGTAACCATCATCGAGAGCGATCCAACCTTCGTGGCGTTGGCTTGCGATAAATGCCAGTCCGGAATCACGTTGCGCTTCGAGACTGTTGTATTCCTGATCCAAGCCTTCGTCAGAGGATTTTCTGGTGTAGACCGCACAGCGGCGTTTGGGTGTGAGGGAAGGCATGCCTCCCGAGTTGCGTTGGTTTGATTTCATTCTTGCTCCACTTTGCGATTACGTGCAGATGGTTTTAGTCCAAAGAAAACAGGGCCGGAATTTGACGTGCCAGTGATGGCCTTGGCAACGCCGCTCAGACTTTTAAATGGACGGCCATCAAGTTCAAATCTGCCATCGTCCAGAACATTTACCTTGTAGGTTATGCCGTTGTACTCACGCACCATGACAGTGCCGGGAGCGAGTTGCGATTCTGTTCTACGCTTCTGGTTGGGTATTTCTCCGGATTCGCCAATTTTCTCCAATCGTCGGCGTAGGGCAGAAGTGATGCCGCCTAATGCACGTTCCTGCAGTTTGTAGGCAAGCCTGCTCTCTATGTAGGTACGATGGTGATGGCCTGGACGTTGCTCGAAAAACTCATCCCACAACGCCCAAAGATTTTCCATGGGCAATTGTGGGAGTTGTGCGATCTGGGTCGCGATGGCTGCTTGTGCTTTCATTATCAAACTCCTTCTGGTTGAGAGGGGTTTGCATTCACGCTCCGGTGACCACTTATAGCAAGTTGAACAGCGCTGTTTTCTGGGAAGGTTCTTTCTTGGCCAGAATGCAGAGCCCGTAGGATGGCACAGGCAAGTAGATCCGCTATTTCGCGGTGGGGATGACGGGGTATGTTTTCGCCAGCGATTTTGCGTGGAGAGGAAAAGTTTTCGATTTCTGACACGGTGGGCACTCCATGAATGATCTGCCCTCTATGTTAGGTTTGAGGGGTGTGCGGAGTATCTCGTTTTAGCGGAAGTAGAGGGGAATGCGATGAGTTTGTAACGGAAATTTTGTTGCATCGAACCGGCAGTTCGCATTCGCTGGTTTAGACCTCGAAGCTGCTGCTCAGAAACACTGACAAAGGCTGGTGAAGTCCACTAACAGGCAAGCGCATTATGCCTATTGAAATTATTACTTCGTTTGTTTTGTAATCTTCCTTTCCAATCGCTTTTTCAAAATTTTAATCACAGCGTGGTCTCTCGTAGTTAGTCTCTCGGTTGTTTCTTGAGATTCATTTGGGGTGGCATCTTCATGGTCTTTTAGAACCTTTTCCCACTTTGACAACAACTTCTTGTATTTTTGAATATACGAATCTTTAGGCTCAGAATGGTGGTCGTTAACAATAAATGGTAAAGATAAGTAATCCATATTGCAAGATTCAACGAATGCCTGACAGTACTTTGCTGTTTCTTCGGTAAGACGCGGTGCATTTGCGAAAACCTTATCTTCCACACTGTTAAATTCTTTATGCTCTCCAATATCAATCCAGATAACAGGGTATGAAATCCCATCTAGCACCCCTTTCAAAATCTGGCGCTCAGAGATGTGGAATACAGACGCATTATCTTTGCAGTTTTCAGCCAAATCGCGAACTGACCTAACGTTTTTATCTTCAAGTGCCTTGCAAATCTGCCAAGCTAGCTCGATAGAGCAAATCATACGTCTTGTAGTAGCAAGGCTCCCTAATCTAAATCCTATATCCAAGGATGGTCCAATGAAATCTACAACTTCGCCTGTGCTAAGAGCCTCCGAATATTCTGAATAGTGCCGGTGTAATTTAAGCATATTTTGATCTGATGCAGTGTTATGGCTACCGGCCAGCGAAATGCCATTAGATTTACCTAATCCCAAAATTACCTCTGTATTATTTACCGGAAATCCAGCAAGCCAAGAACTCGCTTTAAGATTTAATTTTGTGGAATAGGTTTGTAGTATTGGGCGAACTGCTTTGATTGCTTCTACCCATGCGGAAACAAATAGGACTGAGAATCTATGATCAGTTAAGTGGACGCAATAAATTAACTCGTCACCTGCCGCCTTCCATAAAGATGGTAATGCCGGGTCTTTCCATTCACCGATCCAGTTGTTTTTGTACAATCGTTCAAACTTTTGACATTCCGTAATAAAGTTTGTTGAAAAATCTCGATAGAAGTGCGTAACCATGGTTACCCATGGCTCAACAGGATCGTCTGTAGGTTTATTTGAGTGAGATGTTTGCTTATAGGCCGTTGAGCCTACAATATCTACACTTAGAAAGAGAACCAGCTTGGGTTGTAGAAAAGATGGCGCTGTACTTATTAACTTAGTAAGTTCATCGGACAAGTTTTAGCACTTTCTCTCTTACGGCAGCAGCGCTATGCGAAACCTTGAAATAGTCCGCGAGCAATAATGTATGCCCATCAAATTCAGCAAATTTATCAGAGAACAATTTTTCTGGCATCAAAAATGAGGCTGCAAAAATATTTGCTTCAATTTCCACCAAGCCACTCCCAAACCTCTGGGCGCGCATTGGCGTAGTTAAATTTTGGAATGCGAAATGAAGAAAGTAATGCCCTAACTCATGTGCAACAGTAAATCTATCTCGGGCTACACTTGTGTGGGACGGTAAAACAATTTGAAAGTCATCCTCCGTCTCAATGAAAATTGAGCCTGATTCGTCGCTCCATGGGTCAGTGCTTTCATAAACAATTCGCCCACTCAAAGCTATGACGACTTCTTCTAAGTCACCACCGGGCTGTAGCTTCAAAACATTTGCAACTTCCTCGGCCCCCTCTGTGATTTGTGCGGCAGACAAGTTGCAAGGAACTGGAAGTACATACTTTTGACTATTCATCATTATATTTTCTCACAAAAAGTCATTGCGTTGTCAATAAGTAGCAAATAGGTAGCAATCAATTGTATGGCAGCCAATAATTCGGCGTTCTAGATTTATTCATTCGGCCAAGTGTACTTCAGTCCACTCTCCACCGCTCACACTGCAACGTAGACAACTTGCGACCGTCCTTGTGGCGCGAACCGGTAGGTCAAGGTGCCACTTCATCGATATTAAAAGGCACTTCATTAAGTTTAACTAGGAGACAGCCCGCCCTAACAAATGAATTGCTTACCACTCTACCAGCAAAACTCATTCACTCTACACAGGTGTAACTCATTGCCTAAAGATATGTTCTGCGTGTGCCAATTGTAAGGTGTTTTCCACTATTTTTTCAGAACACAGAGCAGAAAGGAATCGAACAGGGGATATTATAGGTAAAATTCAGGCAGAGCCGCGTCCAACGTGGCTCACGCAGAATGGAGGGAAAGGCCACTCTGCTTAGGGAAACGCCAGAAATAATAAAGGCCAACCGAGAAAGGTTGACCTAAATTATTGGTGGCTCGGGGCGGAATCGAACCACCGACACAAGGATTTTCAATCCTCTGCTCTACCGACTGAGCTACCGAGCCAACGCGAAGTCGCGCATTATAGCGGCAATAGGGATTTATGCAAATTTTAAGATTCGATTTCATGTCGAATTAATCCTTCACGAGTTTCGGGTAGAATGCTAGTCTTGATATTCAAACTCGTTAAGGCCAAAGCCATGTACATGATCGCTCCCAGTATTCTTTCCGCCAACTTCGCCAAGCTGGGCGAGGAAGTCGATAATGTGCTCGCCTCCGGCGCGGACATCGTGCATTTCGATGTGATGGACAACCATTACGTACCCAACCTGACCATCGGCCCGCTGATATGCGAAGCGCTGCGCAAGCACGGCGTAACCGCGCCGATAGATGTGCACCTGATGGTCAAGCCGGTGGATCGCATTATTCCGGACTTCGCCAAGGCGGGCGCCACCTACATCACCTTTCATCCCGGAAGCGTCCGAGCACATCGACCGCACCATCGGCCTGATCAAAGAAAGCGGCTGCAAGGCCGGGCTGGTGTTTAATCCGGCCACGCCGCTGGATGTGCTGGAATATACGCTGCCCAAGCTGGATATGGTGCTGCTGATGTCGGTTAACCCCGGCTTCGGCGGACAGAAGTTCATTCCTTATGTGCTGGACAAGGCGCGCAAGGTGCGCAAGATGATCGATGCGGGCGGCTACAATTGCCGTCTGGAAATCGACGGCGGCGTCAGCCCGGCCAACATCAAGGAAGTGGCCGAAGCGGGTGTGGATACTTTCGTCGCCGGTTCCGCCGTGTTTGGCAAACGCAACGAGCAAGACAAGAACCGCTACGACACCATCATCGGTGAGTTGCGCGCAGAGCTGGCCAAAGTCGGCAAGTAATGGCACAAACGTATTTTCCTTTGCGCATCTCGGCGATCCTTATTGATCTGGACGGAACGCTGTTGCACACCGCGCCGGAACTGGCAGAGTCCGCCAACCGCATGTTGCGCGACATGGGTCGTCCCGCCGTGTCGCAGACGTTGCTGATGAGCTACATCGGCAACGGCATCAGTTGGCTGGTGAAGCGCGCGTTGACCGGCGATATGCATGCCGAGCCAGATGCGGCGCTGTATAAGCAGGCGTTGCCGATTTTTGAAAAACACTACACGGAGTTGTTGTTGCACAGCAAGCTGTTCGACGGCGTGATCAGTCGGCTTGGAAGCCATGAAGGGTGCGGGTTTTCGTCTTGGCTGCATCACCAACAAAGTGGCGCGCTACACCGAGCCTCTGCTCAAGGGCTTGGGGCTGGCGGATTATTTTGAGATCGTGCTATCCGGCGACAGCCTGCCGGAGAAAAAGCCGCACCCCATGCCGCTGTTGCATGCCGCTAAATTTTTCGGCGTGCCGGTAGAGCAGGTGCTGC
This sequence comes from uncultured beta proteobacterium, assembly GCA_963714805.1. Classification (GTDB taxonomy): domain Bacteria; phylum Pseudomonadota; class Gammaproteobacteria; order Burkholderiales; family Gallionellaceae; genus CAIQPV01. The sequence continues at coordinate 101,198 of CAVQPO010000007.1, read as the reverse complement.
TGATCGGCGATTCGCTCAATGACGCTCTTGCGGCGCGTGCGGCGGGCTGTCCGGTATTCTGCGTTCCTTACGGTTATAATCACGGCGAACCGGTGGATGGGCTGGATGTGGATGCGGTGATCGCCGACTTGCCGAACCATGAACTGATTAACGAGCTTGAAATGACACATAACAACCTCAATCTCTGGAGAAAACCCGCAAGCTGGCGATGGTGGTAGCTGTCAGCCCAGCCGTTGCGACAGCGCAATGTCGCCGTTTTCTCTAATAATTGAGGAGTTTTATGTTGTCACCCATCACCGAACCAGAGTTCAATCAACTTGCCGGCAAGGCTACAACCGCATTCCGCTGGTTGTCGAAACCTTTGCCGACCTCGACACGCCGCTTTCGCTGTATCTCAAACTTGCCAACAAACCTTATTCCTATCTGCTGGAATCGGTGCAGGGCGGCGAACGGTTCGGGCGTTATTCTTTCATCGGCCTGCCCGCCGACACGCGTATCACGGTGCGCGGCAAACACATTACGTTAACCCAGCCGTCCGGCGAAACTGACGCACGACGCGGACAATCCGCTGGACTTCATCAAGGATTACCAAGCGCGTTTCAAGGTCGCCGCCGCTGCCGGGCCTGCCGCGTTTCACCGGTGGGTTGGCCGGATATTTCGGCTATGACACGGTGCGCTATATCGAGCCGCGCCTCGCTAGCGTGCAGAAGCCTGACATAATCGGCACGCCCGATATCCTGCTGATGCTGACCGAGCAACTGGCGGTGGTGGATAACCTTTCCGGCAAGCTCACTTTTATCGTGTATGCCGATCCGGCACAAGACCAAGCTTACCAACAGGCACGCCAGCGGCTTGATGCGTTGCAGCGCGCATTGCGCCAGCCGGTAAAAATCCCCGAGGCCCCGCAATTGCGCAGCTATGAGGCGCACTCCGAATTCGGCGAGGACGCATTCAAGGCCGCAGTGGAAAAAGCCAAACAGCTATATTTTTGAAGGCGACATCATGCAGGTGGTGCTGGCGCAACGCATGGTGCAGCCTTTCCCCGCCTCGCCGCTGTCGCTTTACCGCGCACTGCGCAGCGTCAATCCCTCGCCGTACATGTTCTATTACGACATGGGCGACCATCATGTGGTCGGCGCTTCGCCGGAAATTCTGGCGCGGCTGGAAGGTGACACCGTCACCGTGCGCCCCATCGCCGGAACGCGTCCGCGCGGCAAGACGCCGCAACAGGATGCCGCGCTGGCGGAAGAATTGCTGGCCGACCCGAAAGAGCTGGCCGAACATCTGATGCTGATCGACCTCGGCCGCAACGACATTGGTCGCGTTGCCGAACACGGCACCGTGAAACTTACCGAAAAGATGGTGATCGAACGTTACTCGCACGTGATGCACATCGTTTCCAACGTCGACGCGAAACTCAAACCCGGATTGCATGCGATTGATGTTCTAAAAGCCACTTTCCCTGCCGGAACGGTTAGCGGTGCAGCCAAGGTGCGAGCGATGGAAATTATCGACGAACTGGAACCGAGCAAACGCGGCATTTATGCGGGCGCGGTGGGCTATCTGGGATTTAACGGCGACATGGATCTGGCCATCGCCCTGCGCACCGCCGTGGTGAAAAACGATACCCTGTTCGTGCAGGCAGGCGCAGGCATTGTAGCCGATTCCGTGCCCTCCAGCGAATGGCTGGAGACGCAAAACAAAGCGCGTGCCGTGCTGCGCGCAGCCGAGATGGTGCTGGAAGGGCTGGATGCCAAGGTACACCGCTAGATTGCGCTACGACATTGATCTGAAAAGGCTCAAAGCCTGCCACAATTTGCCGATAATAAATATTATTTCACGCCTGTAGGATAATTCGTGGATATCAGAGACTTCATGCCTTGGGTCAGGATCATTGCGCAGAATATTCATCGCACCTTGCCCGCTAACATCATGTTGGACGACCTGGTTCAGGACGGCATGATCGGGCTGATCATGGCCTTTCGCGAACACGATGCAAGCTCGGGCGTTCCTTTCCAGCCCTTCGCGGGGAACAAAATAAAATGGGCTATCCAGGAAGGTCTGCGCGCTGGCGATTGGGCCGAAAAATCTGTACGAACAGGTGCCAACAAGGTCGCAAAGGCGATTGATAAATTGCAGGCCGCGTTGCTGAGGCCCCCCACAAAAAGAGAAATTGCGAATGAACTCGGAGTGCGCGTGGATGACGTTGCGACTATTTTTGGCGAAGCCAACGGCTTTAATTTCGTGCGCATCAATGATGATGTTCAAGACGAAGCGCAAGACATCCCCGATTCGAGCATGGAACCTTCTGCCATCGCGGAGCGGCGCGAGTCCTATTCCCGTGCTGTCGAAGGCCTGAAAAATTTGCAGCCCAACGAAAGAAAAGCCTTCATATTGCGCAATATGTGCAATATGAGCGGTCAGCAGGCAGCGGACGAGATGGGGCTCAGCGAATCCAGGGTGAGCCAATTATATAAAATAGCCAAAGAGAAAATCGCCAACAATTTCTAGCTCAATCAGCAGGGGAACTTACTATGCGGCCTTCATGCTTGCCAAACCCCATACCCCGCTTCCCGTAGCGCAATCCCCAACTCCACTTCCATGTCGCGCGCCCCCTCATAGGGCATGGGATTGTAGACTTGGTAGAGTTCAGGGCGTAGACGCAGTCCATATTCTTTGACATACCTGTTGGATTGGATGCCCGCTTTGTGTTTGTCGAAACGCACGTCCGGGTCCAATCCCGTCATGCCGACATACACGCACGGCTTGCCGGGCACGTAGCCGGGGTTGCACTTCTTGAACTTGTTTTCGAAAAGTACGTCTTTCGATAGTTCGATTACGTAAACGTGGTAGTGGTTGCTGCGTCCCATGATAGAGTGGAATTGAGGTAGCCTGGCAGGCTATTTTTTTGCTTGCTTGTCCTCAGGGCGTAACACTTCGTTTTCTGGCTTCTTCTCTTGTTTAAGTCTATCCATGGCTAATTTCCATACCATATCTTGGCGGTCTTTCGGTAGAGCCAGCAGTTTTTCCATCGTTTCCTTTTTCATGTCATTGATCTCGCTAGTTCAAGTCTGCTGATTAGTTTATCTCAAATAGTTTCTGCTGCAAGAATATACCGCAGAATAATTGACCGCAAATTATCTAAATTTTTCCTGATTACTGTCGATACCAACTAAAGGATTGCGAACACGGATTGGGAGGCTAAAATGAGTTTAAGTGCAAATGTGAGTTCATCTGCCGCGAATGGTATTGAAGCCAGCAGCAATGCCGATTGGTCGCAAGATCTTGACGATATACTGTCCTCAATCTCGCCGCAGAAATCGACGCTGGAAAGCAAGAGCAATGAAGCCTCCAAAAATTCTCGTTTCCGGGTTAAATGGCATACTGATGTCATAGTCGATAATCAAAATATACACCATGGAATTATCAAGGATATTTCGACGCTGGGGGCTTCTGTTTACCTGAATTGCAGCTTGTTTCCCGAAAAACCTACACTGCACATTTACGTCCCGCCGCTGAGTTCGACATGCAGGCCGCACATCATTGAAGTATCCGGACGAACGGTTTATGTGGTCTACGATGGTGAAATGCAGCTATTCCGTGTCGCGGTTAACTTTCTCAGATTTAATTTGGAATCGGACCGGACATTTCTTGAGGAGCGTTTAACCAAACACCAGTTAAAGATTCCTCAATTAGCGCTTATGGGCTAGTCTCGGCAGTTCCAAAACAATTCCCTCAGCCCCCCATTTGACAGTCTCATAACAGGCTTGTCAGGGTGTAGCCTTTAAGCCTCCCCTGATAAGGGAAGGGTTGGGGGAGTTTAGTTTGCTAAGATTCTATCTTACTTGACTGCCGCCTCGCCCCAGCAGGGATAGGATAAAGGATGAAGTGATCGAGGGGGAAGCGGTTCGCGTGGATGAGGCAGGTGACGGGGTTAAACGCTGAGTGCATGGCTATAAGCTTCGGTATGTCCACAGGAGTAAGAGCCATTATCGATTACCCCTCGCGCTTGCTGCTCACGCTAATGATGAGTACGCCTATCAGCACCAGTGACGAACCGACTATTTGCAGCAGCGATATGCTCTCGTGCAAGAATACATAAGCCATGTAAATTGTGCTGACTGGCCCGATGCTGCCGATCAGTGAGGCGTTGCCGGAGCCGATGCGGCGAATCGCGTAGGACAGCAGGAACACCGGCAATACCGTGGAAAAAATCGCCATCAAGGTGGCTAGTTCATAGACGCGCAAAGGCAAGTCGAGCGCGCTCAGCGGATGAGTTACCCCGAACTGCAACAGGCTGGCCGCGCTCGCCACCACCATCGCGTAGGCGGTAAAGCGCGATGCGCCGATGCGCGCGATGGCATGTCCCGCCCCCACCAGATAAACCGCGTAGGACAAGGTACTGGCAAAAACCAGTGATGCGCCCAAAATCACGCTGTCGGGCCGCTTCATTCCCGTATCGTGCAGGAATACCAGCACGATACCCGCGTAACTGAGTGCCATCGCCGCTATGACTTTCTTGCCGATGGCCCGCTTATAGACCAACGCAGTCAGGATAACTGTCATGGTGGGATAGAGGAACAGGATCAGCCGCTCCAACCCGGCGGAGATGTATTGCAGCCCGAGAAAATCCAGAAAGCTGGAGAGGTAATAGCCGATCAAACCAAGAGCAAGCACTAGCATTTTGTTATGTCTGCTTAGTGGCTCGGCATGTTGACGTTTGGCCCACAGTGCGATGCCGATAAAGAACGGGGCCGAGAATGCCATGCGCAACGCCAGTAGCGTCACGGCATCCACACTGTCGATGTAGGCCAGCTTGACCAGAATAGCTTTGGCTGAAAAACCGACCGCAGCAAGCAGTGCAAAGACTACCCCGAAAAGCGTATCCCGGTTGAGCACAATATTTGGCGTATTGTTCGTCATGATTCTAAAGAAACGATAATAGGCCTTTTTGCAATCAAGCTGCCAGGTTTTCGTTATCAATAAAACAGGATGCCCCAAGCTGGTTGACCCCACTCAGCAACGCCTTGATCGAAGCGGTCACGATATTGGCATCCATGCCCACTCCATAGCATTCGGTTCCGCTACCAGACCGTGTTACCTCCATGAAGGCGCAGGCTTGGGCGTCGCCGCCTTCGTTGCTGCTGCTCATCGAACGCTCTTCATAGCTGCGCACCTGGACATCTATGCCGAGGCCGCGCAGCGCATGGACAGCCGCATCAATCGGGCCATTGCCTTCACCGACAAGCAGATGTACCTTATCGTTCAACTCGACCGTCAGGCGAATTCCCTGAACGTTGCCGCGCCCGAATAAATTGTGCTCGACATAACGCAGTGGAGTACGGGTATCGAGATAGGTCTGCGAGAACAATTGCCAGATATCGGCTGCACTCATTTCCCCGCCGTGGCTATCCGTGTGGCGCTGCACCTCGCCGGAGAATTCGACTTGCAGGCGGCGGGGCAGCACCACCCCGTATTCGGTTTCCAGCAAGTAGGCGATGCCGCCTTTGCCGGACTGGCTGTTGACCCGAATCACCGAGTCGTAGCTGCGCCCAACATCGGTCGGATTGATAGGAAGATAGGGAATATTCCAGAGGGTGTCCGGCTGTTGCGCGGCAAATCCTTTTTTGATGGCGTCCTGATGGGAGCCGGAAAACGCCGTGAACACCAGATCGCCGACGTAAGGATGCCGGGGGTGGATGGGCAATTGGTTGCAATATTCCACCGTGCGGGCGATTGCATTGATGTCCGAGAAATCGAGTCCGGGAGCAATGCCTTGGGTATAGAGATTGAGCGCGAGGGTGACGATGTCCGCGTTCCCGGTACGCTCCCCGTTGCCGAAAAGACAGCCCTCGACGCGGTCCGCCCCGGCCATCAAGCCTAACTCGGCTGCGGCTACGGCGGTGCCCCGGTCATTGTGCGTATGCAGGCTAAGAATGACGCTATCACGCCGTGCGAGGTTGCGATGCAACCATTCGATCTGGTCGGCGTAAACATTCGGTGTCGCCATCTCTACCGACGACGGCAAATTAAGGATGACCTTATTCTCCGGCGTTGCCCCCCAGGCCGCAGTTACCGCATCGCAGACCTCAAGGGAAAATTCGAGTTCCGTGGCAGAAAATGTTTCCGGACTGTATTCGAGCACCCATTCGGTTTCCGGCTGCTCTGCCGCCAACTGTTTGACCAGTCGCACGGCGGAGAAGGCCATATCCAGCACTTCCGCCTTGCTCATCCCGAACACGATTTCGCGGAATGGCTGCGAGGTGGCGTTATAGACATGAACGATGGCACGGCGTACGCCTCTCAACGATTCCATGGTACGGCGTATGAGATGCTCGCGTGACTGGGTGAGCACCTCGATGGTGACATCGGCTGGAATGTGATCACCCGCTATGAGCTGGCGCACGAAATCGAATTCGGTCTGTGAGGCGGAAGGGAAGGCGACTTCGATTTCCTTGAAACCTATTTCGCAGAGTGTGCGGAACATGCGCATCTTGCGTTCCACGTCCATCGGTTCGATCAACGCCTGATTGCCGTCGCGCAGATCGGTACTCATCCAGATGGGCGGGGTCGTGATGGTTCGGTTCGGCCATTGGCGGTCGACGAGATTCACTGGCGGAAATGGACGGTATTGCGTATCGGGTTGCTGCAACATGATGGCGGCTCCTGTTGAATAAAATGTAAGTTTTGTTGAACGATATTCTATGCAAAAAGGAGCGGCATTAAATTGCGTATTATGATTTTATTTGCCATATTATTGATATATTATTGCCGATAAGTTTAAATATATGTAACATAATTGCTCAATATTTATATACAAGGCAATGTAATGATACCTGACCGTTACGACCAGCAGATTCTTCGCCTGCTCCAGGAGGACGGGCGCATCAGCAATCAGGATTTGGCGGATCGCATCGGTCTTTCGCCTTCGCCTTGCTTGCGCAGGGTCAGGGCGCTGGAAGAAGCCGGCATTATCGTCGGCTACCGCGCACTGCTGGATGCCAAGACGCTGGGGCTGTCATTGATGGCCTTGATACACATTTCCATGGATCAACATACCCCGGAACGCTTCAAGAATTTTGAGTTGCAGGTCAATGAAATTCCTGAAGTAATCGAGTGCCTGCTGATTACCGGCCAGGCTGCTGACTACCAGCTCAAGGTGGTGGTCAAGGACATGGATGCCTATCAGGAACTTATTGCTTAACCATATCACCCGCATTAAAGGGGTGGTTGGCGTGCATTCCAGCTTTGTCTTGCGTCGGGTGGTAAACAAAACGGCGCTGCCGCTCTGATTACGTAGCTCCCGACTTGTGCATGGAAGTGACAAGAAATTCAGCGAACAGCATTTTTCTTGTAAGATGCGCGGCATGATGGAACAAATACAAGCAAAACGTATTGTGCTCGGCCTCACCGGGGGGATTGCCGCTTACAAGGCGGCGGAGTTGGCGCGCCTGTTGATGAAACAAGGATTCGAGGTGCAAGTGGCGATGACCGAGGCGGCATGCCATTTCATTACGTCCGCCACGATGCAGGCGCTGACCGGCCACCCGGTATTGGTCAATCAGTGGGATGCGGTTAGCAATGGCATGGCGCACATTGATGCCAGCCGCGCCGCCGATGCCATCGTTATCGCCCCGGCTACGGCAGATTTTATCGCCAAGCTGGCGCATGGCTTAGCTGATGATCTGCTCTCCACCATGTGCCTCGCGCGCGATTGCCCGCTGTTGGTGGCTCCGGCGATGAACAAGCAGATGTGGGGGAATGCGGCGACACAGCGCAATGTGGCGCAATTGGTCGCGGATGGGGTGCGGGTGTTTGGGCCTGTCAGCGGCATGCAGGCTTGCGGCGAGGAGGGAATGGGAAGGATACTGGAGGCGGGGGAATTGGCAGCGGAGATTGTGGCGTTTCTGAATAGCGCTACTCTTTCCACAACCCTCACCCCAACCCTCTCCCTCCTGCGGGAGAGGGAGTTGAATGGAGTGAAAATCCTCGTCACAGCCGGGCCGACTTACGAGGCAATCGATGCGGTGCGCGGAATTACCAACCGCAGCTCCGGCAAGATGGGCTATGCGGTGGTGCAGGCCGCGCTGGAGATGGGGGCGAACGTGACGCTGGTGTCCGGCCCGACGGTGCTGAACAAGCCGCAAGGGGCGCAGGTGGTGGATGTGACCAGCGCGGCGGAGATGTTCGAGGCGGTCAAACAACGCGTAGCGGATGCGGACATGTTCATCGGCGTAGCGGCAGTGGCAGATTACCGCGTGGCACTGCCCAGCGCACAGAAAATCAAAAAAAGCGCGGACAAGCTGACGCTGGAGCTGATTCCCAATCCGGACATTCTGGCTTATGTGGCGAATTTGCCCAAGCCACCGTTTTGCGTGGGATTTGCGGCGGAAAGTGAAAACTTGCGCGAGCATGCAACAGCCAAACGCAAAGCAAAAAATATTCCGCTGCTCGCCGCCAACCTGGCACAACAAGCCATAGGCAACGACGAAAACGATCTGATTTTATTTGACGATGCCGGCGAGCATGTGTTGCCGCATGCCGATAAACTGACGCTGGCGCGTGCTTTGCTACAACATGCCGCAAAACTCTACCGACAAGGAAATAAATTATGAAAAAAAATGTAGACGTAAAAATTCTGGATGCGAGACTGCATGATAACCCGCCCGCTTACGCCACACCCGGCTCGGCGGGCATCGATTTGCGCGCCTGCATCGACGACAGCATGATTATCCAGCCAGGCCAGTGCGAACTGATCCCGAGCGGTATTGCCATCCACCTCGCCGACCCGCATTGCGCTGCGATGATCCTGCCGCGCTCTGGGCTCGGTCACAAGCACGGCATCGTGCTGGGCAATCTGGTCGGGCTGATTGATTCGGATTATCAGGGACAGATATTCGTTTCGATCTGGAATCGCGGCCACCACCCCTTCACTCTGATGCCGCTGGAACGCATGGCGCAACTGGTGATCGTGCCGGTGCTGCAAATGCAGCTCAACATCGTGGAAGACTTTCCGATGAGCGAGCGCGGCAGCGGTGGTTTCGGCAGCACGGGTAAACACTGATAAATGCAGCCCAACGAAAAACCCGCGTGAAGCGGGTTTTTCGTTGGGCTGCAATTTGCGAATATTAGTGCTCCAAATCTAAATCCATCTCGGTGCTATCGCCCTTGCGCACCGACACTTTCTCGGACACCATCTTATAACCAAGCAGCTTCACGCTGAGGGCGTGCACTCCCGGATCAAGCTCCAAGCGTAGCGGCGACAAGCCGAAATACACACCATCCAGATAAACCTTGGCGCGCTCCGGGTTGGTGTTGACCAGCAGCAAGCCATTGGTGTCGGAGGCATGAGGGATGTAGGTCGCAGGTAGCGGCGCAGTGATGGCGGCAGCAGGCGTAATAGACACGGGAGCAACACCGGGAACCGCATTGGGAACAGCAGATGGGACAGCGGTGGGCGCAACCAGCACGGTCACGCCGGGAATCACCTTGGTGCCGGGTGTCAGGTTAAACAACTCGGGATGCACCGCCATCAAGGTGGAACTAATTGCATCGGTGGTTTTTTGACTGACGATACCCAATTCCTTGCGCAGGTAATTTGCAACATCGTCCTTGTTATCGCCAGATATCCCGGCAAACCGGTCTGCCTTTTCCGTGACGAGAGCGGACCACACTATCTTGCCCGTGCTGATTTCTTTCAGCGTCGTTTCAATGGCTATGGAGACTTCATCGCGTGCCTTGACGTTGTAGCTCAGTTCCTTCACGACACCGCTCAACTCGAATTGCGCATTGCCCACTTGCGCTTCGCTCACCTGAAAGCCCGCATCATCAAGCTTTGTCTTCACTGCGTCAGCCACCATGGCGGTTACATCCTGCTCCACGACAATGTCCCTGCCGCTCATGCCGGACACATTCTCCGCCCCCGTCCCGATCTTGCGCGGATTTCCTTCTTTGCGCGCATCCGAGTACGAAGCGATGTGGATGCTGGCCGCATATTTCATCTGCGGCGCATTGGAATTGGCTTTCTTGTGTTCTGCCGCGTTAGTGCCAAGCATGTTACCCAAGGATGGTATGCTGACGTTGGAACAGGCAACTGCTGAAAGCACTGCCAGTATCAGAATAACCCTGTGCGTTAATTGTTTCATTACACCCGCCCCGAAATCATAAAACGCTAAGTATAACTAAAGGGAGAGAAATAATCCGCCCATCTAATATCCCCATGCTCGCCACCGTCTCCAAAATGGCTAAAAGAACAATCGCCAGTGTCGCCGGTTGGGAGGCGATCTAAGTTTGATCCACTCGCATTTTCCAATCAGGCTGTTGCAGAGTTATATTCCCGTGATCATTTTCAGATTCAGATTCCATGTCAGCGGATTTTCCACACTGGCGATGGAGTCCTGCGCCTTGGAAAGATCAATCAGCTCCGGAAAAATAGGCGCGTTGATATTTGTGGAAAAGAATACTTTCACTATCGGGGTCAGCAAGCTTTTTGTTGATTGATCCGTCACGACTGCCAGACGCCCCGACTTTAGCTTAACCAAAGTGCCAGATGGGTAGATTCCCACTGCCTTAACGAAGGCATGAAACACCGTCAAGTCAAAATGCCCGGGCTGCCATGCCGCCATTTTACGAATGGCGCTGGCGGGTGCATAACTTCTTTTGTAATAGCGGTCAGAAGTAATCGTGTCATAGACATCGCACACCGTGCAAATCTTGCAAAACAACGACAGGGACTCGCCCGCTAACTTGTCCGGATAACCCGCGCCATCCATACGTTCGTGATGATGCAGGCAGACATCCAATACTATCTCGTTTATCTCAGGTGAATCTTTCAATATCCTCCAGCCGAGTATCGGGTGGGCTTTGACGACCTTAAATTCCTCGTCCGTCAGGTTTTTTGGTTTGTTGATTATCCTTTCCGGAATCCGCATAATGCCAGCATCATGCAGTAACCCGGCCACTCCCAAGCTCCGCAGTTGCTCTCCTTCAATGTCGAACTGCCTGCCCACGGCGATCATCAGGGCACAGACTGCGATGGAATGCAGATAAGTGTGACTATCTTTTTCTTTCAGTCGCGACAGGCTTAAAAAAGCATTTGAGTTTCGCGCGAAGGACTGGGTGATATCATCCACCAACTCAAATGTATCATTTGTTTTCAATGCGTTGCCCATACGTACGTCATGAAACATATACATGACTGCCGCTTTTGCTTTGGCATGAACCTTACGTGCGCGATCAATTTCTTCATGCAGGGCAAGGGCTGGCGGCGACTCTTTGGGCACCTGGACTGCCGCCTCCTGCAAGACTTCTTCGACCTGCTCGTTTTCTTCTTCCTCCGTAACAACAGGAGTCTCTACCTCAACATCCAACCCCTTTTCCGTGTCAATCCAGATATCCTGATTGCCGCATCCTTGCAGCGTTTTTAGTTGTTTTGGAGTGGTCAGGCGAAATGATTCTTTCCAAAAAGGATTATCCAGCCAACTTCCGCCAACTTCATGGATGTACATCCCGATTTTGACATCACCAGCATTAATTTTTTTCAGCACGCCATATCTCCGCTGATTTATTTATTACCTGACTTAGAACAGTGCGGATGAAACCCTATTGGGACTTTGTCGGGCAAGATGTGTCATTCTTCAAAAATGTAAGATTAAGGCCGACATTTGTAAATAGCAAAGGTGCGCTTGCCGTACTCTGGTGAATTACCCTTTACGACGGTATCGCCACCCGCATCTATAGCGCCATTGCGCGCCAGTTGTAACAAATTCGCTTCCACGGCCTCGACACTGCGGCTGACAAACCCAACTTCAGCAAGAACGCTAACCGTTGTTATTCCTTTAGACTGACAACTATCAACCTGACTTGCCTCCGCCAGAGACACTTGGTCGGATCCTTTGCGCACCTCGATCATGCTGCTGGCACACCCACTCACCCCTGCAATCAGCGGCACCATAACAGTTATGGCTAACATTCTTTCCAAGAATAATTTCATGGTAACTCCTCGTTTGTTCGGTGAAGTTTTGTTCATCCCAGATAATCCATTAGGCGCGAAGTGATATGATTTCCCCTCCTCAGTTCGCCCTGAGCTTGTCGAAGGGTATTGATTCCACAATACATGTGGTTCGACAAGGCCTTTAGTCCTGAGCGTAGTCGAAGGGTCACCACGAACGGCCTAATGGATTATCTGGGTTCATTATACGGCCTTAGGTTTACATATCTGACAAGTGTCTGTCGGCAAGCTTATCGTCGCGAATGCGTAGCTGTCCAATTACCTCAACCAGGGAGTTATCTAACGAAATTAATGCAGAATCCGGCAATGCCCGCAAAGCTTCCGGAAGTATTCCTTCAGCGGGTCCGGGGGCGTTTTTTAACAATCTTGATGCTTCTTCAGTCAACCATAATCCGACTCTTCGCTGATCTTCCTTGCTGCGCTCCTTAATTACCAAGCCACCTCCTACGAGTTTCTCAACGAGCTGGCTGGCAGTGGATTGGTGGATAGATAAACGTTCGGATAATTCGGACACTCCAAGGCCTGGAGCCTTGGCAACCTCTTGCAACATCCATAGCTGCGAACCCGTGACCCCGCAGGTTTTTTCTATTTCCCGAAAATGCTGGCGAACGGAGCCATAAATAATGCGGAACTTCTTAAGCACCTGAAGCGATAGTTGATTTTTTGTGTGTTTGCTCAATTTATGCCCTCCCGCCATTGGTGATGTCTGACAACCTGATGAATTATATCTCTTGCAATTCGAAATGACATAAATTATATTAGTACAAACTGTATTGCTATAAATATTTATTGGGCAATATTTCGGTTGACTTCAATTCAAATCAAAAGGATATTTCACATGAAAAGACTAGTAATTGCTTTGATTCCCTTTCTACTTATAGCCTGCACCACAACCAAGGGAGATATCTCCGGATCCGGGAAAGCGGCAAATAGCCCTGCAAGCACCCCTTCGATAAGTTCCAACTCAAATGCACAAACGGGTAGCATGACTAATGCAGACACCCAGTCAAGACAATTGGCAGCCGATAAATTGGCGGCTGACAAGTTGGCCGCTTCAATACAATATCTGCAAAAGCAAAGTATTTATTTTGACTTTGATCAGTTTGCAATTAAACCGGAGTATCGGGATGTTATTCAGCAACAAGCCGAGTTTGTTATAGCACACAAAAACGATATTGTTACGGTGCAAGGGAATACAGATGAGCGCGGTAGCGATGAATATAACCTTGCGCTAGGTGACAGGCGCGCCAATGCCGCCCGAAAGAATCTGGAATTACAGGGTGTTCCTTCATCGCAAATCAAAACCGTAAGTTTTGGAGAAGAGAAACCACGGCTAAGCTGTCACGAAGAAAAGTGCTGGAAAGAAAACCGCAGAGACGATTTTATCCATACGGTAAATTAGTGGCAAATCACATCGCCACGCACAACGCCTTCGGCAGAAGAAAGCTCAGCATTGAGCGTGGCAACTAATCGCTTCTTAAAGGAATTCACGGTGCGACACCGACGTGCGCCGCACATAAATCATAGGTGGCGGTCTGATTCATGTTTGCGCGCACCACAACGCCCAGCCGCTTTGACAGGCAATAGGTAACGCGCCAACTCGTTTAATGCCAGACGATAGACATCGCGTTTGAATTCGATCACGGTGTCCATCTCAACCCAATAATCAATCCAGCGCCAAGCATCGAATTCGGGATGCCCCGATGCACGCAAACAAACATCGCAGTCACGTCCGATCAAACGCAGCAAAAACCATATCTGTTTCTGGCCCTTGTAACTGCCGCGCCACTCGCGCTTCACCCAATGTTGCGGCACCTCATAACGCATCCACTCGCGTGTGCGGCCCAAAATCTGCACGTGGCAAGGCTGCAAACCCACCTCTTCCTGCAATTCGCGGTACATCGCTTGCGTCGGCGTTTCGCCGTGCTGGATGCCGCCTTGCGGAAACTGCCATGAGTCCTGCTTGATGCGCTTGCCCCAAAACACCTGGTTTTGGGCGTTAGTGATAATGATGCCGACGTTGGGGCGGTAACCATCTCGGTCAACCATCTTCGCCACCTGTTCGGTAAATTTTAATGGGGTGATTTTTTCACATTTCGCGACAGATTGAAAGCCTCTAATCATATCTATAGAGCATATCGGCGTTGTTCACGGTAAAATTAGCATCCGGATTTTTAAAACTGGCTAAATAATATGCGCGTTTCCAAATTTTTCATTTCTACCCTGAAAGAAGCTCCTTCCGAAGCCGAACTGGTCAGCCATCGTTTGATGCTGCGCGCGGGCTACATCAGAAAGCTATCCAGCGGCCTTTATACGTGGATGCCGCTGGGGCTGCGCGTGTTGCGCAAAGTGGAAACAATTGTGCGCGAAGAGATGGACAGGAGCGGCGGTATCGAGCTGCTGATGCCCGCCGTGCAACCGGCCGAACTGTGGCAGGAGACCGGGCGCTGGGATGTGTTCGGCCCGCAGATGCTGAAAATAAAAGATAGGCACGACAACCTGTTCTGTTTCGGCCCCACCCACGAAGAAGTCATCACCGACATCGCGCGCCGCGAAGTTAAGAGCTACCGCCAGTTGCCGCTCAATTTTTACCAGATACAGACCAAGTTCCGCGACGAAGTACGCCCGCGTTTCGGGGTGATGCGCGCGCGCGAATTCGTGATGAAGGATGCCTACTCCTTTCATGCCAGCTTCGATAGTCTGGAGGAAACCTACCGCGTGATGTATGACACATACAGCCGCATCTTCACCCGCCTCGGCCTGCAATTCCGTGCCGTAGCGGCGGATACCGGCGCGATTGGCGGTTCAGGTTCTCATGAGTTCCATGTGCTGGCAGACTCCGGGGAAGACGGACTGGCGTTCTGCCCGACTTCTGATTACGCGGCGAATGTGGAATTGGCGGAGGCGGTTGCACCGGCTGAACCGCGAGCCATCGCCAGCGAGCCATTGCAAAAGGTGATTACACCGGGACAAAAGTCTATCGAAGAGGTTGCCGCCTTCATGCAAGTATTGCCGCAACAAGTCCTCAAGGCCATTGCCGTAATGAGTGCCGATGGCGGCTTCGCCCTGTTGCTGTTGCGGGGCGATCACACGCTGAATGAAATCAAGGTCAGTAAAATAGTGGGAGAGTTCCGTTTTGCCAGCGATGAAGAAATCCATCAAAACATGGGCTGCCGCGCCGGTTACATCGGCCCGGTAAATTCGACTGTGCGAATTCTGGCCGACCGTTCCGCCGCCGCAATGAGTAACTTTGTCTGCGGTGCCAATGATGACGGTTTCCACTACACTGGCGCCAATTTCGGACGCGACGCACATCTGGATGAAGCCAACGTACATGACCTGCGCAATGTCGTCGCAGGCGACCCCAGCCCGGATGGCATGGGGCATCTGGAACTGTGTCGCGGCATCGAAGTCGGACACATCTTCCAGTTGCGCACCAAGTATTCCGAAGCGCTGAAGGCCACCTATCTGGATGAAAACGGCAAGACGCAGGTGATGGAGATGGGGTGCTACGGCATCGGCGTTTCGCGGATAGTCGCTGCCGCCATCGAGCAGAATTACGATGAGCGCGGCATTACTCTGCCTGTAGCCATGGCGCCATTTCAGGTTGCCATCGCCCCCATCGGCTACAAGAAAAGCGAAGCCGTACGCAATGCCGCAGAGCAGTTGTATGCTGAACTAAATGCGGCAGGCGGCATCGAAGTCTCTGATGGATGACCGCGACGAACGCCCCGGCGTGATGTTCGCCGACCTGGAACTGATCGGCATCCCGCATCGCATCGTGATCGGCGAACGCGGACTGAAAGAAGGCATGGTGGAATACAAAGGGCGCCGTGATGCGGAAGCGCAGCAAATCGCATTGCAGGACATTGTGAAATTTATACAATTAAAGCTATGAATAAGAGATGTTCAAGGTTCAAGGCTCAAGGCTCAAGGGCAAACCTCCGCCCCGCTTTTAACTTGCGCCTTGTCCCTTGCACCTTGTCCATGCTGTTGCTGTTCGCGGGTGCGGCGCATGGCGGGACACAAGCCGAGGAGGTGCTTTCCGCCAGTGTGCGCGGCGTGTTGCAACGTGCGGTTTCGGATCGGGCTGCGCCCAAGCTGGTGTTTGCATCACAACGTGAGGCCGAAGAATGGCTGGGCGAAATGTCCCGCCGCGTAGCCAAGCGTATTCCGGACGCGGACTATCGCATGGATTTTCTAAAGACCGTACATTACGAAGCCACGCGCGCCGGACTGGATCCGCAGTTGGTGCTGGGGCTGATTGAGGTGGAAAGCGGTTTCAGAAAATATGCCGTATCCGAAGCTGGGGCAAGAGGCTACATGCAAGTGATGCCGTTCTGGGTCAGGGACATCGGCTCAAGTGGGCAGAATCTGTTTCATCTCAGCACCAACCTGCGCTACGGCTGCACCATCCTGCGCTACTATCTGGACATGGAAAACGGCGACCTGTACCGTGCTCTCGGTCGCTACAACGGCAGCTTGGGCAGACCGGAATATCCGAATATGGTACGCGCCGCCTGGCACAAATACGGAAACACCAATCGCCGCACTGCCGATTCCAGCAGTCGGCGTGACGGTAATTCCATTTCCAATTTGAAGCAAGCAATTTCCATGTGGGAGCGGCCTCCCGGCCGCGAAAAGACTTATCGCGGCCGGGAGGCCGCTCCCACAATATGTCATCCTAAATTGAAAATGGAATAAACACTACTAAAAGAATTTTCTTGAACTAATAAATTTTTCCACACTCTCTTTGGTGACCGTGCCGGATTGAGAACTCACCAGTTTGCCGGTCTGATCAAACAGATAGGAAGTCGGCAACGCCTCCACCGCGCCAATCTGTTTGGCAATTTTGTAGTCACCCAGCACAACGGGATAAGGCAGAGGGTGTGTCTTTAGAAAATCCAGCACTACTTGGGTCGAGGGGTATTCCATCGCGATGCCGATCACGATCAGATCGGTATCCTGATGCGCATTATGCAGCGCAGACAGATCGGAAAGTTCTTCAAGGCAAGGGGCGCACCAAGTCGCCCAAAAATTTACCAACACCCATTTGCCGCGATAATCAGTCAAATAATGTAAGTGGCCCTGGGTATCTTTCAAAGCCAGCTCTGAGGCTGTTACATTAAGCGCAAACAACAGGCAAGCGCTCAATAAAATGCGTACAATCTGAATCAATGCTGCTTCTCCTCGTATTTCACAAAAATTCCACAAATTTCATGCCGCCTGCTTATTCATCCCGGCAAATAGCTCAGCCAGTGTAATTGCCCCCGCTTCTGCCATGCGATGATCCATCTGCACTAACCAGGCATGGATTTCCGTATCATCTTGCCGTACAACCATTGAAGCCGATTCGAACACGAACAGGCGATAAAGTTCACTTATTCGTATATGTTCCGCATCGCGTATCATCGCCCAACCTTTACCGGCAAGTTTTCGTACCACTTTGATCCGGGCCAGTTCTTCCAGAATCTGCTCCAGCGAATCGAATCCGATATGCAACTGCATGGAAAGCATAGGAGTGGTCTGCACCGTACCGCTTTTCATGCCCTCGTTCATCGCCCTGAGTATGCGCAGTGCATAATAAAGCTTTGCCGCAGCGGTTATTTTTTTGATCGGATTGCCACGCCAATACGATAGTGATGAGGCGATCAGCGCCCCCAGCAAAATGGTTAGCCAAGATAGATAAATCCACAGCAGAAAAATCGGGATGCTGGCAAACGCACCGTACACCAGCTTGTATGTTGGAAAGTGCTCGATGTAATAGGCAAAAGCGCGGTTCATGGATTCAAATGCCGCCGCTGCAACCATGCCGCCGATAAATGCGTGGCGCAACGGCACAAAGCGATTGGGCACCACGCGGAACATCAGGCTAAAGGCCAGCGTGGTCAGCACCACCGGCACCACTTTCAGCATCACCACATCAAATTCCGGAACTTGCTTGGCGTAGCCCATCGACATTCCGGCCAGCCATGAGGTCAACGACAAGCTGCTGCCGACCAATAACGGAGCCAGTGTCAGCCCCGCCCAATAAATCAGTATGCGCTGCAACAAGGTTCGCGGCTTCGATACGCGCCAGATCGTGTTGAAGGCTTCATCTATGGTGTGCATCATCAGCATGGCGGTCAACGCCAGAAACACGATGCCCACAGCAGTTAATTTTGCGGCACTTTCGGCAAATTGCTCCACGTAAAGCGAAATCATCTTGCCGCCGGTTTCCGGCATCATGTTGCTCAACAGGAAGTTTTTGATCTGCGCGGAGAAATCCTGAAAAACGGGAAATGCCGAGAATAGCGTGAGCGCGATGGTGATCAGAGGAACCAGCGACAGCAGCGTGGTAAAAGTCAGGCTGGCCGCCATCTGGGCGCAACGATCCTGTTTAAAGCGTGCCGCGATAAAATGCAGCAAGTGCCGCAAATCCGTCCAATTTTTTTTCATGAGCAATTCTTTTGCGGGATGAAACAAAATACAATGTGCGAATGATACCTGACACCGCCACACAACACAGCAGAGGTTCCAATGAGCACCGCACGTGAAGCCCGCCAAATGTTACGCGCCCACCGTTATGGTGCATTATGCACGCTGTCGAAAAAATTCGACGGTTATCCGTTCGGCTCCATCACTCCCTATCTGGTTGACCACGATGGCAGTCTGATTATCTTTATCAGCACGCTTGCCGAACACACCAAAAATATCCGGCACGATCCGCGCGTCAGCCTCATCACGCACAACCAGCACGACCCCCACATTCAAACTCAAGGCCGGGTGACGGTAGTGGGCGACGCCCATCTCATCGCAGAGCGCGAGCAAGCCGGAATACGCTATTTACGCTATTTTCCGGAAGCGCAAACTTACTTGGGGATGCACGACTTTTCTTTTTACCGCATCACACCCATTGCAATTCGCTACATTGGCGGTTTTGGAAAAATTTACTGGGCAGATTTGACGGAATATTCGCCCAAACAAAGCGAGGCTTACGCGCAACGGGAAGCACAGCTTTTAGCCTCCCTCAACATGCAACAGCAAAACACCCTGCACCTGTTGCTGCAACGACAGCACGATGTGGACGCGGCCGACGTGCAAGCTATCGGACTGGATTGCGATGGTCTGGATGTGCGCAGCGGAGAGCGGGTGTGGCGGCTGGACTTTGCCGAGGAGATGTTTGATCCAGCGCAAGCTGTTCAAACCTTGGGTCAAGGGAACCCTCTAATCCTCGAACATGGCAAATAGCAGCTCCTGAGAGTTTCGTGTTTTACAGAACTTCTATTGAATTTTTAGCGGCGCTCTTTAATACAATATGCCGTTCATCAACACTCCCACCATGAGAGTGCAAAGAACGATCAGCGGGACATATTCCATCCACGTCAATTTCTGTTTCCGCGAGTCCTGCTCTGACCAAAAAGTGGTGGCCTGCCGGGTGCGTAACACCCCATCATTGTGATATTTCATTTTCTGCTCCTGGTCAATAATGATTTTCTGTGAACACGTTACCAAAATCGAAAAGCAACCCCAAGTCCATACGGCGCTTTCAGCTTTCAGTAACAAATGGTTTAAAAATCAGGATGAGCGGCTATGCTTTAAAGACAAACGGTATTCAGCCTGGATGAATGATCGATTGATATTAGAAGCGCCCATGAACAATCCGTGTTTAGAACAACTCGATTTTTTGCATTGAATCGGCTGAGCCGCCGCCCGTGACGCTGTCCCCCATTGCCGAGGCGTGAACATCGCGCTGCTTATCCATGACATAGCCTTCGTATATCTGGTCAATGTGATCCTTGATCGAGGCTGCATTTGAGAAATCCCTGCTGCGCATCATTCCTACCATCTGGGCAACATGTGTGTCGAGACGCGTAAGAGCATTTTGCACCTGCTCAATCTGTTGCCGTGTGACATCCTGGAACTGGATATTCGCCAGCACCTCCATGAACATGGAAGACAAGGTTTCGCTGGTATTGCTAAGCTTGGCGAGCATCTCTTCATCACGCTTCATCAACCGTTGATAGTTGTGGCCCATGCTGTCGAGGTGGCTGGAGAAATTCACCAGCACTTCTTTCTGCTGCTGGATATTGGAATGTTCCAGCTTGTTGCGGAACTGATTTTCTATGGTTTTGGCCACATTGCCTATGCCTTCCTGAATCATGGATACGGCATGATCTGTCTCTCCTGACAATTTGCGCACTTCATCCGCCACCACCGCAAACCCCCGCCCGACTTCACCGACGCGCGCGGCCTCGATGGCTGCATTGAGCGCAAGCAAGTTAGTCTGCGATGAGATATTTTTTATCAGATCCACCAAGGACGATAACGATTCCGCCTGTCGCACCACGATAGCGATACTTTCGCGGTCGGCATCGGATTCGGCAAAGCGCTCCTGGATGTACTGATTGAGGTTTGCGATCAGCTCCACGTTCGAGCCGACGCTTTTTTCGCCTGATTGAATCATGGCTTCCGCATCATGGGCTCCGGCAGTCACGGTAGCCATCAGTTCGTTGATGACCCCGTCAATGGCTTGCAGACGCTCCATGATGCCGTACGCGGAACGCTCGGTCTCCTCGGTAATGGCATGCAGTTGTTGATTGAGCAGCTTGGTCAGCGCGGGCAATTCGCCAAGATCGCTCGCCGCACTATTTATGATGTCCTCGTCGCCGGATATTTTTTGGTCAAGCCGATGTTGGACATCTCGCATTCCCAGCGAGACATCGTGAAAAATAGCCATTGAAACCATGTTGTTGATCAAAAAACTGAGCAGGACGATAATAACGGTTCCCACCGCGTCGGCGATTCTGTCAGACATCCCCGCCGCCGCATGCAGCCAATCGTGGAAAGGCACATGTAGCATGTATACCCCAGCCGCGCAGGATGCTGCTGTAAGCAATGCCACAATCAACTGGCGCTGCTTGACTTGGCTTCCGCTTAAATTAATATTGTCCAATTTTCCCACTCCGTTTTGGGTCAAGACCCATCACTTCAGATCAGTTCCGCCTATTAAAACCTATCGGCAACTACTTGGATATCTTGAACAAGAAGGGAAATATAAGGCAATTTTGGCGATGGTATCAGCCGCACATAAAGTTAATGAGCGTTGCGGATACCAGAAATGAGGAATTTTGCGGACAGAAACCCGCTGTCTTTTTAGAAGACAGTAAAGTCAAACTGCGTGTCAAAATTTTCAACCGGCTTGGGGGAAACAACATTCTGCCATGCCCCAATACATGGTGAAAAACAACCCAAGAAAGGGCGGAAACGCAACTCGGCGCCCGCCCCAATCTACGGGTGATCAGGCGCCGAGAATGCCTTTTGCCGTAGCTGCCGGTTTGGCTGCTGCTGGCTTGACCGCAACTTTTTTAGCTGCCGGTTTAGCTGCTGGTTTGGCCGCTGCTTTCTTGGCAACTACTTTTTTCGCTGCCGGTTTTTTGGCTGCAACTTTTTTTGCTGCCGGTTTGGCTGCTGGCTTGGCCGCTGCTTTTTTGGCAACCACTTTTTTTGCTGCCGGTTTTTTGGCTGCTACTTTTTTCGCTGCCGGTTTGGCTGCTGGCTTGGCCGCTTTCTTGGCAACAGCTTTTTTCGCTGCCGGTTTTTTGGCTGCTACTTTTTTCGCTGCCGGTTTGGCTGCTGGCTTGGCCGCTGCTTTTTTGGCAACCACTTTTTTTGCTGCCGGTTTAGCTGCGGCTGCTTTTTTCGCTACGGGTTTCTTGGTGGTGGTGCTCTTTGCTTTGCTATCTGCTGTAGCCATTTTCATTCCTTGTAAAAATTATTTGACTTGAACTATGCGTTGCATTGCGTGCAACCACTGCACTCCCAAGCACTCCCCTAAAATCGTCCAGCGCGCTTGGTGTTCGCATTCTATGCGCGAATAAAAACATAGCGCAATATATTTTTGCGTTTTACAACAAAAAAGTTTTTTCTCCCGCAAACAAATGTTGCACCGATTCACGTTCTCGGATGAGTTGCACAACCGTACCCGACACCATAATTTCAGCCGCACGAGGGCGGGTATTGTAGTTGGAGCTCATGCTCATACCGTATGCACCAGCCGACATCACCGCCAACAGATCACCTTGCGAGACGGCCAATTCGCGGGCATGTCCAAGGAAGTCACCGGTCTCGCATACCGGCCCCACCACTTCGTAGATTAAAGTATTGTTTTTCTCGATTGCTCCCTCGCCCGCAAGCGGGAGAGGGTTGGGGTGAGTGCTGGCAAGTCGACCGCGTTGTACCGGCTGGATCCGATGATAAGCATCGTACAAGGCCGGACGCATCAAGTCGTTCATCGCCGCATCCACGATGGCGAAATTTTTCTCCTCGCCATGCTTAAGATATTCCACGCGTGTAAGCAGCACCCCCGCATTACCCGCCAGCACCCGTCCCGGTTCGACGATGATCTTTTCGCTGCGCCCTTGCAGCTTGCCAAGCAGCGCGATCGCATAGTCGGCAATCGAGGGAGGGGTTTCATCGTCATAACATATACCCAAACCACCGCCGAGATCGAGATGTTCCAGGACGATACCTTCAGCCGCAAGGCTGTCTACCAACGCCAGCACTTTTTCGGTTGCCGCGATGAACGGACTGGCCTCGGTCAGTTGTGAACCGATGTGGCAATCCATGCCGGTCACGCGCAAGTGCGGCAATTCGAAGGCCTTGCGATACAACGCCAGCGCCTCGATATAAGCCACGCCAAATTTGTTCTGCTTCAGCCCGGTGGAAATATAGGGATGCGTCTTCGCATCCACGTCCGGGTTCACCCGCAAACTTACCGGCGCAATCTTGCCCATGCTGCCTGCCACTTCGTTCAAGCGCATCAGCTCTGCTTCCGATTCCACATTGAAGCACAGTATTTCCGCATCGAGTGCCATGCGCATTTCCGCAACCGTCTTGCCCACGCCGGAGAACACCACCTTGCCGGCCGCGCCGCCCGCAGCAAGTACACGCTGCAATTCGCCGCCCGAAACAATATCGAATCCCGCCCCCAGCCTTGCTAATAAATGAAGGATGGCAAGATTGGAATTCGCCTTTACCGCATAGCAGATCAAATGCTCGCGCCCGGCAAAGGCACTCTTGAATTGGTGATAACCATCGGTCAGCGCCGCATGCGAATAAACATAACACGGGGTGCCGAAACGTTGAGCGATTTCGACAAGCGGCACTTGTTCGATGCAAAGTTGGTTATTCTGATAACTGAAATATTCTGACATGGCTATTGGCTTGGGTTGGATTGTTGTACTGCGGGCTGTTGGGCAGCAGGCTTGAGGGCGGAAGGTTGCGCCTGCGGCAAAACCAACGGCCCCTTGTGCCCGCAGCCTTGCAGCAACAGGGCCAACAGCAACATAATACAGGTCACACGCATCACTCCACCTTCAACTTAATCGAACAGACGGGATTATATGACGGAAAATGAATTCAACGAATTGGCCGATGCAGTATTCGAGCGTATCGAACAAACTATAGATGCCAGCGGAACAGACATCGAATGCAATCTTAACGGTCCGCTGCTGGAACTGGAATTTGAGGATGGATCAAAAATCATCATCAACCGTCACGGCCCCAATCAGGAAATCTGGCTTGCCGCCAAATCCGGTGGTTTCCATTATGCAATGCAGGATGGGCTGTGGGTGAGCCGACGCGATGGCAGTGAATTGTTTGGCAAACTGGGGGAATTGGTGCGTTTGGGTTCGGGTGATGTGCTGGTGTTTTAATGCAACCTTACGCGCCGTTCGCTGAGCTTTCCTTGAGTTGCACGGGTTCAACCAGTACGGAATAAAGCCTGCGGCTATCGGCGCGCAAGATCGTGAACACGAGGTCGCCGATAGCAATGCGGTCACCGCGTTTGGGTAATTGACCCGCAGCTTTGAGCACTAATCCGCCGACCGTGTCGTATTCTTCATCGCCAAAATCCGTGCCTAACGCCTCGTTGAAATCGGCGATTTCGGTTGCGGCTTTGACGCGCCAGTGGCCCGCTCCATCCGGAATGAGATTGTCTTCATCTTCATCGAAATCGTATTCGTCCTCGATGTCGCCGACGATTTGTTCCAGCACGTCCTCGATGGTGACCATGCCGCACACGCCGCCATATTCATCTACCACCAGCGCGATGTGGTTGTGGTTGCTGCGGAAGTCACGCAACAGCACGTTGAGGCGTTTGGCTTCAGGCACGAATACGGCGGGACGCAACATGTCACGCACCTCGAATTCTTCGCCCGCGTAGTAGCGCAATAAATCCTTGGCGAGCAGGATGCCGACGATGTTGTCTTTATCGCCGTCAATGACGGGGAAGCGCGAGTGGGCGGTTTCGATTACAAAGGGGATAAATTTTTCCGGGGGCAGACTGATGTCGATGACATCCATCTGCGCGCGCGGGATCATGATTTCGCGCACTTGCCGTTCCGACACCTGAATCACACCTTCCATCATGGACAATGCATCGGCATCCAGCAGGTTGCGCTCGAAAGCGGAGTGCAGCAGGATTATCAGTTGTTCACGGTCTTCCGGCTCACGCAACAGCATCGTGGAAAGCCGTTCCAGCAGGGTTGGCTTGTTACTTTCGGGTTGTTCCATTTTTAATTGTTAACTATTTGTTACATATGTTATTGATTACGCAGCTACAGCTTGGTAGGGATCAGCATACCCTAATTTCAGCATAATTGCAGTCTCACGCGCTTCCATCGCAACGGCATCCTTTTCCTTCTCGTGGTCGTAACCTTGCAGATGCAAGGCGGCGTGGATGGCGAGGTGTGCGTAGTGCGCAGACAAATCTTTGTGTTGTTCGCGCGCTTCCTGTTGCACCACCGGCGCGCAAATCACGATGTCGCCATAAATTGGCTCCTCCCCTGACAAGCCTGTCCTGAGCTTGTCGAAGTGGGGGAGGTTGGGAGGGGTTGGTTTTACGTCGTCGTACACGAAGGTCAACACATTCGTGGCGTAGTCTTTGCCGCGAAAATTTTTGTTCAACTCCTGCACTTCAGCCTCATCCACAATCCGCAACGTAATTTGCACATCGCGCTGCAATGCGGATTTTATCCAGCGGCGAAACTGCGACCGCGTAGGCAGGTCTTCCATGTGGCTTGCGTATTGCACGGAAAGGGATAGTTTGTACACAGCCTATTGCCTTTCCTTATGCCATTTCCGGAAATCCCCGCTTGGCATGGGGCGAGCTATGCCATAGCCTTGCCCATACATGCAACCCACTTCGATCAGCACCCGGATCAGATCAGCCGCCTCCATGCCTTCGGCAACGGTCTTGCGGCCAAATGTTTTAGCCAGAGCGATGATGCCCTGCACAATAGCGCGATCCCCCTCGTCGGTCAGCATACCGCGCACAAAGGACTGGTCTATCTTGAGTGTCTCGGCTGACAGCTTGCGCAGGTAAGCCAACGAGGAATAGCCCGTGCCGAAATCATCCAAGGCGAAATTAACGCCCAGCTTGCGGCACGCTTCGATGGTTTCCGCAGACTGCGGGATGTCTTCGAGTGCCGCTGTTTCCAGCACTTCGATTTGTAATTTGTCACGCGGCAGATCCGGATACCGCGCCAGCCTGAGCGCCAACCCGGCGACAAAGTCCGGCGATTGGAGATGGCGCGCGGAGATATTGATGCTGACTTCCAGCACTAGCCCTTCCTTGTACCACACATCGATCTGCGCCAGCGCGGTATCCATCACCCATTCGCCCAGTCGTATTTCCAGATCGGAATCCTCGATGAACGGCAGGAACTCGGCAGGCAGAAGTAAGCCTCTCTCGGGATGATGCCAGCGGATCAGCGCCTCCACCCCGACAACCGCACCTGAAACCAGCTCTATCTTGGGCTGGTAAAACAACTCGAATTCGCCTTTCTCCAGCCCCTGTAAAATGCGCCGCCTGGATTCGTGCAGCGAGCGCACGCGCTGGTCATGCTCCGCATCGTACAAGTGATAACGGTTCTTCCCGGTCTGCTTGGCGACATACATGGCTTGGTCGGCATGGCGCAGCAGCGTGTCACCATCCTCGTGATCGGAGGGATAGAAAGTCACGCCTATGCTGGCGGACACCATTACCTCGCGACTTCCGACAACTACCGGCATGGCAACAATATCCAGAATACGATCCAGAACCTGAAGGCATTCCTGCTCGCGCACCAGATCATTGAACAGCACCACGAATTCATCGCCCCCCAGCCGCGCCAGGGTATCGCCAGCGCGCAATGCCTCCTGCAAGCGGAAGGTGATATTTACGAGCAACTGGTCGCCCGCTTCGTGCCCATAAAGGTCGTTGACCTGTTTGAAACCGTCGAGGTCTATGTAGCAAATGGCCAGCATCTTGCCGCTGCGTTGCGCCCGCACGATGGCCTGCCGCAGGCGGTCGGCAAGCAGCCTCCGGTTGGGCACGCCGGTGAGCGCATCGTAATTTGCCACTCGGCTCAATTCGGCCTCGTGCTCCTTTAGATAACTGATATCCGAGAACACCCCAACGTAGCGCTTCACCCCGCCATCATCGTCGTAAATTGCCGAGATCGAAAGCAACTCCGCATAAACCTCACCGGACTTGCGCCGGTTCCATATCTCGCCACGCCAAGCCTTTTTCTTTTTCAGGGACTGCCACATTGCGGTGTAAAACGCCTTGTCCTGGCGCCCCGAACTTAACAGCTTCGGGTTCCGGCCCAGCACTTCCTCGCGGCTGTAGCCGGTGATATGAGTGAAAGCCGGGTTGACATCCACGATGGAGTTGTTCGCATCGGTAATCAGGATGGCTTCCTGAGTGTTGTCGAACACGCTGGCGGTGATGCGCAGATTTTCTTCAGCAGCCTTGCTTTTCGCGATGTCTTCTATTTGACAAATCAGGCATTGCGGCTCACCCGACAGGCCGCGCTGCAGGGAGGTGTCCACTTGCGCCCAGACCACATGCCCATCACGGTGAAAATAGCGCTTTTCTATCCTATAAGAATTGATGCGTCCGTCTCTTAGCTTTTGTATATTTTCCAGGCTGACGTTAATGTCGTCCGGATGGGTAATCGCACCGAACGACAGATTTTTGAGTGCTTCTTTCGGATACCCGACAATGTCACAAAAAGCCTTATTGACATCAATGAAATGTCCATCCAGCGTCGCCGCCACCGTGCCGAGCGGCGCATGTTCAATCATGTCGCGAAAATGCTTTTCGCTTTCGCGCAAAGCATATTCCATCCGTTTGATTTCGGTCAGATCGGTCATGGTGGCGATATGCCCCATGAGTCCGCCCAGTTCATCGCGGAATGGCGAGACCTTGAGCAGGATGGGAATGATCGTGCCATCCTTGGCGCGCCGCCTGACCTCACCTTGGAACGCCCCTAACTCCAGCGAAGTGGCAATGGTCTGCCGGAAAGTCATACCGGAAATATCTTCGGGCGGCATCAACAAGCTGATGGAATTCCCTAACAGTTCTTTCAGCTCATACCCGAACAGCTTGCAGAAAGCCGGATTGGCATAAATATAACGCGTTCCATCATCGGTCAGCGCAACCGGCTCATCCGACTGCATCAAGGCCGCGCTTAATCTGCGGCGTTCTTCCTCGATCCTTTTGCGCTCGGTAATGTCGCGGCTGACGCTGAGGAACATCGGCTGGCCATCAAGCTCGACCAGGCGGGAGTTCACTTCTATGGGCATGATAGAGCCGTCCTTGCGCAGACGTGCGGACTCGAACGTGGCGCTGCCCTGACTTTTTATCAACTTCGCTCTTTCCTGCACCCTGTCCGCGTATTCCGGGATGCCAAATTCTGCCAGGGGTTTGCCCTGCATTTCCTCTTTGGCATAGCCCAGCCGCTCATAGCCGACATGGTTCAAATCAATAATGCGGCCATCCATGGAAATAAGCTCGATGCAATCGCTGGCCGATTCAAATATGTTGTGAAACTTCTTTTGGCTTTCTTTGAGCTGTTCTTCGAGTTGCCCGCGTTTGGTAATGTCGCGCGCGATGCCCAGCACGCCTATCAGTTTTCCCTGACTATCGCGCATCGGCGTCTTGATGGTTTCCAGCAACTCGCGATGCCCATCGTCGGCGAAGGTGACCCACCTCTCGTTAACACAGGGAACATTCTGTTCCATGGTCTTGCGATCATTGCCACGGAAATGTTCGGCAAGTTCGTGGGACATGAAATCGTAGTCGGTCTTGCCGACAATGTCTTTTGCCTTGGCACCAAAGAAACATTCAAAACGCGGATTGCACGCCAAGTAAACACCATTCACATCCTTCAACCAGATCAAGTCAGGGATAGTATTGACCAGAGTGTGCAGGAAAGCGCCTTCAGCATTAATCTTGCTATCAATTAGGCCGAGCGTCATGGCATGGGTCAACTCATGTTCGCTGAGCAAACCCGCCATCCGTCCGGTATCATCGACCACCACCAGATGGCGTACTCTGGCCGCCAGCATGCGCCCCGCCGCCAAATTGATGGTGCTGTCCGATGGAATGGTCAGGACCGGAGAAGTCATGATTTCTCTGACCTGAATGCCAGAGTGTTCCGGTTTGCCTGAATACAGGCGGACGATATCGCGCTCGGTGATAATACCCAAGGGACGCTCGTTCTCGACCACCACCACGCAACTGTTCCGGTGCGATTGCATGAGATTTAGCGCTTCCTGCAGCCCTGCTTCCGGTGCCAAGCCGAACACCGAACTATTCATGACCGAACCCACCTGACGGTGACCGGCCAAAGTGGTGAGATTGATGTGCAGGCGAAAATCCGTTTCGCTGACTACGCCGAGCAGCCGCTTGTCGGCATCAACGATCACCAGATGACGTATGCTATCGCGCAAACATATCTGGTAAGCGTCCAGACAAGAAATGGATTCGGGCACGGTGATAACAGGGGCGGACATCACCTTGGATAACGCCATTTCCGGTACGCACCCGGAATGCATGGCTTGCAAAATGTTGCGCTCGGTGACGATACCTGCAGGATGACCTTCCTCATCCACCACCACAAGGGAGGAAATGCGCTTCTCGGCCATGATGTGCGCTGCTGTGCCAACGTTGTCCCCGGGTGCAAGACAGATGACATTACGCGTGGCGATTTCAACCAGGAGCGTACCCTGTTCTATGCCCCCCTGAGGCACTGCTTGCTTGTTCATACAAAGTCTCAAATTCTAAAAAGATATATTGCAAAAGCCATGCGGCAAGTATGGATTCTACCCCTGGAAGCAAGTTCTGCAAATTATTACGCTATTATCCATGCTGATTTTGACGGCTATCTCGTTCATGCCGCTCATAAGCCGTGACGATTTTCTGCACCAGCGGATGGCGCACCACATCCTCGGCGAGAAAGTCTTGAAAGGCGATGCCGCGCACCTCCTTGAGTATGGTACGCACTTGGATTAAACCGCTTTTTTGTCCGCGCGCCAGATCGATCTGCGTCACATCGCCGGTAATGACCGCCTTGCTGCCAAAGCCAATACGGGTGAGAAACATTTTCATTTGCTCCGGCGTGGTGTTTTGCGCCTCGTCGAGGATGATGAAGGAATGGTTGATGGTACGCCCGCGCATGTAGGCCAGCGGAGCGATTTCTATCACGCCGCGCTCGAATGCTTTGACCACCTTGTCCGGCCCCATCAGATCATACAGCGCGTCATATAACGGGCGCAGGTAGGGATCGACTTTTTGCGCCAGATCTCCTGGCAGAAAGCCGAGATGCTCCCCCGCCTCCACCGCCTGCCGCACCAGCACCAAACGTTGCACCACGTCACGTTGCAGCGCATCCACCGCACTGGCCACGGCGAGATAGGTCTTGCCGGTTCCGGCGGGACCAACGCCGAAAGTGATGTCATGCTGCTGGATAGCTTGCAGATAATCGTTCTGGCGCGGGGTGCGTCCGCGCACTTCGGACTTGCGCGTCATCAGCAGCGGCACGAATTCGCTGTGCGCATCCGGCTCGCCATCGTTGCGCATGGCTTCGATCAAGCCGAGTTGCAGTTTTTCCAGACTGATATCGTGCTTCGCGTCCTGATAGAAATCCTGCAACACCCTGCGCGCCAATTCGGCCTTGTGCGTGTCGCCACGCACGCTGAAATGTTCGCCGCGCCGCGCAATGACAACCTCCAGAGCCGTCTCGATCTGGCGCAGATTTTCATCGAGCGCACCGCATAACCTGTTCAAACGAGCGTTGTCCGCAGGTTCCAGCGAAAATTGGATGACAGGAGTATTCATAATTCCATCACCACTTCACCGCGCATCGTATAAGCCCATACTGTAGTAATTTTTACATCCACAAAACGCCCCAGCATACCGGGCGATCCGACAAAATTTACAATGCGATTATTATCCATGCGGCCCGCCAATTCTTGGATATTTTTGCGCGACACACTTTCCACCAACACGCGCTGCACGGTACCGGGCAGACTGGCTGACAAGCTCTCGGCTTGCAGGGTCACCAGATCCTGCAAACGTTTCAAGCGCGCGGCCTTGACCTCTTGCGGCACTTCGTCCGGCATTTCGGCGGCAGGCGTGCCGGGGCGCGGGCTGTACAAAAAACTGAAACTGGCATCAAAACCCACCTCCTCGACCAGCTTGATGGTCGCCTCAAAATCGCGCTCTGTCTCACCGGGGAAGCCGACGATAAAATCGGAAGTCAGCACAATATCCGGGCGCGCCGCACGCAGCTTGCGAATGATAGACTTGTATTCCAGCACCGTGTAACCGCGCTTCATTGCCGCCAGAACACGGTCCGAACCCGACTGCACCGGCAGGTGCAAGTGGCTCGCCAGCTTGGGCTGTGTGGCATACAGATCAATCAAGCGCTGAGACATTTCCTTGGGGTGCGAAGTGGTGTAGCGCAACCGCTGCACGCCCTCCATTGCCGCAACCGCCTGCAATAGAAAAGCCAGATCGACGGTGTCGCCATCGTCCATAACGCCGCAGTAAGCATTTACATTCTGACCCAGCAAAGTGATTTCGCCGACGCCTTGCACCACCAGAGACTTTACCTCGCGTATCACATCCTCAAAAGGCCGCGATACCTCGTCGCCGCGCGTATAGGGCACCACGCAATAAGTACAAAATTTACTGCACCCTTCCATGATGGACACAAAAGCCGAACCGGCTGTGGTTTGGGTCCCTTCGTCCTTCGACGAGCTCAGGATGCTCAGGACAGGAGTTGGCAGGTGGTCGAACTTTTCTATCTCGGGGAAACTGATGTCCACCTGTGAGCACCCACTCGCCCGACGCTCCGCAATCAGTTGCGGCAGGCGATGCAACGTCTGCGGCCCGAACACCACGTCCACATAGGGCGCGCGCTTCACAATCGCCTCACCCTCCTGACTGGCGACGCAACCGCCCACAGCGATGATGAGGCCGGGTCGAACCTCCTTCAGCGGGCGCAAGCGCCCCAAGTCGGAGAACACCTTCTCCTGCGCCTTTTCGCGCACCGAGCAGGTATTGAGCAGGATAACGTCGGCATCTTCCGGCCTCTCGGTCTGCTGCATACCCTCGCAGGCGCGCAACACATCCGCCATCTTATCCGAGTCGTACTCGTTCATCTGGCAGCCGAAGGTTTTAATGTAGAATTTTTTTGGCACGGGGTTATTGCATGTCTACAACGAGAAGAAAAATGCAATTAAAACATTGCACAAAAGGCGCTTTAATACTCATTCTGTATATTTCAAATTACCAAGAGACCAACAAACTTTAAGGGGCAGCCCCTAACCAGGTTGCTATTCTACCAAAGAACAACCACACCTCAGGTACGGCTGATATTATCGTTTCCATGCTCCGCATTGGAATGCAGCTTTAGACGCTCAGCGCAGAGATATAGTTGGTCGCTATGATTAGCGAAGACGCAGAGCGTCTACGGCGACCGCAGACGACTTTTTCGAAATGGTACTAAAGTGGCAAAACGCTGGCTCCCTGAAACGGGGATGCCCTAAACCTGACAGGCCGGAACCAAATGTAGGTCGGGCTGCACCCGCAAGGGGTATGCCGTGGTTGTAAAGCCTCTAATAACAAAGTCAGGCAATCCGTAACCAGCCAAAGGCTGGATGCGGATTGCCTACTTTTAGTGCGACCGACTGCTTGCGGGTGGCCCCTGTATTTCAGTCCGCCTGTTTGCGCAGGAACGACGGGATGTCCAGCATATCCATACCCGAACTTTCCAGTGCCTTGACTGCCGCTTCGCGATGGCGTCCGGTGCGAATGACGGCGGGCATCTCCAGCTCTTTGTAGTTCGTCACGGACATCGGTTCATCATGGGTGCCGGTGCGCTTCTGCTCGACATAATCTACCAAGACCGGCTTGGACTGTTTGCGCTCTACCGGTGACCCCAGACCGGTCGCCACGATGGTCACGCGCAACTCGTCGCCCATACTCTCGTCGAACACCGAGCCAACGATCACGGTGGCATCCTCAACGGCGAACTGTACGCTGTTGGTGACTTCGCGATACTCTTTCAGCGTGAGGCTGCAATTGGAACTGATGTTCACCAGTACGCCGCGCGCGCCTGCCAGATTCACGTCTTCCAGCAATGGGCTGGACATGGCCTTCTCTGCGGCGACTTTGGCGCGAT
The DNA here is from genome assembly GCA_963714805.1 of uncultured beta proteobacterium. Taxonomy (GTDB): domain Bacteria; phylum Pseudomonadota; class Gammaproteobacteria; order Burkholderiales; family Gallionellaceae; genus CAIQPV01. The sequence goes on along the minus strand of CAVQPO010000007.1, from coordinate 68,690 downwards.
CCGTCCCGGAAGCGGAAGCCGACCCCATCATCGCCATGCCGTTTTCCGACATCAGCGTGCGCACGTCGGCAAAGTCCACGTTCACCAGTCCGGGCACATTGATCACCTCGGCAATACCTGCCACCGCGCCCTGCAATACGCTGTTGGAAGAACGGAAAGCATCCAGCAAGGTGGTATCTTCACCCAGCACGGTCATCAATTTTTCGTTCGGCACGATGATCAGCGAATCGACATGCTCGACCAGTGCCTCGATGCCGACCTGAGCTAGGCGCATGCGCCGGCCTTCGTGGGCAAACGGCTTGGTCACCACAGCCACGGTCAGAATACCCAGTTCCTTGGCCACCTGAGCAACCACCGGTGCGGCGCCGGTACCGGTGCCGCCGCCCATGCCGGCGGTGATAAACACCATATTGGCGCCGTTGATAATTTCGGCGATGCGCGCACGGTCTTCCTCGGCTGCAGCACGCCCGACATCGGGAATCGCACCCGCCCCCAAGCCTTTGGTGATGGTGGCGCCGATCTGCAACTGGGTGCGCGCCTTGTTGCGTTTGAGCGCTTGGGCATCGGTGTTGATGGCGATGAACTCCACGCCCTGCACGCCTTGCTCGATCATGTGATCAACCGCATTGCCGCCGCAGCCGCCCACTCCTATCACCTTGATCACCGCATCCTGAAGTTGTGCATCCATTATTTCGAACATCGTTTTCTCCTTCATAAAATTACAAAACCAAAACACCCAATAAGTTACCCAAACCGCTCAATGCTGCCCTGCTAAAAATCTTGCCCTCAAAAATTATTCTGAAACCACGCCTTCATCCTCTCCAGCACGTCGTTGAATGAACCCGAATGCACGCGCGTCGCCTCATGGCGTTGGTGCTGCTCCAGCCCGTACAGCAGCAAGCCGACGCCGGTGGAAAAACGCGGCGTTTTCACCACGTCCGACAATCCGCCGACATAGCGCGGCAACCCCAGGCGCACCGGCATGTGGAAAATTTCTTCGCCCAGTTCCACCATGCCGTGCATGGCGCTGCTGCCGCCGGTAATGACAATGCCGGAGGACAGCAAATCCTCGAATCCGCTACGGCGCAATTCGGCCTGCACCAGCGAATACAGTTCTTCCACGCGCGGCTCGATCACTTCCGCCAAAGTCTGGCGCGACAACGTGCGCGCTCCGCGTTCGCCCACGCCGGGCACTTCGATGGGAGCATCGTCGGCCAGCTGGCGCAAGCGCGCAGCCGTATTTGATCTTGATGTCTTCCGCGTCCTTGGTCGGGGTGCGCAAGGCCATCGCGATGTCGTTGGTGATCTGGTCGCCCGCGATGGGAATCACGGCGGTGTGGCGGATCGCGCCGCCGGTAAAAATCGCCACATCGGTGGTGCCGCCGCCGATATCCACCAGGCACACGCCCAAATCCTTCTCGTCGTCGGCCAGCACGGCCTTGCTTGATGCCAGCGGCTGCAAAATCATCTCGCTCACTTCCAGCCCGCAACGGTGTACGCACTTCATGATGTTCTGCGCCGCCGCCACCGCACCGGTAACGATATGCACTTCCACTTCCAGCTTCATGCCGCTCATGCCGAGCGGTTTCTTGATACCTTCCTGCCCGTCTATGCTGAACTCCTGCTCCAGGATATGCAGGATCTGCTGGTCGCTGGGCAGGCTGATCGAACTGGCGGTTTCGATCACGCGGTCGATGTCGGCCTGCGATCACTTCCTTGTCCTTGATCTTGACCATGCCGTTGGCGTTGGAACTCTTGATGTGGCTGCCCGCGATGCCGGTATACACCTCGCGTATCTTGCAGTCGGCCATCAGTTCGGCATCGCCCAGCGCGCGCTGGATCGCCCCCACCGCCGCATCAATATTGACCACCATGCCTTTTTTCATGCCGGAGGATTCGTGCATTCCCACGCCGATCACTTCCAGCGTGCCTTCCGGCTTGATCTCGCCGACGATGGCGACGATCTTGGACGTGCCGATATCCAAGCCGACGATCAGATTTTTTGTTTCCCTGTTTTTGCTCATTGCCATCTCCAATACCTCAACTCTTCTGTTCTAGCTCTGACTGGCTTGTCCACTTGGCGATACCACCCGGCAGGTAAGCCGCAAAACCATTTCTGTAACGCAAATCCACATAATTCACTGTGTGCGGCAGGATGCCAGGCTGTACGGATAAACCGCCACGAAGCGCGCCAAACGCTCTTGCGCCTGTTCGCGCCCCAGTTCCAGCACCATGCCGTTGTTCAAGCGCAACTGCCAGGCACGACGCGGCGACAGGCTGATTTGCACCACCTCCTGCTTGAGCGGCGCGAGCTGTTCGCCGAATGCCTTGTACATCTGGCGTTATCTCGGCAGCGGTCTCCGGCTGTCCAATGAATTTGGGTAATGCCTGATCGCTTTCCGCCGCAAATACTTCGCCATGCGTGTTCACCAGTTCGGCATCGTTCCAACTGTGCCAGCGCCACATGCTCTTCCAGCTCCACTTCCAGCTGCCATGGAAAATGGCGCCGCACGCTCACTTTGCGCACCCAGGGCAGTTTCTCGAAAGCCTTGCGCACGCCGTCCATGTCCACGGTAAAAAAATTTCCGCGTATCTCATTGCTGCACTATGTCCTCGATTTGTGCGGCATCCACTCGTTGCGGCGCAGCAGTCAACTGCACCACATTCAGCGGAAACACCGGCAGATGTACCGTGTAATGCACCGCGCCAAACAGCACCAGCAACAGGCTGATGCCGAACAGCGTGTTCGCCAGTTGGCGCAGCGCTTGCGGGTTATCCCACATGGGCCTGCTCCAATACGCGCAACACCAGTTGTTCGAAACTCATTCCGGCCTGTCGTGCCGCCATCGGCACCAGGCTGTGGTCGGTCATGCCGGGCGAAGTATTGATTTCCAGCAGATAGGGCTTGCCCGCCTCGTCCATCAGGAAATCCACCCGCCCCCAGCCCTCGCCTCCGATCAAGGCAAATGCCTGTTGCGCCAGACTGCTGCATCTCCGCTTCCTGCTCCGGTGCCAGTCCGCACGGGCACAAATAGCGCGTGTCATCGCGCAAATACTTTGCCTCGTAGTCGTAGAACTCATTGGCCGGCTCGATCTTGATGACCGGCAATGCCTGCCCGCCGAGTATGGCTGCGGTGTATTCGCCGCCGCCGACGAACGCTTCCACGATCACCAGCTTGTCATGCTTGGCCGCTTCCTCGTAGGCGGCGCGCAATTCGCCCGCGTGTTTCACCTTGCTGATACCCACGCTGGAACCTTCGTTGGCCGGTTTCACGAACAGCGGCAACCCCAGACGTGCCGCGACCGCATCGAAATCGCTGTCGGCAGTCAGCAATTCATAAGCCGGAACCGGCAACCCCGCCGCCTGCCACACCAGTTTGGTGCGCCATTTATCCATCGCCAGCGCCGAGGCCAGCACGCCGCTGCCGGTGTAAGGAATGCCCATCAGTTCGAGCGCACCCTGTACCGTGCCATCCTCGCCGTAACGCCCATGCAGCGCGATAAATGCGCGCTGGTAGCCTTCATCCAGCAGGGTGTGCAAATCCTGTACTGCGGGATCGAAACCGTGCGCGTCCACGCCGCTGCGTTGCAATGCGGCCAGCACTGCCGCACCGCTTTTCAGCGACACCTCGCGCTCGGCGGAGCGTCCGCCGAACAACACCGCAACTTTGCCAAAGGACTTGTAGCTGGGGTTTGTGTATTGTTCTTATTCATGCTGCCTCACCAACAATGCGCACTTCCGGATGCAAGCTGATGCCGGTATTTTTTTCGACCGTCGCCCGCACTTCGTTGATCAAATTCTCAATATCCGCCGCCGTGGCATCGCCCACATTTACGATAAAATTGGCATGCTTCGGCGACACTTGCGCGCCGCCGATCTGCTTGCCTTTCAGCCCGCACGATTCGATCAGCCGCGCCGCATAATCACCCGGCCGGGTTGCGGAACACCGAACCGGCATTCGGCAAATTCAGCGGCTGGCTGGCAATGCGTTTGCTCAACAGCGCTTTGATTGCTTCGCGCGATTCATCGCCATCACCCGCGGCAAACTTGAACCATGCGCCAACGAAAAATTCTTCGCTTTCGTTGGGAATCAAATCTTCGCTGCGGCATTTCCCCCTTTGCAGCTGCGAGTTTACACGTACCACTGCGCGATAGCCGATCTCATAATCCGCCGCTGTGCGCTCATGCAACACACCGCTCCGTATCAACACTTGCACGCGCGTTGTCACTTCCCATGTCTCGCTGCCGTAACAGCCGGCATTCATCGCCAACATGCCGCCCACTGTGCCGGGGATACCGGCAAAAAATTCCGCCCCGCTCAAGTTATGTGATGCCGCAAAGCGTGCCAGCTTGGCTCCGGGTACACCTGCTTGCGCATAGACCGTTCCATCTGCTTCGATGCGCAGTTCGCCCAGCGCGCCGTGCAACAGCAATACCGTGCCGCGCAAGCCGCCGTCGCGCACCAGCAAATTGCTGCCCAGCCCCACTGCCAGCAGCGGCTCATCGGCGGGCAATGCACGCAAGAATGCGGCAAGTCCTCCAGATCGGCAGGCTGATACATGCGCTCCACGCGCCCGCCCGCACGCCAACTGGTATGGCGGCGCATGTCCACATCGCAACGCAGTATTCCGCGCAAATCCTTCAGCGGTGAACTGTGTCGGCTCGGTCATGTTCATGCATCACCCTGTGTCATTTTCAACACCTGTCCCGGCACGCCGCCGATCGAACCCGCGCCCATGGTTATCACCACATCGCCGGGCTGTGCCATTTTCAGAATCGCCTGCGGCATGTCCTGAATCGGCTCGACGAACACCGCCTCATTTTGTCCCGCCACACGCAGGGCATGCATCAGCGCACGCCCGTCTGCCGCCACGATAGGCGCTTCGCCTGCGGCATACACTTCCGCCAGCAACAGCGCATCCACGGTACCCAGCACTTTCACAAAATCCTCGAACAAGTCGCGTGTCCGCGTGTAGCGGTGCGGCTGAAACGCCAGCACCAAGCGCCGACCCGGGAATGCGCCGCGCACGGCGGCAAGGGTTGCTACCATTTCCACCGGATGATGGCCGTAGTCGTCAATTAAAGTAAAACTGCCACCATTCGGCAGCACAATTTCGCCATAACGCTGAAAGCGCCGCCCCACGCCCTGGAACTCGGCCAGCGCCGCAACAATGGCCTCTTCCGCCACGCCGATTTCCAGCCCCACGGCGATGGCAGCCAAGGCGTTGAGCACGTTGTGCAAACCCGCAAGATTGAGCGTGATGTCCAAATCAAGAGGCACGCTGTTGTGGCGGCAAAGCGCTGTGAAGTGCATCTTGCCCCCTTCGTGGCGCACATTGACCGCGCGGATCTGCGCATCTTCTGCGAAACCGTAAGTGGTGACCGGCTTGCTGATGCGCGTCAGAAGTTCGCGCACATTGGCATCGTCCACGCACAGCATGGCACGCCCATAAAACGGCAACCGTTCCAGAAAATCCACGAATGCCTGCTTGAGCCGAGAAAAATCATGACCGTAGGTTTCCATGTGGTCGGCGTCGATGTTGGTAACCACCGCCAGAATGGGTGTCAGATAAAGGAAGGAGGCATCGGACTCATCCGCTTCGGCCACGATAAATTCGCCCGTACCCAATTTGGCGTTGGTGCCGCTGCTGTTAAGCCGTCCACCGATGACATAGGTGGGATCAAAACCGCCCTTGGCCAGCACGCTGGCAGTCAGGCTGGTGGTGGTGGTCTTGCCGTGCGTGCCCGCAATGGCGATACCCTGGCGCAACCGCATCAATTCTGCCAGCATCATCGCGCGCGGCACCACCGGAATTTTGCGCGCGCGCGCGGCCAGCACTTCAGGGTTGTCCTTTCCCACCGCCGTAGATACCACTACCGCATCCGCATTGGACAAATTTTGTTCCGCATGCCCCACTTGTACCGTCGCACCAAGCTGTCGCAAACGCTGGGTGGCAGCACTGTCGGCCAAGTCTGAACCACTCACCTGAAAGCCGAGGTTTAGCATAACTTCAGCGATACCGTTCATGCCCGAACCGCCAATGCCCACGAAATGAATGTGTTTGATCTTGTGCTTCATTTCTTCGCCGCCTCCGCACATATTTCCGCCACGCGCCGCGCGGCCGCCGGTTGCGCGACCCCACGCGCAGCCTGCGCCATTTCCAGCGCGCGCTCATGGGTCATGCCCTGCAATAAGTTCGCCAGATGCTGTGGCGTCATATTTTTCTGTGGCAACAGGATCGCGGCGCCCCGATCACTCAGAAATTGCGCATTGCTGGTTTGATGGTCATCCACCGCAAATGGAAAAGGAATCAGGATGCTCGCCAGTCCTGCCGCCGCCAGTTCGGCAACGGTCAAGCGCCCCGGCACGACAAATCACCACGTCGGCCTGATCGTAGAAGAATGCCATGTCATCCAGAAACGGTCTGATTTCAGCGCTCATGCCTGCTTGCTTATACGCTGCTTGCACTGCTTCAAGATGCCGGTTGCCGCTTTGATGCAACACATCGGGGCGCGATTCTTCCGGCAGCAGCGCCAAGGCCTGCGGCACGCAAGTATTGATGGCCTGCGCACCGAGACTGCCGCCCAGCACCAGCACATTCAACTTGCCGCTACGAGCTTGATAGCGTTGCTGCGGATCAGGCAGCGCGGCGATATCCTCGCGCACCGGATTGCCGCACCACTCGGCTTCTGGCAGCACTTTCGGGAAACCGCTCAACACCCGTTTGGCAAATCGCGCCAATACTTTGTTGCTCAATCCTGCAACCGAATTTTGTTCATGAATGACCAACGGGCGACGCAACAATACGCGCCATGATGCCGCCCGGAAACGTGATGTAACCGCCCATACCCAGCACCACATCGGGACGGCAATGTAATATTGCCAGCGCACTCTGTATCAGTGCCACGGACAGGCTGAATGGCAACAACAATTTGCGCATCAATCCTTTGCCGCGCAGGCCGGAAAACTCCACCAATGCCATCTTGTAACCATGCTTGGGAACCAATTCGGTTTCCATGCTGTTGGGAGCGCCCAGCCAGGTCACGCGCCAGCCTTGTGCGCGCAACACGTCGGCAACGGCAAGAGCGGGGAATATATGTCCTCCGGTACCGCCTGCCATAATCATGATGGAACGCTTTTTCATATCGGCAATCCCCGCATCATTCTTCTGCTCTCCCAATCAATTCTGAGCAAAATTGCCGCCGCGATGCAATTCACCACCACGCCGCTGCCGCCGAAACTGAGAAAGGGCAAAGTCAAGCCTTTGGTGGGTAGCACGCCCATATTTACGCCGCTATTGATCATGGCCTGCACTCCCAGCCACACGGCGATGCCTTGCGCCAGCAGGGCGGCATACTGGCGGTCGAGGAATGCCGCCTTGCGCCCGATGGCGAAGGCGCGAACCAGTAATCCGCCAAACAGCACAATCACCGCAACTACGCCAACGAGCCCGAGTTCTTCGGCGATGACCGCGAGCAGAAAATCGGTATGTGCTTCCGGCAAGTAAAATAATTTTTCCACGCTGCCGCCCAGCCCCACGCCCAACCATTCGCCGCGCCCGAAAGCGATCAGCGCATGGCTCAATTGGTAACCTTTGCCATAGGGGTCGGACCATGGATCCATGAAGCCAACTACGCGCTGCATGCGATAGGGCGACGAAAGAATCAACGCCGCGAATGCCAGTGGCAAGGCGAACACCAGCCCGCCGAACACCTTCAAATTGAAACCGCCCAGCCACAGGGTACACAACGCAATCGCGCAAATCACCACGAATGCGCCCATGTCCGGCTCCGTCAGCAGCAAGCTGCCGACCAGCACCATCACCGCGAACATCGGCAGAAATGCTTTCACGAAAGTATGTTTCACGATGCCCTTGCGTACGGTGTAATCGGCCGCATACAGCACAGCGAACAATTTCATTAACTCGGACGGTTGCAGGTTAATGACGAACAGCGACAGCCAGCGACGGCTGCCGTTCACCGAACGTCCTATGCCGGGAATCAGATACCAGCACCAGCAAGGCGACGCCAAACAGGAAGAGGTAAGGAGCCAGCTTTTGCCAGCTTTGCACCGGCACCTGAAACGCCATCATCCCCGCTATGAGTCCGATGAAAATGAACATACCGTGCCTGACCAAATAATAGGTGGGATGAAAGCCGGTAAACTTGCCTTCCTCGGCAGTTGCAATCGAAGCCGAATACACCATCACCAAGCCGATGGACAGTAACGCGAGGATGATCCATGTCAGCATCTCGTCGTATTCCGCCATCACGGTGCGGGGAGCGTTCAGAGTGGCGACGCGCATGCGGCCTCCTCACGAATGGTATGCACCGCACTGACAAACACTTCGGCGCGATGCTGGTAGTTTTGGAACATATCAAAACTGGCGCACGCGGGCGACAGCAACACCGCATCCCCTTGCTGTGCCAGCGCCGAACTTTGCAACACCGCATCGGCCATGTCGTGCGCGTGAACCACGAGTTTGCCGCAGCCCTGCAATGCGGCTTCAATCTTGTTGGCATCGCGCCCGATCAGCACCACCGCACGAGCGTGTTGCGACACCACAGGATGCAGCGGCGAAAAATCCTGTTCCTTGCCTTCACCCCCTGCAATTAATATGGCCGGGCGTCCCAAACCTTGCAACGCCGCCACGGTGGCACCGACATTCGTCCCCTTGGAGTCGTCGTAGTAAACAACTCCATCAATTTCAGCAACGAATTCCACGCGGTGCGGCAGTCCTTTGAAATTTTTCAATGCAACGAGCAACGGTGCCAGCGGCAAATCGATGGCGCGGCACAGCGCCAGCGCGGCCAAAGCGTTTGCCACATTATGCAGACCGGCTACCTGCAACTCATTCGCATTCAGCAGACGTTGCTTTCCCTGCACCAGCCAGATATCGCCGCCGTTACGTTCTATTCCCCAATCGCTGTCGCGCAGCGGCTCGCTTAAACCAAATGTCACATGCTTCCGCCCCGGCAGCAACATGTCGAAGCTGCGTGCATCGTCGCGGTTCAACACCTGCACTCCAGTGCCTTGCAATATGCGAGCTTTTGCGGCGGCGTATGAGGCCATGTCGGGATAACGATCCAGATGATCTTCGCTGACATTTAATACGGTTGACGCATCCGCATTTAACGTCGCAGTGGTCTCCAACTGAAAACTGGAAAGCTCCAGCACCCATATTTCCGGTTGTTTGAGATTGCGCCGCAACAACACATCCAGAACAGCCGGGGAAATATTTCCGGCAACTTCAGTATCCGACCCCGCCGCGCGGCACATCGCGCCGACCATGCTTGTCACTGTGGTTTTGCCGTTGGCACCGGTGATGGCTATAACCTTAGTTGTTAGTCGGTTTTCGCTAGTCGTCAGTTGCTGGGCGAATAGTTCTATGTCGCCAACCACTGGTATGCCACGTGCCGTGGCACGCTGCACAGCCGGATCGGAAAGCGGCACGCCGGGGCTGATGGCGATCAGATCAATATCGTTAAAAATTTCGTCGCGGAACGCGCCACAATGAATCTCCACTTGCGGCAATTCCACGCGCAGGACAGCAAAGGTGGGCGGCAACTCGCGGCTGTCGGCGGCGCGCACGCGCGCACCCTGCGCCACCAACCAGCGCGCAAGCGACAGCCCGGTCTCACCGAGACCGAGTACCAGTACTTTTTTGTCAGCCCATTCTTTCATCTGAGTTTCAACGTCGCTAACCCCAACAACACCAATAACATCGTGATGATCCAGAACCTCACCACGACTTGCGTCTCTTTCCAACCTTTTTGTTCAAAATGGTGATGCAACGGAGCCATCAGCAAGATACGTTTTCCAGCGCCGTAACGCCGCTTGGTATATTTGAAATATGACACTTGCAACATCACCGATACCGCCTCGACCACGAACACGCCGCCCATAATAAATAGCACCAGTTCCTGGCGGATAATTACTGCCACTGTGCCCAAAGCCGCGCCCAGCGCCAATGCGCCCACGTCGCCCATGAACACTTCTGCCGGGTAGGCGTTGAACCACAGGAAAGCCAACCCCGCACCTGCAATGGAGCCGCAGAACACCGCCAATTCTCCAGCCCCAGGAACATGGGGAATGCCGAGATATTTGGAGAACACCGCATGGCCCGCGACATATGAAAAGATCGCCAGCGCGGTACTCACCATGACCGTGGGCATGATCGCCAGACCGTCCAAGCCATCTGTCAAGTTCACGGCATTGCTGCTGCCTACGACGACCAGATAAACCACCACGACAAAACTGAATGCTGACAGAGGGAACACCAGATATTTGAAAAATGGCACGATCAGTTCAGTATGCGCGGGCAGGCTGGAATGCCACCACAGGAAAACTGCAACAATTAATGCAATGATGGACTGCCAGAACATTTTTGTTTTTGCCGACAACCCCTTGGGGTTGCGGTGTACCACTTTGCGATAATCGTCCACCCAACCGATCGCGCCGAAACCCAGCGTGGTGAGCAGCGCCACCCAAACATATGGATTACTCAAGTCGCTCCATAAGAGCGTGGTAATGGCTATCGAGGTGAGGATCAGCGCGCCTCCCATGGTCGGCGTACCTGCCTTGACCAGATGCGTTTGCGGGCCATCGTCACGCACCGACTGGCCGATCTTGTAGGCAGTCAGTTTGCGTATCATCGATGGCCCCACCAGGAAGGAAATGAACAGCGCGGTCATCGTGGCGAGCACAGCCCGTAGCGTGATGTAATTCAGCACATTGAACGTCCTGACGTCCTGAGCCAGCCATTGGGCTAGTGCTAATAGCATGTTTGTTCCTCTGTGCAATGGGCGACCACCCGCTCCATTTTCATGAAACGCGAACCTTTTACCAGTACCGTGCTTCCGCATCCATATCTTTATCCAATGCTGCGAGCAAATCTTCGATGCGTCTCGAAATGACGTGCTCCCGAACCAAATTCACTTACTGCGTGGACGCTTAATTCACCCAGTGCCAACAGTTTGTCTACTCCTATCTGCCGAGCTTCTGCACCGATCTCTGCATGCAGGCGCGCGGCGTCGCTGCCCAGTTCGCCCATGTCGCCCAATACCAGAATTTTTTTCCCTTCAGCCTGCATCAGCACTTTGATCGCGGAACTCAATGAGGCGGGGTTGGCGTTGTAAGTGTCGTCTATCAGCACAGCACCGTGCAAAGCTGGCTTGCGCTGCAAGCGCCCGGCCACACCGGAAAATCTTTCCAGCCCCGCCACGATGGCAGACAACGGAATATTCAAGGCCACCGCAGCAGCGGTGGCCGCCAGTGCATTACGCACGTTGTGTACGCCCGGCACTTGCAGATTTGCGTGCAAACCACCTTGCGGCGTGTCTACCTGGATACGCGCGCCATAACCCTGTACCTGCCATTGCGCATGGAGCGCCACCGCACGCTCCAGCCCAAATTCGATGGTCTTGCGCTTGCCTGCCAGCTCTCGCCACAGCGGAGCAAATTCATCATCGGCGTTGATCACTGCGATGCCGGTTGCAGGCAGGCCGGCAAAGATTTCGCCCTTGGCTCGCGCCACGGCTTCTATCGAGCCCAATCCGGCCAGATGCGCTCCCGCCGCATTGTTGACAATCGCCACATCCGGTTGCGCCAAGCGCGTCAGATAATCGATTTCACCGGTATGGTTCATGCCCATTTCGATCACCGCAAAGCGATGTGTAGCTCGCAGTTTCAACAGGGTGAGCGGCATGCCGATATCGTTGTTCAAGTTGCCTTTTGTGGCGAGCACTGCTTCAGAGCTGCCCGCAGCCACGCGTAAAATAGATGCGAGCATTTCCTTAACTGTGGTCTTGCCGTTGCTGCCGGTTACCGCCACAACGGGAAGGGTGAACTGAGTTCGCCAATATGCCGCCAATTGGCCCAAAGCGCGACGTGAAGAACAAGGGACAAGTATCAACGGACAAGGCGCAAGTGAAGAACCTTGAACCGTGAACTTCGCACCTTGATCCTCATCGACCAAAGCTGCGACGGCTCCGTCGCGCGCTGCGCCTGCAACGAAGTCGCTACCGTCGAAATTCTCCCCTTTCAGTGCCACAAATAAATCGCCGGGCGCAATCATGCGGCTGTCGCTGGAAACAGCATTAAACAGCACATCCCGGCCGATTAGTTTGCCGCCCAATGCCTGTGCGGCTTGCGATAACAACATCATGCTTGGGTACTCCGCATGCCGCCGCCCTGCTTGGGGTGCCAGGAAGACAAGTGCTTGCTGCGCCGCCTCGGCATCGCTGAACGGATATTTCACTCCTTTAATTTCCTGATAAGCCTCATGCCCCTTGCCCGCCAGCAGCACGGTATCCGCCGCAGTCGCATCGTGAATCGCTTGTGCAATGGCTTCGGCGCGGTCTTCGATGATCCGGTAATTCCATTCATTCATGCCGGAGACGACGGAGGCAATGATTTCGCGCGGATCTTCGCCGCGAGGGTTGTCGCTGGTGACGATGCAAGCATCGGCCAATTTTGATGCCATCGCTCCCATCATCGGGCGTTTGCCGCGATCACGGTCGCCGCCGCAACCAAATACGCAAACCAGCTTGCCGCCGGTCACTTCGCGCAAAGTCTGCAACACTTTTTCCAATGCGTCCGGCGTGTGCGCATAATCCACCACCACGGAGGGACGCCCGTCGCCGCCGAAAGCTCTGCATCCGCCCCGGCACCGCATTAACCCGTGCCAGTTCGCGCACCGCATCGTCCAGCGTCACACCGCTTACCAACAACACGGCCAACGCGCCGAGCAGATTTTCGGCATTAAAACGACCGACCAACGGGCTGTGCAATGCCGCGCCGCCCCAGCTGGAATGCACTTGCAAGCTGATACCTTGTGCATCCATCTGCAACGCCCCGCCGAAAACCATGCGCATGCCCAAGCGTTCTGCCAGCTCCAGCGCGGAATCATTTAAGCCATAACCCACGACTTCGACTTCCGCATCCTGCAACTGCACGGCAACTTCGGCACCGAATGCATCATCGAGATTCAGCACGGCATATTTAAGTTCACGCCAATCGAACAGGCGCCGTTTGGCCGCCGCGTAATGCTGCATGTCGCCGTGGTAATCGAGATGGTCGCGGCTGAGATTGGTGAGCAACGCCACGTCATATTCCACGCCGTTCACGCGCCCTTGTTCCAGAGCATGCGAGGAGACTTCCATCGCCACCGCCTGCGCGCCCTGCGCCAGATACTCTGCCAGCAATCCATGCAGATGGACTGCATCCGGAGTGGTGTTCAGTGTAGGTTGCAAAGCACCGGGAAATCCGTTGCCGAGCGTACCGACCAGCGCAGTTTTTCTGCCCAGCGCACCGAACGATTGGGCGATCCAGTGGCTGCAAGAAGTCTTGCCGTTGGTGCCGGTGATGCCGACCATCCATAATTTTCCGGAGGGGTTGCCATAAACGTAATCGGCAATCTCTCCGGCATGGTGGCGCAGATCGGATGACCGCCAGATTGGGAACTTGCCATGCGTCGTTCCAGTTGAATCCGTGCGCATCCCAGATCACTGCGTTGGCACCGTTGGCGATGGCCTGCGCGATGAACTGCCGCCCGTCTGCCTGGCCGCCGGGATAAGCGACGAAAGTGTCGCCCGGCAATACCGCGCGACTGTCGGTCACCAGACGCGTGATTGTGACGCCAAGAGATGCAAGAATCAAGATGAGCTGCCTAAGCATGTCGAAGGACTCATGCTTCCTCCTTGATGACTTCAGCGGGCGGCATCAGCACATTGCCGAGCGGTGCATCGTTAGGGACGTTGAGCAGGCGCAATGCCGAACCCATCACATTACTGAATACCGGAGCGGCAACTTGTCCGCCGTAATATTGCTCACCGCTCGGTTCGTCCACCATCACCGCCACGATCAGGCGCGGGTTGGATGCCGGAGCCAGACCGACAAACGAGGCGACATATTGGTTGACGTAATGTCCCCCTTCCACCTTGTGCGCGGTGCCGGTCTTGCCCGCCACGCGGTAGCCGTTGATCTGCGCCAGCGGCGCGGTGCCGCCGGGCTGTACCACCAGTTCCAGCATGTCGCGCACTTGCTTGCACCGTAGTCTGGGAAAAAACTTTCTTGCCGACAGTCGGCGTATCCTGCCTGAGCAGAGTTACCGATTTCAGCTCGCCGTCGTTGGCGAACACGGTGTAGGCGCGTGCCAGTTGCAACAGATTGACCGAGATGCCGTTGCCAAATGCGATGTTGGCCTGCTCGATGGGCTGCCATTTTTGATAATCGCGCAGCTTGCCCGATGCTTCACCGGGAAATGCGCTTCCGGTCTGTGCGCCGAAACCGACTTCGCTCAGGCCGCGCCAGAAAGTTTCCGGAGTCATCGACAGCGCCATCTTGGCCGCGCCGACATTGCTGGATAACTGGATTATCCGCGACACGGTGAGCGAGGCTTCCGGATGGGTATCATGTATTTTTCGTCCGCCGACGGTAAACACACCATTCTCGGTGTTGATGACGGTCTGCGGCGTGACCTTGCCTGCTTCCAGCGCGGTCGCCACGGTGAACGGCTTCATGGTTGAGCCCGGTTCGAACAAGTCGGTTACGGCGTGGTTGCGCATTGCCTTGAGTTCGACTTTGGCACGATTGTTGGGGTTGTAGCTCGGCCAATTGGCCAGCGCCAGCACCTCGCCGCTCTTCGCGTCCAGCACCACGATGGAACCTGCCTTGGCATGGTGCTGCTCGACGGCCAGCTTGATTTCGCGGTAGGCCAAGTACTGCATTTTGCTGTCCAGACTCAGCGCCATGTCGCTACCCGGCTTGGGTGCGCGTCATGCTGGCCACATCCTCGACCGTATGACCGCGCCTATCCTTGATGACGCGCTCGCTGCCAGCCTTGCCGCCGAGTTTGTCCTGCAACGCCAGTTCCAACCCTTCCTGCCCGTTGTCATCCACATCGGTGAAACCCAGCAGATGCGCGGTCATGTCCGCGCCGGGGTAATAGCGGCGATATTCGTGGCGCGACGACACCCCCGGTATCTCCAGCTTCACGACTTTTTCCGCCTGCTCGGGGGGCAACTGGCGTTTGAGATAAACGAAATCGTGTGACGTATCGAACAAGCGGCTTTTCACTTCGTCGACATCCATGCCTACGATTGTGCCAATTGTTTTACTTGTTGTGGCGTCGCCTCCACATCCTGCGGGCTGATCCAGATGGATTCCACCGGCGTGCTGATGGCAAGCGGTTCGCCGTAGCGGTCGGTAATCATGCCGCGATGCGCGTTGATATCCACCACGCGACCATAACGCGCATCGCCCTTCTGTTGCAGGAAATCGTTATGTATGCCTTGCAGATACACCGCACGGGCAATCAGGCCGCACAGCCCCAGCAGCAGCAGCAAAAACAGCAGGCGGGAACGCCAAGGCGGCAATGCCACAATCCCAGTTGTCTTGTATGCTGCTGGCGTAATTCATGGTTTCGTCATAGCTCCAACTTGAAGATTCGCTACTGAGAGAACCGCTGCGGATAAATTGTATTTGCGCGCTCTTCGGCAACTGCATTTGCAATTTCATGGAGGCGATTTTCTCCACCCGTGCCGGCATCGCCCAAGTGCTTTGCTCAAGCTGCAACTGCCCCCACTCCACTTCCATCTGCTGCGCCCTGTCTTTCTCTTTTTGCAGTTCCACAAACAATTTGCGCGCCTTATGTTGTGAGGTCACAACACCCAACGCGCAAGCGATCACCACAGCCAGGAGCAATAATTGCATCTTGGTCACTCGTCTCTCCCGCATGCATTCCGCCACGCGCATCACCGCGCTGCGCGCGCGCGGATTTGCATCTAACTTCCTGCGCTGTTGCGCGCACTGCCTTGCCGACCAGGCGCAGCCTGCCCTTGGGCACATCGGCGGCACGGATCGGCAAATTACGCGGCAACTTGTCGCCCTGCGCCATGTCGCGCAAAAAGCGTTTCACCATGCGATCTTCCAGTGAATGAAAACTGATGACCACGATGCGCCCTTCCGGCTTTCAGGCAATCCACGCATTGCGGCAAAACCTGCGCGATCTCTTCGAGTTCCTGGTTGAGATAAATCCGTATAGCCTGAAAGGTTCGCGTCGCCGGATTTTTCCCGGGCTCACGCGTGCGCACAGCTTGGGCGACAATTTCGCTGAGTTGCCGCGTGGTGACGATGGGCTGTTCCTGGCGCGCCGCAACAAGCGCTCTTGCAATCTGTTTAGCAAACCGTTCTTCGCCGTAGTCACGTATTACCTCCCCTAAGCAAACCTTCATCCACCGTCGCCAACCACTCTGCTGCAGTCTGCCCGCTGCTGGTGTCCATGCGCATGTCCAGCGGCGAGTCGAAACGAAAACTGAATCCGCGCTGCTCATCATCCAGTTGCGGCGAAGACACGCCCAAATCGAGCAACACACCATCCACTTTTTCAACCGCCAGCTTGCGCAACACCTCGGCCAAATGCGCAAACCCGCTATGCACGATCTTGAAACGCGATATCAGTAATTGCCTGCGCCTGCCGCCACTGCCGCCGGATCTTTATCCAGCGCGATCAAGCGGCCATGCGTCCCCAGCTTTTCCAGAATCAACCGGCTATGTCCGCCGCGCCCGAAAGTGCCGTCCACATAAATTCCATCCGGCTTTATCTGCAAGGCTTCGACTGCTTCGTGCAACAACACCGTGGCGTGGGAGCAAACCCACGGCTCACAACGTGAATCCCTCCAACTCAGGCGGCAACTCACCACTCATAAATGACAATGCGGCTTCCTGCTGTGCCTGCCAGCGCGCCTCGTCCCATAATTCGAATTTATTGCCCTGGCCGACCAGCATCACGCGCTTGTCCAGCGCGGCGTAACTGCGCAAGACCGGAGAGATCAGCACCCGCCCTGCGCCATCCATTACCACATCTTCCGCATAACCAATCAAGCGGCGCTGCAAGGCACGAATTTGTGGATCAAGGCAGAAAGCTTGAGCAGTTTCTCGCGGATCGGCGGCCACTCGGGCTGCGGATAGAACAACAGGCAACCATCGCAGCATCGGCAGTCAGCACCATTTGCCCGCGCAATGCGCGAGCAGCATGTCGCGATACCGTGCCGGTATTGCGAGTCTGCCCTTGCTATCCAGATTGAGTTGCGCCGCCCCCTGAAACATCCATTAATCCCTGAGCTTGTTTACCCACTAAAACCCACTTTTTACCACTCCCGCCCACTATATTGAAAAAAATACCCTTGGTCAAGCGACAAAACAGGTTTTTTCTTTATGTGACAAGCAGTTAGCGAAAAAAGCTAATACGACTTTAAATTTCTTTAATAAATAATGAATTGCAGGAATAAGCTAAAGTTACTTATGAGACTGGCAAGGCGACTTGGGGAATTGATATCCCCGATTTTGTGAGAATGGCATGGTCGCGCGCGTAGTGACGCAGTGGGGGGCGTACTGATTAGATTTTTGGGTTAAAACAGTGAAGCGCTAAAGTTCAAATTGGAGTGGCAGAAGGTTGTAAATTGAACTCGTGTTCAATTACGCTCCACTTTCCCAAGTGTTGTTCAAGGTCACGCTTCCAAATTGCGCAGTGAAATGATTCGATGTTTTTTGGTGGTTGTCGGCCTTCTCCATAGTGACTGCTGAAATAGTCTTGCAGCCATCCAAGTTGGAAAATATAAAATGTGTCCTCTCCCAGTTTTTGTCCCACGGCTACAAATATACAGATTATTTTCCGGTTCAGGCCTCTATTAAGACCGTCAACTTGTTGGCCTTTCTCCGTCAGGGTTACCTCTAGAAAGGAGCGGATGTCAAATTGCCAAGAAGTTCCGTTAATTGCCTTAACCTGTATGGGTACGGCTATGCCATTGGCAAACGCAAGAATATCTATATCTGGCACATTGCCCGCAAAGGGCGTGGCGATAACTTTTCGTCTTCCAAGCTCCGCTGTTACTAGATGCTCGCCTATTTGACGTGTTAATTGTGTACTCAGTCCGGTTGCCATGTGGTTCTAGCCTTCTAACGTTTTTTCTTCGGCATATACAAATCAGTAATACTGCCTTCGGCAATCTCCGCCGCGAAGCCCACGGTTTCAGACAGCGTCGGGTGCGGATGAATAGTCAGGCCAAGGTCTTCCATGTCCGCGCCCATTTCCAGCGCCAATACGGTCTCTGCAATCATCTCGCCCGCGTTGCTGCCGACAATTCCTGCACCCAGGATGCGCAGGGTAGCTGGGTCGTACAGCAGCTTGGTCAAACCTTCGTCGCGCCCCATAGAAAGCGCGCGCCCCGAGGCCGCCCACGGAAAGCTGGCTTTCTCGAACGCGATATTTTGTGCCTTGGCTTGCGTTTCGGTCAGTCCCATCCAGGAAATTTCCGGATCGGTGTAAGCCACCGAAGGAATAGTCAGCGCTTCGAAAGCAGACTTGTGTCCGGCGATGACTTCCGCCGCGACTTTGCCTTCATGTACCGCCTTGTGGGCCAGCATCGGCTCACCGACGATGTCGCCGATGGCAAAAATGTGCGGCACGTTAGTACGCTGCTGATTGTCCACCGGGATAAAGCCTCGTTCATTCACTTTGATCCCGACCGCTTCCGCATTGATTTCCCGTCCGTTGGGGCGTCGCCCCACGGCAAGCAGCACGCGGTCATACAGTTGTGTTTCGGGCGCGTTGTCGCCTTCGAAGGTAACTTTCAGGCCAGTTTTTTGCGCTTCGATTTTGGTGACTCGGGTTTTCAGATAGATGGCTTCGTAACGTTGTGTCGATGCGCTTCGCCAACGGACGCACCAGGTCGCGGTCGGCACCAGGAATCAGCCCGTCAGCCAATTCCACCACGGATATTTTGCTGCCCAGTGCATCGTACACCGTGGCCATTTCCAGCCCGATGATACCGCCGCCAATAATCAACATGCGCTTCGGCACATCCTGCAACGCCAGCGCGCCGGTGGAATCTATCAGGCGCGGATCGTCATAAGGGAAGCCAGGAATGCGCGCGACGCTGGAGCCAGCCGCGACGATGGCATGATCGAAGGTGACGGTCTTCTCGCCTTCTGCGGTCATCACGGCAAGGCTGTGGGGGGAAGTGAATTTTGCCACGCCACGCATCACTCTGCACTTTGCGCTGTTTGGCCAACCCGGCGAGACCGCCGGTGAGTTTATCCACGACGCTTTGCTTCCATGCGCGGATTTTTTCAAGATCGATTTTCGGTTTGCCGAAGGTCACGCCGTGATGCGAAACTTCGTCCGCTTCGGTGATGACTTTGGCGACATGCAGCAGCGCCTTGGAGGGAATGCAGCCGACGTTCAAACACACGCCGCCGAGCGTGGCATGCTTCTCGATCAGCACCACCTGCTTGCCCAGATCGGCGGCGCGGAATGCGGCGGTGTAGCCGCCGGGGCCGGCGCCGAGCACGACGACTTCGGCGTGGATTCCGCTTGGTGATGACGGTTGAGGCTCCTCCCCGGTCGCCTGTTTGCGGCAGCGCGGCTGCAGGAGCGGGCTTTCTCCGGATGCGGCGGAGCAATCTGCGCCTCGGCTTCCAGCAGCAAAATCACGATGCCTTCGCTGACCTTGTCGCCCGACCTTGACCTTCAACTCCTTCACCACGCCCGCAACAGGCGAAGGCACATCCATGGTGGCCTTGTCGGTTTCCAGCGTGATGAGCGATTGCTCGGCCCCACGGCGTCGCCGGCTTTCACCAGCACCTCGATGATGGCGATGTCCTTGAAGTTGCCAATGTCCGGCACTTTGACTGCGATGGTTGACTCATGTGTTCTGCAATCCTGTAGTGCACGTTTTTTGTGCCCACGCGGTTAGCAAATGATATTTCAGCGTGGGCACAAAAACGTGCCCACGCTGTGTAAACCCTGACCTGCCCGTTGCCGAGCACGATGAATTTCTGCGAAGTCAGCCCCTCCAGCCCGACCGGGCCGCGCGCGTGAATCTTGTCGGTGGAGATACCGATCTCCGCGCCCAAGCCGTATTCGAAGCCGTCGGCAAAACGCGTCGAGGCGTTGACCATCACGCTGCTCGAATCCACCTCGCGCAAGAAACGCATCGCCTTGCGTGTAATTTTCGGTCACGATGCTGTCGGTATGCTGCGAGCTGTAGGTGTTGATGTGCGAGATAGCCTCGTCCAGCCCGGCCACCACGCGCACGCTCAAAATCGGCGCAAGATATTCGGTGCGCCAGTCTTCTTCGGTGGCCACCTTCATTTGCGAAATAATGGCGCGCGAAGCATCGTCGCCGCGCAGTTCCACGCCCTTGTCGAGATAGATTTTGCACAGCGGCGGCAACACCTTGGCGGCCACACTTTGCGCCACCAGCAAGGTTTCCATCGCGTTGCATACGCCGTAGCGGTGGGTCTTGGCGTTGTCCGCGATGCGGATGGCCTTCTCCAGATCGGCCTCGTCGTCGATATACACATGGCAGATGCCGTCCAGATGCTTGATGACCGGAACCCTGGCTTCTTCAGAGATGCGCGCGATCAGGCTCTTGCCGCCGCGCGGCACGATCACGTCGACGATACTCCTTCATGGTGATGAGTTCGCCCACGGCGGCGCGGTCGGTGGTGTCCACGACTTGCACCGCCGTTTCCGGCAATCCGGCAGCGCGCAATCCCGCATGCACGCAGGCGGCGATGGCCTGGTTGGAATGGATGGCCTCCGAACCGCCGCGCAGGATGGCGGCGTTGCCGGATTTCAGGCACAGCCCGGCGGCATCCGCCGTAACGTTGGGGCGCGATTCGTAGATGATACCGACCACGCCCAGCGGCACGCGCATCCTGCCGACCTGAATGCCGGTGGGGCGATATTTCATTTCGCTGATTTCGCCGATCAAGTCGGGCAATTGCGCGATCTGCCGCAAGCCTTCCGCCATGCCGCGCACGGTTTTTTCGGTCAGGGTGAGACGATCTATCGAGGCGGCGTCCAGGCCGTTGGTCACGCGCGGCAGCAACATCCTTGGCATTTTCCGCGATAAGTTGGCCGGAACTGTCAAGAATGGCTTGGGCGATGGCTTCCAGCGCATGGTTTTTCGCGGCGGTATCTGCCAGCGCCATCCGGCGCGAAGCGGCGCGAGCCTGCTGCCCGATTTGCTGCATGTATGCTTTGATATTTTCCATTGCATTTCTCTTGGTTATCCGTTCGCCCTGAGCTTGTCGAAGGGTTCAGGTTGCGTAGCCTGTGGTTCGACAAGCTCACCACGAACGGTTTAGTGGACGGCATCGGTTTTGCATTTTACCGCAAGCGGGATGGTAAAATGCGTTCCATGTTTCGTTTGTAATTCAAACTGAATAAATTCCTCACGTGGGAGCGGCCTCCCGGCCGCGATAACATTAAAATCGCGACCGGGAGGCCGCTCCCACAAAAATGTCATTTTCAAACTGTAAATGGAGTTTCTTGAAAGAGCACAGCATGTCAGACATCCTGAAAAAAATCCTTGCCGTCAAGGCGCAAGAAGTGGCTGCGGCACTTTCCGCCAAACCACTGGCACAAATCCGCAACGAGGCCGAGCAGTCCTTGCCGCCACGCGATTTCGTGGGCGCGATCCGCAACAAAATATGCAGCAGAACAACCGGCAGTGATTGCCGAAATTAAAAAAGCCAGTCCGAGCAAAGGCATACTGCGCGCAGGATTTTCGTCCGGCAGAAATTGCGGCCAGTTATGCCCTGCATGGCGCAGCCTGTTTGTCGGTACTGACCGACGAGCCATTTTTTCAGGGCAATGAGGAATACCTCAAGCAAGCACGTGCCGCCTGCTCTATTCCCGTATTGCGCAAGGATTTTATGGTGGATGAATACCAAATCTACCAGGCGCGGGCAATGGGGGCGGATGCTATTCTGCTGATTGCATCTGCGTTGGATTTGAAGCAGATGCTAGCATTCGAAGCGTTGGCGCACAGCCTCGGCATGGCCGTGCTGGTAGAAGTGCATGATGGAAATGAGCTGGACTTTTCCTTGCAACTTGCCACCCCGCTTATCGGCATCAACAACCGCAACCTGCGCACTTTCGAAGTCACCCTGCAAACCACGCTCGATTTGCTGCCGCGCATTCCGCAAAAACGCATCGTAGTGACGGAAAGCGGCATTTTACGAGCCGAGGATGTACGGCTGATGCGCCAACATCAGGTGCAGACTTTTCTGGTGGGAGAGGCGTTCATGCGCGCCGATGATCCGGGTGTGGAACTGGCGAAAGTATTTGAATAGCAGGAAGATGTAAGTTGCTTTGATGGTACCAACAAAAAATCTAGGGAAACGCTGATTAATTTACCCGTTCGCCCTGAGCTTGTCGAAGGGTTGGCAGAACGAACTGATTATTTTAGATTAAATCCGATCATGGTTCGACAAGCTCACCACGAACGGATTTAATCTGCGTTTCCCTAGGCTTTAAAATGGGCCACTTCTTGCTGAAGCTCTTCCGCAAGTTTTTCTAGCCTGACCGCAGCAGAGGACACTTCAGAAACAGCCGAACTGCTTTCTTCTGTCATTTGGGCGATTCGCTCCACATTCTTTGCTATATCCGTGCTTGCAATCCGTTGTTCGTTTAGCGTTGAAGAAATATCACTGATCGCATTTATGACACTTGCTGAGCTGTCATTAATTTGCTGCATTGAGCTTCCTGCCTGCTCAGCCTTCTTGACGACTTGCGCAACCAGATCATTCCCGTTCTGCATGACGCTGGCAGCAGTTTTGGTTTCGTCCTGAATGGAGCTGATCATACTGGTAATTTCCAACGCCGACTTTGTTGTGCGCTCGGCAAGCTTGCGTACTTCGTCTGCCACTACAGCAAAGCCTCGTCCCATTTCTCCGGCGCGCGCAGATTCGATAGCGGCATTAAGCGCCAGCAAGTTGGTTTGATCGGCCACATCTTTGATCACATTTGCAATACCGCTGATTTCCTGTGCCTGCTGGCTTAGAGTCTCCATTTGGTTCGAGGCATTTTTGACAACTTGTTCAATGCGCTGAATTTCCTCGACGGCATGTTGCACATCTGTTACCGCATTATGGGAAAAATCACCTGACAAAGCAGCTTGTTGTGATGCATGAACAGCGTTTTCTGAAACCTGATCAATGCTGACTGTAAATTGTTCCACTGATGCGGCTACTGATGATGTGGATTCACTTTGCTGATTTGAACTGGCTGAAACCTGTGCGGATGCAGAAGCAAGCTGCTGCGCTGCGCTTGCAACCAGATTAGAACGGTCGCGTGTGCGTTGTACGATATTTTGTAACTCTTGAACAAATCCATTAACACCCGCAGCGATCTCACTGAGTTCATCTTTGGTATTTTCTGGAAGTCGCTGAGTCAGGTCACCTTGCTTAAGTGGAATCAGTTTTTGTTGTATTCCACGAAGTCCGGCTTGCAATGAAATAGAAAGTTTTATAACTGCAATTATGTTTACCAGCGCTAACAGTGCCAGCAACACAATAATTTCCCAATATGTTTTATCTGAAACAGCATTAGCTTGCGCCCTGGCCTCGGCTGCATCTTTCTGTCTATCACTAATAAATTTGTCAAGCGCTGCCTGAAATGGTTTGAATTCCAGATTATACAAAGGCACGAGTTTCTCATTTGCGCTCTTTGGATCACTCGCAGCCAATTTAATAATCGCCTGCGATTCCTGATCGTAATGATTCCATTGTTCCAGGATTTTCTTCAGCTCATCTTTGATTTCTGTTCTTTTGATGGCGTTTTTCGCAATATCACCATGAACTCCGATATTTTTTTCCGCATCAGAAAACACATCCTTTGTTTCCTTTTGCGTGGGATCCAGCATGATTGAGGATAAGGCGCTTGCCTTGATTTCAACCAAATCGACAATATACGATTCCCTTCGATACGCAACGCCCTCTGAGTCACGGATGGAATTCAGTCCAAAAATAGTCACCAGCAAAATTAACCCGAGTCCGGTCAAGGTCAAAAGGATAAGGTATTTAAGTTTTGTTCTGATGCTCATTTTTTAAAATCCTTTATCTTAAATTTTGTTTGGTGTCATTATGAAACTAAACCTGTGAAACCAAAGCTTGTATCGGCCAAAATCATGAGAAGTTTAGGGGGTAACGCCGGCACCAGATGACCGAAGCAAGTCCGATCAAGATAATACTGTCATATCTACTCTACTATGTTTTTAGCAAACGCGGCGTTCGCCGTGATTTGGTTGCGCACAAACATGCCAATCGAGTCCAATCTCAACTATATCCAAATCATCAGGCAGTAAACCAACTCATGCGCAGAAGTACCGGAACGCTTGTGAAAGCCGATACGGTTCAATCGCGCTTTCATGCCAATCCGCTTCCGCAGATCGGCAAATACGTTATCGATAAGGCAACCTCCGTCCCGAAATAAATTCGCCGTCAAGTCCGTGAAGAACTGCTGGTTTTGTGCCATGATCCATTGCGGTCTCCTGATTTGTTATTGGATAATCAGTCTAGTCAGTCTGGACAGCAGTCGATGAAACCCGCAAAATGGCTGCTGTTCTCCATCCAATCCAGACATGTCACCCAGCCTAATGGAAACCATCGGCAAGTACGAAATCATCAGCGAATTAGGGAGCGGTGGAACCAGCACCGTGTATCTTGCGCTGGATCCATTCAACAACCAGCGGGTAGCAATCAAACTGTTTAATCTGGATGATCTGCGCGATCCCAGCCTCGCCAAAGCCCACCGCAAGCTGTTGCTGACGGAAGCGTCTCTGGTTGGCAAGTTATCCCACCCGCATATTGTGAAGGTTTTCGACGCCATGCTGGAAGGCACAGTCAACTACATGGTGATGGAATATGTGGAGGGCGAGACGCTGTCGCACTATACCAGCATCGCACACCTGCTGCCGTTCAGCGCAATTGCCGAAATTAGCTACAAATGCTGCAAGGCGTTGGAATATGCGGAGCAGCAAGGCGTGATACACCGCGACATAAAACCTGCAAATATTTTGTTACGGGGACAGAGCGATATCAAGATTTCGGATTTCGGTTCGGCGATGGTGGTGAGTCAGCAGACGACGACCCAGGTGGTTGGCGTGGGTTCTCCGGCATACATGTCGCCGGAACAGGTCGATGAGCAGCTGCTTACCCACCAGACCGATATTTATTCGCTTGGCGTGACCATGTATCAATTGCTCACCGGCAAACTGCCCTTCGATGCCAGCAATAACTACAGTTTGATTTACCAGATCATGAATGCCGAGCCGCAGCCTCCCAGCACATTCCGCCCGGAAATTCCGCCGGAGCTGGATGCTATCGTGTTGCGCGCCATGCAGAAGGACCTGTCGCAGCGCTACCAAACATGGCATGAGTTTGCACTTGATCTGGTGAGTTTCTTCAGCAACAACGTGGAGTCGCACGCAGAGATTTTCGATATGGAAAAATTCGATATTTTGCGCGCACTGGTTTTTTTCAAGAACTTCAGCGATGTCGAATTGTGGGAAGTGCTGCGTATCAGCGAATGGCGCAAAGTTCGCAAGGGCGAAGTCATTTTGCACGAAGGCGACCAAGGCCGTGAATTTTTTATTTTGGGAAACGGAACGGTCAAGGTGCTCAAACGCGGGCTATTATTGAGCATGCTGAATAAGGGCGACTGTTTCGGCGAAATGGCGCACCTTGCCGAACGGAATTTTACCCGCACCACGGATGTGGTGGCAGACTCCGATGTCACTTTGATCGGAATCAATCCGGATGTGCTGGAGAGGGCAACCACGGGGTGCCGTTTCCAGATCGATGATGCTTTCTTGCGCTTGCTGGTGAAGCGCCTGGATGTGGCTAATACGCGTATCTCGCATTTGCTCAGTACGTTCGAGTGGACGGGTGCAGAGGGGCACTAACTTAAGGGCACTTCTAAAAATCCATATTTCATCCCAACTGCTGCGTTGCGGAAAAAATTTCTTGCTTACATATCATACATATGCGGCGCGGCGGAATTTTTTTCCACGCCTTGCATTTGGGCGAAATCTGAATTTTTAGAAGCGCCCTTAATCTGTGCGGTAACGCACAATAAGCGATAAAATCACTCAACTATTGTTAGCCGCTGGGGATTTAGCTACAATCCACGGCCCCCTGAAATTTTTACCAAGGAGAAAATTATGGAACATACTCTACCCGCCCTGCCTTACGCTCATGATGCTCTCGTACCGCATATATCCAAGGAAACGTTCGAGTACCACTATGGCAAGCACCATCAGGCCTACGTGACCAACCTTAACAACCTGATCAAGGGGTCTGAATTCGAGAACGCCAGCCTTGAAGACATCATCAAGAAGTCCTCCGGTGGCGTTTACAATAACTCCGCGCAAGTATGGAACCACACTTTTTTCTGGAACTGCATGAAGCCGAATGGCGGCGCGGCCCCAACTGGTGCGCTGGCTGACGCCATCAACAAAAAGTGGGGGAGCCATGACGAATTCAAGAAAGCTTTCCAGACTTCCGCTGTAGGTAACTTCGGTTCCGGCTGGACGTGGCTGGTGAAAAAGGCCGATGGCTCAGTGGACATAGTCAACATGGGCGCAGCCGGTACGCCGCTCACCACAGGCGATAAGGCGTTGCTCTGTGTGGATGTATGGGAGCACGCTTACTATATAGACTACCGTAACTTGCGCGCCAAGTTCGTTGAGAACTTCTTGAACCATCTGGCGAACTGGGATTTTGCAGCGCAGAATTTCGCGTAATTTTCTTACGCTGTTTCGTTATACAGCATGTTCCATAAACCTGTCCTGTGATGCTGAACGGATTTTATTCAGCGCTCGCGGACGGGTCGATGGACGTTTGGTTGTGGAAATTCGTGGTGTTGGATCACATGGCTAATTGCCTGTAGCCAAGAGAGTCTCATGCCTTAGCCCCCATCAACCTTCCAATGGTATTCTTGGGTTAAAATCAACCTCCTTATTATTTTCCGAGTCCGCCATGAGCCAGCCATTCGACATTCAAGCAATACCGGATCAGCGACGAACCTTATTATCAAGCCCAATCCAACGAAATCGCGTTGTATGAAGCCGCTTATGCCGCGCGCCTGCCGGTGATGCTGAAAGGGCCGACCGGTTGCGGCAAGTCGCGCTTTGTCGAGCATATGGCGTGGAAGCTCGGCAAGCCACTGATTACGGTGGCTTGCAACGAAGATATGACCGCTTCCGATCTGGTCGGGCGGTATTTGCTCGACGCCAACGGCACGCGCTGGCTGGACGGGCCGCTGACGCTGGCGGCGCGGCATGGTGCGATCTGCTACCTGGATGAAGTGGTCGAGGCGCGCCAGGACACCACTGTGGTGATTCATCCGCTCACCGACCACCGACGCACTTTGCCGCTGGACAAGAAGGGCGAACTGGTTGCGGCGCATCCCGATTTCCAATTGGTGATTTCCTATAATCCCGGCTATCAGAGCCTGATGAAAGATCTCAAGCAATCTACCAAGCAGCGTTTCGCCGCGATGGAATTCGATTATCCGCCGGCTGCGCTGGAGGCCTGCCATCGTCTGCAAGGAAACCGGGATTGATGCCGAGACGGCAGGCCGTCTGGTGCAAATCGGCGAGGTCGCGCGCAACCTCAAGGGACACGGCTCTGGATGAGGGATTTCCACGCGTCTGCTGGTGTATGCGGCCACTCTTATCAACCGTGGTATTGTCCCGCGCGACGCCTGCCGCATGGCGCTGGTGCGCCCGATTACCGATGACGCGGATATCCGCGATACTCTGGATCATGCGATTGATGCGGTTTTTGTCTGAGCTGTAATTATCATGACGGCCAAGCAGGTCACTCCCAGAAAACTGGTTTGCAACTTTGCACGGGTACAAAGCGTATTCGACGACTGTCTGGCGCATGCGCAGATGAAATTGTCAGGCATGCGGGGTCGATGCCTACATCGAAGGCGCCCAAATCATTTGCAAGATGGGGCGCGGCGAGGAACCGGTGCTGGCGTTCCTCGAAGAGATGCCGCTGGTCGCGGCACAAGTGGGCGAAGAAGTGATCGCCGAGGTGGTGAAATTTACCCGCAAGCTGGCGCGCACGCCAAACAGCAAGGCCATTCCGCCGTTTCTGCAAAGCCTGGCCGCCGCTGCGCGGCATCTGGAAAGCCGCCAGCTGTTCCGCGAATACCTGCAACTGGTATGGCAGACCATGGAGCGTACCAGCCCCAAGGTGCACGGCATAGACTCAATGTACACCAGCGAGTGCCTGCCGGATTTGCTGAAAAGTGCGCCGTTCCTGCTCGGCCAACTTGTCGCTGGGCGGACTGAAGAATTGGGTGGATTACGGCATCAAGGGTTATCCCAACGATCCCGAGCGCCAGCGCGATTATTTCATGCTGCAATCGGCGGACAGTCGCGCAGTGTTGCAACGCGAACGCCACGGCACGCTGCTGACCGACCACGAGCGCAAGCTTGATCTGTACCTGCGCGGCCTGTGGGGCAGCGAGGCCGTGTTCATGCCCTATTCGCTGGCCTTCGACCAATTGCGCAAACCCTCGCCTTATCTGGATGACAACGGTATCCACTTGCCGGACGTGTATGACGACACACGCGACGGCGTACGCGGCATAGACCGCTATCGCGCATTGCTGGCGCATGTGTCCGCGCACCAACGCTGGACAACTCCGATCATGGCCGACAACTTCAGCCCGTTTCAGCGCATCTCTATCGAGGTGTTCGAGGATGCGCGCGTGGAATGGTTGGCGATGCGCGAATATCCCGGCCTGCGCAATCTGTGGTGTGCGCTGCATCCGGTGCCGCTAGATGATCGAATATGAGGAGGGCGTATCATACATCCGCCATCGCTTGACCATGTTGTCGCGCGCGCTGCTTGATCCCGAGCACGGCTACACGCATCCATCGATACTCAAATATGTCGCACAATTTCATGCGCTGATGGCGGCGGGCAACACTGACACCAAACGCATGATAGACCTCGGCGTTCATTTTATTTCGGAATCGCGGTTGCGCAGCGATTCCAGCGCCAAGGTTTATTTCGACGACACCGAGATTGACTACCGTGACGACAACCGTCTGATGTGGCGATTCTTCGAGGACGGCGACGAGGAAGTGTATGAAGCACGTCCGCGCAAGGCACAGCCTGACGAGCAGGACGATGAGGCAAAAATGCCGCCGCGCCTTTATCCGGAATGGGACTACACCGCGCAGCACTACAACCCGGATTGGGTGAGCTTGTATGAACACTTGCATCCCAGCGGCGATGCGGCCTACATCGACCAGTTGCTGGCCAAGCACAGCGCGCTGGCGAAGAAGCTGAAAAAAATTATCGATATGCTCAAGCCGCAGCAGAAGGTGCGCGTACGCTATCAGGAAGAAGGATCGGAACTCGATCTTGATGTTGCCATCCGCTCGCTGATCGATTTCAAGAGCGGCGCGCAGCCCGACCCTCGCATCAATATGAGCCACAAGAACGACGGCCGCAGCATTGCGGTGTCGCTGTTGCTCGATCTTTCCGCCTCGCTCGCGCGATGTGCCGGAAGGCTGCACGCAGTCCAAACTGGAACTGAGCCAGGAAGCGGTTTCGCTGCTGGCTTGGGCGGTCGAACAGATGGGCGACCCGTTCGCCATCGGCGGCTTTCATTCCGACACGCGCCACGAGGTGCGCTACCTGCATCTCAAGGGCTACAAGGAACCATGGGGCGATGAAGTCAAAGCGCGGCTGGCGGCGATGGATGCCGGATTTTCCACACGCATGGGCGCGGCCTTGCGCCATGCCGGACACTATCTCGCCCACCAGCAGGCGGACAAGAAATTGCTGCTGGTGTTGACCGATGGCGAGCCTGCCGACATCGACAGCAAAGACCCGCGCCATTTGATCGAAGATGCCCGCATTGCCGTGCGCGAACTGGATCAGCAGGGTATTTATACCTACTGCATCAACCTTGACCCCAAGGCAGACGCGTATGTTGCCGATATTTTCGGCAAACGTTATGCCGTGATCGACAATATCCAGCGCTTGCCGGAACGGCTGCCGCAATTGTTCATGGCGCTGACGAAATAGGCGTTTTTCCATCATTTAGACGATTTCTCTGCACGTAAGCTGGAGGGGACAACGCGAAAACCTGTAAAATCCGAAATTCAAAAATTTAACCCATTGATATATAAACCTGGGGAGGGAATCAACATGAGCAAAAATCTGGTGCAATTTATTATCGAAGAACAAAGGCGCGTTCCGGGTGCGACGGGCGATTTTACCGGCCTGCTGAGCGACATTATTTCCGCCTGCAAGCACATTGCTCATGCCGTGAACAAAGGTGAACTGATCGGTGTATTGGGAAGCGCAGGCAGCGAGAACGTGCAAGGCGAAACGCAAAAAAAGCTGGATGTGATTACCAACGACATTTTCATCAAGGCCACCGAATGGAGCGGCCACTTGGCTGCGATGGCTTCGGAAGAAATGGATGATATCTATCCCATTCCCAAGCAATATCCGAAGGGCAAATATTTGCTGACGTTCGATCCGCTGGATGGCTCGTCCAACATCGACGTGAATATTTCCGTCGGTACCATTTTCTCCATTCTGCGTTGCCCGGAAGGCGTGGACCAACCCGACCGCCGAAGATTTCCTGCAACCCGGTGCCAAGCAAGTGTGCGCGGGCTATGCGCTGTACGGCCCGTCCACCATGCTGGTGATTACCACCGGCCATGGCGTGGATGGCTTTACGCTGGATAGCGATGTGGGCGAATTTATCCTGACCCACCCGCAAATGAATATCCCCGCCGACACGCAAGAGTTTGCCATCAACATGTCCAACCGCCGCTACTGGGAAGAACCGGTACAGCGCTATGTCGAGGAATGCACCAAGGGCAAAGACGGCGGGCGCGAGAAAAATTTCAACATGCGCTGGGTGGCTTCCATGGTGGCCGAAGTGCATCGCATACTGACGCGCGGCGGCATTTTCATGTATCCGTTCGACACCAAGGAACCCGGCAAAGCAGGCAAGCTGCGCTTGTTGTATGAAGCCAACCCGATGTCCTTCATCGTGGAACAGGCTGGCGGCGCCATGCTCCACCGGTCGCGAGCGCATCATGGAACTGAAGCCCATCGGCTTGCACCAGCGCGTGCCGGTGATCCTCGGCTCGAAGAATGAAGTCGAGCGCGTAGTCGGATACCACAAGGGCGCATAACACCATGGGTAAGCCGCTTGTTTCCATTGTCATGGGCAGCAGTAACGATTGGGAGATCATGCAGCAGACCGCGCGCGCGTTGCAGGATTTCGGCGTGGCATTCGATGCCCGCGTGATCTCCGCGCACCGATCGCCCGATCTGCTGTTCGACTACATCAAGGATATGACCGCGCAGGGCGTGCAGTGCTTCATCGCCGGCGCGGGCGGCGCGGCGCATCTGGCCGGGGTGATCGCAGGCAAGACCACGCTACCGGTGCTGGGCGTGCCTATACCCTCCAAGTATCTGAAGGGCATGGACTCGCTGCTCTCCATCGTGCAGATGCCCAAGGGTATTCCGGTTGCGACATTTGCCATCGGCGAAGCAGGCGCAGCCAACGCCGGGTTGTTCGCGGTGTCGATGCTGGCGCTAAACGATGCGGGACTGGCGGACAAGCTTGCCGATTACCGCAAAAAACAAGCTGAGACAATTGCAGCGACAACGTTGCCGTCGCTGGGGTAAACCTTAACCCCAACCCACCCCAGCCCTCCCTTGTCAGGGAGGGAGCAGGTTCCTCCCCTGACAAGCCTGTCCTGAGCTTGTCGAAGTGGGGGATGTTAGGAGGGGTTAGAATTTTCAAGGAATATCATGACTGCTTTACACGAATCCAATCTGACCAGCCTGCCGTTGCTGCATCGCGGCAAAGTGCGCGATATTTACGGCGTGGACGATCAGCATTTACTCATCGTACAGACCGACCGCCTATCCGCTTTCGATGTCATCCTGCCCACACCGGTATCAGGCAAAGGACAAGTGCTCACTACCTTGTCCAACTTCTGGTTTGCCAAACTTGGCCATGTTATCCCCAATCATCTCTCCGGCATCGCGCCGGAGACGGTGGTGAAAACCGATGCGGATCGCGAACAAGTGGCGGGTCGCGCCTTTGTGGTGAAACGGCTGAAACCTCTGCCGATTGAAGCCATCGTGCGCGGCTATCTGGTCGGTTCCGGCTGGAAGGATTACAAGAAAACCGGCACATTGTGTGGCATTGCGTTACCCGCCGGATTGCAGGAAGCACAAAAATTACCGGAGCCCTTGTTTACGCCTTCCACCAAGGCAGCAGTAGGCGATCACGACGAGAATATTTCTTTCGACGAAGCAAAGAAACTGCTGGGCGAGGCACGTGCCAACGAAGTACGCAATGCCACGCTGGCGCTCTATACCCAAGCAGCAGAATACGCGGCTCACCAAGGGTATTATCATTGCCGACACCAAATTTGAATTTGGCGTGGATGAGGCGGGAACGCTGTATTTAATCGATGAAGCATTGACTCCGGATTCCTCGCGCTTCTGGCCTGCGGATCAATACAAGGTGGGCAGCAACCCGCCCAGCTACGACAAACAGTTCGTGCGCGACTGGCTGGAATCCATCGGCTGGAACAAACAGCCGCCCGCACCGGAAGTGCCCGCCGACGTGCTGCAAAAAACTTCCGACAAATATCATGAAGCTTTACGGCGGTTGATCGGCGCATGACTTCGCCGCAGCATCTTATAGAGGGCTTTCGGCGCTTCCGCGAACAGCATTTTACCCACGACGACGCCCTTTATCGGCAATTGGTTGCACAAGGACAGACCCCAAGAATTCTGGTGGTCGCCTGCTGCGATGCGCGCGTTGATCCTGCCATCGTGCTGGATTGCGCGCCCGGCGATTTGTTCGTCATCCGCAACGTCGCCAATCTGGTTCCCCCGGCGGGAACCCTGTCCGGCCATCACGGCACCAGTTCCGCTCTGGAATACGGCGTGCGCAATCTCGGCGTGCAACACATCATCGTGCTGGGACACGCCCACTGCGGCGGTATCCGCACACTGGTGGAAACTGGCGGCGCAACAATCCGGATTCATTTATTGACGACTGGATGCATCTGGTCGAAGACGCGCGCGCAGCGGTGGAGCGGGACATGCCGGACGCGCCGCTGGATGATCGGCTACAAGCCTGCGAGCAGCGCTGCAATCCTGATTTCGCTGCGTAATCTGATGACTTTTCCGTGGGTGCGCGAGCGTGTCGAGAGAAAGTACGCTCACGTTGCGGGGCTGGTATTTTGACATCAAACACGGCCAGCTGTTGCAGTACGATGCAACCGCCGACGCATTTGCGGCACTGTAGTTATTTTATGTGTTTTTTGCGCCACACATTGGCTTGGCAGGCTACCACAATCTGTCGAAACAGGCGCGCCTCCCGACTAAATTACTTCTTTGACTCCCCGGTCAGTTCGCGATAACGCACCTTGTCTGCCTCAAAGCTGGCCTTGACGGATCCGGCTTTCGCATTGGCCTCGTCCAGATCGTGTTGAAGTTTGGCCATCCTGCTTTCGGCAGCAGTAATATCCGCCTGCAACGAAGCAGGAATCTGCTTTCCTGGGGCTATTGCCCTTTGCTTCTTTGCGAAATCCATCCAGACTTTCCTGAGCGGATTTTTGCATCAGTTGGATGTTTTTGATACGCGCCTCCACCTGTTGCAGGTTGCGGTCACGCGCCAAGATCAATTTCTTTCTCATTGCTATAAGTGTTCAGCAGCGCTTTATCTTTGCGGCGCTGCTCAAATACGCGCTTTTTGTTCGGCGGTCTTGCCTCCCGGACTATTGCCACCGTTTCAGGTTGTTGCATCCTTGACAACGCGTCCTTTTTCGTCAAATTGTACTTTGTCCTTGTTGGCGTACTCCGGTGGAACAACTTCGCCGTAATGGGTTTCTCCTTTGTCGTCCACCCACTTGTATAGCTTGGCTTCGGCGCTCATGCTGAAAATGGTGCATAGCAAAAGCGTAGCTACCCAGAATTTTCGATTTAGTCATTTTTCACCCCGTAACGGTCACGATAAGATTGCACTGCCTGTAAATTTTGCACCATCTCCGGCTGCTCCTGCAAATAACCGAGCAGATCATCCAGTGCGGCAATCGATACCACCGGAATACCATAATCGCGTCGCACTTCCTGCACGGCAGAAAGTTCGCCCTGCCCGCGCTCCATTCGATCCAGCGCGATCACTACGCCGCAAGGCGTCGCCCCAGCAGCACGGATCAGCTCGATCGATTCGCGCACCGAAGTTCCGGCGGAAATCACATCGTCAATAATCAGCACCCGTCCCCGCAACGCCGCGCCTACCGTCGTGCCGCCCTCGCCGTGATCTTTTGCCTCCTTGCGATTGAAACAGTATGGCACGTTATGCCCCTGCTCCGCCAGCGCGATGGACGGTGCCCGCAACCAGCGGAATCCCTTTGTAAGCCGGGCCAAACAACATGTCGAATTGCACTTTTGAAGCCAGTATCGCCTGCGCATAGAACTGGCACAACTCACGCAATGCCGCGCCATCCTGAAACAACCCCGAGTTAAAAAAATACGGAGATAAACGCCCGGCTTTGGTCTGGAATTCGCCGAAGCGCAACACTTTTTGTTCAACGGTAAAGCGGATGAAATCCTGACGGTAAGCGTGCATGGTGAAGAATCATCGAAAGGATAGGATGACGCCATTATAATAGCAGCCATTATGAATCGGAGAAATTTCGTGCGCATCATTTCGCTTAACCTCAACGGCATCCGCTCCGCCTTTAGCAAAGGCCTGCCGGACTGGCTCGCCCAGCAACAGGCCGATATCGTCTGCGTGCAGGAACTCAAAGCTCAAGCAGCTGACATGACGCAAGAAATGCTCGACTGCCTGGCTACCACGGCTATTTCCATTATGCCGAAAAAAAGGGCTACAGTGGCGTAGGCATCTATCAGCAAACACAAACCGGATGCGGTGATTGAAGGCTTGGGCATTGCCGAGTTCGACAGCGAAGGACGTTATATCGAAGCGCAATTCGGCAACCTCAGCGTGGTGTCGTTGTACCTGCCCTCCGGCTCCAGCGGCGAAGAACGCCAAGCGGTAAAATTCAAATTCATGGAAGCCTTCATGCCTCACCTGCGCGATTGCATGCCAGTGGACGCGAGGTCATCTTGTGCGGCGACTGGAACATCGCCCACACCGAAAAGGATTTAAAAAACTGGCGCGGCAACAAAAAGAACTCCGGTTTCCTGCCGGAAGAGCGCGCCTGGCTCACCGAGCTATTCAATGAAGTCGGCTTCGTGGACGTGTTCCGTAAACTGCATCCCGAACTCGAAGCCTACACCTGGTGGTCGAATCGCGGCCAGGCCTGGGCCAAGGATGTGGGCTGGCGCATCGACTACCACATCGCCACGCCGGGCATCGCGCAGACCGCGCAATCCACCAGCATCTACAAGGAACAACGTTTTAGCGACCATGCGCCGCTAACGGTGGATTACAATTTTTCGCTGTGACTGCGGGATGGACGCTTAATAGCGAGCATCCCGCGTCTGCTTACTCCGCAACCTTGGGCAGGTTGGCGAGCGATTCTTGCAATGCCTCTTCCGGATAGGCAAAGTCTTCCAGATGCCCGGAGAAGTATTTGTCATAGGCCGCCATGTCGAAATGGCCGTGTCCGGAGAGATTAAAGAACAGCGTTTTCGGTTCCCCGGATTCCTTGCAGCGTAGCGCCTCGTCAATGCAGGCGGAGATCGCATGATTGGATTCCGGAGCAGGGATAATGCCTTCGGCTCGTGCGAAGGTTACACCCGCCTGGAATGTTGATATTTGAGGCACGGCCACGGCCTCGATCAATTTCTCGTGATAAAGCTGGGAAACCAGCGCCGATGCGCCGTGATAGCGCAGCCCGCCGGCGTGGATGCCGGGCGGCATGAAATCGTGACCCAAGGTGAACATCTTGAGCATCGGCGTAAGTTTGGCCGTATCGCCAAAATCATAGGCATATTGGCCGCGTGTTAGCGTTGGACAGGACGATGGCTCCACCGCCACCAGCCGCACATTTTTGCCGCAGGCCTTGTCGGCAAAAAAGGGAAATGCCGCTCCTCCAAAATTGGAGCCGCCGCCGCAGGGTGCAAAGATCATGTCCGGATAATCGCCCGCCAACTCGAATTGCTTCTTCGCCTCCAGCCCGATGACGGTCTGGTGCAGCAGCACATGATTGAGCACCGAACCCAACGCGTAATTCGTATCGGCACGATTGGCCGCGTCTTCCACCGCCTCGGAAATGGCCAGACCGAGTGAACCCGGGTTGTTCGGGTCGGCGGCCAGGGCGGCGCGTCCGGACTGGGTTTCCATCGAAGGGCTGGCGAACACTTCCGCACCCCAGGTATGCATCATCGAACGCCGGAACGGTTTTTGTTCATAGCTAACCTTCACCATGTATACGCGCACTTCCAGCCCGAACATATGACCGGCCAGCGCCATGGAAGAACCCCATTGTCCTGCACCGGTTTCGGTGGCAATGCGCTTGATGCCCGCTTCCTTGTTGTAATACGCCTGCGGGATAGAGGTGTTGACCTTGTGCGAACCCGCCGGGGAAACGCCCTCGTATTTGTAATAGATTTTCGCCGGAGTACCCAGTGCGGCTTCCAGACGATGTGCGCGAAACAGGGGAGAGGGCCGATATAAACGGTACGCCTCGCGCACCGCTTCCGGAATCGGAATCCAACGCTCGGCGGAAACTTCCTGCATGATCAAACTCATTGGAAAAATCGGCGCCAGCGCCTCCGGGCCGATGGGCTTGCCATCCGCTCCCCGCACCGGAGCGGGCGGGTTCGGCATGTCTGCCACCACGTTGTACCAGTGTGTTGGAATATCGCTTTCCTGCAAAATGAACTTGGTTTGTGGCATGAATTTCTCCCCGGTTAAGTAGTTTTGATTGTGTAACAATTGTTAAATTTAGCACACGCGGCAAGCGTCAGCCAGCATTACGGATCAACGGCTTATTCCAGTAGCTTCGTTGCCTCGTTGTACATATTCTGTGACTGATTAACTATTTTCTGCGGCTGATTCACGCCACGGTGCAACCTTCAGCAGCAGCAACATCCCCGGCACCGCCAGCAGCGCACACAACAGAAAAAATCCCATCCATCCCATAATTTCCACCAGCCAGCCGGTGGCGGCGTTGGCGAAAGTGCGCGGCATGGCGGCGAGGCTGGTGAACAGCGCAAACTGGGTGGCGGTGTAAGCTGGGTGAGTGGTGCGGGCGATGAAGGCGACAAAGGCGGCGGTGCCCAGCCCCACGCCCAGCGCTTCCAGCCCGATCACGATGGCGAGCTGGGCGAGTTGCACCGGGGTGATTTCGGCGTGATGTCCCACCGATGCCAGCCAGGCGAAACCGAAGATAGCGACCACTTGCACCACGCCGAACAGCCACAAAGCGCGGTTGATACCGATTTTTACCATCCATAGACCACCGAGCAGGCCGCCGATGACGGCAGGCCATAGTCCGGCATTTTTTGCGATCAGTCCGATCTGGGTTTTGCTGAATCCCATGTCCATATAGAACGGCGTGGCCAGCGCGGTACACATGCTGTCGCCGAGTTTGTAAAAGAACAGAAAGGCGAGAATCAGCAGCGCGCTGTTCCAGCCCCGGCGCATGATGAATTCATGGAACGGCTCGACTACCGCTTCACGCAAGGTCTTGGGCGGGGTGGCGCGGTGCGGTTCCTGCACCAGCAGCGTCATCACCATACCTGGCAGCATAAACAAGGCAGTGACGATGAACACCATGTCCCACGGCAGAAAGTCAGCCAGAATTAACGACAGCGAACCCGGCACCAGACCGGCGATGCGATAAGCATTCACATGCACGGCATTGCCCAGCCCCAGTTCGTTATCTGCCAGCAATTCGCGGCGGTAAGCATCCAGCACAATGTCTTGGGTGGCGCTGAGGAAGGCAAGCAGAGTGGCGATCCAGGCAATGGTACGCAGATCGCTTTGCGGCGAGAACGCGCCCATCGCGGCGATCACTAGCAACAAGCCGATCTGAGTCAGCAACATCCAGCCGCGCCGCCGTCCGAGCAGAGGCAGTACGTAGCGGTCGAGCAGCGGCGACCACAGGAATTTCCAGGTGTAGGGAAACTGGATCAGCGCGAACAGACCGATGGTTTTCAGATCAACGTGTTCGCTGCGCAGCCATGCGGGTAGCAGGTTAAATAGCAGATACAGCGGTAACCCGGAAGTGAAACCGGTGAATACGCAGATCAGCATGCGCCGGGTGAAGAGTTGTTGCCAGACGGACATAAATACCTTACTTGTGGGGACGCGATTTATCGCGTCCGGAATTTGTTACACTCATTATTGCCCTTAACCAGAGGTAATTACCCCTTCTTTTTCCAGCGTGCCGTACCGCCTCGATCTTAGCATTCATAACGTCTTGAGCCACTAAGGTTAAGGGTGGTCACGATTCTATTCCTTAGCATTTGCCTTAGGCATCTCTTGGCTAACGTAACGCTGATTGGGGCTGGAAGGCTTGTCGGGGATGGTTGGCGCTAGCTTTCCCGATGCCATCAGTGGGCGTAACAACGTATTGCGGAAATACGTCCGATGGCTCAAACCCAGATGTTGCATCATTTCACTGACCGAACGCGGAGTCGCACAAAATTTCAATAACTTGCCAGCCTGGTCACTAGCTTGGTCACTAGCCTGGTCACTAGCTTGTCCGGCAACCTGATCGAATCCCTCCGCATACGGCAACACCAGCCGAATAAAATTGGGGGTGAAATGGTAAATGTTGCGCGGGTAATGTTCGAGAATACGCGGCACGCCTGAACCGAGCTGTTCAACCATGTCCAGATCCCGAAAAACGCGCATGAGTTCCTTGTTTTGTGGAACCGAATAGCCCATGAAAAATTCTTCTTCGTCGAATCCGGAAGGCAATCCACCGGCAGAGGTAATCTCCAGACGGTCAGAAAATAGCTCGAATTTTGGTGGCACTTCATTGCTATAGTTATTGTGGATGATGGCGTTGATAACCGCCTCGCGCAGTGCCACGGGGTTCAACAATTTGCGCTGTTCACGTCGGTCTGGCGTAATGCGTGCAAAGGTTTTGTTCTCAACCCTGAGCTTTTCCAGCACCGCTTTGGTGGCCTTTACCAGCGAGCAATAGCCGTACTCCTCATTTTCGATCAGATTTACTCTATCGGTGCCTGCATACTTGGCAACCTTGATCGACAGCCCATTAACATCCGAAAGCAAATAGGCGGCGTAATTGTATGCGCCGTCCTCGGTGAGCAACTCCAGATTGCGTGCAAACTGCTCATTCAGCTTTAACGGCGTTTCGTCGTAATAGATTTTTAGCTGCCCGAAGCCTAGCGTTTGCTTGCGTGATTTTATGGTGCCGATGGAATTGCGGATTCTGCGCGCAAACAAATCTTCGATCATCCTGACCGGCATAGGCTCGGAGGCGCTGCCAATGCGGATGTAGCAACCCTTGGCCGACATGCCCATCCTGGATAGATAATAGGGTTTCTCGGAGCCGCTGGCCACCGTGATCTTGACGATCTTCTTTCCATCGCGGGTTTCTACGATCACATCAAACAGCCCCATGGTCGATGGGCTGATATTATTTTTGATGCGATCCTTGATTTTCAGTTGCAACGCATCAGCATCCGCAACGCCGATGATCGCTCGCGTCTTATCGTCAACGCCAATATAAATCACCCCGCCGTCACGGTAATTGAGGAAAGCGACGACCTCTTTTTCCAACATGTCGGTCAGTTCGCGTTTGAGTTCGATACGGTTGGATTCTTGCATCACGCCACCTTGATTTTTCCTGTGACTATAGCGTAAATCGGCGTCTTGAGTCGCTGCGTATAGATTGGACTATTACAGTCGGTGACAGTTTGTCACCGGCTTAGCTCTCGCCCTTCTTCAGCTTCTTCTGTTTCGCGCCTGTCAGTTGCTTGAAATTCTCGGCAGAGATCACTGGCCTACCCGTTTGCTGCTCAATATCCTTACGCGTCCTGCCCGCCACCGCGCCGCCGTCCTTTGCGTCTTTCTTGAGTGGATCGATGCCTTGCGAATCCCGATCCCGGTGCAGCTTCGTGGTCGTCGCCTCGGCCAGCATGGTGAGAATGAGTTCGATGTCGGTCATGTGGTCGCGCAAGTTCTCACGAGTCAAAGACTTCATCTGCTTGTATTCGTCTACTTTAAGGTCGAAAGCGCCATGCATGATTTCGTTGGTAAGAATAGCGAACTCCTTGTTGGACGCCGCACCGCGTTCTTTCCACTCATCGGTCAAGTCTTGCCGTACCGCGATACCCCTCAACCGTTTATCTATCCACTCCTTCGGGTAGCCCTTCTGTTCGTACAAATCCTGCATCCGTCCCATCGCCAGTTCTGGATTCTCGATCTCCTTCACCCGCTCGTAACCTACTTGAGCCAGCCAACGCTTGAAGGGCTCTGCTTGGGGCGATGGTATGGACTGGATGATGCGGAACAAGCCCTCGGTGTTGGCGCAATTGGTTGCCCGCAGCTTGCCATCTGGTGCCAATAGACGAAGGGGGGTACAAGTTGTACCCCAGTTGCCATCCAGCATAGGGTCGCGGCTGCGCATTTTTTTGATGTATTGCCTCACATCGGTTGAATCGGTCAACACCGCCACCACATCAACAATGGCAAACCACCACTCTTCGTTATGCCAAATACGGCGGATGGTCTTTTCCTGGAAAACGGCGATATGCCCCTCCGGTTCAGTAGGCAACAATTTTTTACTCATGGTTTTTTCCTCCCCGCTGCTGTTTCATTCCCGGCCTAAAACATGGGAGTCAACGTACAAAACAATAACCGCATCGTAGAGAACGATCGTTCTTTTGTCAACCAGTTCAGGAAGGCGCTGCCACCCGCTCGATCAATACCACACGCCCTCGTTGAATACCCGGTGCAGCATGCTTTGGAACAGATGTTTCGTGCGTTGGCAGCCATTTTCATCGGTGACCATTTGCACTGGTTGGCTATTTGTGATGTCGATCATAAAGCGGTTCGAGCACGGCACATTTATTTTTGAGCCGCTGTGTATGAAGCTCCTGCTTGCCTCGAAACTCGCCCAAGTCGGCGAGATGCCAGAAAGTGCTGGAGTGGATGGAAAAGTATGGCGCGGCAAGAGTTTAAGTGTAGTCGCTTTGGCGTCTTGCGCGCATTGAGCGCATTAGTTGTAAGTCATCCATCGCCAATTAAATCAGACCCTGAAATGCCGATCAAGTTTGAGTATCTCATTGTAGCCATTTGGATAAGAAAGCGTTAGCGATTGCCGATCGAAAATGGGATCAGCCTTGTGGATCGCAGTATGATGATTAGGGCATATGACCATCAGGTTGTCGTAATCGTTATTCATCGAGAAGCACAAACTGGACAATGTGATGAACCTCGACAATTCTTTGGTCGTAGTGCTTCCCAAAGTTATCTCCACAGATTTGGCATCGAAAATCATAGAGCGTTTTCAAGTCTTCACCAATAGAACGATCAAGCTTGCGAACTTTTGCCATTTGTGGGCGCATCACTATTGAGGCAGACTCATCGCGACGAGCAAAATCACCGTACCTTTCAAACTCCTCTTCAGACAGGCCTGCCAACATGGAGTTGGCCTCGTGGAGTTCAAATTGAGTGATCGCCTCAACAACAAAGACCTCTGGGCGTACAGTTGTATAAAGAACAAAATATTCTCTGCTATCCTCCGGCAGGCGTACCTTTCTTCTTCGCACCTGCTCACGTTCCTTTTTCAGATAGGCATAGCTGGCTGGAAATAGTTGCCGGAGTTTCTGCGGAAGCCCGCTCTTTGCAGTGAACCGAATCTGCACCATGTCGGCGTGACTGGGGTATTTCTCTCTATCGAAGTTCTGGTTGATGAGCATCGCTTCGTATGGCTGACCATCTACCAGAAGTGTGACTTTTCTGCCAATTCCCCGCTCATAATCATTGAGCAGGTTCCTGAATGTAATCTGGAGGCGAACCGGAATCGTCAACCCTTCGTGGAGCAGCGACCAATCAACTTCCTTCCGATAGATATAGGATTCATCGGAGTTCATAAAAAAATACCGATCCTCACATAATAAATTTCAGAGCTCATCTTTTCTTATAGAGTCGGCCATCAGATAGTTTTTTGGCTGGTGGTTAACGCGAACCACAGCATGTTCAAGGTCATCAAACGCTGAGTCGCGTCACATTGCCAGTCTACGGATTAGCTTCTATTTCAATTTGACTCAATGTTAGTAACATGTCTCACTCTGGGCAACGGCAACAATCTTTTCGTCGACACTTTTGGATTGAGAAACGTATACGCTTCTTGCTTATTCGCCCGATACTAATCCCTTGCCATTACTTCCCCTTTTATGCGGCGTTGACCACAGCCAAGCATATTTTTGAATGCCACCATTTCAACAAGCCGCAAGAACGCATTTTAATCAAGCAGTACTTCTGGCAACGCTTCCGTCGTTGCGGGAATCATTCTTGCGCCAGCCTCCTGTTCTGGGGAATCCGCCGGGTGGCTACGTGCCGCGCTTTGCGGCGCGTATGCGGGTGGCGGATGTGCAAGTGGGACGAACTGTATGGGAGTTCGTCGGGTGGTGTCAATGACGACGTAAGGGGTATGCGCTACGCGCTGGCTTTACCTTGAATATTTGCCGGCATTAAACCCTTGCCCGGTACGCCTGTCTCTCATCAAAAGAATCGCTCCGTGCGCCCAACCGGCTCGCTAGCTCACGCCCAATCGTTTCACCCAGCAATACCGGAACCGCATTCCCGATCTGGCGCATGGCTTCGCCCCAAGCGCCTTTTATGACGAAGCTGTCCGGGAAAGTCTGTATTCGTTTTGCCTCGCACACCGTAAAATAGCGGACGCTGCCATCTGGATAGCGAATCATATTTTCTCCTCCAGGAACTCCGTGGCCTCCCGCCTTGATGGTTTTTGCAGGCCAGTCGATATCGCTGCCTGTGTGGCCGGGATAGGTGCGCGCACCGCCATGGAAAACGTGATCATCAATGCCGTGTTGGCTCGCTGGATCGGGGATGCCTTGCAGCGCATCTCTGACCGTGCGCCAAGGCAGTTGCTCTGGTTCAAACATGCCGTACTTGTCTTTCAGGCGAGCAACCTTCTCTTGCAGAAGCTCGGTTATCGGTGCGCGCTCTGCTTTAGGTATAGGGTGATGTTTCCAATACTCCCCTGAAACATACATTTCCCAAAGCAATCGGTCTTCGGAATGGGTTTCTGCGGGGAACGACCAGGACACGCCCAGATCAACTCTTGTGCCGACGATAACAACCCGTTCCCGCGTTTGCGGGACACCATAATTTGCCGCATTGATTAACTTGAACGAAACATCGTATTTTGTTCTGGCATAGGGAAGCGACCCAATGCTGCGCAACTCGGACAAATGATCTTTCCAATTCACACCCTGCTTCGCAATAAATCCGGGGTAGGTCAATCGCAGGATGATGTATTCGAAATAATCCGCAAAAGATGTCCTGAGCAAGCCTTTGACGTTCTCGAACACAAAAGCCTTGGGGGTGAGTTGTTCAATCGCCCGAATTGCATAGGGGAACATGTCGCGGCTATCTTGATCCGCGCCATGTTTGCCACCCAACGAAAAAGGCTGGCAAGGCGGGCCTCCCGCCACGACATCAACCTCACCTATAGCATTAAGATCAAAATTTCTGATGTCGCCAAAGAAAACTTTTTTCGCCTCAAAATTTTCATACAGCGATGAGCAGGCATGTTTGTTAAATTCCACAAAAGCGGAATGCTGGAAACCGGCAAGTTCCAGCCCTTTAGCCAATCCACCCGC
The DNA here is from genome assembly GCA_963714805.1 of uncultured beta proteobacterium. GTDB lineage: Bacteria > Pseudomonadota > Gammaproteobacteria > Burkholderiales > Gallionellaceae > CAIQPV01. Next base: position 25,014 of record CAVQPO010000007.1, on the reverse strand, counting down.
CCCGGAAAATATCTCCAGTGACTTCATGGCTGATGCCCGATATCTTTGAAGTGACTTTTGATTCTGGACAGGATGGCACTTTCTTCGGCGTGAATGCCGTTACATTTTTCTGCCCAAGCTCGTCCGGGATGAATTACATCCCAATCTGATTTTGCCTGCTCGTATCGCCCACTGCCGGGGTCGTGGTTACCGAAGCCATCCACGGCAGTATTCCACAGCGGCAGGTTCAATTTGATCAGCGTGGCTTCGATGGTGCTAATCATGTCTGAGCTGGCACCTTCAAAGATGACAAATCGGCACATGAAGTCTTGGAGTTCCAAACCTCGACCAATGCCGAAGCTACTGCTGTGTTCCCGCAGGCGACTAATGAGTTCTTTAGATTGATCGAGCTGGTTATCGGAAACTCGCTCTTGTCGCCAACCCTTTGGTACCGCCTTGCCGACATATATCGGGTAGTTGTAAGACAGCCGGTTCAGTTCCGCATATTTTTTATATATGAGATTTTTGCCGGTGTAATAGATGGCGTAAACCCCTGTGCCCAGGAAAGACTCTGGTGGGGGCAGCGTGTGTACAGGAGTGCCATTAAAGAACCTGATAGCGTCTTTGACAAGCTCGGCAAAAGTGTCGTTTTTGTATACGTGTTCACTTCTGTCGAACGCTTTTAATTTCATGATAATCCTATTCGTAACACCACTATCCCTATACCTGCATCCAACTTAACTCATGACAATCCGGGTATCGCCTCCCCAACACTAAGCAGTTGCACTTGGAATGAATATCTAGGATGAGCATCAGGATAATGCTTCCCAGTCGCTTTCAGGCACTCCGCTGAGGATGTCGCCTTTCTCTTCGCCCATTCCGGCCAGCGCTGGTGTAGCGAGATTGTACATCAGGCCTTGCTCCAGTTGTATTTCCCGGCGCGGTTCGTCGGTGCCGAGGAAGTCGAACAGGTAGGGATCTTTGAATATTTGCGCCGCCATGTCCGAATCTTCCGGCGGCAGGGTGGCGGGAAAGTTGTTCTGGGCTTTACCTTGGCGCAGATGGGCGCGGGTTTCGATCTGCACCGAGAGGATGTTGCGCGACCAGCCGTGTTCAACAGTTCGGGCGGCGTACCAGAGGCGCTCTTCGGGGGCTGCGAGTTTTTCCAGCAGGGTTAGGTTGTGATACCAGGTGACTTGTGCAAGCGCCGCTTGCACAACCTCCCGCTCCGGCCAAGCGGCGCCAAAGGCGCGCATATATTTTAGGTTGCGCGGCGAAAAACCTTTCATCTCCGGGAATGCGTTGCGCAAATCGGCGGCCAAGCGGTCGATCACGCGCGTGCCGTAACCTTGCGCGGCCTGCTTGGCGAAGATGCTTAGTCCGATGTCCCAATACAGCAGCACCATGGCGGCATTGCTGGCCAGCACGACACGCAGGCGTTCACTATGAATCCGGGTTTTGATGTCGGTCAGCCAGTCGGCATAGTCGGCGGGCATTTCAACGGCACCGGGTGCGATGGGGAACATGGCGTTGCGGTCGGTCGCGGCGGCTGTGCTGATCTTTTTGCTAGAGACCATAATCCAGCCTTGCCAGATGTTCGCGTATCGTCGCTTCCGGCCTTGTACTTTTACCGAACAGTGCGCTGATCAAAGGGGACGGCATCATTAATTACCGCGCCCTACCCGGCACGTCTGAACCGATACACCGCCATGCTGCCGAGCAAATTTGGCAGCAGATGAATTTCGCTGTCTCCAGTCATCACGCGGCGTTCGAGGATGTGTACGCGATGGTCCGCTGCAAAATTCTTCAAAGTCATGCAGCGTACACAGGTGCACGTTGGGGGTGTCATACCATTGGTAAGGCAACTCGTCCGACACGGGCATGTAGCCGCGCAGCACGTTCAAACGCGCTTTCCAATGGCCGAAATTGGGGAAGCTGACGATACCTTCGCGTCCGACGCGCAGCATTTCCTGCACCAGCGGTTCGGTGTGGCGCGTGGCTTGCAGCGTCTGCGACAGGATGACGTAATCGAAAGCGTTGCTTTCGAAGCCGGAAAGCCCTGATTCCAGATTGCTCTGAATTACGTTCACGCCGTTGCGGATACACGCCACGATGTTCGAGTCGCTGATCTCTACGCCGTAGCCGCGCACCTTGCGCGTGTCCTTCAGATATCGCAACAGACTGCCGTCGCCGCAACCGAGATCGAGTACCGACGCGCCTTGCGGTATCCACGCCGCTATGGCGGCAAAATCCGGGCGGGCGGCGGCAAGTTCGGCTGGATCGTGCGCGCTCATATAGAAAACTCCTTGGCAATGCTCTCAAGATAAGCGCTCATCACCTCGTGATAATGCTCGTGCTGCATCAGGAATGAATCATGCCCGTGCGCCGAGGAAATTTCGCCGTAGCTGACGTTGCGATGGTTGTGCAGCAGCGCGTTGACGATGGTACGCGAACGCTCCGGCGAGAAGCGCCAGTCGGTGGTGAATGACAGCACCAGAAAATCTGCGCGCGCGGCGGCAAATGCCTTATCCAGATTATCGTTGTAGTCGCGCGCCGGGTCGAAATAATCCAGCGCCTTGGTCATCAGCAGATAGGTGTTGGCATCGAAATAGGCGGCGAATTTGTCGCCCTGATAGCGCAGATAGGATTCGATCTCGAACTCGATGTCGTAGTTGTAACCCAGCTTGCCCGAGCGCAAGCTGCGCCCGAATTTGTCCGCCATCGCATCGTCGGAAAGATAAGTGATGTGCCCCAGCATGCGCGCCAAACGCAGGCCGCGCGTCGGCACCACGCCGTGCTCGTAAAAATTCCCGCCGTGGAAATCCGGGTCGGTGAGAATGGCGTTGCGCGCCACATCGTTGAAGGCGATATTCTCCGCCGTCAGGTGCGGCGCGGTGGCAATCGCCAGCACGTGGCGCACGCGCTCAGGATAGGACAGCGACCATTGCAACGCCTGCATTCCGCCCAGGCTGCCGCCCATCACCGCGGCGAATTGTTTGATGCCGAGCAGATCGGCCAAGCGCGCCTGCGATGCAACCCAGTCTTCCACCGTTACTACCGGAAAGCTTGCGCCATAAGGTTTGCCGGTTGCCGGGTTGATGCTGGAAGGGCCGGTGGAACCGTGGCAGCCGCCGAGATTGTTCAGGCCGATGACGAAAAATTTATTGGTATCAACCGGCTTGCCGGGGCCGATCATGGTGTCCCACCAGCCCACATTTTTCGGGTCATCGGCGTAATAGCCCGCGACGTGATGATGGCCGGACAGCGCATGGCACACCAGAATGGCGTTGGATCTTGTCGGCGTTCAGTGTGCCGTAAGTCTCATACACCAACTCATAGCGTGGCAACACCGCACCGCTCTTGAAAGTGAGCGGGGTGTCAAAATTTGCGCGCTGAGCGCTGACTATACCGACAGATGTATTCAATTCGATTTCCAAAAATACAAAACCCGTTCAGCTTGCGCCAAAACGGGTTAAACGCTTTAGCTGGTATGTTTTACGTGCCCCGCAAGCTGAGCTCAAATCGGCACGGAACGAAGTTTCCGGGTTTGCTGGAATTATGTCAATGGCATAGCAACATCACCTCAACTACAAAAACACTTGACGTGTGAAAAATTTACACGTATTATTCGTTTATCGTGTGAACTTTGCACACATTAATAAATTAACTAACTTAACTTATATTGGAAATTAAAATGAAAAATACTGAGAAAAACAACCTGATTGCAGTGGACTCGGAGACCGGGGTGTACTGGTATGGTGATCGCATTTTGCGCACTAAAGCAGTATTGAAGTTGTTAGGAATACGGCGGGGATAGGGAAATGTATAACTTGATTTCATTTTCCCATTTTGCTCAGGTGACCCTGTTCCGCATGATATTTGCGGTGGTCGGAGTATTCGTTTCGGCACATAGCGCACAGTGCGAAGAAAGCTCTCCCGCACCTGCCCCCAATTTGGATATATTGACGATTCAGCCAGTGTTCTTGGAATCCAACTGGCATATATTTTACCGGCTCAACACCAATACGACGTTTGCCCCCCTTGGAAAATGCCGTGCCCGCCAATTCAGGATTCAACTACATCCCAAGATTGAGTATTTCCGTCGGGCAAAACGAAACTGATTGGTCCGCCAAGGCACGCCAGCAGATCACTGTCAATTCTGGCCACATTTCATTGTCGCCCATCTTGCACTTCACATCGAAAGACATACAACTCGACATCAAGCTAAGACGCCAAGCACTTTTCGCTGTATGGCGCAAAACATTCCCTTGATTGTCCTTACAGCAAATTCAGCCTGTCTAACAACTCGCGGGTTTTCAGCGGATCATCGGCGCGTAAGATTTTTTGGGTGAGAGTGGCGATTTTAGGCAAGCTGGTAGTCAGCACGCGCTGTTTCGCGCCAAGCAGTTGCGCCGGGTTCATGGAAAACTGGCGCAAACCGAGGCCGAGCAGCAGGCGAGTGTAGGCCAGGTCACCGGCCATTTCGCCACAAACCGCAACCGGAATGCCGGCCTTGCTCGCACTGCCGATCACATGCGACAACAGTTGCAGGACGGCAGGATGCAGCGGATCGTAGAGGTGCGCCACTTCCTCATCGGTACGGTCAATCGCCAAAGTATACTGGATCAAATCGTTGGTGCCGATGGAAAGAAAATCCAGTTTCTTGAGGAACACATTGAGCGCCAATGCGGCGGCGGGAATCTCGACCATGCCGCCGATCTGTACGGCGGGATTAAAGGGGATATCTTCCGCCACCAATCTCTGTTTGACGTTGGCAATGAATTGCAACGTCTGGTTGATTTCGGATACACCGGACAACATCGGTATTAATATCTTTATGTTGCCGTAGTGCGAAGCACGAAGCAGCGCGCGCAACTGGGTACGGAACAGTTTGGGTTCGGCCAGGCACAGGCGGATGGCGCGTAACCCGAGCGCCGGATTGCTGGCCACGCGCTGCGCACCGCGCAGTTGCTTGTCTGCCCCCAGATCAAAGGTGCGAATGGTAACCGGCAATCCTTCCATGCCTTCTGCCACCGTGCGATAAGCTTCGAATTGTTCCTCCTCGTCCGGCAATACGTCGCGGTTGAGAAATAAAAACTCGCTACGGAAAAGGCCTATCCCGGTGGCACCATTTTCCCTAACCTCGTGCAGGTCGTGCGGCAGCTCGATGTTGGCGTACATCTCGATGGAGGTGCCGTCCAGCGTGCTGGCGAGCATGGCCTTGAGGCGCTTGAGCTTTTTCCGCTCCAGTCCGAACTGATCCTGACGCAAGCGGTAATCGGCGAGAATTTGCTTGTCCGGGTTGACGATGACCACGCCCTGCTCGCCATCCACGACCAGCAGATCGTTCTCGCGCAGCAGTTCGCGCGCATGGTGCAGGCCGACCACGCACGGCGTGTTGAGACCACGCGCGATAATCGCGGTATGCGAAGTGGCACCGCCCAGATCGGTAAGAATGGCAGAGAATTGATGCGGCTTGAGTTGGATCAGGTCGGCCGGGCTGACATCGTGCGCCACCAGTATCATTTTAGTGTCGTGATTGGCCGCAGGCGGCACATGGCCGGGTTGGCCGGTAAGTATCTTGAGCACGCGCTCCACCACTTGCACCACATCGGCTTTGCGCTCGCGCAGATAGGCATCCTCAAATTCTTCGAAATGCGCTACCAGATCATCCATCTGCATCTTCAGCGCCCACTCGGCATTGCAATGCTCGCGCTGGATCATTTCGCGTGGCGTCTGGCTGATATGTTCATCGGCCAGAATCATCAGGTGCAGATCGAGAAACGCGTCGAACTCGGCTGCCGCTTGTTGCGGGCGGCTGGCGCGCAAGGCGGTCAGTTCTTTGCGCGTGGCGGCCAGCGCAGCATCAAAGCGTGCAACTTCCTCGGACAGCATCTCCTTGGGCAGCTTGTAGTGGGCCACTTCCAGCGCGGTATGCGAAATGAGGTGGGCATGCCCGATGGCGATGCCGCTGGAGACCGCGATGCCGTGCAGGGTGAAATTCACTCGCCTTCTCCAAAATAATCGTTGATCAAAGCCAGCAAAGCATCCATCGCTTCCTGCTCCAGTTCGCCGTCGGTTTCTATGTTGATGGTACTGCCATTGGCTGCGGCCAGCATCATCACACCCATGATGCTTTTTGCATTCACGCGACGGCCCGCGCGCGACATCCACACCTCGCAGGGAAACTTCGAGGCGGTCTGAGTCAGCTTGGCCGAGGCGCGCGCATGCAGCCCCAGCTTGTTAATTATTAGTGCATCCTGTTGTAACATCGCAGCTTCCCGAATCTGAATTAATTGGAAGAATACAATTACGCCCGCTATCGAGCGCCTTTTGTACCACCTCTGCCAGCGGCTTGCCGCTGTAGCATACCGCACGCAACAACATAGGCAGGTTAACACCGGCTACGCCTTCCACGCGCCCGGGTTGATACATACGCCGCGCAATATTGCTTGGGGTAGCGCCGAACAAATCGGATAACAGCAAGACACCATCGCCCGTGTCCAGTTGTTCGATCAGCGCGCGCGCCTCTTCTTCCTTGCGCTGCGGGTCATCCTCTGCCAGCACCGATAATACTTTGATGTTGGACGGAACACTGCCCAACACATGCCGCACACAATCAACAAGGTTATCGCCCAAACCGTTGTGCGTTACCAATAAGATTCCTACCATACTCTCTTGCTCCGACGTACTCATGGCTCAACTTTCCTGACCGTGGCTTGATCTGCGAATTCTAGCCGTTTCTGCATGGCTTCGGTAAGGTGTACCACACCGTCACCGTCGATCAGCATCGCCTCGGCGAGATTCATCTTCCTTGCAGCGTCGCGCCAGCCTGCCCTGCCGGAGATAAATAGCGGCTTGGAAGGCGCGTCCGACAACGTCCCGGCACGCGGGCCATGCGTCAGGATAGTGACGGCCTGCACACCTTGAGTCGGCTGCCCGCTGCGCGGATCAATCAGATGGCAATAGCGTTTGCCGCCAACTTCGAAATAGCGCTGATAATCGCCCGAGGTGCCGATGGCCTCGCCGTCATGCAACTCCAGTGTAGCAATCGGCCCCGGTTTGCGGGGATGTTGGATAGCGATGCGCCACGCGCGGTCACCATGTTGCCCCAACGCCAGCACGTTACCACCGATGTTGATCAACGCATTGTGAATTCCCTGCTGCTTCAACAACTCTGCCGCCCGATCCAGCGCATAGCCTTTGGCGTAACCGCCGAGATCAAGTAGTACGGTTGGGTTGCGGCTGCTAACCTCAACCCCCCCAGCCCCCCTTGTCAGGGGGGAGCTACCGTCTCCTCCCCTGACAAGGGGAGGTTGGGAGGGGTTGGGCGTTGAAGAAAAAACCAGATCACTCATCTGCGGCTTTGCCGCAACCAGCGCAGCAAGCTGCTTCTCATCCGGCAGCACCGCCTTGAATTCGTCGGCATGGAACCCCCACAATCTGACCAATCCTCCGATGGCGGGATTGAATAAGCCATCGGATTGGGCGGAAAGTTGCGCCGCATCCTTCAGCATCGCAGCTATTTCCGGTGTCACCTCGCGGCTCTCGCCCTTGGCGATGGCTGTATTCAAATCGCTCAAAGCGCTCGGCTTCCAAGCATGTAGCAGATCGTGCAGACGCTGAAACTCCTGCATCACCGTTGCCACGGCTTTGCGCGCCTTGGGCTCATCCTCGCCATAGATGCTGACTTCCACCAGCGTGCCGAACACGTAGCCCTGTTCTTCGTAGGTCGGCAGTTCTTTGTTGCCGCAAGCGGTCAGGAGAAGGGCTGCGCTCAAAATGATCAGGCGCAATCCCCAGTAGTCCGTCATTCCCGCGCAGGCGGGAATCCAGTCATTCAAAAATGCATTTTTAATTAACCCGCTGGATTCCCGCTTTCGCGGGATAACCAGCCACTTGGCGAGCGTAGTTTGCTCTCTTAGTGGAATGGCTAGTTGTCCTTCCAATGACGGGCAACATGATGGAGATACCAACATCACTCTCCCATTTCCTCCAACTCCACCGCCGCCGCCAGCATTGCCAGCCTCGCCACCACGCCGTAGGCATAGAAACGGTTGGGCGTATCGTCCGGTGCGCATTCGGGATTGGGCAGGCTGCAACAGGATTCGAACGCGAGCGGCTCGAAGTGCATGCCGGGCGCGTTGAGGTTCTCGTCTACACCACGATCTGTGTGTACGCGGTAAAATCCCCCCACCACGTAACGATCAATCATGTACACGACCGGCTCGGCCACCGCGTCGTTGATGTGCTCGAAGGTATACACGCCTTCCTGTACCAGCACTTCATTGACTTCCAGGCCGTCTTTAACCACCGCCATTTTGTTGCGCTGCTTGCGGTTGAGGTGCTGTACTTCACTGGCATCCTTTACCGACATGATGCCCATACCGTACGTTCCCGCATCTGCCTTGACGATGACGAAGGGATCTTCTTTCACGCCATAATCGGCGTACTTCGCACGAGTTTTCTGCAAGATGGCATCCACCTGCGCAGCCAGACAATCCTCACCGCTACGCTGCTGAAAATCCACCTTGCCGCAAGTGGCAAAATAAGGATTAATCAACCACGGATCGATATTGAGCAATGCGGCGAAGTCGCCGGCGACGCGGTCGTAGGCAGCGAAATGCTGCGACTTGCGGCGCGTGGTCCAACCCGCAAACAGAGGAGGCAGCACGGTCTGCTCCAGATCTTGCAGGATATCCGGCACTCCGGCGGAGAGGTCATTGTTCAGAAGAATCACGCAGGGATCGAAATCTTCAAGAGTGAGGCGGTGCCCCCTGCGTTGCAGCGGCTCCAGATTGAGCGTGCCGCCGTTTGGCAATTGCAGCAGTCGTGGGCTGAGTGATCTCCGGCAGCAGGCTGCCGATGCGCACTTTCATCCTGCCTGCTTCAGTATCAAGGCAAGCTGTGCGACGTTCTGCAAATAAAATTGGTTGCGCGTGTGGTTCTCCGGCACCAGCAAAATGCCGCGCGCATCCGGGCAGATTTTTTCGATGGCGCTCTGCGCCGCCTGCACACACAGCGGCAGGAAGACCGGATTGAGATTATTGAAGCCGCCGGGAAACAAATTGGTATCCACCGGGGCAAGTTTGAAACCGGCATTGCGCAAATCCACCGAGGAATAAAACGGCGGGGTATGCTCCTGCCACTGCGCGCGAAACCAGTGCTCGATGATGGGCTGCGCGTTGAGTATGCGATGCTCAAGATCGAGCAGCGGGCCTTTCAAGGCGGTAGCGAGATGGGGAACCATAATGCCTTGCAAATAAATTAACTGCATACATTCTAGCCGAAAAGCTGCGTATAACAACCTGTCTGCCAGACCAACCTCTGCCTTACGCTGTTCAAGTGGTAGAATGCGCGCCTCATTTTGCAAGGCACATCATGTTATCCACCGCAAATATCACCATGCAGTTCGGCGCCAAGCCGCTATTCGAAAATGTCTCCGTAAAATTTGGCGACGGCAACCGCTACGGCCTGATCGGCGCGAACGGTTGCGGCAAGTCCACGTTCATGAAAATCCTTGGCGGCGATCTGGAGCAATCTTCCGGCAATGTCATGCTGGACAAGGGCGAGCGGCTGGGCAAGTTGCGTCAGGATCAATTCGCATTCGAGGACACCCGCGTGCTGGATGTGGTGATGATGGGGCACACCGAGATGTGGGAAGTGATGTCGGAACGCGATGCGATTTATGCCAACCCGGACGCCTCAGAAGAAGACTACATGCATGCCGCCAATCTGGAGGCGAAGTTCGCCGAATTCGACGGCTACACGGCAGAAGCGCGCGCCGGTGAACTGCTGAACGGCGTGGGTATTGCGCAAGAATTGCATAACGGGCCGATGCGCGAAGTTGCGCCCGGCTTCAAATTGCGCGTGCTGCTGGCGCAGGCGCTTGTTTTCCGATCCGGAAATTTTGCTGCTGGACGAGCCGACCAACAACCTCGATATCAACACCATCCGCTGGCTGGAAGACATCCTCAATGCGCGCAACAGCACCATGGTCATCATCTCGCATGACCGCCACTTTTTGAACAGCGTGTGTACCCACATGGCCGATCTGGATTACGGCAAAATCACGGTTTATCCGGGTAACTACAACGATTACATGCTGGCCTCGACCCAGGCGCGCGAGCAGCAGTCATCGGACAACGCCAAGGCCAAGGAAAAGGTTGCCGAGCTAAAAGCTTTCGTGGCGCGCTTCTCGGCAAATGCGTCCAAGGCCAAGCAGGCCACTTCGCGCGCGCGGCAGATCGACAAAATCAAAATCGAAGACATCAAACCCTCCAGCCGCCAGTACCCGTTCATCCGCTTCGAATACGATGAGCGCGAGAAGCTGCATCGCGTCGCGGTGGAAGTACAGCACTTGGCCAAAGGCTTCGACCGGGTGCTGTTTTCCAATGTGAATTTCCGCATCGATGCGGGCGAGCGGGTTGCCATCATCGGGCCGAACGGCATCGGCAAGACCACGCTGCTGCGCTGTCTGGCGGGCGATCTCACCCCGGATACCGGCACCATCAAGTGGGCGGATAAGGCCAAGCTCGGCTACTACGCGCAGGATCATGCCGCCGATTTTGCCGACGATATCGGCATGATGGACTGGATGACCGACTGGCGCGGTCCCAGCGACGACGACCAAGTAGTGCGCGGCACGCTTGGGCGGTTGCTGTTCTCGGGCGACGACGTGAAGAAAAAAGTGAAGGTGCTGTCCGGCGGGGAAAAGGGGCGCATGCTGTTCGGCAAGCTGATGCTGCAAAAGCCCAACGTGTTGCTGATGGATGAGCCGACCAACCACATGGACATGGAAGCGATCGAATCGCTCAACACTGCGCTCGATCTGTACAAAGGTACGCTGATATTCGTCAGCCATGACCGCGAGTTCGTTTCATCGCTGGCTACACGCATCATCGAGATTTCTGCCAAGGGTGTTACCGATTACCATGGTACGTATGAAGAATATCTGCGTAGTCAGGGCATGGTGGCTTAATTTCTCATTTTCGTTCAAAACGACAACAATTTTGCCGGATGTGGGAGCGGCCTCCCGGCCGCGAAAATGCATTATCGCGGCCGGGAGGCCGCTCCCACAAGATGTACTGTTCCTGAATTGAGAATGGAAAACTTTGATGGAATCAAAGGCTGAAGCTTCTGCCATAATCGGCGTCTTCGATTCCGGCGTGGGCGGCCTCTCGGTGCTGCGCCACATCCGCCAGGCACTGCCCGATGCACGTCTGATCTATATTGCCGATTCCGGTCACGTCCCCTATGGCGACAAGCCTGCGTCCTATATCGAACAGCGCTCGCTCGCTCTTGCCCGTTTCCTGATTGAGCAAGGTGCGGACGCCATCGTCATTGCCTGCAATACCGCAACAGCGGCTGCCGCAGCCACCCTGCGTAGCCACTTCGATATCCCTATTGTGGCAATGGAGCCCGCAGTCAAACCTGCGGTGGCAGCAACACGCAGCGGCGTGGTCGGCGTACTGGCAACGGTCGGCACGCTGGAAAGCTCGCGCTTTGCTGCACTGCTTGAACGTTACGCCGGAGAAGTTGAAATCGTCACGCAAGGTTGTCCTGGCCTGGTCGAACAAGTCGAACAGGGCAACCTCAGCGGAGCGGAAACCCGCGCATTGATCGCACGCTACACCGCCCCTTTGCTGGCACGCGGAGCGGACACGCTGATTCTTGGGTGTACCCATTACCCGTTTCTTGCCCGGCTAATTACCGAGGTGGTGGGAGATACTATTACGCTGGTGGATACCGGCGCGGCAGTGGCGCGGCAGCTCCGCAGCCGTATCCAGAGCGAACTACCCGCGCGCGAACACATTGTTCGGCCTGAGCTCTTCGGCGTCGCTCGGGCCGGTCAAAATGACTACGCGCAATTCTGGACCAGCGGCGATGCCACGCACGCCTCGCGTATCATATCGATTTTGTGGGGTGAAAAAATTGAGGCACAGCAGTTGCCGCAGCCGTTTTTATAATTCGCGTTTTTAACCCAGATAATTCATTAGGCCGTTCGTGGTGACCCTTCGACTACGCTCAGGACTAAAGGCCTTGTCGAACCACATGTATTGTGGAATCAATACCCTTCGACAAGCTCAGGCGGGTGCCCGACCAAGAGTTTTATGGGGCGAACGGAGTTGGGGAAATCATATCACTTCGCGCCTAATGGATTATCTGGGTTTAATCATTCCTCAGTAGGGCTTGAGCCCAAAGAAACGTTCGAGCGCCAGCACATGCCCACGCTCTTCTTCGGCAAATTCTTCGGCCAGAAGACGCGTCTCGCTGTCTGATGTTGTCCGTGCGACATCTTCGTAAAAAGTGACGCCGTGTCTTTCAGTTTCAAGTGCCAGTGCCATGGCACCGTCAAGATCGACAGGGCTTGAGAAATTCTGCATATCCGGAATTTCACTGGTATCGTTACCCGACCACGAATCGATAATGCCGTGAATGTCCGTTGAATCATCAAAGCCGGCGCGTTGCATGGCGGATTGCCCATGCAATCTGGAAAAACCGGCCATTTCGCCAAAGAACTCGGCAACATCACGATTGCCTTGTTTCGTCATGAGGTCTTCCAATTTCAGGTAAGCTTCCTCAGTTTCAAATTCAAGCTTCACCGTATGCGCAAGAAAAATATGAACATCCATTGTCGCGGCTCCTTGTGCCCTAATTATTGGGCGTATCATAAAATTAATCTCCAGTTTGACACAAATTCAATTGAGTTTCTTTACAAATATTTGAGTTAAAATCCGTGCAACGCATCTTTGGAATAGCCGCATGACCAATACCCATCGCTACACCCTGACCATTTCTTGTCCGGATCGCTCCGGCATCATCGCCGCCGTGAGCGGCTTCATCGCCAAGCACAAGGGCTGGATCGTTGAGGCGAGTTACCATACCGATCTGGAAACGCAGCGTTTTTTCATGCGCCAGGAAATCCTCGCCGATTCGCTGCCTTTTGATCTGGCCGAGTTTCATGCCCAGTTTTCCGTTCTGGCGAAAGAGTTCGACATGGATAGCCGAGTCAGCGATTCGGCGAGAAAGAAACGAATTGTTATTCTGGTGAGCAAGCAGGATCATTGCTTGAACGATTTGCTGCACCGCTGGCGCAGTGGGGAGTTGCAGGTGGATATTCCGTGCGTGATTTCCAACCACGAGGATTTGCGCAGTTTCGTCGAGTGGCATGGCATCCCGTTCCACTACGTTGCCATGCCCAACCATAATGAACCGGCCAAGGCTGCCGCGTTCGAAGAAATCGCGCGCCTGTTCGAACAGCATCAGGGCGACACGCTGGTGCTGGCGCGTTTCATGCAGATCATGCCGCCGCATCTATGCGAGCGTTATCTGGGGCGGATTATCAATATCCACCACAGTTTCCTGCCGTCATTCGTCGGGGCGAAGCCCTATCATCAAGCCTTCCAGCGCGGAGTGAAGCTTATCGGTGCCACCTGCCATTATGTCACCGCCGATCTGGATGCCGGGCCGATTATCGAACAGGATACGGTGAGAATAGATCACGGAGACAGCGTGGACGACATGGTGCGTTATGGGCGTGACATCGAAAAGAATGTGCTTGCGCGCGGTCTGCGCTACCACGTGGAAGACCGCGTGCTGGTGTGCGGCAACAAGACGATCGTGTTCAGGTAAATTTAAGGCTCAACCGGTCGCCTGAACAACGCGGCAACTGCTTTCTTAGGTTTGTCTTCGCGAACTTCCGGTTGTTCTTCGACTTTAGCTGTGGCCGTTGACGGCTCGTAAGGCCGCATGAACCAGTCTTCTTCCGGCGTGGTTTTTTTACCGTGAGGCGAGGAGGAATATCGGGCAGCGCGATGGCTGGATGAGGCGTGCGCGATGGGAGTAAACACTGCTCTTTCACGCGGAAATACCCGGTTAAGCAACTTTTCGATGTCCTTGAGCAGACGTTCTTCTTTATCATCCACCAGTGACAGCGCCTCACCGCTGGCACCCGCGCGACCGGTGCGCCCGATGCGGTGTACGTAGTCTTCGGCGTTGGGTGGCAGTTCGTAATTGACTACCAGCGGCAACTGGTCGATGTCCAGTCCGCGCGCGGCAACATCGGTCGCCACCAGCGCGGTAATCTTGCCTTCCTTGAATGCATCCAGCGCCTTGATGCGCTCCTGCTGGGTTTTGTCGCCGTGAATGGCATCGGAGGGAATGCCCTCGCGCGCCAGCATTTTTGCCACGCTTGCTGCGGTCAGCTTGGTGCGGGTGAACACCAGCACCTGCTTGACGCCGCGCGACCGAATCTGATCTGCCAGCACGTCAAACTTATGGTCGTGATCCACCAGCAGCACCGATTGCTTGACGTTTTCTGCCGCCGTGTTACGGCGTTCCGCTTCGACCGTGACGGGGTTGACCAGAAAATCTTGCGCGAGCTTTTTTGATGTCGTCCGAGAACGTGGCCGAGAACAGCAGTGTCTGGCGCTTCTTGGGCAGCAGCATGAGGATGCGCTTGAGATCGGGCATAAAACCCATGTCCAGCATGCGATCCGCTTCATCCAGAATCAGCACTTGCACCTGGTTGAGCATCAGGTTTTTGCTTTCCACGTGATCCAGCAAACGTCCCGGTGTCGCCACCAGAATTTCCACGCCTTTCATCAACTCGGGCTTCTGCGTCTTGATATCGACGCCGCCGAATACTACGGTTGAGCGCAACAACACATGTTTGGAATAAGCTTTGACGCTTTCCTCGACCTGTATCGCCAGCTCTCGCGTCGGTGCCAGTATCAGCGCGCGTATCGGGTGACGTGCAGGCGAGACGCTGCTGCTGGCATGTGGCAGCAGACGTTGCAATAGCGGCAAGGTGAAAGCCGCCGTCTTGCCGGTGCCGGTCTGCGCCATCGCCATCAGATCGCGGCTTGCCAGCACGTGAGGAATCGCCTGAACCTGAATCGGCGTTGGCTCGGTATAACCCTGCTCCACGACGGCGCGCAGGATTTGCGGATCGAGATCGAGGGATGAGAATGTGAGTTTGGCTGCTGCGGACTGTTCCATAAGTTTTCTATTATACTATAAACCCAGATAATCCATTAGGCGCGAAGCGATATGATTTCCCC
The DNA here is from genome assembly GCA_963714805.1 of uncultured beta proteobacterium. Classification (GTDB taxonomy): domain Bacteria; phylum Pseudomonadota; class Gammaproteobacteria; order Burkholderiales; family Gallionellaceae; genus CAIQPV01. Next base: position 9,970 of record CAVQPO010000007.1, on the reverse strand, counting down.
ACCTCCGTTCGCCCTGAGCTTGTCGAAGGGTATTGATTCCACAATACATGTGGTTCGACAAGCTCACCACGAACGGCCTAATGGATTATCTGGGATAAACAAAAAAAGGGCACCTTGCGGTGCCCTTTGAACTGAAGTTGAGGGAACTTCAGGGAGGAGTAACTTTTAGTGCTGGTAAGCGCGCTCGCCGTGGTCGGCAAGGTCGAGACCTTCTTCTTGCGCTTCGTCGCTTGCACGGATACCGATCGTCTTCTTCAGAATGAACAGGATCACGAAGGCTACGAAACCGGACCATGCCAGCGTGATGCCGATGTCCCACAGTTGCGAGACGATCTGGCCCATCGCATCAAAATCACCGACCTTGTTGGCGACATAATCATAAATGCCTTGGCCGCCGAGCGCCGGATTGACGAATATGCCGGTACCGAGGGAACCGATGATTCCGCCGACGCAGTGCACGCCGAAGGCATCCAGAGCATCGTCATATTTCAGCCATACCTTGACCTTGGTCACGGCGAAGAAGCAAATTACCGCCGCCACCGCACAAACGATCATGGCACCGCCTACGCCGACGTAACCGGCAGCTGGTGTGATTGCCACCAGACCAGCAACGATACCGGAGCAAACGCCCAACAGGCTGGGCTTACCCTTGACGACCCACTCGACCACTGTCCAGGTAACGCCTGCAACGGCTGTGCCAAACAAGGTATTGAAGAAGGCGAGTCCGGCAGCACCGGTAGCCTCCAGCGCGGAACCGGCATTGAAACCGAACCAGCCCATCCACAGCAAACCCGTACCGATTGCAGTCATCATCAGGCTGTGCGGTGCCATGGACACTTTGCCGAAACCCTTGCGTGGGCCAAGCATCAGCGCGGCAACCAGAGCCGCGATACCCGCGTTGATATGCACCACGGTACCACCGGCAAAGTCAATCGCACCCTTCTGGAAAATGAAACCGGCATGACTGTTGGCAATATCGCCCGCCTTGGCAGTGGTGTATGCATCGGGACCATCCCAATACCAAACCATGTGCGAAATCGGCAAGTAAGCGAAGATGAACCACAGAATGCTGAAAATGATCATCGCCGAGAACTTGAAGCGTTCCGCAAAACCGCCGCAAATCAGCGCAACGGTGATCGCTGCAAAGGTCAACTGGAACATGCAGTACACGAAGTCGGGTATGTACTGGCCTTTGCTGAAGGTGGCTGCCACCGCCGTAGTCGGATCATCTCCGGCCATAAACAGCTTGTCGAGCGAGCCGATGAAGGGCGCGAGCGCATTACCATCATGCCCCGCCGTGAATGCCGCGCTGTATCCGAAGATCACCCAGAGTACCGAGATGACGCAGAAAATCGAGAAACTTTGCATCACGGTAGACAGTGCATTCTTGTTACGCACCATGCCGGAATAGAACAGTGCCAAGCCGGGAACAGTCATCAGCAGCACGAACGCCGTCGAGGTCATCATCCATGCGACATCGCCCTTGTTGCAGTCGAAGCCCTTGTCGCCACATTTTGGTGTGGGCGCAGCGGCATCGGCGGCAGCGGGTGCTGCTGTCGCAGCCGCACCCGAAGCAGGAGCAGCCGTTGCAGCCGCCGCAGAAGCGGGAGCATTATCGGCAAATGCCGGGACTACCAAGCCACTAAACATGGCCAGCAGCATGAAAACAGCTATAATTTTTTTCATGTCATATCTCCTTTATAGCGCTTCCACGCCGGTTTCACCGGTGCGGATACGGATGACTTGCTCGATGTCGTGGACAAAAATCTTGCCGTCGCCGATTTTTCCGGTCTGAGCAGATTTCTCGATGGCCTCCAGCACCTGATCCAGCATCTCCGATTTGACGGCCGCTTCCAGCTTGATCTTGGGCAGAAAATCCACCACATATTCCGCACCCCGATACAGCTCGGTGTGCCCCTTTTGCCTTCCGAAGCCTTTGACTTCGGTGACGGTGATGCCTTGCACGCCTAAAGCGGAAAGGGCTTCACGCACTTCGTCCAGCTTGAACGGCTTGATGATAGCTGTGACCATTTTCATTTCACTCTCCTTTAAGATGGGCGGGACACAAGGTGTCCCGCTGCTACTAACCGTTGATTAGAACGTGCGGCTGAGAGACAGTACGGCGGTACCTTTGCCCAAGTCCTTGCCCTCCGAGCTGGTGTAAAAACCGCCAGAGGTTGCATTGGTTTTGCTGTAAAGCAGCCCCAATGTATAGCCGCTCAGATCCTTGGCAACGGGAGCTAGATCCGTGGTCACGCTCAGATTGTAGTCGGAATAGGTTGGATCGAGAGTCCCAACAAAATTCTTATACGCCGTTGATGAACCTTTATAAGTCTGCTTGCCATAATGCGCTCCCAGTGTCCAACTCGTATTGGGTACAGGGTAGCTGGCGGTAAGATTTATATAGCTGGTGCCTTGGGCGTCAGGAACGCCAAAGGTATTCCCTAGGCTGTATGAATATTTAGCGGATATCCACTTGTAACCAATAAGGCCGTAAAGCTCGTTCGTGTCGCCCGTGGTTGCTCCAGCCACATAGTTGCCAGGATAGTTATAGCGCAGAAAACCAACGTCATAGCTGTAGTCTGTAGCAAAAGAGTTCTTGAAGCCCAAATATGTATCCAGTTCCACATTGGCACTGGTGGCAACCGACGGTTTTCCTGCTGCTTGTGCATCAGTAATCCAGCTAATGCTGGAACCCCATATTCCTGCATAAAAACCGCTGGCATGAGCATAATCAAAGCCGCCTTGAATAGCTGGTTTGGTGCCAGTTTGTGAAATACCACGATACAAATAATTGCTTACCAAGCTAACATTGCTGGTAACGGATGGAGTCGGTGCTGGTGCCGTCGCATCGGCAGCCAATACAGGCATGGTGAACAGTGTTCCCAGAGCAGCTACGAGCAGTTTCTTTTGCATGATGTTCCTTTCTAGTTAGTTTGAAAGCGGGATAAAAAATATCCACGTCATGGTACTAGCAGTTTCCGTGCCACACGTATTTTATAAAATAAAACAATATGTTGAGATAGCAGTGCAAGATTGTAACAATTGCACTGCACCAATTTAATGCGGCCATTACCCGTACTTGCACCTATCAGGTGCGGACGAAAGTGCAAGGAAAGTTTGCTACACTGTTGGCATTATGAAATGTTCGGAGACACACCATGTTCAATCAAAAGTTTTTCGATGAGATTTCTGCCAAGCTGGGCGAAGCGGTGGCAAATAGCCCGGCCAAGGATGTCGAAAAAAATATTCGCGCGTTGTTGGCGCAGGGCTTTGCCAAACTTGATTTGGTGACACGAGAAGAATTTGATGTACAAACGGCGGTATTAACCCGCACCCGTGAGCAACTCACAGCACTGGAGGCGCGGGTGACAGAGTTGGAAGCACAGCGCAAATAGTTTGTGAGCCTCGCGGTTCTTTATAGCCGCGCCCTTTCCGGCATGGATGCAGCGCTGGTTACCGTCGAGGTGCATCTTGCCAACGGCTTGCCCAGCTTCACCATCGTCGGCTTGCCCGAGGCCGAAGTCAAAGAAAGCAAGGATCGTGTTCGCGCCGCCTTGCTGACGTGCCAATTCGAATTCCCTTACAAACATATTACCGTCAATCTTGCCCCCGCCGATCTGCCCAAAGAAAGCGGGCGTTTCGATTTGCCGATTGCGCTCGGCATCCTCGCCGCTTCGGGGCAGATCCCTTCCGAACGTCTATCCGAATATGAATTCGCCGGAGAACTGGCGTTGACGGGAGAATTGCGCCCGATTCGCGGCGCGCTGGCGATGACCTACCATGCCGCAAATTGTGGCCGCGCCTTCATCCTACCCGAAGCCAATGCGGCGGAAGCAGCGCTGGTGGAAGATGCAACCGTGTACGCGGCGAAATCGTTGTTGCAGGTGGCGGCGCATCTGACCGGACGCGAATTGATGAGCCGCTACATCCCCAATATTCAGCCTTCCCCGCCGCGCTATCCCGACATGCGCGAAGTGAAAGGACAAGGGCAATCCAAGCGTGCGCTGGAGATTGCCGCAGCAGGCGGTCACAGCGTGCTGATGTCCGGCCCGCCCGGCACGGGGAAATCCATGCTGGCGGCACGTTTTCCCGGCATCCTGCCGCAGATGAGCGAAACCGAGGCGTTGGAGAGCGCAGCCATGCAATCGTTGGGGGGCATGTTCGATGTGAGCCGCTGGAAACAACGCCCATACCGCTCCCCTCATCATACGGCATCAGCCGTGGCGCTGGTTGGCGGCGGCAGCAACCCGCGTCCCGGCGAAATTTCCATTGCCATGCACGGGGTTTTATTTCTGGACGAACTTCCGGAATTTGACCGTCATGTATTGGAAGTGTTGCGCGAACCGCTGGAAAGCGGACGCATCACTATTTCGCGCGCCGCGCGCCGCGCCGATTTTCGCGCGCAGTTCCAGTTGGTCGCAGCCATGAATCCCTGTCCCTGCGGTTACCTTGGGCACTTCAACGGCAAGTGCCGCTGCACGCCGGATCAAATCGCCCGCTATCGGGGAAAAATATCCGGCCCATTGCTGGATCGCATCGACATTCAAATTGAAGTTCCTGCCGTACAGCATGAAGCCCTGCTCAAACAGGCCGACGGCGAAACCAGCGGCATTATCCAGCAGCGCGTGGAAGCCGCACGGCAACGCCAACTCGCCCGTCAAGGCAAACCCAACGCGCTACTTACCGTGACCGAAATCGATGAATTATGCGCCCCGGATACACAAGGTGCGGCGCTGTTGCAGCAAGTCATCACCCGCCTGAATTTATCCGCGCGCGCCTATCATCGTGTACTTAAAGTGGCGCGCACCATCGCCGATCTCGCGGGGAGCGAAAATATTCTGACCAACCACATTGCCGAGGCGGTGCAGTATCGAAGGATGGACAAGCAGGGGTGAAATAGATTGGACGACCCACATTAAATAATGTACATTTCAATGTACATTATTTAATGTGGGTCGAATTATGAAACAAGCGACGTTTACCGAATTGCGCAATAACGCAAAGCAGTTCTTCGATTTTGTGGAGGCGGGCGAACCGGTGCGCATTTTGCGTAACGGCAAGCCGATTGCGGACATCGTCCCGGTTGCACCGGAAGTCCCTTCCTGGAAACGCCGCACAGCACAACCTTTGGTGCTGGATGGCGGCATGATCAGCGACTTGATCCTTAAAGATCGCGGTAATTGAAGAACCATGCGGGTATTTTTTGATTCGTCCGCGTTTGCCAAGCGCTACGTGCAGGAAGCCGGGTCAGACGATGTCCTGTCGTGGTGCGAACAAGCCACAGAAATCGGGCTGAGCGGCATCGCGCTACCGGAAATCATTTCTGCATTTTGCCGCTTGTTGCGGGAGAAGCGCATAAACCGCAAACAATATCACGCACTAAAAGTTGCCCTGCTCGAAGATGTGCGGGACGCCGCCATTTGCGATTTATCTCCCGAAGTAATTAGCCACTCCATCCTTGCTCTGGAAAAAAATACGCTACGCGGCATGGACTCCATCCATATTGGCAGTGCGCTGGCATTGCATGCAGAAGTGTTTGTTTCCGCAGACCAGCGCCAATGCCAGGCGGCGAAGCTGGCTGGATTGCGCGTGGTCATGGTCTGAGGACAAGCAAGGGGAATTGTTGTGCTACGAAATCAAACGGCTATCTGCACCAGCACCCACGGGCTGACCACTACCGCCCACATGTCGGTATCGGCTGCTACCCATGTTGCCGCTTGCTCATCCGACACCTTGCCGACTTTGCCGGTCAACAGCCAACGCTCGACCTGCGCCTTGTTGTCTTTGGAAAATTGAAGCGCCACCTCGACCAGATCCAGTTCGGCATCCACTGCCACGGCCACCCCGCTGGCGAAAAAGCGCTGCAGCTCTTTCCACGCGATGCGCGAAGTTTCCAGATTCACTTTGGCGCGGAAAATTTCTTGTGGAACCGTTTCTTGTAAGTCTGGGCTGGCCATTTGCTTTATCCTTTCGATTTTCCGGCAGGGCAGTTCCCGGATTCCATCCGGGCTACGCTTGCTACGTCTATGCACCATGCAAATAATTATTTTTTACTCGCATGTAATGCTCGGCGGAATAGCGCAGATAGGCGATTTCTTCCTCCGTCAGCGCACGCACCAGCTTGGCCGGACGCCCCATGTAAAGCATGCCGCTCTCCAGCACTTTGCCCGGAGATACGAGACTCCCCGCACCTATCATTACGCGGTCGGGGATTACTGCATCGTCCATGATAATGGAGCCCATGCCGATCAGGCACTCGTTGCCTATGGTGCAGCCGTGAAGAATGACCGAGTGGCCGACCGTCACATAATCGCCGATCAGCAAAGGCGAGCCTTCCGGCTTATCCGTGCGACTTGTGGGACACATGCCCCATCGTCAAATCCTGCACGTTGCTGCCTCGCCCGATCACGATGCGGTTCACGTCACCGCGCAATACCGTGTTGCACCAGACGGAGCTGTCATTGCCGATTTTCACATCGCCGATGACCTGGGACGAGGAGTGCAGGAAAACCCGTTCACCGAGAACGGGTGGTGTTGAGGTAGGACGTTATCGGCATAAAAAATTCCTGATGCAAAAAATTGTATTGTGTAGGTGCGAATTTATTCGCACATAGCTAATTGCGCGTGCGATCACCCTTCGGGTACAAGAACCTCTACGGTGATTCGCACCTACGAACCCCAGCTTCCATTTTAGCATCTCTCCCGCACGCAATGGCACCAGTCGATGTTCGCCAAATCCCAGTGTCGCAGGTGCTTGCCACTCCCCCTTGCGCAAAGTGATAGTCTCGGTATTGCGCGGCAAGCCATAAAAATCCGCGCCGATAAAAACTGGCGAAAGCCTTCCAGCTTGTCCAACGCACCGGCCTGTTCAAACGCTTCGGCATAGAGTTCGATGGCGGCGTGGGCGGTGTAGCAACCGGCGCAGCCGCAGGCAGTTTCTTTGGTGTGTTGCGCATGCGGAGCGCTGTCGGTGCCGAGAAAAAATTTCTTGATTGCCGCTGGTGGCGGCTTTGACCAGCGCCTGGCGGTGAGTTTCGCGCTTGAGTACCGGCAGGCAGTAATAATGCGGACGAATGCCGCCGACCAGCATGGCATTGCGGTTGTATAACAGGTGGTGCGCGGTGATGGTGGCGGCGATGTTGTCCGGCGCGCTCGCTCACAAATTGTGACGGCGTCCCGTGGTGGTGATGTGTTCGAACACCATCGCGCAGGCCGGGCAAGTCGCGCAGCAAGCGGTTGCAGCACGCGTTCGATGAATACCGCCTCGCGGTCGAACACATCGACCGCCGGGTCGGTGACTTCGCCATGCACCAGCAGCGGCATGCCGCAGCTCTGCATTTCTTCCAGCGCGGCATAGGTCTTGCGCGAGGTCGGTCACACCCGCATCGGAGTTGGTGGTCGCGCCTGCCGGATAGAGTTTGACTGCATGGACCATGCCGCTCTGTTTAGCGCGACGAATTTCTTCTGCCGCAGTGTTGTCCGTCAGATATAGCGTCATCAAAGGCTCGAAAGCTCATGCCCGCAGGCAAGCGCGGCGAGTATGCGCTGCTCGGTATGCCTGCGCCTGCGCGGTGGTAGTCACCGGCGGGCGCAGATTGGGCATCACGATGGCGCGGGCAAATTGGCGCGCGGTGTCGGGCAGCACGGAGTGCATCAGCGCATCGTCGCGCAAATGCAGGTGCCAGTCGTCGGGGCGGGTAAATTTTATTTCCATATCCGCCATTTTAATTGAAAAAACGATCCGGCTGGAGAAATGAAATTTCCGGTAAACTTAGCCCGGATCTTTCAACCCCGAAGAATATTTAACATCCTGGCTAAAAGTTCGAACTGAACCCTAAACTAAAATATTTCCGGGTGGTTTTTGAAGATTGTCCGCTGGTCGGAGTGTTATCAGTTATATCTACGCCCCCATCAACCTCCAGCATAAGATTGTCTTTCGCTTGCAAAGTCAGCCTGAATGTCGGACTGGCGATCGTCTCCTTGTTCCCCAGACTGTCATTTTGACTATATAAGCGCAACGATATATCCGACATCATTTTCCCGACCAGGCTCGAACGGTTTGTCACAATATCGGACATGTTCAAATGGTTAGTTAATAGTAATGTTTCGCCTTTAATTAAGCTGTTTGTCGTATACCCCAGACTAAAAACTGAAACATCGCGCTGAGAAAAAACTCCGTTACCAATCAGCCGACCATTCATACTGTAATTATTGCCGGTCGAAGGGGTCGCCGCCACAAACCCATCCAGCGAACCTGCAACGTTTGTTCCACTTTGCGGCAATCCGGATGTGTTTGAAACGCTAACGTCTGCCCCTGCTTGCCACTTTTCCTTAATTTGCGTAGTTACGCCTATCTGAGCCGAATTGGCATCGGCTGTACGCAACAAAGCCAACGCTTTCAAATCAGCCTGAGAATATCCGCTTTGCAACAGGGTACTCATCGATGATGGGCTGCCTATCAATGCATTGCTGATGCTCATTGAGGGAGTCTTCCTATGATCCAAAAGAAAATTGTAGCTCGTCCCCGGAGCGCCGTTTATCGTCCCCTGCAGCATCGCGATATTTAAAACCCTAAACGAGGTATCGTAATCCAGCATGACAAAGGCATTCTTTTTGGTATCGAAATAACGCATCTCCGTACCGGCTGCCTGGCGATCAGAAATGCCGCCGACGGTTTGATTAACAAAATATGCCGACCCGCCCCAACGTTCGTTGGCCCCGAAACCCAGACCAGCGGAAAAAAATACCGGTCTTGAGCCAGAGGTGTAATCGTAAAGTTGTCCTGCTGAGGCGGTTGCCTGCCATTTAGAGGTCAGACCATAACCGGCGGTAATGCCAGCAGAATCGCCCCATAATTCCCCCACCCGTTGGTGACTGAAGCCCGATGCGACTGGATAAATTGTTCACCTTATCCTTAAAGTCGTAGTAAGCGGCACCTAATCTGTTCGGGCTCAATTGACTGGACTGGGTCGACAAGAAATTTTTGGTGTCGGTATCCTGAAAGACCAAACGGTTATCATACTGGTTGGTTGCGTGAACGCAAGGATGCATTGACGCTGGCTATTAACATCGACTGATCGGTAATCGAGGTGGCCAGTGGTGGAGCCTGCAATATTAGTCAGGCTACTTCCATGGTAGTAATACATGGAGAGACCGCCATTCGATACGGTTTCAAATTTCTTTTTCTCCCTGGCAACATCGGCCTTGAGCACTTCGGCACTTCCTGTTATTTGCCCAGCATTCTCGCCGGCAGTTCCCCGGACAATCTGGCCAAACGCTCCTTGACCCGTTCAACTCCAGATCCGCTGGTATACATTTTCGAGTCGGTTTCATACTCAATCTTTGCTTTGAAATTCTGCCCGACACTTTTTCTGGCGACTCCGATCAGTTGTTGCGCGTCCTGTGAAAATTTATTTGGGGGCAATGACAGCACCTTGTTGAACGAGTCAATCGCCACACCAAACTGGTTGGCTTGAAGTGCGGCACGCCCTTTTACCAACAGCGGCTCTGCCTGATTATCTATCTCGGTAGTTTGAGCGCCGAGCTGCCCACCTGCGGCAAGCGGCAATGAAGCTGCTACCGCAGAAGCCGCAACAACAGCAGGCTCTGCATTGCTGGCAGGTTTTACTTTGTCCGACTGGATCGTCAACACGAAACTGCGCTCGTCTTTGCCGATGCGCACGCTATATTTCGCCGGACGGCTAAATTCGACAACCAGTTTCGGCCCGGTTGGAAGATCACGAACTTCTACAGTAAAACCCGGAATCAAATCTGAAGGAGGGGAAGTACGCAGCTCGTGTAGTTTCAAGGGATCATATATGGGCGGACTTTGCAGTATATTGAAATAAATCTCCAAATGCTGCCCCTGATTCTCGGGGAAATGCCGCAAATATTCCACGGGTATGCTCAATTTGATAATGGCATTGACCCTGTCATCCGTGACGGGATTAAGAATGATGTTATCCAT
>CAVQPO010000006.1:0-954453 GCA_963714805.1 uncultured beta proteobacterium | reverse complement strand
TGTTCACCTACAACGCCCTGTCCACGTAACTCTTGCACGTCCTGGTTGGCGTCAGTGATGATCCAATGACGGCTGAGCAACTGGACGGTGCGTCTCTCCGATATTGGTCAGCGTAATGGTGTAGGAGAAAACAAAACGATTGTCTGCTTCATCGGATTGCTCGGCCAGATAGTTTACCTGGGTGGTTATATTGAGGCGGTATTTGTCATCATTGTCCATTGTGCTATTTCACCGCATTTCAGCAGTGAAGGCAAGCTGAACAATTGACAAATGCCAAAACAAACCCCGCAGAGCGGGGCTGTTGCCGATTTATCGGCTTTACAACCCCGGCCTGCCCCTTGCGGGTACAGCGGGGTTTGTCAGGTACAGCAGCGAATGGAAAGTGGCAATTACATCATGCCGCCCATGCCACCCATACCGCCCATGTCGCCGCCACCCATGCCACCACCGGCTGGCTTGTCTTCTGGCAATCGGCTACCATGCACGCGGTAGTCAACATCAGACCGGCGATGGAGGCCGCATTTTGCAATGCGGTGCGCGTTACCTTGGTCGGGTCAACCACGCCCATCGCCAGCATGTCGCCATACTCGCTGGTGGCGGCGTTGTAGCCGTAGCTGCCTTTGCCTTCCAGTACCTTGTTAACCACGACCGATGGCTCGTCACCGGCATTCGCCACGATGGCGCGCATTGGAGATTCCATGGCACGCAGAACGATGGTGATGCCTGCGTCCTGATCGTGGTTGTCACCCTTCAAGGTTGCCACAGCCGCCTTGGCGCGCAACAGTGCTACGCCGCCGCCGGGAACAATGCCTTCTTCCACGGCTGCACGGGTTGCGTGCAATGCGTCTTCCACGCGCGCCTTCTTTTCTTTCATTTCGACTTCGGTTGCGGCGCCGACCTTGATTACCGCTACGCCGCCAGCCAGTTTGGCTTTGCGTTCTTGCAGTTTTTCCTTGTCGTAGTCGCTGGTGGATTCTTCGATTTGCTTGTTGATCTGGCAAACGCGACCCTTGATTGCGTCTTCCTTGCCTGCGCCGTCGATGATCGTGGTGTTGTCCTTGCCCACTTCGATCTTCTTGGCTTGACCCAATTCGGCCAAGGTTGCCTTTTCCAGCGACAGGCCAACTTCTTCGGCGATCACGGTACCGCCGGTCAGGATGGCGATATCTTCCAGCATGGCCTTGCGACGGTCGCCAAAGCCGGGAGCCTTGACGGCAACAGTCTTCAGGATGCCGCGAATGTTGTTTACCACCAGAGTGGCCAGTGCTTCGCCATCCACATCTTCAGCCACGATCAGCAACGGACGGCCGGCCTTGGCAACTTGTTCCAGCAAAGGCAGCAGGTCGCGGATGTTGGAGACTTTCTTGTCGTGCAGCAGGATGAAGGGATTTTCCATCCCCGCGATTTGCTTGTCTTGATTGTTGATGAAGTAAGGCGACAGGTAGCCGCGATCAAACTGCATACCTTCAACGATGTCCAGTTCGTCTTGCAGGCTGGTGCCGTCTTCCACGGTGATCACGCCTTCCTTGCCAACCTTGTCCATCGCTTCGGCAATTTTCTCGCCGATCACGGTGTCAGCATTGGCGGAAATGCTGCCCACTTGGGCGATTTCCTTGCTGGTGGTGCAAGGCTTGGAAATCTTCTTCAATTCGGCAACGGCGGCGATCACTGCCTTGTCGATGCCGCGCTTCAAGTCCATCGGGTTCATGCCGGCGGCAACGAACTTCATGCCTTCCTGCACGATGGATTGCGCCAACACGGTCGCAGTGGTGGTGCCGTCACCGGCCACGTCGGAGGTCTTGGAAGCGACTTCCTTGACCATTTGCGCGCCCATGTTTTCGAACTTGTCCTTCAGTTCGATTTCCTTGGCGACGGACACGCCGTCCTTGGTGATGGTGGGGGAGCCGTAGGAGCGATCCAGCACTACGTTGCGGCCTTTCGGACCCAGAGTAACCTTGACCGCATCGGCCAGAATGTTGACACCGACAACCATTTTGTTGCGTGCGGCGTCATGAAATTTCACGTCTTTTGCTGCCATGTTTATTCTCCTGAAATTGTTTCGGTTCAGTCATTCCGGGCTTGACCCGAAATCCAGCTATTTTATTAACTGGATTCCCGCTTTCGCGGGAACGACAAGCTGAAATTTTAGGCTTCGACTACGCCGATGATGTCATCTTCGCGCATGGTCATATATTCCTGACCGTCCATCTTGAAATTCTGCCCGGCGTATTTGCCGAACAACACTTTGTCGCCGACTTTCACATTCATCGGACGCAACTTGCCATCATCACCGATTTTGCCGTTGCCAACGGCGATGATTTCGCCTTGATCGGGCTTTTCAGTAGCGGCATCAGGAATGACGATTCCGGATGCAGTTTTACGTTCTTCTTCCAGGCGCTTGACAATAACGCGGTCGTTCAAAGGGCGGACTTTCATACTTTACTCTCCTAAAACAATTGGTTAAGTTAAAAGCGGCGCTGCCAGGTTAGCACTCGCCGTTAACGAGTGCTAATAATATGGGCAGAATGCGCCAATTTCAAGAGCGCAGCAAAAATTTATGTTTATTTTGCGTGTAAATCCATACTCGGGATGTTCAAGCTCGACAGCGAGTTTTCTGATTTCTTCGTTGGTTAACCCAATCAACGTTCACATGAAGTCGATAAACAGCGTGCGTCCATCCGGCGTTTGGTAAGTAACGATGGCGGTATTGGATGTATGGTCTTCCAGCTTCGCAATGCGGAGCGTCCCCTGCAATTCTGTCGCGACAATACGCGCATCGTGCTTTGTGGCTAGAACATCCGCATCCTGCGTAAGATACGGAGTGTCACTTGGGGGAACTGAGATTTTAAAATAATCCACCCAGAATGTCAGTGACTGTCCGCCAACCAAAATGGCTGCTTGAGTTGTTTTCTGAAGAGCGTGAAAAAGTTTTGGTAGATCGCTCGGCTGGAACCAATCGTAACCGGCAACCACGGCTTAACCAGGCATGCGAACGATGCGGAATTCGGCCGGATTGACTTTTGAAATGAGCTTGGCCTGAGACACGGCTTTCGCAACCGGCAAGTGGCTAGCCACCTTGCTGAACGCAACTTGGCGAGCTGCTTTGCTGTAAAAGGGTTTGGCCGCTTCTTCTTTTGCAAGATGCGCAGACCCGCGCACGACAGCTTTCACAGGCTTCGCATTATTCTCATCCGCATTGGCGAGTGCTTTTTTCATGACGGCATCCTAGCACGTTAAATCTGAATTATTCAACATATGATGCTTTGGAAATTGCTGGACAGACGGAAATCTATTTTGTAGGGAGTGCGACTGAAATCACTTTTAGTCGCACCCCAACTCTGAGAATTGCAAAAAGCGGACTTCCCCTCATGCTACATAGGCAGGCTTTTCAAGAAATCTTCACCGCCGGCATTGGACGATAAAAAGATGGTCGGGTTCTCGGCCAAAGCGGACGCTGGGGATTTTATGAAAATTCTGTCGGCGTGGTCTGCTGGAAAGTCCGCTTCTGGATTTTTCGAACATTCACTGTCGACCCGATGCCACCCATCAGGAGAATCGCCTTGAAAGGTCTCTTCTCGCCAACTCAAGCCGCTATGAAAGGCTACGGGGCTTCACCTCTTCAAGCTCAAGCAAGTTCAAGGAGTAATTTTTCACCGCCCATGGAAGCAACAAACTGGAGCCTCATGGGCAAACCCTTGTTGCTGAATTCCATTGGGAATGAAATCGGTGAGTTCCGCTAACATTTTGAGCTGGCGTAAATCATGCCAAGTTAACAATCCGCTCAAGTCAAGAACAGGGACGGCAATCCGATGTCGTAGCGAATTAGAGTTCCGGCGACCGCAGAACGCCCGTGTTCTGCGTAAGTTGAAGGCGTTCCATCATTCTCTCAACCGAGCGCGACCAGGACACGTTGCGACTTAGCGCAGTTCGAAGTTCCTTGGCTCTCTTAAACGAGGCAGCCTTGTCACGCAAGACGAACTCTATCGCTTTTGACCAATTAGCTGAGGACGTTCTAGGTCGCTCACCGTCTGAACGATAAAATAGTTCGCAGTGGCGGGCGAGTGACGCCTGATCATGGCTGCAATCCCGCTCTTGTCGGTGACGAGAATAGGCACTCCAGCAGAAATTGCCTCCAATGCGACTAAGCCGAACCCTTCGCGTCTAGATGGCATCAGTAGCACCGAAGCACGCTTGAGATCCCGTTCGACCGCGTCATCGCCAGCCTTGAATTCCTTGACTCTGATCTGAACGTCTGCCCCTAGGCAAAACGTGAGGAGTTTTTCGCGAAGCATGCCTCCCGTTCCGGTCACGGCACCGCGTACGACGAGTTCAATTTCACGCTCTGGTAGCGACTGCTCCTTTATCAATCGACCAATTGCCTGAGCCGCGATGTCTGCCCCCTTCAGCTCCAAGTCCTCAGCTCGTCCCAGAAGCAGGCAGTGGTCAAGCTTTAGTGGCGCTGCATCAGTCAGTTCCATCAGCCCAGGTTCAAACATGTGAACTTGTGTCTCTGAGCCTGCCAGAAAACTCTTGGCTTCACCATGTAGACGCTCTCCTACGGCCGCTACGAGGCTTGCACCCATCGATAGACTGCGTTCGATGTCCTCTCGCTCCTCGGCCCTCTTGGTGGCATCTTCATTGGGCTTGAACCACTCGATCTCGCCCGGGGCCATGTGGATGAAATGGATACGCTGCGCTTCTTGAAAGCGGTCAGCAACCTGCGCCTTGGCAGCAGATCCCGTCACTCGACCGTGTCCGATCACAACGGTTGGGTTAAACCCCAGTGGCAACCGGATGGCTCGGAGCAACCCCGAAATTGGTGGGATGCCCGGGTCGGCAGGGGAGACAATCAACTGAACCTTGTTTCGCAGAGCATCTTCAAAGTCGGATGGCGTGGCCTCCAGAACGGCGCAAGCAACTTTTACTCCAAGCTCACCGAAGGCTTTGCAAAGCATCCGATTGAAAGTAGAAAGCCCCCCGTGATGGGAACTCCACTCCGTAGCTAGGATCAAAATTGCTGGCTTAGCTTCAGTTTCCGGGGGGCGTCTATGAGCGGGGGGAAGGCGGTCGGCACCGTATGTGCATACGGTGGCGGTTCCTCCAAGCGCATCGATGCCGATATTCGGCTCAGCAAGACGAACTGCCCCCTGACTCTTACGCACCGCAGCGTACTCTTCCTGAAAGGCCTCGCACACTGCTTGGCGAGTTTCAATGCCGCCAGCCGTAATCAACCTGCCTTCGTAAACACCGGTCAAGAGTTCGTCCGAAATCAGTTGATTTACAAGTGGCGTTCCGACAATATCATCAGTGTCACTGGCATGTGAGTATTGTCTGGTCTCATCGAGCCCGAGGATCGATATCCATGATGGACGGGCGCTGATCGCTTCGTAGTTGTCGTAGCCTAGGAATTTTCCGACTATGTAGCCAAACCAGCTGGGAACCCCCGGCCCGCGCCCAAACATACGAACTTCAAAGTACGTGTCTGTCCTTATTATCCGCACTTGAATGAGGTTCTCAGTGCCAACAGCACTTGAGTCGCCACGATAAATTCTTGGCTTGTTCTGCCCATTGGCGCGCGTTGCGTAGCCTTGAAGTTCACGCACTAAACCTTGCTCAAGAATGCCCCATTGGGACTGGTATTCGGTACCATAATTAACGCGTTGCTGATTCACTCGCAAGATCAACGCACACTCGAAACGCTCAACTTCGCTTATGCGATTACGCTCCCGGTACCTGTTGTCAATTTGCGCAAAGAGGCTTGCTGCCTCGCTTCGCTGCCGATCTAGTTCCTCAGCTATGGCCCTTGGTGATCCCGCCCTTTGATCCTTTAAGCGCTCCCACTTCGACAGGGTTGTCTTAAGGCGACCGTGAAGATCCGATGCCATCTTAGAAAAGGCCTTCATGGCGGTTGCATTGTGCTTCGATAAAGCCGCGCGACTCGCTAGTTCGTTGGCGCGATGTTCCAACTTTTGAATGATCCTCTCAAGCTTTTCTCGAACGGAAGTGGTTGGTTCGTCTTGAACTGTTTTCAACCCTAGAACCAAAAGTTGAATGTTAAAATCCAGCTGCCACACTATGCGCAGGCTGCGGAGCAGATGCTTGTTGGCCTCACGTTCTTCGTCGACGGATTTATGCTGTACGGCGGCTTCCCATATCTCGGACCACACGGCCGCTTCGAGACTGTCTTCCCCAAGCGCGTCTCGCAGGAGGTCTGCAGCCGTCACCGCAACGCGATCAAGATGTGAGTTGATTTTAGCCATGGCGTTGTTCAAGAAGAACCGCGCATTAACCGACTGGAGCTTTACAAGCGCCGCAGATTGATCGCCAACAGGTAATGCGAATCCGCTTGAAAAGTATTCGCAGAAGAGCCTGAGCTCAGCACCCACGGCGACGAGAGTGCTTGCCGCAGTCTCGCAAGTTGTGAGCGAGACTAGAATGCGGTTACGAATCGCCGAAGGAGAGTCGCGGCTCGGGGTATTGGTATCTCTAGGTGGTGCAAGCAGTTGACCCGGGGGCAGCGACAATACTTTTGCCATAACCCCGCCGAACTTGGTTGCAGCTGATCGCCGTTTGGTGTCGAGTACGTTGGGTCTGGAAAACTTCTGAATGGCATAGCCGCCGGATCGAACTCTACACAGCACTTTCTCCTTGACTAGGAAACTGACGAAGGCGCGATCCTGAGGAAACTCGGTAGGGTCATGTTGCCCAGTGGACAGACGTGCACCGTGGCGGTGATAGCCGACGTTCAGTAAGGTTCCGCTCAAGTCGTCTACATCCAGCCGCTCGTAGTTCGTTCTTAGCAGACCGCTTCCAATGGTGTACCGCATGAAGAGCACGAGTAGTTTCTCGACGACGACTCGAGGAACTTGGACGAGACTTCCGTCTGTAGCCTCGCCGCCAGGCCTCCACTCCTTTGAGAACTTGTCAATCATAGCGTGGAACATCGCCAGATCGCGGTCGATGATATACGTCTCTTCGCCATGACGATATGCTCGGTATAGATGCTTTGTTCCATTGACTGTCGAACATACAGTGATGGGCACAACCACCCCAGAGTCGATGCTCAGGTCGAGAAAGTCAGATAGGATCGACGGTGATGTGCTGATTCCTTGTTTCTTGGCGAAATCACGTAGGCTGTCGACGGAAATGCCATCGTTAAGTCGATCCAATAGCCCTTTGTATTGAGCCATGTGAAATATCTGTTCGCCCATATCTATGGCGAGCTTGCGTACCTTGAGCTCCTTGGTTCGATACATCTCCAAAAATGGTTCGGACAGCCGGAAATATTTGGGGCTACTCTCATGCTGATTTTTCTCCGCTGGCACGCTTTGATTAAGTATGACTTTTTCGTTGGGCCAGTGAATTTGGAGGCTGGGCTGCCGAACCTCACGCGTGAGTTTCTCAATAATCTCGTGTAGCGAACTTGGAAAAATATAGTTGAGTTCCGAGGAATCCTGACGAAAGATTATGGCCATTTTCATGGCTCCAAGCTGTGAGACCCAATACTGAGCAAGTCTGCCGGATAGCACATATTGGATAAGGCGAAGGCGAGAATCTTCTGTCACGCAAGAGGCCATTGCAATCTCTTGGTCAGAAAGTGATAGCTGGCTTATAAGTTGAGCAAAAACATGCTCGAAGTCTGGAAGAGTGAGCTCCCCAAGTACTACGTACGGAACAATTCGAAAGACATACTTCTTTGCATTGCCCGAACCAGAGAAGTATCCATATAGCCGGATCTTGATAATACAGCGTTTGAAGATATTCGCCCCAATGGCTTGGTCGATTTCAGCGGCAATCTCTTCTCGCGGGGTGATGCGAAAATAAGCGACACTTCTGCGGTCGTCGATACGGTTGGGCCCCATCCAGTGACGCGTGACGCTCAGCCATCCAGGTAGCGCCTGAAGTCGAGGGAGATGAGACTTCAGGATGTCTGTCCATGTCGACATCGGGTAGTCGACAGAATATGGACGCGGTATTGTGTACATCGCGTCCACGATCGCGGTGCTCAACGCTTGAGCTTCCTCGCCTTTCAGTTTGATGTAATTCCGAGACAAGTCGATGTTCTTGAAGAAGTCATCGACGAAATAAGTACCGTTGACGAACAGGCAGTGTACTTCAGCCTTTGCGACCCCAATCTGCATCAAGTCGTGGTACAGCTTATAAATGGTAGTACCGGTGACTATGACTTCATCTACGATGGCTACCTTCTTGCCCACCAACCAGGAGTGATCATGATCCATCCAACGCTCGGAGATGACCAAGCGTTTGCCAGGATCAAACAATCCAAGATACTCTAGGCAGTGGAATAAACAAACCGCCTTGCGGGCGGTAAGAATAATGACATCCACATCCAAAGTGGAAATGCCCTTCGCGAATGCGATGATGTGATCCCGATACTGAGCCGGGAAAGCAGAGAGAAAGGCCTTTCGTGCTGCCGATAACTCCGTCACAGTGCGATTCCTCCAAAACGGATACTGCTTTGATATTAAATTCAATTGTGTCGAGCGCTACCGACTTACCTCTCGCCAAAACCGCTACTAAACATTAACTGTTGCGGTTGGTTTTTGAATCCGCCCAATAGTACTACAAAGTGCGATAGTGTCGGGAAAATTAGAAAGGAGCATTTGTGCCCATTGCACCTGTAGCTATGCATAGGGATCGACAGCAATGACTGTTCGAAAAATCCAGAAGCAGACAAGCTAGCAGGCCACGCCGACAACATTTTCAGGGGTACCCAAGGTCTCCTAAGGCCGAAAAACTGACAGGTTATCCAAAAGCAAGCCCTTGAATCAGTATGCTAGACGTGCAATCTTTCTCGCAGCACTCTCAATATGGCTTTCTAGTGCATCAATGCAAGAATTGAAAGAAGGTGAGAAGCCAGTCTCTCGCCGTAGCGTGGTTAGATACGCTCGTGCGACAATTTCTGCATTCCGCCACATACCGGGCGAAATGTTGGCGTGAATTGTTGCATCGGGTAGCGTTGATGGAATTGTTCCCCCGCTCTTTGGAGCGAACGCCATGGGCAGCATATCGTAGGCAGGTGCGAGCTGATATGGTCGGCCATGCTCGGAAACGAATGACAGGTTGCCGGTGTGCATGTCTGTATTGCCTATCAGAACACCGATTGCTTGCAACAGAGCAACCGCCTCTGCAGCCGCAGGATCGATGTACTTTTCTCTTGCCAGGGCTAGTGCAATGGTTGCCCAGCCGTTTCCGGCGCCAACAAATTCGGCATCTAGTGCAGCTAGACTAAACAGACCTTGCCTGCCCAATTCGCCTACCCGGTCAAACCGTTCTATTTCTAGAAAGCGCTGGTTACCGCAATCCACCACGTTCGTTTTTACGGCGGAAATTTGCGCTCTGTTGAGGGTATTGAGTGCGAGGTGTTCGGCCAAGAGCAAATCACGCCAACGTTCTGTTACCGGGTTGTCTTCTGTAACTGTAAATTTGACGATGACATGGCGTGGCCCTGCTGACGTTTCGGCATAGGCGAGGAATTTTGGTTGCTCGCCACCGGCAGATGAGCCCGGTGACTCTCCACGAGCAGATTCTTCGGCGAACCGGGTATAGAACTCGGGCTTCTGTTGCGCAGTAACGGGTATGAGGTTTGTGGTGGACAGGAAGGTGTCTCGCGCTGCTTCGCCCAACAGCAGGTTACCGATTGCATCATGCCCATGCGCAAGCAACGCGCGTAGTGCATATGTGTCATTCCAATCTGTTAGCTGCGAGGGTAGCCCGAGTAACCTGGCATGATTGGCGGCATAGGCTCGGCCGAGATACCCCTGCGGACGCATATCGTAAAGCCACCAGGGAAGGGAAGCGCTGTACAACGTCTTGCCATCACTCTGCAACATCACGAAACCCTCTGGACGAACCGGAATCAGAGTGCCAAGTTGCCGGATCGTCCCCTCTGCGGAAACTCGATAAACTGGTACTTCGTTTATGCCCCTACCGCTATCTCGCAATGTATATTGAATAGATGGCCCAGAACCAATACGCACGATTTCATCTCCAAGTGCGGCAATCGCACGCGAGATAGTCGGTTGACTTAGGCCCATATTCTCAACAAGTTGCCTAACTGCAATGGGGCCGCGAGCCAACTGGGTTCGAATCGATTCGGTATGTGATGGCATTGCCGTGAATAGATGTGTGAATATCTTTTGGAATAGGTATTCTATAGCAAAAAATCAACAGCTTAATAGCGAATTCATGAGTGCGTTGCCACGCCCAGTTTATGCAAGAAGTTCGTTGCCCCACAACAGCTAAGTTACTTCGAGATGGAAACGCTGCCCATCCACTCCAGCAACTGGTAGTCGCGCCGAATAAGTTCTTGCAGGAAAGAGGCAAAATCATCAGATATCCGCGCCGCAGCCAGTTCGGGTTGGTGCAGGTAATAGATGGAGCCGTCCTTCAGGCTGAAAGCGTAACGGTTGCCGACTTTATCCCGCGCAAACGAAACGAGGCCGTCAACTGAGCCGCTATCGATTTTGGAAAACCATTCCTCTCGGAAACTCAAGGATTCGTCGATGTCGCCATATCCTGCCAGACGCAACCATTTTGATAGCCCCAGCGTGAATTTGAAGTTCAATTCCGAGGCTAAACGAAATAATTCAGCCTCGGATACCGTTTTGTAGCGCTCATAAATAGGCTGGCTGCGAAGGAAGCGCCGACGTTTTGCTGACAGGATAATTTTCGCTATTTCGTCCATGTGCGGTTCTGGGCTTTATCTAGATTGTTGCAATAAAACGGACTTTAGCTATTGTATGGGGTGGCGTCAATGGTGTACAAAGTAATTTCAAAATCCTTGATTTCAGCCATGTCACAATTCCGATCTGCTTGCGCGCTCCCTGGCTTCAGTGTGGCATCCCTGTACGCAGATGAAGCGGCATGAGAGTTTACCGCTGGTGCCTATTCAGTACGGGCAGGGGGTGTGGCTGTTGATTTCGATGGCAAGCGTTATCTGGATGCGGTGAGTTCGTGGTGGGTGAATCTGTTTGGGCACTGTAATCCGCGTATCAATGCGGCAATCACCGATCAGCTCGGCAAATTGGAGCATGTCATGCTGGCAGGTTTTACGCATGAACCTGTGGTGCAATTGTCAGAACGCCTGATACAAATGGCACCTGCCGGGCTGGGGCATTGCTTCTATGCATCGGACGGGGCATCGGCAACCGAGATCGCGCTGAAGATGAGCGCGCATTATTGGCGCAATAGTGGCAAGCCACACAAAACGCAATTCATCAGTTTGCAAAACAGCTATCACGGTGAAACCTTGGGAGCGCTGTCGGTCACGGATGTGGCATTGTTCAAGGATGCTTATGGCGCGCTGTTGAAACAGAATGCCACGGTGCCAAGCCCGGACTGGCGTGCGGCGGAAGAGGGGGAGAGCGCTCTGCGACTATGCGTTGCGTTGCGCGGAGCAGTTGGAGTTGCATTTGCAACAGCACCACGAAAGTATTGCGGCTTTTATTGTGGAGCCGCTAGTGCAGGGCGCAGCGGGCATGGCGATGTATCACCCGGCCTACCTGCAACGGGCGCGGGAATTATGCGACCAGTATGAGGTACATTTGATTGCGGATGAAATTGCCGTGGGAATGGGACGGACGGGGACCATGTTTGCCTGTGAACAAGCCAGCATTGTCCCCGATTTTCTGCTTACTGTCAAAAGGTATTTCCGGCGGCTATCTGCCTTTGTCGGTGGTGATGACCACCGATAAAGTTTATCAGGCGTTTTATGCCGACGAGCTGGCCCGTGGTTTTCTGCATTCGCATTCTTATACCGGCAATCCGCTGGCCTGTCGCGCGGCATTGGCGACGCTGGATATTTTTGCGGAGGACGATGTGCTGAGTGTCAACCGCGCCAAGGCTGCATATTTCAACCGAGTTGCCGAACCGTTGCGCCAGCATCCCAAGGTGCGAGCCTTTCGTAATACCGGGATGATCTGGGCTTTTGAGGTGGACAGTCCATTTCCTGATTTTGCCCAACGTTGCTTCTCGCTTGCTCTGCAACAGGAATTATTGTTGCGCCCGATGGGTAATACCGTGTATTTTATGCCCCCATATATCCTAGGAGGAAGATCATATTAATTTATTAATCAATGGGATGATAGCTATTATGGAGCGACTTGGCTGATTGAGTTAGGTTACTATATTTCGCCGGGTTGATTTCGCTGAAAATATGCGGCAAAAGTCCCACGCATAAAAAGGCCTTGCATAGCAAATAATTGCAGTGTTAGAATCGCCGAGGTCAAAAAACAACAATTGACGCTTGACGTTATACTATTTTTTTAATCAAGCAGTTCGGATAGGGAGGAAGTATTATGCTCGAGCCAGATGTAAATACCAGCCAAGTTCTAATGATGTATGCGGGAATATTTGTGTTCTTTTTTGGTTTGGCTTTGGTCTTACTTAAAAAGAATTCGTAAAAGCCGGGCTGCGTGCCGTGCGTGGCAGGCGTCGTTCGCCAGATGAAATAGTTGTTCAAAAAGGCGGGCGGCTAAAATACCGGCAATCAGGTGTTTAAGGGAAATCTTAAATTTATTAAGAGCTCATATAGGGGTGAGGGAAATGCGCAAGTCTAAATTCATGTTGTCGTCATGGCTTACGGTGGTCGCCACTGTGTTAGTGTCCGGAATGGCTACCGCAGAGGCTGCTGGAGGTGCTCCAAATGCTGCTAACGGTCAAACTATCTTTACTCAAGGCAAAGGCGATGCTCAACCTTGCCAAACCTGCCACGGAGATAAGGCGCAGGGCAACGATGCAATGGGAGCCCCGCGTTTGGCTAACATTGGTTATGGTTATGTTGTCAAGCAACTTACAAATTTTGCCCAAGATAAGCGTACTCCGGCCGGAGTGGGTGCGGTGATGCCTGGATTCGCCAAGGCGCTGAGCGAGCAAGACCGTCGCGATGTTTCTGCGTATGTGAATTCCTTGAAAACGACGCCTGAGTTGTCCGACCTGAAGGAACTCAAAGCGGGCGGGCAGCAAGTGGGTGAGGCGTATAAGGGAGCAGAAATTGCTGAGCATGGAACAGCAAAGTATCTGCCTGCACCTCTTGTCATGCGTATAATGGTCGTGGTGCGGATCCTGTGTTCCCAAGAATCGGTCAGCAAAAATATGTATACCTGACCAACCAGTTGCATAATTGGCGCGCAAATGCAGCCGATGTTGCTGCTGGCGCTGTTCCAAGAACGAACGATCCTGCTGCAATGATGCGTGCGCGTGGCAAAAAATCTTACCGATGAAGATATCATCAATGTTGCCGCGTATCTGTCTCAAGCTTCGCCAACCAAGGGGGCCGGAGATACGCATCCGGATAATGCGACTTTGTTGCATGCGGTTAGTAAGTAATCAGGCAGTCGAACTGTTCGTTTGATTTGCTTGTAGCCCCCGCGCCGCGTTATCGGGCGCGGGGTTTTGTTTTCAGGAAGCAAAACTGCACCACTTGGAGGGTAATGAGGCATGGCGGCTAGCGGTTTGAAACGTGGGGAGAAAATCCTGTTTGGGGTTGTTGCACTGATAGGTGTTTTTGCTATTGCCAGCTTTATCATGCTGGAAATCGTCCGGGCACGCATGGATAAACCGATGTATCCCAGCCATATTCATTATGACTTTTCCGCCGAGGGATTGCGCGGGTCAAATTTATTCCGCAAGGCGGAATGCACGCAATGTCATCGTGCAATACAAAACGGTACGAGTGCTGGGGTTGATTTGGATGGTATCGGCTCCAAGCGCACGCTCCAATATCTGCGCGATTTCCTGAAAAATCCCGAAGCGACTTATGCCGCAAAAACCATTGATCATGGCCCGTCTCCCAAGGGAGCAGCTTATGTGGCGAAATTGCCGGAAGCTGATTTAGATGCAATTGCAGTTTTCCTGTCCGAGTTGCGCGCCGACCAGGGATCAGCTATCGCAAGGCTTCCCGTGGAGGGAGCGATCCGGATTTATTGATGAGATGGTGAAAGTATGGGCGCCGGATAATTGGAAATCCGAATACAAGGATATTCGTGAAGAAGCGAAATCAAACGAGAAAGAGGAAAAGCATGACGCAGGAACTAAATGAACCGTGGGTGCAGGATAAAGAATACACAAAGTACACTTTGTGGTTTATCTACGCATGCATCATTTACAGCATTATCGGTTTTTCTTGGGGGGCGTTGATGGGCGGTATTCCGGCTTTCAGGGATATTGTCGATTACACTCCGCCCGCATGGACACCGGATAGTATTGGCGCATACCCACATCAATTTGTTGGGATGGGTGGAAATGGCCATCTTCGGTGCAGTTTATTACCTTGTTCCAAGATTGGTTCGCCGCCCTATTTATAGCCTTCGTCTCGTCAAAGTGCACTTTTGGACGCACAATCTTGGCTTGTTGGGGGTCGTGGTATTCTTTACCGCAGCCGGAATAGCCGGGATTTATGCAGCAAGATAGCAGTGATCATACGGCATCACACTTTATGGCACTCTCAGGTATTTTTGGCAGTTTGGTTTTGCTGGCAAATATAATTTGGGGATATAACATTTTCCGTACCTGTGCCGGATGGGACAAACAATAATGAATCATCTGGTTGTTGCGCTTGCTTGCGGCTAGCTTGATCGTAATTGCAAGTGGCTGTGGCGAACAATTTTCTTCAGGGCTGGAGACGGGTTCGCTTGCTCCCACGGCTGGCCACGAAAACATTGGCGGATGTCGGCGGGGATATGAGCAAGATCACCACTTACCGTCAACCCGACGCGCGCATGTATCAATACTCTCTGGATAAGGCGCTGGCGCTCGGCAAGCCCATCGTGCTGGAGTTCGCTACTCCGGGGCACTGTACCGTGTGCGATGAGCAATTGCAGGCCGTGAAAGCTTTAATGGGAAAATATCAGGGGCAAGTGCTTTTTCTGCATATGGACCAATATCAAAACCCGCAAGCGTTTAAAGTATATCGCGTGATGGGCGACCCATGGACATTTTTTATTGATGACAAGGGAGTCGTTCGTCAGTCGCGGGCGGGACGTATGCTGTACGAAGAAATGGAATTTGGGATTAAGGCCTATGCTGGAACCCGGCAGCTGAACAACGGCGAGCTGAGTTGAATAATTATGAGTGAAACACGATTTGATTTGTCGCAAGACCGCAAGGGAATGATGTGGGATTTGTTGCTGTATATTCCAACGGTGGTGGCGTTGTTGTCGATTGCTGCGAAATTTTGGTATGGTGACGATGCTAATCTGGCGTATTTATTGGTTTTTCTGGCCAGTTTTTTTTGCATCGCCGGTGCTAACCGGGTATTGAAAACCCGCTTGATGATTTTGCCCTCTGCGCCCGTTGCGATCGAAATTGATAAAGCCTTGGCGCGTCTTGTGTTGCGTAATGGCAAGAGTGTGGAGCTAGTGAAAGAGTTGAAATTTTATTCGGATTTCGCTGGGCGCACCTTTGGTTTAACGGGGATGGATGATTCCGGGCAACGCTTGCAATTTGTGTTTCACAAGGGCCAATTTCCTAATCCGCAGGACTACCAAACGGTTCAGGACAAGCTTAGAAAATTCTGCTAATTTCGATGGGTGGTGATGAGAGCTTGAGCTAACGTTTAATCATCAAATACAAAAATATACAAGGTAACTAACATCACGGCTACAAATATTGCGGCCACTATTTGCATGGTTCTTTCGGATTGCTGGTTCTTTTTAGCAAAAAGTTCTTCTTCATCGAATTTGTCGTTCAAGCTAACTCCCGTTATAAATTTTATTGACGCCTCTGCCCTCTGCGGCGATTGATCACATCTCTAGCCATCAATCCAATTACAACCAAATCGGCCAGGCAAATAAGAATAATCAGCAGCTCTTCGGTTTCCGGGCTAACCAAGCCCCCTACCAGCATATGCATGACAAAGCCCATAATAAACAAAGAGCTGATTGCCACAATCAGATATACAGCAATCTTCCTGCAAATGCTTGACCATAAGCTACTTTCCTGAACTGATCACATTGGTGCTCTTGAAATGCAAAAGCACCCCTTCGGGTAGCAATGAAATTGTTTCGGCAGAGTCTCCGCCGAGCCCGGCAAGATTGCGGGCGAGCAAAATGTTAGCTGGATTGTCGTGGATCGAAAAGCAAATGGGTAATGCTGCGCATCATGCTGAGTTGGGCTTGTGGATCTTTGGCTGCAGGCGGCAAGGGAAGAGTGTCGCAACGGCAAGCGATCATGGTACGGCCGGGCCACTGGCTGGCTACTCGCAAGATGCGGTACCGCCGTGCTGCCGTTAGATTCCTCGGCGGCTTTGCGGGTGTTTTCCGCTTCGTCTGACAAGGAGCGAATCAGTTGATCCTGTTCGGACAAAATGCCGACCTGACGAATTTCATAATGAGCTTTGTCTGCCCGCATGAACAAGGTGGAAAGTATGATAATAAGAAACAAGGCGACGCCGCGTTGACGCATCAATCCTCCGGCAGGAGAGTGTTGCGAGCGCAATATTAAAGGGAATCCAAAATATAAAATACTGCTGAGTACGATTAGTGCCCATGCCAGGTCACAGGTTGCCGTTCCTAGCGCTAGGCTGATCAGCAAAATACGGCCTGTGAAGTCTGAATACATGGTTGCGAAACTGTTTGAAAATAACCGTGACAAGAACCAGCAAGATAACGGATCCGGCTGCCCAGCGTCGCTACGGTCATTTCATTGCCCATGGACGAGCCGAGCAAAATGGTTGCGAGGCTGTTGGCCGGGTTTTGCAGCCATTCCAGATCATTCCATCCCATTCGAATAAGGAGAGTGGCCAGGACGACGAAACTGACTCCAATAAAGAAATATTTTTGTTGTTTGTGATCCAGCGGTTCCTTGTACCATGACCAAAGTAGTGCCAGAGGATAAGCCAGTCCTGCCGGATGCAGGCTTACGCTGAGGACGCTAATAAAAAGCTGGGCGAAGTACCAGCCACCGAAATGATAAGGAGCGGCACGATATGCCTTATCCAGCCATGCCCCCAAGGCAAATGACAATAGCAAATAAATGCCGGGAGAAAGCGCATCGATCTGGGTAAGCGTCAAAGGCGAAATAATAAGTAAGCCGGTGGCGAGCAATGCGCTCTCGGTATCGAATCTTTTGCTGCTTCCAGAAGAAAAACAGCCAAGCCGTAATGGCAAGAGCTAGTACGGTAAAAACTTTGGCAGCAAAAATGTTTCCGGTCCAAAGGAATCCCGCAGGTACATAAAGCAGAATGCGCAAATCGGGAGCGCCAAAATGTACTACCGACTTGCCACTTGATCGGCCACTGACCAGACCAGCAAAAGTGCTTTTGCGGCACCTTCGTCCAGGCTGTAGGCGTCCTGACGCAGTAAAAACAGGTGCGGCAGCCCCCCAAAGTAGCAGGGCCAGATATCCCCAGTAGCGGGGAGGGATGCGAGAAATAAGATTATCGTTCATGCTTTCCGGTTTTTTGGATATTGACACAGTTTGTTTTTGGGTTTATACAGCACAAAGTAGTGTCAGGCAATGATCGGGTTTCGAGAGTCGGTTTTTTGTATAGCTTGCATTTAAAAACGCAAGTGTGCGAGAGTTGTTGTGTATTTATTCTTGACAACGCCGCATACAGGGTCTTATTATAGCAGCTATTTCGTTCCTACGGGCCTGCCATGCTTGTCGCGAGGGGGAAATTGAAGGCGGTTGTTACAGGGACAATAATTAAGTACCGGGTCAGTTTCTAAAAGATTTTTAGTTAATTAACGGGGGGTGTAAATGGCAAAAAAGTCAATAATGTCTAGGTCCTTTTGGCTGATTGTTGTGGCAGGAATGACAACAGGCATGGGCAACGGCAGTGTGTTCGGAGCGGCGATGATGTGTTTGCTGGGGCGCGGCCCGTTTGCAAATTGGGGTGGGGAAGGTGCTTCAAGCCTATAATCCTTCAACGTTCACCGGCTTCATCGATTTCGCGATGATCGTGTTCGGAATCGCATTTTGCGTTATTCTGTCAATCGGTTTGTCGAAGCATGATGCACTTGAGAACGCATAATCAATCAAATCAAAATCAGATTTATATTTAAATATAGGGAGGAAGTTATGGCAACAATAGCGGGGCTGTTGGGTGTGCTCTTGGCGTTTTCAAGTATGATCCTTTCGCTTTATGTTTTAACCCCGAAGAAAAAAAATAAATCACAATAGCGTTACGCTAATCGCAGTTGTCATTTAAAGCCTGTTTAGAGGAGATGCAGTATGCTCAAATATTTGTTTGCTAAAAATGAAGATATCCCGGCCGGTTCGGCGGCGGTATACTTCGGATTTTCTTCAATCGTGTGGTTCGTAATAGGAACCGGGTTGGGTTCGTTCAATGCGGCGAAACTTGCATTCCCTGATTTTGTGACCGGCAACGAAATGTTTGCTTTCGGTCACATGCGTCAGGTGCACGTGCATGCCGTGATTTTTGGCTGGATTTCAATGGCGTTTGCCATGGCCATGATGTACATCACGCCAGCTCTTGGTAACACCAAGTTGTGGTCGGAAAAACTGGGCTTGTGGAATGCCTTCTTGTGGAATGTCGGTCTGTCTCTGGGCTTGACTCTGCTGTGGGCAGGCGTACTCGTCCGGGCGCGAGTATTCTGACTTTCCGTGGCCGATCGATCTGTACATTGCCTGCTTCATAGCTCTGCCATTGGCGACCAATGTATGGATGACCGTTTTGACCCGTCGTACTCAGGGTATTTACACCACCAACTGGTTTTTTGCGGCTGGCGTGTTCATGGTCACGATTGTGTTTATCGTGGGTAACTCGCCAGAATTTTTCCACCTTACCGGTTTGACAGAAGCGTACCTGACTTGGTGGTTCGCACATAACGTGCTGGGCTTGTGGATTACTCCGGTGGCTGCGGCAATCGCGTATTACACGATTCCGAAGGTAACTGGCAATCCGTTGTACTCTCACCGTATCGGCCACTTGCACTTCTGGTCGGTGGTGGTGTTCTACTCCACTCCTGCTGCACACCATCTGATGTCTTCACCTTTGCCTGAATGGCTCAAGTCTTTCGCTTCGGTGGAAGGTGTGCTGATTCTGGTTCCTGCGATTGCATTCGTGTCCAACATCATGCTGACCATGCAAGGCAAGTGGAACATGTTTGTCGAAAACCTTGAGGTTCGCTTTACGGTGACCGGTGTTCTGTTGGCTATCCCGCTGAACATGCAAGGCGGTTTCCAGCAAACTCGCGCAATTAACTGGTATGTGCATGGAACGGGCTGGATCGTAGCGCACGCACACTTGGCGTTGCTGGGCTTCTCGACCTTCTTGGAAGGCGCTGCCGTTTACCTCGGTCTGCAAACTCTGATGAAGCGCAAGCTGTATTCGTTGACGCTGGGTAACATGCACTTCTGGCTGCTGTTGATTGGCTTCAGCATCTACTGGACTTCGATGACGATTGCTGGTCTGATCCAAGGCGCGGGCAAGATTTACGAAGTGCCATACATCGATGTCGTGATTGCCGAGCATCCTTACATGATCGCTCGTTGGATAGGCGGAACCATGGTATTCATTTCGAATGTCCTCTGGTTGTACAACATGTGGATGACTGCGCGCGAAGGAACGGTTGTTCCGGCTGGCCGCATGCCTCACGAAATGGCGTACGAACGCTAAACCTAAGCCAATCTGGGAGAATAAATTATGGCATTTAGAGAGTATAAATTAGGTGCACGGATGTTCGGGTTTTCGTTGGGAACCTCAATGTGCATTACCTTGTTTCTTCCGAGCTTTGACATCGCTGCATCGGTAGCTACCGATGTTGCGCTGGATAAGCAGTTGTCTGCTGGCTGGGATGCGGGCTTTCAAATAGACGATCCTTTGCTGAAAGGCTGGAATAAGCCGTTGAAAGTGTTGGTCAGAAATGATCCGAAAAGCGGCCAGCCTTTGGCTGAGCCTATCTATGCTTACGTGTATCCGGCAGGAACGCGCTTGCCGAACGGCGTGACGCACACTGCCAATTTGGGCTCTGGCGTTGAGGAGCTTAGTGTTAAGCAGGGGCATATCACCGAAGCCAACAGGGCTAGCGGTGCCGTATTCCTGATTAGCAAGAGCGGTAGCACGGCTTTCATGGAAAACGCAACGGCAACAAAGGGCTGGACACCGAGCGATATTATGAAGAGCGCTGCGGATGAGGATATTTCGCACGCGGGTGCCGGAAAAACCATGTTTGTGCGTGAAGGTTGCTGGTGGTGCCATACGCTGTTGCCAGAGCAAACGCAGGACTGGCAAGTGTTTGGAGCGCCTCCGTTCCTGGGTGACTTCAACGGCGAATCCCCGACAGCGTTTGGTTCTGACCGTAAAGGGCCGGACTTGCTGCACGTCGGATCGCGCAATGCTTCCAGAGAGTGGATGATGTTGCACTTCTTCAATCCGCGTTTGGTGCAGCCGCACTCCATCATGCCTCGCTTCGATTATCTGTGGGGTGATGTGGACGCGAATGGTCAGAAGATCGACTTTGACAAATGGCGTGCTGAGTACAATGATTACCGTGAAGGTAAGAATCCCAATGCGCCGGATGTACCGGTCCCCGCTAAAAATAGCGAGGCTCGTTACTTGATCGACTACATTCTGAGTCTTAAATAATTTAAGGAGGCGATGCGATGGCATTTTTAATGGATAATCCGCTGGCTACAACAAACAGCCCGGAACAAAACGAGTTGGACAAGAAGCTGTGGGAAGCGGAAGACTTGGGTGGGATCACCGAGGACAATAACCGCATGCCAATTCCGGTGGCATGGCTGTTGTTGCTGACAGTTCTGACAGCGTTTGCAATTACCTTCCCATTGTGGGGGCAGCGTCCTACGGCGGCAATTTATGCCGGTATGGCCAAGGACTTGGATGACCCTGCAATTCAGGCTATGACCAATGATGCCGCTGCGATGGAGAAGATTGTCGCGAAGCATAAGGGGGATGAATTGGCCTTTCAGCAAGAGCGTCATCCGATTACGATGGATGAGTTGCGTGCGCTGAAGCCGAAAATCGAAGAGTTGCAGAAGAAAGGTGAAGTTCTGCAGGATTGGACTGTGGTCGGTGTAGATATTGTACAGGCCAACTTCGAGGGCAATGTGGTCAACGGTAAGCGCGAGCGCCATCAGCCATGGTGGGATAAAGGTTACACGATTGATATTTTCTATGTAACCATCTTCTTTATCGGCGTAGTGCTAGTGGTTAAGCGGCTTCCTCCTTCAAGTTGGCAGCCAACACATGGTCACGAGCATTAATCTTTGTTAAGCAAGATATTATTGGAGGTATCAGATGATAGATTTTGATTATGCACCAACCGTGTTCGCAGGCATAATTGCGCTGGTATATATCGCGCCAGCACTGTATAGCTTCTTTGTGGACAATTATGACAAGCAAACCCCGCAGATTATTGCGGATAAGCATAGCAAGTAGTCGTTTCTCTTGCTAGATTGAAAGTTAAGGGATGCCGCCCGCAAGAGCGGCATCGCTTTTTTTATGCAGAATTCTTGAATAAAGGGAGGCAGTTATTTATTCGCTTCTCAATAGCATTGAGTTAAATCGTATTATTGCCGTATTGGTCAATGCGGACACTTCCCCTAAGTTGGATTTAAGCATAGAAGGCATGCACAGCCAGCAGTTCAGTGTGGGCGTGTTCTTTTTCATGTTGCTTACCATCTTCGTATTTTCAGCCATCGTCTATTCCGTTGTTTTTGGAAAATATGCACCCAAGACCATGCGGCTGGGTGAGAAAATATTGTTTGGTGCAATAATTATGGGCATAGTGGTCGCGATTATTTTCGGCGCGATACAGATGCTTTCCGGGTACCTTTTCTAGGAGGAACTGAGGTAAATATGCAATTTTTTGAATCGCTGGGTGATGGTTGGACGATATATCTTTGGCTGATCATCGGTGCGATGATCATAGCCGCATGTGGATATTGGATGCTATGGGCCGCAAAGAATGAACAATTCGATGAGGACATCAAATATCTGGTATTTGATGAGGGTGACAAGGATAAAATGGCACCGGAAGAGTATGCCAAAAGCCGCGAAGTTTTGGAGGCACAGAAGCAAAGTCGGGTGCGGGTATTAAAGCAACAAGAGGAAGAGCACAACAAGAGGCCAAAATGAAGCGCGGCGAGAAAGGGGTGCTGGTCGTAATAGCGGTTGTTGTTTTGGGTGTGATGGGACGTAATCTCTGGTACATCGAGTCAGAACATGAAGTTGACAAAGGCATTCCTTACTACACCACAGCGTCTGCCAATTTGACGCACGATGCCATGGAAGTGTACCGCAAGCAGAATTGTAAGGGCTGCCATTCCTTATGGACGGTGAAGAACATGCTGGAAAGTGTGCCTGCACCTATTCTGGACGGTATGGGGTCATTGCATGATGAAGCATGGTTTTACCAATATTTCTCCGCTGCCAATCCACAGTCTATCCTGCCTTCTCGCTTGAAACAGGAGTTCCGTATGCCGTCTTACGCGCAATTGCCCGAGAATGAACGGCACCTGCTGGCTAGCTATATGGCAAGCCTGAAGGTGCAAGACTGGTATCTTGCAGAAACGCGCAAGGCCGAATACGAAAAACTGACCGGGAAAGAATACCGTCCGTGAGGGGCCAGCATGAATAAATTATCAGGTTCGGATCAAACGAGATTTCTCAAAGGTGCTGTGGCGCTACTGCTGGGATGTGTGCTGAACTATTTCGGCGATTGGCGCTGGGCGCGCAAATTGAGTTGTATCGCGGAATACAGGGTTTCGGCCCGCTGTGGGCCGTGGATGTATTTGTGCTACCTTTTTTTGTGGGCTTGCTGGTGGCCGCAATTTTTGGAATGGGTGGAAAATGGCTGAGTTATATACCACCGCTGATTGTTCGCTCGATCAGTTATTACGAGTTCCTGTATCACATCATCAGCATGCCGCAAGGCGCAACGCTGGCTCCCATAGGCTGGTGGGGATTCTTTGTGATTCTGGCGGTGGAGGCATCTGCTTTCGGTGGCATCATGGGTGAAATCATGATGAAAGGAACTTATGGCAGAAGTCCGCGCCATAAAATCTACAAAGAAAATTCCCGAGTCAATGAGGGCGATCTAGAAGCATGACTGATATTGTGAAGGGTAGGAAGCTTGTTCTTACAGCCGAGGATAGAGCGCGACGCAAGCGATATTTGTCAGCGACACTGATTACCTGTGTGGTCATGGCGCTGATAGGCGGGAGTCTGCATGTAGTGCAACTGGGTGCCAATCGCATGGCCGACATGCGCAATGCAGCGACCTACGACTTGAAAGAAGAAAGTGCGCGCATACGCGCGGCGGGCGAAGACATCACGATCACATGCGAGCACATGAGGCCAATAAGCATCATGTGGGCGGATATACCGTAGCGGAAGCCGAAGGGTTGCTCACAAAAGATGAGTGGGCAGAACTAGATAGTATGGTGCAGATTCCGGCAGGGCCATTCATAATGGGAACAAATTATGAACGCGCCGATCCGCAAGACAAGCCACAGCACACCGTAAAAATGCCAGCCTACTGGATGGATAAATATCTGGTGACCAATGCGCAATATGCCAAGATTCGTTGCCGCCACTGCACATCGTCCACCGTTAAACTGGAAGGATGGCAAAATTCCCGAGGGTGAGAAAATGCGCCCCGTCACCATGGTTACTTGGTACGATGCCACGGCCTATGCCAAGTGGGCGGGTAAACGCTTGCCAACGCGAAGCTGAATGGGAAAAGGCTGCGCGCGGCACGGACGGACGACGCTGGCCGTGGGGAAACAAGATGGAACCGGAACGTCTGAACACCTATTACAATATAGGTTCGGCCACCAACGTCAATGCTTTTCCGAATGGTGCCAGCCCTTATGGCGCAATGGACATGGCAGGCAACGTGGATGAGTGGACGGCCGACGATTTTGCGCCCTATCGCGGGCGGCGACGCACCCGTGGATTTATTTCAGGGCAAAATTCCGGTGGTGACCAGCGAAAAAGACAAAGAAATGAAAGTGGTCGATATGGTACCAACCTCACTTAAAGGTAAATACAAAGTGTTGCGTGGCGGCTCTTGGAAGGGTGATCCTTTCTCGACAGCGACCTACCACCGCAAGCCAGACTGGGCGAATTATGCATCCGATTTTTACGGATTCCGCTGTGCGGGTGATGCCCCGGGACAAGGTAATAGGAAAGTGAGTATGCACAGAACTTTTGACACGTGTGGGGATGATATTTGGACTGGTTTTTTCCTGGGTCAATTCGAGTTACGCATTGGATAGTTATCGTTTTCTCCACGTAACGATAGAAACGCCATGGGCGATATTTTTGTTTCTGCTGTTTACGATTTTTGTGCCCTTTGTCCTAATGGCGGTACTGGTATGGCGCTATGCCGAACAAAAGGTTGACCCCGAAAAAAATCGGTCGATCCAAGTAAAGGGCGAAGAATGATGCCAAGCACAACATATTTTTCGCTGCTAGGCTTTTGGCTGGTTTTGACGGTGTTGTTGATGTTTGCGGTTCCGGTTGCGCGGGCAGCCGATGGCCCACAGAAGGGCGACAGCGTCCAGATGATGGAGGCGTTTGACCAGGCATGCCACGCAGGTAGAGGATAGCAATGTTTTAAAGGACCATCAAGAAACATGTGATCATGTTTATCATGGGCGTGCCGCTGTTAATTTTGATTCTGATTACCGGTGCGTTGGGTATTGCCATGGCGGTATATGGCAAGCAAGTATTCACGTTGCACATGATTTTTGCCGGGCTTACCGTTACGCTGGCCTTGGCGCATCTGGTTACTGGCTTGGTCTGGTTTTATCCATTTTAGCGTGACACGAACTCGAAAATCCCCCCTAACCCCCCTTTTGCAAAGTGGGGAAAACGCCCCCTTTGTAAAAGGGGGAGGAGCGAAGCGGAGGGGGATTTGTTTTTGTTTCATGTCTCTGGCGTGGCATCATCGCCATGACCGTTAGGCCTATCATAAAATGCCTATAGCAAAATAACGGAGGCGTAATGTCGCCATCCGCCTTATCCATGTCCGGAGAAAAATCACTATCTAATGGCGCAAAGCCAAATATAACGCAAGCCTATTGGTTGCTGGCGGGGCTATATGGGCTGTCAGGATTGACCAGTGTGGGCTACGAAGTATTGTGGACGCGCATGCTTTCCTTGCAATTTGGCGTGAGCGTCTTTGCGGTCGTGCTGACTGTTGCCGCATTCATGGCCGGATTGGGGGCAGGTAGTCTGTTTGTGGCACGCCGGGCAAACCAAATCAAAAACCCTCTCGTGCTGCTTGCCGCGCTGGAAGGCGGCATTGCACTCTACGCGCTGCTTCTCCCGCTGATTTTGCAGATGACGTCTTCCTGGATAGAGCACGCGTCGGCACACCTTTCATTATTTCAATGGTATGGCCTGATGGCCGGCGCCGCATTGTGCCTGCTGTTGCTGCCAGCTTTTGCCATGGGTGCCGGATTTCCGCTGGTATTAACCGCGCTGGGAAACAGAACGGTGGACTTGGGAAAAATATACGGCCTGAACACGCTGGGCGCAGCCTGTGGCGCGTTATTGCCGCTCTGGTTGCTGCCAGCCTTGGGCTGGGGCGGTGCGGTGAGGGTGGTAGCTGTGATTGGCTTACTGGTGGGATTGGCGATGCTGCTGCTGGCATCCCGGTACTCGGTGACGGGAGCGGCAGTTGCCGGATCTGACATGGAAGAAAGTGCTGCGCCAAGCAGCCGTCCGCATTTGCCGGGTTTATTCGCTTATGCCGGAATAGGCGGGGCTAGCCTGATTTTGGAAATAGCCTGGACGCGTTTGTTTGGCATGGTGATGTTGCGTACCGAATATGTGCTGGCGATTATTCTGGCAGCGTTTTTACTGGGTATCGGATTGGGCAGCCTGCTTGCCCCGCGCCAGCACAGGCAAGCATGGTTTGTGGCATTGCCGATCACCGCCGGCGGATTCTCGTTATTGAGTTTGTGGTTGCTGCCCGACTCTTTCGGCATGGGTGGAACGGGCAGAGTTTGCCTCCCTGTTTGGCGCGTTGACGACACAGGGGCTGATGCTGGTACTGTTGACCTTGCCGGTTACGCTGGCGCTGGGCGCATGGCTGCCCTTGCTGAACAGCCGCTTCAATGGCGGCGGAATGTGGCTGTATGGTGCAAACTCATTGGGTGCAGCGGTCGGCGCGGTGATTGCGGGTTTGCTGTTGATTCCCTTGCTGGGCAGCGCGGCTACCGTGGTGGTGGCGGCTTCCGCCTTGCTGATTCTGGGGTTGGTCTGGGCGAAGTCGCGCCTTGCATGGCTGGCCGTGCCATTATTTATTGCTGCGGCATGGCCGGTCCTAAAGTTGCCGCCGGTCAGTGCGTTGCTGCCGCAGGCACAAGCGGGCAGCCAGAATTTATATCTGTACGAAGACGCCGTTTCGATGACCCATGTGGTGGAGCAGCAAGATGGGCAGCGCTTGTTGCTGACCGATTTGCAAAGCATGGACGCCTCAACCGATCCCACTGCGGTGTTCGTGCAGTCCAATCAAGCGCGTCTGCCCTTGTTGTTGCACGAACAGCCGCGCACGGTATTGTTTCTCGGTTTGGGAACCGGAATTTCCGTGGCGGGTTCATTGCCGTTCCCTGACTTGCAACGCAATGCCGTCGAATTGTCGCAAGGTTCGATTAATTCCGCAGAGCGCTGGTTCGCTCCATTAAACCATGATGTGCTGCAGCAAACCAAGGTGGAGCGGGACGATGCGCGGCACTTTTTAAGCGCTACACAAAACAAATACGACGTCATCATCGGCGACGTGTTTCATCCCGATCTGGTCGGGCTGAGTTCATTGTTGTCGGTGCAGCAATTTCAGCGTGCTCGAAATCGTTTGAGCGACAACGGGCTGTTTGTGCAGTGGCTGGCAATCAATCAATTCGATGGCGAATCGTTAGGCGTGATCCTGCGCAGCTTCCATCGGGTGTTTCCCGATGCGCAATTATTCCTCGATGGCATGCATCTGGCCCTGGTCGGACCACGGCAGAAATTTACTGGTGCGACTGGAATGCTGCACAATTTACAGCGCATGCCGGCAGCGCAACAGGATGCGGCGACGGTGGGTGAAGGCGGATGGACTTGGCTTGGAGCGCTATTGGGGGCCGCTTGCAGAAACCGCAGGTCCGGTGCAAGATGAATGGTCGCCAGTGCTTGAGTTTCGCCTGCCGCGCGCGCGTTATGCCGGAGATCTGGATGTGTCGTCATCGTTACGCACCTTGTTGAAAACCCGCCCCAGCATGGCAGAAGCGGCGGCCTTGCTCGGGGTGCGCGATAATGACCGCGAATCATTCGAACGCGCCTATGGTGCGACTGAATTGATGGTGCGCAGTTGGCTTGCGGCAGCGCAAGGCGCAAGCCAACCGGCTAACCGGCTGATGTATCTGGCCTATCAGGCAAATGCAAAAGATCGCTGGATTGCCTATGCATTGGCTGATAGTATGTTCGCTTCTTTAGCGCAAGCGCGTCAGCATGGATTGAACGAGCAGGATGCACTGCAGCAGATTCTGCAACTCAATCCGCAGCATGTGGAGTCGGTACGTGCACTGTGGCGGATCAAGCGTCAAGCGGGCGATGCGCAGGCAGAATTCTTTGCGCAAGCGACTGCTGGAGTTGAGCCCGCTCGACCGCGAAGCGCGGAATAATTAGCTCGGAGCTTGTAGCCTGTAGCGGGTAGCCAAGCGGTTCTGCTACAAGCCACAAGCTACGGGCTACAAGCTATAGCTAACACACTTTTGAACGACTATTTATGTCCGGCAGCATTAATCAGAAATCCATTTCCTCCATTCCTATCAAGGTAATCGGCACCCGGCCTGTGCCCGCTCGTTTTCATTGGAAACGACGGGCGGTACAGGCGCTGGCTATCGTTTTTGCGATCATGATTCCGGCCAGCGGCCTGTTCCGTATTGATGTTGAGGCAGGAGCTTTCGTGCTGCTGGATCGGCAAATCTGGTATTCCGATTTTTTCCTGATGGCCGGGTTGTGGATATTTTCGTTGAGCTGTCTGGTGATGCTGTATTCGACCGCAGGAACGGTGATTTGCGGTTGGGTTTGCCCGCAAAATACTTTGGCAGAGTGGGCAAACCACATGACGGGCAAGCTATTGGGCAAGCGCGCCGAAGTGAGCCTGACAGGCGAGGCGCCGCTAGTGTCTGCCACCAAGAACAAAGCCGTGAACTGGATTCTGCTGCTGAGCGCATTTTTTGCGGCGTCCATGTTTTTTGCATTGATTCCGCTGTTTTATTTTTATCCGCCCGGTTTGGTGTGGTCGTTCATCACCTGGCAAGATGATGTCAGGTTGGCGGGATCGTTGCACTGGATTTATTCGATTTGCGTGCTGATTATTTTTCTGGACATCGCGCTCATCAGGCATTTCTGGTGCCGTTTCTCGTGCATATACCGAGTTTGGCAACACTCGTTCAAAACCAAACAAACCCTGCATGTGACTTATGATACGAGCCGTGCCGACGAATGCGCCAAGTGTAATTATTGTGTCACCACCTGTTTCATCGATCTGGATCCGCGCAAGACCGAGGTTTATGACAGTTGTATCAACTGCGGCGAATGCATTGATGCGTGCAACCAGTTACAATCTAAAAAGGCAATGCCCGGATTGTTGCGTTTCGAGTTGGGGGAGCGCAAACACAAACGTAAGCGTAAATTTCGTACGGCGGCGGTTTCCCTGTTTTCCCGAGCTGGCTGGATGACACCCTTTGCGCTATTCAGCGCGGCAATGTTCGTTTGGGGTCTTTGGACATACCAGCCTTATCATGTCGCAGTAGGTCGCGCGGATAACCAGCCAGACCGTGAAGTGCAGGATTATCGC
The DNA here is from genome assembly GCA_963714805.1 of uncultured beta proteobacterium. Classification (GTDB taxonomy): domain Bacteria; phylum Pseudomonadota; class Gammaproteobacteria; order Burkholderiales; family Gallionellaceae; genus CAIQPV01. The sequence goes on along the minus strand of CAVQPO010000006.1, from coordinate 925,651 downwards.
ATCGCGATTTCCAATAAATTGTACCGCCCGGCAGAATTGCATGTGCGAGTACAGGGCTTGCCGGAGGGAAGCTACCGACTCAGTGCCGGAGATATCAAGTTATTGCCGGCCGGGCGCGAATCGCTCACTCTTTCCATTACACAAGACTTGCCGCGCGGTTTGCATTCTTTTGTGGTGGAAGTTTCGGCCGTTGATGGTTGGACGGGGCATTTCAATATTCAACATTTTTCAGGATAAGGAGATGGCTATGGCCACCAACGTTAACGAAGATAAAGATGTAGGCATGACCAAGACGGAAAAGTCGAACTGGGGCGAGGAAACGGCGGATCATTTCGGTTACGCTTCCGATGAAGAACGCTTGGCAAAGCGCGGGATGGAAGATTGGGAGTTGGTGGAAAAAATTCCCGAATCGCAAAAGGGCATTCCCTACTGGTTTAGGGCGGTGGTCATAGCGGTGTTGCTGGTTGCTGTGGGGCTGAGTTTTCCTTTCTGGGGCAACCGTCCCGGCCAAGAGCGCGAGTGGGTGAATTGGGGCTTCGTCGCCGCCATTTTCTATATCGCAGCCGCTGCCGCATTGGTATATTTTATGGTGCAACTTTATGGGACATCAGAGGGCGGAAAACTGGACTCGGATAAAAGCAAGGAACAAGCTGACGGGAAAAATGAAAAAAATTAACTTACCCCCATGGTTGAGCGGCTGCAAAAAACCGGTTGAAATATGCGGCATTATTTGTGTTGGGGGCACTGGCTGGCATGTGGCGGAGATCATGCCATGGATATTCCGGCGCAAAAATGGCGGGATGTCGATAGTTCGTGTCGAAGTGCGCCCCAGTCCTCCACGTGCCGGTATGAGCGAATTTTTGGTGATGGCTGACAGGTGAGCGTGGCAGACCGGTATACGACCTGATTGTGTCGTTGCGTACCGACGATCATGACGAATGGAAGCAGGCGATACAGGATGGGCAAGTGGGTGTTTACCGCAGGGCTGTCGAAGTCGCGCCGGGTACAAGATCCGTATTGCAGGTGCAAATAAAACGCAACGGTGAGGAAAGCATTTTGCGTTTCCCGCTGAATGTGGCGCGCTAACGGGCGTATAGCAATGTGCCGTGTGCTACGGGGCAGGAGGACTCGAAGTCTTGCTTGTTAGCGAAAGAATAATGTTGACGAGAAAGATGCAGAATCCTGTTGCCATGGTTATGCCGGAACTGGCGACAATGGGGCCATAGTAATGGTGAATATGCGGCAATTCACGGGGTTGTTGAGCAGAGCATTGCCTTCCAGAATGCCAAACACGATCTGTGTGATGTAAAAATAAAACTGGCCGATGGTGGTCCACCATAGCGATTGATTCACCAGCCGTGAGCGAGTAGATCGATTTGCCGCTGAAAATCGGTAACAGATAGTAGGAAGTACCCATTGCCAGTATCACCACCCCACCAACCAGATTCATATGGGCGTGAGCCAAAGGGTCTATCATATGACCAGGGCCGCCGTAAGGGCTGCCTATCGAGTCCAGCCAAGCTCGTATAGGAGGAAGCACTTGCAACATGCCGTGTATGGCACCGATAAAGAAAGAGATGGCGGAAACCAGCAGAAACTTGACTAGATGGGGTTGTGCAATGTTTAAACGCATGGGTTAAACGAGTGGGTTAAACGAATGGAAAGCGGAAATTTAGATGCAAAGATAATAAAAGCACGGTCATGATGACCGTGCTTTTATGTGCAGCAATATGGTACAAAGACTCTTACTTGCCTAAGTTCTTGCTCTTCTGGGACTCAGGGAAGTCGTGTTGAGAATCCTTGAAGGGAGCGATATAAGCCGCTGTGCGCCCAAGCTGATCTTCTCCGGAAGTCCACGTCCTTCAACAATACGTTGAATGCCAAGACTCCGCCCACTAATGAAATGATAATGCCGAGAACAAAAATCCCAACAGGAACTAATATTTCCATAACATGGCTCTCCTTAATATTTGCATTTTTAAAATACCCCCCAACAAGCTTATACCACTACTAACCTGTTAAGTTTATCCAATCGGCATTCATTGTGCAAGCTTTTCTAAAGGGTACCCCTAAAAATATTTTTCCAAATAGGTAGGCATTCCCTGAGTTTATAAGCTTGCCATACACTGCCTGATAGCATCAGCCATTTCTGCGCCACTTTTAAAACGTTGTTCGATTTCCTTTTCCAGCGCACGGTCAACAATTTTGCCTACAGCAGGTGGCAAGTCCGGACGGAGAGTCAAAATATCAACTTGGGGTTCTTTGGCTATACGGGACATGACTTCCATCGCAGTTTTTCCTTCAAACGGAAGTTTTCCAGCCAGCATCTGATACAGGCTGATCCCAAGTGAAAAAATATCCGAAGCACCGCCTATTTTCAAACCCCGCAATTGTTCGGGGGACATGTAATAGGGGGTTCCCAGCACCACGCCCAATTTTGTTTTTGACTCGGTAGTAATCCTTGAAACACCGAAATCCATCACTTTGACCGAACCGGAGATAGGGTCGTACATTACATTGCCCGGCTTAACATCGCGATGCACCACGTCCTGTTCATGCGCATAACCCAGCGCGTCAGCGACGCAAGCAATAATCTCCAGAACTTTTGGATAGGGCAGTAAATTGTCGGGTTTGGTGTGCGCTTCGAGATCTTTGCCCTTCAGTAATTCCATTGAAATATAGGCGAGTTCATCTTCTTCGCCCATGTCATAGACGGACACGATATTGGGGTGTTCCAATCGTTCGATAATCTCGGCTTCGCGAAAGAACCTCGACTTGATATCTGCCAGTTGCTCGGCTTCAAAAGTTTCCGATAACGCCATGGTTTTTACAGCGACCTCACGACCTGATGCGACATCCCTGGCTTGATAGACCGCCCCCATGGCACCATCGCCAATCTTTCGTCCTAACTCATAGTTCCCCAGCATCCGTCTCTGTCTCTGTTCCGGAACGATAGGGTGGTCGGGGCTGGCTTGGCCGGAAGATTTGCCGAGAATTCCTCCCAGCCCATTTACCATTTTGCTCAACAAGTTTTTCATAAGACGATCCCTGAATAAATACTGCTTTCGTCGGTCAAACTCAAAAATGGTAGGCTACCACAGACACGGTTTGCTTGTGGGGGCGACAAGATTTTAGTGGACACCGAAAAGCTACGCAATAATTTGATTCATATTTAGCATAACAATATCAAACGCATTTTACGGCGTGCTGGCATATAATCTCTCCTGAATATTCACCGAACAAATGGAATTGACATGTCATCAAGCTTGAAAGCGTCGCCAGAACTGGAAGTTGATCTGGAATTAATCCGCAGGCTGGATAAAAATGGGCCACGCTACACCTCGTACCCTACTGCCGATCGTTTTGTCGAGGCATTCAACGCCGAGTCCTACAGTAACTGGATTGCCAAACGCGAAACTCGACCGCCCACTGTCGCTGTACTTTCATATCCCGTTCTGCAATACGTTGTGTTTTTACTGTGCTTGCAACAAGGTTATCACCAAGGATCGCACCTTGTCTGAAAAATATGTGCAGTACATGATCAAGGAGCTGTCCATGCAGGCCGCAGTTCTGGGCGAAGGCCAGCGCGTGGAACAATTGCACTGGGGCGGCGGCACGCCGACTTTCCTCAGCGACGAGCAGATGCGCGCACTGATGACTGCAACCCGCAAACATTTCAAGATGGTGGAAGACGGAGAATATTCCATCGAAATCGACCCGCGCAAAGTCAGCGACGAGACCATTGCCCTGCTCGCCGAACTGGGATTTAATCGCATCAGCATTGGTGTGCAGGACTTCGATCCGCAGGTGCAAAAGGCGGTGAACCGCATCCAGAGCGAAGAAGAGACGCTACAGGTAATCAATGCGGCGCGCGCCAACGGCTTCAAATCTATCAGCATCGACTTGATCTACGGTTTGCCCAAGCAGACCATCTCCGGGTTCAAGGCTACGCTGGGCAAGGTGATTGCCGCCAATCCGGACCGCCTGTCGATTTACAACTACGCGCACATGCCCACCATTTTCATGCCGCAACGCCGCATCAACGAAGCGGATTTGCCCGCACCGCAGGTCAAGTTGGATATCCTCAGTCTTGCGGTCAAGACGCTGACCGATGCCGGTTATGTTTATATCGGCATGGACCACTTTGCCAAGCCGGACGACGAATTGGCGGTGGCTCAGCGCCAGCGCAGATTGCACCGTAATTTTCAGGGTTATTCCACTCACTCAGACTGTGACCTAGTGGCAATTGGCGTGAGTTCCATCGGCAAGATCGGCCCCACTTACAGCCAGAATTTCCGCGAACCGGATGATTATTACGACGCACTCGACCGCAATGTATTACCCATCATGCGCGGCATGGAGTTGAATGATGACGATTTGGTGCGCCGCGCCATCATTCAGGATTTGATGTGCCACTTCGAGCTTGACAAGGAAACCATCAACACCACCTACCAGATCGATTTCGACCAATACTTTGCCACCGAGCTGGGCGAATTGCGCGAATACGAGCGCGAAGGCCTGCTCAATCTCACATCGGAACGGGTCGGCGTCACGCCCAAGGGGCGCATGTTGATCCGCAATATCTGCATGGTATTTGACAAATATCTACGCACGCGGCTGAAACATGCCGTTTATTCCAAGGTCATATAAATATTGGTTCAGTAAAGGATGGTAATGAAACGCGTAGATGATTTCCGCTTGTATTTCGGCAAGCAGGAACTGGTACCTATTATGGTTGGCGGGATGGGCGTGGATATTTCGACCGCAGATCTCGCGCTGGAGGTCGCACGTTTGGGGGGGTAGGGCACATCTCCGACGCGATGTTGCCTACCGTATCGGATCGGCGCTATGACACCGATTTCGTCAAGGATAAACTCCAGCAGTACCATTACAACATCAATAATTCCGACAAATCTGCCGTGAAGTTCGATCTGGGGCAAGTCGCCGAAGCCACGCGCTTGCATGTGAGCCACTCCATGCAAGCCAAGCGCGGGGATGGCATGATTTTCATCAACTGCATGGAAAAGCTCACCATGAATGCGCCGCGCGAAACCCTCACCGTACGGCTGCGCGCCGCGCTGGATGCGGGCATAGACGGGATCACCTTGGCCGCCGGTTTGCATCTTGGATCATTCGCCATGATTGAAGATCACCCGCGTTTTCGTGATGCCAAACTAGGCATCATCGTATCCAGCCTGCGCGCGCTGCAACTGTTTTTGCGCAAGAACGCCAGAACCAACCGGTTGCCGGATTACGTCGTAGTGGAAGGCCCGCTGGCGGGCGGTCATCTCGGTTTCGGCATGGACTGGGCGCAATATGACCTGCGCACCATCGTGAACGAAGTGCAGCAGTATTTGCAGGCCGAGCATCTGGATATACCGGTGATTCCTGCCGGGGGGATTTTCACCGGTAGCGATGCGGTGTCATTTCTTGAAAGTGGTTCAGCAGCGGTGCAAGTTGCGACGCGATTTACCGTGGCGCAAGAATGCGGTTTGCCGAAAGACGTGATGCAAGAATATTTCAAGGCCAGCGAAAAAGACATCGAAGTCAACACCGTTTCACCCACCGGCTATCCGATGCGCATGTTGAAAAATAGCCCTGCCATCGGTTCAGGCATCCGGCCCGGCTGTGAATCGTACGGCTACATCCTAGATGCCAATGGCAATTGTTCCTATATAGATTCATACAACCGCGAAGTGGCGGCGCATCCGGGCGAAAAGAAAATTTCCGTGATGGATAAGACCTGCTTATGCACCCATATGCGCAATTTCAAATGCTGGACCTGCGGGCATTACACCTACCGTTTGAAAGATACCACACACAAACTGGCGGATGGTTCGTATCAAGTGTTGAGTGCCGAGCACATCTTCCGCGATTATCAGTTCAGCACTGACAACAAGATTGCTTTGCCGGAATAGACTAAAAAAGTTAAGGGAGCCTCTAAAGAATCCAATTTTCTAAGCAAGACAAGGCGCGAACAAAAAATTACGACGCAGCATATGTTTTATATGTAAGGAGTCATTTTTTGTGAGCAACGCAGTATCGCGACGAAAATTGGATTTTTAGAGGTTCCCTTAAGGAATCAATGGATTTGCCGATATGACCAGTAACATGGGAGCAAATCATGGATCTGATCGGCAGTGTCAACTATATCGAAAACAGGCTTGGTGGACGCAAACCCAACCAGGACAGGGGCAAGCCTGCTCAAAAGATTATCCGAAAAGAGGCTGTTGATGAAAAGAGTAGTCAGGCTGACTCCAGCTATCCCCAAACAGAATATGACACTCGACTTGGGCGGAAGATAGATATAACCGCATAAAATTTCATCATTTTGTTTTATTGCATGGGATGTCCATAAATGTGGTGCATTTTGTGGCGGGCATCTTTTAGTTGCGCGCGCTGCTCGGGAGTCAAAACTTCCTCGATACGGTTTTGCGTATCCAGATAGGTTTCAATCATCTGGCGTTTATAATCGAACACTTTTTGGTACTCGTTGCCGATGGCTTTGGAGTCGCGTTGATCGGCTTCGTACAGGTCGCGCAGCTTGGCTGTTTCATCGTTAATCAAGCCTTGTGTCGCCCAATTATTGTGCTTGAATTCATCGGAAAGCTTGTTGATTTTCGATTGCTGTTCTTTGCTAAGCGCCAACGCCCCGAGCAGGTGCATGTCAGGTTCCATCATCATGCCAGCTTCATGTTCTCCCATCATCCCGTACCCGTGACGGTCTCCCATGTCATGTACAGCATCACATTCATCTTTCAAACCCGCCATTTTGTGGGCTTGCTTTTGAACGGAAGGAGCGGGATTTTTGGCGGGCGACTTGGCAGAAACATCATCCGCAAAGGACGGTGTTGCAGCGAATGCCGAGAGTAATGCAACCGAAATGAATTTTTTCATGGCTAGGCTCCGCGATTAAAGTTTCAGAATGGTTTGCGCCACAGCATGGAAGCCGCGTGCGAGTGAAGAACAACCTTAAATCGCTCTTTATCAATCGACACCGTGTTAGGGCGTACAGCGATATTAAACTGTTCAATTTTAAACTCGATACGTAAATTACGCGGTAACGAAACTCGGTCATTTTCATAAGTCTGATTCAACACAAAATTGAATGCCGGAAGAGATTCTTGTTGAGGTTTGGTAATAGACAAAAACGGTGAGTTACTGCTGGTCCCTGCTCCGAAGAGTACACTATCCGGTGAGCGGGTAAGCACTACACTCGCGCTGATCTGGAGAGGGGTAACAGTATCGTTGCCGGCATGCTCTACAGTGGGATGGATTGTTAACAGATTAAGCTGGGGAGCAAAAAAGTCGTCCTCCGGCAGTGCGGCTTGTACCGCAACAACCCAGACAATGAGCAATAATCCCAAGCCCATACGAAGCATGATTGTCTCCGTTCACAGTTTTAATAATGAACCCAATTTATCCATTTTGCAAGAAGCAGTTGGATAGGCTGTTTGATAGGCCATATGCCCAACGGATCCCATTTGCAGTCTATATGATAGTCAAACCGTTAACTGTGCGTTGCCGAACGCATGGATACCCAAAGAAAATAAATTCTTATAGTCACTGTATCGGCTTGCCAAGCGGTAAGTTGAGTGACAGCAGTGGGCATGCTCATAAGTTGAGCATGCCAAACTACAGGCCGCTCCCCCAACAAAGCAAGAGATTCTCCTGACTTATTGGCCTGCTGGCGGAGGGGGTGGGGGGTAATAAGATGGCGCGGGAGCCGGAGGTGCAGGCGGTTGAGCATACATTATTCTAGGACGATAAGCGGATGCCTGAGGAAGCTGGTTCCCTTTGGCGTACATGCATTGCTCATACGCAATATCATACCGACGCTGAGTCTCGCGACCACTCGTCTGAGCTGCACCCGACCCCATTGCTGCGCCACCTAACATGCCAATGGCAGCGCCCGACCCAGCACCACTGTGATTTCCCCCCCAAGCACGCCTGCAACCGCTCCAATTGCGGTACCGACGGCAATGCTTTTTATTTCGCTGTCTGTCGCGGCATCGTTGGCTGAGGTTCCGATAGACTTTTGTGCAAATTGTCTGCATACGTCATCTTCAACATTAAATTGTTCGAACGACTTGCCAGGTGCTGGCATTACCGCGACACTGGGGCCATTAGGAATCGTTGCGCACCCCGCAAGCGACCCCAGAACAGCCAGTGTAAGAATAGAGTATTTCATGGCTACGTTCCTTAAATTATTATTAAGCAAAAAATTATATACATCCCTTGATTGGATTCGCAACATCATCATTAATGCGGCGCAAGCTCAGGAGGTTGCGCCGCTACGGCTCGCCATCCCTCCGGGCAACTTGGCACATAGGGGTAATAGCCCTTTGCCGAATTGCAGTAATACCAAGTCGGAATAGCCTGCTGAACTGGAGCAGGTTGTGCGTATACCGGATACGGCTGTTCGTATACCGGATAAGGATAAGCGTAAGGGTAGGGATATCTATAAGGATAGGCCAGATCATAAGCAACAACCCCGCCCACTAGTGCTGGGCCAACCCAGCCTCCTCGCCACCCCCAGCCACGGTCAGCGTAAGCTGGATTGATTGATAACATCGCGAGTATAAGAATAAACAGTTTTTTCATGATATAACTCCCGGCTAATTCCAAGCCAACTACTAATTCGATCATATGATTAAATCAGAGTTCCATCTGATACTTTTCCCTGCTTGTCATGCATGGCTCACCGCTCCATCGTGTGCTGATCCCATTCATGGCCTTCACGGCCATGCCAAGGATTATTGCCGTGCCCCCCATGATGCTTATAAAAAATGTGTTGTGAAGCTTGATTAAAGACTTGTCGTTGGTCTTCTGTCAGCACTTTTTGCAATTTGGCAGTTGCATCGGCAATTACACCCAATTTTTTGGCAAAAACGGTTGCTCTGTCAGCCCGGTAACGCGAGAGTGTTGCTGCATCCGCGTCGTCGCTTGGCCGTTTTGAGCTTTGCTCCGCCAGCGCCTCAACAGTCTTAGCATACTCTTCCCAAGTGGCTTGCTGTGAAGATTTAATTTCCAGCCGCTCTGCCAAGCTGCTTAGTCGGCTATTGATACGCTCATGAATTGATTCTGCTGATATCTGCTTTGGGTCGCAATGCTCGCCGGGGCTGGCTACGGCCACCGAATTGACGGCGGTAAGCAGAAATGCTCCAAGTGCAATCGCGGTCAAGATCAATTTGCTTTGTATGATATGCATGTTGTTCTCCAAAATTTAACGTTTCATCAGGATTGACGATTTCTTCCCCGTCATATGACCCCCTAATTTAGGATGGGTGACCTTAAGTAGTTATTTGCAATTTATGGCAATCATGTAACTACGGTATGTCCACTTTGTATGAACAAAATAATTTTTGTAACTGCTTTGGTATAAATCCGAGAATGGCAACATTATTGCGTTCGAAAGCTTACAAATTGTTAAAAATGCTTGACGTGTGTATATGTCACACCATAGCATCTCACCATGCTGCCAAATAGTGATTTCGTTTAATAGGCCATTTAAAAACTGTCAACACATAAAGATTAGGAGCCATCATGAAACTGAGCAAGTTGAAAGAGCATTTCACCGGAATACTTTTAATTGGCGGTGTTGTTCTTACACTCGTTGCGTGCGGCGGCGGGGGCGGCGGAGTGTTGGGCTCTTTGGGATCTTCGCTTCAGGCGACCTTGACTGGTTCTGCAGTGGATGCCGCAATTCCCTATGCCTCGATCACAATCACCTCCGGAGCGCCGCTTAACAACCCCGGCGCCACAACGATAGGCGCGTTTGCAGCCAATGCCAGCGGTGTGTTTACATCAAGCGTAACGCTTCCCAGCAGTGATGTGCCGATATTTGGCAATGCCGTAGACCCTAATAATTCTGCCGTAATCTTGAGCAGTTATTTGGGCTCATCCACCGCATTGGCGGCAGCATCAGGCGTATTGACCAGTTCCAACCTGCCCGATCTGGATATTACGCCAGTGACTACAGCCGCATTGGCAGTCTATGCTCAGGTTAATGCGGTTAGCGGGGTCATCAGCTACGCCAACCTGACCCCGACGACTTATGCGACCAATTTGCAACAGTACAATGGAGACATTTTGGCCATCGCCGCAGCTATCAAGGCCGTGGGAGATAATCTGTGTACTCCCGCTGCTTCAAGCGCTGTCAGCTCGACGACCAGTCTGGCCGCAACCATCGCCGCCGCATCAAACCTGACTAGCGGAAACTCCACAACGCTGGCAACAGCAGCCACTACATTGGGAGGAAATTGCGCTACAGTTCTGGCTACCCTTCCGCAGCAAATTTCTGCTGATCCGGTATTCAGCCCGGGGTTATATGTGGGTGATGTGATAGATGCAGGCGTATCCGGCGTCGTATCAAGTGTCCCGGTAACCACGGGCGTGTCAAGCGTTCCCGTGACCTATACCCTGCAAGGCGTTATTGCTGAAAGTGGCATGACCACGAGTTTCGTTGCGGTGAGTTCGGTAGCTGCAAGCGTATTTAACGACGCCACCGTTGCGGTCGATTCGAGTGGAAATATTTCTTCCTCAGACAGCAATGTTAGCGGCACGCTGGTGGGCAATCTAATCAACTTGACTGTCACAAATGGCTCGCAGCAATACAGCTTGCGCGGCAAGATCGGCGTTATTCAAACAACGCTGGTTTCTGGGGGAACGGCATATTCCATTCAAGGCGGTGGAACCAATACATCAAGCAATGTGTTGACCAACTTTACCGCAGTGCTTGCACCAGCGGGTGTCACGCCAGCGTGGAACGGTAATACAGCACCGTCCACCACAGCATGCTCAAGCGGCTACCTGATCCGGCTAAATGCATATGGTTCAGGTATCGGCGGGGGAAGTGTCGCTGAATGTGTCGTGCCAAGCGCAACAGGGTGGTCGATGAGCCCATCAACGTTAACGGTATCCTACATGGGTGAAGGCATAGCCTCGTCAACACCCCCCAGCCTGACGGCACCAACATGGAGCGAAGTGTCGGCGTCTCCCTTCATCCTGAGCGCACCTGCAAGTTTTACCAGCAGTGGAAACGCTACGACCAGCGCAACCACGACAACCGGAACAATCTATTATGTCATGGGTACCACATCTGTCGTATTTGTAAGCAGTTTGGGAAACAACAGCCTTATGACTATGAATGGTAATACGTTGACTCAGATCGCCGAGGCAGTGGTAAGCGCTATCTCTAATCCTACGGTTTCAGGAAACACAGATAGCAACGGAAATAATGCGGCCTCGGCGGTCACTGCAAACACAGGAGATTCCGGAAACAATGCTAACCGAAACAGAAATTATCATTAATTACAGCGAGTAAATTATTTGAGAGATGCCGAATAATAATTCGGCATCGACAATAAGCGGACGGATAACTTGGCTTAAGCCCAGGCTATCGGCTGGACACGGTACAGGAACGCAATGTCGAATGAAAATTGTCCCAGTTTCCAGGAAGCCAATGCAATTGTAGCTTTGTTCACCGAGGGACGATATCAAGAGGCGGCGGCTCTGGCCCAGGCGATGACTGTGCGTTTTCCGCTGCACGCGTTTGGCTGGATCGTATTGGGCGAGGTATACAAGCAGTTGGGGCAAAGTGCGAACGCACTGTCACATATGCAAAAAGCGGTGGCGCTGTCACCGGATAATCCTGAAGCGCATGCCAATCTGGGCAACTTTCTGCAAGGCTTGGGGCAACATGAACAGGCTGCGGGCAGCTATCGGATGGCGCTGCAGATCAAACCGGATTATGTCGAGGCACACTTCAATTTGGGCGTCGCTCTGCAGGAATTAAATCGTCTGACAGAGGCCGAAATCTGCTATCGACAGGCGCTGCAAATCAAACCGGATTATTCCGAGGTACACAGCAACTTGGGCAACACCCTCAAAGAGTTGGGTCGCCTGAATGAAGCCGAGTTATGCTTCCGCCAGGCGCTTCTAATCAATCCCGAATCCGCAGAGCTGCACAACAATCTGGGCGTCATCCTCAAAGACTTGGGCCGCTTGCATGAAGCCGGGGACAGTTTCCGGCAGGCGCTACGGATCCAGCCCGATTTTGCCGGGGCACATAACAACCTTGGCGTAACTTTCAAGGAGTCGGGCCACCTGCATGAGGCCGAGGAGTGTTATCGCCGGGCGCTACAGATCCAGCCGGATTACGCGGAAGCGCACACTAACCTGGCGATTACACTGCTGGCACGCGGGGATTTGACGGCAGGGTGGGAGGAAAACGAATGGCGCTGGGCAACCCCTCAAATGCGAAGCGGACGCCGCGACTTTGCACAGCCACTGTGGCGCGGCGAGAGGGCGGAGGGGCTCACCTTGCTAATTTATGCCGAGCAGGGTTACGGCGACACCCTGCAATTCTGTCGCTATGCCTCCATTGCTGCTGCCCGCGGACTGAGAGTGATTTTGGAGGTGCCGATGCCATTGGTCAAACTGTTGCGCAGTCTGACTGGGGTTGAGCGGGTGGTGGGAAGCGGGGAGGAGCTGCCAGCCTTCGACCTGCATTGTCCCATGCTCAGCATGCCGTGGGCATTGAAGACTAGCCTCTCGACTATTCCCTGTGCCGCCTCCTACCTGCAAGCCGACAAAGAGCGGGTCTATGCGTGGCGAACGCGTCTCGCCGCGTTACCCAACTCAGGGCGGCGCATCGGTTTGGTGTGGGCGGGCAATTCTCATACCCATTGGCCTCAAGCTGCAATCATAGACCGGCAGCGCTCATTGCCACCGGAGCGGTTGGCACCTTTGTTTGAGCTTTCCGGATTCCATTTTTTCAGTTTGCAGAAAGGAGGAGCGGCGGCACCCGAAAACTTCCCGCTGACCGATTTTATGGATGAGATGGAAGACTTCGCCGATACCGCAGCACTCATTGCTAATCTCGATCTGGTGATTGCGGTCGATACCGCCGTTGCCCATCTGGCAGCAGCGCTGGGCAAGCCGGTCTGGGTGCTCAATCGTTTCGATGCGTGCTGGCGCTGGCTTCGGGAGCGACAGGACAGTCCCTGGTATCCGTCGGTACAACTGTTCGGGCAGCCGCAACCCGGAGACTGGCAAACCGTGATCAGAAAGGTGGCTGAAGAGCTCCCTTTGTTTACCGAAAAGTACTAGGCAACCTGGAAAAATATCTAGTACTTTCGGCATATATGATTTTCTGTGCTAAAAGTGTAACGTGCATCGAAGATTGAGACGTTATACCACCCCCACAATAATATTATCCAAGCTTTGGAGGTTGAAAATGACAACTGTGCAATGTGAAGACCAGAACCAAGCAAGTGAAAAAATGTTGAGCCCGAACTACAAGCCAACGTTAGAGGAAAAAATTGCAGTTGAATCTTTACTTGACGCCCTATTCTCGGAATTTATTTTAAAAAATAATTGTGAGCAGTTTGTCTGATTCCAAATCGCAATCAAGATGGTGCTAATAAATCGATTCTAAAGAAGATGCCGTCTCCAAAGTAAGCGTCATTAACTTGGTAGGGTGCGCTTGCGCACCAGTTGCGATGGTGCGTAAACGCACCCTACTATAATGTCATCTTGATTGCGATTTAGAATAAACCATTTTGACAATAATGGTTGATAGTTTGATTTCACTGGAATTTTTTCATAAGGGAGCCTCTAAAAATCTAATTTTCTAAGCTAGACAAGGCGCGTAGCGGATGCTCGCAAAATTGGATTTATAGAGAGTCCCATAAAGAAATGCGAGGATAATATGCAACTCCAGCCTATGACAGTGATTTCGCATAATAACCTCAAGGTTGAAAGTGATTGTCAAAACTGTTAGGAGACGCGTATTTAATGGGCACCGATATAATTGAGTGCCTAATGGGGATAACGTTTTGCAAGTGGTCAACACCTTATGGGTATTCAAAGCTTTTGTGCAAACACCCATCTGCATTGCAATTAATTAATTCAATAGATTATTTTTAATAAACCGACTTTCCAGATACGGGCTTGAGCGGACTCAGTCCCCCAGAACTTACAAGTGTATATGTGAAAGGTACTGTTAAAGCATTTCATGGGCACGCTCACAATATTTTCACTGTCTTGCGCCGTGCCTTTTTCCCGTCGATGGCTTGGTTTGGTGGCTGGGGGGCTGGCGATCACATTGCTGATAGAAGCCGCAACTCCGGCATGGGCAATCCGGAACGAGCCTACTGCCCAGCCCGGCACGAATGCATCGATGCAGGAAGGAAACTTCTGGGTGATTCGCGCCATTGAGCCGTTCCTCTCCTCATCCGCTTCTCCCGAGCCAGTGTCAGGATATCCCGCCGATGTCATGCATGCCATCGAGGATCCGGATGCGGCGGTTTTCCCCATTCGTGTCGCAGGCCCTGTTGTCGCCTCCTCATCATCAACCAAAAACCTCACCAATAAAGTTGCACAGGCATCAGGTGTCGGCTCCATCGCAGTCATTTACCCGGATATCGGCGAACCCTACCGTAGCGTTTTCACCGAGATTATTAACGGTATTGAAGACAAGGCCAAGAGACGCGTTGTCAGTTTCCCGGTGGGGTTAAACGTGGATATCGGTGAACTGAATAATTCCCTGCGTCGTCAGGATACCCGGGTGGTGATCGCGCTGGGTCGGCAAGGCGTGAAAGTCGCCTCTGCACTGAACGGCAATATCGGCATTGTGGTAGGCGGCGTATTGACGGCGACGGAAAGTGAAGTTCGCAATTTGCAGGTGAACAGCCTGTCGCCTGATCCGGCGCTGCTGTTCTCGCGCCTGAAGGAAATGATGCCCAAGGTGCGTCGGGTGTTTACCGTGTACGATCCCCGCCAGAATGCGTGGATGATGCGCTTGGCCAAAGAAGCTGCGCACGCCCAAGGGCTGGAACTCACCGCCTATGAAGCACAGGACTTGCGCAGTGCGATGCATGCTTATCAGGAAATACTCGACGCCGCCGACAGCAGCCAGAATGCGTTATGGCTGCCGCAGGATTCCACCACGGTGGAAGATAGCACGGTGCTGCCGTTGATACTTCAGGAGTCATGGTCACATAATCTTGCGGTGCTCTCCAGCAGTTTCGGTCACGTCAAGCGCGGGGTGCTGTTCTCGCTGTACCCCAACAATGTTGAACTGGGGCACCATCTCGCGGTTTCCGCACTCGACTACATGGCTTCCGGCGAAATCGAAACCTCCGGCATGGTACCGTTGCGCGAAGTGTTGATGGCAGTCAATCTGCGCACCGCCAAACACCTTGGACTCAATGCCGGTCGGCCGCAAAGTTTCGACATGGCGTTCCCAGAGCAATAAGGCGCATCGATCATGAACAAAATGATTTCGGCCTTTTTACAAAAGCTTACCTTCCATCGCCAACTCGGCATCATGGTGACGCTCGGCATTTTTTTTCTGGCACTATTTTCCTCCATCGTGGGATCGTGGCAGGGCAACGAACGGGTGCGCCACGACCTGATCGAACAGGGGCAACATATCACCGAAAATCTGGCGCGGCAGAGCACGCTGGCACTGGTTTATTCTTCCGCCGACAATGCGGCCCAAGCGGTAAACGTCACCATGGCTTTCCCCGGGGTGGTCGGCGTGGAAATACGTCATGCCGGTGGGAGGGTGCTGTTGGCGCGCGGCGAGCCTAACCTCGCCGAATTTATCGAACGGGACAACCACGCAGACGGGGTGCAAGCCGCTGCCATACTTGATGCGGAAAGCAGTAGAGCATGGCACTTTGCTGCGCCGGTCTATTCGCAGCCCTCCGCAGAATCCCCGTTCAGCGAGACGACCGCCCCAGAATTGCTCGGCAAGGTATCGGTGGTAATGAGTAAGTCCGCGCTGGATCGGTTAACCTACGGCATCTTCATTTCTAACCTCTCCACTTCATTTTCTTTCGCGTTTCTGTTCCTTTTTTTGACCCACTTGCTTACCCGCAGCATGACGCGACCCCTCAATCAGTTATCGGTCAACATGGAGCGTGCGCAAAGGGGTGAGCAACAGGTGCGGGCCGTACCCGGAGGGCCGAAGGATATCTCCGATATGGCGCACGCGTTTAACAGCATGATGCGGGTGCAAGAGGAGCGCGAAGCGGCTTTGCGTATCGCCGCTATCGCCTTTGAGACCGATGAAGGCATGATGGTGACCGATGAAAATGCGGTGATTATCCGCGTCAACCATGCGTTTACCCGGTTAACCGGTTACAGTGCCGAGGAAGCCATTGGCAAGAATCCGTCCATGCTCAAATCTGACCATCAGGATGCCGGATTTTACCACGCATGTGGGAAAGCTTGCGCCAGGAAAATAGCTGGCAAGGTGAAATTTTGAACCGGCGCAAGAACGGCGAAGATTTCCCGGCATGGTTGAGCATCACCGCCGTTATTGGCAAAGACGGCAAGGTTAGCAATTATGTCGGCGCGTTCGTTGATTTTACCGAACGCAAACGAGCTGAAAATGAAATACATAACTCGATGCTACAACTGGAAGAAAAAGAGTTGGCCAAGGGACGCTTTCTGGCTGCGGCAGGTCACGATCTGAGACAGCCTCTGGCAGCAGCCAACTTGTTCATAGATGCCCTAAAGTTTACCGAGCCAAGCGCCGACCAAATGAAGATCATTCAGCACTTGGATCAAACCATGGTGACATTCAATGGCCTGCTTGAAGCTTTGTTGAATATTTCGAAGCTGGATGCGGGCATTATCAAGCCGGAATACGCATCTATCAATGCGATTGAACTTATCAATTGGTTAGAACAGAATTTCGCACCGATGGCCGCCGAGAGGAAAATTGGTTTTAAACTGTACTTCTCAATGAAGGAGAGCCTTGTCGTTCGCGGCGACATCGGCTTGGTCAAGTCCATATTGATGAATCTCGTTTCCAATGCGATCAAATTCACATCTGAGGGATCCATTCTGGTGAGCGCCAGAAGGCGTGGAGATGAGGTGCTGTTTCAAGTGTGGGATACCGGCATGGGTATAGAGGCAGAACACCTTGAGCATATTTTCGATGAGTTTTATCAAGTCAATAACCCGCAACGCGACAGGACAAGCGGGCTGGGACTGGGGCTGCCCATCGCTAAACGCGCATTGGCACTGCTGGGAGGGAAGATTACATGTCGCTCGCAGATTGGGCGCGGGTCGGTTTTTGGGTTTTGCTTGCCGCTGGAGCCCATCTCGAACCAAGACACGCATCCGGATAATATAGTGACTTCTCATGGGAATACGGTCAACGGTACGTTTGGAAAAGGCAAGCATTTTGTTGTGGTAGAAGATGACAAGCTGGTTGCTCAGGCCATGACACATTGGCTGGAAGGAATGCATGGGAAGGTGAAATGTTTCCACAGTGCGGAAGAGGCCTTGTTTCACGCTAATATCGAAGACGACTATTACATCGTCGATTACATGCTGGGCGGAACGATCAATGGTATTCAGTTCTTGAATCAGCTCCGCCAAAAACTGGGCAAACCCCTCAGTGCTGTACTGATGACGGGGGATACCTCTCCCTCCTTCATCCGGGAATCGTCAGAGTGTGATTGGCCGGTATTACATAAGCCGGCCAACATGTCCAAGTTGATCTCTAGCCTCAATGCTCAGGCGCGATGAATTCATACCAATTCGAATCAATATTGCCATAGTGAATAGGTGGGCGTAAAGTAGCAGCACATGGGCGCAATCAAAAGGCTCGTGGGGTTTTCGTTGTTCTGGCAAGCGCCAAACAAAAACTGCACTTAATAAGCCGAGTTACTATGAACGATGCACTTGAAATATTTCCTTGGAACGATAATTTTTCCATAGGCATACCCGAGATAGATGTCCAGCACAAAATGCTGGTACAAATGCTAAACAAGCTGGGCAGTGATTTAGTCTTTAATTCCGAACATATTGACCTGAACCAGCTTTTCAACGAGTTGGCTGAATATGCTGTTTTCCATTTCCAGACGGAAGAAAATGTATGGCATCAGTTTCTTGCCGGAGACAGATTGGAAGCCGCCCACAAAGGGTCGCATGAAAGTTTTGTAGCTGACCTCGTCAAGCTTAAAAACGAAAAAAGCACCAAGCCGTTGGCGGAGGTGCTGGAAGACATTCTTATATTTCTCACTCACTGGCTTGCTTATCATATTTTAGAAAGTGATAAGCGTACCGCCATGATTGTATTGGCAGTGCAATCAGGCATGTCAATTGAGCAGGCAAAACTGAAAACACATCTTGAAATGACCGGTGTGACAGGCGTGCTGATTGAAACAGTACTCGCCATGTATGACACTGTTGCCTCACGCACATTGCAAACGATGAAGGCAGCGCAGAAAGCTGCTTCTGTGATGAGGCGCAATCAGTTGCTGATGGAGAGCACGCCAGAGGGAATTCATATTCTGGACGCGCAGGGCAACATCATCGAGGCCAACGAGGCCTTCTGCCGCCATTTGGGATATACAATGGAAGAAACTTTGCGGCTTAGCCTATATGACTTTGAGGCAAGCATACCGCCAGAAAAGATACCCGCAGCCATCCAGGAGATACTGAATAGTCACGCCCAATTTGAATCCACGCACAGACGCAAGGACGGCACGCTGGTGGATGTTGAAGTCATCGTATCTGGCGTTGAATTGGATGGGGAGAAAACCCTTTTTGCTTTAAGTCGCGATATCACCGAACGTAAACAGTTGGCGGATAGAATTCATCAGCTTGCGTATTTCGATACGCTCACCAATCTTCCAAATCGACGCATGTTAAACGACAGACTAGCCCACGCACTTGCATTGAGCAAGCGTACAGGCCATTACGGGGCGTTGATGTTTATAGATTTGGACAACTTCAAACCCCTCAATGATACCCATGGACATGACGTGGGTGACCTGCTCCTGATCGAGGTCGCCAAGCGCCTTACAGGCAGGACACGTGAAATGGATACGGTTGCCCGATTTGGCGGGGACGAGTTTGTTGTCATTCTTAGCGAACTGGAGAACGACAAAGCCGAAGCCACTTCACACGCAACCACGGTGGCTGAAAAACTACTTGCTGCACTCGATGAACCCTATGAAATAAAGATTCCAGATGGAGTCGAGGAAAAACAGATCACCCATCATTGTTCTGCAAGCATTGGGGCAGTGATGTTCGTCAATTTCGAAGGCAGCATTGATGAACTCCTGAAACAGTCTGATATAGCAATGTACAGGGCAAAAGAATTAGGGCGAAATCAGATCCGGTTTTATGAGGAACAAGTTTGAACGCGGCTTTCGCCCTCTCGGGTGACGTTGTAAAAGTAAAAAGTTTAGAACACTACAATGCGTGATCTCTCATCATTGATTCAAGACCACATAGATGTGGTGATTTTCATCTATGGCCTAGCATTTTTTCACTTGGTTTGGTGGTTTTTGTTCAACCTAAAGAAGATAGCCGATATGAACTTTCAAAGTTAATCTGGATATTGGCTTTCTTTGGGCTTGTTCATGGTTTGAGGCGATGTTGAAGCAGCGCTAAGTTATGATCAAGCCAGTGATCTAGATTGAAAAGCCAGAAGTAATTGAAAGTGAAAATTCGTTCTTGTTAAAAAGTGTCGATGCCTATAGTTAGCGTAACCTCCCCATCTGCAAATTATATATAGAAAAATCATCAGGAGCATCAAATGAAGCCCGCAGAAAAGTCAATAGCTATTAAAACGAAATTATCTCTCATAATTGTCATTGTTATGTTGAGCTTGCTGGTTGTTTCCGCCTTCACTTTGTACACAGAAAAATCATTGTTACTCCAAGACCGGCAGGTGAAGACTCGCCACTTGGTTGAAACCGCTTACAGTGTTTTGTCCTATCACTATGAGTTACAAAAAAAAGGTACTCTTACAGAGGAGCAGGCGAAAACCGCAGCAATGGGCGTTATTAAGGCATTGCGCTACGAGGAAAAAGAATATTTCTGGATTAACGATATGTCTGCGCGAGTGTTGATGCACCCGATTAAACCGGAGCTGGATGGCAAGGATGCCTCAGACATGAAGGATCCAACCGGGAAGAGGCTTTTTCTGGAATTCGCCAATACTGCAAAAAATGAAGGGGCAGGATTCGTTTCCTATATGTGGCCGAAACCAGGCTTCACAGAACCCGTACCCAAAATCTCGTATGTCAAAGGATTCACTCCTTGGGGATGGGTGATAGGGTCAGGCATTTATCTTGATGATATTGAGTCAATTTTCTGGAATTCCACTAAATGGGTAATGGGCATTATCGTAATGCTGACCATAGGTGTCTTTATCCTCCTGCAGATGGTCATCCGAAGTATCACCACCCCGTTGTCAGATATACAGAGTGCGATCAAACAGATCCAAACCTCCAAGGATCTCTCGCAACGAGTCCAGCTTGTGAGAAGAGATGAGATCGGGGAAATCGCTCACTCGTTTAATGAAATGGTTGGGAGTTTTCAACAGATTATCCGTCAAGTGATTACAGGAGTACATGAAGTTCAAAAAGGTTCTGAGCATCTGCATGCTGCGTCGAATAAGGTCTCGGTGAGTTCTCATAGCCAAAGCGATGCGGCGGCATCAATGTCGGCCGCTACTGAGGAGATGCTCGCCAGCATTGATCAAGTGGCCGAAAACTCGCGGCATACCTACGCTATTGCTGCCCAGTCTGGCGAGCTATCCAGTCAAGGTGAACAGACCGTGAATCAAGCGGCAGACGAGATGACAAAAATCGCCGAAGCCGTAAATATATCATCAGTTTCTATCAATCAACTTGGTGAAGAATCCAAGCAAATAACCGAGATCGTAAATGTAATTAAAGAAATTGCTGATCAAACTAATTTGCTGGCTTTGAATGCCGCTATCGAAGCAGCGCGCGCCGGTGAACAAGGCAGAGGATTTGCCGTGGTGGCTGACGAAGTCAGGAAGTTGGCGGAGCGTACCAGCCAATCGACCCTTGAGATTTCGACCATGGTCGCGAAGATTCAAACCGAGACAAGTGAAGCCGTAGCCGGAATGCAGGAGGGTACCCGGCGTGTCAAAGGCGGCGTGGAAATGGCCCTACAAGCGGGAAAATCAATGGCAAACATTCGAGATGGGGCCCAGCAGGTCATCACTGCTATTAACGAAATAACCTTAGCGCTGGATGAGCAAAGCAGTGCGGGCGGGCAAGTTGCTCAGGGGGTTACGAACATCGCCCAAATGGCGGACGAGAACTGTTCTTCCGTTGTTGAAATTGTGGCGACTGCGGAGCAACTGGCGCAATTGGCAAACTCACTTCAACTGGCTGTCGACCAATTTAAAACTTAGTCGATGCAGCTAGGTGACTCATTTTAGGAGAAACTTTATTATGTCAACGGCTATGAACATTTCAGAAGATGCGGCAGACAAAATTTTGTCTACGATTAAAATTCCTCCTCGCCCTGCCGTGCTAGAGGAAATTGATCGGGAGAAAAGAAAAGAACACCCGGACTTAGGCAAGATAGCTCAAATAATATCGAAGGATATGGCTTTGACGGCTGCGATGCTCAAAACCGCCAATTCTCCTTTTTTCGGATTGCGCAGGAAAGTCGAAACCGTGCAGCAAGCGGTAATGACATTGGGTCTCAATAATGCGCTCGGGATTGTAACTGGGCTCGTCCTGAAAAATGCCATAGGAGAAAAGGATCCAAGTCTGGAGAGATTCTGGGACACTGCGGAAAAAGTGGCGAACATCTCTGTTTATCTTTCGGGGATGATACCGGGTGTACCTAAAGAGCTTGCGTATATGTATGGCCTTTTTCGAGATTGCGGCATCCCCATCATGATGCAGAAATTTCCCGAGTACATGCAAACGCTGATAAAGGCCAATAAGGGTTCCAAGCTGGCTTTCACCCGCATCGAAGATGAGGCACATACGACCAACCACGCGACGATAGGCTATCTGCTCGCCAAAAGCTGGAGTCTGCCGAATTCTATATGTCAGGCGGTGCTGAATCATCATGACATCTCGATTCTGCACTCCGATGAAAATGTTGCTGCCGAGGTTCGCGGACTTATAGCGGTAATCCGGTTCGCCGAATTTCTTTGTGACTCCAGACAATTGCGCGATGATCCTGACTGGGAGGTGTCAGGCCCCATCGTCCTGTCCTATCTGGGGTTATCCGAAGACGAATTTAACGATATCAAAGAAGCAGTTCTTCAATATCAGTAAACGGAGATAAGCTCTATCAGCCAGAACCCGCCATAACAAAGGTAACGGGTCGGGCTTGAATAATTCCATTTCCAATTCAATAAGGGAATAATGTTTCGTGGGAGTGGCCTCCCGGCCACGATAAATATTGTCGCGGACGGGAGGCCACTCCCGCCAATACATCACTATTGAAGGAGAGTTGGTATAAGAGGTCAACGGGGTTACATTGGGCGTTCTCGATTTCTTCGTTGCCGAGTGAAAAAGTTCGTGGCGTAGTAGCAGGGAGATAATATGCATTCTGTTTTTCTGCTGGGCAGTGTAGGATTTAGTCTTGCTGAAAAAAGCTGAACCTGTTTTCCGGTGAACCACAATATTATGACCATGCAATGATGAAAAATTTATTCGGGCTTATTCTGGCCTCTGTATTTGTTGTGTTCAGCACGGGGGCTCAGGCTGGTTTCCAAGAGGGGATGAGAGCCTACATGAGCGGCAATTACCCGGTTGCCATGAAAGAATTCAAGGCGCTGGCGGTCAAGGGCAATGCGGCTGCGCAATACTGGATGGGATGGATGATCAGCGAGGGAAATGGCGTGCCACAGGATTATTCTTTGGCCATGTCGTGGTATACCAAAGCTGCGGAACAGGGGCATGTGGAGGCAATATCTGCCATTGCTGAAATCTACGACAAGGGCCATGGCGTGCCGCAGGATTATGGGCAGGCAGCGACATGGTATCTCAAGGCAGCTACGCAAGGTTCTGCGCTGGCTCAATATAGGCTCGGAGTGATGTATGCATTTGGCTTGGGGGTCGCCAAGGATGAGCGGCAGTCGGTGTCCTGGCTCTTTAAAGCTGCCGAGCACGGAAATGTCGATGCGCAGTTTCAGCTCGGACATAGGTACCGACTGGGGAAGGGCGTTGTGCAAGACTACAAAATAGCCGTGTCATGGTATTTTAAAGCGACCCAACAAGGGAGTATGGAAGCGCAACGCGAGCTGGCCGAGATGTACCACCAGAAGTTGGGTACCCCGGAGATATATAAGGAAGTCGAGTTGTGGTATCGCCAAATGACAGAGCGGGCGAAGCTGGAGGCGGAGGAGCAAGCCAGGGCAGAAGCAGAAGAGCAGGCCAAGGTGAGTGAAAGAGCTAAAGCAGAGCAGCAGGCCAAGATGGTCGAACAAGCCAAGGCTGACGCACGGACAAAGGCATGGGCAATTAGCAATCTACAGACGGATGAGAGGATTGATGCAGTAGCGGCTGGGACGAAAGCAGCTACAGGGTCAATCAAACCCGAAGAGCAAGGTGCCGCCCTATTTCAGAGCAAGAACAATAGTCAACCGGACGTGCGGTTAAAGCTGGATAAGGTTCCGGCTTCCATGATTCAGCAGCCGTCTTCAAATTAGTTTTTCCTGTGCAAATTCACGGCTGGTTTTCAATTTTAGAAAGTGGCTGTTATGGGAAATGCAGGCGGTGATCCGATTCGAAAGTGCTGGTGCATTCTTGCCAGAGCGCCAGAAAGGGTTTGCGTTGCCCCGAGCACTTAAATAATATTGTCATAACTAGTGGTTAATCTTGTGAGTGCTGAATAATCAGCCAGCTTACCGAATATGGGCGGATGTTATTTGGGCAAGGAGAATTTAAATGATCACCTCGTTGATGCCGGTGTTTAGATTTGTACTGATTTTTATTGGCGTTATGGCTGGCATGGCTTTCATAATGAGTCAGCGACAAGGAAAAGGCTTTGGGAATGCACTGCTTGAGTCATGCATATGGGGAGGCAGTTTGATGGCTTGTGCCGGAGCCGATTATTTATTGGTCATGTTTAATAGCAATCACGTATGGATATAGTCAAGCGTATATTGGTCATGCTGCGTGCTTGTTTTCGCGGGGGGCGTGTGGCGTGCCACATCTTTTACGGGATATGGCTGGCGAGCTTTTTCCAGATATTAAGCCAGAACATTCGGCGACGCATCATAAAGCATTGGTCAAGTGCATTACTTGATATGCTGAGTGTGAAGTTTGAGGTGCGGGGGTATTTTCAACCCGCGAATTTGAATGGTCGCATATTAGTTGCCAACCATGTTTCATGGCTTGATGTGATTGCTTTGAACTCGGTTGTTCCGGCATGTTTTGTCGCAAAATCAGAACTCAGGGATTGGCCATTGTTGGGCTGGTTGTGTCATCGAGCGGGAACAATGTTCGTCAAGCGTAACATCAGACGCGATACCATGCGCATCAACTGCGAAATCTCGGGCGCGCTCACGCAGGGGGCATGCATTGCCTTGTTTCCTGAGGGAACGTCCACCGACAATGAGTTTCCAGGCCATTTTCATTCTTCTTTGATGCAGGCCGCTATCGATATCAATGCCGCCATCTGTCCGGTCGCCATTCGCTATCACGACCTCGCAGGAAAGGCCAACAGCGATGCGGCCTTTGTTGGCGACATGAGCTTTGTCCAGTCGTTATGGAAAATCATGTGCAGCCCATCGTTACACGTCACCCTGTGTTACTTGCCGCCACTCTCCTGCGAGGGGAAAAACAGGCGTTTGCTAGCTTCGGAAGCGCAGGGGAGTATTCATATGGAGTTGGCAAAATTCTCCTCCAGCCACTCAGCTTACCTTCCGCATGCTGCCCTATCTCACAGTTGGGAGCTTGCCGTTTTGCCGACTTAGCCGACTCAGTTCAACGCTTGGCCGATCTCATAGTCGGCAGTTGCTGGCGAATCTGAAGTGCGAATATTTCATCAATTCTTAAACTCCCTGTAACTTTATAGCAACAGAGTATCGCTAATCTTCATCTATCATCCACCACACGGAGTCGACGATGTTAGATCTGGTTAAGCAACAACATCTGCCGCATAGCAGGCTGACAACAGGGATGGCGAGAACAGTAGCAGAAATTGAAGAAGCACAACGTCTGAGATACAAGGTGTTTGCAGAAGAAATGGGGGCCAGCCTGATCAGTGCAGATGAAGAATTAGATCGCGATATTTTCGACAGTTATTGCGAACATTTGCTGGTACGGGACAACGGCAACAACAAAGTGATCGGTACTTACCGTATTTTGCCGCCGGACAGCGCACGGGCTATCGGCAGCTATTATTCCGAGACCGAATTCGACCTGACACGCTTGGCACACTTGCGCGACCGTATGGTCGAAGTTGGCCGCTCATGCGTACACATGAATTATCGTGATGGGTCGACCATAGCCATGCTTTGGGGAGGGCTTGCTGATTACATGAGCAAGCACAAACATGAATACCTGATCGGTTGTGCCAGCATCAGCATGAAAGATGGCGGACATTATGCTGCCAGCGTTTACAACAAAATACACAAATTGTATGCGGCACCCGCCGAATACCGCGTTTTTCCGCGCTGTCCATTACCGCTGGAAGCGCTGGATCAAACACTGGACGTCAGCATCCCACCACTGATCAAAGGCTACTTGCGCCTTGGAGCTTATATCGGGGGTGAGCCGGCATGGGATCCCGATTTCAATACTGCCGACCTGTTCATTATGTTGCCGATGTCCAGATTGAACGCAAAATACGCAAGCCATTTCATTCGTTAGGGAATTTGAATCCGCTTGGGCACAGCGGATGGGGCGCTACGCAGTAGCGTGGTGCCCTAAACGTATCCCTCATGCTGCAATAGCATTCAGCAAGGACAGCAATGAACATTTCAATAGCAATGATCGAAATCATGACTTGAGGGAGCCATGCAGCGCTCCATAATTCACATTTTCAAAACAAAACCTTAATAATTATTCAATATTCTCCTGCCATGCTGTTGGCATGAACAAAACGTTGCTTTCCAATTTAGCCCGTCATTTTTTATATCCTTAAAATGACACAAGTCCGGTCAATATTCCTTTCTGATATTCATCTCGGAACCAAGGCATGTCAGGCAGATCGTTTACTCGAATTTCTGAAAGAATTCCCGGCAGAAAATGTTTTCTTGCTCGGTGACATCGTCGATCTATGGGCGATGAACAGAGGCTATGTTCATTGGACGCCGGCGCAGAATACGGTGGTACAAAAACTGCTGCGGCGAGCCAGACACGGAGACAAGATTTTTTTTATCCCCGGCAATCATGATGAGGCCCTGCGCGAATATGTGGGCACATCTTTCGGCGATGTGGTTGTGGCTCACGAAATTGTCCATACCGCCGCTGACGGACGCCGCTATCTGCTATTGCATGGCGATGAATTTGATCAAGTGACACGCCACCATCGGTGGGTCGCGATTCTGGGCGACAAGTCGTACGACATGCTGGTGAACCTGAACATTTATTTGTCCTGGCTGCGCAGAACTTTCCGCTATCCCGGGTACTGGTCGCTGGCCGGTTATGCCAAGCGCAAGATAAAAACTGCCGTCAATTTCATTTTCAATTTTGAAGACTCGGTCATTCGTCATGTTCGTGAGCGCAAGCTGGATGGTGCCATTTGCGGGCATATCCATTGGCCGATGATCAAGGAAGTCGAGGGGCTCGCCTATTTGAACTGCGGCGACTGGGTGGATAGTTGTTCCGCGATTGTCGAGCATTTCGATGGGCGGATGGAGCTTGTCGCGTGGAACGCAATTCAGAATCCGGCTTGATAACCAACCAAAGAAAAGATATGGAAAGTCCACACAAAGGAAAAACCGGATTCAAACGTTTATTGAATGCGTTTCATTATTCTTGTTGCGGCATCAAAGAAGCGTACCGCAACGAAGACGCATTTCGCCAGGAAGTTTTGTTGGCAATTATCCTGTTGCCGCTGGCATTCTGGGTTAATGCAGCAGCTATAGGGCGCGCCATGATGGTAGGAAGCGTGCTGCTGTTGCTGGTTGTCGAGTTACTGAACTCGGCGATAGAAGCCACTGTTGACCGTATTTCGCTGGACGACCACAGGCTAGCCAAGCGCGCCAAAGATATAGGGAGTGCGGCAGTACTTATTACGATTATTAATTTGGTGCTGATCTGGTCGTTGGTGCTACTCGGATGAATGCTTTCTCTCAATACCAAGGAAAATCGCGATGAAAATTCTTTTCATATCCGATGTCTATTTCCCGCGTATCAACGGCGTTTCGACTTCCATAGAAACCTTCAGGCATGAACTCCGCACACTGGGCCATACCGTGCATCTGATTGCTCCAGATTATCCCGGTTCAAGTTCCGATGAAAGCGACATCATGCGGGTACCCTCCCGCCAACTGCCGTTTGACCCGGAAGACAGGCTGATGAAATTCGGCTGGGTAATGGCGCAACTGGAAAAATTGCGTAACGAACATTATGACATCATCCACATCCAGACGCCCTTTGTGGCGCACTACCTCGGCATCAAACTATCCCGTTTGCTGGATATTCCCTGCATTGAAACTTATCACACCTTCTTCGAGGAATATCTTCATCACTACATTCCGTTTGTGCCCAAGATAATTATGGGGTCTGTTGCCAGACGATTTTCCCGCCATCAAGGCAATAGCCTGGATGGCATGGTGATCCCTTCCCGCCCCATGATGGAGGTGTTGCGTAACTATGGCGTGACGACTCATGCGGAAGTGATACCGACCGGGCTTGAGCCGGAAAGCTTCGTGCCGGGCAAACGCGAGGATTTTCGCAAGAAATATGGCATTGCGCAGGATCGACCCGTGCTGCTTTTCGTCGGTCGCGTGGCGCACGAAAAGAATATCCAATTTTTACTGCAAGTGGTTAATAGGGTAAGGAAGGACATCCCCGAGGTGCTGTTGCTGATTGCAGGTGAAGGCCCAGCAAGGGTAGGGTTCGAGCAGGAGGTCAAAAAATTGGGTTTGTCCGCTAACATCCTGTTCATCGGCTACCTTGATCGCCATACCGAGCTCAATAGCTGTTATCGCTCGGCGGATATTTTCATTTTTTCATCAAGGACAGAAACGCAGGGGCTGGTGCTGCTGGAAGCGATGGCACAGGGTGTGCCGGTCGTATCTACCGCCGAAATGGGCACCCGTGACGTGTTGCTCGAAGGTGCCGGTGTCTGGATCGCCGAGGAAGAGTTGGAAGATTTTTCCGGTAAGGTCATCATGATGCTGGGAGACGCCACAGCTAGAGCAAGCTTGGGCGAAGCCGGGCGAGAGTATGCGCATGGATGGTCGGCCAACAAACTGGCAGAACGCATGGCGCGTTTTTACGAAAATGTAATAGTATCAGGAAGATACCAATATGTAACGGTATCGGGTAACATTAAAATAACTTGAGGCTCTACTAAAGGGCACTTCGAAAATAGCGTTAGCAACGAGAATACAGCATTAATCCGTGAAAACGGGTTGTCAAATATAATTACCCAATAAGTCAATAGGTTGTGAAATGTTGACTCTCAATCGTTGGGTATTTCATAAACTTAGCCTCAATATTTCCTAAATCTTTCCGATAATGCAGAGAGGGTGACGATATGATTGGGAGTATTGAAGGATAAGCTACTCATTGTAAATAATGATTGTATGGAAGATACGCTGGGCGTCAAGCTTGGCAAAAAGTTTTTGGACTACATCATTGAGCGCTTTCGTAGCTGGAAATGGCATAGAAAACCCATGCTAATAGAGGATTAAGCCAAGTCGATAAGGAGTAAGATTCACGCTGGATAGATTTTGATCGTGTTCAATGGGATTTTATTTTGACAGGCGTTTAAATATTGGGGCGCGCCACTTTTTTTCATGCACCAGAAAATAGGCTTTGGTGCATGCTATGAGATCGCGTCGCAAGCGCGTAGGCTTTAGCGGTTCCCTTTAATTAATAACAAGGTAACAATCCCAAGAGGATTGCTTCATGAGTTCATTTATAACCGGCAAGACGATAACGCAGATTGCGGAGATAACTGCAACTCGGGTTGAGGCATTGGGAAGGCCGATATGAGTGCGCTCAATCTTACTACAACTCAAATTCTGACGCTGTCCACGTCTCAGATTCAAGCGCTGACTACGGATACGATTCAAGCGCTGACAACCAATCAGCTTGCCGCTTTGACCACAAAGCAAGTATCTCAAGGCCTGGCTGCCAATCAGCTTGCGGCGTTGACCACAGATGAGATAACGGCGTTGACCACGGCGCAATGGGTCGCACTGACTACCGCGCAGATAGCCCAAGGTTTGACCACGAACCAGATGGCCGCATTGACTACAGTTCAAGTGAGCGCGCTAACCACGAAGCAATTAGGTCAAGGTTTGAACAACGCTCAGCTTGCAGCGCTGACGACCACAGATATTGCGGTCTTGAATACCCGCCAGATCACCACGTTGACCACGGGGCAAATTGCTCAGGGACTGACCACCGACCAAATAACAGCGCTGACCACGGCGCAACTGGCCGCGCTGACCACTGGGCAGATCGCACAAGGTTTGAACAGCGCCCAGATTGCAGCGCTGGTGACCACCGAGATTGCGGCCTTGAAGAGCAGCCAGATTGCCGCCCTGTCCCTAGGCGTCGCGGGGTTGACCGCCAACCAGATGTCCGTGCTGAGCACGTCTTCAGCTTGCTGCTTTGAGCGCGGCAGCGATGGCCTCACTGAATAGCTCACAGGTTGCCGCACTGGTAACCACAGATATTGCTGCCTTGAAGACTAGCCAGATTGCGGCATTGACTCTAGGGGCCGCAGGTCTTACCAGCAACCAGATGTCCGCGCTGAACTCTGCACAATTTACCGCTCTGAGTTCGGCTGGCGTGGCCGCATTGACCACGGCTCAGATCGCTGCCCTGACTACGGTGCAAGTAACCGAACTGACTACACGGCAGATAGCGCAAGGATTGACCACGGATCAAATCATAGCGCTGACCCAGCCTCAAGTGGCCGCTCTGACCTCGAAGCAGTTGTCTGCGATGACCGCAGCGCAGATCGTTGCTTTGACCAACCCGCCCCCTCCTGCCCCCAGCCTGACTACTGCGACTGAATTTGTCCACGCTATCTGTGGCTCAAGTGGCAGGTCTGACCACCAAGCAGATTGCATCGCTGACGACAGCCCAGGTGGTCGAGCTGACTACGAGTCAAATTGCCCAAGGGCTGAGTACCGACCAGATTGCCGCACTGACCACGAAGCAAGTCGCCGCGTTGACCACCAGACAGATCGCGCAAGGTTTGAGCACTGACCAGATTGCCGCACTGTCGACTACAGATATCGCAGCGTTGAAGAACACTCAGATTGCAGCGCTATCAACATCACAGGTTTCCCAAGGGTTGAGCACGGATCAGATTGCCGCGCTGAACACGGGCCAATTTGCCGCACTTTCCACGGCGGCAATGGCCGCCTTGACTACGGATCAAATTTCAGCGATATCCACGGCTGAAATGGCAGCGCTAACCACGAGGCAAGTAGCACAATTGACGACTACGGACGTGGCCGCACTGACCACGGATCAGATCGTTAGCTTGACTACGAAAGCCGTAACAGCTTTGACCACGGCGCAAATTGCTCAGGGTCTGACCACCGACCAAATTGCCGCGTTGACTACGGCGCAAGCAGCCGCGCTGACCATCGGGCAGATTGCTCAAGGTTTGACCACGGACCAGATAGCAGCATTGGTGACCGCAGATATCGCCGCGTTGAAAACTAGCCAGATTGCAGCTTTGAACACGAACATTCAGGGGTTGACCAGCGACCAGATGGCAGCGCTGACCACGGCCCAATTTGCCGTACTGACCACGGCCGAAATTGCCGCGCTGACCACGACTCAAATTGCCACAGTTTTGACTACCACACAGATAGCGGGACTGACTACGCGGCAAGTCGCCCAAGGTTTGACCACCGACCAGATCGCCGCCCTGACTGCGGATGAAGTGATGGCACTGACCACAAACGAAGTGGCCGCGCTGACCACGACTCAAATTGCCCAAGGCCTAACCACCGATCAGATTGCCGTCTTGACCACGGCACAAGTGGTCGCACTGAGCGCCAAGCAGATAGCCGGGTTGACCACCGACCAGATTGCCGCACTGGCGACCGCAGATATTGCAGCGATGAAGACCGGTCAGGTAGCGGCGTTGACAACATCGCAGATTTCCCAACTGAGCGCGGATCAAATTGCCGTGCTGACCACTGCCCAATTTGCCGCACTCTCCACGGCAGGGATGGCCGCGCTGACCACGGATCAAATTTCAGCGATATCCACGGCTGAAATGGCCGTGCTAACCACGCGGCAGATATCCCAACTGACGACTACGGATGTGGCCGCGCTGACCACTGATCAGATCTCCAGCTTGACCACGCGAGCCATAGCCGCATTGACCACGTCACAAATTGCTCAAGGCCTTAGCACCGATCAAATTGCCGCGCTGAGCACGGCGCAAGCAGCCGCGCTGACCACCAGGCAGATAGCCGGGTTAACCACCGCTCAGGTTGGCGCACTGGTAACAGCGGATATCGTAGCGTTGAAGGCCGGTCAGATTGCAGCACTGTCAACATCGCAGGTTTCCCAGTTGACTATGGATCAGATTGCCGCGTTGACTACGGCCCAATTCGCCGCACTCTCCACCGCAGGAGTGGCTGCGCTGTCTACGAATCAAATTTCAGCATTATCCACGACTGAAATGGCAGCGCTAACCACGAAGCAGGTATCCCAACTGACGACCACGGATTTGGCCGCACTGACCACGGATCAGATCGTTAACTTGACCACGAGAGTCGTGGCCGCGTTGACCACGGCGCAAATTTCCCAAGGCTTGACCACCGACCAAGTCGCCGCGCTGACCACGGCTCAAGCCGCCGCGTTGACTACCCGACAGATAGCACAGGGTTTAACCACAGACCAGATTGCCGCATTGGTGACCGCAGATCTTGTTGCCTTGAAGACCAGTCAGGTTGCAGCTCTGACAACCACGCAGATTTCCCAGGGGCTGACCACTGACCAGATTTCCTTGCTGACCACGGCCCCAATTGGTAGTACTCTCCACGACCAGGAGTGGCCGCGCTGACTACAGATCAGATTTCAGCGTTATCCACGGCTGAAATTGCAGCGCTAACCTCGAAGCAAGTAGCCCAACTGACGACTACGGACGTGGCCGCACTGACCGCGGATCAGGTTGTTAGCTTGACCACGAGATCAATAGCCGCATTGACCAACGCGCAAATCTCTCAAGGTTTGACCACCGACCAAGTCGCGGTATTGACTACGGCGCAAGTGGCTGCGCTGACCACCAAACAGATAGCCCAGGGTTTAACCACCAGACCAGATTGCCGCACTGGTGACCGCAGATATTGTTGCCTTGAAGACCAGCCAGATTGCAGCGCTGTCTTCGACGGAAATTCAGGGGTTGACCGGCGACCAGATGGCCGCGCTGACCACGGCTCAATTTGCGGTGTTGACCACGACCGAAATTTCCTCGCTAACCACGGCTCAAATTGCCACGGTATTGACTACCACACAGATAGTCGGACTGACCACGCGGCAAGTCGCCCAAGGTTTGACCACCGACCAGATTGGCGCGCTGACGACGGATGAAGTGGCGGCGCTGACCACGGTCGAAGTGGTCGCACTGACCACGAATCAGATTGCGCAAGCCCTGACTACCGACCAGATTGCCGCACTGACCACCAGACAAGTGGTCGCGTTGACCACCAGACAGATAGCCGGGTTGACCACCGGCCAGATTGCCGCACTGGTGACCGCGGATATCGCAGCGTTGAAGTCAGGTCAGGTAGCAGTGCTATCCACCTCGCAGGTTTCCCAGTTGACCACGGATCAGATTGCCGCTCTGACCACGACCCAGTTTGCCGCGCTCTCCACGGCGGGAGTGGCGGTGTTGTCCACAGACCAAATTTCAGCGTTATCAACGACTGAAATGGCAGCGCTAACCACGAAGCAGGTATCCCAACTGACGACTACGGACGTGGCCGCGCTGACTGCGGATCAGATCGTTAACTTGACCACGAGAACCATAGCCGCGTTGACCTCGGTGCAAATTGCTCAAGGCTTGACCACTGGCAAAATCGCCGCGTTGACCACGTCGCAAGTGGTCGCGCTGACCACCGGACAGATAGCCCAGGGTTTAACCTCCGCTCAGGTTAACGCACTGCTGACCACAGAAATCGCGGCGTTGAAAACCAGCCAGATTGCGGCGCTGTCTTCGACGGAAATTCAGGGGCTGACCGGCGACCAGATGGCCGCGCTGACGCCGGCCCAATTTGGCGTGTTGACCACGGCCGAAATTGCCGCGTTGACCACGACTCAAATTGCCACCGTATTGACGACCGCGCAGATAGTCGGTCTGACTACGCGGGAGATCGCCCAAGGTCTGACCACAGGCCAGATTGCCGCGCTGACGACGGATGAAGTGGCGGCGCTGACCACAGTTCAAGTGGCCGCACTGACCACGACGCAAATTGCCCAAGGGCTGACTACCGACCAGATTGCCGCACTGACCACCAGACAAGTGGCCGCGTTGACCACCAGGCAGATAGCCGGGTTGACCACAAGCCATATTGCCGCACTGGTGACTGCGGATATCGCAGCGTTGAAGACCGGTCAGGTAGCGGTGTTATCCAGCTCGCAGGTTTCCCAGTTGGCCACGGATCAGATTGCCGCGCTGACCACGGCCCAATTTGCCGCACTCTCCACAGCGGGAGTGGCTGTGCTGTCTACAGACCAGATTTCAGCGTTATCCACGACTGAAATGGCAGCGCTAACCACGAGGCAAGTAGCCAAGCTGACGACTACGGATTTGGCCGCACTGACCACGGATCAGATCGTTAACTTGACCACGAGAGCCATAGCCGCATTGACCACGGCGCAAATTGCCCAGGGCCTGAACACCGACCAAATCGCCGCATTGACTACGGCACAAGCCGCCGCGCTGACCACCATGCAGATAACCCAGGGTTTTACCACCGTTCAGCTTGGTGCACTGGTGACCGCAGACATTGTAGCCTTGAAAATCAGCCAGATTGCCGCGCTCTCATCAACGGAAATTCAGGTGTTGAACAGCGACCAAATGATTGCGCTGACTGCAGCCCAATTGGCCGCGCTGACCACTTCCCAAATCGCCGCGTTGACCACGACTCAAGTTGCCACATTTTTGACTACCACGCAGATAGCCGGTCTGACCACGCGGGAAATCGCCCAAGGCTTGACCACAGACCAGATTGCCGCGCTGACCACGGATGAAGTTGCGGCGCTGACCACGGCCCAAGTGGTCGCGCTGACCGCGACCCAAATTGCCCAGGGGCTGACCACCGACCAGATCGCCGCATTGACCGCAACGCAAGCTGCCGCGTTGACCACCGGGCAGATAGTCCAAGGATTAACCACAGATCAGATTGCCGCACTGGTGACCGCAGATATTGTTGCTTTGAAGACCAGTCAGATTGTCGCACTGACAACAACACAGCTTGCCCAAGGGCTGACGACAAGCCAGATTGGCGCGCTGACCAAGGTTCAATTTGCCGCACTTTCCACCGCAGAACTGGCTGCGCTAACTACGGATCAAATTTCAGCGTTATCCACTGCTGAAGTGGCAGCGCTCACCACGAGACAACTAGCTCAGGGTTTGACTACCGACCAGATTGCCGCGCTGACCACGGCTGAAGTGGCCGCCCTTACCACCGCCGAAGTCGTTGTACTGACTACGACACAAACTGCCCAAGGATTGAGTACCGACCAGATTGCCGCGCTGACCACCAAGCAAGTGGCGGCGTTGACCACCGGGCAAATCGCCGGGTTGACCTCGGCTCAGGTTGCGGCACTGGCGACCACAGATATTGTTGCCTTGAAGACCAGCCAGATTGTGGCGTTGAGCACGGGGATTCAGGGACTGAGCAGCAGCCAGATGGCCGTGTTGACCACGGCGCAATTTGCCGTGCTGACCACGGCCGAAATTGCTGCGCTGACCACGACCCAAATTGCCACCGTTTTGACGACCACGCAAATCGCCGGATTGACCACGCAGGAAATCGCTCAAGGTTTGACCACAGATCAGATTGCCGCGCTGACTACGGATGAAGTGGTGGCACTGACCACGAATGAAGTAATTGCATTGACTACGACTCAAATTGCCCAAGGATTGAGTACCAACCAGATTGCTGTGCTGACCACCAAACAAGTGGCAGCGTTGACCTCCTGGCAGATTGCCCAAGGCTTGACCACCGATCAGGTTGCCGCACTTTCGACCGCAAATATCGTTGCTTTGAAGACCGGCCAGATTGCAGCGCTGACAACAACGCAGCTTGCACAAGGGCTGACCACGAGCCAGATTGCCGCGCTGACAACTCTGCAATTGGTTGCACTATCCACAACAGAAGTGGCTGTGCTGACTACGGATCAAGTGACAGCGTTATCCACGGCTGAGCTGGCAGCGCTCACTTCGAAGCAGATAACACAACTGACAACTACGGACGTGGCCGCGCTGACCACGAATCAGATCGTTAACCTGACCACGAGAGCGGTAGCCGCATTGACCACGGCACAAATTGCTCAAGGTCTGACCACCGACCAAATTGCATCGCTAACCACGAAACAAGTGGCCGTGTTGACCGCCGGGCAAATAACCCAAGGTTTGACCACCGTCCAGATTGCTGCGCTGACTACGGATGAAGTGGCTGCCCTGACCACTGCCGAAGTGGTCGCACTGACTTCGGATCAAATTGCGAACGGTCTGACTACCGACCAAATAGCTGCGCTGACCACGGCGCAAGTGGTCGCGCTGACCACCGGGCAGATAGCCCAAGGTTTGACCACCACTCAAGTCGCTGCTCTGGTGACCACAGAAATTGCTGCGTTGAAAACCAAACAGATTTCAGCGCTGACGACGGATCAAGTGGCGGCTCTGACCACTTCAGAAATGGTCGCACTGACTACGGCTCAAATAGCGAAGGGACTGTCCACCGATCAGATTGTCGCCCTGAACACGGTGCAAACAGCCGCTCTGACTACCGGGCAGATAGCCGGGTTGACGACTATTCAAGTTGCAGCTCTGGAAACCTCAAATATTGTTGCCTTGAAAACCAGTCAGATTGCAGCACTGACCACATTGCAGGTTTCCCAAGGGTTGTCCACGGACCAGATCGTTGCGCTGACTACCGATCAATTGGTCGCGCTTTCCACAGCAGAAGTGGCCGTGCTGACAACGGATCAAATTTCAGCGTTATCCACAGCAGAAGTGGCGGCGCTAACCACGAGGCAAGTCGCCCAACTGACTGCTACAGAAGTGGCAGCACTGACCACGGATCAGGTTGTTAACTTGACCACGAGAGCCGTAGCCGCATTGACCACAGCGCAAATTGCGAAGGGTCTGTCCACCGACCAAATTGCCGCACTGACCACTGCGCAAGCGGACGCGCTTACCACCAGGCAGATAGCCCAGGGTTTGACCACCGCCCAGATTGCGGCTCTGGCGACCACAAATATTGCTGTTTTGAAGACCGGACAGATTGCGGTTCTGACGACAACGCAGATTGCCCAAGGGCTAACTACGGCTCAGGTTGCCGCGCTGACCACAGCTCAATTTGTCGCTCTTTCTACAGCGGAAGTGGCTGCGCTGACTACTGAACAAGTTGCAGCGTTATCTACGAGAGAAGTGGCAGCGCTGACAACGATGCAGCTAGCCCAATTGACCACAGGTCAGATTGCGTCGCTGACTACGGATGAAGTGGTTGCCTTGACCGCCGCCGAAGTCACCGCTCTGACCTCGAATCAAATTGCGAATGGCCTGACCACCAGCCAAATAGCGGCACTGACCACGGCGCAAATAGCCGTATTGACGACCCAGCAAATAGCCAAAGGTTTGACCACAGACCAGATTGCGTCGCTGACTACGGATGAAGTGGTTGCCTTGACCACCGCCGAAGTCACCGCTCTGACCTCGAATCAAATTGCGAATGGTCTGACCACCGACCAAATAGTGGCGTTGACCACGGCACAAGTGACTGCGCTGACTACCGGGCAGATAGCCCAAGGTTTAACCACCGCTCAGATTGCCGCATTGGTCACTTCACAGATCGCTGCGCTGAAGACCAAACAGATTGCGGCACTAACCACAACGCAGCTTGCCCAAGGGCTGACCACGGATCAGATTGCCGCGTTGACCACGGCTCAATTTGTCGCTCTTTCTACAGCGGAAGTGGCTGCGCTGACTACGGATCAAGTTGCATCGTTATCCACGGCTGAAGTGGCGGCGCTAACCACGAAGCAACTAGCCCAAGGTTTGACCACAGACCAGATTGCGGCGCTGACTACGGCTGAAGTGGTTGCGCTGACCAGTGCCGGGGTGGGCGCACTGACCACGGCTCAAATTGCCAATGGCCTGACCACCAGCCAAATAGCGGCACTGACCACGGTGCAAGTGGACGCGTTGACTACAGGGCAGGTAGCTCAAGGTCTGACCACCGCTCAGGTTGCCGCACTGGTGACCACTGAGACGGTTGCCTTGAAGACCAAACAGATCGCGGCACTGACCACAACGCAGGTTGCCCAAGGGCTGACCACGGCTCAGATTGCGGCGCTGACCACGGCTCAATTTGTCGTGCTTTCCACAGCGGAAGTGGCTGCGCTGACCACGGATCAAGTCGTAGTGTTATCCACGGCTGAAGTGGCGGCGCTAACAACGAGGCAGCTAGCCCAAGGTTTGACCACAGACCAGATTGCGGCGCTGACTACGGCTGAAGCGGTTGTGCTGACTACTGCCGAAGTGGTCGCGCTGACCACGAATCAAATTGCGAACGGTCTGACTACCGACCAAATAGCGGCCCTGACCACGGCGCAAGTGGCTGCGCTGACCACCGGGCAGATAGCCCAGGGTTTGACCACGGATCAGGTTGCCGCTCTGGCGACCACAGATATTGCCGCCTTGAAGACTACCCAGATTGTAGCCCTGACAACAACGCAGGTTTCACAGGGGCTGACCACGAACCAGATTGCGGCGCTGACTACGGGTGAAATGGCAGCCTTGACTACCGCCGAAGTGGTCGCACTGACCACGGCGCAAATTGCCCAAGGGCTGAGCACCGATCAAATTGTGTCGCTATCCACGAAGCAAATGGCCGCGTTGACCACCGGGCAGATAGCTCAAGGTTTGACCACGGACCAGATTGCGGCGCTGGCTACCGGTGTTGTGGTGGCCCTGACCACCGCCGAAGTGGCCGCGCTGACCACGGTGCAAATTGCCCAAGGATTGACCACCGACCAGATCGCCGTGCTGACTACAGCCCAAGTGGCAGCCCTGACCACCAAGCAGATAGCCGGATTGACCACCGCTCAGATTGCCGCGCTGGTGACCACCGAGATTGCTGCCTTGAGTACCAGCCAGGTTGCCGCGCTGACCACCGATGTGGTGACTGCCCTGACTAGCGCTCAGTTTGGCGCACTTTCCACAGCGGTAATGGCCACGCTGACTACGACGCAAATTGCCGGGCTGAGCACGACGCAAATTGCCACAGTTCTGACTCCCAAGCAGATATCTGGATTTACTACCAAGCAGATAGCTCAGGGTTTTACCACGGCCCAGATTGCAGCGCTGACTACGGATGAAGTGGTAGCCCTGACCACTGCACAAGCAGCGGCGCTGACCACAGTTCAAATTACCCAAGGTCTAAGCACCGACCAGATCGTAGCTTTGACGACCTCGGATATCGCGGCCTTGAAAACCAGCCAAACGACGGTACTTAATTCCGCTGATCTGGTTGCGCTGACCACCGCCCAGATCTCGTCATTAACGACAAGTCCGACCATGGCGCTAACAACAGCTCAAGTTCAATTTCTTACCACTACTCAGGTATCGGTCTTGCCGAATTTCACTACTCCTCTGGTACTTGATTTGAGTGGCAATGGCATCACGACGCAGAGCATTTCGGCAGGAGCACAATTCGACCTGAAAGGAACCGGGCAAGCGGTCAATACCGGCTGGGTCTCCGGATCGGGTGAAGGATTGCTGGTATACGATCCAAACAATGCCCCGATTACCAGCGGCAGCCAGCTCTTCGGTTCCGCTACCGTTCTGCCGAACGGGCAGAAGGCAGCCAACGGCTTCGCTGCTCTAAGTGCAATGGATACGAATGGTGACGGGGTCATTACCAGCGCGGATGCGGGCTGGTCGAATCTGAAAGTATGGGTTGGCGAATCCGCTAATGGTGTGGTTCAGGGGGGGCAGTTGCGCTCTCTGGATTCACTGGGGATCGTGCAGCTTAACCTTGCTGCGGCAACGACAGCCACGATGAATAACGGCAACCTGATAGGCATGGTTTCCAGTTTCGTAACCAGCAACGGCCAGACTCATCAGATGGCGGATGTCTGGTTCCAAACCAGTCCAGTCCAGTCCACCAATGCCCCAGTTACAACGGCAACTGCTGTGGCTACCGTGGCTCAGAGCCTATCCACCTCGTTGAATGCCCAAGGTCTTGCCACGGCCCAGATTGCCGCCTTGACTACGACGCAGATCGCTGCACTGGCACCGCCCCAGGTGAGTGCGCTGACCACGGCAGCAGGCTTGCAATCGCAGGTGGGCGGATTGGTGCAGGCGATTGGGTCGTTCAGTCAGTCGCAATCAACTGGTGCAAGCTCATCGGCTGTGCCGTTAATGAATACCCAGCAGAATACCGCTGCGGCAACGGGTGTGGTCGGTGTGTCGGTCAGTGTGGCCGGGATGGTCGGGGCGTTACAGCAATTTGGCCAGAATGGCACTCCGGTGGTGACACCCCCGATAGTTGGCAGCGTGTCGACCATTACGACACTGACGGCATCGCCGCTCCCGAATTCCTCTAACAACGGAATTCTGGCAAGCGGGAAATAAATTAGCCCGGATATTTCCTATCCTTCATGGCATGAAATATCCGGGCTAACTAAATCGGTACTCTGGTCAGAGCTTGGTCGCCAGCACTTTTTCCAATTTGATTTGGTCAGCGGTGAAGCCGCGTATACCTTCAGCCAGCTTTTCAGTGGCCATGGCATCCTCGTTCATCTGCCAGCGGAACTCGGCCTCGGTCAAGCGCGCCGGATGCGGTTTGTGGATTCCCGGATCGGACAGACGACGTAGCAGTTGCCCCTGCGTGGCTTCGAGTTCTTCCAGCAAAGACGGGGCAATGGTCAGCCGGTCACAGCCTGCCAGCGCCAGAATTTCTCCCATGTTGCGGAATGAGGCACCCATGACGATAGTCTTGTAGCCGTACGCTTTATAGTAGTCATAAATCTGCCGCACCGACAACACACCCGGATCTTCCTCGGCCAAAAAGTCGTGCCCACTGCGCGCCTTGTGCCAGTCGAGGATGCGGCCGACAAAGGGGGAGATCAACGTTGCGCCAGCCTCGGCAGATGCTCGCGCCTGCGCGAAGCCGAACATCAGGGTGAGGTTGCAGTTGATACCTTCGCGTTCGAGGATTTCAGCAGCCCGGATACCTTCCCAGGTTGAGGCGATTTTGATCAACACGCGGTTATTGGCGATGCCGGCTTTATTGTAAAGTCCGATCAGTTTGCGCGCCTTTTGCAAGGTGGCTTCCGTATCAAAAGAAAGCCGGGCATCCACTTCGGTAGAAATACGCCCCGGTACAATCTTGAGCACTTCCAGGCCGACATCCACTGCCAGCTTGTCCAGCGCATCGTGTACCTGCTGTTCGGGATCGGCTCCCTGCGCCTTGGCCCAAGCAATCGAGTCATCGATTAGCGGTGCGTACTCGGGCAATGAGGCCGCTTTGAGCAGCAGGGAAGGGTTGGTCGTGGCATCCTGTGGCTGATGATGGCGGATGGCCTCGATATCACCCGTATCGGCCACAATCGTAGTCATGGATTTCAGTTGTTCGAGAAAATTGGTCATGTGACTTCTCCTGTAAATTGATATTGAGCTTGTAGCTCGTAGCGGGTAGCCAAGCAACATCCAGAACTATCGGCTTCTAGCTACGAGCTACAGGCTACCAGCTAACATACATCCAAATACTTCATGCAAAGATCGCGTATCATTCCTTCCTCATCAGCAGGAACCACCAGAATAGGTTTTGAATCGGACAAGCCAATATTAACCTGACTAATCTGGTTGGTTGCATTATCCAATGCAAAGCCAAGAAATCCCAGCAGGCCGCAAATGCCTGCGCGAATTTCTGGCGAGTGCTCTCCGATGCCGCCGGAGAAAACGAGCGCGTCTATGCCCCCGGCCTTGGCCGCGAAGCCGCCGATAGCGGCGCGCACCTGACGACAGAAATAGTCGACAGCGAATTTTGCTTGCTCGCTGCCGCTGGAAACCAGGGCGCTCATTTCGGAATCTTCGCCATCAGACAGCGCGATCAGCCCCATCTTGTGAAACACCATGTCGCTCAATTCTTCTGCGGTAAATCGTTGTGCCAATTCCAGCATCACACCGGGATCGAGATCGCCGCTCCGCGTACCCATGGTAATCCCGCCGGCGGGGGTGTAACCCATGGTGGTATCCACCGATTTCAGGTTTTCCATCAGGCACAGGCTGGCACCGCTCCCCAGATGCGCGACAACAATTTTGCCGTGCGCAGCCTCGCCCAAAATGCCAGGCAATGTCTTGGCGATGTGCGCGTAATTGAGACCGTGGAAACCGAAACGGCGCAGCCCCAATTCATTCGGGATAGGCAGTCGCTTCGCCAGTTCCGGCATGGTGAAATGAAACGCCGTATCAAAACACGCTACTCTGGGGTACGGCAAAATGCTGCGTGCATAAATCAATACCGAGCAGGTTGCCCGGCAAGTGCAGGGGCGCAAGAGGAATAAGGTTTTCCAGCCGCGCTCGCTCTGCGGCATCAACCAGTCTTGCCGCATCGGCGATGTCTCCACCGTGAACAAAACGATGCCCTACTACGCAAGGCATTTCGCCCCCCAGATCAAGCATCAGCCGGTCGAATACTTCTTGTGGCTTGCGCACATGCCCATAATGGAAATTGCGCCGCGAACCATCGGCATGGAACAAGCTCGCCTTGATGGAGGAAGAGCCGCTGTTGAGGGTGAGGATGGTTTTCATGGTTTTAGCTGGTAGCCTGT
Source organism: uncultured beta proteobacterium (assembly GCA_963714805.1). Classification (GTDB taxonomy): domain Bacteria; phylum Pseudomonadota; class Gammaproteobacteria; order Burkholderiales; family Gallionellaceae; genus CAIQPV01. The sequence goes on along the minus strand of CAVQPO010000006.1, from coordinate 883,661 downwards.
AGCTTGTAGCTTGTAGCCGGTGGTTTTTGATGTTGATCGGCTACCAGCTACCCGCTACTCGCTACAAGCTCAATACGGCCAAGTCCAGCCATCCACTTCAGGCAAATCTATACCGTTCTCATAAGCGTAGTTGCGGCACTCGATCTGCATGTCCAGCATTTTTTCTTTCACATGGGCGCCAGCCACATGCAGAGCGGGAATACGGTCGATCACGTCGATCACCAGACTGAAACGGTCAATCTCGTTCTGGATCGCCAGTTCCAGCGGCGTGTTGATGCTGCCCTTTTCCTTATAGCCGCGCACGTGCCAATTCTTGTGGTTATTGCGGCGGTAGGCGAGGCGGTGGATCAGCCAAGGATAGCCGTGGAAGTTGAACATCACCGGCTTGTCCATGTGTGAACAAGCTGTCGAAGTCTTTGTCCGTCAATCCATGCGGATGTTCGCTGGCAGGGGTCAGTTTGTAGAGATCGACCACATTGATGAAGCGCACCTTGAGATCGGGGAAGTTTTCGCGCAACAGGACAACTGCCGCCAGAGCTTCTTTGGTCGGGATGTCGCCCGCGCTGGCGATCACCACATCCGGTTCGGAACCCTGATCGTTGCATGCCCAATCCCAGATGCCGATGCCTTTGGTGCAGTGCTTGATCGCCGCATCCATGTCCAGAAACTGCAAATGCTTTTGTTTGTCACAAACAATCACGTTGATGTAGTTGGTGCTCTTCAGGCAATGATCGGCAACCGACAGCAGGCAGTTCACGTCGGGCGGCAAGTAGATGCGGGTCACCTCCGGGCTCTTGTTTACCACCACATCGAGAAAGCCGGGATCCTGATGGGTGAAGCCGTTGTGATCCTGCCGCCATACGGTGGAGGTGATGAGCAGGTTCAGCGATGATACCGGCGCGCGCCACGGCACGTCTTTGGACATGGCCAGCCATTTGGCGTGCTGGTTGAACATCGAGTCGATGACGTGGACGAAGGCTTCGTAAGTGGAGAAGAAGCCGTGACGCCCGGAGAGCAGATAACCTTCCAGCCAGCCTTCCAGCGTATGCTCGGAGAGCATTTCCATCACGCGCCCATCCGGCGACAGTTCGCCGCCACCCGCATCTTCCGGCAAGATAATCGGCCAGCCAGGTTTTCTTGCTGACTTCGTAGATGTTATCGAGTTTGTTCGAGCTGTTTTCATCCGGGCCGAACACGCGGAAATTGTGCATGTTGTCGCGCATGATGTCGCGCAAGAACTTGCCCAACGGACGGGTATTTTCGGCGGTGGTGGTGCCCGGCTTGGCTGACTGCAATGGCATAATCCTTGCAGTCTGGCATGTGCAATGCTTTGCGTAACAAGCCGCCATTGGCATGAAGATTGGCGCTCATGCGGCGATTGCCTTTAGGGGCCAACGCCTTCAATTCGGGCAACAGCGCACCGTTCTCGTCGAACAACTCTTCCGCCTTGTAACTCTTCAGCCACTCTTCCAGCTTGGCGAAATGCTCGCGGTGTCTTCACGTCGCCGATCGGCACTTGGTGCGAGCGCCAGAAACCTTCCACTTTCTTGCCATCCACTTCTTTCGGGCCGGTCCAGCCCTTGGGTGAACGCAGCACGATCATCGGCCAGCGCGGGCGGTTCGGATTTGCCGCTGCTGCGCGCTTCCTGTTGCATGCGGCGAATTTCCAGCACGCATTGTTCCATGGCCGAAGCCATCGCCTGATGCATGGTGTCGGGGTCGCTGCCTTCCACGAAATAAGGCGTCCAGCCATAGCCCTTGAACAGGTTTTCCAGTTCCTCGTGCGAGATGCGCGACAGGATGGTGGGATTGTTGATCTTGTAGCCGTTCAGATGCAGGATAGGCAGCACCGCACCGTCGCGGATCGGGTTGAGAAATTTGTTGGAATGCCACGAGGTGGCCAGTGGAGCGGTTTCGGATTCGCCGTCGCCCACCATTACGGTCACGATCAGATCGGGGTTGTCATAGGCGGCACCGAACGCATGCGAAACGCTGTAACCGAGTTCGCCGCCTTCGTGGATCGAGCCCGGCGTCTCAGGTGTGCAGTGGCTGCCGATGCCGCCGGGGAAAGAAAATTCCTTGAAGAATTGGCGCATGCCTTCTTCGTTCTCGCTCTTGTTGGGATATACCTCGCTGTACCTGCCCTCCAGATAGACCGGGCCCAGAACGCCGGGTGCACCGTGACCCGGGCCCGCCATGAAAATCGCATTCAGATCATATTTGTTGATCAGACGGTTCATGTGAATATAGGCAAAGGCCAAGCCGGGGCTGGAGCCCCAGTGTCCAAGCAGACGGTTCTTGATGTGTTCGAGTTTGAGCGGCTCTTTGAGCAGCGGGTTGTCGCGCAGATAAATCATCCCTGCGGCGAGGTAGTTACAGGCGCGCCAGTAGGCATCGATTTTGTTGATTTCTTCTGCGGAGAGGAGCGTTTGATTTGAGTTCAAGATATTGTCCCTAGCTATGTTCATTGCATTATCCTCTTAATTAAAAATTTTTTCGACTGATGCCTGTTCTGCACGGAACAAACGGCTGTGCACCCCAAATTTTTTCGGCGTACTGCATGATGGTGCGGTCACTGGAGAATTTCCCCATATTGGCGACGTTCAGGATAGCTTTTTTGATCCATGCATCCTGATCCCTGTAGGCTGTTTCAACTTCTTTCTGACAGGAAATATAAGATGCGTAATCCGCCAGCAGCAGGTAGTAGTCCCCGTGCGCAAGCAAGGTATCGACTATGGGTTTGAAACGGTCTGTTTCGTCGAGTGAGAAGAAGCCGGAAGCGATCATATCGAGCACTTCGCGTAATTCGGCGTTAGCGTGATAATAATCCCAAGGGCGATAACCATTTTGTTTCACTCTTTCGACTTCCTTGGCATTGAGGCCGAAGATGAAAATATTGTTTGCCCCAACTTCCTGCATGATCTCGATGTTCGCGCCGTCCAAGGTGCCGATGGTGAGCGCGCCGTTCAAGGCCAGCTTCATGTTTCCGGTGCCGGATGCTTCGGTGCCAGCAGTAGATATTTGCTCGGACAGGTCGGCAGCGGGAATAATGCTTTCAGCCGTGGTAACGCCATAGTTGGGCATAAAAACCACTTTGAGGCGGCCCGCTACGGCAGGATCATTATTGACGATATCGGCGACATCATTGATAAGTTTGATAACGAGCTTGGCCATGGCGTAACCCGGTGCCGCTTTGCCGCCGAAAATTACGGTGCGCGGCACGGTCTCCTCACCTTTGCGGATGCGGTTGTAAAGCGACACCACATGCAGGATATTGAGCAACTGCCGTTTGTATTCATGGATGCGTTTGATCTGCACATCAAACAGAGAATTTACATCAATATCGATGTCCAGTCTTTGTTTCAGCATGGCGGCAAAGCGCTCTTTATTGGCGCGTTTGATATCCGCAAATTCCTTGCGGAACGAGGCATCTTCGGCAAGTGGAATCAGTCGCTTTAACTGGTCAAGATCCTTGATCCAGCCATCGCCGATGCGGGAGGTGATCAGCGACGACAGCAAAGGATTGGCCTGGTTCAGCCAGCGTCGCGGGGTGATGCCGTTGGTCATGTTGATAATCTTGCCCGGATAAAAACGGTCGAAATCCGCAAAAATGGTTTGCTTCATGAGTTCGGTGTGGATTTGCGCCACGCCGTTCACCTTATGGCTGCCGACGATAGCGAGGTGGGCCATGCGGATGCGCTTGCCGCCGCTGCTGTCGTCGATGATGGACATGCGGCGCAGTATCTCGGTGTCACCCGGATAACGGTGCATCACATCTTTCAGGAAGCGGAAGTTGATTTCGTAAATGATTTGCAAGTGGCGCGGCAAGATGCGCTCGAACATTTCGACCGGCCAGGTTTCAAGCGCCTCGGGCATCAGGGTGTGATTGGTGTAGGCGAAGGTGCGGGTGGTGATGTCCCATGCTTTCTCCCATTCCATGTGGTGCAAATCTACCAGTACATGCATCAATTCGGCGATGGCGATGGAGGGGTGGGTATCGTTCAACTGAATGGCGACTTTGTCGGGCAAAGCATCGAAGTTCTGATGATGCCCCAGATAGTGATCAAAGATGTCCTGCAGTGAGGCGCATACCAGAAAATATTGCTGCTTCAGACGCAACTCGTGTCCGACTGCGGTGGAGTCGTCAGGATAAAGCACTTTGGAGATGCTTTCCGAATCGTTCTTTTTTTCCACCGCCTTGATGTAATTGCCTTCGTTAAAATAGCGCAAATCGAATTCGCGGGTCGCATGGGCAGACCACAGCCGCATGTTGTTGACGGTCATGGTGCCATAGCCCGGTATCGGGTTATCGTAGGCCATCGCCAATACATCATCGGTGTCTACCCAATGATGCCTGCGTATTCCTTCGTCGTCTTCATGCGTGATCACCTTGCCGTTGAATTTGACATGATAAAGGACTTCCGGGCGCGGGAACTCCCATGGATTGCCATAACGCAACCAGTTGTCAGGCTGCTCGATTTGCCAGCCGTCCTCAACACGTTGCGAGAACATGCCGTATTCATAGCGGATACCGAAACCGTGACCGGGGAGGCTGAGCGTCGCCATGGAATCCAGAAAGCAAGCTGCCAGCCGTCCCAGCCCGCCGTTTCCCAGTGCGGCATCGTGTTCCATTTCTTTCACATCGTCCAGATTGATGTGCAAGTTATCCAGCGCATCGCGAAAATCCTGCACATAACCCAAGTTGTGCAGGCTATTCATCAGCGAGCGGCCCATCAGAAATTCCATGGAGAAATAATATATCCGCTTCGCATCATGGCTATGATAATTACGCTTGGTTTCAATACGGCGCTTGATCAGATGGTTTCTCGCCACATAAGCGGCCGTATAAAACCAGTCGCGCTCGGTAGCGGCACGATGATCTTTACCCACAGCATTGGTTAAATGATCGGAAAGAGATCGTTTGAGGATGTCTGTGTCTATACCGACCATGTCGAGAGCACAGCTAGTTTTATCCGGATTGCTTGAACTGAGTTCCAATGGCTTGTTCATAAAGAATTATCCTGTTAGTCGTATTCGGGATTGAATTCGCGCTTTGATGGACTCATCTTAATTACACTTTGTTTCAGCCAGATGTCAGCCAGATGAAGCATACAAGGCAGATTTGTTTTTGCTAATTCTTTGTGGATTGAATTGAAGCACAGGACATTTTAGGCATAGCCCAATGCCCGTCCAACCTTGCGTCGGCACGGGCAATCAGCAGCTTCTTATAAAATTGGCGCTGATCTACGCCACCTTCAACTCCTATGCCGCCAGTGGCATAACCTCATGAGCTATCCTGTCGCCGAGTTCATTCTCGGCAACTTCCAGATCATACTGGGCTTGCAGGTTCATCCATGTTTGCGCGGACATGCCGAACAAGCGACCAAGGCGCATAGCGGTATCGGCGGTAACGGCATGTTTTCCGCTACATATCGATAGTGTTAAATTCTTCGCGCTGGATACTTATTTCATTCTCCTGAATCGTAGGATGTGGTGAGCTTGCGAACCGCATCAATCTCGATCGTTCGACAAGCTCTCGATGATCGGTTCGATGCGGTTCCTTCGTTACCACATCCTACGCGGGCTGGGCATTAAATTGCATGCCGAGAGCGCTCACACGGCATGAGCGACCCCACCTTCCGTGCTTCACGCGAGCGCTTTGCTCCGTGTACCTGCCTGCTTGGCAGGAGCAGCACGCCTCTTTACTGTTGGCTCTTGAGCAATGTGATCGAGCAAAACGGGGGGGCGGTTGGGGAAGCGCGCGACCAGATCGAGTTCGCCGCCCATAGCCTGAATATAGCGGCGTAACGTAGAAAGTAATAAATCGCTTCGGCGCTCAATACGCGAAATCGTGTCCTGCCCCACCCCAAGGCTCGCGGCAAGGTCTTGCTGAGTATGAGCAACGGCCAGACGCAAGTCCTTTAGCGTTGCCAGTTCCCCCGCGCGTTGCTCGATTCTGGCGCGACGCTTGGGCGGTAACTCGGCCAGCACATCATTTAGATTTTTTGCCATGAATTTTCTCCTTCACTTGCCTTGAAGCACTCGACATTTTAAGCAAAGCCAAATGCCCGTCTAACCTTGCGTCGGCACTGGCAATCAGCTTCTTATAAAATCGGCGCTGGTCTGCGCCACCTTTGTCGCCGCCCACCAGCAGAATTGCCGCACGCTCTGTATCAAATGCAAAAGCCACCCGCCATACCCCGCCTTCACAATCGAAACGCAATTCTTTCATATTCGCGTGCTTCGAACCTTTAAGCGTATCTACCGTTGGTCGCTCCAAATGTGGGCCAAATTCCTGAAGAAGCCGGGCATGGGCAAGCAACTCATCCTGAAGCGTGCTACCCATCGCCTGAAACTCGGCGTGAAAGTCATCGTGAAAGAGTACGTTCCAAGGCATGCGACGATTATGTACTTAAAGGCATATTATTTCAAGCTGGAAATCCGCAAAAAACTCAAACTGTCGCTAAGCCGCCGCGATTGCGGGGGGCGGAGTTAATGCATTCTCACGTTATGAACACGGCAAATCCAAGCCGGTTGCGCCAGTCGTGAACCTGTTTCACATTCTGGATAAGCATCCGGAATTGGTGAAGGAGATTCGTTGAGGGGCTTGGGTTCAGGGCAGAACAATAGAGGGACGTGGTCAGTCACGTAGCTCGGACGAAACGCAGTGGAATCCGGGAGCACCCGTCAGGGTGCAGAAGTTATCCCAACATGCAACGGAGTGCCATGAACCCGGATTTTATTGCATTGCATCCGGGCTACGCTGGCTCCCTTTTTAACTTGCAAACATATTTGCGTTTGTGCCATTGAACAAGTTAACCTATTGGGTTAGTATTCGCCTATGGAAAAGATGAAGCCTAACTACCTGTTGTCCGATGTTCTGGCAGTCGTTGCGGCTAACCGGGTTGATGCTTTTACTCAGACAGCTTTGGATGGTGCTTGGGATTTGGGGCTTACTTCCGAGGGGGCGGTTGCCGTGGTGCTTGGTCTTCGGCAATCGAACTTTTACAAAAGCATGACCACTCATAACGATCACCGAATTTGGCAAGATGTTTACCACGCCGATTTGAAATCCGGCATAAAGGCTTACATCAAACTGACGCTACGTGAGAATGGAATTGTTGTGATCCAATTTAAGGAGAAATGAGATGAAGCACTTGTGCTTGAATTGTGAAAAGGCAGACATGCTGCGCGGCAAGCAAGACAAGCTCGTCGAATACCGTGGCAAGCAAATCACCATTGCCGCAGTGGACGGCTGGCATTGCCCGGCGTGTGGCGAATGCGAATTTGCCAGAGGCGAAGGCAAGCGTTATGTGGCAGCAGTGGAGCAGTTTCGCGCAGCTATAGACCAACAGGAATCAGCGGAACTGGCGCGCATCCGCAAAAAACTCAAACTGTCGCAAAAAGAAGCCGCCGCGATTGCGGGAGGCGGTGTTAATGCATTCTCGCGCTATGAACACGGCAAGTCCAGGCCGGTTGCGGCAGTCGTGAACCTGTTTCGCATTCTTGATAAACATCCGGAATTGGTGAAGGAAATTCGCTGAGGGGCTTGGGGTCAGGGCATAACAATAGAGGGACATGGTCACGTAGCTCGGATGAAACGTAGTGGAATCCGGGGGCACCCGTCAGGGCGCAGAAGTTATCCCAACATTCAACGGAGTGCCATGAATCCCGGATTGCATTGCATTGCTTCCAGGCTACGCTTGCTATTTTTTGCTTCGTTCACAAAATCATTGTTGGGCTCGGCGTAACCTACGGCGACTTCTTCAATTCCTTCCACAAGAATGAGTCGATGTCGTTTTGGGCAATATTTGAGTCGCAGGCTTTGAAAGATTCCACTAATTTTTCCAACAGAGTCTTATCGGGCATGTGGGTGTTGTAATCCTGACACAGCAGAGGTTTTTCCTCCCGGCGACAAAACCAGAGCGCTACATCATTCTTTTTCTCATCCGTCGAATGAAAAACTTCAGATACGTCAAGATTGTAAGCTTTCGGGAACGCACCAGACTGATTTTCCAAGTGGAAAATCCGCCACAGACCGACGAGACTCACATGATAGAGTTCGCCCATCATCTTCTGTCCCGAGTCGTCCTTGCGCGCAAATACGTCACCAGACACCATCTGCATCAGGATGCCGTTCATTTTGTATTCACCCATCTTCTTGCTACCACCCACCAAGTAATTGTGGAACCGCTTTTTAGCTCGTAAGGTGCCATAAACCCAGAGCGGCAGCACAGGTTTGTCTATCCACTTGATATCCGAAATGTCGATCTCGTCAAGAATATTACGCATAGCCACTCCTTCTCATGTATGTCGGTCACCCAGTACCCGACAGTTTGGTTTTTCATTTTGTCGGGCACGAAGCGCCCAACCAACCCCATCAAATCGTCACCCGGTAGCCGGGATGCAGCGCAGCGAAATCGAGAGATTTCCATGGGGGTGGGAAATCCCGGATTCCATTGCATTCCATCCGAGCTTGCTTCGTTGTTTGCCCACGCATTTTGGCATCTCATTGAACTTTTAGTTTTCTCTTTGCGTGTTGTTGCGGTTCAATTGAATTTCCTGGGCTAATCCATCCAGATGTCGAGTTAACTTTCCTAACTTGTGAAACTGGTCCGCAAAAATATTGTTCTCCTGTAGCTATGTCATCAATGCATATACTGATTGGCTTGAAGTCAACAAACAAAGCTATTCGGTTACCAACTCGTTGGCCAGTATCTTTCAGACTGATGGGAGAGTTTTTTGAATCAAAAACCATCTCAATTTGCGCGCGGAAGAATGATAGATTGGAGGCGTTGACTTTGCCCCACCGGTTGTAACCGGTCGAAACACTTAGCGGCGAACTGAACTCAGTTTTCTTCTTAATGATCTCTGCCTGTTCGGTAGAAACTTTCACTCTATATCCGCCTAGTCTAAAGCAGGGTAGGGTGCGCCCCCACACCAATTGAAGATGGTGCGCAAACGCATGAAATGTGTGCATCTATAGCCAGCAAGTCGCGTTCTGAACGAACCGACCATTCAAGCTGCTTTGTTACTCTTTGCGGCACGTTGTTTGGCAAGCGATTCACGAAGCTGCGCGGTGGAAACTACTCTGCCGTTATCCAGATCAGATTGTCCTTGGGCAATGGCATTGGCCTTCCATTCCAGATAGTCCAGCCGATCTTTGAGAGCAGTCTTGAGAGTTGACTCTGGATTGACGTGGGCAATCGCCGCAACCTTTTCCAGACGCTTGGCGAGTGTCTTTGGCAATTTCAGTTCATCCAGCATGATTTTCTCTCATGAAGGCATGAGACATCACACCCGTGAAGGTTCGAAGCTTGCATCCAGATTCAGGTCGTCGCAATAGTCGAGAAAATTTCCACGCAAAGTGGGAATATGCACGTCTGCAGGAATGCCCACCGTCAGCGTGACGGAAAACATGGCGGTGCCGGTGTGGGGTGCCGGATAGGTGTCGGTCTGCAGTTCCTCGATGTTGATACCGTTTTTGGAAAAGAAAGCGGCCAGATTGCGCACGATGCCGGGATGATCCATGGCCAATACTTCAACATTATAGGGAACCGCCGGTTGCGTCCGCTCCCGTTGCTGGGTACGTTTGTGAATAATGGTGAGCCCCAACTGTTCACCCAGCGCTCCCATTTGTCCCTCAAGTTTGGAAAGCGCGTTCCACGGGCCGGAAAGCAACATGATCAGGGCGAACTGCTCGCCCAATACGGCCATGCGGCTTTCTTCAATATTGCATCCGCTCTCGGCAATCTTGCTTGATAGCCTGTCTACGAGGCCGACTTTGTCTTCACCGGTAGCGGTGATCACCAGATAAGTATTTTGAGTATCCATGGTCATGGGGTGCTGAAAAGTATAGGGTTGAATGAGGTTCAGTTTAATACCCAAATCGATAATGCGCTAGCGCTGTGTGAAAACGGGGCGGTATTCAAACTGAGGTGGAATAAACCTGCGCATGCCGTAAGAAAAACTTAATAGCAGATTCATGCCGATGAAATACCCGAGTCGTAGTATGGGCAGGCCACTTTACACAGCTTAACAAAACAAATAATAAAAATTACAAACAAGAATTGTATGACTAATAGGAGTGTATGCCAAATGAGTATCCGACATCGTATTACGTTGCTGATCGTTTTGTCGTTCATCGCAATTTTCTCAATAGGCGGTTACTCCATCTATCAGGCAAGAGTCAACGCCGCCGAGGTTAAAAGAGTGACGGAAGGCGTGGTGCCAAGCGCACTGGCAACGGCCGACCTCGTGTCTCAGGTAAAAGAAGTGCAACTGATTACCATGTCACTGATTTCGGAGCCGGACAACAACCTCGCCAACCAAGCCAAGGAAAAACTGGTTGCTGGCAAAGCCAAGCTTCAGGAAGGCGTCAATTTTCAATTTGAGCATGCTACCGACAATGTTCAAAAAGGTCTGGTGCAACAAGCCAAAGATAATTTAACCGATTACTTCGGGGCGATAGATGAATCGGTTCAGTCCAAGCTCGGCGGCAATGCCGCGCTTGCCGAAGCAAATTATTATGCCAATGTCGTGGTGCTGCAGAGGGAGTTGCAACAGATAGTCGATACTTTGCGGGTCGAGAAAACACGGAGCAAAGACGGGGCAATTGCTGCGCTGAACGAAAATTTATCAAAAACTTCAACGGGGGTGTCCGTCGTATCGATTATTACCATAATCGTACTGACCACATTCGGCGTGATTCTTTATCGTCAAATCATTACACCGATTAGCCAGATGCAGGAAATGACGACCAAGATTGCGACGACTCAGGATTTTACCCACCAAATTCCCGTGCAGCGTTTGGATGAAATAGGTCGATCTATCGTTGCCTTCAACATGATGATCAACAAGATTCAAGAAAACTCGGCATTGCTCAAACAGAAAACGACGGATATTCAGACCATGCTGCAAAACATGCCGCAAGGTATTCTGACGATTACTGCTGGCAACAAGGTTCATCCGGAATATTCCGCCTATCTTGAAACGATTTTTGAAACGAAAGATATCGTCGGTCGCGACCTGATGAATCTGGTGTTCTCCGATACCAATCTGGGAGTTGACGCTTTGTCACAGGTCGAGGCGACTGCATCTGCTTGCATCGGAGAAGATTTAATGAATTTCGAATTCAATAAACACCTCCTGGTGGGTGAGATTGAAAAGAAAATGCCGGACGGAAGGATCAAGATTCTCGACCTGAACTGGTCACCCATCACGGATGATGCGAATAATACTCTGCGCTTGATGCTGTGCGTTCGTGATGTCACCGAACTCAGAGAGCTGGCAGCCGAGGCAAACAAGCAAAAGCGGGAACTGGAAATTATAGGGGAAATTCTTTCGATCTCACAGGAGAAGTTCTACGAATTTATCACTTCCTCGCTCAAGTTTATCGACGAAAACGAACTGCTGATTCGAGAAAACCCGGAGCATAATTCCGAAGCCATTACCAAGTTGTTCCGCAACATGCATACCATCAAAGGCAACGCGCGAACCTATGGCCTGAGCCATCTGACCAACATCGTCCACGAGGCCGAGCAACCTTATGTTGAACTACGCAAGCCACGTCCGGACATTGCATGGGATCAGGCAACGCTGATGGAAACCCTGTTTGCTGTAAGACTTATGGTTGAACACTATGCCAGTATCAATGAGGTCAGCTTGGGACGAAAGGGGCCAGGGCGCAGAGGCAGCATAGAGCGTTTCTTGATGATAGACAAACAACAGCTTCAGGAAACGATCCATCGTCTGGAGAACGCGAATACCGGCAACCTGCACGAATTGCTGGCAGTCCACAACGAAGTTCGCAAGACCTTGCGCCTGATAGGCACCGAGCGGATCGTCGAGATTCTTGAAGGAATTTTTGATTCGCTGCCTTCGTTGGCCAAAGAGCTTGGCAAGGTGCCACCAATCATTAATGTCCAGGACAATGGCTACGTTGTGCGTTCGCAAGTCGGCGGCATGCTAAAAAATGTTTTCATGCATCTGCTTAGGAACTCGATGGATCATGGGCTGGAAAGCCCCGAAGAACGCTTGGGGCAGAACAAGTCGGCGGCAGGAACGATCCTGCTGCAGATGGACGTGCAGGATGGCATGTTGCAAATCAAGCTGAGCGATGATGGGCGCGGTCTTGCTTTGGCACGTATCCGCAAAATAGCCATAGAAAAAGGGCTGGTCGATTCCGATGAGCAACTTGGCGACGATGAAATTGCAGAACTTATCTTGCGCCCCGGATTTTCTACAGCAGAAAATGTAACTGAAGTATCGGGGCGCGGTGTCGGCATGGATGCGGTGCAAAATTTTGTCAAACGCGAAAACGGAATGCTCAAAATAAAATTTACCGACAACAATATGGGTGGCGATTTCCGCCAATTTGAAACCATCGTCTACTTGCCGGAAGCGGTATCAGAAAATGTCGAAAGTTTTAATTTTCATCCTCAAAGCGGAACTGGCGAAACATTTGCAGGAGTCAATTTTGATGAAAGTATCTCAATCAACGCAACGCATTTAAAGCAAGCGTAATTCAAGGTTACCCCATCATGATTATGGAGTTTATATTTGCAGCGCTGTGCGGTGGCGCAGTATTTTCAGTTATTGTCTTGGTCATTCTCAATTCACGGAATGTCAAACATTCTGCTCGGCTACAGGCAGACTTTAACGCTCAAATTACAGCTTTAAATAACACCAGTACCCGCTTGAGCGACGAACTCGCAGAAAGTCACAAGGCACGACTTGGAGCCGAATCCAGCAATACAGATCTGCAAATGAAAGTTGAAGAGTTGGCTGCGGCTGTGGATCAGTTGAACACGCGCATTTCAGATATGCAGAACGAAATTGCCAATGACCAACAGCAAGCAAAAGCAATTCAGGAGGAATTAAAGTCCAGCCTCTCAATGATGGCCAAGGAGCTTGCTGACGAGGCGGCACGACTAAAAAATGTGGCGGTGACGTTTGAGCACTGGCATGAGGAAATGACCACATTGATGGAGCAAAACACCCTGATGCGCAAACAAAATCAGGAATTTTCGGCCATCGTCAAGCATGTGATTCTGGTGGCTTTGAATGCGTCGATCGAAGCGGCGCGCGCAGGTGCGGCCGGGCGGGGCTTTGCGGTCGTTGCCGATCAAGTGAAGTCGCTCGCCGGGCGCTCGGAAATTCTCTCCACGGAGTACGGCAAAAGTCTTAACAAGAACGACTTGATTACCACGGTGACGTTTCAGGACATTCAGGCGAGCGGGAAAATGATGATGGCGGCCATCAGCGCCATGGATTCGAAAATCAGCCAATTGCGATCAACACTCCACTAAATATGAACAGTGCGATTAGCCAACAAGCCAAGCAAGGCATCGATTATATTTTCGCCAAGTCGGCCAAGGCGAGCCTCGTTCTCGACCAGAGCGATCATTGCAGCATTAATGTTCTGCACGGAGGCAAGTGCGACCAATTCCGGGAAAAGGATATCGTGGTTTTGACGATATCTTCATTCCTGTTCAAGGTGTTGACAATCTTCCATATTGGCGAAGATCAGGAAACCCGAAATTACTTCCTCAAGAAAACGGCCAATAAATCCAAACCTTTTTCCGAGGTTTTCTCGGAGATAGGCAACCTTTGCAGCGGCAAAATGAATCACGAGTTGCTGCGCTACTTCCCCCATCTTGGGATGTCGACGCCCTACACGCTGAGCAGTCTGAGCCTCCCGTTTTTGAGTGAACTGAACCCGGGATATCTTTCCCGCCACGACATCAAAATCAATGGTGGTTCAGTACATCTGCAAGCGACTATTTGCATGTGCGGGTACGCCCCGGTTGATTTTACCGTGGATAAATCCGATGAGGTCGAAGAGACCGGCGAACTGGAATTATTTTGAAATCAGGATGTATGCAATTAAGGGAAAGAAATGACCGAAAATCTTATTAGCAAGGTGCTGGTACTGGAAGACAGCCACGAGCATGCACAAGTGATCAAGCAGTTTTGCGATGAAAATAATCTGGTTGCGCTCAAGGTACAAAAGGATCGCATCATGCCGGTATTGCAGTCCAACATCGATCTTGGCGCGATACTCTATTCCGAAAGCTACGGGGACTCGCCGGAAGAAAACGCTGAGATCGCTGCACAGATTCACGCGATTCGCCCTGAATTACCGATCATCATTCGCCGCGAGAAAATTGCGACGCTAGATGATTTCCCTGAAAAAGTGCGTAACTCATTTTGCGCGGCTTATGTCGCCAGTGACATGGGTGGCTTGCGTAAAGTTATTGACGAATACATTTTCTGTCTGGTTTATCCCAACGCGCTGGTACGTGGTATTTCCGAGATTACAGAATCGGCATTGGTCAGCCAGCTAAAGCCACTGAAAATATTGCTGGGTACGCCCTATATTGTCCGTGACCGTGTTATTTTTGGTGAGGTGTTCAGCCTGATTCCGTTGGAAAGCAGTTGGTGTCGCGGCTACATGATGTTGCAAACCGAAGAAGAACCCATCCTCGACATACTTGACCGCTATAGCCCGTCAGATTCCGGAGCCAACTTCAGGATAGTCAATAGCCTGCTGGGAGAAATCACCAATTTAATCTGGGGTTCCTTCAAAAATCGCTTCGTCGGTGATGTCGCAGCCATAGCAGGTAGTCAGATACAAGTGCCGTTGGTCGTCAATCACAAGCACAAGTACATCTCATTCGGAACGGAGAATCCCCAGTTATGTTTCCTTTACACGCTGGAGGATGAAAGTTCAGGTAGAAAAGTTAAGCTATATCAACGTTTCATTTTCAATCTCAACTGGTCTCCGGATGAGTTCAAGGAAATTGCACCCGATGTTGAAACGCTTGTGGATTCAGGTGAAATGGAAATGTTTTAACAAATAGTTCCCTAACTTTTAAGGATAACAGCAATGGCAAAAATTCTGGTAGTAGATGACTCAAGCACGGTACGCGACGAAGTGGCAGGCTTCTTGAAAAAAAGTGGACTGGACGTTGCCACTGCGGTAGATGGCAAAGACGGGCTGACCAAGATTAAAGGCGACATGGGCATTAAACTGGTGATTTGCGACATCAATATGCCCAATATGGACGGCCTGACCATGGCGGAGAAAGTGCGCGGCGAACTGGGCAACAGCTCGGTCAATATCATTATGCTGACGACCGAGAGCAGCCCAAACATGAAGGAGCGCGGCAAGGCTGCCGGGATCAAGGGCTGGATCGTCAAGCCGTTCAAAGGCGAAGCCGTACTTGAATCGATCAAGAAGCTGGCAGCCTAGATTTGAATGCTACAGACTCAGAATAAATTCTTCCAGCGGTACCGGCTTGCCGAAAAAGTATCCCTGATAAAGCATGCAACCCATGCTTTCAAGGGTGTTGCGTTGTATTTGGGTTTCCACGCCTTCGGCGATGACTTCCATGCTCAGGTTGTCGGCCATGCCGATGATGGTTTGGATGATGGTGACATCGGAGGCTTTGGTGCCGATGTTGCGCACGAACGACTGGTCAATTTTGAGTTGGTTGAGCGGTAGTTGGGTCAGGTAAGCCAGCGATGAATAGCCGGTGCCGAAATCATCCATGGAGAAACTCACGCCAATTTCCTTGAGCGCCTGCATCTTTGCGATGGTGTCGGCGACATCGTCGAGCACGATGCTTTCGGTCAGCTCAAGCTTGAGGCGCAAGGGGTTGATGGCTGTCTGATCTAGTATTTCACACACTTGCTCAACGAAATCTACCTGACGGAATTGTCGCCCGCTGACATTGACTGAAAGTTGTAAATTACGGGTGAGCCGATCCGTTTCCCACGCCTTGAGTTGTTTGCAGGCGATTTCTAATACCCATGTACCGATAGGAATAATGAGTCCGGTTTCTTCCGCCAGCGGAATGAATTGCATCGGCGAGATTAACCCTTGCTCGGGATGTATCCAGCGCACCAAAACTTCCGCCCCCAGAGTGCGTCCGTTGCGGTTGACTTGCTTCTGGTAATAAAGCTGGAATTGCTGTTTCTGCAATGCCTCCCGCAACCCGACTTCAAGTTGGGCGCGAACTTCCAGTTCCTGCTGCATGATGGGATCAAAGAAACGCAGGGTATTGCGGCCGGATTTCTTGGCTTCATACATGGCCGTATCGGCCTGTTTAAGCAGCTCGTCGAGATTCTGCTGAAAATCGGCGAACAGGGTGATGCCCATGCTTGATGAGCTGTGAAACTCGTTCCCTGCAAGATTATAGGGCCGGTTAAGTTCTTGCAGCACTTTTTCTCCCACACCCTGCGCCTGCACGGCGGCCTGCGCTCTTTCTTCGCTTAATCCCTCCAGTAACAGCACAAACTCATCTCCGCCGAAGCGGGACAGGGTATCACCCTCGCGCACGCACGCTTGCAGGCGTTTGGCCACATCGATCAGCAGCAAGTCTCCGACACCGTGGCCCTTGGTGTCGTTCAGGGTTTTAAAATTATCGAGGTCGATGAACAGCAGCGCGCCGCCGGTATGGTTGCGCGAACTGGTTGCCACCGCTTGTCGCAGGCGGTCAAGCAGCAGGCGCCGGTTGGGTAGTTGGCTGAGCGTGTCGTAATAGGCGAGATGGTGGATCTCATCTTCTGCGCGTTTGCGTTCGGTGAAATCGACAAATGCGCCGACGTAATTCGTGGCTTTTCCTTCTTTGTCGACAACGGCAGTAATGCTCAACCATGCCGGATAAACCTCGCCGTCCTTGCGCCTATCCCATATTTCGCCTTGCCAGCTATTGTATAGCCGCAGGCTTTCCCACATGCGGCGGTAGAACCCCGCATCATGGCGATCAGACTTGAGCAGGGATGGTTTCTGGCCAACCGCTTCTTCTGGGCTGTAGCCGGTTAATTGGGTGAACGCCTGGTTGACCCGGATAATTACCGCATTCTCATCGGTCACCATCATGCTTTCATCTGTCTCAAAGGCAATGGCGGCGATACGCAAGGCTGCTTCGCGTTCTTCCTGTTCCGCCATCATGCTGTTGAACGCGTATGCCATATCGGCGATATCTTTAGGCCCCCCGGGTACGGCCCGCACCCTTGACTCCCCCTTTTGGGCGCGCCCCATACTGGCCGACAGTTGATTGAGTGGTCGCGTTATGCTCAGGGTAAGAAAACGCAGCAGGAACAGAAACAGCAACGCGAAAGAGAACGATGTGGTCAGGTTGGAAATGAACAGGTCTGTGGTCGTTCTGGTCAGCGCCTCTTTGCTCATCACCACCGATACCTGGCCGAGCAACTCAGGGACGCTCGCCTCGCTGAACGGGGATTCCGCAGAAGGCTGCGAATAGACCGGGGCGGCAAAGTGCCATGCTTTCCTGCTTTCCGCATTGAGTACGGCTGCTGCTTGCAAGCCATCGGTGAGGCTGTCCTGTTTGAGAAATTCGGCGAGGTTAAGCTCGCCGCGCGCCAACAGCACCCCCCCGTTGGCATGGCGTATTTCCACGCCGACCACGCCGGGGAAAGCCATGGTGACATTCACCGCCTCGGCGGCGTTGTCGGCTGAAGAGTAAACCAGCGCCAAGGCGCTCTGACGTGCCAGATTCTCGGTGATATGCTGTCCCTGCTCTATAAGATCGTGGCGCACCCGCTCATTGCCCCGCCACGATCCCACGATGGAGGAAAATAGAGCCAGAAAAAAAATGCCGAGCGTCACCGTGATGTTGAGTTGGCGCTGGAAGGTGAGCTTTTGTAAAAATGCGGCAAACATATTGTTTATGTGCGCCCCCTCATTGTTCCGGGAACGCCATGTCGATACTTTGCGGGCGACCGGCATTGAGTCCAAGATGCTTGGCTGTGCGCAGATTGACTGCCATCAGCACTTCGCGCAACGGTATCATGCCGGAAGTCTCGTTTTCGCCGGAGGCCAGAAAGTCGAGCGCGGAACCCGCGAGATGGCGCCCCAACTCAACGTTGTTGGGATACAGCGAGAACAGCACGCCGCGCCTGACATGACCAAAACTGCTGGAAAACACTGTCAGGTTGTGTGCCCATGACTCTTGCAGCACCATCGGCAGCACGGTGCTGTCTTCCACCGTGGTGGAATCTTGCGGCAGCCATAAGGTATCCTGGCTGCTATCGGCGGTGGACAATATTTCCTGGTAGGCGCGCATCGCACTGCGCAAGTCCAGCGCTTCGTAGGAGGTGAGTTCCATCCCCTGCGCGCGCGCAGCTTCTTTCGCCAAGCGCATCATCCACGCATTCTGGCGGGGATCGTATACGGTGAACACGCGCCGCGCCTTGGGCATCATTCCTTTCAGACGCGAGAACAGCAACGCCGGGTCGGGCGACAGGCTGTTCACCTGCAAATTGCGAATTTCACTTTCCGTCGCCGTCAATACGCCGCCTACCACGATACCGATATTACTGTTCAGCGCAGAAGCGACCTTCACGCCTTGTCGGCCCAGAGCGATTACCACTCGGGTATCCTGACGGCGCAAGGAATTGTTCAGTTCACCGATATCCACGTTCGGCCCCACCGGGAAATTGGCAACGTGTTTCTTGGTCTTGTCTTCAATGCCGTTAATAATCTCGGTGAAAATGCTGCGGTAGGGTTCGCCGATGTCCGGGTAAATGACCGCGATAGAACCGCTCCCCGCTGCCTCTGCGACTTTGTTGGCAAGATTTCTTTTAGCGACGGTATCGACTGGGCCGGCGACCTGGATAGGAAAAACCACCACCTCCGGGTACGCCTCGATGGCGCGCATGACTTCGGTGGGGTATTCCGGCTCCATCAGTTGCAAAGCGGGCGAGACGGGGTACGAGTTGACGGAGCGTATCACTCCTGCGTCATCTTCCTGCGCGGATACGTTCTCGCGAGGCAAGGCGGCTGAATATTTTTGGGTCGCCCATGCCGGAACCGTGGCAACCATCAGCGATGAGGTCACCAGCAACCCGGCACACAAAACAATCCGCCACCGGGAAAAAGACCTTGATCCGAGCAGTGAGGGGTTTTTGAATATGCCCATGATTGATTTCATTTGGTGTTTTTTCGCCGCTTCATGTAAAAACTTAAGTGAATTAGTTTTTTACTTGCAATCAATAATATCAGGCTTTACACTAACCTTACAAAGTTTATGGTTAAAAAAACACTTGCTTCGGGTAAGTGTGGTAGCAAGTTTAACCCAGATAATCCATTAGGCCGTTCGTGGTGAGCTTGTCGAAAGGCCGTTCGTGGTGAGCTTGTCGAAAGGCCGTTCGTGGTGAGCTTGTCGAACCACAAGTATTGTGGAATCAATACCCTTCGACAAGCTCAGGGCGAACGGAGGTGGGGAATTCATATCGCTTCGCGCCTAATGGATTATCTGGGTTTAATGCAACAAATGACCGGCATCAGACCGGCACGCCGATGTTAATCGGCGAACGATAACGAGATGTTGTTTAACATCACTTTAGGAGGAACCCTGCCATGGGTGCTAAGATTTCGCTTGTCCCTAATATTTCCACGGAAATCTCCGGGGAAAGTCCCAAAATCATTCCGGCTCAAACATTGGAAGTCGCGGATTTGCTGGTTGCCTATCTGGAACAGATCGGGGTCGAATACGTGTTCGGCATCCCCGGCGGCGCAATCGAACCGCTTTACAATGCCATTGCCAGAAGCGCCCGCAGGGGGGGGATACAGCACATCTTGGCGCGACACGAGGCCGGAGCGGCTTTTATGGCTGATGGCTATGCTCGTGAAAGCGGCAAGATAGGTGTCTGTTGTTCCACTTCCGGGCCGGGGGCGACCAACCTCATAACCGGTGTTGCCAGTGCCTACGACAACAACATTCCGATGCTGGTGATTACCGGGCAACCCGCGTTGCCAGCTTTCGGCAAGAACCCATTGCAGGAATCAACCTGCACCGGGATCAATACGCTGGGCATGTTTCGCCACTGCACCCGCTACAATTCGCTGATATCGCACCCGAAGCAACTGGAAGCCAAATTGGTTTCCGCGTTGCAGCGCGCCACCCGAACCCCCAAAGGCCCGTCCCACCTGACCGTTCCGGTGGATGTCTTCCGCAGTCCCAGCCCGAACCAAACCCCTTCTTACGATTTGCATAGCCTGCTGGCCCCCTCATCTCTGGTAGACGACGATGCGATTGAAACGCTACGTGAAATGTTGTCCGCAGCCAATAAAGTAGTGTTGTTGATCGGTGGCGGGTGCGGGGAGGCTATCGGCTCGATACTACAGTTCGCCGCACTGAAGGGAACTCCCTTCGTCACGACTCCGGACGGCAAAGGCTTGGTCAGCCCGCAGCATCCGCTGTTTCGCGGCGTGTTCGGTTTCGGCGGGCATGCCTCAGCCGAAGCCGCGCTACGCGAAAAATCCGTGGATTTGATTCTGGCGATCGGCACCAGCATGGGCGAATGGAACAGTGGCGGCTGGTGCGAGAGCCTGCTGAATGAACGGCTGGTGCATATCGACGAATCGGAAGAGAATTTGTCACGTACGCCGATGGCGCGCCTCCATGTGCGCGGACGCATCCTGTCGGTCTTTAACCGGCTGGTCGAGCATTTGCATAACCAGCGCAAGACCGGCAATTTTGAATATGACCGGCAGCGTGCTTCGCGTGAACCGGAGACTGTCAAATGGGATCCGCACCACATGCTGGCGGCACCCGACAAATATGAGAGCGATGCGACTCCGATTACCCCGCAACGGCTGATGCGCGAGTTGGGGTTGCTTTTTCCGCCGACTACACGCTATCTCGCCGACACCGGCAACAGTGTTTCCTGGTCGGTTCACTATTTGCATCCCGGCATTGACCGGCGTATCGCCGAAAGGCGGCTGGGCGGAGGCGGGCGCAAAATCTCGCCGGGATTGCGCAAAACCGATGGCGGCTGGCTGCGTGTCACGATGAATTTTGCTCCGATGGGATGGGCCATCGGCGGCGCGGTCGGCACGGCAGCCGCCAATCCCAACGTGCCGGTAGTCTGTATTACCGGCGATGGCAGCATGCTGATGAACGGTCAGGAAATCTCGGTTGCCGTCGCCGAAAAAATGAGCGTTATCTTTGTGGTGTTAAACGACCAATCGTTAGGCATGGTCAAGCACGGTCAGCGGCTGGCCGGTGCCGAACAGATAGGCTGCGATCTGCCGCCCACCGATTTTGCCATGCTTGCGCGTGCGTTGGGTGCCGTGGCACATACCATCCGTTCGCCGGAAGATTTAATCGGGTTGGATATCGCCGCCATATGCGCGCGTAAAGGCCCGACCTTGCTGGACGTGCTCGTTGACCCCGAAGAGGTGCCACCGATGAATGTCCGGATGCGTGTATTAACTAATGCTCTTTAACTGCAATGCTGTTCACTTAACCGAGAGAGGTGAGTTCGTCGAAGCCGTTCGTGGTGAGCCCTTCTATAAACTCAGGACAGGCTTGGTCGCAGAATCAGGGTGAACGAAATTTTTATTACGTGGACAGCTAAACTAGGGCAGAATAACGAATGGAGATTCGGGGCTAGTCTAACACCGCCAAGCCATTTTTGATGAATGACGAAGAGGAGGAGTGTTGTTATGGATAGGAATCAGCGTGCATTGATCATAATGTCTGGGCTGCTCTTCTCGGTAACCACTGCCTGGGGAGCGGAAAACTCAGAAGAAGATTTGGCGAAAATATACGATAGCGATACACTGACCAGCATCGCCACTGGCACCCAGAAACCCCTTCATCTGGCTCCCGCTGTTGCCAGCGTCATCACCGCCAAGGACATTCAGGCTATGGGTGCCACCACACTGGACGAAGCACTGGCGATGGTTCCCGGGGTGCATGTTTCAGTCTCTCCCGCCAAAGACCTGAACTCCTCCTATTCCATTCGCGGTATTGGCTCCGGTTTTGACCCTCAGGTTCTGGTGACGATCAACGGCATTCCGGTGCGAGACCCTTACTCCGGAGGGCGGATTAATACCTATCGCCTGCCGGTTGCCAATATCTCCCGCATCGAGGTAATGCGCGGCCCCGGTTCGGCTTTGTATGGGTCGGATGCTTTTGCCGGGGTGATCAATGTCGTTACCAAGAGCGCAGATGAAATAAACGGCTTGCGAGCTGGCGCGCGCGCGGGTTCATTCAACTCAAAAGAAAGCTGGGTGCAGTATGGTGGGCGTGTTGCTGATTGGCAGCTTGCGTTTAACATGGAATGGGCCATGAGCAACGGCGATCAGGGCAGGAAAGTCGGCAGTGATGAGGCTACGGCGATTGGTGCCCCCTCTTATGCGCCCGCGTACCCGTTGCAGACACAATATAACACGCTCAATAGCCGTATTGGACTCAGCAATGATCGCTGGGATATCAACCTTTCAAGTTGGTCGCAACGCAATGGGGGCCTTGGTCCGGGCGTAGCCCAAGCGATCGATCCCGTAGGACGTAATGACATTGAGTCTTATCAATTTGACGCCGGTTACCGTTTCCCGGAAAAACTGCGGGGCTGGGAGACGAGTTCACGGTTAACGCACCAGCATATACACGATCAAAACACATTTGAGATATTTCCGCCGGGAACGGTCTTGCCGATAGGCAATGATGGCAATATTGCGACTGCCCCCAACCCACATTGCCCCGTCGTTCCCGGTCTCGGTCAAGCATGTTTGGTCAGCTTTCCCAATGGCGTCTGGGGCAACCCAGGTGCGGTATATAACATCGACATCATGGATTTAAATTCTGTATATTCAGAAAAGGCCGGACACTTGATACGCGCCAATATTGGCGCTAGCCAGCAGACCATGGCGGCGAGTGAAACCAAGAATTTCGGGCCAGGCACACCGGCTGCACTGGTGACTGGCCCTTCTGTACTCACCGGCGCTTTAACCGACGTGACCGGTACCTCCGCCGTGTTTATGCCAAACACGAAACGTACTACCGTGTATCTCGCGATGCAGGACGAGTGGCAATTTGCGCCGGACTGGACGTTTACCGGCGGGGTTCGTGATGACCATTATTCCGACTTCGGCAATACGATTAACCCGCGTTTGGCACTCGTTTGGGCAACGAATTACAACCTCACCAGCAAACTGTTATACGGCTCCGCTTTTCGCGCGCCTTCTTTTTCCGAGCTATATGCGAAAAACAATCCTGCCACTCTAGGTAACCCACAGCTTAAACCCGAAAAAATTAACACGATTGAATTGGCTTTTGATTATCGCCCCGCCTTTGCCTGGCAGCATCTATTCAACACCTACTATTACAAGGCGAAAGACCAGATTGGTTATGTTTCCACTGCTGCTGGCCAGCTGGCACAAAATTTTAGCGGACAAGATGGCTACGGTTTTGAGTATGAATCGAAGTGGACGCCCAGTGATACCTTGCAACTCGGTGCATCTTTTAGCTGGCAACACTCGGAAATCCAAGGTGTGAACACCACGGTTCCCAATGCCCCAGGTCAACTCCTCAAGGCTTCGTTTTTATGGAAACCGCAGTATGACTGGTCTGTTTATGGCAGCGCCGACCGGGTAATGGATAGGGTGCGGGCAGCGGGCGATACTCGCCCCAACATCGCTGACTATACCTTGGTAAATCTTACCGTGCGCAAACGGTTAACTGAGTCTGTGGAGTTCGCGACTTCGGTGCGCAACCTGTTTAATGCGGATGCCCGTGAGCCGAGCTTGAACAATAGCGGAATTCCCGGAGATTACCCGTTAGCGGGGCGCAGTATCTTTGCAGAGTTAAGTTGTCACCTAGGCAAGTGACAGGAAATTCAGGGCAGGCGCAGTATAAGGCGATTAAAAGGAGCGTTGATGGCGGCAGAAAGAAGGCAAGTCGAAAGTCGTAACGATGTTTTTGTAGAGCGTACCGCCACGAAAATATGGCAAGAAATCGAAAGCCCGAACAACCCATATCTCGCCGATTCATGCCTCTGTCACGGATATGATCTGCTGGAATTGACGCAGAAACGTAGCTTTGTTGAAGTGTTCTACTTGTTGTTTCGCGGTGAATTGCCTGGCACCGATGAGACGAGATTGCTGGAACAGCTAATGATCGCGCTGATCAATCCCGGCCCGCGCCATCCGGCTACGCGCGCAGCGATGAATGCCGGGGTTGGCAGTACCGCGCATGAACATATTCTGCCCATCGCCTTGGCCATTTATGGTGGCAGCCATTTGGGTGCTGGCGAGGTCGAGCCAGCCATGGATTGGCTGCGTAAGCAGCGTAAACACGACCCTCAGCAACTTGCCCACGAATTGATAACAAACGGTACTCCACCTGAGGAAGGCGATTGGCACATCGCCCCCGGCTTCGGCAGTCGTTTTAGCGGGGTTGATCCGATGGCTGCAAAAATTGCCAACCATCTATCCGGGCTGCCGGGTAAACATGAAATCCTGTTATGGGGTTGCACATTCGCCGATGCACTGAACGAACATTCCCTTGGCTGGTTAGCGCCTGCCGTCGCTGCCGCAGTTTTTACCGATCTTGGTTTCAGCCCTCGCGCCGGGGCGGGTTTGTTTCAGTTGCTGGGAGCTCCAGGCCTGTTGGCGCATGGTGTGGAGTTGGCCAATAAACCCGTGACTGCGATGCCATTTGTAAAGGATGAAAATTATGTCATCAAGTATGAATGACCGTTCTTACCAACTCTGGGACGAACTCCGTGGCACGATTCAAAGCAAAAAGGGTGGCTGGCTAGTCGGCAAAGGGATATTCAATCATGGCTACTCCATGATGGACGATCTGGTTGGCAAGGTTTCCTACATGCAGGTGGTGGCACTCAACGCCACGGGACGTTTGCCGGAACGCCCTGTAGCTGATTGGCTTGATGCGATCCATATTTGTTTAAGCTGGCCAGACCCGCGTATTTGGTGCAACCAGATTGGTGCGCTTGGTGGTGCAATGCGGGCATCAGTGGTGGCATCGACCACGGCAGGTGTACTTGCGGCAGATGCAAAATCATATGGGATCAAACCGTTGATTTATGGGGTCCGTTTTATTCGGGCTGCACTGCTGGATTTTAAACGTGGCTTGAGTGTCGAAGAAATCATTCGCAATGAGTGCGCCAAGCACCGTGGCAAGCCCAATATCATGGGTTATGCTCGCCCTCTGGCCAAGGGTGATGAGCGGATTGTCGCGATGGAGCGGGTTCAGCAAGAGCTTGGCTTGCCCAGCGGAGAGCATCTGCGGTTGGCTAGGCAAATCGAGCAGTCTTTGCTAAAAAATTTCGATGAAAGCATGAACATAAATGGTTACATGTCAGCTTTTCTTTCCGACTTGGGTTATACCGATGAGGAGGTATACCGAATTTTTGCTGTATTGGTAACCAGCGGCGTCACCGCCTGTTATGTAGATACGCGCGACAAGGCACCCG
Organism: uncultured beta proteobacterium; assembly: GCA_963714805.1. Lineage (GTDB taxonomy): Bacteria > Pseudomonadota > Gammaproteobacteria > Burkholderiales > Gallionellaceae > CAIQPV01. Next base: position 858,407 of record CAVQPO010000006.1, on the reverse strand, counting down.
ATGCGTTTTTACCTCTGCGTTGCTCCGATATTGAATACACGGGAAAATTGGTGCGGCCTGTGCCTTGACTAAGTGCGCATGTCAAAAACCTAACAATCCGAAAGAGCTAATCATGAATAAAAATGTACTCATCACCGGAGGCAACTCCGGAATTGGTTATGCGACAGCCCGCTTGTTTAAAGATCGCGGCTATCAGGTGACCATCAGCGGTCGTAATTCTGACAAGCTATCCCAAGCTGCGGCAGAGCTTGGAGTCGAATGGGTTGTGGCCGACATGGCACGACTCGATGATTTAAAGATGTTGGCAACCAGATTTAATGAAAGCGGCCTTGATGTGTTGGTAAATAATGCCGCTATTGCGGCTTTCATGCCCATTGATGCTCATACCGAGGCGGACTACGAAATTTTTCTGAATACGAATATCCGCGGCCCATTGGCGTTAATTCAAGCACTAATGCCCGAGTTGCGAAAACGCCAAGGTTGCATCATAAACATTTCATCTGCCATCAGCAGTAATGGCTTGCCCAATGCGTCTTTATATGCCGCTACCAAGGGCGCGATAGACGCTTTCTCACGTAGCTTGGCGCTAGAGCTTGCGCCACAAAATATTCGTGTGAATGTCATCTCACCCGGCGCTATTGATACGCCGATTATTTCAAAACTGGGTCTGGATGAAAAGCAAATGGAGGCCATAAAGGCACATGTAGAAAGCACCATTCCTATGCAAAGATATGGGCGTCCAGATGAAGTGGCTCATGTGATACTCGCTCAAGTTGAAGCCACTTATGTTACGGGGGCAGTCTGGACTGTTGATGGTGGAGTAGATGCCTGTTAGTCGCAGGGTGGGCAGGACTTCATGCACCGTTTTGACTATTGATTACCGGTTAATAGGCATTGTCTGCCTTCGGAAAAAAACATTGCAGGAAACGAGTTGAACCGGGGTTGATACGTTGTGCATATTTCGCAATGGTGACGAACCTGTTTAATAGCAACGCGTTGGAACCGACCTTGGCATCATCGAATATCCCTTCCGATCTGCCGCTCCCCGGACGGGCTATTTACGTCCAGCTACAGCATAAGCTTTGAGCGGTTTTTATAGGATAGAGCCTGACCACTGGTAGCTTTCACATTTTGATATTTGGATACCCAGCAGAAGTTAGTTGCGAATGCCCCTTTTGTTAAGGGCCGTACGGTCATGGTCTCAAATTCCCCGCCGTGAAGTGGAAGCTCAACCGCACTATAGTTCATCGCCAGGTAAGGGCGCTCGCGCAGGAACATTGGCAAGTATTTGGTCAAACTCAGCCAAGTTAGCCTGCTTCGCCCGTTGACGAAAAAACTCCTCAGTATTCAGCGCAGATACTTTTTCAGCAACTGCCGTCACAATAAACTGATTCAAAGATGTATGATCGGCTTGTGCCATCTCTTTGGCATAACCGTGCAGGGAATCTGGAATACGCAATGCAAATTGGCTCATTATTCGTTCTCCTTTAGTTTCTCAAGGAACGTTCGCGGTTGGATCATGTTTACTGCAAAACGTTTTGTTGCAAGCTCAAAGTCAGTAATGTTGAAAGTCACCAAAGCATCGGCTTGCCCATTCAACCCAGATAATCCATTAGGCGCGAAGCGATATGAATTCCCCACCTCCGTTCGCCCTGAGCTTGTCGAAGGGTATTGATTCCACAATACATGTGGTTCGACAAGCTCACCACGAACGGCCTTTCGACAAGCTCACCACGAACGGACTAATGGATTATCTGGGTTCAATGCTGTTTCTAACACCATTTCATCATTGGGGTCGGAAAGCTGCGGTCGCCACAAGTAATGTAGCGTAACCGGGCTGCAGAACAGAGCAAGATTGCTTAAAAAAGTATCAACTTTTTTGGGAGAAAGCCCATGCATTCGGCGTATTTCATCCCGTTTCAAAACAGCTTCGTATTCCAGCCACAAAGGAATGGATACCATTATGCTGAACTCGTTATTTCGGCAGCGCAACAGTAGCTGGTAAGAAGCACCGGACCGACTGCTTAACCCGGCAACCAGCACATTGGTGTCAATGTACAACTCTAGGCTTCGTCATATTGCCCATAATATGTCGATTCCAAGCGGTGGTCAATCAGCGCATCAGACACTGCGCGAAGTTACCGTAGCGGATGGCCGCTCGATGAATGTCCCTTATGTTGGCCCCGTGAAGATATCGTTTGAGAACCGGATGTGTTTCGTTGGCGCGCTGGTACTGGGGGATGAGATTCTTCTTGGCGCGGTGCCGATGGAAGATATGGATCTGCTTTTGTCACCCAGCCGACAAAGCATTGAGGTAAATCCAAGCAGTCCAAATATTCCTCGCGCTCAGGTTAAACAGTTGCGCCTTCCCGGCTTTGCATTGCATTTGTCCATGCAAGCTGCTTTTTTACAGAAGAATCCGCCACCCGATCAGCACATACCGCTCCAACACGTATAACGCTGCAAATATTAGTATCGCAAATCCAACGAAACGCGCGATTTGCCAAGCCAGGCCGAGATAGCGGCGATTGCGGGTAAACACGTACATCCCGCCAGCCAGAATGATGGCGAGCGCGGAGAAGAAGAATAACAGGCGCAAGATGAGCATGGAATTTCCCTTGCGAAAGGAGCGATTATGCGGATGCTACACGGCTACGGTTTAACGGGCATGGCATCAGTCGCCCGGAATGATGAAACAACATCTAAATCCCCCCTAGCCCCCCTTTGTTAAAGTGGGGAAACAACCCACTTTAACAAAGGGGGTGGAGCGTAGCGGAGGGGGATTTGATTTTGTTTCCATTAAGCAGCCTGCAACTGTAGCCGCAGGAATGCAGGGGCTTCCTCCGCCTTATCAAAAGTGACGAACTCCCAAGCCTGCTCATCGGCCAGCATGGCACGCAGCAGGGCGTTGTTGAGTGCGTGACCGGATTTGTAACCGGAAAATGCACCGATCAGCGGATGGCCGAGCAGGTACAGGTCGCCAATGGCATCCAGTACCTTGTGCTTGACGAATTCGTCTTCGAAGCGCAGTCCATCCGGGTTGATAACACGGTATTCGTCCATCACGATGGCGTTGTCCAGATTGCCGCCCAGAGCCAAGCCCTGCGCGCGCAAGGCCTCGACTTCCTGCATGAAACCGAAGGTGCGGGCGCGGCTCACTTCCTTGATGTAAGAGTGTTCACCCAAATCTATCGTGACATTTTGTTTGGTTGCGGTAAACACCGGGTGGGCAAAATTGATGGTGAAGCCTAGCTTGTAACCGTTGAAAGGATCGAAGCGCACCCACTTGTCGCCCTCTTTGACCTCGACCGTTTTTTTAATGCGGATGAATTGCTTCGCTGCGGATTGCTCGGCAATCCCGGCGGATTGCAGCAAAAAAATAAACGTTCCCGCACTGCCGTCCATGATGGGTACTTCCGCACTGCTTAGCTCGACAAAGGCATTGTCTACACCCAGCCCGGCAAAGGCGGACATCAGGTGCTCGATGGTGGACACGCGCACACCATCCTTCGTTTCCAGGCAGGTTGACAGGCGCGTGTCTTTTACCGCATGCGCTACGGCACGAATCTCCACCACCGGGGACAAATCTACGCGGCGGAATATAATGCCGCTGTTGGCGGGCGCAGGGCGCAGGGACAAATCCACCCTCTCGCCCGTATGCAACCCAACCCCCGTCGCATGTACCGGATTTTTTAGTGTGCGTTGCTTAACCATGTCACATCAAGTCTTGTCAATCGAGAGCATAGTTTACAGTATTGTTCAGCAGAAAGAAAAACTGGTAGCATGAACGCCAGTTATTGGAAGACAAGTTTAGGAAATCAAAAAATGAGGTATGCATGAAAATTCTGGTTATCGGTTCCGGCGGACGCGAACACGCGCTGGCTTGGCGTCTGGCGCAAGGTGCCAAAGTGCAGAAGGTTTATGTCGCTCCGGGGAACGCGGGGACGATCCTGGAAGACGGCGTGGAGAATGTCGCCATCACCGCCATTCCCGAGCTGATCGAATTCGTTAAACGCGAAGATATCTACATGACCGTGGTCGGCCCGGAAGCACCGCTGGCGGCGGGTGTGGTGGATGCTTTCCGCGCTGCCGGGCTGAGAATTTTCGGCCCGACCAAGGCTGCGGCGCAACTCGAATCCTCCAAGGATTTCGCCAAGGCGTTCATGGTGCGCCACAATATCCCTACCGCTTTTTACCAGACCTTCAGCGATATAACGGCGGCGCGCGCCTACGTTGAAAAACATGGCGCGCCCATCGTCATCAAGGCGGATGGCTTGGCCGCAGGCAAAGGTGTGGTGGTGGCGATGAGCAAGGATGAAGCGTTCGCCGCCATAGACATGATGCTGTCGGACAATAAACTGGGTGACGCCCGTTCTGATCTTGGTCAAAAAGAAATCTCGCGCGTAGTGATCGAAGAATTTCTCGCGGGCGAAGAGGCCAGTTTCATCGTCATGGTGGATGGCAAGAACGTGCTGGCGCTGGCTACCAGCCAGGATCACAAGCGCTTGCTGGATGGCGACAACGGCCCCAATACCGGTGGCATGGGCGCTTATTCCCCTGCGCCGATTGTCACGCCGCAACTGCATGCACGCGTGTTGCGCGAGGTGATTCAGCCGGTGGTGCGCGGCATGGAAAAAGAAGGCATGACTTACACCGGTTTTCTCTATGCCGGTCTGATGATCGATGATCATGGTAATGCAAAGGTGCTGGAATTCAACTGTCGCATGGGAGACCCGGAAACTCAGCCGATCATGTTGCGCCTGAAGAGCGATTTCGCGATGATAGTGGAGCATGCCATCGATGGCACCTTGGATAAGGTTGAGGCCGAATGGGACAGACGCACCGCTCTCGGCGTGGTCATGGCGGCGGCAAATTATCCCGACACGCCGCGCAAGGGCGATGTTATTACCGGCTTGCCGAAAAAGCTGGAAGATGCGCATGTGTTTCATGCGGGCACGACGATGCAGAATGGCAACGTCGTGACGAATGGCGGACGCGTGCTGTGTGTCACCGCGCTGGGCGATATGGTGAAAATGGCTCAAAAACGTGCGTATGATATCGTCGACGAGATTCACTTCGACGGCTGTCAGTTCAGGCGCGACATCGGTTGGCGCGCTCTTGCAAAGAAATAATTTAGTTACGCAAACCAACCCCCCTCAGTCCCCCCTTGTCAGGGGGGAAGCCTTTAAGCCTCCCCTGACAAGCCTGTCATGAGCTTGTCGAATGGGGGAGGTTTGGAGGGGTTAGTTTTAAGGTGTACCAGTTTTCCTCAAGACAAATCAATATGTTCTCGCGCGCTCTCGCCGCATATTTAAAACGCGGCGGCCTGATTGCTTATCCTACCGAATCCTGCTACGGCCTCGGCTGCGATCCGCGCAATCGCAAGGCAGTGCTGCGCCTGCTGAAACTCAAGCAACGCCCCCAGCGCAAGGGACTCATCCTCATCGCAAGCCAATATGCACAGCTTGCGCCTTACCTGCAAGCTCTCGATGCCGCCGAACAGGCTACCCTGAAAGCCGATGGCGCCAAGGCGATTACCTGGCTGATGCCTGCCCGGCCCAGTTGTCCGCGCTGGCTACGCGGCGCGCACGATACACTTGCGGTGCGTCTCACCGCGCACCGTGAAGCCGCCGCCTTGTGCAAGCAGTTAAACATGGCGTTGGTTTCCACTAGCGCCAATTTCAGCGGCGGCAAGCCTGCACGGACTTACGCGCAAAGTCGGCGTTTGTTCGGAACGCAAGTTTGGGTGTTGCCGGGCCGCGTCGGAAATCGTAAAAAACCGTCCACGATACGGTCATGGGCAGACGGTAGTATCATTCGCTGATAGGGAGAAGTAATGGATAGCGCAGCGGTAAAAAAATTCCTGATGGAATTGCAGGACAAGATAGTCACCCGTCTGGAGCAGGTTGACGGTAAAAAATTCCTGCGCGACACATGGCAGCGCGAAGCGGGTGTCGGAGCGGGGGGCGGAATAAGTTGCATCATCGAAGAAGGCAATGTGCTGGAACGCGGTGGCGTGGCCTTTTCTCATGTGCAGGGTGACAAGATGCCCGCCTCGGCCACCGCGCATCGCCCGGAACTGGCAGGTTGCAGTTGGGAAGCCATGGGGGTGTCGCTGGTCATGCATCCGCGCAATCCATACGCGCCCACCTCGCACATGAACGTGCGCATGTTCATGGCGAAAAAGCCTGATGGCGATAGCGTATTCTGGTTTGGCGGGGGGATGGATCTCACCCCTTATTACGGCTTCGAAGAAGATGCCGTACATTTTCATAAAACCTGCAAGGAGTCACTCGATCCATTCGGTGTAGCCCTGCATTCAAAATACAAAAAATGGTGCGATGAATATTTTTTCCTCAAGCATCGCAACGAACCGCGCGGCGTGGGCGGGATCTTTTTCGACGACTTGAGCGAACCGGATTTCGATACTGCATTTGCCATCCAGCAAAGCGTGGGGAACCATTTCCTGTCGGCTTACGTGCCGGTTCTGGAACGCCGCAAAGACATGCCCTACAGCGAGCGCGAGCGTGATTTTCAACTGGTTCGCCGTGGCCGCTATGTCGAGTTTAATCTGGTGATAGATCGCGGCACCATTTTCGGCTTGCATAGCAACGGTCGCACCGAATCCATTCTGCTATCCATGCCTCCCTTGGTGAAATGGCGCTACGACTGGCATCCGGAGCAGGGCACGCCGGAAGCGGAGTTGTATGAAAAATATTTGGTGCCGAAGGATTGGGTGTAGCGTTTCTTGCATAAATTAATATTATTCCATTCTTAATTAGAAATGACATATTGGTGGGTGGTGGGAGCGGCCTCCCGGCCGCGATAAATCTTATCGCGGACGGGAGGCCGCTCCCACAACAGGAATTGATGTTGTTTGAAATTTGAAATGGAATTATTCTTCCAATAGCCGTTTGATCACCGCACCCGCCAGCATGTAGCCGAACAGCGGCGGCATGTAGCTGAGGGTACCATTCACTGCGCGTGGACGTCCCGGCCCATCCACCGGTTGCGGGGGAAGTGGGGGACGCGGATATTCGTCCGAAAACACGGTCAACACCCCCTCGTAAACTTGTTCGTTGCGCAGGCGTTTTCGCATCACCCGCGCCAGCGGACACATTTCGGTTTGGCTGATGTCCGCAAGGCGAATGCGCGTGGGGTCGAGGCGGTTTCCCGCGCCCATGCTGGAAGCGACCTTCAGTCCGCGCTTGTAGCTTTCCACCACCAGTGCCACTTTGCACGACAGCGAATCGATACAGTCCATCACGTAATCGCTGTCTCCCGGTACCAGGTCGTTCACGTTGTTGATGGTGAGAAAGCTGCGCAGGATAGTGACCGCGCAATCCGGGTTAATGTCGGCAATCCGCGCACGCATCAGCTCTGCTTTGGATAGCCCTACGGTTGAAAGCAAAGCGGGCAATTGACGATTGATGTTGCTGACCACGACCTTGTCGTGATCGAGCAGTGTCAACCTGCCGATTCCGGCACGCGCCAGCGCTTCGGCACAATACGAGCCGACGCCACCGAGTCCGGCAACGAAGATATGCTTGCTTTTCAAGCATTGCAGCCCTTCATCGCCAATCAGGATGTGGGTGCGGGTGAATTGGGGTGGGGTATTTCGCATGAGAGGATTATAAAGGGAACCTCTAAAGCCAACTTTTTGTCCGAATTTTGTCTCGTGAACCAGTGTGCAGAGTAGCAAGAAGAAGTTTTGTTGTCCGAAAAATTTTGGCTAGGCACTTGTGGGAGGCCGATTTTCCCCAAAGAGTACCGAAGTTCATGGATGGGAAAAATTTCGTAACCGGGGCAACACGCTCAAAGCATTTGCCGTAGTCGCCCGCGCAATTTCCTCCAGCGGAATGCCGCGTAATTCTGCCAGTATCTGCGCGATGCGCGGCAGGTATTCCGGTTTGTTCGAATGACCGCGTTCCAGAAATTCCGGTGGTATATCCGGTGCGTCGGTTTCCAGCACGATACATTCCAATGGCAGGGTGGCGGCAAGTTTGCGCAGCCGGGTGGCGCGGGAATAAGTCATCGCGCCGCCGAAGCCGAGTTTAAAGCCAAGCTTGATGAATTCCGCAGCTTGTTGCGCGCTGCCGTTGAAGGCGTGCGCAATACCTCCGCGTACCGGTATCTGACGCAAATGTTTGAGTACGATATCCTGCGCGCGACGGATATGCAACAACACCGGCAGTTCAAATTCTCGGGCTAATCTCAGTTGCTCGCTAAAATAAAATTCCTGTATTTTTTGATCATAACCTTCTACAAAAAAATCCAGCCCGATCTCGCCGACCGCTACCGTATCCGCTTGCGCCAGATATCCGCGCAACTCGCCAAGATCGGCTGGCGTGGCGCGATCCACATACATGGGATGGATGCCGTAAGCGGGCGCGCAGTTTGGATATTTGGTGCAGAGCCTGTTCATCGTGTCGAAGTTGGCGCGTTCTATCGCGGGTAGTACCAACGCGACGACCCCCGCCGTCTGCGCTGCGCGCACGATAGCATCTTGTTGGCCGTTGAACTCGGCGGCATCGAGATGGCAGTGAGTGTCTATGAACACGTTAATCCTAAAAACGGCTATGTTAAACTCTATACATTAGTTTAAGCGAGAAAAAATCATGTCTGGAAACACACTCGGCACTTTGTTCACGGTCACTTCATTCGGCGAATCGCACGGCGCGGCCATCGGCTGCATAGTGGACGGCTGCCCGCCGGGAATGGAATTGAGCGAAGCCGACATTCAGCCCGACCTGGATCGGCGCAAACCCGGTACCTCGCGCCATGTTACCCAGCGGCGCGAGGAAGACCGCGTGGAAATTCTTTCCGGCGTATTCGAAGGCAAGACCACCGGCACACCTATCGCCTTGCTGATCCGCAACGAAGACCAGCGTAGCAAGGATTACGGCAACATCGCGGAGACTTTCCGTCCCGGTCACGCCGATTATACTTACTGGCAGAAATACGGTATCCGTGACCACCGCGGCGGCGGGCGTGCCTCGGCGCGCGAAACGGCGGGGCGTGTAGCCGCAGGAGCGATTGCCAAAAAGTGGTTGCACGAGCGCTATGGCGTGCTGATACGCGGGCATTTGACGCAGCTCGGCGAGATCACCATACCGTTCAAAAGCTGGGAAGAGGTACAAAATAATCCATTCTTCGCAGCAGATGCCAGCGTGGTGCAAGCGCTGGAAGACTATATGGATGCGCTGCGCAAGTCCGGCGATTCGATTGGAGCAAAACTTACGGTGATGGCCGAGAATGTCCCCGTAGGTTGGGGCGAGCCAGTATTCGACCGGCTTGATGCAGAAATCGCCTACGCGCTGATGAGCATCAATGCGGTGAAGGGCGTGGAGATCGGTGCCGGTTTCGCTTGCGTGACGCAAAAAGGCAGCGAACACGGCGACGAACTTACCCCGCAAGGTTTTCTGTCGAACAACGCGGGTGGCATCCTCGGCGGTATCTCAACCGGACAGGACATCGTCGCGCACATCGCGATCAAGCCCACCTCCAGCATCCGCATTCCGCGCCGTTCGATCAACAAGGCAGGCGAGCCGGTTGAGGTGTCCACCGAAGGACGCCACGACCCCTGTGTCGGCATCCGCGCCACACCCATTGCCGAAGCGATGCTGGCGCTGGTGCTGATGGATCATGCATTGCGACATCGCGGGCAAAATGGCGATGTGGTTTGCGGGACGCCGAGGATAGCGGAAAAAGCGGGGGGAGCAAGGTAGCGAGGTAGCCCGGATGAAATGAAATGGAATCCGGGATAGTTTTGATTCCGCGTGCGCCTCCCGGATTTCGCTACGCTGCATCCAGGCTACAAAGCGAAAGGGCGTGCCCTAGGGCAAACGCATTAAAAATTATTTACAAACAATTGGCTAATGTGCCATCTTGACGCTTTCCATAAGGAAAGCTAGATGACCATCAGTTTCATAGAACATTTTTCTGAGTTGGAAGATTCACGGATAGAGAGGAAGAAGCTTCATGCCTTGTCGGATATCTTGGTTCTTGTCGTCTGTGCGATGATCAGCGGAGCTGAAGGTTGGGAGGACATTGCGGCGTTCGGACACAGCAAGCTGGAATGGTTGAAACGCTTTGTTCCATTGAAGAACGGCGTACCGTCCCATGATTGCATAGCGTATGTAATTTCCCGCCTTGCCCCCAAAAGTTTCAGTGAATGTTTTATGCGGTGGGCCGAAGAAGTGAGGGAGAAGACGCATGGCGAAATTATCGCCGTGGATGGCAAAACCGCTCGCGGATCGCAAAATCGCAAGCATGGCAAGAATCCGTTGCACATGGTCAGTGCCTGGGCAACTGCCAACCGATTGGTATTAGGACAAGAGGCAACCGAGGAGAAGTCCAACGAGATTGCGGCTATTCCAAAGCTGTTGGAGCTGCTGGAGTTGCATGGTTGCATCGTCACCATCGACGCGATGGGATGCCAGCGCGAGATTGCCGAGCAGATCGTGAATCAAGGTGCTGACTATGTGTTGGGACTGAAGGGAAATCAGAGTTCACTGCATGAGGCGGTGGAGGATTACTTTAGCACCGCACAGGCAGCCGGATTCGAGCAGGTCAACCACACCTGCTTGGAGGAAATCGACAAAGAGCACGGCAGATTGGAAACGCGGAGGTATTGGATCACCGAAGACCTTTGCACGTTGCCGAAAACAGAGCTATGGAAAGGTTTGCGCAGCATTGGCATGGTGGAGCGCGAAGTTGAGGAAGGCGAAAAGCGGAGCATAGAACGACGCTATTTCATTAATAGTATCGCGGCCGACGCCAAGCAGTTTGCCCATGCGGTGCGCGCGCACTGGGGGATTGAGAATTGCCTGCACTGGAGAATGGATGTGGTGCTGCAAGAGGATGCCAGTCGTATCCGCAAAGGCAACGCGGCGGCGATTATGACAACGATCCGTCACCTATGCCTGAATCTGTTTCAGAAAGAGTCTTCCAAACTCAGCATCAAGAGAAAACGTTTGAAAGCTGCTTGGGATGACGACTTCCGTTATAACGTGTTGTTGGCATGAAAATTTTAATGCGTTTGCCCTGGGGCGTGCCCTGCCTTGCGGGCGGGCACCCTGTTATAATCCACGCTCCCATTTTCAACTCACCCAATCAACAGCATGAATACTCTTATCTGCGGTTCCATGGCTTACGACACCATCATGGTGTTTCAGGATCAGTTCAAGAAGCACATCCTGCCTGATCAAATCCATATTTTGAACGTCGCCTTTCTGGTGCCGCACATGCGCCGCGAGTTTGGCGGTTGCGCGGGCAACATCGCCTACAACCTGCAATTGCTCGGAGGCAATCCGCTGATCATGGCAACCGTTGGCGACGATTTCGGTACTTATGCGACGCGTCTGGAAAAGCTCGGCTTGTCGCAAAAACATATTCGCCACATACCGGAGAGTTACACCGGTCAGGCATTCATCACAACCGACCTGGATGACAATCAGATCACCGCGTTTCATCCCGGCGCGATGAGTTTTTCAGAAAAAAATAGTGTTGCGGAGGCAACGGATATCTCGTTGGGAATCGTTTCGCCGGATGGGCGCAGTGGCATGTTGCAGCATGCGCGCGAGTTCCATGAGGCGGGCATTCCCTTCGTGTTTGATCCGGGCCAAGGCATGCCGATGTTCGGTGGCGAAGATCTGTTGAATTTCGTTGAGCAGGCCGACTACGTTACGGTCAACGACTACGAAGCCAAGCTGTTGCAAGACAAGACCGGCAAGAGCATCGAAGCGCTCGCCCAACGTACGCGCGCCATGATCGTAACGCTGGGGGCACAGGGCTCGGTCATCTACACCGAAGGCAAGGAAATCACTATTCCTGCCGCCGCGCCTACCGCAGTTCTCGACCCCACCGGATGTGGCGACGCTTTTCGCGCAGGGCTGTTGCACGGTATTCAGCAGGGCTGGGATTGGGGCACTACCGGGCGGCTGGCTTCATTGATGGGCGCGCTCAAAATCGCCAGCCGGGGCGGGCAGAATCACAAGCCAACGCGCGATGAATTATGTGAGTTATTCAAGAAGCATTTTGGTTATTTGATCAAGCTTTAATTATTTCCTCGTGGGAGCGGCCTCCCGTCCGCGATTGGTTTTTCGCTTACCCCAAATAAGCGGCGATCACCCGTTCGTTCTGATGCAGTTCGTCGGGCGTTCCTTCCACGGCGATACAACCGTGTTCCATCACATAGGCATAGTCCGCGACTTCCAGCGCGCTCTTGGCGAATTGCTCGACCAACAGTAAAGTGGTACCGGTTTCCTTAAGGCGACGGATGGTACCGAACACTTCCTGCACAATGACCGGCGCAAGTCCCATGGAAGGCTCGTCCAGCAAGATGACTTTGGGATTCGCCATCAACGCACGGCCTATGGCCAACATCTGTTGTTCGCCGCCAGATAACGTGCCTGCGGCTTGTTGCCTGCGCTCGCGCAGACGCGGAAATAGCTCGTAAACCTTGTTCAGCTCAGGCTCGGCCTTGCTGCGAAAACCAAAAAACATCGGCAAGTAATGGTAAGCGCCAAGCAGCAGATTATCTTCGACCGACAAGGGGCCAAATACTTTTCTGCCTTCCGGAGAATGGGCGAGACCCAGCTTGGCGATGCGCGATGCGCCCAAACCTTGCACCGGTTTCCCATTGAGCAAAACCCGACCTTGGGTCGGCTTGATCATCCCCGAAATGGCGCGCATAGTCGTAGTCTTACCGGCACCGTTAGCGCCGATCAGCGCTACCACCGTGCCTTGGCGCACCTGTAGCGAAGTGCCGACCAGCACCTCGCTGGCACCATAGCCCGCATGAAGATTTTCAACTTGGAGCATTTCCGCTGCTTTCCTTTAATTTTTATGCCTATGAACTATTTTCAGGATGCTGTTTCCCCCCTTTGAGAAAGGGGGGGAGGGGGATTTGAGACGTGCAAAATCCCCCTCAGTCCCCCTTTTTCAAAGGGGGAAGCTGTTCGGTGGCGCTCATCCTGTGAATTGTTCATAGTCATATTAATTTTTAAGCCGGAACAGGTGTCGCGTTAGGTACCCCCGCCTCGTCGGCAACCCCGAGATAAGCCTTGATCACCTTGGGATCTCTTTTCACCTCATCGGGCGTGCCTTCGGCGATTACTTGCCCGCCATCGATCACCGTCACCACATCGCACAATTCACTGACCACATGCATATGGTGCTCGATCAAAATGATGGATATTCCATGCTGCTTGATGGCTTTGATGATGACTACCAGATCGTGTACGTCGGGGTGAGCCAACCCGGCTGCGGGTTCATCGAGGATTAATAATTCTGGCTTGCGTGCCAAGGCTCTGGCTATTTCCAGAAAGCGCTGCGAACCATAGGTCAGGTCTTTGGCCCGGGTTCGAGCTTGCCCTTTTAGCCCGACCAGTTCCAGCAAGGCCAATGCACCAGACTGTGCGCGCTTTTCTTCGCTCTTCGCCAAGCCCAGCAACACCAGCGGTAGCGGGATACGGTAAGCTCCCTTCAGCGCCAGCATGACGTTATCCAGCGCAGATAATTCGCCGAACAACTGCAAGTTCTGGAAGGTGCGCGCAACGCCGACGCGCGCGACCTTGAACAAACTGCCCTTGGGCAAAGCCTTGCCCTGCAACAGGATGTCGCCCGAGGTCGGCGCATAAAGGCCGGAGATGACATTCACCGCAGTGCTTTTGCCCGATCCGTTCGGGCCGATCAGCCCGTGAACATGGCCGGCGCGCACGCGCATGCTGATGCCATCGACCGCTTTGACACCGCCAAAATAGCGTTTCAAATTTTTCAATTCCAAAAGGATGCTGTCATTGGGTTGTTTGGGCGGCAACACCTCATCCAGAACCGAAGCGGCGGGTAGCACAGGAGGCTCGATGCGAAACAATCGGGTCAAATAGCGTGCGGCAAATCCCATGATGCCATCGGGCAAGCCCACCACTACCGAGAACAGCATCAGCGCAAAAATCGCCTTGCGCCAGTTCTCGGTGTTTTCTACCAGGAATCCTCCCGCCACCAGCAAACCCATCGCAATGACGGGCGCGATGGCCTGAAACGGTGGGGTAGATTTTTTCAGCCGACCACGAATGCCGGCAACGATTGCCAGCAAAAAACCGAGCGCAGAAATAATCTCGAACAGCAGACGATTGGATAACAGATTGGGCAATAATACGATCAATGACGCGCCGAAGAATGCCCCCCACAGACTCTTGCGTCCGCCCAGCACCACACCCAGCAGCAAAATAACCATCAGGTCGTAGGTAAAACTTTGCGGTTGCAGATACTGAAAATTAAACGCATAAAGCCCGCCCGCCAAGCCGCCGAGAGACGAACCAAAAGCAAAGCCAGCAACCTTGTGGCGAAAGGTGCCGACCCCCATGGCATCGGTGGCGATCGGGCTGTCGCGCAGCGCCTCAAAGGCGCGTCCCCATTGCGAGGAAAGCAGGTTGCGCATCGCCATCCACACCAGTGCGAGCAAAATCAGGCATAGCCAGTAAAATCCCTGTGCATTGAACGAATGTTCGAAAAAGTCAGGACGGTTCAAAGACAACCCCTGCGCGCCTCCTGTCAGCGCTTCCCATTCATTCAGCACCGTAAAGCTGAGCGCGGAGAAGCTTAGCGTAGCCAGAGCGAACTGGGGGCCTTCCAAACGCAATGCCGGGAAAGCCAGCAGCCCACCCAGAATCAAACCGGTCAACATGCTCATGGCGAGTGCTCCCAGCATGCCGAAGCCGAGCAAGGTGACGCTTAACCCACCGGCATAAGCGCCGAGTCCGAGAAACGCGGCTTGAGCCAGATTGACTTGGCCGAGATAACCGACCGTCACATCTAGGCCGATCAGCAGGATTCCGTAGATCGCCAGCAGGGTGAGCAAGCCCAGCGCATAGGAGTTGCTCACCGCCAGAGGAATGGCGGCAAGCAGCATCAGCGCGATGATTTCGGTGCCGCGTAAAAGTAACAATCGTTTTAGCATGATCTGGTTCTAACGGCCACGGCTACTATGTCACTTTGGCGATGAACATATGTTCCCTGTGGGAGCGGCTTTAGCCGCGAATGTGAGCTATCGCGGCTAAAGCCGCTCCCACAACTACAACAATATTCACGGGTTTGTTCCATATTTCCCCATTAAACCTTACGTATGCCGGCTTTGCCGAACACGCCGTTGGGGCGTACCGCAAGCGCAAGAATCAACAGTATCAGTCCGGGCGCTTCGCGCCAGCCGCTGCCGAGATAGAAGCTGGTCAGGCTTTCCAATGCGCCGATAAAAATTCCGACCACCACCACGCCGAAACCGGAATCCAGCCCGGCCACCACCGCGACCGAAAAGGCCTTCAAAATAAGTGCCGATGCCATGGTCGGGCCGACCGTGGTGATCGGCGAAATGAGTATTCCCGCCATCGCGGCCACCATACCCGACAAACCATATGAGAGCATGATGGTGTGCGTGGCCGAAATGCCCATCAACTCCGCCGCATCGCGGTCTGCCGACACGGCTTCAAATGCTTTGCCCAGCAGGGTTTTGCGTTTGAACAGCTCGATCACTCCCATCACCGAGAGCACGCCTATGGCCACGGAAATTTCGATGGGAGTAATGTTGATGCCGAAGAAATGCAGCGCATCGGAAGAGATGGGCGTGGGGAAAGGGCGGTCATCGCGCCCCCAAATATTTTCTGCCGAAGAAAATCCCAGCAAACCGAAAATAATGGTGAGCAGTATCCAGCCTTCGCCCTTCTGTTCCAGCGACAAACGCACACAGGCGCGTTCGACCACCAGCCCCATCGCCACGCCGAACAACAAACCGCCCGGCACCATCAGCCAGTACGGTACGTCCCAATCGAGCAGGGTCAGGCTGAAAAATGCGGACAGCATGACCAGTTCGCCCTGGCCGAAGTTGATGCTTTTACTGGTGGCGTAAGTAAGCTGGAAGCCGTAAGCGATCAGCGCGTAAACCAGCCCCATCAAGGCACCGCTCACGGTCATCTGGGCGATGATTATAGGATCCATGAATTTGGCTTAATTTATAGACTCGTCCATTATATTTATTTTCCTACGCTCTGTTTCGCTGTCATTAAGTTAACGGTAGTGATACTGCAAACCCCTCCCAACCTCCCCTTGTCAGGGGAGGGGCCGCTAGTAGTTCCATCAGAGGGGGTTTGGTTCTTAACGAACTCGCGTAAGGACTGTTTTTATCCGCACTTTGAATGGCGTACCCACACTTCCTTGCTAACTGTTACTTGGTTGCGTTCTTGATCAAACGTTGGCGATCATTTTCATTCGCAAACACCACGCGTCCATCTTGAACTTTACCCATCACCACATTTTCGCGGCGGAAAGCTTCATGGGTCTGCTCGTCGGCCGGATTCCACTTGCTGAATGGATGTTTCCAGGTTTCGATCACGCCTTTCACCGGTTCGCGCAAATCTTCAAGCGCGTCCTTGATTTTGTGTGTGTCCTCACTTTGCGCCTGCTTGATCGCCGCAGCAAAAATGTATACAGCATCGTACCCCTGCGCGGCGGAAACGGGCGAAGGGATACGCGTCACGTTGTAGGTTTTATGATAACCCTCGATAAAACTCTTGGCTTTGGGCGTAATGGGTTCTTCGATAAACGTTTGCGGCATCAAGGTGCCATTGCCGTTTTTGCCCGCGTTGTCTATGTAGTTGGACATGGAAAGCGTCCAGCCGCCGATCAGCGGTATCTTCATCTCCAGCTTTGCCATGCCGTTGGAAACGGCGGCCAGTTCCGGCCCGATGCCCCAGATCAGGATCGCTTGTGCGCCCTTGGCTTTGGCGCTCAACAACTGGGAGGTCATGTCTTTGTCGCCGATGTTAAATTTTTCGGTGGCAACCACTTCCAGCTTGTTGCCTTGAAGCTTGATCTGGTTGACCAGATCATCATGCCCGGACACGCCGTAGTTGGTGGAGTCGTTAATGATCGCGACCTTGGTGAACTTCTGGTTGATGGCTTCTTCCACCACCATCGCGGACTGGATGCCGTCATGCGCGGCAAAGCGGAAGATCGACAAATCCTTGACCCCGGCCTTGCTCCATTGGGTCATCGAAGCGGAGCCTGCCGCAGGGGTGATGATCTTGGTAATGCCTTTTTCCTGTAGATGCTTGTCACCTGCCATCACCACGCCGGTATTCACCGAACCGATGACACCGGATAAATCATCCATCGAAGCCAGCTCCTGCCCGATCAAGGCACCCCGTTCGTTTTTGCCTTCGTCGTCGCGTTCGATGATCTCAATCTTCTTTTTCTTGCCGGAAATCGAAATTCCTCCCGCCGCATTGATCTCCGCGATAGCCAGTTTGGCGCCATCTCTCATCGAAGTTCCCATCGGTGCCGACCCACCGCTGAACGGGCCGGTAATGGCGATTTTGATGGTATCTGCGGCGAACGTGGGTGCAGCGAAGATGCCTAAAAACAAAGTAATAATAAGTGACTTTTTCATATGATCGCTCTCCTGTTAAAAATATCTATTGTTGGAACCGGAACTTCAACATGAAGATCATCCCGTGATAGTCTTCTGGAAGATTTCCATCCCACGCTGGAAAAATGTAGTGTATATGAATTACGCTCACCCTTAAAGTTAGGAATGGATAGGCACATCTCACCAATCCTGCGCAACCGGCTTCGTCGAACAAGGAACCTGAAACAGCTTGCGGTCTTCCAGGCGGATCGCGGAGAGCGGGCCGCCCCACAGGCAGCCGGTGTCCAGCGCGATGACATTCGGCGTCATCTTCAAGCCCAGTGCCGACCAGTGCCCGCATATCATGGTAGCTTCCGCGCTGGCTCGGCCCGGCACCTCGAACCACGGCACATAGCCTTGGGGAATATCCCGCACCGCGCCTTTGAACTTGAATTCCATTTCGCCCCGCATCGTGCAGATGCGCATACGGGTGAAAGCATTGGTAATCACGCGCAGCCGTTTATAAGCGGTAAGATCGTCATCCCAATGATCGGGTTGGTTGCCGTACATGCGTTTGAGAAACTCCCGGAAATGTTTGCCGCGCAGTGCGGTCTTCGACTTCATGCGCCCGTTCTTGCGCCTGCTTCACGCTCCATTGCGGCAACAGGCCCGCATGCACCAGCACCCAATCGCCTTCCACATGCAGCAGCCGTTGCCCGCGCAACCATGCCAGCAGTTCATCGCGATCCGGCGCATTGAGAATCTCATTCAGCGTATCGCTGCGATGCAACTCGGCAACCCCTTCCGCTACCGCGAGCAGATGCAGGTCGTGGTTGCCCAGCACGGTAATGGCGGCATCGCCCAGCGACTTCACCCGCCGCAACACCCCCAGCGAATCCGCCCCCCGGTTGACCAGATCGCCCACCAGCCACAGCTTGTCCGTCGCCGGGTCGAAGCGTATCAGTTCCAGCAACTGCCGAAACTCGGTGCCACAGCCCTGAATGTCGCCTACGGCGTAGGTTGCCAAATTAATCCCGATTATCCAAATAATGTGTGGTTGCCGTAATCCACCACCAGCCCATCGGTAATTTAGTGATGGGTTACGCGATGCCCCACCCATCCTACCTTACTTTGGCGTAGAATCGAAGCCATCAAAATGCACTGGAGAGGCGAATATGAACAACACCATCACCTTGCCGCAAACAATTTTCAAGCGGCTTGAAAAAATCGCATCAGGAACGCGGCATACTCCGCAATCAATCATCAAGCAAGCCGTAGCGGATCGACTTGAATACGAAGAATGGAAGCTGGAGCAGATAGACGCGGGGCTGGACGAATTGAAGGCAGGGAAGGGCATCCCGGATGATGAATTTTGGGCGAAAAGAAAATAGGGAAGGTCAAGAATGCCAGAAAAAAAGCCGCTTGAATGGTCGCCCAGATCACAGCGGAATATCGAATTCATCCGCGATTACATTGCGGCAAACAACACGGTGGCGGCACAATCAGTCCTTGATGAAATACGGCGGGCGGCTGAGAGCCTGCGCAATTTCCCCATGCTGGGGCATATTGGGCAAAGAGCGGGAACCCGTGAACTCGTTCTGTCTAAATATCCTTACACCCTGATTTACCGCTTGACCCAGAAGAAAATTGGCATCGTTGCAGTGCGCACCAGTCACGTAAACATTCATCATGACACTCTGGCGATGCGTGGTGAGCATAATCGGCGTGTTGCAAAAAAACCACATTTTGCTTGCACCTGTATTTGCTATTCTGCCAAAATGGCAGTCAACTCCTCACAGGCTCATTTGGCTTGAGTGGACTTATGAGTTTACCCAACAATATAATCAGGAGAAATTGCATGAAAAAAAGTCTAATCGCTCTAGCAGTAGCTGGCGTATTTGCTGCTCCAGTTGCAATGGCTGAAACAACAGTCTACGGTCAAGCCAATGTTTCGTATGACTCCAGATTAACAATGGTGACAATAATGGCGCTAATAGTATTTCCAAAGCAGAGGGGTTTACGAGCGCTTATCACGCATCAACAAGAACCTTGTCGAGCAATGCATCGCGCATCGGTTTCAAGGGTTCCGAGAATCTGGGTGACGGCGTAGTCGCCGTCTGGCAGCTTGAAGAGCAAATCAACTACGCTTCTAGTGGTTCTGGAACTAGCTCTAACAATACTACCACTCCTTTTTCCAACACCACCACTTTTACCTCCCGCGACACCTTCGTCGGTCTGAGCAGCGCCGACTATGGTACAGCGATCGGTGGTATTCATGACACTCCTTACTCGATGGCTACACGCGGCCTCGATCTGTTCGCGGATACCATTGCGGATAACCGCAGCATTATGGGGACGAACAATATTGGAGTTGCTCTCGGTGACGTGCGCCTGAACAACGTGGTAGCCTATATTTCTCCGTCACTCAGCGGCTTGACACTGGCGGCAGCGACTATTGCTGGCGCTGAAATTCCTACTCTTCCTAGCTCCTCTGGCGGCAGCAAAGGTACTGCCTTCTCGTTTGCTGCGCTGTATGGTAATGGCCCGTTTACGGCTAACTTCGGTTGGCAAACAGTTACCTTGGGTAGCTCGAATTCAGGTACGCTTGGCGTGCCCACTACACAACGGCTCTTGGTTATTCGCTAACTGGCCTCAATGCCACCTCTTGGAAACTGGGCGGCGGATACGCCGATGCTGACTTCGCGGTCAATGCTGTTTATGAAAAGGAAGGCAGTTCGGGTGGCAGTGCTGGAAAGTCCGTCAGTGGAAATGCGCTTGATCGTTCATCCTTTTATGTCGGCGGGAAATACAACCTTGACGCAATGGACGATGTGAAGGCAGCCGTCACCATTGCCGGTGATACTAATAGCCTAGTCAACTCCGGGGCCAGACAGTTCTCCTTGGGTATGGATCACGGTTTGAGCAAGAGCACTTCGTTTTACGCCCTGTATTCCAAGATCAATAACGGCGCTAAAGGCGCATACCAACTGGGTAACGCCGATGCAAACAGCAACACGGCCAGCTTGAATGGCGAGAACACGTTCTGCTCCTTCCGTTATTTCGATGGGCTTGAAGCACTCGTTCTAATTGTTCGCGCCCGCAAGGGCGTCAAGCAACTTGAAACTGAAACGGACACCTGCGGGTGTCCGTTTTTTTACCTGTTTTTATCCCAGATAATCCATTAGGCCGTTCGTGGTGACCCTTCGACTACGCTCAGGACTAAAGGCCTTGTCGAACCACATGTATTGTGGAATCAATACCCTTCGACAAGCTCAGGCGGGTGCCCGACCAAGAGTATTATGGGGCGAACGGAGGTGGGGAATTCATATCGCTTCGCGCCTAATGGATTATCTGGGATAAATACAATTCTGGTAAAATCAACAAGTTGATTCAACTTTGAACGTTCCCACGCCCTGTGTTAATGCCATTAAGTCAAGGAAACTTCAAACACTATAACAACGTCATTCCCGCGTAGACGGGAATCCGGCAAAATAAAAATCCCTTGCGTAGCAAGGACAAGCACTTTCTGCATCTAAGCCAAGTGAAAAAAGGACGTTGCTGCAAAAAAGTATGATTTTTATATTAATTTTTTATTGCATTGCAAATGAAAAATTATTCTAAGCGACATCGCGGCTCAAGTTCTCCTGGTGAATGCGCATGAAAATATTATCTTGTTGATTATATTGTTATATATACACTAATGCATGCTTGGGCAGAATTAAAGACATACCAATCATTCCCATTCTAATTGGTTGCTATAGCAATGTAACTGCATCTGCTGACTAGCGTTCAACCCAACTATTTTCACCCTACCCGCTCAAAAGCGTTGCAAAAATACAACACTCTATTTGCACTGCTATTAATTACTCTGACAAAATGCACTACATGCTACTCAAACATTGGGCGGCTAACGTGTTTTACCCAAATAACTATTAGGAGAATCTCGCATGAAAAAAAGTTTAATCGCATTGGCTGTAGTGGCTTCGTTCTCAGCACCGGCATTTGCTGATCCAACATTTTACGGTGTAGTTGACGGTGCTATCGCCAACGTCAACAACTCTGGACAAAAAAGCCAAACATTGGCAGTTTCCGGTGGCTTGGCTACTTCCCGCTTGGGCTTGAAGGGTTCGGAAGATCTGGGTGACGGCCTGAAGGCTATCTACAATCTGGAATACGCGCTGGATATCCAAAGCAACACAGGTATTGGTGCAACGCCTGCTTCTGGTGGCGCAGTAACTAACTTGGGTAGCACATCGGTCGCTCGCCAGCAACTGCTGGGCTTGTCTGGCACATGGGGTACCATTGCTACCGGTCGTCTGCAAACCACCGCTAAAGACTTCGGCGATAAATTTGATCCAACCGCCGGTTCCCTCGTTTCTCCGTTGCAGAATCTGGCCACTAGCGGAAAAACACAGTTCTTGGTAGGTTCCAACACAGGTGCCACCCGTGCTAACCGCGCTTTGGCTTATATCTCCCCGAACATTGAAGGCTTTAGTGTGGCCGTGAACTATTCTACGGCTCTTGCTGGAGTGGGTAACGCGGGTGTTGCCGCCGGCGGCGCCGATGCTAATACTACTGCGGTCTTGCTGGGTGGCTATTTTGACAAAGGCCCCGTCTCCGTTGGTGTGGTGTATGTCGACTTAGGCTCTCCTTCGACAGCCGCCGCAACCGCGTTGGGCAGCACTACAAACGAAAAAGAATTGGCCTTGGGCGGTTCTTATGACTTTGGTGTGGCCAAGGTTAATGCAACTTATCAGTCTACCCATAACGACGGAGCCAACGGTGCCGCCAGCAATGTGGGTAACACTGATAAGCTGTGGTCGCTCAGCGGCGTGATCCCGGCTGGCGGTGGTGCTGTTGTGGCGAGCTATGCCAATGCTACTATCGCTACTGATACTACCGGTAACAGCGATGGCAAAGCTTACACTTTTGCCTATCTGTACAGCTTCTCCAAGACAGCAACGTTGTATGGTGCCTATTCCCATGTTTCCAACGGTAGTGCTTCCACTAATTTCAGCGTGGCAAATGACGCTATAGGTGGTGCTACTTCGACTCCTGGTGCAAGCTCTGGCCTGTTCGCAATAGGTCTGAAGAAGGCGTTCTAATCGGATTTTTCCGGTGTAGTAATCCGGTTCGTCCGGTGTAAAACCAAACGGGCACCTTCGGGTGCCCGTTTTTTCGCCTGTGATTATTGAGGCGATGAGGTTTGCTAAATCCAGCAGAATCGTTTAACCTGAACTCTTATTCAAGAGGCTCCAACATGAGTACCGTTACATTCGACACGCTGAAATTCGTCAAGACGCTGGAAGCGAGCGGTATCAACGCTGAACAAGCAGAAGCTATTGCAGTAGCTTACCGTGATGCGTCAAACGATCAAGAAGTGGTAACGAAAAAAGACCTGAAACTGGAATTGCAAGCCGAGCTCGCGCCAATCAAAATGGAGCTGCAGATTCACAAAT
Source organism: uncultured beta proteobacterium (assembly GCA_963714805.1). Classification (GTDB taxonomy): domain Bacteria; phylum Pseudomonadota; class Gammaproteobacteria; order Burkholderiales; family Gallionellaceae; genus CAIQPV01. The sequence goes on along the minus strand of CAVQPO010000006.1, from coordinate 835,547 downwards.
ATATGTTGGGTACCGTTCTAGGCGGCATCCTTGCTCTGGTATTGAAGGCATTTTTCTGACCGGTTTTTCGCCTGGTTTTTATTGGTTGTGTCAAGTGATGATGAATGAAAGAAAAATTGACATCCACTTTTCAGGCCAAAGGATTATCTGGGTTTCTGATTAGCCACAAAGTTCAGTTCATGCAGGTTAGCGTTTTGCTCCCTTTTCTCCCGCAGGCGGGAGTAAGGGCTGGGGATGAGGGTTGTGCGATGAAAAGCAGCTATTTAGTACTCCACATCCCTCACACTACCCTCTCCCGCCCACGGGAGAGGAACTCCTGAATTTCATGGCTAATCAGGTCTGGGTTTAACTGCGTTAACCAAAAAATCTTCCAATGCGCGCACTGGTGCAACATCATCGAACAGGACATGGCGCGACATTTCGATGCGCTGGCGAATATCCTGTCGATACTTTTCATCCTGCGCCAGCTTGACAGCCAAATTGACATACGTCTCTTCGGTATCTGCAATTAATTCTGCCATGTCCATGCGCCGCAAAATGCCGCTTGCCAGCCTGCCACGCATAAAGCGTCCTTCTCCCGTTACGATAGGCAAACCGCATTCAACCGCCTGCATGGCCGTGTTAAAACCGGAAAAGCCTATCGTGTCCAGAAACACATCGGCCCGCTTCAGCAAGCCATAGAAAGCGGATTGTTCTTGCCATGGAATGAATCTGCCATAGTCATTGAAATTCATGTTGGACTTGGCAAATGCGATCTCCAGCCGTTGACGTAATTTCTCTGACAAGCCACTAAGGTGATAAGTGAAAAATACAAATTGGCACTTACCCAATTTTTGGGCGATCTCCACTAAAACATGATCGTGTTGCGGAGCATATTTGAAGGGTGTGCCGGGGCAAATTAAAATCGGAACTGTGTTATCAATACCCAAATTTGCGAGATCAGGAGGCATGCTTGTGACTTGTTCCGGATGGTAATGACATCCCAGATTAGGCAGGCAGATCAAATTTTCGGTGTAATTGTCTTGCGCATCCATGGGTTCAAGATATTTGGCCGACAAGTAATGATCAATGGTAGGCAACCCGCTGGTTTCCGGATGTCCCCATGACGCAATTTGAACCGGAGCGAGGCGCAGGCTTGCCAGTTTTACCGTCATCGGGTTCATGCCGATTTCCGGGTAAATAAGCACGTCGGTTTGCTTTTCCAGAATGGCTTCAACCCATGGTTTCAGACCTCTGGTTCCTTGTTCAAAACTGGCGGAGCGAGATTTTGCCCAATGGGTTTCATCGTCCTGTTTGGAGCCCAAATGGAAGACATGCAGTTCGATGCGCTCGCGATCCAGAAGCTGAAACCAGCCTTTGACAATGGCGTCCCATACAGAATGCTTGTGAAGGTGCGCCGAAACAATTCCAACCCGGATTGCGCCACCCGGAGCAATAACTGGGGAAGGGAAAGCCTGCATGCTCTGCCAATGCTTCATCAGGCGCGTACAAAGCGTACCGTACTGAAATAAAATTTCCCGGTTGTTCTCTTCCTGATAGGCCAGATAAAAAGGTTGGCACGTACCAACTGCCTTGTATCCGAGCGCGGTTCGTTCAGGATTAAACCATGCATCCAATTCGGCAAGCTCCCCTGTGAACTTTGCCCTGCATGCCGCTATTTCTTCATGGGTGTCGGCAATTGACGGAATCTCGGCCATCGCAAGCATCCAGCGAGCCTCGGCATAATCGGGTTTGACCTCCAGCGCCCGGAGGAAACTTGCCACGGCTTCGTCAGGTCTCCCGAGCTCTTGCAGGGCGTTGCCAAGATTGAGATACACTTCGGCATAATCGGGTTTGATCTCCAATGCCCTGTGAAAACTGGCTACAGCTTCATTAAATTGTCCGCGATCTTGCTGGGTAGCGCCAAGATGCCTGTATGCCTCGGCGTAATCGGGTTTGATTTCAAGCGCACGGTGGTAGCTCTCCACGGCGTCATCCAGTTGACCGAGTTCTCGCAGAGCAGTGCCCAGATTGCCGTACACCTCGGCAAAATCGGGTTTGATTTCAAGCGCCCGGCGATAGCTCGCCACGGCGTCATCGAGTTGACCGAGATTTCGTAGCGCATTGCCCAGGTTGCCATGCACTTCGGCAAAATCGGGTCTAAGCTCCAGAGCTTGACGGCAGCTAGCCACGGCATCTTCTAGTTGCCCAAGGTCTCGCAACACATTGCCCAGATTGCCGTGTACCTCGGCAAAATCCGGTTTGAGCTTCAGCGCACGGCGGTAGCTCGCCACGGCATCATCCAGTTGACCGAGATCCCGCAACGCATTGCCCAGATTGCTGTGTACTCCGGCCAAATCGGGTTTGAACTCCAGCGCCCGATGAAAGCTTACCACAGCGTTTTCAAGTTGGCCGAGGTCTCGCAGTGCATTGCCCAGATTGTTGTGCATCTCGGCAAAATCGGGTTTGAGCTTCAGCGCATGGCGGTAGCTTGACACTGCGCTTTCAAGTTGCCCGAGGTCTTGCAGGACAGCCCCCAGATAGCCGTGCATATCCGCATCATCGGGCAAAAGTGCCGCCGCCTTGTGCAAAGCGGGTATTGCCTCTTTTCCTTGCGCATGTAGCGAAGCCCCCAATGCCCTCCAGAGGAATCCGGAAGCCGGATATTTCCTGATCAGCAAGCGCGCCTTATTTTCCAGTTCCTCATGGTGTCCTGCATTGAACAGTGCGACTAGCTGATTTATTTCGGCAGTTGTTGGCGTAACTCCCTTCGCCGGAATGTTCCGTGCGTGCAAGCGCGCTTCAAGTTTATCTGCGCAGCATTTTTTGAATTTTTTACCACTGCCACATGGGCATGGGTCGTTTCTTCCCGGTTTCACTTGCGACCCTTATTTACAATTCGATATTGGCCTTATTGTTGACCCATAATATTTGGGTTTACCATGACTGACGCGTATTGTACTGCTATATCGGATAAAAAATTAACCCGCGTAAGGCGCAGGCTTCAATGTGAGATTAATGGTCTGTCGAAGAAGTTCTAATCGGATTTTTCCGGTGTAGTAATCCGGTTCGTCCGGTGTAAAACCAAACGGGCACTTTCGGGTGCCCGTTTTTTCGTTTGAATTATCTCTTGCTTAGACAGCGTGAAGATTGTTTTCCGGTTTGTTGCTTTGCGTGTTAGGATACGAACATGAGTACTATAACATTCGATACCCACAAGTTTGTTCGCAAGCTTAAAGAGTCAGGCTTCGACGAAAAGCAGGCAGAGGCGCTGACGGAGGCCATGCAGGATGCGATTGCCGATTCCGAGTTGGTGACAAAGAAAGACCTTCAGATCGAACTGGCACCTGTCAAAACCGATATGCAAATTCTTAAATGGATGAATGGCCTCGTGCTCGGCGGCATTGTTGCGATGGTGATGAAGACATTCTTCTGATCCAACCCGCGTAAGGCGACTTAATGTGCTGACTATTGGCCTGTCGAAGAAGTTCTAATCGGATTTTTCCGGTGTAGCAATCCGGTTCGTCCGGTGTAAAACCAAACGGGCACCTTCGGGTGCCCGTTTTTTCGCCTGAATTTTAATAGTTGTGTTAAGGTCAACGAATGATAAATTGACATCCATCACAACCACGGGCACAATCATTCTCATTATGAGCACAATCACTTTCGATACTCTCAAGTTTGCGCAACGGCTGGAAAAAGCTGGGGCAACGCGTGAGTACGCTATAGCTGAAGCCGAAGCTCTGGCAGACGTACTATCCACGGGTACGCAGGAGCTGGCAAGCAATGGCGATATCAGTCAATTGCGCTCGGAGATGCGCGAAATGCGCACCGAAATCAACGGCGAAATGAAACTTATCCGCTGGATGGTTGGCCTGTCTCTGGCGTTATCGACGGGCATCATCGCCTTGCTCGCCAAACTCTTCTTGGCACTGCCACACTGAACCTTTTGAATAAGAATAATATGCAGCCAGCGTAGGGATTCATGACGTACCGCTGCATGTTGCGACATTCTATGCGCCCTGACGGACGCTCCCGGATTCCGCTACGCTTCATCCGGGCTACGAGACTAACCCGGTTCGTCCGGTGTAAAAACAAACGGGCACCTTCGGGTGTCCGTTTTTTCGCCCGGTTTTATTGAGGTGATGAAGCCAGCGTAGCCCGGATGCAATGCAATGGAATCCGGGATTCATGACCTACCGCTGCATGTTGCGACATTCTATGCGCCCTGACGGACGCTCCCGGATTACGCTACGCTTCATCCGGGCTACGAGACTATACATTGGCAGCATCCGCACTTTCCGGCATAATTCGTTCTGCCGTTCAGACCAATGGGAGAGTGTGCTACCCAGCACCGCCGAAGGCGCAACACCCGCAACCGCTCAGGCTCATGAACCGTTGGATCAGGCAAATCTGGAGAGTGCTGTTTACACAGCCACCGAAGGGGCACACAACGTATGGGAATGTCCCGAATGTTGTAATCTCTCAGGTACCAAGGACAGATGGGGCGCAGCACGACTTCGTGCTGCGCCATTTTTTGTTTTTTGAAAGTAAATCATGACGTTAAAACAAACACCCTTGAATGCGGCACATCGTGCCATGGGCGCGAAAATGGTGGATTTCGGCGGATGGGATATGCCGGTCAATTACGGTTCGCAGATCGACGAACATCATCAGGTGCGCAACGACTGCGGCATGTTCGACGTGTGCCACATGCGCGTGGTGGATGCGAAGGGTGATGGCGTGCGCGCCTTCCTGCGCTATTTGCTGGCGAACAATGCCGACAAACTCACCTTGCCTGGCAAGGCGCTCTATTCCGCCATGCTACGGCCGGACGGCGGCGTGATCGACGACCTCATCATCTATTTCATGAGCGAGCAGTGGTTCCGCATTGTGGTCAATGCGGGTACGGCAGACAAGGACATCGCGTGGATGAAACAGCAGGCCGCTACGCACGCGCCACAACTCACCATCACTTCGCGCGACGATCTGGCGATGGTCGCGGTGCAAGGGCCGAACGCGCGCGCCAAAGTTTGGCAGGTATTGCCGCAGACCACAGTCCGCAACCGAAGGTTTGCAGAATTTTCAGGCCGCCGACTGCGGCGAATATTTCGTAGCGCGCACCGGCTATACCGGCGAAGACGGTTTCGAAGTGATGCTGCCCAAAGAGAAAGTGGAAGACATTCTGGTATGCACTGAACAAGGCGGGCGTAAAACCCATCGGTCTCGGCGCGCGCGACACGTTGCGTCTGGAAGCGGGCATGAACCTCTACGGGCAGGACATGGATGAAAGCATCAACCCGCTGGAAGCGGGAATGGCCTGGACGGTGGATTTGAAGAGCGAACGCGATTTCATCGGCAAAGCTGCGCTGCTGGCAAACCCGCCCACGCGCAAGCTGGTCGGCTTGGTATTGCTGGATCGCGGCGTGTTGCGCGGCCATCAGCAGGTACACACCGCGCACGGCGAAGGCGAAATTACCAGCGGCACCTTCTCGCCCACATTGGAAAAATCCATCGCTCTGGCGCGCGTACCGAACGATGTACAAATCGGCGACACCGTGCAAGTGGCGATTCGCGATAAAATGCTGGCGGCAAAAGTGGTGAAGTATCCGTTCGCGCGCAATGGCAAAGGCTTTGATTAGCCTGTAGCTCCTAGCGGGTAGCCTGTTTTGTGTTATGCGCAAAGCGCGCACGGTTTGGCTACCAGCTACAGGCTAACGAGCTACCAAGCTTAATCGAATTATTACTAAGGAGATATAACATGAGCAACCCGAGCAATCTGAAATACACCGCCTCTCACGAATGGGTCAAAACCGAGGCCGACGGCACTGTCAGTGTGGGCATCACGCATCATGCGCAGGAGTTGCTGGGCGACATGGTATTCGTGGAAGCCCCGCCGTCGGACGCAAGCTGAAAGCCGGTGAAGAATGCGCGGTGGTGGAATCGGTGAAAGCCGCAGCCGATGTGTATGCGCCGATCGCCGGTGAGGTGGTGGCCGCCAACAGCGAGTTGGACAGCGCGCCCGAAAAAATCAATGATGACCCGTATGCCGCATGGATGTTCAAACTCAAGCCGGACAACGCCGCCGACGTGAACGGCCTGATGGATGCGACGGCCTATCAGGCTCACGTGGACAGCGAAGCACATTAAAGCTGGTAGCTTGCTAGCTAATAGCCGGTAGCTGTTAATGTCGCGCCAAAGCGCGCACTGCGTTTAACGGCTTCCAACTAATAACTAACGTGCTAACAAGCTGATTCCAGGACTTCCTTATGCCCTTCATCCCCCACACCGAACCCGACATCGCCGCCATGCTCGCCAGCATAGGCGCGCCCAGCATAGACGCGCTGTTCGACGAGATTCCTGCCGCACTGCGTAGCGGCAAGCTTACCCAAGTGCCAGAAGGCATGAACGAGATGCAGGTCACGCGCCTGATGGGCGAGCGCGCTACGCTGGATGCGCCGCTGCTCAATTTCATCGGCGCGGGCGCTTACGAGCACCATATTCCGGCTGCGGTTTGGCAGATTGCCACGCGCGGCGAGTTTTACACCGCCTACACGCCCTATCAGGCCGAGGCCAGCCAGGGAACGCTGCAAGTGCTGTACGAATACCAGACCATGATGGCCTCGCTCACCGGCATGGATGTGTCCAACGCCAGCCTGTACGACGGCGCATCGGGCCTCGCCGAAGCGATTCTGATGGCGGTACGCGCGCACAAGACTTCGCGCAAGGTGCTGTTGCCCTACGACAGTTTCGCCGATCTATCGCAGCGTGGTGCAGAGCATCGTCAAGTTGCAAGACATCGAACTGATCGAGATTCCCTTCGATGCCGCGACCGGAACGATCGACATGCAAGCCCTGCAATTGCATGCGGGCAGCGACCTCGCCGCATTGGTCATTCCGCAGCCGAATTTCTTTGGCGCACTGGAAAATGTGGATGCGCTTACCGACTGGGCGCACGCGCAGAATGCGCTGACCATCGCGCTGGTCAATCCGCTTTCGCTGGCCTTGCTGAAAGCGCCGGGTAACTGGGGCACAAAAGGGCGCAGACATCGCCGTGGGCGAAGGCCAGCCGCTGGGTGCGCCGCTGTCCAGCGGCGGGCCGTATTTCGGTTTCTTATGCTGCAAACAGGCGCTGGTGCGCCAGATGCCGGGGCGTATCATCGGACGCACCGTCGATCTCGACGGCAAGACGGGCTACACGCTCACATTGCAAGCCCGCGAGCAACACATTCGTCGCGCCAAAGCCACTTCCAACATTTGTTCCAATCAAGGGCTCATGGTCACCGCCGCAACCATCCACATGGCACTGTTAGGCGCAGACGGCCTGCGCCGTGTCGCCGCCGCTTCGCACGCCAACACTGCCGCGCTCACCGTGCAGGCAGCGGGTATCCATGGCGTGAAGCCCGCCTTCCACGGCTCCGCACTTTCATGAAGTGGTGCTACACCTTGCCAAACCTGCGGAGGCGGTGCTGGAAAAAATGGCAGCGCAAGGTGTGCTGGGCGGTTACAATCTATCCGAGCATTACCCGCAACTGGGCAGTGCAATTCTGGTCTGCGCGACTGAGACCAAGACTGATGCCGATCTGCAACGTTATACTGATGCCTTGCGCACGGCGCTTAACTAAACAAAATTCAACCAACCCAAGGAGACAAACATGACTGCTGTAACACTTAAAGGCAACCCGGTAACCCTGAACGGCACTTTCCCGAGCGTCGGCCAGACTGCCCCAGATTTCACGCTGGTAGCCAAGGATTTGAAAGATGTCGGGCTGAAAGATTTTGCCGGCAAGCGCAAGGTGCTGAACATTGTTCCAAGTCTGGACACGGCGGTATGCGCCACTTCCACGCGCAAATTCAACGAGTCGGCCAGCAAACTGAACAACACGGTGGTGCTGGTCATTTCCGCCGACCTGCCGTTTGCCATGAGCCGCTTCTGCGTCGCCGAAGGCCTGGAAAACGTCACCACGCTGTCGCTGATGCGCGGTCGCGATTTCATGAGTAATTACGGCGTGGAAATTACCAACACCGGGCTTGCCGGGGTAACCGCGCGCGCTGTGCTGGTGCTGGACGAAAGCAACAAAGTGATCCATGCCGAGCTGGTAAGCGAAATCACCCAAGAACCGAACTACGATGCGGCGCTTGCGGTACTGAAATAAAGAATTGCCACAAAACTGGTAGCCCGGATGAAATGAAATGGAATCCGGGATCATATATGCATGCAGATAATTCCCGGATTCCGCTGCGCTACATCCGGGCTACCATGTTTTTAAGGAATAGACCATGCTGATTTTCGAACGCTCCCATCCCGGTCGTCGCAATGCCGCACAAGCGCCCGTCGTCAATGCAAAAATAACCGGCATCCCGGCATCGCTGCTGCGCACCGACCAGCCGCTGTTGCCGGAAGCTTCGGAAATGGATGTCGGTGCGCCATTACACGCGCCTGTCGCAAAAGAATTTTTCCATAGACACAAATTTCTATCCGCTCGGTTCCTGCACCATGAAGTACAACCCGCGCGCCTGCAATTCGCTGTCCATGCTGCCGAATTTTCTCGCGCGCCATCCGCTGGCGCCCGACTCCACCGGGCAGGGTTTCCTTGCCTGCCTGTACGACTTGCAGGAAATCCTGAAGGACGTGACCGGCATGGCGGGCGTAAGCCTGACGCCGATGGCGGGCGCGCAGGGCGAATTTGCGGGCATCGCGATGATCCGTGCCTATCACGACTCGCGCGGCGACACGGCGCGCACCGAGATCATCGTGCCGGATGCGGCGCACGGCACCAATCCTGCCACGGCGGTGATGTGCGGTTACACGGTGAAGGAGATTCCCACCGACCGCAACGGCGATGTTGATCTCGACGCGCTGCGTGCTGCCGTCGGCCCGCAGACCGCCGGACTGATGCTGACCAATCCTTCCACGCTGGGCGTGTTCGAGAAGCAGATACAAGACATCCAGAAAATCGTGCACGATGCGGGTGGCCTGCTGTATTACGACGGCGCCAACCTGAACGCGATTCTTGGGCAAGGTAAAGCCGGGCGACATGGGCTTCGACGTGATCCACATGAATTTGCACAAGACCTTCTCCACCCCGCACGGCGGCGGCGGGCCGGGCGCGGGCGCGGTCGGCGTTGCGCCGCGCTTGCTGCCGTTCCTGCCGATTCCCGTGGTCGGCAAACTCCCCTTTCCCGCTGGCGGGGAGAGCGTAGCGGGAGGGCGAAGCCGGTTGGGGGTGAGGGGCTATTCCGCTGGCTCACAGAAAAAGACTTGCCGCAATCCATCGGCCGTTTGTCCGCCTGGATGGGCAACGCGGGCGTGCTGCTGCGCGCCTACGTGTATGCGCGCATGCTGGGCGCGGAAGGCATGCACCGCGTCGCCGATTTCGCCACGCTCAACGCCAATTATCTGATGGCGGAATTGCAAAAGATCGGCTACGCCGTCGCTTTCCCGCAACGCCGCGCCAGCCACGAATTCATCGTCTCGGCCAAAGAACTGAAGGATGCCACCGGCGTATCCGCCATGGACATCGCCAAACGCTTGCTGGACAAAGGCTTCCATTCGCCCACCACCTACTTTCCGATGCTGGTGGCAGAGTGCCTGCTGATCGAGCCGACCGAGACCGAATCGAAAGAAGTGCTGGACAGTTTCGTCGCCGCGATGAAAGAAATCCGTGACGAGGCGTATGCCGACGCCGCGATGGTGAAAGGCGCGCCCTATACCCAGCCGGTGCGCAGGCTGGATGACGTCAAGGCAGCGCGCGAACTCGACCTGACATGGAAACGTAACACTTAATTGATAAACTACTGGGCATACAATATGCTCAGGAATTTCGCTAATAATGGGAGCGCCACAGCTCGTGCAACAACAACCCATCCTCGCGGCAGTTGACCTCGGCTCCAACAGTTTTCGCCTGCAAATTGCGCGGGTGGAAAACGACCAGCTTTACATGCTGGACAGCCTGCGCGAACCGGTGCGACTTGGCCGCCGGGTTGACCGACGATAAACGCCTGGACAAGGCCGCCCAGCAGCGGGCGCTGATCTGTCTGCAACGCTTCGGCGAACGCTTGCGCGAACTGCCGCGCGAAGCGGTGCGCGCGGTGGGAACCAACTCGCTGCGCGTGGCGAAAAATGCCGCCGAATTTCTGCAACAGGCCGAAGCCGCACTCGGTTTTCCCATCGAAGTCATTGCCGGGCGCGAAGAAGCACGCCTCATCTACCTAGGCGTCGCACAAGGCCTGCCGCAGTCGGATGGCAAGCGCATGGTGATGGACATCGGCGGCGGCTCCACCGAATTCATCATCGGCAGAGGACTGGAGCCGCTACGGCTGGAAAGCCTGTACATGGGATGCGTCAGCTACAGCCTGCGTTATTTTCCCGACGGCAAGATCACCAAATCCAACCTCAAGCAGGCCGAACTCGCCGCGAGCAACGAGCTGCAAACCATCAGCGACGGAATTTTCGCGCGGCCACTGGGATGTAGCGCTGGGCTCATCCGGCAGCGCGCGCATGCTGTGCGATGTGCTTGAACAGAATGGTTACGCAATAGCGGTCTGACGCGCTGCGGGTCTGGAGCATGTTGCGCGAACAACTGCTCAGCATGGGCGATGTGCGCCGCCTCGACCTGCTTGGCCTGCGGCCCGACCGCATCCCGGTGCTGCCCGGCGGTTTCGCGATCATGTATGCCGCGTTTTGCGAACTCGGCATCGAGCAGATGCAGCCCGCATTAGGCGCACTGCGCGAAGGCGTGCTGTACGACCTGCTCGGGCGCTTTCACCACCACGATATGCGCGATGTCACCGCCAAACAATTCATGCGCCGCTACCATGTGGACGTGCGCCAGGCCGAACGCGTGGCGCAGCTTGGCCGACTGGCTCGCGCTCCAGTTCATGGAAGGGCAGGCCAGCGAAGATGCGCTGCGCCTGCTCGGCTGGGCGTCGCAGCCTGCACGAAATTGGCATCAGCGTCGCGCACAGCGGCTACCACAAGCATACCGCCTACATCCTCGCCAATGCCGACATGCCCGGTTACTCCAAAAAGGAACAAGCTCGTCTTAGCCTGTTGGCGCTGGCGCATCGCGGCAAGCTGGAAAAAATACGCGGCCTTGTCAGCACTCAGGAAGACATCGCGCTGATCATGGCATTGCGGCTCGCCGCGCTGTTCTACCGCAACCGCAGCGATGCCGAATTACCCGCCATGCAAGGCCGCTTCAGCGGCACCAAATTTCACCTTATCCTCGCCCCCGGCTGGCTGGCGCAGAATCCTCTGACCGACACCGCATTGCAGGAAGAAGCAAAGCAATGGAAGGAGTTGGGGGTGAGTGTTCAGGTGTTGGAGGGGTAATCAGAATAGCGGCGATTCTAATTCGCATATCCGTCAAAGGATGAATAATCACGCCCGTATGAAATTATTGGATGCCTCTAATACCAATTCTCCTTCAATAGTGATGTATTGGTGGGAGCGGCCTCCCGGCCGCGACGATATTTATCGTGGCCGGGAGGCCACTCCCACGAAACATTATTCCCGTATTGAATTGGAAATGGAATAACATGTTCGTAACAAGGCTCTACTGCTTATTACTTGTTTTTAGCCTGATTTCCGGCGCACACGCGGCCCCACTGCCGCCGTCAGTGTTAGCCGCGTTAAAGCAGGCACATATCCCGCTTGCCGATATTGGCGTTGAAGTGCGGGAGGCCAATACGCGCAAGCCTCTCATCAGCGTCAACGGCGCGCAGCCGATGAACCCCGCGTCGACCATGAAGCTGCTCACCACCTACGCCGGGCTGGAGCTGCTCGGCCCGGCCTACACTTGGAAGACCGAAGCCTGGATCGACGGCAAGCTTGAGAGCGGCATATTGCAAGGTGATTTGGTTCTGAAAGGTTACGGCGACCCGAAATTAACCATCGAACAATTCTGGCTATGGCTGCGGGAACTGCGCGGTCGCGGCCTGCGCGAAATTCATGGCAATGTGATAGTGGACCGCGGCGCATTCCACTCGCCCCACATGATCCGGCAGTATTCGACAATGACCCGGTTCGCGCCTACAACGTCGGTCCCGATGCTTTGTTGCTCAACTTCAACGCCATTCATCTGCACATTATTCCGCATGGTGAGACGCTCGGCATCCTCGTTGAACCCGAGCTGGCTGGCATCATGTGGAAAATCGCTCTGACGGCAATCGCACATGGCGATTGCGCCAACTGGGACGATACTCTATCCACGCAACTGAACGGTACGACGTTGTTGGTCCAAGGCACATTTCCGGCCTCGTGCGGCGAACGTGCAAAATACTTCAGCCTGTTACCTCCCTCCAAATATCTGGACAGCGTGTTCCGCGCACTGTGGCAGGAACTCGGTGGGTCGTTGAGTGGCGAGGTGCGCGACGGCGCAACTCCGGGCAGCGCAAAGCTATACACCACACACAACTCCGCGCCGTTGTCTGAACTGATACGCGACATCAATAAATTCAGCAACAATGTCATGGCACGCCAACTTTTTCTCAGTTTGGGTATGAGTTCTGCCGAGCCCGCAACAATTGCGCATAGCGAACAAGCGGTGCATGACTGGCTGGTGCAAAAGCAACTGAACTTCCCCGAACTGGCACTGGAAAACGGGGCGGGCTTGTCACGTGCAGAACGTATCAGCCCGCACAGTATGGCGCTACTTTTGCAGGCCGCGCAGAGCAGTCCGCTACAACCTGAATTTGAGGCATCCCTGCCTATAATGGGCATTGACGGCACATTGAAAAAGCGCCTCCCCGACAGTATGGTGACCAGTCAAGCACATCTTAAGACCGGCACGCTGGATGGGGTAAAGGCCGTCGCCGGTTACGTGCGATCCCGTAGCGGCAAGCAGTGGATCATGGTGTTTTTTATCAACCATCCCAATGCTTCCGCAGGACAACGGGCGCAGGATGCTTTGATCGAATGGGTGCAACAGCGTTAATTTTATCCCAGATAATCCATTAGGCGCGAAGCGATATGATTTACCCACCTCCGTTCGCCCTGAGCTTGTCGAAGGGGTTGATTCCACAATACCTGTGGTTCGACAAGCTCACCACGAACGGCCTAATAGATTATCTGGGTTTATAATGGCGATGAACATTTTCATGCTCATGCGCACGATTCGATATAGGTGAATGGGGCGCAATGATCCACGCGCAAATCAGAGTATCCGGACAAGTTCAGGGCGTAGGCTTCCGTCCCTTCGTCTTCAGGCTCGCGCATGAACTGGGATTGGCTGGCTGGGTACGCAACGACAGCGAAGGCGTGGAAATAGCTGTCGAGGGAGAACGCCCGCAAGTGATGCAGTTGATCGAACGCCTGCAAAGCGAACCGCCGGTACTGGCGCGAGTGGAAAAAGTCACGCATAGCTTAGATTTGGCAACCAGTGGTTTGCAGGGTTTCAGCATAGCAGCGAGCAAGATGGGCAAGACACAAACCGGCATTGCGCCTGACATGGCAATTTGCCCGGATTGTCTGGCTGAGTTATTTGATCCCGCCGACCGTCGTTACCGCCATCCCTTCATCAACTGTATCCATTGCGGCCCGCGCTACACGCTAACTGCGCGCCTGCCCTATGACCGTGCCAACACCAGCATGGCGAAATTTACCCAATGCCCGGCTTGTCAAAACGAATACGACACTCCCAGCACGCGCCGCTTTCACGCTCAGCCTAACGCCTGTCCGGCATGCGGGCCGAGCTTGCAGTTGTACGATGAGTGCTGGCAAGTGCTATCAACCGATGATCCCATTGCCGCAAGCGCCGAGCGTATCCGTTGCGGACAGATCGTCGCGGTCAAGGGTGTGGGCGGTTTCCATCTGGTGTGCGATGCGCGCAACGCCGCGACAGTGGCAAGATTGCGTAGCGGCAAACAGCGCGAGGAAAAGCCCTTCGCGGTAATGGTACTGAATAGGCTTTCTGCCCGGTACTATGCCCAATTTCCAGAACATGAGGCAGCGCTACTGGAAGTGAGCGAGCGGCCCATTGTGTTGCTGCATAAATCCGTAGCTTGCGACGCGGCATTGCCCGGCATCGCTCCCGGCTTGAGCAGCATCGGTTTGATGCTGCCCTACACACCGCTGCATTACCTGCTGTTCCACGAACTGTTGGGCAAACCATACGGTTCGGACTGGCTGCATCAAGCTACCCCCTTGGCCTTGGTGATGACCAGCGCCAATCCCGGCGGCGAGCCATTGGTAGTAGATGACGCCGAAGCGCGACTATCACTTTTTGGCTTGGCCGATGCCTTCCTCAGCCACGACCGCGATATCCTGCATCGCTGCGACGACAGCGTATTGAAATGGCAAGGGCATGCTGCCGCTTTCATCCGCCGCGCACGCGGCTACACCCCGCGCCGGATCGTGCTACCTTATACCGGCCCGTCGATACTGGCCTGCGGGGCATGGCTGAAAAATACCGTGTGCCTGACCCGGGGCAACGAAGCCTTTGTCTCGCAGCACATCGGCGACCTCGATCATGCCGGTGCGCGGCAAATGCTGGAAGAAACTGTTGTACATTTGTGCCATATTCTCGATGTGCGGCCGCAAGTCGTGGCGCACGACCTGCACCCGGATTTCTACAGCACGCAGTTCGCGCAAGCGTACGCCACACAACTCGGCTTGCCAGTCTTCGCCGTACAGCATCACCACGCGCACATCGCCGCCATCTGCGCCGAACATCGCGTCACGGAGCCGGTACTCGGGCTGGCGTTGGACGGCGTGGGGCTGGGCACAGACGGTAGCCCTTGGGGCGGTGAATTGTTGCGCGTGGAGGGCGCAAATTGCCAGCGCCTTGGGCATCTTGCCCCATTAATCATGCCCGGAGGAGATCGTGCCGCGCGCGAACCTTGGCGTATGGCGGCAGCCGTATTGTTTTATATGAATCGTGCCGACGAAATTGCGCGGCGATTTCCGGCGCAGGCGGGAGCGGGAACCGTGGTCAGCATGTTGCAGCGCCAATTGAATTGCGTTGCCACCACCAGCATGGGGCGCTGGTTCGATGCGGCTGCCGGATTGCTGGGTGTAAACGAAATACAAGACTACGAAGGACAAGCGGCGATGCTGCTGGAAGGGCTGGCAGAACAATACGGCAAAGTCGAACCACTCGCGAATGGATTCACCATCACTGAAGACGGAATACTGGACTTACGCCAACTGCTTGCAACTCTCGCCGATTGCATGGATGCGGCTTACGGTGCGGCATTGTTCCATGCCACGCTCGTTGACGGACTGATAGCATGGATACTTCGCGCCTCCGCACTATGCAATATAAATTATGTCGCACTGGGTGGCGGCTGCTTCCTCAACAGCCTGTTATCGCAAGCTTTGACAGAAGGTTTGTCCGTGCATGGCTTGCGCGTGCTGTCCGCGCAACAGTTGCCGCCCAATGATGGCGGAATTTCGCTCGGGCAGGCCAGTATTGCGCTGCAACTCATCAATCAAGGAGTTTGAATCATGTGTCTCGCCATGCACGCCCGCATCGGCAATGACGGATAACTAACTGAATTCCTTAACAATAAACTGCTGTCTGCGGCTGATCGGCAGCATCTCGTCCAGCCCTTTGAGCTTGACCGTCCAGTGCGATTCGCCATCTTCATCATCGACCACTTTTTCAAATCCTTCGATTTCATTTTTTGCCACCAGACAGTTGCGGTGGATGCGGATGAAACGTGCGACAAATTCTTTTTCCAGCGCGGTGAGAGGTTCTTCGATGAGGTATTCGTGCTGGGCGGTGCGCACGGTGACATATTTCAATTCGGCGCGCAGGAACAGCACATCCTGAATCGGAATGAGGTGGATCTTGCCGCGCTCGTGGATGGAGAGATTCTTGCGCGGTTCCGGGGTGAGTTCTTTTAGCTGCTCGGTGCGCACGGGCACGGCTGTGCGTACGTGGGAGAGAGCTTCGAACAGGCGCCCCAAGCGGATAGGTTTGAGCAGGTAATCTATGGCGTGCAACTCGAACGCCTTGATGGCATAAGAATCGTAGGCTGTGGTGAAAATGACCAGAGGCGGCTTGGGAAGTTTGTTGAGATGCTGCGCCAGCTCGATGCCGTCCATCTGCGGCATACGAATATCCACCAATACGACATCGGCGCTGACTTCGGACAATCTTGGCCAAAGCATCGCGCCCGTTGCCCGCTTCCCCAACGATTTCCAAAGGGATCTGCTCGGAGCAATCACCCAGCAGTTCCTTGATGCGGTTGCGGGCGGGCGGCTCGTCGTCCACCACGAATACCGTGAGGGGAAGTTCAACCATGGACATCATTGATTTTCTCCTTTACGTAAGGCAGCATAATGTGTACGCGGTAAAAGTCCTTGCCCGATTCTACGGTATAACTCGCTTCAATATCGAACTGCAAAGCCAAGCGTTCCCGGATATTGGTCAAGGCCATTTTGTTTCCGACATGATGATCGCCTTGTTCCTGGCGAGGATTATACATTTCCAGATGCATTTCATTGCCGCTGCAATACAAACGGATATCAATTAGGCCACCCTCGGTCAGCGGTTCGATGCCGTGATACACGGCGTTTTCCAGCAGCGGCTGCAACATCAGGGGCGGCAGCAACGCATCCTCCGGTAAGTCTTCCATATGCCAATTTACCTTGAGACGTTCGCCCAAGCGCAACTGTTCCAGTGCGAGGTACTGGCGCGCAAGTGCCACTTCCTGGCGCACGGGAACCAGGTCGCCGCTGTATGCCATCGCCATGCGAAACAGGTCGGACATATCTTCCAGCGCGGTTTCGGCACGTTTGGGGTCGGCGCGCACGATGCCGAGCACGGCGTTGATGCTGTTAAATAAAAAGTGCGGACGGATGCGCGCATGCAAGGCTTGCAAGCGCGATTCTTGCAAGGCCGGAGAAAGAGCATGCGTGCGCAGCCTGAAATAAGCCAGCAAAAACGCGGCAGTGATGCTACCCAACAGAGCATTGCGACCGCTATGAAAGAAGCCTGCCTCGCCGGGTTGTGCATACAAATCTCCGCCGAGACGGAAAATTGCCAGCGTGACCAGCCCCGCCAGCAACAGCACAGCGGCGGTACCCTGCCAGTAGTTCAGCCGCGCGAACAAGGGATTAAGTACAAACAGCAACAGCAAGCTGGTCAGTAACACCGGCTGCAGCAAGGCAGAAATATCCGTCATACGCTGCGCCATTTCCATCCACGATGCGGACTCCGCCACCACCATAAAGAGCGCCGCGCCGTTCACCAGCAGCACCGTGCGCAAGGTGACGCCCATGTTGCGGAAATTCGGCAACGCATCGGATTGGAGGTTTTGATTTATACTTTGCGTTTTAGGCATGGTAGAGGATCTCTTAATGCCGCTCATTCTGGACAAGAGAAGATAATGATGCAAGAAAAACAAGCATGGTCGGGCCGTTTTAACGAACCGGTGGCGGAATTGGTGAAGCGCTACACCGCTTCGGTGGAGTTCGACAACCGGCTGGCGCTGTTCGATATTCAAGGTTCGCGTGCCCACGCGCAGATGCTGGCGAGCTGCAACATCATCAGCATGCAAGATTTGACCGACATCAATCGCGGGCTGGGGCAAATCGAAAACGAGATCATTTGCGGAGATTTCGAGTGGTCGCTCGACTTGGAGGATGTGCATCTCAATATCGAGAAACGGCTTACCACGCTGGTGGGCGACGCGGGCAAGCGCCTGCACACCGGGCGCTCGCGCAACGATCAAGTCGCGACCGACGTGCGTTTGTATCTGCGTCATGCGATAGATGAGCTGCGCGGGCTGATTCATGCGCTGCAAACCGCCATCGTTGACCTCGCCATGCATCATACGCACACCATCATGCCGGGCTTCACCCATTTGCAGGTGGCGCAGCCGGTGAGCTTTGCGCATCACCTGATGGCCTATTTCGAAATGCTCAAGCGCGATGCGGAACGCCTCGCCGATTGCCGCAAACGCGTCAACCGTCTGCCGCTGGGTGCCGCCGCACTGGCGGGTACCAGCTACCCGATCAAGCGCGAGTACGTCGCCGATTTGCTGGACTTCGACGGGGTATGCGAAAACTCGCTGGATGCCGTATCCGACCGCGATTTCGCCATCGAATTCACCGCCGCCGGAGCATTGATCATGACGCATCTTTCGCGTCTGTCGGAAGAACTGATTTTGTGGATGAGCCCGCGCTTCGGCTTCATCGACATCGCCGACCGTTTCTGCACCGGCTCTTCCATCATGCCGCAGAAGAAAAATCCCGACGTACCCGAACTGGTGCGCGGCAAGACCGGTCGCGTGAACGGTCATCTGGTCGCGTTATTGACCTTGATGAAGGGGCAACCGCTGGCCTACAACAAGGACAACCAGGAAGACAAGGAGCCGCTGTTCGACACCGTGGATACGCTCATGCAGACCCTGCGTATCTATGCCGACATGATGGGCGGCATTACCGTCAACCCGGAAGCCATGCGCAATGCGGCCTTGCAGGGATATGCCACGGCGACCGACCTGGCCGATTATCTGGTGAAGAAGGGGCTGCCGTTCCGCGATGCGCACGAAGCCGTGGCATTGGCCGTGCGCTTTGCCGTATCGCGCAAATGCGACTTGAGCGACCTTAAACTGGAAGAGTTGCGCCAGTTTTCCACACTGATTGAAAATGATATCTACGGTGTATTAACGCTGGAAGGTTCGCTGGCGGCACGCAATCACACTGGAGGGACGGCCCCGCAACAAGTGGCGGCGGCGATTGCGCGCGCCCGAAAATATCTGGCCGGGTAATGCTGGATTTTCAGGCTCACTCCTCCTCGTCCAACCCCAGTTCCTGAATCTTGCGGGTCAGCGTATTTCTGCCCATACCCAGCAAAGTGGCGGCTTCGATACGCTTGCCCCCGGTATGTTGCAGTGCTTGGGTAATCAGGGTACTTTCGAATTGCCGGCGAAGTTTTCCAGAATGTTTTGATCGCCGCGCTGTAATGCCAGCGCGACTTGTTGCGCCAGACCGTTGCGCCAATCCCCTTGAGGAACGCTGACAGCCTGTGTTTCGCGCCATTCCGGCGGCAGGTCGGCGATCTCGATTTGCTGCGACGGTGTCATTACAGTCAACCAGTGGCACAGGTTTTCCAGTTGCCGCACATTGCCGGGAATGTCCTGCGCCATCAAGTACTGGATGGCGGCATCGCTCAACGTCTTTTGTTCCACACCCAGTTCGCGCGCACTTTTCTGCAAGAAATATTTTGCCAGTAGCGGGATATCCTCGCGCCTTTCGCGCAGCGGCGGCAGGCGCAGGCGGATGACATTTAGACGATGGAACAAATCTTCGCGGAACAGTCCCTGCTTCACGCGCTCATCCAGATTCTGGTGCGTGGCAGCAATAATGCGCACATTGGCCTTGATCGGCTGGTGCCCGCCCACACGGTAGTAGTTGCCATCCGATAGCACGCGCAGCAACCGCGTCTGCAATTCGGCTGGCATGTCGCCAATTTCGTCGAGAAACAGCGTACCGCCCTCGGCCTGCTCGAAGCGTCCGCGCCGCACCGCCGTGGCACCAGTGAAAGCACCGCGCTCATGACCGAACAATTCAGATTCCAGCAAGTCTTTAGGAATGGCGGCGGTATTGATGGCAACAAATGGTTTGTCGGCGCGCAAGCTATGACGATGCAACGCGTGAGCAACCAACTCCTTGCCGGTGCCCGACTCGCCGTTGATCAACACCGTGGCATGCGATTGGGCCAGCCTGCCTATGGCGCGGAACACCTCCTGCATGGCGGGCGCTTGTCCCAATATATCCGGTGCAGCCAGTACCGTCTCGGGAGACGCATTCTTGCGCTGGCTTTGTTCCAGGGCACGGTGGATCAGCTCGACGGCATGATTGATGTCGAACGGCTTGGGAAGATATTCGAATGCACCGCCCTGGAAAGAAGAAACCGCACTTTCCAGATCGGAATAAGCCGTCATGATGATAACCGGCAGATTCGGGTAGCGTTCGCGCAGAATTTGCAACAGCTCCAGCCCGGAACTACCGGGCATGCGAATGTCGCTGATAACTATTTGCGGCGTACCCTGAGTGAGCGCCTGCAGTGCCTCGTCGGCGGAAGCGAAACTCTTGAACTCGATGTCCTCGCGCGCCAAGGCCTTTTCCAGCACCCAGCGGATGGAACGGTCATCGTCTATGATCCAGACTGGTTTCATAAGGTCGCACTCATAAGATAGTACCCAAGACTCATTGTAGCGGAAGCATCACGGTAAAACAGGTCTGTCCCGGTTCGCTTTCGAACTCGATACTACCCTGATGCTGGCTGACGAAATCCTGCGCCAGGGTCAATCCCAAACCATGTCCGTCGGGGCGACCGGATACCAGCGGATAAAAAATCTTGTCGTGCAAATGGCTGGGTACACCGGGACCATCGTCTACAATTTGTACCATTATAGCCAGCCGGTGGCGCTTTTTTACCAGCGTGACCTGGCGCGCGATGCGCGTGCGTAATATTATTGTGCCTTGGCCCTGCATCGCTTGCGCCGCATTGCGCACAATGTTGAGCACCACCTGTATCATCTGTTCCTTGTCGCCCATCAAAGGTGGCAGACTGATATCGAAATCGCGCTCGATAACCAGTTCTTTCGGCATTTCTGCCAACACCAGGCTGCGCACCCGATCCAGCACTTCATGGATATTCAGCGCACTGAAATGAGGCGCAAGTTGCGGAGTGAGCAACTTTTCCATCAGTGAACGCAAGCGATCCGCTTCCTGAATCACCACTTGAGTGTATTCGCGCAAGCTGGGCTTCTCCAACTCCTGCTCCAGCAATTGCGCCGCGCCGCGTATGCCGCCCAACGGGTTTTTGATTTCGTGCGCCAGATTGCGCAGCAGCAAACGGTTAGCCTGGGTCTGGTCGAGCATTTGTTCCTCGCGCGCCAGTTTCAGCGGGCGATCCATGGGGTGAAATTCAAGCAGCAAATAGTGTTTACCCGATTGCAGAGGCGTGGCGGCACAACGCAAATGCAACTTGCCATGCGCATGAGTACCCAGCGTGAGGTCGTGTTCGATGTAGCTGGCGTTATTGGTCAGCGCCTGTTGTATCGCGGCAACCAATTGCTCGGTATGGGTAAACGCATGCTGCACCGGATGCCCGATCAGGTTTTTGCTGCTCAAAGCAAACAGGTTTTCCGCTGCCGGATTAAGATAAGCAATGCGCGACTGGTCGTCCAGCAGTATTACCGCTGTAGCTAGGTGTTCGAGTGTGGGCAAGAAAGTGTTTGGCATAAGTATTTACAAAGCAGGAAATATGCCAACCATGGGACGATTATTTGGTATTAGACAACTCGGTCTTGAGGGCGTTCACATTTTTCTCGTGCAGTGTCACCTCTTCCTGCAATGCATGCAACTTTCCTGCGGATTTGGCGGCTTCCCCCTGTGTCAGATTCACGCGCGCTTCACCAAGCAGCTTTTCCTCTGTAGCCAGCTCGTCATATAGTATTTTGCGCCGCGTGCTGTCACGGCTTTTCTGCGTGCCGCTATCCACCTTGGGAAAATCCGCCGGGCTGTCATTATTATGCGCTCGCGCAGCATGCGACGAATGTTCCCGCGAGGAATGCAACGGTGCTCCCAGCGGATCCAGCCCAAGTTTTTTTGCTCCTCTGCTTGGCGCGCTGGAGTAAGTCACGTGCCCTTCAGCATCGACGGATTTGTATATTTCGGCATGAGCCCAGCCGGTACAAGCGATGGACAACAACACAAACACGTAGCATGACTTCTTCATGAATCACATCCAGATCAGGATCATATTGAACGAGAGTATAGGTTAAAGCTTGGCAATGTGACAAACGGCTTGCTGGGTACGCCTTTTTGCATATGCTGTTTATTTGGGGTGCGCGGTCATGTCTGCGCTTTGAGAAAGCAGCGAACGGCCTAATGGATTATCTGGGGTTAAGAAAGCTTGCATTGATTGCTAAAAGCGACTCGCCAAGCAACTTGCATGATAGGATGCACCGCTTTGGTGCGGCCCGGTCATGCGGAGCACTTATTGCGTGCCACAAAACAATCGTCCAACGCTATCAGAGCCGACCCGCACAAGCGCATCAAGCATTTTGCCTTCATCCCCGGTTACCGCACGCAAACCATCGCGCCGCAAAACCCGGTCAGCATCAAGGCTGTCGAGCAAATGGGCAAATCGATTGAAACATTAAGGGTGCAAGCTGTAGAAATTTCCACGCGTTGCTTCTCCTTAGTGACATCATCATAATATGTGCGGCGGCGAATGTGCGCTAGCGCACAGAGTGAATTGATGCCGGGCGGATAATCGCACTATCTTTTTGAAAAGCGACGTTCGAACGGCTTTCAGATCAAAGCTACTCATGGAGAACCATTCAATTAGCATGTCCGTTCCGCATAATCCCAGACAAAACCATCTTCTCGCTACGTTGCCTGCGGAAATATTCGAACAAATTTTTCCTCATCTGGAGTTGTTTCCGATGCTGCTCGGTCAAGTTCTTTACGAATCAGGCGGACAATTGAACCATGTTTATTTTCCGACAACTGCCATCTTGTCGCTGCATTACATCATGGAGAGCGGGGCGTCAGCCGAAATTGCGGGGGTAGGCAATGAGGGCGTGCTCGGAATTTCACTTTTTATGGGCGGCAATACCACTCCTAGCCGGGCCAGCGTTCAGACGGGAGGCAGTAGTTACCGGCTGAAAAAGCAGGTGATGATGGAGCAATTCAATCGCGCGGGACCGCTGATGCGTTTAATGCTGCGCTACACTCAGGCACTCATGACGCAGATGTCGCAAACTGCGGTCTGCAATCGGCATCATTCGGTAGAGCAGCAATTGTGCCGCTGGTTACTGTTAAACCTGGATCGATTGCCTACGAACGAATTGACCATTACGCAGGAATTGATCGCCGGCATGCTCGGGGTGCGTCGCGAAGGCATCACGGAAACTGCCGGCAATTTGCAACGTGCGGGTTTGATCAGCTACCGCCGTGGACATATCACCGTACTCGATCGATCCGGATTGGAGAGCCACGCCTGCGAATGCTACGGCGTAGTCAAAAATGAATTCCATCGTTTGCTCAGCGATACGGCAACCGCGTAGACCATTTTACGATTTTTAAGAAGGTAAGCCATGTCAAACGAAATTCTCGATCCAGCAACTTTCAATCCCGCCACCAGCATGGGCGGGAGCATCATTGAGATCAGCCGTCAGCAAGCCTTGCTTAAAACCGATGCCTTGCAGAATGCGATTTTCAACAGCGCCAACTTTTCCAGTATCGCCACCGACGAGAAGGGCGTGATTCAAATCTTCAATGTGGGCGCGGAACGCATGCTGGGCTACGCGGCGGACGATGTTCTGAACAAATTCACTCCGGCCGATATTTCCGATCCGCAGGAAGTGATCGCACGCGCGGAAGCGCTTAGCGCTGAACTCGGAACTCCCGTTGCGCCAGGCTTCGAGGCATTAGTATTCAAGGCCAAGCGCAGGATCGAAGATATCTATGAACTGACTTATATCCGAAAGAATGGCAGCCGCTTTCCTGCGGTGGTATCGGTCACGGCGTTACGCGATGCCCGCAACATTATTATCGGTTACCTGCTTATCGGCACGGACAACACCGCACGCAAGCAGATCGAAGCCGAAAAATTGCATTTGCTCGAAATTCAGGAGAAAACAAACAGGCAACTGCAACAGGCCAACGCCACCTTGCAGGCGAGCGAAGAGAAACTCGCCGTTACGCTCAACTCCATCGGTGATGCGGTGATAACCACCGATGCCGAAGCGCGGGTGATACTCCTGAACCCATTAGCCGAGCGGTTATCCGGTTGGACGCTGAGCGAAGCCATCGGTCGTCAGGTGGATGAGGTCTTTCACATCATCAATCAGGAAACCCGACAACCCTCCATCATGCCGGTGTTGGAAACCTTGAAGCATGGCACGATTCAGGGTTTGGCCAACCACACCATATTGATTGCCCGCGACGGTGGCGAGTGCATCATTGCCGATAGTTGCGCGCCCATACGCGACCGCGACGGGCGGGTGATCGGTGCAGTGCTGGTGTTTCGCAATGTCACCGAGGAATATGAGGTCCAGCAGGCGTTGCGCGACCAGCAGTTTTACACGCGCTCGCTGATTGAGTCCAACATTGACGCGATCATGACGACTGATCCGTCCGGCATCATTACCGACGTCAACAAGCAGATGTTGGCGTTCACCGGCAGTACGCGCGCCAAGCTGATCGGCTCACCGTTCAAGAATTATTTCACCGATCCGGATCGGGCCGAAGCAGGCATCAAACTGGTGCTGAGCAAGAAGAGGGTCACGGATTACGAACTCACCACGCGAGCCAGAGACGGCAGGGAAACCGTGGTGTCCTACAATGCGGCCACTTTTTACGACCGCAATGGAAAATTGCAGGGCGTGTTCGCCGCAGCACGTGACATCACAGAGCGCAAACGCATTGATCGGGTGTTGCAGGAAAAAAACGTCGAACTCGAAAGCGCCAAGTCAGCGGCGGAGAAAGCCAATCTTGCGAAATCGGCTTTTCTTTCCAAAATGAGTCATGAACTGCGTACGCCGCTGAACGCCATCCTCGGCTTCGCCCAGTTGCTGGAGGGCGGTTCCCCGCCGCCAACTTCGATGCAAGTTGTCAGGCTGTTGCAGATTCTCAAAGCGGGATGGTATCTGTTGGACTTAATAAATGAAATTCTCGATCTTGCGGTGATTGACTCCGGCAAGTTATCGCTGTCGCGCGAAGCGGTGTCGCTGACTGAAGTGATGCGCGAATGCCAGTCCATGACCGAATCGCAGGCGCTAAAACGCGGTATCCGTGTCAATTTCATTCCATTCGACAACAACTGGTTCGCCAATGCCGATCGAACCCGTGTCAAGCAGGTTTTGATCAATCTGCTGTCCAATGCGATCAAATACAACCGCGAAAATGGAACGGTCGAGGTGAAATGTACCTGCTCCGCGGAACGCATACTCATCAGCATAAAAGACAGCGGTGTGGGATTACCTCCCGAAAAGCTGTTGCAGCTTTTTCAACCGTTCAATCGTCTCGGACAAGAGTACGGGGGCGAAGAAGGAACGGGTATCGGCCTGGTGGTAACCAAACAACTGGTTGAACTGATGGGTGGCACGATCACGGTGGAAAGTACAGTCGGGGTGGGCAGCGAATTTTTTATCGAATTGATCAGGGACGTGACACCGCAACTTGCCGCAGGAAATACCATGCCTGAACGTGCATCGCGAGCTCGGGGAATCGAATCGTTACGCACCTTGCTCTACGTGGAAGACAATCCGGCCAACCTGATGCTGGTCGAACAAATCATTGAGGCCCACCCTGAGGTGCGCATGCTGAGCGCACGCGATGGCAATGCTGGCGTTAAGCTTGCGCGCACCCATCTCCCGGATGTGATCCTGATGGATATCAATCTGCCCGGCATCAGTGGAGTCGAGGCCATGAATATCCTGCGCAAAGATCAGGCAACCATGCACATCCCCATCGTTGCCCTGAGCGCCAATGCCATGCTGCGCGATATCGAGAAGGGGCTGGAGGCGGGATTCTTTCGTTATCTAACCAAGCCAATCAAAATCAATGAATTCATGAATGCGCTGGATGACGCGCTGAAATATTCTGAACTGGGATTGGCCAACAAAAGGGAAGTGAGTAAATACGATGATTAGCAAACAAGAAATTCTCAATGCCAGCATTCTTATCGTAGACGATCAGGAAGCCAATGTGCTTTTGCTGGAGCAAATGCTGCATGATGCCGGTTATGCTGCGTGTTACGACAACCATGGATCCCTATGCGGTCCGTGCGCTGCATCTCAAAAATCACTATGACCTGATCCTGCTCGACCTGCAGATGCCCGGTATGGATGGCTTTCAGGTGATGGACGGGTTGAAGGAAACCGAAGCCGACGGCTATGTTCCGATACTGGTGATTACCGCCCAGCCGGGTCACAAGCTGCGGGCGCTTGCCTCGGGAGCAAAGGATTTCGTAGCCAAACCGTTTGACCTGGTCGAAGTGCAGACGCGTATCCATAACATGCTGGAAGTGCGGCTGCTGTACAGAAAACTGGAAAATTACAACAAGGTGCTGGAGCAGACGGTGCTGGAACGTACCGCCGAACTGCGTGCCAGCGAAGCCCGTTTTCGTCGCCTGACCGAGTTGTCGTCCGACTGGTATTGGGAGCAGGATGAAGAGGGGCGTTTCACCCGGATTTTTGGCCCGGTTTTTGAAATGCTGGGAATTCGCTTCGACGATAAGTTGGGCAATACCCGCGATAACCATGGGGCGTTATGGAATGAAGCCGAGAGAGAAATCTTGGAAGCGAATCTGGCCGCCAGACGACCTTTTCTGGACTTCGTCTATAGCCGGACCAATCCGGACGGCTTGTTGCAATATTTAATGGTGAGCGGGGAGCCGATGTTTGATTCTTCCGGCCGTTATACCGGCTACCGTGGAATCGGCAAGGACGTGACTGAAACGATGATTTCCAGCCATGAAGCCTCTGCGGATAGCTAGTGTAGTGTTGCACTGTGGGTAAAACTTAAATTGGATATCAGTAAATCCTTTGTGGGAGGGGCTTTAGCCGCGATGGGCAGCATGATATTCAGTCAGTATCGCGGCTAAGCTCTGCGGGGAGCGATACGAACTCGCAATATATCTGTCCACCTCCGCGTCTGGCACCGGGACGAAAAAGCCAGCCATTCGTCCAAATTCAAAATACTTCAGCCAAATTGCTATCTAAGTGCGATAACGCACGGAGAGCGGCAAGCTTAATTGCCATGATGAAACATGGCTGCTCATCATTTTCCCGGCAACTGACCATTTTCGATTTGCACGAAGGTAAACCATGTCAAACATACCAATTGAAATTCGCAACCCATCCATTCTTAACGCCGTGACCAGCACCTCGGAGACCGAAGATACGCTGATTAAAACCGGAGGGTTGCAGAGCGCTATTTTCAACAGCGCCAACTTTTCCAGTATCGCCACCGACGCAAAAGGTGTGATCCAGATTTTCAACGTCGGCGCGGAACGCATGTTGGGTTATGCGGCTGCGGACGTGATGAATAAAATCACCCCGGCCGATATTTCCGATCCGCAGGAAGTGATAGCGCGTGCCCAGGCGTTGAGCGTGGAACTCGGCACATCGATTGAGCCGGGCTTCGAGGCGCTGGTGTTCAAGGCCTCGCGCGGGATCGAGGATATTTACGAACTGACTTACATCCGCAAGGACGGCAGCCGCTTCCCGGCCATCGTGTCGGTCACCGCGCTACGCGATGATCAAGACACCATCATCGGCTATCTGCTGATCGGTACCGACAATACCGCGCGCAAGCAGGCCGAAGCGGCGCTGCTCAAGGCGGGGGCGTTGCAGAGCGCGATTTTCAACAGCGCCAATTTTTCCAGTATTGCCACCGACGCGAAAGGCGTCATTCAGATTTTCAACGTCGGTGCGGAACGCATGCTGGGCTACGCGGCGGCAGACGTGATGAACAAGATCAAACCGGCCGACATTTCCGACCCGCAGGAAGTGATCGCGCGTGCCCAGGCGTTGAGCGTGGAGCTCGGCACTCCGATTAAGCCGGGCTTCGAGGCTTTGGTGTTCAAGGCCTCGCGCGGGATCGAGGATATTTACGAACTGACCTACATCCGCAAGGACGGCAGCCGTTTCCCGGCCATCGTGTCGGTGACCGCGCTGCGCGACGATGAAGACACCATCATCGGCTATCTGCTGATCGGCACCGACAACACCGCGCGCAAGCAGGCGGAAGAGGCGCTGCTCAAAGCGGGTGCGTTGCAGAGCGCGATTTTCAACAGCGCCAACTTTTCCAGTATTGCCACCGACGCGAAGGGCGTGATCCAGATTTTTAACGTCGGCGCGGAACGCATGCTGGGTTATGCGGCTGCGGACGTGATGAACAAGATCACCCCGGCCGAAATTTCCGACCCGCAGGAAGTGATCGCACGGGCCGAGGCGCTGAGCGTCGAACTCGGCACCCCAATCACGCCGGGCTTCGAGGCGCTGGTATTCAAGGCCTCGCGCGGCATCGAAGATATTTACGAACTGACCTATATCCGCAAGGACGGCAGCCGCTTCCCGGCCATCGTGTCGGTCACCGCGCTGCGCGATGATCAAGATACCATCATCGGCTATCTGCTGATCGGCACCGATAACACCGCGCGCAAGCAGGCCGAAGCGGCACTGCTCAAGGCGGGTGCGCTGCAGAGCGCGATTTTCAACAGCGCCAACTTTTCCAGTATCGCCACCGATGCGAAGGGCGTGATCCAGATTTTCAACGTCGGCGCGGAACGCATGCTGGGCTACGCGGCGGCAGACGTGATGAACAAGATCACCCCGGCCGACATTTCCGACCCGCAGGAAGTGATTGCACGCGCCGAGGCGTTGAGCGTCGAACTCGGCACCCCGATTACGCCGGGCTTCGAGGCGTTGGTGTTCAAGGCCTCGCGCGGCATCGAAGATATTTACGAACTGACCTACATCCGCAAGGACGGCAGCCGCTTTCCGGCCATCGTGTCGGTCACCGCGCTGCGCGATGATCAAGATGCCATCATCGGCTATCTGCTGATCGGCACCGACAACACCGCGCGCAAGCAGGCGGAAGAGGCGCTGCTCAAGGCGGGGGCGCTTGCAGAGTGCGATTTTCAACAGCGCCAACTTTTCCAGTATCGCCACCGACGCGAAGGGCGTGATCCAGATTTTCAACGTCGGCGCGGAACGCATGCTGGGTTATGCGGCCGCCGATGTGATGAACAAGATCACCCCGGCCGAGATTTCCGACCCGCAGGAAGTGATCGCGCGCGCGGAAGCGTTGAGCGTCGAGCTCGGCACTCCGATTACCCCGGGTTTCGAGGCGCTGGTATTCAAAGCCTCGCGCGGGATCGAGGATATTTATGAGCTGACCTATATCCGCAAAGACGGCAGCCGCTTCCCGGCCATCGTGTCGGTCACCGCGCTGCGCGACGCGCAGGATGCCATCATCGGCTATCTGCTGATCGGCACCGACAATACCGCGCGCAAACAGGCGGAAGAGGCGCTGCTCAAGGCGGGTGCGTTGCAGAGCGCGATTTTCAACAGCGCCAACTTTTCCAGTATTGCCACGGACGCGAAGGGTGTTATCCAGATTTTCAACGTCGGTGCGGAACGCATGCTGGGCTATGCGGCCGCCGACGTGATGAACAAGATTACCCCGGCCGATATTTCCGACCCGCAGGAAGTGATTGCGCGCGCCAAGGCGTTGAGCGCCGAGCTCGGCACTCCGATCACGCCGGGCTTCGAGGCGTTGGTTTTCAAGGCTTCGCGCGGCATCGAGGATATTTATGAGCTGACCTACATCCGCAAGGACGGCAGCCGCTTTCCGGCGGTCGTGTCGGTCACCGCGCTGCGCGACGCGCAGGATGCCATCATCGGCTATCTGTTGATCGGCACCGATAATACCGCGCGCAAGCAGGTCGAAGCCGAGCAGAAGATACTCGATCAGCGCTTGCGCGACCAGCAGTTCTACACGCGCTCGCTCATCGAGTCCAATCTGGACGCGATCATGACGACCGATCCGTCCGGCATCATTACCGATGTGAACAAGCAGATGGAGGCGCTCACCGGGTGTACACGCGACGAGCTGATCGGGGCACCGTTCAAGAATTACTTCACCGATCCGGAGCTGGCCGAAGCGGCCATCAAACTGGTGCTGAGCGAAAAAAAGGTTACCAACTACGAGCTTACCGCGCGCGCCCGAGATGGCAAGGAAACCGTGGTGTCCTATAACGCGATGACCTTCTACGACCGTGACAGAAGGTTGCAAGGCGTGTTCGCCGCTGCGCGCGACATCACTGAACGCAAACGTCTGGATCAGGTGCTACAGGAAAAAAATGTCGAGCTGGAGAGCGCCACGTCGGTTGCGGAAAAGGCCAACCTCGCCAAATCGGATTTCCTTTCCAGCATGAGCCATGAGTTGCGCAGCCCGCTCAATGCCATACTCGGTTTCGCCCAGTTGATGGAGTCGGATTCGCCGCCGGCCACGCCCTCACAGAAGGAAAGCATCGCCCAGATTCTTCAGGCGGGATGGCATCTGCTGAAGTTGATCAACGAGATCCTCGACCTCGCGAAGGTCGAGTCCAGGCAAGTTCCGATGTCGGAAGAGCCGGTGTCGTTGGCCGAAGTGATGGTCGAATGCCATGCCATGATCGAACCACAGGCGCAACAGCGGGACATCAAGCTGATCTTTCCGCAGTTCAACATTCCTTGTTATGTCCGTGCAGATCGGACACGGCTGAAGCAGATTCTCATCAACCTGCTTTCCAATGCGATCAAATACAACGTCAGGCAGGGGAGGGTCGAGGTGAGCTGTACCGAGAGTACGCCAGAACGCACTCGCGTGAGCATTATGGATACCGGCGCGGGATTGTATCCCGAGCAGTTGGCGCAACTCTTTCAGCCGTTCAATCGTCTCGGACAGGAGGCCGGAGGCGAGGAAGGTACGGGGATAGGTCTGGTGGTGGCCAAGCGGCTGGTCGAGCTGATGGGTGGAACCATCGGTGTTGAAAGCACCGTTGGGGCGGGGTGCGTGTTCTGGTTCGAACTCCTCTCGGTTGCCGAGCAAAACTTGGCTATGGAAGCAAACGATGCAGCAATCTTGGCCCAACCGCAAGTATCTCGCGCAGAGCGGCTGCACACCGTACTCTACGTAGAGGATAACCCGGCGAACCTGAAACTGGTCGAACAACTGATCGCGCGTCACCCCGATATTAGACTGTTGACCGCAGTGAACGGGAATAGCGGCATCGAGATTGCGCGCGCCTCCCTCCCGGATGTCATCCTGATGGATATCAATTTGCCCGGTATCAACGGTTTCGAAGCCATGAAAATTCTGCGCTCGGATCCGACCACGATGCACATCCCGGTGATCGCCGTCAGCGCCAATGCCATGCCACTGGATGTCGCGAGGGGGCTGAAGGCAGGATTCTTTCGCTATATAACCAAGCCCATCAAGGTCACCGAGTTGATGGAGGCACTGAATTTGGCGCTGGAATTTGCGGGGAAAGAATCGGTAGGGGCGTAATTTACTTCGTCTGGGAATACGATGATTAGCGAACAAGAGATTCTTGATGCCAGCATTCTGATCGTGGACGATCAGGAATCCGATGTGCAACTGTTGGAGAAAATGCTGCATAAATCCGGTTATCGGAGCGTGACATCTACGATGGATCCCTATGCGGTCTGCGATCTGCACCACAAAAACCACTATGACCTGATTCTGCTCGATCTGCAGATGCCCGGCATGGATGGTTTTCAGGTGATGGCTGGCCTGAAGGAAATTGAAATAGACGGCTATGTTCCGGTACTCGTGCTCACGGCCCAGTCCGATCAAAGACTACGGGCGTTGGCCTCCGGCGCGAAAGACTTCATCGGCAAACCATTTGAGCTGATGGAAATCCGGACACGTATCCATAACATGCTGGAAGTGCGGTTGTTGTACGCAAAACTCGCGGATTCCAACAAGGTGCTGGAAACCCTGGCGCTGCATGACGCGTTGACCGGGCTGCCGAATAGACGGCTGCTAATCGATAGGCTTGCTTTGGCCGTTGCCCATGCGCATAGGAACAAGGGTGCGATGGCGGTGGTATATCTGGATTTGGATGGGTTTAAGCAGATCAACGACACCTTGGGGCACGCCGTGGGGGACACGCTGCTGATTATGGTTGCCGCTCGTCTGGTGGCTGCCGTGCGCCAAGAGGACACGGTGGCACGTTTGGGTGGCGACGAATTTGTGATCGTATTGCGCGAGTTAAGCCATAGCGACGGGGTGGACAAACCGGTGTCAAAAGCGATCCGGGCAGTGTCGCAACCCTATGACATTCAAGGCGGTAGCGTGAGCATGACCGCCAGCGCGGGGGTCAGTATTTATCCCACGCATGGGGCGGATGCGGAGACTCTGATGAAGAACGCGGACTTGGCCTTGTATGAGGCCAAACGCGCAGGCAAGAACGGCTATCGCATCGCTGTGCATGACATTGTTGACGGTGGCACGTAGTTGACGTGGCATGTTTATCGGGACTGAATCCCAAGACAACTGAAAGAAAGTAGGCAAATAAAATGATTGACGAACAAGAGATATTTAACGCCAGCATTCTGATTCTGGATGATATGGAAGCCAATGTTCAGTTGTTGGAGAAAATGCTGCGTAATGCAGGCTATCTGCACATTACCTCGACGATGGATCCGCATACTGTTTGCGCGCTGCATCGCGACAACCAGTATGACCTGATTCTGCTCGATCTGCAGATGCCCGGCATGAATGGTTTCCAAGTGATGGAAGGGCTGAAGAAAGTCGAAACCAACGGCTATCTTTCTGTGCTGGTGATCACGGCCCATTCAATCCACAAACAGTTGGCGTTGTCCTCCGGCGCGAAAGACTTTCTCAGCAAACCGTTTGACCTGATAGAAGCCAAGACACGCATTCACAATATGCTGGAAGTGCGACTATTGTACAAAAAACTCAAACATACCAACCAAGTGCTGGAACAATACAACCAGGTGCTGGAACAAACGGTTTTGAAACAGGCCGCCGCATAGATGGCTTTTATTAATCTATCAACTTGTTGACTTAACTGGTACTCAGCAGGGCTGAGTCTGAATGCAAATGAAGGAAGGCTGGCAAATACTATGATTAGCGAACAAGAAGTTCTTAACGCCAGCATTCTGATCGTCGACGATCAGCAATCCAATGTGTTTTTGCTGGAGCAAGTGCTGCGTGAAGTCGACTATCGGTGCATTGCGTCAACGATGGATCCCTATGCGGTCTGCGAACTGCATCGTAAAAACCACTATGACCTGATCTTGCTCGATCTGCAGATGCCCGGCATGGATGGCTTTCAGGTAATGGAAGGGCTGAAGGAGATCGAAACGGATGGCTATCTTCCGGTGCTGGTCATCACCGCCCAACCTGGCCACAAGATGCGGGCGCTCACTGCGGGTGCCAAGGATTTCATAGCAAAACCATTTGATCTGGTCGAAGTAAAAATGCGTATCCATATCATGCTGGAAGTTCGCTTGTTATACAAAAAACTTGAGTATTACAACAAGGTACTGGAAAATTACAATCAAATGCTGGGACAAACGGTGCTGAAAAGGACTGCCGAACTCAGTGAAAGCGAAGAGAGCTTTCGCCGCCTGACCGAGCTGGTGTCCGATTGGTATTGGGAACAGGATGAGCGCGGACATTTCACCAAGATTTTCGGCCCGGTGCCTGAAATGCTCGGGATTCGTGTCGGCAACGCGCTGAATAGCACAAGAGAAGATCATGGGGCATGCTGGAATGAGGCAGAGAGGGGAATGCTTGAGGCGAACCTGGCCTCCAGACAGCCATTCCTTGATTTTGTTTACAGCCGGAGCAATCCGGACGGTACGCAGCAATATTTAATGGTGAGCGGGGAGCCGGTGTACGATACTTCCGGACGATTCACCGGCTACCGTGGAACCGGCAAGGACGTGACTGAAACGATGCGGGCCAACAAACAGCCCCCGGTCAATCATTAGGCAGTGTCAGACGCTCTGCAATAGCTTGGCGGCGGTTTGCGCAAGCAATGCAACATCCAGCGTACCGATGCATTGTTCGGCCATGTCGATACCGTCAAGGATGGAAGGGCGCTCGCTCTCGGTTATTTCCCATACTGCGGTTTCATCCCCTTTTTTTCTTACTGCCCGCAAAGTTTCGATAGCCTTGTCCAGTGTTTCGATAGCGAGGGGAAGCTTGGTCTGATGCTCTTCGAGTGCGGAGCGAACCACAGAAATAGCTGCCGCCAAACGACCAAAGGCCACCACGTTAAATTGACCCGCGCATGCGGCTTGATAAGCGGCATGCATATCCATCGCGTAGATGTCTTTCAAACCACGGGTAACCGGAACACGAAGTGCATTTCTTTTTCTCATATTTTAGGTTCCTCATAATATTATCTTCAGTGCGAACCTGTTATGCAACTGACTATCGGCCTGAAACCCAATCGTGATTGTAACTTCTCCGCAGAGGCGCGTGCCTCGTCCAGGCTGGCATAAGGGCCGAGGTGTACCCTCACCAGATCATCTTTCTGATACAACACAACTTGTTTGCCGCTACCGTCAAATTCGGTGCGCATTTTTGCGAGAAAGCTTTCAGCACCGTGTTGAGATTTGAACGCGCCGAGTTGCAGGTAGGTCTTGCCATCGGCAACCGGCATATTGCTTGTGACAGGGGCTGGTGCCAAAGGTTCGCTGGTGACCGGATTGTTCGTGGCGATGGGGGTGGCGATAGCGCTATCAGGAGCAATACTGACCACTTCGACTTCGCTGCTGCCATTGCCGACTATGCCAAGTTTGTGCGCGGCGATATAGGAGAGATCCATGATGCGGTCATGCAGGAATGGGCCACGGTCGTTGATGCGCACCACCACCGATTTATTGTTGGCAAGATTGGTGACGCGAGCATAGCTGGGGATAGGCAAGGTGGGATGCGCGGCGGTCATGCCGTACATGTCGTAGGTCTCGCCGCTGGAGGTGCGCTGGCCGTGAAATTTTTTGCCGTACCAGGAAGCGATGCCGCGCTCCTTGTAGTTGCCGGGCTGGGTCAGCGGTATGTAGGTCTGTCCCAGTGCCACATACTGGCGGTTGGCGTATCGATGCAGAGGTTCGGCTTTGGGCACGGCATCGGGGGTGGCATCCAGGTTGGCAGGTACATCGGCGCCGGGGCCATCGCCTTCCAGATAGCCGCCGCGACCTGGCTGTTGTTGATGGATGGGGGCGCGGATTCAAGACGCATGGCTTTCGCCTCAACCACAGGAGCGGCGGGTTGTGTTGCTGCCTGACGAGAAGGCGTGCTGGCTGCAAGCGGCGAGTGTCATTGCCGCAAATAATATCAGTCCGGTTTGTTTGTTCATTTGCAAGCTCCTTACGTTTGCACCAATGTTTTGTGCGTATGAATACTCATCAGCATACCAAATCCCAGCAACAATGTGACCATGGATGTGCCGCCGTAGCTGACCAGCGGCAGGGGGACGCCCACAACCGGCAGGATACCGCTGACCATGCCCATATTGACGAAGGCATAGGTGAAGAAGGTCAATGTGATGCTTCCCGCCATGAGTCGCGTGAAATAGGTCGAGGCGTTGGCGGTGATAACGAAGCCGCGCCCGATGACGAACATGAACATGCCCAACAAAATAAGATTGCCGAGCAAGCCAAACTCTTCCGAGTACACCGCAAAAATAAAATCGGTGGTACGTTCCGGCAAAAAGTCGAGGTGGGTCTGGGTGCCGTTGAGATAACCTTTGCCCAAAACTCCGCCCGAACCGACCGCGATCATGCCCTGAATGGTGTGATAGCCCTTGCCCAGTGCGTCCTGTGACGGGTCAAGCAACATCATGATACGGTGCTTCTGGTAATCGTGCATCATCGACCACAGCACCGGCGCACTGGCGAGCCGCCGCAACGAATAGCACCCCCATCACACGCCAGCTCAACCCGGCAAGGAAGAGCACATAAAATCCGCTGGCCGAGATCAGCACGGCGGTGCCAAGGTCGGGTTGGCGCGCAATCAATGCCACCGGAAGCAACAACAATAAGGCGGCGAAAAAATAATTTTTCAACGTCAGCGTGGCCTCGTTTTTTTCGAAATACCAGGCCATCATCAGCGGTACGGCGATTTTCATCAACTCGGAAGGCTGGATGGTCGCCACGCCGATATTCAGCCAGCGCCGCGCACCGTGGCTGACTTCGCCGAACAGCGCCACGCCGATCAGCAACATCATGCCGAAGGCATACATCGGCAAGGCGGTGCGCATCAGATAATGCAAAGGAATGTTGGCGACCAGCCACATGCAGACCAACGCCACTATGAATGTTCGCCGCCTGCGCCATCACTCGTCCCCAGTTGGCGTCGGTGGCGCTGAACAAAACAACCAGTCCGGCCATCAGCAACAGGCCGAGCGCCAGCATCAATATTGGGTCTATGTGCAGAAGCAGGCGTCGCTTCAGACGCGGCCACAGGGCTTGGCTAATCATGTTCCGGTTCCTCAACTGCCGTTGTCGTTGCGGCCACGCCACTCTGTGCTTTGACCGAGAGCGGAACAGGCGGGGGCACTTTGCCGAGCAGGTAATAATCCATCACCTTGCGAGCGATGGGCGCTGCAACGGCTCCGCCGTGCCCGCCGTTTTCAACCAGCACGGCCATGGCGATTTTGGGCTTGTCGGCGGGAGCAAAAGCGATGAACCAAGCGTGGTCGCGGTTGCGCTCCGACAACTGGTTCGCATCGTATTTTTCCCCCTGCTTGATGCCTACCACCTGCGCCGTGCCGGTTTTGCCCGCGATAGTGTAGGACGCACCCGCGCTGGCCTGTGCGGCGGTACCGCCGGGCTGGGTGACGGCCACCATGGCGCTCTTCACCAGAGCGACGTGTTCCGGATTCAGCTTGATGTTGAACTCTGGTTTAACTTCCGGGATGACAGTGTCATTGTTGCCCCCATGCCGTACTTGGCGCACCAGATGCGGGCGGTAGCCCACGCCGTCGTTGGCCAGCACCGCCGTGGCAAAGGCCAGTTGCATTGGCGTGGTCAGGTCGTAGCCCTGGCCGATGCCTGCTGAAACAGTATCGCCGCCATACCATTTCTGCTTGTAGCGTTTCATCTTCCATTCCTGCGAGGGCAGCAGGCCGGAGGTCTCTCCTTCCAGGTCGATGCCGGTTTGCTTGCCGAAGCCGAACTGTGACAGGAAATTGAACATATTATCTATGCCCAGTTCGACGGCCAGACCGTAATAGTAGGTATCGCATGAAACGACGATGGATTTGAACATGTCCACCATGCCATGCCCGCCCTTTTTCCAGTCGCGGTAATGGTGGCTGCTGCCTCGCCAAGGTGTAGTAGCCCGGATCGCTGATGGTGTAGCTGGGCGAACGTACGCCGTAATACAGCCCCGCCAGCGCCATGAACGGCTTGATGGTGGAACCGAGCGGATACTGGCCGCGCAAGGCACGGTTGTTGAGCGGGACATCGGGCGAGTTGTTCAATTCGTTCCAGCTATCCTCGTCGATGCCATCGATGAACAAATTGGGATCGTAACCCGGCCTGCTGACGAACGCCAGCACCTCGCCGTTGTTCGGGTCTATCGCTACCAACGCACCGCGAAAATTGCCGAACGCCTGATCGGCAATTTCCTGCAATTTGGCGTCAAGCGACA
This sequence comes from uncultured beta proteobacterium, assembly GCA_963714805.1. GTDB lineage: Bacteria > Pseudomonadota > Gammaproteobacteria > Burkholderiales > Gallionellaceae > CAIQPV01. The sequence continues at coordinate 798,388 of CAVQPO010000006.1, read as the reverse complement.
ACACCAGATGTGTTGCCCGACACGGGCGGAGTGCGCGACAGCACCCGCACCCCCCGTCCGCCCGCATCCACCTCCATCTGCTCGACACCGGTAGTGCCGTGCAATTCGTTTTCGTAACTTTGTTCCAAACCGGTCTTTCCGATATAGTCGGAGCCCCGGTAGTTGCCGGCAGTCTCATCGTCCTCAAGCTGCTGGATGTCGCTGTCGTTGATACGCCCGATATAACCGATCAGGTGCGAGGTCATGCTCGTTGTAAGGATATTCGCGGAATAGTCGCGCCTTGACTTCCACGCCGGGAAAACGATAACTCTGCGCGGCGAAACGTGCCACTTCATCATCGCTCAGGCGGTTGCGGATCGGCAGGCTCTCGAAGTTGTGGCTTTCCGCCAGCAGCTTCTTGAAACGCTTGCGATCCTTGATCTGGATATCCACCAGTTGCGCCAACTGATCGATGGTAGCCTTCCAGATCCGTCACCCTGTTGGGCGTGATTTCCAGCGTGTAACCCGAATAATTGTGAGCCAGAATCACACCATTGCGATCGAGAATCAGGCCGCGATTGGGCACGATGGGCACGACCGAGATACGGTTGTTTTCCGCCAGAGTCTGGTAATGGCTGTGTTTCGCGATCTGTAAATAAACGAAGCGGGAAAGCAGCAGGAACAGCAGCACCAACACGAAAGCCGATGCTCAGCGCCAGCCGCAGCCGGAAATAATATATTTCGCGCTGGTTGTTCTTGAGTTCGACGCGGGATTTCATCGCTAACTGCTCATAAATCGTCTGGGTCAGGGCGGGGCAAACGCATGACTTGCAACAGCAGGGTCAACGGAATCCATAGCAAGGCCGACACCGCGCTGCCGATAAAATATGACCAAGCAATATAACCGTGCAATTGCCAATGCACCAGAGCATAGACCACGTAAGCCAGCAGCAGCACGGGAAATACCTGCAAGGTTTGCTGGCGCAAATCAAACATCTGCATACGGCGGTTCAGCACGATGCCGCCGAACGCCAACACGGTGTAAGCCAGCGCGTGTTGTCCGAACAGGCTGGCATCGGCCACATCGGCGAAAACGCCGATCATCCAGGCGATGCCGATGCCGACGCGGAACGGTTTGTGGGTACACCAATAGAGCAGTACCAGAGCGACGAAGTCCGGGTGCAATGGCAGAAAGATTCCTTGCCAAGGCAGCCAGTTAAACAGCAGTGCGACGAGCAGGCTCGACACGATAAACGTGTTGCTGGCAGGCAACAGAAATTCCTGATCTTTCGGAAACGCGCTCATGGCTTCCTTCTCCTGCCACGCTTGGGCTGGTCTGCGCCACTTTCCGGCGCAGCTTCCGGATGCTCGGGTAATTTCGGCAGGCCGGACAGGATTAGCAGTTGACGGTGGCGATCTACTCCTGCCACCGGGAAGCACTGGATGCGCGCAAACGGATAGGCCGGGTCGCGCTCGATGTGGCCGACTTTGGCTACAGGCAGGCCGGGAGGGTAAGTGCCATCGATGCCAGATGTTACCAGTATGTCGCCGCTCTGGATGTCGGCGCTGTTCGGCATATAGCGCAGCATCAGATCGCCGGTGTCGCCGGAGCCGAATACTACCGTGCGCAGCCCGTTGCGTAGAACTTGTACCGGCACCGAATGATCCTTGTCGGTGATCAAGGTCACTTCGCTCAACCAAGGATAGACGCGAGAGACTTGACCGACCACCCCGATGTCATCCATCACTACCTGTCCCGCTTGAACATTGGCTTGCGCGCCTTTGTCCAAGAATAATTTGCGTTTGAAAATATCATGTTCGACATACACGATCTCGGCCGCCTGGGTCGGGTAAGCGGCATGCTGTTGCACGGCGAGCAGATCGCGCAGGTGCTGGTTTTCCGCCTGCAATACCTGCAATTGTTGCAACTGAACGGCGTCAACGGTGTGCTGCTGGCGCATTTGGCCGTTGTCGCGCAGCAGGGTTTCCTGCAGGGTGAAGAAAGCATCCGCTTGTTGCCACAATGCACCCGGCAAAGCCACCACGCGTTGCAACGGATAAGCCAGAATAGAAAGCGCGCTACGTGCGGATTCCAGATAGCGGTAACGCGCATCCACGAAAAGCAGCAGCAGCGAAAGCAGGGAGAAGAACACCAGCCGGACAGCAGGGCTGGGACCACGATTAAAAAAGCGGAAGGATTGAGCTTGTTCCATAAGTCAGGAATCGTGAACCGGGTATCGGGTATCAGTAAAAAAGCCGCGCTTCTGCCGCATCTGATTCCTGATTTCTGATCCCTGATTCCTGTTAATCGGTAGTGAAAATGCTGCTGAATTTGTCCATGCGCTCAAGCGCTTTGCCGGACCCGCGCACCACGCAGGTGAGCGGGTCGTCCGCGATCAATACCGGCAGGCCGGTCTCTTCCATCAGCAGGCGGTCGATGTCGCGCAGCAGTGCGCCGCCGCCGGTCAGCACCATGCCCTTGCTGGCGATGTCCGCGCCCAGTTCCGGCGGCGTCTGCTCCAGCGCGGTTTTCACCGCGCTGACGATGCTGTTGAGCGGATCGGTGAGCGCTTCCAGAATCTCATTGCTGGAGATGGTGAAGCTGCGCGGCACGCCTTCTGCCAGATTGCGTCCCTTGACTTCCATTTCGCGCACTTCGGAGCCGGGGAAGGCGGAGCCGATTTCTTTCTTGATCTGTTCGGCAGTAGTTTCGCCGATCAGCATGCCGTAGTTGCGGCGGATGTAATTAATGATGGCCTCGTCGAACTTGTCGCCACCGACGCGCACCGAGCCGGAATACACCGCGCCGCCCAGCGAGATCACGCCCACTTCGGTGGTGCCGCCGCCGATGTCCACCACCATCGAACCGGTCGCATCCTCTACCGGCATGTCGGCACCGATCGCCGCCGCCATAGGTTCCTCGATCAGTTCCACGCGGCGCGCCCCGGCACCATAAGCGGATTCGCGGATGGCGCGGCGCTCAACTTGGGTAGAGCCGCACGGCACGCAGATCACGATGCGCGGGCTGGGGGTAAAAATGCCGGACTTGTGTACGCGGCGGATGAACTGCTTGAGCATCTGCTCGGTAACGGTGAAGTCGGCGATCACGCCGTCTTTCATCGGGCGGATGGCGGTGATGTTACCCGGCGTGCGGCCCAGCATCTGCTTGGCAGCAAGGCCGACTTGCTGGATCACCTTCTTGCCGTTGGGGCCGCCTTCCTGGCGAATTGCCACGACCGAAGGTTCGTTCAGTACGATGCCCTGCCCGCGCGCCCAGATCAAAGTGTTTGCGGTGCCCAGGTCAATCGCCAGGTCATTGGAAAAATAGCCGTTTAAGAAACCAAACATGTCATTGCCTCAAGTGTTGTGAAAAAACGCGAAGGAGTGCGCCCTTAAAGGTGTTTATGATACCCTATTAAGCTCGTTTCGATAAAGCCTAAATCAAAATGTCCTTAACCATAGATGATGTAAAAAAAGTCGCCCGGCTGGCCCGGCTGGCGGTGAGCGAACAGGAAGCGCAAACCGCGCATAGCCCAATTATCCAATATTTTCGGTTTGATCGCCGAAATGCAGGCCGTGGATACCACCGGCATCGCCCCCATGTCGCATGCCCAGGATGTCACCCAGCGCCTGCGCGAAGACAAGGTTACGGAAGGCAATCAGCGCGAACTGTTCCAGTCCATTGCGCCGCAAGTCGAGGCTGGGCTGTATCTGGTGCCTCAGGTGATCGAATAACGTACGCATTATGATATAACGTCCAGCTCTCTAAACAACTCGCCACCGCAACTGCGCCGCAAAGAAAATCTCCAGCGTCGAACTGACGCAACTTTATCTTGACCGCATTGCCGCGCTCAACCCGGAACTCAACGCCTATCATCACGGTAAACCCGGACATGTCGCTGGCGCAGGCGCGCGAAGCCGACGCCATGCTGGCGAGCGGCAATGCACAGACGCTGACCGGCATCCCCATCGCGCAGAAAGACATCTTCTGCGCCAAGGGCTGGCGCACCACCTGCGGCTCGAAAATGCTGCACAATTTTGTTTCACCCTACGACGCGCACGTCATTTCGCAATTCAATAATGCGGGTGCGGTAAATCTCGGCAAGACCAACATGGACGAATTCGCCATGGGGTCGTCGAACGAAACTTCTTATTTTGGCGCTGTGAAAAATCCGTGGGACACGGCACGCGTACCCGGCGGCATCTCCGGCGGCACGGCAGCGGCAGTTGCGGCGCGGCTGTGCGCGGCGGCCACCGGCACCGACACCGGCGGCTCGATTCGCCAACCCGCCGCGCTATGCGGCATCTCCGGCCTCAAGCCGACTTATGGCGTGGTATCGCGCTACGGCATGATCGCCTTCGCCTCCAGTCTGGATCAGGCCGGGCCGATGGCGCGCAGCGCGGAAGACTTGGCGCTGCTACTGAACACCATGGCCGGATTCGATGAACGCGATTCCACCAGTTTGCAACGCGAAAAGGAAGATTACGCACGTGACTTGGCAAAACCATTGAATGGCCTGCGCATCGGCTTGCCCAAGGAATTTTTCGCCGAAGGTTTGAGCAGCGATGTCGCGCAAGCTGTCGAAACCGCCATAGCCGAATATAAAAAACTGGGCGCCAGCGTGGTGGATATCAGCCTGCCCAACTCGCGCCTGTCTATCCCGGTGTATTACGTGCTGGCCCCGGCAGAAGCGTCCAGCAACCTGTCGCGCTTCGACGGCGTGCGCTACGGCTACCGCGCGCCGGAATACACCGATCTGGCGGACATGTACGAAAAATCCCGCGCGCAAGGTTTCGGCGCAGAAGTGAAACGCCGCATCATGATCGGCACTTATGTGCTGAGCCATGGCTATTACGACGCCTACTATTTGCAGGCGCAAAAAATCCGCCGCCTGATCGCGCAGGATTTTGTCGAGGCCTTCAAACAATGCGACGTCATCATGGGGCCGACCAGCCCCACCACCGCGTTCAAGCTGGGCGAGAAGGGCGACGACCCGGTGCAGATGTATTTGTCCGACATCTACACTATCGCGGTGAATCTTGCCGGACTGCCCGGCATGTCCATTCCCTGCGGTTTCGGCGCGAACAACATGCCGGTGGGCTTGCAGATCATCGGCAATTATTTCGCCGAAGCGCAGATGCTGAATGTCGCGCATCAATATCAACTGGCGACGGATTGGCACAACCGCGCGCCGCAAGAAGTTTGAGATTTCAGCTTGATGTGGATTGCTGCCTTTTATTCCGAACCTTGTATGCCAAGCAAGGTCACAATCTACAGGGAAGCTCTAAATAATTGCCGTAAATACCAATTATAGATGCGACCTGCGTCAACTGGTTTATTTACCAAGCGTTATTGGGCTTGCTGACACACAGAAGTAACGTATGAATTGTCAGTATGACATATCCATAAACGAACGGAGGATAAAATGAATTTGACACGTATATTAACTATAGCCATTTCCGCAATCATTCTGACTGTTAGCACAAGCATTTTTGCGGCTGAAGGGCAGGCAAAAAAAGAATTGGAACAAAGAACATCCACGCCGCCACGAAGTAAACAATCGTCTTAATAATCAAAACAAACGCATTAACAAAGAAGTCAAGGAAGGTGAAATTTCCAAGGGGCAAGCAGCAAAGTTGCATAAAGAAGACCATCAGATTCGCCAAGAGGAACGTTCAATGGCTTCACAAAATGGTGGGCATATCACCAAACAAGAACAGCAGACGCTTAATCAACAGGAAAACGGCGTGAGCCATCAAATCGGCAAGTAACCCCCTGCTTCAGACATGATTTTGATTGCCGGGATTTAATTGCATTATTCAAATCAGAAGGGGCTGACAATGAAATCTATTTTGAAGGCGACGTTTATGTGCTTGGCTGCCATAGGCCTGTGCCACTTCAGCGCTGGCCGCCACCAACAATACCGGAGGTACGGGATCAGAACCAGGTAATGCACAGGGTGCGCGCCCAGAAGGCGCTCATCAAAGAGCCTGTCGACCCGATGTTAAAAAATACTGCCAGGGTGTGAAGCCCGGCGAGGGTAGAATCATTGCCTGCCTGAAGGAAAACTCTGCCAAATTGTCTCCAGCTTGTGCGGAACGACTTGGTAAAGCGCCTAACGGGCAGGGAAAGTCAGGCGAAGCCAATGATGAGTAACGCTTTTAAGGTTTCAATTTGGCATTAGAGTTCGGAGATAACTCATGCCACCGCTGGTGGTGGCATGAGTATATAAAACGGCCTCAATTTATGATGCAGGCCTGCGTGTCATGCCACTATCCTGTGGGATAATTGCAGGATGAACTCATCCCTTCTTTCCGGCCTCAATCCCGAACAACGCGCAGCCGTCACACTGCCCGCCCAATCCGCGTTGATTCTTGCGGGCGCGGGTAGCGGCAAGACGAGGGTGCTGACTACGCGCATCGCCTATCTCATCAGTACCGGACAAGTCAGCCCGCACGGGATTTTGGCGGTGACGTTTACCAATAAGGCCGCCAAGGAGATGATCACGCGCTTGTCCGCGATGCTGCCGATTAATATGCGCGGTATGTGGATCGGCACGTTTCACGGGCTTTGTAACCGCATGTTGCGCGCACATCACCGCGAGGCGAATCTGCCGCAGACTTTTCAGATTCTGGACAGCGGCGATCAGCTTTCTGCAATCAAGCGGCTGATGAAGGCGATGAATGTCGATGACGAGAAATTTCCACCGCGCGAGGTGCAACATTTCATCAGCGGCAATAAGGAAGAGGGCTTGCGCGCGCATGAGGTGGAGGCTTATGACCCGCACACGCGACGCAAGGTGGAAGTTTTCGCCGAATACGATGCGCAATGCCAGCGCGAAGGGGTGGTGGATTTTTCCGAAGTTATTGCTGCGCTGTTTCGAGTTGCTGTCGCGCAATGCCGGGCTGCGCGAGCATTATCAGGAGCGCTTCAAGCATATTCTGGTGGACGAATTTCAAGATACCAATAAGTTGCAATACCAGTGGTTGAAGTTGCTGGCGGGATCGAGCAACGCATTATTTGCGGTGGGCGATGACGACCAGTCCATCTACGCTTTTCGCGGCGCTAATGTCGGTAACATGCAACAACTGACGCGCGACTTTCATGTGCAGAGCGTGATCAAACTGGAGCAGAACTATCGCTCGCACGGCAATATTCTCGATGCCGCAAATGCATTGATCCAGCATAACAGCAACCGCCTCGGCAAAAATTTGTGGACGGCGGAACACAAGGGCGAAGAGTTGCGCGTGTATGAAGCGCCGACCGATACAGAGGAAGCGCGCTTCATCGTCGAAGAGGTGCAGCACCTTCAGCGCGAAGGCATGAAGCTTTCCGGGATGGCGCTGCTGTATCGCTCAAACGCGCAATCGCGTGTGCTGGAACACGCGTTGGTTTCTGCCGGATTATCTTATCGCGTATACGGCGGTCTGCGCTTTTTCGAGCGGCAGGAAATCAAGCACGCGCTGGCCTATCTACGCCTGATGGAAAATACCGATGACGACAATGCGCTGCTGCGCGTGATCAATTTCCCCACTCGCGGCATTGGTGCGCGCAGCATCGAGCAATTGCAGGAAAGCGCAAGAATGCATAACACCACACTGTGGGATGCTGCGGCGCGGGCGGGCGGCAAGGTCTCCGCATTCGTCGGTTTGATCGATATGCTGCGCAATTCCACGCGCGAATTGCCGTTGCCGGAAATTATGGATCATGTGTTGCAGCACAGCGGCCTGATAGCTCACTACCAGAATGAAACCGGGGCAAAGAAGCGCGAGGCGCAGGAACGGCTGGAGAACCTGAACGAGTTGATTAACGCCGCAACTTTGTTCGTTTATGAGAATGAGGACGACAGCCTTACCGCCTTTCTTAGCCACGCCGCGCTGGAGGCGGGCGAGCATCAGGCCGGAGACAGCGACGATGCGCTGCACCTGATGACAGTACACGCCGCCAAGGGCTTGGAATTTGATGCTGTGTTTATCACCGGCTTGGAAGAGGGGCTGTTTCCGCACCAGAATAGCAAGATGAATGACGGCGGACTGGATGAAGAACGCCGCCTGATGTATGTTGCGATCACGCGCGCGCGGCGCAGACTGTACCTGACCTTCGCGCAGAGCCGCATGTTGCACGGACAGGTGAACTACAGCTTGGTGTCGAGCTTCCTGCGTGAACTGCCGGACGAGTTGCTGCACTGGATCACGCCGCGTCTGGCACAACGCAACCCTTATGCGGCATCATTTACATCATCGCCATCCCTCTCTCCCAACCCATTTCCCGCAAGCGGGCGAGGGGAGCAAAGCTTCGCGTCCGTGGCACGTCCCGTCAGTGATTCCTTGGGTTGGCGTATTGGTCAAGCGGTATTCCACAACAAGTTCGGCGAAGGGATGATCGTGAACATCGAGGGCAACGGCGCGGACATGCGGGTGCAGGTGAACTTCAGGAAGGGGGGAACGAAGTGGTTGGCGCTGGAGTATGCGAAGCTGACGGCGATTTAACTCATTTTGGTGGAAGCGTCCTCCCGGCCACGAAAATTCATCGCGGCCGGGAGGACGCTTCCACATAGACTCCCACACGTGATCAGAAATGCTCCTCATCGTCCTGCGTAACCACGTTAGCTTCTTCACTGCCCTCAGCCGCCGTCACAATATCGCCCTCCATGGGAAACAAGTCGCGATAGATTGCGTACAGCGAGGTAATGATGACCGGCAGCAAAACCAGCCAACCCAACATCATCGGCAGGCTGGCGAGAACGGCAAAAGGCAGCAGCAACAGTCCGTATACCGTCAGCGGAATCATGTTGCGCAGGAAGGCGCGCAGACTGGCTTTCATGGCAGGCAACGGAGCCATCTTGCCGAAGATCACCAGCATCGGGGCGAATTGCATCGCCATCAGCAGCACGGAGAACAGCGTCGCGCCTATCAGAATCGCAACACCTGCGCCCTCCATGGCTTGCATCAATACTGCCTGATCTTCCGCGCCCGCTTTGCTGTCCATCATGATGCTTACCAGCGTTGCGCCCCCGGTGAGCATCATCACGCCGAGTATCAGCAATTGGGCAATCAGATTAACGCCGCCCAACGTAACCAGTTTTTGCGCATGTTGTTGAAACCCGGCAAACAAGTGCGCTAATTCCAGCTCTTCACCTTGCGCCAGCGCATGGCAACCGAACATGAAGCCTGAGAGCACTGCGGGAAACAGCAGTGTAGACAAGGGATCGCCGACCAGCGGAATGGTGGATATACCGAAGATACCGACCACGCCGATGGAAGTCAGCACCATCCATAACAACGGGTTCTTCTTGAACAGCCAAAATCCATGCTTGATCCACATCCAGCCATGCATGGCATGTACTTTGCGAGCTTCCATAAATATATTTCGTCTTTCTTAGATACTATATGAGCTAAGCTTTGTGTATGTAATTGACAAGCTCTTTATCTTCATGGGAGGTGTGAAGGGCAAGCCAGTTAAGCAAAAACTCAAACATTTCATTAGCTTCAATCTTCCCCTGTTTAAATTGGATAAGGTTTTCTGTCACTTCGGTCATTAATTTGTTATGCAAGTGTGCATGATGACTCTGATCTGGAAACTTGACCATAGTCATGATGTTTTCTTCGTCAGCAAAGTGGAATTCGGCATACTTGCTGATTTTATAAATTTTTGCAATCAACTCTTCTTTTGGTGCACCTTTAACCTCTGCTTCCTCGAGATCTACAATTAAACTTAGAAGAAACCGGTGCTCGGCATCGATTTCTGCATGGCCGAGATCGTAGCTGGGAGCCCAATTTAACATTATGTTTTCCTAACTAATTTTTGTGCAATTGCCGTTTTTCGATAGGCCAACAATAAACTCGGAATCGCTATTTCTTTCCGCAAGCGATTTTTCTTAAATTTTCAGCACTGGTAATCAACGGGAGTGACTCCCATTTACTTGATTTGGATTCCCTGCCGATCACATCTCCTGTCCCCATGCTTTTTGAGAAATAGAGGGTATAAAGAAAGCGATATTGAGGTTTCTTGCAATCAAATTCCGTACGTCTCTTCATCGACCGATAGTGTACTGACCCACCGAACTGCTGGGTGGAATTGTAGTCTAGCATATGCCACATTCTTGCCTTGCCGTCCTTCATCTTGCGAATAGAAGAAGGATCGGCATAGACGGTATCGCTTTTACCGCTGACAACCTTAACCCATTCCGCCATCGCATTACTGCTCGCGGCTGCCAGTAGCAGAAAGGCAACGATTTTTATTGTTTTCATCTTGTGGGAACCTGACATAACGACGAACAATGTTACGCTTGTATAGGCTAGCTCGGCAATGCAATAATTAACATAAAAAGCTCACATTGAATTTTGCGAAAGCGTAGAGTAACGACTTCACATTCCATCTGTATTTTATTGTTCCATGAATGAAATCCTCCTATACCTGAAAAAATATGGCGAGAAGCTCGACACAGAGATTGCTGCGGCCACAAAAATTCCACTTGCCGACGTACACCACTATTTGGCGGAACTTAAAGCAAAGAATCAAATCATGCTTTGCGACTCGATCAAGTTTGTAAAGGGCAAGGAAATCAAGACCGTAATATGTCGGATATCTGGATATATCCCGCCTGCCAAACCAGGGGCGAAGCCGAAGACGCAAATAACGTTGTCGAACTAACCTGCTGTAGGCGCAGCACTGCAAAAACCGCTCCGGCACCTGTAACTCATTAATAGATCACAAAAAAATTTAATACACAACATATAGTTGTCATATTGCCTGCATTCTACTACATATTGTGTTTTATGCGGGAGTGTGAGAGCATGCGCTCATGGTTCAATTCAATTTGTTTTAAGGATATTAATTATGAGTAAACATTACCCTTCGGGTTATCGTTTCCAAGCTAATTACCTTGACGATGAACTGGTTGTTCCGGCGTGGGCATGGCTATTAGCCGTAGCGGTAATTTCATTGCTCTTGATTGTGAGATAGGGTACAAAATTCGCCCGAATACACGGCGCGAATAAGTGTGCCCCATTACTGCGCCATATTCGCAATTACCATTACTGCCCCACAGAACATACAGCCGAAAAATACCAGACGATCCGGGTTGGCACTAAATTCATTCCACATAAAATTCTCCAAGTTTATTAGGCTCACCTTGGTAACCATGACCAATGGTAATTAGCTCGCCATTCGGCGCATTGATCAGGTAGACCTCTGAATACTGTGCAATTTGTCGCAATTTGTCTTTCCCCTTGGTACTGAGATTCAGACTATTTTCTTGCTGGCTAAAATTGAATGCGGTCTGTTTCATGACTTACCTCTTGTATTTGCGAATCAACCCGACCAGCACACCGAAGATTTCCAGTGAGCCGTGCGGATAAATAATTGGATAGGCTGCATTAGCCGGGCGCAAAATGAATTTTCCGCCTTCCTTGTCCAATGTTTTGAGCGTGAACTCGTTGTCGACTATTGCCACTACAATGTCGCCAATATTCGCCAAATTACGCTTTTCCACGACAGCAATATCACCATCGTAAATCACTCCCGTCCTAAACAGATCATGACGTTGGATCATCCGAAGGTGTAAGGTATAGGTGAATCGCCAAACCCACCTACCCCTGACCGAAGGAGACCCAACGTGAGCGCATCATGCAGCATGTTTAGCCAAATACTCAAGCTTATTCCTCGCACCGACTTTGCACGCCTCGTCAAAGAAACGAAGGCGGAACACCGCAGCAAGGGCGTATCGAGTTGGAGCCAGTTTGTTGCCATGCTGTTCTGCCAGCTCGGGAGAGCCCACTCATTGAGGGAAATCGAGGGTGGACTGAAGAGTTGCGAAGGCAAGTTGGCGCATCTGGGTATCGAAGCACCTGCGCGCTCGTCCTTGTCCTATGCCAACAGCCACCGCCCTGCTGAGCTGTTCGAGAAGGTTTTCTACACCCTGTTCGATACCGTCTCCAGTAAAGCGGTTGGCAAGAAAAAGTTTCGGTTCAAAAACAAACTGGTCAGCATGGATTCGACCGTCATTGACCTGTGCCTGTCGATGTATGACTGGGCGAAGTTCCGACGGACTAAAGGTGCCGTGAAATTACACTTGGTGCTCGACCACGATGGTTATCTGCCGTGTTTCGGGCTGATCACCGATGGCAAGGTCTCCGACGTCAAAGCGGCGTGGCAAATTGACTTTGCATCCGGCACCATCGTCGTTGATGACCGGGGCTACAATGACTACCGGCTGTTCTCGAACTGGACAGAAGCTGGCGTATATTTCGTCACCCGCATGAAAGACAACGCCCTGTTCGAGGTGGTCGAAGAACGCGAACCACCGCAGAACCGCAACATCGTCAAGGACCAGATCATCCGTTTGACCGGCACTGGCGCACAAGAGAAGTGCCCACATCTATTGCGCCGGGTCGAAGCCATCCGTGAGGATACGGGCGAAACGCTCGTCTTCCTCACTAACCATCTTGGTCTTGGCGCTTCCACCATCGCGGCCATTTACAAAGATCGCTGGCAGATTGAACTGTTCTTCAAGGCAATCAAACAGAACTTGAAGATCAAGACCTTCGTCGGCACTTCGGCCAACGCCGTCAAGACCCAGATTTGGACAGCATTGATCGCCATGCTATTGCTGCGCTATTTGCAGATGTCATCCAAGTTCGGCTGGAGCCTGTCTAACCTTGTGGCGCTGCTACGCATGAATCTGTTTACGCATCGTGATCTGATGGCATGGCTGAACCAGCCGTTCACCACGCCGCCTGATCCGCAGGATGCACCTCAGACCAGCTTGGCCTTCGCTTGATCTTAGGCAGCATGGAAGCACTATCTTGAAAATACTCCATTACCCGGCCACAAAGGCGTCAAATCAAGGCATATATCGGGGGGGAAATCTATCTTGGACAGCAATGATCGTAAATAGCAGCTTCAATCATCGAATCGCCTTTTACCGTAATCATCGTGGTCAAAGATGGCTTGTCGATCAGCATCTCGTCGATGATGAAATAATCGCTGGCTTGAGTGGCTGTTACCGATATTGGCATCCCCGCCTGAACCGATGATTCAGCCAATGGGCGGGCAAAGAACTGGCGTGTTGGAATCCATACCCCATTGGGTGTGCGTTCAATAAAGCCGGTTTTACAAAATCGATCCAGAATGGCCTTAACGTATGACTTCGAGGCTATGCCTAATACCTCACACAGCGAGGCGTAAGATGGGATGCTTTTCCAGTCGGCGTAATAGTCTTGTAACTTTGCCAGATACTCAGCATCCTTGGGATGCTGCTCTGGCGCTGTGGTGCAATCAAAGTCGGTCATGGTAACGCCTCAAAAGAACGATCGTTCCATGCATAATAAAGAACGATCGTTCTTTTGTCAACGGCGAGTTGTGAAATATCTAACGTGCGTCAATTTTCATTGACGGCGGGCGGAGCCCGCCCTACAAAAACGATTTAGCCGCAGGAACAAATTCTGCTCAATATATGTGAAGAGTTAGTTACTGCTGCAACTGATTGGTAACCGGAGCCGCTACGGGGGGCGATGCTTCTACCCCGCTACTGGGCGAACTTATATCTGGATTGCTGTCGGGCTTAACATCAAGCTTGCTGTCGGGTTTACTGTCATCATCATCTTCATCATCGTATTTTTCGCGCGGCGGATTGCCGTCATATACCAGGTTTTGCCGATGTTGCAGATAGGCATCACGAATAAAGGAATAACGATCAATTGCCGCCTCGTCCAGTACCTTTTCCTCATCCAGCAGAGACGCACGCTTGACCAGAAAAGTCGTCGCGTATACTTCGTTGCGCACGGCCACATGCTTGAGTCTGCTCGTCTCGCTGGTGACGGTATCTGCATATAATCCCACGCTGTCGCGCACAGAACTGGGGCCAAAGAAAGGTAACATAAGGTAGGGGCCGCTGCCGACCCCCCAGTATCCCAGAGTCTGGCCGAAATCTTCGTTGTGCTTGGCAAGCCCCACTGAGGAAGCGACATCAATCAGGCCGAGAACCCCAACTGTGGTATTCACCAGCATGCGTCCGGTATCCGAGGCGGCTTGCTTCACCTTAAGTTGCAGCAAGTCGTTGGCAGTTACCGTGACGTCGTTCAGATTGGAAAAGAAATTGGACAACCCCTTCTGCACCGGAGAAGGTACTACGGCCTTGTAGCCTTTTGCCACCGGCTTAACCACCGCCTTGTCCAAAGTATCGTTAAATTTGTATACGCCGCGATTGAATGTTTCAAAAGGGTCTTTCGGATTGTGGCTGGGCGAGGCGCAACCACCCAGCCCGAGGCAAGCAAGTAAACAAACAAGGGGAATCGTAGGGTTGCGCTTCATTGCGGGCTCATGGTCTGTTGGAATTATATGCGGAATAGCCATTATTGGAATATGTCGATTTCATGGATTTCGTGCATGTAGACTAAATGCCCTGAAAAAAGTAAATGATCAAGATAATACCCAAGGACGCGGTCACCAAATTGGCGATGACGCCCGGATTGGTCCGATAACCTTCGGGAACCTCAATCGGCTTTAAGCTCTTGAGCACTTTGCGGTACTGCATGGTCGAATAGGCGGCAACTCCCGCGCCCAGCAGAACGAAAGCCAGTCCTGTCCAGAGCGAGATGCCGCGCTGCAAGGGAGCCGTATGTTGGGGGGCCATGATAGAAACAAACAACCCGAAACGCTCGATAACAAAACCAAAAGCCATCAGCGCAAGGCTGGTACGGTTCCAGGCCAGCAAAGTCCGCTCGGCGGCAAAAAATACTCTGGGGTCGTTGAGTTCGGACATGGTGGCTAAATTAGACCCGCACTTTGTAACGATTGCAGAAACTGTGTGGCGTCCTGATAGCCTGTCACACGAGTGGCGGCCAATTCCTTGCCCTGCGTGTCGTAAAACAGAATGGCGGGCGGGCCGAACAGTTGGTAACGTGACAGCAGCACCTTGTCTTCCTCGCTGTTGGCGGTCACATCGGCTTGCAGCAATAAGGTGTTTTTCAGCCTGGCCTGAATCCTGGCATCGGAAAATGTGTTGCGCGCCATTTCTTTGCACGACACGCACCAGTCGGCATAGAAATCCAGCATCACTGTTTTACCGCCCGCCCGCGCGATGCGCGCATCCAGTTCGGCAATGTTCTTTATCCGGGTAAATTGCAGGGCTGTTGAAGTCTCCGCTTGAGCGCTGCCCACCCTGCCCAGCGGGCGCAAAATGTCGCTCGCGCCGGAAAGTGCGCCAATGAGGTAGGCGATGCCGAGCAGCAGGGCCAGAATGCCGATGCCTTTCCATAACTTGTGCCAGTTGGACGCATTGTGTTGCAACGCATCCAGCGCATGCAGATAAACTGCGGACAATATCAACAGCACCGCCCATAGCAACATTTGCACACTAACCGGAATCAGCGATGAGATGAGCCAGATGGCGACTGCCAGCAACAGTACCCCGAACAGGCGTTTGACCGATTCCATCCATGCGCCGGCTTTAGGTAACAGCGTTCCGGCAGAAGCGCCGATCAACAGCAGCGGCACACCCATGCCGAGCGCCATGGAAAACAGCGCGGCCCCCCCAAGAAAGGCATCGTGGGTTTGCCCGATGTATAGCAACGCGCCAGCCAGCGGGGCGGCGACGCACGGGCCGACGATGATGGCGGACAGCACCCCCATCACGAACACTCCGCTGAGATGTCCGCCATGCAATTTGTTGCTGGTGTCGGAGAGACGGCTTTGCAAGGCCGTGGGCAGTTGCAGTTCGTAGAAGCCAAACATGGACAGGGACAGCAGCACGAATACTCCGGCAAAACTGCCCAACACCCACGGGGTTTGCAGGGCATTGGACAGCAGCGAGCCGGACAAGCCCGCCGCCACACCGACTGCCGCATAGGTCAGCGCCATGCCCATCACATAGGCCAGCGACAGGATAAAACCGTGCATATGGGTGATCTTGTGGCCGCGACCGACGATGATGCCGGACAGGATCGGCACCATGGGGAACATGCAGGGCGTGAAGGCGAGCAACAATCCGGCACCGAAAAAGAACGACACGATCAACCAGAAACTGCCCTGTTTGAACAGCTTGGCGATTTGGCTGTTGTCATTCTGAATATTTTCGGCGGCAGGCGGCAAAGGTGAGTCAGCTTGTGCTTGCGGTATTGCCGGTGGCAAGGGTGTTACCGTGACCGCAGCTTCCGGAGAGAATTTGTTGGCATTAGCCGGAGGCGTTGCGGGTGCAGCGGGCAGTGCAAGATTGACAGACTTCTTTATCGGCGGGTAACACAAGCCCTTTTCGCTGCAACCTTGATAGCTGGCATCCAGCGTAATGGATTGCGCCGCATTTTTGCGTCGTTCCAGCGTAATCAGCGCTTGAAAAGGCTGGTGATAGACTTCCATGTCGCCGAGATTGGGGTCGTGTTTCAAATCCCCTTTGGGCAGGGAAACATTAATAATTTTGATGCCCAAATCAGCCGTGTTGAAAGTGACCTTGTCGCGGTACAGATAATATTCCGGCGTCACTCTGAAGCTGGCTACCAGAGTACGGGCATCGCGCACCGCAATATCAAGCCCGAAAGCCTGATCCGGCTGCAAGAAAGTCGGTTGCTTGCTTCCGCCCAGCGATGGCAGCCGATCCAGAAAACCTTCTGCGCCGGAAAGCGGGGCCAGAAGGCACAACATTATCAACAGCAACAAGCGCATCGTCATTTATTCCTCTTTACCTTCATTTTCCGGTATTTGGGTTTCCTGCGCCACCCATTGTAAATAGCCTGGAAAACCCATATCAATAGGGACAGCGATAATTTCCGGAAGTTCATACGGGTGGTGCGCACGGATGGTTGCTTCGAGGCGCGGGTAGGCGGTTCGGGTGGTTTTGATCAGCAGCGGGATTTCGCTGGCCGATTCTATTTTCCCCTGCCAGCGATAGACCGAACTGCATTCGGCCAGAATATTCACGCAAGCGGCAGCGCGGCTCTTAATCAGCGCATCGGCCACGCGTAGCGCACTGTCGCGGTCCGGCAAATTGGTCAGCACTAACAGCACGTTCTCACTCATGCAAAATACCTCATGTTCCGGCCCGCGCGCAACGCACACCTAACTGCAACAATTCATCCCATACATCGCCGGGTCGCAAACCTTTAACCACCTTGTCCACATGCGCCGCCTGACGCAGGGCGCGCTCTGCGATGGCCGGTTTGAAACGCCGCACCGCGCGTTCCACCAGTTTCTGACGTACCCCCCACACGCGCGCATCGCGCAACGCACTCGCCAAATTTCCGCCGCCCTGCATGGCTCGCGACACTTTGGCCAGCGCGCGGATGTCCTCTGCCAACGCCCATAAGATCAGCACCGTGGCCTCACCTTCCGCGCGCAAGCCATCGAGGATGCGTGCATAGCGCGCCGCGTCGCCCGCAAGCATGGCTTCGGACAGTTTGAAAACATCATAGCGAGCCACATCCATCACCGCATCTTTCACCTGCTCAAAGGACAGCGGCCCGGCGGGAAACAACAGGGCCAGCTTCTGAATTTCCTGAAAAGCCGCCAGCAGATTGCCTTCCACGCGTTCTGCCAGAAAACGCAAGGTGTCCATGTCCGTAGATTGCCCTTGACGTTGCAAGCGGCCCGCAATCCAACCGGGCAGCGCATTCAGCGCAATTTCTTCCGTGGCAATGACCACGCCGTGTTCCGTTAGCGCGGTGAACCACTTGCTCTTCTGTCCGGTGCTGTCCAGTTTCGGCAGCGTGACGACGGTCACCGTATCGGCATTCAGTTGCGCGCAATAATCCTGTATCGCTTGCGCGCCTTCCACGCCGGGTTTTCCGGTCGGGATGCGTAACTCCACCAGTTTGCGCGAAGAAAAAAGTGACAAACTCTGCGCGCTATTGCGCAGTTCTGCCCACTTGAAACCCTGTTCGACAGTCAGCACTTCGCGTTCCTCAAAGCCCGCCGTGCGTGCTGCGGCACGGATGCTGTCCGCCGCTTCGATGGACAGCAGCAACGCCTCGCCGTGAATGACGTACAGAGGCGCAAGCCTCTTGGTGAGATGGCGCGGCAAGTCTTCAGATGAAAGTTTCATAGCGGCGGATGGACGTGATTGAGGCGGCGCAACACCTGCTGCACCGCGTCGCCGCGCATGTCCTGATAAAGCAGCGCCTCTTCCTGCTGCTTGGCGATGACTTGTGTGCTGTCATAGGAATAATCGCGCCGCAGAATAATTTCTTGCGGGGCGAGCCAGTCCTGCTGCTTTTGGTCAAAGGCACGCAACGAGATGCGGTATTGCAAGCGGTATTCCAGCACAGTACCTGCGGCACTCAGGGAAAGAATCTGCTTGTCCGTTATTTCGGATACGATCTGTAATGTCAGTTGCGCCTGCTCCGGGGTATCGGTAATCTGCACATTATTTACCTGAATAGCGCTCTTTAACTGATTGATGAATGGCGCTTTGTCATTGGCTGACTTTACATACAGTCTTTGAAACGGCAACGCAAAGTCATTCTGTCCGCGCAGATGAAAACCGCACGCTGCCAGCAGCATGGCAAGCATCAGCACTAACAGCGAGGTTGCGCGTCTGGGCATTTTGTCAGATCACCACGTTAATCAAACGCCCCGGCACCACGATGATTTTCTTGGCGGTGCCGCCTGCGAGTTGTTTTTGGACGGTTTCGTGCGTCAGCGCCAGTTGTTCCAGCGTGGCCTTGTCCGCATCTTTTGCCACGCGCAGGCTACCGCGCAGTTTGCCGTTCACCTGGATCATCAACTCGATTTCGTTTTGCACCAAAGCGGCTTCGTCTACTTCCGGCCATGGTGCGGAGAGAATGTCGTCGCCGTAGCCAGCGCGTTGCCACAAATTGTGTGTGATATGGGGCGCTATTGGAGATAGCAAACGCAAGAGAATAGAGAACCCTTCTGAGAGAACATACATGTATGCCATCATGTTGGCATTCCCGGTAACTTCACGCGCATCAATATATGTTTCCAATGACTTTAAGATTTTCATACAAGCCGATACAACGGTGTTGAACTGATGTTTCCCGTAATCGTAGTTAGCTTGTTTGAGACTGGCGTGAATTTCTCGACGTTGATTTTTGATTGACTGTGCAACATCAGGCCAGCTAAAAGAATTCACAAGCCCTAAATTTTTCCCACTGGGGCTATGAAGTTGGAATCCCCAAACTCGCTTAAGAAAACGAAACGATCCTTCTACTCCACTATCCGACCACTCCAGTTGTTGATCCGGTGGCGCGGCAAACATCATGAACAGGCGTGCGGTATCGGCTCCGTATGCATCAATGATGGCCTGCGGATCGACGCCGTTGTTCTTCGACTTCGACATTTTCTCAGTGCCGCCGATGACTACCGGCTGGCCGTCAGTACGCAGCTTCGCGCCGATGGGGCGCGCTTTTGCATCAACTTCTACATCCACATCGGCGGGATTGATCCACAGTTTTTTGCCATTCGATTCTTCGCGATAAAACGTCGGCGCGATCACCATGCCTTGCGTGAGCAAGTTTTTAAAAGGTTCATCAAAGGTTTGGGCCACGCGCCGCGCGTCGTTTGCTCCCTCTCCCACCGGGATAACCAGCGACTTAGCTGCGGTTTCTTGCAGCTTAGTCGAATGGCTAGTTGTTTCATCCAGAGGGTTGGGGTGAGGGAGCGCAAGCGGCATATCTCCAAACACTCCAACATCCCGCATCAGTTTATGAAAAAACCGCGCATACAACAGATGCAGAATCGCATGTTCGATGCCGCCAATGTATTGATCCACCGGCAGCCATTGTTGCGCGGCCTGTTTATCCACCATGCCGGTGCTGCAGTTCGGGCTGGCGTAGCGTGCGTAATACCACGACGATTCCACGAAGGTATCCATGGTGTCGGTCTCGCGTCGTGCCTTGCCGCCGCAATTAGGGCAAGCGCATTCATAGAATTCCGGCATCTTCGCCAATGGCGAACCTGCGCCGTCCGGCACCACGTTCTCCGGAAGCTTCACCGGCAACTGATCGTCCTGCACCGGCACATCGCCGCAATTCGGACAATGGATAATGGGAATCGGGCAGCCCCAATAGCGCTGGCGCGAGATTCCCCAGTCGCGCAGGCGGAATTGCACTTTCTTCTCGCCCAAGCCTTTTGCGGTGAGGTCGGCGGCGATGGCGTCAACCGCGTGTTCATAATTCAGGTTGTCGTATTTGCCGGAGTTCACGCAGATGCCATCTTTTGTGGCGTACCACTCTTGCCATTGTTCAGTGGTGAAAGGCGAAATCCCCCCTTCTCCCCCTTTGACAAAGGGGGGCTGGGGGGGATTTGAATTACGTGTTTGATCGGCAAATTGTATTTCTTTGCAAAATGAAAATCCCGCTCATCATGCGCGGGCACCGCCATCACCGCACCTTCGCCATAACCCATCAGCACATAGTTACCGACCCACACCGGAATATGTTCGCCAGTCAACGGATGGGTGACAGAAATACCCGTAGGCAAGCCCTTCTTTTCCATGGTGGCGATATCGGCCTCAGCTACGCCGCCGCGTTTGCACTCTTCAATGAAAGCGGCGAGTTCGGGATTGTTCTTTGCAGCGTAAGTCGCTAATGGATGCTCGGCGGCGACGGCGCAGAAGGTAACGCCCATGATGGTGTCGGCGCGGGTGGTATAAACCCACAACAGTTCCCCTCTCACAGGGAGAGGGGTTAGGGGTGAGGGACCGGTCGGTGGATGTGGCAGCGGGCGTTCCCCCACCCTCAATCCCTCCCCCGGTGGGAGAGGGAGGCGTGTTGTCGCCTTCGGCGGGTAACTGATATGGGAACGCAAAGCGTACCCCATAGCTCTTGCCGATCCAGTTGCGCTGCATGGTCTTTACCTGCTCCGGCCAACCGTCGAGCTGGTCGAGGTCGGCGAGCAGTTGTTCCGCGTACTGGGTAATGCGGAAAAA
Organism: uncultured beta proteobacterium; assembly: GCA_963714805.1. Taxonomy (GTDB): domain Bacteria; phylum Pseudomonadota; class Gammaproteobacteria; order Burkholderiales; family Gallionellaceae; genus CAIQPV01. The sequence continues at coordinate 777,527 of CAVQPO010000006.1, read as the reverse complement.
ATACATCGGGATCTCGCGCTTCTCTACCAGCGCGCCGGAGCGCCAACCGCGCCCGTCTATCACCTGCTCGTTGGCCAGCACGGTGTTGTCCTCCGGATCCCAGTTTACCGTGGCGGTTTTCTTGTAAATGATGCCCTTCTCGAACAAGCGCGTGAACAGCCATTGCTCCCAGCGGTAATAGTCCGGTTTGCAGGTGGTCACTTCGCGCGACCAGTCAACGCCCAGCCCCAGCGACTTCAGTTGCTGTTTCATGTAGTCGATGTTGGAATAAGTCCAGGCGGCGGGCGGCACATTATTTGCCATCGCGGCGTTCTCGGCGGGCAGGCCGAAAGCGTCCCAGCCCATCGGCTGCATCACGTTGTAGCCCTTCATGCGATGGTAGCGCGACAGCACATCGCCGATGGTGTAGTTGCGCACATGCCCCATGTGCAGCTTGCCCGAGGGATAGGGAAACATGGACAGGCAATAGTATTTGGGCTTGTCCGAGCTGTCGTCGGCGCGGAAGGCTTGTCGCTCGTCCCAGTATTGTTGGGCGGCGGCTTCGATATTCTTGGGTTGATAATCCTGCTGCATGTTGGTTTTTGCGTTGGTTTTGGTAAACCGCCATTATAGCGGCATCAGCAACCCTGCACACGATCCTGAATCCTCGTTTTCGACTAAATATACGCGTTTCTTGCCTATTGGCATAAAATGGCAAAATGATGGCCTGAAAGATTTAGAGTTGTATGGCGTATGACACGGAGTTAAAGATAAATGGCAAGCCAACCGGAAATTACCAACATGGCACTGTTCTGCGATTTCGAGAACGTTGCTCTGGGCGTGCGTGACGCCAAGTATGCGCAGTTTGATATCAAAAAGGTATTGGAGCGCTTGCTGCTCAAGGGCAGCATCGTGGTCAAGAAAGCTTATTGCGACTGGGATCGCTACAAGGAGTTCAAGGCGACCATGCACGAGGCGGCCTTTGAACTGATCGAGATCCCGCACGTGCGGCAATCCGGCAAAAATTCTGCTGATATCCGCATGGTGGTCGATGCGCTCGATCTTTGCTATACCAAAGCTCATGTAGATAGCTTCGTTATCATTAGCGGTGATTCCGATTTTTCGCCACTGGTTTCCAAACTGCGGGAGAACAATAAATACGTGATCGGGATAGGCGTGAAAGACTCCACGTCAGATCTGCTCAGCGCCAACTGCGATGAGTTTATTTTCTACGACGATCTGGTGCGTGAGCAGGAGGCGAAGAAAAGGCAAACTGCCAAAAAGGCTCCGGTGAAGGCTGCCGGTGCCGCAAAGCGTGCCGAATCAAAGGGTGAGGAAGAGCGGCGGCAGGAGGCGCTGGATTTTCTGGTGGAAACGGTTGAAGCCATCATCTCGGAGCGCGGATCAGATGAGAAAATTTGGGGGTCAATGGTCAAGCCGACCATGCAGCGGCGCAGGCCGGGGTTTACCGAGTCCTTTTACGGCTATCGCTCATTCAAGGAGTTGGTCGAAGACGCAGAGAAGCACAAGCTTCTCGTGGTGGTGCGTGACGAAAAGTCCGGACAGTACACCATTCGCTTGCCGGTGGCTGAATGATTGAGTCTCAGTCCATGTCGGAGAGAGATGCTTCGTTCGGCTTGCTGCCGGAAAGCAAGTTTGTATTACGCACCGTTTTCGATCAAGCGCGTTTGTGCCTGAGTCACTCGGTTGGCGATATAGTTTTCTGGGAAGCTGATCTGGCCAAAAATCTAAGGATTATGTCAGGCATTGACGTTCAACAATCCTCCGCCCAGGAAAGTCAGTCATGGAATGCTTCTCTGATGGTAGTCCATCCAGAGGATCGTCAACTATTGATCGAAGCCACGCAAGCGCATTTCAATCATGGGACAAAATACGATGTGGAGTTCCGGGCGTTAACCACAGGCGGTGACATCCGCTGGATGCGCTCCGCCGGACAAGCAGATCGAAATGCCGAAGGCACCCCCACCTTCATGCGCGGAATTATTCAGGATGTGACTGAGCGCAAATACCATGAAAGCCATATCACCGAGAATGAACAACGTCTGCTCGACATTCTGAATGCCAGCCCCATTGCCGTGCGCATTGCCACAAAGAATGGGCGCAAGGTGGTGTTTTATAACCATAGCTATGCCGACCTGATCAAAAACATCAATGCGATAGGCGACGATCCTAAAAGATTCTACGTTCGAGCGGACGATTATGAAGAGGTATTAGCTGAATTAGCACGCGGACATTCCGTAATCAATCGTCAAATCAAGTTGAATATTCCCGGCGGCTCGACGGCTTGGGCACTCGCTACCTACATGCCCATGCAATATCAAGGTGAAGATGCCGTGCTGGGCTGGTTCTACGATATTACCGAACGCAAACAAGCCGAAATCGCTTTGCAGGAAAGCGAGGAAAAATTACAGGCTATCCTGAACGCATCTGAGGTTGCCGTTGCTTGGGCCAACGAAAAGGGTGAGATCGAATACGTGAATCCCAAATTCACCTCTCTGTTTGGTTATACGCTTGGAGATGTTCCAACCATCGAACATTGGTATTTGCACGCCTACCCTGATTTTAACTACCGAACGAAAGTAGTTGGAGAATGGGATGCCAAGGTATCCCGTTCCATCATGGGGAAAACCGCCATAGAATCCATGGAAACGAAGGTGTGCTGCAAAGATGGTTCAATCCGGCACGTCATCGTCATGGGGTCGTGGGCAGGAAGCCGCTTGCTGGCAAATTTCAGCGATATCACTGAACGCAAATTAGCTGAAGAGTTGTTGCTCAAGCAGAAACAATTTTCCGACGACGTTATCAACAGCCTGCCCGGAATCTTCTATATGCTCAACCAGCAGGGAGATTTAGTCAGGGTAAACCGGTCATTTCAGGACGTTTCCGGCTTTTCCAGCGAAGAGCTGCGCAGGCATGTCCGCACTGAGTTTCTTTGATGAAAAAGAAAGGAACGCAGTCGCACTAAAGATACAGGAAGTATTTGAAATAGGAAGTTCATGGGTCGAGGCTGAATTCATTATCCGCTCCGGGCAGAAAATTCCTTATGCTTTTTCCGGGCACCGCACTCACATCGATGACCAGTACTATGTCGTTGGCTTGGGAACGGACATTTCAGAGCGCAAGCGTTTGTCTCATCAACTGGACGAACGTGAAGAGTTGTTCGGAACCATTTTCAACCAATCCCCTCTCGGCATCGAACTGATCGACCCGGAGACCTTGCGCTTTGTCGAAGTCAATCCAGCCGCCTGTCGCATGCTGGGTTATACGCACGAGGAATTTCTTCGATTGCGTCTGATCGATACCCAAGCCGCCGGGAATGAAGAGACGCTGCTTGCTGCGGTGAAGCAGGTGGAGGCTTCGGACGGCTCGACATTTGAGACTCAGCACCGCACCAAGAAAGGTGAAATCCTGGATGTTGAAGTCAACGCACGCATGCTGAATTTCCCCGGCAAACGTCTGCTGATCGGCATCTGGCGCGATATCACCGAACGCAAGCGCGCAGAAGAAGATCTGCGCATCACCGCCAGCGTGTTCGACAATACGCAGGAAGCTATTATGATCACCGACGCGAATAATGCAATTATCGACGTCAACTCTGCATTCATCCAGATCACCGGCTTCAGTCGCGACGATGTGATCGGACAGGATCCGAAAATGCTGAGTTTAGATCAGCAAAGCAAAGATTTTTACGTCAAGATGTGGCGCTCTATCCAGCAAACCGGAACTTGGCGCGGAGAAATATGGAATCGTCGCAAGTCCGGAGAAGTGTATGCCGGGATGCTGTCTATCTCGGCCATTCGCAACGATGAGGGCAAGGCACAGCGCTATGTCGGGGTGTTTTCTGATATCAGCCACATCAAGAAGCACGAGGCCGAACTCAAACACATCGCGCATTTTGATACGCTGACCGGCATCCCTAACCGCGCGTTATTGGCTGACCGCATGAAGCAGGCCATTGCCCAGACATCGCGCGAAAGAAACATGTTGGCAGTATGCTATCTCGATCTCGACGGCTTCAAACCCATCAACGACACCATGGGGCACGATGCGGGCGACCAGGTGTTGATCGAGGTGGCCAAGCGCATTGGGAACACCATACGGGGCGGGGACACCGTCGCCCGTCTTGGAGGCGATGAATTTGTCATCCTGTTGCTGGGGATTGAAAAGGGCGAAGAATGCATGGCGACGCTTGAACGTCTGCTCGCGGCGATAGCACAGCCAATCACCGTTAAGAATAAATTGCAAACGATAAGCGCAAGCATCGGAGTCAGCCTCTACCCTCTGGATAATGAAGACCCGGATACCTTGCTGCGACACGCCGACCAGGCCATGTATGTGGCGAAGCAGTCCGGCAAAAACCGCTTCCACATTTACGATCCCGCTTTGGACATGCGCGTTCGTGATCACAATGATTTTCTGAAAAGCATAAGCTATGGCCTGAAACATATGCAATTCGAGTTGTATTACCAGCCCAAGGTTAATTTGCGGACCAAGGAACTGGTTGGGGCGGAGGCGCTGATTCGCTGGCGGCATCCGGAACGCGGCCTGCTTTCTCCCGGGGAGTTCCTGCGTCCCATCGAGAATACCGATCTCGATATTGAGCTTGGCAACTGGGTGATTGCCACCGCTCTCAACCAGACTAGCCGCTGGCACCAAGCCGGGCTGAATATTGAGGTCAGCATCAACATTTCGGCTTATCACCTTGAATCCGCCCAGTTTGCTGAAAGGCTGGGGCAACAGCTCGCGCACCACCCCGATTTGCCCCCCGGCACCCTGCAGATTGAGGTGCTGGAAACTGCGGCACTGAATGATATTGGCATTGTCCGGGAAGTGATCGAGGAATGTCGCATGCTCGGCGTGGGTTTCGCACTGGACGATTTCGGCACCGGCTATTCCTCATTGTCTTACCTGAGCAACCTGCCGGTTGACGTGCTCAAAATAGACCAGTCTTTCGTGCGGGATATGCTGGAAGATAAAGGAGATCTGGCCATCGTTCAGGGCATTATCGCTCTGGCGCGTGCATTTGATCGCCAGACCGTGGCTGAGGGCATTGAGACGGATGAACAATACCAGGTGTTGCTCGACATGGGTTGCGAGCTGGGGCAAGGTTATGGCATTGCCCGCCCGAATGCCGGCAGACGAGTTGACGAATTGGGTTAATTCCATAAGCAAATGATGGCCGCTCAAATGATATAATCCCCGGCTCTTTTGTCGGTGTTGTGTAATGACTGCTGCCGTTTCCAATTTCAAAATTCATCTTTCCGATCTGTTTGCACAGGCTTTGCGTGCTGTGGCGCCGGAGCAGGCTGCCACTGTTCTGCTGGAACGTCCCAAACAGGCTTCGCATGGCGACTATGCCTGCAATCTGGCAATGCAACTGGCCAAGCCGTTGAAACGAAGCCCGCGCGAGATCGCACAAGCTTTGCTCGCCGCATTGCCCGCTTCCCCTGTGGTGGAAAAAGTCGAGATCGCCGGGGCGGGTTTCATCAATGTTTTTTTGACGACCGCCGCAAAACAGGGTGTGGTGGGCAACGTGTTGCAGGCGGGCAGTGGCTACGGTCATATCCAACTGGGCGCGGGACGCAAGGTGCAAGTGGAGTTCGTTTCCGCCAACCCTACCGGGCCGTTGCATGTAGGGCATGGGCGCGGTGCGGCTTACGGCGCAAGCTTGTCCAATGTGCTGGATGCGGCGGGTTATCAAGGTTTCCCGCGAATACTATGTGAACGATGCCGGGCGGCAGATGGATATTCTGGCGCTGTCCACCTGGCTGCGTTATCTCGAATTACATGGAGTCAATATTCCGTTTCCATCGAATGCCTATCAAGGCGACTACGTGGGCGGCATGGCGCAGCAAATCAGTGCGGCGCACGGGACGAAATTTGTGCGTACGCTGGGCAAAGCGCTGAATGTGGACTTAGCCGGCGACCGCTGGTAGCAGAGGATAGTGCCGATGACCATCTGGATGCCCTGATCGCCGATGCCAAACGTTTGCTGGGCGAGGATTATGCGTATATCCATAACTATGTGCTGACCGAACAACTGGGGGATTGCCGCAACGATCTGGCCGAGTTCGGCGTGAATTTCGACGAGTGGTTTTCCGAGCAGTCGCTATTCGACAGCGGGCTGGTGGCGCAGGTGGTGTGCACAGTTAAAAGCGGCCGGACATCTTTACGAACAGGATGGTGCGCAGTGGTTCCGTTCCACCGCATTCGGCGATGAGAAAGATCGCGTGGTACAGCGCGAGAACGGCCTCTATACTTATTTTGCTTCCGACATCGCCTATCACGTAAACAAGTTCGGGCGCGGCTTCGACCGTGTCATCAATATTTGGGGCGCGGATCATCACGGTTATATCGCGCGGGTAAACGGCGCGCTGACTGCGCTGGGGCAAGACAGCAGCAAGCTGACCATCGCGCTGGTGCAGTTCGCGGTGCTGTATCGCAACGGGCAGAAGGCGGCGATGTCCACGCGTAGCGGCGAATTCGTCACCTTGCGCGAATTGCGCAATGAAGTGGGCAACGATGCGACGCGCTTTTTCTACGTGCTGCGCAAGAGCGACCAGCATCTGGATTTCGACATGGATCTGGCAAAATCGCAGAGCAACGAGAATCCGGTGTACTACATCCAGTATGCCCATGCGCGCATTTGCAGCGTGCTGGAACAATGGGGTGGCGACGTTGTCACATTGCGCGAGGCAGGGGTGGGTGCGCTGGAGAGCGAATACGAAAAAGCGCTGCTGCAACGCCTGATCGACTATCCGCAGGTGATCGAAAGCGCGGCTGAAGATTTGGCACCTCATCTGATCGCGTTTTATCTGAAAGACTTGGCGGCGGATTTTCACAGCTACTATAATGCCTCGCGCTTTCTGGTCGAGGACGAAGGTGTCAAACTGGCGCGTCTGGCATTGATTGCCGCAGTGGCGCAGGTGATGCGCAATGGCTTGGCACTGCTGGGTGTTTCTGCGCCGGAAAAGATGTAAAACAAGGATTATTGAAGGAATATGGCATGAGCAAAAATAGCAATTCCCGCACCGCACCGCCACAGCGCGCAAAGGCGGCTCGCTGCTGGCGGCCGTCTTGGTCGGCATGGTGCTTGGGCTGGCTCTTGCGGGCGGGGTGGCGTGGTACATTTTGAAGAGGCCCAACCCGTTTGTGAATTATGCGCCGCACGAGCCGGTTAAACTTATTCCGGATCCCGTCAAGCCTGCTCCGGCACCTGTTGCCAAGGCAGCCGCACCGGAGGTGGCTGCTGGCCGGCAGCGGCTTCGGGCGTAGCATCGGGTGTGGGCGAGAGCAAGCCGCGCTTTGAATTCTACAAAGTGCTGACCGATAAACCGGATGGAGCGGCTCCAGCCAAGACCGGAGCGAAGTCAGCGGACAAAGCGGCCGCGAAAGAAAAAGAGACTTATTTTCTGCAAGCGGCGGCATTTAACAATGCCGACGACGCGGATAATTTGAAAGCCAAGCTGGCCATGCTGGGCATGGAAGCCAATGTGCAGACTGCGACCCGTAATGACAAGGAGGTGTGGCTCGTGTGCGTTTGGGGCCTTTCAAAAACGCGGATGATATGAATAAAGCTTCAACAGTATTGAAACAAAATGGCATCAGTGCCACTTCAATGCGTGCGCAGTAACACCTGATACCAAAATTTTAGCCAAGGAGGAAACGTGAAACTCATCAAGCAACTTTTAATGATACTGGCCTTATTGTGCGCCACTCAGGCTTTAGCCGAACCGGAGGCGGGCAAAGATTACCAATTGCTTAGCCCGGCTCAACCTACGCACAGCGGGAATAAAATCGAAGTTCTGGAATTTTTCTTCTATGGGTGCACGCACTGTTACAAATTAAATCCGCTGATAGGCGCGTGGGAAAAGAAAATGCCCAAGGATGTTGAATTCACTTATGTTCCGGCCGTTTTTAATCCCACTTGGGAAGTCAGTGCACGCACTTTCTATGCGCTCGAAGCCTTGGGGCAGCGGGCGCAGTTGCATGATGAGTTGTTTAATGCATGGGACAGCAATATCCAGTTGGTGGACGAGGCCAGCACTACCGACTTCCTTGCCAAGCATGGCGTGGATCGCAAGAAATTCAGCGATGCTTATAACTCATTCTCCATGCAAAGCAAGGTGGTGCGCGCCAAGCAGATGGGTCAGATATACGGCATACGCGGCACACCCACCTTGATCGTGGACGGCAAATACTTGATCACCGGCCTGCATCCGGCAGAAACCATGCAAGTGCTGAACGCCGTGATAGACAAGGCACGCAAGGAACATATTGGCAAGTAGTACTTCATTAATGGGCGCTTCTAAAAATCCATATTTCATCCCAACTGCTGCGTTGCGGAAAAAATTTCTTGCTTACATATCATACATATGCGGCGCGGCGAAATTTTTTCCACGCCTTGCATTTGGGCGAAATCTGAATTTTTAGAAGCGCCCTAATGTGGGAGCGGCTTTAGCCGCGAAGCCAAGATAAATCGCGGCTGAAGCCGCTCCCACAATTGAATTGGAATAACCATGCCGCGTCGCATCTTCATAACCGGCGCATCCAGTGGCTTGGGTCTGGCGCTAGCGCAACATTATCTTGAGCAAGGTGCGCTGGTCGGTGCAGTTGCCCGCCGTGCCGATTTGCTGCAATCCCTCTCCGAAAAATTTCCACGACAAGTTTATTGTTACCCATTGGATGTGCGCGATGCCGTTGCCATGCACGCAGCAGCACAGGACTTTATCGCGCGCGTGGGCGTGCCGGACATCGTGATCGCCAATGCTGGAGTTAGCGTTGGCACGCTTACCGAACATGCCGAAGATATCGCAGCGTTCCAGCAGGTGATGGACATCAACGTATTGGGTATGGTGAAAACCTTTCAACCTTTTGTGGCTGCGATGCGTGAGCGGCGGTCAGGTACGCTGGTTGGAATTGCCAGCGTGGCCGGGTTTCGCGGCTTGCCGGGAGCGAGCGCCTACTCGGCCTCCAAGGCTGCGGCAATCTCCTATCTGGAATCCTTGCGAGTCGAGTTGCGGGGTAGCGGCGTAAAGGTCGTCACGATATGTCCCGGTTACATCAAGACCCCGATGACCGTTTATCCTTGATGCAAATGAGGCGGCAACGAGAATAGCGCACGCCATCGAACGGCAATCCGTATTCGCCGTTATTCCGTGGCAAATGAATTTGCTGGGGCGGGTGCTTAAATTATTGCCGCGATGGTTATATGACAGACTGTTTGCCCATGCGCCGCACAAGCCACGCCAATTTTAGAGGCGGCCTTCGAAGTCGGTGCGAACCGTGCAACCTGCGGCAAAAGGAAATCGGAGTTGTTCTGGGGTAAAATCGGAAGCATGATGGGGGCAGGCGGGTACTTTTTACGCATAAGTGACTAGATAACTTCTATCATATCGAATATTTGCCATGCAATTCGCCCTGCTCATGCAAAATCAAGGCTAGCTACAGGCTATCAGCTTCCCGGCGTGTCTTTCTAAATTGGAGATTAAATTATGTCTGGTCTCATTGCGATAATCTGCTTGAATCTGTTCGCTACGCTGGGTTTGGGAATTTATCTGGAACTGCGACCTATGACGGATGGCGTTCGCGCGAAGCGCTGGTGGACTGGCACGCTGGCCACCAACCTGCTGATATTCGTCGGTGCGAGTCTCGGCGCGTTGATGCTGGGGATGAACGATGTGATGGCGCAACAAGCATCGCTTCCTCACGGCGAAATCTCCGTCGGCCTAGGGCTGGCATTGATCGGTGCGGGCATCCCGACGGCGCTGGCGACCTTCGGTGCCGCTCTTGCCGTGGGGCCGGTGGGTGCAGCTTCCCTCGCCGTGATAGCCGAAAAACCAGAGATGTTTGGCCGTACGCTAATTTACATGGGACTCGCCGAGGGCATCGCTATTTATGGCCTGGTGGTGACCATCCTACTGCTGGGCAAGATTGCATGAACAGCCCCGTCGGTCTCGCTCCGGCTCGCATGATTGCGCTGGGCAGCGCCGCGCTGATGGAAGGGTTTGCACTGATCGGTTTCGAGACTCATGTCGATCCCGCGCCCGAGGCCATCGAAAAACTGATGCAGGAATTGCTGCACAAGCAGCAGGCTGCGCTGGTCGTCATCGAACAGAGCCTGACCAAGAATCCTGGTCGCCACCTGTTGCGCGCACAGAGCGAAGGCGGTCGTATTGTCATCACCGAGATACCTGAGATACATTTGTCGGGCAGTTACCATTCGCGCGTGGAAAACCTAGTGCAAACAATTCTCGGCCCCAACTCGCTGGAGATTCGGCAATGAGCGACGCGGACGACATTTCCGGTCTCGAAACCGCGTTGGCGGAACGCGCCCGTAAATTGTCCGAAGAGCATCTCATCAATGGTCGCCAGACGCGCGAACTGATGCTTGCGGAAGCCCGGCAACGGCTGCAAATCGAGGAAGAGCGCGAAGAGCTTGTCGCCAAGGCGCGTGCCGAACGCATCTATCAACAACGGGTACAGGCGGCGGAACTCGAATTACGCGCCACGCTTGATCGCGTGCGCTGGGAGTTGACCAACGCTACGTTTCTCAAACTGTTCGAAAGTCTGTCCGCTCTGGTGGCGGATGAGGCGCGCTATTTGCCGTTGCTACGCAATTATTTGTGCGAATGCGCGCAGGCCATCGAGCGCGACGAGCTTGTCGCGCAGTTCAACGCGCGCGACTTGCAGCGCCTGCAACAAGGTTGGGCACAATATGCCGCAGAAGCCGCACCCGGCAAGCGCCTGACTCTATCGCCTGATCCGCTGAACAGCATCGGCGGGGTATTGGTCATCAGCGCGGATCGCGACATCCGTTTTGACAATACTTTCGAGGGTCGCATGGAAAGGTTGGCTGAGACTTTGCAAGGCGTAATCGCCGAACGGCTGATGCCGCAAATCGGAGAAGCTGCGAATGGATAAGCAGCGTGGTAAGGTCGTCGAAGTCAATGGGCCGCTGGTCACCGTCGAACTGGCAGATGTGCGCACCGGCGAGGAGGTCAACATAGGCCATCTGAACCTGAGCGGGGAGGTCATTGCGCGCAACGGCGCACGCGCTCTGGTGCAGGTGTACGAACCGACCGAATCGCTACGTCCCGGCGAACCGGTCACCGCTCTCGGTCATCCGTTGTCTGTAGAATTGGGGCCGGGATTGCTTGGCGGCATCTTCGACGGCGTGCAGCGCCCTTTGCTAGAATATGCCAAACAACACGGCGATTTCGTTCCGCGCGGGATACACATTCCGCCGCTCGACCGCAACCGCCTGTGGCACTTCGAGCCGTCGCCCGGCCTTGCCATTGGTGCTCAGATCAAATCCGGTGCGGTGTTGGGCAGCGTGCAGGAAACTCCGAGCATCGCCCACCGCATTCTGGTGCCACCCGGCATGGGCGGCGAATTGCTGGAAATAATTTCCGCGAGCGATGTCACGGTAGACAAAATGGTGGCGCGCGTCCGTTCTGAACAAGGCGACATCCACGAACTCAAACTATTTCACCGCTGGCCGGTGCGCACCCCGCGACCTTACTTGCGCCGCGACGATGCTGTGGCACCGCTGCTCACCGGGCAGCGCATCCTCGATACCTTTTTCCCGGTAGTTAAGGGCGGGCGCGCCGCCGTCCCCGGCCCGTTTGGCGCAGGCAAGACCATGGTACAGCAGCAGATCGCGCGCTGGTCGGATGCCCAGATTGTGATCTATGTCGGTTGTGGCGAGCGCGGCAATGAGATGGTGGACATCCTCGAAAGCTTCCCCAAGCTTACTGACCCCAACACCGGACGCTCGCTGATGGAACGAACGCTGTTGGTGGCCAACACCTCCAACATGCCGGTAGTGGCGCGCGAAGCCTCGATCTATGTTGGCGTCACTCTCGCCGAATATTATCGCGACCAAGGCTACGACGTAGTGATGGTGGCCGACTCCACCAGCCGCTGGGCCGAAGCACTGCGCGAAGTGGCCGGACGCCTCGGCCAGATGCCGGTTGAGGAAGGGTATCCCGCCTATCTCGCCTCGCGCCTCGCCGCTTTCTACGAGCGCTCGGGACGGGTGCAGACCCTCGCGGGCGCAAGCGGCTCGATCACGCTAATCGGTGCGGTGTCGCCGCCCGGCGGCGATTTCTCCGAACCGGTCACCAGCCACACCAAGGAGATCGTACAGACCTTTTGGGCGCTGTCCAAGGAACTCGCCGATGCGCGCCACTACCCCGCCATAGATTGGGTAGAAAGTTTCTCCGGTTATGTCGCAAGTTGCAGCGGCTGGTGGGCAGAGCATGTCGATCCGCGCTGGGCCGAGCACCGCGCCGCAGCGCTGGGCATCTTGTCGCAAGCCGAGGAATTATCGCGCATCGTCAATCTGGTCGGCCCCGAAGCCTTGTCGCAGCAGCAGCGCTGGGCGCTAGAAGGCGTGGCGCTGTTCCGCGAGGGCGTGTTGCAACAAAGCGCGCTAGACCCGGTGGATAGCTATTGCTCGCCGCAGAAACAGTTTGCTCTGCTCGACCAGATGTTGTCCATCTATCGGCAAGGATTGAAACTGCTCGAATTCGGCGTGCCGGTGCAAGAGCTGCTGCGTCTGCCGTTGCTCGCCGAGGCACAGCGTTTGAAAGGCAGCTATGCGAACGACCAGATGGATGGGCTACACAACTTCGCCGTACGAGTCGACAGCGAGTTTGAACGCCTGCGCAACGAATACGCGCAACACGGAAAGACAGCATTCTCTGACTTGACGCAGAAATAAAAATGCGTATGATCGTACGCATCTAATTTACGCAAGTTGATGCACTATGCGAACCTATTACGACTCGACCGCCAAGAAAGGCCGTCTATCGTTGTCGATCAATCAAAACCTGCTGGATCGCCTCGAACCTTACAAGCAGCAAATTAATTTCTCGGCACAAGCCGAGCAATTACTTGCCCGTATGCTCGAAGAACTTGAGAATCGCACTTGGGCGGAACGTAACGCCGAAGCGCTGGCGGCACATGGTGTGGACATCGCCACTACTGGGCTGGCTGGCGCTGAGTTTGACCGGATTTAACTCTTGGCGCAATTTGACATCTACCCCAATCCGGGAACAAGAAAGGTCGAGATACCGTATCTCGTCTCTGTTCAGAACGACCACATCACGAGTAAAACTGGGGCGACGGTTGTCATTCCGCTACGTGCTAATGCCAAGCCTGTAGACATCATGGCACCGCTGATTGAGGTTTCCGGTCAAGGGCAGTTTGTTCTGTCCACCGACGAAATCTTCGCCATTGATACCGCCAGACTCAAGGCTCCTGTCGCCATGCTCAACATCAATGATCGTGCAAAAATAAAACCTGCAATAGGCAAAGTAATCGGTGAATACTGACCAAATCTGGAAGCGACCAAATATATCTGCGCGCTTTGTTTTAGGCGTAGAATTCAAGCTATCAAAACGCATTGGAGGACGTAACATGAGCACCACCATCACCTTGCCGCCTTCCATTTTCAAAAAGCTGGAAAAAATCTCTGCAGGAACACGCCTCACGCCGCAAGCTATCATCAAGCAGGCCATAACTGATCGTATCGAATATGAAGAATGGGCGCTTGAGCAAATAGATGCGGGGCTGGCTGACATCAAGGCGGGACGCGTTTATTCCAGGGAAGAAGCCTACAAAAAATTAGGCATTGTCAGGCATGAGCGGAAAAAAGCAGCTTGAATTTTCTGAACGCTCCATTGCGAATATGGAGGCTATCAGATTACATATCTCTGCTGACAACCCTATAGCGGCAAACAAGGTTATTGAAAGTTTAGCTTCCGCAGCAGACAAGCTGATGGACTTTCCCATGCTTGGGCATGTTGGGCGGAGATTGGGAACTCGGGAACTGGTTCTATCAAAATATCCCTACACCATCGTTTACCGCCTGACCATGAAAAAAGTCATTATTGCTGCCGTCATTCACCAGTCGCGCAAGAATCCATCATGACACGCTGCCAAGACATTATGCTACGGTTAAGGAAAGATTTGTAGGGAGCAATAACCAACGGGCATTGCGCCGTATGTGTTACATCTGACGCAATGCGCTTCGCTTATTGACGCCATACATGATTGCGCCTTACGCGGGTTGAGTTATCTACGTGATTGCGCCTTACGCGGGTTGAATGGAAAAAGGGAGTCATCCTGCGGCTTTAATTGATTGGTTATCACTTGCTATGTTTTAAGGGGGCGAAAGTGACTGAAGAAACTAAAGAAGAAAAAGGTACCAAAGCTATTAATCCACTGGTGTTCATAAGCCATGACACTAGAGATTCCGAACTGGCTGAAGCTTTCAGTAATCTTCTGAAAAGTGTAAGTGCTGGTGTATTGAAATCCTTTAGAACTTCTGACCGAAAGGGAAACCAAGGGATTGAATACGGCGTTGAATGGTACCCGGAAATAATTAAAAACATTCAAGGTGCATCTGATGTTGTTTGCCTTCTAACCGAGCGAAGCGTGAATCGCCCATGGATTTTGTTTGAAGCCGGAATGGCAAAAGGAAAGTTGGATACCCCAATTCTTGGAGTAGCACTTGGCATTCAGTTGAAAGATGCCTCAACAGGGCCATTTGCTCAGTTCCAAAACTGTGGGGATGACGAAGACTCTCTTACAAAACTTGTTTTTCAATTAGTGGATAGAATCCCTAATTCAGAACCCGACAGAGATACCATAAAATTTCAAGTTGAAAAGTTCAAAGTTAAAGTTTCTGAAATTCTTAAAAAATTAGGCCAATCAGAACTTAAAACCTCCGTTTCAAAAACGGATGTCAGTGTTAATGAAATTGAAAATTCGTCAGCGAAGCTATTTGAAGAAATTAAGGTTATGTTTCAGGATTTGCCATCAAGAATAGATCGCACCTCTCGCTCGGAAGGAAAGCGACGAAAGCGCAAACTTCATCCAATGATGATTGATGAATTGATCCATATGTCACCTAACCCTAAGATGGGTCTTAAAATTGCCCTAAGCTTATACAGGGATAAAATGCCGTGGATTTATGATGAAGGCATAGCGCTTATCAATAAAATTTCGACACCAAAATCTCAAATTCAACGCAAAAAATTACTCGTGGAATTTGAGGAGTTATTAATGATGAGTCTAAGGCATCCAATCGTAGAAGAGCTGCTGATGGATAGCGAAGAGGACTACATTTTTTTCAAAGAGCTACCAAGAATTATTCTAATGGGCGTCGAGCGTGTTCTCATGGATCGAACATGAGTTCTGAATTGCAGGCCTAGATTCGTGGCTCACCACCAGCCTACGCGGAATCGTTCCACGCACATTAGCGGGCAGCCAATCCGGTTGGCTACCAGCTTAATTAATTGACGGACTCATACTTATGAGCGACAAAGAATACCGGTTGGCAACGGCAGCACGCAGCGGGCTGCTGTACATGCGCGGTGTCCCCGGCGTGGCGCTGGGCGACCGCGTGGTGGTGCGCGACCACAGCGGGCGACGACGCAACGGTCAGGTGATCCGCACTTCCGACGAGCTGGTGCTGATCCAGGTGCTGGAAGGCACCGATAATCTCGATCTGGAACGTACTTGGGTACGCTTCCTCGACCAGCCCTTCGAAGTCGCGCTGAGTCCCGATTTGCTCGGTCGCGTGTTCAATGGCATAGGCCAGCCGCGCGACGAACTTCCACCTATATTTTCTCACTTGAAGCGCAATGTCAACGGCGCGCCGGTAAATCCCGCCGCACGCGCCTACCCGCGCGAGTTCATCCAGACCGGATTGTCGGCTGTGGATGGCCTTAACGCTCTGGTGCGCGGACAGAAGCTGCCGATCTTCTCCGGTTCGGGTTTGCCTCACAACCGCCTCGCCGCGCAGATCGTGCGTCAGGCTCGTTTGCCGGGCGAGGAATCTCACTTCGCCGTGGTGTTCGCCGCGATGGGCGTGTCCTATGCCGATGCGCGTTTCTTCCGCGAGACATTCTCCGACAGCGGCGTGCTGCGCAACGTGGTGATGTTCCTCAACCTCGCCGACGAACCTGCCATCGAACGCCTGATCCTGCCGCGCGCCGCGCTGACCGTGGCGGAATACCTCGCGTTCGATTTGGATATGCACGTGCTGGTGGTGATGACCGATATGACGCATTACGCCGAGGCGTTGCGCGAAGTCGCCACGGCAAAAGGCGACGTGCCCGCTCGCA
Organism: uncultured beta proteobacterium; assembly: GCA_963714805.1. GTDB lineage: Bacteria > Pseudomonadota > Gammaproteobacteria > Burkholderiales > Gallionellaceae > CAIQPV01. The sequence continues at coordinate 761,388 of CAVQPO010000006.1, read as the reverse complement.
AGGGCTATCCCGGTTATCTTTATTCCGACCTGGCGGAAATCTACGAGCGTGCGGGGCGCATCCGGGGCAAGCCCGGTTCCATCACCATGATGCCGGTGGTGAGCATGCCGAGCGACGATATCACCCATCCGATTCCCGACCTTACCGGCTACATTACCGAGGGGCAACTGGTGTTGAGCCGCACGCTCAACAACCTCGGCATTTATCCGCCGGTGGATATTCCACCTTCATTGTCGCGCCTGATGAAGGACGGCATCGGCAAGGAGCATACGCGCGAGGATCATGCGCGGGTCGCGGGGCAAATCTACGCCTCTTACGCGCGCGGGCTGGAGGTACGCAACCTAGCTTCCATTATCGGCGCAGAAGATCTCGCCGAGACCGACCGGAATTATCTCGACTTTGCCGATGCTTTCGAACGGCGTTTTGTTGGGCAGAGTGAGGACGAGGAACGCAGTATCGTCGACACCTTGAACCTCGCCTGGGAACTGCTATCACTGCTGCCTCCGGAGGCACTGACTCGTGTAGGCGTGGAAGATTTGGCTAAGTATCATCATTGGCAAGGCGTGCCGGTGGAGGAGAAATGAACCAACCTCGAAAATCCCCCCTAGCCCCCCTTTGGCAAAGTGGGGAAAGTGCCCACTTTGAAAAAGGGGGAGAGCTTGCGAGGGGGCCAGCAAAGCGGCGGGAGATTTGCTTTTGTTTTAGGTCGTTTGGTGTGGCATCATCGCCGGGTCGTAACCAATCTACAAAAACCACAGCCAGCTTGCCTCAGCGCATAGTTATGGTCGCACAACTGAGTTTTCCAAAATGAAAACCCGCCTCAAAGTACGTCCGACCAAAAGCACGCTGCTGTCGTTGCGCCGTCAGGAGGTATCCTTGCAGCATGGTCACGACCTGCTCGAACGAAAGCGCGAACTGCTCACGCGCCTAGTACACCAGCGCCTGCGCAGTTACCGCGAACTGCGCCTGACAGTGCGCGATGCCTTGCAGGGCGCTTACCACTGGCTGTCCATCGCTCGCATGCGCATGGGTAGCACCCAGTTGCATCAGGCGGTGCTGGGACTCAAACCCGCCCTGTCCGTTTACATCCTGCCGCGCAGCAGCATCGGCGTGGAATATCCCACCGTGACGGTCGAAAGCGAGCCGCTGCAACCCGTCGGGCTGATGTGGACCGATGCCAGTTTCGACGAGGCACGCCAGCGCATGACCGGCATCGCCATGCTGCTCGCGCAACTTGGCGAAGCCGAAACCGCGCTCTGGCGTTTGCTGACCGAACAGCGCAAGACTCAGAAACGCGTCAACGCCCTCAAGTACAACGTTATTCCGCGTTACCAGACCACTATCCGCTATATCGAAGCGGCGCTGTCCGAGGAAGAGCGCAACACCCTGTTTCAGTTGAAAGTCATGCGCAGCCAACTGGAAGCGGCTGGCGAATATCAGGATGGTGCTGGGTAATTCCATTCCTACAAGATGTGGTTAAAATTGAAGTAGGTTAGAACGTCTCATCTTCGCGCAAATAACGCCACTGCCCGACAGGTAAGTCGCCCAGTCTGACCTTGCCGATACGCACGCGTTTCAGTCCGGTAACTTTCAGCCCTACCAGTTCGCACATGCGGCGGATCTGGCGCTTTTTGCCTTCGTTCAGGATGAAGCGCAATTGGTCGTCATTCTGCCAAGTCACTTTGGCGGGCTTGAGCGCTTCGCCGTCCAGTTTCAAGCCGTGGTTCAACATTTGCAAGCCGTTTCCGACAATCTTGCCTTGCACGCGCACCAGATATTCTTTGTCTACAGCAGAGTCTTCGCCGATGAGTTGTTTGGCGACACGTCCATCTTGCGTGAACACCAGCAAACCCTGCGAATCGATATCGAGACGGCCTGCCGGGGCGATGCCTTTCAGGTGGGTGGGATGGAATTGCAGCGGCGATTTGTCGGAGGGAAAACGCGATGCCGCATTAACCAAGGTGATGGCAGGTTTGTGGTTATCTTCCGCCTGCCCGGAAACAAAGCCGATGGGCTTGTTGAGCAGAATGGTCACGGATTTTTGCTGTTGGGCTTGGGCGGAGCGGTTCAAGGTGATGCGCTGTGCGGGATCGATCTTGGTGCCCAGTTCGGTCACCGGTTTGCCATCCACCAGCACCCAGCCGCGTTCGATGTAGCTGTCCGCTTCGCGGCGCGAACACAGGCCTTGTTCGGACATTAGTTTGGAGAGGCGTACTTTTTCCACGATATACAGTATTGGTAAGGTTGGTTAAAACGGGCACCATTTGAACATAAAATGCCCATGGCAAGTAGAGTTTTCGTCAGTACGGGCGCGGATATTTGCTGTCAGCCGCAAACGGGGCAGGCCTTGTCCTTGCTCAGTTTGACGGTGCGCAATTCCATATGCAGCGCATCCATCACCAACAATTTCCCGCAAAGGGAGGTACCCGCTTCCAGCAATAATTTAAGAGCCTCGGCGGCTTGCAAGCTGCCGATGATGCCGACCAGCGGGGCAAACACACCCATCACCGCGCAACGCGTTTCTTCGGTTTCAGCTTGCTCCGGATACAGGCAGTGATAGCAGGGGCTGTGCGCGTGGCGCAGATCGAATACCGTGACCTGTCCGTCGAAGCGGGTAGCGGCACCGGACACCAGCGGTTTACCCAGTTGCACGCAGACCCGGTTGAGTGCGTAGCGTGTGGCGAAATTGTCGCTGCAATCCAGTATTACATCGGCTTTGGCCGCCAGTTCCAGCAACTGTGATTCATCCGCTCTTTGGTTCAGCGCGATGACGCGCACTTCGGGATTGATCTCGGCTAAGGCCGCCTGCGCGGAGGCCGTTTTAGACATGCCGACGGCGGAAGTGCGGTGCAGTATCTGGCGTTGCAGGTTGGTCAAGTCTACCGTGTCGCCATCGCACAGCGTTATGGTGCCAACGCCGCTGGCAGCGAGGAACAAAGCGGCGGGGCAACCCAAGCCACCCGCGCCGATGATCAGCGCGTGAGCATCCAATAGTTTCTGTTGCCCTTCGATGCCGAATTCCGGTAACAGGATGTGGCGACTGTAACGCAACAATTGTTGGTCGTTCATGCGCTACCGCCCTTGCCGCTTATTTCTTGCTCAGGATGTTCATGCCTTTTAACAGGTTTAACGCCTGATTTAACTGGTAATCATTCTTGTCGCCGAAGGGAACCGGTTCCAGCTTATCCGTGTCGTCTTCTTTTTCTTTATGCTTGAACGGGGCATCTTTAGCCGGGGCGGACGGTTTTGCGCTATCCGCTTTTTCTTCGGGTTGGCGATCATTGCTCAGGTGGTTTTCCAGATCGGCTTCGCGCAGGTGGAATGCATTTTCTTGCGCGCTGGTTGCCGGATCTTCCACGGCAATATCGGGGACGATGCCCTTGGCCTGAATAGAGCGACCGCCGGGAGTGTAATAACGCGCGGTGGTGAGCTTGATCGCGGTGTTACCGGCCAGCGGCAGGATGGTTTGCACGGAGCCCTTACCGAAAGTTTGCGTGCCCATGATGACGGCGCGTTTATGATCCTGCAACGCCCCCGAGACGATTTCCGAGGCAGAGGCGGAGCCGCCGTTAACCAACACGATCATCGGCACGTCTTTGATCGCAGCAGGCAGACTCTTCAAATAGTCCACCTTGCTATCGCCACGCAGATAATCGTCGGCATTAGCAACCAGACGCATTTTGGCATCAGCGGTGCGCCCTTCGGTGTAAACCACCAAGGCATCCTTGGGCAGAAAGGCGGCAGAGACTCCCACCGCAGCGGTAAGCAGGCCTCCGGGATTGTTGCGCAGATCCAGCACCAGTCCCTTCAAGTCGCCTTTGTTTTCCTTGTATAGGTTATCCAGCGCGGTGGCGAGGTTTTCGCCGGTATGTTCCTGGAATTGAGTGATGCGAACGAAGCCATAGCCCGGCTCAACCAGTTTGGATTTGACACTTTTAACTTTGATGACCGCACGCGCCAAAGTAAAAACCAGCGGTTTGGTTTCATTCTTGCGCAGTATGGTCAGAATAATTTTGCTGCCGGGTTTGCCGCGCATGACGTTTGACGGCGTCATTCAGCGTCATGCCTTTCACCAGCGTGTCGTCGAGCTTGAAAATCAGGTCGCCGGTCTTGATGCCAGCCTGGAATGCCGGCGTGTCTTCGATGGGTGAGACGACTTTCACCAAGCCGTCTTCCATGCCGACCTCGATGCCCAAGCCGCCGAATTCGCCTTGCGTGCCCACTTGCAGCTCTTTGAAATCCTCGACGTTCAAGTAGGCGGAATGGGGATCGAGGCTGCTTAACATGCCGTTGATGGCGCCGGTGATTAGCTTTTTGTCCTCGACCGGCTCCACGTAATCGCTCTTGATGCGGCCGAACACGTCGGAGAAGGAACGCAACTCTTCGACGGGCAGTGTGGTTTCGGTGTCTTTGTCGGCGATTGCGGAAAAGTGCAGGCTGACCATGATTCCGGCAACCAGCCCCAGTCCGACCAAACCGAATTTTTCGACACGACTGCTTATACGACTACGCATGTTAAGACCTCATAAATATATATTTTTACGCACAATTTTACTGGCAAGCCGGTTTTAGCGGGATATCCATTTCATCGGATCCATGGGCTGCCCTTCGTGGCGCAATTCGAAGTATAAACCGGATTCCTCATTCCCGCCGCTATTGCCAACGGCGGCGATGGTGTCGCCCCCGCGCAAAACATCGCCCACTTGCTTGTAAAGCGTTTCATTATTGCCGTACAAGCTCATGTAGCCTTTGCCATGGTCGAGTATCAATAAGTTCCCGAAGCCGCGCAGCCAATCTGCAAAAACCACCCGTCCTGCCGCCACCGCCTTGACCGGCTGGTTGGAGGCGGCCCGGACAAACAGACCTTTCCACAGCACCGTGCTGTCGGGGCGCGCGCTGCCAAATTTGTTGCTGACCACGCCTTTCACCGGCAACACCAGCTTACCCTTGAGTTGCTCGAACGGGCTGCCATCGAAGCGGTTGTCAGGTAAGTTGTTGTTGCTGAACACGCCTTTGCCTTTAGGCTGCGCCAGCATGCGGGAAAGCCTTTCCACCAATTGCGCCAGGCGGTTCTCGTCGCGCTGCAAGCGCCCGATTTCGCTGCGTTGCTGTTTGAGTTGCAGGGCGATTTTTTTGAGCACCTGTTGGTGCGTGATCTTGTCCTTCTCTAGCGTTTGCCGTTGCGAATTTTGTTCTGCCTGTAGCGAGGCAATTTCGGCGCTTTTCTGTTTGGTCTGTGCGGCGACCGTATGCAGTTGATCGAGATGGGTCCGCAAGGTATTGAGCCAGACCGCGCGGCTGCGGGCGATGTACTCGTAATATTGTATTTCCCGCGCCATCTGATTCGGATCGCGGTTATTCAGCAGCATCTTGAGATACTCCTGTTTGCCGCCCAGATATTGCTGGTAAAGCAGTTTTCCCAACAGCGTCTGCTGCCCCTGCATGTCTTTTTCCAGTTGATGTCCCTGTTGTTGCAACTGGCTCAGGGTGCTTTCCGCCTCGATTTGTTGCTGCGCCAACTCGGACAGCTTGCGGTTGCTGTTGCTGATGGCGCGCTCGGATTTGCGCAGCGCATCGGCTGCCTCGGACTTGGATTCGCTAGTTTTCTCGAACTCCTGTTGCAAGTCGGTGATGCGCTTGCGCAGATTATCCAGTTCGTCCTGCTTTGAGGCATATGCATTATTTGCCAGCAGGCAAATTCCAACATTGATGAACAGGATAGACAGGATAAAGAACGGAATTAAAAAATCCTGTTTATCCTGTCTATCCATGTTGAAGCTTGATAAGCGACTTGCCCGTCATTTCCGCAGGCTGTGGCAGACCCATCATGGCGAGCAGGGTAGGGGCGACATCTCGCAATGCGCCGCCGTCTGTCATGTTCGCCTTGCGGCCGATGTACAGGAACGGCACCCGGTTCAGGGTATGCGCGGTATGCGGTTGATGGGTGGTGCGGTCTATCATCTGTTCGGCGTTGCCGTGGTCGGCGGTAATCAGCACCTCGCCACCGCATTCCAGCATCGCGTCCACCGCGCGGCCGATGCACACATCCAGCGCCTCGATGGCCTTGACCGCCGCTTCCAGTATGCCGGTGTGGCCGACCATGTCGCAATTGGCATAGTTGCAGATAATGGCCTGATATTGCCCGCTACGGATCGCCGCTTCGAGTTTGTCGGTGACCTCGACCGCATTCATTTCCGGCTGCAGATCATAGGTTGCCACCTTGGGTGAAGGAACCAGAATACGGTCTTCACCCGGATAAGGTTGCTCCGTGCCGCCGTTGAAGAAGTAAGTGACGTGCGCATATTTCTCGGTTTCCGCGATGCGTAATTGCTTGAGCCCCAGTCCGGCAATATATTCGCCAAAGCCGTTGTGGATGGCCGATGGCGAGAAGGCAGCAAGCAAGTGGCTGAAGTCGTCGCCGTAGCTGCTCAACATAACGTAATCTGCCAGCTTGGGGAAACGTTCGCGCGTGAACTTGTCGAACGCCGGATCGGTCAGGGCGCGGGTCATTTCGCGTGCGCGGTCGGCACGGAAGTTCATGAACACTGCCACATCGCCATCCTGCATGGCGACCGCTTCGCCGATCACGGTACACTTTACGAACTCATCGTTTTCATCGCGCGCATAAGCCTGCTGCAAGCCTTCTACCGCCGTGGCGGCGCTGAATTCAGCCTTGCCCTGAGTCAGCATATCGTAAGCCGGTTGCACCCGCTCCCAGCGGTTGTCTCTATCCATCGCATAATAACGCCCGCCGATGGTGGCGATGCGCCCTGCACCGAGCGCGGCGCATTTATCCTGCAAACGTTGTAACGATGGTGCAGCGCTGCGCGGCGGGGTATCGCGCCCGTCGAGAAAGGCGTGCAGATATATCTTGTGCAGCCCGGAGCGCGCTGCCAGCTCCAGCAGGGCATGAATATGATCTTCGTGGCTATGCACCCCACCGGGCGACAACAACCCCATGATATGCAGCGCCGTGCCGTTTTGTTTGGCTTGCGCGATGGCATGGGTAAACGCCGGGTTGGTGTTGAAGCTGCCATCCTGAATCGCCACGTCCACCCGCGTCAATTCCTGATAAATCACCCGGCCCGCGCCGATGTTGAGATGCCCGACCTCGGAATTGCCCATCTGCCCTTTGGGCAATCCCACGAATAATTCGGAGGCGTTGATCAGCGTATGCGGGTAAGCATTCCACAGCCGATCCCAGTTTGGCTTGTGTGCATTGGCGACGGCATTATGATCAGCGTCTTCGCTGTAACCGAAACCGTCGAGAATAAGAAGTAAGACAGGAGTAGATTTCATAAGATAGTTGTATCAGAATATAAGGGGGTGCTGATTATTCCCATATCGGCTATTCTAGCCGAATTTACCGGCTGCCGTACTTTAGTCGAGGAGATTAACAGGAAGATATGACAAAATTAATAGATAAAGACGAAGATATTTTACAAGCCTCAATGGCCATCAAGGCTATCGCGCACCCCTTGCGCTTGAAGATATTGTGCGTGCTGGGCGATAAGGAAATCAGCGTGCAGGATATCGTCGCCGACGTGGGCACCTCGCAGAGCAATATTTCGCAGCATCTTGCCATCCTGCGCGACAAGGGGGTGCTGGCGACGCGCAAGGATGCCAACCGCGTTTATTACCGCATCGGCGATCCCCGCACCATCAAGCTGGTGGGAATGATGCGCGAGGTGTTTTGCACCGGGTAACTCGCTATTTTCGTGATGATGGAATTTTCATCCGCAAGCAAGGCAGCACTGCCCTGCTAATTCCAAAAGAGGTGGCGCACGGGCAACACCTGAGAAGTTGCATCGGCAAATTCAAGGGCGATTTCGAGTATGCACCACCAGAGGCGTTCAAGGAGCGGGGCTGGTCGCAATGAACTATATGCGGGACACCAACATCTGCATTTATCTCACGACTGACCACCACACCGAGCACTGATCCAATTAGGTTGTTTTTTGCATAAAGTCAAACACCTTAGCCGGAGACTGGGAGGTAGGTTGGTTCACTTTCGTCTTGCTACTAAGAGAGTTGTGCTGTTGTTGCTGCAAACAGCCAGTCCTATTTTCTTGGTCAAGTTGCACTTGCGCGCCACGATTGGTTCACAATAAAAAATGCCTCGCGAAGCGAGGCATTTGGAACTGTTCAGCCATCACCGTTTGGAATGTTCATATTAACCCCCTTGTGTGAAGTTAAAACACTATATTTACAACTCGTGCCACTGTCAAGTTATATGGCAACTAAGTTACAACATGATTCGAAATTCTTTAATGCGAATTGCAGCCTAAATTACCACCGTCTGCCTTTACGTTTCCGTGTGCTGCCACACATTGTTCAAAAAATTACAGAGGGAAGTTTTGGATATGGAAGCATAAAACGTGCCTTTAATGTTTCGGTTTAATCAAGTCCTTCAAGATGGCCCGTATTAATTATTTCTTTGGCATTACGCATAAGCTGAATTTTCATTTCAGCGTCATCAACTCCAACGTCAGTGATACACCTATCAATTAGTATCTCGGCAAATTTTTTCGCTTCTTTAATCTGCCCAGCATATGCATATGCACTAACGACCGTATCCAGAGTATCTATATCAAGCATACCAATATCAGGCGTTACTTTTTCAATATATGAAATATGATCTTTTATCTTTCCTTGAAAGCTGTTCTCCCTCGCTGAAGGGTTGTCCTTGGTATGTATTAGATAGCCTATGGCATAATAAAGTAGGTTGTTGTGGATATCCACCATTTCATCAGCATCATTTTTAACAGTTAAGCACGCCTCAGTAATATGGTACGCATCAAGAAATAATGCAGCTTTAGTCGCATGATCATCTTCCGTTAGCCTTAGTATCTTGTTCCATAAAAAATAGCCCAATAACTTGGGTTGAGATTTTGCAAAATGTTCATGATCAGCCCTTGGAAATACGTCAGGCCAATTATTATTTCCATTTGACTTAACGGTTTCGATTATATGTGAGGCCAATTCTCCAGATTCACGAATTTTTGCAATAGCCAAATCAACTTGCCCTAACTTCCCATAAGCTTGCCCTGCACGCATTTTGAGTAATGGAAAATCTGGATAATGGCTTTCAAGTAGTTTATAAATATGGGAGGCGGCAGATAAAAGCTCCCGAGTACCCACAGACATCAAGCAAATCGCTTCATTCATATGAGCATAATATAAGGCAAGCTTATTCCCTTCACTTAGGCTTGGTGGGCAATCTCCTCCCTCAATACTCTCAGCAAGCTCTTCTAAATCGCTCTGCAGCGTCTAGGTATAGTTGATCACTTTGCTTTCTGTTATCGCGCCTTATCCTCATAGCAGATAATTTAAGTTGACGCGCCTTTTCATAACCGTCCAAGTAATTTGGTGAAACACCGAGGCATTTCAATCGCTCAAGCAATTCATCATCTGCATCAACAGAGACAACTTTCGATGTAGAAGAACTTGGCTGCGTAGAACCTGCGGCCTCTTCGCGAATGCAGTCCGCATATTCCATACAAGCGTCAGCAAAACGCTTCAGAACCTTCAAGTGCGCTAGTACATAATCAGGATTATTAATTGGAGTCCCTACATCTTTGCCCGTCCGAATAACGTAACCGTATTTGTGATCAATTTCGCCCCATGCATCTTCAAAAACGGTACGTATCTGTATCTCGATTGGCAGGAAGTACCCCGTAGGGAGGGTGTCGCAATTAACAGCTTTATTCAGTCGAGACACAATATGAATGCTTGAATATCCTTCCTTTGAGTTCACAACAGAAACTTCTACATTTGGACAAAGTTCCTTTGCGCTTTCCTTAATTTGCAGGGGCAGCTCATCTAGCATTGTAGTGCCGATGTATACGATGATCTCTTCCAGACTGTCAGCCGAGAATGGATTAGGTTTAACATCATTTTTATGAGAAATAGCAGACACTACCTCATTGAAAAGATCAACCATATCTGACTTGAATAAGGTTACAAGTCGCAAGCCGACTACATCGGTAATTTTGTGGAGATCGTAATCTGCTTTATCTTTGATCAATTTTTTAATAGCTTTTTTCTCAAGAAGCTTGGCTTCACTCTTAACACGTAGTTTGTAAGCGTAACAGCTATCTGAGATGCCTGTGTTCCGAAGAAATTCGAGCATTTTTTGCCCCATCTCCACGCCTGCATTTTCAAGTTTTGCCGCAATATAGTTATCGTTGCTATTCATTAGAATGTCCCTTTGATTTAACATGTTACCACTAATAAGTATTCACATGGAACTTCTTGGGGCGGTCATAGGAGACATTTTCAGTATTTAGTGCAAGAACACCTCATGGCAAGCTGATTCCCTTCGGCAGGTGAAATAAGCGTAACCATTATTCTTTATGTGGTGCATTCTTTGCACAAAGGCTAATTCTAGGTATGTTTCCTCAATCAGCCGCAAGCGAACGGGGCGTTGCCCTCAAACCCAACATCACCCCGCCAACAATTTCTCCACCGCCGCAATATCTGCATGGGTCTCCGGATGGCGGCTGCCGCTGTGGCGGGCATTTTCTGGCAGAACGATGATGTGTAGCTGGGTGCCGGATTCGCCGGTCAGGGTGTAGCTCGGCACGAGTTCTTCGTGTCCGCCAATCCGCACTCTCCATTCCCCGTCATCAAATTCGAGATTGTGCTTCAGCAGAAACAACAGCACGGCTTTTGCATCATCGCTGAACAGCATGATATTGATGTCGGAGTGTTCGCCCGCCGTACCATTCAGCACCGAGCCGGTCAGATAAGGCTGGAACGGTTCCAGCAGGTGCATGGCGGAGAGCGCTTCTTCGCGCAATTGATACAGAATGTCAGAGTGGCCGTCGTGCTGATAGAGTGCGCGGTAACTATGCAGGGCTTCATCCACTTCCTGGTTGCTGGGCAGATGGTGGGTGTCCGCCGCGCCCATTTGTTTGGCGGCTTTGCGTTTGGCGAAGGCGTAATCGGTGATGCCGTCTTCAGCCATCAGGCGGGCAGCGTGGTACGCGAGCTGTTCGCGCATCAGGTTGCGCCGGAATAATTGGTCTTTGCCCATGCCAAGTCAGAATAATTGGTCTTTGACTGATTCGCTTTGCGATTTTTCAGGCGAAGCAGCAGAAGATTCTGGCGGCAAATTTTCCTGATAAAAATACTCCGTCAGTTCACCGTTCGAATCCCTCTTGCCACTACTGTTGATACGGGCTGCCACCATATTGTCAGGCATTGTGTAGGCTGCTTCGGGTACATTTTTAAGCGTATCGGCCATATAGTCCATCCATATCGGCAATGCGGCACGCGCACCCGTTTCCCCTTTACCTAGGGTGCGCGGGTTGTCGAACCCGATCCATGCGATGCCGACCACGGTGGGCTGAAAGCCGCAGAACCACGCATCCACCGAGTCGCTGGTGGTGCCGGTCTTTCCCGCCAGATCCGATCTTCCGAGTTTCATGGCCTGAAAACCGGTACCGTGCCGGATCACATCCTGCATCATGCTGACCATGGTGTAGGCATTGCGCACATCGATCACTTGCTCGGCATTTTCTCCGGCTACAGTTGGGGCGGCTTTGCTGAGTACGGTGCCTTTGGCATCTTCGATGCGTTGAATGAAATAGGGCGTAAGGCGGAAGCCGCCGTTGGCGAAGACTGAATAGCCGGTCAGCATTTGCATCGGCGTGGCCGAACCTGCACCCAGCGCCATGGTCAGGTAAGGAGGGTGCTTGGCGGCATCAAATCCGAACCGGGTAATGTAGTCCTGCGCATATTGTGGAGTGATGGCTTGCAAAACGCGGATAGCGACCAGATTCACGGATTTTTCGAGTGCTATACGCAAGCGCATGGGGCCTTCAAAAGTTCCTTCGTAGTTTTTCGGTTCCCAAGGCTCACTGCCGGTTTGAGCAGCATTAAACACCAAGGGCGCATCATTGATGATGGAGGCGGGAGTAAACCCCTTTTCCAGTGCCGCAGAATAAATGAACGGCTTGAAGCTGGAACCGGGTTGCCGCCAGGCTTGGGTAATATGGTTGAACTGGTTACGGTTAAAATCGAAGCCGCCAACTAAAGCATAGATAGCGCCATCGTGCGGGCTGGCGGAAACAAAAGCCGCTTCAACTTGTGGAAGCTGGACAATTTGCCACGCACCTTTTTCATTTTGCTGAACGCGAATGATGGAGCCGGGGCGTATGCGCTGGTTCAGCGCCACCTTGTCGCTCAGCGCACGTTGCGCGAATTTCAGTCCTTCCGCGCCGATTTCGACAGTTTGACCACCTTTGCAGTAGGCTCGGACGGCGTTGGGGCCAGCTTCCTGCACTACGGCGGGAAGCAGGTCGTCGCTGTCGGTCACATCTTGCAGCGCTTCTTCCATATCTTCATCTTTGTTGCCGTCACTTAAGTCGGCGTAGCCCTCCGGCCCCCGGTAACCGTGGCGCTGGTCATAGTCCAGCACCCCTTTACGTAGCGCTTTGTAGGCTGCTGCCTGATCTTGTTGGCGGATGGTGGTATAAACCTTGATGCCTTGCGTGTAGGCATCATCCTGATATCGGTCATAGACTTCCTGCCTAACCATCTCGGCCAGAAAATCGGCTTTGACCGGAAATTCCTGATTGCCGTGTTTGGCGGTCATGGGAAATTGCTGCGCGGTCTCGAATTGTGGAGTGTCGATGAAGTGCAGTTCGTGCATGCGGTGCAGCACATACATCTGGCGCAGTTTGGCGCGTTTGGGGTTGATCACCGGATTGTAGGCGGAAGGTGCCTTGGGCAAACCGGCCAGCATGGCCATTTCGGCGACGTTGAGCTGGTTGAGGTTTTTGCCGAAATAAATTTGCGAAGCGGCGGCAAAACCATAAGCACGTTGGCCGAGGTAAATCTGGTTAATGTAAAGCTGAAGGATTTCGTCCTTGCTCAGATTGTGCTCGATTTTGAGCGCGAGCAGCACTTCATTGAATTTGCGCGCCAGAGTTTTTTCCTTGGTCAGAAAAAAATTACGTGCCACTTGCATGGTAATCGTGCTGGCCCCCTGCTTTGCGCCGCCGGAAGTAAAGTCGGAATAAGCTGCGCGCAGCATTCCCGTATAGTCCACGCCGCCATGCTCATAGAAGCGGTCGTCTTCGGCCGCGAGTATGGCTTTTTTCATCAGGTCGGGAACTTCGCCAATTTTGACCAAGGCACGCCTTTCTTCGCCAAATTCGCCGAGCAGGGTGCCTTCTGCGCTATAAACGCGCAGAGGAATTTTGGGTTGATAATCGGTTAACACCTCCAGCGAAGGCAGCGTGGGATAGGCCAACATAGCCGCAAACACCAACAACAGCAATGGCATGAGGGCAGAAGCAAGTAACACGAGAATCGGGTAAAACCACCAGCGTTGAGTCATGTTATGCAAAATGGTAAGTAATATTTTATGGGAACCAATTGTTGATTATATCGGCTCTTGAGCGCTTGTCAGAAAAAATATCCTCCCAGATAAAACTTTACATAGGTTATAGTTATTGCTAGGATTTAATCCAATTTGATACGGAAAAGCTCTAACCAGCCTATGCTTAAAGGAAATTTTGATATTCCTCTGGATTTTTTGCGCGCCGGAACACCGCCTTTGATAGGGGTGGATATCAGCGTGTCCGCTGTTAAGATGGTGGAATTAAGCGAATTGCCAAAGAAAAATGGCTATATGGTTGAGCGCTATGTTATCGAGGCGTTGCCCAAAGATGCCGTTGTAGACGGCAATATCAATAACCTTGAGGCGGTTTCGGAAAGTTTGGAGCGTGCCATTAAGCGTATGGGTACGCGCATCAAGAATGCCAGCTTGGCGCTTCCTGCCGCCGCCGTGATTACCAAGAAAATTCTTCTGCCCAGCAGCTTACGCGAAGAAGATCTGGAGTATCAGGTTGAAGCGGAAGCCAACCAGTACATCCCTTTTGCCATGGATGAAGTCAATCTGGATTTTCAGGTAATCGGCCCTGCACCCAACAATCCGGAGGAAGTCGAGGTGCTGTTGGCGGCTTCGCGCAAGGCGAATGTGGAAGACCGGGTTGCCGCCGCTCAAGTAGCCGGGCTCAAAGCGATCGTGGTGGACGTGGAGCCTTATGCCGCAGAAGCGGCGTTAACCCAGATTTGCGCGCAATTGCCGGGTGGGGCGGCAGATCAATGCGTGGCACTGGTGGATATTGGCTCGATCATAATGAATGTGAATGTGTTGCGTAACGGCCAATCGGTTTACACGCGCGACCAGCAGATTGGCGGCGAACAGCTTACCCAGTTGATACAGAATGCATTCGGTTTGTCTGCCGAGCAAGCCGAAGCCGGCAAACGTAATGGAGGCTTACCCGATAATTATGAGGGCGACGTACTTGCCCCGTTCCGCGAAAATGTGGCGAGCGAAGTGGCGCGCGCGATACAGTTCTTTTTTACCGCAACACCGTATAACGAAGTGAATTATATTGTTCTGGCGGGCGGTTGCGCGGCATTGGCTGGGCTGGATGACGCCGTTGCGACACGGACACAAGTGAACACTCTGGTAGCCAATCCATTTTCGCAGATGACACTATCCAGCCGTATTAAGCCCCGCCAACTGCAGACTGATGCACCCGCCTTGATGATAGCTTGCGGCCTTGCGATGCGGAGGTTCGATCCGTCATGATACGCGTCAATTTATTGCCGCACCGCGCGGAAAAACGCAAGGCGCGCCAGATCCAGTTTGTCGCCTTCAGCGTAATTTCATTGCTGCTGGGGATAGCTGTTGTCGGCTTTGTGCATGTCGCCATCGGTACTCAAATTGCATACCAGGATCGCCGCAACCAGTACCTGAAAGATCGAATCGGCCATTCTGGACAAACAAATTGAAGAGATCAAAAAGTTGCGGGAAGAGACCGATGCGCTGCTGGCACGCAAAAACGTGGTCGAAAATTTGCAAACCACACGTTCGGACGTGGTGCATTTGCTGGATCAGATGTTGCGTATTTTGCCGGATGGCGTGTATTTAAAATCGCTGAAACAGAGCGGCAACAAGATTAACATGGTGGGTTCGGCCCAATCGAATGCGCGGGTTTCCACGCTGATGCGCGCGATCGAAGACTCCCCATGGCTGGAGTCGCCGACATTGGTGGAAATTCATGCGTCATCGGGCGGTGGCGGTGCGCGCGAGAATGAGTTCACCCTGAATTTCAATTTGAAAAAACAGGTGCCTGCCGCACCTGCTCCGGCCAAGGCCGGTGGTGCGAAAGGTTAGGTAGGCTTTCATGAAATTATTGGAAGATCTAAAAAATCTAAAAAATGTTAACCCGAAAAATCCGGGTAGTTGGCCGTGGGTGGCGAAACTTCTGGCATGCGTGGTCATCTTCATTGTGGTATTGGCTGCCGGGTTTGTGCTGGACTGGCAGGATCAATTCGAAAAACTAAGTGGCGCCAAACAGGAAGAGGCAAACTTAAAGATGCATTCCTGGTTAAGAAGAAACAGGCCATCAATCTGGACATCATTAAAAAACAACTCACCGAAACTCAGCAGTCATTTGGGGCATTGCTGAAGCAATTACCCAATAAATCGGAAATGGATGCACTGCTGACGGATATAAACCAAGCCGGTTTGGGGCGCGGGCTGCAATTCGACTTGTTCCGCCCGAGCCCCGAAGTGGTGACCGGTGTATTTGCCGAGCAGTCGATTACTCTCAAGGTAACGGGAAACTATGATGATCTGGGGAGATTTGCCAGCGATATTTCCCAGTTGCCGCGCATCGTGACGTTGAACGATATCAGCATTGGCCCTGCGGCTGGAACATTGTCTATGGATACGACGGCCAAGACTTACCGCTACCTGGATGAAAGTGAGCTGGCCGCCCAGAAAAAAGCGGCGGCAGCCGGCAGGCGGAGCAAAGAAATGATGAAATCAATTTATTTGCTGCTACTGGCTACGTTGTTGCTTGCCGCTTGCGGCAGCGAAGAATTTCAGGATTTGCATGATTTCGTCAAAAACGCCGGAGCCGATATGCGCGGCAAGGTCGATCCGCCGCCCGAGGTCAAACCGTATGAACCGTTCAACTATGATAATTCCGCCGGATTACCGGATCCTTTCAAGCCGCGCAAGACCGAGGTGAAGGGGGGCGGCGGCATGCCCGGTCTCAATCAGCCTGACATGGAGCGCCACAAGGAGGCGTTGGAAGAATTTCCTCTGGATGGTTTAAAAATGGTAGGTTACTTATTCCAGAGCAATGCGGGGCATGCGATTATTCGTTCGCCGGATGGCAAACTGCATCGCGTCAAAGTGGGTAATTATCTGGGTCAGAATTTCGGGCAGGTCACCGCTGTGGAAGAAACCGAAATCAAAATCAAGGAAATGATTCAGGATAGTACCGGAGACTGGTCAGAGCGCATGAGCAGTCTGCAACTAGTGGAATGATCGGGAGTAAACATAAAAATGAGACAGTTCAATAACGCACTTAACCACTTTATTCGATTTGCCGCTGCAATTTTTGCGGTTTGCGCGCTGACTGCCCATGCGCAAAGCAATCCGGATACAAATAGCATACAGTCGCTCAGCGTTAGCAGTGAAGTGGGGGGCAAACTGGTTATTAAAGTGGGGTTGAAAAGCGCACTGGTTAATCCACCCGCCGGGTTCGCTATCAATACGCCGCCGCGTATTGCATTTGACTTTCCTAACACGAAGAATGAGTTGGGTAAATCCGCTCAGGAATTTGGTGAAGGCGATCTGCGTAGCGCCAATATCGTGCAGGCCGGCAACCGCACCCGTTTGGTGGTTAACCTGAAACAGATGTTGTCTTATGACACCCAGATCGACGGCAATGCGCTGTTGATTGTCCTGCAAGGCATTTCAAAGGATGCCGTGCTGGGAAATGCCGCAACGCCGATTGCCACCCGTTTTGCCGAAGCCAAGCCAAGCGCTCAGAAACACAGTCTGCGCGATATCGATTTTCATCGCGGCAAGAATGGCGAAGGACGAATTCAGGTTGACCTGTCGGATACCAATGTGGGTATTGACATCAAGCAGCAGGGCAAAAAGCTGATCGTGGATTTCATGAAAACGGATTTGCCGCATAATCTGCAACGCAAACTTGATGTAACGGATTTCAGTACTCCGGTAGAGGGGATCGACACCTTTGTCGATGGTGACAATGTACGCATGGTCATCGAACCCAAAGGGTTGTGGGAGCATGCCGCCTATCAGACGGACAATAAGTTTATTCTTGAAGTCAAACCGGTAGCAGATGATCCCAACAAGCTGATAAAGGGTAATCAGGCAGGCTATGCGGGAGAAAAATTGACGCTGAATTTCCAGAGTATTTCGGTACGTGAGGCTTTGTATGTGATTAGTGATTTCATTAATAGCAACAACATCCCCATGAACATGATAATCAGCGACTCGGTAACGGGCAATCTGACCCTGCGTTTGAAGGATGTACCATGGGATCAGGCATTGGATATCATCATGCAAAGCAAGGGGCTGGACATGCGCAAGAACGGCAACGTGATCCAGATCGCCCCGCGCGAAGAATTGGCGGCCAAGGAGAAGCTGAGCCTGTCAGCGAGTCAGGATATTTTCAGAGCTTGAGCCTCTCCGTACGGAAAGCTTCGCGCTCAGTTACCAGAAAGGCAACGATGTGGTTGCTATTTTGCGTGGGGTATCGGTTGGCGCGCCAGCAGGTGGCTCAGCGGCAAGCTCCAGCATCCTGTCCAAGCGCGGTAGCGTGGTGGTCGATCAGCGCACCAACACTCTTTTTGTAAAAGATACCTCTTCGAATCTCGAAGAGGTGCGCAAGATGATCAATCAGATTGATGTGCCGGTGCGTCAGGTGATGATCGAAGCGCGGTTTGTAAATGCACAAACCAATTTTAGCCAAAGCATAGGCGGAAAACTGAGTATGCCATCTGCTGCCACCCCAGGGGTCGGAACGGGAACGCCTATAGGCGGCGGCGGAACCCAGGCACTGCTAACTCCCGCCAATTTGAGTGTGCCGAACTGCCACGTATTATGGCGGAGCGGTGCTCCAGTTATTTAACGCCTCGGCCACAAAAGTTCTGCAGTTGGAAATTGATGCATCGGAAGACGACGGTTCATCCAAGAATATAGCCAGCCCTCGCGTGGTGACTGCCAATTCGACTGAGGCCACCATTTCGACGGGGGTGCAAATACCTTACTCGACAACCAGCGTGGCGGGAGCAACGCCGACCATCACCTTTGCACAGGCAAACCTGAGCCTTAAAGTGACGCCGCAGATAACCCCGGATGATCACATCAACCTGAAGGTAGATGTAAACAATGATACGCAAGGCCAAATGACCACGAATGGACCCGTCATCGACACCAATAAAATTACTACCCAGGTACTGGTTGAAAATGGCGGCACGGTGGTGATCGGTGGCGTCTATACGCTGGATCAAACGGATGCGGTTTCCAAAGTGCCGTTGCTGGGCGATATACCCGGCATTGGCTGGCTATTCAAGACCCAAACCAAGACGGAGGCAAAAAAGGAATTGCTAATCTTCATTACTCCGAAAATCCTGAAAGATACCTTGAACTTGCGCTAAACAGCTTGGAAACAAATAAAAGCCCGGCTCCGCCGGGTTTTTATTTGCTTTGTTGAAACCTGCGGAGTGGTTTTTAGCTACAATTCAACCATGCAAAACGAAATCAATACCCATCCCAAGCGCGAATCCGGCAATATTTTCCTTGTTGGCATGATGGGGGCAGGGAAAACTACGGTCGGGAAATCGCTGGCACAGCAGATGGGCAAGACTTTTATGGATAGCGACGAAGAAATTCAACAGCGCACGGGAGTGACCATCCCGCATATTTTTGATATTGAGGGTGAGGCCGGTTTCAGGCAGCGCGAAGCAAGCGTCATCCAAGATTTGGTCAGGCGCGACAATTTGGTTTTGGCAACGGGGGGCGGTGCGGTGCTAAGCGAACTTAGCCGCGATGCATTGCGCGGGAACGGCCTTGTAGTGTACTTGAAAAGCACGGTGCATGATCTCTGGCAACGTACCCGCCATGACCGCAACCGTCCCTTGTTGCAGACCGCAGACCCGCGCGCCAAGCTAAAAGAATTATTCGAATTGCGCGACCCGCTGTACACTCAAGTGGCAGACTTGATCATGCCAACCGGCAAGCAAAGCGTGCATAGCCTGGTGTTGCAGTTGCAGCAGGAATTGCAGCGGATCGCAGGAGCTTGACACTGCAACTTTTAGAGATCCCCTTTATGCAAACATTAACCGTTGGACTCGCAGAGCGTAGCTACCCGATTCATATCGGCAGCGGACTGCTCGGTTACGCTGATTTATTGCTGCCACATTTGCCACACAAACGGGCGGCAGTGGTAACCAATACCACAGTGGCCCCGCTGTATCTGGAATCATTGCGCACTATGCTGCAAGCGCATGGCGTGGAGACCATACCCATCGTTCTGCCGGATGGCGAGGAGTACAAAAACGCTGAAACACTTGGGCTGATCTACGATGCGCTGCTGGCTCATCGCTGTGAACGCAACACCCCGCTGATCGCCTTGGGCGGCGGCGTTATCGGTGATATGACCGGCTACGCCGCCGCGACTTATCTGCGCGGCGTACCCTTCATCCAGATACCTACCACGCTGCTGTCGCAGGTGGACTCCTCGGTTGGCGGCAAGACCGGTATCAACCATCCTCTGGGCAAAAACATGATAGGCGCGTTCTACCAACCGCAGGTGGTGCTGGCCGACATTGTCACGCTGAACACCTTGCCGGATCAGGAGTTGCGCGCGGGCATCGCCGAAGTCATCAAATATGGCCTGATCCGCGATTTGCCGTTTTTCGAATGGCTGGAACAGAACATGGCAAAGCTGCTGGCGCGCGATGCCGAAGCGCTGCAATACGCTATTACGCGCAGTTGCCAGAACAAGGCCGAGGTGGTGGGGATAGATGAACGCGAGAGCGGCGAACGCGCCCTACTCAATCTAGGCCATACCTTTGGTCATGCCATCGAAACCGGCATGGGTTATGGGGTGTGGCTGCACGGTGAAGGCGTGGCGGCTGGAACCATCATGGCTGCCGACTTGTCGCGCCGACTGAGTTGGCTAAACGAACAGGATGTCGCACGTATCCGGCACCTGTTCGAACTTGCAGAATTGCCGGTGGACGCCCCGGCCTTGGGCACGGAAAAATATCTGCAACTGATGGGGTTGGACAAAAAAGTGGTAGATGGCAAGATGCGCTTCGTGCTGCTTAAATCCATCGGCCATGCCGTGGTAAGCGGCGATGTGGCGGAGGCTTTGTTGCGGCAGACACTAACCGCTTGTGTTTAGCCAGGATAGTAAATTAGGGCGAGATGATGGGGGAAGTTTTCCAATGACTTACTTGGTTTTTATATGACTGAACTCGCACTGTACGCGGCAAGCGAACTCAATACTCGCGGCAGGAGTGTGTGCGAAGAAGCGCCGTTTGGCCGCAGCGAATTTCAGCGCGACCGTGATCGCATTATCCATTCCACCGCATTCCGCCGTCTCGAATACAAGACGCAGGTATTCGTTAACCATGAAGGCGATCTGTTCCGCACCCGTCTGACCCATAGCATCGAAGTGGCACAAATCGCCCGTTCCATCGCGCGGCATCTGAAACTTAATGAAGATCTGGTAGAGGCCGTGTCGCTGGCACACGACCTTGGACATACCCCCTTCGGCCACGCCGGACAAGACTCGCTCAACACCTGCATGAAAGAGTATGGCGGATTCGAGCACAACCTGCAGTCATTGCGTGTGGTGGACGTGCTGGAAGAACGCTATGCCGCTTTCGACGGGCTGAATCTGTGCTTCGAAACGCGCGAAGGCATCCTTAAACACTGTACGCCCGAGAGCGCAGCCAAACTAGGCGCAGTGGGCGAGCGCTTTATCAAACAGCAGCGCCCTTCGCTTGAGGCTCAAATCGCCAATCTCGCCGATGAGATCGCCTATAACAATCACGATGTCGACGACGGCCTGCGCTCCGGGCTGATTACGCTGGAACAACTGGCCTCGGTACAGTTGTTTGCCGGGCATCTCGATACGGTGCGCAAGGCTTATCCCGGCATTGCCGAGCGCCGCCTGATACACGAAACGATACGGCGCATGATTAACACTCTGGTGACCGACTTGATCCGCGAAACCGAAAAGAATATCCGCACCCATGCGGTGCGCGACATTACCGATGTTCGCAACGCTCCTCCTATCGCGGCGTTCAGCGCTGAAATATACGAGCAGAATCGCGAGTTAAAAGCTTTTCTGCGTACTCACCTCTATCGTCATTACCACGTGATGCGTATGAGCGCCAAAGCGCGCCGCATTATCAGCGAGCTGTTTAACGCATTCATGGAAGATAACCGTTTGCTGCCGCCGAAATTTCAGGTGCGGAAAGGGCACAGTGAAGCTACCGCGTTGTGTGAGGTGGATTGTGCACGCGCCGTATCCGATTACATCGCCGGCATGACCGACCGTTATGCTATCCGCGAACACCGCCGCATTTTTGCGGTAGAAGAAATCTAATTGGGAGCAGCAGCTACAGAAAATGCATTAAAGGCAACAACAATGCTCCCAGTGCCGCCCACAAAGATATGGCAATCAGCATCAGCCACTGGTTTCGCTGCTGCTGTTGTTCCACCAATTCCCTCAATATGGCTTCGATTTGCGCGGTAGGATTTTCATTCAAGCGCTGATGTAATAAGCGCGGCAGTTGCGGTAACAGGGTGGCGTAGTGCGGAATCTCGGCCTTGAACGTTTTCAGAAATCCGCGCCAGCCAACCTGTTCGCTCATCCAGCGCTCCAGCCAGGGTTTGGCGGTTTTCCATAGATCCAGTTCCGGATCAAGTTGCAGGCCCAAGCCTTCGACATTAAGCAGCGTCTTTTGCAGCAAAACCAACTGTGGTTGAACCTGGATGCCGAAGCGGCGCGAGGTCTGGAACAAACGCAGCAGCACACGACCAAACGACACTTCGCGCAACGGCTTGTCGAAGATCGGCTCGCATACCGAGCGGATGGCGGACTCCAATTCATCCACGCGCGTTTCCTTGGGTGCCCAACCGGATTCAATGTGGACTTCCGCCACGCGCTTGTAGTCGCGCTGAAAGAAAGCGATGAAGTTCTGTGCCAGATAATGTTTGTCGGAATCGGTGAGCGTGCCCATGATGCCGAAATCCAGCGCGATGTAACGACCATCTGCCGCAACCTGAACGTTGCCGGGATGCATGTCGGCATGGAAAAAGCCATCGCGGAATACTTGCATGTAAAAAATTTCCACGCCATTGGCGGCAAGTCTGGGAATGTCTAAACCTGTCGCGCGCAATGCGCTAATCTGGCTGATTGGGATGCCGTTCATGCGCTCCATCACCATGACTTCGCTAGTACACCAGTCCCAGTAAACGTCGGGCACGGTGAGCAGGTTGGAGTTGGCAAAATTGCGTTTTAATTGGCTGGCGCAGGCGGCCTCACGCATCAGATCGAGCTCGTCGCGCAAATATTTTTCGAATTCAGCTACCACCAGTTTGGGCTTGAGCCGCTTGCCATCTTCCCACCAGCGCTCCATCAGCCCAGCACAAATGTCGAGCAGCGCGACATCGTGCGCGATGACGTATTCGATGCCGGGGCGCAGAATTTTTACCGCAACCTCGCGCCCATCCGGCAATACGGCAAAATACACCTGTGCCACCGAGGCGCTGGCAATAGGCGTCTCGTCGAAGCTGCGGAATACTTCCCCGAGTTTCTTTTTATAAGTGAGTTCCAGCAGCGCTATGGCCTGCGCGGTAGGAAACGGCGGTACCTGATCCTGCAACTTGGCAAGTTCGTCGGCGATATCGGCAGGCATCAGGTCGCGCCGGGTGGAAAGCATCTGCCCGAACTTGACGAAGATTGGCCCCAGGCTTTCAAGTGCAAGACGCAAACGCTCCGCGCGCGGCGCGGAAGTGTTGCGGAAAAATAACACGAGGTTGAGCGGCAAGAGCAGCCAACGCGTGCGCTTGTGCGCGAGCAGGAACTCATCCAGACCGAAACGCAACACCACGAAAATGATTTTCAGCAAACGCAACAGACGCATCTTATTTCGCTTTCGACAGTTGCTGGATGCGTTGTTCCAACTGTTTCACTTTATCGGTTAATCCGTCCACGTCATGCGCGAAAGCAGCAAGCTGCTGCGGTTTGGCCAATAGCGGGCGTTCTTCCGTCCAATATTCCGCCAGAGCCTGCGACAAATTGAGCGCCGTATCGCGCATCTGTTGATGCGCGGCTTTGGCAAACTGCACGATGCGTTCGGCGGCGATATCGCCGGTGAAGTGGCTCAAATCCTCAGCCGCATCCCAGCGCAGGTTGCGGGCGAGAAAAAATATTTCGGTGAGCAGTGCGGCATCGCCGGTACTTTCGATTTGCTTGAAGGCCGCCTCATCTTGCAAGGCCAGGCGCGGCAATAAGGAAGGCGGAATACTTAAGCTCGCGTCCGCGCTCACATCGGTAGCCGCCTCATGCAATGTGCCACTTTGTTCAATGGTACAAGCAAAAGAAAACGGGGCGATATTGAAGCGCGCCGTCTTGCCGCTGAAGTGGGCAAGACGCTGCAATGCCCAGCCACTTTGGGTGAGCAGGTGATTGAGAGTCGTAACGGTGGGCAGGGTAAACATGCTGGTTTAGTGCAAAGTCGTTTGCTGGATTCCGGAAAGTAGCCACACCGACTTGTCATCGCGCAGATTTTTCTGCACATGCCAGATTTCATCTACATTTTCTGGCGGGCCATTATTTTCGCTTAATTGGCCGATGAAGCGCACGCTGGCAATGGCAATATCGCCTTCATTGGACACTTCCAGCAATTCGCCGTTGATCGAAATGACATCGGTTTTTTGCGGGGTATTGTCGCGTTCCTGCAACTGCATCGAGATTTCTGCAAACATTTCCGGTGTGGTGAATTCGCGAATATCATTCAAATCCTTGCGGTCGTTGGCGGCTTGCAAGCGGATAAACGATATCTTCGCGCTGCGCAAAAAACTTTCTACCGGGAAACTGGCCGGGATGTTGCCAGCCGATGCTGGGGCTCCACCCGAGCTGCCCACAGGCTGTTGCACCGCTCCGGGATAACCATAATGTGCGCCCGCTCCTGAATATCCCGCCAGTTGCGGTTGTCTGTTGCGGATCAGCGATATCAGGAACATGACCACAGCAACGGCGATCAACGCCATGAGAATACCGCCCATGCCGCCTCCCAAACCACCGCCGGAAACAATGCCCCCAGGCCGGCACCTATCGCCAAACCCGCCAACGGCCCCAGCCACCTGTTACCCGTCGGAGCAGGGGGCGCGACCGGTGCAGGTGCTGCTGTTGGCGCGGGTGCTGCCGCAGGAGCCTTGGGTGGGGCTTGCGGAGTCATTGTCCGTTGTTTGCCGATACTGCTACCACCGCCAAAACGTTTGGCTTCTGCCGTCGCGGCGAACAAGCTCAAGCAAGTCAAAGCAATCATCAACAACATCAAAAATCGTTTCATGTATTCCTCATGGTTTGGGTAAAACAAAGCGCGCCAAGTATAACACCGGCAAGACCACCGCACGGATGTGCAGCTTCAGGCAAAATTTATTAGCGAAAGTTGCTGACAGGTAACTTATTTCATTTTCAATTTAGAAATGACATATTGTGGGAGCGGCCTCCCGGCCGCGATAAGTTTTTTCGCGGACGAGAGGCCGTCCCACAAGGAAATTAATCGCTTTAAATTGGAAATAGAATTATTTCATTTTGGAAGGCAAACGTATAGTCTCACCAGCAACCATGAACGAGCCTCGGCCTTGATGGTGTATCGTTTGTGGATGCTTGTGTGTCGGGTCGATCCATGCTTTAACGACTTCCAGGATGAACAGATTATATTTGCTGATCATCTTGCCATCGACAACCTTGCATTCCAAATTGGCATAGCATTCGTCGATGAGCGGAGCCCTGACGCACGAGGCATCTATCGGTGTGAGGCCAAATTTTTTGAACTTGTCCACCTTTTGACCGGAGCAGTTTCCACATCCCACCACCTGTCTCACCAGTTCAACGGTGGGGATGTTGATCACGCATTCCTTCGTTGATTTCAAAATTTCGAACGAGTAATTGCGGTTGCTAATCACGCATCCAAGCTGCGGCGGCTCGAATTCGAGCATGGTGTGCCAAGACATGGTCATGATGTTCGCTCGGTCTTTGGCGGCGGTAGTGACTAGCACGACCGGCCCCGGCTCCAGCAAACGATAGACCTTGGACAAGGGAAGAGATTTTTTTGCCATTTCGCCACCTCCGTCAGTTTCTGTCGAAGCGACAGTATCTACGTCTTTAGCAAATTGTCAAAACGGCGTTGCGCATATCAGGCTCAGGGGTTCGCCGCTGAGCGGATGGGCAAAGCTCAGCATGCCGGCATGTAGCAGCAAGCGCTCCGCCGTACGGCCTCCATACAACGCATCGCCAAGGATAGGATGTCCGATGGACGCCATATGTACCCGCAACTGGTGGGTACGTCCGGTCACCGGCTCCAGTTCCACGCGGCTGGTATCGGTGTCCGCATCATATTCCAGCACGCGATAGCGCGTAAGCGAAGGCTTGCCCAGCGCAGTATCGATCTTGCGCAGAGGGCGGTTCGGCCAATCGGCGGCAATAGGCAAATTCACTTCGCCTATAGGCGTTGCAAGCTTGCCCGCCACAACGGCGACATAGCGCTTTTCCACTTCGCGTTCGCGGAACATCTGCGACAGGCGGCGCTGACTCTCCGTGCCGCGCGCAAATACCATCAGGCCGGAAGTTGCCATGTCCAAGCGGTGTACAACCAAGGCATCGGAAAATTCATTCAGGAGTCGCGCGGACAAACAATCCTGCTTGTCCGCACCGCGTCCCGGCACCGCCAACAGCCCGGCGGGTTTGTTCGCTACCAGCAGCGAGCCGTCGAGGTAGATCAATTCTGTGTCGGAGTTAGGCAAGAGCAGCTTAAATTCATCCGTTCGTGGTGAGCCTGTCGAAAATTCGTCCGTTCGTGGTGAGCCTGTCGAAAACTCATCCGTTCGTGGTGAGCTTGTCGAAAATTTATCCGTTCGTGGTGAGCTTGTCGAACCACACACTTCAAGCCTTCTTCACAAACTCGGACTTCAACTGCATCGCGCCGATGCCGTCGATTTTGCAGTCGATATCATGGTCGCCCTCGACTAGCCGAATGCTCTTCACCTTGGTTCCAACTTTTACAATCGAAGACGAACCCTTGACCTTCAAGTCCTTGATCACGGTGACCGAGTCGCCATCAGCAAGCACATTCCCTACCGCATCACGCACGACACGCTGTTGCTCCCCGCTTTCGACGGGCACACCCTTAGGCCATTCGTGCGCGCACTCGGGGCAGACAAACATGCTCCCGTCTTCATAGGTAAATTCCGAGTTGCATTTCGGACATTTTGGCAAACTGCTCATGGTGTCTCCTGTGATTATTTAATGTTTGGGTGGGAGATGATATTAACCGAGTTATCGTTCGCTAGATACCGTGAGGCTTTGGGTTTTATCCTTGAGTTGCCCATACTTCACAATGCTGTCATTGGTATAATTACCCCGAGAAACCTATCCAAGGCGAATACATTGAAAAATGTTCGCTAAGAGTGGTAAAAATAGACATCGCAATCAATAAGGTAAGTAAAGCATGCTGCTGATGATAGACAATTACGACTCCTTTACCTACAACCTGGTGCAGTATTTCGCCGAGTTGGGTGCAGAGGTGGTCGTGCATCGCAATGATGAAATAACGCTGGAACAAATCGAGGCGTTGCAACCGCAGCACATCGTGGTTTCGCCGGGGCCGTGTACGCCCAACGAAGCGGGGATTTCGGTGCCAGCGATCAAACAATTCGCCGGGCGCATCCCTATCCTCGGCGTGTGCCTCGGCCACCAAAGTATAGGCCAAGCTTTCGGCGGACAGATTATCCACGCCAAGCAGCTCATGCACGGCAAGACCTCGGCAATTAACCACAACAGCACCAGCGTATTTCGCGGTTTGCCCAATCCGTTTACCGCCACGCGCTATCACTCGTTGGTGATCGAACGCGAAACATTGCCGGACTGTCTGGAGATCACGGCATGGACGGACGACGGCGAGATTATGGGGGTACGCCACAAGACGCTGGCAGTAGAGGGCGTGCAATTTCACCCGGAATCCATCCTCACCGAATACGGACACGACATGCTGAAGAATTTTCTTGAAGGGCAAAGATAACCATGATCACTCCGCAGCAGGCACTGCTACGTCTGATCGAGCAGCGTGAGATTTTTTATGACGAGATGTTGTCGTTGATGCGGCAGATCATGAGCGGCGAAGTCTCTGCCGTGCAGATTGCGGCCATTTTGGTGGGGTTGCGCGTCAAGAAGGAAACCATCGGTGAAATCTCGGCCGCCGCGTTTGTGATGCGCGAATTTGCGACCAAGGTTCCGGTCACGCAACGCGAATATCTGGTCGATACCTGCGGAACCGGAGGGGATGCGGCGCACACTTTCAATGTTTCGACAGCCAGTGCTTTGGTTGCAGCCGCAGCGGGTGCGCGCGTGGCCAAACATGGAGGGCGTTCGGTATCCTCGACCTGCGGTTCTGCGGATGTGCTGGAAGCTCTGGGTGTCAATCTCAATCTGACCCCGGAACAGGTGGGCCATAGTATCGACCAGATAGGTATCGGTTTCATGTTCGCCCCTAATTTTCACGGTGCGATGAAATATGCCGCACCGGTACGGCGCGAACTCGGCGTGCGCACCCTGTTCAATGTGCTGGGGCCGCTGACCAATCCTGCCGGTGCAAATAATCAGGTAATGGGGGTGTTCCATCCTGATCTGGTCGGTATTCAAGCGCGTGTTTTGCAACGCCTCGGCAGCCGCCACGTGCTGGTGGTGCATGGCGCGGATGGGCTGGACGAAATCACCATCAGCGGCTCATCCTTCATCGCGGAGTTGAAGGATGATCAGGTGAACGAATACACCGTCACACCGGAAGATTTTGGTTTGCAGACCGCGCCGCTGAATGAGATTCGGGTCGCCAATGCCGCTGAGGCAAAAGCCATGTTGCTTGGCGTGCTCGACAATCAGTTCGGTGCTGCGCGCGACATTGTGCTGCTCAATGCCGGGGCGGCGATTTATGTGGCGGGGCTGGTAGCTTCATTGGCGGAAGGCGTAAAGAAGGCCGAGGAAGTTATTGCCAGCGGTGCGGCGAAAAACAAATTGGCACAACTGATAAACGTTAGTACTGTAGTCTCCACAGGAGGAGCATGAAAAAGATTATTTGGCAACAGCAACTCATCGCCATATCAATTGTTGGGTTGGCTGCCAAGTGTGCGTGGGCATCTGACTATCCAAGCGAGCAAGATTTCCTCCAGGATTTCCCTGTTGTGTTAAGTGCTTCCCGGCTTTCTCAACCCTTGTCCGAAGCACCGAATGCGATGACGGTAATTGATCGCAAGATGATAGACGCATCGGGTTTTCGCAAAATTCCGGATTTGTTCAAGCTGGTTCCCGGAATGTATGTCAGTTACTACGCAGGCAATCAGGCGGTTGTTTCCTACCATGGTACATTAAGCCAGACTGCGCCTGGCATGCAGGTCTTGATAGACGGTCGCAGCGTTTATCTGCCGCCGTTCAATATCGTGAACTGGCCGCTGTTGCCGATAACCATCGACGACATTGAACGCATCGAAGTGATACGCGGCCCTGCTGCGGCATCATACGGGGAGAACTCGGTGCATGGCGTGATCAATATCATCACCCGTGATGCCGGGGCGGTTGAGGGTGCGAGTATTTCCAATACACGGGGCAACGGAGGAATTAACGATGCATCCGTCAATTTTGGCAAGCATGGGGAAAAGCTGGATTACCGGATGACGCTGGCCTACTCCGCCGATAACGGCTATGACAATTTAACTACTCCGCCCAATAATATTACCTTGCAACAAGCTCAGGTAGCAGGTTTGCTCAACAACACCTACGACAACAACCAAGCCAGACTAATGAATTATCGTGCATCCTGGCATCCCAATGCGGTGGATGAATTTGATGTGCAACTGGGGTTTAATCGCGATGTGATGGGTGTCGGGTTTTGGGATGCTTCAGTCGATACGCCCCACAACATGCCGGTATATGAAAATGTCCAGCAACTCGAATGGATGCACCGAACGGACAATACCTCCGAACTAAGCGTTCGTTACTACCATATCCAACATGACACCAATGAGAATTATTTGGCGACGCCGCAAAACAATCCTTCTTTTCGGGCATCTGCGTCGACAAAAACAGAACGCAACGAAATTGAATTGCAGCATACCCTGCAAACCGCACAAACGAACAGGCTGGTATATGGTGGCGGATACCGTCAGGATCAGGTCTATGTTTCTTCTACTGACTCGAACCCCAATAACCCTCCTCCTTATACATACGCCTCGTCATTTGACTTCATAGAATATCGGGTGTTTGCCAATGACGAATGGCGTTTTACGCCTCAGTTGATAATCAATGCGGGCGGGATGCTGGAACACGATGCCATGGGAAACAAAACTTTTTCTCCGCGCGCTTCGCTGAATTACCATCTCACTTCACAACAAACCCTGCGCATAGGTTCCTCGGTCGCGCATCGAACTCCATCGCTGGGGGAGCAGAACGCCAATCAGGCCGATCTGTTCCAGGTCGGCTACTTGTATCAGCCGGGCCCTAATACCACTTCGGCCGGGTTAACCCCCGAGAAAATCGTTTCGAGCGAAGTCGGCTACCTGGGCGAATTTCACGAATGGAATACCTCGCTTGATTTGCGCATTTTCAATGACCAAATGAGTAATATGATTTATCCCATCGGTAGCCTCTACCAAAACGGGATGACAGCAAATTATGAAGGGGTTGAAGCAACTGTCAAACATTCATTCGGCGAGTTTAGTGATCTGACTTTTAACTATACCAATGAAATAGTCGGCAGCAATAGCGCCTCTTTGCCGGGAAATCCCGGGTTGCTTTCGGTCAGCTTACCAAAAAATATCGTTAGCTTGCTGTACTCTCAACGTTTACCCAAAGATGCGTCCTTCAGTGCGGCCTATTATCTGCAAACCTCCATGCAAGGGTTTGATCGCCCCGTCCATGATTTTCAGCCGACACACCGCCGCGTCGATATGCGTCTCGCCCAACCCTTCAAAGGGCCAAACGGTTTGAAGGGGGAGATATCTGGAGTAGTGCAGAACTTGTTCCAGACGGATTACACAGAATACATTGCCACCGCTTTAAACAACCGTCGAGCTTTTGTCACTTTAAGCTTTCGCTGGCAATGAGCGGCTGGCGGCAAAATGGAGGCAAGCTGTGCCAGAATATCTCTGATGCGGGCGCATCAAGATTCTATTCGCCACGCAATAATGCGTTAAAATCGCGCCTTTCGCGTACGCAGTGGGCATGACATGACGTTCAATATTACCATCAAACCGAGCAACCATAGCTTCCCCACGGAGGCGGGCGAAACCATACTCGATGCGGGGCTCAAGCATGGCCACGTCCTGCCTTACGGTTGCCGCAATGGCGTTTGCGGGGTATGTAAAGGCAAAGTCCTGCAAGGTTCGGTGGATCAGGGCAATTATCAAGGACATGCGTTGAGCGAGGCAGAAATGAGTGCGGGGTTGACCTTGTTCTGCTGCGCCAAGCCGAAATCCGACTTGATTATCGAATGTCATGAAGTGAGTGCCTCAAGTGATATTCCGGTGAAAACCTTGCCCTGCCGGGTCCACAAACTGGAAAAATTGGCGGACGACGTGATGGCGCTCTATCTCAAACTGCCCGCCAACGAGCGTCTGCAATTTCTCTCCGGTCAATATGTCGATATCCTGATGAAAGAAGGCAAGCCGCGCAGCTTCTCGCTGGCCAATGCACCGAACGACGACGAATTCCTGCAACTGCATATCCGCAATATTCCGGGCGGTGCTTTCACCCAGCATGTGTTCACTGAAATGAAAGAGCGCGACATCCTGCGTATCAAGGGGCCGCTGGGCACTTTTTTCCTGCGCGAGGATTCGGATAAACCCATCATATTCGTTGCCAGCGGCACCGGCTTCGCGCCGGTCAAGGCGATCATCGAACACGCGCTGCATATCGGTATGCAGCGCCCCATGCATCTCTACTGGGGTGCGCGTGTGCTTGCCGATCTCTACATGCTGGACTTGGCGCGGCAATGGGAAGTGCGAGGCATTAAATTTACCCCGGTGCTTTCAGAGCCGCGCATCGAAGACCATTGGCAGGGCAGGCAAGGATTTGTGCATCAGGCCGTTTTGGAGGATTACAACGATTTGTCCGGCCATCAGGTCTATGCCTGTGGCGCGCCTGTCGTGGTTGAATCCGCACACCGTGATTTCACCGGTCTGCGCGGTTTGCCAAACGAAGAATTTTTCTCCGATGCTTTCACTTTTGTGCCTAAAAATTAGGTTTGGGTTAAGGTGATAAGGGAAGCAACGGTACGGAGGTTCTTCCCTTCACCTTTATCCCTTTAACCCATATCCTTTATCGGATAAACCCAGATAATCCATTAGGCGCGAAGCGATATGAATTCCCCACCTCCGTTCGCCCTGAGCTTGTCGAAGGGTATTGATTCCACAATACATGTGGTTCGACAAGCTCACCACGAACGGCCTAATGGATTATCTGGGATAAACTCAATCCGATTATGAAAGAACACCCGAACACATCCCCCCGCGTCCGCATGCGCACCTATCTTGCCGCATGGTATGCGCTGTTCATCGTGTATGGCAGTCTGTCGCCCTTTAGCGGCTGGCAGGATCAGGGGCTGAATTTCTTTGCCGTGTTGACCGCACCGTTGTCGCAGACCTATTCGGGTTTCGATACGGTAATCAACCTACTGGCTTATATCCCCTTCGGTTTTTTGCTTGGGATTATCGCTACGCTCGCGTTTCGGCACGGTTTGGGGCTTGTTGCTCGCCACCTTGGGCGGGATAGCGCTCTCCGCCACGATGGAATATACCCAGATGTATTTGCCCAGCCGGGTCAGTTCCAATCTCGACCTGCTTACCAATAGTATCAGTACGCTGGCGGGGGCGCTGCTGGCGGTAAGCATCGCGCCGCGCGCATGGTTCGCACTGCACCTGACGCGCTGGCGCATTCACTTGTTTTATCCCAATTCCAGCAGGGATTTTGGTTTGGCGCTAGTTGTGCTGTGGATGTTTGCGCAAGTCAATCCTTCCCTGCCGATGCTGGGCAATGTGTTTATCAGCCAGGTGGCCCCCCCCCTTTTTGCTGTGGCCGGCGATGAACCGTTCAGTTGGCTGGAAAGTCTGGCGGTAGCGCTGAATCTGCTGATGCTGGGAATGCTCCTGCTGACTTTGTTGCGCCAGCGCCGCCACGCGGTGAGTGCTTTACTGACGGTGCTATGTATGGTGGCACTGGCAAAGTTCGTTGCTGCTGCGATACTGCTCAAGTCGTGGGCCTTGCTACTGTGGCTAAACAGCGAAGCCATGTTGGGCATCTTCACCGGAATAGTGCTGCTGCTCGCGGCGACTCGGCTGCCTCGCATGCGCTTGCCCTGGGGTGCCGCGTTCGCTTCATTGGCCTATCTTGTGCTGGCGCACTGGGTGCTGGACAATGGCTCGCCCTCCGCCGCCATGCGGCTGTATCATTGGAACGAAGGCCATCTGCTTAACTACAACGGCCTATCACAAGCCATCTCGCTGGTGTTCCCATTCCTGATGCTGGGTTATTTGTGGCGCGTGAAGAGCCAAGAAGGCGCGGCTGTATAATGATATTAACGTATTGAAAGGTTGCCATGGGTTATTACGACAAACATGTATTTTTCTGTACCAACCAGCGTGCGCCGGGCGAGGGCTGCTGCAACAACTTCGGCGCGAGCAAGATGCGCGATTACGTCAAGGACAAGGTCAAGACGCTGGGTCTCTCCACAGACGACAAACTAATCCGTATCAACGCGGCCGGGTGTCTGGGGCGTTGCGACGATGGGCCGGTGCTGGTGGTGTATCCCGAGGGCGTATGGTATACCTTCGTGGACGTGAGCGACCTTGATGAGATCATCGAAGAGCATTTAAAAAATGGGCGAGTGGTGGAGCGATTGAAAATCGTTTAGTGTGTTTTAACTGCCATCAAAATCGGACGTTACCACCATTTTCCATTTGGAGTTGCGGTTTGGCCGCCTTTTATATATCTCATTTTTCTGATAGAGTTCTTCTTCTGGGATGAGCAAACGAAACACCAAGGAGATTCAAATGAAAACCATACAGAGTCGGACATGGATGATTGCTGCGGGGTTGATGTTGGCTATGGCGGCGACGCGTTTTAACCATTTTGGCTCGGCCTTTTCCCTGCCGGATGCCTCTTGGGCGGTGTTTTTTCTGGGCGGTTTATATCTGGCACGACATGCTCGCGCATCCTTGGCGGTTTTCACCGTGCTGCTTCTGCAAGCGGGTTTGATGGATTCCTATGTGACGACTGTGCAGGGCGTCAGTGACTGGTGCATCACACCTGCCTACTGGTTTCTCATCCCGACCTATGGCAGCTTGTGGATGGTCGGTCGCTGGTTTGTGTTGCACTATTCTTTGGAAGGCAAGGGGCTGGTTTGGCTGGCGGGTTCGGCATGGGGCGCGAACAGCTTTGCATTTTTGCTTTCCAATGCCAGTTTTTATCTGCTTTCGGGGCGTGTTGACGAAATGACCATAACAGAATACTCATCGCGCGTGGCCGAATATTATGTTTCCTACATTTTCATGTCCATGCTGTACATTGCGTGTGCGGTCGGGATTCACCTGTTAGTTACATACCTGAACAAGAGTCATGCGCATCCAAAATCTGTTGTCGGCTAATTCCGTAACATAAACATGGCCGGAAAATCCCAGAAAACACTAGGTTTCGAAGCGGCGCTGGCTGAATTGGAGCAGGTGGTTGCCGACATGGAGTCGGGCAAGCTATCGTTGGAGGACTCGCTGTCCGCCTACCAGCGCGGTGCCGAGTTGTTGCAACTGTGCCGTGGGCGTCTTGAAGATGCGCAGCAGCAGGTGCGCGTGCTGGAAGAAGGAACATTGAAGGCTTTTCAGATTACGGGTGACGCGAGTCAGTCCTGATGCCAGTTTCCAATTTTCAAACCTGGTCCGTCGCTCACCAGAATCGTTTTGAGGATGTGCTGCGTAACCTGTTGCCTTCGGCGGATGTTGCGCCGCAACGCCTGCATGCAGCCATGCGGTATAGCGTGCTGAACGGCGGTAAGCGCGTGCGCCCGTTGTTGGCTTTTGCCGCTGGCGAGCTGGTCGGGGCGGAGTTGGCCCGGCTTAACATGGCGGCGGCGGCGGTCGAATTGATTCACGCCTATTCGCTGGTGCATGACGACATGCCGTGCATGGATGACGACGTGCTGCGCCGTGGCAAGCCAACCTGCCATGTTCAATTTGACGAGGCCACCGCACTGTTGGTGGGCGATGCGCTGCAAAGTCTGGCCTTTCAATTGCTGGCGGAACAGCCGCTCAGTGATGATCCGCACCGCCAACTGCAAATGCTTAAACTGCTTGCTACGGCTTCCGGTTCGCGCGGGATGGCGGGGGGGCAGGCAATCGATTTGGGCAGCGTAGGTAAACAGCTTACCCTGCCGGAACTCGAATTCATGCACATTCACAAAACCGGCGCATTGATACGCGCCGCCGTATTGCTCGGTGCACAATGCGGTGCGGCGTTGGATGAAGCGCAACTGAATCGCTTGGATCGTTTCGGCAAGTGTGTTGGGTTGGCTTTTCAGGTGGTGGATGATGTGCTCGACAGCGAAGCGGATACTGCGACGCTCGGTAAGACTGCGGGCAAAGATGCCGACAACGACAAGCCGACTTATGTCACGCTGCTTGGCGTGCAGGCGGCGAAAAAAATGGCGGCAGAGTTGCATAGCGAGGCGCTGAATATGCTGGCCGAATTTGGCGATGAAGCGCGACGCCTTCGCGAGTTGGCAGACTTTATCGTGTTGAGAAAATTCTGATGTATTCCCTCCTGAATACCATCAACACCCCAGACGACTTGCGCCAGATGGAGCGCAAGCAACTGCCGCATTTGGCAAATGAGTTGCGGCAATTCATGATTGAGTCGGTGAGCAAGACTGGCGGGCATCTTTCTTCCAATCTTGGTACGGTTGAGCTGACCATCGCGCTGCACTACGTGTTCAACACGCCACATGACAAATTGGTGTGGGACGTGGGGCACCAGACCTATACGCACAAGATACTCACCGGGCGGCGCGAGGCGATGAAAACATTGCGCATGTCAGGCGGTATGTCCGGATTTCCAAAACGTAGCGAAAGTCCATACGATGCCTTTGGTACAGGCCATTCCAGCACTTCTATCTCTGCGGCGCTAGGTATGGCTGTCGCGGCGAAACTTGAAGAAAGCGACCATCGTGCGGTGGCCATCATCGGCGATGGCGCGATGACCGGCGGCATGGCATTCGAGGCGCTCAACAACGCCGGAGCGATGAATGCCAATCTGCTGGTGGTGCTCAACGACAACGACATGTCCATCTCGCCTCCTGTCGGCGCGCTGAACAATTATTTGGCTAAGTTGATCTCCGGGGGCTTCTACACGGCAATGCGGCGCGGTAGCGAAAAGGTGCTGAAAGGCATGCCACCGGTGCTGGAATTCGCCAAGCGCGCCGAAGAGCACGTCAAGGGGATGGTGACGCCGGGCACGCTGTTCGAAGAATTCGGTTTCAATTACATCGGTCCCATAGACGGTCACGACCTTGATGTACTGGTCACCACGCTGAGCAATATCCGCCATCTGGAAGGGCCGCAGTTTTTGCATGTGGTGACGCAAAAAGGCAAGGGCTATGCCCATGCGGAAGAAGATTGCGTGTTGTACCACGGTGTCGGCAAGTTCGATCCGCTTAACGGCATCGTGCCGAAGCCTGCCCCGAGCAATGCCGAAGGGGCGGGTAGCAAGCCGAGCTATACACAGGTTTTTGGCGACTGGCTATGCGACATGGCGCTACAGGACGAGCGGCTGGTGGGTATCACCCCGGCGATGTGCGAAGGCTCCGGCATGGTCGAGTTTGCGAAAAAATTCCCCGAGCGTTATTTCGATGTGGGCATCGCCGAACAGCATGCGCTTACCTTTGCCGCCGGGTTGGCATGCGATGGAGTCAAGCCGGTGGTGGCAATCTACTCGACCTTTTTGCAGCGGGCTTACGACCAACTGATCCACGATATCGCCATCCAGAATTTACCGGTGATGCTCGCGATAGACCGGGGTGGGCTGGTCGGTGCGGATGGTGCCACGCATGCGGGTAGCTTCGACCTGAGCTTCTTGCGCTGCATACCCAATATGACCGTGATGGCACCTGCCGACGAGGACGAATGCCGCCGGATGTTGACCACCGCATTCCACCTCGATACGCCGAGTGCGGTGCGCTACCCGCGCGGCTATGGGCCGGGTGTAGCACCGAGCAATAAAATGCAGATGTTGCCCATAGGCAAAGGAGAGATTCGACGTGCGGGAGAAAGGGTCGCCATCTTGGCATTCGGTTCCATGCTTGCGCCCGCTCTCGTGGCGGCGCAACAGCTCAACGCTACCGTTGCCAACATGCGTTTTGTCAAGCCGCTGGATATGCAACTGGTTCTACAATTGGCGCGCGAACATTCGCTGCTGGTTACGGTCGAAGAAAATACCGTGCAAGGTGGCGCAGGTAGCGCGGTGGCGGAATGTCTGCAACAGCACGGCGCAACCGTGCCGCTGATGCATCTCGGCCTGCCCGATGTATTTCTGGAACATGGCGATCCCGCACAGATGCTGGCTGATTGCGGGCTGGATGCGGCCGGTATCATTGCTTCCATACGGCGCAAAATACCAGAGTAAAATAGTACGGTATTGGATATAATGATCCGATACTGATCTGAATTAGAGGGCAATCATGAATTCTCCCGTACCTAAACCTATTGCCGATGTGCAAAACCAAGCCGATACGCGTCACTTGGCAATCAACAAGGTAGGCATCAAAGGTATCCGCCACCCCGTCATTGTCAAAGACAAGAGCGTCGGCGGGGTGCAGCACACCATTGCAACCTTCAACATGTACGTACACCTGCCGCACGATTTCAAGGGCACGCACATGTCGCGCTTTGTCGAGATACTCAACCAGCATGGACGCGAAATTTCGGTGGAATCATTTGAGAGCATTCTGCGCGAAATGGTGGAAAAGCTAGAAGCTAAGTCCGGTTACATCGAAATGAGTTTCCCTTATTTCGTCAACAAAACCGCTCCCGTCTCCGGTGTACAGAGTTTGCTGGACTACGATGTCATTTTCGTCGGCGAGATTAAAGACGGGCAATACAGTTTTACCATGAGGGTGCTGGTGCCGGTGACCAGCCTGTGCCCATGTTCCAAGAAAATTTCCGAACGCGGCGCGCACAACCAGCGTTCGCATGTCACTATTACCGTGCGTACCAACCGTGCTGTGTGGATAGAAGAAGTGGTGCGCTATGCCGAGGATCAGGCTTCATGTGAACTATATGGACTGCTCAAGCGTCCCGACGAAAAATTCGTCACCGAGCGCGCTTATGACAATCCAAAATTCGTCGAAGACATGGTGCGCGATGTCGCGGCGGCACTGAATATTGATGAGCGCATTGAGGCCTATGTGGTGGAGTCGGAGAATTTCGAGTCCATCCATAATCATTCGGCGTATGCGCTGATTGAACGGGATAAAACGGTGAAAAGTGAAATGTGAATCGTATCCTCCCGGCAGGGAGGGTGGTGCGAAGTGCCGGGTGGGCATCACATTTCACGCTTCACATTATTAATGATATGAACCCCATCGCCCTTTTCCGCCACATGTCGACCGAAGGTCCTGGCTATTTCGCCGAGTTTCTTGACGAACACGATATTCCATGGCAACTAATTCGTATAGATGAAGGCGATGTGGTACCGAATGATGCAAGCCAATTTTCCGGCTTGGTATTCATGGGTGGGCCGATGAGCGTGAACGACGACCTGCCGTGGATCACTCCGGTGCTGGATTTGATACGCGATGCGGTGGTGCGCGACATTCCCGTGCTCGGTCACTGTCTCGGCGGGCAACTCATCTCAAAAGCCTTGGGCGGCGTAGTAAGGCGCAACCCGGTCAAGGAAATCGGCTGGGGTAAAGCTACGGTATCCGATAACGACGTGGCGCGCGCCTGGTTTGGCGACATCCTATCTTTTGAAGCTTTTCATTGGCATGGTGAGACCTTCACACTGCCGCAAGGTGCCGTACATCTATTGTCCAGCGCACACTGCGCCAATCAAGCGTATGCGTTGGGCAAACACCTTGCCATGCAATGTCACGTAGAAATGACCGAGCAGATGATTTTCGACTGGTGCGAAGTTGGCGTAGATGAAGTCGACGCCAGCGCCGACAGTCCTGCCGTGCAGACCATCCCAGTTATTCAGAAGCAGATGGACTTCAATCTGCCGCAATTGCATGATGTTGCGCGGCAATTATATCAACGCTGGCTTGCGGGGTTGGTTGAGGGTTGAGTTAATTTTTGATTGTTCCAACGATCTGAGTCATTAGTACCATGCAACTTTTATAATTTCGGATAAAGACGTGTCAGCCTTATCCGCGCTTCCGAAGTTGTAAGCTGCCAGTGTGCACCATCCTGTGTTTTGCATCCAACATCGACCATCTTCTTGGTTACAGTAAGCTTTGGATAAACACTTGGGCAAGCTGGCACATTCAAGAAGACACCACGTTGCACGTATTGCAGGAGTTGGGCGGGTGGTCAACGCCGGAGATGGTGCAGAAGTATGCGTACTTATCTAGTAAACATCTGGCGCAATGGGTGGATAGTAGGCCGATGGTTTTGGCTGAAAACCCACTAAAAAGTAATACGTTTTTTAC
The DNA here is from genome assembly GCA_963714805.1 of uncultured beta proteobacterium. Classification (GTDB taxonomy): domain Bacteria; phylum Pseudomonadota; class Gammaproteobacteria; order Burkholderiales; family Gallionellaceae; genus CAIQPV01. Next base: position 722,556 of record CAVQPO010000006.1, on the reverse strand, counting down.
TGCAGGAAATGAACAACGGGTTAGACTTTTAGTCTAACCCGTTGATTTGTTGGTGCGCCCGAAGAGATAAATCTGGGCACTGGGAAGCAGTAATTATAATATCCCAATTGGCTCATAGTTCGTCAAAATAAACCTGGACGCCGTAAATTGATTGCTTTACTTCGTATTTCTAACAACCCAAGCATCTTGCATTAGATGATATTGTTTGGTATCGGCGATGTGAGATATAACCTCCAATTTACCAAGCAGTTCATGATAAATAAAATTGTTCGGATGGTAAGCTACAAAGCAACGCTTACCTTCCTTGAAATTTCCGCGTACAACAAGCTTTCCTGCCTTGTAGCTTTCAATTTCATCATCAATTAATCCTTGGCAACATGCATCTCCATGAGTTGTAAAAATAATCAGTCCATTTGGTTTAACAACTCGAGATACTTCACTCATCCATGAAAAATGCATCTCCATTGATAGATGAGTAAAAACAGAAATGCAATACAAACAGTCAAACGTATTCGATTCGTAAGGAAGAGGAGGAGTAAGCGTATTTAATTCAAATTCTATATTTTTAATATTTTGGCGACACCACCTGATCGTATCTTCATTGTAGTCAGTCCCATAATATTGATGATTTAAACCAATTATTTGTGGAAGATGCCTTAGTACTCTGCTTGGTCCACAGCCCCATTCACATATACTTAGCGTCTTATCTTCAGCATGCTCTTTGATGAGACCACCAATGAACTGGGCATGCAGCTTTCCTCCCTCCCAATAGGCGAACCTGTTTGTAGTTCCAAATGCATCATATGCCACACTTAGCGGAGGCCAACGAATGTCAGGGTGTTCTAAAGAAAATTGCTTGTTAAAATTCCAATTTCTCTTTATATCAATAAGATACTTTGCATAATCAGCTAGTGGTAAAAGGTATAAACCACGAATTAAACGGGTAATTTTTTGTTTATTTATTGGCATTAAATTTTTCTAAATACTATTTAGTAACCTATCAATGGTGTTAGTAACTGCTTTGTTATTTTACAAATCTTTAGGTATGAAAAGCACTCTGCCCCCATCCAAGTAACACGGGGGGCTCCAAATACATAACCCGCAATCTAGCACCTAAATCCTTACTCTGCCAGTGGAAAAAATATCTAGGCCGATGAAGAGTTACGTTGCGCGCGCTCTTGCGCGGGCGCAGTAACTCTTCATCGGCCTGTCCTTTCTTTCAAAAACGGCTGATGTTAAATTTCTCGCACCGAGCTTGACATCGTAAAGCTTTGCATTGTAAAGTTCGTGCGTTGTTTATTTTAGGACTCTCCGTGAAAACTTATAAAACTGTTTCCGAGTTGGTCGAGGCCATGAAGTCGGGGGAAATTCCTTCTGAAGTGGTGTCACCGGGTGGTGCCGCCGGAATGATGGGCGTTACTCGTCAAGCCATCAATGATAGGCTTCATAAAGGCAAGAGCTTAGAAGCATGGGGCGCAGAAGGCTATATTTTGATTAGCGTCGAATCAATAAATCTAGCAATAAAAAAGAAAAAAGGCTGATTTGCGATGGCATCCTCAAATCAATTCCGTCTGCTTCTCTCAGGTCACGACACCATCGAGTGTGCGTATTACCTCGCGCCTAGTCCGTGCTGCCTGCTCGACTATGAGAAGTTGGCAGCGGAGAAGGAATGGATGCGCCAGTCTAAGACGCGCAAACCCACACTCATCAAGCTCGGCAGCGAAGAATTCATGCTGGCTAGTCACGGTACGGGAAGCGGCTACCCATTCCTGATTGAGAACGAGGCATTCAGTATCCAGTTCGGCGAATTCAACACGCCTTCGTTCTTTGTCACGTACCGAAGCATCGCGCTGTGGCATCAAAGCGCGCAAGGTCTGCATGGACGATTTCACGCTTGGGCTGCATCTGTTGGGCTGCATGCCTTCAGACCGGAAAAGCTTTCGCGGGTTGATTTCACCTTTGACTATCACCTGCCCGTCATCGATTTTGACGAGGACAATTTTGTGTCCAGTTTTGCCAAGGACAACCAGCACCGCAAGCATGGCAAGGTGCAAACCTTCCGCTTCGGTGAAGGTGATCTCGGCCTGCGCGTGTATAACAAGTGCGACGAGATAAAGGAAAGCAGCGCCAAGACGTGGTTCTACGAGCTGTGGGGCATGGAGCAAGATGTGTGGCGTATTGAATGGCAAGTGCGAAAAGCATGGCTGCGCGTGGTCGGCATTAAGACGTTCGAGGATTTGAAGGAACGCCAAGGCGATTTGCAGCGTTTGCTGGTCAACGACCATACCACTCTGCGCATTAAGTCAGATGATAGCAATCGCTCCCGCTGGCCGTTGCATCCGCTGTGGCAAGACCTGCAAGAACGTGCCGCACAAATGGAAGGGCTGGGCGTAGTACGCGAACTGGATATGCCCGGATTGTTGGATGAGCGCATGGCGCATATCACCATCAGCCTGTATGGTTATATGAAGCGCATCGCTGCCATATACAGCTTGCAAGGGAACACCACAGCCATTTCGCTGAAACAAGCTCGTGCACATTTATCAGTTCAACTGGAACATATACACGACCCACTCACATGGGAATTTGATGTAGAACGACGCATGACGGAAATGAGGCTAGGCGAATGGTAGCGGTAGCATTTTTTCCGTTGATTCTCAATAAGCTCAACGAGCGCAAGAATCGCTTATTGCTTACCGCGCAGGTCGGGTTGCCAGCGCATCAATATGACGCTTACAGAAAAATTCTTCTCGATGAGCTGGGGCGTAACGGGTTTGAAAAGGACTTGGAAGAAGTCCTGATGCAGCACATGGAACGGAATGGAACGGGCAGGAATACACATGCAGGAAAGGAGGTGCCATAATGAGTGAACGAATCCACGACTATCGAGATTGGATTCAAGTCACCAGGCTGCGGTTATATCCCCTGCCGAAGTTGCCCTGCTTGAATCCATCTTGCCTGACCTCATCCATGCGATGTTGCAGGCCGAAGCGCTGAACGAACAAGAGTAACGCGCACCACACTGGCCGTGCTTAACGCGCAGCATGCGGCCAGATGTGGGACTCTACTGCATACCATAGTTGAATTGCCCGGAGGGCGGCGTATTTAGTAAGGGAATCGTTCGGGGTCGTCCCCCGACTCTGCCCGTGTTAAGAACCTCGCGCCATCTCTTGCAGACTCGTTTTTAATGTTTGGATTTTACGGACTACGGAGAACACCATGCACATTGCCATCTATGCAAGAGTTTCTACAACGCGGCAGGCGGACAATGACCTTTCCATTCCCGACCAGTTGCGCCAGATGCACGAATGGGCGAAATATAACGGTTATCTGGTGGTGCAGGAATATGTCGAGCCGGGAGCATCGGCCACAGATGATAAGCGGCCAGTATTTCAGCAGATGATCTCTGATGCCATGATGAAACCACAAGCATTCGAGGCCATCATCATTCACAGTCTGTCACGCTTTTACCGGGACGGTATCGAGTTCGCCGTACTCGAACGCAAACTTGCCAAGAACAAAATCAAGGTCATTTCTATAACCCAGCCTACTAGTATAGCAACACATAAATAACGAAACATGTATCATACTGTCGCATGCCCACCCCATAACGAGGAGCTTGCAATGCGACAGACCGAACTGCATCTTACCGACGAGGATCGCGAGTTGATCGAATCATATCGAGCAAAGGGTTTGCGCCATGCCCGAGAAGTCAACCGGGCGCATATCTTGTCTGCCCTTGATCGCGGGATACCCGAAGCCCAGATCATGGAAGTTCTCGGCGTTGGGCGAACCGCCATCTGGCGGACACGGGGCGCATATCTGGAGGGCGGTGTCGAATACGCGGTGTGCGATGTCGCACGTTCAGGCAAGCCACGGGAGTACGATACCGACGTTGAGGCGAAGATTGCCGCCTTGGCCTGCTCGGAGCCTCCAGAAGGCGCCAAGCACTGGACACTCGAATTGCTGGAGCAGGCAGCACAGAAGCAGGCGGATATAGGCTCGATCAGCCGCGAGACGATTCGCCGTCTGCTAAAAAAAACTGCCTCAAGCCATGGTGCAAGGTGATGTGGTGCATTGGCGCTCTGACCGAAGAATATCGGCAGCGAATGTACGATCTGCTCGACCTTTATGCCCGCCCGTTCCATCCGAAGGAACCTGTCGTTTGTCTGGACGAGAAGAGCAAGCAACTGCTCAAGGATTCGCGTCCGCCTTTGCCAATCCAGTCCGGCTCGCCCGCAAAGCAGGATTGCGAGTATGGCCGTGCGGGCACTTGCAACCTGTTCGTGGCGGTCGAACCCAAAGGTGGGCGGCGGACAGTCGTAGTCACCGATCATCGTGCCAAGACCGATTTCGTGGCTTTCGTACAGCACCTGCTCAAGCAGGTTTATGCCACAGCGCGACGCATTCATCTGGTGATGGATAATCTCAATACCCACTTTCGCAAATGCTTCGAGGAAGTGCTCGGCGTCAAGAAAGCAAATGCGCTGCTGCGACGTGTTGTATTTCACTACACACCGAAACATGCCAGTTGGCTCAACATGGCTGAAATCGAAATCGGCATTCTTGATCGCCAGTGCCTTGATCGGCGTTTGCCGGATCAGGCCACGATCATCACAGAAGTGAATGCTTGGCAGTTGCGCCGGAACACGGAACAACGTGGCATCGAGTGGTCGTTCACTCGGCAGGATGCAGATACAAAAATGGCTCGGCATTATGTTTCGTAATTAATGGGTTTGTATACTAGTGATGATGCTGGGGGCGAAATGATGCGCCGCATAATCTGCATGTTTGACGAACATCAATCAAAGGAGATTTCCAAGCACGTTTCCCGCTCCATGAAGGAAAACGCACGGCAAGGCTATTTCAATGGCGCATGCCCACCCTTCGGCTATCAGTCCATCAGCACCGAGACATCAGCCGCACGCGGTCGTATGAAAAAGAAACTCGCCATCAATGAAGCCGAGGCGGGCATCGTTCGCATGGCCTACGATCTCTACCTCAACGGCCACGAAGGGCGCGAATTGGGCGGTAAGGAAATCGCCAAGCACCTGACCGACAAAGGCTTGCTCATGCGCGGCAAGCCGTGGAACATCCAGAAGACGCACAAGCTGTTGTCTGACTCGCTCTACATGGGCGAATACTTCACCAATATCCGCGACTCCAAAGCAAACGCCAACCGCCCGCCAGAGGAATGGATAAAAACCCTCATTCCCGCCATCGTGGATGCGGCCACATTCGAGCGTGTCCGTGCGAAGCGTGAATCACGCGCACCAAGCAAAAAGGCTCCACGCTTGGTCAACTCCCCAACTCTGCTTACTGGCTTGCTCAAATGCGGCGTGTGTGGTGCTTCGATGACGTTGGTCACGGGCAAGGGTGGCAAGTATCGCTATTACAAATGTACCAGCCGCCAGAACCAAGGCAACCACGCTTGCACAAGTTCAAACCTGCCTATGGAGAAATTGGACAGCATGGTGCTGGAACAATTGGCGGAGAAAGTCTTTGCCAAGGAAAGGCTGCAAGTTCTTATGACGGAACTGCGCAAGCGCATCAGGTCTACCAAGGATAGCCAGCAGGAACGCATCAACGAGATCAACCGCCAGATCAGGAAGCTCGAAGAACGCCAGCAGCGTCTATTGGAAGCCATCGAGACTGGCACAATTGAACTGGACGAAACCACCCAGCGACGCGCCCAACAGCACAAAGCAGCACGGGAGGCATTGTTCATCGAACTGGCTGGCGTGCGCCGCGATACTTCCCTTCCTGTGGTCGAACACCTCAAGGCAAGTCAGGTTGACGTGTTCGGCAAGGTGCTGCGGCAAAAACTGCTGGCAAGCGGTTCGCCTTTGGCAAAAAGCTATTTGAATATCTTGGTGGACGAGATCGTGGTCACAGAAAAAACTGCAACCATCAAGGGCAGCTATGACGCATTGGCAGAAACGATGCAACAAATAAAAATGGGCAACTTGAAACAAGTGCCCACTTTTATACCTGATTGGTGCGCCCGAAGAGATTCGAACTCCTGACCCCTTGGTTCGTAGCCAAGTACTCTATCCATCTGAGCTACGGGCGCGAAAAACTTTTTATTTCTATAAATCCAATAAAACCAATTGCAATTGGTTTTATTGGTCACCTTTAAAGGAAAGGTAGAAGAGTTAGTAGCGTGGAATAATTACTCTTTTTTTTTCGATATCTTTAGATTATAACAGTAAATATAGAATCAGGGAACACGCAAGTAGCCTCTTCCACGGCAACGCGTCCAGTCGAATTGCATTTGCGTCATTTTTCAGTAGCAAAATTATTTTCAAAGGTGTAGATTGCACATACGTGCTTTTCTGGCAGTTTGATGCCCTTAGCAATAGGAGGAGTTGATGGACCTGAATAACAAATCCATCATTTATTCAGTGAGAGATCCCCGTAAATGTAATAGGCTTAAAATCTCGGAAGGCGTATGGGAGTGTTTGAGAAAGGGAGCCTGCAAGTTTTCCTATTGCTATGGAGGTGACAGGTTTTGCAAGCACCCAACTACAGCAATCAGAGCAAAGCCGCTCAGCCTGAGTTACCCTCATCATTAAAACCTTGTCAATGCATGGTGGCTAGTTCGGCAAAAGTCCCGCTGTTTGGTTTGGGCAACGCCGTTTATATGGATTGACAGGTCTTAAATGCAAGCGCCATGTACCTGCATTATGTCGGTCACGCCGCGAATGACTTTTTCGATGCCATCCTGTTTCAGCGTCCTCATGCCATCAGCGATGCCTGTTGCCAAGTATTCGGACGCGGCGGAGCGTTGCCGTATCAAATGACGCAGGGTGGGGGTGGCATGCAGTAATTCATACAACCCGATACGCCCCTTGTATCCCCCCCTGCATAGTTCACAGCCCACGGCATGCATGAGATAAAGCTTGCCATTCACGCCAAAGTTTTCACGCCATCTCTGAATGATATCGTTACGTTCTGCAAGGGTAGGGTGTTTGGAATGGGCGGACTGATAATATTCGTTGGCGAGATCCTCAATGTCGCTGAGGGATGCTTCCTCTTTTCTGGCGCATGCGGCACATAACTTGCGGGCGAGCCGTTGCGCGAGTATGGCCAGCAAAGCATCGGAAAGATTGTAAGGGTCAATGTCCAGATCCAGCAGTCTGGCCACGGTTTCGGAGGCCGAGTTGGTGTGCAGCGTAGAAAGTACCAAGTGGCCGGTCATCGAGGCTTCCAGCGCAATTTTGGCGGTTTCTTGGTCGCGCATTTCACCGATCATGATTATATCGGGGTCGGCCCGCAGAAGTGAGCGTAACACTGTTGCGAAGGTCCAGCCGATTTTGCTGTTGACCTGTACTTGGCCAAGATGTGGCTGTACGATTTCTACCGGGTCTTCCACCGTCCATATTTTGCGATTTTCGGTATTCAGTTCCTTTAAGACAGAATGCAAGGTGGTGGTTTTACCGCTGCCTGTCGGCCCGCATACCAGAATCAATCCATATGGCCGTTGGAATAGCTCCCTGAATATGTTCACATCATGGTTTTCCATGCCGAGGTTGCCGAGCGGTACGGGTTCCCCCGAAGCCAAAATACGGATCGTGACAAACTCCACCCCGGGCAGAGTCGGGATGGTCGACACGCGCAGATCAACCCGTCCATCGTCTGGAACGCTGAATGAAATTTTGCCGTCCTGCGAGCGGCGCATTTCAGAAATATCCAGACCGGACATGATTTTTATGCGGGAAACTACCGCTTTGTGATAAGAACGCGGGTAGCTGGCGAAGTGTTCCATATTACCGTCGCGGCGGAAGCGAATGCTGGCATCTTCGCCGTCATTGAATAACTCGATATGGATATCCGATGCCTCCTCCTGAATGGCATTAAGGATCATCTGGTTAACCAGATTGACAATGATGGAATCATTCTCCGATACGTCGCTGGTGACGATATCATCGATTGCGGGCTGAGCTGTTGGTAAATCAACGTCGCTCTTGGCCAGGTTGCGAAACTCTTCCCTGGCTGCTCCCATGCTCTTTTTGCTGATGCCATGCATATTGATGCGATTGATAATTTCATGTTTCGGCGTAAACACCAGACTGACTTTCATGCCAGTCATAACCGCAAAAAATGAGTGATCCGTAAAAGTAAACGGATCCGACACGGCCAGATATAGCGTGTCTTTGTAATTACCTATCGGCACGACAAGTTTCTCGCGGGCTTTGGCAAGCGGAATGGTCTTGGTTATTTCCGGGGGAATGTCCATGGACATGGCATCCACCATGGGTATGCCGGCCTGGATAAGTAGCGTACGGGTCAATTCATCTTGCTTGATGATTCCGACATCGACGAGTATTTCTCCTATAGCTTGATTTTTGTGTGCCGGCCTTTTTTGCATAGCACGCAAAGTGTGCAGGGTGTGTCCGTCGATAACGCCGTAATGAATCAGGATTTCACCGACCGGTTTTCCTTGCAACGGGTATATGTTCTCTCCTTTTTGTTGCAGCTTGGCCATGTCGACCAGTTCGTGCTGGGTGCGGATGATGGGCCATTCGATCAGGTGTTTTTTGCCTGCATGTTCCGGAAAAATTCGGTCTGCGGCAGTGTCGACATTGGTTGCGCGGGAAAGAATATTTTCAGAATGTGCGTCCGTGTTGGCGGGGATCTCGATGGGGACAATCTCCGAGCCGCTAAATGGATCAAATGGGTTGAGGCTGGTCGATGGGAACAGAAGCTGATGGACTTGTTTGAGAAGGACGATCTCTTTTACCGCCTCGACGGGGAAGCCTTGGCGGGTTCGTGTTGAATTGTCTGACTGGTTTTTTTTGTTGTCAGAAATATTGTCAAGAAAGAGTGAATCGAAGTAATCGATAACTTCCTTTTCGCCCCACAATAACTCGATGCGCTGCAATATCCGGGCAAAATTCTTTGCCAAAAATTCAGGATATTCGGCGCCGGATTGCGCAATAGATTTTGCTATTCTGGGGTAAAGGGTGTCATCAAAGCTCATGTGCCATCCCCAGCCAGATCATGATAAATAACGGCATCCCCGCTTGGTTTGTCCATACTGGGAAGTCAATGTCGATTGTTGGCGCGGCACTTGGAAACGGCGACTCAAAAGCTGTAATGGAATAAGGCAGCATGGAAATTTTGAAGAAATGATCCGTATTATTGGTCAACTGATGTTATGGCGCAAGCTTTGCGCGTATTAAAATGACGACTTGGATTGTTGCCAGACTCCGCATTGCCTCGGACTCTCAACCACAGCCTAAAATGTGTATGTAAAAATGAAAGGATACACACTATGCGTACCAATATTGTAATTGATGACCAGCTTATGAAAAGCGCTCTTCGGGTGACCGGGTTAAAAACCAAGCGGGAAGCTGTTGAGCTAGGACTCCGTACCTTGCTAATGTTACGGCAACAAGAAGAAATTAAGCGCTTTCGCAGCAAGCTCAATTGGCAAGACGACCTTGATGCTATGAGGCTCGACAAATGATTTTGGTCGATTCCAGTGTTTGGATCGACTACTTTCGTGGAACTGCGACGCCACAGACGGAAAAGCTGGACAAGTTGCTTGGTTTAGAGCCGCTTGCGATAGGCGACCTTATTGTGATCGAAGTGCTCCAAAATAAATTCGCCATCTGTTATTTTCTCCTCGGTACTTTGTGCCAACTCTGGACTTGCTCTCTAACGAATGAAAGGGACTTCCCCGTCCCGAGGCTGCGGCGGAAGCCGCGAACGGCAACAAGTGCCATGATGGAATTTGCACATTTCATCAACACCACGAAAGGGGAAGTCCATGAACATTATCACCGTAGGAATCGATCTCGCCAAGAACGTGTTTGCCGTGCACGGCGTCAATGATAGCGGCAAGGCAGCGCTGGTCAAGCCAAAAGTGCAGCGCGCAGATTTGTTGCCACTGATTGCGCAACTGCCGCCGTGCCTGATCGGCATGGAAGCGTGTTCGGGTGCACACCACTGGGCACGGCTGTTCCGGCAGTACGGCCACACGGTCAAGCTGATCGCGCCGAAGTTCGTCGCGCCCTACCGCATGACCGGCAAGCGCGGCAAGAACGACGCGGCTGATGCCGCCGCGATCTGCGAGGCCGTCACACGCCCATCCATGCTTTTCGTCCCGGTCAAGGAAGAACACCAGCAGATCATCCTGTGCCTGCACCGCACCCGGCAGGGGTTTGTCGAGGAACGCACCGCAAGCTACAACCGCCTGCGCGGCCTGATCGCAGAGTTCGGTATCGTGCTGCCGCAAAAAGTTGTTTGTCTGCGCCGCGAGATCGGCGCGCACTTGGAAGACCTGCCGGGTTACGCCAACCTGTGCGTGGGTGACTTGTTGGCACACGCGGACGAACTCGACAAGAAAATCGCCGAATACGACCGAGCCATCGCTAAGGCCGCGCGCGAAGATGCGCGCAGCAAACGGTTGATGAAACTCCCCGGCATTGGCCCTGTCACCGCTAGCGCATTGCTGGCCAGTATGGGCAGCGGCCACGACTTCGATAACGGGCGCCAAGTGGCGGCCTGGATCGGACTTGTTCCGGGACAATACAGCAGCGGCGGAAAGGCGCGCTTGGGACGCATCACCAAGGCCGGAGATGGTTACCTGCGCAGCCTGCTGGTCATGGGAGCGCGAGCGGTGCTCAACAGTCTTGGCGACAAGCAGGATCGCTTCAGCCGCTGGGCGCGGTCGCTGGAAGAACGGCGCGGCTACTGGCGCGCGGTCATTGCCATCGCGGCGAAGAATGCGCGGCTCGCGTGGGCGGTGTTGAAATACGGGGAAGATTTTAAATTGGAGTTGGGCAAGGATTGAAAACCAAAACCGTCTACCAGAAAACGAAACTTGAAAGGAATATACGCGCCGTCGGGCGGCGACAAAGAATCACCGATGCACTGCCAGCGTTGATGTGAAGCGGGTTGGACCCGCGCCGGGAGAGCCTGATCAATTTACGGGGAAAGCAGCATGCACCCGATCAACGAATGAGGTCCCGGCGCGCGTCTTTCATCAGGGTTCGGGCAACAGCCCAATATGACCGTTTGTAGTTTAGCAGTCCTTCACCTTCTCGCACGATGCAAGCAGCGCGACATGAAACGGAACGGAGAATGGCAATGAAATAGAAATTTCAAAAGCGCTTGCTAATTTGGGGAAGCCCTTGTAGTTAAATTGAGGGGCTAGCGCGGGCTGCTTCGCGGCAGTCCAGCTCGAACGTTAGGTTAGGCTGGATTGAGATAGCAAGGCATGATGCCATGCCTATCAATCATCAAACCGTTCAAGCCAAACACCCGGTTCACGATGCTGATGAAAGAATGAAACCACCAGCAACTCATCTGGGCTTGGCAGATAAATGAGCGTGTAAGGAAACTTGCGAAACGGAACCCGACGAAACTCTTCTTCGATGCGCAAATGCCCAAAAGGATTGCGAAGTGCTGACGCAACTGCCGCGTCAGCGGCACGAGCGAACTCAAAACCAAGCCCAAGTGCTTTTGATTCGTACCAAGCCTGCGCTTCCAGAAGCTCCTCTTCTGCCTCTGGACGGAGCACGACCAACATCAGGGTTTACTCGGAAATAATTTGGATCGAACCTGCTCCCAAGGGACAGCTGTTGAAGGATCAGCGCGGTGTGCGGCAACGCGACGATGCAATTCAGCCCTTTGGATTTGTGATAACCCAACGGTATCCGGTGCTTCAGCAGCAATGCTATCCCATATGTCTTCGACGAGCTGGATACGCTCGGAGACAGAAAGCTTCATGTATTCGGCAGTGGCAGTTGGAGTATGCATGGGCATAGTATAAATCAAGGCAAATGTTTTAGGTACTTTGGGCGAAGACTAACGAATGAAAGGGACTTCCCCGTCCCGAGGCTGCGGCGGAAGCCGCGAACGGCAACAAGTGCCATGATGGAATTTGCACATTTCATCAACACCACGAAAGGGGAAGTCCATGAACATTATCACCGTAGGAATCGATCTCGCCAAGAACGTGTTTGCCGTGCACGGCGTCAATGATAGCGGCAAGGCAGCGCTGGTCAAGCCAAAAGTGCAGCGCGCAGATTTGTTGCCACTGATTGCGCAACTGCCGCCGTGCCTGATCGGCATGGAAGCGTGTTCGGGTGCACACCACTGGGCACGGCTGTTCCGGCAGTACGGCCACACGGTCAAGCTGATCGCGCCGAAGTTCGTCGCGCCCTACCGCATGACCGGCAAGCGCGGCAAGAACGACGCGGCTGATGCCGCCGCGATCTGCGAGGCCGTCACACGCCCATCCATGCTTTTCGTCCCGGTCAAGGAAGAACACCAGCAGATCATCCTGTGCCTGCACCGCACCCGGCAGGGGTTTGTCGAGGAACGCACCGCAAGCTACAACCGCCTGCGCGGCCTGATCGCAGAGTTCGGTATCGTGCTGCCGCAAAAAGTTGTTTGTCTGCGCCGCGAGATCGGCGCGCACTTGGAAGACCTGCCGGGTTACGCCAACCTGTGCGTGGGTGACTTGTTGGCACACGCGGACGAACTCGACAAGAAAATCGCCGAATACGACCGAGCCATCGCTAAGGCCGCGCGCGAAGATGCGCGCAGCAAACGGTTGATGAAACTCCCCGGCATTGGCCCTGTCACCGCTAGCGCATTGCTGGCCAGTATGGGCAGCGGCCACGACTTCGATAACGGGCGCCAAGTGGCGGCCTGGATCGGACTTGTTCCGGGACAATACAGCAGCGGCGGAAAGGCGCGCTTGGGACGCATCACCAAGGCCGGAGATGGTTACCTGCGCAGCCTGCTGGTCATGGGAGCGCGAGCGGTGCTCAACAGTCTTGGCGACAAGCAGGATCGCTTCAGCCGCTGGGCGCGGTCGCTGGAAGAACGGCGCGGCTACTGGCGCGCGGTCATTGCCATCGCGGCGAAGAATGCGCGGCTCGCGTGGGCGGTGTTGAAATACGGGGAAGATTTTAAATTGGAGTTGGGCAAGGATTGAAAACCAAAACCGTCTACCAGAAAACGAAACTTGAAAGGAATATACGCGCCGTCGGGCGGCGACAAAGAATCACCGATGCACTGCCAGCGTTGATGTGAAGCGGGTTGGACCCGCGCCGGGAGAGCCTGATCAATTTACGGGGAAAGCAGCATGCACCCGATCAACGAATGAGGTCCCGGCGCGCGTCTTTCATCAGGGTTCGGGCAACAGCCCAATATGACCGTTTGTAGTTTAGCAGTCCTTCACCTTCTCGCACGATGCAAGCAGCGCGACATGAAACGGAACGGAGAATGGCAATGAAATAGAAATTTCAAAAGCGCTTGCTAATTTGGGGAAGCCCTTGTAGTTAAATTGAGGGGCTGGCGTAGCCAGTCCCTCTCGAATGTTAGGTTGGGCTTTTTACTACGAAGAAGCCAATGATGAATTACACCGGAGAATGCGTCTTGAGCCACTCGCGCACTGCATCGTTCACGCGCGTTTGCCAGCCGCGCCCGGATGCTTTTAGCTCCGCAAGAACATCCGCATCAAAGCGGATAGTGGTTGGAACTTTGGTTGGAGCTTTCTGCGCGCCGCGCCGACGTGCAGCTAACTTTTCGCGCAACTCGGGCAAGGAATGACCGACTACGGCGTTTTTTCGGCGCACCTCTTCCTCATGGGTGGGTGGGCGATCCTCGCCGGGTGCGTCGGCAATTAGTTTTGCCCACGCTTTTGGACTATTTGGAAAGTTCTTGCGCAAAGTAGCGGATTTCATGTTTTTCAGCCTTACGCAAGCTAATGATGTGCAGATCATCGCCGCGTTCCGTGTAAGTCAAATGCACAACGATACCATTGAGGAAGCCAAGCAAATTGATGCGCAATTCGCCGTAGGCTTTCCGATCATCGTCCCACGCGACTACTGGGCTATCAAAAACCGCATCGCACCCTACAAAATCCAGACCGTGTTCGCGGATGTTGCGCTGCCGTTTGTTTTCATGCCAAGTAACCATGGCAAATTGTATTAACAACCACTCGGCATGTCAAGCAAATTGTTAATACAATGTTGCGAGTTTTTTATCTGTCCGGTTTTGTAGCACGCAATCTGTCCGGTTGTCATATTGCCCAAGGAGGGCAACATGAAGCCGACAAAAGTGCTACAGGAGATACGGAAGATGAGATTCGAGGAAGCGTATGAAGGATGGAATGAAGGTCGGCTGACGCAAGCCGAGGCGGCGCAGATACTGGGCGTTTGCGAGCGCAGTTTCCGACGCTACATGGTGCGCTATGAGGCGGACGGGTTGGACGGGCTTATCGATCGTCGGCTGGAACAGGCCTCGAACCGACAAGCGCCGGTGGATGAGGCGATGTCGCTGACCGACGAATATCGCCGCCGGTATATGGGTTGGAACGTGAAACACTTCCACAGTTTCTACAAGCGCACGGGCGGGACGCGCAGTTACACATGGGTCAAAAGGCGTCTGCAGGAAGCGGGGCTGGTGCCCAAGCTCAAGAAAACTGGCACGCACAGGAAACGGCGCGAACGCTCCCCTCTGCCGGGCATGATGATCCACCAAGACGGCAGCACCCACGAGTGGGTGGCCGGGCAGAAGTGGGACTTGATCGTCACGATGGATGACGCGACCAGCGAACACTACTCGATGTTCTTCGTCGGAGAGGAAGGCACGGCAAGCAGCTTCCGGGGCGTGCATGATGTGATCGAAGCGCATGGCCTGTTCTGCTCGTTTTACAGCGACCGTGGCAGCCATTACTGGCACACGCCGGAGGCCGGCGGCAAGGTCGACAAGGAGAACCTCACACAGTTTGGTCGCGCCATGAAGCGGTTGGGCATCGAGATGATCGCAGCCTATTCCCCCGAAGCGCGAGGGAGATCGGAACGCGCCTTCGGCACGCACCAGGGGCGCTTGCCCAACGAGTTGGCCGCTGCTGGTATCACCTGCATTGAAGACGCAAACCGCTACCTGAGAGAGGCCTATTTACCGGCATTCAATGCCGAATTCGCATGCGCCGCGCAAGAAGACGGATCAGCCTTCGTGCCATGGATCGGCGGCAGCCTCAACGACATCCTGTGCGAGCAGCATGAGCGCACGGTGAGCCCGGATAACAGCGTACGTTTTGAGGGGCTGATCTTGCAGATTCCGGCGGATCGCCATCGCTGCCACTATGTGAAAGCCAAAGTGCGGGTGCATTGCTATGCCGATGGCAACCTGTCCGTGTTCCATGGGCCACGCAAACTGGCCGACTATAACAGGGAAGGAAAAACGCTCACAGAGAACTTGAAACAGGCCGCCTGAACCATCCGCCAGGCGTGCCGCCGGGTGTGTGAATCAGCTCCGGGCTACGCCCTCCGCTGCTTCACACACCCGGCAAAAAAGCGGACAATTCATGTGCTACAAAACCGGACAATTCTAAAAACCCGCGACAGCAAATTGTTAATACAATTGCACCTGCTTTTTGGGAGGCCTAACGTTGAATTGAGGGGCTGGCGTAGCCAGTCCCTCTCGAATGCAAGGTTAGCGGCCATGTAAGCGACCAACCCAATAACTGGGTTTACGGGCATGATGTGCAGTTGCAAAAACGACTATGCCATCGCCCTCAGGTCGATAGAAAAGCGAGAAAGGAAAACCTTGTACAAATACGCGCCTCGTGTTTGACGCGGCTGGTGTCCCTGATAGTGGAAAAGCCAACGCTCTGGCAGTTGCTTCTTCGACCGCTTTGGTAAAGCGGACTCCTAAACCGGGTTGTGCCTCATTGTAATAAGCAACCTCAACAAGAAACTCTTGACGAGCCTTTGCTAAAAAACGTGCCCGCCTCACTGGGTCATACGCCTTGCTTCAGCAAACACATCCTCTGCCAAGTAGGTTTTTAGTTCACCTCTATCAAAGGACGCGACACGTTTCTCGATTTCTTGCGCCCACTCGGCTTCGATTTCAGATTGCGATGAGCCATGTAGTGACTCAAGAAGAACCTCGGCAAGTTGAGCGCGCTCCTCAGGTAAAAGTGTACATGCTTTTTGCTCTAACTCTGCTAGTAAAGCGGACATGGTGAATACTCCTTCATTACGATCAGGGCATTTTACACTTGGCGTGTCTGATTGTCTTGGTTTGGTCGCTAACGCGAGTTGACTCAAGTTAAATGTAACCCAAGGTAGTCGTCAAAAGGGATCGTTGCCTCAAGTTAAAGGTTACCGTAATTTCCAAGGTAATCCGAGATGACAAAGCAAGAGAAACGAGCCTATTTTGAGGCAATCCAAGTGCGCTATCGGCGCGCCAGCAAATCCCGCAAGACAACGATCCTGAACGAGTTCTGTGAGGTCTGCGGATACAACCGCAAATACGCATTACGCTTGCTCAATGCACCGCGCTATAAGCGTAAGCGCATCGCTCGCAAATCCGGCCCAGTGTCACGCTACAACACACCCGAGTTGCTCGCCGCTTTACGCCAGATCTGGATGGCTTCGGATCAGTTGTGCAGCAAGCGCCTGAAGGAGGCATTGCCACTTTGGCTGCCCCACTATGAGTCGGCATTCCAAGCGCTGCCGGAGGGCACCCATGCTCTGCTCAAATCGATTTCGGCAGCCACCATCGACCGCTTGCTCAAGCCGGTTCGTGCAGAATACAAACGCAAGGGCTTGTCCGGCACCAAGCCGGGCACGCTGTTGAAGAAGCAAATCCCTATCCAGGCGGGTGTTTGGAATGTGACCCAACCGGGCTTCATGGAAGCCGATACGGTGGCACATTGCGGTGATAGTTTGGCGGGTGATTTCGTCTGGAGCCTAACCATGACGGACATCTGCAGCGGATGGACAGAATGCAGGGCAACCTGGAACAAAGGGGCGCACGGCGTGATAAAGCAAATCAAGGCCATTCAGAAGGCATTGCCGTTCACTCTCAAGGGCTTTGATAGTGATAACGGCACGGAGTTTTTAAACTGGCATTTGATGAACTATTTCAGAGGTGGCAAACAGCCGATTCAGTTCACCCGATCTCGCCCTTATCAGTCAAACGATAATGCACATGTCGAGCAAAAGAACTGGTCGTGCGTGCGACAACTATTCGGCTATGACCGCTTCGCCGATCCCAGACTGGTCAGGTTGATGAATGACCTGTACACCAATGAGTTCAGTCTGTTGACCAATTTCTTCTACCCGACGTTGAAACTGAAATCAAAATCACGCGTGGGCAGTAGATGGGTCAAAAAATACAGCACACCAGTCACGCCAGCACGACGATTGATCGACCACCCTGATGTGCCGCAAGCCACCAAGGACAGACTATCGGCTCAGGCTAAAACACTCAATCCGTTCCACCTTCAAAAACAGATTCAGCGTAAACTGAAGGCGATTTTTAAACTCGTTCGGTAACTAAAAAACTTCGGGCAAAAACTCCCCTACCAAAGTAACCTTTTAACTTGAGGCAACGCGCACAATCAGAGTCGTTTTCTTGGCTGGTTGTTTAATCTTTCCATCGCTGCATAAATTTACTGTTGTGTGATGGTGGTGAAAGGGAAAGGGAAAAAGAAAATTATATTGTATTAACAATTAGCGGAGTTGCCCCCGCCGCATCTCTGTACTACCATCGCTCCAGTAATGGGGAAATTATTGAGGAGTATCGCCATGTTAAGTCTGGATAATCTGATTGTGGAATTCGACAAGGGCTTGCGTACGCTGTTCAGCAGGGCGCAGAGCATACGCCCGTTCCCGGATGCCAATCTGCCGGAAGCGTCGCTGAACGAGGATGAGAAAAAACTTGCGGCTGCACTGATGCGGGTGAACCACAGCGGCGAGATTTGCGCTCAGGCTTTGTATCAGGGGCAGGCGCTGACGGCGCGTGATCCCGTCGTGCAGCAGAAATTGCAGCAGGCGGCACAAGAGGAGACCGAGCATCTGGCATGGACATCGAAGCGTGTGCATGAGATGGGCGGGCATCTGAGCGTGCTCAATCCCTTGTTGTACGGTGGTTCGCTGGCGCTCGGTGCTTTCGCCGGGCTGTTGGGTGATAAGTGGAATCTGGGGTTTTTAGCAGAAACCGAGCGCCAGGTCGGCGCGCACTTGCAAAGCCATCTCGCACGCTTGCCGCAACAGGATGAGAAAAGTCGCGCGGTAGTTCAGCAGATGTACGTAGATGAGACCCGGCACTCCGAAATGGCCGTGCAGTTGGGCGGTGCGGAATTGCCGCTGCCAGTGAAGCTGGCGATGAAACTCAGCTCGAAAGTGATGACTCGCACGGCGTATTGGGTTTGAAAAACAGTGAAAGGTGAAACGCAGAACCGCTTCTCCGTTTCACCTTTCACAGCCTTACCTTCACGTTTCACGTTCTTACAGCTTTGCAATAAACCGCTGCATGGAAATTTTTAGTTCGGCGAAATGCGGGTTGTACATCAAACGGCGCAGCGTTCCGGCGGCAAGATTTTGTTCTGTGATTTCTCCTTGCAATACCTCGTCGGACTGGTCGTTACAAGCGTTATATTTTTCCATCTCGTTGGGATAATAGTGCGTGCAGTTGGAATAGTCGCCCTTCTCGCCATAGTGTGCATCATCGGGTGGCAGTACGATGGAGGTATGTGCGAAGCTTAATATTTTTTGCTTCGGCACCACGCTGTTAACCCGTTCCAGTTTCCCCTCCGGAAATCCATGTAAATGCTTTCCCGACCCGGAGGTGTAGAGCACCAGTTTGCCGGAGGGGTGCGGCAGGCTGATCATGAAGTTCAAGGTTGCCGAAGTGTCGGTGGTGGTGTCGTCGGCGCTTGCCGCAGTAAATACCGGGAGGTTTAGCTTGTGCAACAGCCTTTGTTCGTTGACTTCCCGCGTCAATGCGTACATTTGGGCGGCGGCATTCTTGGTCAAAGATTCGTATTTGTAGATGTCCCGGTCGGGCATGATGCTGACCCACTTCGCGGCTGGGGTCAGCCAGCTATAAGCCTTGTGCAGGTTGGCCCAGGCGGCTTTGGGCGAGATTTTGAACGCGGGTGAAAACAAAAACAGACCGCGCACGCGGCTGTCGCGCAAACTCTGGTAAACGCTCAACACGCCACCGGCGGAGAATCCGGCCAGATAAAGATTATCAGCTTCGGCAGCAAGCTTGTCGGCACCATAGGCCACGGCCTTGGCCCATTCGTGCCAGTGTACGTCGAGCAAATCCCCCGGCTGCGTGCCATGTCCCGGCAATAACACGGCCATGACACGAAAACCGTTTTGCTGAAAAAATGTGCCTAGATGCCGCATGAAATAGGGCGAGTCGGTCAAGCCGTGGATGAGCAGCACGCCGCGTTTGTAGGGTTTTTCCCGCCCCGCCGGATAATTGCCTGTGGGCCTCAGTTCGAATGGCGCATTGCCGTCAATTATGATATCCGTATTGGCGGAACCGGTACGCGAACGGGCTTTGGCAATCATTTCCCGCTGCTGTTCGACATAATCGGCAAATTCCAATTGCCCGCCACTGAACCGGCTGTTCAATCCGGAAGCACGATGCCGTGCCTCAAGCAGTTGGGGTGCTGTGCCCGGAGTTTTTGAATAGTTCATGACACCTGACGATTTTTGTTATGCGTTATTTAAGCACATTCTTCTTGATGTCCGCTATGTTGCTTCTCTGACCGAGTTGACTCAAGTTAAATGTAACCCAAGGTAGTCGTCAAAAGGGATCGTTGCCTCAAGTTAAAGGTTACCGTAATTTCCAAGGTAATCCGAGATGACAAAGCAAGAGAAACGAGCCTATTTTGAGGCAATCCAAGTGCGCTATCGGCGCGCCAGCAAATCCCGCAAGACAACGATCCTGAACGAGTTCTGTGAGGTCTGCGGATACAACCGCAAATACGCATTACGCTTGCTCAATGCACCGCGCTATAAGCGTAAGCGCATCGCTCGCAAATCCGGCCCAGTGTCACGCTACAACACACCCGAGTTGCTCGCCGCTTTACGCCAGATCTGGATGGCTTCGGATCAGTTGTGCAGCAAGCGCCTGAAGGAGGCATTGCCACTTTGGCTGCCCCACTATGAGTCGGCATTCCAAGCGCTGCCGGAGGGCACCCATGCTCTGCTCAAATCGATTTCGGCAGCCACCATCGACCGCTTGCTCAAGCCGGTTCGTGCAGAATACAAACGCAAGGGCTTGTCCGGCACCAAGCCGGGCACGCTGTTGAAGAAGCAAATCCCTATCCAGGCGGGTGTTTGGAATGTGACCCAACCGGGCTTCATGGAAGCCGATACGGTGGCACATTGCGGTGATAGTTTGGCGGGTGATTTCGTCTGGAGCCTAACCATGACGGACATCTGCAGCGGATGGACAGAATGCAGGGCAACCTGGAACAAAGGGGCGCACGGCGTGATAAAGCAAATCAAGGCCATTCAGAAGGCATTGCCGTTCACTCTCAAGGGCTTTGATAGTGATAACGGCACGGAGTTTTTAAACTGGCATTTGATGAACTATTTCAGAGGTGGCAAACAGCCGATTCAGTTCACCCGATCTCGCCCTTATCAGTCAAACGATAATGCACATGTCGAGCAAAAGAACTGGTCGTGCGTGCGACAACTATTCGGCTATGACCGCTTCGCCGATCCCAGACTGGTCAGGTTGATGAATGACCTGTACACCAATGAGTTCAGTCTGTTGACCAATTTCTTCTACCCGACGTTGAAACTGAAATCAAAATCACGCGTGGGCAGTAGATGGGTCAAAAAATACAGCACACCAGTCACGCCAGCACGACGATTGATCGACCACCCTGATGTGCCGCAAGCCACCAAGGACAGACTATCGGCTCAGGCTAAAACACTCAATCCGTTCCACCTTCAAAAACAGATTCAGCGTAAACTGAAGGCGATTTTTAAACTCGTTCGGTAACTAAAAAACTTCGGGCAAAAACTCCCCTACCAAAGTAACCTTTTAACTTGAGGCAACGCGTAACGTTAAATTGAGGGGCTGCGCAAGGGTGTATTCGCGCAGTCCCTCTCGAATGTTGGTTAGCCACCAGCCAACCCAATAAATTTGCTTACAGCTTCAACTACAGTTGTGCCGGTTGCTACGAATGAGGAGATTTTTTCTACAATCGATTTTGCCTCCTCAGGCTGTTTGTTAGCTAGGGAAGATAATGCGTTGGCAAATTGTTCAGCTGTAATATTTATGCTCATATTGTTTTCATTTCCAACTTGAATATTTTGAGCATTTAATGAACCGATGCTTATATGGCTGTTAGATGGTCGAGAACTCATTGTGGATTCCAAGTTGTCAAAATTCAAGCCTTTCCACACTCTTGGTGTCCTATTTTCGAACATTTCAAATCGTATGATTTTTTTGTCATGAAGATTATTGAGAACTTTATTCACTAAATCGAGATGATCATTAATTGATTCACCTGTGAGGGTCTGAAATCCGATTTGAATATCATCCTGAAGCAGGGCTTTATTTTGCGGAAGTGGGGCAAGTATCTTACGCAACACTTTTGTAATATCGGCTTCATCCATTATGAGGCTCCTTCATTGAATATGGGTGGCTAACGTTGAGGTAAACTGCCACACCTGAACCCGCAGCCGAACCCGCCGCAAGAACGGCAACCGGCGAGACGGAGAAAATGGGCAAATTTCGCATAGCGCCTAACGTTGAGGTAAGGGGCTGCGCGAGGGTGTATTCGCGCAGTCCCTCTTGACCGTAAGGTTAGAGACCTTCATTCCGAGGCTCCTTGCATGGTGGTGACCTTCTTGGTTTTTGTAAGCGCTCGCTTGATTAACATGACGCGCGGTGCAATTGCCTCAGAGGTGCGGTTACCCGAGAAAGCAATGGCATGAGTGGGAAGTTTTGTGCCCTTCTTGTTGAAGAGTTCGTGCCCTTCGCTTTGCGTGTGGAAAATAAGAGCCTTCTCAATTATCTTTACGTGCTTTTTTGCCTTATCACGCGAGCTTGCCTTGACTGTGCAGAAGATTAGGAAGCGATTTCCACTTGGTGCATTCTCTATGGCACGCATTAAGGGCAGAGAGTTTAGATGGCCTTTCACGCGTGCTTGTATAGAAACCGTTTCGCCGATATAGATTGGCGTGACCTTTTCCCCGTATTGACGGGCGAAGACGTAGACCCCAGGTTCTGGTGGTAATGCCTTTAGGTCAAGTTCATAGATAAGACCGCCTGGAGGGCACTTCTTCAGAGGAACAGGCTTTGACCATGAGGCTTCGATTTTCATTTATTGGACTCCAGATAAGTAGGCTCTAACGTTTAATTGAGGGGCTGGCGTAGCCAGTCCCTCTCGAATGTAAGGTTAGAGGTTTTGTCCATAGCCAAGTAATCGCATATCAATTTTTCTTGGTGATGCCATTGCCCCAATTTCTTTCTCGTAAATGACATCGCGAAAATAAATGCACCTACGAACAAACGCCTCGTACTCGTGGTCATGCTCTCGTTGTAGTTTGAATCTTAACTTGGAAGGTGCCAAGATTTTTCGTACTTTATTATTTGCAATGGAGTCATATATGAATACTGCCTGCGGCGCATGAAAGTGAAGATATTTAGATACCAATGAGCGCTTCTCAATGCCAGTAGATGACTTCAGTACATCAGTAAGATATTTGTGGGCAGAAAGTAATACGCCCATATTTTCTTGGGTTGGGCGATCAATACTTTTTAGCTTGGCAATATGAACATCAATTTCAGAGTCCTTTATCCGCGCGGCTGCGGATTCTATTTTGAAATTCTTTCCGGCTTTTCTTTCAATTGCAGCGGAGTATGCTCTTCCAATAATCCAAAATTTGGATGTAATTGTATCGATGTCATTGTGGAGAGGTCTTTCACTACACATGCGATATAAGACCTCATTGCCATAACCCGAGTAATCATCTGCGTATTGCATGGAAACCTCTAACGTGAAGCTAAGGGGCTGGTGGCTTCTCGCCAGTCCCGCTTGAGCGTAGGGTTGGCCGTCATAGCGCAATTGAATGAGACGTTCAAGGCGTTACTTCTTGCCGAAGATGTAACCGACCATGGTGCCGAACAGCACACCTAGTGAGGTGTCAAACTTTCCAAGGTAGCTAAGAGTGGACGAGGCAACGACCACTACGAAAATGATTCCAGCTTGGAGCCACTTTTCGAACGCGGCGTGGCTTGTGGTCTTCTCAAGCGTGGACTTCTTCACATCTTCAACGACCGACAAGAGGCGTGTGGCGATTTCGTGCCCCTGTTGAGATTGGAGATAGGTGAACAATGGCTTAAAGTCCGGCTCATCCGTCGGCTTTATATGGTGAGTCAGCTCTATTTCATTGTTCATTTAAAGATTACCTCCGAAAAAGTTTGATGACGGCCAACGTAAAATTGAGGGGCTGGCCGCTTCTGGCCAGTCCCACTCGAATGTCAGGTTAGCCGACCCTTGGCAACAAAGCGCGACAAACCAAAGTGGCGAACAATACCCGCACATAAAATTTTTGGCGAAACTTTTTTTAAATCTGGTGTTACTTGTGCTTGGCACAGAAATAAATACGATTCCCATTTTTATCATTCTTATACCAAAGTTGCTTCTGGCCAGAACTCCGCCAGCCTCGCAGTTCCACTCCGCATTTCGAACAAACTATTGGGCCGAAAGTTGATCCGGGGTGATTTCTTGAAGCAAACGATATTAGCAACAGAGGTACGCATACAACCAGAACGAAAACTGTAATTATTACATCCATGATTTCATAGCCCAGTTACGTTAATCTTATCTCTATTTAAAATATATCGCAGTGCGCAGAAGCAACAACGGAATGACGCAAAAAGGCAAGTTTCTCAAGGCGGCTAACGTTAAATTGAGGGGCTGGCGTAGCCAGTCCCTCTCGAATGTGAGGTTAGGACTCAATTATTTCACCAGGTAAACCAGAGGCTTTAGCTTTCGATATGTTTAAGTTCTCAAGCTTTGCAGAGAATATTTGCTCAACGACGGCAGCTCCTTGACCGGTATCACGAAAGTAATGAGCAAGTGGCATTTCAAATAGTGTGGCTAGTTGGGTGAGTACTTGATTAAGCCTCTTCTTTTTCATCATTGACGAATCCCAAGCGTGCATCATGTAATAGAAAGCTGACCAGAATGAAATCGACTGGTCGAAATATACTTTTTTCATTGGGGCAGTTATTGAGTACATCCCGCCGTTAGTGGAAAATATCTCCTGTGCAAAAGCCATGTTGCCGAGATTACAACCTGACACAAACAATCTTCTATTATGGAGCTTTTTGTCGAAGATGCTTGCAAAATCCTTATAGTTTGAGTTTCCGAAAGTGTATTGCACTATATCGTCGCCGCCGTGACAGGAGAGGTGCAAATATCGATAGCCTGACTCTCTGAATATTTTGGCAAACTCAACCAATTCTCTTTGAGTACGAAAGTAGTAATACAGTGGCTTTTTGCCCTGAAGCTTTAATACGTCGTAGAGAACTTTTCCATCCAGCGTGCTAGCTTTCTCGTCCTCGTGATCAAGAGACTCAAGGATGAATGTTTCTGGTTTGGTAATGTTCGATGGAAGTACCTTTTTAATTGCCATAACTTTTTCCTTTGAGTCCTAACGTAAAATTGAGGGGCAGGCCGCTTCTGGCCTGTCCCACTCGAATGTCAGGTTAGCCGACGACTTGGCAACGAAGCGCAACAACCCCAAGCGATGCACAACAACCGCGCCCGAAATTTCCGGCGAACGCTGCAAGAGCGAGCACACGGAAGAATAGCTCGAAATGCCAAAATCCGCTGCCCGAAAGAAGCGCCGAGCGAACGACCATCGACAAAGCAATGCGCTCTCACGGGAGTCGTGCGCCAGACCAAACCCAGCCAAAATCGCAGCACGCCCAAGCAATGGAATGAAAAAATGGGCAAGCTTCGCATGGCGGCTAACGTTGAATTGAGGGGCTGGCGTAGCCAGTCCCTCTCGAATGTAAGGTTAGGCTTTTAATTTTACTTTGACCGCAATTATTTCAAAGGAGATTTTCCAGTAGATGCCAGTCTTTGCGCAAAGGTCTTCCAAGCCGGTATTGCCCAGCGGCCCCTCATGCTGCTGGAAGAAATAGACCAACTTGACCTTGAGGCCACCGCCGAAGTCCACCAGCAAAGTGGCACTGTCCTTGCCATAATTTTGTTCGGGGAGGTAGACGCAACATGCATCAGCAGGATCAATGGGGCCTGAAGAACTACTGAAGAGCGTACCTCTATCGGCCTCTGTGAGCATGCGCAAGATGCCATGCTTGGGCTGTTGCAGAATGGTGACGGTTGCGGGGCCAGTAACGTTTTTTTGTCCATATGAATAAAAGTAAGTTTGTGCCGACACTATCGGGCTCAGCGTATTGTCACCTGTGTACTCTAGGCTCGGTGCAGGTTGGCAGACGCCGAAGACGGGTGTCTTTGTTACATTATTGGATTGCGCCTGGTTGGCCTGCGCAATCATTACGGGAATGCTCTGGGGGGGCACGTTGGGTATATCTAGAAATAGCATAGTGATCTCAGAAGTGAAAGTTCATGCCAAGAGCCTAACGTTGAATTGAGGGGCTGGCGTAGCCAGTCCCTCTCGAATGTAAGGTTAGACGCTCAAACGGCAACGGAGCGCAGTAAAGGAAACGACGCAAAACTGCCACACGAAAAACTGGTGATGCGAGGAGTAAGAGCGGGCGCAATAAAGAAGAGCGCGAAACGCTAAAACCCGCAGCACACAAGAAGAGCCGAATGGGCAACTCAAGCAACCCAGCCGCCAAACGGGAAGCTACCACACCTGAACTCGCAGCCGAACCCGCCGCAAAAACGGCAACCGGCGAAACAGAGAAAATGGGCAAACTTCGCATAGCGCCTAACGTTGAGGTGAGGGGCTGCGCGAGGGTGTATTCGCGCAGTCCCTCTCGACCGTAAGGTTAGGATTTCAATTAGTTGCACCGCACGCCCCCAACCTCTGACCAAAAAAATGCGAACCGCCGAACGCCAAAATAACCGCTTGGCCCAAGGCTCGAAATTATACGCGCCGCCTGCTGCTTCCTGCTGCACCAAAAACACTTTGCATGACGCAAAAAAACTGAACAGCCACGGCTTGCACCACGCCACACATTTTGATGAAGCTGCTGAAACACCGCACCGCGCAAAACCACTGAAGGCGTGGTGCAAACGGATGACAGAGAATCAACAAAGCGAAGCACGTTCAAGTTGCCGCGATCCAGAAAAAATCAACGGGGCGAAGCACTTTCAAATTATCACAAACACTCCAGAATTTACTCGTTGCATGAAGCCCCTAACGTAGAGGTGAGGGGCTGCGCGAGGGTGTATTCGCGCAGTCCCTCTCGACCGTAAGGTTAGGCGCGGCCAAAGTTAAAGAGTGCTGTCTTTCCATGATGCGTGCTCGATGAGTTGCAAGCCGCTGTCGTCAAAGAACTTTGCATAGTCACGACGAGGAGCAGGAATGCCACGGTTGAAGCTGGCAGGCTCGCACCTAAAACCACGGGAATGCTCTCGAATAAGACTCAGCGGCATGTAGGCGATGCAGGCAGGAACAGATGGTGCCTGTGCTGAAAAATACGGGATTGCAAGAATCATCTCTGGATGAACTTGGGAGAGACGCCCAACATAGCCATAAGTGGTCTTGTTGCCTTTTTCTTCGGTGGGATACTTACCCTTCACTTGAACGGGGCGAACCAGATACTCTCCACTAGGCAAAGGTTTCGTAGCAATAAAGTCGAAGCCTTTATCACGATGCGGAAAGTAGATATTCCAGCCAGCATCAGCGAACCGACCAGCTACATACAACTCTGCAAAATAATCTGTGACTATCATGATTAGCGCCTAACGTTGAATTGAGGGGCTGGCGTAGTAGGGCAAACGCATTAAAAATTATTTACAAACAATTGGCTAATGTGCCATCTTGACGCTTTCCATAAGGAAAGCTAGATGACCATCAGTTTCATAGAACATTTTTCTGAGTTGGAAGATTCACGGATAGAGAGGAAGAAGCTTCATGCCTTGTCGGATATCTTGGTTCTTGTCGTCTGTGCGATGATCAGCGGAGCTGAAGGTTGGGAGGACATTGCGGCGTTCGGACACAGCAAGCTGGAATGGTTGAAACGCTTTGTTCCATTGAAGAACGGCGTACCGTCCCATGATTGCATAGCGTATGTAATTTCCCGCCTTGCCCCCAAAAGTTTCAGTGAATGTTTTATGCGGTGGGCCGAAGAAGTGAGGGAGAAGACGCATGGCGAAATTATCGCCGTGGATGGCAAAACCGCTCGCGGATCGCAAAATCGCAAGCATGGCAAGAATCCGTTGCACATGGTCAGTGCCTGGGCAACTGCCAACCGATTGGTATTAGGACAAGAGGCAACCGAGGAGAAGTCCAACGAGATTGCGGCTATTCCAAAGCTGTTGGAGCTGCTGGAGTTGCATGGTTGCATCGTCACCATCGACGCGATGGGATGCCAGCGCGAGATTGCCGAGCAGATCGTGAATCAAGGTGCTGACTATGTGTTGGGACTGAAGGGAAATCAGAGTTCACTGCATGAGGCGGTGGAGGATTACTTTAGCACCGCACAGGCAGCCGGATTCGAGCAGGTCAACCACACCTGCTTGGAGGAAATCGACAAAGAGCACGGCAGATTGGAAACGCGGAGGTATTGGATCACCGAAGACCTTTGCACGTTGCCGAAAACAGAGCTATGGAAAGGTTTGCGCAGCATTGGCATGGTGGAGCGCGAAGTTGAGGAAGGCGAAAAGCGGAGCATAGAACGACGCTATTTCATTAATAGTATCGCGGCCGACGCCAAGCAGTTTGCCCATGCGGTGCGCGCGCACTGGGGGATTGAGAATTGCCTGCACTGGAGAATGGATGTGGTGCTGCAAGAGGATGCCAGTCGTATCCGCAAAGGCAACGCGGCGGCGATTATGACAACGATCCGTCACCTATGCCTGAATCTGTTTCAGAAAGAGTCTTCCAAACTCAGCATCAAGAGAAAACGTTTGAAAGCTGCTTGGGATGACGACTTCCGTTATAACGTGTTGTTGGCATGAAAATTTTAATGCGTTTGCCCTGGCTGGCGTAGCCAGTCCCACTCGAATGTAAGGTTGGGCATCTCCGTCGGACAATTTCCGTTTGATTGCTGGACAAATGGGAAACTGTGTTGTACATTAACGCGTACATATTCGGAACCCTATCATGGATGCAATGACCTATACCACCGTCCGCGCAAACCTCGCCAGCACCATGGATCGAGTTTGCAACGACCACGAAGCCTTGATTATTACACGTAATGGCGAGCAGGCCGTGGTGATGCTCTCGCTAGAAGATTTCAAAGCGCTTGAAGAAACAGCCTATCTGTTGCGCACGCCTGCCAACGCTAAACGCCTTCTCTCGGCGGTCGCGCAACTGAACACCGGTAAAGGCGTTGAGCGGAAGCTGACCAAGTGAAGCTGATTTTTGCGGATGAGGCATGGGAAGATTACCTCTACTGGCAGAAGCAAGATAAGCGCATGGTCGAGCGAATCAATAAACTGATACAAGAAACCCGACGCGAGCCTTTCGCCGGAGTAGGAAAACCCGAAGCGTTGAAGCACGCGCTATCAGGATACTGGTCACGCCGCATAACCGACGAACACCGTATGGTGTACCGCATCGAAGGTGATGCACTGCTGATTGCTCAATTGCGCTTCCATTACTGAGGTGCCCAACGTGAAGCTAAGGGGCAGGCCGCTTCTGGCCTGTCCCTCTTGAGCGTAGGGTTAGACGCTAACATGGCAACGGAGCGCAGTAAAGAATACGGCGCAAAACTGCCGGACGAAAAAATTGGCGGTGCGAGGCGCAAAAGCGGGCGCAACAAAGAAGAGCGCGAAACGCTAAAACTTACCACTCGCAAAAAGAGCCAAACGGGCAACTCAAGCAGCGCAACAACAAAACTGGAGGCGACCACACAGGAACTCGCAGACGAACCCGCCGCAAAAACGGCAACCGGCGAGACAGAGAAAATGGGTAAATTTCGCATAGCGCCTAACGTTGAGGTGAGGGGCTGCGCGAGGGTGTATTCGCGCAGTCCCTCTCGACCGTAAGGTTGGGCATTTTCACATCAACTTTCTTTTTTTGAAATATTTTATGTCACTGGCCGACAACTTAAACCACTCACCATTTAGCCTTTTGTCTTTAAAGAACTGGTGCCAGTACGCCTCAATTCCCTCAGGATCGCCAGTTGTGATTGTGTGGATTATTGTCCCGTCGTATGGCATTTGTGTCTTGATCTCTCTGAACCGTCTCTCCACATTATTGCTGCAACCAATTTTATACTCATCTCCTCCGAAATGAAGAAGGTATACATGACCTTCTGCTTTCGTCGATGCTACTTCATTTTCGGGTAATTGCTCTTCTATGGAATAGCCTTTAGCCAGAAGGTAACTTTGTCCAAGGGCAAGCACATCCGAAAGTTCAGCGTGTGCACCGCAAAAAGTGATGAGCTTGGCGACGAGAGCCGCTTTGGTGCCGAAGCGACCGAAGGCTTGATATCCAGGCATTGTTGGGTCTTGGTTCTCGGCGAGCCTGAGCTCAGCTTCCGTGGGTAGATGACCGAGCCTGCGCGCAGTTTGTGCATAAGCTTCGAGCAAACGTTGCTCGGGATAAGGTTCGTTGAGCTTGTTCGGTTGAAACCCCGCTTCCACGAGAGCATCGCCCCATTTTGACCAGAATTTTCCCTTCCAGTCCCACTCTCGAAGGCCAGTTTCATTGGCGAAAAGTCTCCATCCGGGAGGTTTTCCGTCGCCGACTGCGGCAAGCCTCCGAATTTCAGCCAAGATGTGATCGCGACTCGTCATTTAAGTGATGCCCAACGTGAAGCTAAGGGGCAGGCCGCTTCTGGCCTGTCCCTCTTGAGCGTAGGGTTAGACGCTAACATGGCAACGGAGCGCAGTAAAGAAAACGGTGCAAAACTGCCGCACGAAAAAACTGGCGATGCACGGCGCAAGGGCGAGCGCAACAAAGAAGAGCGCGAAACGCTAAAACCCACAGCCCGCAAAAAGAGCCGAACGGGCAACTCAAGTAGCTCAACCACAAAACTGGAGGCGACCACACCGGAACCTGCAGCCGAACCCGCCGCAAAAACGGCAACCGGCGAGACGGAGGAAATGGGCAAACTTCGCATAGCGCCTAACGTTAAGTTGAGGGGCTGACGCGGGCTGCTTCGCGGCAGTCCCGCTCGAACGTTAGGTTAGGCTTCTTCGACAATGAATAGCCTCACGGTTGGCGTAATCGCTCGGCCTTTGTGACCGTGCGCCGCTCCGGCAGGAATAAAGATCGCCGTGCCTTCTGGGTAGCGAACCACTTTACCTTTGAAGTCAATTTCAAGCTCGCCGCTCAAGACAATGCCGACATGTCCTTTTTCGCACCAGTGTGGCTCAACAAACTCACTGGTGAACTCGGCAATGCGTAACTTTTTGCCATCACGAGAAAATGATTTAAATCGAGCGCCGGGCAAAGGCGACTCCCATTGCAACTCGTCAAAATTTACAGCGGACATTTCCACTCCTTTCCAACAGAAGCCTAACGAATGAAAGGGACTTCCCCGTCCCGAGGCTGCGGCGGAAGCCGCGAACGGCAACAAGTGCCATGATGGAATTTGCACATTTCATCAACACCACGAAAGGGGAAGTCCATGAACATTATCACCGTAGGAATCGATCTCGCCAAGAACGTGTTTGCCGTGCACGGCGTCAATGATAGCGGCAAGGCAGCGCTGGTCAAGCCAAAAGTGCAGCGCGCAGATTTGTTGCCACTGATTGCGCAACTGCCGCCGTGCCTGATCGGCATGGAAGCGTGTTCGGGTGCACACCACTGGGCACGGCTGTTCCGGCAGTACGGCCACACGGTCAAGCTGATCGCGCCGAAGTTCGTCGCGCCCTACCGCATGACCGGCAAGCGCGGCAAGAACGACGCGGCTGATGCCGCCGCGATCTGCGAGGCCGTCACACGCCCATCCATGCTTTTCGTCCCGGTCAAGGAAGAACACCAGCAGATCATCCTGTGCCTGCACCGCACCCGGCAGGGGTTTGTCGAGGAACGCACCGCAAGCTACAACCGCCTGCGCGGCCTGATCGCAGAGTTCGGTATCGTGCTGCCGCAAAAAGTTGTTTGTCTGCGCCGCGAGATCGGCGCGCACTTGGAAGACCTGCCGGGTTACGCCAACCTGTGCGTGGGTGACTTGTTGGCACACGCGGACGAACTCGACAAGAAAATCGCCGAATACGACCGAGCCATCGCTAAGGCCGCGCGCGAAGATGCGCGCAGCAAACGGTTGATGAAACTCCCCGGCATTGGCCCTGTCACCGCTAGCGCATTGCTGGCCAGTATGGGCAGCGGCCACGACTTCGATAACGGGCGCCAAGTGGCGGCCTGGATCGGACTTGTTCCGGGACAATACAGCAGCGGCGGAAAGGCGCGCTTGGGACGCATCACCAAGGCCGGAGATGGTTACCTGCGCAGCCTGCTGGTCATGGGAGCGCGAGCGGTGCTCAACAGTCTTGGCGACAAGCAGGATCGCTTCAGCCGCTGGGCGCGGTCGCTGGAAGAACGGCGCGGCTACTGGCGCGCGGTCATTGCCATCGCGGCGAAGAATGCGCGGCTCGCGTGGGCGGTGTTGAAATACGGGGAAGATTTTAAATTGGAGTTGGGCAAGGATTGAAAACCAAAACCGTCTACCAGAAAACGAAACTTGAAAGGAATATACGCGCCGTCGGGCGGCGACAAAGAATCACCGATGCACTGCCAGCGTTGATGTGAAGCGGGTTGGACCCGCGCCGGGAGAGCCTGATCAATTTACGGGGAAAGCAGCATGCACCCGATCAACGAATGAGGTCCCGGCGCGCGTCTTTCATCAGGGTTCGGGCAACAGCCCAATATGACCGTTTGTAGTTTAGCAGTCCTTCACCTTCTCGCACGATGCAAGCAGCGCGACATGAAACGGAACGGAGAATGGCAATGAAATAGAAATTTCAAAAGCGCTTGCTAATTTGGGGAAGCCCTTGTAGTTAAATTGAGGGGCTGGCGTAGCCAGTCCCTCTCGAATGTTAGGTTAGGCTTGTTACTACGAAGAAGGAAATGATGAACTATACCGGTGAATGCGTCTTGAGCCAGTCGCGCAACGCGGCATCCACGCGGGTTTGCCAGCCTTCGCCCGTAGCGCGGAAAGTTTGCACAACGTCGGGCGATAAGCGAATGGTAATGCGCTCTTTCGTTGGTGCCTTCTGCGGCCCGCGTATGCCTAGTTTTTTCAAGAGGGAGGGCGGCAACACCTCGTTAGCAGGACGGAACAGCGCAGGATCAACATCGGAGAGGTCGCCGACTTCGCCATCATTATCAATTACGGGTAAGCGAGAAACCATGTTTTGCTCCTTCTCGTTGATTGGCCTTGCGGAAACTAATCACGCGAATGCCAGTTGTTGTTTCGGTAAAACACATCACATGCAAACGATCATCAAGATACCCCATCGCTACGAAACGCACTTCCGGGTAGGACTTGCGCGTGTCTTGCCAGATTTTAGCCGTCGAAAAATCGAAATTGATCGCGCGCTCAAACGGCAACTCACGATCCGCAATGTTCTTTTCGTTCTTGACCGGATCGCAAGTAATCTTCATAATCAGATTGTATGCACACAAAGGTGCGCTGTAAAGGATTTTTTTGAGAAGCCTAACGTTGAATTGAGGGGCTGGCGTAGCCAGTCCCTCTCGAATGTTAGGTTAGGGTTTTCAATTAGTTGCACCGCACGCCCCCAACCTCAGACCAAAAAATGCAAACCGCCAAACCCCAAAACAACCGCTTGGCCCAAAGCCCCGAAATTATACGTGCGTATTCCACGGAAACTGGACGCTCAGTCCACAGCAAACTGGACAGTCGGAGCGTAGCGACGCGGGGGTTGTTTTTTACTCCTGATTTGTGGGTTTAGTCAAACCTCTTTTACTCTTTCTGATCGACTCGCCGGACAGATCCAGTTTATGGGCGTTATGCACAAGCCGATCCAGAATGGCATCCGCCAGGATAGGGTCGCCGATCGAATCATGCCAGTCGTCCACCTTCAACTGGCTGGTGATGATAGTCGAGCGCTGGTTATAACGATCATCCAGTATTTCCAGCAAATCCCGTCGCGCGGAATCTGTCAGCATCGCCACGCCCCAATCGTCCAGCAGCAGGACATCGACCTTGGCGAGTTGCGTGATGAATTTCACGTAACGCCCATCACCATGCGCAATCGCCAACTCCTCGAACAGGCGCGGCACGCGTACATACAATGACGAGTAACCCAGCCGACACGCCTGATTGGTCAACGCGCAGGCCAGCCAGGTTTTACCCAGTCCGGTTAGCCCCGTGATCAACACGTTCTGGTGCTCTTTGATCCATGCGCCGGTCAGCAGCCTGTTGAACAGAGTTCGATCCAAGCCGCGCGCCACGCGGTAATCGACATCTTCAGGCGTTGCCGCATGTTTCAGTTTGGCGCGGCGTAATCGTGCTGAGGTCTGTGCCGATGAGCGTTCGCTGATCTCGCGCTCGACCAACAGGCCAAGCCGTTCCTCGAACGACATCCGTTCAAGTTCGGGCAAGCGCTGTTGCTCGTTGAGCGCCTGCGCCATGCCGAACAGGCGCAGTTGGTTGAGGTGCTGGTGGGTGGGATGATTCAACATGCTGCTTCTCCTTTGGTTAGTGGTAATACTCGGGGCCGCGCACCGTGCTGTGCGTGAGCGGCAAAGTGGTTTGCGCGGATTCGGTCTGGATTTGTTTATCCAGCCCATTCTTGAGGATGGAGCTGACACTACGGTAATTGGCCGCGTTCAGTGCCAGAGCGCGGGAACAGGCGGCTTCCAGTCTTGTATTGCTGTAATCGCCTCCCATGCGCAACACACCCAAGCAGGCGCGGTAACTTTGTTGCGGATGCTTGCGCTGCCCCAGCATGCTCTCCACGGTGGCGTGTGTGTTCGGCCCCACCTTCTGCGCCCAGTCGAGCAAACGCTTGGCATTCCAGCCTGCCACTTGCTGATGCGCCGGTGTCATGTGCGTATCGATAGTGGTGTGTCGCCCTTTGAGCAAACTTCTGGCATGGGCGGCGATGCGGCTGCCACGATGGAATATCTCTACCGTCGTTGCCGTGAAACGCACATCCACTTCCTGGCGAGCGAACCGGAACGGCACCGAGTAATAGTGGCCGGTGATCTCGACGTGGTAGTCGATGCCGACACGGGCGATCTTCCATTCGGCGAATTGATAGCGATCTGCTGGCAGCGCTTTGAGTGCCGGGCGGTCGAGTTCTACGAACGCGCTGTGGCGGCAACCGGGCAACTTCTTGAACGGGCGCTGATTCAAGTCGGCCAGCAATGCCGATATGGCGCGGTTGGCTTCCTCCAAGCTGAAGAAGCGCTGGTTGCGCAGCCGTGCCAATATCCAGCGTTCGACCACCAGCACGCCATTCTCCACCTTGGCCTTGTCGCGCGGCTTGCGGCTACGAGCCGGCAAGACCGTCACGCCATAGTGCGCGGCCAAGTCGCGGTAAGTCGGGTTCAATTCCGGGTCGTAATAAGGAGGGATGCTTGACGCCTGACTTGAGGTTGTCTGGCACAAGGATTTCCGTCACGCCCCCAATAAACTCGAAGGCGCGCACATGGGAGCCAATCCAGTCGGATAGTTGCTGTGTCCAGGTGGCTTCGGCGAAGGTGTAGTTGGATGCGCCGAGCACGGCAACAAAGAGTTGCGCGTGGCGGATTTCCCCTGTCAACCCGTCAATGATCGGCAAGGTCTGTCCGGCATAATCGACGAACAGCTTCTCGCCGGGCGTGTGTGTTTGCCGCATGGTGACCGACAGCTTGCCCACCCATTGCCGGTAGCGTTCGCAGAACCAACTGTATTGGTAGCCATCAGAGTGCGCGGCTTTGTACTCCTGCCACAGCAATTCCAGCGTGACGCTCTTCTTGCGCATTTCGCGGTGCGCCCAGACCCAGTCCGGCTCGGATCGGACAACATCAGAAGGCACAATCGGCGGGAATAGCCGCAGTTCCATGGCCGAATCATCCAAGCCTTCAGGCAGCGGATAGCCTATGCCTGCGGCCTTGGCGCGGCGAAGATAATCGCCAACCGTGGTCGGCGATGCGCCAATAGCGAGGGAAATCTCCCGATTGGAGCGACCGCATTCGAAATGCAGCCGGAGTGTTTCTGTAATCTTGCGCATGGATAACCTGTTGTTGGCCATGTGGCTCCTCGGTAAAAATCCCCGAGGTTGCCACGGTTATCCCGCGTACCGCTACATCCCTATTTTACTGTCCAGTTTGCCGTGGACTGAGTGTCCAGTTTGCTCTGGAATGGCTGTCCAGTTTGCCGTGGAATGCGTGTCCAGTTTGAACCGGAATTCGCAATTATACGCGGTGCCCGTTGCTTCCCGCTGCACCAAAAACACTTTGCATAACGCAAAAAAACGAACTGCCACGGCTTGCACCACGCCGCGCATTTCGATAAAGCTGCTGAAACACCGCGCCGTGCAAGACCACCGAAGGCGTGGTGCAAACGGATGACAGAGAATCAACAATGCGAAGCACGTTCAAGTTGCCGCGATCCAGAAAAAATCAACGGAGCAAAACGCTTTCAAATTATCACAAACACTCCAGAACTTACTCGTTGCATGAAGCCCCTAACGTTAAGTTAAGGGGCGCGCCGCTTCTGGCGCGTCCCACTTGAACGTGAGGTTAGACTTGACGATGGCTC
Organism: uncultured beta proteobacterium; assembly: GCA_963714805.1. Taxonomy (GTDB): domain Bacteria; phylum Pseudomonadota; class Gammaproteobacteria; order Burkholderiales; family Gallionellaceae; genus CAIQPV01. The sequence goes on along the minus strand of CAVQPO010000006.1, from coordinate 686,931 downwards.
TACAAGCCGCCCAGACACAAATTTGTGAAGTACGCTAGCAATTAAAGTCTGGTACGGCATACCTTCTTCAAGTGCCCGTGCTTGAATATCCATTAAATCAGGAGCGGACAGACGGATGTTGATCCGTTTTTCCTTAAGAAAAGTAGCAGTAGCGGAGGCTTTGAATTTTGCCAACCTCGCTTTTGAAGGAGAGGTAGTCTTGAGTTCGCCCTTCTCATAGGCATCCAAGATGTCTTTCTCAAAAGCATCAAGTTTTTTCATCTGGGGTACTCCTCAATAAGTAATCTCTGGTCGCCTTCCTATTGGGAATTACTGTCTTTAAAAAGTAGTAATCCGACTCTTCAACGTAGGGCACCAAGTAAACATAACCATCAAGCGCCACTACAAGAACGGACTGGTTTGGATACTTTTCCCAATTCGGGTGGCGCAACTCATCCAGCAAACCATCCGCTTCAATAGCAAGTGCTATTTCCTCGAACGAGATGCTGCGCCCAATTTTCAGCGCCTCATTTTTATCGGGATTCCAGCGAAATGGTTTCATGCAGCTAGTATAGCAACACATAAATAACGAAACATGTATCATACTGTCGCATGCCCACCCCATAACGAGGAGCTTGCAATGCGACAGACCGAACTGCATCTTACCGACGAGGATCGCGAGTTGATCGAATCATATCGAGCAAAGGGTTTGCGCCATGCCCGAGAAGTCAACCGGGCGCATATCTTGTCTGCCCTTGATCGCGGGATACCCGAAGCCCAGATCATGGAAGTTCTCGGCGTTGGGCGAACCGCCATCTGGCGGACACGGGGCGCATATCTGGAGGGCGGTGTCGAATACGCGGTGTGCGATGTCGCACGTTCAGGCAAGCCACGGGAGTACGATACCGACGTTGAGGCGAAGATTGCCGCCTTGGCCTGCTCGGAGCCTCCAGAAGGCGCCAAGCACTGGACACTCGAATTGCTGGAGCAGGCAGCACAGAAGCAGGCGGATATAGGCTCGATCAGCCGCGAGACGATTCGCCGTCTGCTAAAAAAAACTGCCTCAAGCCATGGTGCAAGGTGATGTGGTGCATTGGCGCTCTGACCGAAGAATATCGGCAGCGAATGTACGATCTGCTCGACCTTTATGCCCGCCCGTTCCATCCGAAGGAACCTGTCGTTTGTCTGGACGAGAAGAGCAAGCAACTGCTCAAGGATTCGCGTCCGCCTTTGCCAATCCAGTCCGGCTCGCCCGCAAAGCAGGATTGCGAGTATGGCCGTGCGGGCACTTGCAACCTGTTCGTGGCGGTCGAACCCAAAGGTGGGCGGCGGACAGTCGTAGTCACCGATCATCGTGCCAAGACCGATTTCGTGGCTTTCGTACAGCACCTGCTTAAGCAGGTTTATGCCACAGCGCGACGCATTCATCTGGTGATGGATAATCTCAATACCCACTTTCGCAAATGCTTCGAGGAAGTGCTCGGCGTCAAGAAAGCAAATGCGCTGCTGCGACGTGTTGTATTTCACTACACACCGAAACATGCCAGTTGGCTCAACATGGCTGAAATCGAAATCGGCATTCTTGATCGCCAGTGCCTTGATCGGCGTTTGCCGGATCAGGCCACGATCATCACAGAAGTGAATGCTTGGCAGTTGCGCCGGAACACGGAACAACGTGGCATCGAGTGGTCGTTCACTCGGCAGGATGCAGATACAAAAATGGCTCGGCATTATGTTTCGTAATTAATGGGTTTGTATACTAGTTTATCTTGATGTGTGCCTATTGTCACCAATTTGGTGTGCGGTCTAACGTTGAGGTGAGGGGCTGCGCGAGGGTGTATTCGCGCAGTCCCTCTCGACCGTAAGGTTAGAGCTTGCGCTGAACAAAATAGTACCTTTCACCTTCATGGATGTTAAGACCGACGCGATAGTTCGTGAGTGAAACGTGACCAGAAAGCCAAAACGGTAGAATGCTAAGCCATTCCTGCACTTCTGGATTATACGGAAATTCAGTGCCGTTTGGATTTTCAGTGTGAACATAGACAGCATCGCTTCCGGGATCGCGCTCATAGACATAGGCAAACACTTGGCATCGGTCTCGTATGTGGTTTGTAAGTTTTTCGATTGTATGCAACGCGCGAAATAGCGCCCACAATTGGAATTGACGATGGAGCCGAGAAAGTTTCCCATCACCGTTCATGTCAATGTGGCGGTGCCACATATCAAACCATGTGTTCAAATCGGGGAGGCCACGTTCAGCTTCACGCTTGAGCACTTTGCGAAACGCAAGCGCTGACAGTTGCTGCCTCCGTCTTGCTCGAATAGTGGTTTTCTTCATGAGGGCTCTAACGTTGAATTGAGGGGCTGGCGTAGCCAGTCCCTCTCGAATGTGAGGTTAGGCTTTTAACCACGGAGAACCCCAATTGTATAAATAACGAGGTTACGACAAAGAACTAAAGTTACCCAAATGCCGAATGGGGTAAGCATACCCAATATTGTTGCATGTGATTGTCTCATCCGCTTCAAAAATGGCAAGCGAGCCCACCACACAAATGAAAGAAAGAACAACGCAAAGACGGCGTTAATAAAAATTGCGGAGGGTTCCGCTCCAAAAATATCTTTTCGAATAGTATCCGCCATCATTATTATCGGCACTACCCATGCGGGCAAAAAATCCTTCCAGTATTTCTGTGCAGCGGACTTGAGAGTATCGGGCATCAACATGGTCAGCCTAACGTGAAGCTAAGGGGCAGGCCGCTTCTGGCCTGTCCCTCTTGAGCGTAGGGTTAGACGCTACAACGGCAACGGAGCGCAGTAAAGAAAACGGCGCAAAACTGCCGCACGAAAAAACTGGCGATGCGCGGCGCAAGGGCGAGCGCAACAAAGAAGAGCGCGAAACGCTAAAACTCACAGCCCGCAAAAAGAGCCGAACGGGCAACTCAAGTAGCCCAACCACAAAACTGGAGGCGACCACACCGGAACCCGCAGCCGAACCCGCCGCAAAAAAGACAACTGGCGAGACAGAGAAAATGGGCAGATTTCGCATAGCGCCTAACGTTGAGGTAAGGGGCGGGCGGCTTCTCGCCCGTCCCTCTTGACCGTAAGGTTAGGCATCGGAATTGAAGTCAAGTTGTGATGTCTCCAGTGTTGACGAAGATTGCAGCCTCGACAAAAACCAATAAAATTCCGGTTATTGCCGCGATTGAATGCCAATAGCTGTACTGCCAGATTGATTCGCTGACTTCGCGACATGAGCCATGCGCGCATAAGAAATGGTGTTGCCCTTGCACGTAACCATTTAGCGCATCTCCACCGAGGTAACCAGCCGCGATCGTGAAGGACAGGAAATTTACGCCAGCGAGAATGCCCGTGGTATTTAGTATCCACTTGGCACGCTTTGACATTTTCTTGAACTCTACTTGCATAAATGGATTTATCCGCAGAACGTAGATGCCTAACGTTGAGGTAAGGGGCGGGCGGCTTCTCGCCCGTCCCTCTTGACCGTAAGGTTAGGCATATCTGAACTCGATCTTGTGAACTTTCTTCAAGTCTACAGTTTGCTTGGCTTGCCATAAATCGTAATTGTCTTGCATCGTCAACCAGCTCTCGGGGGAGCGCCCCAATGCTTTTGAGAGACGAAGAGCCATTTCAGGACTCACGCCACTGGCTTCGTTCAAAACGCGGTTAAGGGTCGAAGCGGCAACGCCCAATTTGAGGGCGAGCTCCCTGCAACTGATTTCGTTCGGGGCAAGATAAACCTCTTGAATAAATGCTCCGGGGTGCGGTGGATTGTGCATAGCCATTAGTGATAATCCTCGTAATCTAAAACAAATGCGTTGCCGTTTTCAAACTCGAACGTGACGCGCCAATTGCCATTTACCCATATTGACCAACGCCCACGCTCACTTCCCTTTAGCGGGTGAAGCCGAAAGCCGGGAATGTCCATGTCCTCGATAACTTGAGCGGTATCAAGCGCGGCTAACTGCATTTTGAGACGGCTCGCATGCGCCGGTTGGATTCCAGCCAAGCTGCCAGACTCAAAGTATTTGCGTAGACCTTTGTGGCGAAACGTTGTAATCATGGACGTATGATAGCGCGTTGCGTGTTGCGCAACAAGGGCTAACTGCAATGCCTAACGTTGAATTGAGGGGCTGGCGTAGCCAGTCCCTCTCGAATGTAAGGTTAGCCATTTTGCTCCTCAACATATGGAACAACATTGAGAACCTTGGCCTTGCGAGCGCTGAATTCACTCGAAAATAAATAGCAGTGCTCAAGCTCGACACGCAGTGCTTGTTCGCTTTCGAGAGAGCCCGTGATAAGGGAGAGATTCAGCGATGACAGCACATTTTGCTGATTAAAACCCTCAAGCTCAAAATCGAAAACATCTTCAAATAGAAAATGGACTACTGCGTCATTTTCCACTTTGTAAAAACCTCCCGCATTGACAGCAGAGGTCATGGTCCAACCACGAAGATGCACCTCTGCAGTTGGTATATACGAACCAGAAGCAGAACGGTTCATGCGATCAAGTACGACACGATGAACTTCACCATCGTGAAAGCTGGGCCACTGTCCGAAATAGGCAATGACCTTTTCGTGATCTTCGATAAACTCGTATGGTTTCATAGATGGCTAACGTTAAATTGAGGGGCTGGCGTAGCCAGTCCCTCTCGAATGCAAGGTTAGCGCAGTAATCGGCCCCGTGCCGCAAAAAATCGCGCCGAAGAAACACAAAAATAGCAAAATTTTTACCTTTTACTTTCAGTTGGTTAAAAGGTGTTTCTTAAGAGGCTTTTTTAGCATTACCCTGCCCCCAGCTATTGGAGCCCGACTTAGGTTTGTTGACCTTGATGAGTTGTGATTCGGGGCACACTGGCTGCATCCCCTCCAACAACGGGCTTTCACCCACCGTCGGAGATACCACAATGTTTATGACGATTTTGTACACCTTGCCCTCAAATTCTGCCAGGAACACCGCACGGTCTTTGCCAGTGTAGTTAGGAGGGGGAGCGTACATATAATACAACCTTCCATTACCTGCTGTATGGGCGACAAGCTTCCCATTCGTTGTGCCTTGCAGCATGGCGATTTTAATTGTATCGGCAGCAAGCGAATCAAGAAGATCTTGATTGCGCCGGATTCCAATTTCGCCTGCAAGCAAACCAGCAGGGTCAACGCCATTCATTGCGGACATCGGGTCGCCCGTGCTTGCAGTTTCCAGACACTCTTTCAGAATGTAATTGGGTTGCGGGGTGGCGGCTGTGCCTAGGGTTGCGGCTTGTCCGAGGACAGTGCCAGTAAACATTAGTGGAAAGAATAGAGTCACGAATATTTTAAATATCATAGCGGTGCGCTCCCGGCTTTGGACTCGAATTCAACTTTCCCATTTCTCGGCCTAACGTTAGATTGAGGGGCTGGCGTAGCCAGTCCCTCTCGAATGCAAGGTTAGGGATAGTTCTACTCCCATGGTTGTTTTGTTTTTAGCCCGTCTAGATATGCCTGATGTTCTTTGCGCCAATCCCCGCGAAAAAAGGCAATTTGCCCGCGAATGACACACACAATACCTCCGAAGACACCCGATGCAGTGATGAAAAATGCGACTATGCTAAGCCATCGATATGACAGCGCAGATGCGGCGAACCCAAGAGCTACACCAATAGCCGCTATGCAAAATGCAAGAAAACCCGGAAACATACGTCGGTTATTTTCATTCGGCAGGAATTTCTCAAAGTGGCTCACAATATGTACTCCCTAACGTAGAGGTGAGGGACTGCGCGAGGGTGTATTCGCGCAGTCCCTCTCGACCGTAAGGTTGGGCATCGACGTGCAAATTAAATGGGGCATGGTTGTTAAGGTTCCTAACGAAGTCGTGACGCTTTGAGATCATTACCAGTTAGAGCGCAATAAGCCTTATTCAGCCCATTGTAATACTCGTTCTTTTCTTCGGCCATGTCAGCAAGGAAGCGATACGTCATGTCTACTGGCGCTAAGGTCTCGCCCGCGAGGAAGGAAGTTAGCACTTCGCGGTAATGTATAAGTTCGAATATATCTTCATATGTCTGATTAACCACTTCGTACAAGGGTTGATCGTACTCGGCCAAGGTGGCAAGGAGTTGTTCGTATAGCTTCGTGCTGAACAATGGAATCCACTGGCCTGAATCACTTTCGTCTTTGGGGTTTTCCTTCATACGGAAGTGTTCAGAACCATTCCGTGCCACATGCAAACTAAAGACAGCGTTTGGTGCGTCGTTTTGCGCTTCATTCAGGCTATCGAGTATTCGAAAAAAGGAAATTAGCGCCCAATGGTTCTTCTCAAGCTCTTGGGAAAGTAACAACTTTACAGCCTTTGTCTTCCGCAGTCGCTCTGCGCGCCTACGGCGAATTTCCAACAGCTCCTTCACTGCAAACAGCACAATTGCTGCTGTGACAGTGATAGGGAGGTAATCGCCGGAAAAAACTTGCTTCCACCAACTCTCCAATGATTCGAGACACGTCATGATTAAGATGCCCAACGTTAAATTGAGGGGCTGGCGTAGCCAGTCCCTCTCGAATGAAAGGTTAGGATTTCAATTAGTTGCACCGCACGCCCCCAACCTCAGACCCAAAAATGCGAACCGCCGAACGCTAAAATAACCGCTTGGCCCAAGGCTCGAAATTATACGTGCTGCCCCTCGCCTCCTGCTGCACCAAAAATACTTTGCATAACGCCAAAAAAGCGAACTGCCACGGCTTGCACCACGCCGCGCGTTTTGATGAAGCTGCTGAAACGCTGCGCTGCGCAAAACCACAGAAGGCGTGGTGCAAACGGATGACAGAGAATCAACAAAGCGAAGCACGTTCAAGTTGCCGCGATCCAGAAAAAATCAACGGAGCAAACCACTTTCAAATTATCATAAACACCCCAGAACTTACTCGCTGCATGAAGCCCCTAACGTTAAGTTAAGGGGCGCGCCGCTTCTGGCGCGTCCCACTTGAACGTGAGGTTAGACTTGACGGCGGCTCAACAAGACGTCCCGACACAAATTTGTGAAGTACGCTAGCTATCAATGTCTGGTATGGCATACCTTCTTCGAGTGCTCGTGCTTGAATATCCATTAAATCCGGGGTGGACAGACGGATGTTGATCCGCTTTTCCTTGAGAAAAGTAGCGGTTGCTGCCGCTTTGAATTTTGCCAACCTTGCTTTTGAAGGAGAGGTTGACTTGAATTCGCCCTTCTCATAGGCATCCAATATATCTTTCTCAAACGCATCAAGCTTTTTCATCTGAGTTACTCCTCAATAAGTAGTCTCTGGTCGCCTTCCTGCTTGGAATCACTGTCTTCAAAAAGTAGTGATCCGACTCTTCAACGTAAGGTACCAAGTAAACATAGCCATCAAGCGCCACTACAAGAATGAACTGGTTTGGATACTTTTCCGAGTTAGGGTGGCGCAACTCATCCAGCAAGCCATCCGCTTCAATAGCAAGTGCAATTTCTTCGAACGAAATGCTGCGCCCAATTTTCAGCGCCTCATTTTTATCGGGGTTCCAGCGAAATGGTTTCATGCCGCTAGTTTATCTTGATGTGTGCCTATTGTCACCATTTTGGTGATGCGGTCTAACGTTAAATTGAGGGGCTGGCGTAGCCAGTCCCTCTCGAATGCAAGGTTAGGCAGCTATTTCAAGATACTCAACGATGCTTGCTGGTCGCGGAATAGGTAAGCCATCTTCAATAAGACCTTCGATGTGAAATTCGATTGCCTCGCGCATTTCGCGCTCGGTTTCTTCGACAGTAAAACCAGTGGCGACGCAGCCAGGTAAATCTGGGGCGTATGCGGAATAATTATTTTCGGCTTTTTCGACAACGATAGCGTAACGCATATTTTAGCCCTTTAACTGTGCTTGTTTAAGAATGCTATTCAATGTGCCGGGCGCTAAATCATCGCTTGGTTTTCCGGGCACTGTGACACGACCTGTAAATGGCGGAGTAAAAAGGAGCCAGTTAGCGGGGTAGTCGGTACCAGTCCTGAGCCTTATCCTTCGATCTTTCAACAGATCGGGAAAGGCAGAAAGGATGCACAACGTGGACCTATACGCCAAAGTAAGGCGCGCCGTTATGGTGGAGAACCTGAGCGAGCGCGGAGCAGCAAAGCGGTTTGGGATCAGCCGCAAGACAGTAAAGAAGATGATCCAACACGAAGTACCGCCTGGCTACCAGCGCAAGGATAGTCCGGCATCCCCCAAATTGGGGCCGATGGTCGGCATCATTCATCAAATCTTGCAGGACGACCGTGAAGTTCTCAAGAAGCAGCGCCACACGGCGGTTCGTATTTACGAACGACTCCGAGATGAGCACGGCTACACGGGCGGGTACACCGTCGTGCGCGAATTTGTCGCCAAGGAACGCCTGCGGCAGAAGGAAGTCTTTATTCCTCTGGCGCACCCACCCGGTCATGCACAGGCAGATTTCGGTGAAGCCGATATTTATCTGGGCGGAATCAAGACGCGCATTCACTACTTCTGCATGGATCTGCCGCATTCGGATGCGATATTCGTTAAAGCCTACCCGGCTGAGACGACCGAAGCGTTTTTGGATGGGCATGTTGCTGCTTTTGCCTGGCTCGGTGGCGTACCCCAATCGATTCTCTACGACAACACCAAGATCGCTGTAGCCAGAATTCTCGGCGATGGAAAGCGCACGCGTACCAAGTCTTTTAGCGAATTGCAGAGCCACTATCTATTCGAAGATAAATTTGGCCGCCCAGCAAAAGGCAACGACAAGGGCAAGGTTGAGGGATTGGTGGGCTATGCACGGCGCAATTTCATGGTTCCCCTGCCACGGGTTCGCACCATAGACGAATTTAATGCCCGCCTGCTGACAGCTTGCGAGAAACGGCAGGTCGCAGTGTTGCGCGGGAAGAAGGAAAGCATCGGCGAACGGATGAAACGTGATCTTCTGGCATTTTTACCGCTGCCAGCGGACTCATTTGACCCGTGCGAGGTTGTCTCCACCAGCGCCTCGTCAATGGCGCTGGTGCGATACCGGCTCAATGACTACTCAGTACCGACAGCATACGGGCATCACGACGTGTTGGTGCGCGGTTATGTGAATCAGGTGGTGATTTCCTGCGGTAGTGAAGTTATTGCCACCCATAAGCGTTGTTATGAGAAAGAAGATTTCATCTACAACCCGCTTCACTACTTGGCGCTACTGGAGCGCAAGCCAAGAGCTCTCGACCAGGCCGCGCCGCTGCAGAACTGGGAATTGCCAGAGGATTTCGAGCATCTGCGTCGCCTGATGGAAGCCAGAATGGGCAAACAAGGCCGCAAGGAATATATCCAGATGTTGCGCTTGATAGAAACCTTCGGCGAAGAAGAAGTGGCCGTTGCCGTCGAGGATGCGATACGCATGTCGGCAATCAGCTACGATGCCGTCAAGCATCTGGTGCTGGCCAAGATAGAACGTCGCGCACCACGTCTGGATCTCTCGGCCTATCCGTTTCTGCCACAAGCAAATGTTGGCATCACCGATGTACGTGACTATCTGGCGCTGTTGCAGGAGAGGATCAATCAAGCGCAGAAGGAGGTGTCGCCATGAGCACCATTGATGAAGAAGCTACGGTACCTCCCCAAGTGCTGCTGATCCATCATCTGAAATCGCTCAAGCTGCCCACATTTGCGAGGGAATACGAGAAGGTTGCTTTCGAGTGCGTTCGGGATCAGGTTGATTACCCACGCTATCTGTTGCGTTTATGCGAACTGGAGCGAATTGACCGGAACCGACGCAATATGGAACGACGTATTCGGCAGGCTCGTTTCCCGCAGACGAAGAGCCTGGATACCTTCGACTTCAAGGCAATTCCCAGCCTCAACAAATCACTGGTTCTGGAGCTGGGGCGTTGCGAATGGATCGAGCGTCGGGAGAACTGCATCGCCCTAGGGCCTGCGGGCACCGGCAAGACACATACAGCACTGGCATTGGGTCTTGCTGCCTGCCAGAAGAATCACAGCGTCCTCTTCGTTACAGCCGCAGCACTGGTTCATGAGCTGATGGAGGCGCGTGATGAGCGTCGCTTGCGCTCACTGCAAAAACAGTTGGCAAAAGTAAACTTGCTGATTATCGATGAACTTGGCTACGTGCCGTTCACGGCGGTAGGCTCGGAACTGCTGTTCGAAGTGATAAGCCGTCGCTACGAGAATGGCTCTACGTTGATAACCAGCAATCTTCCATTCGATGAATGGACAAGCGTCTTCGGCTCTGAGCGACTAACCGGGGCACTGTTAGATCGGTTGACCCATCATGTTCATATTCTGGAAATGAACGGGGCAAGCTACAGGCTGGCAACATCCAAAAAGCGCGCCAAGAAAGCCAGCGCAATGGCGGAGCCAGATGCCAGTAACCATGGGCATTCGGAACAGAAAGGGGGTGCCACCGACACTGACTGATTGGCACCGTCTTGCCTTGGGCATCGAACTTCGCTACGCTACGTTCGCTGCCCAAGGCAAGAATAAAGAATCAAGCAACAAAAAAACGGGCTCCCGTGAGCCCATTTTAACCAACCGACTGGCTCCCTTTTACTCCGCCATTTGGTATCCTTTTCCGCGCCATTTACAGAGCCGAACGGGCAACTCAAGCAGCCCAACCACAAAACTGGAGGCGACCACCCCGCAACCCGCAGCAGAACCCGCCGCAAAAACGGCAACCGGCGAGACAGAGAAATTGGGCAAATTTCGCATAGCGCCTAACGTTGAATTGAGGGGCTGGCGTAGCCAGTCCCACTCGAATGTGAGGTTAGACTTTTAGCTACGGAGAATAACCGATTGACTACAATGGGGAATGGGTTTTAAGCCAATCGCGCAGTGCGGTATCAACACGGGTTTGCCAGCCGTCGCCCGTAGCGCGGAAGGTACGCACCACGTCGGGCGACAAGCGGATGGTAATCCGTTCTTTCGTCACGGCTGCTTTAGGGCGACCGCGCAGACCGCCTAGCTTTGCCTGCAATGATGCAGGGAGCGACGAGAAGGGTTGGGCAGCCTTGAAATCGGCCTCGGTCAATTCGCGGACTTCTCCATCCGCATTAGTCAATGGTTTTCGGTTTGTCATGTTTCTTCGCCTCTCTCGTATTAGCCTTGCGGAAACTGACCACGCGAATACCGGTCATCGTTTCCACAAAGCACAGGTGATGCAAGCGACCATCCAGATATCCGATGGCGACCCGACGCACTTCGTTGTAATCACGCCTTTCGTCAATCAGATAGGTTGCACCAGTGAAATCAAACTCTGCCGCCCGCTCAAAACTCAAGTCACGCAAAGCGATGTTGCGGGCGTTTTTAACAAGGTCGTAGGTAATGTCCATAAGCGTTATTGTATGCACACAATATAAGCTGTCAAGGATTTTTTGTGCATACGCACGTTATTACAAGATGTCTAACGTAAAAGTAAGGGGCTGCGCGAGGGTTTATTCGCGCAGTCCCGCTTGACTGCCGGGTTAGGCATTTAACTTTACTCTGCCCCCGAACAGTTTACGCAACAAAAATCAACGATCTCCAGACTGTAACATCTGCTCGATGGCTTTCTGGTTGATCGGTAGGACTTGATCTTCCCGTCTTCTCAATTAGTCCGCTGTTCTTTGCACGCCGCATCACGCCCCCGAGTGCGCGAGCCTCTTGAGGCTTGGGCAATCCTGTTGCCCATATGTCATCTGGTGTGAATTCAGCGTGAGTCCTCGCCACCTCGCACACTTGTTGATACGCCAATTCTTTCCATTCATCTTTGCTCAAGCCATTCATTGAGATGCCCCCCATTTGTTCGTTATCGGTGAATCCATTAGAAAGTGAACTTATCCATGCTTGTTTTTAAATGTGAGGAGAATCGGTCATCGCCTCATCCTGCCTAACGTTGAGGTGAGGGGCTGCGCGAGGGTGTATTCGCGCAGTCCCTCTCGACCGTAAGGTTAGGCCATGAAGCCATTCGCCTAGTGGCACCCGCCTGTCCGGGTACACTCGCATTGATTCCCTGCACTCTTCAGTGCTTTATCTTTTGTCGCTTGATCGAATGGATCTGGACTTTTTCCAGGAACGCCATAAGTCGAAGTGGCTTTATGGCATTTTTGGCAGAGTACCTCGGCATTGTCTATCCCATTTCCACCATCGCGACGCTTGTGGTGAACCTCCAAACTGCTCTTTACTGTGCATCTTGGCATTTTACAACCTCCTCTTTAAACATCGCTAACGCGACAAAATTATCGAGCGGGCACGGCAGCACTGTGCTCACTGGATGAAACTGGACACAACGCGGACTTACAACAAATCGGCAGCATATAGATGGATGCAACCGATCATGGCCTAACGTTAAGTTGAGGGGCTGACGCGGGCTGCTTCGCGGCAGTCCCGCTCGAACGTTAGGTTAGGCAGTTTCATGTAGGTAGAACTGGCGACGGGTAACAGAATAAATGTGCGTGCGTCCAGTTACACCTCCAGGACTACATTACTCCCGCCCGCTTTTATAATCTTAAGCAGATTGTCGGTCGAATGGGATGAAAGATTTCGGAACGTAATATTTTTCCCCTTTTCTATTGCAACATTTACGACGCGAATAATATTGTCTGTGGACATACCCTCAGCATCAATGCTCAAGTTGCCGCCAGCCTTAACTAATCGTATAAGATTATCAGTTGATTTCGCCATAATTACACTTACTCCTTAAAATAAACACAACGAAGAATTAACGCGAGGGCGAGAGCTGCCTAACGTTAAATTGAGGGGCTGGCGTAGCCAGTCCCTCTCGAATGAAAGGTTAGGATTTCAATTAGTTGCATTGCACGTTCCCAACCTCTGCAACAAAAAAATATACTACGGAGCGCAAGCGTTCGGGCTATCGCTGCGCCAAAAAAACTATGGAACCGCCACGAAGCTTGGCAAAAACCCCGGCTTACACCGCGCCACCCGACGTACCTTTGGGCAGCGGAAAAAACGTTCCGGTGGCGCGGTGTAAACGGATGCGCAGAATCAACGAAGCGCTTCACGTCCGGATTACCGCCGCACCAAAACCGCAACTACGGAGCATCACATTTTCAAGCTACCGCAACACCAGCACACAACTAAACCGACACATGGCACGTTGAGTTTAAAGCCCCTAACGTTAAATTGAGGGGCAGGCCGCTTCTGGCCTGTCCCTCTCGAATGTTAGGTTAGGGCTTTGAATTATAAGCACTGCTCGTCCTCATACATGCCGAATATTAAGATCAGAATTTCTTAATACATGCCTCCAAACTGGTTTGGAGAGGAATAAACTTTGCCGCATATAAATCGTTATTTGCATCATCTAGGCTTTTAACAGCGAGGGCTTTTGGCGCTACTTGTTGTCCCGCTGCTTGTACCATTGATTGAGCTGTGGCAACTGCACTTGCTGCATCACCAGTTGCTTGCTGTGTCGCAATTTGCTTATCGCTATATGCCTTAGCAAAACGACTAAAATCATCCTTTGATACAGTTGTTGTTTGTTTCAGTATCGCTTTTCGATATAAAAACAAAGCTTCATTTACTTTTCTAATAACGTCATCAACCGCATTATTAGCAGCAACATTTCCATCTTTTGATGAGAGCGCGCCTTTACTACGCATATCTTCAGTTAAAGGATCTAGCTCAGTTAGCATGCAACTAAATACTTCATCAGCTTTAAGGTGAGTATCGATTGTGGTTCCTGCACCATAAAACTGATCAACAGTTAGCCCTGTCATGGCAAGCAGTAGACCTGTATTCATTAGGGCAGTTTTTTTTGCAAGATTACCTAACGCCGCTGCAAAGCCACCGGTTACAGTGATTTCATTTGTAGCCCATTGTTGATTGCTCTTGTTTTTTTCCTTTGTCCCAGTTTCGGAAAACAAATCGGAAAGCGCATTTTTCACATCATCAAGGTCTGGATTAGCAACAGTGGTAGCATGTTTTTCCCGAGCCATTTTATTGAACGAGGTGTAAGCCGCATCAGGAGCAGATGGCTTGAGAGGGTACCCGTTAATAGAGCTACAAGCCGAGGATAATAAGCCAGTAAGAAGTAACACAAAAACATTAAGGTGATAAAAGTGCTTCATGAAGTTTCCCCTTTAAAAAATTACAAGCTGCAAGGTCAGACCCTAACGTGGAGCTAAGGGGCTGGCGGCTTCTCGCCAGTCCCTCTTCAGCGTAGGGTTAGGGGTTTTCATTATTATTTCCATTGCACGTTGAACACCTTTGCACCAAAACCGATATTAAAACAACCGCGCAGAAAATCAAGCGGCGCACCAAAACGTTGAATCACAAGCATGACCTGCGATAACCCGATGCGCCCGAACAGCATCAAAAACCCGCCAAGCGAGAACGAACCGCCGAGCGAAAAATTCAATAAAACCGCTGAACTCTGAACGCCGCAAAATCACCGCGACTTGGCGCAAATGAACAGAGCAATCCCGATAACAGCGAATACATTTTAACGCTTACAACCCAGCCCGATTTCCACTCTCAAATGGAAACGCCTAACGTTGAATTGAGGGGCTGGCGTAGCCAGTCCCTCTCGAATGCAAGGTTAGGGCTTGGTTATACACGCTGCACGTTAGTTGGCTTTGCAACCAAAGGGAATTGGCTGGGATTGCGAATAGATGCCACAGCCAGATCGACATCAAGCAAAGGCCAATAAAGATGATTGGGTGCTGGCCATTCGACGGTAGTAATTTGCTCCAGAGTAGCCTGCTTGAACCAAGGGAACTCAGCATAGGGGACAAAAAGTTCTTCGTCTTTTAAGAGCAACCAGAAGCCCTTGTTTGATGCCAAGGAAACTTCGACTTCAGAAGTGGCTATGCCAGGCATGGGTGATCTCCTCGAAATGATCTTGCACCAACAATAAAGCTTCGTTGATCTGCTTTTTTGAAAGCCCTTGATTCATCGCTAATTCAATCTGGGGTTCCAACCAGAACTTGGCTTCACCATCTGTATGGGTAACGTGAACATGCATACGCGGCTCTTCGCGTGAAAAGAAGAAAAACCGAAATGCACCTTGACGGAATACGGTGGGAGCCATGTGCAAATCATAGCAGCTTTAGTACCGAAAAGTCTCGCAAGCCCTAACGTTGAGGTGAGGGGCTGCGCGAGGGTGTATTCGCGCAGTCCCTCTCGACCGTAAGGTTAGCCCGCGACTTACAGATTACTTTTTCCAAGATTACAGTTTGAGCAAAGTGTCTGGAGATTTTCCAAGGTTGTTTGACCGCCTTTACTCCAAGCGAGTATGTGATCTACATGCAACTCAACACCTACCATTTTTGCAGGACTCGCCCCGCAATGTTGGCAAGTAAACCTGTCTCTGGACAGAACCTTGAACCTAAGCCTCAACGATGGATCACGTCCAGTTGTGCGAGAGCTGGTTATTTCTTCTGCTCTGGCTGGTGCCGATACGTCAGATGAGTTGGCATAATCAACAAAGCATTCAAGTGCGACAACCCAAGATTTAAACCTGCGATTGTATGCGCTCTGTGAAATTGTCGACGGGGGCTGAGCTAGATCAGCCCGGCGCGGCTGACGCCCATAGTGTTGCCAGAGCCGCAGAATGTTCTCG
The DNA here is from genome assembly GCA_963714805.1 of uncultured beta proteobacterium. Classification (GTDB taxonomy): domain Bacteria; phylum Pseudomonadota; class Gammaproteobacteria; order Burkholderiales; family Gallionellaceae; genus CAIQPV01. The sequence goes on along the minus strand of CAVQPO010000006.1, from coordinate 671,392 downwards.
AATAGAGCCTCATCTGGAATATTGCACTGATTAGATAATGATAGACCAGCGGCTTCCAATGCTTTGTTCCAAGTGCCAAATCGCCGACCAACATTTGAGTAGTCGTACTGACCATGCTCTTCGTAAAGTTTCTGCGTGACCTTGGATGAGTTTAGCGTACTAGAAACCTGCCTCAGATCATTGAGGATTTCCTCGTCACTGACGGGCGCATTCTTTGCTTTTTCTAATTTAAACTTCAAATCTTCCATATCATTTTCTGAGCGGGCTAACGTGGAGCTAAGGGGCTGCGCTGGGCTTTATCAGCGCAGTCCCGCTTGAGCGTCGGGTTAGGCATTGCTACTTGCCCCAAACTTGAAAAGCAAGCACTGCAACATTAAGCAAACCCACGATAACCAAAAAGAAGGTTAACCAATTTAATCTGGTTCCCGTTTTGGATTGCTCTCGCGCAAGAAAAATTTGAAGCTTTCTCTCATCATTAAGCCTCGCATCAGGATCACCATAGCCAGTTCCGTCAGCGACTCTATCGAGCAATTCCTGAATTTCTTTTTTGGACATATCACTCTCTATCCGATTTGCCTAACGTGGAGCTAAGGGGCTGCGCGAGGGTTTATTCGCGCAGTCCCGCTTGAGCGTAGGGTTAGGGTTTTGTGTTACCCGCATGTGCAATTTCCTATAATGAAGCTGCCCCCAGACACCTTCCATGTTTTCGCTTCCCTATGCAAATACCACAGCCGAGGATATTGCGTTTTTATCGGGGACTCAATAGTGACCTCAACCCAATCATTATCCAGCGGAGAAACTTTGATTGATTCATTTGCACTTTGAAGGAACTCGATTTCAGCGATGGCGGGATACTCTTTGGGGTATCCATCACCGCATTGTTTTGAAAAACGGGCAGAGTCAAACAAAGATATGCGCAGGTAACTATCCTTGTTGGTGAGGAATTTTTTTACCTCATTGTGCGTATAGTTTGTGTCAGTGCATGTCAGCCCATTAGTGACACTGACGTATTTTAAAAACTCCTTCGTGTTTTTACTAAGAATTGCTTTCCTTACTTCATTTACAACTTCGCGGATTTTTTGCGTCTCAGCAGGCGACAAGGCATGAGTATTTTGTGTGTCCGCAAAAGAAAGCGAAACTTGGAGGCAAAGCAAAACGGTAATGAACCTGTGTAAAAACTTCATTGATCCCCCCCTTTGTGTAAACCCTAACGTTGAATTGAGGGGCTGGCGTAGCCAGTCCCTCTCGAATGTAAGGTTATGCCACACATATTTACCACGATTTACCTTTACCCATGAATGGCAAGTCGTGAAGTGGTGCCGAGAAGCGAACGATATACTTTGCTGCTGTTGGCAGTGTGGCGGATTTATCTTCTTCAGTGAGTTGTAACTCTCGGCTGGCTGGTTGATCTAGTGATGCAACAAAACCGATCTCTGGCCCATCGGATTGGCCGAGACCGTAAGAGTCCCCGTTGTCTAGGACGCACGAGAGTACAGTGATTGTGGCCTCCCCTTTCATGGTTGGTTGGTGTAACCACCGAATGGAACCGTGAAAGCGGCACTTGCCAGGAGCGAAGACGAGGTCTTGATTAGCAGAGCGAAGAGGGGAAGCGTTTGATAACGCGACTACGTTAGCCGGTGAGTTTGAAGTACTCGCGGTTAGCTCCATGCTCGGGCGGACAAAAGGGACGGCTACAGCAAACTCCGAACTGGGATCAGACGTACCAACGCCCTGCATTTTTGCGAGGTTAATCTGTTTTTCAATCTCGTTGTTTCCCGGAACTTGAAGCGATGGACGGGGTTCAGATGCAACATTCTCTACAAGGTGTTTTCCAGTGTCTGGAAAAAGCCAAAAGACTAGACCAACTGCGAGGCTGATTAAGAATGAGATCACGGCGAAATTCACAGACAGCTCCTACGGTTGGATTGACTAAGCGTGGAATTCATGGGGCATAACGTTAAGTTGAGGGGCTGACGCGGGCTGCTTCGCGGCAGTCCCGCTCGAACGTTAGGTTATGCACTTTTTTCCGACTTAGGTGAAGGTAGTGATTTGCTAATTTTTTCAATGATCGCAGCAATTTTTTCTAGCGCTGTGACATCTAATTGAGTATCTTCAGACTTAGAGAATGCGTTGGAACCAATGATATTCCAGTGTTCAAACGCCTCCTTGATCTGTGTCCAATCAGCGGCAGCTCCGTATGATTCTAAGTAGAACTTACCAAAGTTAATGGCATGACGACGATCCGCATTTTTTAATGCTTCACGCATGTAGGAATTGCTGAACAGAAAAGCATACCTCGCCAAAGCAGCAAAGAGTGCAACGGCAATCAGACCCTTGACGATAGAGAATGTGATGAACTCCCATGTGACCGGATTTGGGATGATCACAAAGCTTGAAATTGTTACGTAACCGAAGAATAATAAGCCAGCCGCAAGTGACACCGCGCCAATTACGCTCCATATTTTTGAAATTAGGTGAAACTGAGCCTCTTTTCGATCTAAGGCGCTGAGGGTGTCAGAGACGTAGTCCTTTGAGGTGCTTTCAATCTTTTTTCTACTCTCCTCGGTGTAGCGCTCTTTCTCAAGTTTCAGTTGTTGTAGTGTCTCTTGAAGTTGGGATTCACGAGCAATAACTTCATGTTCAAGCCGTGCCCTGAGAGATTCTGCCTCTTCTTGGCGTTGCATAAAGTGACGTTCGATTTCGGTTTGCCGTTCATAAAGCTTTCGTTCGCGATCTGCAAAATGTTTTTCGCGCGCCTCCAGTTCCTTATGGAACTCCTTTTCGCGTGCCATTTGCTCGTGCTTAATGCGAGTTTGGTACTCGGATATTTGCTTTTCTTGCTGTTGAATTAACTTTCGATACTCCAAGAGTTCAAGTTCGCGCTCCTCCAGTTGCCTAAACGCCTCTGAGGAAAGTCGTTCCCTTTGCACACTTGCGTCCATTCGTTCCTGCATGCTAGCTCACTTTCATTTAAAGGGCATAACGTTGAGGTGAGGGGCTGCGCGAGGGTGTATTCGCGCAGTCCCTCTCGACCGTAAGGTTAGGGTGCAATTTGGCATTCCTCATAAATCGACCAGATAGACGCGAGAGCTTTCGCAATTGTTGCGTTTCTCACCGTTAATCTGTCGATTGGTGCCCGTTCAAGACCTATATTCTTGGTTTTGCCAATCAGGCTCTTCTGAACTTTAGCCCACATTTTTTGATGCTTTTTCAGTTTAAAATCCTCGGGAGAAATGATAGCGACGAAATGCAAGTTTTCGCTCAGTTTCTCACGCGCAGGTTCAAGGCCAATAAATAGCTCGAATACCAACTCACTGAGCTTCCCTAAAGCGTAACCGTCAACTAAGAGATCATTCACCGCAGCATCCTTTCTTGCACCCTAACGAAGCTTCATTGAGGACAGTTTTGTCGAGACCATTCGTTGCCTTTGGCTCCAGTGATGCAAGGCCCCCATGGGCCTTTGTAGCCATTATCTGAGGGTGGGCCAGAATAGATTCCACCACCCGGGCCAGCATAAAGCCCACCTCCTGGCCCTGCGTAAAGGCCTCCGCCTGGGCCAGCATACATTCCGCCGCCAGGACCTGCATAGAGTCCTCCACCCGGACCAGCGTACAAACCGCCACCAGGTCCCGCATACAGTCCACCGCCTGGCCCAGCGTAGAGTCCTCCCCCCGGGCCAGCGTAACAGGCTCCACCGGGGCCACTGTACCCTCGACATTCCCCGGCATCTGCGGACGAAACGCAGATACTCAGAACGGCGAACAGGAATATTTTGATTGACGTTGCATTCATGGAGTTCCTTTTGGCGCGAGCGCTCTAACGAATGAAAGGGACTTCCCCGTCCCGAGGCTGCGGCGGAAGCCGCGAACGGCAACAAGTGCCATGATGGAATTTGCACATTTCATCAACACCACGAAAGGGGAAGTCCATGAACATTATCACCGTAGGAATCGATCTCGCCAAGAACGTGTTTGCCGTGCACGGCGTCAATGATAGCGGCAAGGCAGCGCTGGTCAAGCCAAAAGTGCAGCGCGCAGATTTGTTGCCACTGATTGCGCAACTGCCGCCGTGCCTGATCGGCATGGAAGCGTGTTCGGGTGCACACCACTGGGCACGGCTGTTCCGGCAGTACGGCCACACGGTCAAGCTGATCGCGCCGAAGTTCGTCGCGCCCTACCGCATGACCGGCAAGCGCGGCAAGAACGACGCGGCTGATGCCGCCGCGATCTGCGAGGCCGTCACACGCCCATCCATGCTTTTCGTCCCGGTCAAGGAAGAACACCAGCAGATCATCCTGTGCCTGCACCGCACCCGGCAGGGGTTTGTCGAGGAACGCACCGCAAGCTACAACCGCCTGCGCGGCCTGATCGCAGAGTTCGGTATCGTGCTGCCGCAAAAAGTTGTTTGTCTGCGCCGCGAGATCGGCGCGCACTTGGAAGACCTGCCGGGTTACGCCAACCTGTGCGTGGGTGACTTGTTGGCACACGCGGACGAACTCGACAAGAAAATCGCCGAATACGACCGAGCCATCGCTAAGGCCGCGCGCGAAGATGCGCGCAGCAAACGGTTGATGAAACTCCCCGGCATTGGCCCTGTCACCGCTAGCGCATTGCTGGCCAGTATGGGCAGCGGCCACGACTTCGATAACGGGCGCCAAGTGGCGGCCTGGATCGGACTTGTTCCGGGACAATACAGCAGCGGCGGAAAGGCGCGCTTGGGACGCATCACCAAGGCCGGAGATGGTTACCTGCGCAGCCTGCTGGTCATGGGAGCGCGAGCGGTGCTCAACAGTCTTGGCGACAAGCAGGATCGCTTCAGCCGCTGGGCGCGGTCGCTGGAAGAACGGCGCGGCTACTGGCGCGCGGTCATTGCCATCGCGGCGAAGAATGCGCGGCTCGCGTGGGCGGTGTTGAAATACGGGGAAGATTTTAAATTGGAGTTGGGCAAGGATTGAAAACCAAAACCGTCTACCAGAAAACGAAACTTGAAAGGAATATACGCGCCGTCGGGCGGCGACAAAGAATCACCGATGCACTGCCAGCGTTGATGTGAAGCGGGTTGGACCCGCGCCGGGAGAGCCTGATCAATTTACGGGGAAAGCAGCATGCACCCGATCAACGAATGAGGTCCCGGCGCGCGTCTTTCATCAGGGTTCGGGCAACAGCCCAATATGACCGTTTGTAGTTTAGCAGTCCTTCACCTTCTCGCACGATGCAAGCAGCGCGACATGAAACGGAACGGAGAATGGCAATGAAATAGAAATTTCAAAAGCGCTTGCTAATTTGGGGAAGCCCTTGTAGTTAAATTGAGGGGCTGGCGTAGCCAGTCCCTCTCGAATGAAAGGTTAGGATTTCAATTAGTTGCATTGCACGTTCCCAACCCAAGCAACAAAAAATATACTATGGGGCGCAAGCGTTCGGGCTACCGCTGCGCCAAAAAAACTATGAAGCCGCCACCAAGCTTGGCTAAAACCCCGGCTTACACCGCGCCACCCGACGTACCTTTGGGCAGCGGAAAAAACGCTCCGGTGGCGCGGTGTAAACGGATGCGCAGAATCAACGAAGCGTTTCACGTCCAGATTGCCACCGCACCAAAACCGCAACTACGGAGCATCACATTTCCAAGCTACCGCAACACTAGCACACAACCCAACCGACACATGGCACGTTGAGTTTAAAGCCCCTAACGTTAAGTTGAGGGGCTGACGCGGGCTGCTTCGCGGCAGTCCCGCTCGAACGTTAGGTTAGGCATTGATTTTTAGCTCCTCTCTGATGCGAGAACGTACTAGCGAAACCAGCTTTCTAAGTGCTGCATTAAACTCCTCAAGGTTTTTATTTCCAAGTGCCAAAACGAGCTGATCCATTAGTTCATTTTCGTCCTTGTACCCATAGAGATGAAACTTGCCTCTGGCATCTTCAAATTGAGCGAGAATCTCAGGCTTTGAAAACGCGGCTCCATCTTTCACAATGGCAAACCATACTGGTAAAAAAGCCTCCAACGTCTTCAGGCGGTATTCAAGCCTTTTTTGTGCAACATCCTTAACCCTATTGAGATAGCCGGTGACGAACCAGCCGATAGCGATAATGGATGCGGAAGCTATGGTTATCCAATCTTTTACTTCCATTCGATATGCTCCCGTAAACCCAAATGCCTAACGTTTAATTGAGGGGCTGGCGTAGCCAGTCCCTCTCGAATGTAAGGTTATGCCCTATTTTAGTAACCTTTGCATAACTTCTTGGCTCTTGGTTTGAGCCAGTTTAATTTCTTCATCTGTAATTGCAGGAAGATAAGGGTTCGCGAGTGCGGTGATGTGATCGTTGAACCACTTAAAAGCTAAATCGTCGGCCTCTTTTTCCTGAGCCTCAAATTCTTCGTTGGTCAGAGAGTCGTATTGAGGTGAGCGATGCTTCTTGATTGCATGTGCGACTTCGTGAAGCACAACGTAGAAAAAGTACCGGACTTCGCTTTGCCCTTCATTGGCGTGGATATTTGGTAGAACGTGCTCGGACAATACTATGACTTCTCGGGTCTCGCAGGTTAACCGTGCTAGTCTAGTTCCGTCCCGATGCGCCATGGAAATGAACGCGAGGTTTTCTTTGTGTTCTTCGAGTATCTCGCGTGGCAAATATCCCAATGCGATTTCTACCCATCTGTCGTAGGGGCCACAGTCCAACATACGATTGAAGTAACTCCCCCGGATAATTGAAGACTGGTACAGTAGACGATCATTATTCATGGCATAGGGCATAACGTTAAGGTAAGGGGCGGGCGGCTTCTCGCCCGTCCCTCTTGACCGTAAGGTTAGGGCTTTCCACGCCAAACAATTTGTACTTTTCTATGCTGCATCACACAGTCACGAAGGTAAAGGTTAATAAGGCTCTGGTAAGGCACCCCCGCTTCACTCGCCATACCCTTGAAGTAGCCAACGACATCTTCAGAAAGACGCATCGTAACTGGCTTCTTGAGTTTTGAAGCGTAGGGATTTCTACGCGATTTCATTTGCGATAAATCGTATTCAGGCTTCATGGTTGTTCGCCTCCATAGAAATTACTTTCACGTTTAGTTGCTTTGCGTGCCGAAATAATACGGATCAAATTGCCAGCGTCCCGCTCACAGTGGCAGACCAGAAGAAGTCTTGCGCCGCTGCTCATGCCGAGCAATAGAAAACGGTCTTCGTCAGCTGAGTTCTCTTCATCGTAGAACTGAACGGCAAATTCATCGTAGAAGACCGACTGCGCTTCCTCAAAAGAAATGCCATGTTTCTTGAGGTTTATCGCCGCTTTTGTCGGATTCAGATCGAAATTAATCATATGTACATTGTATTGCAAGCAAGAGCAAAGTCAAGACAAAGCCATAACGACAAAGCCCTAACGTTGAGGTGAGGGGCTGCGCGAGGGTGTATTCGCGCAGTCCCTCTCGACCGTAAGGTTAGAACTTGATCGACGAAGAAACATAACTAGCAAATGCAGACAACAGAGCGCCAAATGTAACCCATAACACTGCTCTCCAAAAATTTCCCCTGCTCTCATTTTTGGTCGTATGTCCTAGCTCAGCCTTGTGCATCGTCAACAACTTTTCTGCTTGATTGATAATTACATCCATTTCTTCCAAAAGGCGCAGACGCTCCGCGATTGTAATATTGCCTGCACGAATCTTCGGTAATAGGTCAGAGAAACTCTGGCGTATGTTAACCACCTCATGAGATACCGGCAAAGGCAATGAACTAAGTTTTTCTATCTTGGAATAAATCACTGCCTGTTTTGCATCTGTGGCACCACGAAGCAAATGCATCTTTGCTTTTTGCATCTCTTTTTCGGCATTGGGCTTTTTCTCTGGGTCATGCGCACGTGCAAGATGATCAATGGCACTTCTGAGTTCGTCGAGTGACAGCACAGACAGGCTATTCGTTTCTCGTTCAAGGAGAGTTGTAGCGCTACGAAACAAGCGATATTCATTTTTAAAAAAATCGCGTGTTGCGTTATCCACGTCAAATTCTGCCGGATTAGACATCGCCATCTCCTATGCGATGCGTTTCCTGTTCCACGTGCTTCCTGTTTATAAGCCCTGACTTGTAGTCAAAGTAATCCTTGTTGCCTCTAATGATGGCGGCCAAGTTTTGAAGGAACTCAAGCTCTGTTGCTGCTGTAGCAACGATGAACATCGCAGCAAAGTATGTAACCCAATAGTTGGTTATTAGAGCGACCGCAAGAATAATGAGTAGCGCAAATGCACGCATTGCGTGATTACGCCAAACATCCCTTAATGAAAGGAATAGGCATACTACGGAGATAAAGACCAAAACGCCACCGAGAGCTTCTAGGAAGTTTTTTGGCATCAGCGCTTCAAGCATAAAATTCCTTGAAAGTTCTAACGTTAAATTGAGGGGCTGGCGTAGCCAGTCCCTCTCGAATGTAAGGTTCGGCGTCATAGCGTCAGAGTGATGGGCCAGCTTCGCGACTTGCGTGCCAGAAGGCGACAACATCGAGAAACTTTCCGCGAACGCGGTAGTAGACAAAGTATTGGACTCGGGTCAAGTACAACCTGCGAACAATGTCGGATCGCGTGGTTTCAACTTTGGTGCCGATGCCGGGTTCTTCAACGAGCAAGGCCAAAGCAGCCTCTAAATCTTTGCGAATAGCTCCGGGGGCGGCAGGCCGATTCTCGGCCCACCATTCTGCCGCTCGTTCGATCTCCCGTTGTGCGCGGGGCTTGATTTGGGTGACGAGAGCCAAGATTAGCCGAATCGTCTAAGCCGGGTAAATAGCTCCTCGGCAGAAATACCTTCCTCGCAGTCAGCTTCATCAAGCGCATCAATTAGCTCTGCTTCCTGTTGGGGCAGGAGCCGTACAGCCACCTCATCACCCCAAGCAAGGACGGTCACGATCGTTCCCTCTGGAAGAGAAAGACCATCTACGACGACCTTGCCGCCAACTATGGTTCCTGAAGCGATTTGCATTTTGAGATATTACTCCACTGCTAGTGGAAGGTGCAACTTGAATTCTGACGCCGAACGTAAAATTGAGGGGCTGGCCGCTTCTGGCCAGTCCCACTCGAATGTCAGGTTAGCCGACCCTTTACAACAAAGCGCGACAACCCAAAAGCGGCGAACAACAACCGCACCCGAAATTCCCGGCGAACGCCACAAGAGCGAGCGCTCGGAAGCATAGCTCGAAACGCCAAATTCCGCTGTCCGAAACAAGAGCCGAGCGAACGGCAACCGACAAAACAACGCACCTTCACGGGAGACGTGCGAAAGCCCAACCCCAGCCAGAACCGCAGCGCGCCAACGCCACAGCGGAATGAAACAATAGAGCAAGTTTCTCAAGGCGGCTAACGTAAAGTAGACCCCAATAAAAGACCTATTCTTTTATCAGGACAGGTGCCTATTCTGTTATTTGCAAATAAAGCTTGATTCATATCAATCGGTAGCGTAAGTTGATGCACCTTATCACAAACACTGCAACCGTGAAATACACCTCTGATGGTTGCGACTCCTGAGTTCCCTCATCCACCCAAACTGCTCGATCAGGTTGTGGCTTGTTTACGCGTAAAACATTACAGCCTGCGCACAGAAGAAGTCTACGTAGATTGGATTAAACGCTTTATCTGGTTTCATGGCAAGCGTCACCCGAAAGATATGGGGGCCGCTGAAATTGAGGCGTTTTTGTCGCATCTGGCAGTGGAACGCTCGGTGTCGGCTGCCACGCAAAATCAGTCAAAAAGTGCGCTGTTGTTTTTGTACAAGGAGGTGTTGCAAATCGAGTTGCCGTGGCTGGACAACGTGACTCAAGCCAAGGCTCCGAAACGGTTGCCGGTGGTGATGACAAGGAATGAGGTGCGAGCCGTGCTTTCGCGCATGGATGGCTCGACTTGGCTGATTTCCAGTTTGCTTTATGGCAGCGGGTTGCGCATTATGGAATGTCTGCGCTTGCGGGTGAAGGATGTGGATTTGGAACGGTGCGAGATTCTGGTGCGCGAAGGCAAAGGATTTAAGGATCGAATTACCATGTTGCCAGCTTCTCTGGTGCAGCCTCTCAAGCAACAATTGGAACGGGTAAAAACGTTGCATGACGAGGATTCAGTCAAAGGCTTTGGCGAGGTGTATCTTCCTTTTGCTCTGGACAAGAAATATCCGAATGCCGGACGCGAATGGGTGTGGCAGTATATTTTTCCTTCCCGGAATTTGTCGGTTGATCCGCGTTCAGGTGTGGTGCGCAGGCATCATTCCGATGAGAAAGTCATTCAGCGCGCGGTTAAAAAGGCGGTGATGGCGGCGGAGGTAGCCAAGCTTGCCACACCGCATACTTTTCGTCATTCCTTTGCCACGCATTTGCTGGAGAGCGGCTACGATATCCGCACCGTACAGGAATTGCTTGGTCATTCGGATGTTTCTACCACGATGATTTACACTCATGTTTTGAATAAGGGCGGCAAGGGTGTGGTGAGTCCGTTGGATAGGTGAGGTAAACTGTGCGCCTCAAAAAAACCTAATGAGTTAAGGATGCTCGATGATTAAACTCGGATTGAACATAGACCATGTAGCGACCTTGCGTCAGGTGCGCGGCACCAACTATCCCAATGTGGTGCGTGCGGCGCTGATTTGCGAGGAGGCGGGGGCGGATGCGATCACGCTGCATTTGCGCGAAGACCGACGCCACATTCAGGATGCGGATGTGGAAATTCTGCGCGGCATGTTGCAAACGCGCATGAATCTCGAATGCGCGGTGACCGACGAAATGATAGCCAACGCGCTGCGAATCAAGCCGCACGACATCTGTCTGGTGCCGGAGCGACGCGAGGAGTTGACGACCGAAGGCGGGCTGGATGTGGTACGCCACTTCGAGGCGGTGAAGCGCGCGACCGAACGCTGTGCCGAGGCTGGAATACGCGTGTCGCTATTTATCGACGCGGACGAGAAACAACTGGACGCAGCCAAGAAATTAGGGGCGCCGGTAGTGGAAATACACACCGGCAAATATGCCGACGCAGATAACGTGCCGGAACGCGAGCATGAGTTGGCGCGCATTCATCGTGCGGTGGCTCACGGCCATGCTTTGGGTTTGCAGGTGAATGCCGGGCATGGTCTCAATTACCACAACGTGCGGCCCATCGTCGCCATCCCCAATATCTGCGAACTTAATATTGGTCATGCCATTATTGCCGAGGCGGTGTTCATCGGGCTGGAACAGGCGGTGAAGAAAATGAAGGGGTTGCTGGTTTTATGAGTTTATTGGTGCGGGCTCTTCGACACTATGGATTGGAGCGCCGTTTCATCCTTCGACAAGCTCAGGACGAACGGAATTTGAAAGTTCGGGACGAACGGAATCGAAAAGCTCGGGACGCTGGGGGAGTTGACCGCATATGATCTTCGGCATTGGTACCGATATCGTTTCGTACAGCCGCATCCTCGGCTTGCGCGAGAAATATGGCACGCGTTTCGCGCAACGCATATTAAGCGAAACGGAAATGGCGGGTTACACCGCCAGCGCCGACCCTGCGCGTTTTCTGATGAAGCGGTTTGCCGCCAAGGAGGCTTTTGCCAAGGCGATGGGTACCGGCCTGCGCGCCGATGTGACCCTACACCGCATCAGCGTCGAACATGATGAGCTGGGCAAGCCGCTGCTGGCATTCGACCAAACGCTGGCGAATTATGTGGAGAGGATGGGCGTGACGCGCCATCATCTTAGCATCAGCGACGAGAAGGATGTTGCGGTAGCATTTGTGGTTTTGGAAAAAGATTAGGAGAAGATTGATGGGTATCGGCCCGGTCATGCTGGATGTTGCGGGAACTGTATTGACAGCGGAGGACGAGGCGCGGTTGCGCCATCCGCTGGTGGGCGGGGTGATTTTATTTGCACGGAATTATGAGTCGCCACGCCAATTGACCGAACTGACAGCCAGCATTCATGCATTGCGCAGCCCGCCGCTGCTGATCGCGGTAGATCACGAGGGCGGCAGAGTGCAGCGTTTTCGCGAGGGCTTTACGCGCATTCCGGCGATGCGTGAACTGGGCAAGATTTGGGATGAACACCCCAAGCGCGCCAAGCATCTGGCGCAGCAAACGGGCTATGTGCTGGCTGCAGAATTGCGCGCCTGCGGCGTGGATTTCAGCTTTACGCCGGTGCTGGATGTGGATTTCGGCTCAAGCTCGGTGATCGGCGACCGCGCCTTTCATTCCGAGCCGCAGGCCATCGCCGATCTGGCGCATAGCCTGCTGCTGGGCCTGAAGCAGGCCGGCATGCATACGGTGGGCAAACATTTCCCCGGCCACGGTTTCGTGCGCGCCGATTCGCATCTGGAGATTCCGGTGGACGAGCGCAGTTACACGGACATCGAATTTTGCGACCTGATCCCGTTCCGCCAGATGGTGAATTACGGTTTGACTGCGGTGATGCCCGCGCATGTGATCTACCCCAAGGTAGACAACCATCCGGCTGGCTTTTCCGTCCATCTGGCTGAAGAAAATTCTGCGCGGCGAACTGGGTTTCGAGGGCTGCATTTTCAGCGACGATCTCAGCATGGAAGGTGCGACCGTGGCGGGCCGCATCGTGCAGCGCGCCTCAGCCGCGCTGAATGCCGGTTGCGACATGGTGCTGGTGTGCAACAAACCGGACTCGGCGGATGAACTGCTGGCCGGATTGCACTGGGAAATGCCGGTAACCAGCAAGGCGCGTCTGGCGCATATGCGCGGACGCCCTCATCCCGATATGCTGGTGCAACTGCACGAACAGGCGGAGTTTATGAAGGCGGTACATGAGGTAGCCACTATCGGTGCAGTCGACCGGCGAGTTGCCGCTTGTCTAAGCAGGCCTTATTGGAGTGTAATTAATGAAATTTTTCACCAGAATGCTAGCGCTAGCGCTGTTGTCGGTGTCGCTGGCCGCATGTGACAAAACGCCGAAGCCGCCATTGGTGTTCGGTGCCGATTTGAGGCCGGGTTATGAGCCGGTTTATCTGGCGCGCGAGTTGGGCTATTTTTCGGCGGTTAATCTGCGTCTCTGCCGAATATGGCAATGCGTCAGAAGTGCAACAGGCCTTCCGCAACCATACGATCTCATCTTGCCGCAGTGACGCTGGACGAGGCGTTGCAACTGAACCGCGATATTCCCGACCTGAAAATTGTGCTTGCTGCTCGACGCCTCCAATGGCGCGGACGTTATTCTGGCGCAGCCCGGCATTACCGACATGAAGCAATTGCAGGGCCACCGGGTTGGAGTGGAGAATACCGTGCAGGGGGCGTATTTCCTCAGTTTGGCCTTGAAAAGCGCCGGGATGCAGGCCGGGCAAGTGGAGGTTGTCCCTTTGCCGTTGGGTGAACAGGAGTCAGCGTTCCGTGCCCACAAAGTGGATGCATTGGTCACTGCCGAGCCTTTGCGCTGCGCACTTGCTGGAGGCGGGCGCACATGTTTTGTTCGACAGCTACCCGCGTACCCGGAAAAATTCTTGATGTGCTGGTGGCCCGCGATGATGACATAGGGCGGTATCACAATGAAATGATGGAATTGGTGCAGGGCTGGAATCGCGCGCTGGAATATATTCACGCCCAGCCGGACAAAGCCATGCAGATCATGGCCGGGCACGAGCATATTGATGCGGCTCAATTCGGCAGAGACCATGCAGGGTATCGAGTTGCTTGGGATACAGCGCAACGGCGAATTGCTGCTTGGGGAACCGCCTGCGGTTGGGGCCAGCATGGAGGCCGTCCAGCGTTTTTGCTGGAACGCGGCTTGATCAATATGGGCGCAGATACCACCACGTTGTTGGATACCAGCCTGCTTGGCAAGGTTAACCGTGAATCTCAGAAGTATCCAGTAAATTTTGCCATTTCGCGGCGCACTTGAGATAATCCCGCTGGCTTTAATAAATAATGCATTGGGCAAAATTGCTCCCTTTATTAGGGGGAAGGGACGAAGCTGCGCTAATGAACTTTGTGGGTTTAATAGAAAACTGCATAATCTGGTTGAAGCCGCCCACAATTTTCACGGTGCATGAATATGAGTGAATTACAAATCAGCCTGCTGGTCATTGGCATTGCCGTGGTACTCACGGTTTATGTTTATAGCTGGTGGCAGCAGCGCAAGTACAGGCGCAAAATCAGTGCGGCATTCGAGCAGGCCAAGGCGCATGAAGATGCGTTGTATAGCCCGGCAGCGGAGAAGCCAGTCGCGGACAGAATTGATGGACGAGCAGTTGGAACCGTCCTTGCCCGCCGATCTCGCCAGCGGTCGAATCTCACGCCCGTCGAATGCCGCATATTCCTGTAACGGACAGCGTGTGTACCTTGCTGGAACCGTCCACCGACTATATCGCCGTGCTGACGTTCAAGGTTCCGGCAGGCGCTGATTCGCTGGCTTTGCTGTGGCAGAAGCGTTTTGATTTCGGCAAGAACGTGAACGCCTGCGGGCTAAACGCGACGACCGGCGTATGGGAGAAAGTAACCGCGGAAAGCCGTTTGTTCTATGCCGCGTTCAAACTGAGTTTGCAGTTGGCCGACCGTTCCGGGCCGGTAAGCGAAGTTCAACTTGAGCGACTTTCGTGATCTGGTGCGCGATATTGCGGCACATCTGAAAGCCAAGGTCGACTTGCCGGATGTGGCCGCAGCCAGTAAACGTGCGTTGGCGCTGGATAATTTTTGTGCCGGAGTTGACCAGATGATAGGGCTCAACATCCTGCCCAGCGGGGAGCGCACTTTTTCCGGCGGAGAAATCTCGCGCGTTGCCGAACAGCATGGCATGGTCTTTCAGTCCGATGGAGCGTTTCATTTGCCCGATGCGAATGGACATACCGTGTTCAGCCTGGGCAATATGGAGAACATTCCGTTCCAGCATCACACCCTGCCCAGATTTGGGTTAAGGGTCTGACACTGTTGATGGATGTGCCGCGCGTGGAACAACCCACGCAACGTTTCGACGAGATGGCGGTGCTGGCGCGGCAACTGGCGATGGACTTGCGGGCTGCCGTGGTGGACGATCAGCGCGTCGCACTTGGGCGAGCCGGGTTTCGCCCAGATACGCGAACAGATCGCCGACAACGAAAGCCGGATGCTGGCCGGCAAAGTGGTGCCGGGCAGCGCGCAGGCGCGCAGGCTGTTCTCCTAGATGAGTGAATTTGTAGTGCAACGCATTGCAGCCCTGCGTGCGGAAATCGAGAAGCATAACTACCAGTATTACGTGCTGGATAACCCGCTGGTTCCCGATGCGGAATATGATCAAGCTGTTCCGCGAATTGCAGGCGCTTGAAGCCAAATATCCCGAGTTTGCCACGCCGGACTCACCCACTCAACGTGTCGGCGGCAAAGTGCTGGATGGCTTCGCGCCGGTGCGCCATGCCGTGCCCATGCTCTCCATCCGCACCGAGACCGACATCAGCGACCAGGGCGCAATTGCTTTCGATGCGCGCGTGCGGCAAGCGAGCTGGGCTTGAACGAAAGCTGATCCGCCGATCGAGTATGTCTGCGAACTGAAATTCGACGGTTTGGCGATCAATCTTGCGCTATGAGCAGGCGTGCTGGTACAGGCCGCCACGCGTGGCGACGGCGAGACCGGCGAAGATGTGACGCAGAATATCCGCACGCATCCGCCAGATTCCGTTACGGCTGTATGGGCTGCGATGCCCCGGTGTCTGGAAGTGCGCGGCGAAGTTTACATGAGCCGCAGGGACTTCGAGCGCTACAACGAACGGCAGCGTGAGCAGGGCTTGCCCACGCTGGTTAATCCGCGCAACGGCGCGGCAGGCAGCATCCGCCAACTCGATCCGGCCTTGGCCGCGCGGCGTCCGCTGTCATTCTTCGCTTATGGATTGGGCGAGGTTGAGGGCTGGCCATTGCCCACGACGCACAGCAGCCGTGCTGGATGCAATTGGCAGCGTGGGTATGCCCGTTAATGCGATGAACGCGCGGTAGTGCGCGGTGCGCAAGGGCTGGTGGAGTTTCATCGCCGCATCGCAGACAAGCGCGACAGTCTGCCGTTCGATATCGACGGCGTGGTGTACAAGGTCAACAGCCTCGCCTTGCAAGCGCAAATGGGGTTTGTGTCGCGCGAGCCGCGCTGGGCGGTGGCACACAAATTTCCGGCGGAAGAACAGATGACCGTGGTGCGCGACATCGACATCCAGGTCGGGCGCACCGGCAAGCTCACCCCGGTGGCCAAGCTGGAGCCGGTGTTCGTCGGCGGCACCACAGTTTCCAACGCCACGCTGCACAACGAGGACGAGACGCGGCGCAAGGATGTGCGCATCGGCGATACGGTGATCGTGCGCCGTGCGGGCGACGTGATTCCGGAAGTGGTCGGGGTGGTGCTGGACAGGCGTCCGGCTGAAGTCGGCGCGCCGTTCGACCTGTATAAGCGACTGGATGGCAAATGCCCGGTGTGCGGCAGCGCCATCGTGCGCGAAGAGGGCGAGGCGAACTGGCGTTGCACCGGCGGCCTGTTCTGCCCGGCGCAGCGCAAACAGGCGCTGCTGCACTTTGCCAGCCGCCGCGCGCTGGACATCGAGGGGCTGGGCGACAAGCTGGTGGAACAACTGGTCGAGCAGCGATATCGTGCAGACGCCCGCCGATCTGTTTGATAAACACCATTGAATTTACAAACGCTGGCCGGTCTGGAGCGCATGGGCGAAAAATCGGCCCAAAACCTGATCGATGCGATCAAGCGCAGCAAGCAAACCACGCTGGCGCGTTTCATCTATGCGCTGGGCATCCGCAACGTAGGCGAGACCACGGCGAAAGATTTGGCGCGGCATTTCGGCAAGTTGAAAAACTTGATGGAGGCGGATGAGGAACGGCTGCAACAGGTGCCGGATGTGGGGCCAGTGGTGGCGCAAAGTATTTTCGCCTTTTTTGCCGAAAAGCATAATCGCGATGTGATCGAAGCATTGCTTGCGACAGCGGTGCGGCGTAAGCCCGAAGGAAAGTGAAGGCGAGCCAGTCGAAGACTTGCCATTGATTGGCAAAACTTTCGTGCTGACTGGTACACTTCCCACCATGAGCCGGGACGAGGCAAAGGCCATGCTCGAAGCATTGGGCGCGAAGGTGGCGGGCAGCGTGTCGAAAAAAACCGATTACGTGGTGGCGGGCGCGGAAGCGGGCAGCAAGCTGGACAAGGCGCGAGAGTTGGGCGTGCCGGTTTGGATGAAGCAGGGATTGATGCAGATTGATTGAACGGGGAGTCGAAGAAGCATGAGAAAAATTACTAAAGCCGTATTTCCGGTGGCCGGCATGGGCAGCCGTTTTCTGCCTGCGACCAAGGCCAGCCCGAAAGAGATGATGCCGGTGGTGGAAAAGCCGCTGATCCAGTATGCGGTGGAAGAAGCGGTGGCGGCGGGCATCACCGACATGGTGTTCATCACCGGGCGCAACAAGCGCTCCATCGAAGATCATTTCGACAAGGCCTACGAGCTGGAGGCGGAACTCGCCGCGCGCGGCAAGACTGGAGTTGCTGCGCATCGTGCAGGAAGTGATTCCCAAGCATGTGAACTGCATTTACATTCGCCAGACCGAGGCGCTGGGGCTGGGGCATGCCGTGCTGTGCGCGCAGCCGGTGGTGCAGGATGAGCCATTTGCGGTGATTCTGGCTGACGACTTGATCGATGGGCGAAACACCCGTCATGAAGCAAATGGTCAGATGTTTTTGAGCGGCATCATTGTTCGATGCTCGGCGTGCAGGAGGTGCCGCGCGAGCAGACCCGGCAGTACGGCATCGTCAGTAGCACCAACCTGGAACCGGGTGTGGAGAAAGTCAACGGCATTGTCGAGAAACCCAAGCCGGAAGATGGCACCGTCTACCTTGGCGGTGGTCGGGCGCTATATCCTGACGCCGCGTATTTTTCACCACTCTGGAGCAGGTGCAAGCGGGAGCCGGGGGCGAAATCCAATTGACCGATGGCATTGCCGCGCTGATGCAGGAAGAGCAACTGCTGGCCTATCGTTTCCAGGGTATCCGCTACGACTGCGGCTCCAAGCTGGGTTATTTGCAGGCGCAAGTGGCATTCGGCCTGAAACACCCGGAATTAGGCGACGAGTTCGCCGCCTATCTTGCCACGGTAAAATGCTGAACAATCAGGAAGCACGCAATATCATGCAACACGCGGAATTAATCGTTTCTGCGGAGGCGGTGCAGGCTGCGTTGGCGCGGGTGGCGCAGGAAATAAATACCGCTCTGTCAGACCGCCACCCGCTGGTGTTGTCGGTGATGGGAGGGGCGGTGGTATTCACCGGACAGTTGCTGCCGCTACTGAACTTTCCCTTGGATTTCGATTATATCCATGTTTCGCGCTACGGCAGCGGCAAGCAAGGCGGGGCATTGCACTGGAAGGTGGAGCCGCGTGAAAACGTGCGCGGCAAGATCGTGCTGGTAGTGGATGATGTGCTCGACGAAGGCGAGACGCTGGTCGCAGTGAAACAGCGCGTGCTGGAGCTGGGTGCAAGCGGGTTTTACTGTGCGGTGTTCGCCGACAAGCTGAACGGGAAAACCAAGCCGATCCACGCCGATTTTGTGGGGGTGGAATTGCCCGACCGTTTCGTTTTCGGTTACGGTATGGATATACATGGGGCATGGCGCAACCTGCCCGCGATTTACGCAACAAAGGAATAACACGGGAAATACGAATGCTATTTGAAGCTTGAATACAACAGGAAATGAGTAGACTTAGCTATCACTAATTAACTTTAGGAATATGGCCATGACTACCAACAGTTATTTTGTAGCAAGAGACTATGATCTGACTTTGCGGCTGCAAGAACTTTTTCTGGAATATGCGGCACTCAATACAAAAATCCATAATGCCAGGAGCAGCAAAGACGTGATGAATGAAAAAAATCTTGAACTGTCTTTGAAGTTAAAAGAAACGGTAAACGAGATTGGTTTGCTTGTTATGAAAATGAAACGTATTCAGACTAATACTAAATTATCAAAGAAGCCTATGCAGCCAATGCCAAGCGCGTCACCGAAGTAATCGATTTCAGCAAATAACTTAATTAGCGCTCTCCCTATACGGGAGACAAGCCTAGTAACGGGCATAGCTGGAAAAATCGGCTGGATTTCTCTTTGTTCGTGTCCATGACCACCTCGGCAATACTCTGATAGTGCATATTCCGGTATCATCCGCGCTAGAGATGACAGGCAACCGGCTGGTTTGTCTAGTTTAATAATTCACTATATGACTTTATCGGGGAACAGTAATACATGCTGGCAATTATAGGTGGCACGGGACTGGCGCAGTTGGCCAATCTGGAAATTACGCACCGACAGGTGATGCGCACGCCTTATGGCGAACCTTCCGGAGCGCTGACTTTCGGTATGATCAATCAGCATGAAGTGATGTTCATCGCGCGCCACGGTTATGGGCACACCATTCCGCCGCACCGGGTGAATTACCGTGCCAACCTGTGGGCGCTGCATAACCAGGGGGCCAAACGCGTGGTAGCAGTCACCTCGGTGGGCGGCATACGCGACGATCTGACTCCGGGTGTCATTGTCGTTCCGGACCAGATTATTGATTACACGTATGGCCGTGAATTCACTTTTTTTGATGGGGTGGATCGCCCGTTGACGCATATTGATTTCACCCATCCCTATTGCCCCGAGTTGCGTGTCAGGATATTGGATGCGGCACGTTGTGCCAATGAGGTGATGATAGATGGCGGCACGTACGCCGCCGTGCAGGGGCCACGTTTGGAAACGGCGGCAGAGATTACCCGCTGCCAACGTGACGGCGCAGATATGATCGGCATGACCGGCATGCCCGAGGCTTCACTGGCCAAGGAGTTGGGGCTGAGTTATGCGACGATCGCCGTGGTGGTGAATGACGCCGCCGGGCGCGGGAGCAGCCGCGATGCCGTGCATCTGGAATCGGTCAGCGCAGTGGCGCAACCGGCCATGGCGCGCGTGCGTAACATTCTCGGATGCGTGGTGGGAAACGATGACGACTAAGACCGTGCTGCGCATGGGCGATGCACAACTGTTGCGGCGTGCCGATGAATTGACTTATTTCGACACGCCGGAATTGCATGCCCTGCTGGCCGATATGTGCGATACCATGGAGGCTTTGGAAGGCGTGGGATTGGCCGCGCCGCAAATCGGCGTGAACCTGCGCGTGGTGATCTTCGGCGCGCAGCACAACCCGCGCTATCCCGATGCCGAGCCGGTGCCGGAAACGGTGCTGATCAACCCCGTTATTACTCCGCTTGGCGACGACACCGAGGAGGACTGGGAAGGGTGTTTAAGCGTGCCTGGAATGCGCGGCATGGTGCCGCGTTTCAAGACGATCCGCTATCAGGGCTATGACGAATATGGTGCCCTGATAGACCGCACGGTGAGCGGGTTCCATGCCCGCGTGGTGCAGCATGAATGCGACCATCTGGATGGAATTTTGTATCCGATGCGGATACGTGATTTCCGCAAGTTCGGCTTTTCCGATGTGTTGTTTCCGGACCGCGAGGTCAGAGACGAATAGTGGGTACTAAATGAAGCTTGCGGAATTAAGCGCCTCGCGCGTCTATCGAAGTTTTGCCTGGTCGGCAATGGCCATGCTGATGATCCTGCTGGTCGGGACGATGGGTTACCGCGTCATAGGCGGCCCCGGATACAGTTGGGTAGATTGTTTCTACATGACCTTCATCACGGTCGCCACCATCGGTTTCGGCGAAATTGTCGACCTCTCGCATAGCCCCGGCGGAAGGCTGTTTACCGTGTTCATCGCGATTGCCGGTATCGGCACGATGACCTATATGTTATCTACGCTTACGGCATTCATCCTGGAAGGCGATATCAACCAAGTTTGGCGGAGAAAGAAAATGCAGAGCAAGATCGAAAAACTGAAAGACCATTATATTGTTTGCGGCGTGGGGCGCGTGGGCAGCAACGTGGCGCATGAACTGGTGATGACCGGACGCCATTGCGTCGTCGTGGATACCGACTTGACGCATATTGAGAATTATCTGTACCCGACATCCCGAGCAGTTATTTCTGCACGGTGACGCCACCGACAATGATGTTCTCCTCGCAGCAGGAGTCATGCATGCGCGCGGCGTATTCGCTGTGGCATCGGACGACAGCCAGAATCTGGTAATCAGCCTCAGCGCCAAACAACTTAACAACAAGCTGCGGGTGGTGGCACGCTGCCATGATGTGAAGAATGTGGAAAAGACTCGCCGCGCCGGTGCGGATGAAATCGTTTCGCCCGATTTCACCGGCGGCCTGCGCATCGTTTCGGCCATGGTGCGACCGCATGTGGTGTCCTTCCTCGACGACATGCTCAAGTCCGACGACAATCTGCGTCTGGAAGAAATCGCCATTTCATCCGGCTTTTCCGGCAAGTCGCTTGCCATGTTATATTTTGCCGCGAATGACTATATCGTACTTGCCGTCCGCCAAGCTGGGCTGTGGGTGTTCAATCCGTCCTCGCAACATGTTGTGCATGAGGGTGACGTACTAATGGTGATGACCACCCCGCATGGACGTACTCGGTTGGAGCATTTGATACAGGGGGTAGTAGACAGGAAGGTATGATTCCACAGCCAATATTTCGCCATGCATGGACACGCTATGTCGTCGCAGTCGCCGTTGTAGCTTTGGCATCCTCCCTGCGGATATGGCCTTTGCAGTCTCTTGAGTCGAGCCTTGCCTGGCTGACGTTCTACCCTGCCGTGATGATAGTCGCGATTTATGGCGGAATCTCTGCCGGTTTACTGGCAACTGCCCTTGCATGCCTTACGGTCACTTTCTTGTGGCCGATACTGGTCACTCATCCCTTCATTCAAAACTCTGCCGACTGGTTGGGCATGGCGGTCTTTATCCTGACTTGCAGCATGATCTCCGGCGTTGCCGAGGCCATGCGCCGCGCCAACAACAGACTCCAAGAAAATGAACAAGTCTTGATGCAATATGCTGCGATCATCGAGTCGTCGGACGATGCCATTGTTGGAAAAACGTTGGAAGGACACATTACCAGTTGGAACAGCGGTGCGGAACGGATGTTCGGCTACAGCCGCACAGAGGTGCTGGGACGACTCATTTCGTTACTGATTCCGCAGCAATATCGGAGCGAGGAAGCGATGCTGCTGGGGCAGATTCGCAATGGTAATACCGTGAAACATTACGAGACGCTACGCAGGTGTAAAGACGGAAAACTGATTGATGTTTCCGTGACCCTTTCGCCGATCCGAGACCACAACGGAAACATTGTCGGCGCGTCCAAAATCGCGCGTAACATCTCCAAACGCAAGCTAACCGAGGAGGCGCTACGGAAGAGCGAGGAAAATTATCGCATTCTGTTCGAGTCGATGGATGAGGGGTTCTGCGTGGTCGAAATGCTCTATGACTCAAACGGCAAACCGGTTGACTACCGCTTTGTGGAAATCAATCCTGCATTCGAGAAGCAGACAGGGCTCCAACAAGCTCTGGGTAAGACGATTTGCCAGATGGTTCCCGATCATGATGCGCATTGGTTTGAACTCTACGGTGATGTAGCCAGAACGGGTGTAGCCATACGCTTTGAGAATCCGGCCACGGCGATGCAGCGGTATTACGATGTGTTTGCTTTCCGCATCGGTGGAGACGGTAGCACAAGAGTGGGGATCCTTTTTAACGACATATCGGATCGCAAGCGGGCAGAGCAATCGTTGCGCGAGAGCGAGGGACGTTATCACTCCCTGTTTGAAAACATGCTTGATGGCTTTGCTTATTGCAAGCTCGTGTTTGAGGGCGACATAGCCCGTGACTTCATTTATATCGATGTCAATAACGCATTTGGAAAGTTGACCGGGTTGAAGGATGTAATCGGGAAAAAAGTGAGCGAGGCAATTCCCGGTATTCTGGAATCCAATCCCGAGTTGATCGAAATCTATGGGCGGGTTGCTTTGACCGGCGTGCCGGAACGCTTTGAGACTTACGTGAGCCAGCTTGGGATATGGCTCTTCGTGACCGTTTATAGCCGGGAAAGAGAATATTTTGTCGCCGTTTTCGAAAATATTACCGAGCGCAAGCAGGCAGAGGCTGAATTGCGTATTGCAGCCGCCGCTTTCGAGACACATGATGCCATCATGATTACTGATGAAGATGCCAATATCATCAAGGTTAATCGGGCATTCACAACCGTGACGGGTTATTCCCCCGAAGAGGTGTTGAGTAAAAACCCGCGCATCATGAAATCGGGGCGACACGACAAGGCTTTTTATATCGAGATGTTTGAAAAGTTGCTGCGCGACGGGTCATGGGAGGGGGAGATTTGGGACAAGCGCAAAAGTGGAGAAATTTATCCGCGCTCTATGACCATTACTGCCGTAAAGGATGCTCGACAAAAAACCACCCAATATGTTGGCATCTTCAGCGATATCACCGACCGCAAGAAAAACGAGGAGCTCATCAACAAGCTGGCTTTTTATGACACATTGACACAACTCCCCAACCGTCGCATGTTGAATGACCGCTTGGGCCAAGCAATGGCAGCCAGTAAACGTAGCGGTATTTACGGTGCAATAATGTTCATGGATTTGGACAATTTCAAACCGCTCAATGATACGCACGGGCATGTTGTCGGCGATTTGCTGCTGATCGAAGTTGGGCGACGTATAAGCCATTGCGTGCGCGAGATGGACACCGTTGCCCGTTTCGGTGGCGATGAATTTGTGGTGATGCTCGGCGAGTTGGATGCCGACGAAACCAAAGCCAAGGCAGAGGCCGCTATCGTAGCTGAAAAAATTCGCCTCAGTCTGGCTGAAACTTATCTGCTGACTACTCGACATGGTGATGATGGGGCAGTTACCGTGGAACATCGATGCACATCGAGCATTGGCGTCACGTTATTCCTCGGTCATGATGTCAGCCAAGATGACGTTCTCAAACAAGCTGACATGGCGATGTATCAAGCCAAAGAGGATGGCCGCAATTCGATCCGATTTTATGAGGCGAAAGGTTAAGTGACCGTAAGAACCAGAAATTCCAGCAGATGTGGGAGCGGCTTCAGCCGCGATTTATTTTGGCTTCGCGGCTGAAGCCGCTCCCACATAGTAATTGATCTTTTTAAATTGAAGATGGAATAACACCATCGTCTTCCAAACCAAAACCAAGCCCTCACCTGCTCGCTTTGCATCGACCTTAGCCGCTATTTTATTTTGCGACGGTCTAAAGGGCGCTTCTAAAAATTCAGATTTCGCCCAAATGCAAGGCGTGGAAAAAAATTTCGCCGCGCCGCATATGTATGATATGTAAGCAAGAAATTTTTTCCGCAACGCAGCAGTTGGGATGAAATATGGATTTTTAGAAGTGCCCTAAAGCGATTTTTCGAAATGTTTGACTAGTAGATTCAACTCCGTCGCGGTGTTCGCCAACTCCCCGGTAGAACGTTCGGTGCTGCGTATGCTGGTAGTATTGCTACACGCCAACTCGTAGATATCGGTCATGCTGTGGGCAACATCTGCTGCCGCCGCCGCTTGCTGTTGCAGCATCACGGAAATCTCATGCGCCATTTCCATCCCTTTATCGCTGGCGGTAAGAATTTCTGTCAGGCTGGAACTGCTCTCGCTTATCAGCCCGGTGCTGCGGCCGACCTCGCCCACGGCGTTATCCATGGAGTTGACCGCAGCTTCGGTCGCCTGCTGGATGCTGCTCACCGTGCTGCTGATGTCCACCGTGCTGCGCCCCGTGCGCTCTGCCAGTTTGCGCACTTCGTCCGCCACTACGGCGAAACCTCTCCCCTGCTCGCCGGCGCGTGCCGCCTCGATGGCCGCATTCAAGGCGAGCAAGTTGGTCTGGTCGGCCACGTCCTTGATGGTTTGGGTGAGTTGTTCGATGCGCTGGATCGACGTGTTCAGATTAAGCAGCGTGGTGCGGGATTCGTTCACGACTTCCACGATACGCTCCACCGAAGCGATGCTTTGATCCATTTTTTCGCTGCCCGTCTGCACGATGGCGGAGGTTGCTTTTGCCATTTCCTCGGATGTCTGGGTATGCTCGCTGGCGGATTCAATCGATTGATGCATTTGCTCGACCGCCGTACTGACGCTATCGACCCGCTCTGACTGGCTGTTTGAACGCTGCAACAATCCTTGCATTTCGGTTTCAACTTGCTGCGAGCTGACTTCCACGTTTTTGGCAGCCAGGATTACATCGGACATGATGGCGCGCAGATTGATGCGCATGGATTCGAGTTCGTTCAAGATGTGGCCGAATTCATCACGGCTATCCACGCTGACCGTGAAATTGAAATTTCCTTCGGCAATCTGTCCCAGCGCGTGGCGCGCCTTGCCGAGGAAGCGGTTGACCGTCCCCCCCAGCCAGAATCTGGCAAACACGGTGAGCAGCGTGCCGATGCCGACGACGGAAGCCACGATTTGATCCACTGTGGTTTTGGCTTCCAGGAAATAATACAGGTTGCTGCCGCCCAGCATGATGGCCATAACGATAAAAATGATATTGAGCTTGGTCTGGAAGGAAACGTCGTCCAGCCGGAAGCCGCGCTTGGGCAACGATGCCGTGCCTTCGCGCAACGCCTTGTACAAACCTTCGCATGCCTGAACTTCCGCACGATCCGGGATGTTGCGCACCGACATGTAACCCGTGGTGCGGCCATTTTCCTTGATCGGGGTAACATAGGCCTCCACCCAATAGAAATCGCCGTTTTTGGCGCGATTCTTCACCACACCGCGCCAAGGCAGGTCTTGCTTGATGGTGTCCCACAGCCAGTCGAATGCCTGCACCGGCATGTCCGGGTGGCGCACGATGTTGTGGTTCTTGCCGACCAGTTCCTCACGGCTGTAGCCACTGATATCCATGAAGGTCTGGTTAACGTAAGTGATGATGCCTTTGAGGTCGGTCTTACTGACGATCGGCCTGCCGGGCTTCATGAGAACTTCGTTATTGGTAACGGGTGTATTGATTTTCATAGGCTAACCTACTCTCCTCGGTGAATCACTTTATAATTTTGTACGTTATCACTCTACAATAACGGCAGTTAAATCAAAACCTTTAATAGAGGGGAATAATCTCTTTATATTACCGCGAAGTCAGTTCGCGCAGCACGTAAGGCAGCATCCCTCCGGGCTGGACTTACTTCAAATGGCGTGCGGACATGCCGCTTTTCACCGGGCAGCCTCTTATAATAATGTATTTTAAGTATACGTTAGCGGCCAAAATTTCAAAACCTTTAACCCAGATAATCCATTAGGCGCGAAGCGATATGAATTCCCCACCTCCGTTCGCCCTGAGCTTGTCGAAGGGTATTGATTCCACAATACATGTGGTTCGACAAGCTCACCACGAACGGCCTAATGGATTATCTGGGTTTAAGTTACCCCCAGAAAAATCAGATAATTAGCTGGAGATCAGCTCGCGCAGCACGTATGGCAGTATCCCGCCGTGACGGTAATAGTCCACTTCAATCGGCGTGTCGATGCGCAACAGCAGCGAAACCTGCCTGGGTGCTGCCATCCTTGCGCCTGATGGTCAACGTCACGTCCTGTTGCGGTTTCAGGTTCTCGTCTATGCCGCTGATGTCGAAATTCTCATCACCGGACAGACTCAGGGCTGCGACGTTGGTGTCGCCTTTGAACTGCAAAGGCAGCACGCCCATGCCCACCAGATTGCTGCGGTGGATGCGCTCGTAGGATTTGGCGATTACCGCTTTTACGCCCAGCAGTTGCGTGCCTTTCGCCGCCCAATCGCGGCTAGAACCGGTGCCGTATTCTTCCCCGGCGAAGATCAACGTGGGCGTGCCGTCGGCAGATGTGTTTCATCGCCGCATCGTAGATCGCCATTTGCTCGCCTTGGTAAAGCGTATATCCGCCTTCCACTCGGCTGCCGTCCTCCTTGGGCGGGAGCATCAGATTCTTGATGCGCACGTTGGCGAAGGTGCCGCGCATCATCACCTCATGGTTGCCGCGCCGCGCACCGTAGCTGTTGAAATCCTTCACCGCCACGCCATGGCTTTGCAGATATTTGCCCGCCGGGGTGGTAGGCTTGAAACTGCCCGCCGGGCTGATATGGTCGGTGGTCACCGAGTCGCCGAAAATAGCCAACGCCTTGGCGTTGCTTATTCCGGAAATGCTGCCGACCGCCATGCCGAAACTTTCAAAGAACGGCGGACGGGCGATGTAGGTGGAATCGTCCCACCGGTACAGGTTGCCGGTGGGCGCGGGAATCGCATTCCACAGCGGCAGGTCTTTGGTCAAATCGCCATACAGTCTGCGGTAGGCTTCCGGATCGGCGGCATATTTCATGACCGTCTGTACTTCGGCGCTGTTCGGCCAGATGTCGCGCAAGAATACCGGTTCGCCGTTCTTGCCAACGCCCAGCGCTTCGCGTGTCGAGATTGATATTGACCCGCCCGGCGATGGCATAGGCGACCACCAGCGGCGGCGAGGCAAGAAAATTGGCCTTGATGTTGGCGTGGATGCGCGCTTCGAAATTGCGGTTGCCGGACAGCACGGCGGCGGCGATCAGGTCGTGTGCGACGATCGCTTCTTCCAAGCGCGAATCCAGCGGGCCGGAATTGCCGATGCAGGTGGTGCAGCCGTATGCCGCCAAGCTGAAGCCAAGCTGTTCCAGATAGCCCAGCAGCCCGGCCTTGGTCAGATATTCAGTTACTACGCGCGAGCCGGGAGCGAGCGAGGTCTTGATGTGCGGCTTGACGCGCAAGCCTTTTGCCACGGCCTTCTTCGCCAACAGCCCCGCCGCCAGCAATACGCTCGGGTTGGAGGTATTGGTGCATGACGTGATCGCGGCGATCAGCACATCGCCGTGACCGATCTCGACCACCGTTTTGGTTTCTTCTGTTAGCTCGGTGGCGTAGCGTTTGCCCAGTTCGGCAACCGGTTTGTTGAAACCGTTTTCCACCACCGGTTTGCTGAACAGGGTATTAAAAGTTTCGCGCATCGCGGATAGCGCCACGCGATCCTGCGGGCGCTTCGGTCCCGCCAGCGAGGGTTCGATACTGGACAAGTCGAGTTCTACCACGCTGCTGTAATCAATCTGCCCGGCTTGCGGGATGCCGTACAAACCTTGCGCCTTGAAGTAGGATTGGAACGCATCCACTTCTTCGTCGGTGCGTCCGGTGTAGCGCATAAAGTTGACGGTCGCGTCGTCCACCGGGAAGAAGCCCATGGTCGCGCCGTATTCGGGTGCCATATTGGCAATCGTGGCGCGATCCGGCACGGTGAGCGCCGTAGTACCCTCGCCAAAAAATTCCACGAACTTGCCCACTACTTTTTGCCTGCGCAATAGTTCGGTGACGGTCAGCACCAAATCCGTCGCGGTAACGCCTTCGCGCAGCTTGCCCTTGAGATGCACGCCCACCACATCCGGCGTCAGGAAATACACCGGCTGACCGAGCATGCCCGCTTCCGCTTCGATGCCGCCCACGCCCCAGCCGACCACGCCGATGCCGTTGATCATGGTGGTGTGGCTGTCGGTGCCGACCAGCGTATCGGGGTAGTAAACGCCCATCTTTGTGTTGCACGCCGCGCGCCAGATATTCAAGGTTGACCTGATGCACGATGCCGATGCCGGGCGGCACCACCTTGAAGGTGTCGAATGCCTGCATGCCCCATTTCATGAATTTGTAGCGCTCGTTGTTGCGCTCGAATTCCATCTCCATGTTGAGCCGCAACGCATCCGGACGGTTGAAGTAATCGACTTGCACCGAATGGTCAACCACCAGATTCACCGGCACCAGCGGCTCGATGATCTTCGGGTCTTTGCCCATTTGCGCGGCAGCATCGCGCATCGCGGCGAGGTCGGCCAGCAGCGGCACGCCGGTGAAATCCTGCAACACGATGCGCGCCACCACAAAGGGAATTTCCTCGGTGCGCGGTGCGTTCGGCTGCCAGTTCGCCAACTGGCGGATGTGCGCCTCGCTCACCTTCTTGTCGTCGTAATTGCGCAGCACCGCTTCCAGCACGATGCGGATCGAAACCGGCAGCCGCGAGATTTTTCCTACGCCTGCCGCTTCCAGCGCGGGCAGCGAATACAGCGAACCAACATTGCCATTGGCGAGATTAAAAGTCCGGCGAGTGTTGAAAAGATTATGTGACATGGCGGGCCTCCATGAATGGGGTGCGAAGCGGGGAAGGAATTATAGCGCGGTCTGACCGGCTAAGGCATCAGACGGAAACTGATATTGTAGGAAGGTTTCCTAGCAACAAATTGGAAGTCTTCCGATTTTTTCCGCTTGGTTTATGGCGCAAGATGCGACTGTCGAAAGAGACAATATTGTCGGCTTAAGGAGAATCAAACATGGACACAACTCTGCTGCATGAAGAAATTAAAGAAGCCAACCTGTCATATTTGTTGCTTGCGCGGCAGATGATACAGGACGATCAGGCCTCGGCGATTTTCCGTCTGGGTGTCAGCGAAGAAATGGCTGAGCTCATTGCCGCCTTAAGCCCTGCGCAATTGCTCAAAATGGCAGCGTCCAATATGTTGCTGTGCAGCTTCCGCTTCGATGAGAAACTGCTGCTCAACATGATTACCGATTACAACAAGGACAGGATGATGTCGCAGGCACATACGGCTATTTTGATGGCCGGATATCCGATGGAAGTGTTGGCTGCCTGATTTTCCGGTCCGTTTTAGCCACATGGATGAACAGGATAGACAGGATAAAATGCGTAAATAAAAAATCCTGTTTATCCATGCTTGAAATCCTGCAAGCGATCTATATCGGTTTCCACATCCCGCCCCACCCAATTCTCCAGTCGTTCTCACGCTCGCTCAATCCGATGCCAGATAAAAGCATTATTGAGCACCTGATGAAACTTTTCACCCAATCGCGGTCATACTGCGTGATACTTTAATTTTGGTTGATTGCGCTTGGCGATATATAATCATTCCATGATTTAATGAGAAATAATGAACATGAGAAATAAATTACTGTGGATATTGCTGGCGTTGTCGTCAGCCGCGTTCAGTTCGACGCTGGCGGCTACGCAGCTTGAGCCCGTGCGTCAACAGGCTGAAGCGGCACATTTATCCGCTGAAATTCTTTCCATGCATCATTACAAACGCATGCAGCTTGACGATGCCTTGTCCTCGAAAATATTCGACAATTACCTGAAAGCGCTGGATGGCGAAAAGATATTTTTCTTGCAGGCGGATATCGATCAATTTGCGAATGCGCGTACCCGGCTCGATGATGCCATACGCAACGAAGACCTGAGCGTTCCTTTTGCCATTTTCAATCTTTATCAGCAACGCGTTGCCGAACGCCTGACTTATGCTCGTTCCTTGCTTAAAAATGGCTTCGATTTCAAGATCAAGGAAAGCTATCAATACGAGCGGAAGAATGCGCCATGGCAAAAAACTGAAAGCGAAATGAACGACTTGTGGCGCAAGCGCGTAAAAAACGACTGGCTGCGCCTCAAGCTGGCCGGCAAGGATGATAAAAGCATCATCGACACGCTGGGCAAACGCTATGAAAATTCTTTGAACGGGCTAGCCAAGATCAAAAGCGATGACGTATTCCAGAATTTCATGAATGCCTATGCGACGGCGATTGACCCGCATACTAATTATTTTGGCATACGCGCTTCGGATGAGTTTGATATTTCGATGAAGTTATCGCTGGTTGGCATTGGTGCCGTGCTGCAGAACAAGGATGAATACACCACCATCAGGGAACTCGTGGCGGGCAGCCCTGCCACCCTGTCCGGCAAGTTGAAAGTGGGAGATCGTATTGTGGGTGTGGGCCAAGGCGAAATGGGCCCTATTGTCGATGTGATGGGCTGGCGCATCGACGACACGGTGGCCTTGATTCGTGGCACGGAGGATACGGTGGTGCGTCTCGACGTGCTGCCTGTCGAAGCGGGGCCCGACGGCAAACATAAGCTCATATCTCTGGTTCGCAAAAAGATCAGCCTGGATAAACAGGCCGCCAAAAAATCCATTATCGAGGTGAAAGACGGGAGTGCGACGCGTCACATCGGCGTAATCTCTTTGCCGGGGTTTTATCAGGACTTTTCTGCCCGCCAAAAAGGCGACAAGGATTTCAAAAGTGCGACCCGGGATGTATCGCACCTACTGGAGGAGCTCAAAAAAGACAAAGTGGATAGCGTACTGATCGATCTGCGTAACAATGGTGGCGGTTCATTAAATGAAGCGATTGAGCTGACGGGCCTGTTTATCGGCAAAGGCCCGATCGTGCAACAACGCGACTCCGAGGGAAGAGTGACGGTAGAAAATGACACCGATACCGATCTTGCATGGAATGGGCCACTAGGCGTGCTCATTAATCGCGGTTCGGCATCCGCCTCCGAAATTTTCGCTGCGGCGATTCAGGATTATGGTCGTGGAGTGTTGATCGGAGAACCCAGTTTTGGAAAAGGCACCGTCCAGTCTGTGATCGATCTGGATCGGCTCGCGAAAAATGAAAAACCGAAGTTCGGCGAACTCAAGATGACGGTAGCCCAATTTTTTCGCATCAATGGCGGCACCACCCAATTGCGCGGAGTAACGCCGGATATCAGCTTGCCGATGATTAGCGATGCGGAAGATTTTGGTGAGTCCAGTTTCGACAATGCCTTGCCATGGACGCAAATAAAAGCTGCCGACTACAAACCGACGGGCGATTTGACCGGGGTATTGCCAATACTGATCGCGGATCACGATGCCCGAGTGGGCAAGGACAAGGACTTCAAGTTTTTGCAGGAAGATATTGCCGAGTTCAATGCGCAACGTAAAAAGAATCTGATCTCGTTAAATGAGGCTGATCGACGTAAAGAGCGCGAAGTGCAAGAAGCCCGCAACAAGCTGCGTGAAAAGGGACATACGGCAGACAAAACATCGAATGAATTCAAACACTCCGCTCTTCAAGACGATGGCCTGCAATCCAACGAACGCAATCTCGACGCCGATCTGGCAATCGAAAAGGCGAATAAGTCCGCCAAAGACATATTGCTTAATGAAGCAGCGCATATACTCAGCGATGAAATCGGCCTGTTAATAGACCATCCCCGGTTTGCGTCCAGCGTACTGCCCAGAATGGACTTGCGCAACACCTACCGCTAACAGGGAACCCCATGAAGCTTGTGCGCGTTATCATCCTTCCGCTGTTACTTGCAGTCGCCCTGCTATTTGCCCAGCAGGTCGGGGCGGCGCACGCGTTGCACCATGCGCTTGAGGATTTGACGCAACAGCAAAATGACAAGCAATCGTCGCATTCCAACACTTGTGAACAATGTGCGGCCTATGCACAACTGGGCAGTGCGCTCAACGTTGGCGCACATGCTTTAACACTGCTGCATGTATCCGATGAAATGGTGCAATACCGCACCCTCTCATTCCTTTCCGCCCGCACACTTCCCGCCGTTGCGCGCGGCCCGCCCCAGACCAAAAGAATCGCATAACACCTGCCCCGCCCATCGCGGGGTGTTGCCATTATTTTTGGAGAACCACCATGTTCAAGTACACCGCACTTTGTGTGGCGCTATTCGCGCCGTTGTCGGCTTACGCGGCAAACAATGAAGATTTGCACGCCATCCGTGAGCCAGTTGTTGCAGCCAATGAAGCAAACTCCGCGCCTCTTATTGTCGAACAACCGACTGAGGTACTCAACACTATCGAAGTCACCGCAACACGTCTCAAGAGCGCGCGCGTAGAGCTTTCTCCGAAAGTTGGCACAACGGTTTATACCGTCGACAAAAAAATGATCGACACGCTCGGCCAAGGTGACGACACGCCTTTTAATGAAGTCTTGTTGCGATTGCCGGGCGTCTCGCAAGACTCCAAGGCATCCGGCTCGCTCCATATACGCGATGACCATGGCAACGTGCAATACCGTGTCAACGGCATTCAACTTCCTGAAGGCATTTCGGGATTCGGACAATCGATCGACACCCGGTTTGTGGATCAAATCGACTTTGTTACTGGGGCGTTGCCTGCCCAGTATGGTTTGCGCACCGCCGGAATCGTCGATATTCAGACCAAAGAGGGCACGACCCAACCAGGTGGTCGAGTTAGCTTACTGGTAGGCGGACATGATTTCGTGCAGCCGAGCGCAGAACTTTTCGGTAGCCGAGGTGCATTTAATTATTACCTTTCTGGCAGCTATCTAAGTAATTCGTTGGGCATCGAAAATCCGACTGCTTCGTCTAATGCCATCCATGATAATACTCAGCAAACAAAATCGTTCGGCGATCTCTCGTATTATGTGGATGACAATACCAAGGCTGGGTTGCTGTTCGGAACCTACAATGGCAAGTTTCAGATACCCAACAATCCTGGACAGCTTGCGGCATATTCGTTGACCTCTCCGACGACAGGTTTGCCCTTGAACGAGCCATCTTCACAGCTCGATGAACAGCAACGCGAGGTGAATCGATTCATCGTCCTGTCATATCAGAAAACTCTGGGCGACCTCAACTATCAGGCAGCCGCCTTTCATCAATATTCCGAACTTCACTTCACACCTGATCCGGTTGGCGACTTGATTTACAACGGAGTCGCATCCGACACGCTACGCTCCAATTCGGCAAACGGCGTCCAATTGGACGTTGGCTACAAGCTGAATCCGGCGCATACCCTACGCACCGGTATTGCCTATACACAGCAAGATACGCAGAGCAACAATAGCGTGGCGGTGTTCCCCACCAATACTGTTCTCCTTGGCAATAACACCCAACAAACCAGTACGAATCCAACAACCATTACAGATAACTCAAGCCAGAAAGGCACCTTGGCAAGTTTTTACCTTCAGGATGAATACCGGGTAGCGAAGCCGTTAACCTTGAATTATGGGCTACGTTACGACAGCGTTTCGGCGTTTACCGATGAACACCAATGGAGTCCGCGCCTTAACCTGGCCTACAAGCTGAGTGCCGAGACTGCCCTCCACGCGGGCTATTCGCGTTACTTCACACCGCCGCCGCAAGAACTCGCGTCGCAAAGAAGTATCAATTTATACACCAGCACCAGCAATGCGCCCGAAATACTGGCGTCGGACAATGTCAAGGCGGAGCGCACGCGATATTATGATTTGGGTATCAGTCAGAAAGTGGGCTCTAATTTGACGCTAACCGCAGATGCGTATTACAAAGCCATAGCGAACCTGATTGATGAAGGTCAATTTGGACAGGCGCTTATTTTGTCCCCGTTTAACTACGCGCAAGGCTACGCGAAAGGGTTGGAGCTTGCGGCGATATATGATGCCTCGCAATGGGGCGGCTTCCTGAACTTCGCCGTGCAAAAGGCGCAAGGAAAAAATATCATTTCGGGTCAATCGTTGTTCGGGGCGAGTGAATTAAGTTATATCGCAAATAATTACGTCTATCTGGATCACGATCAAACCTATACCCTGTCGGGCGGTGTGCACTATAAATTTGATGGATCACAAATCAGTACGGACTTTGTTTCCGGCAGCGGCCTTCGTAACACGCCTGTCGGCGGTGCACCCAACTCCGGCACCTTACCGAGTTACGTGACAGTAAATGCGGCATTGACGCATCAGTGGAAAGAGGCGTCGACTGGCAATATAGAAGGCCGACTCGCGGTGATCAATCTATTTGATAAATCATATTTGCTTCGTGACGGGTCGGGAATTGGTGTAGGAGCGCCTCAGTATGGCGCGCGCCGGACTTTATATGCCGGTGTGTCAAAATCTTTTTAACCCAGATTGTCCATTAGGACGGGTTGTTTTGGTGGGAGCGGCTTTAGCCGCGAAAGATATTGCTATGAATAGTATGGCAATCGCGGCTAAAGCCGCTCCCACAATGACAATACCGCAAAGCGAGATGAAATTGGAATACGGTATGGAATTTTCGGAGTATGAACGCAACCCGACCAAGAAGTGGGTCGGCATTTCTTTCGTCATTTTATTGCACGTACTCATCATTTACGCGCTCGTTACGGGGCTGGCTCATAAAGTCGTAGAAGTCATTAATCAACCGGTGGAAACACGAATCATCGAAGAGGTGAAAACGCCTCCGCCACCGGAGCCACCGAAACCTCCCCCACCGCCAAAACGGGTAGCACTGCCGCCAGCCTTTGTTCCTCCGCCGGAGGTTTCGGTTCAGCCACCACCACAACAGCAGAACACGATCACTGCAGTGACTAATGTAAAGCCTGACAATCCGATCATGCCGCCGGTCAAGGAAGCGCCGAGGATTCCAGTAAGAGTTCCTGCTGTCGTAGATGCCAAAGCGTGCGAAAAGCCTGGGTATCCTCGTAAATCATTGGAAAATGAGGAGCAAGGTACGGTGATTCTGGCATTCCTGATCGGACTCGATGGACGGGTTGTGGATTCCAAGATCGAAAAATCCAGCGGTTCCAGAGAGCTGGATAGAGCAGCCATGGCCGGGCTCAGTTTATGTAAATTCAAACCGGGTACGGTCGATGGCAAACCGGAACAATCCTGGACCAAAATGCAGTATGTCTGGAAACTGGAATAACGGGATGAAACCTAAGTCGAGCGAACCGGAACCAAATGTAGGTCGGGCTTTGCCCGACATGGTGGGCAAAGCCCACCCTACAAAAACGCTTTTGCTGCACGATAAATTCTGCTCAATAAATGTAAAGAGTTGAGTCATAAGAGGGCTAAGTTTATTTTTCAATATGTAAGGAATATTTTATGAAAAAACATCTATCCGGATTTATTGTGGCACTCTTGATCTGCATTGCAGGAACCTCAGCATTGGCCGCAGTCCAGCAAGCTGCGGGTGACCCTGCATCGGCTTCCGCCCCGGTTGCGCCGATGACAACACCGGCTGCTCCCCCTGCCATCACGCAGGAAGTGGTCGACAACCCTTACGGCTTCGATGCGCTGTGGAAGGGGGGAGACCTCGTTGCGCGCGGCACGATAGTCATCTTGCTCGTTATGTCGATGGGCACCTGGTACATCTTAATCACCAAGCTGATCGATCAATTCCGCATGATGGGACAGGCTGCGGAGGCCAGAAACTTGTTCTGGAAGGCTAACTCTGTTCAAGACGGAATCTCGGTATTGAAACCAGGTAGCCCGTTTCGTTATATCGCGGAAATAGGCAGCAAATCCACCGAGCA
The DNA here is from genome assembly GCA_963714805.1 of uncultured beta proteobacterium. Taxonomy (GTDB): domain Bacteria; phylum Pseudomonadota; class Gammaproteobacteria; order Burkholderiales; family Gallionellaceae; genus CAIQPV01. Next base: position 635,411 of record CAVQPO010000006.1, on the reverse strand, counting down.
TCACGATGGCGCGCTGCTGGAGCGCATCGATCTGAATACCTGGGTCACGATGTCGATCCAGCGCGCCGTTGAAAAAGTCCAAAGCCGCCTGCAAGATGGGCTGGCCGTCCTGGCAACGGTGGGTTCTACCGCGCCTTTCATCGGCTTGTTCGGTACGGTCTGGGGCATCTATCACGCATTGACCGCAATCGGTATCGCCGGTCAAGCCTCGATCGACAAAGTGGCCGGCCCGGTGGGCGAGGCGCTGATCATGACGGCGATAGGCCTGGCCGTGGCGGTACCGGCTGTGCTCGGTTACAACTGGCTGGTGCGCCGCAACAAAAAAGCGATGGAAGATGTGCGTTCATTCAGCTCGGACTTGCATTCCGTATTGCTCAGCGGAGTGATGTCCAGCAGCGAGGCGGGGCGCGCTTCCAGCCCGGCAAAGAAGGGTTAAATCATGGCTATATCTTTTGTGTCTGCGGACGGGGATGAAGACGAGGTCACCAGCGCGATTAACACGACTCCGCTGGTGGATGTCATGCTGGTACTGTTGATTATCTTCCTGATCACCATTCCGGTCGTCACGCATACCGTGCCGGTGAAGCTGCCGAGCGAACGCAATCAGCCCTACAAAACCAAGCCGGAAAATATCAATATTGCAGTCAACAAACAGGGCGATATGTTCTGGAACGAACAGTACGTGCCGGATACCGATGCACTACTGCGCAAGTTAAAAACGGTAGCCGTTCTTACGCCGCAACCGGCAGTAAATATCCGTGGCGACCAAAACACCCGCTATGAATTTATCGGCAAGGTAATTTTCGCCGCACAACGTGCCGGTATTGCCAAAATCGGCTTTGTGACAGAACCTCCGGCACGTGCCGGTTAAATTGACATTAGGAGTCCCTCCATGACCATGAATGTCGGTTCCGGAAACAGTTCGGGCGAAGCGGACGTGATGCTCGAAATGAACATGACCCCCTTGATCGATGTGATGCTGGTGTTGCTGATCATGTTGATCATCACCATCCCCATCCAGAATCATGCGGTGCATTTGAATATGCCGATTGGTGCGCCACCGCCGAGCGCTCCGCCGACGGTAGTAACGATTGATGTCGACTACGACGGCACAGTATTGTGGAACGGGCTCGCCTTGCCGGATCGTGCGACTCTGGAAAGCAAGCTAAAGTCAGTCGCAGCCATGCCCGATCAAACCGAAGTGCATGTACGCCCCAACAAACAGGTTGCCTACAAATCGGTAGCGGCGGTATTGGCATCCGCGCAACGTATCGGCGTCACCAAGATCGGAATCGTTGGAAATGAGCAGTTCATAAAATAAGACTGCTAAAGAAGCGCGCCGAATGAAGATATAATTCGGCTCCTTCGACAGCCTACTATTCACTTAACCGTTCGTGGTGAGCTTGTCGAACCACCAGCCACTAACTCAAAGCCCTTCGACAAGGTCTTTAGTCCTGAGCGCCGTTCATTCCTTCGACAAGCTCAGGACGAACGGTGTCGAAGGGTCAGGGCGAACGGAATTTTATTGAGTGAACAGCATTTGCTCAGGACAAGCATGACCGACCAATACGCAGTAATCGGCAACCCCATCGCGCACAGCAAGTCGCCGCTGATCCACAAGATGTTCGCGGAGCAGACCGGACAGGACATCCGCTACGAAAAAATCGAAGCGCCGCTGGAGGGGTTTGCCGACACTATCGCGCGGCTGCGCGGCGATGGCTACAAGGGCTGCAATGTCACCGTGCCGTTCAAGTTCGAAGCCTTTCAACTTTGCAACCAGCTCACCGGTCGCGCGCGCGCCGCGCAGGCGGTGAATACGCTGCTGTTTCAGGACGGCGAAATCCTTGGCGACAACACCGACGGTGCCGGGCTGATCGCCGACATTGAACAAAACCTAGGCTGCAAGCTGCTGTTCAAAAAGGTTCTGCTGATGGGGGCGGGCGGGGCGGCACACGGCGTGATCTGGCAGTTATTCAATGCGGGCACGAGCATTGTCATCGCCAACCGCACGCTGGAAAAAGCCCAGCAACTGGCGTCGGAATTCACCAGCTATGGCACGGTATTCGCCAGTGGTTACGAAGCGCTGGCGGGCAAGCAATTCGATGTGGTGGTCAATGCGACATCGAGCAGCCTGTCGGATAAACTGCCGCCGCTGCCCTCCGGCATCTTTGCACCCGATGCGCTGGCCTACGACATGATGTACGGCAAACAGACGCCGTTCCTGAAGTTCGCCAAGGAACAAGGCGCGGCGCAGCTTGCCGATGGACTGGGTATGCTGGTCGAGCAGGCGGCGGAGGCTTTTTTCAAATGGCGCGGGGTGCGTCCCGAGACTGCGCCGGTTATAGCAAAGCTACGTTCGCAATGAAAAGTCTGTGGCGCTGGACGTGGCGCATTCTCGCGTTGCTGTTCGTATTGTTGCTGTTCTATCAGGGATGGATATTCGCCCACGTCTGGTGGTGGGTGGATCACAACCCGTCCACCAGCGCCTTCATGGAAGATCGCCTGGAAGATTTTGCAAAGCAAAAATCCCGATGCCGAACTGCAACATAAGTGGGTGCCTTACGCAAAAATCTCCGACAACCTCAAGCAAGCTCTGATCGCGGCGGAAGATGCCAAGTTTGTTGACCACGAGGGCTTCGATTGGGATGGCATTCAGAAGGCTTACGAGAAAAATCTGAAGAAGGGCAAGATTGTCGCAGGCGGTTCCACCATCAGCCAGCAATTGGCCAAAAATTTATTTCTCTCCGGCAAACGCACGCCGTGGCGCAAGCTGGAAGAGGCCACGATCACGGTGATGCTGGAAAAGATGATGGACAAGGAACGCATTTTTGAAATCTATCTGAATGTGATCGAATGGGGTAACGGCGTGTTCGGCGCAGAGGCGGCGGCGCGGCATTATTACCACGTCAGCGCGGCGCAACTCTCCGCCCCGCAGGCAGCCAAGCTTGCGGCGATGGTGCCCAACCCGCGTTATTATGACCAGCACCGCGAGGCGCGCGGCTTGCTGCGCAAGACCGACATTATTTTGCGGAGGATGGGAGATGCGGAGATTCCCTGACCATTTGTTATTTCAGTTTTCATCTTAAAGCAGGGCGAGATGCCTTTGTGGGAGCGGCTTTAGCCGCGATAAGCCATGCATCTCAATCGCGGCTAAAGCCGCTCCCACATAAACTATCAACTTGGAGTATCCTATGTCCGCACTTCCGCACGATATCTTATGTCCTTGCGCAATCGTCCCGTAAAAGGAACCTCATGACAGCCAAAAAAGACAAAGCCAAGTCGCCGGTCAAAGCTGCCGCGCCGGAATCTGCCCAAGGAACCAATCAAGCGTCCACCGGCGGCTTCCCCATCGTCGGCATCGGCGCTTCCGCCGGAGGGCTGGAGGCATTCGAGCAGTTTTTCCGCCATATCCCGCCCGACAGCGGCATGGCTTTCGTGCTGGTGTCGCACCTCGATCCCGACCACGCCAGCATGCTTACCGAAATCCTGCAACGCTCCACCACCATGCCGGTGGTCGAGGCGCTGGATCAGGTACCCGTGGCGCCCAACTGCGTGTATGTGATCCCGCCCAACCGCGACATGGCCATCTTTCATGGCGAACTGCACCTGAGCGAACCGGATATGCCGCGCGGTCAGCGCATGGTCATCGACGCCTTCCTGCGCTCTCTGGCCGAAGATCAGGGGGAAAAGGCCATCGGCATCATCCTCTCCGGCACCGGCACCGACGGCACGCTGGGGCTGCGCGCCATTCTCGGTGCGGGCGGCATCTCGCTGGTGCAGGAACCGGCCACGGCAAAATACGACGGCATGCCGATCAGCGCGATCCAGGCCGGGTTACGCCACCTATGTGCTGCCGGTGGAGAAAATGCCGGAGCAATTGCTGACTATCAGACGCAACGCTGAACGTGCAACTGGAAACAGCCGCCGATCTCCCGCTACCGCGGCGGGCGGCTTGAACCGGATCCTGATGCTGTTGCGCTCCGCGCACCGGCCACGACTTCTCGCTGTACAAGAAAAGCACTATAGGCCGCCGCATCGAACGGCGCATGTCGCAGCACAACATCGAGGACACTGGAAATTTATGCGCGCTACCTCAAGGAGCATCCGCCTGAGGTGCATTTGTTGTTCAAGGAACTGCTGATCAATGTCACCAGTTTTTTCCGCGACCCGGAGGCATTCGTCGCGCTGAAACACGACATCCTGCCGCAACTGTTCAAGGACAAGCCGGAGAGCTATGTGTTCCGCGTCTGGGTGGCCGGTTGCGCCACCGGCGAAGAGGCCTATTCCATCGCCATCCTGTTGCGCGAGATCATGGACGAGACCCATCATGGAGTTCAAGATGCAGATCTACGCACCGACCTCGACGATGATGCCATCGCCGTGGCGCGCGCCGGATTCTATCCGCCCAACATCGCCCAGGATGTCGCGCCGGAACGGCTGCGCCGCTTCTTCATCAAGGAAGATGCAGGCTTCCGGGTGAAGAAGAAATCCGCGAGATGGTGGTGTTCGCCATCCAGAATGTCATCAAGGATCCTCCCTTTACCAAGCTGGATCTGCTCAGTTGCCGCAACCTGATGATCTATCTGGAACCGGAATTGCAAAACCGCCTGATCCCGGCCTTTCACTACGCGCTGAAACCGGGCGGAGTGCTATTCCTTTCGCCCTCGGAGAGCATCGGCAACCATACCGACCTGTTCACGCCGCTCAACCGCAAATGGAAATTCTACCGGGCCATACCCTCGCGTGGCTTCCACACGCGCAGTGATGGCCAGCGGACTGTCCTGGACCGGCGACAACAAGATGGAAAGGCGCCGGAGGAAGTGATGAGCAAAGATCAAGGAAACCGACTTTGCCGAACTGACCAGGCGCGCGCTGCTCCAATCCTACGCTCCTGCCTCGGTGGTGACCGACCTGCAAGGGCGACATTCTGTTTGTGCATGGCGACACCGGCAAATACCTGCGCCCGGCACCCGGCCAGGCCACGCTCAACGTGATCGAGATGGCGCGCGAGGGACTGCAACTGGAATTGCGCGCCGCGCATCCATGCCGCCGCCGAGCAAAGGCATGCCGACCCTGAACCGGGAAGTGTCGGTCAAGACCAACGGCGATTTCACAGCGTTAGTTTCAGCGTGCGGCCGCTGCCGTACCCGGATGCCGGCCAGAGCTTGCTGCTGGTGAGCTTTCAGAGACGCATCCAGAGCAGCCGCATCGGCTGCCGCGTCAAGCCAGCGCGCGGCAAGCGCGCCGCCGGACCGATCGAGCCCGGCGCGTCGAAGAACTGGAACGCGATCTGGCCTACACCAAAGAAAACCTGCATGCCACCATCGAGGAGCAACAAGCTTCCAACGAGGAACTCAAATCCACCAACGAGGAACTGCAGTCCACCAACGAAGAACTGCAATCCACCAATGAAGAACTGGAAACCTCCAAGGAGGAACTGCAATCCGTCAATGAAGAACTGATCACGGTCAATGCCGAATTGCAGGCCAAGATCGAGCAACTGGCCGGCATGCAGAACGACATGAAGAACCTGCTCGACAACATCAACATCGGCACGGTCTTTCTCGATGAACAACTGGTCATCCGGCGCTTCACCCGCGAGGCGGCGCAGGTTTACCGCCTGGTCGCCTCGGATGTGGGCCGGCCTCTGGCCGATATCAAATCGGATATCGAAGGCGATGACCTGCTGGCCGATGCGCAGGCCGTGCTCGACACTCTGGTGCCGTGTGAGCGCGAGGTGCGCACCGTCAGCGGCGCGTGCTATCTGGCGCGCATCCAGCCCTACCGCACGCTGGACAACGTGATCGATGGCGTGGTGCTGACCTTCACCGACATCACCAAACGCATCGAGGCCGAGGCTGCCGGACGAGAAGGCGCAGAATCTGGCCGAAAGTATCGTCGACACGGTGCGTGAACCGCTTATCGTGCTGGATGGTGATTTGAAAGTCATCTCCGCCAGCCGCTCGTTTTTCCAGAATTTCCGAGTCACGCAAAGAAGAAACTCATCGGCCGCCAACTCTACGAATTGGGCAACCGCCAGTGGGACATCCCAAAACTAAGGGAATTGCTGGAAGACTATCCTGCCGGGCAACCAGATTCTCGAAGGCTACCAAGTCGAGCATGAATTTCCCGGCATCGGCAGGCGCAAGATGTTGCTCAACGCCCGGCATATTACCGGCAAAACGGACGAGGCGCAGTTGATCCTGCTGGCGATTGAAGATGTTACGGAACGGAAATAAGACGGAACCCCTCCCAACCTCCCCTTGTCAGGGGAGGAGCTAATCTATGAGCAATTCGCTGCACAACGTTATCGCACAGGCCGAACAGGTCATACTCGGCAAGCCGCACCAGATCCGGCTGGCGCTGGCTTGCCTGCTGGCGCGCGGCCATTTATTGATCGAAGATTTACCGGGCGTGGGCAAGACCACGCTGGCGCATGCGCTGGCGCGCTCTCTCGGCTTGCAGTTCCAGCGCATCCAGTTCACCAGCGACATGCTACCCGCCGATATTCTCGGGGTGTCGGTATATCAGCGCGAAAGCGGAGATTTTAAATTCCACCCCGGCCCGATTTTCGCGCAGATGATTCTGGCCGATGAAATCAACCGCGCCACGCCCAAAACGCAGAGCGCGCTACTGGAAGCGATGGAGGAACAACAGGTCACCACCGAAAGCGTCACGCGTCCGCTGCCGACGCCGTTCTTCGTCATCGCCACCCAAAATCCCGCCCATCAGATCGGCACTTTTCCGCTGCCGGAATCACAGCTCGACCGCTTCCTGATGCGCATCCAGCTCGGCTATCCCGATGCCCAAGCGGAGCGCGGCTTGCTCGCCGGAGTCGAACGGCGCGAAATCGTATCCAAACTCACACCGCAAATGGATGAATCCGAATTGCTCGCCCTGCAACAGCAAGTGAAGCAAGTATTCGTCTCTCCTGCCCTGCTCGACTACGCGCAAGCCATCCTGCGCCACACGCGCGAATCGGCGCGCTACGTGCATGGCCTCTCGCCCCGCGCCGGGCTTTCCTTGCTGGCTGCAGCACGGGCCTGGGCGCTGCTGAACGGACGCAACGCAGTCATTCCGGAAGACGTGCAGGCGGTATTGCCGGGCGTAGCCAGCCACCGCTTGCAAAGCGTGCAGGATGTACAAATCTCCGATGGTGACAAGCTGGCGCGCGAGTTGATCGAGACGGTAGCGATTCCATAACGGACACCATCGTGTTCGCCGCACTCCGCCAACAATTCCGCATTTGGCTGTTTCGCCCGAAAATCGAGAGCGGAACGGTCACCCTCAATCAGCGCCGTATTTTCATCGTTCCCACGCGGCAAAATATCGGCTTCTGCGGCGTGCTGCTGGTCATGCTGCTGGGTGACATCAATTACAACCTGAGTCTCGGCTACGTGCTGACGTTTCTGCTCGGCACTACAGCGCTGATGACCATGGTACACACCTTCCGCAATATGGCGCGCTTGGAAATACGCGCCGGACGTGCCGACGCCGTGTTCGCCGGAGACATGGCGCAGTTTCTGTTTCATTTCCATAACCACGGCAAGCTGCCGCGCTACCGCCTCAAGTTGCACGACGGCAACGGGCATAGCGTGACCATCGACATCCCTGCCCAACAAAGCGTGGGGGTCAAACTTTCCATCCCGGCCACGCAGCGCGGCTGGCTGAGCTCGGGCAGGCTGACACTCTTTACCGAATTTCCGCTCGGCCTGTACCATGCCTGGTCGTACCTGCAATTTGATACGCGCTGCCTGGTGTATCCCCATCCTGCCGCACGCCAGCCGCTGCCCGTCAGTTCGGAGCAAAGCGGCGCGGGAAAATTCAACGTGACGGGCGATGAGGATTTTTCCGGGCTGCGCAGCTACGTGGCGGGCGATGCCCTGCCGCGTATCGCCTGGAAGGCGCTGGCGCGCGAGCAGGGCTTGCAGGTCAAACAGTTCAGCACGCAACAAGGACAGGAGTTGTGGCTGGACTGGGCGCGGCTGCAGGCACTGGCATTCGAACGCAAACTGGAGATTCTCACGCGTTGGGTGCTGGACGCCGATGCGCAGGGACTCCATTACGGCCTGCGTCTGCCGGACTTCGAATTGCCGCCGGGACTAGGGGCGACGCACCGGGCCGAATGTTTGCGCGCGCTGGCCTTGTGCGGGTTACCGGATTAGAACTTACCATGAAACTCGATACCCCCCTCATCTACGGCCTGCTCGCTTGCGTGCTGCTGATCAGCGCACCGCACGCCGACCATCTGCCGTTATGGGTCAGTTCACTCAGCGCATTGCTGCTGGGCTGGCGCGCCTATCTGGCTTATAGCAATAAACCTCTGCCGCCGCGCTGGCTGTTGCTCACCATCATGGTGGGGAGCGTGGGCGGTATTCTCATCGGATTCCACACGCTGTTCGGACGCGAGGCGGGCGTCACCCTGCTGATCCTGCTGGCCGCGCTCAAGCTGCTGGAAGTTCATTCCGCACGCGATGCCACCATCGTGATTTATCTCGCCTGCTTCGTCATCATCACCGAGTTTTTTTATTCGCAAAGCATATTCACGGCGCTGTTCATGTTCGCCACGCTGCTGGTTATTCTGGCGACTTGGGTACACTTGCAATCCGGCACCTTAGCCCTGCGCCCGCGCTTGCGCATCGCCGGCATACTGCTGCTTCAGGCAATCCCGCTCACGCTCATCTTGTTCGTGCTGTTCCCGCGCGTGCAGGGACCGCTGTGGGGTTTGCCGCAGGACGCTTACGCCAGCAGCGGCCTGGACGACAAGATGTCGCCCGGCAGCGTTGGCCATCTTGCGCTATCCGATGCGGTGGCGTTCCGCATCATGTTCAACGGCCAACCGCCGCGACGCGATCAGATGTACTGGCGCGGGCCGGTATTATGGAATTTTGACGGACAAACCTGGACGACCGGGACGCAGTGGTTTTACGCGCATCAACCGGCGCAACTGGATAATCTGGGCGCTCCTGTCGATTACACGGTCACGCTGGAACCGCACAACAAGACTTGGCTGTTCACGCTGGAGATGCCCACACGACTTTCGATTCCGTCCGGGATGACTTACGATTTTCAGGTGCTGGCAAAAATCCCCAGTTACCGCACGCCTGCGCTATACCGCACATTCGCAACTCGGTTACCGCGCCAATGCCGAGGAAGTTCCGCGCCAGTTACAGCGGGCGCTCGCCATCCCGCGCAACCTCAATCCGCGCGCGCAACAACTCGCCGCAGAGTGGCGCGCCAATTCGGCCCGACGACGAAACGGTGATCCGCACGGCACTCGCTTATTTCAACCGCGAAGGCTTCCAGTACACCCTGTCGCCCCCGCCTTTGGGCATCAATGAGGTCGATGATTTCCTGTTCGGGACACGCAAGGGTTTTTGCGAGCACTTCGCTTCCAGCTTTGTGTTCCTGATGCGCGCGGCAGGAATCCCGGCGCGCGTAGTGACCGGTTATCAGGGCGGCGAATACAACGACTTGGGCAATTACTACATCGTGCGCCAGTCCGATGCCCATGCATGGGCCGAAGTCTGGTTGCGCGGGCGCGGCTGGGTGCGCGTCGACCCCACCGCCGCCATCGCCCCGGCACGCGTGGAACTCGGCATGGCTGCCGCCCTGCCTCAGAGCGACAGTGCCGCACTGCCTTTGATAGACGCGCACGCAATTGCCATGGCTGACCAGCTTCCGCTTCAATCTGGACGCGCTAACCAACCAGTGGAACCAGTGGGTGCTGGGCTACAATCCGGAACGACAATTCGCTTTGCTTACCCGCATGGGGATGGAAGAAATCACCTGGCAGAGAATGGCATTCACCATGTTGGGCGGCATGGCGCTGTTGGTCGGATTATTCACCCTGCTCATGCTGCGCCAACTGAGCGCAAGGAATACCGATGAAGCACTGCGCCTGTACCTGAAATTCTGCCGCAAGCTGGCAAAAAAAGACATCGTGCGCGACGCATCACGAAGGGCCGCAAGATTTTGCCGCCCGCGCCGCGCAGCTAAAACCGCAACTCGCCCCCGCCATCGACGACATCACTGCACGCTATGTCGCGTTGCGCTACGGCAAGCAGCTTGATGCCGGGGCGATGCAAGCCTTACGCCGCGCAGTGGCGGCATTCAAGTTATAATCTGCGGCTATTCACAGCGCAAATACATTATGCAAATCACCCGCAGACTCGAATTCGATGCAGGCCACCGCATCCCCAACCACAACAGCCAGTGCAAGCATCTGCACGGCCACCGCTACGCCATCGAGATTACCCTGTCCGGCGAGATCATCACCACCGAAGGCGTGTCCGAACAAGGCATGGTGATGGATTTTTCGGATGTGAAGCGCATCGCCAAGGAGCAACTGGTGGACGCTTGGGATCACGCTTTTCTGGTGTATCGCGGCGACCGCGTAGTGCTCGATTTCTTGAACACCCTGCCCGACCACAAGACCGTGGTGCTGGATGTGCCGCCCACCGCAGAAAACCTGGCGATGCTCGCTTTCAAACAACTCGACAACGCCTATCGCGACACCTATGGCAACCACCTGCAACTGGAACGGGTGCGCATCTACGAAACCCCGAACAACTGGGCGGATTGCCTGAAATAACTGGGAAAACCATTATGTTTACGCTGCCCTCCATGTGGAATCTGATCATCTCCACCATCGTGTTCTTCATCGCCGCCTGGTATCTCCACCGCTATCTGGAAGAGCAAGGCATCCCCAAGGGCACGACACGCAAGTTACTGGTTTTTGCTCTCGCCTCGCTGGTTTCATGGGGCGCAGGAGAAGCGGTAGACTGGGCACAGGAAAAAATTGAGGGGCCGCAACCGGTAGCACAAACCTCAGGTGATTTGTCGCAATTATTGAAAGCAGTCGGCCAGTCGCAACCGTGACGCCGTGTCGGGTTATTCCATTTTCAATATAACAAAGGAGATGCCATGAAACTTTATTACGCTCCCGGCGCCTGCTCGCTGGCTTCGCACATTGCCCTGCAAGAATCGGGTCTGCCGTTTGAAATAGACAAATTGAATTTCTCAACCAAAACGACTGCTGGCGGCGAGGATTTCATGCAGATCAATCCCAAAGGCTACGTGCCCACTATTACGCTGGACGATGGCAGCATCCTGACTGAAGGCCCGGCGATCCTGCAATATATTGCCGACCGCAATCCGGGATCCGGCCTTGCTCCCGAAGCGGGCACGATGGAGCGTTATCGCCTGCAGGAATGGCTTACCTTCATCGGCACCGAACTGCATAAATCCTTTAGCCCGCTGTTCAACAAAGCCGCGTCGGACGAAGTAAAAAACAATGCGCGCAATATGCTCACCAAACGTTTGAGCTATGTGGAAACGCAGTTAGCGAATAAACCCTACTTGTTGGGTGACAGATTCACCGTGGCAGATGCGTATTTATTTGTAGTCGTAAGTTGGAGCGGCCATGTCGGTCTTGATCTCAGCCAATTTCCAAAGATAAATGAATACACGGCAAGAATTGCCGCGCGCCCGTCCGTGCAAGCGGCGATGAAGGCAGAAGGATTGATATAACTGCGTAGGGTGGGCACGCCTTTATGCCCACGCGGTATTGAATTCGCGTGGGCTACCATACTACGAACTAAAGGGCTGCAATTTTCTGCCTGATCTGTTGCAGCAAGGGGTTCAGTTGGCTGACGATATCCCGCGTCCGCTCAACGTTTCCGCTACGCACACAATTTTCCAGTGACTGGCACAGGTTGGCAAACCCTATTGCCCAACCATTCTGGCCGGCGATTTGGTGCGATGCGCCAAAGCACTGAGTGCCTCCATATCGCTACGCTCCAACGCCTTTTCGATCTCGGCGATGTCTGCTTGGGTCGAGGCAACAAACCTGTGCGCCATTTCAGGAATCCTTTCCGGATGGGCACTCATCATTTCTTCCAGAATAGACAGATCAATGATGTCCGCATCGCCTGCCGACGATATTCCAGTCGAAGGTGCAACAGACACGCCGGACAAGTCTTGCCCCGCTGTTAACCACTTTGCAACAGTCGCATATAAAACATGGGACTTGAATGGCTTGCTGACAAAGTCATCCATGCCAACAGCACGGCAACGCTCGCGATCCGCGTTCGATACATTGGCCGTCATGGCTATCACCGGCATTCCTGCCATGCCGGCATCGGCGCGAATCAGTCGGGTCGCTTCGAGACCATCCATGACCGGCATTTGCATATCCATCAATACGCAGTCGAAATGCTGCCGATATAACAGATCGAGCGCCTCTTTACCGTTATTGGCGACACTCACGATTGCCCCCGCGTCTTTTAGAAACTCGAGCGCCACTTGCTGGTTAAACAGGCTGTCTTCCGCCAGGAGAATACGCGCGCCCTGAATTGCCTGCATGGCTAATTGCTCTTGTTCTTGTTCTCGTTCTTGCCTTTGCCCCGCCAGCAATTCCGGTTTGCTCCCCTTGCCGAACGGCACCGTAAACCAGAAGGTGCTGCCCTTACCCGCTTCGCTTTCCACACCTACTTCTCCCCCCATCAGCATCACCAACTGTTTACTGATGGCGAGCCCGAGGCCGGAACCGCCGTATTTCCGGCTGATGGAAGAATCGCCCTGCTGGAAGGTCTGGAACAGCTTGGACAACTCTGCCTTGGCTATGCCGATTCCGCTGTCCTGAATTACAAAGCGCAGCAAGGTATCATTTTCACTTTCTGCCACCATCTTGACCCGAATAACGATTTCGCCGCGTTCGGTAAATTTAATGGCGTTGTTGGTGAGATTGATTAATACCTGGCTTAGCCGCATGGGATCGCCGTTAAGATAACGCGGGATGGATGGCTCAATATCAAAAATCATTCCCAAGTTTTTCTCTTCCGCCTTTGCCGCAACCAGACTGGCCAGATTTTCAATCACCGCACCAAGATCAAACTCAATTGTCTCCAAGTCGAGTTTGCCCGCATCGATTTTTGAGAAATCCAGAATGCTATCGATGATGCCAAGAAGATGCTCGCCGGAAATCTGTATTTTATTGAGGTAATCGCGTTGTTTGGGATTAGTTTCCGCCCTTAGCGCCAACTGTGCCATGCCGATCACGCTATTCATTGGCGTACGAATTTCATGGCTCATGTTGGCGATAAACTCGCTCTTGGCCCGGCTGGCATCTTCGGCCCGTTCCTTGGCATCGGCCAATTGCCTGGTGCGCCGCTCAATCCTCATCTCAAGGCTTTCGTTGAGCTTGCGCAAATTCTCTTCCGAAAGCTTGCGTTCGGTCACATCGATGCTCACGCCAACCAGATAGAGCGGGTTACCGCCCGGGTCATACACCGGTTTTTTGATGGTATGGACTATCCTGTTTTCCTTCAATGCCGCGTTCCAGGCCTCTTCCTCAAAATCGACCTTAACGCGTCCCGCAAAGACCTCCTTATCCTTAGCCAGAAAATCCGCGATTTGCTCAGGCGGAAAAAACTGGCTGGCATCGGTACCCTCTAAATCGGTAAACGCCATACCCCATTGTTTCTCGCAGGCTTGGTTCATCAAGATAATTCTGCTATCGGGGTTTTTGACAAATAACGCCACGGGCATGACTTCGATAATTTCCTGCAGGCGCTCCTCACTGGCGCGCAAAGCTTCTGTCGATTTCTTGCGCAACTCTTGCGTTGCTTCCTCGATCCGTTGTTCCAACACTTCCCGGTCATACTGTAATTGCTGTGCCATCTGGTTAATACCGGCGGCAAGTTCATTCAACTCAAGCACTCTGGGTTGCGGCGAGATTCGCGTACCCAGATTCCCATCCCCTATACGGCGTATGGCCTGGCTCATCCCCATGATAGGGCGGGTTACCCGGCGCGCCGCCCATAACGCCACCATCAAGGTCATCATCAAAATCAACACGGTGGCAGCGAGGTTGAACACCAATATCTCGTGTTTCTGCCGGTTCAGGCGAGTCTTGCTGATTTCGATGATCACCGCGCCGAGCGGTTTAACTTCTGCAGGTGTAGTTCCAGCTTCTCGCTCCAACTCGTCCAGTTTAATCTGTGTGGCCACAATGGGCTCATACAGCATCAGGACATCCTCATCCTGATAAATCGGAGTTGACCTGTTCGCCTTGTCCAGCAGTGTTTCGTATTGCTCTCGCCCTCCCATCAACGGTTTTTCGGCGGCATCCAACACCACCACCCTGCTTACGTCATGCTGCGCCAGAGTAGTATCGACGTTTTGTTGCAACAATGCCCCATTGCCTGAGAAAACCGCATACTCGCTGGAAGAAGCAAGCTGATGCACCATCATTTGCGAGCGCTCAAGCAAGGCAACATCCAGATCGGCAAAATGCGTATAAATAAAATAGTTCTCCAGCAGCACCGCCATCATCAGGATGGGGATCAGCGCAACCAGCAAGGTCTGCCGCTCAATGCCGTAATGTCTCATGGCCCTCTCCTGTCATCAGCACTCATTAAATCATGCAGTGCAGATGCGCCCTTGATCGGCAAACCCAGCGAGCGAGCAACCTGTTCGTTGACCAACACTTCAAATCCCAGAGGATACTGCGCTGAAGGCAGCACATGATTGTCATCAAATTGTTGGATCAGAGAAGCTGCCTGCGTGGCAATTTGCGCGGGAGTGCTGAATACCGCACACAGAGCTCCCGCCTTGACAAAGCCCGGTGAAAACCCGACTAATGGAACACTGCTACGGTATGTCGCCAGCAATACATTGCGTATGGTCGAACTGTTATAGACCACAGCATCCGGTAGCGCGAGCAGCACCTCGCTGCTATGCAGCACATCTTGCAGGGGGTCCGCTAACGGCAGCGCCGGATCGACCGCTTGTTCGTGTAAATTCAAACCATGCTCGGACAGATCTTTCCTGAGTTGTGCGAGCTCTTCTGGCGGAGAGGAATACAACAGACCGACATTGCGCTTACCGGGCAAAATGGCGGTGATAAGGTGAACCTGGCGGTGAACGGGCTGATCCATAAAAATAGCGGAAAATGTATGTGAACCCGCACGCAGCGGAAAATCCCGCAATAATTTTTCATAGCCCGCTTTCGGAATAAGAACGTTTAGCACGGCTGGCGCATGACTTGCCGCAACGACCGCCGCAGCTTTCATACCGATTCCAATGACCAGCCCGGAATTGGGAATCGGTCTGGATACATCAATCTCTTCATGCGCCAGCCCCATGTCGCCAAGAATATTGCGCAACGCATTGCTGAATTCGATATAAGATCCGCTATCCTCGCTTTGTACTATGGTGACGGACAAGGATGGGATGTCAACAGGCGGCTCGGCATACGCAGAATTTGTCGAACAAAACAGCAGGGCGAACACCGCCGTCCAACCGCAGCAAACGCGGTTGGAGAAATGAAGTACCGGAATATCTAAAAAACCGATCCGGCCCAGAATTAAATGACGCAGTTTGCTAGGCACGCCTGTTCAACAATAATATTGTCCGTCTGCGGCACGGCAGCATATCCCGTATAGTTATCCTGGAATAAATTCTGCAACACCAATACCACTCTCCCCCTGCGACTTTTTTGCACGGTCAAAAACCTGTTTATTCTAAAACTACAACGCTCAGCTTTGCTGGTTTTTACCAGTTCACTTTCACCACGACATAAGCGCGCTGATTAAACAGGTTACTGGCGATATATTCTGTGTAATCGGTATGGAACAAGTTCTGCACCACCCCCGCCACCTCTCCTTTCATTCCGCCGACATCACGAAATTGTCTGGCAAGCCGCACATCCGTTCGATGTTGCGTGGGCTGTAAGTCGATTGATCCACGGCCAAATGGTTGCATGGATGCCTGATAATAATAAGAGGTGCTGAAGGAATAATCACTGGTCAGTTGCCGAGAATAAAGTATGCTGGCGCTGTCTCTTGGTATGCTTGCAGAAAGGATGTCATTGTTCGATGGGCTAGGAGACGCGAGAAACGAGTTGCCCGCAGCAACCAGTGCCGCCCCGTTACTGCTTGCTATTTCATGCGCAAAATTGACCGTTAGATTGCCGGTCTTATCCCATGATTTTTTAAGCGTAGCCTCGAAACCGCGATATTCGGCGGAAAATTCATTTACAAAAATTCCTTTTGCCGTATCGGGCATAATCCCGTTACTGAACTGATCCATGAATAGCCGAAGATCCAGCAAGGTGTTCCATTCCGGGAATTTTCCTATGTAACCGATCTCGTGCGACACTAATTTTTCTGGTATTAGGCCAGGCGAGGTTACCGTTGCACCAGGAATGTACAACACCCCGGGCTGAATTGCTGGAGTTTTCATCTCGGCCAATGCGGGTGCCCGGTAGGCAACCGAAATACCTAGCCTAAAAGTATCCTGTGGCGTCACATGAAAATTCAATGCCGCACGCGGAGATAGATTTTTGTGACCGGAATCATCTTTCTCGAACATTCCACCAACATTAAGCAATAAGCGCGGGGTGATACGCCATTCATCATTAGCGAATATCTGGATGTCTTCAGTGTTGAACGAATTCGATAAGGCAAGCGGAAGTAGCGGGTATTTCGATTTAGCTAACGCATTAACCAGCGGGTTGCTATTGTTCAACGGAATAATGCTTTGCCCATTGACCGAATTCTTTTGGTAATTAGCCCCATATACCAAGCGGTTGGAGACTGAGGTCGATATGGTGTGTTGCACTTCAACCTGGTCGCGCCCTGCTGCCATGTTTTGTATGATAGGTCCCGGAAAAAAATATCCGTACAAATAAAAAGGTAAAGCTTCTTCCTGGTTTTCTTGAATATGGTAATACCGCAAATTAAGCTCGGATGAGTTTTCCATCTGTCGCGCCCACCCGGCCTGAATAAAACTTGTGTTGGCAATCAGGTTATGCGGCATGTCTGCATTCGTGTTCGTTGGATTGCCCGGGGAAGGATTCTTGTCGCTAAATCCGACTCCTTGAATATCGTGATTGAAACCAAACTGCAGGTCAAAGTTATCCCGCAAATTTGGATGGTAATTTCCACGATAATTCATCAGTCGTGCCTGATTGTTGTCATAGCTGTTGTTGAGCAACTGAAAACCGCCAACCATACCATTAGGCGGCATGGTGAGGTTGTCATAGCCGTTATCGGCGGTGTAGCCCAACGTCACCCGATAATCGTATTTTTCAGCATGATTGCCAAAATAGGCCGAGGCATCGTTGATACCTTTATTGCCGTGCGTATATTTAACACTCTTGCCTTCAACTTCGCTGGCATCTTTGGTAATGATATTGATTACGCCTTG
This sequence comes from uncultured beta proteobacterium, assembly GCA_963714805.1. GTDB lineage: Bacteria > Pseudomonadota > Gammaproteobacteria > Burkholderiales > Gallionellaceae > CAIQPV01. The sequence continues at coordinate 618,197 of CAVQPO010000006.1, read as the reverse complement.
GGTTGAATTTGCACCATAGGATGCAGCAGCCGGACCACGAATTACCTCAATGCGCTCAATATCGTCTATCGTGATCGGCAAATCGGCCCAATCCACAGTATTGACGGGTGGCAAATACACGCTACGGCCATCGATCATGACCTGCATGCGCCTGGAAGATTCATCTGTAGCGCCGTGAAACGCAACAATGGCTTGGCTACCCTTGTAATAGCTCACATACATTCCGGGAACCAGCTTGAACAAGTCGGTGATGTTGCGGAAACCCGAGGCGACGATAATGTTGCGATCTATTACCGTCATCGCATTCGGCGCTTCGGACAACGGTTGATTCAGGCGCGATGCGCTCAATACAATCGGGAATTCCTGGAAAAATTCCTTCTCGGTCAAGCCGTCCGATGCTGCCAGACAATTGCCAAGATTGAATAACAGAAGCAATGATAAAAGAACGCCTCCTTCACTAGAGGAAGCAAGCCATCGCCCGTTCATTATTTTTCTCCTCCCGATTTATAAAAAAAGCCCCATCGATACGATGGGGCTTTAATTGTACTGCGTTCCGCTATTACTCTGTCACAGGTGCGGCTGCTTCCGCAGAAAGAAGCGCCTTCATGCTCAAACGCAAGCGACCTTTCTCATCAGCTTCCAGCACCTTGACTCTGACGATCTGGCCTTCTTTCAGGACATCCGTCACCGCGTTGATGCGTTCGTTGGAAATCTGCGAAATGTGCAGCAAGCCGTCTTTGCCCGGCATGATGTTTACAATCGCGCCGAAGTCCAGCATCTTGACCACCGGCCCTTCGTAAGTTTTGCCCACTTCCACTTCCGCCACGATATCTTCGATGCGCTTCTTGGCCGCTGCCCCGCCTTCAGCGCTCACGCTGGAAATGGTGACGTTGCCTTCATCATCGATGTCGATGGTGGTGCCGGTCTCTTCGGTCAAGGCGCGGATCACTGCCCCGCCCTTGCCGATCACATCGCGAATTTTTTCCGGGTTGATCTTGATCTTGATCATGCGCGGTGCGTGTTCAGAAACTGCTTCACGCACCATCGGCATGGCTTGTTTCATGATGCCCAGAATATGCATACGCCCTTCACGCGCCTGAACCAGAGCGGCTTGCATAATGTCGCGCGTGATGCCGTTGATCTTGATATCCATCTGCAAGGCGGTAATGCCTTGCTCCGAACCGGCCACTTTGAAATCCATGTCGCCCAGATGATCTTCGTCGCCGAGAATATCGGTCAACACGGCAAAACGGTTGCCATCCTTGATCAGCCCCATGGCGATACCCGCCACGTGGGTCTTGAACGGCACGCCCGCATCCATCAATGCCAGACAGCCGCCGCATACCGACGCCATCGAACTGGAACCGTTGGATTCGGTGATTTCCGAGACCACGCGGATGGAGTAGCCAAACTCTTCTTCGCTGGGCAACGCTGCAACCAGCGCGCGCTTGGCCAAACGTCCATGACCGATTTCACGGCGCTTGGGTGTGCCGACGCGACCGGTTTCACCGGTGGAATACGGCGGGAAGTTGTAGTTCAGCATGAAGCGATCCGAATATTCGCCTTGCAGCGCGTCGATTTTCTGCGCATCGCGTGCGGTGCCCAACGTTGCAATTACCAAGGCTTGGGTTTCGCCACGGGTGAACAGTGCCGAACCGTGCGTGCGCGGCAATACGCCGGTGCGGATGGTGATCGGACGCACGGTACGCGTGTCGCGCCCGTCGATACGCGGGTCGCCGCTCAGAATTTGACCGCGCACAATCTTGGCTTCCAGCGCGCTGAACAGATCGTTAATCGCGTTCTTTTGCAGCTTTTCATCCGCAGCCAGCAAGGCATCGACTACGCGGGCGCGAATCGCGTCCACCTGAACGGTGCGCGCCTGTTTTTCACGGACGGAATAAGCGGCTTGCAAATCTTTCTCGGCCAGTTCGGCCAGCTTGGCGATCAACGCTTCGTCCTTGGCGGGAGGAGTCCAGTCCCAAGCATCCTTGCCTACCGCATCAGCCATTTCATTGATCGCATCAATTACCACTTGCATCTGCTGGTGACCGAACATGACCGCGCCCAGCATGATCTCTTCGGACAATTCTTGCGCTTCCGATTCCACCATCTGTACGGCTTTTACCGTTCCGGCAACCACCAAGTCCATCTTGGATTCTTTGAGTTGGTCTGCAGTCGGGTTGAGAACATAGTTGCCGTCGAGATAGCCCACGCGCGCAGCGCCTATCGGACCGTCGAACGGAATGCCGGAAATTGCCAAGGCGGCGGAAGCGCCGATCATGGAAGGGATATCGGAATCAATCTGGTTGTCGGAAGACACCACCGTGGCGACGATTTGCACTTCGTTGTAAAAGCCTTCAGGGAACAGGGGCCGCAACGGGCGGTCGATCAGGCGCGAAGTCAGTATTTCCTTTTCGCTGGGGCGACCTTCGCGGCGGAAGAAACCGCCGGGGATTTTGCCCGCCGCATAAGTACGCTCCTGATAATCAACGGTCAGCGGGAAAAAATCCTGTTCCGGCTTGGCATTCTTCATACCAACCACGGTAACCAGCACAACCGTATCATCCAGGCTGACCATCACTGCGCCACTAGCCTGACGCGCGATTTCTCCGGTTTCCAAGGTTAGTTGATGGTTGCCGTACGCTATTGTTTTTTTGTAGTGACTCAAGGTTCGCCTCTCTCTTTAGAACATAACATGACGCGCCGATGCGCCATGATCGGTGGGATATACATACATATTTGAAACAATAATACTTGAAACAAAATGGGCCGCATCCGCGACCCACTTGGTGTGCTGCTTACTTGCGCAATTCCAGACGCTGAATCAGCGAGCGGTAACTTTCCTCATTCTTGCCCTTGAGGTAATCCAGCAACTTGCGGCGACGGCTCACCAAACGCAGCAAACCGCGACGGGAATGGTGATCCTTAATATGTTCCTTAAAATGTCCGGTCAGGTAGTTGATGCGCGCGGTCATCAGCGCAACCTGTACTTCGGGGGACCCGGTGTCACCCTTGACGCGTTGGTAATCATTCACAATTTGCGCTTTTTGCGCTGCCGTAAAAGTCATAATCTTTAAACTCTCCACTAAAAAGTGCCGCATTCTACCCTCTAATGGGGGTGTTGCTCAAGCCTATCCGTAGCGATGTATGGAATCCGCCCCCAAAAAGTGGATAAATTTAATATCTACAAATACCTGCATAGAGGATAGCAATTGTTGCGTTTGCTGGCGACATATACCATAAAAAGACGGTCATTTAGCGAGCGCCGGTTGGGAAGTTGCGTCAGCGGGTCATAGAAAGCCAGATGGTATATTTCTAACTCATGCCGCCTGATTTGGCTGATGGGACTCACGGTGAATGTTTTTTAATAATTGAAGTTTTCTACAAGCATCGTGCGATCTTGCAATTACGCACTCAACCAAGCCATGCCAACGAAATGCCGTTTTTTCTCAAGATATTCAAGCAGAAAAAACTTTGAATTATTCGCGGTGGCAGCGGTGGTAAAATCCAAGCTGAAATTGCCACCCTGTCACTATGCCACAACCTTCATTCATCCATCTGCGCTTGCACAGCGAATATTCCATCGCCGATGGCATCGTGCGCATTCCCGAGGCGGTGGCAGCAGCCAAACGCGATGCCATGCCTGCGCTGGCGCTGACCGATCTCAATAATGTGTTCGGACTGATCAAATTCTATAATGAGGCTCGCAAAAGCGGCATCAAGCCCATCATCGGCTGCGACGTGTTTATCAGCAATTCCGCCGAACGTGATCAGCCGTTCCGTTTGCTGTTGCTGTGCCAGTCCAATGCGGGTTATCTGCGCCTGTGCGATTTGCTCACGCGCGCATACCGGGAGAACCAGTATCGCGGTCGCCCGGAAATCAACCGGCAATGGTTGCGCGAAGGGGCTGATGGCCTGATTGCCTTGTCCGGCGCGCATTTCGGCGAGGTGGGCGCAACACTGCTCAACGGTAACAAGACAACGGCGCGACAGTTGGCGCAGGAATACGCCGGATTGTTCCCGGGTCGCTATTATCTGGAAGTGCAGCGCAACGGCTTTTCGCGCGAGGAAGCGCATCTGCGCGACACTCTGCAACTCGCGTCGGAACTCGGGTTGCCGGTGGTGGCGACGCATCCGGTGCAGTTCCTTAGCATAGACGATTTCAAGGCGCATGAGACGCGGGTATGCATCGCCGAAGGTTATGTGCTGAATGATAAGCGGCGCGTGCGCCATTTCACCGCACAACAGTATTTCAAGACTCAGGCAGAAATGGCGGCGCTGTTCGCCGACCTGCCGGAAGCGCTGCAAAACAGCGTGGAAATCGCCAAGCGCTGCAACCTTACCCTGAAACTGGGCAAGCCGCATTTGCCGGATTTTCCCACGCCCAACGGCGTCAGCCTGGACGATTTCCTGCGCATGGAATCGGAGCGTGGCCTACAACAACGCATGCTGCAATTGTTTCCAGATGAAACCGAGCGCGCGGCCAAGATGCAGGAATATACCGAGCGCCTCGCGTTTGAAATCGACACCATCATAAAAATGGGCTTCCCCGGCTACTTCCTGATTGTGGCGGAATTTATTCGCTGGGCCAAGGACTACCGCTCCGAGGAATTTCCATACGGGGTGCCGGTAGGGCCGGGGCGCGGTTCCGGTGCGGGTTCGCTGGTGGCCTACAGTCTCGGCATTACCGACCTTGACCCGCTACGCTATGCGCTGCTGTTCGAACGCTTCCTCAATCCCGAGCGCGTATCCATGCCCGACTTCGACGTGGACTTTTGCCAGGACGGGCGAGAACTGGTGATCGGGCACGTGCGCGAAAAATATGGCGCGCAAAGCGTGTCGCAGATCGCGACTTTTGGCACCATGGCGTCGAAGGCGGTGATCCGCGATGTCGGGCGCGTGCTGGATTTTCCTTACGGTCTGTGCGACCGGCTTTCCAAGCTGGTGCCGCTGGAAGGGGTGAAACCGGTATCGCTGAAAAAAGCGCGCGAGATGGAGCCGGAATTCAACGCAATCATCAACAGCGAAGAAGGCGTGGAGGAATTGCTTGAACTGGGCGGACGGCTGGAAGACTTGACGCGCAACGTCGGCATGCACGCGGGCGGCGTATTGATCGCACCGGGCAAACTGACCGATTTTTGCCCGCTGTATTGCGCCGAAGGCAGCGACAGCACGGTCAGCCAACTGGATAAAGATGACGTAGAAAAAATCGGTTTGGTGAAATTCGACTTTCTGGGCTTGCGCACGCTCACTATTATTGACTGGGCGGTGCGGTATGTGAACCAATTGCAGAAAGTCGAGGGCGCAGAACCCTTTATCATCGAAACCATTCCTCTCGACGACCGCGCGACTTACGGCCTGCTCAAGGCCTCCAACACCACCGCCGTATTCCAGCTCGAATCGCGCGGCATGAAGGAGTTGATCAAGCGCCTGCAACCGGACACCTTCGAAGACATCGTGGCGTTGGTCGCGCTGTATCGTCCGGGGCCGCTGGAATCGGGCATGGTGGAAGATTTCATCAACCGTAAACACGGACGCGCCAAAGCGGAATATTTCCATCCCGACCTGGAAATCTCGCTGACCCCGACTTACGGCGTGATCGTGTATCAGGAGCAGGTGATGCAGATCGCTCAGATCATCGGCGGCTATTCGCTGGGGCAAGCCGATTTGCTGCGCCGTGCGATGGGCAAGAAGAACGCCGACGAGATGGCGCAACAGCGCAGTCTTTTTGTGGACGGTGCGGTCAAGCGTAACGTAGACGAGAAGCTCGCCACCTTGTTGTTCGACTTGATGGAAAAGTTCGCCGGTTACGGCTTCAACAAATCGCACTCCGCAGCCTATGCGCTGGTGTCGTATCAGACCGCGTATCTCAAAGAGCACTACCCGGCGGCGTTCATGGCTTCCACCCTGTCTTCGGACATGGATAACACCGACAAGGTGCATACTTTTTATCTCGACACGTTGCAGCAGGACGTGCGCATTTTGCCGCCGGACATCAATTCATCAGGCTACCGTTTCGCCCCGACCGACGAAAAGACCGTTGCCTACGGCCTCGGCGCGATCAAGGGGACGGGCGAGGCAGCTATTATCAATATCGTCAAGGTGCGCCAGGAAAGGCCGTTCCGCGACCTGTTCGATTTCTGCCGTCGCGTGGACAAACGCGTGGTAAATCGCCGCGCGATTGAGGCACTGATTCGTGGCGGCGCATTCGATTCCATCTCGGATCATCGCCACCAGCTCATGGCTTCGCTCGATGCCGCACTGGGCAGCGCCGAGCAACAGGCGCGCGCGATCAACCAGAACAGCCTGTTCGGCGATGACGAGAGCGTGTCCATGCCGGTCATGCTGGCCAATGTGGCGCGCTGGTCGTTGCGCGAGCAATTGCAGAACGAAAAACTGGCACTTGGTTTTTACTTGAGTGGACATCCCTATCAGGAATATGAGGCTGAGCTGTCACAGTTCATCAAGTTGAGGCTCTCTGATGTGACACCGCAGCTCGTCGGTCAAAGCAGTAACAACAATGGCAGACGCAATAGCGGAGTACAGGTGGTGTTGGCCGGCATCGTATCCGGGGTGCGTATCCAGCAGACACGGCGCGGGCGCATGGCTATCGTGACATTGGACGACGGCAGCGCGCAAGTCGAAATGACCGTATTCAATGAAGAATACGAGCGCAGCCGCCCGTGGGTGCGCGAGGACGAAATGCTGGTTGTGCGCGGCAAGGCCAGTCTGGATGAATATTCCGGCAACATGCGCGTCAGCGCAGAAGAGTTATTTGACATCGCATCGGCGCGCTCCACCTTCGCCAAGCGTTTGGAGCTTGGCGTCTCTGCCGATTGCCGCATCAGTGTGGCAAGGTTGAAAGAATTGCTCGCGCACCCGGTCTGCCGTGGCGGCAAGTGCCCGGTGGTGATCGGTTACCGTAATCTTATAGCCGATGCCCAGTTGAAGTTGGGTGAAGAGTGGGGCGTTACGCTGCACAACGACTTGCTGGATGGTTTAAATAAACTGCTGGGTGCGCAAAATGTGCGTATCAACTATACGGATTGACGCTTTTTCAGCTTATTCCATTTCCAATTCAATACAGGAATAATGTTTCGTGGGAGTGGCCTCCCGGCCACGATAAATATTGTCGCGGACGGGAGGCCGCTCCCACCAATACATCACTATTGAAGGGGAATTGGTATTAGACCCGCTCCAGCACCGCAGCAAAGAATCCGTCCGTACCATGAACCTGCGGCAATAATTGCAGGCACTCGCCGATCTCCAGCGGAATCTTTTGTTGCGCCAGAATTTCACCGGCATGGCGCAACACGAACTCCGGATGCGCGACAAGAAATGCATCGACGATGGCGCGGTTTTCTTCTTGCAGCAAACTGCACGTGGCATAGACCAAACGTCCGCCGGGTTTGAGCAGCTTGCTTGCTGCGGCCAGGATGGAGGCCTGTTTCTGCGTGAGTTCGGACACGCTTTGCGGCGACTGGCGGAACTTGAGGTCGGGGTTGCGGCGTAACGTACCCAGCCCGCTGCAAGGCGCATCCACCAGTACGCGATCTATTTTCCCGGCCAGCCGTTTTAGTTTGCTGTCGTTTTCGTGCGCGATAAGTTGCGGGTGGATATTGCTGAGTCCGGAACGTTTCAGGCGCGGCTTGAGATTGGTCAGGCGTTTTTCCGAAACGTCGAAAGCGTACAAGCGCCCCTGAGAGTTCATCATCGCGCCCAGCATCAATGTCTTGCCGCCTGCCCCGGCGCAGAAATCCACTACCATTTCGTTGCGTTTTGGCGCGAGCAGAAAACCCAGCAACTGGCTGCCTTCATCCTGCACCTCGAACTTGCCGCCGAGGAACATCGGGCTTTTGTTGAGTGCCGGTTTGCCTTTGACGCGGATGCCTATGGGAGACCAAGGCGTGATTTGTGCTTCAACCTTTTCAGCCTGTAATCCTTGTAATATCTCCTCGCGTGTGGCGAGCAGGGTGTTCACGCGCAAGTCCAGCGGGGCGGGTTGTTGCATGGCGTTGCCGATGGTGAGAATCTCCTCATCCGACATGGATGCGCGCAGTCTTTCAACCAGCCATTCCGGCAGTTCGGCCTGCACCGATAAAGGCAGTTCGGCAACAGCAATGCCTTTGACCTTGCCCAGCCAGTCACCTTCGTCGCGCTTCAGCAGAGGGGTGAGTTCACGCAGATTGTAGCCGCCGAACCTGATCCAGTAGGCCAGAGCCATGCGGCGCGGGGTGGCAGCTTGTTCGGTGGGGGTAGATGTATCGGCGCAGGCGTGCTCCAGAAACAGCCGGTGGCGCAATACGCCGAACACCGTTTCCGCCACCAGTTCGCGTTCGTTTGAACCGATGCGTTCCCGCTGAAAGAAATAGCGCAGCGAGGTATCGGCGGGATGTTCCAGCGGCAGGATGGTGCGCAGGGCTTGGATAACGAGTTCGAGACGGTATTCGGTCAGTAGCATGATTTTAGAGTTTTTGGTACGGCAATGGCGGCGCACTGCGATGTAGTGTGTGAAGTTTACAGTAAGTTAGACATTTAATTTATAAATTTGTCCGCCGAAAAGAAATTAAACCTTGTGAAATACCAGCGGGCCGTTAGTTCCGCTTGGTGGATTTTTTTACGTGGAAATGTCTGGATCGAATTGAATCCGCCTATCTGGGATATAAAGTGGGCGGCTATGCTTCAGCACGATGACTTACCAGGTAAGACCCGCTACTTATGCACGCAATAAAGGGGAAATAAAGTCAGTCAAGGGTTTTTGAATAACAACTTTCCTGATACCATCGCGCCCTTGATAAATTCAGGGCGGCGGAGTAACGGGTGTTCGACGGGGTGCCACAGCCGTTTCAACGACAATTTTCGGTATCCAATGAGTAATTCTCCTTTACAAGCCGTGCGCGGCATGAACGACATTCTGCCGGACGAGGCGGGGCTGTGGCTGTGGTTTGAGGATGTCGTGCGCGCGTGGCTGGAAAGCTACGGCTACCGCAACATCCGCATGCCGCTGCTGGAACCGACGGCGCTGTTCAAGCGCGCCATCGGCGAAGTGACCGACATCGTCGAGAAGGAGATGTACAGCTTCGAGGATAGCCTCAATGGCGACCAGCTCACCCTGCGCCCGGAAGGCACGGCGTCCTGCGTGCGCGCGGTGTTGCAACACAACCTGCTGTACAATGCGCCGCAGCGTTTGTACTACAGCGGGCCGATGTTCCGCCACGAGCGCCCGCAGAAGGGGCGCTACCGCCAGTTTCACCAGATCGGCGTGGAGGCACTGGGCTTTGCCGGGCCGGACATCGATGCCGAGATGATATTGATGTGCGCGCGGTTGTGGCGCAAGCTGGGCATCCGCGACGTGACGTTGCAGCTCAACACGCTGGGCGATACGGCGGCGCGGCAACGGCACCGCGAAAAGTTGATAGCGTATTTCGAGCAATTCGGCAGCGATCTGGATGCCGACGCGACGCGGCGTTTGCACAGCAATCCGCTACGCATTCTGGATAGCAAGAACCCGGCGATGCAGGAAATTATCGCGGGCGCTCCCAAATTGATGGACGAGCTGGATGAAGAAGCGCTGCAGCATTTTGCGGCGGTGCAGGAAATCTTGCGGCGGCATGATGTCGCGTTCGAGATCAACACGCGGCTGGTGCGAGGACTGGATTACTACAACCGCACCGTGTTCGAGTGGGTTACCACGCGCCTGGGCGCGCAGGGCACCATCTGCGCCGGGGGGCGTTTTGACGGGCTGATCGAGCAGATCGGCGGCAAGCCGCAGCCCGCCTGCGGTTTTGCCATGGGCATCGAGCGTCTGCTGGCGCTGTTGCAGGAAGACGGCATGGAAAATCCTCCTGCGCCCTTGGATGTGTATGTGGTGCATCAGGGCGAGCTGGCGAGCGGCATGGCAACTGTGGTTGCCGAGCAGTTGCGCGATGCGGGGTTGCGCGTGCTGCTGCATTGCGGCGGCGGCAGCTTCAAGTCGCAGATGAAGAAGGCGGACGGCAGCAATGCGGTATGTGCGGTGATCATCGGCGACGACGAAGCGCGTGCGGGAGTGGTGACGCTCAAGCCGCTGCGCGGCGGCGAGCAGGCGCAGGTGGCGCCCGGCGAGTTGCCGGGCAAAATTAGCTGAATTAGTTAAATTTGATTAGGAAAAAAAATGGCGACACTGGATTTGCAGGAACAGGAACAGGTAGATGCTTTCAAGCATTGGTGGAAAGACAACGGCAAGGGCGTGATATTGGCTGCTGGCGCTGGTGTTGGTCATTTTTGGCGCGATGAAGGGCTGGCAGTGCTTACAAGGACAAACAGGCGAGCGACGCTGCAACACTGTTTGCCGAGCTGAGCAAGCAGGTCGGCAGCAATGATCCCAAGCGCATCAATGATGCGGCGGCGGCAGTGATCGATAAATATGGCTTCCAGCGCTTATGCCCCGCGCGCGGCGCTGCTGGCTGCACAGGCCAATATTCAAGCTAAAGATAACGCGCATGCCAAGACCCAATTGCAGTGGGTGATCGACCATTCCGGCGAGGCGGCGTTGAAGGATGTGGCGCGCCTCAAGCTGGCCAGCCTGTTGCTGGACGAGAAAAATTATGCCGATGCGCTGGCCTTGCTCAATGCAGCCCATCCCGACTCTTTCGCCGGCTTGTATGCCGATCTCAAGGGCGACGTGCTGAGCGCGCAGGGCAAAACCGAAGAAGCGCGCACCGCTTACCAGCAGGCATTTGAAAAGATAGATGCGAAAAGCCCGTACCACTCCCTGATCCAGATGAAGCTGGATGCGCTTGGTGGCGCTATAGGTGGCGCAAAATGAAATTGCTTGCTCCCAACGCGCTACGTTTCGTTGCGCCAGGGGTGGTTGCGCTGCTGTCGCTCGCAATGCTTGCGGGCTGTTCCAGCTTGTTTGGAAGTTCGGCCAGCAAGTCCAGAGAGCCGAGCAAACTGGTTGATTTTAAGCAGGGTGCCACGCTGGAAATGCGCTGGCATGACGAGTTGGGCGATGCGGACGGCAATGTGCTGCAACCGGCGGTGACGGGCGATGCGGTGTATGCCGCGAATGCCAAAGGCGACGTGTTCCGTTTGGAGCTTGCGACGGGCAAACAGGCGTGGCGAGCCAAGAGCGGATTTGCCATCTCCGGCGGCGTGGGGGCGGGCGAGGGATTGGTGCTGGTCGGTGGCGATAAGGGCGATCTGGCGGCTTTTGACGAGGATGGTAAATTGCGCTGGAAGGTCAAAGTGTCCAGCGAAATATTGAGCGCACCGCAAGTTGCCAACGGCATTGTCGTGGTGCGCACCGGGGATGGCCGCATTGTCGGACTGAGTGTGAAAGATGGGGTACGCGCTATGGTTGTATGAACGTGCCACCCCGGCACTGATCGTGCGCAGCCATGCCGGCGTGAACATTGAGCGCGGAGTGGTGTTTGCCGGTTTTGCCGGCGGCAGGATGGCGTTAATTAATCTGACCAATGGCATCGTTATTTGGGAGGCGCCCGTTTCACAGCCACGCGGCAATACCGAACTGGAGCGTATCAGTGATATTACCAGTATCCCGGTGGCAGACGATGAGCAGGTTTGTGCGGTGGCCTTTCAGGGAAGTGTGGCATGTTTTGATATCGCTCAGGGCAACTCGTTATGGAGTCGCGAAGTGTCCAGTGACAAAGGTGTCGCGCTGGCGGGCAAATATCTGTACGTGACCGACGCCGAGGGCGTGGTGTCCGCACTGGACAAGGCTAGCGGTAGTTCGCTGTGGAAGAATGACAAATTGAGTTTGCGCCGGGCTTCGAAACCTTACGTGTTTGGCAACTATGTTGCGGTGGGCGATTACGAAGGCTATGTGCATTTGTTGAACCGCGATGACGGCGGTTTCGCGGCGCGCTTCAAGACCGACGGCGGCAGCATCGTGTCCGCGCCGACGGAACTGGATGACGGGTTGCTGGTGCAAACCAGCCGAGGCGGTTTGTACTCGCTGGCGGTTCATTAAAATGTTACCCACGCTAGTTCTGGTTGGCCGGCCCAACGTCGGCAAATCTACCCTGTTCAACCGCCTCACGCGCAGCCGCGATGCGCTTGGTGGCCGACCAGCCTGGATTGACGCGCGACCGTCACTACGGGCGCGGGCGCATTGGCGAACGGCCTTTTCTGGTAGTGGATACCGGTGGCCTGGAACCGGTGGCCAAGGAAGGCATTCTGTTCGAGATGGCCAAGCAGACACGGCAAGCGGTGGACGAAGCCGATGTTGTGCTGTTTCTGGTGGACGGGCGCCAAGGCTGTACGCCGCAGGACAAAATCATCGCCGAGCAATTGCGCAAGACCGGGCGTCCGGTGCTGCTGCTGGTCAACAAGGCCGAGGGAATGCAGCGCGTTGCCGTCACCAATGAATTTTTTGAGTTGGGCATCGGCGAGCCGCTGCCGATCTCTTCGGCGCATGGCGACAATGTGACGGAGGTAGTGGAGCTTGCGCTGGCAGAATTGCCGCCGCAGGAAGAAGGTGAAGAAGAAAAATCCGACCATCCCAAACTGGCTATCGTAGGCCGCCCCAACGTGGGCAAGTCCACGCTGGTGAATGCCATCTTGGGCGAAGAGCGAGTGATCGCTTTCGACCAGCCCGGCACCACGCGCGACAGCATCTACATCGACTTCGAACGCGGCGGCAAACAATACACCATCATCGACACCGCCGGGGTGCGCCGTCGCGGCAAGGTGGACGAAGCCATCGAAAAGTTTTCCGTGATCAAAACCCTGCAAGCGGTGGAAGACGCCAACGTGGTGGTGCTGGTGGTGGATGGGCGCGACCAGATTACCGAGCAGGATGCGCACATCGCCGACTTCGTCCTGGAAGCCGGACGCGCACTGGTGCTGGCAGTGAATAAGTGGGACGGGCTGGACGAGTATCAGCGTTCTACGGTCAAGCGCGACATCGAGCGCAAACTGCATTTTCTCAGTTTCGCCAAGCTGCATTTCATCTCCGCCCTGCATGGCAACGGCATCCCCGGTGTACTGAAATCGGTGGATGAAGCCTATGCCGCCGCGATGGCCAAGATGCCCACGCCGCAACTCACACGCGTGTTGATCGCCGCAGTTGAAAAGCAGCAACCGCCGCGCGGGCAGTTCCGCCCCAAGATGCGCTACGCCCATCAGGGCGGCAGCAACCCGCCGTTGATCGTGATACACGGCAGCGCGCTGGACAAAATCCCGGACAGTTACCGCCGCTATCTGGAGCGTTCTTTTTGCGAAGCCTTCAAATTGCAAGGCACCCCGCTCAGGATTGAATTCAAGGCGGGCAAGAACCCGTTCGAGGGCAGGACGCGTCCGCTCACCGAAAGCGAAGCAGCGCAAGAACCATAGAGCGCGTATCCGGGGGCGCAGGCTGTACGGCTGATCTGCCTTGTTCATTCTAAGGGCATGGTAAATGTACCGCCCGAGATGATGAATAAGCACTCTGTGGGAGCGGCTTCAGCCGCGATAGCTTACATTCGCGGCTGAAGCCGCTCCCACCGGTGCCGGGCTATATGCTTCACAGACAATGCCCGTTTAATCCGTGATTGGAATTACAATTGCGGGAGTGTCGTAATCTTTCATTCACTTCTCTGGAGGTTTTCATGAAAAATGTTCTCGCAACTATCGTGCTATTTCTCGCAGCAACTTCGCTATCCCACGCCGCCGTACAGGGCAAGGAAGTAACCTACAGTGCCAACGGCACGACCCTGAAAGGCTATGTCGCCTACGACGATGCAGTGAAAGGCAAACGTCCCGGCATTCTAGTGGTGCATGAGTGGTGGGGTCACAATGAATACGCGCGCAAACGCGCCCGCATGTTGGCGGAACAGGGTTACACCGCGCTGGCGCTGGATATGTACGGCGATGGCAAGCAGGCGCACCATCCGGATGATGCGCAGAAATTTTCCAGCGAAGTGGCGAAAAATGCCACGCTCGCCAAAGCGAGATTCGATGCTGCCTATGCGCTACTCAAACAGGAGAACACCGTGGATGCAGGCAACATCGCTGCCGTCGGTTATTGCTTCGGCGGAACGGTGGCGCTGAACATGGCTCGCATCGGTGAACCGCTCAAGGCCGTGGTCAGTTTCCACGGCGGACTGGGCACGGAGCATCCGGCGGAACCCGGCAAAGTGCAAGCGCGCATCGCATCGTTCACCGGCGAGGACGACCCCATGATTCCCGCAACGCAAGTCGCGGCGTTTCGTCAGGAAATGGATAAAGCGGGCGTGACCTACAAGGTCGTGACCTATCCCGGTGCCCAGCACGCCTTCACTAACCCGGAAGCCGACAAGTACGGCAAGGAATTCAAATTGCCGCTGGCCTACAACGCGGCGGCAGACAAAGATTCGTGGGCTGCGGGCTTGGCATTTCTGGCGGATGCGTTTAAGGCGAAGTAGTTGTAGGATGGGTGGAGCGTAGCGATACCCATCGCCACTCTACGAATTGATGGGTATCGCTACGCTCCACCCATCCTACTGAAAATCCATTTTCCCCAATTATTTTTATGTTGGAAATTTCATTAATCATCGCCGTGCTGGCTCTGCTCATCGTGCTGTTGGCGATGCAGTACAAATTGCCTGCGCGCTCTGCGCAGGTGCTGGAGCAACAGCATCGCGCCATGTTGTCCGATTTGCACGATGGCCTGAACAAGCAAGGTGATCGGCTGATCGCCAGTCAGGCCGAACAGTCCGAGCGTTTACGTGCGGCGGTGGGCGAGGAGTTGCGCCTCACGCGCGAGGCAATCACTGCGCTGCAAGCCAAGCAGGACGTGCTGCGCAGCGAGATACTCGCGCAGACGCTGGCGAAGCTGGCGGAGCAGGGGCGCGAAGATCAGAAGCTGATTCAGGATTCTTTCCGCAATGCCACGCAGCATTTGGCGAGCAGCATCGAAACCTTGTCCAAGACCGTGGACGGGCGGCTGGAGCTGATCGGCGGCAAGGTGAACGAGCGGCTGGACGAAGGCTTCAAAAAAACCAACGAGACTTTCGTCAGCGTGATGGCGCGGCTGGCCACCATAGACGAAGCGCAAAAGAAGATAGACGGGCTGACCACCAACGTGGTGAGTCTGCAGGAATTGCTGGGCGACAAACGCTCGCGCGGCGCGTTCGGCGAGGTGCAGCTGGAAGGTCTGGTACGCAACATTATGCCGCCGCAGTCCTATGACATGCAATACACCCTGCCCAACGGTACCCGTGCCGATTGCGTGCTGATGCTGCCGGAGCCAACCGGCATGGTGGCGGTGGACGCGAAGTTTCCGCTGGAAAATTATCACCGCATGTTCGATGCGGCGCTGTCCGCGTCGGACAAAACGCTGGCGCAGCGCCAGTTCAAGGCGGACATCAAAAAACATGTGGACGATATCAGCAGCAAATACATTATTCCGGGGGTGACTTCCGATGGCGCGGTGATGTTCGTTCCCGCCGAAGCGGTATTCGCCGAAATTCATGCGCATCATCCGGATGTGGTGGACTATGCGATGCAGCGGCGCGTGTGGGTGGTATCGCCCACCACGCTGATGGCGGTGCTGAACACCGCGCGCGCGGTGATGAAAGATGTGGAAACGCGCAAGCAAGTACACATCATTCAGGACGAACTGGGCAAGCTGGGCAAGGATTTTGGACGCTTCGACGAGCGCATGAAAAAACTGGCCGAACACATCCGTCAAGCGAACAAGGATGTGGATGAAGTGCAAATCAGCAGCCGCAAAATTACCGAGCAGTTTGCCAAGATTGAGCGCGTGGAATTAGACCAACCGGCCGTTTTGCCAGAAATACCCCGCTAGTGTTGTATTTGTACAACAAAGTATTCCGGTCAGAAAAGATTGGACTATAATAATCTATGATATTCAGTTCGTCCGGATTTCCAATTTTAATTACAGTCAGAAAGGACAGTCATGAAACAAAGAACAATCAGTTACATTTTGGCGGCATTTTTGTCGGCAATGGTTAGCACGCAAGCCAGCGCGGATCCGGTAGGTTATGTATCAGACTCGGATGGAAAAATCGTCAAGGATAGCGAAGGAAATTGCGTGCATACCAGTAGCTGGACGGCTGCATTGGCCGTTCCGGGTTGCGATGGTTTTGTGGCCAAGAAGGTAGCGCCAAAAGTAGTCGTTGCGCCCGCTCCTGCTCCTGCTCCTGCGCCTGCACCCGCAGTCGTTGCAGCCCCGGCTCCGGCACCCGTGATAGCCAAACGTGAAGTGGTAGCCGCTCCTGTAGCCGTGGAGGCCGCCAAGCCACATGTACTGGGAGGTGACACTTTCAATACAGGTTCAGCCAAACTGACGAAGTCGGATATCAAAGAATTGAACGAAGTGGCGGCTGATGCCAAGCAGAACCCGAGCCTTAAGCTGGAGGTGGTCGGTTATACCGACAATCGCGGCAAGAAGGCGGCCAACTTGGCTCTGTCCAAGAGGCGTGCCGAGGCGGTTAAGGCCTATCTGGTAAAACATGGCGTGGCGGCACACCGCATCACCGCTGTCGGTAAAGGTGCAACGAGCGAGTTCGGCGACAACAAGACCGAAGAAGGCCGTGCAGCCAACCGCCGCGTTGAAATCAGTACCAAATAAATGAGAAAGAAAGCCCGCGTGATCAGGTAATACATGCGGTGAAACAAAAAAGCGGGCCTAGCCCGCTTTTTTGTTGTCCATCGGAATGGATACCCTTATCTCTAGCAGATTGGTATGATGATGGCTCGTTTTAAAACATTATTGCGAATGCAGAATGAAAATCGCTATTGCACAAATTAATTGTATCGTCGGCGACCTTGCCGGTAATGCGGCAAAGATTCTCGCTAGCGCGGAGCGTGCCAAGCTTCAAGGGGCGAAGCTGCTGCTTACGCCCGAGTTGGGGTTGTGCGGGTATCCGCCGGAAGACCTTTTGTTGCGCGCCGGGTTTTACCGCGCTTGCGCACTGGCAATGCATGATCTCGCGCGGCAGGTTCATGGCATCACTGTGGTGGTTGGGCATCCGCATCAGGTTGGCGAGAAATATTACAACGCCGCCTCAATTCTGCGCGATGGCGAGATCATAGATACTTACCACAAGCATTCGCTACCCAACCACAGCGTGTTCGACGAGGAACGCTATTTTCAGCATGGTGAATTGCCTTGCCTGTTCGAGATGGATGGGGTTGTTTTTGCCATCAATATCTGCGCCGATATCTGGGAGGAGCACGCGGCGCTGTGCGCGCGCGACGCCGGTGCCGAGGTACTGTTGGTCTTGAATGCTTCGCCGTTTCATCTGGACAAACAGTCGACGCGCTACGAGGCTATCCGGAATCGCGTGGGTGAAACCGGGCTGGCGGTGGTGTATTGCAACATGGTTGGGGGGCAGGATGAACTGGTGTTCGACGGAGCTTCGTTTGCGGTCGACGCGCGGGGAATGTTGACGCATCAGTTTCCTTCTTTCGAGGAAGTGCTTGGACTGGTGGAAACCCGCGAGGGCAAATTGTTTCCGGGCGAGATTGTGCCAGCCTTGACGCAGGAAGAAAGTATCTACCGCGCATTGTGTCTTGGAGTGAGGGATTACATCGGCAAAAACCGTTTCCCCGGCGTACTGCTGGGCTTGTCGGGAGGAATTGATTCAGCACTGACGCTGGCTGTGGCGGTGGATGCGCTGGGGGCGGACAAGGTGCGCGCGGTGATGATGCCATCGCCTTACACCGCGCAGATCAGTCTGGACGATGCGCGCGAAATGGCATCCATCCTCGGCGTGCGTTACGATGAATTGGACATCAAGCCCGCATTCGATGCCTACCTTGCGACTTTGAGCAAACAATTTGCAGGGTTGTCGGCGGATGCCACCGAAGAAAACATTCAGGCGCGCATACGCGGCAATTTGCTGATGGCACTTTCCAACAAGACTGGCTCGCTGGTGCTGACCACCGGTAATAAATCTGAAATGACCGTCGGTTACTGTACTCTTTACGGAGACATGGCCGGCGGTTTTGCGGTGCTCAAGGATGTCAGCAAGACTTGGGTGGTTCGCTTGTCCAACTACCGGAATAGACAGGGGTACGTGATTCCCGAGCGCATTATCACGCGTCCGCCCAGCGCCGAGCTGAGGCCCGATCAGACGGATCAGGACAGTTTGCCGCCGTATGATGTGCTGGATGGCATCATGGCCTGCTATGTGGAGAAGAATCTGCCCATCGCCGAAATCGTGGGCAAGGGTTATGCCGAGGCTGACGTGCAGCGTGTGGTCAAACTGATACGCATCAACGAATACAAACGCCGCCAGTCGCCGGTCGGCGTGCGCATCACGGATCGCAGCTTCGGCAAGGATTGGCGCTATCCGATCACGGCGCGTTATCAGGAAGATTTTTGATAAACAGCGTGGCTACCGAGTTGAAAATTAAGCAGGTCTCGCGCAGAGGGCATGGTCGCCGCGTCCGGTTTATGCTGGGCCATTTGCAGCTTATGTGGAGCACGCTGTGCCGCTTATCTGCTTTGGGCAGGTGGCCGGTGCGCCAAGTCTTGCTCAAACAGATTTATTTTAGCGGTACGGAATCCTTGTTCACGATTGGTCTGGTGGGATTCTTGGTCGGACTGATCGTCGTGACCGAAATTACCAATCTGGTTGGACGCAACGAGTTGCTGACCATACAAATCCTGATCTGGACCGTCGTGCGGGAATTGGGGCCGTTGCTGTCTGCTATTGTTATCATAGGCCGCAGCAGTTCGGCGTTTGCCAGCGAACTTTCTGCCATGCAGGTCAACGGTGAAATAAAGTGCCTGCGCTGCATGGCGATTTCTCCGCTGTCTTATCTGGTTGTGCCGCGCGTGGTGGCCATGACGCTGGCCAGCATTGCGCTTACAGTATATTTTCAGTTAGTCGCGATTGGCACCGGCAGCGTGGTCATCACGCTGCGGATGGATATTCCGCTAGCTAACGATATCGCCACTTTTTTCGAGACTATCAACTTCAGCGAAATTGTGGCGTCTTTCATGAAGAGTATGGTTTTTGGTGCGTTGATATCGGTTGTCTCTTGTTATCATGGCTTGCGCGCCAAAACGGCAGGGACGGAAATCCCCCAAGCTGTGTCGCAAGCGGTTATCCGCAGTTTGCTGGCGGTGTTTATGGCTGATGGCGTGATTACGATGCTGGCGTTTTGAGAGTGGGTTGCATGAAAACGTTGTTGCAATTTTCCGATGTGAAATATGAGAGAATCACCGGTCTGTCTTTTACTCTGGAGGAGGGGGAGATAGCCGTTCTGAAAGCGCACGCCCATAAAGATAAGGCAAGTATCATGGAGCTGGCTCTGGGTGAGAAAGCTCAGGAAGATGGAACCGTATTATTTCGCGGGAAGCCGCTTGCAGGAGCGAACCCTGGTGACATCGGCTGGATTCCGTCGAATGGGGGATTGATCGGCAATCTCAAAGCTTGGGAGAATATAACGCTGCCCTTGTGGTATCACCGTAAACGGATCCCGGTCGCCACAGAAAAAGTTGTCGGGCGCTGGCTGCTTGCCGTGGAACCGGATAGGCGCGAATGGGCGGATTTCATGGCTTCTCCCTCTGCCCGGTTAGGAACTCGTGATCGGAAATTGGTCGGTTTGTTGCGCGGGCTGGTATGGTCACCGCAGATGCTGGTGGTTGATGCGGAACTGTTTGATAATGTAAATAAGGCCGATTGCGATGCATGGATGGCTGCATTGGAAATGTTCGTGCAAGAGGCGGGGGGACACGCCGTGTTGGTGGTGTCCAGCGGGACTATGTCATTACGTTGGAAAACAATTGGGCTAACACATCAAATGGGTCAAACATGAAATTACTTGCCGATAGGGATGAGCGGTTTAAAGGCTTGTTCGCGAAAGTGGGGATTTTTATCCTGTTGGCGGTGGCAGCGGTGGCGTTTAATCTTTTTTTTACCAGCGTCAAGAAGGGGCTGTTTAACCCGAAATCCGCAATTTATTTTCTCGTTGATTCCGCAGAGGATATCAAGGAGGGAATGCCGGTCAAGCTGAGCGGTTTCAAGATCGGTTCCGTCAAAAACATCACACTGGACAGCGTTGCGCATGCGAGGGTGGAAATGTCCATTGACAACCAGTATTTGTCCTTGCTGAATGACGACGCCATGGTCAGCCTGAAAAAAGAAGGGGTCATCGGCGACAGCATTCTCGAAGCCAAGCGGGGTACCGAAGGTAAGGGGCAACTGTCGTCCGGTGCAACCATCCATTTCGAGCGCGGTGGCGGTTTGGAACAGATCGCACAAGATATGCGCGACCGCCTGGTTCCCGCCATGGATGAGGTGAATAAGCTACTGCGCAGCACCAACGATCCGCATGGCGATATCCGTCAAACATTGAAAAACGTGCGCGAATTTACCGGTGAACTGCGCGACACCCGCGCAAAAATTGACCGTACTCTCGATCAAGTCAATGAGGGTATAGACAAAGATGTTCGCCCCATGTTGCATTCTATCCATCTGGCTACGGAGCATGCCGAAGCCATGACCGGAAAACTGGACAAGGAGCTGCCGGTCATGATCGAAAAAGTTGATGCCACTCTGGACAATATTCACCATACCACCGAGACACTGAAATCCGCCGTGGATAACGCTGCCCCGCAACTCACGGGAGTGATTGGAGAGAGCCGGGGTTTGATTAGCGGCACCCGCAACATCGAGGACTCGTTAAGCGCCAGTTGGCCGCTCAAAAATATCATGCAGCAGCCCGAGCAAGGGCTGTTGAGGATGGATAGCCATGATTGAGCCTGATGATCAATTAGAGGAGCGATACGATATGATTTGCCTTTATCCGTTCGCCCTGATCCTTCGACTATGCTCAGGACTAAAGGCCTTGTCGAAGGGTTCTGGTTGCGTAGCTGGTGGTTCGACAAGCTCACCACGAACGGTCTAATGTTAATTCATGATTAACCCGATGCGAAAATTTCAATGCGCGGCTAAGGTTTTTCTTTCATGCTTGCCGCTACTGCTGGACGCATGTGGCAGTCCGCAACCTCATCCGCCCGTCGCGGTAGAGCAAGCGCACCAAACCGAGTTGGCGGCACATCGTGCCATGCATGAGGGAGACTTGGCGCGCGCGCGGGAGCTGTTCACGCAAGCTCTGTGGTTGCAGCAATCTCTGGACAATACCTCCGGCGCGGCGATGGACGCGATCAACTTGGCGACGGTTTTGCACAAGTTGGGGGACGATAAGGCGGCGCTGCTCCAGATCGACCACATTCTGGCGGGTGGCGCTTCGATCTATCCGCCGGAATTGCGCGCCGCAGCGGCTTTTCGCAAGGCCGTTATATTGGCGGATGAGGGTAACCCCGGCCAAACGATTGCGATTGAATCCGCACTGCAACTGGCGGAAAACGAATGTGCCAAGCCATGCGCCTATACGTCCGGAATATCCAACCTGCGCGCGCGCCTAGCGTTGCAAAAAGGAGATTATGCAGCCGCTCTGCAACTGGCAAAAATCACTCTGGATGCAACAGGTGCAGAAAAAGAAGAGCTGGCCAACGCGCGGCGTATTGCAGCCGTTGCGGAAACCGCGCGGGGGCAGCACGAGCTGGCGCTGGCGCATTACATGGCGGCGCTGGCACTGGATAAAGAGCAGGGTATCAGCGCGCGCATCGCTTTAGATTTGAACGGCATTGCCAAGGTGCTTGAACAACTCGGACGCAAAGCGGAGGCGGAGGCTTACGCGCGCCGGGCAGCGGCAGTCATTGAGGCCGCACGCTCTTTGTCCGGCAGCGCCATGAAGAAAACCTCGCTCTGATGCGACAGCAATGCGCTGTAAAGAATTGAAGCTAAGACGGCTAGCAGATAAGTTATACTTGCAAAACTTTTTCCGACGTAACCTTGAAACGGAGCAGCCATGAAAAAAATTGAAGCCATTATCAAACCATTCAAGCTCGACGAAGTGCGCGAAGCCCTGTCCGAATTAGGCGCGAGCGGGCTAACCGTGACCGAAGTAAAAGGCTTCGGACGGCAAAAGGGACACACCGAGCTGTATCGCGGTGCGGAATACGTGGTGGACTTTTTGCCCAAGATCAAAGTCGAAGTGGTGGTGGCCGACGCCATGGTGGAAACTGCTGTTGAAGCCATCGTCAAGGCGGCGCATACCGGCAAAATTGGTGACGGCAAGATTTTCGTCACCCCGGTAGAGCAGGTCATCCGCATCCGCACCGGCGAAACCGACGAAGGGGCGATTTAACTGTCCACTCTCGCAGCTTCTTCTGTGGGAGGCCGATTCATCGGGCGATTGTTTTTTATGCCTCTGAGCTATTTTCAAGATGCTGTTTCCCCACTTTGACAAAGGGGGGTAGGGGGGATTTGAGACGTGCAAAATCCTCCTCAGTCCCACTTTTTAAAGTGGGTAGCAGTTCGGTGGCGCTCATCCTGCGAATTGTTTATAGGCCTATTGTTTTTTGTCGCGCATCACCCTGCGGGTACAAGAACACATCACAAACCTGCGCGCAAGTTTGTGATGCGAGAACACCTTGCCGCCGCTGCGGCAAATTCATATCGTTCGAATATTTTTTTACGCATTTTATCGCCCAATAAATTGGCCTCCCACAAGAGTACCAAGGTTCATGGGTAGGAGCTTTGAGTGATGACCAACACTTTTAATTGCACCCCGCAAAACTCAGTGGGCAGCCTGGATCAGCCATCTCATGAGTCGGCATCTACAAAGTTTTTGGGTTAAAATTGGACGGATGAAAAATTTGGATTCAATTGGGGAGTAATTTTTGATGGTGCCAAAATTTGTTGGCGTAACAGGGCTGCCTAGAGCAGGTTCGACACTTCTGTGTCAATTGCTCGCGCAGCATCCGGAAATCCAATGCGAAGGTAACAGTTCACCGTTGTGCAATACGTTATTGGGCATCAGGCGGATGGTCAGCGATGACCAATTTTTTCTTTCCCAACTCGATAATTCATTTGAAACCAGCTACGCCCATCTGGCTTCAGCCATGCAAGGGTTTCTGCGCGGATGGAACCAAGATTGCCGGAAGAAGGCGGTGGTCGACAAAAACCGCGCCTGGCTACATGCCGTCGAATTGCTGCTGCATATCGAGCCTGATGCCAAATTGATTGTTTGCGTACGAGAACTGGGGCAGATTTACGGCTCCATCGAGGCGCAACATCAGCGCACCATACTGGTGGATTTTATCGACCATCTGGCCGATTTCGACCGCTTCGGGCGAGCCGATATGTTGTTCGCTAAGGACAAGGCGATCGGCGCGCCGCTGATCTCGTTGCACGCGGTACCAGATTTGCCGAAGAAGGTGCAGGAGCGTTTATACTTTGTTCGCTTCGAAGACCTGGTGGAGCAACCGGCGGCATGCATGTCGCATATTTATTCCTGGCTGGGTTTGTCCTCATTTGACATCAATCCAGAGAAACTCGAAATCGGGATTCAGGAAAGCGACAGCCACTATCACATGAAGTACACGCACAAACAATCGGAGCGGATCGCAAAGCCCAAAAGGCATGACATTCCGCCGCGCATCCAAGCCCAGATCGAGTCGGCCTATTCGTGGTTTTACCAGCAGTATTATCCGGGCAAGAGATAGATTAACCCCTGATCAAATCCATCAACTCTTCTGTCGAAGGCAGATGTGCCGCATCGCCTTCACCCAAAATGCTTTCTGCCAGCGCGCGTTTGTCATTGTGCAAGCCGACGATATGCTCCTCCACCGTTCCTTTAGTGACCAGCCGGTAGACGGTGACCGGGCGTAGTTGTCCGATGCGGTGCGCGCGTCCCATGGCCTGATCTTCGGCGGCGGGGTTCCACCACGGATCGGTGATGACCACGTAGTCGGCGGCGGTCAAATTGAGGCCAAATCCGCCCGCCTTGAGGCTGATCAGGAACAGGTCTCCGCTACCTGTCTGGAACGACGCGACGCGCTTGGTTCGTTCGGCGGCAGGAGTCGCGCCGTCGAGGTACTGGTAGGCGATGCCTGCCGCATCGAGCGGTTCGCGCAGCAGGGTCAGGAAATCTACAAACTGGCTGAACACCAGCGCCTTGTGGCCGTTGGCGACCAACTCTGCCGCGAGATTAGCGAAGGCTTGCACCTTGGCACCGGGGTTGGCAAACAACGGAGTCACGATGCGCGGATCGCAGGCCGCGCGGCGCAGGCGGGTGAGCTGGGCGAGGATGTTCATGCGCGCCTGCCCTCCCGTATTCGATGCGAGCGCCAAGTCGGCTTCGGCGATGGCCTGCCGCCGCAAGGCTTCGTAATGCGAGGCTTCTTCTTTCCCGGTTTCGATCTTGATAACCTGTTCGGTTCGCGGCGGGAGTTCCTGCAATACCTGCGATTTGGTGCGGCGCAGCAGGAAAGGCGAGATCAGGCGGCGCAGGGTTTGCTGGGCTTCGCGGTTTTTATCGCGCTCAATCGTGGTGACGAAACGTTCGTTGAATCGGGCCAAGGTGCCGAGCAAGCCGGGGTTGGCGAAACGCATGATCGACCACAGGTCGGCGAGGCGATTCTCCACCGGAGTTCCGGAAAGCGCCAGACGGAAATCCGCATTCAGTTCGAACACGGCCTGAGTGCGTTTGGCCGAGGCATTTTTTATCGCCTGAGCTTCATCGGCAATCACCGTGTGCCATTTTTGTGCCGCAAATTTTTCGCTGGATTGTTGCAGCAGCGTGTAGGAAACCACGACCACGTCGAAGGCGGCGGCATCGGTCAGCACGGCGTCCCGATCTTCTTCGCTAAATAAGCGCAGGGTCAGACTGGGGCGAAACGCAACGCTTCGGCCACCCAGTTGCCGCATACCGAGGTCGGCGCGATGATGAGCGCTGGGCCACCTTCTGCGCGGGCGAGCAGCACTGCGAGCGATTGCAAGGTTTTGCCCAGACCCATGTCGTCGGCGAGACAGCCGCCGAATCCGGCTTGGGCGAGCCGCGAGGCCCACAGGTAGCCGTCTTCCTGATAAGGGCGCAGTTCCGCTTGCAAGGTGCGCGGCAGAGGGGTAGCCAGCTCCTGCGCCTTGCGCAATTTCTCCAGCGCGCCGCGAAATTCTTTATCCGCCTTCAGTTCCGCGCCATCGAGCGCATCGTCCAGCCAGGCGGCGGCAAGACGCGGGATGTGCGTGCCATGTTTGTCGCTTTCGGCAACCGAGGCCAGGTCGGCAAGCCGTTCCTTGAGCGTGCGCGTCAGCGCGGCATAAACTCCGTTGCCCATGGGCAGGAAGCGGCTGTGGTTGCGCGAGGCGGCCAGCAGCGTTTCGAAGGTAAACACCATGCCTTCGTCAACCTTGGCCTGTCCTTCAATCTTGAACCAGTTCCGTTCACTGGTCACTTTGACGGCGAGCTGGTTTAGGTCGACGGAAATCACCCGCACCGACTTGCCTTTGGGCCAGTCGAGTGCGGCGACGGCGGGCAGGCCGGGCAGAATTTCAACCATGGCGAGAGCCTGTTCCGGGTCGGGGACTTCCCATTCGCAGGCGTCCCCGTTTGAAGCGGGATCATCGAGAAAGGGCAGGGCATCGAGGACGGCGGCAAGGTGGTTTTTTTCAACAGCCAGCTCGCGGGTGGTGCCGATGCTTTCCCCTGCTACCGACGCCATCAGGCGGGTGCGCCCGCTTCCGGGTACCAGCCTGGGGCCGTCCGTACCCAGCGGCGTGACCACCAAGCGCAACAACAAACCGTCGTTCATCGGCGAGAGTTCTGCGCGCAGGCGCGACTCCGCCGGGACTTCGCGCGACGCCTGAATGTGATCCGCGTGAACCTGAAAATGTCCGGTCAGCGCGTGCATGGCAAGTTCCAGTTCCTGCTGGGCATTGGCCGGAATGGTCATGTTATCCGCGAGCAGTTGCGCCGCACGCCGCTGTGCCGGAGTGAAGCGGATGACGCGCACGCGCTGCGGCGAATCTTCGACCAGCGTGATCAGGCGCAAGGCTTCGGCATCACGCTTTGCGTCGGCATCCCAATAGTAGTTGCTCTCCGGCTCGACGGCGCGCAGAGACGGCGTGATTTTCAGGGTGACTTTGTCGCCCTTCTTGATCACTTCGAGTTCGGGTATGCCCTCGGCCAAATCGATGAGATGTTCGGGGCGATGGGCGAGTACCACGGCAGGATGTCCGACCAGCGCGGTGAGCGCAACAGATAAATCGAGCGTGGCATAGCGCGCACCGTGATGGCTTTGCCTGATGGCGCGTGCCACTTTGGCATCCCAGGGCGACAGGTGCTTGTCCCCGGCGATTTTCGATAAGGCGATGGGTTTGGGTTTGTTCCAGCCGCGCGCGCCACGTTTTTGTTCGAGAGGTTCGATGGATTCCAGCGAACCGGCCTTGCCGATGCTGATGGCCCAGAGCAGGCGGCTTGCGGTCGCCGCATCGGTCGGCGCGGCTTTTTCAGCCGAGAGCGATTGCAGGGCGGACAACACTTCGCGCCAGCGTTCCGATTTTCCGGCAACGAAGAAACCGGCAGGCGGCTCCTGTTTATTGAATATCGCCAGAGCGGCATCGGCCATGTTGGCGAGCCAATCGTAGTGGCAGTGTTTCAGGTGCGACGACTGCATTTTCGCCAAAGCGAACAGTTGTTCATCGGCTATTTTTTTTGATGAAAAATTCAACGCATCCGGCCCCAGCCATGCCGCCAGAAGTACGCGCCACAGGTGGTCAATATTGGCGTGCTGCGCGTGGCGCGCGGCAATGTCGAAGACGGTTTTATCCAGTGCCACATCTCCCCGGCGCACGTCGATGGCATGAACCCATTGCCCCCATCCCGATGCGGGGTGCGGGTCACGCTTACCGGACTCGCTGACACAAAATTTGCGCGCGAGATCGAGATGTTTGGGCGTCTGCTGCGCCAGCAGTACCAAGGGGTAAATCCAGGCGAGGCTATAAGGGAAAATTCGCTTGCGAGCACCCACTTCAACTTGCCGCAGTTTGAGGGCGCTTTCAAATGTGGACTGGGCCTCGGCCCATTTGCTTTCCTGCGCCAGCGCGTAAGCCTGCAAGGCCAGCGCAGGCCCGCCATGGCTATCCGACAACAGCTTGAGCGCCTGTTCCCGTTTGCCCTGATGCAGTAGCATTTCCGCCAGCGCCAGACGCAGGTGCTCCGGCATGGCAGCTGATTCTGCGGCCAATTGTTCGATGGCATAGGCCACGACGGGCAAAACGGAAATATCCCAGTTCTCGTTGAGTTGACCGGTTGCGATATAGCACAACTCCCAGCGCAACTGCGGGGTGATGCGTGCGAAGGTCTGTTTATCGAAACCTGCCAGCACGGCTTCCTGCAGCACGCCGTTCCAATCCATAGCGCGCGATATCAGTTGTTGCATGCGGATGGGCTCGTTTGGCGGAGCTCCGGAAAACAGCGCAATACGCACCATGCCGATGGTGGCAAAGGGGTCATAGACAGGCCAGGAGAAATTGGTGCGCTCCGGTTTGTAACCGTCCAACTCGTAAAGTGCGTGGCGTAACTTTTACCCGTCGAAAGTATCTAGAATTTCTGCATACAACGATGTGCGCAAGGTGTTTTCAAGGCGGTAAAATCCTTGACGGGCGGGATGCTCTACCAGTCGCCCATTCTTGCGCAGTCTTTGTGTGATGTCCTTGACGTCGTCTTGGGTGAACGCCCGTCCATCGTTACGTTTGAAACCCAGCAGGCGCAACAGGTTGTAAATGGTCGTTCTGGGGCGGTATGTCCAGAGCAGTGCTATCGCCTGCATAACACGATGCTCGTCATCGGGTTGTGCCGGGGCTGGGGCAATATCGTCAAATAGGGAGCCGGTCATGGGGTAGTTGCTTTGCTATGTATAAAAAAACGGCGACCTCACGGGTCGCCGTTTTTGCTTAAGTGCGACTGTTTATTCGCTTATTCTACCGTCGATTTTTGCATTGTCGCGCAGATCATCGAGGTATTTCTTCAGCGCTACTTGTTGCATGTGTTGAGCGATGCGTGGCTTGATATCTTCGAGTGCCGGGATTTTTACCTCGCGCACGTCTTCAAGTTTGATAATGTGCCAACCGAACTGTGATTGTACCGGCTCGCTCACTTGTCCTGGCTTGAGAGTCTGCATCGCATCGGCAAATGGCTTGACCAGATTGGCTGGCGAAGTCCAACCTAAATCCCCGCCATGTTCTTTGGAACCCGCATCCTTGGAGTTGGCTTTTGCCAGTTTTTCGAAATTGGCATCTTTGCTATCTTTTTTCAGCTTGGCGGCAATGGATTTGGCTTCACTCTCTTTTTCTACGAGGATATGGCGCACATTATATTCCTTGGTGCCGGCATTGCTCTTCTTCAGATTGTCGTATTCTTTCGCGATATCTTCATCGGTGACAGGATGATTCTTTATGTAATCCTGCACGAATGTCTGAGCCAGAATCTCCTGTTTGGCCGCTTCCACTTGCTGGATGTAGTCAGCACGTTTGTCAAAACCGTTTTTACGAGCTTCCTGCGTTATCAACTCCACGTTGATCAACTGATCACGGACCGCCTTGCGCAGTTCCGGCGTGTCTTGTTGGCCTTGTTGGGCGGTGATCATCTTGACGCGCTGGTCTATTGCCTCTTGCGAGATGGAAATTTTTGCTGTGACGGGTTTTGCGGTTGCGGCAGCTTTATCGTCGGCATATACCGGGCTTGCGGCAAGCACGCCCAGCATGGCGAAAGCGACAAGTCTTGAAGTCTTAAGCATAGTTAGTCCTTGTAAAGAATTTAAAAATCATTTAAGAATTATTGATGGTCTGGTGTACAGGCTGTTATGTTCAGCGCATGAATGTCATGCTTCATCATCTCCCCAAGTGCGGAATATATCATACGGTGCCGTGCCACGGTAGGCTTAGCTTGTTGTTCATGCCGGGAAGGTCTTCTTGAATGGCTTGACCGTGACTTGCGCGTATACCCCGGCTGCGACATAGGGGTCGGCTTGCGCCCAGCTTTCTGCTTCTTGCAGCGAGGCGAACTCTGCCACAATCAGGCTGCCGGAAAAACCGGCCGCGCCGGGATCGTTCGCATCCACGGCGGGGAAGGGGCCAGCCAGGATTAAGCGGCCTTGTTCCTGCAAAGTTTGCAATCGCGCCACATGCGCCGGTCGCGCGGCCAGACGTTTTTCCAGGCTATCAATTACGTCTTGTCCGATGATGGTGTACAGCATCAATTTTTCTCCTTGTCTTCTTCCTAATACTTCGACAGCGCCATGGCTTGCGGCAGCGCGCTTAAAGAGGGCTGCATTGTAGCTACGGGCTAAATTTCTTGAACCAATCCGCCATAGGATGACAATTTTGGATCGGCGGTCAACAGCACCAAGGGTTCGACCATTGATTGCGCTACCAGAAGCCGGTCAAACGGGTCTTTATGTCCGCTGTCATTCGACAGCTTAACGACTCGGGCAGCGTGAAGTGCTGTCACGGGTAGTTCGATAAACCCGCTTAAATCAATTGCTTTAGCCATCTCCTCTGTGTCTGCGTCGATCTTCCCAAGTTTTGACTTGATGGCTATTTCCCAAATCGAAGCGGCAGACACATAAACTTCCGAGGCTTCCTCAATAATCGCCCGCGCTTTCTGATTGAGCCTCGGATTGTCCGTCACAGCCCAGATAAAAACGTGCGTATCCAGCAATGCCTTCATTACGTTCCTTCGAAACCTGACAGAACGTCATCGGGTAAAGGTGCGTCAAAATCTTCCGCAACTCTTACCTTGTCTTTGAGTACGCCGAACCGAACCTGACGCTTGGGCTGCACAATACTGGTCAGCCGTGCAACCTGCTTACCGCCGCGAGCGATAATCACATCCGTGCCTGCCTCTGCCTGTTCAACATATTTTGAAAAATGTGTTTTAGCTTCGTAAATGTTGACGTGTGGCATGGCGGAATCTCCTGATCTGGTCAGACTAGGTTAACTATAGAGCAAGTTGATGCTTGAAGCAACCTGCAAAGGTAAATTCATCACTGGGGGGTTAAGGGTACTTCAGAAATTCAATTTTCGCTGCCATGCTGCGTTGCCCACAAAAAATTAGTTCTTACATATCAACTATATGTGGCGGCACAGTTTTTTGTTTGCGCCTTACATCGCTTAGGATTTTGAGTTTTTCTACAGCGTCAGCGTAAAATTAAGGATGGCACGCTTCTGGCCTGTCCCTCTCGAATGTTACGCATAGTGCGATTCACGTCTGCGCGGGAATGACGAGAAAAAGGTGGCATCAATTTTTCTCCTTGTCTTCTTCCACATATTTCGACAATGCCATGGCTTGCAGCAGCACGAACAGCAGCATCAAGCCGGTGGTGCCGAAAAGCTTGAAATTGACCCAGATGTCGGTGGGATAGTTGAATGCGACGTAGAGATTGAGCACGCCGAGGGCGGCGAAGAACAGGCTCCAGGCCAGATTGACGTGGTTCCAGACTTTGACCGGGAGAGCGAGCTTTTCATGCAGCATGGTGCGCATCAAATTTTTCCCGAACAGTAAATTGGAAAATAGCAGGGTGGTCGAGAATACCCAATAAAGAATGGTCGGTTTCCACTTGATGAAAGATTCATCGTGCAGGATCAGAGTGGCGCCGCCGAACACGGCGATGATGGCAAAGCTCACCCACAGCATGGTGTCCACTTTACCGTGCCGCCATTTGCTCCACACGATTTGCAAAATGGTTGCGGCAATCGCCGTGGCCGTGGCTGCGAATATGCCGAACAGTTTGAAGGCGGCAAAAAACAGGATGATAGGGAATAGGTCGAACAGCAGTTTCATGGGTAATGGACTATCTTTTTAGTTTCTATCCAGCGTAAGCGACGCAGAGTTAATGCAGTAGCGCAGCCCTGTTGGTTGCGGGCCATCATCGAACAAGTGACCTAGGTGAGCGTCACAATTCGCGCAGCGCACTTCAATGCGTTCCATGCCGTGCGAGTTGTCGTTTAACAGCTTTAGAGCCTCTTCTTTTGCGGCCTGCCAGAAACTGGGCCAGCCACTGCCGGAGTCAAACTTGCTTATCGAATCGAACAAGGTGTTGCCGCAACACGCGCAGCGATAAATTCCCGCGTCGTGGCAATCCCAGTAAGCACCGGTGAACGGTGGCTCGGTGCCGCACTGGCGGCATACATGGTATTGCTCAGGCGTGAGTTCCTTGCGCCATTCGGCATCGGATTTTTGAATTTTATCGCTCATGGAATTGGCGATAAAATCTTGTGCCTCTGAACTATTTTCAGGATGCTGTTTCCCCCCTTTGACAAAGGGGGGTAGGGGGGATTTGAGACGTGCAAAATCCCCCTCAGTCCCCCTTTGTCAAAGGGGGAAGCAGTTCGGTGGCGCTCATCCTGTGAATTGTTCATAGCCATATAAAATTTTGTGGGAGCGATGTCTCAGATATAGTTTACAGCACCTCGCCCGCATGGTCGGCCAAGCGCGAGCGTTCGCCGCGTTGCAGGGTGATGTGTCCGCTGTGCTCCCAGCCCTTGAACCGATCCACCACGTAAGTCAGGCCGGAGCTGCCTTCGGTCAGATACGGCGTGTCAATTTGTGCGATGTTGCCCATGCATACCACCTTGGTGCCGGGCCCGGCGCGGGTAATCAGCGTTTTCATCTGTTTGGGCGTAAGGTTCTGCGCCTCGTCAATGATCAGGTACTTGTTGATGAAAGTGCGGCCGCGCATGAAATTAAGCGACTTGACTTTAATGCGCGAGCGGATCAAGTCGCGCGTCGCGGCACGTCCCCATTCGCCACCTTCGTCGTCGGATTTGTTGAGCACGTCCAGATTGTCGTCCAGCGCGCCCATCCACGGCGTCATTTTTTCTTCTTCGGTGCCGGGAAGGAAGCCGATATCTTCGCCTACCGGCACGGTGACACGGGTCATGATGATTTCAGAATACAGCTTGTGTTCCAGCGTCTGCATCAACCCGGCAGCCAGCGTCAGCAAGGTCTTGCCGGTGCCCGCCTGTCCGAGCAAGGTAATGAAATCGATCTCCGGATTCATCAGCAGGTTGAGCACAAAGTTCTGCTCGCGGTTGCGCGCGGTGATGCCCCATACGGCATTTTTCTGATGGGTGTAATCGGTCAAGGTGCGCAGCATCGCGCTGTTGCCTTCTTGCGAGGTGACCACCGCGTACAGCGGTTTTTCATCGCCGTTTTCGTGATACACAAACTGGTTCACCAGCAGATCGCGGCACAGCGGCCCCTTGATGTCGTAGAAAGTCTGTCCGCCTTGTATCCCCGATTTCATGTCCTTGCCGTGCTGCTCCCAGAAATCGTCGGGCAGGGCTAACACGCCGGTATAGAGCAGGTCGGTATCTTCCAGCACCTTGTCGTTGAAATAGTCCTGCGCAGACAGGCCCAACGCACGCGCCTTGATGCGCATGTTGATGTCTTTCGACACCAGAATCACCGCGCGATCAGGCTGCTGATGGTGCAGGAACATCACCACGCCCAAGATGGCGTTGTCGGCTTTGCCGGCCGGCAAGTTGGCGGGCAGTTCGTTGGTGATGAATTGGGTTTGCAGGAATAGTCGTCCGCTGGCGGACTTGCTGCCTTGCTCTTGCAGCGGGATGCCCTTATCGATATCGTGCGCTGTTTCGCTGACTATGGTGTCGAGAAAGCGGCTGGCCTGACGCGCATTGCGTGCGACTTCCGACATCCCCTTCTTGCCGTTATCCAGCTCTTCCAATACGAACATCGGCAGATAAATATCATGTTCTTCGAAACGAAACAGACTGGTCGGGTCGTGCATCAGCACATTGGTATCCAGCACGAAAAGTTTGGTGGCGGGAGTCTTTGTTGCAACAGCTTTGCGAGGGGTCATAATGCTCCTTGATTTAATTGAGGGCGTAATGCCTTACGCCCCTATATTGAATTCTGCACAAACTCTAATACTTCCTGGGCATGGCCATTGGCTTTGACCGCGCGCCATTCGTGGCGCAGCACACCTTTCTTGTCCAGAACAAAAGTGCTGCGTTCGATACCTCGCACCTGTTTACCATACATATTCTTCAATTTGATGACACCAAATTGTTCGCACACCGCTTCTTCAACATCCGACAACAAAGCGAATGGCAGCGTGAACTTGGCTTTGAAGTTTTCATGCGATTTGATGCCGTCGCGTGAAATGCCGACCACTTCGCACCCGGCTTTCTGGAAATCCGCGTACAGGTCGCGGAACTGCTGGCTTTCTGTCGTACAGCCGGGCGTATTGTCTTTTGGGTAGAAATAAATCACTAGCGATTTGCCGCGAGCGGCGGAAAGGGTAAACGGCACTCCGCCAGTGGCGGGCAGGGTAAAATCTGGAACAGCTTGAGCGGGCATCTAAAACTCCTGTGTAGTACCGCCATTGTTGACAAAATTGCTGGCTAAGGCAAGTGTTACTTCACCCGGCGATTGAAATTTCGTGATCAATACTTGTCCATAATCTCGTCAAACTCATGCAGTTGTGCTACGGTTGCCAATGTTTTAGGGACACGTTAATCAAGAACTCCGTTCGTGGTGAGCTTGTCGAACCATGCTTGGAGGACGACAAACAATCTAATGTGATAGTTTGCCAACCCTTCGACAAGCTCAGGGCGAACGGAGTTCTTGATTAACATTTCCTTAGGTGTTTCACGAAGAACTGCTGGAATGTAAATGACAGATGAAGATTATATGCGTCTTGCCCTTGAATTGGCGAGGCAAGCCGAACAAGCTGGCGAAGTTCCGGTCGGTGCGGTGGTGGTTAAGGATGGCGAGGTCGTCGGGCGTGGCAGCAATGCGCCGATCTCGCGCCAAGATCCCTCCGCTCACGCCGAGATGCTTGCCCTGCGCGACGCGGCGCAGCATTTGAGCAACTACCGTTTGGTCGGCTGCGAGCTGTTTGTCACGCTGGAGCCTTGCGTGATGTGCGTGGGTGCCATGTTCCATGCTCGTATTGCGCGTGTGGTCTACGGCGCGCGCGACCCCAAGACCGGTGCGGCAGGCAGCGTGCTCAACCTGTTCACCACGGCGCAGTTGAACCATCATGCGCGCATCGAAGGCGGGGTGCTGGCGGATGAATGCGGCGCGGTGTTGAGCAACTTTTTCGCGGCGCGCCGCGCCCAGCAACGGGGTGTGTGAATTCATGCCTATTAACGAATTTCACTGCGCGGTTGTTCCCCACTTTGCCAAAGGGGGGCAGGGGGGATTTAAGGCAAGACGTTTCTGTCTCCCGATTCAAATCCCCCTCGGTCCCCCTTTGGCAAAGTGGGAAGCAGTCTGGAGGTACATTACTCTGCGGACTGCTCGGCGGCAAATTTCAGAATGACGGCCTGACATGAAAATCACCATCCACATACCCACACAAACGCTCGAACTATATGACGACAGCGGAAAACTGTTGCGCCGTTATCCCGTCTCCACCGGGGCGAACGGCGTGGGCGAAGAAAGCGGCAGCTATTGCACGCCACGCGGGCGGCACATCATCCGCGCTAAAATTGGTGCGGGGCAACCGCTGAATGCCGTGTTCGTGCGCCGCCGTCCTACCGGCGAAATCTATACGCAGGAATTGGGGGCGCTACATCCGGGTCGCGACTGGATACTGACGCGCATCCTGTGGCTGTCCGGCTGCGAACCCGGCTACAACCGCCTCGGCTCGTGCGACACCATGCGCCGCTTTATTTATATCCACGGCACGCCCGAAAGTACGCCGCTTGGACAGCCCGGCTCCAGAGGCTGCATAAGGATGCGCAATGATGATTTGCTGGAACTGTTCGAGCTGGTTCCCGTGACTACGGCGGTTAATGTCGCTGTCTGAATTTGCTGATATGACTACCGAGACTGGCAGCGTCTCAGAACGGCCAGTCGAAGCCCTGATTTCGCTTCCACATTGTGGACGTTTGCGACATGCAGCAATCGGCCCAAACCTGAAATATTTGGTAGACACAATCTCATCGTGTGCGGGGCTATAATCCGGCTTGATGCTGATCAAGTCTAGAGACGATGATCGTGACCCCCACTGTTGCCAGCAAAAAGAATATCGGTCCGAACAGCCAGAATACCAACGGAATTGCAAAAAATAGCGTACGCATCCCTATCGCCATCATATGTCCAGCTAAATTAAGCCTGCGAGCAACATGATTGGGAGTCAATACCTCATATTCAGCTAAAGATTCCTTCGGCACATTGAGCATGAAGAGGACTTGGTTTGCCAGACGGAGGGCCATTGCGTAGGAAAAAAACACAATCAGAAAGTCTATTAATAGACACATCACCTTGATGATCCATAATCCCGCTGAGTGTGAGCCTACTATCGTGATAGCGTGCCAACTGCGGGAAATACTTTCTACTTGCCCAGAAAGTGTCAGGGTGCCAATGATAAGCAGCGATGCGGTCGACACCATCAGAATGCCAACCATGATGAAATTTCGTAGCGACTGTACCGCCATAATATCCTTGCCAGGATTGTTCATGACGTTTTCCACCCAAAGACGGCGTGCCAATTCATTTACATAATGAACTGAATAAGCTGGATTGCGGCGAACCCGTGCGCGTAAAACAACGTAATATGCCATTACAATTGCAATGCTGATGAACGCGGCAAAAACATCTGCGCCAAACTCGTAGAACCAACCCAATATAGTTGTTGTATCAGACATCATGCCCAAAGTCTCTCAATTGATCACTACAGTCAACTTGTGCTTTCGCGCAACGCGCCAAGCTCGGCGCACCAAAGACCCAATCCTCCCGCCTTCAGGAGAGAGGATTGCATATCCCCGAAAACCGATTCCAAAACTTAGTGATGCGATTTTGCCATCAATTTAAGTATTTTCAGATTAATAACCAGAAAACGAATAGTCTGCCATATCAACGATGTTCGCATGTAACGGGTCAGCCCGGTCGGCAAAGGCGGATAATAAGCCTGTTGGTAAGGCTCTCTGTTGGTAATTTTGTTCGGCATGTCTTGCTCCTATAAAGTTATCTGGGTTGTTAATCCGGCAGTATCGACCAGCCCGGTTTCATTTTTGCCTGATAAATGAAAGCATGGTGCAACAGGTATTTCATCCAGTGACCGGCCAATCCGATTTCACCAAAAGTCAGATCAATGTCACGGCCATAAGCCGGATACTTCTCAAAGTCCGGCACGACCGGATATACGGTCATGGTGGCAGCAGTGCCGGTAAAAAAGCCCGCTCCGGTCGATGCCACGCACGCGGCACCCATTTCAGCCATTGAGGCCGAATGAGTCGGCTCTTTTGCACCGTTCAACATGTCGCGAATACTCATGGCAACCGCTTTCGCCATGGCAGCGGATGGCATCCCGGTTCTGGGAGGTGCCGGATTGATGGGGGTTCCATTGGCACTTTGCATTGGCTTGCTGATCAGATGCGGTGGCGCGAAAGCAATGCCGACTGCAAATATATTACGGTAGCTCGGTGTTTGGTATGTTCTCGGCCAATCCTTGGCGCTCCACTCCAGATAGGGGCGCGGAGTGTAATCGGCGTCCACCTTCATGAAACCGTTGGGTGCAAAAATTTTGACGGTGATGTCGGCGCCCTCTTTGTCGAAAGCCTTTAGCCCAACCCCGGCGAAGGGCGGGATCAGCATGGAAAAATCGAATTCCTGTTCGTGGAAACTCCCATCCAGCGTCTCGTAATGAATTTTCCCGGCTTCTACCTTGGTTACGTGTGAACGGATAATCCATTCGACCCCACGCTCAACCATCAGCGACTCGGCGAAGGTCTTGCCGTTGGTCACGTAGCCGCCGCGCTTGATATGCACGCCCCCCATGCCAAAGTCGCCCAACTCATATTCATTGCTGAGCCAGACTATCCGGGCCCTGTCGCGAACCCCGGCCTCGCGCAACACATGATCCACATTATAGATATATTCAAATGCAGCCCCTTGGCAGGTACACATGCCATGCCCGGTGCCAATGACTATCGTGCAGTTTTTGCCGGAACGCATAGCATCGATAGTCTCTTGAAGTTTCTTGTTGGCTTCCAGCGCATGAGATGCGGTGCACACCGATACCGTATGGCCGTGATCCGGACCCAACCCCGGGGTCGCACCAAAATTCAGCTTGGGCCCGGTGGCATTCACCAGAAAGTCGTAAGTAATATTTTCCTGCTCACCGGCTTTGGCAGGGTGGGTATATTCGACCGTTACGAATGGGGTAGGACTTTCAGTATTCCCTTCAGGGTTGATTGACAGAGCCTTGGCCTGACGAAAGCGCACGCCAATTTTGTTGTAAACTTTCTCAAGATCAAAAGTGACTTGCTCCTCTGTCATCTGGCCAACACCCACCCAGATGTTGGAAGGGATCCAGTTCCATTTGGCATTGGGTGAGACCACTATAATTTCATGCTGCTTGCCTACCCATTTATTTAGATACCTGGCGACAGTGTGCCCGGAAATGCCTGCGCCCAAAATCACGATTCTTGACATGTTTTTCCTTTCAAATAATTAAACTTCAGTACACTGCCGCTTGCAATGTGGCATTGATGACTTGCAACTGATCTTCTTCCAGCTTGCCTGTTAGCGCGACCAGACGAAGGCGATCCATGGTCAGTGTGATGCGCGCCTGCATCCAGGCTAGGCGTGCATTGGCCGCATCATTCTCGGCGTTGAGGACATCCAGCGTGGTTCTGTCTCCAACTTTATGCCCCAGCCTAGTTGCGGCAAGACGCGCTTCGTTTGCCTTGAGCGAAGCGGCCAGTGCCTCAACTCGACTGCTTCCTACGGTCAGACCCAGCCATGCCGAGCGAGTTTGCAATGCAACTTGCTGCCGGGTACGCTCGTATTCGTTCAAGCTTTTTTCAGCAAGGGCGACCGACTCATCCTGGCGGGCGCTACGATAGCCACCGGTATAAAGAGGGATAGTAAGCTGAACGCCAACCAGTGCATTTCGGCTGGTGTTGCTGGCAGCGCCGAAGTCTCCTGATCCTGCGAGATGGTCGTGCGAGACTTCTCCCACCAAGTCCAGCGAAGGCGAAGCAAGAGCGCCGTAGCGTTTTGATTCTTCGCGGGCGATATCCAAGCGCGCTTGACTCATACGTAATTCCGGGTTGTTTTGCGATGCTGCACTGAGCCATTCGTCAAGGTTTTTGTCTGGGCGTGGAAGCTCTCCGGTCGGTTTCATCACCGTCAATTTATCTGGCGATATTCCTGTTGCATCGGCAAGTGCAGCCAATTTCAATTGCAGGTCGGATTCGGACGACAACAACTGTGCTTGTATGGCTTCCATCCGTGCGGTGGCCTCATGCGTGTCGGTGACGGGAACATCACCAAGCTGAAAGCGCGCTTTGATTTCGCCCAGAGATTTCTCAATCGATTGTGCCTGACGCCGCAGAACCAGCAATGACTCCTGTGCCATGACCACGTCAAAATAGCGTTCTGTGGTACGTAAGATCAATGACTGACGCGCAATCTGCCACTCCAGATCGGATGCTTCAACATTCAGATGCAATTGACGGCTTTGGGCCAAGCGATCTCGATTGATGAGAGGCTGTTTGGCTGACAAAGTCCAGCGATCAAGGCTGCCATTGTTGACGGAAGTATTGAAAGCGACACCATTTGTTGGGGTGAGGCTGGTCGGAGTTGAAAATTGCGCCCCCTGCGTTGCAGTATCACTGGTCATCCGTCCGGCTGTTCCGCTAAGCTGAACCGTGGGGCGCCACAGTGCATTGGCCTCCGCGCCCTTCGCGGCTCCTGCTTGGTGGCCGGACATTGCCGCGCTATAGTCCAGATCATGCAGTTGAGCTGCGCGCCATACGTCCATCAGGTCGGTTGCGCAGGCAGAATGCGCTGCCAACAATAAACCGAGCCAAGCGGTCAGTGTATGCCATGGGGTCATAGTTGCTCTCCCGGTTGTTGTTCGGAATAGTGCTTGCGATACGCGGCGTAATACAGCGTGGGTATCACGACCAGCGTCAGAATGGTGGACACGAATATCCCGAAGATCAGTGAAATGGCTAAGCCATTGAAAATCGGGTCGTCCAGAATGAAGAAAGCACCGATCATGGCCGCCAGCCCGGTAAGCAATATCGGTTGGGCGCGGGTGATGGCAGAACGCACGATGGCCTGTTTGAAAGGCATTCCCTCTTTGACCTGTAGATTGATAAAATCGACCAGCAAGATGGAGTTGCGCACAATAATCCCGGCCAGCGCAATCATCCCGATCATGCTGGTGGCGGTATATTGCGATCCGAGCAGCGCATGACCCGGCATCACGCCGATAATGGTGAGCGGAATGGGAGCCATAATGATGAGCGGCACCAGGTATGAGCCGAATTGCGCTACCACCAGAAGATAGATGAGCACTAGACCCACGGCATACGCTGCGCCCATATCGCGGAAAGTTTCATACGTCACCTGCCACTCGCCATCCCATTTGACGGAGTAACCGCGATAGGGATCTTCAGGTTGACGGATGAAATAATCAGTGAGCGTTCCACCGCCCGGCGTCTTGATTGCCAACAATTCGTTGCGCATGCCAAACATGCCGTAGAGCGGACTATCCAGCTTGCCGGCCATGTCCCCTACAACATAATTTACCGCCATCAAATCCTTGTGGTAAATGGGTTGTTCTCTCACGGTATCGGAAATGGTGACCAGCTCGCGCAACGGCACCAGTCGACCATCAGCGGCATGCACCCCCAGTTGTAGCAGACCGCCAAGACTGCCCTGGCGCTCGCCGGGTAACTGTATCCAGGCTGAAGCAGGGTATTTGGTTTGATCGTGCAGCCACGTCACTGCTTCCCCGGAAAGCGCGGTCTGGAGGGTGCTTGCAACTTCCTGCTGCGAGATTCCCAGTAACGCAGCCTTGCGCCGGTCAACCAGCAACATCTTTTTTGGAGCGGAGGCGATGCTACTGTCATCGACATCCACCACGTTAGGCGTCTTCTCGAATACGGTCCTGATGGCACGAGCGACCTTCTGCCGTCCTTCGGCATTGGGGCCATACACTTCTGCCACGATGGGAGACTGCACGGGTGGGCCGGGAGGCACTTCCACGATTTTTACGTTCGCACCAAAACGTTGTCCAATCGCCTGCAACTGGGGACGCAGCCGGGTGGCGATAGCGTGACTTTTTTCGCTGCGGTGATGCTTGTCCACGAGGTTCACTTGCAGGTCGCCGACTTCGCCACCGGAACGCAAATAGTACTGTCGAACCAGCCCGTTGAAATTGATCGGTGCAGCCGTCCCAGCATAGGCTTGATAGTTTGTGACTTCTGGAACCGTGGCGAGATAAGCGCCCATTTCATGCATTGCAGCGGCGGTCTTTTCGAGGGGGGTGCCTGCCGGCATGTCGATCATCACCTGAAATTCCGATTTATTGTCAAAGGGTAGCATTTTGAGCAACACCAGCCCGGTGGCGGGCAGCACGAGAGAAATCACGATCAGCGCAGCGATACCCATTCCGAGCAGGCGGCGATTGCGAGTTCCTTTCTGGTCATCCAGCAAAGGAGCGAAAATACGTTCAAAAAACGGGGTGATTCGTGCCGACATGCCTTTGGAATTCGAATGCACCCCAGTAACTGTTTTGGGCATTTTCATCCAGATTCTGGCGAGCCATGGAGTCACCACAAAAGCGATGGCCAGTGAAAGAAGCATGCCCATGCTCGCATTGATGGGGATCGGACTCATGTATGGCCCCATCAGCCCCGAAACGAACGCCATCGGTAACAGCGCGGCGATGACGGTCAGCGTAGCGAGTATGGTGGGACTACCCACTTCATCAACCGCGCCCGGAATAATTTCGCGCAGGGTTTTTCCCGGAAAGAGATTCTGGTGGCGGTGAATGTTTTCCACCACCACAATTGCGTCATCCACCAGGATACCGATGGAAAAGATCAGTGCAAACAGCGATACCCGGTTAAGTGTAAATCCCCATGCCCATGAGGCGAACAAAGTGACGGTGAGCGTCAGAATGACGGCCGTACCCACAATGGCAGCTTCGCGACGCCCAAGCGCGATGAACACCAAGGCGACAACCGATGCCGTGGCAAATAGTAATTTCTCTATCAGCTTGGTCGCTTTGTCATTAGCCGTTTCTCCGTAGTTTCGAGTTTCAGCAACCTCAACATTGGCGGGAATAACCGTATTTTTCAACGTCTGCACTCGCTGCATTACAGCATCCGCCACATCAATGGCGTTTTCGCCCGGCTTCTTGGTGACCGACAGCGTGACCGCCGAATATTCCTTGGCGCCAGTCTGACTTGCTTCGCCATACCAGACGTAATGGCTGGGAAGCAAAGGCCCGTTATGCACCTTCGCCACTTCCTGCAAGTACACCGGTCGACCATTGCGTACCCCGACAATTAAATCGGCCACATCGCTGGCATCTTTAAAGTAGTCGCCTGCCTCAAGCGCGATGGTTTGGTTGGCCGAGAGCAAATCGCCGATCGGCAATCCACGGTTGGCAGACTGCAATGCCGAGCGTAAATCGCTAACCGAAATTCCCGTATTGCTCATGCGTGCGGGATCGATTTCCACCATCACTGCACGACCGGGACCACCTACAGTCGTAACTTCGCGCGTTCCGCGTACGCGTTTCAAATCGGATTCGATACTATGCGCCACGCGCTCAAGATCATAGGCACCGGAATCTTTGTCTTTGCTGTATAGCGTCAACGTGACGATGGGGACATCGTCTATGCCTTTGGGTTTGATAATGGGGGGCAGCGCGCCCAGCCCGCGAGGAAGCCAATCCGCATTGGAATTGACCACGTCATAGAGGCGTACCAAGGCATCGATACGGGGAACCCCCACCTTGTAC
The DNA here is from genome assembly GCA_963714805.1 of uncultured beta proteobacterium. Taxonomy (GTDB): domain Bacteria; phylum Pseudomonadota; class Gammaproteobacteria; order Burkholderiales; family Gallionellaceae; genus CAIQPV01. The sequence goes on along the minus strand of CAVQPO010000006.1, from coordinate 576,604 downwards.
TGCACGGTAATGACCGCCATGCCGGGGCGGGAAACCGACATCACATGTTCGATACCCTGAATCTGGGAAAGCACTTGCTCGGCGGGTGCTGCCACCATTTCCTCCACATCCTTCGCCGAGGCTCCCGGAAACGGAATCAGCACATTGGCCATGGTAACGTTGATCTGCGGCTCCTCCTCGCGCGGCGTGACCAAAACGGCAAACACCCCGAGCAAAACAGCCACCAGTGCCAGCAACGGGGTAATCTGTGCATTCTGAAAAAAGGAAGCCAGACGACCGGCGATACCCATATGTGTCTTCATCGTGTGCCTTAATGTGCCTGAACAGCAAGAGCCGATTCCGCGTCTTGAACAACGCGCTCGTCCGGACCCAGCCCACTCAGAATTTCAACCTGCCCACCCGATATGCGCCCTATGCGGACCTGGCGCAAAAGCGGCTGGCTTTTGCTGTCGAGCACATATACCCCGGTCATTTCAGCCCGATACACCAGAGCTGTCATTGGAATCTGGACGGATTGAATTGCCTGCTCCCTGACAGGAAGCCAAACACGGACAAACATTCCCGGGACAACATCCTGAAGTTTCGCGGGCAAGCTCAAACGGATTTGGGCGGTATGTGTCCCGGCATCTACCGTCGGCATGATTTTGATGCGGGTGGGACTCAGCAACTGTTTTGCAGTCCCTCCAGATATTTCCATTTTTACTGAGGAAATGGGCATTTCGTGCTCAACCACGGACTGCGGGACGGTCGATGTCACTCGCAAGGCCGAGGGGTCATACAATGTCAACAATGGCTGGCCGGGCATGGCCATGCTACCCAGAGATACCGGCACCTCGGCTATGACACCCGCATAAGGCGCACGTATCGTATAAAACCCGGCTTGAACTTCTGCTGACCCAGCCTGGGCTATTTGAGCGTGAGCCTCGGCTTCGGCAGCCTTGAATCTGGCTTCAGCGCGATCCAGAGCAGCTTGGCTGAGATAGTCCTGAGCAAATAGCTGTTTCTGACGATCCAGCTCCTTGCGTGCGAGCTCCAAAGCAGCTTGAGCGGATATCACTTGCGCCCTGCTGGCTGCTGCTGACTGATTGGCCGCATGAGCATCAATCCGAAGCAACAATTGCCCTGCCTTGACTTGGTCTCCGGCCTTGGCTGCAATTTCTACTATTGCGCCAGAAACTTGTGCCGCGATTACCGTCTGGCGCTCCGCTTCTATAACACCTTCGAAGCTGTTCATTTCTGACGAGGGAGCCGCTTGTGATGGCGACTTCGAAATGGGCTGAGCGAGCGCAGCGGAACTTGATGTAACCATCATCATCGCAATCAAGGTGCCAATGCCCAACATGCCTCCAAATTTCATTCTATCGTCTCCATGTAATTTTGTGTCCTTTGCCGCAAGCACTAATTGAGCGCAGCAATACTTGCGCAATTGATAATATATAATATTATATATTGTTATCTGATATACTGTCAAGCATTAATTCCAGATTCGGAGTTTCTAAAATGAAAACGAAAATTAAAACCATCGATTTTGACAGCCTGTCCGCATCGGTTGACCGCGCTTGCGGGCTGCTTAAAGTACTGGCCAATCCCGACCGCCTGCTGCTGCTATGCCGTCTGTCAGAAGGTGAAAGCTGTGTCAGAGAACTGGAAGAGTCTCTCAATATTTGCCAGCCTACCTTGTCCCAGCAACTTGGTGTTCTGCGCGAAGAAGGCTTGGTTACAACGCGCCGGGAGGGCAAACACATCTTTTACAGCCTAGCTAGCTCCGAGTCCATTGCTGTTATCTCGACCTTGCAGGAACAGTTTTGTAAACCTTGTCGAAAGTAATTCGCCCTGCCCCGTTTTATTTGCTCATGCTGTTGATGCAAAACACTTTCAGCATATATTTTTCATAAATAGGTTCTGGGCTTCCGGTCTTAATCTTGTGCAAGGAGTACTTCTCAAATGCAGCCCTGGTCGAATGTACCTACGTATTCTGGTGAGAACCACCAATTGCTATCCGAGATTTGGCTGATCCGCTATTTCTGATAAAGGTGAACAGGGATTGTGATTATTGTCGCCTTGGACTTCCGCTTTAAGGTGTCCCATATAACATAATGAAATTTGGCTAAGCGCCATCTGCTGCCGGTAGAGATGTAAAATATCCAGCATGAAAGCAGACGTGACCGGCAACAACCGGCCATTATGCATAGTATCCAATTATGGATAGTTGCTGGATAAAATCCATTCCTAATGCCCGTCAACACAGGCACATGCGTATTTATAGCTATTCATAATTTGCAGAGTTTTTAAGTATGCTAACAGCAAGGTTGGAGCACAATAACAAGACGTTTTTCTCCCTGACTCCCACAGCTATGCGGGTATCGTGAGGCGATGAAGCCATAACAATCTTATGTGGTGACATAGTCAACTCGGTAATCGTCTCGAATTATGTGAACTTTTCAAATAATGAATCGGCCAAAAAGCCTGTATGCCACGTTCATCTCAAGCAGTTAGGTAAATAGGACATAATACGTTGAACAGATCAGACCTCATTGCACTTTTAGCCGAACGATATCCCCAACTGCGTTCAAGAGATGTATGCCACGCAGTTTCAGTGATTTTGGATGCGATATCCACCACGCTGGCGCATGGAGGACGTATAGAGATTCGACGCTTCGGCAGTTTTTGCCTGAATTCCCGTCCTCCACTTTTAGGGAGAAATCCAAAGACAGGTGACAAAGTAGAGATCCCCGCAAGGAATGTCCCTCATTTCAAGTCCGGCAAAGAATTACGCTGGAGGATCAATCGTTCAGCATCAAAAGAGTGATTCGTTATCTCAACTTATGTGAGATTCAAGATTTGAAGATACCTGTTTTTCCCCAGTCTTAGGGCCAATGAGTTGTGATTTTATTAGTAGACCTGCATCTGGGAAAACAGTTGGGTGTGATGAGTTAAGAGCATTAATTTAGGAGTAAATAATGGATTCAATGCGTATTCCACGGAAACTGGACGCTCAGTCCACAGCAAACTGGACAGTCGGAGCGTAGCGACGCGGGGGTTGTTTTTTACTCCTGATTTGTGGGTTTAGTCAAACCTCTTTTACTCTTTCTGATCGACTCGCCGGACAGATCCAGTTTATGGGCGTTATGCACAAGCCGATCCAGAATGGCATCCGCCAGGATAGGGTCGCCGATCGAATCATGCCAGTCGTCCACCTTCAACTGGCTGGTGATGATAGTCGAGCGCTGGTTATAACGATCATCCAGTATTTCCAGCAAATCCCGTCGCGCGGAATCTGTCAGCATCGCCACGCCCCAATCGTCCAGCAGCAGGACATCGACCTTGGCGAGTTGCGTGATGAATTTCACGTAACGCCCATCACCATGCGCAATCGCCAACTCCTCGAACAGGCGCGGCACGCGTACATACAATGACGAGTAACCCAGCCGACACGCCTGATTGGTCAACGCGCAGGCCAGCCAGGTTTTACCCAGTCCGGTTAGCCCCGTGATCAACACGTTCTGGTGCTCTTTGATCCATGCGCCGGTCAGCAGCCTGTTGAACAGAGTTCGATCCAAGCCGCGCGCCACGCGGTAATCGACATCTTCAGGCGTTGCCGCATGTTTCAGTTTGGCGCGGCGTAATCGTGCTGAGGTCTGTGCCGATGAGCGTTCGCTGATCTCGCGCTCGACCAACAGGCCAAGCCGTTCCTCGAACGACATCCGTTCAAGTTCGGGCAAGCGCTGTTGCTCGTTGAGCGCCTGCGCCATGCCGAACAGGCGCAGTTGGTTGAGGTGCTGGTGGGTGGGATGATTCAACATGCTGCTTCTCCTTTGGTTAGTGGTAATACTCGGGGCCGCGCACCGTGCTGTGCGTGAGCGGCAAAGTGGTTTGCGCGGATTCGGTCTGGATTTGTTTATCCAGCCCATTCTTGAGGATGGAGCTGACACTACGGTAATTGGCCGCGTTCAGTGCCAGAGCGCGGGAACAGGCGGCTTCCAGTCTTGTATTGCTGTAATCGCCTCCCATGCGCAACACACCCAAGCAGGCGCGGTAACTTTGTTGCGGATGCTTGCGCTGCCCCAGCATGCTCTCCACGGTGGCGTGTGTGTTCGGCCCCACCTTCTGCGCCCAGTCGAGCAAACGCTTGGCATTCCAGCCTGCCACTTGCTGATGCGCCGGTGTCATGTGCGTATCGATAGTGGTGTGTCGCCCTTTGAGCAAACTTCTGGCATGGGCGGCGATGCGGCTGCCACGATGGAATATCTCTACCGTCGTTGCCGTGAAACGCACATCCACTTCCTGGCGAGCGAACCGGAACGGCACCGAGTAATAGTGGCCGGTGATCTCGACGTGGTAGTCGATGCCGACACGGGCGATCTTCCATTCGGCGAATTGATAGCGATCTGCTGGCAGCGCTTTGAGTGCCGGGCGGTCGAGTTCTACGAACGCGCTGTGGCGGCAACCGGGCAACTTCTTGAACGGGCGCTGATTCAAGTCGGCCAGCAATGCCGATATGGCGCGGTTGGCTTCCTCCAAGCTGAAGAAGCGCTGGTTGCGCAGCCGTGCCAATATCCAGCGTTCGACCACCAGCACGCCATTCTCCACCTTGGCCTTGTCGCGCGGCTTGCGGCTACGAGCCGGCAAGACCGTCACGCCATAGTGCGCGGCCAAGTCGCGGTAAGTCGGGTTCAATTCCGGGTCGTAATAGGAGGGATGCTTGACGCCTGACTTGAGGTTGTCTGGCACAAGGATTTCCGTCACGCCCCCAATAAACTCGAAGGCGCGCACATGGGAGCCAATCCAGTCGGATAGTTGCTGTGTCCAGGTGGCTTCGGCGAAGGTGTAGTTGGATGCGCCGAGCACGGCAACAAAGAGTTGCGCGTGGCGGATTTCCCCTGTCAACCCGTCAATGATCGGCAAGGTCTGTCCGGCATAATCGACGAACAGCTTCTCGCCGGGCGTGTGTGTTTGCCGCATGGTGACCGACAGCTTGCCCACCCATTGCCGGTAGCGTTCGCAGAACCAACTGTATTGGTAGCCATCAGAGTGCGCGGCTTTGTACTCCTGCCACAGCAATTCCAGCGTGACGCTCTTCTTGCGCATTTCGCGGTGCGCCCAGACCCAGTCCGGCTCGGATCGGACAACATCAGAAGGCACAATCGGCGGGAATAGCCGCAGTTCCATGGCCGAATCATCCAAGCCTTCAGGCAGCGGATAGCCTATGCCTGCGGCCTTGGCGCGGCGAAGATAATCGCCAACCGTGGTCGGCGATGCGCCAATAGCGAGGGAAATCTCCCGATTGGAGCGACCGCATTCGAAATGCAGCCGGAGTGTTTCTGTAATCTTGCGCATGGATAACCTGTTGTTGGCCATGTGGCTCCTCGGTAAAAATCCCCGAGGTTGCCACGGTTATCCCGCGTACCGCTACATCCCTATTTTACTGTCCAGTTTGCCGTGGACTGAGTGTCCAGTTTGCTCTGGAATGGCTGTCCAGTTTGCCGTGGAATGCGTGTCCAGTTTGAACCGGAATTCGCAGGATTCAATTAACATGGGGTCGATGGGGTCAAACAACATAGCCATTTATATTTTCATTTTTCTTATTGCGGGTTGGATTGCGCATTTGATTCAGAAATCTAGCAATGACAATGCTGAAAAAATAACTTTAGAACTTGAAAGAATTCGGAAATTGCTTGAGAAACCACATGAACCTTAAAGACCTTTTTTCATCATTAAGGCCAGGTTTTGATTCGGTTAATATTACCGAAAAATTTAGAAGTGCTTTTTCTGCCATGTTGGGAATGCTTCTTTTGGGAGAAACCTTGCGCTTACTGCCTGATGGAGGACATCCGTTGATTTTGTTTGCCTCAATGGCGGCGGCAAATGTATTGCTGTATGCCACACCGCATAGTCCTATGGCGCAGCCTTGGCCCTTTATGGTTGGCAATATGCTTTCCGGCGTGATAGGGGGGCTGTGCGGTATGTTCATCACAGATCCAGTTATAGCCGCTTCTTGTGCGGTTGGCCTGTCGATTTTTGTCATGCATTTGACGCATTCGTTGCACCCCCCTGGCGCGGCTACTGCGATGATCATGGTGATTAACGCGGCGCAGATACAGCATTACGGTTGGCTGTGGATGGTGGTGGCTATGCTGGCTAATATTATATTTTCTTTGTTGTTAGCTCTTGCAATCAACAACCTTTTCCATAGTGGACGTTACCCGGTAATTCACCACACACTACCGACGCATCGTTCTGGTGTCCCTGCTGACGAACTGACAGGAGAAGATATTGAATGGGCTCTGGGGAAAATGGAGGGGTTTATCGACGCAGATGAAGAAGACTTACTGGAAATTTACCGGCTAGCTATCGAACATGGTAGAAGAAATTAAGGGTTAGTATCCTACTCAAAGTGCGTCGTTAAACTTAGGATGCGTTAATAAATAACTGTAACAAATAAATCGAAGGTGTTATGATTGTCTTCATGGTGATTGAAGACGACGACATCAAACAAATACGCACTCGATTTGAGAAGCTTGCATGGACATTGGACGAGCGCATGAGGCGTCTATTTGCCGCTGCGGAAGCCGCCGTGTTAGGTCATGGCGGCGTTACAAGGGTTGCGCAGGCTACCGGTGTGTCTCGGCGCGCAATTCATGCTGGACTGGAAGAGTTGGCTGCCGAAAAGATGCCCGTTGAAAATCAGGGCAAGCGGATTCGCAAAGCGGGGGCTGGCAGAAAATCTGTCATCGAGAGCGATGCTGGCGTGATGGAGGCGCTGGAAAAACTGGTCGAACCGACGACACGAGGTGATCCAGAATCCCCTCTGCGCTGGACCTGCAAAAGCCTGCGTACTTTAGCCGATGAGTTGACCATGAACGGCCATTCGGTAAGTTATCCGAAAGTGGGAGATTTACTACGGAAGCTGGGTTACAGCTTGCAGGCAAATCGAAAGATGTTGGAAGGGACGGATCATCCGGACCGCAATGCCCAATTCGAGTTCATCAACGACCAGACTAAGCAACGACTAGCGGCAGGCAATCCGGTTATCTCGGTTGACACGAAGAAGAAAGAGCTTGTCGGTACGTACAAGAACAACGGGGCAACTTGGTGTCCTGAGGGGAAGCCTGAATTAGTCAAGGTACATGACTTCATTGATAAGGAATTGGGACGCGCGAATCCCTATGGTGTCTACGATGTGGCCAGTAACACGGGTTGGGTCAGCGTAGGAACGGACCATGACACAGCCAGTTTCGCGGTCGAAACAATTCGCCGCTGGTGGAATACGATGGGCAGGCAGCGTTATCCTGCGGCAACGGAATTGATGATCACGGCGGATGGTGGGGGAAGCAACGGTAGCCGAGTAAGGCTTTGGAAATTGGAATTGCAGCGATTGGCTGACGAGATCAAAATCCCGATCCATATCTCCCACCTGCCTCCAGGCACGAGCAAGTGGAACAAGATTGAGCATCGACTATTTTCTTACATCAGCATGAACTGGCGCGGCCAGCCATTGATTAGCCATGAAGTGATCGTCAATCTCATTGCCGGGACGACCACTCGAAAGGGACTGAAAGTCCATGCCGAACTGGACAACTCCGTGTACCCATCTGGCATTAAAATAAGTGACTCGGAGTTTGAAAAAATCCGTATTACCCGGAATGAATTTCATGGCGAATGGAACTACAGAATTGATCCGAGTTTTAGCTAGAATTGCTACACTAAATTTTTAACGGTTCCTTAAGAAGGCAGTGGCATAGTCGTTAGTTGTGTATAACAAGAATCCGAATCCATTTGGATGTACCGCCAATGCTAATGGTGTTCACCAGAAAGACATTCGCACCAATTGCCTACTTGATTCAACGATTAAAAAAGGCCGTTTCGCAAAGGCCTTTTTATTTGCTGCTTTACATCCGTTACTTCCTTATGGAACTGCGATTCTTATTCGTGGAAAGGAGCCAATTCGCCAGGTTGTCGGAGCATTTTGTTGACTTCGTCCAAGTGCATTTCTTCCTGAACAATCATGTCCCGGGCATATTCCTCCAAAAGTACTGACTTACCTTCAGCGATCTTGAGCAAATCATAGTAACCAGCAAGCGCTGTCTGCTCGTGCTTCATGCTTTCTCTAAGAATATCGCCTATGTCGTGCTTCTCGGTTTCCAAAAGTTCACCAATCTTTAATGAAGGATGACCGCCGAGCAATGTAACCAGTTCACCGGCCTTTTGTGCATGTTGCAGCCCTTCTTCAGCGTTTCCCTTGAGCCATGAGACGATAGGAAGGCGGTTGTAGCCAAACACCATCAACGAATAATGGGTATAACGAACAACGCCTGCAAGCTCAATTTCCATGATGAGATTTAGCGCATTGATCGCTTGTTTCATGTTATTTTTGTTGGTCATAATCATCTTTCTATTAAGTAGTAGTGAACCAGTATGGCATTTATTCTCTGAATGCAATTTCCTTAGAGACACGAGTAACAGGTGTACACGGTTTACTAAGTGTTATTCGCCGTGAATCGCCACTATATCCCACGTTTTTTACCAATACTGTGCGGTAAAGCACAAACTTTCATTTCTGAAGTGGGTACTCTTCCTAACGTTGCAGACATCGTTAGTCATTTTTTATTGTCAACCATGGAGAAGCATCATGCCCGAAAAGAATTGTTCAGCCATTGGAGTTTTTAGCAACCACCAGGATGCAGAAAGTGCAGTCAAGGAACTTCAAATGTCTGGCTTTGATATGAAAAAGCTTTCCGTCGTTGGGAAGGACTATCACACCGAACAAAATGTCATCGGCTACTACAACACCGGTGATCGCATGGCGACTTGGGGAAAGTACGGATTGTTTTGGGGCTGGATTTGGGGTGCTCTTTTCGGATCCGCATTCCTTGTCATTCCAGGAATTGGGCCAATCATGGTTGGGGGCCCGTTGGTAAGCTGGATTATTGGCGCACTCGAAACTGCGGTCTTCACCGGAAGTCTCACCGCACTTGGCGGCGCGCTCGCGAGCATTGGGATACCAAAGGACAGTGTCCTTCGATACGAAACTGCGCTCAAATCCAGCAAGTTCGTTCTCATCGTTCACGGAACCGCGCAGGAAGCGGAAAAGGCAAAAAACATCCTGCTGCAAAACAAAGCCGAAGAAGCAAACGTGCATGAAGTAACGGTTAGCTAACAGGTTGAGCCGGTCAACAACAAATGTCGATTTTGGTTAGCTGACGGTAAATACAACGCCAAAATACCAAAAGAATGGAGCGTCCAAAATGAATGACTTGCTTCCACCAAACGATCCCATCGAAGCAATGGGTGAAGCTTATGAATTATTGCTTGAGAAGGCGCTACAGAAAGTGCATCAAAGCGGTGTCCTCGTCCATCACATGATTGAAGAAAGTCGAGTCGATCTCGTAGCCTTGAACAAATTTAGTGATGATGAAATCGTCATGCTGCAAGGATATTTGAAACGAGATCTAACCGATGCTGCGCTGTATCTGGATAAGTCTGAAAAGGATTTGAAGTTTTGGCTGGGTTTTGACGTGGCGTTGATAAAGCGCGAATTATGGGAACGATTTTCAGATGCTGCAGATCACACCACAAAAGAGCTTCATCAATTAAATGAACAGGCGGTAATCGGTGAATATCATAGCGGTGAACTCGTTGGTCTAGGGACACTGGTATGCAGTCAGTGTGGAGAAAAATTACATTTCCATAAGCCAAGCCGCATTCCCCATTGCATCAAGTGCCACAATACGCACTTTCATCGACATAATTTTGAATAATTTCGACCACAATTGTAAAGTTACTATCACTCGCCCAATAAGTCGACCAAAACTTGGTTCCAGGTTGTTGACACACATTGGGTGCAACCCATGCCATGTCACCGTTCACTGAGGACACGAAATGCGCCCGCTAGGCTCTGTACTCCGGCGCTGGCGCATGCGCAGAGTTCTGAAGCATTATCCGATACCGTACTACATCTGGCAAAGTGTGACCCGACGCGCAGTGGTGCTGAAAGGACTTGACGCAGTACAAATGGCGCACCTGCGCGAGATGACAACATGGTTTCTGGATCAGAAATCAATAAATGGCGCTCAGGGTTTGGATGTGACGACCTCCATGAGGGTGGCGGTAGCTGCCCAAGCCTGTTTACTAATCCTGAATCTGGGCGTGGAATATTTCGACGGTTGGGTCGAAGTCATACTTTATCCGGGGCCATTTCGCGTTAATCATGTACAGATGGACGCCATCGGTTTGGTAAGTAACGAAGCAAGCGATTTAACTGGCGAGTCATGGTTGCGCGGTCCGGTTATTTTGTCCTGGGAAGATGTTGAGCGAGACACCTTTCATGATCATTCCGGTCACAATGTTATATTGCACGAGTTCGCCCATAAGCTGGATGGCCTCAATGGGGTAACGAATGGCATGCCGCCATTGCGTCGTAACATGAGCTTGAAAAAATGGTCCGTAGCATTGAGTGGCGCTTACGATGTATTGTGCAAGCAAGTGGCAGCAGGAGAACCGACCTTTATCAATCCTTATGCTGCTAACAACCCGGCAGAGTTTTTCGCGGTATTGAGCGAGTATTTTTTCACTGCTCCGAATATATTGAAGAAGAACTGTTCCGATGCCTACGAACAACTTGTGCTGTTTTACCAACAGCCCGAATCTCGACGTTGAAGTGGATTGAGAAAAAAATCTCCAGTGCTTTATGGTGATTATCCCCGCGTTCATAAGCTTCTGCCGCAAAGTCGATTATGTTATTTCTGCTGTTTCTATCAACGCTATATCTCTTTCCAACTCAAGATTATAAGCGCTGATTTCGCCCAGAAGTTCTTTTGAAGTTTTGGGATTGTCAAGCCTGCGCCGTTTCTCTTGGGATATTGTTTGGAATACTTCCGTCACATTAGACCTAACCTTAGATCGGCCTTGCTTGCGCTTTTTCGCCTGTAGCATGTTCATATTATTTTTTCTCCATCGAATTACAAAATTGCTAATCTTTGTCTATCATCCGAGAATAAGGTAAATCATAAATATCCAATGGATTGCCCATCTCTAGCACTTCTCGCCATTGAGCAATTTCAGACTCTGCGCCTCGTAGCATCAATACATACTTACCTTCTTTGATTGCATCGTGTAAAACCAGAATCGTTTCTTCCGGTATTCCAGCGCGGTGGAAGGCAATGGCTAATTGCGACAACGCTGCAGCCCGGCCATGCTGCCAGCTCCTATCACCGCCCCTCCGGCGAGAGCTTCCACAATGTAACCGGCTGCCGCTATTGGTCCAACACCAGGGATGATGAAGAATCCGGCAGCCCCGGCAAGCATCCCCCACAATCCGCCCCAGAAAGCGCCATATTCCCCCCAAGCCTTCATACGTTCCCCGACGTTCAGGTTATAAATCCCCAAAGGATCGTCCCCCACCGCGTGTATCCGTCCCAGGACGGAAATTAAATCCATCTGGTAGTTCTGGTCGATCAACCGCGTTACGACTCCCTTTGCTTTCTCCTCATCCGGATATACCGCGATTCATACCCGGTTTTTTTCACGCCAAGACGGCCTTTCTGTTGTGTTCATGTCGCTTCTCCTTGCTCATGTTAGTCGGTTTAAAGTTAATAGGGTAATGGGCCGGATATTACTTGCGCGGGAGACTTGTACCTGCAAGTCTGTAGCCGTGTACATGCTTCTCGAAAATTCAATGAGATCGAGAACTCAGGATATGTTTAGCAGAATGCCAACGTCGAGATAATTGGTCAGTGTGTCAGCGCACAGTTCAATTCATCTATGTCGCATATTGTGGCGACTTGTAGCAATTCATCGTCTGATTCGGTTCATATGTCAGTTCGAGCCGCAGCCAGCCCATGTCTTCTGATCGGAGTCAAATGTGAATGATGATCTAAAATCCTTGCCGATGCAGGAACTGGAAACCCAATTGAAGTCGTCGCCGGACGGCCTCAGTCAAGAGGAAGCACAGAAGCGATTAACCCAATATGGGCCGAACGAGATTGAAGAAAAAGAAACCAATCCGTTCCTGAAATTCCTCAGCTATTTTTGGGGGCCGATCCCCTGGATGATCGAAGCGGCTGTGATCCTTTCGGCAGTAGCCCGCCATTGGCCTGATTTTGCCATTATCCTTCTTTTACTTCTGGCTAATGCTGTGGTCGGGTTCTGGGAAGAGTATCAGGCAGGCAACGCCATCGCCGCGCTGAAAGCAAGGCTAGCAATTAATGCACGGGTGAAACGTGACGGGAAGTGGGTCACCCAAGCGGCGCGTGAATTGGTTCCTGGCGATGTCATCCGCCTGCGTCTTGGCGACATTGTTCCAGCAGATGCACGCTTGCTGGAGGGTGACCCGATAGAAGTGGATCAGTCAGCGCTGACCGGAGAGTCGTTGCCCGCCGAGCGCAAATCCAGTGAGACAGTGTTCTCAGGTTCAATTATTTGCCAGGGAGAAATCGGTGCGCTCGTATACGCTACAGGATCTAACACATATTTTGGTAAGACGGCACAACTCGTGCAGGAGGCGCACACCGTCAGCCATTTTCAGCGAGCGGTACTGAAGATAGGCAATTATCTGATCATCCTCGCAGTGACTTTGGTGGTGTTGATTCTGTGCGTCGCACTGTTTCGTGGAGACCCGATGCTCACCACGCTCCAGTTCGCCTTGGTTTTGACCGTAGCCGCGATTCCCGTGGCAATGCCCACAGTGCTGTCTGTAACGATGGCTGTTGGGGCTCGCCTACTTGCCAAAAAGGAGGCGATTGTGACCCGCTTGGCTGCCATTGAGGAACTGGCGGGAGTGGATGTACTGTGTGCGGACAAAACCGGCACCTTGACCCAGAACAAGCTGACACTGGGCGATCCGTTCTGCGTGAATGATATCTCCGCCGATCAGCTCATCCTCAATGCCGCGTTGGCATCGCGTGCAGACAACAAGGACGCCATTGATCTGGCCGTGCTGGGCGGCCTGAAAAATGATCAGGCTTTGAACGGCTATCAGGTGATTCATTTTCAGCCGTTCGATCCGGTGCATAAACGCACCGAAGCCTTCATCAAAGGAGCTGACGGAAAGGAATTCAAGGTAACCAAGGGCGCTCCGCAAGTTATTTTGGAGTTGTCGGCCAATACTGGGCAGGTGGGAACATCCGTCGATAAGGCGGTTAATGAATTTGCGGCACGCGGCTTCCGTTCGTTAGGCGTAGCACGGGCCGAGGGAAATGGCCCATGGCAGTTTATTGGGCTGTTGCCCCTGTTCGACCCGCCACGGGAAGAAGCCAGGGAAACCATAGCGTCCGCGCGACTGATGGGCGTGAATGTCAAGATGGTGACAGGCGATCAGTTGGCTATCGCGCGGGAAACCGCAGGAAAACTGGGGCTGGGCACGAACATCCTTGATGCCAGCGGCTTCGGCGATACGAAGCTTAATGAGATGGCGCAGTTGGCTGATTCCATCGAAAAGGCAGATGGCTTCGCACAAGTGTTCCCCGAACACAAGTTCCACATTGTGGATGTCTTGCAAAAACGCAGCCACATAGTCGGCATGACCGGCGACGGGGTAAACGACGCCCCCGCGTTGAAGAAAGCAGACTGCGGCATCGCCGTTTCGGGTGCGACTGACGCGGCGCGGGCAGCGGCGTCAATTGTGTTGATGACGACAGGCCTGTCGGTGATCATCGACGCGATCAAGGAAAGCCGAAAGACATTTCAGCGAATGAACAGTTATGCCATATATCGCATCGCCGAAACGTTAAGGGTGTTGTTGTTCATGACGCTGGCGATCCTGATCTTTAACTTCTATCCTTTGACTGCGGTGATGATCGTGATGCTGGCGTTGCTCAATGACGGGGCGATCCTGTCCATTGCGTATGACAATGTCCATTACAAGGACAAACCAGAAGCGTGGAACATGCACATGGTGCTGGGAGTTGCTACGGCACTAGGTGTCATCGGGGTCATCTCCGCCTTCTTATTGTTTTATCTGGGTGAGCGCATTTTTCATCTCGACCGTGCTCACATCCAGACGCTAATGTATTTAAAGCTGTCCGTGGCGGGACATATGACGATTTTCCTGACACGGACGCGCGGGCCTTTCTGGTCGATACGTCCTGCCAGGATTTTGCTGGTGGCGGTGATTGGCACCCAATTGGTGGCGACACTGACTGCGGTTTATGGGGTATTTATGACGCCAATCGGCTGGGGCTGGGCGCTGTTCGTCTGGGGCTATGCGCTGGTGTGGTTCCTTGTGAATGACCGCGTGAAACTACTTGCTTATCGGGTGTTCGATCCAACTGCTGAGCCCCTGTTAATCAAAAAATCTTTCAATGTGACTGCGCAGATAGCCAAATGAGCCTACAAATTATACGTGCAGCAAGACCGTTGCGGCGAATGTGTACCACCGCACAGAGCACTTTGTTTAGAGTAAATATATTGTCGCAAGGCGTCAGAGTCAGAGCCGTCACAGTAAGATAAATAAATGAAGAAAAAGTAAATCGATCCAACTTAATATACAAATCAGGAATCATGATTCTCTACATTCCTTTCGACGTTATGGATTGTAATTGGCAACTCAAAAATCACTTAAAGGATTGAAAATGATTACTACACAACGCTCTTTGAACAATCTCGTTCTTGTGGCTGCTGCTTTTTCTTTGAGTGCCGGTACCAGTGCGCTCGCAGCTGAAATAGGCGGGAATGCCACATCAGCAAAGGCTGCGCATACACCAGCGGTTGCGGCTAAGGATGAGCGCGTCAAAAAGGCGGGGAGCCATGAAATAGGCCAGCGTCGCCAATCGCTGAACAAGGAAGCTATTCTAGCCAGAGACGAAGTCCTTCACGCCATATTTTATCTAGATAAAAAGGATACCAAGGAGGCTTTCAAGATGCTCGAAAAGGCCGACGGACAGCTTAGCGTACTCTTGGCCCGCGACCCGAAACTCAAGTTTGCGGCTATCGAAGTGCGAGCCAGTATCTACGATCTTGAGGATTCGCCTGACTCCATTCACAAAGTGGTAAATGAGGCTAGGTCGGCTCTCGACAAGGGGCAGATACAGGCGGCGCGTGCCATCCTTTCGCCCATGACAAGCGAGATGCGTATCTATACCGACTATCTGCCTCTGGAGATATATCCGGATGCCATCAAGCGGGCCAGCACTGCAATTCAAGAATCCAAGCCAATAGTGGCTGAAACTATACTTGCCGATGCTTTGGGTTCAATCGTAACGGACGAGGATGTCATACCTTTGCCTCCCATGAAAGCCGAAGGCGATGTGATTGAGGCCGAAGAGCTATACACTCAAGATAAGATTAAGAACAAGGACAAGGTGTTGTCGCTTCTGAATAGCGCCGATGTTCACCTAGCTAACGCCAAAGCCCTTGGATACGGGGAGTACCAAGGAATTCGCGATGAAATTGCTTCGATAAAGTCCAAGCTGGAATTAGCCAAGCCGGATCTGTTCGAACAGATTAAAAGTCTCTTCCGTTATAAAACGTATGACAAGAAAAACTGATCATAGAGATGCGCGGGGCGGCCTAACGAGAAAACTTTGAGTATTCTCGATCCAGCAAGAAAAATCTGTACGCCCTCTTTAGCCTGATGGCGATGCTTGCCAGCGTGTGCCACCGTAAAGATGTATTGAATGAAATGAGTGACGGCATAGGTACAATCATAGTACAGCTTGGGTCGCTGCTGCGGGTACTGAATGTCTGTTAATGTCGCGGGTTTTTAGAATTGTCCGGTTTTGTAGCACATGAATTGTCCGCTTTTTTGCCGGGTGTGTGAAGCAGCGGAGGGCGTAGCCCGGAGCTGATTCACACACCCGGCGGCACGCCTGGCGGATGGTTCAGGCGGCCTGTTTCAAGTTCTCTGTGAGCGTTTTTCCTTCCCTGTTATAGTCGGCCAGTTTGCGTGGCCCATGGAACACGGACAGGTTGCCATCGGCATAGCAATGCACCCGCACTTTGGCTTTCACATAGTGGCAGCGATGGCGATCCGCCGGAATCTGCAAGATCAGCCCCTCAAAACGTACGCTGTTATCCGGGCTCACCGTGCGCTCATGCTGCTCGCACAGGATGTCGTTGAGGCTGCCGCCGATCCATGGCACGAAGGCTGATCCGTCTTCTTGCGCGGCGCATGCGAATTCGGCATTGAATGCCGGTAAATAGGCCTCTCTCAGGTAGCGGTTTGCGTCTTCAATGCAGGTGATACCAGCAGCGGCCAACTCGTTGGGCAAGCGCCCCTGGTGCGTGCCGAAGGCGCGTTCCGATCTCCCTCGCGCTTCGGGGGAATAGGCTGCGATCATCTCGATGCCCAACCGCTTCATGGCGCGACCAAACTGTGTGAGGTTCTCCTTGTCGACCTTGCCGCCGGCCTCCGGCGTGTGCCAGTAATGGCTGCCACGGTCGCTGTAAAACGAGCAGAACAGGCCATGCGCTTCGATCACATCATGCACGCCCCGGAAGCTGCTTGCCGTGCCTTCCTCTCCGACGAAGAACATCGAGTAGTGTTCGCTGGTCGCGTCATCCATCGTGACGATCAAGTCCCACTTCTGCCCGGCCACCCACTCGTGGGTGCTGCCGTCTTGGTGGATCATCATGCCCGGCAGAGGGGAGCGTTCGCGCCGTTTCCTGTGCGTGCCAGTTTTCTTGAGCTTGGGCACCAGCCCCGCTTCCTGCAGACGCCTTTTGACCCATGTGTAACTGCGCGTCCCGCCCGTGCGCTTGTAGAAACTGTGGAAGTGTTTCACGTTCCAACCCATATACCGGCGGCGATATTCGTCGGTCAGCGACATCGCCTCATCCACCGGCGCTTGTCGGTTCGAGGCCTGTTCCAGCCGACGATCGATAAGCCCGTCCAACCCGTCCGCCTCATAGCGCACCATGTAGCGTCGGAAACTGCGCTCGCAAACGCCCAGTATCTGCGCCGCCTCGGCTTGCGTCAGCCGACCTTCATTCCATCCTTCATACGCTTCCTCGAATCTCATCTTCCGTATCTCCTGTAGCACTTTTGTCGGCTTCATGTTGCCCTCCTTGGGCAATATGACAACCGGACAGATTGCGTGCTACAAAACCGGACAGATAAAAAACTCGCAACACTGAATGTCTGTTAACGGGCAGTGCGTTTGAAGATCGTACGGCAGCAACGGGTTATTTGGAGAAATTAGTCTCTCTAAATTGCTTGCCGGATTGCGGACATTCGCCAAGTACAGCAACGGGTCGATTGCGCCAATTCGCCAACATCAGCTTTCTGGACATCCAATTTCTAACTATCCACAGAATTCCTGTTACCCGAGCACATCGACTTCGTTATTCAGGGGGTGGATTTGAACATTTACAGATGGCTGGTTTGAAACATAATATGAAAGCAAAAACTAAAAATGGCGGTTGATTTTGATGAGATTTAAGCGCAGACTGCCATTTTTGTCAGCGCGCCAATCACAATGACCGAAACCGCTCTCCCCCAACTGATTTCCTTTCTTGACACGTTGCCTGAGCCGCGCATCGTGATGAATCGCGACTACACCATTGTTGGCGCAAACCGCGCTTATCTCGCGCATTACCGTGTAGGGGATCAGCCGGTAGCTGGGCGGAAATGTCATGAGATTTCGCATGGTTTCAGTCGCCCCTGCGACGAAGAGGGCGAGTCCTGCCCATTAAAAATCAGCTTGCAGACCAGCCAGCCGCAGCGCGTGCTACACATCCACCATACCCCGCGCGGTGACGAGCATGTGGATGTGGAATTGACGCCGATCTGCAATGTGGAAGGAGAGGTCGAATATTTCATCGAGATGATCCATACCGTGCGCTCCGCCAGCGCTACGGCCGAGGGGGAACTGGTGGGGCGTTCTCCGGCTTTCAAGCGGATGCTAGAGCAGGTAACCCGGGTAGCGCGGTCTCATGCGGATGTGCTGCTGCTGGGCGAGTCCGGTACGGGCAAGGAATTGGTTGCCCATGCCGTGCACAACGCCAGCCAGCGCGCGTCCGGGCCGATAGTCGCGGTGGACTGTTCCAGCCTGCCGGAAAACTTGTTCGAGAGCGAGTTGTTCGGCTATGAGAAAGGCGCTTTCAGCGGTGCGCATCAGCGTAAGCAGGGATTGGTCGAGGCAGCCAAAGGCGGCACGCTATTTCTGGACGAGGTTGGCGATATCCCGCTCAGTTTACAAGTGAAGCTGCTGCGTCTGCTGGAAACCGGAACCTACCGCCGGGTGGGCGGAATAGAACCGTTGCGTTCCGATTTTCGCCTGGTTGCAGCAACCCATCGCGATCTGAAAAAAATGGTCGCCGATGGCCGATTCCGGCAGGACTTATATTACCGGATCAGCACATTTCCTATTTTGCTGCCGTCATTACGTGAACGGATGGAAGATTTGCCGTTGCTGATGGAGGTGCTGCTGAAACGCGTCAGCACGGATCGTGCGTTATCTATCCATCCGGCCACGCTGATGTGTTTGTCCAAATATGATTTCCCCGGAAATATTCGCGAATTGCGTAACATGCTCGAGCGCGCCAGCTTGCTGGCAGATGGCGATGTACTGATGCCCGAGCACTTCCCCGATCCCTGCGAAGACAAACTCGAAACGCTACGTTCCGTTCACGGGTTCAGCGATATCATGACACTGGATGAAATGGAACGCGGCTATCTGGAATGGCAAGCGCGCTATTCAGGTTTGGGGCGCAAGGAGCTAGCCGAACGCCTGGGGGTGAGCGAACGAACGTTGTTCAGAAAGCTTGGCAAGCTGGCATAAGCATGAAGATACTCGTGCTGGGCTATCAAATTGATTCTGCCCATCACTTCTTATCATATAAGAGCATTCATAGTGGAATTCGCCGTAACCTGAGGCAATTGGCAGAAACATCTAACTCATTGACATGCCATAGAAAAAGTAGTAATGTGAACATCAAATCCGGCGTTCCTTGGAGATCGTCATGGCCATCTCAAACGTAAGCATCAACCCACTTGCCAATAGCGCAGGTAATTCGCCGGTCGGCAGTGTCGCCGCCGCTCCCGCTGTTGATAGAAACCAGCCCAGCGCCAGCCCACAGCCTTCCACTACCGTGACACTTTCCGTACAAGGGCAAAAGCTGAGCCAATCTCCGGCTCCGTCCAACCCGACTCAAGCCAGCCCCTCTCAAACCAACCAGGCTCAAACATCGAGCACGGTTGATACCACGGTTACCCCCAATGCGGTCCCCCAATCCAAGGAAACCATCGCAGCGCCCGGCATCCAGTTCATGGCAGGCGAACGCAAGAGCGGGCGCGTCAACACCTTCGCATAATTCACGGCACGTGCAAGCGTGCCGCCTTCTTTTGCCAATTTGCATTAAAATCACCCACCATCGCCGAAGGTTCGGCTCGTGGCATATTAATTGAACATTGGAAATAAATTATATGAACCCTGATTGGCAGACATTTTTGCAACGGCAGCACGCGCATCTACAAGAAGGTGTGGTGCTGCATTTCGGCAATGCGCAAGATGAACTCGCCGCCGCACAAAACGGCACCGTGTTATGCGATCTGAGCCAGTTTGGCATCCTTAAGGTAGCGGGCGAAGACGCGCAGAGCTTCCTGCAAAACATGCTCAGCAGCGACGTGCGCGAGGTCGGCGCACAACAAGCGCAAATCAGCAGCCTGAGCACGCCCAAGGGGCGGATGCTAGCGACTTTCCTGATCTGGCAGACCGATGCCGATTATTTCCTGCACCTACCGCGCGGCTTGTGCGCCGCCATCCTCAAGCGTTTGTCCATGTACGTACTGCGTTCCAAAATCAAAATCGAAGAGGTCAGCGACAGGGTGATTTGTCTGGGATTATCCGGCGAAGGGGCAACCACGTTGTTGCAACAACATTTCGGCTCAGTCCCGCAGACTCTCCTCGCCGCAGAACAACACGACAACGCCAGCGTCATCCGTGTCGGCGCGCATCGCTACCAGATCAACACCACGCCGCAGCATGCGCCCGCCTTGTGGCAAAACCTGGCCGCCAACGCGCACGCCGTTGGCTCAAGCTGCTGGGACTGGCTCAACATCCGCAGCGGCATTCCCGTCGTTCTGCCCGCCACGCAAGAACAATTCGTCCCGCAGATGGCGAATCTCGAACTGATCGGCGGGGTGAACTTCAAGAAAGGCTGTTACCCCGGACAGGAAATCGTGGCGCGCATGCAATACCTCGGCAAATCAAAACGCCGCATGTATCTCGCGCACATCGCGGGCAACGCACAAGCGGGCGACCAACTGTTCAGCGCAGAAGTGGAAGGGCAAGCCTGCGGCATGGTGGCCAACGCCGCGCCCGCACCGGACGGCGGTTGCGACCTGCTGGCCGTAATGCAGATCAGCAGCCACGATAGTCAAGCGGTACATCTCGGCTCGTTGCAGGGAGAGGTGCTGGAGTTTTTGCCGCTGCCTTACGATATTCCGGCTTGATGCACTTTGCCTCAGTGGCGGAATAGGCAACTTTAAAGATCGCCGCTGCTTGCGGCGAGCATCATGTCTTTCATGGAGCTCACAATCCTCTCGGCATTTTTTCGAGTGTCGTCAGGCAGGCCATTAATCATGTCAGGACTGATCATCATTGAAATGACCCATCGTTTGCCTTGAGCATCTTCCACAATAGCGATGCGGCAGGGCATAAAGGAAATCATAAGCGGGTTGGCGGTAATCATTTTTTGTGCGGTGAGACCATCACAGAAGCTGAATATTTCTATTCGTTTGGATGGCTTACCGGTCAGCGCTTCGATCTCCTTGTATAACTGGTTAACTCCGACAAATTTGAGATTATGCTGGTTGGCGCGCAGTTTGAGTGAATCCACCGCATCGTCAAAGCTGATGTTCCTGTCGAATCTCAACACGTGCAATCTGAACCTTGAATTCTGTGTAGGAAATTGCGGGAGTCGAGCTTTCAGCCATCGCTGATTGGAAGCCTGTTACAAGAAATAGCAGAATGAAACAAATTCGTATTTTGCGCATATTTGATTTCCTTTTTACTCGCATGAGTCAATCCATGCCGGGATTGCCAGCCACTCCCTTGAGCAAGGGTACGCTTGGAGCGGATGCTTTGACAACTTTTACGTTACGCAGATAGCGAGCCACCAAATCCCAGATGGGTTCTCCCCCTTTATCTCGGGCCGCTTCGGAAACCGGAGCCCATCCTGCTACCTTGTAGGTCTTGTCGGCCTCTATCGGTTTGCCACTCCAGCGCATATCCTGGATGCGTTTGCCCATGGACGCGGCGGGATCGCAAGTGTACTCAAGGCCTCCTACCCTTACCATATCGCCCCCCTGCTGGTAATAGGGGTCGGGATTAAACAGGTTGTCACAGACATCTTCCAGTACTGTCTTGATCTGGACGCCGCTCATGTTGGTGAGCGTAGTGGTGGGATAAGTTATAGCAGTCTGATTAAGCAGGTCTTCCATGGTGATCGTGGCACCGGGCAAAAGCGAAGTACCCCAGCGGAAACCGGGTGAAAAAGCGATGGGCGCGTCTTTCTCTGCGCATCAGGGCATCGAGTATCAATTGATCGAAGCTGCCATTGAAGTTGCCACGACGATAAAGCAGCGCATCGGTGGTGGCCAACTTTTCGTCGAGTTTGCTTTCGTAAGGTTCTCGATGTTTACGAATAAGTGCTTCCATGCTTGGGTCTGCCACTAATAAATTGGCAAAAACCGGCAGTAACTTGTAGCGGAAGCCGGACACTTTGCCCGCTTTGACTTCAAAATCCAGTACACCGAGAAACTTTCCATTGGAGCCTGCATTGGTGACCAGCGTAGTGCCACCGGAATTTTTTACTGCAATGGGCACAGGCACGCCATCGTGGGTGTGACCGCCGAGGATGGCATCTAGCCCGCGCATGCGCGAAGCCATCTTCAGATCCACATCCATGCCATTGTGTGACAACAGCACCACCACTTGCGCCCCTTTCTTGCGCACCTCGTCGATGATGGCTTGAAGATTCTCTTCCTGTATCCCGAATGACCACTCCGGCACAAAGTAACGCGGATGAGCGATGCCGGTGTAGGGGAAAGCTTGGCCGATAATGGCTACGGGTATGGTATTGATTTCCCGGATGACGTAGGGCTTAAATATAGAATCGCCGAAATCCGTTGTCTTTACATTCTGTGCAACAACTTCAATCTTGCTTTTCAGCGCGCCATTTTCCGCCTCTTTAACCCGTTCGGCCCCATAGGTACACTCCCAATGCAACGTCATGATATCTACGCCCAACTCCAGGCAGGCATCAATCATGTCCTGACCGCGAGTCCACATTGCAATCCCGGAGCCTTGCCAAGTATCGCCGCCGTCAAGAAGCAGCGAACCCGGACGAGAAGAGCGGATTTGTTTGACGAGCGTGGCAAGGTGGGCAAAGCCGCCTACTTTGCCATAGATTCGGGCGGCCTCAGTAAAGTTTAAACTGGTGAAAGCGTAGGCTTCAGGCGTTCCCGGCTTGATGCCGAAACGCTTGAGCAATGCCTCGCCAACCAAGTGTGGCGCTTGCCCACTCATGTCGCCAATACCGAGATTGACATGCGGCTCCCGGTAATAAACAGGATTTAATTGTGCATGACAGTCGGTAATGTGCAGCAGGCTGACATTACCATAGCGCGGCAACTCGTACATCAGGGCGGCACTGTCAGCAGCGACGGATTCACTATTGTGAAGAAAAAAACCACCCGCAGATGCAATGCCCAACAATTGCAGGAATTCACGACGACTCATGCTCATGTGGGCATCCTTCGCTTTGTTCGCGTTATCTTTATTGACCGGTGATTCAGGATCTAGCAGCAGGGCAACCAAATCCTTGATCTGTGCTTCCGTGAGGATGCCCATATGGCCGAAACGCGGCATGTTTGCGCAAAGCTTGTAGGCTTTGGCGTTGTATATGTGACCGTACGTGTAACGCTGGATCATTCTCGGAAGTGCCGTGAATTTTCCCGAAATTCAGTTCAGCAGGCTGGGGCCGATGGTGCCATATGCGATTTCCTTGGACGAGAGTTGATGACAGTTGTAACAATTACCACCAGCAGGTACTCCGGCCTTGTCGCTCCAAGTCATGCCTGTTCCGCTCTGAGCTAGTTTTTCCCCAGCCTTCCAATCACCCATATATTTTCCGTCAACGGGCCATTTGATGGCTTTTTCCTGCTCTGTTTGCAGATGCTCCAAATCTTTAATTGGCGGATTGTCGAGAAACTTGGTACATAGCGCCTGCACCTCATCCTGATTAAGACGCTCAACCTTGGCGATCCCTTTGTCTTGAAAATCCCGCTTGATGATAGCGACTGTCTTGGCATCCAGAGCCGCATCAGTATTGTCCGCAGCTTGTGCCGGAATCGGAATGGTCAAGAAAGCAAAACTCCAAGATATCACAACTCCAGCACCCCATTTTTCAATCATAGTGGTTTTCCCCATAACGCTTTTGCATTCATAATTATTTACTCCTAACGCTTAAGCCCCGGTCCGTCATAAACCGCATCGTTGGCGTTTCTTGCCATGAACATCGTAAGGTCTATGGTCATCTCGGATACGTACTTGGGTTCAGGAAAACGTTGCTGGCGGAGACAGTCATTCAGCCGCCACTGAAAGGAGCGAAATAACCCCTGAGAAACACGGTAGGCAGGCCAAGTAGTGTAAGCCGCTTGAGCATCCTTTTGATTGTTGAAGTTAGGCAAATCTTGCATACGAATACGCAGTTTGTCTTTGCTATGGCAAGTAGCGCATGCAAAATCGTAAGGGCCGGCACGGTAAGAAAAAATGCGCTTGCCGATTTCGTAAGCCTCCTTCTCTTTGGGGTGTTTGAGCGAAACATTCATCTTCACCCCTTTTGACTGCCCCACCACATAAGCCACGTATGACTCAACGTCCGGTTTGTAGTTCTCGTCACCGAATGGCTTGGTAGTAATATCTTTCTCAGGAATCCCTTGTATTGTTGTCATGCAGGTAATCAGACGGGATTCCAAGTCCTGTACACGATTGGTGTCGGGGAAATAACGCGGCAACTCGGCATAAGCGCCTTTGACTACACCCGCACCCTTGCCGAGGTCGCATTTTTGCATGCTGGTTTTATTGGGGCCAGAGGGTTTCTTCCACAAATCCTCTCCGCGCATTTCATCAAACTCGGCCGGGTTGCCATCGCTGATCATTTCACGGTATTTGGCAATTTCATCTGAAGCACTGCCTTCGGCCAGAGCAACCGAGCAGAATGTCGCAAGCACAAAAACAAAGATTGAGTTTTTCAACGTGCTGATGTTCATCTGCATTCTCCGCATAATTGTTAACTGATTTCCACTTCGTCGGAACGGGTGTCGCCCTTGTTATCAATCCAGTTAACCGAGATTTTATCTCCTGGTACGCCCCCCTTAAACCTGAACACCAAATAGGGATTTTTGGAAACGGCCGTACCGAACTGTCCTTCCAGCACGGTTTTCCCATTGTGCAGCGCCTTTAGCTCGGTGATGTGCCAAGCCGGTACCAGTTTGCCATCGACATCCTTGCGCAAGCCGGTTTCCATTTCATGCTGCATAAGAACTTTGACTTCCGTCACGCCTTCATTGACTGAAGCACGGATTCTCATCGGGTTGCCCATGTTTATTTCGTCCTTAGATATTAAAGTGAACCTCGCGAAGCGATCAATGTTCGCGCATCCTTAACCACCACAGCCGCCTGCGGTGACTTTGACTTCCTTGGTGGCACGATAGAACTTCCCGTTGGCTTTCACCAACGCAATGATCGTTGAAGTTTCTCTCATCTTGACGCGGGTGGTGACAAAGCTTTCAGTTCCGTCGGGAAAGACAAAGCTCGCAGCAAGCACATTTGGATTTTTTTCCACCAGAATGTGAATTTGCTCAGTGTGTTCCAGAAAGCTCGCCACCGTGACAGGAACCACGGCACCATTTTCAGCGATTTCAGGCGCGGTCAGGTGTACTGACAGGTTATTCTCTGGTGCAACCACTCCCAATGCTTCCAGCGTTTCTGCCATCGATTTTGCATCGAAAGCGGATTCTTCATATTTGGCCCAAGCTATTCCTGGCTGAATTAATCCAACTGCTGCAAGAAGACCAAGCAGCCCGAGGCCACCGCCTGTCTTGAGTGCCTCGCGTCGTTTCATGTCTATCATGTGACCTCCTGTCTTAAACTTAGCCCAATATCTTTGACATGAATGGCAATCTGCTTACCGTACAAAGGTTCCAGGTATTCCTTGCGGATGATTCTTCATGGCGCAAATTGAGTAACCTGGCAAATTGCTGTTAATGCTGGTGCCAACCAGCGCTAACGCGATGGATTGCGTTGGACACATCGTCTGGCCCCATGTTCTTGAGAAGTAGCCAGGTACCCCAGCTCGCAAAGCATTAGCCAAACATGTTCACGGATTGACAGCTTGCTGCAAAACCTTGCGGATTGCTTCCGGGGTGCTCATGATGTTCATGAAACTGTTCTGGCCCATCATGGACAGATCAGGAAAATCTATGGCGATACGGAAACGGGCGTAGAGGGCATAGATGTCCTTGCCGGAGACCAGTACCTCGTAGGGCAGGTGGGCGGTGGACTTGAGATCGTGAAAATCAATTTCGCTCATGATGAATTTATCGTCCATATATTTCTGGCCCTCCGTCGCAGCCTTCATGCCGACACCGAACAACACTTCCTGTTTGCCCGGAACATCCACACGGTACACTTTGCTTAAACCGGTCTTGTTCGTTGCCGCCAATCCCTTCTCGACGGCTTTCACCGCTTCGTCATGACTGCTGTAGCTGGCCAGCAGACTGGGGTCGTCAAAGTACTCCATGCCGATCATGTAATGATATTTACGCGCCTTGCTTGCGGTCATGCCCTGTGCGCCGAAGTCTTCCACCTTGCCCAACGCTGCTTTCAGTTTTGCGCGCACACTTTTAAGATCATCCTTCATCCGATAGACGTTAGCCATGTAAATAGGATTGGTGTAGCTCACCTGAATTTCATTCTTGACCTTGGTCACGGCAACCCGTTGGATTGCGCCGAAGCCACCGTGTTCTGAGTTGGCAGCATTGCTCTTCAGTTCATCACTGGTTACGATGATGACTTCGGCATCGGGATAGGGAGCATATGAACCAACTACGGTAAAGCCATTGGCGGTCAAAGCCGTTTTTGTTGCCTCGGCTTTTTGCTCTAACGTACCTGGACCTTTTGATCCCAACACGAAGGGCTTAAGAATCTCTTCATCGGCCAGCGCATGGCTTGCGCCGATCAACAGTATTACGGCCAGAAATAAGCTTTTTATCGTTTTCATTAGGTTGTTTTCTGTCATATGCTTGGCTTATTTAGCCAAGCCAGCGATAAATTCTGACATGGTCTTGATGTCAGCGTCAGTCGCCGCTCCACCTAAGCCTTTTGCCGGCATGGCTCCAAGCTTCCAACCAAACGATCCGCCTTTGGTGATACTGGCAGCGATTTTGCTGGTTGCATCTTTATCCCCTTTGTATTTAGCCGACACATCCTTAAAGGCCGGGCCAACGACTTTTTTATCGACGGCGTGACATGCGCCACATTTGGCCTTGCCTACCGACGGCATATCAACTGCCAAAGAGGAACCTGCAATAACGAGTCCTGCTGTTGCTAACATGCTTACAAAAATAGATTTCATGCTGGTCTCCATAAATTAAAGTTTGGGGTTGAATGGCTCATCGGGATTTTATAAGGTGGCCTAGTTGTCCTTTGCCCCCTGATTTACCCACTTGTTCAACAGGTCAACCTTGTCCTTGGGTAAGCCACCCTTAATGCCAAATGGCATGCTGATTGAGGGATCTGCGTGCCCGCTAACGAGTACGTTCAGAGTGCTGGTCAAGCTGGAGCCGGGTGTAATAACCGGGCCGAACTTGGTTCCTTTCATCAGGCTTTGGTATGTGCGTAGATCGAGTCCACTTTTTTCATACCCTTTTCCTCCGGGTACGTGGCAACCCATGCAATAGTCATTAAGGATAGGACGGACATCAGATTTGAAGCTGATTTCTTTTGTTATGGGGGAGATATTTTGTGCCATGGAGGGCAGTGAAAAAATTGCAAGCAAGATGCCGCACTGTAGGATTCTGGTATTCATATAATCACTTTAAATGTTGGATGTTAACTGCACATATTAAGCGCAATATTTGGGGCTGATGTCTATACCCACAATAGGGGAGGCGATATAGTCCAAATGGGGGATGGCATCGAAGCTGCTCGCAATTGATCTGCGTCATGATCCCAGTTCGAACAATCTACGTATATGCTGTGGATTGATGATGTGCAATTAGCTTGTGAATTAAATTACGCAGAAATGCATCGGGTTGTGCACCATGAAAACGGTCGCTCTCTTGCCCGCGACTGTACGCAATAACGGTGGGGAAGCCGCGTACACGGTGGCGCCCGGCGATGCGCATGTTTTCATCGGCGTCCACTTTAGCCAACAAAAACTTTCCCTCATATTCGAGCGCAAATTTTTCCAGCTTAGGGGTCAACACCTTGCAAGGGCCGCACCAATCGGCACCAATGTCCAAGAGTATCGGTAACTCGTGGGAACGAGCGACTACCATCTCGTCGAAATTGGCCTCGTCTACATCGCAAGAAAATGTATTATGCATAAAGTTGCCAGCATGTCCGTTCATGTTATTCCTTACCCCAACAATCTGTAGCTATCCCTTCGCCCAAATCAGCCTCTATCAGTCGGCGACGTACCTCAAGCAAACGGGCGATCAGTGCCGGTTCATATCGGGAATATTCCGCTGCATCAGGTGTGCGATTCACTACGACACCGAGTAGCTCGGTGATAGCATTGCCGATAGAATTCTGGCTGATGGTAACGATCAGCTTGCCTGCATCGTTACGGTAGATAAGCTGTTTGAATGCGGGTTGCCAACGTATGGCATTGGCATATTTCGCGTCCACGATACAGTGGTCACGAACCTTCTTTGCCGTTTTCATGAAATCGTTATTGAACAGTAAAACGCTTTCCACAACGTCAGGGAAATATACATCCGCTAACATCGGTGCGTTGTGCGTAGATACTTGTGAAAAAAAAGTGCGGTAGAAATCGATGAAGCCTTTCAATATCTCGTCGTATTCTTTCCAGAAATTGATGTCTTTGAGTGCATTTGCTCCATTTTGTATCTCCCAGCTAGGCAACCCCTGCGGAAATCCGGTTAGGCCTAAGCGAGTATCGGCATCGCTCGCAGATTTGAGTGTCCTCAGATTCAGTGACTTGTCGAAGAACTCGCGATAGACATCGCGCATATAAGCCTGAAATAAACTGTGCTGACCGCCATCGGTAAGATTGGGGTTGTTGGCATCAGCCATTTTTGCGTTACGCAGCATCTCCATTGGAAAAACCACAAAGTGGTTATGCAGCATGCGGATGCTCGGCACGCCGGGAGAGGTCAACGGCCAAGTGGCATCCAGACTCGCTTCACCTGCCAGAATCAGGGCCTCAGCCGGGTCAGGATACTGCTCCAGCATGTAATCGATGATGATCTGGTTCATCCGATTCCACACATGCTTTACATTGTCCGCAACCTGCGTGCGCCGCACCGGTCGACCCAACGGATTGAGAATGGTTTTTGACGTGTTGTAGATGATTGAGCAGTCAAATTCAGTGCTGTGTCCCAACGCCTTACGGTACAGCAATAAATTTTCCGGATTGATTAGCAAACCGTTGTTATTCACAAGGTCATTGAGGTTTTCCGTGCTATTGAAAAACTCGTTGTGTTTCATTCCTTCTGGTATTTCCAAGGGAATTGCCCTGAACGGGGTCAGAATTTCGCGTGGTCCAGAATGAATCATATCGTCCCTCCACTGAGTGTAATCAGTTCGGATTTTGTAAGCCTACAATGGCAGCCAATCCCCGTTTTTCTTCATTTCAGGCATGGCTGATTATGCCCTTATGAATCATTCTGTTGTCAATGTCTCTGTTTCTTCAGATAAAAAAATGGCTTGCAGGGGGAAGCAAGCCGAGGGAGAAGCAACAGAAGAGTAATATAATAATACACTAATATAGATGGTTGTCAAGGTGAGTTAGATGTTTGTTGGAGGTGCATGGTCAGAGGGGGCATCGCTTACAAGTGGCATGACTTGGGGGCTGGGTTCCGCTACACTCTCGCGCCATGAAATGGCTATCCTGTTTATCGTTGCTACTGTTGCTCGCCGCCTGTGACGGCGGCTTGTGGAATAACCCTTATCCGGCGGACGATCAGGGCAAAGCGATTTTCTATAGCGCTTTTACCGAGCGCCCCAAGCATCTCGACCCGGCGCAGGCCTACAGCGCGAACGAGTATGAATTCCTTGCGCAGATTTATCAGCCGCCGCTGCAATACCATTATTTGAAACGGCCATACACGCTGGTGCCGCAGGCGAGCAGCGAAATGCCGAAGGTCAGTTATCTGGACAAGAACAATAGGCTATTGCCGGATGATACGCCTGCCGACAAGGTGGCGTTCAGCGTGTACGAAATTCATCTGCGGCAGGGTTTGAAATACCAGCCGCACCCGGCCTTCGCGCGCGATGCGCAGGGCAAGCCGGAATATTTTGCGCTGACCCCGCACGATCTGAGCGGCATTCATGCCTTGAGCGATTTTCCGCACAACGGTACGCGCGAGGTGCTGGCGGCGGACTACGTTTATCAGGTCAAACGGCTGGCTCATCCGGCCATCCATTCGCCGATTTTTGGGCTGATGGAGGAATATATCGTCGGCCTCAAAGACTATGCCGCCACTTTGCAACAGGCTCAGAAGGCGCACCCTGACGCATTTCTGGACTTGAATGACTATCCTCTGGAGGGTGCGCAGGCGGTGGGCGAACATACTTACCGCATCAAGGTATACGGAAAATATCCGCAGTTTGCCTATTGGCTTGCGATGCCATTCTTTGCGCCGATACCGGTGGAAGCGGAACGTTTCTATGCGCAGGAGGGCATGCGCGAGCGCAATCTCACGCTGGATTGGTGGCCGGTCGGCAGCGGGCCGTATTACCTGTCGGAGAACAATCCCAACCAGCGCATGGTGCTGACGAAGAATCCCAATTTCTCCGGTGAGTTTTATCCTGCGGAGGGTGATCCAGGCGACCGGGAAGCCGGGCTGCTGGCGGATGCGGGCAAGCCGCTGCCGCTGATCGAAAAAGTAGTGTTCAGCCTGGAAAAGGAAACCATTCCTTACTGGAACAAATTTCTGCAAGGCTATTACGACGCTTCCGGGATCACCTCAGACAGTTTCGATCAGGCGGTGCAGGTGGGGGTAAGCGGCGAGGCGAATGTCACCGATGCGATGAAAGTTCAGGGTATTACGCTTTCCACTTCGGTGGCCACTTCCACCCTATACATTGGTTTTAATTGGATTGATCCGGTAGTCGGTGGAAGTTCAGAAAGGGCGCGCAAGTTGCGACAAGCCATCTCCATCGCGGTGGACTGGGAAGAATTCATTTCCATCTTCGCCAACGGGCGCGGTATCGCTGCACAGTCGCCTATCCCGCCCGGTATCTTCGGCTATCGTGAGGGCAAGGAAGGAATCAATCATTATGTGTATGACTGGGTGAACGGTACGCCGAAACGCAAGTTGATCGAAGTGGCGAAAACACTGCTCGCCGAGGCAGGCTATCCCAACGGTCTCGACGAAAAAACCAGACAGCCGCTGGTGATTTACCTCGACACGACCTCCACGGGCGTGGGCGATAAGTCGCGTCTGGATTGGCTGCGCAAGCAGTTCGACAAGATTAACCTGCAACTGGTGCTGCGCAGCACCGACTACAACCGCTTTCAGGACAAGGTGCGCAAGGGCGATACGCAACTCTTCTACTACGGCTGGAACGCCGACTACCCCGACCCGGAGAACTTTCTATTTTTGCTGAACGGAGCGCAGGCCAAGGTGAGCAAGGGCGGTGAGAATGCTGCCAACTACAGCAACCCGGAATATGACCGCCTGTTCGAGCAGATGAAGAACATGCCGAACAATGCAGAGCGCCAGAAAATCATCGACGACATGCTGGAAATTTTGCGCCGCGATTCGCCTTGGATGTGGGGGGAGAATCCCAAGGATTATGTGTTGCACCATAGCTGGTTGTACAACAGCAAGCCCAACAAGATGGCGAACAATAACCTCAAATATTTGCGCATAGATGCAGCTCAGCGCGACAAACTGCGCAAGCAGTGGAACCAGCCGTTGCTGTGGCCGCTGTGGCTGGTGGGGATTGCGTTGGTGACGTTTGGCTGGTGGTTGTGGCGGGCGCTGAGGAAGAGGGAGGAGGCAAGATGAAAAGCGAAAAACCAACCCCCCTCAGTCCCCCCTTGTCAGGGGGGAAGCGTTCTTCGAAAGAGGCTTTGCGAGATATAAATCCATCTGTCTCTTCGACACCCTCGTTAGGGCGAGAAACAAGAGAGACACGCGCCCATTCTGCCCCTCCCTTGACAAGGGGAGGCTGGGAGGGGTTAGGGTTTGTTCCTTGCGCCGAGATGAAAAGCGAAAAACCAACCCCCCTCAATCCCCCCTTGTCAGGGGGGAGGCGTTCTTCGAAAGAGGCTTTGCGAGATATAAATCCATCTGTCTCTTCGTCGCCCTTGTCAGATAGAGAAACAAGGGAAACACGCGCCCATTCTGCCCCTCCCCTGACAAGGGGAGGCTGGGAGGGGTTAGGGTTTGTTCCTTGCGCCGAGATGAAAAGCGAAAAACCAACCCCCCTCAATCCCCCCTTGTCAGGGGGGAGGCGTTCTTCGAAAGAGGCTTTGCGAGATATAAATCCATCTGTCTCTTCGTCGCCCTTGTCAGATAGAGAAACAAGGGAGACGCGCGCCCATTCTGCTCCTCCCCTGACAAGGGGAGGCTGGGAGGGGTTAGGTTTTATCCCTTACAATAAAAAGCTCACCGCATTTGCCCGCGAAAATCGTAAGAATCCTACCGCAGCAGAAAGCAAAATGTGGAATGGGGTGTTGCGTATGCATTTTTTTGCCGATTACAAATTTTTACGTCAGAAACCGATAGGTAGTTTTATCGTTGATTTCTATTGCTCGGCTCTTCGTCTGGCTATTGAAATAGACGGTGACAGCCATGCTGAGGCGCGTGGATACGATGCTGCGAGAACGGCAGCTTTGGATGCTTGTTGCATTACTGTTGTCCGTTATACCAATAGCGAAGTAATGAAAAATCTCGCAGGCGTTTATGATGATTTAGTGCGTAGAGTAGTGCGAATCAGCGAAGGAGTTGCCTAAGCATGATCGCCTACCTCATCCGCCGCATCCTCTACGCCATTCCGATCCTCATCGGGGTGAACCTGCTCACCTTCGCGCTGTTCTTCGTGGTGAATACGCCGGACGATATGGCGCGGATGCAACTGGGCATCAAGCGCGTGACCCCGGAAGCCATTGAGAAATGGAAAGAGCAGCACGGCTATGACAAGCCGTTGTTGTTTAACGCCAAAGCAGCGGGGAGCAGGCAAATTGACGAATACCATTTTCTTTGAGAAGTCCGCCAGCATGTTCGTGTTCGATTTTGGCTATTCCGACGACGGGCGCAACATCTCGCGGGAAATTCAGACGCGCATGATGCCCAGCCTTGCTATCGCGCTGCCAACCTTCTTTGTCGGCCTGCTCATTTACATCTACTTTCGCGCTGCTGATGACGCTGTTCCGCGCGACCGCGCTGGACATTGCGGGCGTGGCGCTGTGCGTGGTGCTGATGTCGGTGTCCGGCTTGTTCTACATCATCGGCGGCCAATTCATCGCGAGCAAGCTGTGGCACTGGGTGCCGATTTCCGGTTATGCGGGCGGGCTGGACAGCATCAAGTTCGTGGTGCTGCCCATCATCATCGGCGTGGCGGGCAGCGTGGGTCCAGCAGTCGCTGGTACCGCACGATTTTTCTGGAAGAGATCGGCAAGGACTATGTGCGCACCGCGCGTGCCAAGGGCGTGTCGGAATTGCGCGTGCTGTTCCGTCATGTGCTGAAGAACGCGATGATTCCGATTTTGACGGGCGTGGTGGTGGTTATCCCGCTGCTGTTCATGGGCAGCCTGTTGACCGAATCGTTCTTCGGCATTCCGGGGTTGGGCAGCTACACCATCGATGCGATCAATGCGCAGGATTTCGGTGTGGTGCGCGCGATGGTGTTCCTGGGCTCGGTGCTGTACATCGTCGGGCTGATCCTGACCGATGTTTCCTACACGGTGGTTGATCCGAGGGTGAGGCTGCAATGATGCCCGTCATACTCTGGACCGATGCCCTGATTTTCCTGCTGATCGCGGTGGGCGTCACATCTGCATGGTGGATACGCCAGCGCCCGCATCTCATGCTGCCATGGCAGCGCGTGGCGCGTAGCAGCGTGGGCATGGTGTCGCTGCTGGTGTTGTCGTTGTTTATTATTGTCGGCGTGCTGGATCGCTGCATTACCGCGCGGCCTTGCCGGAGAAAAACAACGGGCAGACGGTGTATTCGCCGGAGGTGCTGAGCGCGTTCGATGCGCTGGTCAGCGGCCTGCGCAGCCGCACCGAAAAGACCTATTCCGCGCCGCTGGCGGCGTATCTGTACGCCAAGGAAAGTATCGACGACACCGGATGGCAAGAGTGTTGCGCGATTATCCGCGATTGAAATTCGGCGGGGCGCATTTGGCTGATCCTGAGCGCGATTGGCTGGCGATGTAGTGCAACGGGCATTGCTTGGAGGCTTTGGGCGGGATTGCTGGTCGGCGGATTGCTGGTTTGGGTCGTAGGGTGGGCAAGGCGTAGCTACACGCGGGCATGGTGGGCATACGTGCCAACCCGACACGCGGCGCTGCCTTGTTGCGTCACCACACTCATCATCGCCGCGCTCATCGGTGCAGTCGCCAACCTCGCCACCGCCTATCACGTCCTCGGCACCGACAAGGTCGGTCAGGACGTGCTCTATCTCTCGCTGAAAAGCATACGCACCGGGCTGGTGATCGGCACGGTCACCACGCTGGTGATGTTGCCGTTTGCGCTGCTGCTCGGCGTGGCCGCCGGTTATTTTCGCGGCTGGGTGGATGATGTGATCCAGTACATCTACACCGTGTTGAGTTCCATTCCCAGCGTGCTGCTGATCGCGGCGGCGGTGCTGATGATGCAGGTGGTGATCGAGATGCATGCAGGCTGGTTCGAGACGGCTGCCGCGCGTGCCGATGTGCGCCTGCTGTGTTTGTGCCTGATCCTCGGCGTGACCAGTTGGACCGGGCTTGTGCCGCTTGTTGCGCGGCGAGACGCTGAAGCTGCGCGAGATGGAATACATCCAGGCAGCGCAGGCATTCGGCGTGTCGTCATTCCGCATTCTCACGCGCCACATCGTGCCCAATGTGATGCACATCGTGCTGATCTCGGTGGTGATGGATTTCAGCGCGCTGGTGCTGGCCGAGGCGGTGCTGTCCTATGTCGGCGTGGGCGTGGATCCGACCACGATCAGCTTCGGCACCATGATCAACGCGGCGCGGCTGGAGATGGGGCGCGATCCGATGGTGTGGTGGGCGCTGGCCTCCGCCTTCGGCTTCATGCTGGTGCTGGTGCTGGCGGCGAACCTGTTTGCCGATGCGGTGCGCGATGCCTTCGATCCGCAGGTCTGAACCGGACGGAGAGCGCGATCGTGACGGATTTGCTGAAAGTCGAAGGGCTGATCACGCGATTGCGCAATGGCGCGCGCATCGTGGACGATATTTCGTTCAGCATCCGTCAGGGCGAAACCTTCGCCTTGCTGGGCGAATCCGGCTGCGGCAAATCCATGACCGCACTGTCGCTGATGCGCCTGTTGCCCGATAGCGTGCATGTCGAGAGCGGCGCGGTGCGGCTTGAGGATGCGGATATTCTGGCATTGCCCGAGCGCGACATGCGCGAGGTGCGCGGCGGCAGGATGGCGATGATTTTTCAGGAGCCGGGCTTGAGTCTGAATCCGGTGATGACGGTGGGCGAGCAGATCGCCGAGGCGCTGGAATTGCATCAAGGACTGCGCGGTGCTGACGGCGCAGGCGCGCTGTATCGAGTTGCTGGATCAAGTGGGCATTCCCGATGCGGCGCGGCGTTTGACATGAATATCCGTTCCAGCTTTCCGGCGGCATGAAGCAGCGCGTGATGATCGCGATGGCGCTTGCCGGGCAGCCCGAAGCTGCTGGTTGCCGATGAGCCGACCACTGCGCTGGATGTGACCATACAGGCGCAGGTGCTGCAATTGCTGCGCGACACGCAACAGCAAAACGGCATGGCGCTGTTGCTGATCACGCATGACCTCGGCGTGGTTTCGGAAATGGCGCATCAGGTCGCGGTGATGTATGCCGGGCACATCGTCGAGCTGGCTTCCGCGCGAACAAGTTGTTCGCATCACCCGCGCATCCTTACACGCAAAAATTGTTTGCCGCCTTGCCGGATACGCGCACGCAGCGGCCAGCCGCTGGCCGCCATCCCCGGCAGCGTGCCGCCGCTGCACGACATCCCCAAGGGATGCCGCTTCGCGCCGCGTTGCGACAAGGCATGGGAGTTGTGCCACGAACAGGCACCGCAATGGACGATGCTGGGAGAAGGGCAGGGGGTGAGGTGCCATCTTTATTCTGAGCCGGTAGCTGGTAGCTTGTTGCTTGTAGCCAAAGACGAAAA
Organism: uncultured beta proteobacterium; assembly: GCA_963714805.1. Taxonomy (GTDB): domain Bacteria; phylum Pseudomonadota; class Gammaproteobacteria; order Burkholderiales; family Gallionellaceae; genus CAIQPV01. Next base: position 541,075 of record CAVQPO010000006.1, on the reverse strand, counting down.
CCAGTAAGCCAAGAGCGCTCAGCAGGGGTTGGCTACCCGCTACCCGCTACCAGCTACCCGCTCTTGCAAGTTGAAAACCTGCAAGTCCACTTCCCCATCCGCAAAGGCATCCTGCAACGCAGCGGTGGGTCACGTCAGGGCAGTGGATGGGGTGTCGCTGTCTATTGCGGCAGGGCGCACGCTGGCGCTGGTGGGGGAGTCAGGTTGCGGCAAGACCACGGCGGGCAAGGCGCTGCTGCAATTGATTACGCCTACCGCAGGCAGCGTGCGTTTTGCGGGCAACGAATTGATCGGCCTCAAGTGCGCAGGAGTTGCGCAAGCAGCGCGCGGGAATGCAGATGGTGTTTCAAGATCCTTATGCTTCGCTGAACCCGAAAATGCGCGTGGCGGAAATTCTTGAAGAAGGCATGGATGCGCTGGGCATCGCAAATAACAGCGGCGAGCGGCAACGGCGCATTGATGCGTTGCTGGATCAAGTGGGGCTGGCGCAGGCCGCGAAATGGCGTTATCCGCACGAATTTTCCGGCGGGCAGCGGCAGCGCATCGCGATTGCCCGCGCGCTGGCGGTGAATCCGAAACTGCTGATTTGTGACGAGCCGACCAGCGCGCTGGACGTGTCGGTGCAGGCGCAGATATTGAACCTGCTGAAATCGTTGCAGCAGGAATTAAACCTGAGCTATCTGTTCATTTCGCACAACCTCGCGGTGGTGGAATATCTCGCGCATGAGGTTTGTGTGATGTATCTGGGACGCATCGTGGAGCGTGGCTCAGTGCAGGAGGTGCTGCACCATGCGCGGCATCCCTATACTCAGGCGCTGCTGGCAGCCGTGCCTCGCATAGACGGGCAAGGTGCTGAGGTGGTGCGTCTTGCGGGTGATATGCCGTCCCCGGCGAATCCGCCGCAGGGCTGCCACTTTCATCCGCGCTGTCGGCACGTCATGCCGGTCTGTCGTTCGGTTTATCCGGGTGCAACAGAGGTTGGCGCAACGCACCAGGTGCATTGCCATTTGTACAGTGTGAACGGCGAAGGATGAGGCGCTTAACAAGCGACAAGCTACGTGCATGCGATGTTGCATGCTTGCGTGCCAGAATGTTTCTTGCCCTTGGCGCTGGCCAGACGGAGATTGTGGTTCTTGCCCAGCTTGGCCACGTGGTGCAACTTGGCGGTTCGGGTGGACTGTGCGATGGTGATGGTCTGGCCTGGACTGAGATGCGAAATGTTGTTGTTCCAGCTTTTCAGTTTGCCCACGCTTACATGGTAGCGGCGCGAAATGCTGCTCAGCGTTTCCCCTTTTTTCACGATATGGGTAATGGTGCGATCCAGGCGGCCTGTCGCTGGGCACCAAGTGGGTATTGAACGCTTCGAATTCGCTGTCCGCATCTTCGCCATTCAACGGAACCAGTAACGATTGCCCGTTGCTCAGTTTGGCACGCGGCGAGAGCCCGTTGATGGACTTAAGTTTTGCCACAGAAAGGCCGAAGCGCGGCGCAACTCTGTCGAGGCGTTCGCCCTTTTTGCTGCGGTAGGCTTGCCACGATACCAAGGGTTCGTTGTAGGTCTCAAGATTGGCGCGGAAAGTTTCTGCCTTGTCTACTGGCAGCAGTAAGACATCGGCATTTTCTTGCAGGATCACCGGGCGGTTGTTCGCGGGATTGAGCGCGGTGAATTCTTCCAGTGAAATGTCGGCAAGTTTGGCGGCGAGTTTGACGTCGATGTGGCGAGCCGTGGTGACGGCGAGTGAAATAGGGCTGGTTGGGGATAGATTGCAGTGCCAGCCCAAATTTTTCCGGGTTGCTGATGATATTTTTTACCGCGAGCAATTTGGGTACGTAATTACGCGTCTCGTCAGGCATTTTCAAGCTGGCATAATCGGTTGGCAGGCCGCGCTTCAGGTTGTGTTTCTGGGCGCGCTCCACCGCACCTTCGCCCCAGTTATAGGCGGCCAAGGCCAACTCCCAATCGCCGAACTGGTCATGCAGTTTTTGCAGGTAATCCAACGCGCCCTTGGTTGCATTGACAATGTCACGCCTGCCGTCATACCACCAGTTCTGTTGCAGGCCGAAATTTCGTCCCGTGGATGGGATGAATTGCCAGATGCCCGACGCGTTGCCTATTGAATAGGCCTCTGGGTTGAATGCGCTTTCGATCATCGGCAGCAACGCGATTTCCGTTGGCATGCCGCGCTTTTCAACTTCAACCGTGATAAAGTAAAGGTAGCGCTGGGCGCGTTCTGTCATGCGTATCACGTAGTCCGGGCGGTTGGCGTACCACTGCTCATGGCGCGCCACCAGCGGGCTATCCAAATCATGCATGGCGAATCCATTACGAATACGTTGCCACAAATCGTTGGGTACCAGGCTGGTATCGACGATAAGCGCAGGATCGGTGCTGGCATTGGCATTGACGATGTCCGCCCCTGAAGCAGCCGGAGAAGCAAGGGCTGTTGCAGGAATGGCTGGCTGGGGAATATCGGCGGACAGGGGCGCGGGCAGGATGGAGGAATCCTTTAGCGGAGCCGCCTGCATATCATTCAGCACGAGCGCTTCCCCGGCATGCGTTACAGCAGCTCCTTGTTCAGCGCTCAGCGCAGGCACTGGCGCAAGCGCAATAAAGGCTGAAAAAGCGAGTAAAAATAAGCGGCTAAAAAACACTGATAGCGTCCGGGGAAATGAAAATCTACGCGATGGTATCCGAGGGAGGTGAGTGAGTCAACAAATTTCGGGTAAAATGCACCCTTAAACATGTTGTGCAAATACATGTTATGTGTGTACTATGCCACCGTTTCAGAAGTGACTTTTTTAACTTGATAGGGTTGTTGGGAGAGAGAAATGGAAAGTATGTTGCCGTTATTGTTTGTGTTTTCGCCTATGTTGGTTATCGGTTTGCTGGTATTGACTAGCGGAGCGGCACCGGCCGGTACCGCAGCGTCTGCCGCGAAGCCGGCTTCGTTGTATGAAAAAATCGGGGGCGAAGCCGCCGTGAACGCTGCCGTGGATCTTTTCTATCGCAAGGTATTGCAGGATGATCGCATCAAACATTTCTTCGAAGGCACCGATATGGTCAAGCAGGCAGCCAAGCAGAAGGCTTTCCTGACGATGGCTCTGGGCGGCCCCAACAACTACACCGGCGAAGACATGAGAAAAGGCCATGCACACCTGGTGGCCAAGGGACTCAATGATTCCCATTTTGATGCCGTGATGGAAAATCTGGGGGCGACACTCACCGAGCTCAAGGTTCCGGGGGAGCTGATCGCTCAAGCCGCCGCCATTGCGGAAAGTACCAGGAAAGACGTTCTGGGCAAGTAATCCAGACAACGCTAGTTGGCGTAGCGGAGAGCCTCCACACATCGGGAAAAATTCCCGGTGCGTGGAGGCTCTTTTTTTGTTCATGATTTGACGCATAATTCCTGTGGGAGCGGCCTACCAGCCGCGAAAATCATTATTGCGGTCGGGAGGCCGCTCCCACAGGTGTCCGCTGTAAGCATTTCAGGCCAATGCGTCACTTTTGAATTAGAATTGGGATCAGCAATATTTTCCGGAAGCGCTGTCAATGAACACCATGCACGAAATAAAACCCGGCCAGTCTATCGAGTTGCTGAAGGAGTTGCACATCCTTACCCGCGACGGAAAGATGAACCAGGACTCGCGCCGTAAGCTCAAGCAGGTGTATCACCTCTATCAATTTATCGAACCGCTGCTGCAGGAAATTCAATGCGATCACCCCGATATCCAACTGGTGGATATCGGTGCGGGGAAGTCATATCTGGGTTTTATTCTCTATGATCTGTTCTTCAAACAGATGAGCGGCGCTGCTCATATCACCGGCATTGAAACACGCGAAGAGCTGGTTGCGCATTCATGCGAGCTGGCTGCGCGGCTCGGTTTTAGTGGTATGTCATTTCTGAATCAGTCTGTTGCAGAATCTATCGGCTCGGACAAATTACCCGCCAAGGTGGATGTGGTCACCGCGCTGCACGCCTGCGACACGGCCACCGACGATGCGATACACTTTGCGTTAAACAAGCAGGCGCAATTTATGGTGCTAGTCCCTTGTTGTCAGGCAGAGGTGGCGGCGGTTCTGCGCAAGAACAAAGGCAAGCAACTGGCAAAAAACACGTTGACCGAACTCTGGCGTCATCCTATTCATACCCGCGAATTCGGCAGTCACGTCACCAACGTGTTGCGCTGCCTGCAGCTGGAAGCGCACGGCTATCAGGTAACGGTGACCGAACTGGTGGGCTGGGAACATTCGATGAAGAACGAACTGATCATCGCGAGCTACAAGAATTTGCCGCGCAAACGAGCCGCAGAGCGCTTGAATGAAATGCTGCAAACGCTCGGGCTGGAAGAAATGGGCGGACGATTTTTTGCGGTGGCAAGCTGACCAGAGATCATGGCTAAATATCGATAAATGTCGATAGACAAGTCCGATTACCTCTTGACAATGTACGTTGCAATGCCGTACATTGCGCCCATGAAAGTGAGGTTCCATTATGCCGATGACCGAAACACCCCGTACCGCCCGCGTCGAGGCTCGCATTGCGCCCGATGTGCTGGCCGTCGTTCGTCGAGCGGCTGAGCTTCAGGGACGCAGCATCAGCGATTTTTTGGTGGCCGCTGCCAAGGAAGCGGCGTACCGGGCAATTGAAGAAAGCCAAATCATTCGCCTATCGGTTGACGACCAGCAGCGTTTTGCCGATCTCTTGCTGAATCCTCCACCGCCAGCAGCGGCTATGGATCGCGCGTTTAAGACCCATGCTCGTTTGATCAAAAAGTCGACGTGACGGATAGATTTCGGATAGAAGTGCTGGCCTCCGGCCATGATCGCGGCGCTTTTTCATGTGGTGTGGATGCGCTGGACAGATATTTTCGTGATCAGGCAACGCAGGATATGCGCCGCCGCGCGAGTGCCTGTTATGTTGCCGTTGAAGATGAAAGCGAAAAGATCGCCGGGTACTACACGCTGACCGCTGCCAGTGTGCCGTTGACCGATTTGCCGCCACTAATGGTCAAGCGGCTTCCCCGCTATCCATCTGTGCCCGTGGCTCGTCTAGGTCGCTTGGCCGTCGAACTATTATTTCGTGGAAAGAAACTCGGCGCGGCGCTACTTGCCGATGCCGTCATGCGTGCGGCACGTTCCGAGGTGGCGGTTTTTGCCCTCGCCGTTGATGCCAAGGACGACGCGGCAGAATCCTTCTATCTCCATCATGGGTTTGTCGCGTTAGGCACCGGATCGCGTCAACTTGTACTGCCGTTGGCAGGCTTTAGGCAAAAGACCTGAGTGCCTGTGAAGAAATTATCCAGATAATCTGTCAAAGCATATCTTGGGTCACTAGTATACAAACCCATTAATTACGAAACATAATGCCGAGCCATTTTTGTATCTGCATCCTGCCGAGTGAACGACCACTCGATGCCACGTTGTTCCGTGTTCCGGCGCAACTGCCAAGCATTCACTTCTGTGATGATCGTGGCCTGATCCGGCAAACGCCGATCAAGGCACTGGCGATCAAGAATGCCGATTTCGATTTCAGCCATGTTGAGCCAACTGGCATGTTTCGGTGTGTAGTGAAATACAACACGTCGCAGCAGCGCATTTGCTTTCTTGACGCCGAGCACTTCCTCGAAGCATTTGCGAAAGTGGGTATTGAGATTATCCATCACCAGATGAATGCGTCGCGCTGTGGCATAAACCTGCTTGAGCAGGTGCTGTACGAAAGCCACGAAATCGGTCTTGGCACGATGATCGGTGACTACGACTGTCCGCCGCCCACCTTTGGGTTCGACCGCCACGAACAGGTTGCAAGTGCCCGCACGGCCATACTCGCAATCCTGCTTTGCGGGCGAGCCGGACTGGATTGGCAAAGGCGGACGCGAATCCTTGAGCAGTTGCTTGCTCTTCTCGTCCAGACAAACGACAGGTTCCTTCGGATGGAACGGGCGGGCATAAAGGTCGAGCAGATCGTACATTCGCTGCCGATATTCTTCGGTCAGAGCGCCAATGCACCACATCACCTTGCACCATGGCTTGAGGCAGTTTTTTTTAGCAGACGGCGAATCGTCTCGCGGCTGATCGAGCCTATATCCGCCTGCTTCTGTGCTGCCTGCTCCAGCAATTCGAGTGTCCAGTGCTTGGCGCCTTCTGGAGGCTCCGAGCAGGCCAAGGCGGCAATCTTCGCCTCAACGTCGGTATCGTACTCCCGTGGCTTGCCTGAACGTGCGACATCGCACACCGCGTATTCGACACCGCCCTCCAGATATGCGCCCCGTGTCCGCCAGATGGCGGTTCGCCCAACGCCGAGAACTTCCATGATCTGGGCTTCGGGTATCCCGCGATCAAGGGCAGACAAGATATGCGCCCGGTTGACTTCTCGGGCATGGCGCAAACCCTTTGCTCGATATGATTCGATCAACTCGCGATCCTCGTCGGTAAGATGCAGTTCGGTCTGTCGCATTGCAAGCTCCTCGTTATGGGGTGGGCATGCGACAGTATGATACATGTTTCGTTATTTATGTGTTGCTATACTAGTGAATTGGGGGAGCGTCCAGATCTTCTACGCTGAGCCAGCAATTTTTTGTACTGCGCAAGTTGCCTCCATAATCGCCATGCGCGAAGAGTTTTTAGAGCGGGCTTGTGCAGGCGCTGGGCAACACTACGTTCTGCCATTCCCTGTTTCAGAACCTGATCAAGAATGCCTGCGAAGCAGCCCCAGTAAATAGTTGGGTCTACGTCGCCTTGTTTGATGAAGCGCCGCTCCGCATCACCATACGGAACAAGGGGGCTGTTTCTGCCGAGATTCGAGAGCGATTTTTCGACAAGTTCGCCACCTATGGCAAGCCGAGTGGAACCGGGCTAGGCACGTATTCAGCAACAGAAGATAGTCAGCGTTTCTTATGATACGGTTGAGATTGTAAAATTTCCCAGTCAGCCACTGGTCCAGACATAATTCGAAACAAGGGGTGCGCCTCTGTCCGAGAAAGTGATTCTAGGCTGGACAACCAAACTGGTGAGCGGATATGTAGCTTTGCCTTGAGGTGATCCCATTCATAATTAAGTTGCCCATCCGTGGCTTCGATGCAATTGACGTAGCCAACTGATTGAATTTTCGTTATATCAAAACGGTAACCGCGCCTACTGGCTTCTGCATAAATCTCGTGCAAATAGCATCCAATCGATTCCAATGGCGAGGCATGCTCACGAAAGCGAATCAACTGGGGGTGGCGAGTATATCCGGATGTTTTTCCTCCCAGAACGGCTTGAGCAAGTAGCGCCTCGCGCCAAAGAGCGACCAGCCCCCGAGAATCAAGATATTTAGGGTGCAGAGTCCAGAGGCGCATAATATGAAGATCAATTTAACTTATTGGTTACTCGGCAATAAATTGAAGGAATAGTCGTCCCACTTCCCCATCCATGGATTCGCAGATTAGTTTAGTCACTTCTGGCGAAATGTAATAATCCACTGAGCCGATCGTTTCCGCCAAATTATCGTCAGTGCTTAAACCCATAACCCAAGATGGCATACTTCTGAATTGGCAATCTGACTCAAGCACAACTTTTATATCTGTGTGCCTTGGATCCCGACGAATAGCGTCAAACAACTCGTCAACTTCTTTTTTCCCACCTTCCAGAAGTTGCAGGAATTTTCCGGCGTGAAAAATCAGCAGTCCGGACAGGTTCAGGCGGATGTTTTTGTATTGCGACTTGGTCAATATATCCCTCAACTGCTCCTTGGTGAGCGCATCAGTCGGGTGGCTTTCATAAACCAGTTGATGAATTGCCAGGCTATCCCGTTTTTTGAATTGCTTGAGCCGCTCAAGAGCGTCCTGCGCCTTAAGCAACTTTGCTCGGCAGGATCGCAAATCCTCGACCAGTTCGGCGGCGCTCTGATAGCGATCCTGCGGATATTTTGCCAAACACTTGAGGACGATGGGATCCAGCATGTCCGGAACGCCAACCCTTACCGAGCTGGGCCTGGGAGGGGCTTCATTAACAATCTGATACATGATCGAATTTGGATTGTCTCCGGCGAATGGAGTCGTTCCCGTCAGCATCTGGTACAGCGCGGTACCGAACGAAAAAATATCCGAGCGCGAGTCTACTGAACTGCTCATCACCTGTTCGGGAGACATGTATAAAGGTGATCCGATAATCTTGCCATCTGCCGTACGGGCTGAAAGGGCCGCCATTTTTGCAATGCCGAAATCTATGATTTTAACTCGGCGATCTGGCATAACCATGATGTTCGAAGGCTTGATGTCCCGATGAACAATCCCATTTCGCGCAGCAAAGGCCAGCCCGCTAGTCACCTGAGTTGCAATATCCAATATCTCATCAATGGACGGGCGGTGCTCATCTGAGAGGATACTCTCCAATTCACGCCCTTCAAGAAGTTCCATAGCGATATAAACCACCTCGCCACTCTTTCCTATGTCGTGAATAGTCACGATGTTCGGGTGGCTCATTCTTCCTGCCGTCCTTGCTTCCAAATTGAATCTGGCTTCGTATTCGTCCCTTTCATTCTTGTTGAGGCTTTGCAGATCTATTACTTTGATGGCGACAAAACGATCTATCAGCGGGTCTCTGGCTGCATAGACAACACCCATGGCACCCCGCCCAAGTTCTTTAAGTATTTCATAGCGACCAAGTTTCTTATCCATTAATTCCCTGATGTGCCGACAGTTTGAGTGAGAGGTTTGCTATTTGCCACTCCTGATTTAAGGCAAATGAGATATGCAGGATTGGCACATTGTTGCGGGGTATGACCGGCTGCAACCGCACAAACCAGACTTAATTTCGCCAACCAGCCTACCACAAAACGGACTGTGACGAATGAGCCAAACTGGCCGCCCTAGGGCAAACGCATTAAAAATTATTTACAAACAATTGGCTAATGTGCCATCTTGACGCTTTCCATAAGGAAAGCTAGATGACCATCAGTTTCATAGAACATTTTTCTGAGTTGGAAGATTCACGGATAGAGAGGAAGAAGCTTCATGCCTTGTCGGATATCTTGGTTCTTGTCGTCTGTGCGATGATCAGCGGAGCTGAAGGTTGGGAGGACATTGCGGCGTTCGGACACAGCAAGCTGGAATGGTTGAAACGCTTTGTTCCATTGAAGAACGGCGTACCGTCCCATGATTGCATAGCGTATGTAATTTCCCGCCTTGCCCCCAAAAGTTTCAGTGAATGTTTTATGCGGTGGGCCGAAGAAGTGAGGGAGAAGACGCATGGCGAAATTATCGCCGTGGATGGCAAAACCGCTCGCGGATCGCAAAATCGCAAGCATGGCAAGAATCCGTTGCACATGGTCAGTGCCTGGGCAACTGCCAACCGATTGGTATTAGGACAAGAGGCAACCGAGGAGAAGTCCAACGAGATTGCGGCTATTCCAAAGCTGTTGGAGCTGCTGGAGTTGCATGGTTGCATCGTCACCATCGACGCGATGGGATGCCAGCGCGAGATTGCCGAGCAGATCGTGAATCAAGGTGCTGACTATGTGTTGGGACTGAAGGGAAATCAGAGTTCACTGCATGAGGCGGTGGAGGATTACTTTAGCACCGCACAGGCAGCCGGATTCGAGCAGGTCAACCACACCTGCTTGGAGGAAATCGACAAAGAGCACGGCAGATTGGAAACGCGGAGGTATTGGATCACCGAAGACCTTTGCACGTTGCCGAAAACAGAGCTATGGAAAGGTTTGCGCAGCATTGGCATGGTGGAGCGCGAAGTTGAGGAAGGCGAAAAGCGGAGCATAGAACGACGCTATTTCATTAATAGTATCGCGGCCGACGCCAAGCAGTTTGCCCATGCGGTGCGCGCGCACTGGGGGATTGAGAATTGCCTGCACTGGAGAATGGATGTGGTGCTGCAAGAGGATGCCAGTCGTATCCGCAAAGGCAACGCGGCGGCGATTATGACAACGATCCGTCACCTATGCCTGAATCTGTTTCAGAAAGAGTCTTCCAAACTCAGCATCAAGAGAAAACGTTTGAAAGCTGCTTGGGATGACGACTTCCGTTATAACGTGTTGTTGGCATGAAAATTTTAATGCGTTTGCCCTGCTGGCCGCCCCTTGCCCGTGGCGAAAATTGATCCATGCTGGGGATGACGAGTATTTGTTCGAGCGTAGTCAATACAGGTTTGGCGAAGATAAGGTTTGAGTAACCCGGCGGACTGCCAATCAATAATCGTGCATGTGGAAAATTCCTGCGCAGTATGGGGTTGGCTAGTACGTAATACTAAAAAGGTGCATAATTCTCGGTGGTAAGAAAAAAGCGAGGTATCTTGGAATCCGTAGAACTATTGAAGCAAGATTTGGCGATTGAGCCAGACCTGCAAAATTTTATCGGCTTTGTTCTGGAAAGCGTGAACAAACTCGGCGGGGAAGCCTTTGCTGCCACAACCGTCTTGTTAAGCTTGATGCAACACCTGCGTATCGCGGGAGCGGCGAGTGGACGGCCTATGCCGGTCAGTCTGGTGCTGCAAGGCCAGCACTTGCTGACCCAATGGGGAGAGCATCAATCAGTCAAGATTTTGGAATTGGCCCGTTTGCCGCATGAGGAAGATGTCGCGCAATTGCGCTTGCACCTGCAAAACTCGACCGCATTGACCGACCCGGACATTCTGTTACAGCGTAATGCACAGATGGTGCGACACCTTAATGATATCCGCGCCCGCACCGAGAAAGAAATAGAAGCACTGCAACAGGCAGTGGAAAAACGCCAGAACGAGTTGCATGAGTCCATGCGTCAAGCTGAAACCGATCCGCTCACCGGCTTGCTCAACCGCCGCGCCTTCGATGAAAGGCTGGGGCGGGCATTCCATCACACCATGCGTCAAAAGAATGCGCCGCTTTCTCTGGTGCTGTTCGACCTCGACCATTTCAAGGAAATAAATGACGAATTCGGCCACCAGTTCGGCGATGCTCATCTGAATAAAATGGCGCATGTTTTACGTGGCGTGATCCGCGAGGATGTGGATTTTGCTTTCCGCTTCGGCGGCGACGAATTCGCCATGGTGATTTTTGCTGACTACCCGCTTGCCTGCGACAAGGCGCGGCAGGTAGTGCAACTGATGGAGCATAAGGTCAGCATAGGCATTACCTCGATCAACCCAGAAACACCGGATAACCTCACCCTGGAAAAATTTTTCCACCGCGCGGACAGTGCTTTGTATGAAGCCAAACGCCAGGGGCGCGGGCGGGCGGTGGTGGACATCTGCCACATGGTAAACAACCTCGATTGCGAGTTTCCCTGCCAGAAAATGCCGGTGCGCAACTATGGCTAAAAGCTACGACAGCGCTATGGATTGCAAGCTGCTGTACAACAGCTCGGCACAAAATGAAAGCGCGCTCATCCTGTTGCGCTCAAAGTTGTCGGCAATCGCACAACGCCTCGGCATACCCGACTGGAAGCGTGAGAATATGTTGCTGGTCGCTTCGGAGCTGGTTACCAATAATGTCAAACATGCGGGCGGGCGCGGCATGATTCAGGTTTGGCAACAGCCCGGCCCGGTGCTGGACATACTCGCGCTCGATTTCGGCCCCGGCATCGCCAATCTGGTTCAGGCGGAAGAGGATGGTTATTCCACCGTCAACACCTTGGGCAAAGGATTGGGCAGCATCCGCCGCTTGAGCGATGAGTTGCTCATTTACACGCAACAGGAAAATTCGAGCAGAGCAAAAAAGTGGAGTGGCACCGTTTTTCTTGCACGGTTCTTCCCTGGTGACAACAAGAACACCGGCGGCGCAAATGTACTGCCCGGTTTCAAGGTCGGCATGTTTTCCCGCTCATTATCGGACTTGCGTTACAACGGTGACCGCATCTATTTGCAACAAGATCGCCACAGGTTGCGCTGGTTGCATCTTGATGGCTTGGGGCATGGTGAGAGTGCGCAGGAGGCTACAACTAATTTGGCTCCCCAACTCTCCAACAGCGGCGAGCTGGGTGCAGTTTTGAAAGCGGTGAACCAACAACTGTCAGGTTCGCGCGGGGCGGTGGCCATAATCGGTGAAATCGATCTGAGCCAGAATATGATGCAGATTGTCGGCGTGGGAGATATGCATGCCCACTATTATGACCGGGAGCAGATCTGCGGCATCCCTTTTGCACCGGGCATTCTGGGCAGAGAACACCGGACGCCATCCGTGTTCCAGGCCGATTTCGGCAAAAAAAGTGTGGTGGTGAGCGCCAGCGATGGCATACGCCGCAATTGGGATACGGCAAACTTTGCCGGCTTGTTCAACCAGCACCCGCAGTTGATTGCTTACACGCTGGGGAATATCATGGGAAGAATTTCGGACGACCAGTCTATTTGCGTTTCAACCATAGAGTAGAAAATAACATAAAGAGGAGCAAACATGACACAAAAAAAAGAGCTCAGCGAAAAAGTAACCGCGTTATTCAACCTGAAAGTCGGCAACATTTCTGCTGAACTGGAGGAGCCGGGGCGAAAGTTTTTTTCCCGTGATAACCGGTTGATGGATGGTGACGAAGTCGCCGATTTAAGTGGCGAATTCATGAATCTCATCGTCGCGCTACTGGCCTCGCAAGACCCGACCAATCAAGGTTCCCCCCAGTTCCACGCGCTGCAAATGTTCTTCACCGGCCTGTCGCAAAAAATACTGGTGCGCGGCGGCCATATTGAAGATGTGGTGCGCTATGCCCAGCAACTACAACAGACCCTGATCGGCGCATTGGAAAAAGACAGCGGCATCGCCTTCACCCAGTCGCGCTCCGTGCTGCTGTATTTCAGCACCGTGTTCAACGAGCTGATCATGTCCGTGTTCCGCACGTATCTGGAGGAAAAGGAACAAGCCCTTTTCGCGCAGGAGCAGGAACTGCGCGAAACCGCCACACCCATCACGGAAATCTGGGACGGCGTACTCACCCTGCCGATCATCGGCACCCTCGATTCCAGCCGCACCATGCTGGTGATGGAGGCGTTGCTCAACCGCATCGCCAAGGATCGCGCCAAGGCCGTGGTGATGGACTTGACCGGGGTGAAGAACATCGACTCGCAAGTCTCGCACCATCTTATCCAGATGGTGCGCGCGGTGCAACTGATGGGTTCCCAGGCGATCATCACCGGCATCAGGCCGGAAATCGCGCGCGCACTGATCAGCCTGAACATCAACATGAGCGACATCACCACCCGCGCCAGCCTGTCCGACGGACTAAAAGAAGCATTCCGCAACATGGGCATCCACGTTAGCCAAAAAGCAGATTAATGTCCATTCCCGGCCTACACCTGACCCAGATCGGCAAGGATGATTTCCTGCTGGAGCCAACTCGCGGCTTGAACGTCAGCGACCATGACAAGCTGATCGAAAGCATAATTGAACGTCTTCTCGGCGCCCGTGCAACCCGCCTGTATTATGACCTTTCCAAGCAAGCCATCATCGACCCGCTCTACTTCAACTGGCTCAACAAGCTAGCTCGCACCGCTCTGACCATCAACGTCAAAATGGTTTGTGTGCAAATGCAGCCTACTGCCGCGTTTGCGCTGGTACAGTTTCCTCACGAAACTCCTGCCTTCGAAACTGCCCTGGATATTTCAGGCCACCTCTAACCCCCTGCTGCGTTTACGCGACAAACAACTTTCAAGATTTTACGTTACCGTTTGACTTGTCTTGTTTTTCTAAACTATAGTTCGCCCCATGCAAACAGAACTTAATACATTGGAAAGCAAACTGGCGCAGTTGGTGCAACTGAGCCAGCATTTGCGGGCCGAAAATCACCGCTTGCGCCAGGAATTGGCCACCGCCTTGAGCCATGGTCGCCAGGCCGACGACAAGATTGAAAGTGCGCGTGCGCGCATCGAGCGCCTGTTGGCGCAACTACCCGAAGAAGAATCATGAGCAGCGATAAAGTTAATACCCTGGATGTCACCATCCTCGACCGTGAGTTTCGTATTGCCTGCAAGGATGACGAGCGCGCCGACCTGCTTGAAGCTGTCGCTTATCTGGATAAAAAAATGCGTGAAATTAGCAACCTCGGCAAGGTCGTTACGGTGGAGCGCATCGCCATCATGGCCGCGTTGAATATCACTCACGAGTTTCTGAATACGCGCCTTGGAAACGGTTTTGACATGGGCGATTTTAAGCGTAGAATGAATTCTATGCAGGCAACCATCGACGCCACGCTCGCGGAGCAAGATGAGTTGTTTTAAGGTTGTCCCCTGCGGTGTTCGTCAGGCTCATAATTCTTTGAACCAGAAGCTTTGCTTAGGTCGCGCCCCTTGATGTTACTGTTGTGCGCATCCCTTGCGGATGTACCTGATGTAACTGGGAACCGACCCTCTTGAACCCAGGTTCAAGACATTGGGTCAACGGCACAGGCGGGGGGCTTTATTGAGAGATAAACCCGCCACGAATTGATCGTGGCGGGTTTATTTTTGCGCAGTAACACTTGTATATTGTCAGAGGTGATTATGAAAAAATCAATTTTTGCTGCTGTGGTGACGGGTATTCTTGCCGGTTGTGCAAGTATCCCCAATGGCCCCAGTGTGGCGGTCATGCCGGCACCGGGAAAATCATTTGATCAATTCAATGAAGACGATGTCGTGTGCAAACAATTTGCTGAAAAGGCTATCGGAAAATCGGTCAGCGATGCGGAATTAGAAAGCGAACTGAAGAGTATTGCGGCTGGAACAGCTTTAGGGCTTGCTGCCGGCGTTCTCAATGGCGGCCATCAAAGTGCGGGATCGGGCGCGGCCATCGGAATGTTGGGCGGAGCTACCATGGGTGCGGGAGCAGCGCAGATCAGTGGGATGAGCGCGCAACGCCGATACGATATCGCGTATCAGCAATGCATGTATGCGAAAGGGAATCAGGTTCCCGGTATGCGCCAACCGGAAACTTATTACCGACCACCTGTTCCACCCGACCATTTGCCCGCGCAGGATCCTGCTTTCTATCCGCCACCGCCTCCGGCGAAATAGTCGGCACGAGTTAATGGTGTAAAAATGCCCAGTCATTTTTACCCTTAAAATGCCCATCCTGAAAAAATTTTCCATAACGGGTATGGCCGGGAATCTCGAAGGTGTTGCCCACCTGCCCGAGAATGCGCCGCACGCCATCGTCGTCGTGGCCCACCCTTTGTCGACCATGGGCGGCACTATGGAAAACAAGGTGGTCACTACGTTGGCCAAAACTTTTGTGGAGTTGAGTTTTGTCGCGCTGCGCTTCAATTTTCGCGGCGTGGGTAACAGCGAGGGCGAATTTGATGGGGGCGACGGCGAGGTGGATGATGTGCTGGCCGTGGTGCGCCATGCCCGTCAGGAATATGGCGATCTGTCGTTGATCCTGTCCGGGTTTTCTTTCGGAGGATATGTGCAGGCGCGCGCAGCACAGCAATTGCATCCGCAGCAACTGGTGCTGGTCGCGCCTGCGGTGGGGCGCTTTGCTATGCCATCCGTGCCGCACAACACGTTGTTGATCCATGGCGATCAGGATGAGGTGGTGCCGCTTGCCGATGTGTTGCACTGGGCGCGGCCGCAGCAATTGCCCATCGTGGTTCTACCGGGGGCGGAACATTTTTTTCACGGGCGCTTGGACCAGATCAAGCTGATCGTGTCGCATGAATTTAACGGACAGCGGCTATGAGCGTAGTCCTTTCCGCACAAAACCTGCGCAAATCCTATGCCGGGCAAACGGTGGTGGATGGCATCAGCATTGCTCTCAACAAGGGAGAATGCTATGGCCTGCTCGGCCCCAATGGCGCAGGCAAGACCACCACACTGCGCTTGATGCTCGGCCTGATCGAACCGGAAAGCGGCAGTCTCAGCCTGCTCGACCATGAGGTGCCGCAACATGCGCGTGAGGCGCGTCTGCGGGTGGGGGTGGTGCCGCAGGTGGATAATCTCGACCCGGATTTTACCGTAGCGGAAAATCTGCTGGTGTACGGGCGCTACTTCGGCATGAAAGACAGCGAGATTAAGGCGCGCATTCCAATGCTGTTGGAATTCGCCAACCTCGCGCACAAGCACGATGTAAAAATCCCCACGCTGTCCGGCGGTATGAAGCGAAGATTGACCTTGGCACGTGCGTTGGTGAACGATCCGGACATCATCTTCCTAGATGAACCGACCACCGGACTTGACCCGCAAGCGCGCCACTTGATCTGGCAGCGACTGCGCGAACTCACCGCGCAAGGGCAAGACTCTGTTGCTCACCACGCATTTCATGGATGAAGCCGAGCGTCTGTGCCACCGACTCGCGATCCTCGATCATGGGCGCATGGTGGCGGAAGATTCACCGCGTGCGCTGATAGCACAGCATATCGAGCCGCAGGTGGTGGAGGTATTCGGCGAGGGTGTGGACAAAGTGGACCGGTGAATTTGCAGCACAATACTCGAAGCGCTATGAAGTGAGCGGCGAAACGGCATTCTGTTACGTGGACGATGCCCAGCCGTTGCTGGCGCATCTGCAAGAGCATGCCGAATTACGCTATTTATATCGCCCGGCAAATCTGGAAGATGTGTTCCTGAAATT
Source organism: uncultured beta proteobacterium (assembly GCA_963714805.1). GTDB lineage: Bacteria > Pseudomonadota > Gammaproteobacteria > Burkholderiales > Gallionellaceae > CAIQPV01. Next base: position 524,582 of record CAVQPO010000006.1, on the reverse strand, counting down.
GACCGGCAGGGAGATGCGCGAATGAAGCTAACTTTTCCATTTTGTGGGAGCGGCCTCCCGGCCGCGACAGAATTCATCGCGGCCAGGAGGTTGCCCCCACAATTTGATTCTGCTGTTAATGAAAATTTGAAATAGATGGCAACTCATCATTTTTCCCTGCCGCACCTGAGTCTCAGATTCTTCCCGATCTGGCGTCGCCACTTTCTGGTATGGCGCAAGGTGGCGACCACTTCCATCATCGGGCATATCGCCGACCCGATGATCTATCTGCTGGGCTTGGGCTATGGCTTGGGCAGTCTGTTGCCGCAGATGGGCGGCACTTCCTACATGGTATTCCTTGCCGCCGGGACGGTGTGCTACAGCACCATGAACAGCGCCAGTTTTGAAGCGCTGTATTCCGGCTTTGCGCGCATGCACGAGCAGCGTACTTGGGAAGCTATCATGAACACGCCGGTCACGCTGGATGATGTGGTACTCGCAGAAATCTTATGGGCGGCAAGCAAGAGCCTGATGTCCGGCATAGCGGTGCTGGCGGTGGCCTGGCTGCTCGGACTGACGCATTCCGCACTGGCGTTTTGGCTGATTCCGTTGGCATTGCTGGTCGGACTGTGCTTTGCTGCTCTCGGTTTAATCATGACCGCACTGGCACCGAGCTACGACTTTTTCATGTACTACTTCACGCTGGTGGTCACCCCCATGATGTTATTATGCGGGGTGTTTTTTCCGGCCACGCAACTACCGCCGTTTTGGCAGAACGTCTCGGCTCATCCTGCCGCTGACGCATGCGGTGGACATCGCGCGACCGTTGATGAATGGCGTGGTACCGCCCGGTGCGCTGCTGCATGTTGGGGTGTCTGCTGGCTTATATCGCAATTGGTTTTTATGTGTCGCTGGTATTATTCCGGCGGCGGCTATCGCAATAAGGATTTTGTATGCTTGTGGATTAAAGCGTTTCACATTATTTTCGTGGTGAGCTGGTTTGCCGGTTTGTTCTATTTGCCGCGCATTTTTGTGAATCATGCGATGGCGACGGAGCCTGCCGAAATTGCGCGGCTGAAGCTGATGGAAGGCAAACTGTATCGCTTCGTTACGCCGATTGCCGTGCTGGCGTTGGGTTTCGGCATGTGGCTGTGGCTGGGCTATGGCTTTGACGGTGGCTGGCTGCACGCCAAACTGACTCTGGTATTGCTGTTGGTCGTCTATCACTACTATTGCGGCAAACTGGTTAAACAATTTGCCGCCGATCAAAATACCCACAGCCATGTTTTCTATCGCTGGTTTAATGAAATTCCCGTACTCATCCTGACCGCCGTGGTTATTCTGGTTACCGTAAAGCCGTTCTAAGCAGGCCATCATGCTCAAGATCCAGACCGAAGCCCTCAGTATTGTCACTTGCAAAGATCATCCCCATCTGTCCAAAGAACAAAAAGCGTTCAACACCCTGATCAAGAAAATTGATGAAAAGCGTGCCAGCCTTGCAGCTTGGCAAGAGATTATTCCGGCTTACCAGAAAAAATACGCCGGCGAGTTTATCCCTCTGGTCGAAACCTCGCAGGAAATACAAATCGAGATCGTGCATTTCCTGGATCGTACCTGCGATAAAAAAGGGCTGACTTCGCCCGAGCGTAGCATGATCCATGACCTGATTAGCAGGATGGCAGGTGACCTCGCGATCGAACGTAACGACGAAGAGTTAAAAAATATTTACAACAAACACAGCGGCTCTGACCTTGACAAGGAAGCTGCCGCTTCCCTGAATGGCCTGAAATCCATGCTGGAGGACGTGATAGGCGTTGACTTGGGCGACGATCTGGACATAAGTTCTCCGGAAGAAATATTCAAGCGGGCTCAGGCGCACATGCACGAACAGCAGACACAATTTGAAGCTGAACGACAGGCGTACGAGGAACGGCAGGCAAAGCGAAAAAAGACGGCCAAGCAAATAGCCAAAGAGTCAAAGCAACAGGCCGAGGAACAGCAAACCAGCCAGTCCATCCGCGAGTTGTACCGCAAACTGGCCAGTGCCCTGCACCCGGACCGCGAACCCGACCCACAGGAGCGCGAAAGAAAAACAGGCTTGATGCAACGCATTAACCAAGCCTATGACAAGAAAAATCTGTTGCTACTGTTAGAGTTGCAACTGGAGTTGGAACACATCGACCAGACTACCATCAACAACATTAGCTCAAGTCGGCTGAAACACTACAACAAGATTTTGAAAGAACAGCTCAACGAGCTGGAGTACGAAATCCTTGCAACCGAGGATATGTTCAAATCGCAATTTGGCATATCCCCCTTCGAACGGCTGACGCCAAGCACCCTCATGCGCAACCTCGCCGCCGAAATCGTCGGAATTCAACAAGCCATTCGCGAATTAAAAAGCGATCTGCTTGCATTCCAGGATATTAAGAAGCTTAAAGCTTGGCTGAAAGACATGCGGCGGCGACAAAAAATGGATTATCTTGATTGCTCTTTTTGAGCTAGCGTATGTATCATCGTAACTCCGCTTTACGGCTGGGAATTTGATAACACGGGCGTTCGCTATGTGCCACAAGCTGCACTTCGGCTTGTCAAAGCTAATTTAGAGTAGTAACCTTCTCCTACATTGAAAACACGATTTATTTTTGCCAATCCGAGCGACAACAACCGAGCTTCTAATTAAGCAGAAGTCATCACGCGTATCATGTCAGATACACACAAGGATCACCGACATCTTGGAGCGCATATATCAGTTCCAGATGCCCTCAAGGTAGGAAAATACAAGAACAAAATTCTCGTTAACGGTGTCGAGATTGAATGGGATACCGAGAAGGGGCAATGCACATTTCGTGGTATTCCCGTAGCCCTGATGTGGGTAGACAGCACCTTGGCGGGATTGATGGCCGGGGTTGCCTCTATGGTTGGCCCAGAACGCTTTAACTTGGCACTTCAGTCCGAGGGTAGAAAAAGCGTCGAATCAGATTGGCTGCTAATTTCCAGCTTTCAAGATTTCCGTGAAGGATTCGCCGCCCTGAATCTCAATGCTGCCGTTGCAGGCTGGGGGGATTGGCAAGTCATCACCTACGATCCTGATAAACAGTTGTGTGTTTTTCGTGCGTATAACAACTGGGAGGGGATGTACCAGAAGGCTCTGAATGTCTGTTGGGGTTGTAAATGGCGGAGTAAAAAGGAGCCAGTTAGCGGGGTAGTCGGTACCAGTCCCTGAGCCTTATCCTTCGATCTTTCAACAGATCGGGAAAGGCAGAAAGGATGCACAACGTGGACCTATACGCCAAAGTAAGGCGCGCCGTTATGGTGGAGAACCTGAGCGAGCGCGGAGCAGCAAAGCGGTTTGGGATCAGCCGCAAGACAGTAAAGAAGATGATCCAACACGAAGTACCGCCTGGCTACCAGCGCAAGGATAGTCCGGCATCCCCCAAATTGGGGCCGATGGTCGGCATCATTCATCAAATCTTGCAGGACGACCGTGAAGTTCTCAAGAAGCAGCGCCACACGGCGGTTCGTATTTACGAACGACTCCGAGATGAGCACGGCTACACGGGCGGGTACACCGTCGTGCGCGAATTTGTCGCCAAGGAACGCCTGCGGCAGAAGGAAGTCTTTATTCCTCTGGCGCACCCACCCGGTCATGCACAGGCAGATTTCGGTGAAGCCGATATTTATCTGGGCGGAATCAAGACGCGCATTCACTACTTCTGCATGGATCTGCCGCATTCGGATGCGATATTCGTTAAAGCCTACCCGGCTGAGACGACCGAAGCGTTTTTGGATGGGCATGTTGCTGCTTTTGCCTGGCTCGGTGGCGTACCCCAATCGATTCTCTACGACAACACCAAGATCGCTGTAGCCAGAATTCTCGGCGATGGAAAGCGCACGCGTACCAAGTCTTTTAGCGAATTGCAGAGCCACTATCTATTCGAAGATAAATTTGGCCGCCCAGCAAAAGGCAACGACAAGGGCAAGGTTGAGGGATTGGTGGGCTATGCACGGCGCAATTTCATGGTTCCCCTGCCACGGGTTCGCACCATAGACGAATTTAATGCCCGCCTGCTGACAGCTTGCGAGAAACGGCAGGTCGCAGTGTTGCGCGGGAAGAAGGAAAGCATCGGCGAACGGATGAAACGTGATCTTCTGGCATTTTTACCGCTGCCAGCGGACTCATTTGACCCGTGCGAGGTTGTCTCCACCAGCGCCTCGTCAATGGCGCTGGTGCGATACCGGCTCAATGACTACTCAGTACCGACAGCATACGGGCATCACGACGTGTTGGTGCGCGGTTATGTGAATCAGGTGGTGATTTCCTGCGGTAGTGAAGTTATTGCCACCCATAAGCGTTGTTATGAGAAAGAAGATTTCATCTACAACCCGCTTCACTACTTGGCGCTACTGGAGCGCAAGCCAAGAGCTCTCGACCAGGCCGCGCCGCTGCAGAACTGGGAATTGCCAGAGGATTTCGAGCATCTGCGTCGCCTGATGGAAGCCAGAATGGGCAAACAAGGCCGCAAGGAATATATCCAGATGTTGCGCTTGATAGAAACCTTCGGCGAAGAAGAAGTGGCCGTTGCCGTCGAGGATGCGATACGCATGTCGGCAATCAGCTACGATGCCGTCAAGCATCTGGTGCTGGCCAAGATAGAACGTCGCGCACCACGTCTGGATCTCTCGGCCTATCCGTTTCTGCCACAAGCAAATGTTGGCATCACCGATGTACGTGACTATCTGGCGCTGTTGCAGGAGAGGATCAATCAAGCGCAGAAGGAGGTGTCGCCATGAGCACCATTGATGAAGAAGCTACGGTACCTCCCCAAGTGCTGCTGATCCATCATCTGAAATCGCTCAAGCTGCCCACATTTGCGAGGGAATACGAGAAGGTTGCTTTCGAGTGCGTTCGGGATCAGGTTGATTACCCACGCTATCTGTTGCGTTTATGCGAACTGGAGCGAATTGACCGGAACCGACGCAATATGGAACGACGTATTCGGCAGGCTCGTTTCCCGCAGACGAAGAGCCTGGATACCTTCGACTTCAAGGCAATTCCCAGCCTCAACAAATCACTGGTTCTGGAGCTGGGGCGTTGCGAATGGATCGAGCGTCGGGAGAACTGCATCGCCCTAGGGCCTGCGGGCACCGGCAAGACACATACAGCACTGGCATTGGGTCTTGCTGCCTGCCAGAAGAATCACAGCGTCCTCTTCGTTACAGCCGCAGCACTGGTTCATGAGCTGATGGAGGCGCGTGATGAGCGTCGCTTGCGCTCACTGCAAAAACAGTTGGCAAAAGTAAACTTGCTGATTATCGATGAACTTGGCTACGTGCCGTTCACGGCGGTAGGCTCGGAACTGCTGTTCGAAGTGATAAGCCGTCGCTACGAGAATGGCTCTACGTTGATAACCAGCAATCTTCCATTCGATGAATGGACAAGCGTCTTCGGCTCTGAGCGACTAACCGGGGCACTGTTAGATCGGTTGACCCATCATGTTCATATTCTGGAAATGAACGGGGCAAGCTACAGGCTGGCAACATCCAAAAAGCGCGCCAAGAAAGCCAGCGCAATGGCGGAGCCAGATGCCAGTAACCATGGGCATTCGGAACAGAAAGGGGGTGCCACCGACACTGACTGATTGGCACCGTCTTGCCTTGGGCATCGAACTTCGCTACGCTACGTTCGCTGCCCAAGGCAAGAATAAAGAATCAAGCAACAAAAAAACGGGCTCCCGTGAGCCCATTTTAACCAACCGACTGGCTCCCTTTTACTCCGCCATTTGGTATCCTTTTCCGCGCCATTTACATAATTCGCGAGCTGCCGCTTTTTTACCGCCAATATGGCATCATGAATGGGAGCTGTGCGCCAGTAGCAGTTAATCAGCGTGGGGGGCGCGAACGGCTGCAATGTGACGTGAAGCTGCCCTTGGTATCAGCGATGTCTGACGGGCAGTGACCGGCCATTTGAGGTCATTCGCCAACGGCAGCTTTGGTGCAAGCAATGTTGCCGAATGAAGTTCTTCGAACCGCTTCCCCTTCATCAGATAGCAAAGTAATATGACTGTGTTTTTTGTGTCCTACCCTATATAGTTTTGGTGCTACCGATATGCCTGAACCAACCGTTCAAGAACTGGCTCCCATCTTTTATGAGTATGGGTTGGCGGTATTTAACTGCCATCTGCTTGAAGAATGCATCGACTTGCTTTTGCGCGTCATCGACGAAGAACGCCATCGTCAGGGACTTTCTCTCAGACCCATACCCATTGACTCACGATCTACGAAAACCATCGGCGTACTCTTCACAGAAGTATTAGCCGTTGAATACTTCACCGATACAGAAAGACGGTTGATTCAGAAGGCGATACAAACTCGGAATCTTCTCATCCACGCTTACTGGGACAAACGGGTGATGCAAGCCACGCTCACACCAGCGGGGCGGGCATGGCTTGTAGATGACTTAGATAAGAAAAAGGTGCAACTTCGAGATGCCGATAGGCTTGTAACCAAGTTCGTAAACGATTATTTTGCCAAGTACGGCGAAACGGTCGAGTCCTTGTCTGCCAACTCATTCAACGAGTATGTCAATGACGAAGGCCCACCCGATGAAGTGCTCCACTGATTAAGGAAGTTTTATGAAGACCAGCAAGAAACCTTGGCCTCTGAGATCGACGCACGGCATCAAGGATAGAATCAACACCAATCCTGATTTTCAGCGACCCGCAGTCTGGAGCAAATCCCAGAAGCAACTACTCGTAGACACCATCCTGCGTGATTACGACATACCGAAGCTCTACTGGCGGAAAGTTTCGACGAAACCAGACAGGTACGATGTCGTCGATGGACAGCAGCGACTTAGAGCAATCTGGGAGTTTTTTGATGGAGAGTTCCCGCTTCCGAAAAATGCAGAACCCATCGAAGGCGATGCGGTTGCTAATCTCCATTACGAGCATCTTCCAGATGACTTGAGGATGCGATTCGACGTCTACGCATTGGATGTGGTTATTCTGGAGGAAAGCGACGAGGACGAAGTTCGCGAAATGTTTCTACGATTACAGAACGGAACCTCACTTAAAGCACAGGAAAAGAGGAATGCGTATCCCGGCAAAATGCGTGCCTTCGTTCGCCAGCTCGTAAGCAACCCATTCTTTCAGATAGTGGGTTTTGCCAACTCCCGCTTCAGCCACGACCTCGTTGCCGCACAACTGGTATGCCTGGAGTTGGCGGGCGGGCCAACGAACATCAAGAGCTCCGATCTGAATAAAATGTACGAGGACAATGTCGATTTCGATTCGAAGTCTTCCGAGGCGAAAGTTGTCCAGCGAACCCTGGCCGTTCTCTCGGAAGCATTCCCCGAGAAGACGCCAGAGCTGGAGCGGTTCAACGTCATATCCATTTACTGCATGGTATCGGAAATGCAAAGGCAGTATGTGTTCGAGCAGGTGCGCCCCCTTCTGCATGATTGGTTCCTTGGGTTTGAATCAGACCGACGCTCTCAGGAAGAAAAACCAGACGATGAAATCGATGCCGAGTGGGCCAGCTACAAGGAGAAAATTAGCCATAGCACCGATACGGCAGATTCGGTCCGTTGGCGCATGGATTTCATGTTGAGGCATTTCCTAGAACACAATCCAGCAATCGAGCGCAAAGATAATCAACGTGACTTCACACATATTCAAAAGCTCGCCATATTCCGTCGTGATAAAGGTATCTGCCAGCTCAAAATGAAGTGTGATGGGGTTAAGCTGACGTGGGACGATTGGCACTGCGACCACATCAGCCCTTGGTCCAAGGGAGGGCACACAACTGTTGCTAATGGTCAGGTAGCTTGTTCCGCATGTAATCTTTCGAAGGGTGATGGTAGCAGAACTGTTCCGAGGTTGGAGCAAGCAATTCAAGACATCCAAGAACGAACTGCCAAAGACATTGAACCCGTGCCGAGCAACTCATCACACAAGAGCCTAAACTCGCGAGCTGAACAGAAAATCAGCCATCACCAAAAAACCTCGAAGACGCAACTTCGCGTAACCGTTGCTGGTCATGCCATTGAGGAAGGAAACGCAAGCGATGTTTTCTCTTTGGCCATTGAGCGGATGGGCTTAGAGCGGGTGTCTCAACTTGATATGCGCCTTTCTGGCATCCCTCTCGTCTCGCGGAAACAGACTACCGAATACCAGAGTCAGAAATGTTTGAGCGGTTGGTACATCACAACACATGCCAGCAACGAAGATAAGAAACGGGTGCTCGAAAAGATCAGCATAGCTCTGCAAGTACCAGTGGATGTGGATATAGACTCATAGCACCCATAATAAAACCTACTCTTGGTTGATTCCGCAACAAGTGACTAGCTTGATAGGTGAACGACCAAAAATTTAATCGAATACTAAAGACATAATTATCTTGCCCACTTTGTTAAACGTAAGCTGCAAGAATGGTATGCCAACTCCAGAAGACGAAAAAACCGACGTGACGCTGACAAAATTAGAGGTTGCCGTCTGGCAACTGGACGTGGCTCTCCGTCTGTTCCATGAAGGTGATTACCTTTCGTCACTCACGCTCGCTGGTGCGGCGGAAGAAATACTTGGCAAACTGTGCGAAAGGGTGGGAAAACCGGTCACGGTAGAATCGGTCATCGCCTTCCATTTGGAAGACACTGATCCATCCCTAGCGGTCAAGGATCGCAAAAAGGTGCTGCTTGGAGTATTGAACAGAGCAAGGAACGCAGCGAAGCACGTTATCGATACTAACGACACGCATTTCGTCGTCGAGCAGGCTTTCCCCCTCCAGATGATTATGCGCGCGATGCCGATGGCAAGAATCCTCGGCATGCCTCCACCAGGTGAGGCGAAAATGGTAGCGTGGATACGTGCTCACCCAGAGGCAACTCAGTAAGGAGTTTCAAATGTCCAAGCCTGACGCATCAATGCAACTTAAACGTAGCAACAACGAATGGCTCACTAGGCAGTTGATCACTGATTTTTTCAATTTACCTAGCACTAAAGGGCACTCAGATCAACGTAGGCTTAATTATTGGCTCCGTTTTGTGCCAGTGATTGAAGACACTCCTTGGCTGGCATTGGGGTCTGATGCTATGGCTAACGATAGTCAGCTTTATCGTGATATGCGCGAAAGAGCAGATAGTCGTTTGCTCACTCTTGAAAATCCTGGAGCGCCAGACAATAACGCCTTCATTATGAAGATGGGTGAATGGCTTATAGCAGAATTCGGGTATGGAGCTCCATGCTATATGTGCCCGGCAATGCCAATGGCCTCATCATTGGAACGGGGAAATATTTCGCAAGAAGAAATAAGAAACATGGGACACATAAATCAAGGTGAGCTACTCCGTCATTTAGACGGCCACGACCACAACCCTTGGGAGATAAATTTCGACCAATCCATATGCCAGAAAGTTAAATTTCTGGAACTTTCGAGGGTTTGAAGGGTATGAAAGCTTTATATCTGTGGCACTATGCCAATAAGGAGAGAGTTTGTGATGATAATTCCAAAAGTTGACAAGCAAGAACTACTTAAGGCACTAGATACGTTTGATCAAGACTTGCGTTATTCAAGCGAGTGGGCAGACTGGGAAAAGAACACAGCTCAATTATGGGTGATAGAAGTAGGTCAGAAGATTTATCCTCCCAAAAAAATCATTTCAATCGCAACAGGTATTTCGATGTATGAAATACCTGATGGGGCAGAGACATTCTACTATCTTTTCGGATATGACATATTTCAACGTCGCCTCAGGGAACCAAAGCTTGATGAAATATTTCAGGCGATCTTAGAGCGCTACCATGACGCACGTGTTAATCAACCTTTTGCAGGCAATCACGATATCAATGTGCTCTTTAGGGAAGCACGGAACATCCTTGAAGTTCGAAATGAACAATTTTTTTGGGATTGGCATCTCATAAATCATCCCAATATCCGAGTTGTTTCATCCTACGGCAGAGATAACTGGGCCACCATTCCTTGGATTTCCTTTATTGACAAACGCGAAACCGAATCTACCCAGGACGGAATATATGTTGTTTATCTGTTTCGCGAAGACGGAAAGGGTTTGTATTTAAAGTTGGTTCAAGGAACTGTGGCTCCACAAAGAGCCTTTGGCTCAAAAGCCGTTGACGTTCTGGAAGAACGTGCCTCTATAATCCGGTCACAATGCAACGGCCTTACTGCCTGCGGCTTTGACTTGTCCGGCAAGACAAATCTTGGGGAGGATCAAAAACTAGCTAAACTGTACGAGGCTTCGACTATTGCAGCGAAATTTTATCCCGCTGATGCAATTCCTGATCAGAATCAACTGCTGACTGACCTAGAGTTACTGATGACCAGTTACGATCAGTACATAATGGGGAAAGGTAACAATACCAAGCCCATAAAGGATTCTCGCCCAGTTGCACTGATAGACACAAATTTTGAATTCTTCCAAGGTGAAAAGGAGGAAATCCAATCTGGAATTGCTGCTCATGGAGAATGGGCATACGGGTCAGGATTTGCAGTCAGAGACGAAATATTGGGAGACGGAGCATTGGAGCACTTAGTAAAGCCCTTTCATGTTTACATCTACACTGGCAATAACAGCATCAGTGCACGTCTAACAATTGCCGATTTCGTTTCCAGTACTGACGAAATTGGAGGAATAGTCTCTCCTTGGCCTGAAATTACTGATGACAAAATTCGCGACAAGACTCGTATGACAATTGACGATTTCGATTCCAGTACGGCAGATATTGGAGAAATAGTCTCTCCTAGGCCTGAAATTACTGATGACAAAATTCGCGGCAAGACTCGTATACACCAAGTCATTATAACACCTTCATTTTTGACATGGTTCAAAGTCATAAAAATTGAGATTATATCTCCACCTGTGCCTGTCACTCACTTCGATATGGCTGTTGGTTTATCGAGAGAGAGCAATTTAATATGTGGAATAAGATTTGGGTATATTTTTGATGACGAGGTACCAATAAGTGAAAATTAAGTCCTAACACCAGCGATCATCCCTCCGAAACTTCCAATCGAGTGTTGGTTGAAAAACAGGCTTAGGATCCAATTAATCGAGGCGGGGAAACTTTGAACACATTTCAATTTACGGTTCTCCATCAATTGCACTGTAAATTTTTCCTTGATGCCGGAGAATTCGGTTTCTCAAACCCACTGACAACATCATGAAAGACACCACTCTGTATGAACATCTGCTTGGACTGAAATCGCCTTGGTCGGTGAAGTCTGTTGATCTTTCTCTGGCAGACCAGCGCGTTGTAGTTGAAGTTGTTCTTAAACGAAGCCAAATATGGGCTGATCCAACGGATAGTACGAAGCGTGCACACATCAACGGTTGGAGCGAACGCCAGTGGAGGCATTTGGATACCTGCCAGTTTGAGACGATCATCAAAGCACGCGTACCCCAACTCAAATACAGCAATGGCACCGTCGAAGAACTGGCTGTGCCGTGGGCGGAACGCTACAGCAGAGTCACCCTTCTGATGGAGGCTTTTGTGATCAAGCTGCTGCAAGCCTGCCCCACCACCCAAGGCGTTTGCGATCTCACGCGGCTTGCCTGGAGCACAGTCAATGGCATCATGGTGAGTGCTGTGGAACGAGGCATGCTGCGTCGCAGTGAGGACGATGTTCCCCATCTTGGGCTGGATGAGAAAAGCTCCGAACGGGGTCATAGCTACGTCAGCATACTGACTGATATTGACCGCTCGCGAGTGCTTGATCTGGTACCAGAGCGAAAACTGGAAGCGGCCAAAAGTCTGCTGGAAACACTCAGCCCGACTCAACGTGCCTCGGTCAAAGCTGTGTCCATGGATATGTGGCCTGCTTTTATGAGCGCAACAGAAACGTGCATCCCTCAAGCCGACATTGTTCATGACAGATTTCACGTTTCCAAATACCTCGGCGAGGCGGTTGATGCGGTGCGAAAACAAGAACATCGCAGCCTGGCTCAAGTGGGCACGTCGCCACTTACGGGCAGCAAGTGGGCGTGGCTCAAGACCTATGCTGATGGGCGCAGTGCCGAAGCCGTTTCGTTTCGAGCGTTGAATCAGCTCAACCTTAAGACCAGTCGAGCATGGCGCATCAAAGAAACATTCACTCAGTTCTGGTGCTATCACTACACGGGGGCTGCCAAACGTTTCTTTGACGCCTGGTCTAATAACGCCATGCGCAGTCGTTTGGAGCCGATCAAAAAAGTAGTCAAGATGCTCCGACGCCATGAAATCGGTTTGCTCAACTACAGTAAGCACAGAATCAGCAACGCCTGCGCCGAAGGATTCAACAGCGCTATTCAACTCATCAAGGCCAACGCCAGAGGATTTCGCAACTTCACAAATTATCGAGCGAGAATTCTGTTTCATTGTGGCAAGTTAGATATGAGCTTAGGTTGATGAAAATCACAGTTAATTCGACGGTGAACCCAATTTACATGTTATCTCTGTTAGATGGATTTTTAGCCTGTTCAATTTCTTCAAATCCCATTACCACAAATATTGCCGTGAAAAAATCAATTGCAGCCCAAAAACTCTTAGTTAAAAAGATAGGGTCAATCGGGTTAAATAGTATGCCGATACCAGCAAAGACAATCATCGAAATAATTGATCTTTTATTGAACGCAAAGTAAAAGTGGATTGAGCAGGAAATCAGGATAGCACAACGTAAAAATATGTAATAAGAATAGGGTAACGGAAAAATAGCTAATATCAACAAGCCAACGGTAATTTTGTTGAGAAAACTTAAAGGTTCCATTTGCTTTGACATATTCATCCTATTGAAGTAAATGATGATTATCTGTATTTCAGAAACTGCAACAGCTATGCCGTGCTTGGCATTACAGTCTTATCTAATCGTCAGCACCGGCAAAAAGCTCATTTAGTTGCCAATTCGTTAAAAGTCTCATCAACCAGTTTTCAATGACAGCTTTAAACATTGGGTCCGAGCCAATATTTAATACCCCGGAAATGTTTTTATTGAACTCACGGAAAATCGTGTTTTCGTGATCATTGTCATTTTCAGGAAACCACTTCAAAGTTGAATACTCCTCAAGCCGTTTGCGGGTGATCTCATGGAAATAGTCAGGATCTACTCCTTTGTATTCCAACGCGCTTGATGTGCCGTCAAAAAGTATGCGCATAAATACGTCACGATCCCTGTTGCCAATAAATTTGAATGCTAGCGGATTAATCAAACTTAGAATGAATGCGCCTAATTCTGCGTGCATTTGCCATGCAGAATTTTCTGTAATGAGAATTTCCGGTCTAACCTCCTTTAAATAGCCTTGAATAATTTCATAGGTATCGTTTATATAGCTAATAACTAACCGAAGCAGTAGGTTAGCTTTTTCTTCAAGAATAGGCTTGGTGTTTCTCTTCCCTCGAAAATATTCCCATGGATCTGAAGAGTTTTCCGTCATCACCTCCGGCAAGGGCGGTATCTCGGACACCTCTGGGGCTACAATACCATCCTGTATCAATGAAAAATTATACAAATCCCATTTATTAGGATCGATTTCAGCGACTATTTTCTCAACTTTGCTATGTATTATTTGTGCCTCATGCTCGTTTGGTGCGCCAATACGCAGTAAAGGGTGAAACATCTTAGGAATACCAAAGATATTCCGGCCAATAACAGCGGTTTCCCACCTGTAACCGCTGGCTAATGCGGTTGAGATAAGATATTTCTTGCCGTTTATCGAATTTTTAACATTGCTCAATAAGCCCATACTTGCCACCATTAAGTTTGTTAACGCCCACCATTATTGCAAGAGTCGTCATTGATGTGCTGCCCCAATGCTTTTCGGTAAATGTTATATTTCTCTGTTTCGCTGAATAACATTAGAACCTCGGTTATTTGAGGTACTTCAGCGATGCCTGCTACAACTTCTTCGGCGGCTATTTCAGATGCAATGTCAGCCGGGAATCCGTTGATCCCAGTGCTTATTGCCGGAATCGCTATTCGAGTCATATTGTACTGATTGGCTTCTCGAAATATAGATTTGTAGGACTCTCGCAACAGATTAATTGCTTCAGATGGCTCATGCCGATGCCAATGTGGACCTACAGTATGGATAATCCACTTGCATGGCAAATTAAATCCAGATGTTGTTTTTGAATTGCCAGTTTCACATCCACCGAGGGTTTTGCAGACCTCATTTAATTGACGTGATCCTGCTGCCCTATGAATGGCACCATTCAGCCCACTGCCTTCAAGCATAGACTTGTTCGCTGGATTGACTATTGCATCCCCATCAAATAATAAAATATTACCTATGGCAAGTTTTATTTCACCACTCATTTTTATGTCATCTATCAAAAGGTGAAGAGAATTTATATATTGCTCTGATAATCATGATGAATGTAAATTTTAATCATGGCGTCCTATCCGTCAATTGTTACGTCGCGTACCATCTATACCCGTGCGACCAAGGCTATTATATTGTGATCGCATATATCCAGTCCGTGATAAGTTTTCTTGTTTAACAATTATTGTTCATGGCAAATTCCAAATCATTCAGCATGAATATTCGATATTAATGCTGCGTTATTCCTGAAATTGGTTCTCCGGCAACAAACCGGTTTGCGATATCGACAAAATCGCGTGAATATCCAAGCTCTCTGAGTGCTTCAGTAATTTCTTGCTTTTGGCCGAGATTCAAACACGCATCCAGATACCAACGGCCCAAGAGCGGGAGTCCGTTGACTGGCTTATAGGTAGTTATTTTTGAGCCCATTGTCCTGTGATTCCTTGTTTTCAATGCTAAGGTGCTATAAGTTTTCTCTGTATCTACTATCCCGATGCCGGTTAATAGAAACTGCAGTCGAGCCTGCTGGCTATTTTCGAGGTAATTATCCCCGTGCATTCCAGATTTACCCGGCATGGGTGCTGTTGATTCCCACTTGCTCATACCAAGGATGTGCAGCATTTCGACTGCAGTAGTGAAAGATACATCCATCGACATATTTCCTGCGGATTCGATTTTCACTGTAATAGATTTTGCATGTTGATTTTTATTCATGACTCTCTCCTAGTGATTTAACCGTTTCCAGCGAAGCCCGGTGGTAATCAAGTCGCCATTACTTCCAATGACCGCATAAGCATTCAACCATTCACTTCAGCCGGCGAATCGGCGTGCTGCCAAAATTCTGTTCCAGAAGGCGGCGCGATTTTTTACTGAAGTGCAGAATGACTGCCCCGTTGTGGTCGTGGTGCTCTTCGCCGAACGCTTCAAGCCACTGAATAATCAAGGGCGGTATACCGCGTTGCTGGATTCTTGCTTGGGCATGCTGTGTAATGCTCATGATTGATCTCCATTTTCTGAAGCATTGGGTGGGGTGAAATTACTGAATGCATCTGATTCCAATGCGGAAAGCTCTTCCAAGAGTATGTTTGGGTCAATATATGATGAGGTGCCTGGAACATAGCGGTCATCAATCCAGCATGCCATACCAGTAAACTTATTTGGAAGATCAAGCAGATAAAGACCTGTGTTGTGGCGTTCCTCGCATGCTATGCGCAGATAATGTAAAGGGTCACTTTGCACCGCCCCCATTGCCTTAAGTGGGGCAGTTGGCATCGCTGCCGGAATGAATCGCTCGAATTCAGAACCGGTGATGTATGTCGGTAGATCAAGATATTTGAGTAGTGCATCTCCGCCGCGAAGTAGCCACAGCATTCGGTTAATGAATGAGTCGCGTACGATATTGGACTCATCGACTACTGCTTTGAGAGCATCCGAAACGGTCTGGTCAACAACAATGTTAACGGTTGTCGTACCCAGTTGTTTCAGTGAGCCAGCGATATGGCGCTTTGCCCGTACCGATAGACGCTTGCCCTCCATATCCATCGCAAGGTATTCAGTTTCGATCCTGATCATCTGGTTCAGGAAGGCATCACGCTTCAGAAAAAGCGTATCGATATCACGATTAAAGGCTGTCAGCAGCTTGTCGTAAATCTTGACGGTGATCTTCGTTTGCTCCATCTCATCGCTCCTTGGCAGTTGATGATTTGCATATTATTCCTCGCGCACATACATAGTAAAGATAAATGAGTAAAGAATTAATGAAGAATATATGTTATGATTTAAGTCTTAGGATTCACGCAAAGAAATGCGTGATAATGGGATATTGAAGCGGATTTACACCATTGCCAACCTGAAATCAGGAGATTGTTTTGATTCCTAATTTGAAACGTCATCCCATGCCAGAGTGGCTCATGGCACTCAATTTTGAAGATGATAGGCTTCCTATCGCTGAAATATTACAAGGATCGGTTTTCTATCCGGCAAGTGGGATGCATGGTTTGCCAGTTAAGTCTTTTTCCGGTTATGCCCATAGCTTCGTTTATGCCGACTGGAATATTTCGCAGGATTTATTAACTCGCCACTTAGACACATTCAAAGGTTATAAGCTCGCTCATTCTCGATCTGTATGTCAAGCTGATCTTTGCTTCAAACCTTTTCAGCCAATTCTGCCAGACCCGTCAGATGGAGACATAGCGAGGCAGCATATTCGAGATGATTTTTCACCATATGCTTTATGGACTGTCTTTGACCGACTTCCTGAGTTTACAGAGGTACATGGGCCAGAACGGTTCAGCTTGCTCTTCGTCGGTGGTGATGGCGTAGCTACGTTCCAGTCTTTATACTACTCCAATCAATGCGCACCTTCGGTTGTTGTGCTCATCAGATGTGACGGCTTCTCGGGTAACTGGACATCTTTTTTCAACCCCAAAAAGATATTTGCACGTAGTGTGATGAATAATCTTTACGGGGCACCGGAATATATTTTCTGTGATAATGATTTTAATTGGCCATGTTCTCCTTGGCCTTGGTATTCAAAACTGCACCATACTGTTACCGTGCCCGATGACAATCTCCGCTTATGGGGGCAAGGATTGGAATAAACGGGCTTAATTGGCGGGGCATGTAAACTGATGGACTGGAAAGCGAATTACTGTTGACCATTAGCAACGAGGCGTTTCAGTAAGTAACGAATGTCCGATTTGGAGCAGCCATTTCGCTTAGATCGATGACGGCATTGGGTTAGCAAGAGTCATTCAAGCCCGACAATATCCTGTAAATTGACAGGCAGCTATATGGTGTAAAGCTGCCTGTCGGCAGCACCACTACGACCCGCTCCAATGGGTCGATAGCAACAATTCGCCAAATGCCGCTTTCTGGAAGTTCAATTTTTAACTACTCACAGAATTTTTATCACCCGATGGCATCGACTTCATCATTCGTGTCGTGAGTTTTTCTTGACAACTTGACATGAAAAATGCAATCTCCATTTCATGGCTGGAGGAAAAAACATGAAGACTATGACCGTGGGTGAATTAAAAGCACAGTTTTCCGAAGTACTGGGGCAGATGCTCAAGAGCGGCGAACCGATCGCGATTAGCTATGGCAAGAAAAAGGAAAAGATAGCCGCCATCGTTCCTTACAGCCAGATCAAACCCAAAACCGTGCGCACACTGGGTCTGATGAAGGGGCGTGCGCGTTGCGTCATCCACGGCGATTCCGCCTTGAGCGACGAGGAATTGCTGGGCGCATGAACTGTCTGCTCGACACCCACGCATTCCTGTGGGCGGCCTTTGCGCCGAACAAACTGAGCGCGCGGGCGAGGAAGGAAATTCGTTGCGCCGAAAATCAGGTTTGCCTGAGTACCGTCTCGTTCTGGGAAATATCCCTCAAATTTGCCATGGGCAAGATCGAACTGGAAGACTGCCAGCCCGACGATATGCCCTCGATTGCGGAGCAAATGCACATCGAAGTCATACAGCCGACCACGCAGGAAACCGCTTCGTTCCATCGCCTGCCCAAGCTCCAGCACAAAGACACGTTTGATCGGATGATCATCTGGCAAGCCATCCAGCAACCGCTCGTGCTGATTTCGAAAGACGGCGACTTTCAGGAGTGCGGGAAGTTCGGTTTGAAAGTAATATGGTGATCCTATGATAAATTTCTTCTCCCCCTGCCCGCGCGGCCTCGAAAAAGTATTGGCGGATGAACTCGTCTCGCTCGGAGCTGCCGATGTGCGCAGCACCGACGGCGGCGTGCATTTTTCCGGCGAGTGGCTGTTGAGCTACCGCGTCAACCTACACAGCCGTATTGCCAGCCGCGTATTGTGGCGCGTTGCGAAAACCGATTACTACAGCGAGCAGGATATCTACGACACCGCATTTGCGCTGCCGTGGGGCGATTGGTTCGATGTGTCGTGTACTATTCGCGTCAACATGGCGGCGATCAAGTGCCCGCTGAAAAGTCTGGATTTCGCCACGCTGAAAATCAAGGACGCGGTATGCGACAAGTTTCGCCAACTGTGCGGCGAACGCCCCAGTGTGGATACCCACGCGCCGGACATCCGCATCCACGCTTTTCTCGAACACAACCACATGATGCTGTATGTGGATACCTCCGGCGATGCCTTGTTCAAGCGCGGCGTGCGCCAGTACACCAACATTGCGCCGTTGCGCGAAAATCTCGCGGCGGGGATATTGCTTTTGGCTGGCTGGAAGCCCGGCGTTCCGCTGCTCGATCCGATGTGCGGTAGCGGAACATTTCTGATCGAGGCCGCGCAGATGTCGCTCAACATCGCACCCGGTATCGGTCGCAGCTTCGCCTTCGAAAAATTGAAAAAATTTGATGCCGATGCGTGGCAAAAAATTCGCGCCGAGGCGCTGGCCGCACAACTTCCGGTGACAGAACTTCCTATTTTCGGCAGCGACCTGTATGGCGACGAACTCAAGGCCGCACACCTGAATCTGGACAATGCCGGTATTCGCGAAACCGTGGAATTGAAACAGGCCAATGTACTGGAAATCTCCGCGCCCGCCGACCACGGCGTGCTGGTGGCCAACCTGCCTTATGGCGAACGCATGGGTGAGCTGGCGGAACTGGAACTGCTATACCCACAACTGGGCGACCTGCTGAAGAAAAAATTCGGCGGCTGGAACGCCTACCTGTTTACCGCCGACCTGCGTATGCCAAAATTTATTCGCCTTTCTGTCTCACGCCGCACCCCTTTGTTCAACGGGGCGATCGAGTGCAGATTGTTTGAGTACAAGATGGTAGCGGGCAGCAATCGGGCAAAGTCTGCCTGAGGTCGTGGTTCAGGTTAAAGCTTAATATTTAAGCAGCGACTCAAACTGCTCAAGCGATACCGGCTTGCTAAACAGATAACCCTGAAAAGCCATGCAGCCATTCTCCTTCAGGAAGGCAAGTTGCGCCCCAGTTTCAACCCCTTCGGCAATCACGTTCAAGCCAAAGTTTTGCGCCATATCGATAATGGTTTTTACCATCACCGCATCACTGCTGTCCGTTGTTATGTCACGCACAAAACTCTGGTCTATCTTGATTTGATCTAGGGGTAGCCGCTTCAAATAGGATAACGACGAGTAACCAGTGCCAAAATCGTCCAGCGACAAGGTAACGCCCAACACTCGCCTCAGCGACAGCATTTTCGCCACCACAGAATCTATATCATCCAGCGCTATGCTCTCGGTCAATTCCAGCTTCAAACGCGATGGATCAATGCCGTGCTTCTTGATCATGGCGACAACCTGCTCCACAAAATCAGGCTGTCTGAACTGCTGCGCACTGATGTTAATTGCCAGTACCAGATTGCGTGTCAATTCGCTCTTGCCCCATGCGGTAATTTGCTGGCAGGCAGTCTCAAGTACCCAATGTCCGATTTCCAGTATCAGCGGGCTTCCCTCTGCGAAGGAAATAAAGTGTGCCGGCATCACCATGCCATGCAAGGGATGATTCCAGCGAATCAAGGCCTCTGCGCCGAGGGGGCGGTGATTGCGATCAAGTTGAACCTGATAGTACAACTGAAATTGCTGATCGGGGATGGCCCGACGCAAATCCGACTCCAGCGCGTTGCGTGCTTCCACCGATTTCTGCATGTTCGGGTCAAAGAAGCGCACCGCATTCCGCCCGGATTCCTTGGCCTGATACATTGCCAAGTCCGCACGTTTAAGCACCTCGTCTGCCGACTCGTTGGCGTCATCGTACAAGTACACTCCTATGCTTGGTGAACTGCGGTATTCGTACTGCTTAAGCTGATAAGGTGCAGCAAGAACTGCACGTATTTTCTCGGCAACATTGGCAGTTTGTTGTAGAAGCGTCTTCTGCGTCCGCACTAATATTCTCGATGAGTACCACGAACTCATCTCCACCGAGACGAGCCACCGTATCCACCTCCCGTACACAGGATTTAAGACGATTCGCCACTTCGACCAGCAGCATATCCCCATACTCATGCCCCAGCGTATCGTTTAGCGCTTTGAATTTGTCCATATCGAGAAACATCAGCGCACCGTAAAGGTTGCTACGCTTGCTGGCGATAAGGGTATGCCCAAGCCGTTCATTTAATAACCGGCGATTGGGCAGGCTGGTGAGCGGATCATAATTGGCTTGCCAAAAGATCAGTTCGTCCTTTTGCTTCTTTTCGGTAATATCGGAAAACTGTGCCACATAGCGATACACGCTGCCATCCGAACGGCGCAGGACATGGATATGTGCTGATTTCGGATAAATCTCCCCGTTCTTGCGTTTATCCCACATCTCTCCTTCCCAATACCCGTTCGTTAAGAATCGCATTGCCACATCTTGCGATAAAATTCCTTGTCATGTCGCCCGGATTGCAAAATCTTCGGGTCTTTACCTATCACCTCGTCCAAAGTATAGCCAGTGATGCGGGTGAAGGCCGGATTAACATCCACGATAAGATTGTTCTCATCCGTCACGATAATGGCATCAGCATTCGTTTGGTATATTGAAGTGGCCAAGCTCATGGATTTCTCGGAATCGCATAATGGCTTCCGACATCTGGTTAAATGCCGCAGTGAGTTTCCCGATTCTCGTCCTGACCGCCTTTCTTCACTTCGATGGGAACAAACTGTTCCATGCTGCCCACTGACCTGCATGGATTCCATCGTGGATTGCAGTTTGACTATAGGGTTCATGAACTTGCGAATGAGCCATTGGATGGAGAAGTACAGCAAGATTTGCAGCACTATCTGTCCCAGCAACAACATCGCTTGTGTGCGCCTGATGGCAGCAAATTCCTCGGTCATATCGAGGGTAATGCTTGCGGCACCATTAACCGAGCCCACTTCTACATGGTGGCACATCAGGCAGTTGGTGCCGCGAAAATTAGTGCTCACGATAAATGGCACCACTGCACGCAGCGTGGGAGTGTTCTGATCTTCTGTCAACAGGAACTGAGGATGCTTCGACGTGATCGCGCGCATATCCATGTCATCCTTGACTTGTTCTTCGGGCAGGCCGGAACCGAACTGATCCTGCACCTGTTTGGCGCGAACGATGCGCAACTCCTTCACATTCTCTGAAGCTCCCATCTTTTTTATGAAAAGACGGCGGTTATCCGGGTTGGAAATCATGCCGGTAAGCATCAGCATATTCATGCCGTTGATCACCCCATCGGTGGAGACTATGGCACGGCTTTCGGCCCCCGCCAGAATATCGCCCTTAATATGTTCCATCACCCAAAAATGGGCGAAAGACAACACCACGACTAACATCACCTGAATCGGGATGTTCAGCTTACTTGCGATATCGAGTGATTGCCACCAATTTTTCATACTTCTTTGCGGCGCGTCCATTTTGATACGTTCGAGGCCTGCTCGATAGATTGCGGCCCATCGACTGGATGGGTAAGGAATTCGCCACAGTGGGAAGAAACAATGAGCGAGGACGAAGAGCGTCCGCCCGGTAGAAATATACAACAACTCTGGTGAACCATGACTCCCCCTATAAGGTCATAGCAACGAATTGAAGCTCATGCGAGTCGGCTTATTTTTTTATGGCACCGACATCCGCTGGGTATTGCCTGAAACATAAAATAAACGGCGCAACGCTACTCCTAAAATTTGCGTTGAGCAACCATTTTAATACACACGAGTTGACTCAAGTTAAATGTAACCCAAGGTAGTCGTCAAAAGGGATCGTTGCCTCAAGTTAAAGGTTACCGTAATTTCCAAGGTAATCCGAGATGACAAAGCAAGAGAAACGAGCCTATTTTGAGGCAATCCAAGTGCGCTATCGGCGCGCCAGCAAATCCCGCAAGACAACGATCCTGAACGAGTTCTGTGAGGTCTGCGGATACAACCGCAAATACGCATTACGCTTGCTCAATGCACCGCGCTATAAGCGTAAGCGCATCGCTCGCAAATCCGGCCCAGTGTCACGCTACAACACACCCGAGTTGCTCGCCGCTTTACGCCAGATCTGGATGGCTTCGGATCAGTTGTGCAGCAAGCGCCTGAAGGAGGCATTGCCACTTTGGCTGCCCCACTATGAGTCGGCATTCCAAGCGCTGCCGGAGGGCACCCATGCTCTGCTCAAATCGATTTCGGCAGCCACCATCGACCGCTTGCTCAAGCCGGTTCGTGCAGAATACAAACGCAAGGGCTTGTCCGGCACCAAGCCGGGCACGCTGTTGAAGAAGCAAATCCCTATCCAGGCGGGTGTTTGGAATGTGACCCAACCGGGCTTCATGGAAGCCGATACGGTGGCACATTGCGGTGATAGTTTGGCGGGTGATTTCGTCTGGAGCCTAACCATGACGGACATCTGCAGCGGATGGACAGAATGCAGGGCAACCTGGAACAAAGGGGCGCACGGCGTGATAAAGCAAATCAAGGCCATTCAGAAGGCATTGCCGTTCACTCTCAAGGGCTTTGATAGTGATAACGGCACGGAGTTTTTAAACTGGCATTTGATGAACTATTTCAGAGGTGGCAAACAGCCGATTCAGTTCACCCGATCTCGCCCTTATCAGTCAAACGATAATGCACATGTCGAGCAAAAGAACTGGTCGTGCGTGCGACAACTATTCGGCTATGACCGCTTCGCCGATCCCAGACTGGTCAGGTTGATGAATGACCTGTACACCAATGAGTTCAGTCTGTTGACCAATTTCTTCTACCCGACGTTGAAACTGAAATCAAAATCACGCGTGGGCAGTAGATGGGTCAAAAAATACAGCACACCAGTCACGCCAGCACGACGATTGATCGACCACCCTGATGTGCCGCAAGCCACCAAGGACAGACTATCGGCTCAGGCTAAAACACTCAATCCGTTCCACCTTCAAAAACAGATTCAGCGTAAACTGAAGGCGATTTTTAAACTCGTTCGGTAACTAAAAAACTTCGGGCAAAAACTCCCCTACCAAAGTAACCTTTTAACTTGAGGCAACGCGCTGACACACTCAGTCTACGCATGCATCAAAGTTGTGTGGTATCTTCCGTCTAACCGATTGTGTACTTGTTTTGAGATACCATGAGCCTGCTTTCCCTGATCGCCGCACTGTTGCTGGAACAACTTCACCCGCTTTCCTCGCGTAAGCAGATGTTTGCATGGCTGAATAGCTATGTGCATTTTTTTCAGCACCACTTCAATGCCGGCGAACACAAACATGGCAAGATTGCATGGCTGATTGCGGTGCTGTTGCCGTTGTCGGTTTCGGCTGCATTGTATTGGTTGTTGTATCGCGTGAATCCTGTGTTCGCATGGGCGTTCAATGTGCTGGTGCTGTACCTTACCATGGGATTTCGCCAGTTCAGCCACTACTTTACCGACATCCACCGGGCGTTGCGCGACGACGATCTGGAGAAGGCGCGCAGCTTGCTTTCGGCATGGCGCGGAATACCTTGCCATGAATTGAATGCAGAAGAAGTGGCGCGCGTAACCATCGAAGAAGCGTTGCTGGCATCGCATCACCATGTGTTCGGAGTCATCGCGTGGTTCGTGATTGCCATACTGCTAGGGCTGGGGCCGGCGGGGGCCGTGTTGTACCGTCTGGCACTGTTTCTAAATTCGCGCTGGGGCAATCAGGATGATGCCGAGTTCGGGCAGTTCGGCGTATTTGCACGGCAGGCCTATTATTGGATGGAATGGCTGCCGTTGCGCCTGACAGCAATGACTTTTGCCATTGTCGGCGATTTTGAAGACACGGCTTATTGCTGGCGTACCCAAGCGCAAAACTGGCCCGATCCGGAAGCGGGCATTGTGCTGGCCAGCGGAGCGGGCGCAATCGGCGTGCGCTTGGGGATGCCTATCCCGCAAGGGGGGCTGCCGCTCGACCGCCCCGAACTGGGCATGGGTGACGCGGCCGATGCTGATTTCATGCAAAGCACGGTGGGGCTGGTGTGGCGCGCGCTGATATTCTGGATGATACTGTTATTGCTACTGGGGTTGGCGACTCTGGTGGGCGGCTAGCGTGCGGTGGTCGCAAGCTGACAGCTTGCTATGACACCAAAAATCATTTCAACTTAGTTGACGCAGTTGCCCGCTAAATGGCAATATTCGCATGCCTTTAATGACTTGCAGTAGCTGTGTTGTCATTGAAGGTTTTGACGTGTTTATTTAATTTTTTCAGGAGATTTTACTGTGCCAGCTGCAATTTATCCTTTGTTGGTTTTTTCGCCGTTTATTATTCTGGGTCTGATGGTTATTTTTTCAGGCAAACCAAATAATTAAGAATTGGTGAGATACACCGGAGGAGCCTGACTTCGGTCAGGCTTTTTTTATGCTTTTTTGCCGAGGCAACGGTGGGGTGAGATTGCAATGTGTACCCACAGCTTAAGTTCCGCCTTGGCTGATCTGCTGAAACAGCGCCAATCTGCGCGCGTTGATTTTTCCTTGTTCCGCTGCCATGCGTAGGGCGCAGCCCGGTTCGTGCGAGTGGCGGCAGTTATTGAAGCGACACTGGCCGCGATAGTCGGCGAACTCCGCGAACCCTTCTTCGATGTCGCCGAAAGTCAGGTGATGCAGCCCGAATGCCTGTACGCCGGGACAGTCGATCAGATGGCTGTCCACATTCAGGTGGTACAGACGTGCGTGGGTGGTGGTGTGCTTGCCGGAATCCAGCGCGGTGGAAATTTCGCGGGTGGCGGCTTGCGCGTCCGGCAGCAGGGCATTGATGAGGGTGGATTTGCCCATGCCGGATTGTCCCACCAGCACGCTGGTGTGGCCTTGCAGGTAGGGCAGTAGCGCGGTGGCGTCCTGTTTGGCGGACAGCTCCAGTACGTTGTAGCCGATGGCGCGGTAGGGCGCGAGTTGCGCGCGGGCGGTTTGCGCTTGAGCGGCGAGATCGCACTTGTTCAGTACGATCAAGGTACTTAGTTGCTGGTCGTGTGCGGCAATGAGGCAGCGTGCCAGCAGTTCGTCGTCGAACGAAGGTTCGGCAGCGACCACGATGATAATCTGGGTGACGTTGGCGGCGATGAGTTTTTCGCGGAAAGAGACGGAACGGTAGAGCAAGGTCTTGCGCTCGACAATGCGGTCGATCACGCCTTGCGCACCAGTCTTGAGGTCGCTGGAACGGTCAGCGGTGCGCTGGATTTCAACCATATCGCCGCAGGCAGCTTCGCTTTTTTTCCCGCGCGGTACGCAGGCCAGCAATTCGCCGCCTGCCAGCTCCACCAGATAGCGGCGACCGAAGGCGGCGATGATTTGTCCCTGTAATTTCAAATTTTGAACAAGGCATCCACCTTGGCGGCGCAAATGAAATCGTTTTCCGACAAACCATTGATGGCGTGGGTGGAGTATTCCACGTGGCACTTGTTGTATCCCACGTTCAGGTCGGGATGATGATCTTCACGGTGGGACAGCCACGCCACCGCGTTCACGAAGGCCATAGTCTGATAATAGTTTTTGAACTCGAAAGTTTTGCCTATCAGACGGTCGTATTGCATCCAGCCGTCGAGTTGCTTCAGCAGTTTGTTGATCTGATCCTGCGACAGCGGCGGTGTGCCGCCTTCGCAGGGCTTGCATTGCTTGTTGGCCAGGTCGCAAACGTCGCTCATGATGCCCTCACTTGAACTTGTAAAAAGTTTGATTCAGATAAGCCCCGAGATCCTGCTCTTTCTGTTGGGTCAAAGTCATGCCCACCGCGCCGCTACAAACGTGCATACGATCCACCATTTCCTGCGGATTATGCACGATGCGGTTAGGGCGCGTGAAAATGGCGCTGCCGTCGCCGCCTATTTTGCCGATGTGGCAACTGTTGCATTTATTATCATCGAACAGTTTTTTGCCGTTCTGGACGTTGCCGTCTGGAAATGGGATGGCCATTGCGTTAGCTGCGGCAAATGATAGGATGAGTGCGGCGAGTTTGAGCATAAAATTCCTCATGAAGTTTGCAGTTTGTCAATGCGCACCAGTGCGGGCGGGTGCGAGTCGTAGAAAGTAGAATACAACGGGTCGGGCGTCAAGGTCGCGGCGTTATCCTGATACATTTTTACCAGCGCGCTACTCAGGTCGTGGGCGTCGGTTTGAGCGGCGGCGTAGGCGTCTGCCTCGAATTCGTGCTTGCGCGAATAGGCCGCAGTCAGCGGATGCAGCAGGAAGCTGAACACCGGCAACACCAAAAAGAATAACAACAATGCCAATGCGGTAGAGGCAGCCTGCCCTGAACCGGGCGCAGGGAAGGCGACTCCTAGTCCCGAGTAGAACCAGTCTGCCTGCATCAGTTGCGCCAGTAGCCACAGAAATCCCAGGCTCATGGCGAAGGTGAAAACGATGCGTTTGACTACATGGCGATGCTTGAAGTGCCCCAGTTCGTGTGCCAGCACGGCCTCGACCTCGCCGGGAGTGAGACGCTCCAGCAACGTATCAAAAAATACAATCCGCTTGGTTTTCCCGAAGCCGGTGAAATAGGCATTGCCGTGGCTGCTGCGTTTGGAGCCATCCATCACAAACAGCCCGCTGACCAGTGAATCCGCATTTGTTCAACAGCGCCTCGATGCGCGCTTTGAGGCTTTCGTCTTGAAGTGGCTGAAATTTGTTGAACAGTGGTGCAATGAACGAGGGGTAGAGAAACAGCAGCAGCAAGTTGAAGATCATCCATACGCCCCACACATACAGCCACCAGTTACTGCCCATGCGCCCCATCAGCCACAGCACGCCGAACAGCAGCGGCAAGCCGATCACAGCGCCGAGCAGCATGCTCTTCAAGGCATCGACCAGATACAGCTTCAGCGTCATTTTGTTGAAACCGAAACGCGCCTCGATGACGAAGGTGCGGTACAGGTCGAACGGCGTTTCCAGCAGCGAGGAGAGCATCAGCACCGTCACGATGATAGCCATGCCTTGTGCCATGGGGCTGGCAAAGGTATGCAAACAGAAATCGGCGATCCATTGTACGCCCCCGCCCAAAGTGAAGGCGAGCAACAGCGCCGCATCGAACAAAGCTGCCAACATGGCGAAACGTGTCTTGGCACAGGTGTAGTCCGCCGCCTTCTGGTGTGCGGCAAGGTCGATTTTTTCGCGGAAAGCCTGCGGCACTTCGCTGCGGTGCGCCGCGATGTGGGCGAGATGGCGGCGCGCCAGCCATAGCTTAACCAGAGTGGTCAGCAACAAAGCGCCGACAAATAGTACGGAAAACAGGGATGGGGTCATGGGTATTAATAATATAGGGTGATGGCATCATTGCGCTGCAAATATGACACAATATGGGTCTGACAGTTCAGGCAACTCTTTTGCGGCGCGAATTATGGCACAAAATCAAAACAACCTTGTCTGGTTAGACATGGAAATGACCGGGCTTACCCCGGAAACCGACCGCATTATCGAAGTGGCGATGGTTATCACCGACAACAATCTGGATACGGTGGCCGAGGCTCCAACGTTGGTGGTATACCAGCCGGACAGCGTGCTGGATAACATGGATGCCTGGAATAAATCTACCCATAAAAAATCAGGCCTGATCGAAAAAGTGAAAGCGTCCACTCTGGATGACGCAAGCGTGGAAGCGCAGATGCTGGCATTCCTCAAGGAGTATGTCCCTGCTGTCACCTCGCCGATGTGCGGCAATTCCATCTGCCAGGATCGCCGTTTCATGGCGCGCTGGATGCCGCAACTGGAAGCCTATTTTCATTATCGCAACCTCGATGTGAGCACGCTCAAGGAACTGGCCAAGCGCTGGAAACCCGAAGTGGCCAAGGGGCTCAAGAAACACGGCAAGCACGAGGCGCTGGCCGACATCTACGAATCGATTAACGAATTGAAATATTACCGCGAACATTTCATCAAGCTATAGTTTTTATGATTAGAAAATGGAATTCATTGGGAGTGCAGGAAAAACTGCACATACTGATTCAAGGCACGCTGATTATCCTGTTCTTCATTTCCGTGGAGTGGGTGATCAGCCGCTTCGAGACCCAGATCACGGCTTCTGTCGAAGCACGTGCCGTGGAAACGGCGGATGGCTTGATCAACGGTATGAACATGCTGATGTTAACCGGGACGATCTCAAATCCGGACAACCGCCAACTGCTGCTGAAAAAAATGGGCCAGTCGAAGGGGGTCAAAGAGTTGCGGATCATACGCGCGAAACAGGTCAGCGATCAATTCGGCCCAGGCTTGCCGGGGGAGCAGGCGGTTGATGATGTTGACCGCGAGGTGGTCGCTTCGGGCAAAACCGTATTCCAGAAATTAAAGGCGGAAAACGGTGATGCCATGCTGCGGGTGGTGGTGCCGTTCATCGCGCAGGAAAATTTCCGGGGCACCAATTGCCTGGCCTGTCATCACGTCAAGGCGGGCAGCGTGAATGGCGCGGCCAGCGTGGTGCTCGACCTGACGGAAGAAGAAGCCAACATCTCTGAAATCAAGCGGTTGCTGTGGCTGGGGCAACTCGTCATTCAGGTGCTGCTGTCTATCATCATCTCGCTGTTCGTCCGTATCCTGATCGTCAAGAACATTGCCAAACCGGTTAAAACGCTGCAAACCGCGATGGCGGAAATTCAGCATGACGAGGACTTGTCGAAGCGGGTGGATATAGACGAAAACAATGCCGACATCGGCGAAATGGCGCATTCGTTCAATTCGTTGCTCGAAAGCCTGCAATATGCGACCAAACGCCTGGATCTGTTCTCGCAAGTGTTCGAGAGCAGCGGCGAGGCTATAGTCATTACCGATGCCGAGCGCAATATTGTGGTGGTGAACCAGGCGTTTACCCAGATTACCGGATACGACTTGGCGGACGTGATGTGGAAAAATCCGAAACTGCTAAGTTCCGGCAGGCAGACGCCCGAGTTCTACCAGGCGATGTGGAAGTCCCTCAATGAAACCGGGCGCTGGCAAGGTGAAATATGGAACCGGCGCAAAAATGGCGAGATATTTCCGGAATGGCTATCTATCAGCACGGTTAAGGACGAAAACGGGAAGGTCGTCAACTATATTGCCATTTTTAACGACATCACACGGCGCAAGGAGTCGGAGCAGCAAATCCAGTTTTTGGCGCATTACGATGCGCTGACCAAATTGCCGAACCGCACGCTGTTCGGGGATCGGATCCAGCAGGCATTGGCCGCTGCCAGGCGTAGCGGCAAGAATGTCGCCTTGCTGTTCCTCGACCTGGACCGTTTTAAGAGTATCAATGACTCGCTCGGCCACTTGTCGGGGGATTTGCTGCTGCAATCCGTGGCTAACCGGCTGAAATCCTGTGTGCGTGAAATGGACACCGTATGCCGCCAAGGGGGCGATGAGTTCATGGTGCTGCTGACTGAAATCGACAGGGCGGAAGATGCGGCGCACATTGCAACAAAAATAGTAAGCGCCATGTCGGAGGCGCATTTGGTAGAGGGAAACCGCCTGATCGTCACCTTCAGCATCGGAATCAGTATTTATCCGGATGACGCTGTCGACAGCCCGCTCATGATTAAGAATGCCGACGCGGCGATGTACCACGCCAAGGAAAAGGGAAGGAATAATTTTCAGTTTTTTACCCCCGACATGAATGCCGAGGCGTCGCAGCGTCTGGAATTGGAAAGTGACCTCAGACGTGCGGTGCAGCAATGGGAATTTGTGCTGCATTATCAGCCGCAAACGGATAACCGTAGCGGTAAGATAGTCGGGATGGAGGCACTGATCCGTTGGCAGCATCCGGACAAAGGATTGATTTCTCCGGCCAGGTTCATCCCGATTGCCGAAGAGTGCGGACTCATTAATTCGATAGGCGAATGGGTGCTCAAAACCGCGTGTATGCAAAACAAGAAATGGCAGGATGAGGAACTGCTAAAGGTTCCGGTGGCGGTTAATATTTCTGCGTTGCAATTCCACCAGAAACATTTCAAGGAAACGGTTGCGCAGGTGTTGCGCGAGTCCTGCCTTGAACCCGGCTATCTCGAACTGGAAATCACCGAAGGGGTTACCGTCAAAGACATGGATACCACCGTACACTTGCTCAACGAGCTCAAGCTGATGGGCGTATTGATTTCGATAGACGATTTCGGCACCGGTTATTCTTCATTGAGTTATTTGAAGCGCTTCCCGATAGACAAACTGAAAGTGGATCAATCGTTTGTGCGAGACCTCAGCACCGATGCGGATGACGCAGCGATAGTCCAGACCATCATTAGCATGGGGCATGGCCTGCGGCTCAAGGTGATCGCGGAAGGCGTAGAAACAGCCGAGCAACTTGCCTTCCTGAAGGAGCGCGGGTGCGATGAGATACAGGGATATTATTTCAGCAAGCCGTTGACGGCGGAAGATTTCGGGGAGTATGTGAAGTCGTACGTGGCAAAGTAGGGCGGGGGGCGTAGCCAGGGCAAACGCATTAAAATTTTCATGCCAACAACACGTTATAACGGAAGTCGTCATCCCAAGCAGCTTTCAAACGTTTTCTCTTGATGCTGAGTTTGGAAGACTCTTTCTGAAACAGATTCAGGCATAGGTGACGGATCGTTGTCATAATCGCCGCCGCGTTGCCTTTGCGGATACGACTGGCATCCTCTTGCAGCACCACATCCATTCTCCAGTGCAGGCAATTCTCAATCCCCCAGTGCGCGCGCACCGCATGGGCAAACTGCTTGGCGTCGGCCGCGATACTATTAATGAAATAGCGTCGTTCTATGCTCCGCTTTTCGCCTTCCTCAACTTCGCGCTCCACCATGCCAATGCTGCGCAAACCTTTCCATAGCTCTGTTTTCGGCAACGTGCAAAGGTCTTCGGTGATCCAATACCTCCGCGTTTCCAATCTGCCGTGCTCTTTGTCGATTTCCTCCAAGCAGGTGTGGTTGACCTGCTCGAATCCGGCTGCCTGTGCGGTGCTAAAGTAATCCTCCACCGCCTCATGCAGTGAACTCTGATTTCCCTTCAGTCCCAACACATAGTCAGCACCTTGATTCACGATCTGCTCGGCAATCTCGCGCTGGCATCCCATCGCGTCGATGGTGACGATGCAACCATGCAACTCCAGCAGCTCCAACAGCTTTGGAATAGCCGCAATCTCGTTGGACTTCTCCTCGGTTGCCTCTTGTCCTAATACCAATCGGTTGGCAGTTGCCCAGGCACTGACCATGTGCAACGGATTCTTGCCATGCTTGCGATTTTGCGATCCGCGAGCGGTTTTGCCATCCACGGCGATAATTTCGCCATGCGT
The DNA here is from genome assembly GCA_963714805.1 of uncultured beta proteobacterium. Taxonomy (GTDB): domain Bacteria; phylum Pseudomonadota; class Gammaproteobacteria; order Burkholderiales; family Gallionellaceae; genus CAIQPV01. The sequence continues at coordinate 493,179 of CAVQPO010000006.1, read as the reverse complement.
CTTCTCCCTCACTTCTTCGGCCCACCGCATAAAACATTCACTGAAACTTTTGGGGGCAAGGCGGGAAATTACATACGCTATGCAATCATGGGACGGTACGCCGTTCTTCAATGGAACAAAGCGTTTCAACCATTCCAGCTTGCTGTGTCCGAACGCCGCAATGTCCTCCCAACCTTCAGCTCCGCTGATCATCGCACAGACGACAAGAACCAAGATATCCGACAAGGCATGAAGCTTCTTCCTCTCTATCCGTGAATCTTCCAACTCAGAAAAATGTTCTATGAAACTGATGGTCATCTAGCTTTCCTTATGGAAAGCGTCAAGATGGCACATTAGCCAATTGTTTGTAAATAATTTTTAATGCGTTTGCCCTAGGGGCGTAGCGTTTCCCGCCGTTTTGAATTAACCCAGACTGTTCGTTAGGCCGTTCGTGGTGAGCTTGTCGAACCACTCGTTCTATGAAACAGATACTTTGACAAGCTTGGTGCGAATGGGGGACGGAGAATCGCGTCCTTTCAAGTATTAATGAATAATCTTGAATTAAGGACAAGTTCGCCGGTCTACCATCGGCGAACTTGCCTTGTTTTCTTAGGGTGAATGACGAAGAACAAGGTTCGCGCAACGCGCTAATGTAACTACGACCTGACCGCTTCGTTTCATTGTCAGCGTTCTTTCAGATCGCCCAGCGAGTAGTTCATGCGTATTTGGCACGGATTTTTGCGAGCGCCTCATGCCCCGGAATCAATTGAACCTCGTCGGATTCGATTTGCGCATGCCTGCGTTCAACTTCTTCCGCCCACGCTTCTTCGACCCCGGCTTCTGCATCAAGACTGGCAATGAGCGCCTGCACCAGCAGCGCCCGTTCGGCTGCGGGAAGCTGCAACGCTTCCGCCTCCATAGTTTCAACATGAACAGTCATATCGTTGTGTCCCCGTCAGTTCACGCGATTATCATTGCACTAATCAGGATTTCGCTCCCATCGCCAATGACCTCAATCTCCCTTGCTCCAACTCCGCCGCATCCGGTTTATCCAGCCAGCCTTGCAAGTTGTCCAGCACCAAATCGGTGAGCGTGTGTATCCAGTCCGGGCGCTCGTTGAGGCAGGGGATGTAGTGGTATTCGCCGCCGCCTGCATGCAGGAAATCTTCGCGCACGTCCATGGCGATTTCTTCCAGTGTTTCCAGACAGTCGGCCACGAAGCCGGGACAGACCATGTCCACGCGCCTGGTCTTCTGTTTGCCCAGCGCCGTGAGCGTGGTGGCGGTGTAGGGTTTGAGCCACTCGGCTTTGCCGAAGCGCGACTGGAAGGTGATGAGGTATTGTTCTTTGTTCAGCCCCAGCGCTTCCGCGATCAATCGACCGCTCTTCTGGCATTCGCAGTGGTAGGGGTCGCCTTTGTCCAGCGTGAATTGCGGCAGGCCGTGAAAGCTCATCACTAATTTGTCCGGGCGTCCGTGCAGTGTCCAGTAGTCGCGTATGTTCTGCGCGGTAGCTTGGATATAGCCGGGATGATCGTGGAAATGTTTGATAGTACGCAGCGCCGGGGTGTTGCGCATTTGCTGCAATACAGTGAATACCATATCGCAGGCGGTGGCGACGGTGCTGGCGGCGTATTGTGGATACATCGGCAGCAGCAGGATGCGCTGGCAGTTCTGCGCTTTCAGTTTTGTCAGCACGCTGGGCAGGGAGGGATTGCCATAGCGCATGGCGTATTCCACCACAACGCCCTTTATCTTCTCGCCCAGATAACCCTGCAGCAGTGCGGCTTGGCGCTCGGTATGCACTTTGAGCGGCGATCCTTCAGGCATCCAGATGCGCGCGTATTTTTCCGCCGATTTTTTCGGGCGCGTGTTGAGGATGTAACCGTTGAGGATCAGCCACCAGATGGGCCGGGGTATTTCCACCACGCGCGGGTCGCTCAGGAATTCTTTCAGATAGGGGCGCAGTGCTTCTTCGGTGGGGGCTTCCGGCGTGCCGAGGTTGACCAGCAGTACGGCGGTTTTTTCTGGGGTGCCGTGGGTGTAGGCGGGTTCGGGTGCGTAGGTCATATTTTAATATGCCTCTGAACTATTTTCAGGATGCTGTTTCCCCCCTTTGACAAAGGGGGGTAGGGGGGATTTGAGACGTGCAAAATCCCCCTCAGTCCCCCTTTTTCAAAGGGGGAAGCAGTTCGGTGGCGATCATCCCGTGAATTGTTCATAGTCATATATTTTAATGCTGCGACAGCGCATTGCTGACCAGCTTGGCGGTGATGTCCACAATCGGGATCACCTTTTCGTAATTCATGCGTTTGGGCCCGACCACCGCCAGCGTGCCGACAACTTGTCCGTCAGTGGTGTAAGGGGCGCTGACGACGCTGCATTCGTCCAGTCCGGCCAGACCGGATTCGCTGCCGACAAAAATATGCACGCCAGGCGCGTGGCGGCTGGCATCCAATAATTGCAGCAACTCGGTCTTCTGCTCGAACACATTGAACAGGCCGCGCAACTGGTTCATGTTGGAGGAGAGGTCGTTGATATGCAGCAAATTGCGTTCGCCGCTGATGACGTAATCTTCATTTTTGCGCGCCATGGCCGCATCGCTCGCCGCCATGGCCGCGCTCAACAGCGCAGTCAGGTCGTGTTGCAATTGATGCAGCTCGGCCTGCACGCGTTGGTGGATATCCTGAAACGGGCAGTCGGCATAGTGCTGGCTCAAGAAATTGCCCGCTTCGGTAAGTTGGGATTGAGTGTAGTCCTTGTGCGTCACCAGCACGCGGTTTTCCACCTCGCCGTCCGGCATGACGATAATCAGCAGGACGCGTTTTTCCGACAGGCGCAAAAATTCGATCTGGCGTACCGTAAAAGCGCTGCGCTTGGGGGTGGCCACTACGCCCGCGAAATGGGTGAGCTCGGACAGCAGGTTGGATGCCTGGGTAAGCAGGCGCGAAGGATAATCCGGCTGCAATTGGTGTTCGAGCTGTTGCACGCGCACGCTGTCCAGCGGCTGCACCACCATCAGGGTGTCGATGAACAAACGATAGCCCAGCGCGGTCGGCACGCGTCCGGCGGAAGTATGCGGACTGCTTACCAAGCCCCATTTCTTCCAGATCGGCCATCACGTTGCGGATGGTGGCGGAACTGACATCCAGGCCGGAAAACTGTAATAGCGCGCGCGAACCCACCGGCTGGCCGTCGCTGATATAGCGATCCACCAGAGTTTTAAGCAGGATTTGTGCGCGGTCGTTGAGCATGGGCGTTATTCTATCATTCGGGGTGGGTTTCTTTGTCAATCAATGAGCAATATGGTTTAATCGCGTCCATGAAATTTCCATTCAAGACTATTGCGCTGATCGGCAAATACAAGACGCCGGAGATTACCGAGTCGTTGTTGCGGCTGGCCGCTTTCCTTTCCGGGATAGGCGTTGCCGTGGTGGTGGATGCGATTACTGCCGAGCATATCGAGGAAAATCCCTACCGCGTGGTGCCGCTGGGCAAGATGGAGGGGGTGATCGATCTGGCTATCGTGCTGGGCGGCGATGGCACCATGCTGAATATTGCGCGCACGCTGGCCCCTTTCGGTATTCCTTTGGTAGGGGTGAATCAGGGGCGGCTGGGTTTTCTCACCGACATCTCGCTCGATACCATGCAGCAGACCATCGAGGCCATGTTGGGGGGCAAATATGTCACCGAACAGCGCATGTTGCTGGCCACGCGCGTGCTGCGTGCCGGGAAAGAAATATTTTATTCGTTGGCGCTCAACGAGGTGGCGGTACACCGCGATAATGCCGGCAACATGATCGAGTTCGAGGTGCGCATAGACGGTGAATACCTGTATAACCAGCGCGCCGACGGCCTGCTCGTGGCGACCCCGACCGGTTCCACTGCCTACGCCCTGTCATCCGGCGGACCTATTCTGCATCCCGGCCTGGATGTCATCGAGCTGGTGCCGGTATGCCCGCATACATTGAGCAATCGCCCAATCGTGGTGAAAAGCGAATCGGTGATAGAAATATTGATGCACCGTACTTCCAATGTGCGTGCGCGTTTCGATAGTCACAGCTATTTCGACTTGCTGGGTAACGACAAGATCGAGGTGACCCGTTACCCGGCACCGATCTGCCTGCTGCATCCGGTGGGGCATAGCTACTACCACACGTTGCGCGAGAAGCTGCTGTGGAATAAAACGCTGTAATGTTGAAGTTTCTCAGTATCCGCGACTTTGTTATCGTCGACTCCCTCGAACTCGATTTCGCTTCCGGCTTCACCGCGCTGACCGGCGAGACCGGCGCGGGCAAATCCATCCTTATTGATGCGTTGTCGCTGGCGCTGGGGGAGCGCGGCGATGCGGGCATGGTGCGCAACGGCTGCGACCGCGCCGAAATCAGCGCGGAATTCGACACCTCCAATTTGCCAAATTTACAAAGCTGGCTGCGCGAACAAGAACTGGAAGGCGACGCGGATGGTTGCCTGTTGCGCCGCGTGCTGGATGCCAATGGCCGTACACGCGGTTTCATCAATGGGCGCAGCGCCACGCTGCAACAGATGCGCGAGGCGGGCGAGTATTTGCTCGATATCCACGGGCAGCATGCGCACCAATCGCTGCTGCGTCCCGATGCGCAACGCGATCTGCTGGATGGTTATGCCGGACTGGTCAACGAGGCGGATGCGCTGGCGCTGCTGTTTCGCGACTGGCAGGCATTGCATCGCCGCCGGGTACAACTGGAACAGAACGCCGAAGCGGTGCTGGCCGAGCGCGACTTGCTGCTGTTCCAGCGACGTGAACTGGAGACGCTGAATTTCAGCGCGCAGGAGTGGACGGAATTGCAGGCCGACTATGCGCGTCTGTCGCACGCCGCCAGCTTGTTGGAAACGGCGCAGTTCGGCGTGGAGGTGTTGAGCGAGGCCGACACCGCTTGCCTCGCACAATTGAATATGCTGGTTGGCGCGCGTGCGCGCGGGCTTGGAGTTCGACACGGCATTGCAGGACACGCTGACCATGCTGGAAAGCGCGCAAAACGAATTGCAGGAGGCGGTGTATGCGCTACGCCATTACCAGCAAAAGCTGGATGCCGATCCTGCGCTGCTGCGCGAGCAGGAGCGGCGCATGGCGGATATCGTGGATGCCGCGCGCAAATACCGCGTCACCCCGGAGCAGTTGCCGAAGCCATGCAGGGTATCGTGGCGCGGCTGGACGAACTGGGCGGCGATGCCGATCTTGGATGCACTGGCACAGCAGGAAACCGCCGCGCGCGCGAAATACCTTTCCGCCGCAAAAAAACTGGGAACGGCGCGCAGCAAAGCCGCGCAAAAATTATCGCAGGAAATCACTGCCGCGATGCAGACGCTGGCCATGCAGGGCGGCAGCTTTGCCGTGGCGTTGACTACCGCTGGACGAAGGGCAATGCGCACGGGCTGGAGGCGGTCGAATTTCAGGTCGCTGCCAATCCCGGCACCCCCTTGCGCGGGTTGGCGAAAGTCGCTTCCGGCGGCGAATTGTCGCGTATCAGCCTGGCGATACAAGTCGCCGCCAGCCAGGTGGCAACGGTTCCAACATTGATATTCGATGAAGTGGATAGCGGCATCGGCGGGCGCGTGGCGGAAATCGTCGGGGCTTTGCTCAAACAGTTGGGGCGGCGCCATCAAGTCATGTGCGTGACGCATTTGCCGCAGGTGGCGGCGATGGCGGACGCGCAATGGCAAGTGAGCAAATCCACGCGCGACGGCGCGACCTTGAGCACCATCTCCGTGCTCAAACAGGCGGAGCGTATCGAGGAGATCGCACGCATGTTGGGCGGGGTGAAAATAACCGAAACGACGCGCAAGCACGCGGCGGAAATGCTCGGCGTTTGAGGTATCATGCGCTAGTTTTGTAAAAAGGCTTAATTAATGCGTATTAAAATCATCATCATTTCTTTCATGCTGGCTTCTTGCAGCAGCATGTCCATGCCTAAATTCTGGATACTTGAGCCGCACAAGATTGATATCCAGCAAGGCAACCTGATTACGCCGGAAATGCGTGACAAGGTCAAGCTGGGCATGTCGGCTGCCATGGTGCGTTCCATTCTGGGTACGCCGCTGATTACCGACCCTTTTCATGCCAAGCGCTGGGATTATGTGTATTGCCTGGAACAAGGCGGAAAGCAGGTCGACAAACAGCGCCTAACGTTGTATTTGGAGGACGATCACTTGACGCGTATTGATGACAGCCACATGCCGGCGTTGCCCGCGACTGTGCCAGCTACAAAAAAGAATTAAGGAAAAACGATGGATAAAATAAAAGTCGCAATTGCCGGTTGCAGCGGGCGCATGGGGCGAGCGTTGCTGGAAGGGGTGCGGGAGTCTAGTGATCTGGAGTTACATGTGGCATTGGAACACCCAGATAGCCCAATGGTGGGAACTCCTGTTGTACCCATGTTCACCAAGGTGATTGAGTCAGCTTTGGAGTCGTTGGCAGGCGCGGATGTGCTGATCGATTTCACGCGCCCGGAAGGCACGCTGCGTCATCTCGAAGTTTGCCAGCGGCTCGGTGTGAACATGGTGATCGGCACCACCGGTTTCAACGCGCAGCAGAAGGCGCAACTGGGCGCGGCGGCACAACGTATCGGGATTGTTTTTGCCCCGAATATGAGCGTGGGCGTGAACCTTACTTTCAAGTTGCTGGAAATGGCGTCCAGGGTGTTGAGCCATGGTTATGACATCGAGATCATCGAGGCGCATCACCGCCACAAGGTAGATGCCCCTTCCGGTACAGCATTGGGCATGGGTGAAGTGATCGCCAAAACCTTGGGGCGCGACTTGTCGCAATGTGCGGTGTATGGACGAGAAGGCGTGACCGGCGAACGCGATCCTTCCACCATTGGTTTCGCCACTGTGCGCGGCGGCGATATTGTGGGCGATCACACCGTATTGTTCGCCGGTACCGGCGAGCGCATTGAAATCACCCACAAGGCGAGCAGCCGTGCCACCTTTGCGCTGGGCGCGTTGCGCGCCGCACGTTTCCTGCAAAGCAACGGGGCAGGGCTGTACGATATGCAGGACGTGCTGGGATTAAAATAAACCTAGAAAAAGCAGTTGCATGGTCATAACCACGCATCCGAGGCAAGCTGGATGCGGATGTTCCCTCACCCCCTGTCAATTACCCAAGTATTGCCGCAGCTACGGTGAATTTCTGGTAAAGTAAAATTCAGGATTCGCTTGCGGCAGGCCTGTCACTGTTAACTGAAAGGAAGGGCGATTATGGGACATATTTTTGCAAGTATTGAACTAAGCAATCCGCGTAAACCTGAACTTCGACCACTGGGCATCAAGGCGCTTGCTGATACCGGCGCACTTATGTTGTGTTTGCCTGAGCACATCGCACTGCAGCTCGACTTGCAGACGGAATCTCTGCGCGAGGTTACTGTGGCTGATGGCCGCTCGATGAATGTCCCGTATGTTGGTCCCGTGAAGGTGTCTTTCGAGAATAGGATATGTTTCGTCGGCGCGCTGGTACTGGGGGATGAGGTTCTTCTCGGCGCGGTACCGATGGAAGACATGGATCTGCTTTTGTCACCCAGCCGACAAAGTATTGTGGTAAACCCAAGCAGTCCGAATATTCCGCACGCTCGGGTTAAATAGTGGAGTTTGCATCCGCTGATGTCATGCTCGGCATGATAGTCATGATTTCCGCCAGCAACTGCAAACGCCGAAGGATTGAAAATGGCCGTAATCTTTACGTGTAGTACACATCCGTCACAAGGTCAGCCGCCGCGCCACCTTTGCGCTGGGTGCGTTGCGCGCCGCGCGTTTCCTGCAAAGCAACGGGGCGGGGATGTACGATATGCAGGACGTGCTGGGATTAAAATAGTGGGTTCGTAGGGTTTGTAAAGCGGTAGTGTCCGTCGTGCCGCGACTCCAACACCTCGTAGGAGTCCTCACACTTTTCTCAGGTGCGAAAGGACATTACGCCGTAGTATTTTTATCTACACCATGGCACCTTACGCGGGTTATCCGCATCAAATCCCATTCGGTCATAATTTTTCTTGCGGAAAAAAATTCAACATTTCGCTTGGCGTCACACCCAATGTTTCCGCCAATATACAAATATTGATTAACGCAAGATTGCGTTGACCACGTTCAATTCCTCCGACATAAGACCGGGCAAGTCCGCTTTCTAATGCCAAGCGTTCTTGTGACCAGCCTTGCGCTTTGCGCAACTCAACCAAGTGTTTTCCAAATAATTGAAGTGGGTGGTAATCCATCGTGCGGCACAGTAGTAATAACACACAAAGGATAAAGATTTGACCTATATGCGGCGACGCTTTATAGTTGCACGCTCTATAAGTGACAATTTTTGTTGCAACTACAAGATGCACATGAGGAATTCAAGTTGGCAAGTAGAGTTTAAAACGTGAATCTCGATAGTCTGCTAGGAGCCTCGCCATGCCAATTCCTCTTAGAAATACCACAATCGTTTTTGGAATGATGTTGAAGATAACGCCCTTAAGCCGTCTGTGGGGTAGCATGCTGGTTCTCATGCTATTGGCATTGGCCGGTTGTGGCGGCGGTGGAGGCAACTCAACGTCTTCCAGTGTGGCTAATGTAATTGGTGCCACTGGTGGTTCAGTGACCTCATCTGATGGCAAAGCTACTGTACAATTTTCGGCTGGTTCTCTTTCTACAAATACCGCAATTACTATTACCCCTTCTGTTGCCAGTACACCACAAGGGAATATAGGTGCTGTTTATGACTTTGGTCCCGAAGGTACTACCTTCAGTTCCCCAGTCACTATTACCATGCCGTATGACCCAGCAACCATTCCACAAGGGGTGACTGAAAGTAGTTTAACACTTGCATTTGCCTCGGGTTCAACATGGACTGATATTCCAACCACCGTTGATACAGTTAATAAATTATTAATCGGGCAGGCTATCCACTTTTCTTCTTATAGTGTGATAAGTGGTGGGGTAAACGTTTTGACAACAGCTAGTAACCTTCCATGGGGTACTGATATTGGCAGCTTCAATGGGGTACATGTATATTCGAACAATTATCTCGGCTATTCAGCAGGCACGTACAACTCAAACGAATACTACGCACAAGATTCGAATACACAAAATGTCTTCGGTTACAATCCCAAGGTACCCACGGCACCAGGCTACGATCCCGATCCCACTCATTCCGGTGCATATAATTCAGGTATGGAATGGCAGTGCGTCGAATTCGTAAATAGATATTACAATCAAGTGTACAGAACACAAATAAGGCATGTTGGATATAACGCTAAAGATTATTACTTTGGTTTTAAACAACTAGGAAACAAAGGACGAGGGCTTGATAGTTACCCAAACGGCGGCAGCCCTGTATCAAACGCCGGTTTGGTTCCCCCTCAGGTTGGAGATATTCTCACCTCCAATGGCTCCACGAAGTCGCCGTATGGTCATGTAGCTATCGTGTCGTTAGTGGATATCCCTAACGGTCACATCCAAGTCGTTCAACAAAACTATCATGAAGATTATCGAGACGTGGGTCTAGTTCTTACTATGACTGTGACTAATGGGGTTTATACTGTAGCGTCCTTTAGTTCTAGCGAACCTGTCGCAGGTTGGTTACGCTTGCCAACTTCAACGCAAACTACAGTACCCGCTCCAACCGTTAATCCGCTCTCTACCCTCTCTGGTCTTGCAGCCACTGTTATTTCTTCCAGTGAGATCGACTTGTCATGGAATGCATCTACGGACGTGGCAACAACAGGTTACTATCTTTATAGAGATGGAAATCTCATCGGTAATCAGATACCCATTTCCTACAACGCCACCGGATTCGTTTTGTACAGCGACACTGGGCTCAGTCCGTCTACTCAATATTGCTACACTGTCGCAGTCTCTGATGCGGCTGGAAATATGTCGGATCAAGGCAATTCGGCATGCGCTACGACAACGGCATCATCACCTCCGACCGGCATAATTACTACTGTGGCCGGGAACGGTACATTGGGATATTCCGGTGACAATGGACTAGCGACCAGCGCAAAACTCGATGTCCCTAGCGGAGTTGCGGTCGATGCCAGTGGGAATATCTATATTGCCGATACTTACAACAACTGCATCCGCAAAATAACCGCAACAACAGGTATCATTACTACTGTAGCCGGGAATGGGGCAGCAGCGGGATATTCCGGCGACAATGGACCCGCGACCAGCGCAGGAACTCTACAATCCTACAGGAGTTGCTATCGATGCCATGGGAAATATCTATATTGCCGATTTTAACAACAGCCGCATCCGCAAAGTTGACGCGACGACCAGCATCATTACCACTGTAGCCGGAAATGGGATAGCTGGATATTCCGGCGACAACGGTCCCGCTACCAGCGCAGAACTCAATTTGACCAGAGGAGTTGCTGTCGATGGCAGTGGAAACATTTATATTGGCGACTTTCACAACAATAGCATCCGCAAAGTGACCGCAACGACGGGCATCATTACTACTGTAGCAGGGAATGGGACACTAGGATATTCCGGCGACAACGGACCTGCGACCAGCGCACAACTCGACGGTCCTGACGCAGTTGCGGTCGATGCCAGTGGGAATATCTATTTTGCAGATTCTTACAATAATGTCATTCGCAAAGTCTTAGCGACGACTGGCATTATTACTACCGTGGCAGGAAATGGGTTGGGAGCGGGGTCGGGAACGCCTTATTCGGGAGGATATTCTGGCGACAACGGATCAGCGACAAACGCAGAACTCAATTTACCCTTAGGAGTAGCGGTTGATGCCAGTGGAAACCTATTTATTACTGACTGTGCCAACCATCGGATCCGCAAAGTCGCCGCTAACGGCATCATTACTACTGTAGCCGGGAATGGGTTTGGGACTGGATCGGGTATTGGGGGCTATACCGGCGACAATGGATCAGCGACCAGTGCAGAACTCAATTGTCCCGAAGGGGTTACAGTTGACACTGGAGGAAATATCTATATCGCCGATACCTATAACTCAGTCGTTCGCAAGGTAACGTATCATTGATTAGAGTTCTAAGCCCAAGCCCGCAGAATCTTTGATGTTGTTGTAATTAGCAGGAGGACACCATGCGAAGTTTGTGCCTTCGATTTCCAAGATGGCAGCGTCGGCATTGATGACCGTGTCAGTGCCTACTCTGTGCGGTTAGAGCGTGTTGGTCAGTGATTTGGCTGGGTAGCGGTTTTGGGGCGTGCATCAAATTGAGGTAACACTTTCACGATTTCAATTGCTTCAAAAACGCCTGAAAAAATAGTACATGTTGTGCCTTTCAATAATAAATGAGGAGGAAGTGATGTCAACCAAAGTCGTTGTTGAAAACTTGATGGTTCACGTTCGTCGTGTGTTATCGGTATGGCTGGTAGTACTGGCGGTCGGTTGGGCTGGGGTAGCTGTGGCTGGGCCTGCGGAAGACTTGTTCAGTGCTGTTGAGCGTAGTGATACGGCTGCGGTGCCGGCGCTGCTCCAAACGCTGCTCACCGAGGGGGCCGATGTCAATGCCAAGATGAGCAACGGAGGAACCGCGCTGATGATTGCCTCCGAGCTAGGCAACAGTGAGATTGTGCAAGCGCTTCTCGCTAAAGGAGCCGATGTCAATGCCACTGCGAGCAGCGGCGCGACTGCGCTACTTATAGCCTCTCAGTTTGGCCACATCGAGGTGGTGAAGGCGCTGATCGCCAACGGAGCGGACGTCAATACCAAGATGACTGACGGTTATACCGCGCTAATTGCGGCCTCCGAGAAAGGCCACATCGAGGTGGTGCAGGCGTTGCTCGCCAAGGGATCCGACGTCAATGCCAAGAAAGAAAAAGATGGTTGGACCTCGCTGCAAGCCGCTTCCCAGAATGGATACATTGAGGTGGTGAAGGCGCTGCTCGCTAAGGGGGCTGATGTCAATGCCAAGGAGGATGGCAGCCCTAGTGCGCTGTATATTGCCTCTCAGAACGGCCACATCGAGGTGGTGAAGGCGCTGCTCGCCAAGGGGGCCGATGTCAATGCCAAGTGGAACAACGGCCCTACTGCGCTATATATTGCTTCCCAGCATGGCCACAGCGATGTAGTGAAGGCGCTGCTCGCCAAGGGGGCCGATGCCAATGCCAAGAAGGACGACGGCGTGACTGCGCTGTATATTGCCACACTGGAAGGACACAGCGAGGTGGTGCAGGTGCTTCTTGCCAATGGGGCCGATGTCAATGCCAAGACCAAAGACGGCACGACCGCGCTATATAAAGCTTCTCGGGAAGGTTACAGCGAGGTGGTGCAGTCGCTGCTCATCAAGGGGGCCGATGTCAATGCTAAGATAGCTGACGGTTATACCGCGCTAATTACTGCCTCCGGTAACGACCATCTAAAGGTGGTGCAGGCTTTGCTCGCCAAGGGAGCAGATGTCAATGCCAAGACGAAAGACGGCGTGACCGCGCTGCATATGGCCTCCCAGAGTGGACACAGCGAGGTGGTAAAGGTGCTGCTCGCCCAAGGGGCTGATGTCAATGCCAAGACGAACGACGGGTTTAACGCGCTATATGTGGCCTCCGACAAAGGCCATATCGAGGTAGTGAAGGCGCTGCTCGCCAACGGGGCCAATGTCAATGCCAAGACAAACGACGGGTTTAACGCGCTACATGTGGCCTCCTACAAAGGCCATATCGAGGTAGTGAAGGCGCTGCTCACCAACGGGGCCGATGTCAATGCCAAGACGAAAGGCGGCGCGACGGCACTTATGATTGCCACCCAGAACGGCCACAGTGAGATTGTGCAGATGCTGAAAGATTATGCGGAAGCGGGGCCACCGATGACCGTAACTGTTGCACCAGGACTATTAGACATTATTAATGCCTCAAAATTACAAGATGGTGCTGATGCGCCCAAAGATTATGTTTATCAGGGCGGACTGACCTGGATGCCGGTAAGTTTCTTGAAGAATTGGACGGATGCCAATGCCTATTGCACCAAAACTGCAATCAACGGACAGAACGGCTGGCGCTTGCCGACGAAAGATGAGCTGATTGCCTTACATGCCTCTGGTGCAATGAACGGTTTCGGCACTTGGTCGTCGACGCCCGACAGCGCTGGCAGCCACTACGTCGTCAGCCTGTACGACGGCGACGTTGGCCCGGCGAGCGGCGACAAGATCGTCATCAACGTGACGTGTGTCCGCTAGAGCTTTGACCTTTGAAATTTGATTTTTTGTTTTAACCCGCGCAAGGCGGAATGATGTAGGGAGTCAATAAGTGAAACCCGCGTAAGACGGAATAATGTAGGGCGTCAATAAGTGAAGCGCATTGCGCCAGAAGAAAACACATTCGACGCAATGCGCGTTGGTTATTGCGCCCTTGTGCTAGAACATGATTGGCAAGCAACCGGATAAGCAAGAATGAAAGATTGTTTTTCATGAACAAACCTCAGTCTGAATTGCCCGCATTTCCCCGCCCCGTGCCTCGCATCCCCGATCTGCCCCCGGAGGAGAAAGCTGACTGGGTCATTTGCGAGCCGCATCGCCGCATGCGCAGGGAAACGCTGTTGCTGCCCTTTTGGCAAGGCATGGGGCCGGTATATGCCGCCATTCTTGCCGACAACGGGAGCGACGGCCTCGCCCTTGCCTGCACAATTGAGGATTGGCCCGAGAGTTTCGATGCACAGCAGCATGCGCTTGTCAGACTGATAGATGAAAGCAAGCTGCGATTGGCTTGGCGCAGTCTGGCTCAGCAGATGCCCCATTTCACCGATGGGCAGCAAACGGTAAGTGCCGCTCTGGAAAAGGAGTTATCTGACAGCGCCTGCCCGATGCATGAAATTCCGTTCTATAGTCAGGCACTGCGCATATCTTGCCAGCAGGTGATCTGCATGCCGGTGAGCCAATGGGATGCGATGTTCTCGCAGAGCGCTTGTTACGAACCTGCCAGTGTGGACAGGGTCGTAGTCAAAAAGCTCGCCACCCGTATCGCTCGCGTACTTAACGCCCCTTTTGACCCACCTTACAAGCCACCAGAATACGGCAACGATCCAGACCATCCTTGGGCTGGACGCTTTTCTGGCACGCCCGAACATACTGCGCCCGAGCAGCCTGTGGTGTGTGAGGCCAATCCCCGCTCCCTGACTACCGAGCACTGTATAGAAGACCGTCTGTTCGACGAGTATCTCCGGCCCATCGAACACAAACCCGACCAGATACCCAGTTGGCGCTTCGATGGCTTCTACGGGCAACTGCGGGTAACGGGGATAGGCGACGAGCCTTGGTACGTGACGGTGCTTGCCCCGGCCCACTTTGTCGCATGTTTGAGGGATGTGATGATGGATTTAGAGCGGTGACCAAGCTCGAAATATCCGACAAACCGGAAGCGGGAAAAACGCCATGAATATCTTAATTAGAGTCATCACCACATTTTCATTAATTGCACTGACAGCATTTCCTGCCTATGCCGGAGACATTAACACAGCAGTAGTTATCGCCGCACATAATAAGTGGCGTGCTGAAGTGGGCGTAACAGAGACACTACAATATTCGCCATCGCTTGCAGCTTCTGCCCAAGCTTGGGCAGACAACCTGAAGAAGACAAACCAATGCCGGATGCGCCATAGCAAACCCAACGGGCAATACGGTGAAAACCTATATTGGGCAAGCGCGCTGACATGGTCTGATGGTCGCAAGGATTTGCAATATGTGTCGCCAGATAAGGTGGTGAACAGCTGGGGTAGCGAGAAAGCTGATTATGACTACGCCAGCAATAACTGCACACAGGGAAAAGTTTGCGGTCATTACACGCAGGTTGTCTGGCGCACTACCACAAGTGTTGGCTGCGGGATGGCAGTGTGTGAGGACAATCAGGATCAAGTGTGGGTATGCCAATATCAGCCAGCAGGAAATTGGGTAGACAAAAAACCTTATTGAGCTATGAGTTCTTTGTAGGAGGCCGATTTATCGGGCGATTCTCTTTTTCAAATAATCGCCCGATAAATCGGCCTCCCACAGGTGCTTGGCCAAATGTTTGTAGGACGGGTGCCCGACCATATGTTTTCGAACAGCAGCATTTTCTTAATGGACAATCCAGGTTGAGAGGAAATCATGCCAAAAATTAATCTCCAAGCTATACCCCGCCTGATTCCACCACCGAATGTGATTGCTCCCGGTATCGAGCGCACCCCGGACGAATGGTCGGAGGCCATTGCAGGATTACGTCCGCGTTTGCTGGCGTTGGGGTATCGCGAATTATGCGGGTTGCTGCAAGGGATGTATTTGCATGACCTATTTTGTCTGGTGGTGAATACCCCCTACAGCCATGATCTGCTTGCCCGTTTGCAGGCGGGTTTGTCCGAACCAGTATGGGAAATTCTGCGAGCCGATTGCGAAAAACAAGGTGCGGCCCTTTTGGGAGATTTGGCCTCCGCGGTTTATGCCAGAGTGAACGAGGCATTGACCGCACTGGAAGAATCTCACGCCACAAAGGAACAGCAAGATCAGCTTCTGGCTTTGTCCAGGCAAATGCTGGAGCTGGAAGACAGCGCGTTCAAGTTATGCATGGATGATTTATCGCTTGAGCCATTGAATGCGCTGTTTTGCGTGACGGGTGGGTTGGAGTCGGAGTGGTCGCAACGGGCGCGGCAATTCCTCGGTAAAAAAGAATGGGAAATGTTTGAAGAGGATTATCCCGACACTGTTGCAGAGCCGATAAAATCGGACACCGTGGTCGAGTGTCTCGCGAACCTTCCCGGCCTGAGGAAAAGACTATAAACATAATTATGTGCTACACTTAAATATGTGTTAATTCATTAAGGGGAATTGTCATGGCAGAAACCGTTAATTTCACCGGGGCAGTGGATCGCAAGCTGCTCAAACGCGCCAAGATTATCGCCGCCAAGTCCGACACATCGGTCAATGCGTTGTTTAACGCCGAGCTTCGTTATCTTGTGGAAACATTTGAGGCTGCCGAGGTATCGGGGAACCAAAATTTCAAATCTTTGCTGGATTTTTCGTTGGGGCGAATTGATAGCCACGCTGCGATGGATATTATGGGGATAGATAGCGATGAAGATTTGTTCCTGTTGATGGCACAAGCCCATTTGCCGTTGCCGCGATTGCCTGAAGCGACGACGCAAAGCATGGTGGATAGTCTGCGAGCATTAGCCCCCTGATCGGGCGCTATGACGGTCATTACGCCTATTCTCTTATTGCCGGATGCGGGGCCGCTGATTACGCTGGCCTACGCGGATGCGCTCGATGTCTTGCTCAAGCCGGGATGGTCGGTGCAAATCGTCGATATGGTGTTGCACGAAGTCACACGCAACCAGACGCCGACCAGCCAATCCATAGCCGCATGGGCTGATAAGAACAAGCTACGTATTCTGCCTACCAAAATATTCGAGCACTACCAACGGGCACAGGAAAGTGGTGCTGCAGCGCCGAGAAAATCGAATCTGGGCGAACTCGCGGTGCAAGAGGCCATGACCCAACTTGTATTGGATAATCCGTCGCCCATCGGAGTGTTCCTGTTTGAAGATTACAAAATCGCCCGTGCCGGTTTTGTATTGCCGGAGAATTGTCGCAAAGTGAGCACGCGCGCATTTCTGACGTTTCTGGAGCAAAAAGGCTGGCTGGAATCGGCCTCGGCAGTGGAACGCAAAGCCATCCTCAATGGACGCAATTTTTCTCAGATACGTTTTCCGCCATCGTAATTCCATTTCTATTTAGAAATAACATATTGGTGGGAGCGGCCTCCCGGCCACGATATGATTTATCGCGACCGGAAGGCTGTTCCCACAACAGGAATTGATGTTGTTTAAAATTAATTTAGAGCATGCGTGCTTGGCTCTTCGATAAACGCAGGATGGACTTGCCGAAGTGCAGGCTACGCAACCAGAACCCTTCGACAGGCTTAGGGTGAACGGAGCTTCCTTAACTTAATGGAAGTACGCAAAGCGCAGGAAGAGGTTGTGTCGCCGCGTCAAAATATCTGTTGCAGTTTTGCAGCTTTTCTGTAAAACTGCCAAGCATGAAAACGACACTTACCATTACCGGGCGCGGCGTCATCACACTCCCAACCAAGTTGCGAAAAGCTCTCGGTCTTTCTGCGGATGATCAACTGATCGCGGAAACAACGCCGGAAGGCCTGTTATTGCGGCCTGCCGTTACTTTGCCTATCGAGTTATACAGCGACGAGCGCTTGCGTGAATTTGATGAGGCGGAGAACGAGTTGGCCGCCGAGTTGAACAAAAAGTCCCACTGACGCAGTGCGGATTTTCCTCGATGCCAATATCCTGTTTTCGGCTGCGCGGGCTGATGGCGCTGTTCGGCGGTTGCTCGCCCTAACCGAGGCTGCCGGACATGAACTATGGGCAGATGCTTACGTATACGAGGAGGCGCGGATCAATATCGGCGGGCTGTGTGCCGTCAGAGCCTTGCTGCCGGACATGATGGTGTTGCCAGAGAAGGACAGGCCGGTGCTTGCCGCTGCCATCCACCACCATTGCGACATGCTGGTTACAGGTGATCGAACTCATTTCGGCCCGTTCTATGGGAAATCGATTCACGGCGTTACTATCCTGTCGCCAGCAATGCTGGCGGAAGCGGTATTGGGTTGAAGGCAAGCCGTCGTGTCGCGACTTGAACTTGATACACCCGGCGGCACAGTGTTGTGCCAGTGCAGCAATTCGGTAACTGCCAAGCCGCGCCCTGTTGTGGCATAATTGCATGCTCTAAAACGAGTATGAAACAGGCAAAATAACCCATGAGTGCGCAAACCCTTTACGACAAACTCTGGAATTCTCACGTGGTGCGGCAGGAAGCCGACGGCACGGCGCTGATTTATATCGACCGTCATCTGGTGCATGAAGTGACCAGCCCGCAGGCTTTTGAGGGGCTGAAGCTGGCCGGGCGCAAGCTGTGGCGCACCGCTTCGATGCTGGCGGTGGCCGACCATAATGTGCCGACCACCGGACGGGCGCAGGGTATCACTGATCCGATTGCGCGTTTGCAGGTGGAAACGCTGGATAGCAATTGCGCCGAGTTCGGCATCAACGAATTCAAGATGTCGGATGTGCGCCAGGGCATCGTGCATGTGATGGGGCCGGAACAGGGCGCGACTTTGCCGGGCATGACAGTGGTGTGCGGCGATTCGCATACCAGCACGCACGGCGCATTTGCCGCGCTGGCGTTCGGCATCGGCACCTCGGAAGTCGAGCATGTGATGGCGACGCAATGTTTGCTGATGAAAAAATCCAAAGCCATGCAGGTGGTGGTGAATGGCACGCTCGGCAAGGGCGTGACTGCCAAGGACATCGCGCTGGCGGTGATCGGCAAGATCGGTACGGCAGGCGGCACGGGCTATGCCATCGAGTTTGCCGGCAGCGCGATTCGCGCCTTGTCCATGGAAGGGCGCATGACTTTGTGCAATATGGCCATCGAAGCGGGCGCGCGCGCAGGCATGGTCGCGGCGGACGATACGACGATCAACTACCTCAAGGGGCGTCCGTTCGCGCCGCAGGGCGAGTTGTGGGACAAGGCCGTGGCTTACTGGAACACGCTGCACAGCGACGACGGTGCGAAATTCGACAAAGTGGTGGAATTCGATGCGGCCGAGATCAAGCCGCAAGTGACCTGGGGCACTTCGCCGGAGATGGTGGTGGCGGTGGATGGGCGCGTGCCTGACCCGGCGGCATGAGCGACGCGGTGAAGCGCGAGGGTGCGGAGCGCGCCTTGGATTATATGGGCTTGGTGGCGAATACGCCGATTACGGAAATCAATGTCGACAAGGTGTTCATCGGTTCCTGCACCAATGCGCGCATTGAGGATATGCGCGCTGCGGCGGCAATCGCGCGCGGCAAACATGTCGCGGCGAATGTGAAACTGGCGATGGTGGTGCCGGGTTCCGGGCTGGTGAAGCTGCAGGCCGAGCAGGAGGGGCTGGACAAGATATTTATCGCGGCGGGTTTCGAGTGGCGCGATCCGGGGTGTTCCATGTGTCTGGCGATGAATGACGACAGGTTGTCGCCGGGCGAGCGCTGTGCCTCGACCTCCAACCGCAACTTCGAGGGGCGGCAGGGGCCGGGCGGACGCACCCATTTGGTGAGCCCGGAAATGGCGGCGGCAGCGGCCATCGCCGGACATTTCGTTGACGTCAGTGCGATCTGAAAGGAGAAAGAGATGAAGAAGTTTTTGTTGTTGCTTGCGGTGTTGGTGTTGGCTGGTTGCAACACCTTCGAGGGCATGGGCAAGGATATTCAAAAAGGCGGTGCGGCAATCGAAAAGGCGGCGACAAAATAATGCAGAAATTTACCTTGCTCGATGGCTTGGTGATGCCGCTTGGATCGCGCCAATGTGGACACCGACGCGCTGATTCCGAAGCAGTTTCTGAAGTCGATCAAGCGTTCCGGTTTCGGCCCCAATCTGTTTGACGAGTGGCGCTATCTGGATCACGGCGAGCCGGGCATGGATAACTCCAAACGCCCGCTGAATAAAGATTTTGTGCTGAACCAGCCGCGCTATCAAGGCGCGCAGATTTTGCTGGCGCGCGAAAATTTCGGTTGCGGCTCGTCGCGCGAACATGCGCCATGGGCGCTGGAAGACTACGGCTTTCGTGTCATCATCGCGACCAGCTTTGCCGACATTTTTTTTAACAACTGCTTCAAGAACGGCTTGTTGCCGATTCGTCTGGATGCGGACAAAGTCGACGCGCTGTTTAAGGCGGTGGAGGCGAATGTCGGCTATAAGCTGAAGATTGATCTGGAGCAGCAGACCATCAGTGCGCCGGATGGCACGGTATACAAATTCGAAGTGGAAGCCTTCCGCAAGCATTGCCTGCTGAACGGCTGGATGATATTGGTTTGACCTTGCAGCATGTGGGCGAGATCAAGGCTTACGAGGTGAAGCATCATGCCGCGCAGCCTTGGCTGTTTGCGTGATACGTGAAACGTAGCCATGCGCTTGAGTTCTGAAGAAAAGGCCTCGATCAAACATGTTGTCGCCGAGGTGTTTGGCGCAGATGCGGAAGTCAGGCTGTTCGGATCGCGCGTGGATGATAGCAAGCGCGGCGGTGATGTCGATTTGTATGTGATACCGGCGCGGCGCGATGAGTTGTACATGAAGCGCGTGACCTGTTTGGGCGAGTTGGAGCGAGCGTTGATGTATCCGGTGGATCTGGTGGTGGCGGAGCCGGAGGCGAGTCGCCCAATAGATCGTATCGCGCTGAAGACAGAAAGGTTACCACCTTCAGTCGGAGTAACAACGAACAAATTTCCGATTTACGATTTGGAAGAGAGAAATGAAAATCGCAGTTTTGCCCGGTGACGGCATCGGCACGGAAATCGTCGCTCAAGCAGCCAAGGTGCTGGAAGCCTTGCGCAGTGACGGCCTGAAAATCGAGCTGGAATACGCGCACCTCGGCGGCGCGGGCTATGATGCGGAGGGCGATCCGTTTCCGCCCACGACGGAAAAACTGGTGCTGGCATCCGATGCGGTGCTGCTGGGCGCGGTGGGCGGTTATCAATACGATACGCTGCCCCGGCCTATGCGCCCGGAGCAGGGGCTGCTGCGCATACGCAAGCGGCTGGGCCTGTTTGCCAACCTGCGCCCGGCGTTGGTGTATCCCGAATTGGTCAATGCTTCCAGCTTGAAGCCTGAGTTGGTGTCGGGTCTGGATATCATGATTTTGCGCGAACTGACCGGCGACATTTATTTCGGCCAGCCGCGCGGCATCCGCACGCTGGAAAACGGCGAGCGGCAAGGCTTTGATACCATGCATTACAGCGAGTCGGAGATTCGCCGCGTGGCGCATGTCGGCTTCCAGATCGCGCTGAAACGCACCAAAAAAATGTGCTCGGTGGACAAGGCCAACGTGCTGGACACCAGCATGTTCTGGCGTGAAATCGTGACGGACGTGGCGAAGGAATATCCGCAGATGTAGAGTTGTCGCACATGTATGTGGACAATGCGGCGATGCAACTGGTGCGCGCACCCAAACAGTTCGACGTGATCCTCACCGGGAACATTTTCGGCGATATATTGTCCGACGAAGCATCGATGCTGACCGGCTCCATCGGCATGTTGCCGTCCGCTTCGCTGGATGCGAACAACAAAGGCTTGTATGAGCCTTGCCACGGTTCGGCCCCGGACATCGCGGGCAAGGACATCGCCAATCCGCTGGCGACGATTTTGTCGGTGGCGATGATGATGCGCTACACTTTTGCCAGGGAAGACCTCGCGCAGCGTATCGAAGCTGCGGTGCGCAAGGTGTTGCAGCAAGGTTGCGCACGGGCGATATTTACGAGGCAGGCATGCAGAAGTTGGTTGCGCGGCGATGGGCGATGCGGTTGTCGCTGCGCTTTGAGCTAGTAGCTGGTAGCCGGTAGCTTGTAGCAGAAACGGGTTAGCTACCCGCTACAAGCTACGGGCTACCAGCTTAAATATTTAAGAGAGAAAAGCAATGAGCAAGAAATACGATGTATGCATATTGGGTGCGACCGGTGCGGTGGGCGAGGCGATGCTGGCCATTCTGGAGCAGCGCAATTTCCGGTCGGCAAGCTGTACCCGCTGGCGTCCAGCCGCTCTGCCGGTTCCACGGTGACATTCCACGGTGAGGAAATTACCGTGCTGGATGTGGAGGGGTTCGATTTTTCCAAGACCCAGATCGGTTTGTTTTCCGCCGGCGGCAGCGTGTCGGCAATCTATGCGCCTATCGCGGCCGCAGCCGGTTGTGTGGTGATCGACAATACCGCGCATTTCCGCTATGACGACGATATTCCGCTGGTGGTGCCGGAAGTGAACCCGCACGCCATCGCGCAATACAAGAATCGCGGCATCATCGCCAACCCCAATTGCTCGACCATCCAGATGCTGGTGGCGCTCAAGCCTATCCATGATGCGGTGGGCATAGAGCGCATCAACGTCGCGACCTATCAGGCAGTGTCCGGCACCGGCAAGGAGGCGATAGATGAATTGGCCGAGCAGACGCGCGCGCTGTTCAATCATCAGGATGTGAAGGTCGAGGTTTACCCCAAGCGCATCGCGTTCAATGTGCTGCCGCACATCGATGTGTTCCTGGAAAACGGCTACACCAAGGAAGAAATGAAGATGGTGTGGGAGACCCGCAAGATCATGGAAGACGACAGTATCATGGTCAACCCGACCACAGCGCGGGTGCCGGTGTTCTACGGCCATTCCGAGGCGGTGCACATCGAGACGCGCAAGAAGATCACCGCCGACGAGGCGCGCGCCTTGCTGGAAAAGGCGCCGGGCGTGACCGTGATGGACAAGCGCGAGCCGGGCGGCTATCCGACCGCCATCGAAGCGGCGGGGCAGGACGCGACGCTGGTCGGGCGCATCCGCGAGGATATATCGCATCCGCGCGGGCTGGATATGTGGGTGGTGAGCGACAATGTGCGCAAGGGCGCGGCGCTCAACAGCGTGCAGATTGCCGAGATTTTGATTGAGAAATATCCGGATCTGAGCTTTAACACGGTATTCGATTCTTATTGAAACTAGACGGATTAGCTGCATCATGCAGGAAACATTTTAGCTTGTGCTGATAACCCCATGATGTTATGTTATTTGTCCAAAACGAATGCTTAAAAGGTGGCAGCGTGCTGAAATTATTTGTCAAAGCGTTGGGGCTTGTTGCCGCATTGGCTCTTGTCCGGTGCCGCCTGTGCCGTGGGCATGGGCGGCATTAACGTGACTACCGCACTGGGAGAGCCGTTGAAAGCGGAGATCGATCTGGTGGCGGTTGGCAAGGCCGAGAAAAATAAAATGTCCGCACGTTTGGCTTCGCCTGACGTATTCAAGGGGGCGGGCCTGGATTATCCCGTCACCCTGCCCAAGCTGAAATTCCAGATCGAGACGCGCGCCAATGGCGAACCTTATCTCAAGGTGACCACCGCACAGCCGGTGAATGAACCATTTCGTCAGTTTGCTGGTGGAATTGACCTGGTCGTCCGGCAGTTGTTGCGTGAATATACTTTCCTGCTTGACCCTCCGGGCTTCAAACCGGAACAGCCCAAGGCGGCTGGAAGTGACAGCCGCTTGAGCCGAGTGTTGGCAGCACGGATGAATCCAGAGTCCGTGGCGGAAAAGGAGCAGCCCATGCCGATGCGTGCAACTGCGCCGATGGATGAAAAAGTATTTGTCGGCTGCTGTTGCATCGGCAATATGCTCGCCGCCAGGAAGAGCCTGTCGGAAAGCAGCAAGTGCAGAATGTTGCACGGGCACCATCAAGGTGAAGCGCGGCGACACTTTGAGCAAAATTGCGCGCGAGACAAAATCTCCCGATGTCAGTCTTGGAACGCATGATGGTGGCAATGTATCGTGCCAACGAAGATGCGTTCGACGGTAACAACATGAACCGTCTGAAGACCGGTAAAATTTTGCGTGTACCGGAAATAGAGTGATTTGAACAAGGTGGCACAAGCGGATGCAGTGAAGGAAATTCACGCGCAGGCCGCCGATTGGCACGCCTATCGCATGAAACTGGCGGCAGCCAGCGGCTCTGTAGCGGAGCAGGCGCCCAAACAGGAAGTCTCCGGCAAGATCAGCACTACGGTCGCCGACAAGACTCCTGCCGCCAAAGAATCCGCCAAGGAAGTGGTGCGGCTTGTCCAAAGGCGAAGCGCCTGGCGACAAGGCCGCTGCGGGCGGCAACGCACAAGCCATGCAAGACAAGTTGCATGCGATGGAAGAAGATGCCACCGCCAGAAACAAAACGCTCAAGGAAAGCAATGAGCGCATCGCCTGCTGGAAAAAAATATCAAGGAAATGCAGCGCCTGATCGAATTGAAAGGGCAGCCTGCGCCAGCTGCCAAAACCAACCAGAGCAAAGCCGAAGCCGCCTGTCCCGAATCAAGGCCGCAGGGGAACGGAAAATCAAACCTGAGGTTAAACCCGCCAAGTTAAACCGGAAGCGAGGGTCGCAGCTGCAAGTGCCACAGTCAGGACGACTACGGTTGCGCCGGTACTCAACCTGCCAGTGCAGTGAAGCCTGCAAGACCAGCGCCTCCAAAGTCGAGACGCCACCGCCTTCTCTGTTGGATGAAATTATTGACGAACCGCTTTATTTGGGGGCGGAGCCGTTGCCTTGTTAGGTTTGGGCGGGCTCGGTTTTATGCTGGCAAGCCGGCGCGGTAAAGCTGAGCAAGCAAGGAAGAGGCAGTGTCGTTACTCATATTGTTGCCCCGGTAGCACCGTCTCCCGATACCGGAGACTTTACGCGCATTTCAACTGCGAACGAGATCGTCAGCCCGATTGAACAGGAGGATGTCGATCCGATCAGCGAAGCCGACCTGTTCCTAAATTTCGGGCGCGATGTGCAGGCTGAAGAAATCCTTAAAGACGCACTGAATAAAAATCCGGGCAATCAAAAGATCCGGCTCAAGCTGCTATCGATCTATGCAAGCCGCAAGGATACCAAAACATTCTCCGGAGTAGCCCGCGAAGTGCAGGATTCCGGCGATACGGCGGCATGGGCGCAAACTGCAGAAATGGGACGCAAACTGGACCCAAGCAACCCGATGTATGGCGGTGATGGCAACGCTGTGGCGCAGGCAGTCGAAGCATCGCAGGACGAAGTTAATACTGCCGCACAAACCACCCACAGTCTGGATTTTGACTTGGGGCTTGGCGAGGCGGAAGACAGTTCGGCAACGGGCGCTTTGGATATACCACTGGAAGTGCCTGCTCCTGCCTCGACGGATGCGCTGGATTTTGATCTGGGTATCGGCGCGCCGGAAGACTCTGCCCCCGCTGTCGCGGAACCTGAGAGTTCAGCGGTGCAAAGTGCGCAAGCGGATGAAAAAGCCGAAGCTTCGACCGATCTGGATTTTGATCTTGGGTTTGATATGCCTGCTGAGGCAGCCGTTCAGAAGAAGCCGTTGCTAATAACGCCATGGTGCTAAGCGAGCCAACGAACCAACAAGTCGAGGTGCCGGAAAATTCGCAAGCCGGGCAAGATACCTCATTGGATTTTGATATCACGGCAGAGCATCCGGACCTGTCTGCAACTCAACAAGAGCTTGCTCCAGAGCAGACTGAGAGCCCCGAACAAAATGCGGAGGAGGCTGTTTATGGAGCTCACGGTTTAGATCAGCCTTCACCTGCTGCGGTGAACGAGGAAGTGGCGGCGGCTCCCGCGCAAGCAGAAGAAGAGATGACGTTTTCGCTGGACTTCCCGGTCGAAGAACCTCCTGCCCCGGTAGAAGAATCTCCCGTCGCTGACGAGGCCGCGCCCGAGGTGTCCGAGCCAGTTGTCGCCAAGGATACGGGTGCCATCGACTTCAGCGAAATTAACCTGAATCTGGATGAGCCTGTTTCTGTTCAGGCAGAAGAGGTTAAAGATACGCAGTGGCATGATGTCGCCACCAAACTTGATCTTGCCAGGGCTTATCAGGAAATGGGCGATGCTTCTGGAGCGCGCGAAATTCTGCAAGAGGTTTTGAACGAAGGCGACGCTCAGCAGCGTGCGACGGCCGAAGTCATGCTGGAACAATTGTCCGCATAGTGATTGGTTGACGGAACGGCAGCCTTATTGGCTGCCGTTTTATTCATGAAGTCAAGATCATGCTGTTGCCAAAAACCATTGTGATCCGCCTGCACCGCTGCCATGTTGCATCCCGCTGTGCTTATTTTCCTCTGGGTCTGCCTGACCATTGCCATGCAATCGCTGCAAGCGCTCGCACTGCTGCTTGCCGGAGTGCCGTTGCTGATTGCGGCCTATGCACTTTCTGCCGTACGGCTGTCTGGTTTGTTGCGCCGCACGCGCTGGATCATGCTATCGCTGTTGCTGATCTATGCCTATGCCACGCCGGGGACGGCGGTATGGGCACCGCTCGCTCAATTCAGCCCTACTCAGGAAGGATTGATCGACGGCCTGTTGCAACTGTGCCGACTGGCTTTCGCGCTGGCAGGACTGGCCATTCTGTTGTGCCTGCTGTCGCAACAGCAACTCATCGGCGGGCTTTATACCTTGGCCTATCCCTTGCGCTATTTCGGCCTGTCTCGGGAACGCATCGCAGTGCGTCTGGCACTGACGCTGCACTATGCCGAAACCGCCATTCTGGATACCTCCGCGAATTGGCGATCCGGCATCGAACAAATGCTGGCTGCGAAGGGGCGTCGGCAGAAGTCAAGCAAGACAGTATCGAATTGCATACTCCACCATTCACTTTGCGCGATGGATTATTGCTGGTCATGGCCAGTGCTTTGCTGGCATGGGTATGGTTATGAGAATCGCACTGGGAGTGGAATACGACGGCAGCCTATTTTTTGGCTGGCAGAGCCAACCCGCAGGACGCACCGTGCAGGATGAGCTGCAAGCGGCGCTGAGCGGTATTGCCGACCAAGCCATTGCGATCACTGCTGCCGGACGCACCGATACCGGCGTGCATGCGCTGGAGCAAGTGGTGCATTTCGATACCGGTGTCGAGCGCCCGCTGTCCGCCTGGGTGCGCGGCGTCAATGCCCTGTTGCCGAAAAGTATCGCGGTACTGTGGGCGCATGCCGTGCCGGAAGAATTTCATGCGCGTTTCTCCGCGCAGGCGCGCAGTTACCGCTATCTGCTCATCAACCGCCCGGTGCGCAGTGCTGTGCAGTACGGCAAAGTCGGCTGGTTTCATGCGCCGCTGGATGTGGAACCGATGCGTGAGGCCGCGCAATTTCTATTGGGCGAGCACGATTTCAGCGCTTTCCGCGCGGCGGAGTGCCAGGCCAAATCGCCGATCAAAAACCTGACGCAACTCGATATTACCCGGCAGGGAGACATGATAATTTTCGATCTGACCGCCGGTGCCTTTCTGCATCACATGGTGCGTAATATTGTTGGTTGTCTGGTATATGTCGGCAAGGGCAAGCACCCGCCGCAGTGGATGCAGCAAGTGTTGCAAGGCCGCGAACGCAGTCTGGCCGCGCCGACCTTCGCACCGGATGGCTTGTATTTGCGCCGCATCACCTACGATGCGAAGTGGGGGCTGCCGTTCTGAATCAATTACAATATCGTCTTAATTTTGAAATGTAGTGTTTAAACCATGACCCGAACCAAGATTTGCGGCATCACGCGCGTGGAAGATGCGTTGGCCGTCGCCCGCAGCGGCGCGGATGCGCTCGGTTTGGTGTTTTATGAGAAAAGCCCGCGCTATGTCACCGTGCCGCAGGCAGCTGAATTGGCTAGAGCCGTCCCGCCATTCGTGACGGTGGTGGGGCTGTTCGTAAATCCTACAGAAGATGAAGTGCGCGATGTGTTAAGCCAAGTGCCGCTGGATGTGTTGCAGTTTCATGGCGAAGAGACGCCGGAATTCTGCGCACAATTCGGACGCCCCTATCTCAAAGCAATCCGGGTCAGAGCAGGGCGTGGATTTGCTACAATGCGCGGCGCATTACCGGGCGGCGCAGGGATTATTGCTGGATGCCTACATCGAAGGCACGCATGGTGGAACCGGGGCGAGTCGTTCGACTGGGCGCTGATACCCGAATGATTTGCCGCTGCGCGGTAATTTTGTCGGGCGGCTTGGATGAGGGCAATGTGGCTGTAGCGATTAAGCAAGTGCGGCCATACGCGGTGGATGTTCCAGCGGGGTGGAGACGGCAAAAGGAATCAAGGATGCGGCGAAAGTCGCCGCGTTCATCAACGAGGTTAAACGAATATTGATGTACAACTATCCAGATAGCACCGGCCACTTTGGCCCCTACGGCGGCATCTTCATGGCGGAGACGCTGATACCGGCGGTGGACGAACTGCGCCTAGCAATATTTGCGTTTTCGCGATGATCCCGAATTCAAGGCGGAATTCGCCTATGAGTTGAAGCACTATGTGGGGCGTCCCAGCCCGATCTATCACGCCAAAAATTGGACGGATCGTTTGGGCGGCGCACAGATTTATCTGAAGCGCGAAGACCTCAACCATACCGGCGCGCACAAGATCAATAACGCCATCGGTCAGGCGCTGCTGGCGAAGCGCATGGGCAAAAAGCGCGTCATCGCGGAGACCGGCGCGGGCATGCACGGCGTGGCGACGGCAACGGTGGCGGCGCGTTACGGCATGGAATGCGTGGTGTACATGGGCGCGGAGGACGTGCAGCGCCAGTCGCCCAACGTGTTCCGCATGAAACTGCTGGGCGCGACGGTGGTGCCGGTGGAGAGCGGCTCAAAGACGCTCAAGGATGCGTGCAACGAAGCGATGCGCGATTGGGTGACCAACGTCGAAACCACTTTTTACATCTTCGGCACGGCGGCCGGCCCGCATCCGTATCCGATGATGGTGCGCGATTTTCAGTGCGTCATCGGCGAGGAAGCGAAGATGCAGATGCCGGAAATGGCCGGCCGTCAGCCGGATGCGGTGATCGCCTGCGTGGGCGGCGGCTCCAATGCCATCGGCATTGTTCTATCCCTACATCGGTGTCGAGGGCGTCAGGTTGATCGGCGTGGAGGCGGGTGGGCACGGCTTGGCATCCGGTCAACATGCCGCGCCGCTGACCGCCAACAGCAAGGTCGGCGTGCTGCACGGCAACCGCGTTTATCTGATGCAGGACGAGAACGGCCAGATCATCGAAACCCATTCCATTTCCGCCGGCCTGGATTATCCCGGCGTCGGCCCGGAACATTGCTGGCTGAAAGACACCGGCCGCGCGGAATATGTGGCGATCACGGATGACGAAGCGATGCAGGCATTCCATGATCTGTGCCGTTTTGAAGGCATCATCCCCGCGCTGGAATCCAGCCATGCGCTGGCGCATGCCGCGAAGATCGCGCCGACCATGGGTAAGGACAAAGTGCTGCTGGTGAACCTTTCCGGGCGTGGCGACAAGGACATCAATACCGTGGCGCGGTTGAAGGGAATCACGCTATGAGCCGCATTCAAACCACTTTCGAGAAGCTCAAGCTGCACCAGCGCAAGGCGCTGATCCCGTTTATCACTGCGGGCGACCCGAACCCGCAACTCACCGTGCCGCTGTTGCACGCGCTGGTGGAAGCGGGCGCGGATGTGATCGAGCTCGGCGTGCCGTTCTCCGACCCGATGGCGGACGGCCCGACCATCCAGCGCGCATCGGAGCGTGCGCTGAAACATAAGGTAAGCCTGCGCGACGTGCTCGGCATGGTGGCGGAATTCCGCAAGCAAGACAGTTCGACGCCGCTGGTGCTGATGGGCTATGGCAATCCGATCGAAGCGATGGGCTGGGAAACATTCGCCAAGCGCTGTGCCGAAGTGGGCGTGGACGGCGTGCTGACGGTAGATTTTCCGCCGGAAGAAAGTCACGAGGCATTCGGCCATTTGCAGCGTCATAACATTGATCCGATTTTCCTGCTTGCGCCGACCACCAACGACGAGCGTATTGCCAAGGTGGCGAAGCAGGCGCGCGGTTATGTGTATTACGTCTCGCTCAAGGGCGTGACCGGTGCCGGGAATCTGGATTTGGGCGACATCGAGCGAAAAATTCCGCAACTCAGAAAGCACATCACCTTGCCCATCGGCGTGGGCTTCGGTATTCGTGATGCGGAAACGGCGCATGGCGGTATCGAAGCTTGTGCGATGGCGTGGTGGTGGGCAGTCGCATCGTGCAGGAAATTGAAGATTCAACTGAGCAAAACGTAGTTGCCAATGTAGGCAAACTGGTGCAAGAGTTGCGCGTTGCGATAGATCAAAAGTAGGTCGTGCTTGCCCGACATGGTGTAGGCACCCGATGTAGCTGTTGATACGGCGCAATGGTCGTGCTCAGGCCGACATGTGGTAGGAGCCCACCTACGTAGTTATAGGAGAATACACAATGAGTTGGTTTCAAAAATTATTACCTCCAAAAATCAAGCGCCGCGAATTGGGCGCGGAGAGCAAGAAGAATGTGCCCGAAGGTTTGTGGCACAAATGCCCGGCCTGCCAGGCGGTGCTGTATCACTCCGATCTGGAAAAAAACTTCAGTGTTTGCCCCAAGTGCAACCATCATCACCGCATCACCGCGCGCACCCGGCTGGATTGGCTGCTGGATGCCGAAGGGCGTTTCGAGATCGGTGCCGAGGTGCAGCCGCTGGATACCCTGAAATTCAAGGACAGCCGCAAATACAGCGAGCGTCTGACCGTGGCGCAACGCGAGACCGGCGAGACCGATGCGATGGTGGTGATGCAGGGCAGTGTGCATGCCATCCCGCTGGTGGCGGCTGTGTTTGAATTCAGCTTTATGGGCGGTTCCATGGGGTCGGTGGTGGGCGAACGTTTCGTGCGCGGCGTGCAACTCGCCACCGAACAGAAAATGCCCTTTGTCTGCTTTGCCGCCAGCGGCGGGGCGCGTATGCAGGAAGGCTTGCTGTCGCTGATGCAGATGGCCAAGACCTGCGCCGCATTGACCCAGTTGAGCCAGGAGCGGCTGCCGTTCATCTCGGTGCTGACCGACCCGACCATGGGCGGAGTATCTGCCAGCTTCGCTTTCATGGGCGACGTGGTGATCGCCGAACCCGGCGCGCTGATCGGCTTTGCCGGTGCGCGCGTGATTCAGCAAACGGTGCGCGAGACGTTGCCGGAAGGTTTTCAGCGCGCGGAGTTTTTGCTGGAGCATGGCGCGATAGACATGATCGTGGATCGGCGTGAAATGCGCAAACAACTGGCGACGCTGATTACGCTGCTGACCAAGCAGTCGGCGGTTGCGGAGATTGAGGCGGCGTAGGGTGCGTTTTACGCACCATGGTGCGCAGAGCGCACCCTACATAAAATGACAATGCCTGTTACTCTTGCCGACTGGCTAACTTATCTCGAATCCCTGCATCCCAAGACCATCGCGCTCGGTTTGGAGCGCGTGGCGCAAGTCAAACAGCGGCTCAATCTTCAACCTGAATTCCCTATCATCACGGTCGGCGGCACCAACGGCAAGGGCTCGGTATGCGCGATGCTGGAGAGCATATTGCACGCAGCCGGATACCGCGTCGGCTGCTACACCTCGCCGCATCTGCTGGATTACAACGAGCGTGTGCGCATCGGCAAAAAACAGGCGAGCGATGCGGAGTTGTGCGCGGCATTTGAGAAGATCGAGCAAGCGCGCGGCGACATTCCCTTAACCTATTTCGAATTCGGCACGCTGGCGGCGATGCAGTGTTTCATCGAGCGCAAGGTGGATGTGGCGATATTGGAAGTGGGGCTGGGGGGCAGGCTGGATGCGGTGAATGTGTTCGACAGCGATTGCGCGGTGGTGACCAGCGTGGACATAGACCATACCGACTATCTGGGGGATACGCGCGAAAAGATTGCGTTTGAGAAGGCGGGGATTTTCAGGGCGGGCAAGGTGGCAGTGTTTGCTGACCGGGATATGCCGAGGTCATAGCAAATGAAGCACAACGCATAGGTGCTGAATTATGGCAGTTGGGCAATCAGTTCAACTACAACATTTCAAGTTTGGAAATGCCACTTGGGTGCGGAGCGGCCTCCCGGCCGCGATAGGTTTATCGCGGCCGGGAGGCCGCTCCCCAGGGTAGTTCATCTTGTTTCAAACCAAGAGCGGAATTATGCGGCTGATACGCAACAGTGGGATTATTACGGCATAAAAGGTGAACGCAACTCCCTGCCTTACCCCGCTCTGCGCGGCGCCTACCAACTCAACAATGCCAGCGCCGCATTGGCGGCGCTGGATGCGCTAAAAGATAAGCTGCCGGTGAGCATGGAGGCCGTTGCGGCGCGGGCTGGTCGAAGTCAGTTTGCCGGGGCGTTTCCAATTGCTTCCGGGCAGCCCGCAACTTGATCCTGGATGTCGCACACAACCCGCATGCGGCGCGTTCGCTGGCACAGAATCTCGCCAGTCTGCCGCCATGCCACAAGACCTTTGCAGTATTCGCCATGCTTAAGGACAAGGATATTGCCGGTGTGGTGCGAGCGCTCAAGGATCACGTGGATGTGTGGCTGGTGGCGGGTATCCATGCACCGCGCGGGGCGACGGCAGCAGAAGTGGCTACGCTGCTCATCGCCGAAGGGGTAACGGGGGGGGTAAGGGATTTCCTTCGATAGAAAATGCTTTGCTTCATGCCTGCAATGTAGCCTCCGAAAATGATAGAATCGCGGCCTTCGGTTCATTCTATACGGTAGCGGAAGTGATGCGAGCGCGCGGCCTACGCATCGTCTGAACTTTATACCGGGAAGCAATACGGCGCGGGGACGCACGATGGCAAAACAGATCACGGATGATGAAGACAAACTGAAGCGGCAGGCACGACGGAGGCTGATCGGCGCGGTGGCGCTCACCACCGCCATTGTGGTGATACTGCCCATGGTGCTGGAGAACGAACCCAAGCCGGTCGGACAGGACATCGAGTTACGCATTCCGGACAAAGACAAGGTGGCTGCGTTTGTTCCCAAGAATAGATTTGCAACCCGCCAGTGCGCCCGTCTCTGCGGTTTCAGCCCCGGCACCCGAAGAGGCTCCCGCGCCCGCCATTGTCAGCCAGCCCGTGCCTGCGGCAACCGTATCGGATAACCCGCCTGCTGCGTCCCCGCGTTAATACGGCTGCCAATGTGCCGGAACATAAACCGGATCAAGCCAAAGCTGCAAACCGGGGCAACACATTCTGAACAGAGCCAGTCCGCCCCGCAGACGTCTGGTAATGCAGGTCGGAGCATTTAGCAATGCCGATACGGCGCATAGCTGGCAGAAGAATTTGGTCCAGCAAGGCTTCAAGGCTTATACCGAAAAAGTGGGTAACAAGATACGGGTGCGCATCGGGCCTTATGCCACGCGCGAAGCCGCGAACAAGGCGCGCCACAAGCTGGAGGAGAAAGGCTTGCATTCGAATATTGTGGAGCAGGACTAACGTATGGGAACTTCTGAATGACGGGGTTTGATTACGCCGTCTTCGCCATAGTTCTGTTGTCGGCATTGCTGGGTTGGTGGCGTGGCTTGGTGTATGAAATCTTGTCGTTGCTGGGTTGGGTGGCGGCGGGGGTGGTGGCGCGGATGTTTGCCGCCAGCGCGGCCCCTTACATGCCTGCCGCTTTGGGGGCAGAGTCCGCCAGAACGGCTGCGGCCTTCGTCGCATTGTTTGTCGTCACGTTGATTGTCGGCGGTATCGTGGCTTGGCTGCTGTCGAAGCTGGTCAAGTGGGTGGGGCTCGGTTTGCTAGATGGCTTGCTGGGGATGTTTTTCGGTATGTTGCGCGGTGTGCTGGTGGTGCTGGTGCTGGTAGTGTTGGCGGGGATGACACAGCTTGCCGCAGGATGCGTTCTGGCGCAATGCGTGGTCGAGTAAACCGTTGGAAAGTGTGGCGGTGGCTATTCAGACCTGGTTGCCGGATAGCGTGGCGAAACGTGTGCATTATTAAATCGTAATTGAACATTGGGATTAAGTTATGTGTGGAATTTTAGGCGTCGTCGCGCAATCACCGGTCAACCAGTTGCTGTATGACGGGTTGCAGGTATTGCAGCATCGCGGGCAGGATGCGGCGGGTATCGCCACCATAGACGGCAACACCTTCCATTTGCACAAGGGCAACGGTCTGGTGCGCGATGTGTTCCGCACCCGCAACATGCGCACCTTGCAGGGCAATGCGGGCATCGCGCATGTGCGCTATCCCACTGCGGGTTCCGCCGTCGACCACAACGAGGCGCAGCCGTTCTATGTCAATTCGCCGTTACGGCATCGTGCTCGGCCACAACGGCAATCTGACCAACACCGAGCAGTTGCAACAGGAATTATTTCTGGAAGACCGCCGCCATGTGAATACCAATTCCGATTCGGAAGTGTTGCTCAATGTGCTGGCGCACGAGTTGCAGGACAATACCAAAAAGTATCGTCTCGACATCAAGTCCATTTTTGCCGCCGTGTCCGGCGTGCACCGCCGCTGCCGGGGAGCTTATGCCGTGGTGGCGATGATTGCCGGTTATGGCTTGCTGGCGTTCCGCGATACTTATGGCATCCGCCCGCTGGTGGTCGGGAGCCAATGTCACGGAGCAGGGCACGGAATATCTGGTTGCTTCGGAAAGCGTGGCGCTGGATACGCTGGGCTTCAAGTTCCTGCGCGATATCGCGCCGGGCGAGGCGGTGTTCATTGATTTTGACGGCAATTTCCACAGCCAGCAATGCGCGGAAAATCCCACGCTCAATCCTTGCATCTTCGAGTATGTTTATCTGGCGCGCCCGGATTCGGTGATCGACGGTATTTCGGTCTACGAGACGCGTTTGAACATGGGGGAGAATCTGGCCGACAAGATCGCGCGCGAGTGGCCGCAGTCGGATATCGACGTGGTCATTCCCATTCCCGATTCCAGTCGACCCAGCGCCCTGCAACTGGCCAACCGTCTGGGTATTCCGTTCCGCGAAGGTTTCGTGAAAAATCGCTACATCGGACGCACCTTCATCATGCCGGGGCAGGCGATGCGCAAGAAATCGGTGCGCCAGAAACTGAATGCGATCGGTATGGAGTTCAAGGGCAAGAACGTGCTGCTGGTGGACGACTCCATCGTGCGCGGCACCACCAGTCGCGGAGATCGTGCAGATGGCGCGCGATGCTGGCGCGCGCAAGGTGTATTTCGCTTCTGCCGCGCCACCGGTCAAGTTCCCCAATGTGTATGGCATCGACATGCCCTCGCGCCGCGAGCTGATTGCCACCGGGCGCAGCGATGATGAAATCTGCCGCGAGATCGGCGCCGACAAGCTGATCTATCAGGATTTGGACGACCTCAAGGAGGCAGTGCGCAAGGTTAATCCGGCCATCAAGTATTTTGAGGCATCATGCTTCGACGGCGACTACATTACGGGCGACATCACTCTGGAATATCTCGATACCATTGAGGCGGCGCGTGAGGCCGGCAAAGCAATCAAGGACGATGATGTCGGCCAGTTGGATCTTAATCTGGCGATTAACGGCTAAGGAAATCAAATGTCTGAATCAAGCTACCAGCCAGAAACGCTCGCCGTACGCGCGGGCACGCCGCGCAGCCAATTCCACGAACACAGCGAGGCGATGTTCCTCACTTCCAGCTTTACTTTCGACAGCGCAGCGCAGGCCGCCGCGCGCTTCATCGGCGAAGAGCCGGGCAACATCTATTCGCGCTTTACCAACCCCACCGTCACCATGTTCGAAGAGCGCCTGGCCGCCATGGAAGGTGCGGAACAATGCATTGCCACCGCCTCCGGCATGTCGGCGATTCTGGCCTGCTGCATGGGCTTGCTGAAGAGCGGCGATCACATTGTCGCTTCGCGCAGTTTGTTCGGCGCGACGGTGAATCTGTTTGGCGGTATCCTGAAAAAATTCGGCGTAGCCACCACCTTTGTTTCCGCGACGGATGTGAGCGAATGGAGCGCGGCCGTGCGTCCGGAAACGAAATTGTTCTTTCTGGAAACGCCGTCTAATCCGCTCACCGAAATTTCCGATATTGCGGCGCTTGCGCTCGTGGCGAAACAGATGCGGCGCGCTGCTGGCGGTGGACAACTGCTTCTGCACGCCGATTTTGCAACGACCGCTGGAATTGGGCGCGGACATCGTAATTCATTCTGCCACCAAATATATCGACGGGCAGGGCAGGGTGCTGGGCGGTGCGGTGCTGGGCAATAAAAAAGCGCTGGAAGGCGTGTACCAGTTTTTACGCACGGCGGGGCCGACCATGAGCGCGTTCAACGCCTGGGTGTTCCTCAAAGGGCTGGAGACGCTGAAAATACGCATGGATGCGCACAGCGCTAATGCGCTGGAATTGGCGCGCTGGCTGGAAGCGCAGCCCAATGTGGCGCGCGTGTTCTATCCCGGCTTGCCGTCGCATCCGCAACATGCGCTGGCGATGAGGCAACAAAAGACAGGCGGCGGCATTGTGACGTTTGAAGTGAAGGGCGGCAGGAGCGCAGCGTGGCGCGTGATCGACAGCACGCAGATGCTCTCCATCACGGCCAATCTGGGCGACACCAAAACCACGCTCACCCATCCGGCCACCACCACCCATGGCCGCAATACACCGGAACAGCGTGCAGTCGGCGGGGATCACCGAGGGCCTGTTGCGCATTGCGGTCGGTCTGGAGGCGGTAAGCGATATCCAGGCCGATCTGGCGCGCGGGCTGAATGGTTAGTCATGGATGTTCTTGCCGCACAAGTCGGAGGTTTGCTCAAGGCGCACGGTCTGATGCTGGCTACGGCGGAATCCTGTACCGGCGGCGGTGTGGCGCAGGCCATCACCGAAATTGCCGGTAGCTCGGCGTGGTTCGAGCGCGGCTTTATAACCTATGCCAACGATGCCAAGCACGAAATGCTGGGCGTACCCAAGGAAACTCTGATGTATCACGGCGCGGTGAGCGAAGCCGTGGTGCGCGAGATGGTGGCGGGCGCGCTACGCCACAGTCATGCGCAAGTCGCGCTGGCGGTGAGCGGCGTCGCCGGGCCATCCGGTGGTACGTCAGAAAAACCGGTCGGTACGGTGTGGTTCGCCTGGGGAGTCAAGGACAGGACATGCGTGGCGCATCTGCATCATCTCGCCGGTAGCCGTGGCGAAATTCGCGCTCAGTCGGTGCGTATTGCCTTGCAAGGGGTGGTCGATTTACTGAACTTGTTAACCGAAACGGCATAGCGGCGGATTAACGCGCGGATTGCCGATGGGTGCGCTGGCGTACAGATAACAGCTTGTTTGGTAATTTATATTTCCAAGTTGGTCACGTTGTGAATCCAGCAAAAATTCCTCGGATTTGAAAGCCATCAGGATCGGGAAACACTCAAAAGAACGATCGTTCTATGCAAGGGCAGATTGATATGCCATAATCGCACATCTTTTGAAGGAGAGCAGAAAAAATGGATGACAATAAAAGCAAGGCGCTCGCGGCGGCATTGAGCCAGATCGAAAAACAGTTCGGCAAAGGCTCCATCATGCGCCTGGGCGAACATGACGTGGCGCGCGACATACAAGTGGTTTCCACCGGTTCGCTGGGGTTGGACATCGCGCTTGGCGTGGGCGGTTTGCCGCGCGGACGCGTGGTCGAAATCTACGGCCCGGAATCGTCCGGCAAGACGACGCTGTCTTTGCAAGTGATCGCCGAGATGCAGAAGCTGGGCGGCACGGCGGCGTTCATCGACGCGGAACACGCGCTCGATCCGCAATATGCGCAGAAGCTGGGCGTGAAGGTCGAAGACCTGCTCATTTCGCAGCCGGACAACGGCGAACAGGCGCTGGAAATCACCGACATGCTGGTGCGTTCCGCTTCGGTGGATGTAGTGGTGATCGACTCGGTCGCCGCACTGAC
The DNA here is from genome assembly GCA_963714805.1 of uncultured beta proteobacterium. GTDB lineage: Bacteria > Pseudomonadota > Gammaproteobacteria > Burkholderiales > Gallionellaceae > CAIQPV01. The sequence goes on along the minus strand of CAVQPO010000006.1, from coordinate 456,045 downwards.
GCCCAAGGCGGAAATCGAAGGCGAAATGGGCGATGCGCAGATGGGCTTGCATGCGCGCCTGATGTCGCAAGCGTTGCGCAAGTTGACCGGCAACATCAACCGTTCCAACACGCTGGTGATTTTCATCAACCAGATACGCATGAAAATCGGCGTGATGTTCGGCAACCCGGAAACGACCACCGGCGGCAATGCGCTCAAGTTCTACGCCTCGGTGCGCCTCGATATCCGCCGCACCGGCGCGATCAAGAAGGGCGACGAAGTCATCGGCAACGAAACCCGCGTCAAAGTGGTCAAGAACAAAGTGGCACCACCGTTCAAGGAGGCCAACTTCGATATCCTGTATGGCGAAGGTATCTCGCGCGAAGGCGAAATTGTCGAGTTGGGCGTGCTGCACAAGCTGGTCGAAAAATCCGGTGCCTGGTACAGCTACAAGGGCGAAAAGATCGGCCAGGGCAAGGACAACGCGCGCGAATTCCTGAAGAACAACCCGGAAATTGCCATCGAGATCGAAAACAAGGTGCGCGAAATAGTCGGTGTGGCATTGCTCGATACCGGTGCCAAAGCGCCAGCCAAAGGTGCCGACAAAGCGAGTGCCAAAGCTGCTGAATAACTTTGATGCTTGGCTCCGGTGAAGAAAAAGCCTGAAGCCAGTTTGCGCGCGCGTGCCCTGCAATACCTGGCTCGGCGCGAACACAGTCGCGCCGAGCTGAGCGCCAAGCTGCTGCCGCATGTTCAGGAGGGCGACGATGTCGAAGCCCTGCTGGACGATTTGGCGAAGCGCAACTGGCTGTCGGACGAGCGCGTAACTGAGCAAATAGTACAGCACCGCCGCAGTCGTTTCGGCACCCAACGTATCATCCATGAATTGCGGCAAAAAGGCATCGCGGAAGAATTGATCAGCGCGGCGTTGCCGGAATTGAAAGAAGGCGAGTTGGCTGTCGCACACGAAGTGTGGCAAAGGAAATTCGGCGCCTTGCCGCAGGATAACAAAGAAAAAGTCAAGCAGATGCGCTTCCTGCAATCGCGAGGTTTTGGATTTGAGGTGATTTCTCAAGTGATGCGAATTTCTGATGCAGAGGATTGACGATGCCTGCTATATTGCGTTACAACGGCTAGCTGGCAGGAATCAACCGCTCGTTGGTTGTCTGATATTTTTACAACACAATTATTTATAATAAAACCAATAAGTAACAAGAAAATGGGGCAGGAATGAGTGAAGAGTTATTGCAGCGAGGGCTAAATAAAAGCAATCCTACTGCCAAGATTGGTAAGTGGGATTATTACAATATCGGGGCAACAACGCTTAAGGCTTTGAAAGGTGCGAATATTATCCGTAATATCGATTACGGTAAATTGGAAAATAAAAAAGTAGATGCACTTATTGTTAATAAAAAAGATGTGATTGCTGTTGTCGAATTCAAACAGCCCAAAGGATTTAAAACGGATGCGCAAAAACAAAAAGCTATCAAACAGGAAATAGAGGTAGCCCATAAGTTAGGCGCGAAGATTATTATCGCCACAGATACAAAAGATACTTTGTGGGTCAATGCGTTGACTGGGGAAAAGATTACTGATGAAAGCGGAAATGCTCTCACATTTCAATTTGTGATTACAGACGAGAATCTATCCACGTTAATCGAAAAAATATCTTACTCTATCAACGAAAAAAATAACCAGATATTACCCAAAAAACTTGTTAACCCTACTGATTTAGCCCGTTCCATTTGGCAGGATATTTGGAGCGTGAGCGGCGCTACGCCAGAAAACTGTCTTTATACTTTCGTCGAGTTATTTATCTTCAAATATCTTAGCGATTTAGGGATTCTAAAAAGTACAAACAGTTTTGACTTCGTGATGAACATGTATACATCTGGGGACACAGCTGATGATGCGTTGCAATACTATGCAGACAATATTAGAAAAAAAATAAAAGAATTATTTCCCTATAATCCTACAGATAACACCACCATCATCAACGGAACCATATTCGTCAGCAAAGACCAAAAAGCCGTAGCAGGCTACAGTACGGTATTTAAAAAAGTTCTTCAAAAATTCAATGATTATGGAAGATTGGAACATATTGACTACGATTTTAAAAGTCAGCTATTTGAAAGTTTTTTGAAAGAAAGCATCAGTAAAAAAAACTGGGGGCAGTTTTTCACTCCTATGAAAGTAATTCGGGCAATAGAAAAAATTGCTAAAGATGAGATAAAAGAAGGGGCGGTCATTTGCGATCCAGCTTGCGGTGTTGGGAAATTTTTACTTGAGCCAATCAAAAGCAGGCTGGATAGATTTTATAGTGTAGAAGGTGACAAGGTTGTCCCAAAGATAACAATCAGGGGTTTTGATAAAGGATTTGATAAGGACGAGCAGAAGACGATTATTTTAGCCAAGGCTAATATGCTTATCTATTTTAGTGAAATCATCAAGGATCACCCAAGCCATACAAAAGAATTTGCTAAAATTTTCAATGATAGTTTTACGCTTAAGACAAATTCAATTTTAGGAACGCTAAGAGACCCAATCGAAAATGAATACGATTTAATCCTCACCAATCCACCGTATGTCACAAGCGGAAGCAGTAACCTTAAAGAAGAGATACAAAAAGACTCCGACCTTAAAAGCTACTACAAGGTCAATGCTATAGGAGTGGAGGGGCTTTTCATGGAGTGGATTGTCAGGGCATTAAAGCCAAATGGGAAGGCTTTTGTCATTGTTCCTGATGGCATCTTCAACCGCCAAAATGACAAAAACTTGAGGGCGCTTTTACGCCAAGAGTGTTTTATTGACGGAATTATCTCGCTACCGCTGAACACCTTTTTTACGACTAATAAAAAAACCTACATCCTGTGCCTTACCAAGAAAAACACCAAGGCGGATATTCAAATTCACCCAGTGTTTACTTACCTCGTCAGTGAAATAGGTGAAAGCCGTGATGTTTACCGTTTTGACATTGAGCAAAACGACCTCAACGAAGCAACAACGCTTTTTAGTTTTTTCAAAGGTAATAAGTCGAGTTTTGATACTATCAACAAAGACCCACGATGCAAGATAGTTCCCATAGAGAAGTTTGCCCCAGAAACGCATTGGTCAGTCGACAGATGGTGGAGCAAAGAAGAAAAAATCGCATTGGGGATTGAGGAAGAGGGCAAGGCTATCAAATTTGAAGAGCTGCCATATTTTGTGGAAGATATAGCCGACAATATTGTGAGCATTAAAAATCTTATTTTGGAGTTAAGTGAAAAAAAAAGTCTGATATAAAATTTAAAGAGGTTTTAATAAGTGATATTTTTACGGCACAAAAAGGCTTGTCAAAATACACCAGAACTTACGGACAATCGCATAAGGGAGAATATCCCGTCTATTCGGGTTCTAATATTGCACCTATCATATTCATAGATACTTATGATTACGATGGCAAGTATCTCTCTTGGGTTGTGGATGGATTCGCTGGCTATATGAAAGTATTAAACGGTAAGTTTTCTGCAACTGGTCACAAAGGTATATTAACTAAAAAGTCAAATGATATAGATATTAATTATATAAAATTCACGCTTGAACCTATTTTACGAGAACTTGCAAAAGGTCGTAAAGGAGATAAAGGGAGCAGTGAATACACAAATGTTTCTCCTTCAGTGGTTAAAAATGTAATAGTCTCCATTCCCATTCTCCCAAATGGCGACTTTGACCTTGAGGCCCAGCAAGCCATTGTTGAAAGACACAATGTCGTTGCCGACCTTAAAGCCAAAGCCAAAGAGTATGAGCAAACCTTAAAAGAGCTTGCCGTCACAGTTGATGATGGAATAAATCAAAGTAAAGACGTGTTGATCGGTGATGTTTTTACGACGCAAAAAGGATTGTCAAAATATACAAAGAGATACGGACAATTGCATAAAGGTGAATATCCCGTCTATTCTGCCTCAAACATAGCGCCGCTTACTTTTATTGATTCGTTCGATTATGAGGGCAAATATCTCACATGGGCTACAAATGGTTTTGCAGGATACATCAAGGTGTTAAACGAGAAATTTTCCATCAACGGAGATAGAGGTATGTTAATTCCAAAAACTGACAAGATCGACATTGATTACGTCAAATTTATTTTGGAACCTATTTTAAGAGATTTAGCTAAAGGCAGAAAGGGCGATAACGGTGGCGATGAGTTTACAAAAGTCTATCCGTCAATGGTTGAAAATGTCACGATTTCTATCCCTATTCTCCTTGATGGTAGTTATGACATCACGATGCAACGAGCTATAGCCGAAAAATATAACAAAATTGAAGAGATAAAAAATCTTTTGTTGCTCGAACTAAAAAAAATAGTTGACTTTTTTTGGTCGTAGAGTATGAGGGTACGGTTAATTCTACTCAATAATGCGATGAATTAACAAATCGGGAAGCACACTTGAACTCTGATTTTCTGATTGTGGGTGCCGGGGTTATCGGCCTGAGTAGCGCGCTCGAATTGATTCAGCGCGGTGCCAAGGTAACCGTCCTCGAACGAGGAGCGGCCGGACACGAATCCTCTTGGGCGGGCGGCGGCATCATATCGCCGCTGTGTCCGTGGGACTATCCCGATGAAGTGACGCGTTTGAGCAGTCGTGGCGCAACGCTGTTTCCTGCTTGGGCTCAGGCGCTACATACCGCTACCGGCATAGACCCCGAATACGAAGCAAGCGGAATGCTGGTGTTGCCGCCATTCGATGTGCAGTCTGCGCAGCAATGGTGTGCGGCGCATGATGTTCCGTTGCAACAAGTTCAAACCGCAGATTTTGTCCCGGCGGTGCCAGGCGATGCGTTCTATTTGCCGCAAGTGGCGCAGGTGCGCAACCCGCGCTTGATGCGCGCCTTGCGGGCTCGCGTCGAAATGCTTGGTGGACGTATTGTCGAGCAGTGCGAAGTGCGTAACGTCGTGGCGGGGGCGGGGCGGGTGCGGTCGCTTGCCACTTCTTCCGGCGAATTCAGTGCGGAAAATTTTATCGTTTCCGCCGGGGCGTGGAGCAAACAGGTGCTGGGGCAGTATGCATTACAAATGGACATCAAGCCGATGCGCGGGCAGATGCTGTTGTTCAAATTCGCTGAGCCGCCCTTGCGCCACATCGTATTGCAACGCGATTTGTATTTGATTCCGCGCCGCGACGGGCATCTGTTGGTCGGCAGCACACTGGAAGATGTCGGCTTCGACAAGAATATTACGCAAGCCGCATACGACAGTTTGCGGCTACGGGCGGAGGCGGTATTGCCCCAGTTGTGCGGCATGCCGCTGATACAACACTGGGCGGGTTTGCGCCCGGCATCGCCGCACAACATTCCCACCATCGGGAAACATCCGCAACTCAGCAACCTCTACCTCAACAGCGGGCATTTTCGTTATGGCGTAACCATGGCTACGGCCAGCGTGGAAATTCTGCTGAATGAAATAATGAATGCGCCGCAACCGTTTGATGTCGCGCCGTATCAGGCAGGCTGGGGCACCTCGCTGCCAAGTTAGATTAAACCCAGATAATCCATTAGGCCGTTCGTGGTGAGCTTGTCGAACCACATGTATTGTGGAATCAATACCCTTCGACAAGCTCTCAAGAAACAGCTTTTTTATCTTAATAAATTCATGTGGTTATTTCAATCACGGCAATGTCATAAGGTTCATCAAACAGCTTCGATTGGCTGCATGCTAAAGCCAAAAGCAGCTGCTTTGCGCTTCAAATAAGCCACCGTTCTTTTGCGCATTTGATCCTCGTATTGCTCCTGTGAGCGCTCGACATATTGCCCGCCTTTCGTCAGCATGGCAAAGATCAGTCGCGCCAATTTATGTGCCGTGGCAGTGATTGCTTTACCTACGCCCATGCGTGCAGCCAACCGCCGATAATATGCCCCGAGAGCGCATTGGCTGCGATGCAAACCTTGCGCGGCCAATTTGAGCGCTTGCGCGACGCGGTTAGGAATACGTTTCGACGCGCCCGATAACTTCTTCCCACCCGATATCTTTGTGCCGGGGCACAAGCCCAGCCAGGAGGCAAAACGCTTTGCATTTTCGAATTTAGACAAGTCCGGGCCGACCTCGACCAACACCTTGAGCGCAGTATTCACGTCAATCCCACCTATGCGCGTCAAGTCCACGCCCGCCCACTGGTACAGCGCATTGCGCACATCAAAGGCGGGCGCATTCTTGGCTCTACCCTTGTTTTTGTTCACGGCCACTATTTCCTGATGGTGGCGCATCGGCTTGATCATTTCCTCCAGTTTGGCATCCGCCGCAGCAATCAGTGCTTGGTAGGTGTCGAACAACGATAGCGCCTGTGACAAGCAAAACACATGCTCTTCCCGCCAGTTGCCTTCGAGGCTCTTCGCAATCGTCTCTTCGCTCGCGCGAATCCGGTAGTTGCGCAGCTTCGCCAACTTGTGCGGGTCTCGCTCCCCCGCAACGATAGCACGAATGATGTCCTGTCCCGTTTTACCGACAATGTCTGTAATCACGTTGGTCAGTTGCACATTCATCTGGGTGAGTGCCTTTTGCATGCGCTGTACCTGTCTGGCTTGCTCGCGAAGCAAGGTATCGCGCTGACGCGATAAAGCCCGTAGCGCACATATGTTACCAGCGGGCCGGAACGCGCCAGACAGCAAACCAAAGCTCATCAATTGCTGGAGCCATTGGCAATCCAATACATCCGACTTCCTGCCCGACACATACCTGACGTGGCGGGCGTTGACCAGATAGACCTTGAGGCCGCGCGATTCGAGAATCTCATAGGGCGCAATCCAGTACACACCCGTCGATTCCATCGCCACTACATCCACCCCACACTCAACCAACCAGTCGGCCATCGCCTCAATATCTTCGGTAAAACAGCCAAACTCTTTTACTGGCTCACCGCTTTGATCGGGCGAAACCGCCGCGTAATGATTCGCTGAACCAATATCGATCCCCGCCGCATTGGGGTACATCACCGTCAATTCCCGCTTGCGCATTGCCATGATTTCCTCCATCATTTCGTTAAGGAATGCCAAGTCAGTGCGGATACGTCGTTGTACTCATTCTCTCAAGCGGGATGCCTTGCACGGCTCACCAATGTCGCCGACGTTATCCAGAACCATGCTCAGAGGTCGGGCACTTAGCACCAGTGCTGTCTCGGTCTTTGCTGGCTTGGCATTCCGACTATGATAGACAATCAAGCGAAAAATTCGCACCGCATACTGTTTCCTGCTCACGCCTTGCCTCGCGGACGCGGGGCTTATTTGGCTCAGGGCGAACGGAGGTGGGGAAATCATATCACTTCGCGCCTAATGGATTATCTGGGTTAAATGAACAGTGATTAAAACTGCGTAATCTTGTAAAATAACAAAGTGTGCCGCAGTAGCTCAGTTGGTAGAGCAATTCATTCGTAATGAAAAGGTCGGGAGTTCGATTCTCTTCTGCGGCACCATTGAATATCAGTTAGTTACAGCTTCCTAAGTCAATCACCTGATCAAAATTCTTTTGCTGTTCACACCCCATTCACAATCGGGGTTGGAAAGTGGCATCAATCAGGGCACTTCCATCAGGCAAATTTAACGTCCAGATTCGTCGGGCTGGACTGGCCCAATATCAAAAACGTTTACCAAGAAATCGGACGCTGAAAAGTATTTGCGCCTAACTGAAGTGGATATCGAGCGTGGTATATTCATCAATCACAGTGAAGCTGAGTCGACTCTACGCTTGGAGATGCTTTGAACGCTTTCTTTTATGTTAGCTTTATACGGTGCTCGATTTACAACAAAGTCAGTTTCGGATAGGAATACGCTTTCTGCACTTCAAGGGAGAGGGCAAGCGCATGCTGTCAAACACCCTATCCAAAGAGCGTTACACAAGGATACGTAAAATTCCTATGTAGTGGTGTAACTACGCTACTCGCAGGGGATTGTAATTCTTTCAGCCACAATGTGATCTTCAGCGCTCCTCCCAGATTGCTTTGTGGTTAGGCGGTTCTCGTACAAAATATGCTGGCCGCCGCCCCGCAAATTTTCCCCTACGTGCGTGTACTATGCCGCCCTTGTTTGGAGTAGCAAGTTGGGATGATAGCAACGCTCTTGAGGGTTACTTCCCAAGATAGCCAACAAGTTTTTTATCTTCATTCGAGGTATGAAGAGCAAACCACTCAAACAGGAACTCAAACACTTCATCCGCCCCTATGTTGCAATGCTCGAACTGATAGTATTTATTTTTGACTTCTGAGAGCAGCACATGGTGCAAATATGCATGCTGTTTTAGATCGGGGTATTGATACTCCGCCATGATGTTTTCTTCACTGACAAAGTGAAAGTCCGCATATTTGGCAATCTCGTTAAGTATTCGAATCAGCTTTTCGTTTGAGGCATTGTTGGCAGCAGCCTCATGGAAATCGACAATTAGCCCAAGAAAGATACGATGTTCTGCATCGATCCGTTCGTGTCCAAGCTCATATTTTTGATCCCATTTCATCATGTAAATTTTTGCATAGCCGATATTGCGTTGGAGTAATTTTGACTGATGCTAAACAAATGTTAGCTCCCCTTTGGCACATGGCGGCATTGGGGAATAAAAATAAGCCAAGAATTATGCCATCGTTACATATGCAGCCGTGTCAAGGCTATAGCCGATAATTGATATACAGCTTCCCCACATGAATGCTTTATCAACTGTATCCATGAAATTCCAGCCTTGTTTCGGAGAAAGAATAAAAACAGAGCACAAAACGATGTAAGCCAGAATAATAACGAGACCTAAAATTTCAGATGAGATGGGATTCATGTTCTGTCTCCTTGTTATTAGTGCCGAGCCAAATATGTGACCTGAAGGAGTGTGAAAGCGCCGATAAATAACCAAGCTCCTGAAGCAACTTCTTTGCTGGAGGAATTGCCAAGGATTTGACCTTGGTATTTGATAGCGGAAACTCCTGCTACATAAGTGCCAGATACAATCAGTCCAGCAATGAATGCCTGACTAAGTATTGTGAGAATTGAACCCATGTTTGCGTATTCCACGGAAACTGGACGCTCAGTCCACAGCAAACTGGACAGTCGGAGCGTAGCGACGCGGGGGTTGTTTTTTACTCCTGATTTGTGGGTTTAGTCAAACCTCTTTTACTCTTTCTGATCGACTCGCCGGACAGATCCAGTTTATGGGCGTTATGCACAAGCCGATCCAGAATGGCATCCGCCAGGATAGGGTCGCCGATCGAATCATGCCAGTCGTCCACCTTCAACTGGCTGGTGATGATAGTCGAGCGCTGGTTATAACGATCATCCAGTATTTCCAGCAAATCCCGTCGCGCGGAATCTGTCAGCATCGCCACGCCCCAATCGTCCAGCAGCAGGACATCGACCTTGGCGAGTTGCGTGATGAATTTCACGTAACGCCCATCACCATGCGCAATCGCCAACTCCTCGAACAGGCGCGGCACGCGTACATACAATGACGAGTAACCCAGCCGACACGCCTGATTGGTCAACGCGCAGGCCAGCCAGGTTTTACCCAGTCCGGTTAGCCCCGTGATCAACACGTTCTGGTGCTCTTTGATCCATGCGCCGGTCAGCAGCCTGTTGAACAGAGTTCGATCCAAGCCGCGCGCCACGCGGTAATCGACATCTTCAGGCGTTGCCGCATGTTTCAGTTTGGCGCGGCGTAATCGTGCTGAGGTCTGTGCCGATGAGCGTTCGCTGATCTCGCGCTCGACCAACAGGCCAAGCCGTTCCTCGAACGACATCCGTTCAAGTTCGGGCAAGCGCTGTTGCTCGTTGAGCGCCTGCGCCATGCCGAACAGGCGCAGTTGGTTGAGGTGCTGGTGGGTGGGATGATTCAACATGCTGCTTCTCCTTTGGTTAGTGGTAATACTCGGGGCCGCGCACCGTGCTGTGCGTGAGCGGCAAAGTGGTTTGCGCGGATTCGGTCTGGATTTGTTTATCCAGCCCATTCTTGAGGATGGAGCTGACACTACGGTAATTGGCCGCGTTCAGTGCCAGAGCGCGGGAACAGGCGGCTTCCAGTCTTGTATTGCTGTAATCGCCTCCCATGCGCAACACACCCAAGCAGGCGCGGTAACTTTGTTGCGGATGCTTGCGCTGCCCCAGCATGCTCTCCACGGTGGCGTGTGTGTTCGGCCCCACCTTCTGCGCCCAGTCGAGCAAACGCTTGGCATTCCAGCCTGCCACTTGCTGATGCGCCGGTGTCATGTGCGTATCGATAGTGGTGTGTCGCCCTTTGAGCAAACTTCTGGCATGGGCGGCGATGCGGCTGCCACGATGGAATATCTCTACCGTCGTTGCCGTGAAACGCACATCCACTTCCTGGCGAGCGAACCGGAACGGCACCGAGTAATAGTGGCCGGTGATCTCGACGTGGTAGTCGATGCCGACACGGGCGATCTTCCATTCGGCGAATTGATAGCGATCTGCTGGCAGCGCTTTGAGTGCCGGGCGGTCGAGTTCTACGAACGCGCTGTGGCGGCAACCGGGCAACTTCTTGAACGGGCGCTGATTCAAGTCGGCCAGCAATGCCGATATGGCGCGGTTGGCTTCCTCCAAGCTGAAGAAGCGCTGGTTGCGCAGCCGTGCCAATATCCAGCGTTCGACCACCAGCACGCCATTCTCCACCTTGGCCTTGTCGCGCGGCTTGCGGCTACGAGCCGGCAAGACCGTCACGCCATAGTGCGCGGCCAAGTCGCGGTAAGTCGGGTTCAATTCCGGGTCGTAATAGGAGGGATGCTTGACGCCTGACTTGAGGTTGTCTGGCACAAGGATTTCCGTCACGCCCCCAATAAACTCGAAGGCGCGCACATGGGAGCCAATCCAGTCGGATAGTTGCTGTGTCCAGGTGGCTTCGGCGAAGGTGTAGTTGGATGCGCCGAGCACGGCAACAAAGAGTTGCGCGTGGCGGATTTCCCCTGTCAACCCGTCAATGATCGGCAAGGTCTGTCCGGCATAATCGACGAACAGCTTCTCGCCGGGCGTGTGTGTTTGCCGCATGGTGACCGACAGCTTGCCCACCCATTGCCGGTAGCGTTCGCAGAACCAACTGTATTGGTAGCCATCAGAGTGCGCGGCTTTGTACTCCTGCCACAGCAATTCCAGCGTGACGCTCTTCTTGCGCATTTCGCGGTGCGCCCAGACCCAGTCCGGCTCGGATCGGACAACATCAGAAGGCACAATCGGCGGGAATAGCCGCAGTTCCATGGCCGAATCATCCAAGCCTTCAGGCAGCGGATAGCCTATGCCTGCGGCCTTGGCGCGGCGAAGATAATCGCCAACCGTGGTCGGCGATGCGCCAATAGCGAGGGAAATCTCCCGATTGGAGCGACCGCATTCGAAATGCAGCCGGAGTGTTTCTGTAATCTTGCGCATGGATAACCTGTTGTTGGCCATGTGGCTCCTCGGTAAAAATCCCCGAGGTTGCCACGGTTATCCCGCGTACCGCTACATCCCTATTTTACTGTCCAGTTTGCCGTGGACTGAGTGTCCAGTTTGCTCTGGAATGGCTGTCCAGTTTGCCGTGGAATGCGTGTCCAGTTTGAACCGGAATTCGCACCCATGTTCTGATCTCCTTAACATCAACGCATGAGAACATAATAGTCGAGCACCCCATAAATAATAAATCCACCACCCCAAATCATCGCTTCACGCCAAGCGACGCCAATACATATGCCCTGCCATCGCCTTATCGAATACTCTGCCGCAACGAGTGCAAATAACAATCCCATCAATAACAAAACTGAGTGCTGAAATATTGGACTCATTTTCGAAACTCCTTCCAATGTATATGACAGTGTTAGATCAGAGAATACTCTTAAATATTGACATGACAATATGCAGAAAGCACTAGGTATATATAGGCAATTCAGAAATTACATAGGCCGTTCGGCATATTGTAATCAAGGCTTGAAAGCGTAATCTCCAACTCGGCGGGTTCATGTACTGAATCTCCCGGATACCACACGAACAGGAGGACGCCATGGGTTCTGAACTTAAAGAAAACCAGATTGAGGACGAATGCAAAAACTGTCGGTCACGCAGCTATTGTGGCACTGACTTGTTGGAGTGCCTTGAAAATTCAGATTGCTCGTGGGTTGTGCATTTTGGATATGCGCGCTTTTGCAAAAGGCCATATGCGGCCAAGATGAACAACTCAATAATCATTGCTGCGCCACAAATTGTTCATTTGGAAGCGGTATGAAATATTCTCCCGACATTTACGAATGTCACACCTGCCAAATGCGGATGGTGCATGGCACTGGCATGTCGGAGTGCTTGATGGAGGTTATCAGAAGCCAATCCGAGAGTGAATATGGTGACACACTGTATTGCGAGCACCCGGAAGCAAAGCAGTTCGTCAGATTTGTTAATTCAAGAGCGTCAATTATTGATGAGAGAACGAGCAATCGCGTATAGCTATTTCTGAACAGCGAGGATGATATGCAAATTCAAACTATGCCTATGACTTCTGATAACAGTTGCTGCATAAACGTTGAGAGGGACAGCCAAAGCTGTAGAAGAAGGATGCTAGCGGGCACCAAGTTAATTGAGTGCCAAATGGGATTAACGTTTTGCAAGTGGACAAGGCCCTATGGGTATTCAAAATTTCTGTGCAATCACCCTTCAGCAAAATTGTTCGTTAGCTCTAACGATGATTAGCGGCACTTCAATACCTGCCTGTAAAGGATGATATGAAAATTCAATTGCCTCGTTTCAAATACCGCTCAAAAGACCCCGATAACAAGCATTATGGATGTATTGAATTAGGTGGCGAGGTAGTACACAAGATCGAGAACCTGGATGAATTCCATAAAGCATTTGGCTATACACCTGACCTTGCAAAGGCCGGGATATTGCCCGACGAGTTTATATGGGAAGAATATATTAGAGATTCAGCGAAGAATTGTAATACCTGTTTTCAGATGCATATTATCGAGTATCTGATAAAGCACTCGGCTTCATTCAGGAAAAAATACGAAGAGCAGTGTGAGGAATGGATTAACGCATTTGCAGAAACAAGATTGGCATGTGGGGGCTCAGTTTGTCCCGCATGTAAAAATAAACATCCTGCAAAACAGGATTTTTGAATGATCAGCGACTCCAAACTATTTCGAAATAACAGGTGACAAATTTAGATACACAATTTTTTTCGCCGTATTTGGGTAGGGGTTTTTATAGGACAAATTCCGATGCGACTTTCCGTTTATTCTGATCGCATATAAAGCAAAGCGCCTATATTCTTAAAGCCACTTCAAAGTCAAAATATCATACGTAGAGATGTGTTCTGTCTCCCCAAAAAATACGGATGATTTTTACCATGACCATTGAATCAAATGAAGGGCTTGATGAATTCTCTCGTGCTTACAGTTCGCTAACCACAAAATTGCAACTGGCCGAATCCGAGAATGCCCGTTTGAAATCAGAGCTTCTAACACTAAGTGAGCAACTGGAAGATGCCAATAATGAAATTGGTCGAATGGGTATGGTGTTGAAGCACCGAGCGAAAGATATGCAATCAAACAGGCAATTTGGGAATCTAAATGATTTGGCGCACTTGGCTTTACGTCATCACTAGCTTGTCTGATGCCGTTAGCGGGACGAAAAAAGTTATTGGGCCGCTGGTGCTGTTTTTTTCAAGCCAGTATTTGTTAAACATAAACAGTCCATCAATACATAGGCAAGAGGTTTTTCGCCGTGTCCCCGATAGGCTCATTTTTGGGTATAGGCCGCTCGGATAAAACATTAGTCAGAATCCTTTGCCCATCACCTTTGAAATGGTCGAATTTCATCGCCAAACGAAATTGGCTATGCACCGAATCAAGCACCGAATACACAAGACTGCATTGAGTTTCAACAATTGATTTTTTCTGACCTTGATTCATGGGCGGAATTTCAAGCAATATAACTACGCTTGTAGAAAAAAACACATTACGTTCAAGCAGAATGCTTATGCCTGACATTGATACATCAAGTGTGCTTCCATGATAGATGTCATTTTTTCCGTGACTCTTGTTAACAATGGCGAGCCGCCAGTGTACTGGATGTCTATAATGTCCCCTTTGGTTCTTCCCCTCTTTCTCATGAACATGCTTTGACGGATTTAGCTTGTCCTTCAGCTCTCGTTCTAGACTTAATGCGAATAAGTCAGCAATCTCTTCTCGTTAAGTCGGGAAAATCGCGTCCAGAAACAGTTGAGTCAGGCAATTCCTTGTCGGGCATGGTTCAACCTCCATCCTCAGTATTCGTTACGGTAACTTACGGCATCAGTCGTGCTTGTTTATAGCCATCTTGCAATGAAGATTGGCTTCTGTTCATTCGTGCGTTGCATTCTTATCCGGAGCCGATAATGGTGGAGCTACCGGATCAAGTTTCGACTGAAATATGAGTTCGTTGGCAACGGTCAGCCTTTCGGCAAGTGTCCATGCGATGTTCCTAAACAGGAGAAAAGCAGTAGCTGGAACTTGCTTCAGGCCTTCGTAGCTAATACGCAATGCCACCGTATCCTCCACGGCCTGTGCTCCCGCTCGCCTTTTGGCGTCACTGACCAACCCCATTTCCCCCAAGCTATCTCCCGCAGAGATCGTGGCTAACCCCACTCTTTTCTTGTCGTCTTCTCGCCAGATGCTAACTTTCCCGGAACAGATGATAAACATATCTCTGCCACGATCACCTTCAATAAAAATATCTACACCTTTTCGCCAAGTCTGCTTGTTAGAGATGGACATGATGTTTTTTAAATCTTCGGGGCGAAACCCGCTCATACACTTTGCCGAAGAAATTATTTCAGTTAAGGGATCAATATTATCAATCATATCTTGAGCGCTCCAGACGATAGGTTGATGGAGGTGGCGATAGTATCTTCAGTATCTGGATTATTCGCATCAGCCATTTTGTCCGGCGCTTCTGTGAGCTATTTTCATATGTAACTCCCCACTGTTGTTGTGCCTGATGTATCAAATATGATTGTTATGGATATTTAGCTTGTTGGCAAGGGAAAAGACCACGATCAAAAGCTACAGCATTGCTCTCGCTTAACTTGACCAATGGAACAGGTTTGTCACTAGTATAGCAACACATAAATAACGAAACATGTATCATACTGTCGCATGCCCACCCCATAACGAGGAGCTTGCAATGCGACAGACCGAACTGCATCTTACCGACGAGGATCGCGAGTTGATCGAATCATATCGAGCAAAGGGTTTGCGCCATGCCCGAGAAGTCAACCGGGCGCATATCTTGTCTGCCCTTGATCGCGGGATACCCGAAGCCCAGATCATGGAAGTTCTCGGCGTTGGGCGAACCGCCATCTGGCGGACACGGGGCGCATATCTGGAGGGCGGTGTCGAATACGCGGTGTGCGATGTCGCACGTTCAGGCAAGCCACGGGAGTACGATACCGACGTTGAGGCGAAGATTGCCGCCTTGGCCTGCTCGGAGCCTCCAGAAGGCGCCAAGCACTGGACACTCGAATTGCTGGAGCAGGCAGCACAGAAGCAGGCGGATATAGGCTCGATCAGCCGCGAGACGATTCGCCGTCTGCTAAAAAAAACTGCCTCAAGCCATGGTGCAAGGTGATGTGGTGCATTGGCGCTCTGACCGAAGAATATCGGCAGCGAATGTACGATCTGCTCGACCTTTATGCCCGCCCGTTCCATCCGAAGGAACCTGTCGTTTGTCTGGACGAGAAGAGCAAGCAACTGCTCAAGGATTCGCGTCCGCCTTTGCCAATCCAGTCCGGCTCGCCCGCAAAGCAGGATTGCGAGTATGGCCGTGCGGGCACTTGCAACCTGTTCGTGGCGGTCGAACCCAAAGGTGGGCGGCGGACAGTCGTAGTCACCGATCATCGTGCCAAGACCGATTTCGTGGCTTTCGTACAGCACCTGCTCAAGCAGGTTTATGCCACAGCGCGACGCATTCATCTGGTGATGGATAATCTCAATACCCACTTTCGCAAATGCTTCGAGGAAGTGCTCGGCGTCAAGAAAGCAAATGCGCTGCTGCGACGTGTTGTATTTCACTACACACCGAAACATGCCAGTTGGCTCAACATGGCTGAAATCGAAATCGGCATTCTTGATCGCCAGTGCCTTGATCGGCGTTTGCCGGATCAGGCCACGATCATCACAGAAGTGAATGCTTGGCAGTTGCGCCGGAACACGGAACAACGTGGCATCGAGTGGTCGTTCACTCGGCAGGATGCAGATACAAAAATGGCTCGGCATTATGTTTCGTAATTAATGGGTTTGTATACTAGCACCTTAATACCCTTTCACCTCAGGAATTTTTACGTGGTGTTTGCTTAAGCGCTCTTCAAGGAAGGCCAGGTCGGATTCCTGTTGAAATCTGACAAAGTTAATAGCAGCACGGAAAAGATTTTTATCGCCGTCATAGACGGAGTAAACAACTTTGCCGGTCGCGGTCAGAAGATATGGCATGCTTGATAAGTTAAGCGGGGCAACTTGAATGTGGATTGTGCAGCTTACTAATGGCAAACTGGCATCCATGTAAATGGACGCACCCAGCGTAGATATATTATTAAGGTAACCTTGTACGGTACCTTTTTCTTTGGAAACAACAGCAGCTTTCCATTTAACCTTGTAGCGTGGTGCTTTCCGATTATCTTTTCCTATCGCTGCAACTGGTTCCTTTTGTTTCGTCGAAAAAGATGCCAGCATATCGTCAATATCTGAGCCAATGGCTGGTTTTTGATCTGGTGCATTGCTGGTTGAGGAATTAGACATTTTCTCGGCTTATCTTGCAGTATGTTGTAATCATTATTCTGATTTTAGAACAGTCTGTTAGTATTATTGCCGAGCAAAGATGTATTGTCTATCAGTGTTTGTCCTACTCCTTCAGAACCACACTTTTCTCCCTCCACTTCAACAGTCTGTAATAAACGTAGCCATAATATCCATGCTCATTTTCGAAGCCATGCACAGAGAAAGTTCGGACAGAAAGGCCACGATTAGAAGTTACGGCATTGCGCTCGCTTATCTTGATCAGCGGAGCTGGCATTGTCGCTGACTATTCTTGTATATATATTAAGACTCCGCCGAATGAACGGAATGCCAACAAATACAGGCATATTTTTGAAAGTCAGAACCCACCATTTTTCGATTTTCCGTGGGTTCCTTCCTGCCTTGCATTCAACTGTATTACGATGCTTTCTGGAAATACCAACTTTACTTGAGGCAAGTTAAAAGCAGCAAGTCAGACGTTTTTACTATATTGCTCGCTGAGCTTAGAAATCAATTTGGATATATTGACTGGCTTATGCACCACCGGCCAAGAAAAAAACTCCGCATTACGAATGAAATAGGTAGATGTGTTTCCAGACATCATAACCGCACAGACGTGTTTGTGCAGTTGTTGGTGGAGCCTAAGTAGAAAATTAACGCCATCAACATTGCCGGGCAGTATGTAGTCAACTATGTAACAATCTGCATTGCCTATGTCGGAATGTTTTAAAGCAGATTCTGCGTTATCGAAGCATTCCACTTCCCCTCCCATGATCTCAAAAGATTTGCTCAACGCTTCTGAGAGCCGATGGTGCCAGCTATTTCGAGCATGATCCAAGCACATTTCAAAAAGTTTTAACCGAATCTCCCCCACCATTCTTGGTTCATGGCAGCCCATCCGATTCCTTGTTTTATTTAGAGGTGGTTTTCCCTTCCTCATGCGTCGGGCTTTGGTCAAAGGTCAGTGTCTTTTTAGCGTCTGATGCAGGCTCGCCGCGTTTGCTCTTCAATTTGATATTTAACCGCAATTCGTTGGCAGATTCAGCGTTGCGTATGGCCTCCTCGTAGGAAATATGTCCCTCGTCATATAGCTCAAGCAGAGACTGATCGAAGGTAAGCATGCCCAGTTCTTTCGAGTTATCCATGAGCCCTCTGATTTCGTGAAACTCGCCTTTGAAAATCCGCTCGGCAATAGACGGTGTATTTAGCAGTATTTCCATGGCAACCCTGCGCCCGCTGCCATCAATCGTACGTACCAGGCGTTGGGAAATAATCGAGCGCAAATTCGCGGAAAGATCCATCAGCAGTTGATTGCGACGATCTTCAGGAAAAAAGTTAATGATGCGATCTATGGTCTGGCTCGCGTTGTTGGAATGTAGTGTGCCCAGGCATAGGTGGCCGGTCTCGGAAAAGGAGATGGCATGCTCCATGGTCTCTGCATCACGTATCTCGCCGATCAGAATGACGTTGGGTGCTTGGCGCAACGTGTTTACCAGAGCGTCTTGCCAGCTATGCACGTCCACCCCAATTTCACGGTGTGTAACCAGTGACAGCTTGGATTGATGCACATACTCCACCGGGTCTTCGATGGTAATGATATGCCCTCTGGAAGTGCTGTTGCGGTGATTGATCATGGCCGCCAGCGTGGTGGATTTTCCTGATCCCGTACCGCCGACGACCAGTACTAATCCACGCTTGTTCAGCATGATTTCCTTGATAACCTCAGGCAGTCCGAGTTTCTCGATGCTTGGGATTTCTGCGGGGATCGCGCGCAAGACCATACCAACATGTTGCTGCTGCATAAATACATTCACACGAAAACGTAAACCGGTGGCGATAGATACCGCAAAGTTACACTGCCACTTCTCGGCAAACTCCTTGCGCTGTGTCTCGTTCATTATGGCATTGGCCAGATTGCGTGTCGTTTCACCGTTCAGTTTCTTGTCGGACAATGGCTGCATTTCCCCGTTAATCTTCATGCTGGGGGGGAAATTATTGGCAATGAACAAATCGGAGCCCCCAGCCTTACTCATCTGGGTCAACAGGTTTTGAATGTACATCTTGGTTTGTTCTTCGATCAGAGATGACATAATATTTTCCTAAAAAATTAAGCCGTGGCTGCTTGGGTGTTGCCAGCCATGGTATTAAGGAAAGAAACGGCCTGAAGAGTTTCAAGATTGCCTGGGCCGTTCGGTCTATCTGCAAGCTTTGGAGGTTATGTTTATTCTACTCCTCAAAACTTAATGTCATTGGCGAACTTCATATTTACGGATGGCTAGCTTAGGAGTAGGATTATTCCCATGATGATTAAATCGGTCATGAAGGAGACATCATGTTTTCTAGCGCAATAACCGGCCTCACCACGCAACTGTTCCTGCAAACCCAGCTAGATCTGCAAGTCCATCAGGCTCAGGAAGGCATCCCGACACAGCCGACACAGCTAACCCAACTGGCTCAACAGAGTGGGCAGGCGATACAAGCACACCTGTCAAACCCGAATCTTGGTGCCAATATCAACATATTTGCTTAAGCTGCCAGTGCCATTACTTGAAAAAATAAAACAAACAGCATGCGGTTTAAGGAGGATAGCGCTTTTTATGCCGTTACTCTTCTTGCTGGCTTGCGGCAAGTCCGAGCAGGCAAATGCACCCTCCGCGATTACTCCGCCAATCACGCCGCAAACACCTGTCAGCTCCCCGCAAGCGGAAAAATCGCCTTCGCTTAAAATCAAGGATCTATACATCGGCATGGACATACAAAACGTGCCCAATGCCTTGGTAGCGATTTTGGCTGAGCAGCAACTGTCGGATTTCGGCTTCACCGAAGTGATCAGGGTCGCGGATGGATCGCAATGCGTGCTGATGTATTCCAAATCGTTTCTGCGGGCTATTGATGCGCGGATGCACGACAGGTACGGCGAAGCGAGGGCACCCGGAAAAGTGGATGAAGAACTTATGACTTCCTGCATCCATTCGGATGGCGTATTAACAACCAAATCCGGCCCGGACAACAAAGTCAGCAGAATCGAATTCAATGACGTAAAGGATATATTCAATGCGAAAGACTTGTCACCAGCCGAGTTCGTCAAGAAACTGTCCACGGAATACCATATTCCGGAAATGAAGCCGAACGAAACGAAAACGGTCTGGAGCTACACCGACCCGGACGGAACCAAAATCGAAGTGGATGCAAAAGAAGTATTGGGAATCCCGATGGTGCGGCTTTATATGAGCAAGGCCACTCCATAACGAAGGGCTGAAATGCTTGATTTGGCGCGCATCGTGGCATGTCCATCACTCCGCGCCGCGTTGACAGAAACGTGCTAATCCGTATAATGCGGGCTGTCCTAACCGACTTGGGTTGTTAGCTCAGCTGGTAGAGCAGCGGACTCTTAATCCGTTGGTCGTGTGTTCGAATCACACACAGCCCACCAATAAATTATAAGTTAAGTTTCATGCAGTTAGCCCGTGATAAACGGACTATTAGGCCACCTGAAAGGGTGGTTTTTGCATTTCCGGGGGGCAAAATACCGATAGTCCGTGGGTCGGTATTGCGGATTTGGGATAGGGGCGGGAATAGTCCGTTGGTGGGTGAGAGGCATAGTCCGTGGGTGGGGGCGGGGAATCAGTCAGGTTGATCTGTCTTTCTGTTCACGAATTTTCTTTCGTATCTTCCAGATGAACTAACCCTCTACCCCCAGACCCTTGCCGATGTCTTTCGCTTGTATTTTGTGGTGCCATCCGCTCGCTCTCTTAGCAGAAAATCAAGATTTTGATTGACAATAGAACGATCGTTCTTTACGATGCAGCAATAGCCTTGCTCGTTGATTCTTATGGTTGAGGACTGCTGTTGCGAGTACAGTACGACACCCACAGACCCAGGGTGGCAATAAATAACTACATTAGGTTGAACCTAATGAAAATAGGATTTTGTTACTCCATGGTTGATACCAGTCAAGCGCAACACGCTAACTGGTGATATATAAGCAGAGATAAAAGAGAAAATGGACGCTAACACAAAAAAAGGCTATGACCTCATCAACCGCCGCAAAAAGCAGTGGTCAAACGAGGAAGAAGTACGCCATGCATGGATGAAAGGCTTGGAAGAGGCACTGCAAATTGATCTTGACGCAGAACGGGCCAAGCGCGATTCGAGCTATAACAACGTTGTTATTGAGTTCAAAGCACCAGCGTTCTTCAAAGGTAGCGATAAGAGCGTCAAGTTTGTTGAGGCCACCAAGGGTCGTCTGTTGAAGTACATTCAGCGGCTGGCAACCGAACAAGGACTCGATGAAAAAGATTACATCGGAGTGGCCATAGATGGTGACCACGTTGCTTTTGCGCAAGTGCTGGACGGGAAAATCATTCACCAGCCCTTGATGCCTTTCTCGACTATTTCCTTTCAAATGGTGGTTGATGCACTTAAGGCGAGTTTTCGCCGTGCAATAACTGCCGAGAATTTGGCTGAGGATTTCGGCCACGCATCACATACCGGTTGCGAGTTCATGCAGGAGCTATCCAACGCTTTAGGGGATGCCCTGAGCGTCAGCGGCAACCGCAAGATTAAAATGCTTTTCGAAGAATGGGCAACCCTGTACGGTCAAGCTTCCGACTTAAGCATACAGCAGCGCAAAAAGATAAATGGTTCATTGGGCTTTGATTTCTCAGGCCCTGCGAACATCGACCTGCCTGCCAAACTGTTTGTCACTCACACCTTTCACTCGTTCCTGATGAAGCTGATTGCTGCTGAGATTGTTGCCGCGCACGGTATGGCATCGAGCACATCGCTTATCCATGAATTGCTGGCTATCGATAAAGACGAAACACTTATTGCATCTCTACAGGCTGACGTTGAAAATGGCGGCTATTTCAACGCGGTTGGTCTGCATGGTTTTGTCGAAGAGGCGATTTTCAGTTGGTATCTGGATGCGACCAGCAAGAAGTCGATTCGAGGTGCCTTGTGTGAAGCTATCCGCATATTGTTGGCAAAGCTTGCGGTCTATCGTTTTGACACTATCAAGAAGACGGGCCGCTCTCGTGATGTGCTACGTGACTTCTATCAAGACCTAGTGCCTGAAGAGTTGCGCAAGAGCCTTGGTGAGTTCTACACACCAGATTGGCTGGTGGAACACTCAGTAGCCAAGCTAGGTTACGACGATGATAAGTGGCTTGTCGCACGCCTGCTTGATCCGACATGCGGGTCAGGATCATTTTTGCTGGAAGCTATCGAGCTGAAACGCCGTGCAGCGTTGGCTGCTGGTTGGGATGCTTCGCGCACTGTGGATATGCTGACGAGCACTGTCTGGGGTTTCGACCTTAATCCGCTTGCTGTGCAGACTTCTCGGGTTAATTTTTTGATTGCGATTGCTGACTTATTGCAGCAGTGCAAAGGCAAGGACATTGAGATTCCGGTTTTGCTGGCAGATGCTGTTTACTCCCCAGCCCCAAACCCAGATGGCGATCAGAAGGTGATCGAGTACAGCATTGGTAGTGAGCAGGCCAATTTGCAAATCGTGCTGCCTGCAGCTCTTGCACGCGACCGTGTCTTGCTGGATCAAGTGTTTCAGATCATGGGTGCAGAGGTCGAAGCTGATAAGGAATACCCATCTGTAGCAACGCATTTGGTGCGAGCCTCTATCCTTACTATCGAGCAGACTGCCGAGTGGGGCGGCAACCTTAAAGCAACCTATGACCAGGTTCTAGCATTGCATCGCAAGAATTGGAACGGAATATGGTTCAGGATTGTGCGAAACTTTTTTTGGTCGGCGACGGCGGGAGAATTCGACGCCATTGTGGGTAATCCTCCTTGGGTGCGTTGGTCTAATTTGCCGGAGGCTTACCGAGATCGGGCGAAGCCTACATGCGAGAAGTACGCGATTTTCTCGGACACAAAATTTCACGGCGGTAACGAACTCGATATTTCCGCCATCATTACTTATACGACCGCTGATAAATGGCTAGTCGAAGACGGACGGCTGATTTTCGTTATTACTCAGACGGTATTTCAATCTCCATCATCACAAGGTTTCCGACGCTTCCGTATTAATGCGACTGATCGGCTTGTGCCCTTGTCAGTTGATGACATGAAGGAGTTGAAGCCATTCCCAGATGCAGCGAACAAAACTGCTGTTGTCATGTTCACCAAGCACGTCGGTGGCATCACTACTTACCCGCTTGACTACAGAGTGTGGCTTGGCAAACAGAAAAGTGATAAAGCGGGCAAGCCAAAGATGGGGCGTGGAGGTCAACCGCAGCGCCTGAAAGCCATTGATCCCCGTCTACATCGCCCGGATGTTCTCAACCTAGTTGACGTAATCCGGATGGAGGCCAATCCGGTATCGGACACGATGGAGGGTGCTCCTTGGGCAATAATGAAGCAAGGACACTTCGCCGCATGCAAGCCACTTTTTGGCCCTTCGACATGGGTGAACGGGCGTAAGGGCATTACCACCGATTTAAACGGCGTCTATTTCGTTGATGTGATCGATTCAAACGCTGCCGATGGTACGGTAAAAGTGCGGACACGACCGCATGAGGGTAAGACCGATCTTGGTAATGCGCGTGACTTTTGGGTTGAAGCTAAAAGTCTGTATCCGCTAGCCAAGGGGGCGGGCGACCTGCATGCGTGCTACTTTTTGCCGGAAAGTGAGCTGTATACCTTTGTGCCGAATAAGGGGATAAATAAAGCTGATCTTGACCTTGCTGCAAATATTTATAACACTCGTTCCAACCCGAAAACGTTCAAGTTTTTTAAAGCATATAAGTCATACTTGGAATCGCGCTCAACCTTTAAGACTCGAATGAAAGGAGCGCCGTTCTTTTCAATCTACAATGTAGGGGACTACACTTTTGCGCCATACAAGGTTATTTGGGCGGAAATGACGGGGGATTTCTCTGCTGCTGTTGTGGGGGCAGGCAACGTGCCTGGTTATGGAGAGCGTGTCTACGTTCCAGATCACAAATTGTATTTTGCTGACTTTACAAAACCAGAACCAGCTTACTTTTTGTGCGGATTGCTACACTCTGAAATCGTCAAGGAGATGATTGAGGCTCACAATGTATCAACCAATATGGGCGATATTTTTAAACACGTTAGCCTTCCAACGTTCGATCCAAGCAACCACGAACACATCCAGCTTGCTGACCTAGTGAAGAAAGCTCATGGGCAACATGACGGCACTAAGCGCGTAGAAATAGTTGCCAAGGTACGTGATGCAGCAGCGAAGATCATCAAATTCGAGATTGCGAAGCGCAATGCTAAGAAGACCAGATGACCGACCGCAAGCAGGCGCTGATTTGCATCTCAGTAAAAACCTATACAGAAAAATAATAATCCAACCAACAAATATGGGGGGATTAGTAAGCGGAAGATTTATCTAGGTGAACTAGCTTGCCGATTCCAAATACTTCCCCTTGCGGTTCACAAACGCTGGTGTAGTTTCCTCAAGAACGTCAACGACAGATTTGTTAATTTCTTGGTTTTCAATAGCGCCACACGCGTAGCTTAACTTGAAGCGATTAACCATATATTATCGTTTGTATTTCCATGAACTAAACAAAGTAGTTCCAGTATTCATTACAGATTCTGGTGGCTACCATCACAGGTCATGCCATTGCCGCTATGCTTGCAACCACAAAAATAAACAGTTTCTGATTTCTCTGCCTTGTATTCCTTTGGAACAAATTCGCTACCCTTGTGGCTACCATCGCAAAAGGGTTGCCCGGCACTCTTGCCGCAAGTGCAGTACCAGTAACTTTTGCCAGCCTCAACATCGACAGCACAGGGAGATTTCTGAGCGATATGCGGTTTATTTCCAGACATGATTGATTCCTCTTTTATTTGGTTGAAATTAGGAAAGTGAATTCCCATGATCTATGTGATTTTGGATATACAGCCAACCCAAAATTTCCATGGGTACAGAATAACCAGATATGTTGTTGAGAAAAATACCACGCGGCTCAATTAACTATTGCTAAACTTGCAACAATGAGATCGGCAACCCAATTGTCAAATTCCAACCCCACGAATTTCGGAAAGTCCGTCGCTCACTGTCCTAGTCGATCCCAAACTGTGTTCAGTTTCGGTTCGGAAAGAAAATTTGCAACTAGATGATTTTTACAATGTTTGTCTGCAAGCTGGAAAATCAAAAGGAGTTCGGATTCGGCATAGGTTCGAATCGGTGAGGAATGGGGAGCCGGCAAGAAAAAATCACTTACAAAACTTCAACATAGTTACGCAAAAACAACAAATTAGCTCTACCCTTGATCCGTTGGTCGTGTGTTGGAAATAACACACAGCCAACCAAATAAACAAAGACTTAGAGCTAATTGCCTTGGTCATTTTTATTTCAAGGGGCAATGGCGGGGCATTTCAAATAAACACAACCGCTTAATGTCCCTCCTGTTTTTTTTCGGCTTAGTGCATTCTGAGGTCGAAAACTTGGCTCCAACAACATATACCTACTTGATCTGCTTTGGCGTAAAATCCATACATGTCACCAAGCCATGGAGGGATATCATGACCACTGCAACTGCACGCGCACCGGCTGCGCGCAAACCAGCACCTGTAAAGAAGCATAAGAGTACGCCAGACGATGAATATCTGGCCTCGTTGTCCCCATGGGTTAGGAAACTTGAACTCATGGCTAGGCCGTTGCGCGGCAAGCTAACCAAGGCCATCGAGCAGAAATGAAATACATGCCGGATACGAATGTGTTGATACACTTCGCCAACGATGATAATAAAAGCCATAAGATCAACAAGCACCTTGACAGTATCGACAAGGAAAACATATTCGTTTCCAGCATCACCATCCACGAAGTCCACACCAAATTAATCAAGGCGAAAGTTAGCACAAAAAATGTAGCAGCACTGGCCGCCATCATTGCTCAATTCAATGTCCGCAACTTCAATACAGCGGCAGCCATTGCATCAGCCAAGGTCAGGGTGGCTCTGGAAGCCAAAGGGCTACCGATAGGGGGCTGTGACATGCTTCTGGCAGGTCATGCGAAGCATGAAAATGCTGTTCTGGTAACCAACAACACAAAGCACTTCAAGCTTGTGTATGGCCTCAAGATAGAAGACTGGATCGGCGATTAGCCAAGCGTTTTTTGTTCAAGTGCGAGGGCAAGCGACGAATAATGCTTACAGCTAGAGGGCACCGGCGCGTTGGCATAATGCCGGAGCGCCTATCGTTTACACTGCAAGCTCTCCTGCCTCGGCGCTTTTGGAAGTGCTGGTTCATCTCGAACTCAACGCTCCCGACCATCTGCCGGACTCATATCAGTTGTTGAGAATTGATGTCCCGGATAGCATCGCCATCGCTGAGCTGGATGAGGGCAGTCTTGATCCCGATTGGCGAAAGCTTTTAGAACTGGCCAGAGCGGCGGGGGATGAATGGCTGAGAAACTCTGATTTAGCCCTTCTGGCTGTGCCCAGCGCAATTGTTCCCCACACGCAAAACTACTTGATTAACCCCGCACATCGCGACACCAGAAAAATTAAAATCAACTCGCACGGTAATTTTCCTTTTGATTTTCGTTAGTTTCAATGATAGACATGAGGTGTCCGTAATATAATCAGCGCAAAATACCGGCCCCATATGATCCACAGCGACAACCTCACTTCTGAACCGCGTCTCATCGCGGCCACTCCAGCCTCTCATCAGGAAGAGGCGCTGGAGCGCGCGCTACGCCCCAAACACCTAGACGAATATGTCGGGCAGGAAAAGATACGCGGGCAGCTTTCCATCTTTATCGAGGCGGCGCGCAAAAGAAAAGAACCGCTCGATCACGTCTTGCTGTTCGGCCCACCGGGGTTGGGAAAGACCACGCTGGCGCACATCATCGCGCGCGAGATGGGGGTCAGCCTGCGTCACACCTCCGGCCCGGTGCTGGAGCGCGCGGGCGACCTCGCGGCGCTGCTGACTAACCTCGAACCGAATGATGTGTTGTTCATCGACGAGATCCACCGCCTGTCGCCCGTGGTGGAAGAAATCCTCTATCCCGCGCTGGAGGATTACCAGATCGACATCATGATAGGCGAAGGCCCGGCGGCGCGTTCGGTGAAGCTGGACTTGCCGCCGTTCACGCTGGTGGGCGCGACCACGCGAGCCGGGATGTTGACTAACCCGCTGCGCGACCGCTTCGGCATTGTGGCACGGCTGGAGTTTTATACTGTCACCGAATTGCAGCGCATCGTGACGCGCTCCTCCGGTTTGCTGGAGTTACCGATCTCGCCCGAAGGCGCGCTGGAAATCGCCAAGCGTTCGCGCGGCACCCCGCGTATCGCCAACCGTTTGCTGCGCCGCGTGCGCGATTATGCCGAAGTGCGAGCGAATGGCGAGGCGACACGCGAAGTCGCCGATGCCGCGCTGACCATGCTGGACGTGGATGCGCAGGGGCTGGATGTGATGGATAGAAAACTACTGCAAACCGTGATCGAGAAATTTGCCGGTGGCCCGGTCGGCGTGGACAACCTTGCCTCCGCGATAGGAGAAGAGCGCGATACCATCGAAGATGTGATCGAGCCTTACCTGATCCAGCAAGGTTACCTGCAGCGCACCACGCGCGGCAGGGTGGCCACCGCGAATGCTTATCAGCACTTCGGTCTGGCGCAGCCGCGCAATGCTCATAACAAGGAGCTGTGGGATGAGTAAGCACGACCACATATTTAGCCTGCCAATCCGCGTTTATTTCCAAGACACCGATGCGGGCGGGGTCGTTTATCACGCCAGCTATGTGAACTTTCTGGAACGGGCGCGGACTGAGTGGTTGCGCGAGCGTTGCGGTTACAGCAATGGCGGGCTGATGAAGGAATTCGGCGCGGTGTTTGTGGTGCGTACGCTCAAACTGGATTATCTCAAGCCGGCGCTGCTGGATGATTTGTTAGACGTTACCGCGCAGGTCAAAGAAACTGGTCGCAGTCGCGTGGTTTTGTTGCAAAATGTGCTGCGCGGCGAGGAGGTGCTGGTGGAGGCAGAAATCCATCTGGTGTGCGTGTCGATGAGCAATTTCAAGCCGGTGAGTATGCCGGATGTGTTGCGTGATCAATGGAAAGTGTGAATATGGACTTGGTAAAAGATTTGTCGTTTTTGCATTTGGTTCAGAACGCCAGTGTATTGGTGCAACTGGTGATGGGGCTGCTGTTGCTGGTTTCGCTGATGTCGTGGTGGTACATTTTTCTCAAGATGTTTGCTATCAGATTGGCTATGAAGCAGAGCGAAGAATTCGAGGATTTGTTCTGGAGCCAGTCCGACCTTAACCGGCTATACCAGAATTCCAATGTGTCGGGTGGTGGGGCGGGCAGCATGGCGCGTATTTTTTCTGCGGGACTCGCAGAATTCGTCAAGCTGAAGAAAAAAACGGGCGTCGATAACAGCTCGGTGATGGATGGCGTGCGCCGCGCCATGCGGGCCACCTATCAGCGCGAGATGGATAACCTCGAATCGCATTTGTCTTTCCTGGCTACGGTCGGCTCGGTGAGTCCCTACGTCGGTTTGCTCGGTACGGTGTGGGGGATCATGAATGCGTTCCGTGGTTTGGCCAATGTCGGCCAAGCCACGCTGGCACACGTTGCGCCCGGTATCGCCGAGGCGCTGGTCGCCACCGCGATGGGGCTGTTTGCCGCGATTCCTGCCGTGGTGGCGTATAACCATTACGCGCATGATATTACGCGGCTGTCCTCGCGCTTCGAAAGCTTCATGGAAGAGTTTTCCAACGTCCTGCAGAGGCAGCCATGACGCGGTGCGCGATAGCGGTGGGTGCGGGAATGGCTGCCTTGCACCTCCTCCCGCAAACGGCTGGCTTCGCCAGTAACGTGCCGGAGGTGCAGCCATGAGCAGCCGTTCCGCCCTCAAGCCGATCAGCCAGATCAACGTGGTGCCTTACATCGACGTGATGTTGGTGTTGCTGGTGATATTCATGATTACGGCACCGCTGATGAATCCGGGGCAGATCGATTTGCCCAGCGTGGGCAAGTCGCTCGCCCCTCCCATTGCGCCGCTGGTAGTGGTGATCAAGAAAGATAATACGCTGGCGTTACGCGACCTGAGTAAAAGCGACTATGAGCAAGACGTATCGCGCACTGAGCTGGTCGAATTGCTGAAACAGAAACAGACGCTGAACGCTGATCAATCAGTGGTCATTTCTGCCGACAAAAATGTGCGTTACGAAGAAGTGATCAATGTGATGGACGTACTGAAGCAGCAGCAAATCAAAAAGGTCGGGCTGCTGGTACAAACCAGGAACCAATGAGCACGCTTGCCTATTCCTATCCTGAGCCGTATAAACTGCCTGCCGGCGTATTGGCGCTGGCGGTGCATGCAGCATTTTTTGCGTTGCTGTATTTTGGCGTCAACTGGCACAACGACCAGCCGCAAGGCATGGAGGTGGATATTTGGAGTGACTTGCCATCACCGCAGGTGGAGCCGGTTATAGTGGTGCCCCCGCCACCGCCGCCGATGCCGCTGGTGGAGCCAGTCAAACCGATTGAGATGCCGAAATTGCCCGAACCTGTGGAGCCGCCCAAGGCAGACATTGAATTGGCCGTAAAGAAGAAACCGCAACAAAAATTGCCTGAACCCGCGAAGCCGGTTGAAATCAAACCGGTTCAGCCGAAAACTGATAAGGTGCAGATGGATTCGAAGGCGCGGGCGGCGCAAGCGGCACAACAAGCGGCGCAAGCAGAACAGGCGCGCGCGCGCGCGGCGCAGGCCGCAGCCACCGATAAGATGGTGGAGGATTATAAGGGCAGGATTGAGGCCAAGATAAAACGCTATGTCGTGGAGCCGCCGGATGTGCTGGATACGATGCAGGCGGAATTCGATGTAACATTGATACCTGGAGGTTCGGTGCTAAGTACCCGCTTGACCAAGCCGAGCGGAAATTCAGCTTATGACGATGCGGTGGATCGAGCTATCACCAAAGCGCAACCTTTGCCTTTGCCGCCAGACCCTTCGCTGTTTAACCGGTTTCGCGAACTGCACGTAACGATCAGGCCGAAGAATAAGGAATAGCCAATGAAAGAAGTGAAGTTGCTGCGTTATTTATGCTTGCTGATTTTTCTAGGTACCGTACTGCCCGCGCACGCCGCTTTGGACATTCAAATTACCGGGGCTGGCGAGCACCAGATACCGGTTGCTATCGTGCCCTTTGCGGGTGAGGAAAAGCTGGCGCAGAGCATCAGCGGTATTGTGTCGGCAGATCTTGAGCGCAGTGGACTGTTCCGGCTGATGAATCCCTCCGGCAAGAAACCCCACGAGCCGCGCGAGGTGGTGTACGCTGATTGGACAGGAGTGGACGCACTGGCTATCGGCAGTGCGGAGGAGCAAGCGAATGGTCGCATCGCGGTGCAGTTCCGCTTGCTGGATGCGGTCAAACAAACCGAATTAACCGGACAGGCCGTCTCGGCAAAAAGCGATCAGATACGGGCTATCGCCCATCGGATAGCGGACCTGATTTTCGAAAAACTTACCGGCGATGCGGGCGTGTTCAGTACGCGTATTGTCTATGTCAACCGGGAAGGAAAAAATAACCGGCTGGTAGTGGCAGATAGCGATGGTTACGGCGAACAGACTGTATTGTCGGCCAAAGTGCCGATCATGTCGCCGGCGTGGTCGCCGGATGGCAGCCATCTGGCCTATGTGACTTTTGAGCAGGATCACGCGGTGGTGTATGTACAATCTTTGCTTACCAACCAGCGCATAGTGGTGGCTAGTTTTCGCGGCAGCAATAGTGCTCCGGCCTGGTCGCCGGATGG
Organism: uncultured beta proteobacterium; assembly: GCA_963714805.1. Taxonomy (GTDB): domain Bacteria; phylum Pseudomonadota; class Gammaproteobacteria; order Burkholderiales; family Gallionellaceae; genus CAIQPV01. The sequence continues at coordinate 425,567 of CAVQPO010000006.1, read as the reverse complement.
GCAGCAACTTGCCATCGTGCTGACCCGCGACGGAGGATCGCATATCTATCTGGTACGTCCGGATGGCAGCGGCTTGAACCAAATCACGTTTGGCGGGCTTATCGATACCGAGCCGAATTTTTCACCGGACGGACAGAGCCTGATTTTCGCATCGGATCGCGGTGGTAGCGTGCAGATTTATCGAATGTCGGTTGAAGGTGGGAGAGCAGAGCGCCTGACCTTTGAAGGGGGCAACAATTTTTCGCCGCGTTATAGCCCGGACGGGAAAAGTTTTGTGTTTTCGAACTGGAACAATGGCCGGTTCTATATCGCAACCGAGGATTTTCAAACCAGGCAGATGCAAGTATTGACAGACGGGGGATGGGAAAAAAAACCCAGTTATGCCCCGAATGGCAAGCTGGTATTGTTTGCCACCGAAGTGCAGGGTCGTGGTATATTAGCTACCGTGTCCAGCGATGGCAGAGTCAAGCAAAAGATGTTCCCTCAGGCTGGAGATATTCGCGACCCGATGTGGGGGACTTACCTGAAACAATGATGTTTTTATATCAAAGGAGCTAAATCATGAATAAACTTACGATCAGTGTGTCTCTGATGTTGCTGGCAAGCTTGTTAAATGGTTGCAGTACTACGAGTAACGATATCACAGGTGCAGGAAAGGTTGGCGCGGATAATGCTGCTTCGAAATCTGCTACAGCCGCCGAATCTGCTGCCGCAACTTCTGCTTCAACTGCGGCATCTTCTGCGGCAACAGCGGCCACTCCTGCGGCCGCCACTTCTTCTGCAGGCGCTTCTGCTTCTAGTTCTGCTGCATCCTCAATGGCATCCGTTGACCCACTGAATGATTCGAACAGTATACTGGCCAAGCGCAGCGTTTATTATCCGTTTGACGTGTCGGTGGTTCAGGCTGACGACAAGCCTATTGTAGAAGCGCATGCCAAGTACCTAAGCGGACATCCTGATAAAAAAGTGCGTCTGGAGGGTAATTGCGATGAGCGTGGCAGTGACGAATATAACCTCGCATTAGGGCAACGCCGTGCTGATGGAGTGAAAAAATTGTTGCTGGTGGGGGGCGTCAAGGACAGCCAAGTATCCACCATCAGTTATGGTGAAGAAAAGCCGAGGGCAACGGGTCACGACGAAGCTTCATGGTCACAAAATCGCCGTACCGATCTGAACTATAACGCCAATTAAACATGAAGCTGCGCGTCTTGCTGGTGGTCGGATTGTGCGCGTTTTGCGGGCAGGCCCTCGCGGGCCTGTTCAGCGACGACGAGGCGCGACAGCAGGTGCAGCAAGTCGGTGCGCGTGTTGCAACGTTGGAAGAGGCAAGCAAGAAGCAGGCTGAAACCAACGCCCAGCAAGCCGAAACTGACAAGAAGCAAACCGCTACGTTGCTAGACCTGCAATCGCAGATCGAAAGCATGAGTACGGATTTGCGCAACCTGCGTGGTCAGAATGAAGAGCTGGTTCACAAATTACAGGATGCGGAAAAACGCCAGAAAGATTATTACATTGACCTCGATACTCGCGTGCGGCATTTTGAAACGACGGAGGCTCAGCTAGGTGCCGATGCTCCGGTTGTAGAGGGGGATCGTGCTTTTGAGGCGGCACAAGGGCTCTTCAATGTAGGCAAGCATCAGGATGCGATCAGCGCGTTTCAGGAATTCATCAAGCAATACCCTGACTCGGTGTATGTTCCCAATGCGTATTTCGGGATTGGCGAAGCTTATTCTACACTGAAAGATTATCAGAATGCGTTGTCCAGTTATCAGGTGCTGACGAGCAAGTATGCCTTTAGTCCGAAGACTTCTGATGCCATGTTAGCTATTGTAAATTGCCAGTTGGCACTTAAGAATACAGCCGCAGCCAAGAAAGTGTTCAAGCAACTCATCACCAAATATCCCGCTAGCGTAGCGGCTGGCGACGCCAAGAAACGCTTCACGCAATTCAAGTAACGTGTTGCAACTGCAACTGCGCATCAACGAAATTTTCTATTCCCTGCAAGGCGAAACCAGTCGCGTCGGTCTTCCCACGGTGTTCATACGGCTTACCGGTTGCCCGTTACGCTGTTCTTATTGTGATACCAGCTATGCTTTCAGCGGCGGCCAAGACATCAGTATTGCGCAAATTCTAGAACAAGTCGCACAACATAACGCGCGCTATGTGACGGTCACCGGCGGCGAGCCGCTGGCGCAGAAAAATTGCCTGCCCCTGCTGCGTGCGTTGTGCGATGCGGGTTTCGACGTGTCGCTGGAAACTGGCGGGGCACTGGATGTAAGTGGAGTAGATGATCGCGTTATGAAGATACTTGATATCAAAACGCCTGCGTCGGGTGAAATGGAAAAGAATTTGTGGAGTAATCTCGACGCGCTGAATGCGCATGACGAAATCAAGTTTGTGCTGTGCGATGAGAACGATTACATTTGGGCCAAACTGATGATGCATGAGCATGATTTAGCCAATAAATGCGATGTGCTGTTTGCTCCGGTGCAAGACAAGCTCTCTCCCACCAATCTGGCGGGGTGGATATTGCGCGACCATCTGCCGGTGCGTATGCAAGTGCAGTTACATAAATTGCTGTGGGGTAATGTTCCGGGACATTAAGAGTTCCCACTAGAGTTGTGCTTAAGTTGATTTTATTGATTAAATTAAGTAGGCTATGCAAGCAGGTAGTATAGGTGTGAACTGATCTGCCCATTGGGGCGGAAATTGTCAATTTTGATTGCGTTGGCACCTATAATAATTATTTACGATTAAACTAAGCCCCCCACATAATTGTCTCATTAACGCTATGCGTCGATATTATTTTTTCTGTTGCTTGGCGCAATTAATCATTGCGATTGGTGGACAACCTGCTTGGGGAACCGTTTTGGCTAATCCTACCGTTTTAGCGTTGGGTGCAGAAAAGGCGCATGGAAATTTGATTTCAGAAGTGGCGGTTTGTTGCGAGCAACAGCTTAATGTCAATGCCCCAAGTGGGGAAGAGAAAATCATGGTTGCCCAGCTTGTAGATATCATAACCGGCGTAGGAAAACTGATTATCAATGCAACGGATAATTCCAACAAAGAAAAAGAAGAGGCAGCAAGGGCTGCGGAAGCACAAAGACAGGCAGAAGAAAAAGCCCAATTAGAAGAGCAAAATAGATTCCTGAAAGCTCAAGAACGTGATGAACAAAAACGACAAAGCCTTTCCAATCCTTTTGCAATTTCGAATGACGCGCCCGCTTTTGACAGGCCGCCCTATGATGCCAGCAAAAGGCAATTGATCGACATAGCTCCTGGCGGTCCAGGTGGTGGATCGATAAACTCGAATCAAGGAGGTATGCTTGGCACACCAGCGAATAATGTTCAATATATGGGGCCTAGAGATGCGGCAATGATCACGCCTCCCGTTAACCCGGTTGGAGCTCCAGTTGGACAGGTAGCTGCACCGGCGGGGCAGGTGGAGGCACCGGTAGGGCAGGTGGTGGTACCAGTTGGACAGGTGGCAGTCCCGGTTGGTCAGATAGCGGCACCGGTGGGGCAGGTAGCTGTACCGGTTGGACAGATAGCGGCACCAGTTGCAATGCCAGTGACTCAGGTAGCCGCTCCAGGTGGTCAAATAGCTGCCCCAGTTACTCAGGTGGCTGCACCGGTTGGTCAGATAGCAGCCCCGGTTGCTCAGGAAGCCGCACCGACAGTTCAGGTAGGCACTCCGGTTGGTCAGGTGACCGCTCCGGCTGAACAGCTAGCTGCCCCGCTTGCGAAGGTGGTCGCTCCGGTTGAGCAAGTAGCCGCTCCGGTGGAACATGTGGCGGCTCCGCCAGTAGATGGGGTTGCGACTCCGGTCAATCCGGTGGCAACTCCAGTGGGTACGGTGGTAGCTCCGGCTAATGCGGTTTCAACTGCCGTGGGCAATGGAGCCGGACAAGAACCGCCACAAAAAATTAAGCAAGTCGATCAGAATCCTGCACAAGAGCCAGCGCCGACAAATAATATTATCAATGGGAATGAGGGCAATGAGAAAGATATTGCGAACAGTCATCCCGTCCAGATTGAAAAAGTGCCATCCACTTCGGGTGAGAGTTTAGTACCCTCAAAGAAGGCGGATGATTCTATTAATAACTAATTAAGATTATCGTTATCCTGATGCGGTTTTGTGCCGCACAATTTAAATCAACATTGGAAAATGAAAATGAGTAATAAACTTAAGAAGTTAATTGGAGCGGTGATATTCATTTCAAGCTCTGCACATGCCGGATTATTTTCTGAGCGCGTTGATTTGAAAAAAATTCCTCAAGCAGTAATGGAAAGCAGCGAGTTTACGGCAAGCCCCGAACCCAAGCTTAAAGAAGTCAGATATAGCGACAAAGTGATATCCATTGAGGGGAATGCGGAAAATGCGGCGGTAGTTGAAGAAAAGCTTAGTTATATTAAATTTTCCGGCAACACTTCTGAAAGTGCAAGTGTTAATGAAAAACTTAAATCCGCTTTGCATCTCTCAAAAAAGCCCAGTGAAGAAAATACCGTTCCCTTGAGCTTGGAACAGTATGGAACGCGTGCCTATACACTTGGCAGTTTGTTCACCTTAGGCGTTGTAAATAGCGAGGTGACTGGCAAGGCCTTCAACACAAAAGCCGTGTCAAAAGCCGTTAACGAAATAAAGGGTGTTGATGGGACTTTATTTCCGCTTAAGGTCGGTAATGCTTTGTTCTTCTCCTATACTTGGTTGAATGATCCAGAAAAATACGGGGTTACTTTGGAAGTGACCGCGAAAACTTCGGCACCATTGTTTGTAAAGGAACATCCTGAAATTAAAGAATTAAATTTAATTGGTGACATATACGTCATTAGTCAGGAATTGAAATCAACCAATGAAAACTTTCACAATGAGCCTTGTGAGCTTTATTACGCGGACGAGCTTTCTTATGTCATTGGCAGTACCTGCACGGACAGGGAGCAATGGGTAAAGTCGTACAAATTAAATAAAGCTGGCAACTCCTACAGGGCAGAAGTCGAAGAGTTAAATAAGGCGAAAGATAAAGAAGAGGCTGACAAAAAAAGACAGATTTCAGAACAGCTCACCCCTGAAATAAAAGCCAAGGCGAAAGAAAAATTTACCCAGGCTTTTAATTTATTCAAAGAAGGTGAGTTTGAAGCTGCGGTTATCAGATTTAATCAAGCTTTGGAAATTGACCCCGCGAACGGTCTTGGCCACTACTATTTGGCTGAAACCTATGCACGCTTAAACGATCTTGAAAATGCGATGAAACATTACAACTATACAGTTTTATTTACTCCCGACATCAAAGAAGCTGCGATTGCGGAGGTTAAGATATTAAAAATCAAGGAAACCCTGAACAAGTCATCGAATTGATCTGCGCGCGCAGAACATGAAGAATGCAGTGGTGTTGTTATCCGGCGGACTAGACTCTGCCACCGTATTGGCACTGGCGCGTCAGCAGGGGTATCTATGCCACGCGTTGTGCGTAGATTATGGTCAACGCCATCATGCGGAACTGGATGCAGCCCAGCGCGTTTCACAGGCCTTGGGGGCAGTGCAGCAGCGTGTCATACACGTAGACCTTACCGCCTTTGGCGGCTCCGCCTTGACCGATATGAGCATTGCGGTTCCGGAGCAGCCCTCAACTGGCATCCCCTCCACCTATGTTCCTGCGCGCAACACCATCATGTTGTCGTTGGCGCTGGCATGGGCCGAAGTATTGCAGTCGCAGGACATCTTCATCGGCGTAAACGCGGTGGACTACTCGGGTTATCCTGATTGCCGACCAGAATACATCCGGGCTTTTGAAGACATGGCCAACCTCGCCACCAAGGCTGCGGTCGAGGGGAAACGTCTGACCTTGCACGCCCCTCTATTGAACCTGTCCAAGGCTGAAATCGTTAAAATGGGTGCGCAACTGGGTGTGGACTACAGTCTGACGGTATCTTGTTACCAGGCAGATAAAGAGGGGCGCGCATGCGGCGAGTGCGATTCTTGCCGCTTGCGCCGGGCGGGCTTCAATGCAGCCGGAATGGCTGACCCCACACGTTACTACAACATATAAATCATGCTACATCGCGTTGACAGCAACCCGCCAATCCGTATAATGCGCGCTTCCTTAAGGAACGTGGGACGTTAGCTCAGCCGGTAGAGCAGCGGACTTTTAATCCGTTGGTCGCCAGTTCGAATCTGGCACGTCCTACCACGAATTCAATAAGTTACGTTAATCGTAGCCTCTTTATTTTCAAAAGTGTCAACCAACTGTCAACGCCGCTTTTTGAGCGCTAAATTAAAGCTTAGTGAGTGGATTCAATAATTTGGCTTCTTGTAAGTGTTCCGGTGCCAGATGTGCGTATCGCATCGTCATTATCAGGTTGCTGTGTCCAAGGATTTTCTGCAGCGTCAGGATGTTTCCGCCGTTCATCATGAAGTGGCTGGCGAAGGTGTGGCGCAGCACGTGCGTCAGTTGTCCTTTAGGCAATGCCAGGCACGCTTTTTCTACCCCTTCCCTGAATGCCCCGTAGCCATATTGGAAAAACCGACCAGCCTTTCCTTTGCTGCTGCCGTAGCGTTTTTCCAGATGAGCGTCGAGTTCTTTGATCAGCGTATCGTCTATTGGCACCGATCTATTTTTTCCCGATTTGGTTTCGCTGAAATGTAGCTGGCCGTTCCTGACTTGTGAAACCCGCAACCCTTCCGCTTCGCTCCATCGAGCGCCGGTCGCCAGGCACAACTTTGTTATCAGTGCCGCTTCTCCGCTTAACGAGTCCAGCAGCGCCCTGATCTGCTCTGTGTTCAGAAAGGATAGTTCCCGTTCGGCTATTTTGATCTGCCGCATCTTCGACAGCGGGTTTTCCCCTTTCCAGATTCCTAGGCGCGTCAGCTCGTTGAACATTGCGCGCAAGTAGGAGTGTTCCCTGTTCAAGTTGTTGGCCGTGATCCCTTCGGCCATCCGTTTGTTCCGGTAATCCGCGAAATGTTCTGGCTGGAATTTTTCTGCTATCGGGTTGCCTATTGCCGCGCACATCGCTTTGAGCCTCGCGTGTGTGTCTTTTCCCGCCCTGAAATTCGTGCCGTGGTGCTTGTGCCACAGATCGACCAGGTCGAGCAATCTTCGCCCGTCGCGTTTGGCCGGTTGCCACTCTGGCGCTTGTGCGACTTTCGTGGTCAGCCACGCTTCGTAGGCTAGCGCTTCGGCTTTGGTCGGCAGCGTCTTGCGGTATCGTTTTGCCCCGCGTCCTCCCGGTTGAATGTCTACCAGCCAGCCGGTGCCGGAAGGGGATTTATTGATTGCCATGTAATTTTTAAATTCGGTTTGTTTAAAAAATAGGTCGCAGGCTACAACAAAAATTGATATTCTTGCATACCGTTTCTTGCATTGGAAACCAAGGGTTGATATGCCAATAATTTTTCGTTATAAAGGATATAAGTTCTTTTTCTACTCCAACGAAGGCAGTCCAAGAGAACCGATACACGTTCATGTTCGTGGTAGTGATGGCGAAGCTAAATTTTGGTTGGTTCCGATGGTTCATTTGGATGACAGCAAAGGTTTTGATGCTCGCACATTGCGCGAACTGGCGGAAGTGGTTGAGCAAAATTCATCAGTTATTGAAAGGGCATGGAATGAACACTTCAGCTAAATCGGTACGGTTTGACGAAAACAATATGTGGGTCGAATTGTCGGATGGTCGCACGTTAGGCATTCCATTAGCCTGGTTTCCGCGATTGTTGCATGCCAAGCCGGATCAGCGCCAAAAGTGTGAACTGTCGTTTGCTGGTATTCATTGGGAGGAGCTTGACGAAGATATATCGGTCGACGGTCTCTTGGCCGGGCGTGGTGATGTGACGCACGCCACAAAGATTGCTGCATAGTTTTTGGTGATAGGCCGAGCGCCTCGGCCTTGGTAGGCAACGTCTTGCGGTATCGTTTTGCCCCGCGCCCGCCCGGCTGGATGTCCACCAGCCATCCCGATCCGGATGGGGATTTATTGACCTCCATAATTCACGTTTTATTTTTACTTTTCTGCTTGCACTTGTCGCGCTATCCGCAGTTCTTCTTCTTTGGCCCAGTCCTGTGCTGCTTTCTGGCTCTGTTGTTGCTGCATGGCGGTTTGTGCGCGCTGTTGGTTTTCTTGTTGGATTCGCTGCTGCTGTGCGATCATTTCGTTGCCCATGTTTTTTAGTACGTTTTGTATCCCGATGTTTGCCCCCCACATTGTGATTGCTATTACCCCGGAAATAAATAAAATTTCAAGGATTTTTTTCCCTATAATTTCTGCGAGTTGTCCGATTATTGGCGGCGACTTTAGCTTTTTTCTTGTGCTGTATTTTGAAGATTTGTACCGCGCTATGTTTTTTTCGAATTGATCTTGATCATAATGGAAATCGGATGCTTGTTTTGTTGATTCCCATGATTTTTGTGACGGCTTGTATTCATTTATCAATTGTCTGATTTGGAGCGCTTCTTGTGGTTCGCGTATTCTTATCAGTTTGATGTCAGCCTGTTCTAGCCATCTATTTTTATTTGTATCGCGTCTTGTTCCATCTACAGTATCGTGTGTTGAATCATCCAATTCTACTGCGGCAATTGTGTCTGCTTCCTCGTTGCATATTATGAAATCGAGGTGATATCCGCTTTTGTATTTAAACTGATCATCTGGTATGTGGATTATGTCTGCTAGACGCATATTTGCTCTGATTACATATTCCGGCAAAGCAGTTTGTAAGATTTTTTCCGTTTCGAGTTCTCTGGCGCTCAGCACTTTTTTCTTGCGCATTTTCATTTTCTCCTAAACCAGCGCCTGTAAGCTTGCCGTGCGATTTTTACGCCTTCTTCGCTTTCGGCAATTCCCTCGCTACGTTCTCAACTTCTGGATTTATCTGTTTGATATCTACATCGTCGGTCAGCAGGTAGGCCGCGTATTCGGGCCATGCTTTTCCTATTGCTATAAGTGCTCCTGACATTACTTCTCGGCCACTTACTTCTATTTGAATTAGTGTGTTTTTTGGGATGCCTGTTTTATCTGCGAATTCCTGCCTGCCCATTCCTAGGGCTTCACGTACTTTTCTAATTTTTGTTCCGATAGGAGTTGACATTATTGTTCTTTTCGTTATTATAATCGCATTGCATTATAGTAATAATCGGCTATAGTGTTATATAGCAGCCCTATAGTAGTCCTAACAGAGAAAGACGGATTATGAACGCACCCTCTTCGCCCGGTCAATTAGTTCAAGAGCCACCTTCGGCGGCCTTGGCGTTGCCATTGATTTCCAAGCAGCGTTTTGCTGAACTTTCCGGCGTTCCGGAAGGTGTTGTCAGTGGCTGGATAAATCGCGGTTATATCCCTACCTATTCGATCGGGAAATATACGCTGATAAACCTTTCGGTGTTGAACCAGATGGCTTTGATGAAAGCGCCTTGGCTATGAACTTCATGCAAGCCACATGCCCATTATCCTTCGTTCGCCGCGAGTTGCATTCTCGTAGTGTATTTTTGTGGAAGCACCGTTCTATTTCGCTGATTCCTTTTGGTTGGAAACTCGATTATTTCTCGCATGCGATGTTTGTGCCCGTTATGCGTTCGGCTACTGCAGATTTTTAGCCCTTAGAAAAAATGTCCGTACTTCTTCCTTCCCCCGCGCTTCCGGTCAATGCCAATTACCGTCGCGCCAAGGCCTACTGGATATTGCGCCACCGCTTTGCGCCCTGGTTGCTCCAGGTCATTTTCATCGTATTTGTTTTCTTCCTCGGTTTTTATGTGGGCGCTTACAAGATTGTCGAAGGTGTCCAGGCCAATTTCACTTGCGAGGCTAAGCATGTCTCTTGAATTTTTATCATCGCCTTTACCTGCCGCTTCTTTTTACAAGAAAGCGCAGATCGTCCATCTTCGCCGCAGCAATGTCAAAGTTGCCGTCTGCGGCCACGATCCCAACCTCGGCCATTTCGATTCTTTGTCGGATGCTGAAGAGTTTTTCAAGCCCGACTCCAACAGGTGCCCGTTCTGTTCCAATTTTCTCAAACAGAACGGTTTTTCTGTCGACGATTCTCGTTTTCAAGGCCTTCATGCCGTCCGCTGCTACAAGGATGTTCGCCACACCTTGCCCCCGGGAGTTTATCAATGCCAATAATCCTTTATTCGTCTGATTTAGGCCATGGCATGTCTTTTGACCGTTTGCCGCAATTTTCTCTTGCCGAGGCTCCTCTTGGCGCTTTCCCGGCCCCCCTGCCGGGTCTTTTTATTCGTCTTCCCACCCCCTGTTTTGCGCAATTTTTTGCACGCGCTCCCGGGGTTGGTTTTTTCAACTGCCGCGCAGTAGCACGGCAGTTGACTCCGGTATACCGGAGTCTGTCATTAATTCTGAGGGGTTAAAAGTGGGCTTGGATACCTGCAAGTACCGTTCACCTAAAATCAACATGGATTTGGCTTCCTATCTCGAACAGCAATGCGTGCAAAAGTCCGGTGTTTTCCTCGGGACGGGCGAGGTTTTGTACGAATTCACTTCCGGTGAGCTTCTCGGTTCTTGGGACTCGCGCATCAGCTTCCGTATCTTGCGTAAGGAGTGGATCAGCAACGGCAAAGGTATCCAGCAAGTTCCCTGCGATCCTTACATCGAGGTCGAGGCTTCGTTGCACAAGTTTTTTGCCGGACAGAATATTTATGCTTCTCCCACCGACTTTCAGCAAACTTCTTTCTGGTTCTTGAAGCAGATTTTTGCCCGTCTCGGCGTCGACGTTAGTTCGCACACCGACAAAGAACGTTCCGCCCGTCTCCCCACTTTCTGGGACTGGTCTGTATGCCGCATCGACTGGGCCGAGGTTTACCAGCTTGTTCCCGCCGCGATCAACGAGTTTTTCCGATCGATCAGCCACTGCAAGTTTCCGCGCCGGTCTGCCAAGGCCGCGAAGTACGGCACCAACGCCGTGTACTTTCCCGGCTCTTACACCACGGTGAAGCTTTACCACAAAGGCCCCGAGTTCAAAGAGCATGATCGGCTGCGCATCAAGAATGCCCTGATGCTCATTACCAATCAGCAGTTGGAAGATTTTAAAATTTCTTTTGGTTGTGGCTTGAGTGAAAATAAATTTGCTTTAGAACAGATTCGCAAACTTTCTAACAGCCTTGCTGTCTGGCGCGACAAAAAGCTTGCCGCTCTCCAGCGTCTTGCCGACAACCGGCTCCGCGTTGAAGTCGAAATCCATGCCGACAAATTACAGGCCGACTTCGAGCTGCTGCACAACCAAAAACGCCTGCCCAAAATATCCGAGATCACCGACACCTACATCAAAGACATTCATGACAAAGAAATATTCAAGTTACTGAGAGAAGGAAAAACCGACATGGAAACCGTCCGCACGTACGACAAAGTTAAAGCCCGCCTTAATTCGATCTACTCGACCCGCACCGCTAATTCTCTGTTCGCTTTCTACACGCAGATGAGCTTGCGCGGAGAGGAGATCAGCAAGACGCAATATTCTGAATCGCAGTTTTATTCCAACCGCAAAAAGCTGGTCGAAGCCGCCGTGTCCTGGCATTCGACTGACATGTATTTGGTGCCGCAGCACACCGCGTTGCCAGATGGGTTCGCACCTGTCCGGACGGATGTCCGGCTGTGCAACGCGCCGATGCGGCAGCGCTCGGTGTTTTACCAATTGGGGGCAAACGAGATTCAAGTGCCCCTAGCTGCCTAACCTCAACTATCACTCATAGGAAAATATCATGAACCAGACCGTTACCGACATGAAACCGGCTAAAGCAAAAGCGACTTCGCACACCGTAGGATTTAACCAGGGCATCGTTTCGGGCCGCATCAAAACGACCCGCAAGGACAAGACCAAGGAAGGCGTCATTGTTTTTTACACCGTCCTGCTCACCCCTGCCGCCGATGAGTTCAGCCATCCCGGCACGCTCGAAGTATCCAGCGATGATTCTTTGGGCAAGCGCGACGATGATGTTGTCGTCAAGGTTGTTTTGACCGGCTATGCCCGTACTTGGGAAAAGCAGAACGGCCCCAATCCGACCGACACCGAAACCATCCCCACGGCCACCAACTATCTTCGCGTGATCGAGCAGATATCTTGATCTTTAGGGTATCCGTTTTTTATGATTGAATTCAATCATACAAAATTGTTTTGATTGTATTGGAATAATTTAAGGATTTATATGATTACACTGTCCGCTTCAGAAGTTGCAGTATTAAGTTGCCATCCGGATGCGTTAAAGGCTCTTGCTAATTATTACGATTTTAATCAATGCGAAGCCGATAGTATCGGGGTAAATAGCGGTTTTATGATTAAGCGTCGAGCAGAATTGCTTTGTGAAATTAATGCAATTGAACACGAAGCTGCCGATTATCGTTATGAGCAAAATACACTTCGTGGTTGATTGTGTTTTTGGTTATTTCAATCACGGAAAACGGATACATGATCTTTATCCCTCGCCTTTTCTGTTCCGGGAGGCGAGGGGACATCTTGCATGGCGTCGACTGTCCCGGTGCCATGCAAAATGTCTCGTATCAATTCGTAACTTGTAACGTATTTTTTGAAGGGGTTTTTAAAATGGATTTCGCGCACGAATTTTTTCTGATGACCGCTTCGCGGGGCGGGAAATTTTTGTGCGCTTTTTTGTTGGCTTCTGTTTTGTCCGGTTGCGGCTGGTGGAATTCCGATCCCGTCCACCCGTCATCCCCGGCCCCCGTTCCCGCTGTTCCTCCCGTCGATCCCGCGTCCGTCATCACCGCGCCCAATCTCAGCGTTTCCGGTGGTTCTGCCGCTTCGGGTGCCGTTGTTCCCGGCGATACGATCACCGTGGTTTGGAACGATTCTTCCACCGGCGTCCACAACATCGCCGGAGTGACGGTCGTGTCCGTGACCGGCGATTTTACTAGCTTGGGCGGAGACATCGTCTCCTTCACCGATCCCGGTTACATCTGGTCTGCGACTTTCACCGTCCCTGTTGGTTTTGTTCCCGGCCTTAACCCCGGTGTGCTGATCACCGCTACCGACGCTTCAGGCAACACCTACACTTTTTTTGATCCTGTGGCCGTCGCTCTCTTTTCTGCTTTCGATTATTCCTTGGCCGGTTCTTTCTGGAACTGGGCGATTGTTTTTATCTTGATGATCTGGGCTACGGCGCTGTCTGCCGGTTCTGTCGTTTCCGCCGTACGCACCGAGATCGGGTGAAACTATGTCCTCTTCTTTCGATTATGTTCTCGCCGGCCAGATATGGGCTTTCCCGTTTTGTTTCATGCTCTCGCTGTATCTGCTTTCCAGAAACGTCGAGATCGTTCTCCTTGCCGTTCGCGGCTATTTCCGTTAGGGCTGATATGTTTCTCGTACCTTATTTTATTTTCGTGTTGGTCGCGGGATCCTGCTCTTTGCCCGCTTTGGCTAATCCTCCCGCTGCTCCTGCGACTCTTACTCTCGTTTCTTTTGCGCCTTTGCTCGCGAATATTGTTTATTCCGCTCTCATTGCCGCTATTTTATCTGTTGGTGCCGGTCTTGTTTACGTGCGTATTTGCGGTTTCGGCGTGCGTCAGGTTCTCGATATGGTCAAGAACGATAATGCCCGAAAAAAATCTACCGAATTTCAGCGCAATTATATGAGCCGTAAAAAGGCTGATGCCTCGCGTAAATTTTACGAGAAACATCACTCCAAGAAGGATGCTTTCGGCAACGAGTGGTCTTCTGTGGACGGTCTCGACAAGCCTTACAAAGAAGATGATATTTTTTGATTTTAAGGTTTTGGCGCGGTTTGCCAAAAGCGTCCAGGCGCATTCCTGGTGCAGTATGTTTTTTCATTTCTGGAGGTTTTTATGAAGATGATTTCTCTTTTGTTAGTTTCTTTGTTAGCTTTGGTTACCGGCAGCGCTTTCGCGTCTTCGTCCGGCCCCGATCTGAGCAGTCTTACCGGTGCTGTTAACTACACTACCGTTACTGCGGCTATTTTGGCCGTTGCCGCTTTGCTGGTCGTGGTTTATTTGGCCCGCAATGCCGTTTCTCAAGTTCTCGGTCTCGTCAAACGCGGTGGTTGATTAACGATTAACAGGGTAGGGCGGGGGATAACCTCGCCCTCGTCGGCATGCGAAATTATTATGTTTTGTTGGTCCTTGTGGTTTTGGTGTTCGCCGGGTGCACCGCCCGCCCGCAGCGTAGCGAGGACGGACGGAGCGCACCGGCGCACTCTTTTCTGATGTTCGAATATTAGATTATGTCTGCCGATGACGCGTGGTATCTGATGTTTTTTCTTTTCGGCATCATGTCCGCTTGGGCGGTGATCAAGGGTCTGTCGCAGCGATGAAAACCGTATACACTCTTTTTTTCTGGCTGCTGTTTGCGCCTTCTGTATTCGCTTATATTTTGCCTCCAGCGCCTTACCCTAACGTTGATAATCCTGTTCCCACTAAACCCGTCGAAATTTCTCCAACGCTTATCACTGCTTGTACCGGTAGTATTGGTTCTACTGGTGGTACAACTTATTGTCCTGTTCTTCAGGGTAGTACTGTCTATATGCTAGTGACTACCGCTTCGCAGTCTGGTTGTACTGGTTGGAACAATGGGCCTACTGGTTGTACGGGTCTTTCTACGACAACCAGTTATGTTCCTACTGATTTGAATTCTTCTTGTCCGGATTTTAATGGTCAGTCTCAAGTGCCTCATTTGACTAGTAGCAGTTCTGTCTCTTATGCGGTCACTGATGGTCATGGTAATAATCAGTACTATGCTTGTTTTGCTCCTCCTTCCTGTCCGTCTCAGACGTTTGGTGGTATTACGGTTTCTAGTATTCCTACTCCTTCGCCTGCTGGGTCTATTTGTGTTTTTGGTGGTGGTATTACGCCTTCGTTTAATCTTTTGGATTGTCCGAATGGCGGTAGTGTAGATACTGTTTCAACCTCTTCAACGTTTGGCAAATGTGTTTCATCTACTCCTTGTCCTTCTGGTTATGCTGGTTCAGGTTTTATGTCTCAGTCAAATATTAATCAGACTCAAGGTTTTACTGGTGGCTCTCATTCTTCTACCCCTACTTTGATGGCAGGTTCTCTCGGTGCGTTGGAAGTTGCGCCTGTTCCCGGTTGCGAGTTTTCCGTATCTACTGCTGCTTGTGTTTTCGGTATTTGTGCTGTTAATGTGGCTTATACTGGTCTTAAGATGCCGCCTTCAAGTCCCGAGACTTTGCAGGATTTGCCTCCGTTGACTGTCACTCTTGATTTATCTTCTCCTGCCCTTCAAGCTCCTTCTCCTGCCGCCCAATCTGTTCAGAAAGCTGCTCAGGATGTGCAAACTGCTGCGCAAAATGTTGATCCTGCCACTACTTCCGGTTTGAATCAGTCCGTTTCCAATGCTACTCAGTTGGTTAACGCTTATTCTGGTAATTCTTCTTCTTCTTTGTCTGCCGCCCAGCAGGCGGCCATCAATGCCAACCTCGCGGTCAACACCGCTTCACAGCAGGTTACCAATACGGGGATGGCTGTTGCCGCGAACCCTACTCCCGCGAATGTTGACGCCTACAACGCTGCTGTTTCTAATTTCAATTCCGCCAGCGCTGCCGCTCCGCCGATCATCACGTCCACGAACAACTTGATCAAAGCCGCTCAAACCGCTGTCTCCAACGCCCAGCAGTACGGTTCTCAGTCCCAGACCGTGTTGGGCAATATATCCAATTTGACCACGGCTATTCAGACTGCCACGGCTGCGGGTGTCCCTCTCGATTCTACCCAGATTTCCACCGCCACTGCTGGCGGTTCGGCGCTTCAAACTTCTGCTTCTAATTTGCAGTCTTCCGTTATTGCTTTGCAAACCCAGATAGCGAACGCGATATCCGCTTTGAACACTTCTGTTGCCGGTGTCCAGCAATCTAACACTCAGGTCAGCAACACTTCGCAGATGGTCGGTTCTAGTCCCGCTGCCGGTGCTTCCGGTGTCGGTTCTGGCACTTTGGCTACTCCGGTGCCCATTTCTCCTACCCTTCCTTCCGGCTCTGCCGCTCCCGGCGTGACGGGTTCGACTTCGCCCGCTCCGTCCGGATCGGGTAGCGGTTCCGGCTTCGGTTCTTCCACCGGCAGCGGTTCCGGTTCTGGTTCTTGTAATGGTACTGGTTTCGGTACGAGTTGTTGGCCCAACGATTATGCGAGGCAGGGCGATGCCCAGGCTGCAGCATCATCCGTAATCGCCGCTTTTTCTGCTGTTAGCGCGGTCGGGGATCCCGCCACGGTCGACCCGTCTACCATGCCGGGTCAGGCAAACGATCCGGCCGGCAATTCTTGGGCTAACACTTTTTCTTCTTTGCAGGCCTGGACGCTTCCCGGCCACTCTTCCGTTTGTCCGGTCTGGAATCTCGATTTGAGCATGATGGGTTTGGGATCTTTTTCCGATAACACCATGTGTACTTTTGCTTCCGCTTATCTTCCCCAGATGACACTGGTTATGAATGTCGTTTGGACTATCGTTGCTTTGTTTGTCGTTTTGGGAGCCTGATCCGTGCCTATTGTTGCTTTTCTTGTGCCTATCATCAGTTGGATTTTTCGCGCTGTCGTTATAAAGTTCGTGGTGCTCACCGGCATTTTCGCTTTTATGGCCGTCGTGGTTCCTCTCGCTATCGGTTTTCTCGTTCCTTTCGTGAGCGGCACCAGTTTGACTTCCGCTTTTTCTTCTCTCGATGCCGGCACTTGGTTTTGGCTTGATTTTTTATCTCTCGGTTACGGTTTGCCTCTGGTTATTTCCGCCTATATCGCCCGTTTTTTGATCCGCCGTCTCCCGGTCATAGGCTGACATGGCTATCAAGCTTTATGTCGGTATAAACGGCTCCGGCAAGTCTTACGAGGTCGTCACCAACGCCATCCTTAACGCCTTGCGCGAAGGCAGGCGTGTTGTTTCCAATTTGGCCGGTTTGAACTATTTGGCTTTTTGCGATGTGTTGATCGCCGAAGGTGTTCCGGCCGAGAAGATCGGCACGATTCTTCAGGTGACTCACGATCAGGTGTTGGCACAGAATTTTTTTCGTGCCGATTCCGATTCCGAGTTAGGTATCGAGACGGTCATTCAGCCCGGCGATCTTGTTGTTCTCGACGAAATATGGAGGTTTTGGGAAAATCGCAACAGCGTGACTTTGCGCCAGTTGAATTTTTTCCGCATGCATCGCCACATGGTACATCCCGTATCCGGTTTAACTTGCGAGGTCGTTCTGATCACGCAGCTTGTCAGCGATGTCCAACAAAAAATTCGCGGCGTGGTCGAGCAGACTTTCGCCATGAAGAAGCATACCGAGCTCGGTTTGGACGAATACTACCGCGTGTCTGTTTACACCGGCGCTCCCACCAATTTTGAACGTGTCGATCCGATTCTTTCTTTGCAGAAAAAATACAATCCCGAATATTTTAAGCTCTATAAATCGCATAGCGTCAACAGCGGCGAAATCAAAGCTACCGAGCGGAGCATCGATAAGCGCGGCAACGTTTTCAACAGAAAACTTTTCCGTATCGTTCTTCCTCTCGGTTTCGTCCTTTCTTTTTTTCCGGCCTATTTTCTGTGGAATTTTTTTCATCCTAAGATTGATAAACCTGCCCTTCCTGTTTCCGTTTCCGTCCCGCTTGCCGCGTCTGGTGTCCCCGTTACGTCCCGCAAATCTTCTCCTCCCGTTTCCGAGGATTGGCGCGTTATCGGCTGGTATTGGCTCGGTTCCGATCTCGAAGTTACCGTTAAAGGTAAATCCGGTGTTTTGCGCCATTTGCATAATCCTCCCGATTACAAGATTTTTAATAACGATCTCGAAGTTAAGCTTCCCGAAGGTGATTTTGTCACGACTTATAGCGGTAAGGTCGAAGACACGGGCAAAGGCATGGTGCGCCCGTGAAAGATATTATTGTTTTGCTGTTTGTCCTGGTGCTGTTTTTTTTGCCGTCCGTTTCCCGTTCCGAGGACTTTACCGTCAATGTCGACAACGTCAAATTTCCCGATCTTGTCCGCGTGGCTTACGGTGATATCCTCAAGCGCTCTTATGTTTTGGATAAGGATGTCAATGATTCTTCCGATCTGGTTTCCGTGCATTGGAACAAGGTTACTCCCCAGCAGATCGAGGCGCTTATGTACGAGCTTACACGGAGCCGTGGTTTTGCCGTTTCGGACAAAGCCGGTGCCCTTTATTTCGAGATTTCCAAATATATCAGGCAGACCACCGAGACGTTGATTTATAAGCCTAACTATCGGCCGTCCCGTTATTTGTCCGATCTGGTTTCCAGTTTGACTTCCGCTTCTCCCGCCACCAAGCGCGCTGTCGCTAACCCGATTTCTCAGTCCGTGTCGCAATCTGCCCAGGATTTATCTCCTCCCGCTTCCGCTGCCGCGCAGCTTGACCGCGCCAACGCCGACACGATTGTCCTTAATGTTCCTCTCGGCGATTCTGAAAAAGTCAGGAAGCTTCTTTCCGATCTGGATACTCCTGTCGGCGAAGTGATGGTGCGCGCTGCCGTTTACGAGGTGAGCCAGACTAAAGGGCAGGGCGGTGCCCTGGTGCTTGTCTCGAATCTTTTGCATACCGGGACTCCGACTGCAGTCGGGGTCCCTGTTTCTGGCGGGAACAACATTAGCCTGGGCACTGGCGCTTTTTCTGTCGTCCTGAGCACTCTGGATGCCGACAGCCGTTTCAAGACGATTACGAGGCCTTCCGTGCGCGTTAGGAGCGGTTCTCAGGCCAAGTTCACGGTCGGCCAGTCCGTTCCCGTTCTCGGCAACGCAACTTTGGATAAAAACGGCAATCCCGTCCAGTCCGTGAACTATCAGCCTAGCGGCGATATTTTGACCGTGACTCCAGATGTTCACGGGCAGGTGATCGATCTGGAGATCGATCAGGAAGTGAGCTCTTTTGTTTCTACGACCACTGGCGTTAATAATTCGCCGACTTTGCAGAACCGGTCTGTTGTTTCCAGCCTTTCCGTCAAGTCCGGCGAGTTGATATCTATCGGCGGTTTGACGACCTCGCAAACGGATCATGGTGCTTCGCGTCTCTTTGGTTTTAACCTCGCCCATTCCGACGACAATACCGAGTCCGAAATCGTTGTTTTGCTTACCGTGGAGAAACTTTGATGGGCGTTATCTGTAATTCGAAAGTCCAGTCTGTTTTTTCCGAACGATCCGATTTTGTCGTTTCCGATGGCGCTATCGAGTTATTGAAATGGCTCGGTCTTTTCTTCATGACCTGCGATCATGTCAACCGCTATCTTTTTGCCTCTACCTTGCCCGGATTTTTCGAGGTCGGGCGTTTGGCGATGCCTTTGTTTGGTTTTGTCATTGCTTATAACCTTGCTCGGCCCGGTGCGCTGGTCGATGGCACTTGTTTCCGCATCGTGTCCAGGCTCGCGCTTTACGGCCTTTTCGCCACCCCTTTCTTTTTCGCTTTGCGCGGTTCTGGCAGGATCTGGCCGCTGAACATCCTTTTCACGTTTATAGTGTTTGTTGCCGTTCTGTTTTTTATCAGGCGCGGTGGGCTTTTTAACCTTCTTGCGTCGTACTTTGTTTTTGTTCTGGGCGGCGCTCTGGTGGATTACCTGTGGTTTGGCGTTGCCTTTTGTCTGGCCGCTTGGTGGTTTTGTAGGACTTCTAGCTTACTGTCTTTTTTGGCTTGGACTGCTACGATTTTCGTTCTTTGCTTGTTCAACGGATCTTACATGATCGTTGTAGCCCTCGCCATGTGCTTATTTTCTAGCTTTTTGCATGTCGAATTTCCCCGCTTCAGGCGTGTTTTCTATATCTACTATCCAGCTCATTTGGCCGCTATTTTTTTGCTCTCCAAGATTTTCTGATTGTGGATAACTTCCTGCGTCCAGGCGCTCAGATCCGGCTGGCGCTGGCTACTGCAGAAAATTCTCGTTCAATAAAAACAGGAACTTATAAAAACTGTTCTCGATCGCGAAAATGCCTCTTTTTTAAGCGCTCTTGGAAGTGAAAATTTTTCATACACAAAAAAATAGCCCTCTTGAGAGGGCTTTTTTGATGTTGTTTTTAGTTAACTTGTTTTTGTGATGATCGTGTTTACGATTAGTCCGATGATTCCCATGTTGAGCGCTATTACTATTCCTATCATCATTTTCAGTGCTGATAGTTCGCCTTTGATTCCTCCCAGTTCCGCTTCGATCTTGTTGAATCGTGTGTCGTAGTCGGCGATGGCTCTTGCTGCTGCTTGCGCTTTTTCGTCTGATGCTCCTGCGGATTTGAACGCGTCATATACTTCGATTATCATTGTACTCATGGTTTTCCCTTTCAAAGTGGATATAGTTTAGCGTTTCCTGAAGAAATTGGCTAATGCGCGCTCTACGGCTTCGCTTTTTGTCATGTCGCGTTTCCCTTCCCGGCCTTCTAGGAGGTACTGGTCGAGGCGTTTCATCAGCGCTTTGTCGATCTGCGCGGTCAGCGTGCATTTGTCCTGCCGCGCACGGTAGGCCGCGACTCGTTCGGCGGTCGAAGCGTAGATTTTAGTTCTGCCGCGCTTGGCCGGAAGTCTCAGCTCTTTGGTGTTGATGTCGTTTTCTTGTTTCATGGCATCGGATCCTTTTCGTAACTTGTTACGATTTGTTGTATTCTTTGAAAAGGTTTAGCGCGGTTGTGATTCGTTCATGTTGTAAAAAGCAATCCGTTAATTTACTGTTCCGACCATCAATGTAATGTCCTTTTTTGAGTTCCTGCTCTTTTGCTATGAACATTGCTTCTTGCTTTTTTAGCCATTCTATGAAGTCCATGATTTTTCCCTCAGTGATTGAATCAATTGAATACATCGAAAGTGCAATGCTGTAGAGCTTCGCAAAGCTGGATGGCGTGTTCTTGGTTGTTCGGATAAAAGGAAATTGTTGTTTTATCTGCATCGAATATTGATATTCGGTAGATGGTGTTGTTGTTGTCGATGGTGTCTGCTTTGATCTCCGCGTTGTCCATTGTGTAAAACTTTATGTTTTGATCTCCCGTTTTTTCCATGGTGTTTGTTAGAGCTTTTTCTTTTCTGACGATGCCGAGTTTTTTGTCGGTTTTCGCTCTGTACTCTGCCGATAGCTTTAATCTTATGTAAGTTAAAGCGATAGCTATTGTTCCAGCAAAGATTATTAGCGTTCCCAATCCTACGAAGTAATTCGTATAGCTGAATGTTTTCATTAAATTTGGCAAGCATTCGTTCATGATTTTTTCCTTTCGTAACCTGTTCGTTTCTGGGCGTTCTCGCTTTGGTCTATGTCGGACTTGACAGGTCGCTTTTGCCTGTCGGGTGCGGCATAGAGCATAAGCGACAGGCACTTCGGGCTATAAAGTCAGTCAAGCCTAATTCCGGAAACGTGGAATAAATGTGCTGACGTTTTTGCTTTATGTCAGCGTTTATGTTTATGCCGCGAAAGTTCCGGAATTACCCGAAGGGCGCGGGCTTTACTTACTTTATTGCCCGTAGTTACAGCCCTCCGTCAGATATGGTGATACTGCCGTCAAGAACCAAAAAAAACACCGGCGTAGCCGACCATATGCTTTTGCTTCTCGCTTCAAAAAAATATGCCTTGGATTTGCTTCTAGCTGGTGCCGCTGTTTGGCACGAGCGTGCTTTTTGGCGATGGCTTGCTATGGACGGGTGTGGGTGTCGACGTATTGTCAACGGCGAAGTGCTACAATGCGTTTTTGTAGTGGCTTGAGGAATTCTAAGCGCTTGTTCTGTTGCGTATAGTTCTATAAAGCTGGCCTAACATTAAGGACTTTTAATCCGTTGGTCGCCAGTTCGAATCTGGCACGTCCTACCACTAAATTATTCAAGTAGTTTCATGCAGTTAGAACGTGATATGCGGACTATTAGACCACCTGAAAGGGTGGTTTTTGCATTTCCGGGGTCGTTATACCGATAGTCCGTCGGTCGGTATTGCGGATTTGGGAGAGGGGCGGGAATTGTCCGTTGGTGGGAAGTGGGGATAGTCCGTGGGTGGGTGGCATAAGCAGCAAATGTCACCTTCACGCCTCTGAAATTTAAATTTTGCAATATAGGGCTAGTAAATTCGCACATCAATTTAATGGGTTGCTTGATATTACCCATGAATTTCCAATTGCATAGGCCTTTTTGCATATATACATATTCAAGGAAATGGTGCAGGCTATCATTGCCGCTTGTTGTGCTGCTAGTTAAATGGCTTGAGGGTAGCGATTGCGGTATCTGACTTCATACCGCACAAAATGGGAGAATTGCCATGAAAACAATTTCAGTTATTGCCGCAAGTGTTCTTGCATTGTCCACAGTCGCAGCACAAGCACAAATCACTTGCCAGAATATCGGAAGTCAGCGTGTTTGTCGTGATGCATATGGCAACAGTTCAACTTCGCAACAGATTGGGAATCAGAATGTCACTCGTTACAGTGATGGTGAGACAGCTACTTCACAACAAATTGGCAATCAGAATGTTACTCGTTTTAGCAATGGTGGGACTGCAACTTCTCAACAGATAGGAAACCAAAACGTTACGCGTTACAGCAATGGAGGAACAGCGACCACGCAACAAATTGGCAATCAGGCAGTAACTCGTTTCAGTGATGGTAGTGTAGTTACCTGCCAATATATTGGTAATCAGCGCGTGTGCCGATAAGAGAATTGCAGCGTACCATGAATAAAATAATCTTTATGATGCTTTTGGGCAATATTTATCTAAGGTTCGTGATTGGCGGAAGCTAAAATCAGCAATATTATGCATACTTGGTTAGCAAAGAAGGCGCAAGCAATGAGCAGAGATATTTTGACGTTTATAATATCAGCCGCATCGCTTCTTCTCGGAGGTTGCGCCAACCCAATGTTATGGCAGGATGCAACTGGACAGGGGCGTGGTTCACCTGAGTTCACCGTTGACAATGGGCGTTGTCGGCTAGTTGCTCAAAATTTCGCGAATCAACAACAAGCACTTGTTAATCAGCAAAACTCAAATGGTTGTAGCGGATCTTCTAAACAATGTGGAATGCTCGGTTTAATTCAAGGGATCGGGATTAATGCAGCCAGTACGAATGCGTATAACGCATGTATGAATGAACATGGTTGGGGAGTGCAAAGCATAGAGAGTGCCTCAATTGAGGCGCAATCAAATTCCACTATTGCCCCCCAAAAAAGCGAGATAGAAATTGCCGATTCGAAGTATGCAGACAAAGACTATTTAGCAGCATTTATTTTATATAAAAAATTGGCGGAACAGGGTGATGAAGAAGCAGAAATGAGTCTTGGAAATATGTATTTTTCTGGCAAAGGCATTCCAAAGGATTATCCTCAAGCTCTCTATTGGTATAAGAAGTTGGCACAGAATGGAAATAAAGCCGCACAGCGTAATGTTGCCATCATGCATGAATTAGGATATGACGTAGAGAGGAATCAAAGTGTTGGGACCAAACCTAAGATTGTTTCTGATACTGTCGTTTCAACATCAGATGCAACACTTTCCAAGAGCAATAGTGTGGCCGACAGATTAAGGGCTTTGAAAGCGCTATATAAGGATGGCGTTATAAATCAAAGGATTTATGAGTCTAGGAAGAAAGAAATATTAGATTCAATGTGAACTTATAACCGGGGGTTATTTTTTGATTTCCATTAAAGGTAGATGCTATATGAAAATATACTTATTGCTCCTGACGATAGGATTGATTGCACAACCGTTCAATTATGCTTCTGCTCAACAAGATGCGCCAACTGTTACATCTATAAAGCAAGAGCTGTTGGAGCTGAAAGCCATTAGGGAAGAAAATTTAATTACTGAGACTGAATACAAAAAGAAAGAAAAACACCTACAAGGCCTCTTAAAAAAATATCAAAAGCAAATCCCGCAAATGAAAGCGATAATGCTGCTGTCAAAGCTGTTGAGCAGCAACAGGCTAACTCTCCCACTAATAACGCGGCGCCAACCAATCCTACCGAATTAAGCAGCAAGCCAGTGCAGACTGTTACTCCAACTAATCCTAAAGCTATTGAGTGGAATGAAAAGAGTCTTGCTAGTGCGAATCGTGGTGAATGGGCTGATGCAATTCGTACATCATCAGTTGCCATTTCACTTGACCCGAATTATGTAAATGCCTATGTAAATCGTTGTCGAGCCTTCTTAGGTCATGGAGATATAGATAAAGCTATGCTCGATTGCGATACTGCCTTGAAACTAGACCCACATAACATGTTAGCTATCAACAATCATGGAATCATCATGGCTCAACAGGGGAATCAGAATGCGGCATTGACTGAATACGAAAAGGCCTGTCTTGGTGGGTTAGAAATAGGGTGTGAGAATTTCCGAAAAATTCGCGGTTACGCTCCTAATAACCCCGCTGCATTTGCAAAGTTTAAATTGGACGAAGCACAAGCAAAATTCAACGATAAGAATTGGGATGGAGCAATAGCTAGTAGCACTGAATCGATAAATATAATGCCAAGCAATGCAGCGCCATATGTAACTCGCTCTGGGGCCTACGCTAATACAGGTCGTTTGCAAGAAGCACTTGCCGACTCTGAAACAGCCATTCGTCTAAATCCAGACGAAGGGTTCGCCTACAACAATCGGGGTTACGTCTATGAACTGATGAAGAAACCACGAGAAGCATTATTGGACTACGAAATTGCCTGTGGCCTTAAGGTTGAGCTTGGATGCGTCAATCTGAAACGAGTAAATCACTAGATGCGATTGAGGTTATCAGCGTAATCACAGGGTCTTTAATTGCGTTTACACTAAAGGTGTCCAAGGTTTTGTGTACACGAAGTTCGTTGATGGTGTCGCTATACCTCGCAACATAGTATCAACAGTAAAGTAGTAGTTTTCCCCTCCCCAGCGCCCTCGGTCTTCATGACTCAGGGCGTTTTTTCTTTTCCTCTGATTTCCCGCATCACCCTCCCTGCAACACCAACCTCAACCACTACCACAACCTCAGAAAAGGAGTCTCAAATATGTTCTGGCCCTTCATCGCAGCAGGTACCGCCATTGCTCTCGCCCTGACCAAGCTAGGGGCGCTTTTTGTCTGGGTTGCGATTCTATCCCTGTCCCTAAAAGTAGTCTCGATATTACTCGTAATTTTCATCCTAGCCGCTGGCATTTACTTCATGTGGCAAAAGCACAACGGGAGGAAGCCATCATGATCGTGATACGCGACCCTGTTGCCGTTGTAAGCCTCATTCCTGAACTTGAACCATATCCCGACATCCGCGCACTGGTACAGAAAAGATTTACCCAACTCTGCGAAGGCTCTGTTGATCCCTACGATGCTGACATGCTGGGATACATGATAGTCGTCCAGCCGGGAGACACCGTGGCCGCATTGGAGGCCGAATGTAAATGCGCAATCATGCATAACTACTTCGATCCAGAAATCCGATATGGCAATCCTGACTTTGTACATTCCGCTGAGGCCATTGAGGATCATTGTTGTTGCTACGAGTTGACCTACATTCTTGGGGGTGACTTCGGCATTGGCATATTCATCCCCAAGGCATTAGAAGGCATCAACCCTGAGCTGTTGGCGATGTGTGCGGAATTTGCCACACCGGCAATGGAACTGACTGACCATTAACCAAGGAGAATGAGATGTGCAAAGAAATAAAATATGCCAATATCTCCGATGCCGAATTACTTGGGAAACTTATCGGCGTACAGCAAGCACAGGAAATATATCAGGGGTCACTGTCGGCAATATTCAATACCGCATTACCGGAGCAATGTGTAGTGGCGCGTGAGTTGGTCAGGCGTTGGCTGGAGGAAGAGCTTCAGCATGGCGATATGCTGAATGCTCCGAATATTGTCAGGGACTACTTGCGGATACACTTTGCCGGACGTGAGTATGAATCCTTTGTTGCCATTTTCCTTGACGCCCAGCATCACGTTTTAGCGGTCGATGATCTATTCCGGGGAACGCTGACGCAAACATCTGTGTATCCCCGCGAGGTGGTCAAGGCAGCCTTGAGGGCAAATGCAGGAGCCGTTATATTTGCGCACAACCACCCCAGCGGTATTGCCGAACCCAGTCAGTCTGATCGTATGCTCACCGATGCGCTCAAGCAGGCATTGTCACTTGTGGATGTACGTGTGTTGGATCATTTCATAGTGGCTGGGACTTCGGTATTGAGCTTTGCCGAACGTGGTTTGTTGTAGCCATGTAACACCACAAAGTATCGCCATCTGCACCATCCGCATCACCGCACTACTTCCCATCGCAACATTCCCAATCAATCCGAGGAGACTATCCATGCGCGTCATTCATTGTCATGAAATTCATGAGGCTGAAGTGTGGACGGAAGAATTACTGGCAGTACCGTGGCCGGAAATACGGCAGCTCCTCCAGGTGCGTTTGCTACAGAACGAACTTAACCGGGAGGAGAAGAAAGGTTTCCTCATCAGCAGTTTTATCGTAGTGGAAGTCAACGACCCGGTTCGATTGGTGGAGCAAGAAATATGTTCCTGCCTGCGCCGTATTGAAACCGCTGATGGTCAGCCACTTGATGCCGAGTTCACGCCATCACATGAATGGGTACTTACGCATCCAACCTGTTACGAGGCTGCATTCATCCATTGTGATCGTGAGTACGCCGTAAGTTTATTCATTCCTAGAGTAAGCGGCATAGCACCCGAGTTGTTGAAGTTGGGCGCTTGTTATGGCGAACCTGTGCCTGATGTAACAGCGTAGCGATTCATCCATTCCGTATCACTCAACCTGCAACATCCTGAATCACCACAATCTGCATTGCCACCCAAGGAGTCGTCATGGATAGACCTTTAAATGAACTCGTCGCAATCATTGTTGACCTGCTGGAGGAAGGACTTCGTGAGGAGTACGAAGAGCGTGCCGCGATCATGCAATTCGATGGAACATTAGGTCGTGCTCATGCTGAATGCTTGGCGCTGATTGATGTATTGCGTCGGCATAAGTTGAAAATTGTTGCTGTCGGGTAAAGCTGCACTGCGCAAGGATCAGTATCTTTTAATGAAAGAGTATTACTGTTTAATTATTATCAACAAACAAGGAGTCATGCCATGAATTCTGCAATAACAAACAATCCAGAATTGCCTGTCCGAATTCTGAAAATATCGTCTTGCCCCAGCATGTCAGGCAAATCACAACTTTCTTACCACATTGGTTGCTATGAAAATGGCGAAATACTGTTCCGTGTCTGGGCAAACACAGGAGGAGGGTACTTCAGCAAGGAGTGGGTGTCCATGAGTAAGATACAAGAAAGCTCAAACGCCATCCCTGCTGATAGAACAATAAATTCCTTCCAATTGATTGCTCCGATCGTCGCCGGGAAAAGCGCAAACAACTGTGCTTTCATATTTGCAGTGTTGTTGGCTGAGGGGCTAGTCAGGCCAGCGGAAGGCGTAGAGAAACGGTATGAACGAATTGTACCGGACAAGTTTATGGAAGAGGTCAAGGCGCTGATCGAGTCAGGGGCGAATTTGGAAATTGATGAGAAGCCGAAGAAGTCTGCACCCATCAAGGTCGAAGTACCCCAGAAGAATCGTCCCAAGAAGAAGTCCATAGAAGCCCTTTAGCATCCTTGTAGCTTCCCCGCAACTTCCTTATAGGTAGAGGTTTCCGCGTTCGTTGAATTGTTAGTACGCATATCCCCGCTGGATCATAAAATTATTTCGAAGAAAGGTAAGGCGGTTTTCTAAGTAGAAATGTCCCCTTGGTGTAATGCCGAAGGTATGCCGAAATCCGCGCCGTAAATCAGTCCTTATTTTTTTACCCATCAAATTTTCAACCAATAGTAACTCTTCACATAGGTTTTTCCATCCATTGCAACTCAAGAACGGAGTCATTGATGCTGATCTTGGCACTTGCTTTAACGGTGATTCTGACCCTAGTCGTGCGCGATTCTAGGCTCTTGGTTGGAATTTTCTGCTTTGCACTGTTATTGATTCTTCAACCCTTGCTTACCGTGATTTTTGTTTTCTTGGCGGGAGCATCATATTTCTTAATATATCGAAAGGACTAACATGAACAACTATCAAAGTATGCTGAGAACAACAATTTTGGAAATTCTCGATTCAGACATTGGCGAGGATAATTTCCAAGAGGCAGTCGCAGCACAGGCATGTTTGATGTCGCCTGATGAAGTCGGATTGTATTGCTTGGACTGATTCCTGTTAGCAGTTAAATTCGTATTCCGCCTCTCCGCAATTCCCATTCCTTTTCCCCTGACAGACCTGACTATTTCGCTTCACGGCGGGTGGTTGCGTTCGTCTGGGGAACGGGTTGGCGGATTATTTTTTTCATGCTGATGCTGCTTCTTGATATGTTCTTGAGATTGACAACAGGATTTTATGGGAGTAAAAAGCCGACAAGTTGGGCAGATTATTTCTGCACATGAAGTTTGGTCATATTGATCCAAGCTCCTGACGAAACCCTTCCGGGTAACTCCGGTTTGTTTGTTTTTCAGGAGAATTATATGGCTATTCCAAGCAATACATCTGGGCCAACTGCGCCCAAACCTGCACCAAAATTCAAAGCTCTACCGCCAAGCGCTGTCCCTGTTTCAACAGTCGGCATTAAGCTTCCACCGCATCTTAGAATTGGTGGCGCTGTCACACTGAAGGGGGCAAGCCCATCCATTCAATCATGCATTTCTTCTTCGGTAAGCATCGTAGTCACTAATGTTGCTGAGCAATGCATTACCGCTGCTTCGGCTGACAGTGCAAATGATGCCAAGCCGATTGTTAAACCCATAAGCATTGCAGCCATACCTACCATTAGTATTCCTGCGCTACCCACCGTTAGGATTGCCGCACTACCAACTATCAACATCGTCGCTCCGGTATTAGCTAAATATTCAGTGGATACATTATTGAAAGCAATGTGGCGCGGTGATCGAATTTACCAGCTTGGGTCTTTGGATAGGCAGACGACCAAGTTCAAGAATTTTCATGTCAAGGATATACCGACTGCGGTTACATGTGCTTCGGCTTTATCTGAGACTGGCAAGGAAGCGTATTTTGCCTGTGCTGAATACTTGAGTGCCAATAGTCGAATAGCAGATAACGTATCCGGTGCATGGGGCTTTTGGCTCGACATCGACTGTGGCAAAGATAAAGCAGATTCGGGGAAGGGGTACATCAATACTGAGGTCGCTCTTCAGGCATTAACGAAATTCTGCAATGACGCTGGATTGCCAATACCGACGCATCATGTAGATAGCGGCGGTGGACTGCATGTGTATTTTGCACTGAAAGGTTTTGTGGATCGTGCGACTTGGCAGAAGTATGCAAGCAAAATTAAAGCGCTCACGAAGGCTCTAGGATTTCTTGCGGATGACAGCCGCACATCTGATATTGCCAGTGTATTGCGTATGCCGGGAACGCTCAATTTTAAATACGATCCGCCACGTCCTGTCACGCTCATTTACGCATCGAATGAACTCATCGACAATGACATTATGTTTGCCGCCATCGACGTTGCACACGGTAAGTATTGCCCGGCAACAGATACCAAGGTGGCAACTTCGACTACCGCCTATAGCAATGTCAATTGCGATTTTGATGGGCAATATTCAAGTTACAGTCGCAAATATTCTACTGCCGAGATTAGGGCTATGGTTAATCTCCTCGACCCAGACATGGAGTATGGCGACTGGACAAAAATTGCAATGGCAATTCACCACGTAACAGGTGGGAGTGATGACGGCTTTGATATCTTCGACGCATGGAGCGGTCGTGGCAGCAAGTACAAAGGTATCGGTGAGAGTAAATCAAAGTGGCGGTCATTCAAAACTGACCGTGTAATTTCTTACAACATCGGCACGATCATAAACATGCTCAAGGCCAAAGGGTTCGACTGGAAGGCTGTCTGTGCTGAGGCTGAAGAACCCTTTGAACAATGTCAGACAACAGTTGTACCTTATGTGCAGAAGTCGCACGCTGTCGCCAAGGCATCTACCCTATCACAAGGCACGACTGAGCAGGTTGTAGCAGCGCCCGTTGTTATTCCGGCCAAGGCTGATACCACCACCGATTCTGCCAAAGACAATACCAAGGCAAAAGCAGAGGCTAGGGCGTATTTTATGGGCGCACTGGCGGCGATGCAAATGCAGTACGCCCTGATCATGCTGAATGGCAAATTTTACGGATTTGACCAAATTAGGCTGGCAACACCTGATGAAAAAGGGAAGGCCCAACCATTGGAATTATCAATTCGCATGGACACAAACTTGCTGCTTGAGCGTTCACTCTATGCAAACTTTCCGCAGGCTAAGACGAAAGTTGTAATTGATACATTTTGGGTTAGCCCTCAAACCCGCTGCTATACAGGTGTGGACTTCGATCCTACTGGTACGTCTGGCAACAAACTCAACTTGTGGGTTGGCCCAACCATTATTGCCAAAGTAGGCCGCTGGGAGCTAATCAGAGGATTCCTGCTTGATGTAATTTGTAGCGGTGATCAGGGGCATTACCAGTACCTTGTTTGCTACATTGCTCATGCCTTGCAGCGTCCAGGTGAAAAGCCGGGCGTGATGATCATTCTGCTAGGTGGCCAAGGCAACGGCAAGGGAACGCTTGCCCGTATCCTAAATAGAATCTGGGGTGCTACTTTCTTGCAAGTAAGCAAATCGGAATCAATCACTGGAAATTTCAATGCAGTGCTCGAGCGGACATACATCGTTTTCATGGACGAGGCATTGTTTGCCGGAGACCACAAGGCGTCAGATACATTGAAGTCGCTCGTAACAGAGCCTGTGATCCATATTAACGAAAAGTTTCAAGCTGCACGTCAAACCGCTAGCTACCACCGTTTTTTTGTAGGCTCAAATGCCGATCATCTAAAAAACACCGACAGAGACGACCGCCGTGACTTCCCATTGCGCGTGTCTGAGGCTCGACATGGCGACTTTGTTTATTGGTCTGCACTGTATTCTGAAATAGCAAATGGTGGCGTTGAAGCAATGGTTCACGATCTACTTGCGATGGATTTGTCAGGATTCAATGTTCGTGCCAAGCCCAACACCAAGGAGCTGTTACAGCAGAAGCTGCTAAGCCTTAAAGAGATTCCGCGTTGGTGGTATGACTGTCTTTACAGCGGCGACTTATCCATTGATGGTGATTGGCCTGACTTTATCTCCACCGAGGAGGCCATTGAGGATATTTGGAAAATGTGCGGGGGACGTGGTTATAAAAAACCCAATGGCAACGATCTTGTGGATGCGCTTTTGAAGTTATGCCCAAGTGTAAGCAAGGGGCAAAAGAAGGGTGATGGTTTGTCTCGTAAGCGTGGATATTCTCTGCCTCCACTGGTTCAAGCTCGTGCGGAATTTGACAAGTACATTGGCGGCGCGGTGAATTGGCCTGAAGTGACCTCTGGCTATACGGCGGGTGAACCATGACATTACTCATGTCAGTTGTGTTCGTGTCTCCGGTCTGGGTAGCTCAGGCCGGGGTAACGGCGCACGGGCAAGCACGGGGCTGCACGGGGGGGGCGTGCGTGCGTTTGCCATGCTGGGCTTGGCTTACATGGACATGCACGGCTAACTCGGCTTTTTTTGAAAAAGTATTGAAAAATAGATATACCACTGCAACTGTCCCCCAGTCCCGTCCCGGCACCCCGCAGTTACCTAGAATTTTTCTGCCAGCATTTTTTGGAATTGCCGTGCAAGCCGTGCGTTTCCCCCAGCGACCATGCCCAGCATGCCTTTCATGCGCACGGCGGGGGTGTGCGTGGGTCGTGCTGGGGCGTGCGTATGGGACGTTGGCCTATCGCGTCACATATTGTATTGCCGTTAGTTTTAGCTGGACGGAATTGGTTTGATGGAAATGATTACAGGCATAAATCGTAACACCGAGGATTGAGGTCAATTGCCAGCTTCGAATGGCGCGGTTTTTTTAGCAATTTTTTGAAATTATTATTGATTGGAGAGATAACATGATCGTAGACTTGACGCAGAAATTTATCGACACAGGATTGATTGTTCCAGCGGGGAAAGCCAAGATAGAATTCGTGGATTCTGGGCGTTCTGGATTATATGTATTAACGGGCTGCAAGAGCCAGGGGCAAGGTACTTACTACTTGCGTTTCAAGAATGCCAGTGGCAAGACCGCTCACGAGCCAATAGGTCGCACTATTGACATTACCCTCGCTGACGCCTTCAAAGAAGCCAAGAGGCTCAGGGCGAAAATTTCTCAGGGCGGTGATCCGCGTGCTGAACAGAAGGCACAACGTGAAGTCCTGACCCTGGATGAATTTTACGAACAGCACCTGAAGCCGTTTTGCTCAAAGCGTAAAAGGTCATGGAACCGTGATGAGCAGTTATATCGTATCCGTATTAAGGCTAAGTTTGGCAATATGCGCCTGAACCAAATTACGCGGCATCAAATTCAGACGTTCCACACTGAGTTGCTTGAGGGAGGGTTAAGTCATGCCAGTTGTGACTTGCATCTGCGCTTCCTGAAACATGCGTTTAATTTGGCGATAGATTGGAACTTGTTGACGGAGAAAAATCCAGCAACACGCATCCCACTCTTCAACGTAGATAATCGCGTGAACAATATCCCAAGTAGCGAAGAACTATCGAGGCTGCTGACGGTATTGGGATCGGATGAAAATCGGCCAGTTTGCCTGATTGCAATGTTTTTAATGGCAACTGGCCTACGAAGCGGAGAGGCAAAATCATGCCTATGGTCAGATGTTAATTTGCAAAATAGAACGCTGATTGTTAGAGCCGTAAATTCAAAAAGTAAACGCGTGCGTTCTGTGCCGCTGAATGACTTTGCTATTTCTGTCCTGAAGCAGTTAGGTACTGAAGCATTCCCCCATGTATTTACTAATTTGGAGACTAAAAAACCATATACAACGATTTCAAAAGTTTGGGACAGGTTGCGTAATAAGGCAGGTCTTCCAAAGCTCCGCTGCCACGATCTGCGCCACCTCGCGGCCAGTCTAATGATTAATTCAGGAGCCAGCCTATACACCGTGCAACAGGTCTTGGGACACAGCAATCCATCAGTTACGGAGCGCTATGCCCACCTCAGCCAGAGAACCTTGCAGGAGGCGTCAAACAAAGCATCGGCAATTATTCAGTCAGCAATGCAGCAGTCGCAGCAGCAGGATGTTCCGGTGTTGATGCAAGGCACAGTGGTTGATTCAGTAGCGGTGTTGGTGCAGTAATAATTCAGTAGTGTTTAGGCAGTTGGTTCCGGTGTGGGCGCATTTGCTTACGCCGGGGCCGATCTGTCATTTATCCTTCCCTATCTAACTTATCCTTTTCGAGGAGGTGCATCATGTCTATGGCGGGTGCAGTTTTTGAAGGCGCTGAATATGGCGTCGTTAATGTGGTTGGGCGAATTATATTTCAGGTTATTTCCGAAGCAATAAAAGCGTCCGGCGAAGTCGATCGCAGTCCTTTTATAACGGGTGGAAGTCTCATTGCGGTCGTGATAGTCATAAGCAGTATCGCGATAAGGTTTGCATTGCCAATTTCAGCATCCATAATTTTGATGTTGTTTGCTGCCACGTTCTCCATTACGGATTACTGCTTGGAATATTTCCACGTCAAAGAGTATGTGATCTATATTATTGCAGCAGGGTTGATTGCAGTTCTTGAAGTTGGTGGCATAGTCGAACGGAGAAGATGGATGCATATCGGGTCACTCGGTGCCGGAACTGAACCAGCCGCCACCGTGAGAAAAGAAAGTAATATTGGGATGATTGAGAAGTCTGATTGAACGCGGTTCCGGGCTGGCAGCGAAAGTCAGTTCTGCCAAGCCCCCGAACTGCCCCATGCGACCCTCATACCTACACGACTCGGCCCGACTTCGGTGTGTGACTGCCTACCCCCATCCGGTGCAACTCGCGCCAGCCTATATGCCACAACGGGCATTTCGCGCAGTCTGGCACTCCCGCCACCAACGCCGCCACTTCATGACTCACTGCTGGTTTTCGAAAAGTCCGACGCCCACTTTCTGGTTCTATCCCAGCCGAAGATCGGATTTCGGTTCGATGAGAAAAGTTCTATTTGGATGATTCCTATAGGGTTCGACAACTGCCCACGAAATTTATGGAAGTTCGACTTCGGCATAGGTTCGCCTGGGAGTTGCATCGAAGAAAAAACTGTTAACGATCTTCTGCATTTTTTGAGAGTGGTCTGTGCTTTTAATCCGTTGGTCGCCAGTTCGAATCTGGCACGTCCTACCACTATATTCAATGGGTTATATAATTTACACCCCATTTTTCATGATTTGCAGTCCTCCACCACCACGATTTGTCAGGCATTTGGGAGCAGGTTGGAAAAAAACCGAACAACTAAAGGGCACTTCTAAAAATCCATATTTCATCCCAACTGCTGCGTTGCGGAAAAAGTTTCTTGCTTACATATCATACATATGCGGCGCGGCGAAATTTTTTCCACGCCTTGCATTTGGGCGAGATCTGAATTTTTAGAAGCGCCCTAAAGTGAACTTAGACGTTGTGCATGTCAACATAAAAACTATCGGAACCTCTATTAACTCAAATTTCGTCGCTATACTGCGTCGCTCATAAAAAATTACTCCTAACATATCAGACATATGCGTCGTCGTAATTTTTTACTCGCGCCTTGTCTGGCTTGGAAATTTTAATTAATAGAAGCTCCCTATCGACCAGGATTGTTGCTGAAAAACAGATCGATATTTTTAGCGGATGCCCTCATTTTATCTTCCAACGAACGTTCGAATTCCTGTTCCTCCTTGACCACTTTATCGGCGCTGGCCTGAGTAGTCGGGATACGCGAGCAGAAAACTTCTCCGCTATTTGGTACAAAAACCACCTTACGCGACCATGGGCCGTTGAAATCGGAGGCGACAAGCGGGATGCCTTCGCACCTCAGCCATTCTTGGGCGAACGCCGAGTTGCGCTCCCCTATTTCTGTTTTGATATGACTAATGATGGTTCCACCACCAAATGCTTTGGCGATCAATCTGGCTTTTTTTGCTCCCTTGCCAAGTAGGCCGTTGACCAACACTTCCATCGAGTAATCGCCATTCAATATCACGTCAATATCTGAATTGCCAGCACCGGTACTGCTCGGCAACAAAAAATGGTTCATGCCCCCTAGCTTTAATTTTGGGTCGAACAAGCAAACGGCAACACAGGAACCGAGCAGCGTGGCGATCGGTCGGTCGGACTCGATTGCCCACCCGCCGGGATGAATGTTCTTTGCAATGCGTTCAAACTCCTTGCCAGCCTGATGGGTTAGGTCATTCATCGAGCAAATTTTGTGGCTATCCGCAAGAAGTGCTTTAATTGGCATTGCAGTATCTCTTTGAGAATCTCTAACTGACTGCGCGCTCGATTTCATTGTCCGCCATGGAGGCTACCATGAGCATGCCGAATTACGATTTGCGTTTGACAGGGCTATGCACATCCTGCCCCAGCATTTCCGGGGTAATCAGGGCAATACCTTTGTCAGTCACAAAAAAACGTTTCTTGTCTTCCTCGGGATTGACCCCAACGGTCAGCCCTTCCGGGATGATGCAGTTCTTGTCCACGACTACGCGCTTAAGGATGGCACCCCGCGACACTGTCACGTTGGGTAGGAGCACGGAATCTTCAACATTGGAATAACTATGTACATGCACATTGGAAAACAGCAGTGAACGGTTCACGTAAGCGCCGCTGATAACGCAGCCGCCTGATACGAGTGAGTCCACTGCCATGCCACGGCGATCATTTTCATTGAACACGAATTTAGCTGGCGGCAATTGCTCCTGATAGGTCCAGATCGGCCATTCCTGATCGTACATGTCCAGGTCTGGAGTAATTCTGGTCAGCTCCATGTTTGCTTCCCAGTAGGCATCTATCGTTCCCACATCGCGCCAATAAGGTAATTCATCGTTCTTTTTGACACAGCTATCGTCAAAGCTTTGGGCAATCACGCGGTAGTTTCCCGATACCAGATAGGGGATAATATCTTTTCCGAAATCGTGGCTGGAATTCGGGTCGGCGGCATCCCGTTCCAGTTGGTCGCATAAAAATTTTGTATTGAATATATAAATGCCCATGCTGGCCAATGCCCGGTCAGGATTGCCAGGGATAGGTGTGGGGTGTGCGGGCTTCTCGGTAAAATCCACCACCCTTGATTCTGCATCCACACCCATTACGCCGAACCCCGTGGCATCACTAAGAGGCACATTGATACAGGCGACGGTCATGTCTGCTGTTTTTTCCACATGGCAAGCAAGCATCTTGCCGTAATCCATTTTGTAAACGTGATCGCCCGCTAGTATCAACACGTATTCGGGCTTGGTCGAACGCAGAATATCCAGGTTCTGGAATACAGCATCGGCCGTACCCTGATACCAACTTTCTTCCACCCACTGCTGTGCGGGCAGTACGTCGATGAATTCACTAAACTTACCATTCAAAAAACTCCAGCCGCGCTGTATATGCTGGAGCAGGCTATGCGATTTGTACTGCGTGGCCACACCTACGCGGCGAATGCCGGAGTTAACGCAATTTGATAAAACGAAATCGATGATGCGAAATTTCCCGCCGAAAGGCACTGCAGGCTTTGCTCGCCAGTCCGTCAGATTAAACAAACGACTACCGCGCCCACCTGCCAATATCATGGCGTAGGTGTGCTTTGTCATCGTACTTACATAACGCGTGCGCCGATCTTTTGGTTCATTTTGCATTTGTAGATCCTCCCCATGGTGTGAAAGATAGTAATCCTGCCTGCTGTACTAGGCAACAGAATTTTCACATCTGTGTTTTTTTGCTGGTTGTGCTAGTCGTGATGCATCTATTCTACATAAGGCGAAGCGCGCCAAATGGTATTATTCGGCCTGCAAAAGGAGGCGGGTTAGCGTAGCGTAACCCACCGTTAAAAATGAAGATGGATTACGCTACGCTAATTCATCCTGAGAAATGCGTGGGTGGTGTGTAATGAGAATCGGACAAGGTTTCGATGTTCACCAGTTGGTTGCAGGTCGCAAGCTGATTATCGGTGGCGTGGATATTCCTTACGACAAGGGTTTGCTCGGCCATTCCGATGCCGACGTGCTGCTGCATGCCATTTGCGACGCCTTGCTGGGTGCGGCAGCGTTGGGCGATATTGGTCGCCACTTCGCCGACACCGATGCGCAATATAAGAATATCGATAGCCGCATTCTGTTGCGCGAAGTGGCGCGGATGGTGGCGAATGAGGGTTTTCGTATCGGCAATGTGGATGCCACCATCATTGCACAGGCCCCGAAGATGGCACCGCATATTCCGCACATGGTGGAAAATATCGCCTCCGATCTTGGCGTGGCAATGAACGTCATCAATGTGAAGGCAACCACCACCGAGAAGCTGGGCTATACCGGGCGCGGCGAAGGCATCGCGGCGCAGGCCGTGGCGCTGCTGCTGGTTGGCTGATGCGCATACTCGCACTGGAAACCTCCACCGAATATTGCTCCGTTGCCTTGTGGCGGGATGGCGCAATCGTGGAACGTTGCGAACGGGTCGGGCAGAAACATTCCGAATTGCTGATGGAAATGCTGGATGGCGTGTTGCGCGAGGCAAACGTCACGCTCGCGCAACTTGATGGTATCGCTTTTGGCGCGGGGCCGGGGTCGTTTACGGGCGTGCGTATCGCCTGCGGTGTGGCGCAAGGACTGGCATTGGGCGCGTCGCTGCCGGTGGTGGGAGTGTGTACGTTACAGGCGCTGGCACAATCTTCCGGTTATGACAAAGTGGTAGCCGCGCTGGATGCGCGCATGGCGGAGGTATACCATGCGGTTTACGAAAAACGTGCGGGAGTGTGGGTGACCGTTCATGAGCCGAGTTTGAGTTTGCCGCAGGACGCCCTGCCTGTTGAGGGGGCAGGCTGGTTCGGCGCAGGTAGTGGTTTTGTCACACATGGCGCGGCATTGGAAGATCGCTATGCGGAACAACTTGTCGGGATCGACGCGCAGGCCGTGCCGCAGGCAGGAGCCATTGCGCAACTCGCCGCAGCTATGTTCGCGGCCGGGCAGGGCGTGGATGCGGCGCAAGCCATGCCGCTTTACCTGCGCGATAAGGTGGCGCTAAAGACCTGCGAGCGATGATGCATCTGCGCGCGATGACCTTGGCAGACATGGACGAGGTGATGCGTATCGAGCAGCAGGCGCATGCTCATCCATGGACGCGCGGCAATTTTGCCGATGCGCTGAATAGCGATAATCTCTGCAAAGTGTATGAGGGCGGGAAAGAAATTTTGGGTTACGCGGTGCTGATGCAGGCGGTGGATGAGATGCAGCTGCTTAATATCAGCATTGCTGTCGGGCATCAGCGCAAAGGGCTGGGACGCAAGTTGCTGGGCGAGGTTATGGAAATTGCGCGCGGCATGAGCATGCGCAGCATGTTGTTGGAAGTGAGGGCATCCAATGTGGCGGCGCTGGGGCTATACTGCGAAGCGGGGTTCGGTGAGATCGGTTTGCGGCGCGGCTACTATCTCGCCGATAATGGGCGGGAAGATGCCATCGTTATGGAATGTTTATTGTGAATCGAGAAGAAGCCGTTTTGCGCGAACTCAACTTGTATCCGCTGTGGAGACGGAAGGGGCAAGTTGCGCCTGTGCCAGCAGAGGCTCCGGTGCCGATGGCAATCGAAGCCGGAGCCGAGACCGCGCCAGAAAAAAGCCGTGAACAGACGATTAGGGAACTCGGCTGGACAGAACTGCAAACGATGGTGCGAGACTGCACCGCGTGCAAGCTGCGTGCCGGTTGTACGCAAACGGTTTTCGGCGTGGGCGACGAAAAAGCCGGTTGGCTGTTCGTGGGCGAAGGGCCGGGCGCGGACGAGGATGCGCAAGGCGAGCCGTTCGTGGGCCAGGCGGGCAAGCTGCTCGACAACATGCTGATGGCGATCAAATTGAAACGCGGCAAAGATGTTTACATCGGCAATATCGTAAAATGCAGGCCACCCGGCAACCGTACGCCGGAGGCTGACGAGATTGCGACCTGCGTGCCTTATCTGCAACGGCAGATCGAACTGATCAAGCCCAAAATGATCGTGGCGCTGGGCAAGACGGCGGCAACCGCGCTGCTGGGAAAGGATGCCACGCTGGCATCGCTGCGGGGCAGGCTGCATGAGTATCAAGGCATCCCGCTCGTTATTACGTATCATCCGGCCTATTTGTTGCGCACGCCGGCGGACAAGGCCAAGGCGTGGCAGGATTTGTGTTTGGCGGTAAAAACCAGGGAAGGTTAAGGCATGGCGAAAAATAACGTTGAGCTAAAAGTCATGGTGGTAGAGGATAGCAAGGTGACCATGAAGGCATTGAGCAACTATCTACAGCGCATGGGGGTGAACAATCTGCTGACGGCACTGACCGGGCAAGAGGCCATCAATCTCTTCCACAAGCACCGCCCCGACATCGTGCTGTTGGACGCCATCCTGCCCGACATCGACGGGTTCGATATCGCCAAACAGTTTCGCAGCATGGAAAAAGGCGATGAATGGGCGGCCATTATTTTTCTGACCAGTATGGACAAGGACGAGGATATCGCTCGCGGTATCGAGGCGGGCGGCGACGATTACCTGCTGAAACCGATAAGTGAAGTGGTGCTGCAAGCCAAGATAAATGCCATGCGCAGACTGGTGGAAATGCAGCGTTCTCTGGTCGAAGTTACCCAGGAATTAAATACGGCGAACAAAGAGTTGCAGCGACTTTCTACGACGGACGGGCTGACCGGACTGGCCAATCGCCGTTTCTTCGATGAGCTGTCGGCACGCGAATGGCGACGTTGCGAGCGCATGAAAAAGCCCATGTCGCTGGTCATGGTCGATGTCGATCACTTCAAGAAATATAACGATACCTACGGCCATCAGGGGGGGGACGAATGCCTGAAGTTAGTGGCCGCTCAAGTGGCGCGCGCCGCGCCGCGCGCCAGCGATCTGGCGGCTCGTTACGGCGGCGAGGAGTTTGTGCTGGTGCTGGGTGAAACCACGATGGACGGCGCGAAGTGGGTGGCGAATCACATCCGCCAGCACGTGGCTGAACTCAATCTGCCGCACAGTGCATCGAGCATCGGGCATGTCAGCGTCAGTTGCGGTGTCGCCTCGGTGTTGCCGCTTGAAGGACAGGAATTTGATACCCTGTTGAAATTCGCCGACGAGGCTCTGTATAAGGCCAAGGAGCAGGGTCGCAATACCGTGGTTTGTGCCGAGTAATGCGCAGATTCAGCTTTGCGATGCGGTAATTATCTGGAGGTAATATGCTGAAATTCGATTTCTCCGTGAAGACGCGGAACGGGCAAAAGGTTGATAGCATCCAGATTTATGGCAGGGATCTGGAGGATGCAGAACGCAAGCTGCGCCAGATGTACCGCGATTGTGAAGTAACGCAGTATAAGACTATCGATAAGGATAAAAAAATCTTGCAGTCGGCGGACATTGAAGATGTGCTGACGTTGATTGCCAAAGATGAGAGTTAAGCTCGGCGCTATTCGATAAATCCATCGGCCAGCAATTCATCGAGCAGCGCATCATAGTCTCGTGCGCCACGGCTATTGGGGGCATGTTCGAAGATGGTTTTATTCAGTGCCGGGCTTTCCGCCAAGTTGACATTTTCGGAAATAAGCGTCCGGCAAACATCCGCTCCAAATTCTCTTTCGGCCATAATCAGGATATCTCGTGCCATGCGTCGCCGAGAGTCAAAGCGGGTGAGCAGATAACGCCGATTGACACGCCGCTTCAGTACCAGTTCGAGTGCCTTGAGTGCTTTCCTGATCTGCATGGCACCCTTGATGGATAGATGATCTGCAGAAATTGGAACGATAAGCCCGTCGCAAGCAAATATCGCATTGAGCGACAGGACTCCAATCATCGGGCAGCAGTCGATAATCCATGGCGTTTTCACATTACCCGCTTTTTCCACCTGCAAACTGGTATTCAACTTGTTAATCGCGTTGTACCCCTTGCCGTATAGTGCATCCACTTTGGATAGTTCGGAGTGCGCGGGAATGACACTGATCCCGTTGGGCGCTTTTTGGATCAGTTCACGCACTGGGCGGTTGCGTTGAAACAGGCTGTAAATGCAGTCATCGCCGGTACGTGCGGTAACACCGATTATGGAGCCGAACTGCGCCTGTGGATCGAGGTCAATGCCAATAGGTTGGCGTCCGCGCCGCTCGAGCGCGGCGGCCAGATTAAGAGAAGTGGTGGTTTTACCTACCCCACCTTTTTGATTAAAAACAGCGACTATCGTCATGACTCATTGTACTATATCTCTCCCGTATCCTGATCATGCCCGTGTTTTTTGTAGAGCGCGGCCATGATGCCGGCGAGTAACAGGCCGAATACCAGGATAATGAGGTAGATGCTGAGTTCCAGTTTTTCCATTAGCGCATACAGTGCGAGCATGGCGAAAATGCTGAGATTTTCGTTGAAATTCTGTACGGCGATGGAGCTGCCTGCACCCATCAATAGATGGCCCCGGTGTTGCAGCAAGGCATTCATCGGTACCACGAAATAGCCGCCCATCGCGCCGATTGCGATGAGTAGTACCACGGCAAGCGTCGGGTTGGTGACCGGGATCATTGCCAGTACCACCAACCCCATGCCGATGCCGACCGGAAGGACTTTTACCGAGTGCTCAAGTTTGACGAGCTTGGCTGCCAGCACGGCTCCGATGGCAATGCCGACGGCGACCCATGCGGTGAGTTTTGCGGCAGAACCCATGTCCAGATGCAGCGCTGCGGTGGCCCACGTCAGCACCAGCAGGCGCAAAGTGGCACCGGCCCCCCAGAACAGCGTGGTGACGGCCAGCGAAACCTGTCCCAACGGATCCTTCCATAGCAGCTTGAAGCAGTGTGCGAATTCAGTCACCAGAAACACCGGGTTGCGGCTGGGCGGTTTGTGGTCTTTCGGCACGCGCGGGATGTAGAGGTTGAACAGGGCGGCGACGAGGTAAAGGCTGATAACGATGGAAATGGCAAGTTTCGGCGGCGTGTCGATGCCGGTGTCGATTAGCGGCACATCCCACCATTGCAACATGGGGTTGGCAACTGCCGGGCTGATGAGTATGCCGCCCACTACGGCACCGAGGATGATAGCCATGACGGTCAGCCCTTCCATCCAGCTATTCGCCAGTACCAATTTTCCCGGTGGCAGGTATTCGGTGAGGATACCGTATTTTGCGGGTGAATAAGCTGCCGCGCCAAAGCCGACCAGACCGTAGGCGATGAGCGGGTTGAGGCCAAGCAGCATGGCGATGCAGCCGCCAAGCTTGATCGTATTGCTGAGGAACATGACGCGGCCTTTGGGCATCGAATCGGAGAATACACCCACGTACGGTGCCAGCACGATGTAAGACACCACGAAGGCTTCCTGCAACACGGGTGTGTGCCAAGCTGGGGCGTGCAGGTCTTTTAGCAGCGCGATAGCGGCAAACAGCAAGACATTATCTGCGAGCGCGGAAAAGAACTGCGCCGCAAGAATGATGTAGAAGCCTAGATTCATTAAACGTGGTGATATTTTGGATTGCGATTTATATCACGAAAAGGGGATGCCTGCTATCATTAGCAGCAAGCCTACTTTGTCCTGAAGCTTAACTCATGCCCCGTCCGATACAAGCCTGCAACGATTTTTCTGCGCTGGAACACAATCTGCAAGTCGCCCGTCGCGCGACCGGATCACGCATTATGGCGGTGATCAAGGCTGCCGCTTATGGGCATGGCTTGTTGCGCGCCGCCGAGGCATTGCGTGCGGCGGACGGTTTTGCACTGCTGGATGTACACGAAGCGGTTACCTTGCGCGAGGCGGGGTTCCGCCAGACTATTCTGCTGCTGGAAGGATTTTTTACTGCGAACGATTTGCCTTTGACTGCGGAATATGACCTTGCGTGCGTGATACACAACCCACTTCAGATCGACATGCTGGATGCCTGTCCTCGTCGAGGCCGCTTGCAAGTTTGGCTCAAAGTCAACAGTGGGATGAACCGCTTGGGCTTTGCGCCGCAAGATATTCCCGCCGTGCTGGAAAAACTCAAGGCGCATCCGGCGGTATGCGACATCACACTGATGACCCATTTTGCCAGCGCTGACGAAGCGGCTGGCGTAGCTAAACAATTGGACGTATTCAATGCGCTCGCCGCCCCTTACCGCATGGCGCGCTCGCTGGCCAATTCTGCTGCGCTGTTGCGTTATCCTGCAACCCATGCCGATTGGGTGCGTCCCGGCATCATGCTGTATGGTGCGTCGCCATTCGACGATGTCTCCGCGCAACAACTCGGGCTGAAACCGGCGATGACGCTGCAAAGCGAAATTATCTCGGTGCGCGAATTGAAGGCGGGAGAACGTGTCGGCTATGGCGGATTGTTTTGCGCAGAATCACCCATGCGTATCGGGGCAGTGGCTTGCGGTTATGCCGACGGTTACCCGCGCCATGCACCGACCGGTACGCCGGTGCTGGTGAACGGCAAGCGTACGCGCACTTTGGGACGCGTGTCGATGGACATGCTGAGTGTAGACTTGAGCACGCTGTCGGATGCCGAACTAGGCAGTCGCGTGACGCTGTGGGGCTCAGGTTTGCCGGTGGAAGAAGTGGCCCGCGCCGCAGGCACGATCAGCTATGAACTGCTGTGCGCCTTAGCCGCGCGCGTGCCGATGACGGTTTAGTTTTGGTTGACTAAACCCTGTGTTGCATGTCATGGTAACGACTTATGAATAATATAATTATCGACGAACTGGTAAAAGGGGTGGGCGATCTGGTTACCTTGCCGGATGTTTTTATCCGCATTAACCAGTTGGTCGAAGACCCGGATAGCACGCTCGACGATATCAGCAAGGTGGTGAGCCAAGATCCCTCGTTCACCGTACGCTTGCTGCGGGTTGCCAACAGCCCGTTCTACGGGTTCTCGTCTTCCATTGAAACCGTTTCCCGAGCCGTCACGCTGATCGGCACCAGCCAGGTGCGCAACCTAGCGTTATCGACTTCTGTTTCGAGTACCTTTGCCGGGTTGCCCAATGAACTGGTGTCGATGGATAACTTCTGGCATCACAGCCTATATTGTGGGCTGGTGGCGCGCATCCTCGCGCATCGGGTACGCAAAAGCGATCCGGAAGCCGTATTTACTGCCGGGTTGTTGCACGACATCGGCGAGTTGGTTATTTTCAACCGTTTGCCCGAGAAAGCCAAAGAAGCGCTGGTGTTGGTGCTGGACAGCGGCGATGAATTGCCCGTCTATCAGGCCGAGCGCCAAACGATGGGTTTCGATCATGCCCAAGTCGGAGGGGAACTGGCGCGCCAGTGGCATTTGCCACCGTTGCTACAGGATTGCATTGCTTACCATCACGATATTCAGCAGGCGCAAAATTGTCCCCGTGAAACGGCCATTGTACATATTGCCAATGTCCTTGCGCTGATGGCGGAAGTCGATACACTCGATCTGTCCGACGTTCAGCCCATTGATCCGCAGGCTTGGGAAATTGCCGGGCTGGATGCCGAAACGACTATCGAACCAACGATACGCGAGGCGCAGGATGAAATTGTCGAGGCCAAAAAACTCTTTCTTGGCAATTAATTAAAGACAGCCATGGCCGCCCCTCCGAATTTCCGTCCTCCCTTGGCTTTGCCGGGGTTCGAGCATATCCGCCGAGCTTGGCACGATATCCATGAGGCTTATGCCGCCCGCTTGCTGCCCGGTGAATATTACGTCACCAAGAACGACGAGGGCGTCTATACCACGCTGGGTTCTTGTATTTCGGCATGCATCCGCGACCGGGTTAGCGGCGTCGGCGGCATGAACCATTTTATGCTGCCTGCGTCGGCGTCGGCGGACAGGGATAGCTGGCGATCCACCAGCCTGAGCGAAGCGACCCGCTACGGCAATTTTGCTATGGAGCACCTGATTAACGACATCCTGAAAAACGGCGGCCAGAAGCAAAATCTGGAGGTCAAACTTTTTGGCGGCGGGCGCATCATGGCGAACATGACAGATGTCGGAATGCGCAACATCACCTTCGTACACGACTATCTCAAGACCGAAGGGATGAAA
Organism: uncultured beta proteobacterium; assembly: GCA_963714805.1. Lineage (GTDB taxonomy): Bacteria > Pseudomonadota > Gammaproteobacteria > Burkholderiales > Gallionellaceae > CAIQPV01. The sequence goes on along the minus strand of CAVQPO010000006.1, from coordinate 380,652 downwards.
GTGATATCGGAGGACATCGGAGATATTTTTCCGCGCATGGTGGTTTACTTTCCATCTAGCGGGAAGGTGCGCGTCAAGCGGCTGCGTTCATTGCATACCAATACCATTGCCGCACAAGAAACTCAATATCTCGAATCCATCAAGGAAAAACCGGTCAGCGGGGATGTCGAGTTGTTTTGATCGTGGGCGAAGGTTGCGGGGAGTCAAAGTTCGGAGAGCTTCTTCAACGCGGGGGCGTCAATCACTTCAATCTGTTCTCGCCCCAGCCTGACCCATCCCTGATCGGCAAAATTCTTCAACAAACGGCTGACGATTTCGCGCACGCTGCCGAGTTCGTCAGCGAGCGCCTGATGCGTGAGGTGAAGCGGATTGGGTTTGGTTATGAGCAGCGCGGCAAGGCGTTGATCTAATTTCTGGAAGGCGACGGCGGAGATCAGTTGCATCAGGTCGGTCAGACGTTCTGAAAATAGGCCGAAAATATAATCGCGAAACGGCTCGTATTGGGAAAGCAGCCTCCTGAACGCCGAGGGCGGAAGCGCCACCAACTCGACATCCTGTTCTACCACTCCGCGTGCGTGGTAGTGAGCGTGTCCCAGCAAACAACTGCTGGTGAGGATGCAGCTTTCGCCGGGGCCAACACGGTATAGTTGTAACTCGCGACCGTTGGACGAGGCCTTGATGACGCGAATCATGCCCGAGAGCAATAGCGGAAAACCCTGACACGGCTGGTTTTCGTCGAACATCACCGTGCCGACAGGTAGGTGCATGGCAGCCGCATTGGCCAGCAAGTCCTCAAGCTGAGCCGCAGGTAACTCGCGCAACATCGGGTAGATTTGCAGCAGTTTTGATTGAGTGAGCTTATCTAACATGGGATTAAGCCGTTCGCCCTGAGCCAAGTAAGCCCCGCGTCCGCGAGGCAAGGCGTGAGCAGGAAACAGTATGCGGCGCGAATTTTTCGCTTGATTGTCTATCATAGTCGGAATGCCAAGCCAGCAAAGACCGAGACAGCACTGGTGCTAAGTGCCCGACCTCTGAGCATGGTTCTGGATAACGTCGGCGACATTGGTGAGCCGTGCAAGGCATCCCGCTTGAGAGAATGAGTACAACGACGTATCCGCACTGACTTGGCATTCCTTAACGAAATGATGGAGGAAATCATGGCAATGCGCAAGCGGGAATTGACGGTGATGTACCCCAATGCGGCGGGGATCGATATTGGTTCAGCGAATCATTACGCGGCGGTTTCGCCCGATCAAAGCGGTGAGCCAGTAAAAGAGTTTGGCTGTTTTACCGAAGATATTGAGGCGATGGCCGACTGGTTGGTTGAGTGTGGGGTGGATGTAGTGGCGATGGAATCGACGGGTGTGTACTGGATTGCGCCCTATGAGATTCTCGAATCGCGCGGCCTCAAGGTCTATCTGGTCAACGCCCGCCACGTCAGGCATGTGTCGGGCAGGAAGTCGGATGTATTGGATTGCCAATGGCTCCAGCAATTGATGAGCTTTGGTTTGCTGTCTGGCGCGTTCCGGCCCGCTGGTAACATATGTGCGCTACGGGCTTTATCGCGTCAGCGCGATACCTTGCTTCGCGAGCAAGCCAGACAGGTACAGCGCATGCAAAAGGCACTCACCCAGATGAATGTGCAACTGACCAACGTGATTACAGACATTGTCGGTAAAACGGGACAGGACATCATTCGTGCTATCGTTGCGGGGGAGCGAGACCCGCACAAGTTGGCGAAGCTGCGCAACTACCGGATTCGCGCGAGCGAAGAGACGATTGCGAAGAGCCTCGAAGGCAACTGGCGGGAAGAGCATGTGTTTTGCTTGTCACAGGCGCTATCGTTGTTCGACACCTACCAAGCACTGATTGCTGCGGCGGATGCCAAACTGGAGGAAATGATCAAGCCGATGCGCCACCATCAGGAAATAGTGGCCGTGAACAAAAACAAGGGTAGAGCCAAGAATGCGCCCGCCTTTGATGTGCGCAATGCGCTGTACCAGTGGGCGGGCGTGGACTTGACGCGCATAGGTGGGATTGACGTGAATACTGCGCTCAAGGTGTTGGTCGAGGTCGGCCCGGACTTGTCTAAATTCGAAAATGCAAAGCGTTTTGCCTCCTGGCTGGGCTTGTGCCCCGGCACAAAGATATCGGGTGGGAAGAAGTTATCGGGCGCGTCGAAACGTATTCCTAACCGCGTCGCGCAAGCGCTCAAATTGGCCGCGCAAGGTTTGCATCGCAGCCAATGCGCTCTCGGGGCATATTATCGGCGGTTGGCTGCACGCATGGGCGTAGGTAAAGCAATCACTGCCACGGCACATAAATTGGCGCGACTGATCTTTGCCATGCTGACGAAAGGCGGGCAATATGTCGAGCGCTCACAGGAGCAATACGAGGATCAAATGCGCAAAAGAACGGTGGCTTATTTGAAGCGCAAAGCAGCTGCTTTTGGCTTCAGCATGCAGCCAATCGAAGCTGTTTGATGAACCTTATGACATTGCCGTGATTGAAATAACCACATGAATTTATTAAGATAAAAAAGCTGTTTCTTGAGAGCTTGTCGAAGGGCTTTGGTTGCGTGGCTGGTGGTTCGACAAGCTCACCACGAACGGTTCGACAAGGCTCTCCTGAGTTTATCGAAGGGCTCACCACGAACGGTTTATCTGGTTTTCAGCCGCACTTACTCTGGCCGCATCTGTGGAAACAAAATCACATCGCGGATGCTGGCGCTGTCGGTGAGCAACATCACCAGCCGATCGATGCCGATGCCTTCTCCAGCGGTCGGAGGCAGGCCGTATTCCAGCGCGCGGATGTAGTCGGCGTCCTTGAACATGGCCTCTTCGTCTCCCGCTTCCTTGGCCGCGACCTGCGCATCGAAGCGCGCTTCCTGGTCTTCCGGGTCGTTCAGCTCGGAGAAGCCGTTGGCGATTTCGCGGCCCACGATGAATAACTCAAAACGTTCGGTGATGCTTGGGTGCGTATCGCTGCTGCGCGCCAGCGGCGAGACTTCCACCGGATAATCCACGATGAAGGTGGGTTCGAACAACTGGTGTTCTGCCAACTCTTCGAACAGCGACAATTGCAATCCACCCAGCGCGTCCCCAGTTCTGTATTTGGCTTTCAGGTCTTCCAGTTCATTGATGAGGAAGTCGCGGTCTTGCAACTGCGCATCGGAAAATTGCGGATGATATTTCTGGATTGCCTGAGTGATGGTCAGGCGGTAAAAGGGCTGGCCAAGATCAAGCTCACGTCCTTGGTAAGTGAGCACCGTAGTGCCCAGCACCTTTTGCGCCACTTCGCGAAACAATTTTTCGGTGAAGTCCATCAGGTACTTGTAATCCCGATAAGCTTCATAAAATTCGATCATGGTGAACTCGGGGTTGTGCCGCGTGGACAGTCCCTCGTTGCGGAAATTGCGGTTGATCTCGAACACCTTCTCGAAGCCGCCCACCACCAGCCGCTTGAGATACAGCTCCGGCGCGATGCGCAAATACATTTCCATGTCGAGCGCGTTGTGATGGGTGACAAACGGCTTGGCCGAAGCTCCGCCGGGAATCGAGTGCATCATTGGAGTCTCGACTTCGAGATAGTCGTGGCGCATGAAAAACTCGCGTATCGTCTGGATTACCTTGGAGCGGATGGTGAACACGCGACGCGCATCCTCGTTGGTAATCAGATCCACATGGCGCTGGCGATATTTCTGCTCCTGGTCGGTCAGCCCGTGGAATTTTTCCGGCAACGGACGCAGCGCTTTGGTCAATAAACGTATTTGTGAAACGCGCACGGAAAGCTCGCCGGTTTTGGTTTTGAACAGCACGCCGCAAGCGCCGAGAATGTCACCCAAGTCGTAATGCTTGAACCTGTTGTGCATTTCTTCGCCGGTATCGCCGTTGCTGATGAATAACTGGATACGCCCGCTCATGTCCTGCACCGTGGCGAAGCTGGCCTTGCCCATCACCCGTTTCAACATCATGCGCCCGGCCACGGCTACGCTGACATGCGCCGTTTCCAGTTCGTCGTGGCTCATCGCGTCATAAGCAGTATGCAAATCGCCCGCCAGATTTTTGCGCTCGAAGTCATTCGGGAAGGCCACGCCCTCTTTGCGCAACGCAGCCAGTTTGGCGCGACGTTCGGTGATGATTTGGTTGTCGTCTTGCGGGTGCCCGGCCAAAAGTTCTTCGGATGGTGCGGGAGGTGTTGGTTGCGTGTTCATTTCATTATCCAAATACAAAAAATTCGATTGTGCTTCCCTCGGCAACGGGAATCAGGTTGTGGATTATACTATTACTCCGGTACGAATTATCTGCTTACCCGCAGGGACGAGTTAATGCAATCCCATTAGATTTTAGCCGACCAGCTTTCGCGAGATTACCAACGCCGTAACCCAGCGAAAAAAAAGCCATACTTCATGATGAAAATGCGTATGGCCTCATCGATTACTTTTGGTCTGTACCAGAGGGGGCTGTTACTGGTTATCTATTTCCAAATGCATGGCCTGACAAAAAGGAAAAATAAATTGAAGAGTGCGAATCTGAATCAAACACTTTATGAGGCCATTGGCGGGCTGCAAACATTACAAAAGGCACATAAAATATTTTATGACAAAATTTATGCCCATGATTGGCTCGGGAAGTTTTTTGAAGGCTACGATCAGAAGGTAATTGAGGACAAACAGTCCAGTTTTATGGCAGAGAAAATGGGCGGTCCTGTTCCCTATTCAGGCAAAGAAATAAAGATGGTTCATGAGGTAATGTACATAACGCAAGAGTTGTTCGATATTCGACATGCATTGCTGGAGGAGTCTTTGATAGAAGTGGGTGTGGAGGAGACGCAGCGAGATCGCTGGCTTCGTATAGATAGAGCGTTCATGCAGCAAATTATCAAGGATTCAGTCGAGTCAATGTACAACAACGACTGGAAGTACAAAAAGCCGGTAATTATTCCCAAGCCCTCAAAATAGTCGCAGCGGTTTACTCAATGTTCAATCCCATAAAGAATCCATTATGTCTCTCAAGGCTACTTGATGAGCTGAGAAAAAAAGCAACGCAGGGCTTCCAAGTTTAATTGCAGCCTGATTCCATTTCCAATTCAATACGGGAATAATGTTTCGTGGGAGTGGCCTCCCGGCCACGATAAATATTGTCGCGGCCGGGAGGCCACTCCCACAAATACATCACTATTGAAGGAGAATTGGTATGAGAACGGTCAAGGAATTGCGTGGGCGGGGTTTCTCTGCCAGAAAGGAGCGGGTGGAGAGGCTGCGTCAGAAGAAAAAAGCCCACAAAGCTATTAGCTATGTGGGCTTAGTGGATGTTGCTGGATCACTAGGGATCGTTATTTGGTGGTGATAGGTGGATTTGAACCACCGACCTCAGCGTTATGAGTGCTGCGCTCTAACCACCTGAGCTATATCACCAGAAGTCCTGCCTAGGGGGCGGCATTCTCCAGATTTAACCTCCGCTTGTCAATTGGCTTTGACCAATTTGGTGGCATGCTGTCGCTTTCAGTTCGCTATCCGGGAAATCTTTTTGCATGATAGTAATTTTTGCCATAGCTTCCGCACCGGGGTCTTTCAGAACGAATACCGTGAATAAGCGCTTGCTGGTGCGCTCGCCCACCTTGGCTGATTCCAGGCCTTTAGCTCTGACGCTATCGCGAAAATTATGCGCCGCCTCTGCGGTCTTGAACACGCCCAAGGAAATGGCATTCTGCCATTTGCCTTCCTCCTGAATGATAAAATATTCACTCAGCCCCAACTTTTTGATTTGGGCCACTTCCTTGACCACTTCTGCGCTGTTGTTCGGTGGCGGCAGATACACCCAATAGCCAATGGTATGTTCAATCTGTCGTTGCGTGAGGTTATCGCCCAGCTTCAACGCGGATAGAGCCGCAGTGACACGGGCCAGGTCGTTGCCGGAAAAATCGCCCCACTCCATGCAAGCTGCGGCTGCCTGCACAGCGGGCAGCGCGGTGGGTGGTACGGAGGATGCTGATGTAGTAATAGCAGGTAATAGCTTGATTTTTTCCGCTAAAAGCGGGGGTTGGGGTTGCAAGTTTTTGTTATCGCCAAAACCGTCCAACCCCCATTGCATGAACGCAAAAAATGCCAGACTTGCCAGCAGCAATAATCCAAATAGCCACTTCATGGAATCACCTGTGTTTGTTAATTTTCCTGCCCTATTATCTGCAAGCCTCTCAGCACCAGATTATCTACCCGTAGCAGCGATAAATCGATATGCGGCCCCACGTTGTCCGCTGCGCCGCCGCCCAACAAGCAGTGCGCGCCGGGCACGCCGAGCAACTTGTGTTGGCGGAGGATAGCCCCCACCGTAGCCTGAACTGCGCCGCTGAATATGGCATCGGCGGTATTGCGCGGGAAATCGCACCAGTTCCGTTCCTCATAATTTGCTTCGTCCATTTCCAGTTGCGCGGTGCCTGCTGCCAGGCTGTGTCGCATCATGTCTACACCCGGCAAAATCAATCCGCCAAGAAATTTGCCTTCACCAGAGAGTGCATCTATGGTGGTCGCTGTTCCGCAACTCACTACCAAGCATGCCGCGCGCTCGTGATGCCATGCCGCGATGAGCGCCGCCCAGCGGTCGCTGCCGAGTTGCGCGGGTTGCTCATAACAATTGCGCACGCCGCATTGTTCCGCCTTGGCGCTGATGAATTCCACCGGGCAGCGCCATGCGGCACAAGCTGCACCTACCTGCAGTGCGGCTTCAGTGCCCGCAACATTGGATACCAGGATTTTATGCGGTTGTGGCAAGCTTGCAAATGTCTGCCGCAGTATGGGCCATTCGCTAATGCCTGCCGCACCTTGCCGCGTCCATTGGTCTTGTTCTAACAGCGCCCATTTGATGCGGCTGTTGCCGACATCAAGCAGTAGCATGCTCCACACCTCTTAAACTAACCTCGCCCACGTTAAATCTCCTGATCTCTCGCATCGTTTCCAATTCCAGTGCCCCGTCATTCGCTACGCCGCGCACGATACCGGAGACACGGCTGCCATCTGGCAATGACAGTTGTACCGGTCGATCTTGAAAACCGTGATAGTTTTGCCATTCTGTGCGCAATGCGGCAAAGCCCTGCGCGGCAAATTCGCGCAATACGTTATCCAGTTCCAGCAAAATTACAGCAAGAAGATGATTGCGCTCCGGTATGGTCGAAACCTCGCCCAGTATGTCAGAAAGACTGGTTACGTGCTGATCAATGTGTTGCAACATCCTTTCCTGTATGGTCAGGTTGAGGCCGATGCCGATCACGACAGCGCTTGGCCCCAGCATGTCACCCTGAGCTTCGATCAGGATGCCGGCCAGTTTTCCCTTGTCTCCCAGCACATCGTTCGGCCATTTTAATTGCACGCCTGTAATGCCCAAAACATGCAGTGCACGAATCAATCCTACGCCTACCGCGAGACTTAAACCGGATAGCGCCGACAGGCCGCATTCAAAGCGCCACAACAGCGAAAAAGTCAGTGAACTGCCCAAACCGGAATGCCATGCACGCCCCAAGCGACCGCGACCACCGCTTTGCCATTCCACCGCCAGCACGCTACCGCCGGGTGCGCCGCCGTTGCTAACGTCCAATTTTGCGCGCTGCAACAGCAAAGTGTTGCTGGAAATCGCAGTATCGAGAATTTCAATCTGAAATTTTTTTGCTCGTTCTCCCATATGCTCGGCGATGCGCTCGGCATTCAGCCATTGCGGCGGATGGCTCAGGCAGTAGCCCCGGCCACGTACGCTGTATAATTTCAGCCCATAGCTCTCCAGCCCTTGCAAGGCATTGCTCACACTGGCGCGGGAGATGCCCAATTCTTGCGCCAATATCTCACCGGAATGAAACTCGCCATCTGCCAATAAATGCAACAGCGTGAATGTCAGCGCACCGGGTTGTTGCGGAATGTTCATTGCGGCAAATTGCCTGTTACGGCTGTCTCAGGTTCCTTGGTTTTTTGCTCCTGAGTCAGAAAAGCCAGGATTTCCTGCTTGCGCTTCATTGCATCCTGATATCCTAACTCGATCAGAGCATTGCAGAATCCCTTGTCGAACAGCAGATAGCTCACCAGATTCGCCCCGCTGCGCCGCATGGCACCCACTCCGCGCAGCAGGAAGCGGATAGTCCACGGTAGGTTGGTGCGATAACGTTCGGCCAGCCTGTCGATAGGCTGGCTGGGGGCAATCACCATCACATCGACATGGTGTAGATTGATTGCATTCCTTGCCTCTTCCGGTAGCAGGCTAACGGTGCGGTTGATACGCTGCAAGCGTTCCAGATCCACTTCCATACTGTCAAGAAAAATGCTGTTCAGCGCATGGCCGGCGATATGCGCCAGGGTGGGGTAATCAGCCATCTGTCTGCGTCTGGGTACTTCCGGTCCGCCTTGCCCCAGCCCGATAATCAGCACGCGGCTCGCCCCCAGATGCAACGCGGAACTGATCGGCGCAATCTGGCGCATCGAACCGTCGCCAAAATACTCGCGGTGGATGCGTACTGCAGGAAAAATAAACGGCAGAGCCGAGGAAGCCAATAAATGCTGGGTATCAATCTTGGCGGGAATGCCCAGCCGGCGAGCGCGTCTCCACGGTTGGATGCCCTTTGCGCCTTGAAAAAAAGTAACCGACTGTCCCGAGCCATAACCCGATGCAGTGATACTCAAGGCATACAGTAAACCGGCATCAATGTTTTGCTGAATTTTTTCGCAGGGCAGAGTTTCATTCAGCAGCTTTACCAGCGGTGTATTGTCCAACAGCGACACCCGGTTTAGTTTGTTGAAGCCCATGGAGCTCAGCAACAGACCGGTCAACCAACGTGAACTGTTATTTAACACGCCGACCGGGTCGGAACGGTAAATATCATCGGTCCGGAAATTCTTCCAGATATGGGTGAGATATTGCACTCCCCTGCGAAAGTTCTGCGCATTCACCGCCACCGTGGTCGCATTGAGCGCGCCCGCCGAGGTGCCGCAAATAATGGGAAACGGATTGCGGGCGTGGCGCGGCAATATTTCTGAAATAGCTTTCAACACGCCTACCTGGTAGGCGGCGCGCGCGCCGCCGCCGGACAGGATCAGAGCCAGCTTGTGTCCCATATGTAACGTTAGTCTGCGGTCATCAAGCATTACCCAGATCGTCGGAATTTACTTCCGCATGCACGCTTTCGAGTGCTTCTTGCAAAGTTTCCTCGGGCAACTCGTTGACCAAAGTCGACAGCATTTCGGCCGCTTCGGCCGCTTCCGCAGGCAAGTCGCGACCATCGGTATTGGCCATCAGCACGGCAGCCGCGCCCACCACTTTGAGCAATCGGCTACGCTCGCTCATCAACATTTCCATCTCTTCGCGCAGCATGTTGAGTTCTTGTCCGTTCAATTGTTCCGGCATATTTTTAGTCCCTGTAAGTTAATGAATTTCCACACCTGCCACCGCCAAAGCACTCATGTTCATGATGCGGCGCACCGTCGCGGTGGAAGTCAGGACGTGTACCGATTTCGCCGCCCCCAGCAGTACGGGGCCGATGGTAGCGCCTTCACCCGCAATCATCTTGATAAGATTGAAGGCAATATTCGCCGCATCGAGATTCGGCATGATGAGCAAATTTGCCTCGCCTTTCAAGCGCGAGTTGGGAAATATTTTCATGCGCAACTCTTCCGAAAGGGCGACATCACCGTGCATTTCTCCTTCCACTTCCAAACCAGGTGCCAGTTGCTCCAATAGCTCGCGCGCCCGGCTCATCTTATGCGCGGAGGCATTGTCGAAGCTGCCGAAGTTGGAGTGCGAAAGCAGCGCCACCTTGGGAGTAATGCCAAATCGGCGCACCTCTTCCGCCGCCAGCAAGGTCATTTCCGCCACTTGCTCGGCAGTGGGGTCGAAATTGATATGCGTATCGCAGACAAACAAGGTGCGGTCAGGCAGTCGTAAAATATTCATCGCAGCAAAAATAGTGGCACCTTGACGCAAGCCGGTCACTTCTCTGATGTAGTGCAGATGCTCTTGCGGGCGGGAAGTGGTGCCGCACAACATGGCATCCGCCGCTCCCAGACGAACCAGCATCGCACCGATCAGCGTGTTGCTGCGGCGCATCTCTCGCTTGGCATAATCCTGCGTCACCCCGTTGCGCTGCATCAGGCGGTGGTATTCCATCCAATAGGTGCGATAACGCGGGTCATTTTCCGGATTGACAATTTCGAAGTGTACACCCGCGTGGATGCGCAGCCCCAAACGGTGTATGCGCTGCTCGATTACCGCCGGGCGTCCGACCAGATATAGGTTGAGCCAGCCCTTCGTCCACCACCATTTGCACCGCATGCAGCACACGCTCGTCTTCACCTTCGGCATATACCAGCCGTTTCGGGTTCTTTTTCGCCAGATCGAACACCGGCTTCATCAATAAACCGGAATGATAAATGAAATTGGATAATTGTTCGTGGTAAACCGCCATATCGGCAATTGGTCGGGTCGCCACGCCGCTGTCCATCGCCGCCTGAGCCACCGCCGGGGCAATCTTGGTAATCAGGCGCGGGTCGAAGGGTTTGGGGATTAAATATTCCGCGCCGAAGGTCAGGCTTTCCTCACCATATACCGCCGCTACCGCGTCGGACTGTTCGGCCTCGGCCAACTCCGCGATGGCATATACGGCCGCACGCTTCATGGCCTCGTTGATGGTGTTGGCCCCCACATCCAGCGCACCGCGAAAAATGTAAGGGAAACACAAAGCATTGTTGACTTGGTTGTGATAGTCCGAGCGCCCTGTCGCCAGGATAGCGTCCGGTCGCACGGCCTTGGCCTGTTCCGGCAAAATTTCCGGATCGGGATTGGCCAGCGCAAAAATTAACGGGTTCTGCGCCATCTGCACGACCATTTCCGGCTTCAGCACTCCTCCGGCAGATAGGCCGATAAACACATCCGCTCCGGAAATGACCTCGGCTAGAGTGCGCGCTTGCGTGTCCACCGCGTAACGGGTCTTGTTGTCATCCATCTCCTCGGTGCGGCCCCGGTAGACCACCCCATGGATGTCGGTGACAATGATATTCTCCATACGCACGCCGAGAGCCACCACCATATCAAGGCAAGCTAACGCTGCCGCGCCCGCTCCGGACGCCACCAGCTTGATCTGCTCGATCTTTTTGCCCACCACCTTGAGACCGTTCAACAAGGCGGCGCCCACAATGATCGAGGTGCCGTGCTGGTCGTCGTGAAATACCGGGATTTTCATGCGTTCGCGCAGTTTGCGCTCGACGTAGAAGCATTCCGGAGCTTTGATGTCCTCTAAATTGATGCCGCCGAAAGTGGGTTCCAGCGCAACGATAATGTCCACCAGCTTGTCGGGATCGTGCTCGTCGATTTCGATATCGAACACGTCGATCCCGGCAAATTTTTTGAATAATACCGCCTTGCCTTCCATCACCGGCTTGGCCGCCAGCGGGCCGATAGCCCCCAGCCCGAGTACCGCCGTGCCGTTGCTGATGACCGCCACCAGATTGCCGCGCGCGGTGAGATTGCGCGCCTCGCCGGGATCCGCCACAATGGCTTCGCAAGCTGCCGCCACCCCGGGGGAATAAGCCAGCGCCAAATCGCGCTGTGTCATCATCTGCTTGCTCGGCGTCACCGAAATCTTGCCCGGGGCGGGCAACCGGTGGTAGTGCAACGCATCCTCACGCAATTGCTTGTCCATAAATTAAATTTCCCCCAAAAGGCATGCGCGAATTATAACGTACTGGCTTATCAACCAAACTCTTAACATCGAATCGTAACAAATTTGGTACAATATTGCTTTTATGCAGAACTTTTTTGCCGGATCAGTGTCACATCCCTCGTCTTATCCTGCTTAACTCAGCCAGATTGCCCATGAAAAATATTGAACTCATAGGCGGCGAACATGCCGTCCTGCTAATACACGGCCTGCAAGGTGTGCCCACCGAGATGCTGACACTCGCCAAGCGCCTGCACAAGGCGGGCTACAGCGTGAGCGTGCCACATTTCAAAGGCTACGGCTACACTGATGGCGACACTCCCCATTCAGTTACGCCGTGGCGCGACTGGCGCGGTCAGGTCATGCTCGAACTTCGCAATATGAAGCGGCAGTACAAAACGGTTTCCGTCGGCGGGCTGTGCATAGGCGCGGTTTTGGCGTTGAGCGTGGCGGAAGAAGCCAGCGCCGACATCGGCGGATTATCGTTGCTTGCTACCACCCTGTTTTACGACGGTTGGAGTATCCCTTGGTACCGCTTCATGCTGCCGCTCGGCTACTATACCCCGCTCCGTTATCTGTACGCTTATCGGGAGCGTGAACCTTTTGGCTTGAAAAATCAACAGCTACGCCGTTGGGTTGCGCGCGAGATGAGCCATAAAACGTCGTCTATCGCCGGAGCCTCCAACCTGACCTTGCCCGCCATCCACGAAGCCGAACTGCTGATCAAATCGGTCAAACGCAATTTGCACAAAGTGACTGCCCCCGCTCTCATCATTCATGCTGTGGAGGATGATGTTTCGACGCCGCGCAGCGCCGATTTTGTGACCACTCACATCGGCTCATCCAATGTGCATAAGGTCATGCTGCACGACAGCTATCACATGATAACCTTGGACAACGAACGCGAACTGGTGGCAAACGAAACCATCAAGTTTTTTGATGACCTGCGCACGCGTACACCCGAGTTGGGGGCTGGCGGCGCGCCTGTGGTATCATCCTCTTCACATTTAAGCCTTGTACACGCAGCTTAATATTAATGAACACCGCGAACAGGATAACATGAGCACACTGCAAACCATACAGCGCATGATGGTGGAACAATTCGAGCTGAAGGTTGCAGATCTCACGCCCGACGCGCAACTTGAGGCCCTGGGGCTGGATTCGCTTTCGGTGATCGAATTCATGTTTAACATAGAAGATGAGTTCCACATCAAGCTGCCGGACGAGCGAGTCGAAATCAAGACCATCCAAGACATTGCCAGCATCGTAGAGCGTTTGGTGGCGGAACAACAAGCCGCTTCCTGAGAGGGCAAGTAAAATGACTCGCCGTGTCGTCATTACAGGACTGGGTGTTTTTTCTCCGACCGGCAAAAATCCTACCGAGTTTTTCGACAATCTGATGGCGGGGCGATCCGGCATAGGACATCTGCAAGCCGATTTTACCGAAAAGCTTTCCGCCCGCATTGCCGCGCAGGTGCAGGGGTACAACCCCGCCGATTATTTTTCCAGAATCAAACTCACCGGTATCGAACGCTTTAGCCAGTTCGCGCTGATCGCAGGTGAACAGGCCGTGAAAGACGCGCAGCTCGTGCTGGAGGATAGCGAACTACCACGCTCGGGCGTTTATATGGGCAGCAGCATGGGCGGTGCAAGCACGCTGGAAGAAGGTTACGTCGAAGTGTTCCAGCGTGAAATCCCGCGCGTCAAACCATTAAGCGTGTTGTTGACGATGAATAACGCGGCGGCCTCGCACTTGTCACTTGCCTATCATCTGCAAGGCCCCAACGTCACTTATTCCACCGCCTGCGCTTCTTCTACCATCGCCATCGGCGAGGCGTATCGCCAAATCAAGAATGGCTACGCCGATGTCATGCTGGCAGGAGGTTCGGAATCCATGCTCACCCACGCAGTAATAAAAGGATGGGAAGCGCTACGCACGTTGGCGCTGGAAGATGTCTCCGATCCCGCCGCTTCGTGCAAACCGTTTTCCAAAGACCGTAGCGGACTGGTGCTGGGTGAGGGGGCGGCAGTACTGGTGCTGGAAGATGCCGAACGCGCTGTCAGGCGCGGCGCGCGTATCTATGCGGAAATTGCCGGTTATGACTGTTCCTCGGACGCCAGTCACATCACCAAGCCGGACGCGGTCGGGCAAACACGCGCAATGCTCAACGCATTGCGCGATGCGGGAATGCAGCCACAGGATATCCACTACATCAACGCACACGGCACAGCCACACTGGCTGGCGACATCGAAGAAACCAAAGCCATCAAACAGGCCTTCGGCGAACATGCCTACCGCGTGCCGGTCAGTTCCACCAAGTCCATGCACGGGCACCTGATGGGCGCAACCGGTGCCGTTGAATTCATGGCGGCGGTGCTGGCGTTGCGGCATCATGCCATCCCTCCCACCATCAACCTGCACCATCCCGACCCGGAATGCGACCTCGATTACGTGCCCAATGAAGGACGACGTGATGTCGAATTGAATGCGGTGATGTCCAATTCCTTCGCTTTCGGCGGCAGCAATGCGGTGCTGATCGCCAAGCGCTTTTACACCTAGATTACGTTGAGGGCGGCATTGATTTGTATCCTCGGCTTCACGAGGCTATTCCGGGGGTCGGTAATCAGTAGGCCGGTTGAGCTCAGGGCATTGAGGCCGGTGGCAATGGGAAGATTGGTAATTTTCTGCTTCATGATGGCCCAGGCACCGGCAACTTGGGGGGCCGCCATCGATGTGCCATACCAGGCCTGATACCCACCTCCGGGGATGGAGGAAGTGATTTCAGCGCCGGGTGCCAGCAGATTGAGGAATGTCGCGGAATCCGATTCGCAGAGGATTGCGTCGACACTTGAAATGCCCAGATTATTTCCCGCGCAGTTGTTGCTGTAGCCTGCCAGGTCAAAAGTAGCACCAACGCTGATGGCGCTGGAAATACAAGCCGGCGCAGCCGTGCTGCTCGTGTAACCATCGTTTCCGGCTGCGGCAATGGTGGGGATATTCACGGAACGCAGGGTGTCGATGATGGCTTTGATAGCGGTATTCGCCGAGTCGCAAGCGCTCTGGCTGGAATATTGCCCGGCACCCACACTCATATTGACAGCGGCAATCTGGTAAGTGCTGCTCAGTGCATAGACTTGTTGCAATCCCAGAATCTGGTCGGAGGTATAGGTCAATGCGCAAGGCGCGGATGAGCCGCAATTGGCCACACTGTCGAAGCGGGAGAATACCTGAACAGCGATCAGTGTAGCATTCGGGGCGACGCCGGAAAAAGTGGCGTTGCTTCCGGCTGCAATGCCTGCCACAACCGTACCATGATCGCAATTTCCCGTTGGGCAAGTTCCTGCGTAAGGCATGGCGGAACCGGCTGCCGTCGTCTGCGTTACGCCTCCTGGGCAGAGCGAAGTGGCACCATCGGCGGCATTATTGGACGAATAGCAGGCTTCCGCAACCACCTTGCCCGTCAGGAAAGGATGGGTCTTGTCGACTCCAGAATCCAGAATGGCGATAGTTTGCCCGGCACCAGTGTAAACGCTGTTCCAGGCAGATGTGACTCCCATTCCCATTACGGTATCGCTTTGGGCATCGGAGGGAGTCGCGACCCGGTCTTGTTCGATAGAGGTGACTTCGGTCAGCTTGGTCAATGCTTCCAGTTCGGCGGGGGTGGCCTCAATGGCCATGAAAGGA
The DNA here is from genome assembly GCA_963714805.1 of uncultured beta proteobacterium. GTDB lineage: Bacteria > Pseudomonadota > Gammaproteobacteria > Burkholderiales > Gallionellaceae > CAIQPV01. Next base: position 365,279 of record CAVQPO010000006.1, on the reverse strand, counting down.
ATAATTGCAAAGAGCTTGGCGGGAGGCGGATTGTCCTTGTGCGACGCCACTTTGCTCAACACCGCAGACTGCATCGTCGCGATTTCTTTGCGTTGCAGTGCTGCGCGGCTTGCGGACAACCTTCCTTCCGGGGCGAAGGCGGCGCGCACCCCAACGATGATCCGCACCGAGCCATTCTGTGCCGCCAGTTGGCGCAGCTTGCTGAGAGTGGTGGCGACGGCTGGATCGCGGCTCGCGATCAGCGGAACAGCAGCGTTGGCTACAGGCGCGCTTTTGTTCACATCCCAATATCCGGCTAGAACAATGGCTGTTAACAGGCAAATGGCAAGCACGGGGAACAAATCACGGATTCCGCGCAACAAGCTGTTTTGTTTATGATCTTTAATTTGCTGAGTCATGAAAGTCTCCTGATATGTATTGCTATGGCAACGTCACGGTAATCGGCCCGGTGCTTCCGCCAGTGGTGGTAACCATGCCTCCCGTCTGAGAGTTGGGCGTCCCAGACAGATCAGCTCCTGCCAACACTCTACCCGTCACCGCCGTGCCGCCGGCAAAAGTGACGGAGTCGCCAGCCAGTATGGTTCCCACGAAGACCGTATTGTTCTGCACCGGCCCGGAAGCGGCGGGGAAGCTCACGTCCCCACCCAGCGGTGCCCCGGCTGCCAACCTTGGTGTCCCGACCTGCCAAAATACATTCTTGGCCTGCGCACCGTTGAGCAGCACGACTTGGGTAGGCGTGCATAACGTCGGAGAATAAGTGCAGGCGACTGTGGAACCGGTGATGGTGAGGCTGCTCCCTACCTGAAACAGCCAGACCCCGTTTGTGTTGCCGAAGGCATCAAGCGTAAGCGTTTCTCCACTACCTAAAACCATCGTGCTTGCGCTTTTATAGATGCCCGGCGTCAAGTGGAGGCCGCCCAATGTGCCCGGTCCGGGGAGCACAGTGGCACCGACTTGCTGCGCGGCACTGGCCCACGCGGTGTTCAGGGCGGTTTTTACGGCACGCACGCCAGCATTAAATGTATTGCTGTTGGTGGCGAAATAGCGGATTGTCGAACCGGTGATCTTCAGCCCGCTCGGTATATTGACGGGGGCGTTGGTTGTGTCGGTCAGGCCGACTTCCAATCCACAACTGTCCAGCTCCTCCGTGCCCACCACCACCGCAACGACACCGGACGCTGCTGCTGCGGGAACCGACGTACATATCGAAACGGGCGCATCCATCGCAACATCTCCGGCAAACGTGGCACTATTGGTACCAACCCCCGAGGCAGCTATACCAATGGAGGTAGTCAGCCCGGCGGACGTTGTCAACGCGTAAGTGCTGAGCAAGGGCTCGGCAAGAAGTGGCGAAATGGCGGGTGGGCCAACTGGAGCGCCTGGGGCGCCTGGAGAGATGGCAAGATATGAAGCGCGTGAACTGGCTGGGCCACCTAAGCCGCCTGCAACGCCTGTCGCACCCGTGGCACCAGTAGCGCCAGTAGCACCTGTGGCCCCGGTAGCGCCCGTCACACCACCGCATCCAGCCATGATAGCGGCCATCAGTACTGTCATGAGCCACGTCAGTGGTTTATTAACGCTTTCGAATTTGTTCATTTTGTTTTTCCTCTTTATCTAATCAAGATAAACATGAGCACTTACCCTGAGTCGCTTTGCTGGCCTGCACTAACCACGGCTTCGACTATTCCAAAATCGGATCAACCGGAACCAAGAAGCGAGTCACACTGTTTGCAGTATCCATGTTCCATGCACAGCGTTCCGTGCGTTGGGGCACGTAGAGAAAAAATATTTTTATGTTCTGTCCGTAAAGAGTGTTGGTGCCGCAAAAAAACTATCTGTAGGCAGGCGTAAAGCCTGGGTGCTCTGTCAGTCTCAAATCGCCCAATGAATCGGCCTCCCACTACAGCGCTCAATGTGGGAGGCCGATTCATCGGGCGATTTGAGGCGCTGACAAAATCAGGCCATGAAAAAGGCCGTCTCGCGACGGCCTTTTATTTACTGCTTTACATCTGGTACTGCTTTATGGAGCAACCGTATTACGGGTAAGTGTGGTCAAGACCATCGGTGTAGCTCAGGGTAAGCGGAGACGTACCCGTTGCAGTCACCGTGACATTGCCGTTTCCGGTGTTGGTAACTGACACTTGAGCACTGTCCGTGCTGGTAACCGTCATCACACCATCGCCCGTATTGGTTGCAGTAACGCCAGCGCTATTAGCGACAACGTTAACCGTTCCCGCTCCGGTTTCAGTAGCTGTCACCGCGCCAGAACCATTATCGGTTACATTGATAAAGCCGCAACCGCTAAGCGACTGGGTAAGCGTTGAGGTTATAGCGCCGATATTGCTGCCAAACAACGTAGTATTGCCAGCGGGGCAGTTGCCTACGCTGTTACCGAGGCCTCCACCGAGGGTAGTTCCAGCTCCTGCACCCGCAACTGGATAGACAAAGTCATCATCACCGATGTGGGTGAGGGTGATCGGATCCGAACCGCCCGCAGTCACAGTGACTTTACCGTTGCCCGTGTTGGTCACGGTCACTTCAGCAGTGTCGGTGCTATTAATCAACATCACACCATTGCCATTGTTGGTCGCAGTAACACCTGCACCCGTATTTTGAATGGTGATTCCTCCCGCTGTGAATCCCGTCGTTGTGTTTTCAGTGGCCGTATCAAATCCTGAGCCATTGTTGGTCACATTGATTGTTGCGAGGGCGGTAGGGTCGTTAATCGTTGCAGCTACAGCGCCAGCATTGCTTCCGGACACGGTAATATTGGCATTGGCGACAGCGCCGAGACTGGTGCCGAGGCTGGTGACTGCGGCTACGTTAGCCGTAGCGTTACCACAAGCGGGTGAGGTCACAGCTAAGTTGACATTGTGGTTAAGGCCATCGGTGAAAATACAAGTAATCGCACCCGTACCACTCGCAGTCACGGTGATATTATTGGCAAGGCTTCCGCCGGACGGAGTTCCATTGTAGCTATTGGTCACTGACACAGCAGCAGAGTCTGTGTTGGTAACCGTCATCACGCCGTTGCCCGTGTTGGTCGCGGACACCGGTCCAGCAGAAGCCGCAGGAGGAACTGAATAACTGACAATGTTGATCGATCCAGTCCCGTCTTGAGTCGCTGCAACATGACCCGTACCATTATTGACCACGTTGATGGAGCCGCCGCCAGATAGTGCCGGAGCCACATCGCCCGCATCGCTACCGGACACCGTAATGTTGGCATTGGGGCTAGAAGAGCCCAAGCTGCTGCCGAGGTTGGCACCGGCTGTGGTTGTGACTTGTGCCGGGTAAGTGAAGTTACCATCACCATGGAAGGAGAGTGCAAGCGGAGTCGTACCCGATACCGTCACGGTAGTATTGCCATTTCCGGTTCTCGTCACTGCCACAGAAGCCGTGTCCGTGTCGGTAACCATCATGGTACCCGTGCCACTGTTGGTCGCGGCAAGCACTCCACCCACACCCGTGTTGGAAGCGTTGATCAATCCTGCTCCGGTTTGAGTTGCAGCAACATGGGCACCAGTATTGACCACGGTGATAGTACCAACGTTAGTTGGGTCAGTTAGCACCGAGACCACATTGCCCGCATTGCTACCGCTTACATGAATGTTGGCATTGTTGGCGCTGGCACCGAGGCTGGAACCGAAGGCAGTATTGGCAGCCGGATAAATGTGGTTAAGGCCATCGGTGTAAGTGAGCGCGAACGTTTTTGTGCCAACTGGAGCCGGACAATCGGAATTAGCCGCAGTCACGGTGACATTTCCATTGCCAACATTGGTCACTGCCACAGCACAACTGGTGGCCCCGTTGTTAACCGTCATCAGACCCGTGCCCGTGTTAGTCGAGGCAAGCACAGCACCATTGTTCACAACAGACAGCGTGCCTGTTCCAGTTTGAGTCGCAGCAACGTGGGCGTTGGCATAATTGACCACGTTGATGAAGCCTTTGCCTGTTAACACTGGAGCCACCAATTTCGGAAAGGTGCCGGACACCGTAATGCTGGGTGTGGTTGGCACGATCGAATAGGCCGCTGGATTGGCGCTAGCATCTTTGGATACCGCGATGGTGGGGGGGGGAGGGTGGAACCGAGTGCTGAGGCAGTTCCTAAGGCTCCTGACGCAGGTGCTGCTGGTGATGAACTGCCACCACCGCATCCGGCCAGAATTGCGGCCATCAGTATTGTCGTGGTCCACGTAATTGGTTTATTAAGTCTTTCGAATTTGTTCATTTTGTTTCTCCTAAATAAAATCTCGAAATTGAGATCAGTAGAGCCATTTGCGAAATTCTTGCATCGGCGAATCTCGGTGGATTACCGAGTAGGCGAAGAATCCGCTTCTGTCGCGAAAGGTTCCGTACGTTAACGAACATAGGGCTGCTAAATGATTTGACTGCGATTTAGAGTCGCTCCGAGGGGGCAGTGCGGATGCCATACGCACCGCTATGCAATCAGTTCTTTGCCATAAATTAAAAGGGTTATGGTTTGATTTTGTAAATTGATTTAATATTCGCCCAGTAAGTTACCGGTGAAATTAAAAATTCAGGTACTCGGCAACATGAAAAATAAATTGTTCTGGAAGGCAGATTGGTTTGTTGGGTTGCTGGTGGCGTTGCTGTTTCTGTCCAGCGCCAATACTGACCTGATGCAAAGCCTGGAACGCAAAGCTTATGACGTGGGAGTGCGAGCCTCTTCGCGCACGCCCAGCGACAAGATTGCAGTGATTGCAATTGACGACCAGAGCATCGCCAATCTGGGGCGCTGGCCATGGCCGCGCGCCATTCAGGCAAAGATGCTGGATTTGCTGGCTGACGGTCATGCCAAAGTGGTGGGCAATACGGCGTTTTTCTTTGAGCCTCAGGTTGATGCCGGGCTGGAATACATTTACAAAATTGCGGCGCTGCTCGACGCTTCTACACTGAAGAATAGCCCCGACCCCACGCATCAGGCCGAGTTGGCCCAATTGGCCTCGCTGTTGCAAGAGGCGGTGCAAAATCTCGACAATGACCGCAAGCTCAGCGAGAGCATGATGAAAGCTAACGATGTGCTTCTCGCCATGATCTTCGAGCTTGGGGTGCCGCAAGGCAAGCCGGATCACCCCCTGCCCGACTATGTATTGAAGAATGACTTGAGCAACGTCAAAGATACTGCCGGTCTGGGCGCGGCGGGCAATGTGCCGTTGCCTGCCGCTGCCGTGCAGTTTCCGATTGAAATTCTGGGTGCCAGCGCGGTCGGTATCGGCCACTTGAACGCCACTCCCGATGTGGACGGCGGGGTTCGTACCGAGCCGCTGGTGGTGGGCTATTTCAACCAGCATTATCCGTCGCTGTCGCTGTTGCTGGCTGCGAAGAGCTTGAACCTTGAGCCTAAGGATATCCAGATCAACATGGGGCAGGGTGTCAAAGTAGGCAACCTGAACATCGTCACCGATCCCTCCTTGCGCATGCACACTTATTTTTACGCCGACCGGGATGGTAAACCCGCTTTTCAGGTGGACTCGTTTTATGATGTATTGACCGGCAAGATTCCGGTGGAAAAATATCGCGACAAAATCGTGCTGATCGGTGCAACGGCGACCGGGGTGGGGGCGCTGCAAGTGACTCCGATCTCGTCCGGCATGTCGCCGGTGCTGACTTTGGCGCATTCGGTTTCCAGTATCCTCAAGCAGGATTTCTTTGTCGTGCCAAGCTGGGGGTTCTGGGCACAAAGCGGGGTCTTCTTTGCGGTGGCGCTGTATCTCATCGTGCTGTTGCCGCGCCTCAACGCGGGCATAGGTGCCGCCATTACTGCTGCGCTGTTTGTTGCCTTGTTGGCGACCCACTATGTGTTGATGACGACGCAAGCCTTATGGTTGCAACTGATGTTGCCTGCCAGCCTGCTGCTGGTGGGCCATTTGTTGTTGACCACCAAGCGTTTTCTGGTTTCGGAAAAAGACAATATCGAGTCGGCTGCCGATTTGGCGGAAAGCAACCGCATGTTGGGTCTGGCATTTCAGGGGCAGGGGCAACTGGACATGGCTTTCGATAAATTCCGCAAGGTGCGCCGAGATGACAGCCTGATGGAGGTACTCTACAATCTGGGGCTGGATTTCGAGCGCAAGCGCCAGTTCAACAAGGCGGAGTCGGTGTTCAGTTACATGGCGGAATACAACCCGAAATTCCGCGACCTGGAAACGCGTTTGGCGCAGTCCAAAGCGATGTCGGAAACGGTGATGCTGGGCGGTTCTTCCGGCAGGGGCAACGACAGTACCATGCAGTTGGATCGGGCGGGGGTGTCCAGACCGATGCTGGGGCGCTATGAAATCCAGAAGGAACTCGGTAAGGGGGCGATGGGTATCGTGTATCTCGGCAAAGACCCGAAAATCGGCCGTGTGGTGGCGATCAAGACCATGGCATTATCCCAAGAGTTTGAGGCGGACGAACTGGAAGAGGTGAAAGCCCGTTTTTTCCGCGAGGCCGAGTCCGCCGGTCGCATGAACCACCCGAACATCGTGACCATGTACGATGCGGGGGAGGAGCATGATCTTGCCTACATCGCTATGGAATTCCTCAAAGGCAAGGATCTGGTGCCTTATACCAAACCGGACAATTTGTTGCCGTTGCCCAAGGTGTTGAGCATCGTGGCGCGTGTGGCAGATGCATTGGGTTATGCGCACACCTTGCACGTGGTGCATCGCGACATCAAACCGGCCAACATTATGTATGACATGGAGAGTGATACGGTGAAGGTCACCGACTTCGGTATCGCACGCATCACCGATTCTTCCAAGACCAAAACAGGCATGGTGCTGGGCACGCCATCCTACATGTCGCCGGAGCAATTGTCCGGCGCAAAGATCGAAGGTCAGTCCGATTTGTTTTCGCTTGGGGTGAGCCTGTATCAAATGGTGTGTGGTAAGCTGCCGTTTGAGGGCAATTCGATGGCGCAGCTCATGTTTCGCATCGCCAACGAACCGCATACCGATATTTTGACGGTCAGGCCGGATGTGCCTCCTTGTGTGGTGGCAATCATTAATAGGGCGCTGGCAAAGAAAGTGGAAGAGCGTTACCAGAGTGGCGGTGAAATGGCCGAGGCAATCCGTCAATGTGCGGCCAAGTTGAAGTGATAGAGAGCATGCGGGAATAGGATATGAACGTTAAAGAAGCGCTTGAAATGGTCAGCCAGACCCACTCCGGGATGGTGCGATCGCACAACGAGGATAGTGTGGCTTGCGATGCGTCCTGTGGCTTGGCGGTGCTGGCCGACGGCATGGGTGGATATAATGCGGGGGAAGTGGCAAGCGGCATCACCATTTCGCTGATGTCCACCGAGATCAAGCAGCGCTTGGGCAATGTGCGTCCGGAAAGCAAGAATGAGAGCGGCGAGGACGTCGGCGTGGCGCTGCTGCGCGAGAGCGTGCAAAAAGCTAACGCCGCTATTTTTAGTGCGGCGCGGAGCCAGCCGCAATATGCCGGGATGGGGACGACAGTGGTGTCCGCGCTGTTCTACGATAATCGGGTGGTCGTGGCACATGTCGGCGATTCGCGCATGTACCGGCTGCGCGGCGATTCCTTCGAGACGCTTACGCGCGACCACTCGTTGTTGCAAGAGCAAATTGATGGGGGCTTGATCAGCAAGGAGGACGCGCGCTTGTCCAGAAACAAGAATCTGGTCACGCGCGCAGTCGGTATCGATAATGCGGTCGAGGTTGAGACGCACGTCCATATGGTGCAGGTTGGGGATATTTACTTGCTGTGTTCGGATGGGTTGAACGACATGGTGGAGGACGAGGATATCGGTTCAGCGCTGGGAATGCTGAAGAGCAATTTGCCGTTAGCGGCAGGTCAGTTGATCGAGTTAGCAAACGACAATGGCGGGCGCGATAACGTGTCGGTAATACTGGTCAAAGTTAACGGCGACTTTGCCGCACCTATCGGCTGGCTGGCAAAATTTTTGTCGTGGTTGAAGGGCGTGCACTAAAGGGAGGTTCCCTAAAGAAGTACCCTAGAGTTGAGATACGAGGATTGATAATATGGCGGCGAAACTGATACTCAGTATGGATGGCGCGGTGCTGAATGAATACGTCCTGAATAAGGAGCGCATGACGATAGGGCGTAAACCGCATAATGATGTGGTGATTGATAATCTTGCCGTCAGCGGCGAGCATGCGGCAATCGTGACTATTCTCAATGACTCGTTTCTGGAGGATCTGGACAGCACCAACGGTGTGGTAGTAAACGGCGTGGTGATCAAGAAACATTTTCTGCAGGCCAACGACGTAATCGAGATCGGCAAGTACAAGCTGAAATACCTCAATGATCAGCCGGGGCAGCAGGCAACAGCGGCGGATTTTGAGAAAACCATGGTGTTGCGCGCACCCGTCAATAAACCCCAACCCGGTTCTGCCGAAGCGGGCGGCATGGCGACCGGGGTGTTTGCTGCGCCAATTTCGCCGCCTCCAGCAGCACCGCCAGCCCACCAGTCAGCCCATGTGATTCCTGCGGCAACCCTGCAAATACTGAGTGGGCCGAATGCGGGCAGGGAACTCGATCTGGTGAAAAATCTGACTACACTGGGTAAGCCCGGGGTGCAGGTGGCAGTGCTAACGCGCCGCCCGCAAGGTTATTTTATTACTCATGTGGAAGGATCCCATTTTCCTTCCTTGAATGGCAAGGTGCTGAACGAGCAGCCCCATCAATTGAATAATCATGACATTGTCGAGTTGGCGGGAGTCAAGATGGAGTTCTACTTTAAGGAATAAATGCGGCAGATAGGTTATTGGGAGAAATCGGTTGAAACGACACTCATTATTGATCGGCCTTGGCTTGGTTCTGGTGCTGGTGTTTCTCGGCAGTGCCATGGGTTTGTACAAGATGGGATTCATCCAGCAACTGGATAACATTCTGTATGACTATCGTCTGAAGATGACCATGCCGGGCGGGGTGGACGACCGCATCGTTATTCTCGATATCGACGAGAAGAGCCTCAAGGAAGAGGGGCGCTGGCCTTGGAGCCGAGACCGTTTGGCGTTGCTGATGGACAAGCTGTTCGACCGCGATGGCGTTGCGGTTGCGGGGTTCGACGTGGTGTTTGCGGAAAAGGATGAAAGCTCCGGCTTCAAGGTGTTGCAGGAGTTGGCGCACAAGCAGCTCAAGGGCATTCCGCAGTTTCAGTCCGCTCTGGCGCAGATCAAGCCGCAATTGGATTACGATAATTTGTTTGCCAGAAAACTCAGGAACCGCAACATCGTACTGGGCTATTACTTCAGCAACAGCACAAAGGGAGCCGAGAAAAGTGTTTCCGGCGCATTACCCGATCCGATTTTCTCACCGGGCACGTTTAATGGACGCCCGATAACTTTCATCCAGTGGGATGGTTACGGTGGCAACCTGCCGGAGTTGCAGGAAAATGCCGCCAGTGCGGGGGATTTTAATCCGCAGGTGGATTCCGACGGCGTGGTGCGGCGCGTGCCGATGATTGTGGAATACAACGGTGCTTACTATGAATCATTGTCCTTGGCCATAGTGCGTACCTTGTTGGGCAATAACAAGCTCTCACCCGGCTACGCAAGCAACAAGAGCGCCGACTATGCGGGTCTGGAATGGCTTGATCTGGAGAGTGAACAGGCCAATTTCACCATTCCCGTGGATGAGGACGTGAGCACGCTGATCCCTTACCGTGGCGGACAAGGCAGCTTCCGCTATATTTCTGTTGCCGATGTGCTGCATGACCGCATCGCTCCGGAGGAACTGAAAGACAAGATCGTGCTGATCGGCACTACCGCGCCGGGGCTTTTGGATATGCGTTCCACTCCGGTTGCCGCAGTTTATCCGGGGGTGGAAGTCCACGCCAACATGATTGCCGGGATTATCGACCAGAACCTCAAGCAAAAACCGCCCTACGTGATGGGGGTAGAGATCGTGACGCTGCTGATTCTCGGAGTGGCGCTGAGTTTGCTGTTGCCGTTGTTGACCCCGGCAAAATCCACGCTACTGACTGTAGTTATGTTAGCGGGGACGCTGGCGGGGAATATGGCGACTTGGCATTATCTGAATCTGGCTCTGCCCTTGGCTAGCGCGTTACTAATGATTTTGAGCCTGTTTGTGCTGGATATCTTATATGGTTATTTCGTCGAAGCGCGCACCAAGCGGCAGATTACCCACTTGTTTGGAAAGTATGTGCCGTCCGAATTGGTAGACGAAATGAGCAAAAATCCCGAGTTGCTGCCGTCCATGGATGGCGAAAGCCGCGAAATGACTATCCTGTTCTCAGATGTGCGCGGCTTCACTACCATTTCCGAGAAGCTGAATGATCCGAAGAAATTGAGCCAGTTGATGAATGCGTTTCTGACGCCGCTGTCAAAAGTGATCTACGACCATAATGGCAAGGTAGATAAGTATATGGGCGACTGCATCATGGCGTTCTGGGGGGCGCCGTTACCCGAGCCGGAGCATGCGCGCAAAGCCATATTGGCCGGTCTTGAGATGCAAAGGAAATTGCAGGAATTGCAACCGGATTTCATAAAACGGTTCGGGCTGGAAATCCATGTCGGGGTGGGTATCAACACGGGCAAAGTTAGCGTGGGCAACATGGGATCGGATGCGCGTCTGGCTTATACGGTCATGGGGGATGCGGTCAATTTGGCTTCACGTCTGGAAGGGATTACCAAGCAATATGGCGTGGGTGTGATGGTGGGTGAAAATACCCAAAATGCCGTGACGGATGTTGTCTATCGTGAACTCGACCATGTGCGGGTAAAAGGCAAGATTGAGCCGGTTGCTATTTATGAGCCGTTGGGACTGATTGGCGAGGTGGATAAAGCGGTGCTGGAGCAGCTTGATTTGTACCGGCAAGCGCTGGAATTGTACCGCAAGCAGGATTGGGCTCAGGCCGAGTTGCAATTGAAAAATTGCAGGGCAACAATCCGTTGCAAGCTGTACGAGGTCTATGCCGAGCGGAGCAAGTATTTCCTGAACAATCCGCCGGGTGCTGACTGGGATGGCGTGTTTATCTTTGAGACAAAATGATTTGCAATTTTAACCGGTCTGGATAAACGATCATGAAACTCAGGATATTAGGTTGTAGCGGCGGCATTGGAGGTAATGCGCGCACCACCTCCATGCTGCTGGATCACGATGTGTTGATCGACGCAGGTACGGGTGTGGGCGATCTCAGTCTGTCCGAACTGAGTTTGATCGACCATGTGTTCGTTACGCACTCCCATCTCGATCACATCGCCTGCATTCCGCTGTTGATGGACAGTGTCGGATTTATGCGCGATAAGCCATTGACCGTTCATGCTACCGAGGCGACGCTGGAAATTATCAGGCAGCATGTGTTCAACTGGAAAATTTGGCCGGACTTCACCCAGATTCCCGATGTAAAGCAGCCATTATTGCGTTATCACGCCATACGGTTGGGGCAGACGGTGAAACTGGCAGAGCGCATGATTACCCCCTTGCCGGCCAATCATGTGGTGCCGGCGGTGGGTTTTCAGATTGACAGCGGGGCAGGTAGCCTGGTGTTTAGCGGCGACACGACGACGAATGATGCGTTGTGGGAGGCGGTCAACCAGATTGGCAACCTGCGTTATCTTATCGTTGAAACCGCGTTTTCCAATGCAGAGCAGGAGTTGGCGGTGCTGTCAAAGCATTTTTGCCCCAGCTTGCTGGCTGAAGACCTGCTCAAGCTCAAGCTTGATCCTGAAATATACATTACCCACTTGAAGCCGGGTGAGGTGGATCTGATCATGCGAGAAATTGGCGAATGCGTGCATGGAGTAGCACCAAAAATGTTGCAGAATGGGCAGGTATTCGAGTTTTAATATTTGCCCACTAACGATTAACTACTAACCACTAACGACTAACAACTGTATATGAATAGCTTAACAGCAGGCAATATCGGCGAGATGGAGGCGCGGCTTGAGTTTACCAAGAGACTCAACCATGTTACCAACAAGATACATGCCACCAACAATATTGACGAAATCATGCTGGATGTCAGCAAGGATATCTGCACTCTGTTTAACGCTGACCGCCTTACTATCTACGTGGTTTCCGATGATAAGTCCGCACTGGTTTCCAAAGTCAAGACCGGGCTGAACTCATTCAAAGATCTCAAGCTTCCCATCGCCGAACAGAGCATTGCCGGATACGCCGCGCTGAACAAAAGGTTGCTCAACCTCAAAGACGTGTATGACGAAAAGGAGTTGGCCTCGCACAGCCCGCACTTGCGTTTTTTGCAGGATGTCGATAAACGCACCGGGTATCGCACCAAGCAAATGATGGTGGCGCCGATTGTCGATGGGGCCACGGATGATTTGATTGGTGTGGTTCAGGTCATTAACAACAAGGACAATGAACCTTTCCCTAAAATGGTGGCCGAGGGCGTGCTGGAACTGGCACAAACTTTGGCAGTGGCATTACGACAGCGCCAGCAGCAGATGGTCGCCAAAACCAAATATGACTATTTGGTTGAGGACGCAGTTATTTCCGCAGCCGAGTTCGAGTTGGCCACGCGTACGGCACGGCGCAAGGGGATTGATATAGAGGACGTGCTGATCGACGAATTTCAGGTCAGTCTGCCCTCGCTGGGCAAGGCGCTTTCCACTTTCTTCGGAGTCCCTTATGAACCCTATAAATCGGATCGCGTCAAGCCGGCCGAGTTGCTCAAGAATCTGAAACGCGATTATGTCGAAAGCAGTTTTTGGGTGCCGATAGACGATACGCCGGAAGGCTTGGTGATTTTGACTACCGACCCGGAGCGCATCCAGGCTTCGCGGGTGGTCAATAATATTTTCCCCAAACACCGTTTGGCCTACAGGGTTTGTCCGCAACGCGAGTTTAAGGCTACGCTGGACCTGTTTTATGGTGCAACGGGTGACTCGGGCGGTGGGGCTGAGGCAGATTTGGGCTCGATGGATGACATGCTCTCCGCCTTGGGGGGAGATGAGGAGGAAATCAGCGGCGTCAGCCAGGAAGAAGTCAGCGCCGCAGCAGATAATGAACTGGTCAAGCTGGTCAACAAAATCATTGTCGATGCCTACAAGATGGGCGCATCGGATATCCACATCGAGCCCATGCCTGGCAAGGGCAAGACGGGAATACGCTTGCGCAAGGACGGCTCGCTGATGAATTACATCGAGATACCTTCCACCTACCGCAATGCTTTGGTGACGCGCATCAAGATCATGTGCGACCTGGATATTTCGGAAAAGCGCAAGCCGCAGGACGGCAAGATCAAGTTCAAGAAATACGGCCCGCTGGATATCGAATTGCGCGTTGCCACTTTGCCCTCGTCGGGCGGGGTGGAAGATGTGGTGATGCGTATCCTGGCATCGGGCGAACCGATCCCGATCGAAAATATGGGTTTCTCGGTGCGCAATCTGGAACTGGTCAAGAAGACCGTCAGCAAACCCTACGGCTTGTTTTTCGTGTGCGGCCCGACCGGCTCCGGCAAGACCACCACGCTGCATTCGATCCTGAAATTTATCAACACGCCCGATACCAAAATCTGGACGGCGGAAGACCCGGTGGAAATTACCCAGAAGGGATTGCGTCAGGTTCAGATCAACAAGAAGGCCGGAATGGATTTTGCCACGATCATGCGCGCTTTCCTGCGCGCCGATCCGGACGTGATTATGGTGGGCGAAATGCGCGACAAGGAAACCGTGTCCATCGGTATCGAAGCTTCGCTCACCGGCCACCTGGTGTTCGCCACGCTGCACACCAACAGTGCGCCGGAGTCCATCAACCGCTTGCTGGACATGGGCATGGATCCGTTCAACTTCGCCGATGCGCTGTTGGGCATTCTGGCGCAACGTCTGGCAAAACGCCTGTGCAAGGATTGCAAGAAGCCGCACATCGCTACCCAGGAAGAGATCAAGGCTCTGCTCACCGAATATGCCACAGAGTTGATGACCACCGAAACCTGGAAAAAAGATTCCAGTACCGCTTATAAAGCGCTTTATGCCGAGTGGGCCAAGCTGTTCGCGGATGATAAGGGGCAAATCACCTTGTACGAGCCGGTCGGATGCGAAAAGTGTGCGGGCACCGGTTATCGTGGTCGGGTCGGCCTGCATGAATTGCTGATCGGCACCGATGTCCTCAAGAAAGCCATACAGGAACACGCGCGTGTCGCGGAACTGTTTGCCATTGCGCTGGAAGAAGGGATGCGCACCCTGAAACAGGACGGTATCGAGAAAGTATTATTGGGTATCACCGACATTCATCAGGTACGTGCGGTCTGCATTAAATAGCTTTCCGCGTTTCCTGTTTTTATCAAGGAGTAGGATATGGCACACAACGACGATTTGCTACAACGCCTGAATGAATTAAATGAAATTGGCGTTGCGCTCTCCAGCGAGCACAATATTGACCGCTTGCTGGAAACTATTCTGGTGGCGGCAAAGCGCATTACCCATGCAGATGCCGGTACACTGTATTTGCTTGATGCGGAGCAGCAAGTGTTGCGGTTCGCAATTATTCGTACCGATTCATTGGGCATCGCGATGGGCGGCACCAGTGAAAAACAGATAACTTTCCCTCCGGTACGTCTTTACGACGAGGCAGGCAAACCCAATCATGCGAATGTGGCCGCTTACACGGCATTGAGCGGCGAGACTGTCAACATCGCTGATGCCTATACCGAAAAGGGTTATGATTTCTCCGGCACCAAGGCGTTCGACCAGAAGACCGGCTTTCGCTCCACTTCGTTTCTTACGGTGCCGATGCGTGACCACGAAGGCGAACTCATCGGCGTGTTGCAGCTTATCAATGCGCTCGATCAGCAAAAAAAGCCAATTTCTTTTACCGAAAATGACAAGCACCTGACCGAATCGCTTTCTTCGCAGGCCGCAATTGCTCTCACCAACCGACGGCTGATCGAGCAACTGGAAAGACTATTCGAATCTTTTATCAAACTAATCAACATTGCGATTGACGAGAAATCACCCTATACCGGCGGCCATTGCGAGCGCGTACCGGTGCTGACCATGCAACTGGCCGAAGCGGTCAACCGTACCGATCAGGGGCCGCTCAAGGATTTTTCGATGACCGACCGGGACAGGTACGAGCTCAAGATCGCGGGATTGCTGCACGATTGCGGCAAGATCACCACCCCGGTGCATGTGGTGGATAAGGGTACCAAGTTGCAAACTTTGTTCGACCGCATCTACTTGCTGGATACGCGTTTCGAAGTGCTCAAGCGCGATGCCGAGATCGATATGCTTAAGGGAAAGATAAATGCCGACGAATATGCGGCGCGTATCAGGCAGCTGGACGAAGACCGCGAATTCTTGCGCCACTGCAACATTGGCGGCGAATTCATGACAGAGGAGGCGCAGCAGCGCGTGCGGCAAATCGCTGGCTATCAATGGCGTGACACCGAGGGTAACTTGCGGAATTTTCTGAGTGATGGCATGACTGCGGTTGACAACAAGTCGCCCCGCGAAGTTGAGAATCTCAACATACGTGCCGGGACATTGAACGATGACGAGCGCAAGATCATCAATGACCACATTAAGATCACCATCAAAATGCTGGAATCTCTGCCTTGGCCGAGACACCTCACGCACGTGACGGAATATGCGGGTGGGCACCACGAACGCATGGATGGCAAGGGCTACCCGAACGGGTTAACGCGCGAGCAGATGTCGTGGCAGGCGCGCATGATGGGTATAGCCGATATTTTCGAGGCGCTCACCGCCAAAGACCGTCCTTACAAAAAAGGCAAAACTCTCACCGAAGCGCTTACCATCATGGGCAAGTTCAAGCAGGGCAGTCACATAGATCCAGAT
The DNA here is from genome assembly GCA_963714805.1 of uncultured beta proteobacterium. Classification (GTDB taxonomy): domain Bacteria; phylum Pseudomonadota; class Gammaproteobacteria; order Burkholderiales; family Gallionellaceae; genus CAIQPV01. Next base: position 349,506 of record CAVQPO010000006.1, on the reverse strand, counting down.
TTATTTGATGTTTTTATGCGTGAAAAAGTTTATTTGACCTACGCGCAGCAATTCCTCGACCCGGAGCAAATAGACGAAGTGGACGTAAGCAAAATTCCTGGCTATCAGCCATGAGGCTAATTCATGGTGCGTTGCCATTAGCGGTGTTTTTGCTTGCAGCGTGCGCGCCCCACTCTACAGACTACACCATAGGCGGCACGGTGAGCGGGCTTGCTGGTTCGGGTCTTACCAATGCGGTGGTGTTGCAAAATAATGGCGGCGACAGCCTCACCGTCTCAGCCAACGGAGGCTTCACGTTTGCTACCAAAGTCCCCGGCTGCAATGGCCGCACCAGCGCTAGCGGAGTAAGCGGCGCCAACTGCGGCATCTATAACGTCACCGTTCTTGACAATCCCAATGGCCGATACTGTACCGTAACGAATGGCAGCGGCACAGCGACAGGGAATGTTAGCAATGTGCTGGTGAATTGCACGAGCACCACGACCTCCCCGAACTACGCCTATGTGGCGAATGCGGGCGATGGCACCGTGTCGCAATATACCATTGCCTCAACTGGAACGCTGACAGCGATGACCATCCCGACGGTTGCGGCAGGCACGGCACCCTATTCGGTCGCTGTCGACCCTTTGGGAAAGTACGCTTATGTGGCAAATTCGGGTAGTGGCAACAACATCTATACTATTTCCCAATATACTATAGGCTCAAATGGTGCGTTGACAGCGATGTCACCAGCGACGATTGCTGCGGGTACGGCCCCTTATTCCGTTACCGTCGATCGCTCTGGTCAATACGTTTATGTGGCAAATTCAGGCAGTAACAATGTCTCGCAATACACCATCGGCTTGGGCAGTGGTGCGTTGCTTCCGATGTCCCCGGCGACCGTTGCTGCAGGCACAAACCCCTACTCGGTTACCGTCGATCCTTCGGGCAAATACGTCTACGTGGCGAATGAAGGAAGCAGCAATATTTCGCAATACACTATTGGCACAGGGGGGGCGTTGACGCCGATGTCCCCTGCAACCGTTGCTGCGGGTACCAACCCATATTCCATCACAGTTACTACCGGCGCATCGGGGCAGGAGTATGCCTATGTGGCGAACTCCAACAGTACGAATCTGGCAGGCAATTCCAGTTCCATCTCGCAATACACTATTGGCGCGGGTGGTGCGTTGCTTCCGATGTCCCCGGCGACCGTTGCTGCGGGCACGAACCCGGTTTCCGTGGTCGTGGACAAGTCGGGCCTGTATGCCTATGTGGCAAATTTTGGCAGTACCACTGTTTCGCAATTTACCATAGGCACAGGGGGAGCTTTGACGGCGATGACCCCGGCAACGGTTGCTGCGGGCACGAACCCATATTCCATCACGGTCGATCCCTCGAACCAGTTCGTCTATGTGGCGAATTATGGTGGCTACAATGTTTCGCAGTACACCATCGGTGCGGGTGGGGTTCTTGCACCCATCGCTTCAGCGACTACAACTGCGGCAGGCACGCATCCGATATCGGTTATTACTGCGCAGTAGTGCTGCATTTCATATAATGTTGATCTGTTTGTTATACCGGAGTTCTTGAATTTATGACCGCACCTATTTCGTTGAGAGAAGTTCCCCATACCACTATTTTTCGCAAGGGAGATGTTTTTCTGCTTTTCGGCGAACTTTTTGGTCGAGGCTATGCCAATGGTTTAGTTAATGAAGCGCGCAAAGCGGGAATGACCATTATCGGAATTACGGTTGGTCGCCGCGATGAGAAGAACGCGTTGCGAGCGCTGACCAATGAAGAGTTGGCCTTGGCCGAAGCCAACCTTGGCGGTCGAATTATCAATTTGCCGCTGATGGCAGGATTTGATCTGGATGCTCCCGCAGGCGAAGCCACTCCGACGGATATGCTTGGCAACATGACGCTCAAGAGTTGGCAGGATGACAAACTCGATTGGCAGCACATCGAAAAATGTCGGGAGGCAGGCGTAAAACGGTTTAAAGAAACCGTGGCGCAAGTAATGGGCCAACTTGATGGCATGATCGCTGACGGGAGTAACGTTTTCTTCGCGCACACCATGGCAGGTGGCATCCCCAAGGTGAAGGTATTTCTGGCGATTGCAAACCGCATCTACAAAGGCCGGGGCGAGCGCTTTATGTCTACGCGCGCTTTGCTCGACAGCGACCTTGGCAAGCTGATCCTGATGAATTTTGATGAGGTCACGGCCAATACCTTTCAGTATCTCATCGAAGGTTCGGCAGCCATTCGTGCGCGGCTGGAAAAATCGGGTGGTCAGGTACGTTACACTGCCTACGGTTATCATGGCACCGAGATTTTGATAGATGGGCAATACCAGTGGCAGACTTACACCAGTTATACACAAGGCCAGGCCAAGATGCGCCTCGAACGCATTGCCGAAGCCGCATGGTCTCAAGGTATCAAGGCCACGGTATACAACTGTCCCGAGATTCGCACCAACTCCTCCGACATCTTCGTCGGTGTTGAACTATCGCTATTTCCGCTGCTCAGGGCGTTGAAGATGGAAAATGGCGGTGCATGGGCGGAGGCGCAGTGGCAAGCCTGTCGCGAGTTATTGCAAGATGGAAACTCGCTCGAAGACCTGTTGCAAAAGATCGACGACTACAATGCGAGCAGCGTGATGAAGGGGTTCCGTAATTTCGCGGCCTGGCCGATGGACAATTCCGAGGCGCTGGCAGAACTGATGATCGGCACCTCAGAGGAGATCACGCAGATGCATAAGGATCGCAAAGCACTGGTTACCGATCTTTTGAGCGCACTGGTATTGGAAGGAACCGGCCCGCTGATGTTCTACGGAACATCCAATCCCTCTGCACCGGTTCTTTGGTTGAATCACGACGTCATTGCTAAACAGCTAAATGCTTCTCACGTTGAAAATTAACGGATTGCTCCAATGCAGGAGGCATAGAAAATTCGCAGTTTGTAGCCTGGATGAAGCGTAGCGTAATCCGGGGCGCATCATGAGGCTAAAGAAGGTCATCCCGGATTCCATTTCCCGGGCTGCGCGAGCTAATATCTTCACGCTTGCATCCAAATAGTTGGAACTATGTAATTTTATTTGGCTACTACGGAGGATGCCCATTGATAGGCCAAATTGACCAGTTGGTTCATCTCTTCTAATGTCATGCTGATGAACGGAGTTTCCTCGTAACGCAAGATGACTGCGAACGGATTGAGATGACTAAACTGCTCGGCGGGAAAGGGCATGACCACATCGTGCTGCAACAACAAATCGACCAACTCATCGACATCGTGTGTCTTGCGAAATACGAGGCCATGGTATTCGGCAACCGACTTGAGACTTTTCTCTACCGCTTGCTGGGCAAAGAAACCCGGAGCAGAAATGTCTACTTCCGGATGCGTCGCCAGCGCGCGAAATGAAATCATGTCGCGTTGGGCAAGCTCCAACAATCGGAGTGCTGCATTAATGGGCGGTGTCATATAACACCTTGCCTTCACGCAATGCCCAATAAATTGCAGTAGAACAAGCATGTTGCTGCTGGCTGACCTCAGCCTGCGAGCAGACCAACACATCAACCGGGATTCTTAACGGGCGCAGCACTTGCCTCAAACGCACCATCTCGCCGAACTTGTCCTGTAATGTCGGTTCGACGACCAGAAAATCTAGGTCGGAATCATCTCTCGCATCCCCGCGCGCATAGGAGCCAAATAAAATGACTCTGGCAGGTTTGGCCGCTTCGCCCAATAACTGTGCGGCTTGAACTATGGTTTGCTCTGAAATCACATGGACACCTTTTCGTCATGCCTTGCTTAAGCTTGTTGATACCGAAACCAGTTGTGTGGCATTACTTCGCGCTGCCTTATCTCGCACCTTCAGCATCGCCAAAATTTTTGGCCGCGTATCAATAACACCTTGCTGCCCATGATTAGCCAACAGCCCTGCCGTAATGGCAAGCGCATTACAAATTGTACCTGAGCTAAGTAACTGCTCTTTAGTCGAAACCTGAACTGACTTCATATCCTGCTCCTACAGTTAACATCCCTTGAACTTATTAGCCGTACATTTTCTGGCAAGTTTCTGCGCTTCGGCAATTTGCTCTGGAGTCATATGAGTTGCAATGTCGTCACGATAAACAACTATATGCTGTGAATTACTGGCATCAGCATTGGCGGCAGCAACGTTCTCCCACATGTGAGCTAGAACATAATCTTGAGGAACACCATGCCCTATCTTGTACATCAACCCAAGGAAGGATTGTGCCGTTGCATCACCCTGCTCTGCTCCTAGTCGATACCATTTCACAGCTTCTTGGTAATCTAGAGGAACCTGAGGAACCATCGACCCCAAGGAATAAATTGCTCCTAGTTGTTGCTGTGACCGAGTGTCGCCTTGCTCTGCAGCCAGTCGATACCATTTCACAGCCTCCTTGTAATCCTGCGGAACGCCATGTCCATTTCCATATATCACCCCAAGGAAATATTGTGCCTCAGCATTACCCTGTTCAGCCAGCGGCTTGAACAATTTTGCTGCTTCAGCATAATTACCCGAAGTGTCTGCACGCTTTGCCTCTGATAACGGATCGGCTATTGATTGTCCGGTCAACGCAAACAAGCACAAGCAAACTAACAGCATCTGATTTAACAACGGACTTAATTTCATGCTGCCCCCTCATTAGAAATTTAGATTAACTTTCTTTGCTGTGACGAAGTTCATGTAGAACCTTGTGTGCTTCACGCTTTGCCCATTCAAGAGGATTCGCCACAAACTCGCGATTTTTCCGCAAGTTTTCCCAGTTTTTGATCGGATTATCGACATGCACATGAGGAGTGTGCTTCACAGCCTCAAGTTTTTCATCATGCATATGGCTATACTTAAGTCGCGATTTGATATCATCAAAATTCTTATTCGTTTCATCGGCGATTCGATCAATTATCATGCCGCCATGATCTTGAGGGGCTATTAGTTTCAGGGTTTCTGCCGAAATGCCTCTTTCATTGAGAGCTGCTAATACTTGATTGCGTAGAGTTGGTGGCAAATTGAATTTATAGAGTGCAAGTTTGTTTCCGCCTGTGGTGTTCTCAATATGTTCCTCAACCGAAACAAAAACCGGACTGTTAAGAACCGTAAATCTCCCTTTTTGTGCGGACTGGCGTGGATTGTAAAGTGGTTGTGCTTCGATAACTTGAAGATAGTGGATATCATTCATTTCTCCATGCACGCGATCTGTTTTGTCACAAATATGATTGTTCGGAAATAGAACCCATATCGCCACATTAGAGTTTTCCTTAGCATCGCAAAATGCGAAGTATGCGGCAACAAGATAATCTGTGGTCCAATCGAGCAGTGGAGTGTACAACCCATGGTGTCTTCCCAAGCCCCACCAGTCAAGGTCTGATTTTGGCTGTGTGCTTGGGAGCAGCGCTCTGCTACAGGCGACTTTGAAAGAGCTTAGAAACTCGCTTAATGCTTGTCGGTATTGAGATGCGTAAGCATTACGTTTGATCGTGTAGGATTCCCATAGACCGTCAGGCTGAAATTCGTATATTTCCCGTTCGATTCGAGACTGTAAATGCCACGATGAATTGGCTTGACCGCGGAAGAGTGGCTGGCCGTTACAAAAAAATTGGCTCGCATAAAGCAAGACCCCAACTTGCCTCTCGAATTCCTGCCAATTGTCGCAATTCTTCTCGCGTTCTTGCCAGTAGTTTCTCTGCAAATTCATAACGGTCAACTCCTCACTTCATGCAGCCATCCGCTCAAATGAAAAGTTTGGCAGATCAACTCTCTCGGCTGCATGTTCGATAGTAATGCCGCAAATCTTGCCATTCTCATCCAGATCGAGCAGTGTGTTTTCGTCCACATCATTGGTTTCGGCAATAGTAGCCGCGCGCAACTCGATATGAAGTGTGTCGGTATCTTGAAAATATTTAATCTTCATTGCTGAATCTCCTGTCGAAGAAAGCACGAACATGGAGCTGGCGTATTTTACAGTCCCTTCCCCTTCTGAGGGGAAGGTTAGGATAGGGGGGGAAACCGTTGAACTGGAATGCTAACACTTCTACCCCCTCCCTAACCCTCCCCCTGCATGGGGGAGGGGATTCAAAACTTAATGCCTGAAGTGCCTGAAACCCGTAAACACCATCGCCAAGCCATGTTCATCTGCTGCCGCGATCACTTCTTCGTCGCGCATCGAGCCGCCGGGCTGGATCACGGCTTTTGCGCCTGCCGCCGCCAGCACGTCGATACCGTCGCGGAACGGGAAGAAGGCATCGGACGACACCACTGAACCGGCCAAGCTCAAGCCCGCATTCTGCGCCTTGATCGAGGCGATGCGCGTACTGTCCACGCGGCTCATTTGTCCCGCGCCCACGCCCAGCGTTTGCCCATTTTTGCAGAATACAATAGCATTCGATTTCACATATTTTGCCACGCGCCAGGCGAACAGCAGGTCTTGCAGTTGTTCGGCGCTGGGTTGTGCCTTGGTTACCACCTTAAGCTGCGAAGCTTGCACGTTCAGCGTGTCCGGCGATTGCACCAGCAAGCCGCCGCTGACTCGTTTGAAATCAAACTGGTTATGCGCGTTGGACAGCGGTACGGTGAGTACGCGCACGTTCTGTTTGGCGGCGGTAACTTTGAGCGCGGCCTCGGAGGCGGAAGGCGCGATGATGAGTTCGACAAACTGGTTGGCGGTGATTTGCGTCGCGCTTTCGGCATCCAGTTCGCGATTGAAGGCGATGATGCCGCCGAACGCGGAAGTGGTGTCGGTGGCGTAGGCCAGTTTGTAGGCATTCAGTGCATTGTCGGCAATCGCCACGCCGCACGGATTGGCGTGTTTGACGATGACGCAGGCCGGTTGATCGAAAGTCTTGACCAGTTCCCACGCGGCATCGGCATCGCCGATGTTGTTGTAGGACAGTTCCTTGCCTTGCAGCTGCGTGTAGTCGGCAATGCCGCCTGCCACCGGAATCAGGTCGCGGTAGAACGCGGCGTTCTGGTGCGGGTTTTCGCCATAGCGCATATCCTGCACCTTGGCGAAGTTGAAGTTGATCTGTGCCGGGAACGCGCTCTTGGTGCCGTCCGCATTGATCGTGGTGAGATAGTTGCTGATTGCGGAATCATAAGCGGCGGTGTGCGAGTAGGCTTTCTTCGCCAGGTCGAAACGTGTCGCGTCACTCACTGCGCCGTTGTTGGTCTGCATCTCGGCCAGGATATCACCGTAGTCCGCCGGGTCGGTGACGATAGCGACATGGGCGTGGTTCTTCGCCGCCGCGCGCACCATGGTCGGGCCGCCAATGTCGATATTCTCGATGGCATCCTCCAGCGTGCAATTCGGGCTTGGCGACGGTGGCGCTGAACGGGTACAAATTCACCACCACCAAATCAATAGTCGGAATGCCGTGCTTTTCCAGCGTGGCGACATGCTCAGGCAGATCGCGCCGTGCCAGAATGCCCGCATGGACTTTCGGTTGCAGCGTTTTAACGCGCCCATCCAGCATTTCCGGGAAAGCCGGTGTAATCCGCCACTTCGGTGACCGGGATGCCGTTGTCGGCAAACAGCTTGGCGGTGCCGCCGGTGGAGAGGATTTTTACGCCAAGCTGGTGCAAGCCTTGGGCGAATTCGAGTACGCCGGATTTGTCCGATACGCTGATGAGTGCTTGTTTGATGGTAGCCATGTCAGTTCCGCTTTTACTTATAGGATTTACGATTTGATTTTGTGTGCCTGGATTTTTTTGCGCAGGGTGTTGCGGTTCAGGCCTAGTAATTCAGCAGCGCGTGTCTGGTTGCCGCCCGCATGGTGCAGCACGGTTTCGATCAGCGGCTTCTCGACGCAATTGATCACCATGTCGTACACCGCACAGGACGGATCTTCGCCATCAAGGTCAGTAAAATAATCGCCCACTGCCTGGCGCACATACCGCGCCACTTCATTTTCATTTAACACGCCACGTTCCCCTTTTTTCATGCTGCCAGCGCTTCGGCATATTGCAGACTCTCCCCAGCCTGCAACTGCCCCTCAAAAAAATCATTCACAGCTTGTAATTGTTCTGTAATGCTTTCCAGTTGGTTCATCTGATGGCGAAAATGCGCCGAACCGACCAGTCCTTTGGTGTACCAGGAGATATGCTTGCGCGCCACGCGCAGGCCGGTATGTTCGCCATAGAAAGTCGTACAGTTCATGCACATGCGCAGTCAGCACATGCTGGATTTCGCTAACCTGTGGTGAGGGCAAGTGCTCGCCGGTAGCGAGGAAATGTGCGATCTCGCGGAACAGCCACGGACGGCCTTGTGCCGCGCGGCCTATCATCACCGCATCGGCGCCGGTATGTTCCAGCACGAATTTGGCTTTTTCCGGGGTGGTGATGTCGCCGTTGGCGATGACGGGAATTTTTATTTCGGCTTTCACCGCCGCGATGGTGTCGTATTCCGCCTCGCCGGTGTAGGCGCAGGCACGCGTGCGGCCATGGATGGCGAGCGCCTGAATGCCGCTGGTTTCGGCGATCCGCGCGATGCGCACCGCATTGCGGTTGCTCTTGTCCCAGCCGGTGCGCATCTTCAGTGTTACCGGCACGTCCACCGCGCCAACCACGGCTTCAAGTATTTCCGCCACCAGCTTCTCGTTCTGCATCAGCGCGGAACCGGCCATCACATTGCATATCTTTTTTCGCCGGACAGCCCATGTTGATGTCGATGATCTGCGCGCCTGCATCCACGTTGTAGCGTGCGGCCTGGGCCAGCATTTTGGGGTCGGCACCGACGATCTGCACCGAGATCGGATCGGCTTCGCCTTCATGGTTGGCGCGGCGTTTGGTTTTCTCCGAGCCGTACAGCAATGAATTGGAAGCCACCATCTCGCTCACCGCCATGCCCGCGCCCATGCGTTTGCACAACATGCGGAAAGGCCGATCCGTCACGCCTGCCATGGGGGCGACGATGAGGTTGTTTTTCAATTTATGGGAGCCGATTTGCATGTTGTTTTCCGCGAGGGGCGGTGATTATAAATTAATCAACCGCCTCGTGCTATCATTCTAAAAATAATCCGCCACAGAAGGCGCAGAGATTACAGTTTTCTGATTAGCTTGTACTCAAGTAAAATTAACCAAATGATCTTCGATGTCCTGATTATCGGCGGTGGGTTAGTGGGCGCTAGCTTGGCCGCAGCGCTTAGCCCCAGCGGGCTGTCTGTGGCGCTGGTGGAAGCGCAGCCCATGACCCCTGACAACCAGGGCTGGGACAGCCGCATCTATGCCATCAGCCCGGGCAATGCCGCGTTTCTTGCAGAAAGCGGCGCTTGGCAGCGTCTGGATATGAGCCGCGTGCAGCAAGTTGAACAGATGCGAGTTTTCGGCGACGAGGGCGCGGAACTGGATTTTTCCGCTTATCAGTTGGGTGCGCCGGAGTTGGCCTTCATCCTGGAAAACCGCTTGTTGCAACAGGCGCTGTGGCAGGGGCTGAAACAGCAGGACAACCTCACCTTGTTCCACCCGGCGCGTTGCGCCAGTCTTGCTTGGCACGACGATGCCGCGTGTCTGCAACTGGAAGACGGGCGTGAAATCAAGCGCCAAACTGATCGTCGGTGCGGATGGGCGCGATTCCTGGGTGCGTCGGCAGGCGGGAATCATCGAGCCGCCTACTCTGTACCAACAACATGGCGTGGTGGCGAATTTCATCGCCGAAAAACCGCATCGCGGCACAGCGTTCCAATGGTTCCAGCCGGACGGTATCCTCGCCTTGTTGCCGCTGCCGCAGCAGATGGTTTCGATGGTGTGGTCGGTCAGCCCGGAAAAATCGGAGAGCTTGTTGCAATTGCCGCATGAGGAACTCTGCGCTCAGGTCGCTGTCGCATCGCAACACACTTTAGGCGCATTGCAAATGGTCACTCCGCCCGCCGCTTTTCCGCTACGCTTGTTGAATCTGCCGCAACTCGTCAAGCCGCGTCTGGCTTTGGTGGGCGATGCCGCCCACAATGTTCATCCTCTTGCCGGGCAGGGCGTCAATCTGGGCTTTCGCGATGCGCGCCAGTTGACGCAAGTACTGTTGCAGCGCGGCCCGCAGCAGGATTGCGGTAATATCCACCTGCTGCGGCGCTATGAGCGAGCGCGCAAGGAAGATATCCTTTCCATGCAACTTACGACTGATGCGCTGAAGAAATTGTTCAACAATGACAATCCACTGTTGCGTGCCGCGCGCAACTTCGGGCTATCCGCCACCAATCGTATCGCGCCGCTGAAAAAAATGCTGGCGCTCCACGCGCTCAATTAACCCATCCTTCATTATTGAATATAACCTTAAATCAGGACTCGAAATGTTTAGATATTTACTGTTAATGCTTGCTGCGGTTCTTTTGCTTGAGTGCCCACGCCGACGAAGCCAAGGTGAAAAGTATCTTGAAAAAGAATTATCCGCAGATCGGCAATGTCGAAAATGTCTATAAAGCACCTTACCTCGGGCTGTACGAGGTGGTGACAGACGATCAACTGTTCTATACCGACGAAAAAGCGCAATACCTCATCAACGGCAGCATTTACGATCTGAAGAACGGGCGTAATCTTACCGAGGAGCGCTCGCGCAAATTGTTTGCGGTTGACTTCGACAAGTCTGCCCTTCGAGCTCGCGGTTAAAAGGGTAAAAGGCAATGGTCAGCGCAAAATGGCCTATTTAACCGACCCGAACTGCGGATATTGCAAAAAGCTGGAAGGCGAGTTGAAAAATATGGACAACGTTACGCTCTACCGCTTTCTGTATCCCATATTCCCGGGCTCGGACGAGAAGGTGCGCAATATTTTATGCAGCACTGACCCGAACAAAACATGGGAAGACTGGATGCTGAATGGCGTACTGCCGCCTTCCGGTAATTGCGCCACCCAAACAGAAAAAGTACTGGCATTGGGTAAAAAGCTGCATGTAAATGGCACACCGACGCTGATTTTTGCCGACGGCACGCAGGTTCCCGGCTACATGCCTGCGGCCGATTTGGAGAAGGCGTTGAATGGTGCGCCAAGCCACTAATCATTTCGGCCTGCTGTTTATGTTAGCACCCTTAACATGAAAAAAATTCCGACATCCTCAGAAATCCACAGCCTGTTTGCCAATGTCAACCCGGACGAAGTTTGGTGCAAGGCGTCCGATATCGTCGCACATATTAGTCCGTCGTATGATTTTTCTATTGCACGCACTGTCTTCGGTGACGTAATACGCCTGTTTCGCGGTGAGTACCCAGGATATTGCGCTATCAGAACGTTGTACCACGATCTGTCTCATACTCTGGATGTATTCCTGTGTGCGGTGCGCTTGGCGCATGGCGTGCATATCTCAGGTGTCCAGTTGACTGGCAGTGACATTAGCAAATCATGATCGCAGCCCTGATGCACGACATCGGCTATGCGCAGCGTCACGGCGAGGATACTGGCTCCGGGGCTCAGTACACGCGTGACCATGTCAGGAGGGGGATAGAGTTTATGCGCGGCTATCTCGTCGAGCGGGAACTTCCGTCCGCTTGGCGGGCATCTCTGGAGCCGATGATGTTGGCGACCGAGAATATGGGGGAGTTCCGCAAGATTAATTTCCCTGACGAACGGGTGCGTCTTCTCGGACAAATCGTTGCCACTGCCGATCTGGTCGGACAAATGTCAGACCGCACTTATCTGGAAAAACTGTTGTTTCTGTATCTGGAGTTAAAAGAAGCGAATTTGGGCAATTACCAAAGCATGCAGGACTTGCTACGGAAAACCCAAAGTTTTTACGAGTCCACCCGGCAGGAAAAACTTGAGGGGGAGTTGGAAGGTCTGTATAACAAATTGACTTTCCACTTCAAAGATTATTTGGGTGCCGAGCGTAATTACTATCTGGAATCCATGGAGGGAAACATGGCTTACCTCTCACGAGCCACCCGTCTCGATGAAGCGGAATGCCTCTCCATGCTTAAACGCGGCGGCATAGTGCAAAAAGCCCAAGCCCTCGTTGCATCAAATGAACCAACGCGACAGGACTAATCCCAACTCAGCGGCACGACGCTATTGCGCACCAATCTCTTTCAGGAATTCCAGCACGTTGCTTGCCAGCGATTCGCCTTGATATTGATTTTCGGACTCGTCCCAGTCGAAATCATTCCTGAATGAATCATCGCTAATATGTAATTGTGCAAAGTTCTCGGGGGCGACCGAGTAAAGCAGCCCGTGTGGGATAATTTGTGGGTTATTCATGGTGTCCTCCGCAGATTAATGAAGCATCAATAACAATCTACACAATTAAACAGTCGGTTTCCGTGCGTTACAGTACAAATGGTTTTTATCTTTAGGCGGCATGTGGGTCAGGCTGTGATTGCATCCATCAGCGCGGCCTTTTTGGTTTTACCGGCGCGCGAAGGTGGGCGGCAAATGCCGCAAACGTAGTTTTTGCATAACTCGTGGGTGTGAACCACGAAATGCCCGCCGCACTCTTTGCAGTCGGTCAGTTGCAGCATCTTCGCATCAAAGAAACGTACCAGAAACCATGCGCGGGTAATGCTCAGCGCTGGCTCACCTTGAGAAATTTCAACTTGTTCGAGGTACAGGCGATAACTTTTAATCAGTGCTTCAACGCCGGAGACATTGGTGTTGGAGATCAGAAACTGATAAATGTCCATGAACAATGAAGAGTGGATATTCGGCAACCAGCTCATGAACCAGTCCGTGGAATAAGGCAGCATGCCCTTGGCAGGCGACTCGCCTTTCACTTCCTTGTAAAGCTTGAGCAAGCGTTCGCGGCTCACGGCGGTTTCTTCCTGCAACACTTGCAGGCGTGCGCCCAAATTAATCAACTCAACTGCAATCTGGATTTCGCGGGCTTCGGTTACTACACTCTTGTTGCGCATGATCTATCTCCCTGAGCGATTAATTAGTTAGGCTGCGATTGGCTGGCTTGCCGTAAGGGCAGGCGATATTCCGCGAACTGTTTTGTGGTCGGTAATCATGTTGAGCAGCAGGCTTTCGTCAAAGCGGAAGCAGCACAGCAACAGATTGGTGCCCGACATCTTGAGAAGCTGTGCGGGAGAAAGACCGGAAACCAGGTCGGCCATATCTTCGCTCACGCCCAGACTGGAACTCGCTCCGGCCTTGTCGGCGCGTATCATTTTTTGTACCAGTCCCATATAAGAAAGATTGGTGGCCTTGATTTCTTCATGCAGTTGTTTCGCGTTCATCTCGATCTCCTTGCTGACAGTTGATGTGTGATTCGACGGTTGCATTTTGCGCGGAGATGCGCCGGGAAGAAATACGATGATGGCTAATTATCTTGTAGGAAGAAACCATACAAGACTGACGGGAAGGTATGACTATTATCCGAATCCGGCGCTGAAGGGATGGGAGAAATAACGGGGGGTTTAGGCTGTTGTTTAAAATTACGTACAGAGTCAAACATGCCGCCGTGCAGTAATGACATTGGGAACTTGATTGATCAGCGAGAGCAAACGGCTTAACTGCCCCAGATCCGCTATTTCAATCGAGAACTGCATCTGCGCCTGATTGTTTTTGCTCAGCGTGTTCACGCGGGTGACATTGACCTTTTCCCTGACGAACAGATCGCCGATGTCGCGCAGCAGTCCTTGGCGGTCATAGGCTTCGATGCTGATATCGACGCTAAAGGTGCCGCCTGTGCTGCCTCCCCATTGGGCGCTGAGCATGCGGCCGCGACGGCCTTCCGGCAGGCGCAGCATCCCCGCACAGTCCCGGCGGTGTATGGTGACTCCCCGGTCGCGCGTGACGTATCCGACGATGGCATCGGGCGGTGCGGGCTGGCAACATTTAGCTATTTTGGTGAGCAGGTTGCCCACGCCTTCAACCAGAATTCCCGTCGGTGAGGATTGCGCGGCGGCAGGTCGGGAGACAAGTGGCTTTACGGCCTCTTCAGCTTTAGGGGCGACCTCTTCCTGTATGGCTTGGGCGATTTGATGATCGCTGACATCGCCGCGCCCGATGGCGGCCAGAAAATCTTCCAGCTTGTGGAACTGCAACTTCTGCGCGATTTTTTCCTGATTGATGGAAGTGACGCCGAGCCGGTGCAATTCGCGATCCAGTTGCGCCCGCCCTTGAGTAACGTTCTCGTCGAAGTTCTGGTATTTGAACCAGTGCCGCACCTTGGCCCGTGCGCGCGGACTTTGCAAGTAACCGAGTGTGGGATTGAGCCAGTCGCGGCTGGGCGATCCCTGCTTGGCAGAAAGAATTTCCACCCGTTGCCCGTTCTGCAATTTATAGTTGAGCGGCACAATGCTGCCATCCACCTTGGCACCGCGCGTGCGGTGCCCCAAGTCGGTATGTAAAGTGTAGGCAAAATCCACCGGGGTCGCGCCTTTGGGCAAATCGATCACCTTGCCCTGCGGCGTCAGCACGTAAACCTGGTCGTGAAACAATTCGCTCTTGAATTGTTCCAGCATATCGCCGCTGTCGGCGACCTCTTCTTTCCATTCCAGAATCTGGCGCAGCCAAGCGATTTTTTCATCGAACTTGGCGTCGGATTTTCCGCCTTCCTTGTAACGCCAGTGGGCGGCAACCCCCAGTTCCGAATGATGGTGCATTTCATGCGTGCGTATCTGCACTTCCAACGCCAGATTGCGCGGGCCGATCACCGCCGTATGCAGGGAGCGGTAATCGTTGCTCTTGGGGTGGGCAATATAATCGTCGAACTCTTTGGGTATGGGTTGCCACAGGTTATGCACCAGGCCGAGCGCCGCGTAGCAATCTTTGATGTCTTCCACCAAGATACGCACCGCACGTACATCGTAGAGTTCGCTGAAATCCACCTGTTTGCGCTTCATCTTGTTGATGATGCTGTAGATGTGTTTGGATCGCCCGGCCACTTTGGCCTTGATGCCAGCCTGTTGCAACTCCTGTTGCAACAGTGCCACCAGGTCGGCGATATATTGCTGGCGATCCACGCGGCGCTCATCCAGCAATTTTGCTACTTTCTTGTAGAGCTCCGGTTCCAGATAGCGCAGGGAAAGGTCTTCCAGTTCCCACTTGACCTGCCACACGCCGAGACGGTTGGCCAGCGGCGCGAAAATTCCCCGTGTTTCCCGGGCAATCCGCTGCTGCCAATCGGCGCTCGCGCCGGAAAGGCAACGCATGGTCTGGGTGCGCTCGGCCAGCTTGATCAGCACCACGCGGATGTCCTCCACCATGGCCAGCAGCATTTTGCGCAGACTTTCAATCTGCTGGACGTGGTCGCCTTTTTTCTTTTCTTTTCCATGCAGGCCTTCAATTTCGCTGAATTCTTGGATTTGCTCCATGCGCGAAATGCCTTCGACCAGACTGCATACGTTTGCGCCGAAATGTGTTTTCAGTGTCTCCGCCCAGTCCTCCAAATACTCCGGCACCGCATGCAGGATGGCGGCGGCTACCGTTTCGAAATCCATGTTCATGCCGACCAGAATCGAAGCGGCCCCCAGCGCGTGCTGCAACAGCGGTGCGCCCGTCAGTTCGGTTTGTCCTGCATACAGCGGCGCAGACAATTCGCAGGCATGGCGAATCATCTCGATTTCTGCTGGCGCAAAAGTGCTTGGCAAGGAACCAAGCCATGACTGGATATTTTCGGCATCTGTGCCGGATGGGGAAGATAATTTATTTTGAACAGAAACCATGGGGCTTTGTGTGTATTAATTTAGGCCTGCTGTGACACTCGTGGCGCATAGTCAGACAGCCATGAAGCCAGATAACTTGGAGGCTTTTACATCGAAGGATGCTGTCGCCCGACATCCCATTCGTCGGTTTTTCGCGCCTATAAGGCAATCAGCGAAATCGGCAGTAGCATCCTTCCACATGAAAAGAGCTTCCTCAATGGCCGGTTCATCCTCAAATTGGACATCGCTCGCCTCCAGCAAACCAGAAATAGCTGCGATGATCTGATTTTTGGGCACCGCATATCGGCTGCGTAGCACCCATTCGGTTTCCATGAGAACCAACTGGTTTACGAAAACGCGGCGACCTGCGGCAACTTCACGCTTGATGAGTTTGCGTGCCTTGTCAAACTGGGCTTCATCGTCCCTAACCAGAAAACGCACAAGGATATTGGTGTCGATTCCGAGCATCAGCGTGATAGTTGCTCAACAGGAACAGGCTTCCGCCCCTTTTTGTGCAGCGTGCCTGCCAGTTCTGTAAGGCTCTTGCTTTTCACACGCATGACGACGGTGGCATCGGGCATCAGCGTGAAGGTCATCCGGTCTCCTGCCTTCATGTGCAGGCTATCCCGAATTTCCTTGGGAATGGTCGTTTGCCCCTTGCTGGTAAGTGTGGCTTCGGTTGTCATCTCAAACTCCGTTAATCCTTACATAATTGATTGTAGTAAGGATGTTGAAAAAAGGCAATTGGAAAGAATTTGTGCCTGAATATCTGGTTTAGAAACTTGAACCGAGATATTCACGCCGACTCATCCGGTGCAATGAGAACCACACCGGGGAAGTATGAACTGTAGCGGCGTGTATCACGGGTAAGAACCGGATATTGGGATACGGCAGCATGTGCGCCAATGAAGAAATCTCCGAGAACATTGCTCTTGGTGCCACTTTGCCTGCGGTAACGAACAAACGCTTTGCCGGCGAGAAATAATGCCGTACGTGGTATTTCGAGCATAGCCAGATTTAGGTCATCAAGGGTCTGATTCAGAGCCTCTACCGTCGAAAAAGTTAGCGACAGTTCGGAGTAAATGATTGGATTGATGGCCAACCGATGAATTTTCGACTGCGCACGTAATTGGCTAATCGACCAATCAGCCCAGTTGGGATCATTTTCCAGAACATCTACCAGCACGTTGGTGTCGACAAGCAGCATTACCCCCCACCGCGCAACATAGCCATTAGCTCGTCAGTCCGCCACTTGATATCGGCTTTGCCGCGAGCTGTTTCGAAACGGTCCGGCTTGCGGCTGGCACGAGCCCCAACCTTGTGTATGACTACATCACCATTAGGATTGACGGCGAAGTCTACAGCACACCCTGGTGCCAGATTCAATGCATCACGAATCTGTTTGGGTATAGTGACTTGCCCCTTGCTGGTTAGTGTCGTCGACATGATAGATCTCCTTTGTATTACTACATGCGGCATTGTAATACCATATCTGGTTTAGAAACTTGAATTTTTAGCGGTCTCTTGAAGTTGCAAAGGCAGGATAATCTCCGGTGGTGGCTCCCCCTTCTTCGCGGTTGAACAGGCGTACTTTTCCGCCCATGCGTTCCACGGTGGCGTTGGCAAGAAGCAGTCCCAGTCCCTTGCCTTCTTTTTTCGTGCTAAAGAAAGCGGAGCCGGCGCGAGCGGCGGTTTCCGGAGTCAGCCCTGCGCCATGATCGTGGATTTTTAGAGTGAAGGCATCGGCATCCCAATGCGCTTCGAGATGAATACTTTCCGGCGAGGCATCGGCGGCATTGTTGAGCAAGTTCAGCAGAGCAGCCCGCAACGCCGGGTCGATGTTGATCTGCGGCATCGGTTGCGCACCGGAGGCTTGGTAATGGCAATGCACTGTGGGGCGCAATAATTGCCATTCGTCCAGCGTAGCGGCAAGAAATTGTTCCAGCGGCTGTATGGAGGGTGTCTTGGTGTCCTGTGCGTTGGCCAGCAACTTGTTGAGGATGCGTTTGCACGCACGCACCTGATCGTCAAGAATGGCAAGATTGTCGCGCCATTCCGGCAATACGGCCTGATCGCGCTTGAGTTCGCCGATCACCACCGCCAAGGTGGATAGCGGAGTGCCCATCTCGTGGGCGGCGCTGGCAGCCTGGATGCCGAGCGCCACGATGCGCTCGTTGCGCAAAGTTTCTTCGCGTGCTTGCGCCAGCGTCTGGTCGCGTTCGCGCACGGTGTGCGCCATTTTTACCACGAAATAGGCCACTACCACCGCGCTGATGACGAAGCCCAGCCACATGCCGATGACGTGCAGGTTAAAGATGCTGTCATGGGGCATGTCGCCCATGTTCATCCCGCTCATGCCTTCCATGTCCGACATGTCGCCAGCCATCTCGTGCGGGATCGGCAGGGGCACGTAGAACTTCATCAGCAAGGTGTAGCAGCCGGTGGTGAAGCCCGTCATGGCCCAAGTGTAGCCGTGCGGCAGAGTGGCTGCGGCAATCACCAGCGGCAGCAGGAACAGCGAGATGAACGGGTTGGTCGAGCCGCCGCCGTAGTAGAGCAAAATCGATAATTCCAGCACGTCCGCGCAGAGTTGCGCGAACAGTTCAGCATTGGAAACCGGGCTGTTGTTGCGCAAGCGTAGCCAAGTGAGCAAGTTCAGTCCGGCCAGCGTGGCGATGGCTGCGAGCATGGGCAACCACTGCAACTCCATTGCCAAAAAACGGTACGCCAGCGCCAGCGTGGCACATTGTGCCGCCACGGCAATGCTGCGCAACATGACCAGGCGGCGCAGATGGCTGTGTCCGGTCTGGGCGGTGAACGGGGTGGGATTCATGGTACGCGATTTTACCGGGTTGTCGGCCGCGTTGGGTGCGACAATTTGTCGCGCGGGTCAAAGGTGAATCGGAGCAACGCCGCTTCGTTCCCATCATCAAGGCACTCGGTGATTCTCCTGTGCGGACTATTTCAGATATCGAGGATTTCGCGGAAAAGGGCAGAAGTATCGGGTTGCGCTATCGTGAAAACAAGATCGTTTTCGAGATTAACCTGGCATCGGTGCAGAAGTCGAAATTGCATTTGCCGGGCCAGTTGCTGAACCTCGCTTCCCATGTTTTCGGGAGATAGCGCTTTAGGCAGACGCTTATGAGCCAAAACTATGCTAGAGTTCTTTCATCAGGTGTGGCTACGTATAAAACTGGGCGATTCGACACGGCAGCACCCGTGCAGAACAAGGGGCGCGAAATGGAGTCGCAGACACAATAGAGGGATTGCTTTGAACCCGGATAAGCCATTAGGCGCAATACAATATGATTTTCCTACCACCGTTCGCCCTGAGCTTGTCGAAGGGTTTGATTCCACAATACGAGTGGTTCGACAAGCTCACCACGAACGGCCTATTCGACAAGCTCACCACGAACGGCCTATTCGACAAGCTCGCCACGAACGGCCTAATGGATTATCTGGGTTGAATTCAACTCGGAGGGCGGTGGCCCGCGCCGAAAAATGGCGTAAACGAGCGAGTACGTTATACGGCATTTTGCTAATCGGGGTCTCGTCATGCTTTCCCGCAATCCCAGCGCATGCCGCAGGCGATGAAACTTGGGCCAGTCTCGGTTTGGCCGACTTGAGCAAAGTCGAGGTCGAATCGGCCTCGCGCAAGAAGCAGGCTATTTCCGATACGGCTGCAGCCGTATTTGTGATCGCCGCAGATGACATCAAGCGCTCGGGCGCACTGTCGTTGCCGGAAGCTTTGCGTTTGGCTCCCGGCGTCGAAGCCGCACGGCTTAGTAACAACAAATGGGCCGTTACCATCAGGGGGTTCAACGGACGTATGGCCAACAAACTTCTGGTGTTAATCGATGGCCGCACTATTTATAGCTCGCTCTACGGCGGCGTACTCTGGGAAAATGAAGATATCCCGATGGAAGAGATTGAACGCATCGAAGTGATACGCGGTTCTGCGGGACTCGCCTGGGGTTCCAATGCGGTCAATGGCGTAATCAACGTCATCACCAAGCGCACGCAGGACACTAACGGCTGGCTAGTTGACACCCATGCGGGCACTTCAACTGGCAGGGCGGGGGGGGTGTTGCGCTACGGCGCAAAAATGGAAGACGGTTCAGCCTTCAATGTGACGATCAACGACCAAGTGCGCGATGGCGGCAAGCAGCTCAACGGCAATTACGCGCAAGATCAGTGGAATGATAGTTCATTTTCTTTTCGCTATGATAGGCCTGATGGTGCGTCAAGGCGCTGGTTTGCCAGTGGGCGGATATATGATTCCGAGTCGGGCGATCCCTGGCTGATCCCCACATTCAATCGCGCTCTCAGCTACGATCCCTCACACTATGGCAACACGCAGCTCGTGCCTTTTATCTCCACCAACGACGGGGTAAATCTGCTCGGGCGGCTGGAACAGATTACCGATGGCGGCGGTGAAGTGCGTGTCCAGGCCTATGTGGATCAATATAAAGGCGTGGTGACGGGCGTGAGCGACGAACGCACCACGATGGATGTTGACGGACAGCATCATTTTGCGCTGAACGCCAGCCACGATATCGTATGGGGCGGCAACTATCGTTACAACCGGCACACTGAAACGGTGAATCCCCAAGTGGGGTTCTTGACCGTCCAGCAACCGAACATCGAGGTGAGTTTGTCCAGTATCTTCGCGCAGGACGAATGGACTATCGTACCCAGAAAGCTCAACATTCAGGCAGGTATGAGGGTTGAGCACCAGACCTATGGCGGAACCAGCCCGCAGCCATCGGTCAAGGCGATGTGGGCTCTTGATTCGCAAAGCTCGCTGTGGGCCGGTTGGTCGAAAACGGTGCGTTCTCCCAGCGTAGTCGAAGAAATGTTTGGCGCAAATCCACAGGCATATCTTGCGGGTGACATGCTGCCTAACGGCACTCCGGCCAGATTGCCCACTCTGGTTCATGCCTATCCTGCAGCGCAATCAGGCTTCGGCAATGAAAAAACCCGTACCGTAGAACTGGGCTACCGCAACCAATGGACTCCAGCGCTTTTCTCAGACCTTACCGCATATATGAGCAACTACGATGGTATTTTCTCGTACTTCGGGCAAACGATGACTGCCAATCCCGCAGGCACCGGTGCTACCGGCGGAGGCGTCCCGACTGATCCTGCTTGTACTGCGGCCTTGACCAATTACGGCCTTCCCGGCGGGCCGGGATTATGCGCCAACGTAAATCGCGGCAATGTCCTTTCCGTGCGCACCCGAGGCATAGAGCTGGCAACCGAGTGGCGGCCTTTACGTTACTGGCGCTTGCAGTTAAATGCATCACGCATGTGGCTGGACGGCGGGTCGGTGCAAAACTATCCCATCATTTACGGAACCAGCCCAAATTATCAGGGTTCGCTTCGTTCTTCGTTCGATGTTAGCTCAAGCCAGCGCTTTGATTTGTGGCTGCGCAGGATAGGCGGGCTGGCTGGCAGCGGCAACGCCGCATGGCCGGTTGCGGCAGTACCGATAGCCGCAAGGACGGAACTGGATCTGCGCTATGCCGTGCAAGTTTCTAGGCCGTTCGAGGTTTCACTGACCGCACAAAACCTGCTCGCCAAACAGCAACTCCAATTCTATCCTGACTACATCCCTTCTTTGCCCGTGATTCCACAGCGAACGGTGTATTTAAGAGCCGTGTGGCACGACAGGTAATGGCTGCCCGTAAGTTGGATAATCATGCCTGATGCATATTGGTCGAAATGAGTAGATTCCTGTATTTGCAGATTGCGTTTATTACCCTTGTCTGGGCTGGTATTCTGCCTGTTTCGGCTGATCCGCTGACGGAGGAGCAGATCAAGTCGGCCTATGTGCTCAATTTTATTAAATTCGCGGATTGGCCTGCCGGAGTGATTCCGGGCGATAGCAAGGTGACGCTTTGTGTAATGGGGAACGCGCCGCTTGGTGGGGCGCTTGACGTGCTTGACGGACGCAAGGCCGGGAAACGCGAAATACATCTACGTCAGCGTGCGAAATTCGGAGACGATTTGAGTGGCTGTCATGTGTTGTTCATCGGCGAATCGGAACAGCGCTGGCTCACTGCCGTCATCAAGTCGCTCGGCGATGCGCCCGTACTGACCATTTCCGATATCGAGAGCTTCGCGGAGCGAGGCGGTATCATCGGGCTTTTGCATCAAGAAAACAGAATACTTTTTGAAGTCAATCTCGCAGCGGCACGCGCGGGGAAGCTGCACCTGCAGGGCCAGATGCTGAATCTCGCAACCAATGTTTACGGAAGATGAAGCCATGAACATCTTACCTGACTTATCCACGTGGCCTCTACGCAAGAAACTTGTTTCAATCATCATGTTGAGCAGTGCAGTTTGCTTGCTGGTCAGTCTTTCCGTTATGGTCGGCAGCTCGGTGAGCAGCCGTTATCAGGATTCTTTGCAGCAACTTTCCGGGCTTGCGGATGTCTTGGCCGAGAACGGTCAAGCCGCGCTGATGTTTTCTGATGGAGTCGAAGCCCAACGATTGCTGAAATCGCTGGAAGGCCACCATGAAATTTCTGCGGCCTGGCTGGTGACGGCAGACAAAATCGTGATCGCGTCATGGAATCGCGCAGGAATTTCGGAAGCTGTCCCCCCCGATTATAAAGTTGGATCTCGCCTGCTTCGTTCAGACTTCTGGTCAAGACGCGCCGATTTGTACATGCCTGTGACCAGAGGTCAGGAACAAATTGGCTATGTCCTGCTGAAAGCTGATTTCACCGAACAATGGCACAGCCAGTTGGCCGATTTGGAAAAGGGATTGGTGGGGGCGTTGTTGGCGCTGGCTGTGGTCTTTTTGCTGGCGATCCGTTTGCAGCGCGTGATTTCGAACCCGATAGAGGAGCTAGCCGATACGGCACGTACCATCGCCCACGATAAAACGTATAGTTTGAGGGTGCCACAACGCACTGATGATGAAATAGGCGATCTGGTTTTTGCGTTCAACGAAATGCTGGGTGAAATCCAGGAGCGCGATGAATCGTTGACCCGCCATCGGGACCGTCTTGAGGAAGAAGTCGAAAATCGCACGGCTGAACTGCGTCTAGCCAAGGAGGAAGCGGAAAACGCTTCGCGCTTCAAGAGTATTTTTCTGTCCAATATGAGCCATGAAATACGCACGCCGATGAATGCGATCATCGGTCTTTCCGATCTCGCCCTCAACACCGAACTTACGCCAAGATTACGCGATTACCTCAGCAAAATTCACTCTTCATCCAAAGCGCTGCTGGCCATTATCAACGACATACTCGATTACTCAAAAGTCGAATCGGGACGCATGGACCTGGAGTCGGAAGAGTTCCATATCGAAGAATTGCTGGAAAATGTATCCAACCTGTTTATCGCGCGTGCCGAGGAAAAAGGGCTGGAACTGTTTTTCGAGATAGGCGCTCATGTGCCCCGCGTATTGGTCGGAGACGCATTACGTCTGGGGCAGGTGATGAGCAATCTGGTGGGAAATGCCGTCAAATTTACCCAGGAAGGAGAGATACATATCGAGGTTCATCAGGTCGCGCAAGAACCGGGGTTTACGACGCTGAATTTCTCGATCCGCGACACCGGCATAGGCATGAATCCGGATCATGCAGCCAATCTTTTTCAGGCATTTACCCAAGCTGATGGCTCGATCACGCGGCGCTTCGGGGGAACCGGATTGGGGTTGTCTATCAGCAAACGTCTGGTAGAAATGATGGGCGGCGACATCGCTGTGCAAAGCAAAGAAGGGGTGGGCAGCACTTTCAGTTTCACCATCCGTCTACCATTCCGGCAACAGGAAAAAACTGCCCTGCCATCTGCTGAATTTAACAATATGCGTGTGTTGATTGTTGATGATATGGATATCTCTCGCCAGATATTGCGCGAGATTTTTGCCGCATGGGAATTCAAGGTTGTGGAAGCCGCTTCCGGGATGGAGGCTCTGGAGAAGCTGCAACAGGCAGATTCATCCGGGCACGCTTTCGACTTGGTGCTGTTGGATTGGAAAATGCCCGGAATGGATGGGGTGCAGTTGACCAGAATGATCCGTGAAGATGTGCTGAGCCATAAAATCCGCAATATGCCGGTGGTTATCATGGTTACCGCATTCAGCAAGGATCAACTCCTCCGCGAAGCACAAGGGGTGTTGCTGGATGGCTTGCTGGTCAAGCCGGTCATGCCTTCCGCATTGCTGGATACTATCACCGGCCTGCGGGGTAGAAAAGTAGATAAGCTCGTCGAAACGAGCCGTCCGCAGTTTGAAGAGCAATCCGCACCCCTGCGCGGTGCGCATGTGTTGCTGGTGGACGATCACGAGATTAACCGCATGGTGGCTCGCGAATTTCTTGAAAATTCGGGACTGCGAGTGTCTGAGGCGCAGAACGGGCAGGAGTGCGTGGAAGCCGTGCTGAATGGAAAATTTGGCACATTCGATGCCGTGTTGATGGATTTGCAAATGCCGGTGATGGACGGTTTTGAAGCGGCTCGCGCCATCCGCAGCAAGCCCCTGTTTCAGGATCTGCCCATCATCGCCATGACGGCGGCGGTGATGGAACAGGACAGGGAAGCATGTCGTGTCGCGGGGATGAATGACCACGTGGCCAAGCCCATTTTGCCGCAAGCCTTGATGGAGACCTTGTCCAGATGGATCAAGCCGGGCGTGCGCGCAGCATCGCCCGGTGCGGCAGAAAAACGGGTAAATGAAGCTCCAGAACTGCCGCTCGAACTACCCGGATTTGATTTTAAACCGGTGCTGGCTCTATTGGGCGGTAACCGGGCGATGCTTAAAAAATTACTCATTCAATTCGGCGAAAAATTTGCCGATGCGGAGGACAAGCTGGCTAGGCTGGTGCAAGCCGGGGAATTGGCCCCGTCCGCCGCACTCGTGCATAACATTATGGGGGCGGCCGGAAATCTTGGCGCGATTGAATTGTTCGGCACCGCCAAAAGGCT
Organism: uncultured beta proteobacterium; assembly: GCA_963714805.1. Lineage (GTDB taxonomy): Bacteria > Pseudomonadota > Gammaproteobacteria > Burkholderiales > Gallionellaceae > CAIQPV01. Next base: position 324,999 of record CAVQPO010000006.1, on the reverse strand, counting down.
GGAAGCGGAGCTGGCAACGGGTGGTTCCTGTCATGCCATGGAAGAATTTAATCGAACCTTGGCATCCGTGCTGGCGGCCATTGCCTCGATCGCGAAACCGGGTGGCACTACGGGGCTGCCCGGAGCGGAGTGCGATCAATGCAACTGGCGATCTGCCACGGAGCTTTTCCAGCAATTGCGGACATTATTGGAGGGGGATGATTATGTGCCGCATGAGTTGATGGCGGAATTGAGGGCGGCGATCCCGTGCGAGTCCATGCGGCTACAATTGCGGAAGATCGAAAAATTTGTGGGCGAATTCAATTACGCGCAGGCCAGGTCTGTGCTCGCCGAGTTGAATTGCATCGTGGGGTATCGTTTTCAGGAGGGGCATCATGGTAACTAAACCGTCGATCCTGATCGTGGATGACACGCCCACCAATATTCAGATATTGGCGGAAAGTCTGACGGCGGATTACCGCATCAAAGTGGCTACCAGCGGCCAGGCCGCGCTCGATGTGTTGGATAAACAGGGCTTGCCCGATCTGATTCTGCTCGATGTGATGATGCCGGACATGGACGGTTACGAAATCTGTCGCCTGCTTAAACAAAATCCGGAGACTATCGGTATTCCGGTGATTTTTGTCACGGCCATGAGTGAGGTGGACGACGAGGAACGCGGTCTCAAGCTTGGTGCGGTGGACTACATTACCAAACCTTTTCATTTGCCCATCGTCAGGGCGCGCATCCAGAACCACATCAAGCTCAAGCTGATGTCCGATATTCTGGAGTCGATGGCATGGCAGGATGGGCTTACCGGCATCGCTAACCGGAGGCGCTTTGATGTCGCGCTGGAAACAGAGTGGAAACGCGCCCAGCGTGCCGGCGCACCGTTGTCGCTTATCATGGTGGATATAGATCATTTCAAGGAGTTTAACGATCATTATGGTCACGGTGCGGGCGACACCTGTCTGAAAAGGGTCGCGGCTCTGCTGGATTCATCGGTGACCAGGGCGGGAGATATGGCGGCGCGCTATGGTGGGGAAGAATTCGTCCTGCTCATGCCGGGAACCGATATTGATGGTGCGCGGCTGTTGGCGGAGCAATTGCGCAGCCGCATCGAGGAACAAGGTATTCCGCACGAGCGTTCCAACTCCTCAAGCTGCGTGACCATAAGTGCCGGTTATGCTTCTGTTATCCCAAGCCAGGATGGAGACGCCTCAACGCTGCTGGAAGAGGCGGACCAGATGTTGTACAGCGCTAAAAGATCAGGACGCAACCGAGTGTATGGCTTGTGACCGCCCACGCTACTTCGGAACCTGAAAGTGCCAATCAAGACTGCCGTTGTGACCCGATAAAATACGTTCTGCAACGGTGCCCAGTTCGTTCAATTTACTCTTGAGTTCCGGCAGGGGCATGGTGCGGAAGGCTGACATGCCTTGGTTGGAGGTTAATTTCCGCACCAGCGTTTCTCCTTGAATTTCTTCAATCTTGCAGTACTCTCCCCGGTTAGAGCTGGCAGTGCGCTCTTGCGTCATTTGTTTGATCGCGTCATCCAATGCTTGGCACTTTTTTACCAAGCCTTCCGTCCCTCTAACTAATGGGGCGTACTGGTTGACGATTTTTTGCCATCCCGCCAATTGCTCGGGCGAGAACTTGATTGCTCCGGTTCGTACTTTTTCTGCAATGGCAAGATATTTGGCGAAACCCGGATCAGACTGGGTGGCGGCTATTTCCCGGTTCTTGGCGTTGATAGCCTGCTCGATCTGAGTCAAGCTTTTGGTCGCTTCGGCGATTTGCCGATCATAACCTGCAATATCCGGCAACAGCACGGAAATAATGGTTTCCCGGTTTTTGCGCGCAGTCGAAGACGCAATCTGAATATCTTTTCCGGCAAGCGCGCAGCCTTCGACCATGCCCAGTTGCAACTCTTCGGCGACAATCTCGCAATTTACCGCACGCTCGACAGCGACGACCTTGCCCATGATGATGCAGTTCTCGGCGAATTCTACACTGATCTTTCCATCCCACGCTTCGAGCGTAGCGTTGATGGCTTTACCCTTGACCGTTATGTTGCCACCTACGCTTTGCGCGCGTCCGCCGGAGAGATTCTTTTCGAGTTCAATATCGCCGTCTTGGGATATGACGGTTCCGTAGACATCCGAGCGAAAGGTCATGTGTTTCCCTTCGACGATGCGCCCTTCCTGGACTTCCCCGTGCTCGGTGTAATCATCAACGCTGAGGCTGATATCCCCGGTGGATTTCGCGCTGATGCCCCCCTTGTTTTCAATTTTTGTGGTAACAAAAATCTCATTGGTGTGTTCATCAAGAACGACGAAGCCGTCTATGTTAGCCACCAGTATCTCGCCTTTGGAGGTCTGGTCGATGCGCGTGCCTTCCCCGGCAAGCTTGGTCATGTCAATATCCAGAGGAATACGGGGTTCGATGATCGCCCCCGTTACGCGATGGCCGGGCTTGCCCAGTACGCGCGGAATTTTTCGCAACAAGGCCACATTCTTAGCGACCTGCGGGAAGCGGTTTCTTGCCCTGCGCAGATCGGCCTTGCCGTTGGCAAGGATTAACGGGGCATTGTCCTGGCGCAGGTGATCGCTTTCTTCGATAACTTCGGCATCTTTGCTGTCCGTTGGTTCGATCTGATGCGCAATAGGGATGCGGGCGAACAATTTTCTTTTGATGGCATCACGCACGGCATCGGCATCGATGCCAAAGCGCACGCCTTTGAGCCACATGCTCGCGACGAATTCATCGAAATCAAGTTGTGTGGGATGACTTACAACTTCACGATGGTGATCGATTATGGGCATAACCCCATCTGCACCGGGATCTCCATAAATAGGGGTTTCCTTCACCACTTCAATGAATACCGGCTCGAACATATATTCTGCGCGATCTCCGGCATCCGCAAGCTTTAACCCCCTGTACAATTCCATGCGTTGCTCGGGAAAGCGTACGATGCTGTCTGCAATCCGCACTTCGGTAGTGTGACGACTCAGCGATGTTATGGCATCGGTGTCATATAGCAGCTTGATAAATACGGCATAATCCAATCCGGAAAAACGGCTTTCATTCGAAAATAAGCGGTCGACGAACAACTGGAGTATGTCTTGTGCAGGAGGAGGGGAGAGATTGATGAAGACGCCCTCGGGACGCAGGAGAATATAAGCGGGAAGGAGTAGTCCGCTCGGATTGAGGCTGTCGCTATTTGGGCTGGTGCTGGACATTTAATTTCCCTTAACTCTTGCTTTAAATACCAGATAGATATTCTACCTTTGACAAAGATTATTGGTATTAAATTACTATTTTACAGGGTTAGCTGCAATAATGGTGCAACAATTTACGTAACCGGGAGTGATCAATGCGTCAGATAATTGTGTTGGTGGCAGGGCTGTTGCTTGCCATGTCGGCAGGGGCGGCCGATTTGGGGATATCCGTTAACGACGCGTGGGGTAGAGCCACGGCACCGGGGCAAGACAGCGGCTCCGTACAGTTTTCCATTGTCAGCAAGAAAGAAGCAAAGCTTGTGTCAATTTCCAGCCCCGTGGCGGGCTCAGTTGAAATTCATAGCATGGTGCATGAAGATGGCAAAATGAAAATGCGCCCGGTCGAATCCTTGGCTTTGCCCGCAGGGAAAGTGGTTGATTTGGGAAAAAACGGTAACCATATAATGTTGCTCAACTTGAAACAGGTGCTCAAGGCGGGCGATAGTGTTCCGCTGACGCTGACCATCGAGTTTGCCGACAAGCATAAGGCCATCGTGGAAACCAAGGCCGAGATCAGGCCGCTGGGTACGAGCCATGAGATGCACGATATGCACGACATGAAGGGAATGTAGAATTTGACGATGTGGCGAAAATTGTTGTGCGCGGTGCCGCTTATGTTGGCAAGTCATGCCTGGGCAGGCGAAGAGGTTCTTGTGGACAAAGTCTGGTTACGTGAAAGTGTGCACGGTCAGGAGTCAGCTTCTCTGCAATTAAGCTTGACGGTGACCAAACCAGCCAATCTTGTTGGGGTTAGCAGCGCTATGGCTGCCGGGGGGCAGATTCAACGTCTGCTGCCCAGTCGGGGTAAGATGAAAGTTCAGGTGTTGCCGAAGTTGCGACTTTCCCGCAATCGCACGCTCGCGTTCGGTGAACATAGTTTTGCGTTGATGCTGACAGGATTGAAGCAGCCGTTAAAAGTCGGTGACCGAGTCCCGGTTTCTCTGACATTGGAATTTTCTGGCAAACGGTTGCGCGTGGTGGAAGTGGAGGCCGAAGTGAGGCCGTTGGCATTGAGTTACAAACATTATAGCGGGCAAGAGGTACACGATAATCAGTGAGTTTAGTAGCGACATGTCCCGCATCCTGCTGTTCAACAAACCCTATAACGTGATCTGCCAATTCAGTAACGATGGATTGCATTCGACGCTAGCGGATTTCATCCGGCTTCCCGATTTTTATCCGGCAGGTCGGCTGGACACCGACAGCGAGGGGCTGCTGGTACTGACCGACGATGGCAAGTTGCAGCACCGCATCACCGATCCGCAACATAAGCTGCCAAAAACTTATTGGGTGCAAGTGGAAGGCGTGCCGGACGAAGCCGCGCTGGCGCAATTGCGTCGTGGCGTGCCATTGAAAGACGGCATGACCCGCCCGGCGGAGTCGCAGTTGATGGATGAGCCAGCAGGTTTATGGCCGCGCAACCCGCCGATACGCGAGCGCAAAAGCCTTCCCGTTTCATGGATGGAACTCACTCTGCGCGAGGGCAAAAATCGCCAGGTGCGGCGCATGACGGCGGCGGTTGGTCACCCGACCTTGCGGCTGATCCGCTACCGCATCGGCGAGTGGTCGCTGGATGAGTTGGAGCCGGGGATGTGGCGTGAGGTATAATGCGCGCCTTTCTTGATTACCAATAGGAGGGTTTATGCCTATTTACGAATATCGTTGTGGCAGTTGTGGTGTGCAAAAAGATGTGATGCAGAAGATCGGCGATGCGGTGTTGACGACCTGCCCCGAGTGTGGGCAGGAGACTTTCAGCAAGCAGCTTTCCGCTGCCGGTTTTCAGCTCAAAGGCAACGGCTATTACGCGACAGACTTTAAGGATAAACCGGTAGCCAGCAAGTGCGAAACTGCACCCTGCGCAGGATGTCCGGTTGCTGGCGGCGCCGCGTGAAAAAATATCTGTTAACGGGCCTGCTGGTGTGGGTGCCGCTCGGCATCACCATCTGGGTGTTAAAGCTGACCATAGGCATCATGGATCAGAGCCTGATGCTGCTGCCTCCGAGTTGGCGCATTTCCGGCTTGGGGGTGATTTTCACCGTGGCGATTGTATTGGGTACCGGCTTGCTGGCGCACAATGTATTGGGGCAGCGCCTGCTGGGGTTGTGGGACAGTTTGTTAAACCGCATCCCGTTCGTGAATTCAATCTACAAGAGCGTGAAGCAGGTGAGCGATACGCTGCTGTCCAGCGACGGAAATTCTTTCCGCAAAGTTTTGCTGGTGCGCTATCCCCACCCCGAGGCATGGTCGTTAGCATTTCAAACCAGCGTGGCGGAGGGGGAAGTGGCTTCGCATATGGATGGCGAATATGTGGGGGTGTTCATTCCCACGACGCCCAGCCCGGTGAACGGTTTTTACTTCTATGTGCGCAAGGACGAAACCATCGAACTCAACATCAGCGTGGATGTGGCACTGAAATCCATTATTTCGATGGGCGTCGTTGCGCCTGTCGGCAACGACTTGCCTGACATTAAGCCGGTTGCGGGTTGCTAGGAGCGGGTAGCAAAACCGGGCTGGCTGCCAGCCCGATTATTTTTTTGTTTTTTTCAGACTGATAGAACTATGAGAACTCATTATTGCGGGCAACTTAACGTTTCCAACCTCGGCCAGACTGTTACGCTATGCGGTTGGGCACATCGCCGCCGCGACCACGGCGGGGTGATTTTTATCGACCTGCGTGACCGCGAGGGCTTGGCGCAAGTGGTATGCGATCCCGACCGCGCCGAAATGTTCGGCATTGCCGAATCCGTACGCAACGAATTCGTGTTGAAAGTGACCGGTCGCGTGCGCCGACGCCCGGATGGGACGAACAATCCCAATATTCCCAGCGGTGAAATTGAAATCCTATGCCATGAGATCGAAGTGTTGAATACCTCGGTCACCCCGCCGTTCCAGTTGGATGATGAGAACCTGTCCGAGAATGTGCGCCTGACGCATCGCGTGATCGATCTGCGCCGCCCGCAGATGCAGAAGAACATGATGCTGCGCTACAAAACTGCGCGGGCTTTCCGCCGCTTTCTCGACGACAAGGGCTTCATCGACATCGAAACGCCGATGCTCACCAAATCCACGCCGGAAGGCGCGCGCGACTATCTGGTGCCGTCGCGCGTGCATGCGGGTGAATTTTTTGCCTTGCCGCAGTCGCCGCAGTTGTTCAAGCAATTGCTGATGGTGGCGGGTTTTGACCGCTACTACCAGATCACCAAGTGCTTCCGCGATGAAGATTTGCGCGCCGACCGCCAGCCCGAATTCACCCAAGTGGATATCGAAACCTCTTTCTGAGCGAAGAGCAGATCATGGCGCTGATGGAAGACATGATCCGCACCGTGTTCAAGGAAGTGCTGAATGTCGCGCTGCCCAACCCGTTCCCGCGCATGACTTACGCCGAGGCGATGAGCCGTTTTGGCTCGGACAAGCCCGATCTGCGCGTGACGCTGGAACTGACCGAAGTCACCGATGCGGTCAAGGACGTGCGCGTTCAAGGTGTTCAGCGGCCCCGCCAATTCGCCCGATGGTCGTGTGGCGGCGTTGCGCGTGCCCGGCGGCGGCGTGTTCACGCGCGGTGAGATCGACGAGTACACCAAGTTCGTCACCATTTACGGCGCGCAGCGGACTCGCCTACATCAAGGTCAACGACGTGACCCAGTTGAACGAAACCGGTCTGCAATCGCCCATCGTGAAGAACCTCAACGAGGCTGCGCTGAAGACCATCATGGAGCGTACCGGCGCGCAAAACGGCGACCTGATTTTCTTCGGCGCGGACAAGGCCAAGGTCGTCAATGATGCGCTCGGCGCGCTGCGCAGCAAGATCGGCCACGAAAAAGGCTATATCAACGGCAAGGCGTGGGAGCCGCTGTGGGTGGTTGACTTCCCCATGTTCGAATACGACGACGAAGGCAAGCGCTGGAACGCCTGCCATCACCCGTTCACCGCGCCCAAGGACGAACATCTGGAGTTTCTGGAATCCGACCCCGGCAGATGTCTGGCCAAGGCCTATGACCTCGCCTTGAACGGCTCGGAAATCGGCGGCGGTTCGGTGCGTATCCACAAGGAAGAAGTGCAGAGCAAAGTGTTCCGCGCGCTCAACATCGGCGCGGAAGAAGCGCAACTCAAATTCGGCTTCCTGCTCGACGCGCTGCAATATGGCGCGCCCCCGCACGGCGGCTTGGCCTTCGGCCTGGATCGCATCGTCGCCATGATGACCGGCTCCGAATCCATCCGCGACGTGATCGCCTTCCCCAAGACCCAGCGCGCGCAATGCCTGCTGACGCAGGCGCCCGAGCGCGGTGGACGAAAAGCAATTGCGCGAACTGCACATCCGCCTGCGCCAGCAAACGCAGACCACGGTGGAAGTGATCAAGGAATAACCATGCTGCGCAGCCTCAGTGTACGGGTGCTGTTTGGGCTGCTGCTGTGCCTGCCGTTGGCAGTGCAGGCGGGCCATCATCATGCCCACGATGACGCTGTACCAGAGTCGGTCAGCGTGGCAGGCTTGCCTTACGAGGCGCGCGATACCTTGCGTCTCATTAAGCAGCACGGCCCGTTTCCATTTCCGCGCGACGGCGTGGAATTCAGCAATTACGAGCATCGTCTGCCGCAACAGCCGCGCGGCTATTATCACGAATATACGGTGAAAACGCCGGGTGCGCATAATCGCGGTGCGCGGCGCATCGTGTGCGGGCCATTGCCGGAGTGCTATTACACCGGCGACCATTACCGGACATTTCAACGTATCAGGGAGTGAGCGATGAATACTCTGTGCGCGCGCTTGCAAGATGTAAATGAGGCAGGATCCTATCGCCTGAATTGTCCTCTGGTCGAATTGCGCGCGGCGGTGACACAGACGGGATTTGCACTATTTGAGGCAGATCTGGCCGCGTGTGCATGATAAGGGCAGGTTCCTCGCCGCTGTAGCGCAGGCTATCCATGCGCCGGACTGGTTCGGCAACAATTGGGATGCGCTGGCCGATGCCTTGGGCGATCTTTCGTGGCAACCCGCTGCCGGGTATGTGCTGCTGTTGCGCAATGGCGGCGAGACATTGGGATTGCCCGCTGCCGAGCATGGCGTTGCCACGGAAATTCTGGCCGACACGGTGGCTTTATGGAAGTCGCAAGGCAAGCCGTTCTGGGCGTTTCGCTGCTGATGCCCTATAAGCAACCCATCTCGGCTTTGGTGGTGATTTACACCGCTTCCCCTTCGGCTGGGCTCAGGACAGGCCTGGAGGTGCTGTTGATTGAACGTGCCGATTCCCCGGCTACTGGCAGTCGGTGACCGGCAGCCGCGATGGCGAAGAATCGATACGCGAAACAGCGATCCGCGAGGCGTTCGAAGAGACCGGGCTGGATGCAAACCGCTATACGCTGACCGATTGGCAGGTGCAGAATGTATATGACATTTATCCCAAATGGCAGCACCGATACCCGCCCGGCACCACGCACAACACCGAGCATGTATTCGGGCTGGAACTGCCCTGTGCCGAACCTGTCCAACTGTCGCCGCGCGAGCATTTGAGCTATATCTGGTTGCCGTGGCAGGAAGCCGCAGAAAAGGTGTTTTCGCCGAGCAACCGCGCGGCGATTTTGCAATTGCCGGAGAGGGTGGGAAATTCAAATCCCCCTAACCCCCCTTTTTCAAAGTGGGGAACCAAGGTTTAGCCCACTTTGAAAAAGGGGGCGGCGAACGCAGTGAGCGGGGGATTAATGCAGTCCTACGATAAAAAGACGAAACCGTTTTCCCGAACGCTTCGCTCGAATATGACAGACGCAGAGCAGCGTTTATGGTGGAGAATCAGAAATAAGCAAATTTGCGGCGCGCAGTTTTACCGGCAGAAGCCTTTGCTATCGTTCATCGTGGATTTCTACTGTCCGAAAGCGAAGCTGGTGATTGAACTGGATGGTAGTCAGCATTTCGAGCCTGGGCATCAAGCCTGTGATATGGCACGCGATGGGCAGTTAGCCGGTATTGGGCTGAAAACATTGCGGTTCGATGATAGGCAAGAGTTGACGGAAACGGCTTCAGTACTTGAAGTGATTTATGTTGAGGTTGCGCGAAGGTTGCCTGAAAATTCAAATCCCCCCTAACCCCCCTTTTTCAAAGTGGGGAACTAAGGTTTAGCCCACTTTGAAAAAGGGGGCGGCGAACGTAGTGAGCGGGGGATTTAAACGCAGAATATCTTCTGGAAATTTAATTTGAAGGAATGTTAAGTTGCAAGACAATATCATCACTATAGCTTACGACCATCCTGATGCCGTGCAGTCATGTTGCAGCATAGCTCAGGCCTGGGCAAAACAGCCGCACGTACCCAGTCCGGAAGAAAAGGTCGAACTGATCGCGCGCATCAAACGCTTGTTGCAAGAACAGGACGCCGTGCTGGTGGCGCATTATTACGTACACCCGGACTTGCAGGATTTAGCCGAGGCAACCGGCGGCATGGTGTCGGATTCGCTCGACATGGCAAACTTCGGCTACCAGCATCCGGCGAAAACCATAGTCGTGGCCGGGGTGCGTTTCATGGGGGAAACGGCGAAAATACTCAGCCCGGAGAAGCGCGTGCTGATGCCGGATTTGGAGGCGGAATGTTCGTTGGATTTGGGTTGCCCGGAGGACGAGTTCGCCGCGTTCTGCGATGCGCACCCGGATCGCACTGTGGTGGTGTATGCCAACACCAGCGCGGCGGTGAAGGCGCGTGCCGATTGGATGGTGACCAGTTCTATCGCGTTGCCTATCGTCAAACATTTGCATGAACAAGGGCAAAAAATCCTGTGGGCACCGGATCGGCATCTGGGCGCTTATGTGCAGGAACAGACCGGCGCGGACATGTTGCTGTGGCAGGGTTCGTGCGTGGTACATGACGAATTCAAGATGCAGGAGTTGATTGATCTCAAGGCGCGGCATCCGCAGGCCAAGGTGCTGGTACACCCGGAATCGCCGCGCGCGGTAGTCAAGCTGGCCGATGTGGTCGGCTCCACCACGCAACTTATCAAGGCAACGCAGACTCTAGATGCGCAGGAATTCATCGTCGCCACCGACAACGGCATCATGCACAAGATGCGCACGCTGTCGCCGCATAAGATATTTCTCGAAGCACCGACGGCGGGTTACGGCGCGAACTGTACCAGTTGCAACCACTGCCCGTGGATGGCGATGAACGACCTGTTCGGCGTGGCGGAAGTTTTAGAAACAGGCAACAACGAAATCCACGTCGACCCGGCAACCGGGCTGCGTGCCAAGGTCTCCATCCAGCGTATGCTGGACTTTGCCAAACAGATCAATCTGCCGACGCGCGGGATAGGGAACGCGTAAGGATAGAGGCTATCTTCTCCCCGGTCATTCGGTAGAATACCCCCCATGACTACCCTCACCATCGCCACCTACAACATCCACAAGGGATTCTCCCATTTCAACCGGCGCATGGTGCTGCACGAGTTGCGCGAGCGGCTGCGCGAACTCAACGCCGATATCGTGTTCTTGCAAGAGGTGCAGGGCAAGAACCTCACCGATGCGCAGCGTCACGACAATTATCCCGCGCTGCCGCAACATGAATTTTTGGCAGAGAAAATTTGGCCGCATCATGTGTACGGCAAGAACGCGGTGTACGACGAAGGCCATCACGGTAACGCCATACTGAGCCGTTACCCGATTGCGAGCTGGGATAATCAGGATGTTTCCGCGCACCGGTTCGAGAATCGCGGCCTGCTGCATTGCGAAATTTCCTTGTCCGGCGTGGCCTTGCCGCTGCATTGCATTTGCGTGCATTTCGGTTTGTTCAAACGCGGGCGCGGGGTGCAGTTCAAGGCGATGATCGAACGCATCAAGCAGATGGTTGCGGCGGATGCGCCGCTGGTCATCGCGGGCGACTTCAACGATTGGAACAATCACGCCAGCCACCTGCTGGCGCAGGAGCTGCAAATACACGAGGTGTTCGTTGCCAGCCACGGCAAGCTGGCACGCAGTTTTCCGGCGGGCATCCCGTTGCTGCGCATGGATCGCATATATGTGCGCGGACTGGAGATAGAGCGCTGCGAACTGCATCCGTGGCGAAAGATTTCCGATCATGCCGCGCTGTCCGCAACCCTGGTGCTGACATGAGGCATCCATGAGCAATGTTCACGTTGTTGAAGATCAAACGCTAACTTTGCTGCAGAATGGCAAGGAGTATTTTCCGCGTCTTGTCGCCGCGATAGACAATGCGACCCATTCCGTTTATCTGGAAACCTATATTTTTGCCACCGATGCAATCGGGCATAGTGTTGCGGAGGCATTGCGCGGCGCGGCGCGGCGCGGGGTAAGGACGCATTTGCTGGTGGATGGTTATGGCAGCGCCCACTTGTCTAGCGCGTGGATGGATGAGTTGCGCGCCGCAGGCGTGGAAGTATTGAAATTTCGTCCGGAAATCTCTTGGCTGACTTTTCGCCGCCAGCGCTTGCGCCGTCTTCACCGCAAGCTGGCAGTCGTGGATGGAAGCATTGCTTTTGTCGGCGGCATCAACATTGTCAGCGACGTGCCCGGCGGAGAAATTCTGCAACCTCGCCTCGATTATGCGGTAGAAGTGCAAGGCGAAACGGTGGTGCGTATCCATGCGGCGATGCGGCGTCTGTGGGCGCTGGTGTCGTGGATGAACTTCAGGCGACAGCACAAGCTGGAAAGAATCCATCCGGCACATGCACATGTGGCGCAACAGAAGGTACTCTTTCTTTTGCGCGATAACTTGCGCCACCGGCGCGACATCGAGCATGCCTATCTCAAAGCGATAGATGAGGCGCGGCACGAGATCATTCTTGCCAATGCCTATTTCCTTCCCAGCCAGCGCCTGCGTCACGCCTTGCAAGATGCGGCGTATCGCGGCGTAAAAGTGGTGCTACTGTTGCAGGGCAAAGTTGAGTACCGCATGCAGCATTACGCCACACTTGCGCTTTATGACGAACTGTTGCGCGCGGGCGTGGAAATCCACGAATATCATGCCAGTTACCTGCATGCCAAGGTGGCGGTGGTGGACGGGCATTGGGCGACGGTCGGATCGTCCAACATTGAACCGTTCAGCCTGTGGTTGGCGCGCGAAGCCAACCTGGTTGTGCGCGACATTAAATTTGCCGAATCGTTGCGTGCCAGCCTGATGCAGGAAATGGCGCAAGGCGCGCTGATGCTCGAACACTCCACCTGGAGCAAGCGTAGCGCATGGATGCGCCTATTGACCCGCGCCAGTTACGCCATGATGCGCGTATTGACCAGCGTGATCGGTTACGCGCGCGGGCATGATGATGTTTAGAGGTTCCCTTTAGGTATTTGCCAGATATAACTTTTGATTGATGCATGAAGAGCTGGCGGGTATAGTCGCCCATTGTTTGTGAAACAGTAAGATTAATGAACCTCTAATTTTAAGGGTGCGTCTTGAGCGAAGTTTTTGGATTTGTCAAACGGATTACGCTGGGCAGACTGCTGTTGCTGCTGTCGGTTTTTTCTCTGGCCTTGGCCTTTTTCCTGATTCTCGTTTTGTCCAACGTGGTGCGCGATCATGCGGTGCATGACTTGGCGCGTGCGGAGGCGCGACAGACTTCCAAATTGGTGTTCCAGAGCTTGTATTCGGCGATGCGCAAGGGCTGGAACAAGGGGGAAATCAAGGAGGTCATCCAGCGCTTGAATAAAGCCATGCCCGGACTTTCGATTAATGTCTATCGCGGCGAAATCGTCGAACGCCAGTTCGGTGCGATGGCGGGCGAAAGCGCCGTCATTGCCGCCGATCCCGCGCTGGCAACAGCTTTACGCGAGGGGCAGGATGCGCTGCTGGTTGCCGAGGGCGGGAAATCCATCCGTTACCTGTATCCGGTGCAGGCTCTGGCGGAATGTCTGGTGTGCCATACCCAGTCCCACGTAGGGGCGGTGCACGGCGTGATCGACATTACCTATTCGATTGACGACCTCAAAGTCTCTTTCGGCTATGTGATCAACACACTCGTCGCCTATACCTTGCTGGTTATGGCGCTGGTGTTCGTCGTCATGTTTTTCAAGCTGCGTTATCTGGTGGCCTTGCCGATGGCCGATCTGGTTGAGCTAATGAAAAAAATTACCCACGAGATGGATTTCAGCCATCGCGTGGACAGCAGCCACTGGATTACCGAACTGCATCACCTGTCGGATTATTTCAACAAGCTGTTGAACACGGTGCAGGACTATAACACTCAGCTACAGGAATTGTCGGTGCGCGACCCGCTCACCAATCTGTATAACCGGCGCAAATTCGAAGAATTCCTGAAATACGAAATCATCCGCGCGACGCGCCATGGGCATGGCTTTTCGGTGATCATGATCGACCTGGATAACTTCAAATACATCAACGACACCTTCGGTCATCCGATTGGCGACATGGTGCTCAAGGAACTGACTGCAATGCTTTCCGACGGGTTGCGCAAAGGCGATGTGCTGGCGCGGATGGGCGGCGACGAGTTTGCCATTATCTTGCCGGAAACCGGGGCGGCCAACGGCTTGCAGGTTGCCAACAAATTGCATCAGACACTGGCGGGCAAGGATTTTGAATTGCCGATTGGCAAGATACGCAGCACGGCCAGTTTTAGTCTGGTCAGTTTTCCCGAAGACGGAAAAACCGAAGACGAAATTTACTCGGCGATGGATGTGGTGCTATACAAGGCCAAGACGCACGGTAAAAATCAGGTCATGACGGCGGAGTCCGAAGAGGATCGCAGCATGATGTCTATTTTCAAGAAAGGCGATTTCCTGCGGAACGCCATGATTGAAGGTCACATCGAGGCATTCTTGCAACCCATCATTAATGTGCAAACCAATGGCGTGATGGCTTATGAAGTGCTGGTGCGTATTCGCGATGGTGAGGCTATTATTCCTGCCGGAGAATTCATCGAAGTCGCCGAAGAGTTGGGCATGGCGAAGGAACTGGATCGCGAGGTATTCCGCAAAGGCTTGGCGCACTATGCCAAGATTTCCAAAGCGCATCCGCATGCCAAAATGTTCTTCAATCTATTCCCGCGCAGTTTTAATGATCTTGCCTGGGTACGCGGGATTCCGGATTTTGTGCGCAGTGCTGGTGTGCCTTGCGAAAGTATCGTGCTGGAAATTACCGAGCGCGAGGCGTTGCCAAATCTGACTCAAGTACGTGCGGTGCTGGAAGAGTTGCGCGCGAGCAAAATTGCTGTTGCGCTGGACGACTTCGGCAGCGGCTTCTCCTCGTTCCTATACTTGAAATATCTCTCAATCGACTATGTGAAAATCGAAGGCAGCTTCGTGCGGCAAATGGTCGCAGATGACCGCGACCGCATCATCGTCGAGCAGATCAACAACATGGCGCATAAATTCGGCCTGAAGACCGTTGCCGAATTTGTCGAAGATGAAGCGACGGCGAAAATGCTGGTCGAGATCGGGGTGGACTTTGCTCAGGGTTATTACTATGGGCGTCCCGCATTGCCTGATTGATATTGTTGAAATGGGTACCACCTTCAACCTCTACCATCTTCAGTTCGAAAATGCCGGGGGGAGAACCGGATAACGGCTCCTCCCCTGACAAGCCTGTCCTGAGCTTGTCGAAGCGGGGGAGGCTGGGAGGGGTTTGTTTTATTTACGTTGTTGAAAGGGATACCCAGTACTATTGAAAAAGTGAAATAAACCTGCATTTGTTTTCGGTGCGTTCAGCTCCGGAATCACCCGAGCCGGGTTGCGACCCTTATCTCCAACTGCAATATTCGAGCATATCCCCCTTAACAATCCTCAGGTCGCAGTTGTTTCCCACTTGTAATTCCATTTCCAATTTAAAACAAGATCAATTTCTATGTGGGAGCGACCTCCCGGTCGCGAAAAAACTTATCGCGGACGGGAGGCATCTCCCACAATATGTCACTTCTAAATTGAAAATGGAATAACCAGAAAACCTCAACTATAGTTCCCCACTTTGAAAAAGGGGGGCTAGGGGGGATTTGAGACGTACCCACTCTCCTTCGATCCTCATTAAAAGGGGAAGTCTGTCCTGTGTTTATCCTATGAATTGTTCACCGGCATCTTCACAAAAAGATATTTTGGAAAACATACCAAAGTATTTGTAGGATGGGTGGAGCGCAGCGATACCCATCAATTATCGGAACGTGGTGGCTCCATCCATCTATGGGCTGAACTATTTTCAGGACGCTATTGTTCCCCACTTTGGCAAAGGGGGGCTAGGGGGGATTCGAGACGCACCAAACCTCCCTCAGCCCTAATTTAAAAGGGGAAAGCTGCCCAGCGTTCACCCCGTAAATTGTTCACAGGCACATTCTAAAAAGATAACTTGGCAACCATGCCAAAGTAACAATTTACCCACCCCTACCACAATTTTACAAAAAATACTACCTAGCAACGTTGCTAGTTATATTAAGTCAGAATTTAGTGTAAAAATGTCCCCATAAAGCTCACCGGTGGGCATGGTCATCAGGGGTATTCGAATGTTTGGTAAGTCCAATTTTTATTATCACGAGAATTTTCGTGGGAGCGGCCTCCCGGCCGCGATAGCGCTTGTCGCGACAACGAGACCTGTTCTGCGCCTATCGAAGTGGGCGCTGCCACAAAATAAGTACTTCCAGTTTTTAATTGGAAATGTGTATTGACGAGCATCCAAAAGAGGGCGTTTCATGGTCAGGAAGAGCAAGCAAAGTCCATTCGAAGACTTGATCGAAATTACCGCCATGCTCCCATGGTGGGCAGGCGTGTTGCTGGCGCTCATCGCGTACTTCGTCTGCCACCACTATGCAACTGTAGAGATACCGCCGCCCGCTTCGGTAGCGCAACTGGGCGCTAATGTCTCCAGTCAACTCGGCAAGACGCTTGCCACGTTCGGACAGTATCTGCTGCCTCTCGCTTTCCTGATCGGTGCTGGCATATCCGCCTATGGGCGGCATAAGCGAACCGGGTTATTTGAAAACGTTCAGGGAGGTTCATCCTCTTCCGTGCTCAATAATATGACCTGGCAGGAATTCGAGATGCTGGTGGGCGAGGCATTTCGACGCAGAGGGTACACGGTTACCGAAACTGGCGGTGGCGGCGCGGATGGCGGCGTTGATCTTGTGCTGAGAAAAGACGGCGAAAAATTTCTGGTTCAATGCAAACAGTGGAAAGCATACAAAGTCGGCGTAACCACCATTCGTGAGTTGTATGGCGTGATGGCCGCAAGCGGTGCGACTGGTGGGTTTGTGGTGACTTCGGGTGTTTTTACGCAGGAGGCAAAATCCTTCGCGGAGGGAATAAACATTGACCTGATCGATGGCCCTGAATTGACTGCCATGATCAAGAAAATACCAAGACAGCCCCAATCCACAATTGCTACAACACAGCCTGTATTTCTGCGTTCCTTGGCGGCAACCGCCGACCCGAACTGCCCGAAATGTGGCAGCGCCATGACTAAGCGGACAGCCAGGCAAGGCACAAATTATGGCAAGACGTTTTGGGGTTGCACCGATTATCCCCAATGCCGTGGGATCATTGCGATAGATTAGAGGCCGAAAATGCGGTATGGATTCCAATACTGTTTACTTAAAAAATTCCGTTCGCCCTGAGCTTGTCGAAGGGTTCTGGTTGCGTAGCAGGTGGTTCGACAATCTCACCACGAACGGTTTAAGTGAACAGTATTGGTGTGGATTTGGTTCGTTATTGGTGTGATGAACTTGTTTGACTGAAAAAATATTTTTGCTGTTGGGCTGCATCCTTGAGTGCTATACCAATCATGGGAGACGAGAGCATGGCTAATGAAGAAAAGACACGGATACGTGGATTGTTGGTTGGGATCAACAGTTTTCCTAAGCTTGATGAAAAACATCAACTACACGGTTGCGTTCGCGATACGGAAAACGTTTGCGAACTGCTCATTGACAAATATAGCGCTGCCGCCGATGACATTCGCCAACTGCATAACGAACGCGCAACCCGCAAGGCTGTTCTCGACCGCCTCGCCGAACTGGTAAGCAAAACCCGAGAAAACGAAATCGCCGTATTCCACATCTCGACGCATGGATCGCTGATTACGCGCCGCGAGCCTTCCGGCGCATTGAAAGATCATGCGAGCGAGATTCTGTGCTTGTCCGGCATCAGTCCAAACCTGGATGACCCGGATTCCTACATCAGCGACAGCGACTTCGCCGAAACGCTGAGCAAGCTGCATCCGGGGGCGCTGTTTATCGCCATCATGGATGCATGCCATGCGGGTGCTACCGACATCGCGCATACCCCGTCAAATCGCTTCCTGACACCGTCCGCAGACATCAAGCACCGGGACGAGGCACGTATAGCAAAATTTGGAACCGACCAGAAGCATCGCCTTTTTGAACGCGCCTCGCGCAATGCACCGGGACATGTGTTGGTTCTGACTGCCTGTACGGCCAACCAGACATCGGACGACACCCAGTTTGGCGACAAGACCGAAGGAGCGTTTACGCACTTCCTGTGCGCCGCGCTGACGAAAAACCCCGATGAAACTTACGCGACATTGCTCGACGCAATACAGGCAGGACTAAACGAGAATGGCGACAAACAAACGCCGGAATTCATGCCCGCTGTCTATTCCGGCAGCAGCGTTCTTCGCCCGTTGGCAACGCCCAAGTTTAGTGCAGCCTTTCCCGGAAGGTCTGCACAATTCGCGGTTCTATCCGGCGGGATTGGTGTCAGCACCGTAATTGCTCGCCAAGGAATTACGGACAAATTTGCGGAGGATACCAATTACAGAAGGTTGCTCGATCAACTCGAAGAACATGGTTTCGATGTCCACACCATACTTGGCGAACGGCCAGATGATTTAGCGGTTGATGTCGAACACGGCTATGCCGCGCTGCACCTCGAATTCAGCGAGGGTCTCGCCATCTGGACAAAGCCAGCGGGCAAGGTGGCGAGGCGCACCCGCAGCCCATTGGTTGAAGCCGCCCCTAATGAAGATGAATCAGGCAGCACTCCTCCGCAGGAAGGCGCAGTACGCCATCATTTCAAGATAGCCGCTTTGCCGAAACTCACACAAGCCAGAGATTTAATCAGCAGCATCGATTCCGTCTTCCATGTTGTTCTGCACCCGATTGAGGCTGTCACCCAAACTGCGGTCTCGCTGATCGAAGAACATTTTTTCGATGAGGGGCTTTACCACGTTAAGGGCAATTCCTTTCCTTCAGATACTTCAGATGGCCAAAATAAAAACCCTACCTCAATCATCGCGCCGCCCGATCCACAGAATCCGCGTGCCGTGCTCTTTATTCATGGTGTATTGTCCTCTATCGATGGTTGTTACAACAAACCCCCGATCATAGACCCGATTACCGGCTTACTTGGTGCATTGCAACAACGCTACATCGTTCTGGGGTACAACCACCTGTCCGCTTCTGTTTCGGTACAAGAAATTGCGCAGAAGCTGGATGACAGATTGCAGCAATGCCTTCCCGAGGGAACCCAACTGTACGTCGTCGCCCACAGCCAGGGCGGCGTGATTGCCCGGCAACTGGGGCAACTCCGCGACATCAGCCGTATCATCACCTTCGGTGCCCCGCATCAGGGTACGCATCTCGCCAATAATCTGGATAAACTCGTCACCATCCTCAATGCGTTACCGTTCCCCTCGACGGCTGTAAACGTGTTGTTCCAGATTCTCAAATATATCGACAGCCCGGAGGTTATTCCCGGATTCCTCGACATGAAGGTGGGTAGTGATCGCATTAAGGCATTGAATGCCGCAACGGGTGTTCGCACCGCCTTCTATTGCGGCACGTCGGATTTCAAACCGGGGCCGGGCGTTGGCATGATAGTCCGCTTGGCGGAAGAGGCCGATTCAAAACTGCTGTTCGATGGCGCGGCGAACGACCTGGTCATCGACACCGACAACATGGTGCCGCCTGCCGGTTTCAACATTGCGGGTAGTTTGAATTTCCTCCCCGCCGAGCAAGTCATTCATACCCAATATTTCGACCAGCCTCAGTCTGCTAGGTTGGTTCCGTTTCTCACTAGCTCATTACCGTAGTAGAGGCCGGGACAAGCACAGTGATTACCATTTACAATGACGGAAGAATGAGGGCGGTCTCGATTGAGAATAAGTGTGGGCTGCCCCGAAGGCACCTGTCGCGAAAGTCACCCAAGGCGCAGCAGCGCTTTGTGCTGAAGGTGTTGGATCGTTCTGGAGCAAGCCAGCAGCTAAAGGAGAATCGTCATGACGACTGTACAAATTACTTTACCGGATCAATTGGCGCAGGAGGCAAAGCGCGCTGGCCTGCTTTCGCCGCCAGCGTTGGAGAGCCTGTTGCGCGAGCAGTTGCAGATGCAGCATCAGGATGGGTTTTTCGCGGCGATGGAACGGATGGCGCAGGTTGCGGAGCCACCCGCAATGTCGCCCGATGCAGTGGCCGGGGAGATACGCGCCATGCGTGAGCAGCGGCGCGCCAAGGCTTCCAGGTTTCCCCTTGCGCAATCGCAACAGCAAAACCGCACCGTATGTCGCCATGCTACAAAGTTAAAATTTACCCAACGCTCGTAACATGCAGGAGACGAACATGATGCAAACACTTGAGGCCACGCTGGATGAAAGCGGTCATATCCATTTCACCGAGCCGGTGAAAATCAACGGAATGCGACGCGTACTGGTTACGCTGCTCGACGCATCGAATGAAAGCGGCGCATCGGCTTCTCCGAAAAGCATCACCGCACGCGGTGCCATGAAAGGGATGTTATCTGGCGTGGACGAATTCATCGCCAACAAGGCCGCAGAAATCGCACTGGAAGAAAAATGATGAACGGCTCGCTGGCTACAGCGTGACAACAACAAAAGGAAAGACAATGCCAACAATCTGCATGTTTTATTGAATTATGGTGGCGATTCTTTTCGAGGATAATGATCGCCACCATTTGCCGCATATCCATGTGCGTTATTCGGGTGACAAGGCTTCCATTGCTATTGAAGATGGCCGGTTGCTGGCGGGCAATTTCCCGCCAAAGCAATTAAAAATGGTGCAAGCGTGGATCGAGATTCACAAAGACGAATTATTTGCCGATTGGGAATTGGCCGTTGCCGGTGAAGAACCTTTCCGTATCGCACCGCTGCAATAAGGGGACAAGCATGGAAGCTTTATTGGATGTGGTCAAAGTGGAAGTTGAGCCGGGCTATCTGTTGCGACTCGAATTCGAGAACGGCGAAAAACGTGTTTTTGATATGTCTGCTTACATGAATAAGCGTCCGTTCGAGAGACTAAAGGACTCCCCTTTATTCGCACTGGCAAAAGTGGATTATGGGACGGTCGTCTGGCCCGGCAATATTGATATTGCGCCGGAAACACTTTATGACCGTTCAGTTCCTGCGTAACGTGAAACTCGCGTAGCGATTCGTTTGCCCTTTCTCCCGCATGCGGGGGAAAGGTGGATAGGGGGAACGGGCATGGCAAGTTTCATAATCCGGGGCGGTAACTTGCCATGCCCGTTAGGAGCCAAGAGGATGCGATACAATCGCCGCAATAGCTTGCATCTTTTTGCCCCCGCGACTTTGCTTGCCGATGCGATTGCCCCGGCGATTGCGGAAACGCGCAATCTTAAATTGGTCAGCGCAGCCCACCACGGGCTTGATCCGCTAGAAGCTGAGGGGCTGATTCAAGTTGAGTGGTTGCGGTGAGCGGCATGATCGATGGAGTCTGACACCATCGATTTCGCCTTTTTAGGTGTTGTAGCGAAACAAATGGGAGCATAAAAGAATGGATAGGCTAATTTCACGGTGCTTTCTTATCTCACTTGTCGTAATCACACTCTGCACTCATAACCAGGCAAAAGCAGCGCAAAATCAAGAATTTCATGGGCGCTCTCGCTCAGCGTCGCAGGACGCAGCTATTCAAGCGGACATCTACCAACAACTTGGACAACTAGAGGCAAAGCTTGCATCTATTGAAAAGGCACAAGAAAAGGCAGAGAGTAACTTCGCGGAAACGATGAAAAGAAGTATCGACACAGAGAAGTATTTTTGGATTCTAAGTACGTTAGCGCTATCATTTTTTGTCGGAGTGCTGGTATTTTCGCGTCGTTATATCAGGTCCAGAGTGGACAAGTTAATTCACGACAGCAAACAATCCATTGAGTCAGAGCGCAGCAATCAAATTGCCAAGCTCGAACAGACACTGAGCGACAAGTCAGACACGACACTACAAAAGATTGAAGAGCAGCTATTTAATTACGTACAGATTACCTCTCTTCGGTTTGCCAAGCAGTACGATGAAGCGCTTTTATTCGTAAATTGGCAAGGTGATATTAATCCATTTATTTCATACCCACATCCAATACAACGTCATCTAATTACATGTGTTGCCAACTCGAACAAAACAAGAGAAATGCACGGGCACGTTAAGGCATGGACGTGGGCACAAAAATTAGTAGATGACGATCCGAGTTCGAATAACATTCAGACGATGCTCAGGACTGGCAACGCACTTCGACACTATGATGATGCAGTTGCCCAATATGATAGGGTTTCTGATCGCTTATCAATCGAAGAACGGTTTGTATGTGAACCGTTCCTAATAGTGACGCTTCGCAAAGCAACAGAGCGTCCTGATAGTGCTCACCATTATCAAAGAAGACTCCGCGATTTGGCAGATAAACATCGTGACACGAAGGATATTCGCGTCAAGACAACACTTGCTGCCGTTTACCGAGACGAGGGCAATTTCGAGCAGGCCGAAATGATCCTGAGACCAGCAATTAAAAAGACTACAGGCTTTACTATTCGAGAAGACGGCTGGGATAAGCTCTTTAATACATACATTGCAAATTGCATTGATCTTGGACACCCAAGCGATGCTGTGCAACAGGTAAAGACAATACTCGCACACTTTCACCGACCAGACCACATTTTCAATTGCGCTCGCGTGGCATGGAATTTGCCACGTGACAGCGATGACCGCCAAGAGATATTTCGGTTAATCAATGTACGCTTTGACGATGGCCTCATTCCAGAAAAAGATGATGGGGCATTAAAGACTCGTGCGATCTTGAAAGAAGTCTCAGGCGAATCCAAAGAGGCGGAAGAAATTCTGGAAAACAGCATTCGGGAATTCTCAGGTTTAGATAGCCGATGGGCCAGCGAACAGTCATATTTCTTTCGCTGTGTTCTAGCCGAGATATTAATCTCACGAAAAGAGGATAACGCCACAACGAAAGCTATTGGAACACTCGAAAGCGTGTCGAACAATGACAGAATTGGGGAAGCACACTATCAACTTGCACGGGCCTGGCTTCAGAAAGGTAATTCAACGGTTGCCACAACCCATATTGAGGCTGCCGCGAAATTGAAACGCAAGTGGATTATGAAGGCAAAACATGACCCAGCCTTTGCTGCACTTACCAATATCGATGAGCTTGTGAGCCAGTATGTTTGAGGATTCTGCGTTACATATTTAGATTAAGAAGAACCAAGCTCTGATAATTCCAGAACCTAAGTTAACAGGGGGCTGAGTAAATTTAAAACGAATAACTGGGGTCGTATAAGTTTGCCCTGACCCCAGTGATTTATAACGGTGTAAGGCTTCTCTGTTTGGTCGGACGATGACCTCCATGCTGTTGCAATATTGCGATAATAGAAGGGGAGAAACATGATTCCAGAAAACGTGTGGCAATTAGTTCCGGGGGAATTTCCCAAGGAAACGCCTCTTTGGGTGACCAATTTTGCGAAGGCTGCCAAGTTTGAAAAACGAGAAGAGCAAGCATATTTATGGGCGATGAATATGTTATCGAATTACCGGAGATACATCAGTACCGCTGTACTCGGACTGATGCATAAGTATCCTCCCTATGAATATTCCATTGAGGATATTTCTGCCGGATTCATACCATTTTCAGCCGAACAAGAGGGGACATTTATGAGCCCACGACAAGCGCGTATGAGCTACAGCAGCGCTCGAACCATCACAGAAGGCGGAGTCTCCTACGCATTTGGCCTAGTAATTGGCATCAGTGTTTCAGATTCAATAATGGAACAGGTGGCGAAAGATGAGCATATAGAACTATCGCAAGTAGTCGGTGGAGAGATGCCGTTTGTTGCCGAATTCCGTAAAGCCATCGAACATAATCCTCCTAATCCTGTTGGTGTTACTGCAACGTGTTATGCGCGGCCACGAGTAAATAAAAGATTCTTCGGTCCTCAATGGTCAGATGGGATTGTCATCGCGCGCCATGTGCTTGCGAATGTTGGGTTTGCGCTCGGGACCACAGTGCAAATGCAGTTAGGTGGTACGGCGATAGTGAGTGACATTGACAGTGCCACCACTATCGACGCGGCGGTTCTTGATTTTGGCAGTGCGCCAGCAATGCTTCAACCCCTCCTGCTTGCACCGGCAGTTGCACCCGGTACAGATGTTTATGTTAGAACGGCTTCTGGTGGGTTTGACGCTACGGTGCTACGCATATACGAGGATCCTCACTATTTCGGCAACATGATGTCGCACCGGGTTGTTATAGACAGGATAGGAGTTTCTGGTAATAGTGGAGCATTGGTGCGCCGCAAGATGCACGGGGATGCGGTGGGGATTTATATCGGGAGCACTGGACAGGTTCCCGCCGAAGGTCTTGTTCAGTCGATGAGGCAGGTAACTGAATATTTTGGCATTGAACTTTTTGATTAGGAGTTAGCTATGAATCAGCAGATTAAGATTATTACCGCTCCTGCGGCTGTACCTACTGCACCAGTGGATCGAATGGGGGGCGAAGCCCAGGGTTTGGTTTCAAAGTCGATGGCTAAGGGATTCAAAAATTTAGCAGTCGAAGACTTTGAAAAAGGTATTTCGGAAGCGATGACAAGCGTTCGTAATATGGCAGAGCGCCTTAAATCCATTGCGGGGGATTTTGAAACAGACGAAATTACAATTGGAATTGCAGTTTCGGCAGATGGGGATATAGGAATAGCATCGGCTGGCGTTGAAGCGACGATAGAAGTTAAGCTCAAGCGAAGGAAGCAAAATGTGTCTTGAAAACATTCAGAGACCATCGTTTTATCCCTCCTGTAATAGCAGCAGAAATAAAAGAAATGGGGACGTAGGCTGTTTATCTACAAGTAGCTAAATAATACGATTAAATTTTTACCCGCCAGCCGCAATCAACCGCGCTCCGGGTAAGCATGGAGAACCAGAAGGTATGTCACAAATCAGCCGCATTGAATGGACAGAGGCAACTTGAAATCCTACGGTAGGGTGTACCAAGATTTCCTCTGGCTGCAAGCATTGTTAGGCATCACAATGCATTATTCTCGCAAAGTAAACTGATGCTGCCTCAATATCGAACTTGGATGTCGCCGAAGTGACGAAGCCATCCACCAATCCGTACTCTGCGGGCGAACAGGGGTTGGGCTATATATATCAACCCCGCTTTGCTCTTCTAAAGCTGTTGCAATTGCCCGAGAATAATTCTGTTCTAATTGAGAAGGACGACGATCTTGATTTTCTCGATCAGGCGGGTTTCAAAACACTGGCTTCTCTCAAACACAAAGCGATTGGTGATCGCCTGACCGACCTATCAACTGATTTTTGGAAGTCGGTCAGGATATGGCTGGCGCGGTACAACCGGGATGGACGTAGCGAATCCAACCTCCGCTTCTTCCTGTTCACCACGAGTGCTGTTTCTGAAGGTTCCTTCTTGAAACATTTCCTTTTGAATAGCAATGCCGATGTTTCGTTGTCGGAACTAGCGGCGAAGGCTCTATCGACAACAGACTCTAAGGTGATTCAACCGATAGGGGACGAGTTTTGCAAACTCAACGAAGATGAGAAGGAAGATTTTCTTTCGCGCATTGTTATTTTTGACAACGGACCGCGAATCGTTGATGTTCCTACGACTGTAATCGATCAGCATATGCGAACTATTCGACGCGAATTCAGAGTCGCCGTGTTTGAGCGTCTTGAGGGATGGTGGAACGATCTGGTCATCAATCTGTTGTCTGGCAACCGTACCGAAGCCGTTTCTGGGCAAGAAGTGTCCGACAAGCTGGCCTCTCTAGCGGACGAATACAAATCAGATAACCTCCCGATTAGTTTTCGGGGCAAGAAGCCTGCAAATAAAATTGATGCTGAAACTGACCCCCGGCTTTTCGTAGTGCAACTGAGGGAAATTGGTATTTCGCCAGAGCGAATAGAAAGCGCAATTCTGGACTACTACCGCGCGTTTGAGCAACGATCTGCCTGGGCGCGAGAAAACGTGCTTGTTGCCAACGAGGTTGAGGAATATGAAGATCGGCTCGTAGACGAATGGAAACGTTATAAGGATGTTGTTTTTGAACTCATCAACGATGAAAGCCCCGATGCGGTTTTGCTGGGGGCTGGGAAAGCTCTTTATAAATGGGCAGCGCTTGAAACCCACCATATAAAAATACGAGAACGTGTATCAGAACCTTACGTGATACGTGGTGGCTTTCATATTCTCGCAAATGACCGCCCGCTGCCTAAGGTTTACTGGCATCCTCGTTTTTTACAGCGTGTCGGTGAATTGCTTGGAGTCCAGCAATGAAGCATTGGGATCATCGTCCATTCGAGATAAGGAATCTTTTCAATCCGGCTTTCTGCAGCCTCGTTTTGCTCAGAGCGCTACACGGCTTCGAAGAAGAAGACTCAACCGGAATGCCTTTTTCATTAGCCGTACTGGTGTTGCCATTGTGTTTACATAAAGACTCGCGGGAAATCTTCGCCAGTCATCCGCGAAGCTATCTTCTTAAAACTGTCGGGGATAATCCTCAAATGCTCGTGGGTTTTGCGGGGCGCGTAAACAATTTACTCCCTTACACTTTCGAAGCACTCGGATTCGCGATGCAACTACAATGTTTTGAGGTCACAAATGAAGGGCGGCTAAAGACTTTGCCGGATAGCGTTCGTAAATCCGTTACTGGTACGGATGAATCCGTCGCATGCCAACGTGTGGCACGCAATATTGGAAAAGAATTTGCAAGCATTGCTGATCGCGTGACCATATATACCACCTTCGGAATACGACCATGAAAATTCATTCGATCTATGTCTATAGCCACGATGGCCAACGTAGAGACTTGCAGTTCAGGATTGATGGCCTGAATATTATTACTGGCCGCTCATCAACGGGGAAGTCTGCGCTATCTGAAATCATTGAATATTGTATGGGCCGCTCCACTTTCAATGTCCCGGAGGGGGTTATCCGAGACAAGGTCGCCTGGTTCGCCGTTATCTACCAGTTCGAACACGATCAGGTGCTGGTGGCGAAACCGACACCCAATGTGGGGTATAGCAGCGGTAGCACGGCCATGTTGCGTCGAGGAAATAATCTCACCGCCCCCAATTTTGATGAGCTAGTCGTGAATTCAAATGACGACGCTATCGTCTCTATTCTCTCCCGACTATTAGGCATACCTGTGAACAAGACAGATGTTGCGCTAGAACATAGTCGAGCGAGTTTTAATGCAGACATCAAGCACACTCATTACTATCTTTTTCAGAAACAAGGAATGGTCGCGAATAAAGATCAACTCCTATATAGGCAAAATGAGCAGTTTCAGCCGCAGGCAATCCGCGACACACTGCCAATTCTGATGGGCGTATCGTCCGACCAGCGATACGAGTTGGAAGCAAAACTGAGAAACGCACAACGAGAACTTAAACTCAATACGAAGTTACTGGAGCAGGCTCGCGACTCTATTGACACGGCTTACCAGAAGGGCATCAGCCTTCTGTCTGAGGCAAAAACAGTGGGCATCGTAAGTTCGAACGAGCAACATGATAGCGCTGGCTCACTAATCGAAACCTTGCGTACTACATTGAACTGGAAACCAGATTTAGTACCGGAAGAGGACAATCAAAGATTTTCAGGCATCGAAGATGCACTGATCCAGTTGCGTAAGGAGCGAAGAGAAGTTGAGAGAAAAACCGAGGCTGTGCGGCGGTTTTCGCAGCGGGCAGATGGTTATGAAAGTGAAGCTGCTGAGCAGAGGGATCGGCTTTCGTCTATCAAAGCATTGCCAAGGAATTCGCAAACAGGCGAATGGCAGTGGCCATTCTGCGAAGAAAATCTGGGGATGTCGTCACCCGTCGCCGAAGTGTTGCTCCGTGAATTGCGATCCCTGGATGTTGAGATGAAAGTGGTCACTGGCGAGCGCCCCAAATTGGCAGCCTACTTGGTAGAGCAGCAGGAGGCGACGCGACTTCTGACAGACGAGATCAGGAACAAGGAACTTGAACTTTCCGCAGCCATCGCGACAAACGAGGTCATCGCACAAATGGGCGCGCGTAACAATGCCGCCGCACGGGTCGTGGGGCGGATCAGTTTGTTCCTGGAAAATTTGTTACCCAATGACGAACTGGCTGCGAGAGAATCCGAGCAGAATCGCCTCAAACATAAGGTTGATGAACTGGAGAGAAAAATTGGCGCGGATGATTCTAATGATCGACTAGCTTCGATCTTGAACAATATTTCTGCGCAAATGTCGCGATACATTCGAGCTTTTGAAGCCGAGTTCAGTGAATTTCCATCGCGCTTCGATCTCACAAATCTAACCGTGATATTTGATCGCCCAGACCGCCCCATACTGATGAGCCGGACGGGGGGCGGTGAGAATCATTTGGCATATCACCTGGCCGCTTTACTTGCATTGCATCAATTTGCTGCGCAAAACAACCGGCCTATCCCGCGTTTTTTATTTATCGATCAACCAACACAAGTGTATTTTCCGTCCGATAAGGTTTACCAAGAAGCCGATGGATCCATCCAGAAAACAGAAGCGGATGCTGACTTGGTTGCGGTACGGAGATTGTTCGAATTACTGTTGAAGTTTACACGAGACGAAACACCTGGCTTTCAGATCATCGTGACCGAGCATGCAAATCTCCGAGAACAGTGGTTCCAAGATGCTCTGGTTGAACAGCCTTGGGCAAAGCCACCCGCACTCGTCCCAGAAAGTTGGCCTACCTTGGCGCAATTCCTTTCCATGAAGGAAAGCTAAACAAGGTCGGCAGGCCGTGGTTGGGGCAGGTTTGAGTCAATGGTTGGGTGACAAAATATAGCTTTTTGCAGTATACGGTGGCTCGTCAGATGAGAGCTTATAGGATGTAACGGTAGATAACTAGGAATTATCAGTCAGGCAGCCGATAAGGGAATGGAGCATAAAGCAGAAGGCGTTGATACTTTCATCAAGCCTCAATCCATTCGATGTAAATCAAAAAGGGGATGAGCACATGGTAGCGCAAAACAAAAAATTAAAAGAAGTTCTCAAGCAACCAGAGACAGTTTTGTTCATTGGCTCCGGTGTTTCGGCGTGGTCTGGCCTACCGACTTGGAAAAAGCTTATCCAAGACTTGGGAAAGTATCGTACAGAGAAAGAGCTACCATGCAATCTGCTCAATCACGCGCTCGACGAAGGCAACTTATTACAAGCTGCAAGTTATGGCTTTGATGGACTTACAAGAAATGAAAAGGCCGAGTTTATTAAGTCGACTTATCACAATAAAAACATAAAGCCACGCAAAATCCACAAAAAGATTGTCTCATTAGGTCCGAAGTGCTTCATCACAACAAATTATGACGATTTGATTGAGCAGAGCCTGCGACAAGAAGGAAGACCAATTAATGGAATCGTTACAAACACCAATTCCCATATGGGCGAAATGGCCGAAATTATTCGTGCAAGCGCAAGGAATTTTGTTTTCAAGCCTCATGGCGATGCAAGTGTTATCGACAGCATCATACTGACACGAGAACACTATCGTGAGCTTATGCCCAACGGTGAGCGGCACTCAGCACTAGAAACATTGAAAATTATCTTGGTAACACGGCCCGTTGTATATATAGGGTTCGGGCTACGCGATCCTGATTTTGCCTATCTTCGCGACATAGTTGCCAACCTGTATCAGGGCGCAATTCATGACCACTATGCAATTATGGCTGACGTGACTGATGAAGAGGTTAAATACTGGAGCAAGCACGACAGCATTCATTTGGTTAAATATGAAACGACTCCGACAACCAATAACTCATCAGGCCACAAAGAACTTCTGACTTTACTCAATCAATTAAGTGAATAGCGACATCTATTAAAAGCCACATGTTGGACAGTGGCGCTCCAAAAATATCGTTTGTTATGAGCACATCGTTAGAGAGAATATAAATGCAAAAATGGCTGTTGGGTTTAGGCGGATCGAATCACGATTTCTCTGCTGCGCTTATGTGTGGTAACGATATCCGTGTTTGCATTGAGGCAGAGAGACTGACCCGCCGTAAACATGGGTTAGCCCATTGGTACGAAAATCCCTTAAAGAAGTCAATAGACTACTGTTTAACAGCAGAGGGGATATTGATTGATCAAATCGACTTGATTGTATCCAGCGATGTGCTGCCAGCGCGAGTTCGCCACGATCTTCGCGACATTCCCGTTAAATCATTTCCGCATCATCTATGCCATGCGGCATCGGCTTATATGATGTTGCCGCCTCAAGCTAAGGCCGGTGTAATTGTATTTGATGGATATGGTTCCATTGTTGACAAAGGAACCGATCCCGATACCAATCTCCGTGAAACAATATCTTTATTTGTCTTTGGGCCAGAAGGTTATAAACGAATAGGTGGCGCAGTAGGCATTGGTCAGGTCGAGAGTGATGAATTCGGGATTGGCGTAACCAATTCCATAGGCATGTTGTACGAGGTGATAACAGGTCTGCTTGATTTTGCACCAATGGAGTCGGGCAAGACGATGGGGCTATCTTCGCATGGAACGCCGCAATACCTAAATGCGCTCGAAGAGTTTGTCACGTATGGTGACGATGTGTCAGATTGTTTTCGTTGCGCGACAGATGAACCAGCGCTAATTGCCAGAGTGGAACAAATCCTAATGGCGCACCACGGCAGTTTTTCTGTAAAAGCCGACTTGGCGGCAAGTGTTCAAATGTTGGTAAACAAAACCCTTCTACATTGCGCCGGATTCTTTAAAATTCAGAATATCGACTATCTATTGGTTTCCGGTGGGTGCGGATTAAATACCGTGGCCAATACCTTTTTGGAGCAACACTCAACGCGGGGCATACCAATTGTGGTTCCCCCTCATTGTGGGGATGCAGGACTTGGGCTCGGTGCGATGTGGCTGCATCTATTCGAAAAACAAGGCGTTTCGCCAAGTTTGACTTTTCGTAATCAGAAATTGAGTCCTGCTATTTCTCGTCCAGGCAGGCAATATTCCAAGGAAGAACATCGAGTTGCTGTTCAGCAATTTTATCCACGCATCGCAATCGACGCTTCTGTATCATCGCCCCGTGACCTTGCAAGAGTTCTTGCTCAAGGAGCAATAGTTGGCGTTATGAATGGGAGATCAGAAATAGGGCCACGGGCGCTCGGTGGCCGTAGTATTTTGGCTGATCCACGATCATCAATGGTGCGCGAAAAAATCAACCGTCTTATTAAACATCGCGAACCCTTCAGGCCATTCGCACCAATCGTATTGTCATCCCATTACGAAAAATATTTCGTCGATTCTCGTTGCGCTGATAAATTTATGTTGAAAACTCCTAGGGCAACTGATATTTGTCGCCGGGATGCACCTGCTATTGTCCATATTGATGGAACAGCGCGAGTTCAGGTCGTAGCGGAAGATGGAGACAGTTTCCTGATAGAGTTGTTGCGTGAGTTTTTTGAAATTACGGGTGTGGGTATTCTTCTTAATACATCATTTAACCGAAAAGGGGAGCCTATTGTCGAGACCCCACTTGATGCAATTGATGCTTTTCTTGGAATGGGGTTGGATGGATTGTATATCGACGGTGCATTCTATCGTTCATTGGGTTCTATTAATGCAAGTATTTGAAGAATTCTAGAAATGGCATCTTCAAATGAAGCCGCGCACAGAAGAGCCTTGATACATTCGGCAAACAGCTTTATTGCATTCGGTCTGTTTAAAATAAAACGACCAACTCGTGCCAATTCAACCTCTCCAATCTGTCTACGGCCTATACGTGCATCTTGCCGGATTCTTATCTCAATAAGTTCATCGTCACTTACTGCAACGCCACTTGTTTTTAAAAAATGCATAGTCTCAACTGGATAGCGACCATACGCCTCAGATAATATTCGTATTGTGGCTCGACGAATCCTTGGGTCTGAATGCCCAATGATACTTCGTAAAGAGAGTAAGCCCTCTGTTGGCCATAGCACGATTACGCTAGAAAGAGCTTGTAATACTTGTAGTGCCTCATCAATTTGCCCGGCGAGCAAGAATCGTTGGAGATACTCTGAATACATCGGAAGTTGAGTCGATGTTTCTGTACTCAACCCATCTCGGTATTTTTTATAATATTGATTGCGTCTATTGATGGATGGCAGTAATCGTCCATATGGATAGATCACGCCGAAACCGTCCTCGAAAATTTGATCGAAAGGATCATCGAATCCTCTTCGTTTACCTCGTGCGGTGCCTGGCCTAAACAGCAAGATATCGCGCCAACTATCGAGGATTTCCCGCTCCCATTTCCCGAATCGCTTTTCGTCATATTCGAGGCCATGCAATACATGAAGATACACAACAACGGCCTGGAAAAAATCAACTTCTACAGGGGAAGTCGAAGTTGAAAACTTTTTGAACCGATCCTCGGTGAGTTGCAAAGTTGCTTCAAGGTTGTTTAAGCTGGAAAGAATAAATAACAAGTGTGTAAGGTGATATTCAATATCTGAGCTAAGGGATCGAATATAGGGTTCAAAAATTCCCAAGTCACTATCAGATAATGTTTGGCCAGTTTCGAGCCTTCGAAATACAGTTAAAAAATCACTGCGATGCGGATTGCTGAAAAATATCTTTATTCCATCGACAGTGGCATTAAAAAGGAGGCGGTCACAATTTTCTAGCAAGAAAGAACAAAGTTGATTGGCATCTTCCATGCTCCAAGGGCTTTCTTGCAATATTTCGTTTAGCCCAATATTTAATGCGTGCAGAATTGCATCGTATTCCACCGTGTGAGTATTATCCGGGCCAAGTTGTGCGGCAAACCCCAATAGACGGCTAAGCTTTTGCCATGGTTTTATTGATCCATCAGCAAAAAAGATAGCGTATGGGGCGTCATGCAGTAAGGCAACTTTGGGTGCGCCACTAAATAAATATTGAGTTACTATTTTATCGATGGCGTAGATATTTGCTTCGGCTTGTGCCTGAAATGACTGCGGTGTTGAAACCCGTGCCAACAAGTGAATCGCGCTCTCAACAGAAAGATTCGCTGCGGCTTGTACCACCGTTCGTAATTGATGATGCCCGACTTTTCCTGAATGCGCGGCCTCAATTGCATCTTCAAGATATTGTTTCACATGATCAGAATCTTGCTCAGCCATTTCAATGAGAACTTCTCTTGAAAAATTAAAGAGACGCTCTCTATCTGATAAGGGTAACCGATCTTTTTCTGAATCGAGCAATTGCAGTGAATCGGCAATTATGTGGAATCTATCTTGCGGTTCAAGTTGAAAATAAAGGCGTGCCGCTGCAATCGGTTTGCTTTGTGTGTTGAACTCTTGCAGGAATTTGGTGAGTTCGCCTATGGTCTCCAAATGCGGTGGACTATTCGAAGCAAACCCAAGTGCTAAAAAATATTCAAAAGTTCGGTCATGGTCGAACTGTAGAAAGCCATCTCCAGCATCGACAAAGACGTTTATATCTTTCATCATCCGAATAACATCGCCCCTCAGCTCCGGTTGATCTATATCAGTCTCACGAAATCGATCTTGTTGCAGTTTGAGGCACAGTAATGCGACTGATGCCAGAATATCTTTGAGAGTTGGGATATGGACAGATTCCCCCAGCTTTTTCAGTTTATTCTCAAATGCCCGTTGATAGACTTGGGCACTTGGAATTGGGGGAAGCCCTTGTTGAGCTGCATCAGCCAGCATTCTAAAAAGATATGGGTCACGAATTTGATTGATAAACGATGGAGAAAACCTCCCAATATCTATTGGAACACTGCTGGCTTTATTAACTCTGGAAAGCGCATCATCAAGTTCTTCGTCAGAAAATGCTGCACAAGAAATGGTGTTGAACGACTGGGATGCACCATCATTGCTCCAAACAGTTTTGCTTAGTTGTACGGCATCAAGATGCCGGAGCATGACATTCCATGTTTCTTGTCGAATAGTTGCGATTACACGAATAGCACTATATGTTTCGGGCAAGAAATAACAGAAACGCAATATGTTGCGGAAATATTGAACACACCGGTTTAGCTCAGGACTAAATTCATTTACCCCATCAATATATAGAATTAATCGTACGCCTCGTTCCCTAAGCCATCGTTCCAACCTGAACAGTGAAAAAGGTTCACGCGACCCCAATCCACCCAGTTGCTCCCCGATGTGTTGCTCGATGTCGCCGTTATTTACCAAAGAGCGCGAACGTATCAACATAACTCGGTTGGATGGATCTTTTTGATAAGTTTTTAGTAACCGAACACCGATGGTCGTTTTTCCAAATCCTGAAGGGCCGGTGATAATCGCCAATGGTTGACTTGCCTTAAGGAATAAGGCGACACTATCTTCAACTTTTTTCCGTCGCGCGAAAGTATCTTCGATTGGTTTTCCAGATCGACTACCGTAGTGATTCTTGTATTCCTTATTGCAATAATCCACCCTCCAATCGAAAAGGCAACTGACATATGTAGGTTCAGTTGCTGCAAGTGAAGGTCTTTCAAGAACCGGCTTAGCTACGACCGACATTAGTTCGTCAAAATTTATACGAACAAATTGAGGTTTAATACCATTGTAAAGGGAGGTATCGGATGCAGGCTGAGATGGCCCACACCAATATATTCGTTTATCTGTTTCTGAAAGAGCAACTGAAATGATTTTTGCCAGTGCAGGATCGTATCCGCTATAACCGACAAAAACGATATCATGAGTTTTTAGAGTCGAGTTTAGTAGTTCAAGTATGGAGGCATCATATTCTCCATTTTTAAGCTCATCGGTAGTCAGCAGAGTTATATATCTTGCGCCAATGTCACCGTGAAGCTTCAAATAAGGTTTTTTAAGCGGCTCAAAACGCCCGTATGGATTATTGTGTGGCCTAGCTAAACCCGGCGAAAAAACTTGAAAAACATCCCGCCCAAGTTCGTACTGAGCACGTTCCAACATCATGTCGAAATTAGTCGTGACTATCGTATCAATACCGCCTATTTCTGCAAGAAGGACAAGCAGCTTATAGCTATCTGATGGTCTAATCGGTTCCATCGAACGAAACAGATTTTCAATGAGTATGGCTCTTTCGTCATTGCTCAACCCACAGATCAACCTGTCAAACCGCTCTTGAATTTCATCCGGTAGCGTTATGTCGAATAATGTCCTGCCCAGATAATTCTCAAGCGCCTGTTTCTTAAGTTCAGTGAAACTCATTCCGCCCGAGCTTATATCTACACCAGCTCCTAGGAAAAAGCATACCTTTACTTTGTGTCGACTCGGATCATTAGCTCGATCCGTGACCATGCTTATGATTGGTAAAGCCGCCCCAATAGAATATTTTTCAGTCATATTAAATCATTGAAATATGTTGAATTAACGGATTGGCACACATCAATATTTTCAATCTGATAATTCCTAGTTATCATCCGCTACCCTGCGAAGCCTTTAACCGCATTTTTGAACTTGGCGAAACCTGTTCCCTCACGCCTCGGAAGAAATGAATGCAAACCGGCATCCAACCAAGCCCCTAAAATCCCCTTGACTTAATGTAACCAATTATTCACAATATGGCGAAAATATGCTGTATCGAGTATTTGTGGTGATATTATGAAAAATCCTTCAGACGAATCCTTGTCTCGCCAACTGCGCAATCTGCGCATCAAGGCACGCCTAACCCAGGAGGAGTTGGCCTATCAATCCGGCGTTTCCCGTAAGACCATTTCGACCATGGAAACCGATGATGCATGCGCAGGAGTATCGCTTTCCGTCCTCAATCGGGTGATGGGTGTCTTGGGCGTGGAAATCTCGCTTGTTCCAAAAGCACCACCGAACCTTGACGATCTGTTGAACCAGAACCGCATGCTGTTTAACGCCGAGGAGGCGCGCAAGCTACCGGAACGTGTCAGAAAAACGGCGGGAGAGCGTCTTGATGACGAACCGGGAGAAATTCATGCGGCTTGACGTTTATGTGTCAGGCAAACACGCCGGTGTGCTGGAGCAGCTCGAGCCGGCTGAATTCAAATTCACCTATTTGCACGGGGCGGATGCGGTGTCGCTTACCATGCCGGGGCGCGCGGAGCCATATCTTGCCCCCTACTTGCACCCCGTATTTCAGGTGAGTCTGCCGGAAGGGGATTTGCGCGCGGAGCTTGAGCGCGAGACGCTCAAGCGGACGAATGCCGGTGGTGACATGTCCGTGTTGGCTGTCGTGGGGCAGTACCTCGTCGGCAACCTGTCCGTTGTGCCGGAAGGTGCTGCGCCGTCCCCAGAGGCAATGGAATCGCTTGCCGATGTACTCAAGCACGGTGGATCGCCCGAATTTGTCGCCAAGCTAATCAGCGAACACGCTACTCGATCCGGGGTTTCCGGCGGATACCTCAAAGTGCTGGCCGAGACGAAGTCAACCAGGCGTCATGTGCCGCTGGATCGCTGGATCGTAAAGCTCCCCTCCGCATCTCATCCATGGCTGTCTGCCAACGAGTATTTTTCCATGAAGGCAGCGCAGTTTTCGGGGATCGCCATCCCGCATATCGAATTGTCCGACGATGGGCAGGTATTGCTATCGGAAAGGTTCGATGTCAAAGAGGATGGTTCCCGCTTCGCATTCGAGGACATGTGTTCGCTCATGGGACTACCTTCCGGACTCAAGTTTTCGGGATCAGTCGAGCGCATCGTCAAGACGATTGAGGCTTATTGCGCCGGGGATCAGCGCAGGCAGTCGCTCGAATGGTTCTTCCGCCAATACACGCTGGCCATGGTATTGCGCAATGGGGGGGCGCATCTCAAGAGTTTCGGGGTGTTGAGCGATAACGGACGGTGCCCAAGGCTGTCTCCGTGCTACGACATGGTGACGATGGCGGCCTATGCTCCTGTGCAGAACAATGGACAGACGATGGATATCCCCGCGCTGATGTTCGGCGGAGCCAAGCGCTGGCCGAAGCTGCAAGACATAGTCAGACTTGGCAGAATGTGCGGTGCCGATGCCAAGGCGGTGCTGCGCGACATCGAAAGCGGCATCAACCGCGCTGCATTGGAGATGTCCGAATACGCCGAATTACATCCAGCGTTCCGGGAACATGCGCAAAAAATCCTGATGCTCTGGAAAGACGGCATGGAAAAAGCGGGGCTGTCGCCAGCCTTCGAGCTGGCGGCAATGGAGCCAGCGGTGAACACCAGACCGAGTTGATACTTGGGGGCGAGGCTGCTGCGGTGCGCGCTTTGTTGCAGTGATGTATGCTCAGTTGCCAAAACTTTGGCGTGGCGCTATAGTACACATATATATGTACACACATGGAGTAAAGCATGCCCACACTCGCCACTCGCATCTTCATGAACGGCAACAGCCAAGCCGTGCGCATCCCGCAAGAGTTCAGGCTGAATGCCAAGCGTGTAGAGATTTCTCGCACCGCACAGGGTGATCTGCTTATCCACCCCATTCCCGCAGATCGTGGCTTGGCATTGCTTGAGGCGCTGGAGGCCTTTGACGATGATTTCGTGGCGGCACTGGAAGCCGACAGAGCCGGGCAACCGGCGATGCAGGAGCGGGAATCACTTTGAAATATCTGCTCGACACCAACACACTTATCTACCTGATCAAGAATAAGCCAACCTCGGTGGCCGAGCGTATCAACGCGCTGGATGAGAATGCCGTGCTTTGCATGTCGTTCTTTACCTATGCCGAACTGCTCAAGGGGGCGGAGCGCAGCGACCGCAAGGCCGATGTCATGAGCCGACTGGATCAACTGACGCGACAAGTACCGGTGATCTACGATACCGACCGCAGCTTGTGCGAATACTATGCAGTGCATTTCACCCGGCTCAAGGAGGCGGGTACCCCCATTGGTGCCAACGATTTGTGGATTGCCTGCCATGCTTTGGCGCAGGACGCAACGCTGGTGACCAACAACATGCGCGAGTTCGAGCGCGTGAAAGGGCTGCATCTTGAGAATTGGGTCGGATGAATCAGCTTGGGAAAAGCAGTTATCGCTATCCCCCATAAGCCCTCCGCAATGCTCCCCTCAACCCTTGATCGGTAACATGGGTATATATCTCAGTCGTCGAAATACTCTGGTGTCCCAGTAGTCTTTGCACATAGCGGATATCAACCCCCGCTTCCAGTAATTGCGTTGCCGTGGTGTGGCGCAGCATGTGGGGGGTGATGCGTCTTTGTATGCCCGCTTGGCTGGCGAGGTTGCCGAGCAGCTTTCTGGTTTTCTGGGTGGTGAAGGGGATTCCGGCTTCGGTGACGAATAACTTTCTGGATGCGGTAGATTTAGTTTGCCGCAGGGGCAGGTACTGCGCTATCGCCTGGTTAAGCTTTGGTTCGAATAAGTATACCAAGCGCTGGCGGTTTCCTTTGCCGTGAATTTTCAGGCTGCTGTCGGCGAGGACGAGATCGTCGATGTCGATCTTCACCAGTTCGCCGACCCGGATGCCGGTGGTGAGCAGCAGCTTGATCGCAATTCCGGTCGCGAATTCCTGAAAATTGCTGTCGCTCGTTTCCAGCTTGACGGCTCCGGCAAGCAGGCTGACTTCTTCGCTACCCAAGGCGCGGGGCAGACGTTTGGGCAGGCGGATGCGCTCGTGCAGGTTGTCGAATGGATTGATGGCAATCACGCCTTCCTGTTTCGACCAGCGGAAGAGCAGTTTCAGGCAGGCGATACGGCGCTTGATGGTAATCTCCTTGAGCTTACGTTCTTCGCGCAGGTGACGGATAAATTGACGCAGGTTTTCTTTGTCCAGCGAGGCTAATTTTGTTTCCCGTTTGGCGTGGTTCTGGAAATCTTTCAGATCGAATGTGTAAGCCCTGAGCGTGTGTTCGGACAGGCTGACAGCGGAACGGCAATGGGATAAAAATGCTTCGCAGGCGTTTTGCAGGGTCATGCTATTTCCTTATGGGGTGGTGGTTTGGAAATGGGATTATCTATTAGGCGCAGATAAGGGTTTAACTGGTTGCGTGGCTGGTGGTTCGACAAGCTCACCACGAACGGTTTATCTCGACAAGCTCACCACGAACGGTTTATCTCGACAAGCTCACCACGAACGGTCGATTCGACGAGGCCTTTAGTCTTGAGCGAAGCCGAAGGGTCACCACGAACGGTTTATTTCGACAGGCTTACCACTAACGGTATTAATAGAGCAGGAAATTGCCAAAATACCGTTATCAGCGTCACCGTGGGAGCGGCTTCAGCCGCGATCTATTTGATTTTCGCGGCTGAAGCCGCTCCCGCAAATGTATCCAGCGCTAATGGATAATCCAGGCTTCATTAGTACGCCTCATCAGTGACGCTATGCGCGGCTATAATACGCGCATCCATTTTCCGTACACCTTCATGCATCCCCATTCGACTTCCTCAACCACCGCGCCGCACGGCGAGTGGAATACCATACGCACCTTGTTGCCCTATCTGTTGGAGTTCAAGGGTAGGGTGGCGCTGGCAATGGGGATGCTGATTCTGGCGAAGCTGGCGAATGTGGCGGTGCCGCTGGTGCTGAAGGAAATCGTGGATGCGATGAATAAGCCCAAGGCGATGTTATTCGTGCCGGTATTTCTGGTGGTCGGTTATGGCTTGTTGCGGTTGTTCAGCACTTTGTTCGGCGAACTGCGCGACGCGGTGTTTGCCAAAGTCACGCAGCGCGCGATCCGCCGCGTGGCGCTCAAGCTGTTCGTCCATCTGCACAACCTGAGCCTGCGCTTCCATCTGGAACGGCAGACCGGCGGGGTATCGCGCGACATCGAGCGCGGCACCAAGGGGATCAGCTTTCTGCTCAATTTCATGCTGTTCAACATCCTGCCCACGCTGCTGGAAATCACGCTGGTCGCAGCTATCCTGTTCAAGAAGTACAACCCGTGGTTTGCCGTCATTACCTTTGCTACACTGGTGGTGTACATCGTATTCACGCTGTTTATCACCGAGTGGCGCATGGTGTTTCGCCGCACCATGAACGACATGGATTCCAAGGCCAATACGCGCGCCATCGACAGCCTGCTCAACTACGAGACGGTGAAGTATTTCGGCAACGAGGATTATGAGGCGCGGCGTTACGACGAGCATTTGGGTTCGTGGGAGACGGCGGCGGTTCAAAATCAGACCTCGCTGGCGGCGTTGAACTCGGGACAAAGCGTGATCATCGCCATCGGCGTCACCGCGCTGATGTTGCTGGCGGCGGATGGGGTGGTCAAGGGCACGATGACGCTGGGTGATCTGGTGCTGGTCAACGTGTTTATGCTGCAACTTTACATGCCGCTGCATTTCCTCGGTTTTGTTTATCGCGAGATCAAGCATTCGCTGGCGGATATGGAAAAAATGTTCCGCCTGCTCGGCGAACATCGCGAAATCGAAGATGCGCCGGATGCGGTGACGCTGAAAGTGGAGCGGGCGGCAGTGCGTTTCGAACAGGTGGATTTTTCCTATGAGCCGGATCGGAAAATATTGTTCGAAGTCAGTTTCGATATTCCCGCCGGGCATACCGTAGCCGTAGTGGGAGCGAGCGGGGCGGGCAAGTCTACCTTGTCCAGATTGTTGTTCCGCTTCTATGACGTGAATGCGGGACGCATCCTGATCGACGGACAAGACATCCGCAAGGTGACGCAAGCCAGCCTGCGCGCGGCCATCGGCATCGTGCCGCAGGACACCGTGCTGTTCAACGACAACATTTATTACAACATCGCTTACGGACGCCCGGATGCCACGCGCGAGGAGGTGTTGCAGGCGGCGCGTTCGGCACATATTCACACTTTCATCGAATCGCTGCCGCAAGGCTACGACACCATGGTGGGGGAGCGCGGGCTGAAATTGTCCGGAGGCGAGAAGCAGCGTGTGGCGATTGCGCGTGCCATCCTGAAAAATCCCGCCATCCTGATTTTCGACGAGGCGACTTCGGCGCTGGATTCCAAATCGGAAAAGGCGATACAGGATGAACTGCGCAATGTCGCGCGCAACCGTACTACGCTGGTGATTGCCCACCGCCTTTCCACTGTGGTGGATGCACAGCAGATACTGGTGATGGATAAGGGGCGCATCGTCGAGCGCGGCACCCACCGCGAGTTGTTGGCGCAGCAAGGGGTGTATGCGCAGATGTGGGCGCTACAACAGCAGGAAGAAATAACTGACCATTCGATTAGTATCAAAAGACAATAGCCCGCGCTTTCAATTCCAGACCCAGAAAAGAGTATCGAGTATTTGCCACGGAAACGTCATAATGCGACAATGGGAAATGTCGATTCAATACTAAATGATGCGAGCAGTCGTTGCATTTGTCAGGCTGGAATATCTATGGCTTTTGGCATGTTTATATACCGTGCTGAGGCCTATCGGTTCTCGACAGTAAACAAGGGGGTAAGGTAAAAATGGCCGGTGTTACAGAAATTGACCAGCAACATAAAGCACTCGTTGACATGTTTAACCGCTTGAACGAGGCGGTGAAAAATAACGAGTCGCGGGAAGATATTTATCGAATCATCGATGACATTATTGCATTTACCCGCTTACACTTTGCGACCGAAGAGCGGCTTATGGTTCAATCTGGTTACCCTGAGATTGAGGCACACAGGGATAAGCACAAGCAATTGATAGATGAGGCACTCCATCTCAAAGGAAAATTGGACTATGTCGGAGAGCTGATGTTTACGGATTGGCTGAATCATTGGCCATTTGCCAGAGTACTCGCGCATATTCAATATGCCGACCAACAGGTTGAAGATCACATTGTCCGGAGCGGTGTAGAGGCTGATGTTTAGCGCGCCGCCAGCAACTTCGCGATCTGGGCAACATGCTTGCCCTGAAAACGGGCGATCCCCAGTTCATTTTCGCTAGGCAACCGTTTGCCGTCGGCACCGGCCAAGGTGGTGGCACCGTAGGGTGAACCGCCGGTGATTTCAGTCATTACCGTCAGTCCTTTGCAGGAATAGGGCACGCCGACTATCACCATGCCATGGTGCAACAACGTCGAGTGGAAAGAGGTAATTGTAGTTTCCTGTCCGCCGTGCTGGGTGCCGGTGCTGGTGAATACACTGGCGGGCTTTCCGATCAATGCGCCTTCCATCCACAATTTGCCGGTCTGATCCAGAAAGTTGCGCATCTGGGCGGCCATGTTGCCAAACCGGGTTGGGGTGCCGAAGATGATCGCATCGTAACCGCCAAGTTCATCGGTTGTTGCGACGGGAGCCTTCTGGTCTAGCTTGACGCCCATTGTGCGAGCCCTATCTTCCGGGATGATCTCCGGCACGCGCTTGATCGTAGCCCCCACACCTTCAGCTTCACGCGCACCTGCTGCTACGGCCTCCGCCATTATTTCGATATGCCCATACATGCTATAGTAAAGAACGAGTATTTTAGTCATGGTGTTTTCCTCTTTTCTCTTCTGAATCAGTCAAGGTGACTGGAGCAGCAGCCATTCTGCTGATGTGCCAGAAATTTAAAAATAGGCGATTGACTTATTAAACGTTAAGAAATCGTTGTAATATATCATCGGTGTTTGTCTTATAGTGCCGACACGTCAAAAAGTTAATGAAACCCGAGGAAAAATATCCATGAGCTATTGCGTCGCGACCATGATTGATGCCGGAATCGTTTTTGCGTCGGATTCACGTACCAACGCAGGAGTGGACAACATATCCACCTTTCGCAAAATGAAGATTTTTGAACGCCCCGATGATCGGGTGCTGGTGATCGTTAATTCCGGCAATCTCGCTGTCACCCAGGCCACAATCAATCATCTTGAGCAAGCTATTCGGCGCAACTCGGATCCGAATCTGATGAACGTCTCTTCGATGTATGAAGTGGCGGAGCTGATCGGTGAGGCGCTACGCGAAGTGCGGCACCGTGACGGCCCGTTTCTGATGGAGAACAACGTCGATGGCAGCGCTAATTTTATTGTTGGAGGCCAGATCGCGGGAGAGCATCAGCGACTGTTCATGGTGTATTCCGAAGGTAATTTTATTGAGGCCACCCCGGAAACGCCTTATTTTCAGATCGGCGAGGTCAAGTACGGCAAGCCCATCATCGACCGCGTAATCAGTGCCGATACCAGTATGGACGATGCCATCAAGTGCGTGCTGGTCTCGTTCGATTCCACCATGCGTTCGAATCTGTCGGTAGGCCTGCCGATTGATCTCGCCTGTTACAGCCGAGAATCGCTGGTGCTGGGACGCATCCACCGCTTTGACGAGCAGGATAATTATATGTTGCGCTTGAGCCAAAGCTGGAATGAAGGCGTACGCCGCGCCTTTGCCCAATTGCCCAATTTTGAATGGTAGTCATGATGGCTTGTGGCTGGTAAGTCACGCTACGCGCTACAAGCTAGGACACCATTAGTTTTTATGACTATGAACAATTCACAGGATGAGCGCCACCGAACTGCTTCTCCCTTTGAAAAAGGGGGATTGAGGGGGATTTTGCACGTCTCAAATCCCCCCTGCCCCCCTTTGTCAAAGGGGGGGAACTGCATCCTGAAAATAGTTCTGAGGCATATTAGTTTTAACTACCTGAAAGATTCCAGATGACCATCCGCGTTGCGCTCAACCATCAAACCAGCTATAGCTTTGACCGCTCGGTGAATCTCTGGCCGCATGAAGTTCGGCTGCGTCCTGCAGCACATAGCCGCACGCCGATTCTGAGCTATTCCCTCAACGTCGAACCGGCCGGCCATTTTCTTAATTGGCAGCAGGATCCGTTCGGCAACTGGGTCGCCCGCGTGGTGTTCCCGGAGAAAGCCGAGTCGCTGAAAATTACGGTTGACCTGGTGGCAGACATGACGGTGATCAATCCTTTCGATTTCTTCATCGACGAAGCCTCTGAAAATTTTCCTTTCGAGTATCCGGACGGGTTGAAGCGTGAACTGGGCCCCTACCTTGAGGCTGATTCCGCCACTCCCTTGCTGGCCGGATGGATCAAGAGAACGAAACATGAAATGCTGGGCCAGAAGCTGCGCACCATCGACATGCTGGTCGGCATCAACCAGCGGGTTAAAAACGATGTCGGTTACATCGTGCGCCTCGAAGCGGGCGTACAGTCGCCGGAACAAACGCTTGAACTCAAACGCGGATCCTGCCGCGACTCGGCCTGGTTGCTGGTTCAAGTGCTGCGCCATCTGGGATTGGCGGCGCGCTTTGTTTCGGGTTATCTGATCCAGCTCAAAGCTGACGTCAAGGCGCTCGACGGCCCTTCTGGAACGGATCACGACTTCACCGATTTGCACGCATGGACGGAGGTATACGTTCCGGGAGCCGGCTGGATCGGCCTTGATCCTACCTCGGGACTCTTGGCTGGTGAAGGTCATATTCCGCTCGCATG
Organism: uncultured beta proteobacterium; assembly: GCA_963714805.1. Classification (GTDB taxonomy): domain Bacteria; phylum Pseudomonadota; class Gammaproteobacteria; order Burkholderiales; family Gallionellaceae; genus CAIQPV01. The sequence continues at coordinate 281,323 of CAVQPO010000006.1, read as the reverse complement.
TACCGCGATGCCATCCTCTGCCGCGCCGGTAATCGGCGTCACCGAAGTGTGCGAAACGCACTTTGACTTTTCGATGCAAGTCACCCGCATCCACGAAGACCCTCGCGTCACCCAGCCCTACACCGAAGCGCAATGGCAAGCGATACTCGACCTCGGCCATCAGGTCGATGCCGAACTGAAGAAACATGACGTGCGCCTCACCATGGGCGGCGAGCCGACCTTTGTTTCCATCGACGACATGGAAGGGCCAGAGTGGAATTTCACCGCTTTGTCCGCCAAGAAGCGCGAGCTTGCTGGCGAGTTACTTAACCGTCTGCAAGGCCATTTTGCACCGGGGGCCTTGCTGCATTTCGGCCAAGGCAAGTGGTATCCCGGCGAACCCCTGCCACGCTGGGCGCTTGGTTGTTACTGGCGCACGGATGGCAAGCCGTTGTGGAATGACCGAAATCTTCTAGTGCTCTCGGACGGTGGCGGAAAGCAGCAAACCAAGGACGCTTTGAGTTTCATCCGCCGCCTCGTGCAAGAGCTTGAACTGGATGAGGGCTACGTGATTCCCGCGTACGAAGATGTGACCCGAATTATCGAACAGGAACAACGCTGGCCGGAAAATCTGGATCCGCTCAAGGCCGATCTGAAAAAGTCCGATGAACGGCGCAGGCTGGCAAAGCTGATCGAACGCGGTCTGGGAGAAACGGTGGGCTACGTGCTACCTCTGAAAGCCCTGCCGCCAGCGGCCAGCCGGAAAGCCAACAAGGCTAATGTTGCAGCCGGGTTTTACTCTAGTAAGTGGCCACTCCGTCGCGAACACCTGTATTTGATCGCGGGCGATTCTCCGCTGGGTTTGCGTCTCCCCCTTGAATCTTTGCCGTGGGTCGCCCCCGAGGACAAGGAAGAAGAGTTCGGTCGCGACCCTTTCGATGCGGCCGACGATTTGCCCGCTATCAAGACCACGTCCAAACAACAGAAAAAGTCAGTAATCACTATCAAAAATAGCTACGACCCGCGTGAAATTGTGCATACCGCCTTGTGTGCCGAGGTGCGCTCTGGGGTGCTCTGTGTGTTTCTGCCGCCGGTGCCATTGCTGGAAGATTTCATCAAGCTGATAACGGCGGTTGAAACCGCTGCCGCAGCACTGAAATTGCCGTTGCGCCTGGAGGGTTACACGCCTCCCTCCGACCCTCGCCTGAAAGAATTTCGCATCACCCCTGATCCCGGCGTGATTGAAGTGAACATCCATCCTGCCAGCACTTGGGCACAACTGGTAGAGAATACACAAACGCTCTACGAAGAAGCGCGCCTGACCCGTCTAGGCACCGAGAAATTCATGCTTGATGGCCGTCACACCGGCACCGGCGGCGGCAATCACGTCACGCTGGGCGCTGCTGTGTCAGCCGATTCCCCCTGTTTGCGGCGGCCGGATGTGCTGATGAGTTTGATCACCTATTGGCAGCATCACCCGGCGCTATCCTACTTGTTTTCCGGAATGTTCATCGGCCCCACCAGCCAGGCACCGCGCGTGGATGAGGCGCGGCATGAAAGTCTTTACGAACTGGAAATTGCCTTTCAGCAAATGGCCGAGCGCCTCAAACCCGGCGAAGAAAGTTTGCAACCGTGGCTGGTAGATCGTTTGCTGCGTAATCTGCTGGTCGATCTTTCCGGAAATACCCATCGCGCGGAATTTTGCATCGACAAGCTGTATTCGCCGGACGGCCCGACCGGGCGTTTGGGGCTGGTCGAGTTCCGTGGCTTTGAAATGCCGCCCCACGCACAAATGTCGCTGCTGCAAATGTTGTTGCTGCGTGCGCTGGTCGCGCGCTTCTGGCAAACGCCGTATCGCGGCAACCTCACGCGCTGGGGAACAGAACTGCATGATCGCTACATGCTGCCGCATTTTGTGGCGCAGGATATGCGCGACGTGGTGCGGGACTTGCAGCGGGCGGGTTATGCCTTCGAGTTCGACTGGTTCGCGCCTTTTCTCGAATTCCGCTTTCCACGCTTCGGTACGGTGGTCTATCACGGTATCGAAATCGAGCTAAGACTGGCCATTGAGCCGTGGCACGTGCTGGGCGAAGAAGTTGCTGCCGGGGGTACGGCGCGTTATGTCGATTCATCGGTCGAGCGTTTGCAAGTCAAGGTGCGCAACATGAACGATAACCGGCACATTCTCACCTGCAATGGACGTCCGCTGCCGCTCGCTGCCACCGGCACACGCGGCGAATATGTTGCCGGGGTGCGCTACCGCGCCTGGTGTCCGCCGTCCGGTTTGCATCCGACCATCGGCGTGCAGGCACCGTTGGTGTTCGATCTGGTAGATAGCTGGAACGGACGCTCGATCGGCGGATGCACTTATCATGTTGCCCATCCCGGCGGGCGCAACTACGACACCTTCCCGGTTAACGCCAACGAAGCCGAGGCGCGTCGAGTTGCACGTTTCTGGAACCATGGACACACTCCGGGCGAAATGCATGTGCGGCGCGAGGGACGCAATCCCGATTACCCGCTAACGCTCGATTTGCGTCGTGCTCCGGAAGCTCTGATAGAAGGCGAACCCGGTCTGGCAAGCGAGTTGGAGCAACAAGCTCGGCAATAGCTGAACTTCGTAGCTAATCATCTGCCTATATATTCCCTCATCTATATAGGCAATTCAGCATTTATCTAGGCCATTCGGCATATTGCAATACCGGTTTATAAGCGTACTCTTTTAGCCTGCGGATTCATGTACTGAGTCCCTCCGATTATCTTGCGCAAAAGGGAGGATGTCATGGCTTCAGAAATCAGAGCAAATCAGATGGTGGATGAATGCGAAAACTGTAAATCACGCAAGTTTTGTGGCACTGACTTATTAGAGTGTCTTGAAAGAGAAGATTGCTCGTGGGTAGTAAATTTCGGATATAGCCGTTTTTGCAAAAAGCCTTATGTGTCAGAGATGGCTAATTCAAGTGGCAGGTGAACAAAATGAAATATTTGTTTCCGGTCGTCGCAATAACATTGTGTAGCTCGGTTGCATCCGCTGTCGATATGCCTGACTTGGCGAAAAAGAAAAATTGCGCAGGATGCCATGCTATCGAAAAGAAACTTGTTGGCCCGTCCTGGTTGGAGGTGGCCAAACGATATAAGGGAAATAATGAAGCCCCGATATTTCTGGCTAACAAAATCAAGTTGGGGGGCTTCGGTATTTGGGGATCGTTGCCAATGCCGGCACAGCATGTATCGGATGCAGAAGCGGATGCATTAGCCAAGTTTATTTTGGGATTATCCGGCAACCGACAACAGGTCGTCTCTGCTCGTTAACCGGCGCTTGCTCCGGTGCAAAGCGAATCAAGATTTCTTTAGGATGACTATCTGGTAGGCTGTCAGCGATTCTTAATAATGCCGCCACCCAAACAGATTTCTCCGTCATACATGACAACGGATTGTCCGGGGGTGACTGACCATTGCTCCTCGTCAAAAGTAAAGCTGGCATTATCCCCGGATGTGGTGATGCGACACGCCGCATCGGCCTGGCGGTAGCGTGTTTTGGCAGCGTAATGGCGCGTCAAGTCGGGGGCGAGCCCGCTGATCCAGTGCATCTCCATCGCCTCCAGATGTCGCGTCAGCAGGTTGGGATGGTTGTGGCCTTGTACGACAATCAGCCGGTTGCGGGACATGTCCTTGTCCGCCACGAACCATGGTTCGCCCGTTCCATCCTTACCGCCGCCTATGCCCAAGCCTTGACGCTGGCCCAGGGTATAGAACGATAACCCCATGTGTTGCCCGACCACGTCGCCCGCAGGCGTCACCATCGGGCCGGGTGTGGTGGGCAAGTAGCGGTTGAGAAATTCGCGAAATGGGCGTTCGCCGATGAAGCAGATACCGGTGCTGTCTTTCTTTGCATGGTTGGGGAGCTTGTGTCGCAGCGCGATTTCGCGCACTTGCGATTTGAGCAGTTTGCCCAGTGGGAACATTGCTTTGGATAACTGTGCCTGATTCAGGCGATGCAGGAAATAACTCTGATCCTTGCTGCTGTCGGTTGCCTTGAGCAGTTGATAGCTGTCTTCTATCTCTCGGATTTGCGCGTAATGTCCGGTGGCAATGGCGTCTGCACCCATGCCGATGGCGTGTTCCAGAAAGGCTTTGAATTTGATTTCCGTGTTGCACAGGATGTCGGGATTGGGCGTGCGCCCGGCCTCGTATTCGCGCAGGAAATAACTGAACACGCGGTCTTTATATTCTTTGGAAAAATTGACCGCTTCAATGGGGATATCTATCGTATCGGCGACGGAAACAGCATCAATAAGATCCTGGCGCGACGAACAAAAATCTTTGTCATCGTCATCTTCCCAGTTTTTCATGAACAGGCCGATGACATCAAAGCCTTGTTGCTTCAGCAGCAGGGCGGTGACGGAGGAATCCACTCCGCCCGACATGCCGACCACTACACGTTTAATCATAATGGGTGATGATCTGCCAGCGGGTAACGTTTCCCGGCGAGATAATCTTCCACGCAACGCAGGATTAGCGGGCTGCGGTGGCGTGCTTGGGTGGCGCTAATCTCCTCCGGTGTCATCCAACGTAGCGCGGATAATACCTTCATCGAGCGTTTGCTCCGAGTGATGGCTGAGGATGCGTCCGGTGAAGGCGAAGCGCAGGTAGGTGGTATCGGATATAGTTGAATGCCAGCGGTAAATGCCGACCAGATATTGCGGTTCGAATTCGTAAGCGGACTCTTCCAGCGTTTCGCGCGCCACTGCGGCGATCAGCGATTCGTTGGCTTCCAGGTGTCCGGCAGGCTGATTGAACAACAGGCCTTGCGAAGTTTGCTCCTCCACCAGCAGAAATTTACCATCCCGCTCAATGACGGCGGCAACAGTGACATTGGGTTTCCAGATCATATATTACGATTCTGTCATAAACCCAGATAATCCATTAGTCCGTTCGTGGTGAGCTTGTCGAACCACATGTATTGTGGAATCAATACCCTTCGACAAGCTCAGGGCGAACGGAGGTGGGGAAATCATATCGCTTCGCGCCTAATGGATTATCTGGGATAAACAAATAAAAAAGGCAGGGTCGCCCCTGCCTTTTTTAGACTTACGCCAAATTACTTAGCGCTGGTGCGTCAGCAGCTGCTTCAGCCTTCTTTGCCTTCTTCATCTTCTTGTGCTTCTTGGCTGGCTTGGCTTCAGCGGCTGGCTTGGGCTTCAGCAGCAGGAGCGGCAGCGGCAGCAGGAGCAGCAGCCTTAGCAGCAGGAGCGTCAGCAGCAACAGCGGTGTAAGAAACAACAGCGAATACAGCAGCGATCAGTGTGGACAACAGTTTCATATTTAACTCCAGTTTTTAGTAGTTGATAAACGTTTATGACATTACTAATGTCAGTTGCAATAACGCACAGCTTTCCTTTTGGTTGACAAGCTTATTGAATAATTTGTCTGGTGCCGGGAGGGGGAATCGAACCCCCACATCCTCGCAGATACTGGATTTTGAGTCCAGCGCGTCTACCAATTCCGCCATCCCGGCTTAAGTCCGGATATTTCTTAAATTACGCGCGCCCTCGCTAGTGTTTTGTTTGCTATGCAAGATTTTGTTCCGTCGGGTGTATGAATAACTACACCACTTCTTCACGAAACTTGCCTAGCAAACAAAATCCTGCGCGATCATCGCGCGAATTTATGAAACGTCCGAACTAGGAAGCCGCGGATTATCCATGAAACAGCGGTGTTCATCAAGCTACAATGGCGTTTTTTCACATATTGGCAATATTCGCATGCGCACGGACGAATTCGATTTTGTGCTTCCCGAGCGACTGATTGCGCAACATCCGCCCGAAAAACGTGGTGCCAGCCGTCTTTTACATCTTTGTGGAGACGGGTGGAAAGACCGCCTGTTTGCCGATTTGCCAAGCTTGGTGCGGGAGCATGACCTGCTGGTTTTTAATGACACGCGCGTGTTGAAAGCGCGACTGTTCGGGATCAAAGAGAGCGGCGGCAAGGTCGAGGTCATGGTCGAGCGCGTGCTCGGCGAACATGAGGCGCTGGCGCAAATCCGTGCCAGCAAACCGCCCAAACCGGGTAGTCGACTTTTGCTGGCGGATATTCTTCCGGTTACGGTGTTAGAAAGACAAGGCGAATTTTATCGTCTGCGCTTCGACAGTGTAGAGAATGTGGCTGTCATGTTGGAACGATACGGCCAGTTGCCGCTCCCGCCCTATATTACCCATGCCGCCGATGCCGGGGACGAAGAGCGCTACCAGACCGTGTTTGCCCGCCAGCCCGGTGCGGTAGCCGCACCCACGGCGGGGCTGCATTTCGACGAGGCGATGCTCGCAGCCCTGCGCGCACGGGGCGCACAGATTGCTTATGTTACTCTACATGTCGGTGCGGGCACCTTCCAGCCGGTGCGTGCGGAACACACGCACGAGCATGTCATGCACAGCGAGCGCTATACTGTTCCGCAGGAAACGGTGCATGCCATTCGTGAGGCGAAGACGCGGGGTGGGCGAGTCATAGCGGTGGGGACGACCAGTCTGCGTGCGCTGGAGAGCGCAGCGGTGAGCGGCGAGTTGGTCGCGGGGGAGAGGGAGACTAACATTTTTATCACGCCGGGTTATCGTTTCAATGTGGCAGATGTGCTGCTCACCAACTTTCATTTGCCCAAATCCACCCTGCTGATGCTGGTCTGTGCTTTTGCTGGCATGGATCAAATGCTCGCCGCCTATCGTCACGCGGTAGAGCAGGAATATCGCTTCTTCAGTTATGGCGACGCGATGTTGATTGAGCGGCATCAAACTTGATTGACCACAACTTGCTGACCAAAAAGATGAAATGGTGTTAGCCTGAATGCTTCATAAATTTTGCGCCGCGCAGCACGATATGGGTATGAGGCCAGGGCTGCCGCAGCAAGCCCAGCTTTTCAAAGTGGGGTACCCTCACCGAATCAAGCAGATTGATTATCCGCAGCCCGACTCTCGGACTTCTTACTTCCGATCCTGCTTTCTTTCCCTGCCAGCAGATTCTTGATATTGCTCTGGTGCCGCCAGATCAGCAGCAACGACATGACGCCCGACGCCAGCACCCACTCATGCGGCAATCCCAGCAACAGCGCATAAATCGGAGCTGCCACCGCCGCCACCAAGGCTGATAGCGATGAATAGCGAAATACCACCGCCATAAACAACCAGGACGCCAATGCGCCCAACCCCATCCAAACATTCAGCGCCAGCAACACGCCCAGCGCCGTCGCCACCCCCTTGCCTCCTTTGAATTTTAAGAACACCGGAAACAGATGTCCCAAAAATACCGCCAATGCCACAAGCGCGACAAGCATCCGAGTATCCTGAGAAACGTAGTGCATCGCCAGCCACACCGCCAGCCAACCCTTCGCCGCATCGCCCAGCAGAGTCAGTGCCGCCGCCGCTTTCTTGCCGCTACGCAACACATTGGTCGCACCGGGATTGCCGGAACCATAAGTCCGGGGGTCAGCCAAACCGAACGCCTTACTCATCAACACCGCAAAAGAAATCGAGCCCAACAGATAGGCACACACAACAAAAGCTATGGTCATCATCTGGAATATCTTAAAATACGAACGGTGGATTTTACTCGAATGCTCTCCTACAACCAAACGTCACGCCAAACACATGGATATCATCTTTCTGCGCGAACTCAAGATCGAAACGCTCATCGGCGTGTACAAATGGGAAAAGCGCGTGCCGCAAACCCTGCAAATTGATCTGGAGATCGCCTTGCCCGACAGCCGCGCCTGCCAGACCGACGACATCAAGGACGCTCTCAATTATGCCGACATCGTGCGCGACATCCAGAAAGCGCTTGCCAGCCGTCATTACAATTTGCTGGAAGCGCTGGCCGAAGCCATCGCGCAAATATTGCTCGATGACTTTAAAGCGCCGTGGGTGAAAGTCAGCGTGGCGAAACTGCAAGCTATACGGGGGAGTAGGATGGTAGGGATTAGTATTGAGCGTGGTAGCAAAGGGTAGCGCGGCTACCACTAAGACCGTTCGTGGTGGGCTTGTCGAACCACTTTATCCAAAAACAACTTCGCCGGTGGTAGGCCGGCAGCTAGTGCCATGCGCGTTGCCTCAGATAAAGGAAATGCTCGACGAGCGCTACCCGGATGCGATAAAGATGCGATTGGTAATGGACAACCTGCACACTATGGTGCAAGTACCTCAAGCATACTCTCGACATCGACCATCTTGTCGCGTGGGGCACCGCGCCGTTCACCGCGTGCCAATTCCACTTTATCGAGTTGTTGCCAATCGCTGAAAGACACGACTTGCAGGCCACGTTTACGCAGCAAGGTGATGATAGCCTCGCTGTCCGGAAGTTTTCGCGCCTCCAATCCTGCACCATCAGCTATCATGAGCGAGACTACGTGGGCTGATGCGCCCTTGTGCGAGCCGATGAGACCCTGTGCTCCGGTGCGCGCCCAACCGACGACATACTCATTGGCAATCACGCTGCGGCTGACGGGGTCGACGAGCCGCCCGTCTTCGTTGGCAATGACGCGCGCATTTTCGTCGTAGGGGACTCCGGCAATCTTCTCGGCAGCGAAACCAATTGCGGGCAATACCATTCCCGCATCCAGGACTTCCCTCTTGCCGGTGCCGCGTGCGCTGGTTGTGCCGTCCGGTTTAACTTCAAGGCGGTTTTTCTCAAGCACAAGACCTGCAACCTTGCCATCGGCATCTGCGATCACTTCGGTCGGCGATACGAGAAACCTCAGGTGAAGTTTCTTCTTTCTTGAACCAGTTTGGCGTGCGGCAAAGGACTTGAGAATGAGCAGATTCTTGCCCGTCTGCGAATTTTCATCCGCATTCGCAACACAGTCTGCAAGGTCGCTGGGGGCCACAATCAGGTCAACATCTTCCATCTCGCCTAGCTCTTTAAGTTCGGGCGGAGTGAACGAGGCTTGTTCCGGCCCCCGTCGTCCAAGAATGTAAACCTCGCGCACCTGGCTGTTGCGCAGAACTTCCAACGCGTGAGCGGCAATGTCGGTCTTCTCTAATTCGGCTGGAGTGCGCAACAAAATTCGGGCCGCATCGATGGCGACGTTGCCGTTGCCTACCACCGCGACGCGAGGGACCGACAAATCAATCTGCGCATGACGGTAATCGGGGTGCCCGTTGTACCAGCCAATAAAGACCGTAGCAGGTGTGCAACGAGGGATGCCTTCACCCGGAATGCCGAGACGACGATCAGCCTCGTTCCCCACCGCGTAGACTATCTGGTGGTAGTACACGCGCAATTCTTCCACCGTGATGTCACGCCCGAGGCAAACATTACCCAAAAACCTGAAGGTGGGTCGCGCGGCAGTTTTTTCGTAAACGCGGGTGACGGCTTTAATGCTTTGATGATCCGGCGCGACGCCTCCCCGCACCAGTCCGTATGGGGTAGGGAGACGGTCAAACAAATCCACATGAACTATCGCATCGGTACGTTTAAGCAGCGCCTCGGCAGCGTAGAATCCGGCAGGCCCGGAACCGATGATTGCAATACGCATTAACTTCCCTCGCATCGAAAAATAGATGCCCCGTATACTACACGATTAATCCCTGCGACAAGTCTGTCCAGAGCGTAAGAGAAGGGCCGGGGACGCATGGAATATCGGGCTTAGACTGTGGTTGACAGTGTTCCGACAATACCTTGGTTGAATGAGTCAGAAATTACGGTAGAAGCAAGATTAGGATTGGCCTTGAGTGCCGTCGCCCAATTGGACGAAGTATTGGATGATAGTCCCTGAAGTAAACCGGAGGAGTTATAAGTTCCCGAAACGACTGAATTAGAGGGCAATGTACTGACGATCCCTTGGTCGGTTGAATTTTGCGCGGTGGCTTGTGGATTAGAGCTGCTGCTAACGGTTTGAGAAGAGGAAGGTGCCGAACCGGCTTGCACAAAAGAATTCAGCATACCGGCAGCATCATAGGTCAAAGACGAGGAAGTCGTCCCGCCTCCCAACGCCGCAACTATGCTTGCTTCTGCGGAAAGATTGGTAGCAACCTGCACCAGTCCGGAGTTGGACGTTTGCACGACAGGATTGGCGCTCGGGGGGAGTGTGTTGTATCCGTTTACGCTTGATGGTGTGATGCTGGAAACTGTTGTCATGGCAGCGACCTCCATTCTCGGTGCTGAATAATAACTTAGGTTGTTAGTTTACTCCGTTGGGGAAAAAATCCAATACTTCTTGCGATGAAAAAAATCAAATTAGGGCTGCTTGTTGTTCAGAGCGCATTCGATTGTATACATCATGGCTGACATGGTTTCGGCATCAACAGTTCTATTATGAAGCGTATAAAGCAAGCTGCGGAACATTGGATTGGAAAGATTCGGTATATCTGCGCTCAAGTGTATAAGTCCTGCCATCAGTGCAAATATCTCATTAACTAAAAGAATGTATGTGGCATTGGGAGATGCAGTTTCTATTAATTGGATTGGGCGATACTTAACAATCCACTTGATCGTAAATGCGGCGACTTTATGGCGGTCGGCTAATTCGATGTCGTGAAAATCTTTACTATGTTGAAGGTCACAAAAATAGCTTTCGACAGTATTTCTTAAAATATATTTTTGTAGAAAAGTAGATGGGCACTCTGGAAGAATCTTTGCTTTGTAAACAGTTTCCAGCGAATAGAAGCGTTTAAGAATCTTCTCCTCGCCGACACGGGAGAGAAGACTTTCAGGTGTGAATGGCCTCAGCGACCGATACCGTCTGATGCATCCTTAATTTTAGCGAACAGCGATCCGCCTATTTCCATTGCTCTGGCTAAATAAGCTTCTTCGTCGGTTGCGTCTGAGCAATTGGTATCAGTCCAATGTGATAAAGCTGTGACAGCCTTATTACTGAAAACTTCTTTATACATTTCCCGAAGTTGATCCGTATTCGGAAACGGTTGATTAAACATTTAACCCCCCTTGGCTAAAAGTATTTTTAGCTGGTGCTGTTATTGTTTCAATATGCACAAGCCCCCCCGATTACCGTGCGGACAATTGCACCACTATCTCTATAGATGCTGCCGTGGAAAGGGCGCGCATTATTATTGACAATAAACTAACTGCCAAGAGAATTATAGTTCCATTTAGCGGAACACGTCTAAAATTCTTTACCGTAATACGATTTATTTGCAACATTTTCCATGTTGATAAGTTATTCATGCGGCTCTATCTTAACTGTTTGCTGTCGCACAAATTATAGTTTCCACCATGTTGGACGGTTCGCGCGCACGAAAACTAAATAATTTCAAACTGAATCACCATCCGGGATTGTGTCAACACTACTTTCTTGCCTTTTGCAAAACCGGAAGTTAAGCTTGATCGCACATCATTTGATAAGGATGACGAGGTTTGGAACGATAAACAATTTGTTCCATGACGCAGAGAAATTAAATTACTTGAGGAACTCAGGTGGTAAAGAAAAACAAAGAAATTTCTTTCGACGAATTTGGCGACTGCTCCACAGAAGTCCAAGAACAGTTCCAAAAAAACGTTGATGCATTTGAGCAAGCGGAATGGTTCCAGCCATTTCAAGTTTTAGTTGAGTCAGGCATATCCTTGCCGCCACCTGACGAATTGGCGGATGCCGAACTCAATGCCAAATTATGGGAAGTTATTAATGCTCTTGCACTGATGGGAGCCTACCTGGAGCATACTGATCACCTGAGTGACCGTGAGTTATATCTCCTGCTTTGGGGCGATATGCTCTTGGAAGAGTTGGTTATTCAATCCCCCACTGCCTCCTTAGTCTGCCATATTGATTTGATTGGCAGTGGCAGCGATGAGGATAACAACATCTTCCTGAAATATTATGCAGACGAGGAAGATCGAGTATTTTGGGTTAAAGAGTATCCAAACGAACCCGTGCCTGCCCGAGAGAGGCTTCCGTTTGAACGTGACCGTCAACTACCGAAGCCAGGCACGGGAGAAAAGTTCGGTGTGCATTAGGGTGCGAATTAAAGATGCTAAACGAGACGCAAGGTTGTGTCGTTGGCATTTTCAGGAGAGAATCCAATCACACGTCAATCATTGCCAATGAGCCTGTTCGGGAAGATTTGTTAAAACCATGGTTTTCAGTTCTAACATCTTCCTGTTCGCTTTTTTACCGCTGTTTTTGCTCTGTTACTATCTGGTTCCCACACGTGCCAGATCAGCGCTGATTCTGGCTTTCAGCTATGCATTCTATGCGTGGTGGCGCCCCGAATTTCTGGGGCTGTTAGTGGGGGTGACAGTTGTCAGTCATTGGTTCGCCCTGGCAATCGAAGCGACTGCCGATGAGCGCCGCCGATATCATTTGCTGACGGCAGGTGTGATTTCAAACCTGCTGGCGCTCGGTTATTTCAAGTACGCCAATTTTGGCATCGACAGCCTCAATGCCCTGCTGGCAGGGCTCGGGGTGAATGCGGTCGACTTTACCCGAGTCATCCTGCCAATCGGATTGTCGTTTTATATTTTTCATGCGATCAGCTACTTGGTCGATATTTACCGCCGCGAAGTGCCACCGGCGCACAACATGATCGATTTTGCCGCTTTCATTGCGCTGTTTCCGCATCTGATAGCGGGGCCGGTGCTACGCTACCACCTGCTTGCCGAACAATTCCGCAGCCGTGTGCATTCTCTCGAACGCTTTGCCCGTGGCTGCACCATTTTTATGGTCGGTTTCTGCAATAAGGTCTTGATTGCCGACCCGGTCGCACCGTTAGTCAATGCCGCTTTTTCGGCACCGTCGCCTACCCTTGCAGACAGTTGGATGGGGACGCTGGCTTATACCGTCCAGCTTTTTTTCGATTTCAATGGCTACTCCGGTATGGCAATCGGACTGGCGCTGATGATAGGCTTTGTGTTTCCGGAAAACTTCAACGATCCCTACCTTTCGCACTCGATCACGGATTTCTGGAAACGCTGGCATATGTCGCTCTCCAACTGGTTGCGTGTGTATTTGTACTTCGGCTTGGGCGGCAATCGTCAAGGTATCGCCCGCACCTACATTAACCTGTTTGTGACGATGTTGCTGGGCGGTTTGTGGCATGGTGCCAACTGGACATTCGCACTGTGGGGTGCCTAGCACGGAGCGTGTCTGGTACTGGAGCGTTACTGGATGCAGCGCTTCGGCGCACCCTTGCTGTCCGGCTGGCTGGCTATGACCAAGACCATGCTGCTGGTGATGATCGGCTGGGTTATGTTCCGCGCAGCCGATATCACGGCAGCAGGTAGTATGTTTTGTGGAATGCTGGGGTTGAACGGCGTCGCCTTCAGTGCTCCGGTCGGATGGCAAGTCACCTCCGACCGGCTCGGCGTGCTGGCGCTCGGGATTGTGCTGGTGTACGCCATGCCTTGGCTGAAACAACATAGCGGCGGACCGATACGCTATTTGCTGGTTCCCCTGTTCCTATGGGCAGTGGCAACTTTATCGTCGCAGTCGTTCACCCCGTTCCTGTATTTCCAGTTCTGAGGCCGCCATGTTGAACAAGGATATTTCTGCAATAACCGAAACTCCGACCGGCTCAGGTATGCCCATTCCATTCGGCGACAAGCTGGCCGCAGTGGCCTTCATTTGCGTGATGCTGGGCGGTGCATGGCAAATCATTCAGGCATTGCGGCAAATCGAGTGGCATGATGTGCCGCATGCGTGGATGGATATACGTCAAGGGCGCACAACAGATGTGCTGGGAAAACAACTTGACCAGAAACTGCCTGAGCGCTCAACGCTGATTGCCTCGGCGAATTCACTGAGTTATCTTCTTTTTCGCAGCGGAGGCGATCAGGTTCGCGTAGGTCGCGATGGCTGGCTTTTTCTTACAGAGGAATTACGCTTTTACCCCGACGCAAAGAATAACCTGGCCGCACGTGCCGACTTGCTGGGTGCGGCGTCCTCTGCACTGGAACGTGACGGCGTAAAGCTGGTCATTGTCCTGGTACCGGACAAAGCGCGCATCTATCCAGAGCACTTGATCGGAGGGTTGCCCGATTACAACCGCACGCGTTATCAAGATGCCTTAAGCGCGCTGCAAGCACGCGGCGTCAATGTGGTTGATCTGCTTAAGCCGCTTACGCTCGCAGCGGCCAAGGACGAGGTTTATTACCGCACCGACACCCACTGGAACCAGAACGGGGCGCAGGTAGCGGCAGAAGCCATCGCAACTGAAGTGCATCGCTTGAATGTTGATTTGGACACAACCGCGTTTACCACCGAAAAAAATGGCGCAGAAACCGAACGTCCGGGAGACCTGATCCGAATGATGGGACTGGAAGATGTACCCAACTTCTTGCGCCCGCTTCCTGATCGTGAAAGATTGCTGACCACACGTCAGACAAGCGTGGATAACAGCGGCGGCTTATTCGGTGATGCTTCGGTTCCGGTAGTATTAACGGGTACGTCTTATTCTCTGCGCGCAAATTTTCATGGGTTTTTGCAGCAAGCACTGGCGGCTAAAGTGCTCAATACGGCGAAAGATGGCGGCGGATTTTTACAGGCGGCTACGGAGTATTTGAAGGATGAGTCGTTTCGTTCTTCCAAACCGAAGGTGCTGATCTGGGAAGTGCCGGAGCGGTTTTTGGGTATGAAGCTAGAAGGAGAGACGAAGTGGTTGCAGACGGTGGGATTACGTCCATAATCTTTCCGGCAGAAAAGGGATGGATAAATATAGAGTTTGTAGCCAGGATGAAGCGTAGCGTAATCCGGGGGCGCTATTCAGGGTACAGATAAAAGCAATCCCGGATTCCATTACATTTCATCCAGGCTACGCGAGCTTTTGCTATGATGCTGATCAAGGAGATCAAATTATGAATTCAAACTACACAGCAGTCATTAAGCAAGACGCCAATTGGTGGATTGGCTGGATTGAAGAAGTTCCCGGCGTAAATTGCCAGGAGCCATCGCGTGAGAAGTTATTAGAGTCTCTCCGAGAAACATTAGCTGAGGCCATCGAGTTTAATCGTGCGGAAGCGCTGGAAGCTGTGGGCTATGGTTTTGAAGAGCTTTCGATAGCCGTATGAAGCGGCGAGATTTGATGATACACCTCACTTCACATGGCTGTGCTTTGCTCCGCGAAGGCGGTAGCCACTCTTGGTGGCATCATTCGGACACGAACAGGCGAAGTGCTGTTCCAAGGCATAATGAAATTAACAACCACTTGGCGGTCAAGATTTGCCGCGATCTTGGCATCCCAGAACCCAAGAAGTTCTAACGAGCAAGGTAGGGGGCAGGGGTTGCTGCCCACCCGGTTTGAATCCGCGTGGGCACAAGGGCGTGCCCACCCTTCCGGGCTGTATCCATAATCTTTCCGGCAGAGCTGGGATGGATAAATATAGCGTTTGTAGCCAGGATGAAGCGTAGCGTAATCCGGGGGTACTATTCAGGGGGCGATGAAAGCAATCCCGGATTCCATTACATTTCATCCGGGCTACGCAAGCTAAACCCGCAAAGTTCGGGGCAAGCGGCTGGTTATGTATGGAAACGATCAATCAATTTACTTGAGCAAATCCTCAGGCTGCCTGCAAACTTGCAAACCTTTAAATACAAATGCGCTGCTTTTTCCCGGATAAATACGCAGTTTGGTAAATCCTTTTCCATCTGAAGGTAGAGGTGCTGTCAACACATGTTCAGCGCCGTTGCCCGGAACGGGAACATCAATCCAGCGGGTTTCGGCTCCTGCTCCGGACGCTTCGAACACCATCTTTTTCGATCCGCTGGTGGCAACGCTGGCGACAATGTAATCCAGCTTCTCAATTGGCTTATTGAAACTCAATTCGATGAAATCCTGGTCGGTCGTTTTGCCTGTCATGACGTTGTCAGTTGGTTTTGCCAGCAGGCCGCCGGGAACTACTTTTGCGATAACCTGCGACGGTGTGCAACTGCTTTGCACCCAAGCGGAGGCGCGCAGCAGCCATTCTGTGTTGTCGGAGAAATAGCGCTCATCGCGGTATTTAAAATCAGGTGGCGAATCCATTAATCGCTCGGGTATTTCCCATATCAATAGCTTCGGTTTTTTGGTCTGAAAAGAATCGTCGCGCAGATAAGATTCCATGCCGACCCATGATCCCTGTGTGGCTGAGACCCAAACTGTGAGGATGTCACGTTGCAGGGTATAACGCAGTGCGTCCGAGAACCCGTAAAATGGCCCAGAATAACTGCTGCCTATCAACGTGATTGCAGGATCATTACTGTCACCCAATAGACTGCCGTCGGTTGTTTCTTTGCGCACTACGAACGGGAGTATTTGTTCTGCTGCAAAAGTGGGGGATATCTCGGGCAATAGCTTAATCATGTCTCGTGACGTCGAGTTGACCTTACTCTTGCTCCAGATGACACCGAATTTTTCTTCAGGTACAGTCTCCAGAGCTTTCTTTAGGTCTGGAGTGGCATAAATCTCAGTACGAACGGTCTCCGCAGCAAGCATTGCGCCTGCGGGGGCCCAGTGCGTATCCAAGCGGAAAAACAAAGGCGTATCACTATCGCGTTTTGGGCTGTTCAGGAATGGTTTGTTGAGATCAATAACGTTAACACCTCCGGCACGCAACGTTTTCACCATGCGGTCATAGTTTCTTTCCATGTATGGGTTGATCTTAACGTTGTCGGGAAGATGTTCTGCATAGATGCGCGCCTTCAGTGGCGGTATCGTAAATGCTAGTGCAATGCCGTTATGTTCCAGCACTTTATTAAAACGACGGATCAGATCGATGGATGCGTTAGTAGTCGACTCATTGATAGCTTCGGGAAATTCGCCTCGAAGAAAGAGCCATTCATTATTGCCGACGAAGCTCTTCCATCCACTACCATTATCGGTATCATCAGCCGCATGGGCAAACGGCGTACTAAACACACCGGCAAGCAAAATTCCATTGAGCCATCGTTGAAATTGGTTTGCTTCTCGCTTCATCGTAGAATTCCCTTCGAATACTTTTATCGAATGTAACTACTTGCCGGTATACCGCTCAACCTTGTTTTGTACGGCTCGCGCAATCAGCTTACCTCCCTCGCCGGGCAGTAACATGAAACTGTAAGTGCCTCCCGGCTCCATGGCGACAGTGGCGCGCGCCTGCGCAGTTTTATCACCGGCTTGGGTGGCGATAAGTTCTATCGTGATCGGGTTGACCGATAGTTGGCTTGACGTGCCAGAAACGACCTTGGTGAATACCCGGATTTTGCCGTCCGCACTGAGTACGTCCAGCGGCCCCGACTTGGAATCGAGGTGGTATACCGCCAACACTGCCTTGAGCTTATTGGAATTCGCCTTGTCTTCAAACACCAACGGCTTGGCATCGGCACGCAAGGTGGTAAATGCCACGCTGAGCGCGCTTCCACTGTCTACATCCAGTGTCGCCGAAACCTGCGCCGTGGATTTGCCAGCAGGTTGGAGCGCAAACGTATGTTTTCCCGCCGACAGTACCAAATAGTCGCTGGCTTCACCACCTTTCAAGTTGCGCGCGCGAGGCTTGCCGTCGACCATTACATCGAGCGAGCCTTCTCGGCTGGCGTGGATCACACGCACATAGGCTGAATTGGCAGGAGGTTCCGGATCGTAGAGCAAGCCGGTAGATTGCGCGCCGGAGTTCACGGATAGAGTCAGCAGTATGGTGCCAACTACCCAACAGAAAAAAACTTGGAGAAATTTGCAGTTCATCATGGGTTCGTTTTCATCAACATTGCGATTTTGCCCGCTTCGCGGAATATTTGTTGTTGCTGGGTTCCGGCCTTTGCCTGAATAACGGGCTAAGGTTTTTTTAATGTGAAACGACATCAAATCCCCCCTAGCCCCCCTTTTTCAAAGTGGGGAAACGACCCTCTTTGAAAAAGGGGGTGGAGCGAAGCGGAGGGGGATTTGCCTTTTTCATCATTCAGTGTGGCTATTGCCATGCCCGTTAGGTTTAAAATAACCACGAATATCTTAGAACTGTGAACTCGGTATGACCGGCTTAGGCCGGAAGAACACCGGCTGCGCGGCAGCATGATCCATGGAATAGCGCAGGTAGAACAATGCACGATCAGGTGTGTAATCGACGGCACGGGCGATTGAGAGCATTCCGCCAACGAAAAGTTGCTGACTAATTTGGTATTCTCCTGTGGCATCCACTGAATATCCATGGCTGGTGCTTAAAGCACTTGAGGAGTACACGGAGTTAGCGGGTGCCAAGGCTTGCAACGCACTATCAGTGGGAAAATACAAGGCGGACTGTGTTTGAGATTGTGATACTGATACGGATGCGCTCACAGTGTAGGAAAAACGTGGGGTGCGTGCGCCATAGGTGATGGGCAGCGATAACGATCTGGAAAATTGCGGGCTGTAGTAGCCGCCGTGACCAAAGGTATATTCGCCTGCATCTTTTGCATCATGCAAATACATGCCCGTGATTCCGAGGGAGAGCAGGCGGTTTTCTTCATTGATTATGCGCAACTGTTCTCCCGCCATGAGTTGCAACTGCTCGTTGTTTTCAACATTGAGGCCGGTCAGTATGCGCCAATTGGCAGATGACCAAAAACCAAACGTTTGTCCATTATCTAGACTGAGACCCAAATGCCCTCCCGTCGCCACAACCCCGCCCCAGATTTGACCCGACCGTGGGTCGCGTGTTCCTGCATAGGACAGTAGGCTGCTGGTGACGGCGCGACGCGATACTTCAAGAGAATATCCAAATTGTTTAAAATCGCCACTGTAGCGTACGCCCCCAACCACATTGCTCACGGGAAAGTCTGGCGGAGTGACTCCAATATCTGCGCGGATATCCTGTCCAATATAGCCTGCGGTGAGGCCCAATCCTTCTGCGTGTTGAGCCAGCGGGGCTGATGAACAATTCGGCTGACAAAGAACCATGCTGCCAAATGACGTACTCGTCGAATCAACATTGCCTTCATCGAGTTTGACCAGATCAGTTCTGAAAAACACTTCATCGTTGGCATGCCAAGGTCTCTTGTATTCGAGCGGCATTTCGGCAAAGTGGGATTGTGACAAACCTGGTGTGCCGGGATGGTAATTGAAATCGATAGACGAAGAGAGCCAGGCAGAGCGCTCGTCGATAAGATTCGCCAGCTTCTTTTCTTTCCAGTCGCGCTGAATTTTTTTCGGTGAGCCCAGCTCGTCAAAACCGATTTGTTGGTACGTTGCTGGGTCGCTTGGCGACTTTGCAGCAGACTGTGCAGCAGCCGGAACGAGTTCGGCTCGCTCTGCGGCGATTGACTTCTTCAGATAGACGATTTCATTATCCAGATGGCCTTCGTTCTGGGCCATACGCCAAGCTTCATTGAGTGCTTGTGAATCGTTGGGATACTGGGCTAACAGGGCGACGAGTTGCTTTTTTGCCTTCTCCCGTTCATTTAGCGCAAGATAGAGATCAACTATTTGTACGCGGCGGTAAGCGCTTTCCGGTGTGTAGGTGGCTGTCCAGTCATCCAGCAGCGCCAGTGCGCCGGCGCGGTCACCCAGGGCGATCAGTGATTCGATCAGGCCGCGTATGGCATCGCTTTCTTGTGGGTCAAGCTGCAATACGCGCGCGTAGGCAGATTTGGCCGAGTGCCATTTTTTCTCGGCCTGATAAGCACGCGCTTCGACGAGCAACAGCGTTGTATGATCCGGTGTGGCTTTCAGGAAAGGTGCGAGTGTCAGGTGCGCCAAGCCGGGCTTGCCTGCGTCAAGCTGTGCCTTCGCTGTACGCAGGGCGAAATCTTCCTGTAACTCATACAGATTCTGCGCTTCATCAGGTGACAGTGTGGGTATGGCAGCAATGGCATCCAACTCGGCGCGAAGTTCCGGGGCATTTTTCATGGCGAGATAGTCTGCATGACGGAAGTGCCAGCGGGTTGAAGGCGGGGTATGCGCGGTTCGCAGCTTCTCGAACAATCGGTCGGCTTGTTGATAGTCACCTATTCTGCCCCATGCGATGGCGACAAACAGACTGGCTACCTCATCATTCTCTGCAAGAGTTTCCGCTCCCTGCAGTAACCGTACTGCCTCATCCTTGCGCCCGGATTTTACATAAGTATTCGCGAGTTTATCCAGATTGTTTCCCCACGAACGCGAAATATTCTCGGGGCGCTTATCAGCCGGAATGAGTGTCAAGGCAGACAAAAACTCATCCGGATCTTCAACCTTCTCCTCCACCGAGGCGATCTCCATGCGCTTGATCATCTCGCTCAATACGTTACGTTGAGCTGGGGATAGTTGGGCGATAACGTGTTGCGCCTGTGTTCGGCCTTGTCGGAGATAAATAGCAACCAATCCCTCCAGCGCGCTTGAATTAAGCGGCTCAATGAACAACGCTTGACGATAAGTGTGTTCCGCCTCCTTATATTGTCCGCTGTCAGCCTGGAGTTGGGCTAGAAAGGAGATGGCGTAGGGCTCATTGGGGTCCAGCTTCAAAGCGGCGTAAAGCCTGTTCTTGGCAAGAGGGGTATTGCCTGCATCCCGTGCTTCGCGTGACTCCTGCATTAACTGCCAGAATTGCGATGTTTTGATCAGGGACTTCCACCTGTTGCTTGAACCATGCGTCAAATTCAGGGCTTGCACAAAGAGCTCGTGTGCCTGTGCGTGCCGCCCTTGCCTCATCCGTAGCAGCCCCATCTCTCCGATTAAATCCGCGTCATTAGGTCGCGCCTTCAAAGCTTGTTCCAGCAACGGTTCGGCGGCGGCCAAATCTTCTTTGTCCAGCAAGGCAGTGCCTTCGACTCCGGCCCGGTAATTGGGATCCTCCATCAATACCCGATGCCTTTCTTCCGCCAGGACAATTGCAGTTTGTTTTGCCCGCACGCCGAAATCGCCTGTCTCGACGGCAAGATAAGCGCGCAGCAGGGGCAGATTGGCGGGCGTATCATCGAGCCGTATCAGCGCTCGTCGCCACGAGTTGCGGGCTTGCCGCGAATATTCCGGTACCTTGGTCATGTCAATAATGAATTGCAGCGCCTTCCGGTTAAGCGGCAGACGGGAAGTTTCATGCTCCGCCAAGGCCAGCCGATAGTGCAAATTCTCGGGATTTTCCCTGACTAATTTGCTCAGGCCATTATGGGCGGATGTCCATCCCTGTTTGGTTTGCGCCACCAAATTCCAATATTCCAGAGCCAGGTCACTGGTAGGGGGACCTTCCGGGTAGAGATCGATGAATGCCGCTACCGCTTCATTGATACGTCCTGATTTTTCCAGCAAGCGAACATGACGCAACTTATCTCTGTCACGACCGTTGCTGCGCATCAAAGCCTCGATCCGAGCTATGGACGGGTGATTGGGGTGGGCTTGTTTCAGGGTGTTCAGCGTGGTTTGCGCGGAGTCCATTTTTTGCATTCTTATTTCAAGTTGCGCCATGGCGGCCAGACCATCAGGATGATTTGGCGCGATGTGCAACAGCTTGTTCAGCGTCTCTTGGGCAAGGTCATCGCGGTCGCGATTAATCCACCATGTCGCACGCCGCAACAAAACGCTGGCAGGATCGCCACCCTCGGGCATCGTGTCGGGAGCGGACAGGTAAATCGGTGCGACAGCTTGCTCCGGCGTGACGGAAGCGCCTATGGGCAATTTGGTTATCAGGAAACGAACTTCTCCTTCCAGGGCATGCGCCACCGTTCCATCAAACGTATTGGGATACACCACGGCGCGAGCGCGCTGGAAGCCGTGTTGCCGATAATAGTCGGTAATGCGTTGCGCAAGATTATTCAGGTCGTCTGCGCTTAACTTTTTGCCGATAGCATCGTCCACCAGCGGCAGAAGTTCGGCTTCGGTGTATGCCTTGGAGCCGATAATGCGAAATCCGCTGGCTTTGATAGTCGCTGCATGAGTTGATGAGTCATTTGCAGTTCCAGGCAACTGTTTTGGAGAAGTCATTGCGCTCGTTGTCGGCGCTTCGGTCGGATCGATGGACTTGGTCACTATGAAGCGAACTTCACCATTGGCAAAGTTTTGTGGGGGCAGGGTGGCGTGTGCCCGCTGAAAGCCGTGCTTGCGGTAAAACGTGGTGATGCGAATGGCCAGTTCGGCGATATCGGCACTGCTTAATTCCTTGCCTGCCGCATCATTCACTAATTTTAATAATTCCGCTTCAGGAAATGCCTTGGAACCGATGATACGGAAAGATTTGGCCTTTACTGTTGTCGATGCGGCAGGCGCAGGATTTCCCGTTGCTGCCCCCGCATAAATTGGTGCCAAGACTCCGCAGAGGAAAATGCTTGCGGCAAAATGGGCTAATCTTTTGTGCATGTCCATCGCGGTTTAAGTAAGCCATCGCGCGCAAACTGGTAGTGGCCTTCGAGCCAACCCTGCCCAAATAACGTCAACACCTGATCGTAGTAGTTGTCCGTGCGCTCAAGCGGGGCCAGTGCGGTAATGCGCAATTGTTGTTGGCGCAGCGCTTCTACCATTCTGGAGGCTTTCAAAAAGGGCAACAAAGCCGCCGAAAAACCGGCGGGGCCACTTTCTTTGCCCTCCCCGCTGAGACTATTAATTTCACGTGGAGGATTGCCGTTGCCAGCCACGTAACGCCCCATGGCAGCCAGTTTTTTCAGCAGTATGGAAGACGCGGAATCATGATTGTCCAGCATCCCGGCCCAAAGGTAAACGCGAATGGCATTAAAGCTGCCCTCAGAGGTCGCAGCGTTATCAGCCTGGAATCCGCTTCCCGCCTGGTAATTGACCCAGTCCGGAGCAAAGCCTTGAGGCGCGGACTGCGTGATGACTTCAAGTGAAGTGGCCAGTAATTGATTCCAGTCTGACTTGGGATAAATTGCGGCGAGGCGGCGAATAAGTTGTATCGGCATATAACTGGGGTTGAGTCGCCAAGTGGAGTCATCTGGATGAAAACCCTTTGGGCCGGGCAACAGCGTGCGCCCCAAGCCGGGCAATGACGCGGTTTCCTCGCGCAGAACACGATCTGCCAGAAGTTCGGCGAGTGCCGTATATTTCGGGTTATGCCACAACCGCCCGCCCTCATTGAGTGCGTACACGATCCACAGATCGGCATCGGCTGCCGCATTGGTATCCAGCACCCCCCAACTGCCATCTTCACGCTTGCCCCATTGCCATGCGGGGAGTTGGCTGGTCAGGTCGCCGTTGGCCAAGTTATCTTCCGTCCAGTGCAGGATCAAATCAAACGAGGCGCGATCATTGGCGATCAGGGAAAACATCAAGGCGTAGGATTGTCCTTCCGAGGTGGTCGCCAGTTGCGGGGTGGAATGATCGACGACACGCCCTCCCTCGCTGACGAAATGGCTGCGAAAATTGTTCCATGCTGGCCAGATTTGGCACTTATATTCGGCGGCGTTGGCGGAGAGTGCAAACACCAGCAATCCCGCGATCATGGCTATTCGGGGAAGGTTCATTTTGATATGAAACGCATAGCTCAATTTTCGCCCTTGAGCCGCTTGGCGGCCAACAGTTTAAGTGTGCGCCAAAGGGCAAACGCAAAGACCAGCACCGCAATGATGGCCAGTATGGACAACAGAATGGGGTGGTTGGCGAGCGGATACCAGATTGAGGTCAAGAATGGCAATTCACCGACATAATAGGTGGAGCCGACCAGAAAACCTTCCGCCTTGTTGGGGTGGATGAATGCGGCACTGCCTTGAATGCTGTTGGTTAATCCGCCATCTTCCAGAGCATCAAGCGCCAAGTGCAGTTGATCGGGTTGAATCGCAATGACGGCGACAACGCTTCTCTTGCTCGAAACCGGCGATTCAAAGCCCAACATGGCGGCAAGTGATCCGTTGCCGGAAAGTTGTTGTTGTGCTAACACGTTGGTGTCCGGGTCCGTCTCGAAATTAAACCAGTTATAGAGAAAGTTAATGCTGCGTTTGGGCTGGCTGATGCGTAGTGCCGCACCGTTAATGTCGGCCGGGAGCGCGTCTTCCCATTTCGCCAGTTCGCCTTGCTTGAGCGATGAGCCTATCACCAGCAAATCGGCATCCTTGAACAAGGAGCCGTCGTTGGGGTTGGCGACTTTGAATTGTGTGGCGGGATAGCCCGTGGATTCGCCCATGCGCCCCAGCAAAGTGAGCATGGTTTCGATATCGTAAGTCGTCGGATGATCCGGCATGACGACAACGGTTTGGGAAAGGTCGGCGAATTTGGTAAAAGGAAATCCGGAAGTCGCGAAGAAATTCAAGTTGGGCATTTCCGCATAATGCGGAAAGCCTCTGAAATCGAGTGTGGAATCTGCGTCTATCATCGCGCGCACATTGTCGGTTACGCTATCTTTACACAAACCCTCTTTCTGATAGGCAGTGGAAAAACTGAATTGCAATTCATTGCTGGTTCCCAGCTTAAAGGACGGCAGTAAAATTTCCTGCGCTTCGCCGAACAGGGTGTCGTCCAAAAGAGGTAGCCGTATGCGACTTTTCTCAATTTCACCCGAGGACAGGAGATTAAAGGTCTTGACCAGTTCGTCGTTGATGCTCATGCGCAAACGGGATTCGCTGGCGCGGATAGGCGGGGTATAGCGATATTTCAGGTCAACGGGCACGCCGCGGCTATGCCAGGTGAACAGATCGGCCGGCACCCGCATGCCGATCCGGATAGGCTCCGGGTAATGCCCTGAAGCCTGCAAGTCCTGCGCGGAAGCAACCAGTTCACCAAATTTCACTGGACGGTCAAGGCGTACCCAGTTGGGCGCATCATAAGCCTGCCTGGGTGTTTCTGAGATCGCTTTGCTGATCAACGTTCTGGAACCCGACAAGGCCGCGTTGCCCAACACCAAAGCCTGCGCCGCAATTTTCTGGTCATTTCCATCACGTCCCAGCACCAGCAGTAATTTTGAATGCCCATCAATCGGGTTGGTCATCATTTCGAGGGCGGGGCCTTCGATTTTCGGGTATTTGCTCAGAAAACTTGGCCGGTCGCTGTTGGTCGCAAAAACGATTGCCTGGCCGGGCGGCAGCGTGTCGAGCCGCGCGGGAAAGCGGGCACCGCGCCAGGCAGCCAATTTCCCCAGCCAGGAAGAAATCATTCCCGCCGCGTTCAGCGTAGATTTGTCCGGTACGGCTGGAAAAACAAATAGCACGGACAGCTTGCTGGTGAAGTCCTGCTGGCTAAAAAATGGCTGTGGCAGCAAGGCCAGGTCGTTGTTCAAGGTCAGCGGCAAAACAGTTAATTCCAGTTGGCTGGCACCGCTGATTTCAGACCATAAACTGGTGTGCGCCGGGTCTTCGCACTCGTTGGTATAGTGTCCGATCAGTTCAAATTTAATCCGGTTGGCATCGGCAAATAAACGCGGATCAATTTCAAAGTCCTGCGAAATATTGCGCCCCGCGTTTTCTTTGGTAACCGGGATAACGCTGATAATTTCGTCATTAACCGAAATCTTCAAGTGGGACTCAGCCGGAATAAGCGCGGGCGAGTAGGTGTAGTGCAGGTGTAGAACCGCGCGAGTAACCAGTTCGTCAGCATGTCCGGCCAAGGTTACGGTAGCGCTCCCATCCGTGCCCCTTAAGTACAAAATATTTTGGTTGCTGATTTGCTTCAGCGTCATATGTCTGACTATCGGGGCAATGCTCGGCACCGTAGTGGCGGCGGAGTCCGCTACTGATTGGGTCGTTTTTGCCGCGCCGGGTAACGCGGTGATTGAAAGGAGGCCCAGCAGAGCCGCAAGGAATATATTTTTCATGGTTTATTGGGCCGACACTATGGGTTGGCGAGGTAAGTAGCTCATTATAATTTTATAAAATCGTGAGAAGCGGTGGTTAACTGCGGCAAAACGAGGGGAAATCTGCTCGCCCAAGCGGCGATAGCCTCCAAAACCCATAGTAATAACCTCATGCAAACTCTCCAGCGGTTTGTCGAGGGGACGATTTCTTGCCCAGTCTACCCAGGCATCCGCACGTGCAAAAGTGCATTGCACCAAAGCTATTTCCTGTTCCTGATTCAACGATTCCCACCTCAAGCGCAGTTGGGGCGCGGCAATTGCGGTCACGCGCGCGGGGAAAGCCAGTTCTTCTTCCCCTCGCCAGAGTGAAACCATGACCGCTGTCTCGCGTTCGATAGCGGGCATCGCCGCCGGCACCAAAGCAATTCCTCCTTCCGAGAAATCTTCTGTCTCGCAGTGAATCTTCCGGCCATTGGCAAGATGCAAAATGGCCGGAAGTTTTAAACGCACCCGGTGCGAAATCCGGATTTGTTTGGTTTCCAATGCGACCGAGGCTGCAGCCCCCAAAATGAAGGCGTTGTAAAATGTCCAGATGAGATTGAGAAATACCGTCGGTACTTCATCGTCCGGTCCCCAATACAACCGTCCCATACCCACAATAAATCCAAGCAGATTGAGTCCGATCAATATCAAATAGGGCAGAGAAATCGACCAGTCGAAAAATTCCTTATCAACCGCCCCTCCCTTGGTGGTGACGTTGAATTTCCCCTTGAGAGGATTGAGCAGCGCTACTGCCGTGGGACGGGCTATATACCATGCCAGCACCGTTTCATAGATTTCTGACCAGAAGGAAAAACGGTGCTTCCCTTGGATGCGTGAGTTGGTAATGATGGCATGTGCCATATGCGGCAGAACATAAAGTGCCACCGATAAAGCTGGCGCGAAAATAACATAAGCATGAAAAAACAGGAATGCCAGCGGTGCCGTCAGAAAAATAAGCCTGGGAATCCCATTAAAGAAATGCAGCATGGCATTGCCGTAACAAATACGTTGCATCCATTTTAGCCCCTTTCCTAAAAAGGGATTGTCCAAGCGAAATATTTGCGCCATGCCACGCGCCCAACGAATGCGCTGACCGATGTGAGCTGACAAACTTTCGGTGGCCAGTCCCGCAGCCTGGGGGATGTTCAGGTAGACCGAGTTGTATCCCAGCCGTTGCAGCTTTAACGCGGTATGCGCATCTTCGGTGACCGTTTCTGTGGCGATCCCGCCGATTTCTTCAAGCGGCGCGCGTTTTATTATGGCGCAAGAGCCGCAAAAAAAGGTCGCGTTCCACATATCGTTACCGTCCTGGATCAGGCCATAAAACATTTCGCCTTCGTTGGGCGCGCTACGAAATACACCGAGGTTGCGTTCAAACGGATCTGCCGAGTAAAAATGGTGCGGCGTTTGCACCAAGGCTAGTTTGGGGTCGCGTAAAAACCAGCCCATGCTCAACTGCAGGAATGACCGGGTAGGGATATGGTCACAATCGAAAATGGCAATATATTCGCCATGGGTCAGGGGCAGTGCATGGTTTAGATTGCCGGCCTTGGCGTGTTTGTTGTCGGGGCGAATAAAGTAATGGATCCCAACCTGTTCGGCGAAGTGGCGCATCTCTTCGCGGCGCCCATCGTCGAGAAGATAAATATTTATTTTCTCCTTGGGCCAATCCATGCCTATGGCAGCATAGACTGTAGGTTTCACCACTTTGAGCGGTTCGTTGTAGGTCGGAATGAAAACGTCTACCGTTGGCCACTGGTCGATGTCGGGTGGTAACAGCGCCGGTGGACGCTTCAGCGGCCAGGCAGTCTGGAGGTATCCCAATAGCAGGATGGTCCAGGTGTAGATCTCGGCAAGGATCAGCAAAATGCCCCATGACAGGTCAAAAGAGCTATCCCAGTTGAGCGTGGACGATATTCGCCACCAGAGATAACGGGTCGAAACCGTGGTCGACAGGACGATTAGCAGGAACGTGACGACCTGCCCCGGAATACGCCGTACCAGCAACGCGATCACCAGTAGCAGGCAGACGAAGATCAGTTGCGAGAGCGTATTGAACGGCGTGGCAATGCAGAGAAAAGCCAGCATTGCAGAAATGCCATAGGACAGATAGCGGACAATTGGGTGATCCCAATAATGGTGGTTTGCATACTCTTCACTCAGCGTCTGGAAATGCTTGATGTCCGGTTTGACTTGCGAGTGCAACTGGTCTGCACGTTTTTTAATATTGCCCGGAATTTTCCTGATTAGAACATCGTGGAATAATTCCAGCCCGTGCCGGATGCGCTGCTTCCATTGCGAAAATGATGAATCCGAACGCGGAGTAGTCCGGATCAAAGCCAGCCACAGCAGTTGCAAAGGAATTCTGATCACATCTCCCGTCCGCAGGTGATCAAACTGGATGTGCGGAAAAAAAGCCGCATAGCGCTGCCAAAATGGACGACCGTCCGGATAGGGCGGCGGCAGAATAACCAGCAGGGACAGCAACAACCTGGCTAGCGGTTGCCGGGTATCGATGCCGCATGCTGTTAAAAATGACCGCATCATGATGCAAGTTTAAAATGTGCAAAAGTTGCCATCACCCAAGTCGTCAGTGCGGCAAAATCCCCTGCCGTCTGACTGTAGGGAGCGTAATTGTTGAGGCTGAGTTTATTCGCCAGCGCTTCGCGTACTAGCTCGTCGCGATGGATCACCACCGGACATAATTTTTTATTGGGGGCCGCACGTATCAGGCGCAAAATATCGCGATCCAGATCACGCGTCGGGTCAAAGCCATTGATGAGATACGTCACCTTTTTATCTTCGCGCAGCGCGGGATTGGCGGATGATTCGGCAAATGCGGCATAAGACAAAGTATCCGGTTCCAGAACGATGATAACCAGCCCGGAGGCCGAGCAAGCTTGTTCGAAAAGAACGTGCTCTGTTTGCGGGCAATCAATGATCACATACGATTCATCGGTTTCATCCAATTCCTGCAACAGGGAGCTTAGCCATCCGGGTTTTTTCGCAAGGAGTTTGGTAAAGTCGGCTGTGTCTTGCGGTGTCGTCTTGCCGAAGGGGAGAAAGTCCACGCCATTCTCGCTGCGGTAAGCCGCCTCATTCCATGGTTCGCCGGCTTGAATCTGGGGAACGATACCCCAGCCATCACCCCACGGCATGCCGAAGTGCAGCCGGAGCGCATTCTGCGGGGAAAAATCGAATGCGATGACACGCTGATTGTGGGCAACCAGACAAGCCGCCAACTGCGCAGCTACCGTTGTGCCGCCAACTCCACCACTTATCCCTGAAACAGAAATAACTCTCATTTGTTGTGGGTTATTTCATTCTCAGATTGAGTTATTGAGCGGCTAATTTCAGCCACCAGAACCCAGCGCGAGCCAATCTGACCAGCTTCCTGAACGTTGCCTATTTCCTGATATTGGCTGACATCGTAAGGGAGTTTGGAAAACAGGCCTGCGATATCGGAAAAGCTATCCATTAAGTTCAAATAATTCTAGATTAAAGTTGGATCACCCTGATTTTCAACGCGTATGATACCAAAACTAAATTTAAATTGCCCCAGTATATCCTTACGGAATATGCTTACAAAATCTTTACTAAACCTTTCCCGGAATTGCCCGGTTAAATAATTACGTGCCGATAATCAAATATGAAATAATACCCCGATGCAGTTTGGATTTTTATGTAATAAATAATGCTAGAACATTTTGTCGGGATTAATAACTTACCTAACGCGGCGGCAAAAATGCTCGGTGGGCGGATATATGCCGTGGTGCATAATGATGCCGCACTTGGTTTGGGGATGGCCTGTGAGGCTCTGCTCGCCGCGTGCGCTTATAGCCGTGCCGTATGGATCGCGGAAGATAGTCCAGAGCGCGCACTTAATTCGCCTTCTGCCGGGGCAGTTAAAATGCGGCAGGCCGCCGACAAGGGAGACATGCGCATTTTCGAAACATCGGGTGTGAAAGCGGCGCACCTGAGCAGAAAAATGCTTGAAGAATTGAGCTTTTTGAAAATAAGCAAGGGAAGTCTGATTGTTATTGAGGGCGCAGATCGCTTGCTTGATGCGGATGACCCGGAAGCGTGGGATGCGGAAGCGGGCGCTTGGCAGCGTTGGGCGGAACGCTCGGAGTGTGCCCTGTTGTGGGTATACCCGAAGCGGGTAGGACGCACCGACCCGGAGCTTGATCTTGTGCGTATAGCCCATCGCTTTTCCGGTTACGCCCGCCTGCGCAAATTGGATAAGGAGCTACGTTGGGATATATTCCATTGGTTTGGAGCAGAAGGCCTGATTGCGGATAAATCATTTTATTTGTTGGCGAACAAGGATAAACCCTGGCGGGTTGAGCCTGTCGACACGCTGCCGGAAAATGCGTCCCAACAGGCGGCGGATGCAAACGAAGTTTTCATTACACTCGCAGCGCTGGCGGGTGCGAAGCCGACGCCGGCGGGGTGGCGGTTGTTTGAAACGCTGGATCAAATCAGCGCCGCTCTTTCCACCTCGACCGCCGTAACCGCAGTTCTTCATTACAACGCAGAAACTTCTTTGGAAGGAATGGCCAGAGCCGTCTTTGAATTAAGGCGGTCGATTGGTTCGCGCATAAAAATTGCGGTCAGAGAGATGGGGGTTCGCTTGCGGCATAGCCATGAACAGTTGCTGCTGAATATGGGGGCAAACCTGATCATCCCCACCGAGATCAGCTTTTCACGCATGCTGAATTTGCTGGAGACAATACAGGGGCAGGTTTATTCACGGCCATTGCAGGACGACTATGAGTCGACCATTGCCAGCGTGATGCCGGCAGCAAAAATGGGCTATTTGGCACCGGAAAATTTTGTCGCCTCTGTGTCGGATGCTCTGGAACGCGCGCGCGCGTTGTCCATTCATAACGTACTGATCCGTTTTCCTCTTACTCCTGGCTTGGGCGCGCTGGAGACATTGCGCTGTTGCGTCATGAAACGCCCCGGAGACTTATGCACGGCGGACGACAAAAGCGTATACGTATTTCTTTTCGCCTGCGAAGAGCAGGATATTGGTCTAACGCTGGATCGCCTGTTCCGTCTTCCTGTTTCCGTACTCTTTTCCGGGGAGTTGCGATTCTTGACTCCCGATGATATTGCCGGAACAGTGGTGGAGTTGAACCAGCGCGCTACAGAAATAAACTTCCCTGATTACACCGCAGACTTAACCCAAAGCCCCAAGGAAGGTTCGGCAACGATGAACAATCTTGTGGCGAGTTCCAAGCCTGCGCAAACGGTAAGGGTGGTCTCTCCGGCGGTGCGCCACCCACTAACACTGCGCATGAAAAAGACACGAAAACCGCGCGCGAAAAAGACACAGGAAATTGCTAACCCATGACGATACTTGTTGCCATTTTTTCACTCTGTCTGGGCCTGTTGATAGGCTATCAATTACCGATTTCACTCGCTTGGTGGCGTGACTACCGCTATCGGAAAACGTTCAAGCTATCCATACTCCGCCCCTACATTCCCGCCCGGAAATCGCCATCCGCCAATTCGGACGAGATTCTTAAATGAATCAAGCCGCAGAACAAAGTGCCGAAGCGGGTGCAACGGACGAGTCGAACGGACGTGCAGTTTCTGGCATTGGGCGCGTTTCGATGGGTGTATGGAGCTTTTATTTCCTGGCAAAATTGGCCCTGTTCTGGAAAGAGCTGATCGGTTTTCACCCGTTGGAAAACCTTGCTTTTGCCGCCTTCATTTTGTTGCCCGTAAAATCTCCGATTTGGGGAAAAATAAAGAACATCGTGACTGCATTGCTTGCCGTCATGTTGCTGTATCACGATTCATGGCTACCCCCAATCAGCCGAGCATTTTCACAGGCATCGCTGTTGTCCAGTTTTAGTTTTAACTATCTCGTCGAGTTGATCGGACGTTTTATCAGTCTGCCGGTTATTGCCATGCTGGTGATTGCCTGGGTGGTCTATTGGTATGTCTCACGCTGGGTGCGCACGGGGGTAATTGTTGTTGTGGTCATGGCGGTCATGGCAATTCTGCAAAATCCCGCACCGCATTCCGTCGCTCAGTCCGCGCAAACCGTCGAGCTGGCGGAGAGCGGTATTGCCGCTGATGCCAAACCGGATATGGATAAAGTCTTGCAAACTTTCTTTGCGCAAGAAGCGACACGCTCGGTCTCGTTTCCAGTGCCGCAAGCAGACGCCGTTCCGTTTGATGTGATATTTATTCATATTTGCTCGCTGTCGTGGGACGATATCCGTGCTATGGGATTGGAGCATCATCCGCTGTGGCATCGTTTCGATTTCCTGCTGACCCACTTCAACTCTGCCGCATCCTACAGCGGGCCCGCCGCCATTCGCATTCTGCGTTCCACTTGCGGACAGCCAGCGCACGCCAATCTATATTCCACCGCATCCGAACAATGTTATTTGATGAGCAGCCTGAAACACAGCGGTTTCAGAGCCTAGTCTGGCGTTGAATCACGATGGTCACTTTGATGATTTTCTGAAGATGGTGCAAGCGCAGGGAGGGATGAACATTCCGCCTTTGCCTCTGAATGGGATTACCGTTGCCCAGCATGGTTTTGATGATTCGCCCATCTATGATGATTTCTCCGTGCTTACCCGCTGGCTGGATAATCGCCAAAAATCGAACAGTGCTCGTGTCGCGCTTTTCTACAACACGATCAGCTTGCATGACGGCAATCATTTGACCGGGCCGAATTCTAATCTGAACAGTCTGGATTCCTACAAAATTCGCCTGACCAAGCTGCTGGATGATTTGGAAAAATTTATGCAGAGCCTTGAAAAATCGGGGAGACGCGCGGTGGTGGCGATGGTTCCGGAACACGGTGCGGCCGTGCGCGGTGACAAAATGCAAATTGCCGGATTGCGCGAAATACCCAGTCCGGCAATAACGCTGGTGCCGGTAGGAATCAAAGTGATTGGCGACAATCTGCAACGCGAAGGAGATACGCTTATGATAGACGACACCACCAGCTATCTGGCCGTGTCACACATCGTTGCGCGCATGCTGGAAAAATCGCCTTTTGCCAAAAACAGCTTTTCCCGTCGGACTATACCGCCGACTTGCCTGTCACCCCGTATGTGTCGCAAAACGGCGAAGTGGTCGTGGCAGGCTATAATCACCGCTATTACCTGCGCCAAGACGAAACCGGATGGGCCGAATATTCCAATTGACATGAAAAGTCCCCACAAACATCAGCCCGGGATAAGCCATGCATGGCATGCCATGGGTGTTGCGCTACAAGGCTTGCGCAGTGCATTCGAACATGAAGATGCATTTCGCCAGGAGTTGTTGATCGCGGCATTTGCCATCCCCGTTGCCCTGCTTTCGGCTGCCAGCACGACGGGCAAGGCGGTGATGATAGGCAGTATCCTGCTGGTTCTGATAATAGAGTTGCTAAACTCCGCGCTGGAAGCGGCCGTTGACCACACCTCGCTGGATCCGCATCCGCTAGCCAAGCGTGCCAAAGATATAGCCAGTGCGGCGGTTTTTCTAAGTATAGTGAATGCCGTAATAATATGGGTGCTGATTTTGTTTGGGTAAGAATAATATGAAATATC
Organism: uncultured beta proteobacterium; assembly: GCA_963714805.1. Taxonomy (GTDB): domain Bacteria; phylum Pseudomonadota; class Gammaproteobacteria; order Burkholderiales; family Gallionellaceae; genus CAIQPV01. Next base: position 248,177 of record CAVQPO010000006.1, on the reverse strand, counting down.
CCCAGTCCCATCTGTTGCTCAAGAACATTGTATTTGCCGTGTTTTTGCTCGCGGCTTCGGTCGTGCTATACCAAATCGCCGCGCGTTACTCCATGCAATGGGATTTCACGCAAAGTGCCAGCAACACCCTTGAAGCCAGCAGCGTGGACGTACTGAAACAACTTTCCGGCGAGATCAAACTCACGGTGTACGCCACCGAACAGGACGCTAACCAAGGAGATATTCACAAGCCGATCCGTGACTTCGTCGCTTTGTATCAGCGCTACAAACCGGACATTACTCTCACATTTATTGATCCGCTAAAGCAGCCGGAAGAGGCGCGCAAGGTCAACATCCAGGCCAACGGCGAGATGCTGGTGCAATACGGCGGACGCGTCGAGCATCTCACCGTGCTCGGCGAGCAGTCACTCACGAGTGTTTTATTGCGGCTCGCGCACAGCAAAGACAAGCTGCTGATGTATCTGGACGGACATGGCGAACGCAAGTTGGACGGGATCGCCAACCACGATCTCGGCGAATTCGGCAAACGCTTGCAACAGAACGGCTACCGCATCAGCAGTCTAAATCTGACCATTGCGCAGGACGTGCCCAGCAACGCCAGCATGCTGCTCATCACCCAGCCGCAGGTCGATCTGCTGCCGGGGGAGGTGGACAAGCTGCTGCGTTACGTGGCGCAGGGCGGGGACATTCTGTGGTTGGTGGATGCCGAGCCGCTGCACGGGCTGGAGCCGCTCGCCGAAAAACTCGGCCTGTTGCTCACCCCCGGCATCGTGATCGATCCCGCCGCAGAAGAAATGCGCGCCCCTGCGAACTGGGCGTTAGCCGCAGGCTATCCGCCCCATGCCGTGACCCACAACTTCAACCTGATTACCGTATTCCCGTTCGCGCGCGCCATCGGCTCGGAAGAAAATCAAACTTGGCAACGCACCACGCTGGTGGAGGCCGCGCCGCGTGGCTGGGTGAGCAGCCGCACCGCGCAAGGGAAGCCGCAATTCGACCAGAACCACGACGTACCCGGCCCGGCGACGATTGCACTTGCCTTGCAACGCGATGTGAATGACCGCGACCAGCGTATTGTCGTCGTCGGCAGCGGATCATTCCTCGCCAACGCCTATTCCGGAAACGGCGGCAATATCGATCTCGGCATCAACATGGTGAACTGGCTCGCCAACGAAGAAAAACTCATCGCCATCCAGCCGCACGCGGTGAAGGACAGCGCCGTAAGTCTGAGCAAAACCAAACTGGCAATTATCAGCGGCGGCTTTCTGCTCGTCTTGCCAGCGTTGCTGATGCTGGTGGGCGGGGTGTTATGGTGGCGCAGAAGGCGGGGGTAGTATCTCCCCATGCCAGAACTCCCCGATGCGGGGAGTTATTTGAATTCCACCGCCGCACACACATCGCGCCCGTCGGCAGGCGTCGCTTTTCCGAGCAGCGATTCCAGCGGTACCCAGATAATCGAAGTGGCGAGTTGGCTCACGGTTTCCAGCACATCCACCGGACTCACGCCGACGTGAAAATCATCCACTTTGCCGCTCAGCTCGATGGGGATGGCGAAGCTGAAAAACTGCGGTTTTTTGGCGCGTGGCTGCACATATAGCCGGATATCTTCTTCCGCAAAATTCACTCCTCCTTTGCCGCTGACGCGCATACGGCTGGTGTCGATAAGGATGGTTTTTTCAGACAGCTTGCCATCGCTCAATACAAAGCGCCCGACCGCACAGTTCACTTTGGATTCGTTCGATGAGTCGACTGCCGGCAATAGCGCCATCAGCACATTCACCGCCCAGACATCGAGCAAACCCGACTTCATGTTTTCCGGCCATATGGCAAAATCGATGTGCCCTTTGCCGTAGCGCAAAATCTCCGACAGGTGTTGGGCACGAGATTTGACATCGACATCCAGGCTGAAAGTGCCGCGCATCTCGCTCTGCTTGTCGATGCGACGCGCCAGGATGCCGTAATCAAAATGCTTGGCTTCGGCGCGCAGGCTGACCCCTACATCTTTATCACCGGGTTTATAGCCAAGCCGGAACGATGCCGAACCGCCCGGCGTATTGATGATTACCGGGCCGATAATGGCGCGACCATTCTCCAATTGCGCATCTAGCCTGCCGTTGCCGAGCGCGTCTTGCCCGGAGATGACTTGATCCACGCGTACCGTCACATACGCATTCTGCCGCCGCAGCGCTGCCGGACTTAAAATTTGCTGGACTTGATTGCTTGCTGCGCTTGCTTCCTGGCTTAACTCTTCGTCGGGTTTCGGCTTCGCTGTGTCTGCCGGTTTAATGTTTTCCGGTGACCAATTGCCGAATCTGAAATCGTCGAGTTGGATCGTCGGTGCTTCCAGTGCAATATCAAGGCGCGGCGGCACGGCTTGGGTATCGAACTTGCCATGCCCGGTGAGCTGGCTGCTACCTACCTGCAGCAGCAATGACGAAACTTCATATCCTTTCGGCGACATGTGAAATTTCCCCGAGGCCGACCAAGGGCCCCACGGCGGCAACGAGGTATGCGTAAGCGAATCGAGATTGTCCAGACGGCTACCGTTCATGTCGAGCGCAAGCTCGATGTCCTCCTTGCTAAAGGGGCGCTCAATGTCGCCGGACAACTTGATGTTAGCACCGGATGTATTTGCGTTAAATTTGAAAGGAATCGGCAACTTCGGGTTAATCAGGTCAACGGCCTTGGCGGTTTGTATGTTGATGGTAACGGGAACATTGTCGAGTGATCCGTGCAGGTCAAGGGATACCGGGGCTCCGGCAGCGGATTTGAGTTCGCCGCTGTTGAGCGCGATGCGCATTTTTCCGCCGGTATTGGCATCGTGTATAGTGAGATGGCCTCCCTCGAAGTCGACGGCTATTTCTGATTGCGCCAGGACTTGACCCAGGTGGCTCGAATGTAAATCCAGTTGCAACTTCATGTGGTCGATGGCGGCGTCGAGGTTGCGTGCGATAGCGAGCTTGTTCAGGATGTTGCCGATGTCCAGCGCATCGGCAGCTAGCTGCAACACGGCGTGAGGTTGCTGGGTGCGCAAGTCGAGCAGGATCGTTCCGCTAAAATTGCTCTCCGCCACGTTGGCCGCAAACGGTGATGCATCCATCATGCCGTCGCGGATGTGACCATCGAAACGCAAGTCGCGCACCGCCAACGGCGACGTGCTGGCGATGCGCTTGATGCGCACTGCGATATCCGCATCCGCCAGGCTGATGCCTTGCGGCAGGATGGGAATGTCGATCATGTTCGCGGCTGACGGTGTTGCTGCGGGAGGCTTTTTTTGAGCTTCCGGCAGCAGCGATTCAAGTTCATCCACGTCAATAAGATCGCCCGTTAATTGCAACTTGATCAGCGATTTGCTCTGGTGAAAAGTGCGCAGCACATCCGCAGACACTTCGCTATGACCCAATTTCAAAGCGAAATCAGCCAAGTGCCAACTGTCGTTGCCAAGTTGGAAATTGCCATGAAAACCGATGGGCGCATCCACTCCCGGTTTCAGTCCCAGCCAACTGGCGATTTCGCCGGAATGCGGTGCAGAAAGTTCAAAAGCCACTTCCGATCCAGAATCTTTTGTAGGCGCTTGCAACACCGCGTGAATCTGCGCTCGGGCACTACCGGCCAGCAATTCAAAATCGATAGGGGCGTGCGTTTCTTGCATAATATTGGTCAAGGAGCCGCCATGCAGCGTTGCACTGAAAGGCTGATCCAGCAGCGCACCCTGCGCTTCACCCCGCAAGGCTTTCCCCGCAGGCAGCGCCAGCAGCAGCTTATCCAGAGAGAATCGTACGGGGCGTCCACCCGCTCTGTTGCCGTATGTCAGCTTGCCGTTCTCAATATTCAAGCGCGCATCCAGGCTCTGCATCAGCTCTGCTCCACGGTCACCCCGCGCCGCGATGCGCAAATCGAAACGTCCCAACTTTCCTTGGATATCGGGCATCCCCAGCAGCAAGTCGGCCAGATCGCCCAAGCTGGAATCATGCGTGCCGAGCGCAAGATTAAAGCGCGCCGGAGTCACGCTGGCATCGGCGCTGGCGCTACCGGACAAAGCCACGTCGGCCACCGTGGCTTGCACCGGCACCATGAGGTGGCCGTGATCGAGCTTCACTTGCAGCATCGCGTCATGCACCGCACCGGGCAGGCTGAGCCATTGCCCGACATGCAAGGTCAGATCGGCATCTGCGCTATTCAGATCGTTCAGGCTAAATGTCGCCTTGGCGATTTCTCGATAGACTTCGGCAAGGCTTGCCGGTGGTTTATCTTGCGTGACAGGCTTGCCGGTCATGAATGGCCGCAAGTCCAGCACCGGCAGCGTGAGTTCTCCCTGTACTTTGGGGCGCTCGCCGCCATAGTTGAAATTGAGCGCTCCATTGAGCGTAGTCTTGCCCATGACGCCGCTCAAATTATCCAAGGCGACTTTGCCCGGAGCATAGTTGATTGTCCCCGAGAGGCGGGATGCGCCAACTGCTGGCAGTTTGGTCTGGAGCAGGCGTTCGAATTCGCTCAGGTTTTCGGTGCCGAGAGCAAATTTAATTGCGCCGGAGTTGCCTGATACGCTGCCGTTCAGCGACAAACGCGAACTCAAAAATCCAAGCATCAGGTCGATGGGCCATGGCTTATCCAGGCGCGCCAGATCGGCGAGCGTGCCGCCGGTAACATCAAGTTTATAGGGGTAGGTTTTTTCAACAGTACCGTGCAAGGTCAGCGTAAGCGGTTGCCCGGCAGGGAATTGCGCGACGAGCGATTGCAGTTCAAAAAAATGGCTTTTCGCATCGGCGGCGATGAATTCCACATCCAGCTTTTCCAGCGACACGCGTTTAATATCGAGATGCGCGAGCAGGTTCCACAATTCCGTGCTCGCTGCCTGTTCCGTAGCGGGTGGTTGCGTCCCCTCCGGTTTCTGCGGCGGCGGATTGAATGTCCAGTTACTGTTGCCATTTTTATTCAGTTGCAAACGAATAGACACATCGTTGCCCGACAGTTCTTCGACTTGCAAGCGCAAGCGCAACAATGGCCACAGATTCAGCGCCAGCCGCGCCTCGCCCATGCTGGCAAATTCGCTGCCACTAAAGCCTGCCGCATTGGCGATATGCAATCCGCCAACGACCAGCTTGGGATGGGCGGACAATTCAATTCGCAGCGGCCCATCGAAGCGTACCTCGCGCCCGAGATTTTGCGTGAGCAAAGTGGCTGCTTTGCCACGCAGCCCGGAGACATCGAAAGCAACGCCAACCAGCGCGATATATAAAATTCCAGCAAGCAGCAAGGCTGCGCTTATGCTCAACAGACGTAGCGTCTTGAGAATAAGTGGAGGTAATTTTGATGAGTTGAAGAGGCTCGGCATCGTAGTAATATCGGTTGCGAAATTCCTCGGTTGTAAATAAATATACTGGGGTGGAAATATCTTAGATAGTTCCCTCATCCCTAGCCCTTCTCCCGGCGGGAGAAGGAAACAAACCACCTCTCCCTCCGGGAGAGGGTTGGGGTGAGGGAGCGTTCGCATTCAGTGTTAATCGCAGCCAATAAACCTAGAAATCGAAGTTGGCGAAGAACATTTTTGTAATTCAACTGGTTATGCGGTTTTCTTCCTCGTGAAAGTGCAAAATCTCGGAGCAATGTTTCATTTCTGAAAATAGATTGTAATTGAATTTCCACACCGTAGAGCTATCGGCCAAAGATTGGGGGAAATTGAAAGTGTTGTTAAACTCCCTTCTTGCGTGTGCCATCATTGATGAGAGAGCGGCTAACTACCGAATCCCAGCTTAATCCGATATCCGAATAATTACCATGCCCGAACTCCCCGAAGTCGAAACCACCTTGCGCGGACTTGCCCCACATTTGCTCGGGCAACGTATCGTTAATGTGACCATTCGCAACCCGCATCTGCGCTGGCCCATTCCGCGAGGCCTGCCCAAATTGCTGCAAGGCCTAACCATTTGCTCCCTCTCGCGTCGCGCCAAATACCTGCTGGTGGATTGCGGCAGCGGCATACTCATTCTTCACCTCGGCATGAGCGGAAGCTTGCGCATCCTGCCCGCAGATGCGGCGATAGAAAAACACGACCATTTCGACCTGCTGCTCGCCAACGGCAAGTTGATGAGGCTGCGCGACCCGCGTCGTTTCGGGGCTGTGTTGTGGCACGTGGGCGATCCCGCGCAGCATCCGTTGCTGGCCCACCTTGGGCCGGAGCCGCTGGAGGAAAATTTTGACGGGGAATATCTCTATCGCGCCACGCGCAAACGCAGTGCGGCAATCAAGTTGGTCATTATGGATAATCACGTGGTGGTGGGGGTGGGTAACATCTACGCCAACGAGGCACTGTTTCGCTCCGGCATCCGTCCCCAATTGTCCGACGACAAATTGAGCAAGCCACGTTGCGCGCGGCTGGTGCAAACCATACGGGAAACCTTGACGGAGGCTATTGCATCAGGCGGCAGTACTCTGCGCGATTTTGTAAACAGCGACGGCAAGCCCGGTTATTTTCAGCAGCACTATTGGGTGTATGGGCGGGCGGGGGAGCCGTGTTTTGCGTGTGGCGCATCGATCAAGCAAATCAAGCAGGGACAGAGATCAAGTTTTTACTGCCCGGTGTGCCAGAAATAGGGGGCTGTTCCCGCAGCAGCAATAAGGGGATAATTTATATCACTGACACTTGCAAGTGTCAGGGGCGCGTCACAACTGAATCTCAAAGGTAATTTTTGCTGATATAGTTAACGAATCTCGCCTGACAATTTAAGGAGGTCCTCCATGAAACTGCTCGGTACCAACACCAGTCCCTATGCGCGCAAGGTGCGCTTGGCATTGCTGGAGAAAAATATTCCGCATGAGTACATCATTGACCCGCCGCGCGATCCGGGAAGCAGTGTGGCGCGGTTCAATCCTTTGGGGCGTATTCCCGCACTGATTCTTGACGACGGAACCTGCGTGTTCGATTCGCCGGTAATCGCCGAATATGTAGATACGCTGAACGACAGTCCTGTCTTGATTCCACGCAACGATGCAAGGGCGAGGATGCGTGTCAAACGTTGGGAAGCTTTGGCGGATGGTATCGTGGATTCCGCTGTGGTGGTTCGTACCGAGGTCATACGCCCGGCTGAAAAGCAGGATGCCGATATTATCCATCGACACAACGACGCCATCTCTCGGGCTTTGGCCTATGTGGCTGAATTGCTGGGGACGCGCGAGTGGTGCGAGGGGAATTCCATTACGCTGGCAGACCTGTCGCTGGTGAGTGCTTTGGTCTATCTCGATCTGCGTCAAGCCGAGCGAGACTGGCGTGGCACTCATCCAAATCTGTCAGCATGGTTCGCCAAAATGGGCGAGCGCTCAAGCGTGCATGCCACTCTGCAGGATTGAAGCTATCTGCTCAGAAACCCAGCGAAGATAATAAATCATCCACTTCGTCTTGTCCGTGGACGTTGTCATCGGCCTTGACGCTCGGGCCGGAAGTCAACCCTTGGCTGCTGATCAGAGAGTCCTTGGCGTCCGGTGCGTATTCCTTGAGCAGATCGAGCAGTATGCTCTCAACTTCAACTGCAGCGAGCACGATTTTGTTGACCATTTGCCCTGCCACATCGCGAAATTCCTGTGCTTCCATGATTTGCATCAGGTTGTGATGAACAATCTCCTCGGCGGCGGCAATTTCGCCCAGCCTGGAAATGGTTTCTTCCACCAGCTTGCCATGCTTGCCGAAGTTGGCCTCAGACAAGCGTATGGTCAGGTCGCCGCAGGCGGCGCGGTTGTCTTTAATTAACGGTATCGAGACCTCCACCGCGCTGATGGTTCTTTCCGAGGCATCGTGCATGGATTTATCGATAAATGAAAGGCGGTCACGTGCATCCGGCATGGTTGCGGCAGATTTTTCCAGATTACGGGTATGGCCAAGTTCTTTGAGTAAGCGGTGCAGGCGGGCAGCTGCGTGACCGATTTTTTCGACTTTAACATCGGGCAGGGAGGCAGATTTCTTGCGTGGTGTCTTAGCTGTCATGACCAACGATCCTGATAAGAACTGTCTGAAGTTTAACGTAAAATAGCGTTATTATTCGGTGCGCTCAATTGAACCATTTGCGAATATTACAATCTTCTGCATAGTAAGTGCTGAATATTTACATTTTTACCGGTGGATCAACAAGGAGGTTGAGATGAGTATCGACATAAATACGAGTGTCGCGCTGGCGCAGGGCACCAACGATGCTGTTGGTCTGACCATGTTGAAAAAAGCCATGAACATAGAGGCGCAAAGCGTACAGATGCTGCTTAATGCTATCCCGCAACCGCCGCAGAGTTCTGCCAATTTACCGCCTAATCTGGGTCAGAATATCAATACTACGGCTTAAATGATAAGACTTCGTGTATCGTTCCCACGCTCAGCATCACTGCTATTAAGTTAAGGGTGGCGGCACTGCAAACCCCTCCCAACCTCCCCTTGACAGGGGAGGAGCCGCTATCCGGTTCTCCCCCTGACAAGGGGGAGTTAGAGGGGGTTTGGCTTTCAACGAACTCGCGTAGGGAGCCGCGCACTTCAAAATCAGCTTCCGCTCATCTCCAGCATCAATTGGTTTACCCGTTTGACAAAACTGGCAGGATCGTCGAGTTGACCGCCTTCGGCTAACAGGGCCTGGTCGAACAGCACCGATGCCCAGTCGTCGAACCTTTTCTCTTCAGCTTTCAAGCGCAATACTACCGGATGCTTCGGGTTTATTTCTAGGATGGGGCGTGACATCGGCGTTTTCTGCCCGGATGCTTTGAGCAGACGCGCCAGATTCGCGCTCATGTCGTGCTCGTCGGCCACCAGACAGGCGGGAGAGTCGGTCAGGCGGTGGGTCACGCGCACTTCCTTGACGCGCTCGGCCAGGCTGACGCTGATCTTGTCGGTCAGGTCTTTCAGTTCGTTGGCGACATTCTCCTGTTCCTTCTTCTCCGCTTCATCTTCCAGCTTGCCGAGATCGAGCCCGCCCTTGGCGACAGACACCAGTTGCTTGCCCTGATACTCGGACAGATTGCTTACCACCCATTCGTCCACGCGGTCGGACAGCAGTAGCACTTCGATACCCTTCTTGCGGAACACTTCCAGATGCGGGCTGTTCTTCGCGGCATTGAAGCTGTCGGCGGTGATGTAATAAATCTTGTCCTGGCCTTCTTTCATGCGGCCGATATAATCGGCCAAAGAAACGGTTTCCTCGGTCGTGTCGACATGGGTCGAGGCCAGACGCAGCAATCCGGCGATCTTGTCCTTGTTGGCGAAGTCTTCGCCGATCCCTTCTTTCAGCACGCGGCCAAACTCGCCCCAGAACTTGGTGTATTTCTCCTGGTCGTTCTTGGCCAAGTCTTCCAGCAGTGCCGAGCACCTTCTTGGTGCAGCCGGAGCGGATTGCCTCGATGTCTTTCGACTCCTGCAAAATTTCGCGCGACACGTTCAGCGGCAAGTCGCTGGAATCCACCACCCCGCGCACGAAACGCATATAGCGCGGCATCAATTGTTCGGCATCATCCATGATAAATACGCGGCGCACGTACAGCTTCACGCCATGAATCGCATCGCGCTCCCACATATCGAACGGCGCGCGCGACGGGATATAAAGCAACTGGGTATATTCCTGACGTCCTTCCACGCGCGCATGCGTCCAGGTCAGCGGGTCTTGGAAGTCGTGGCCGACGTGTTTGTAGAATTCTTTGTACTCTTCATCCGTGATCTCGTTCTTGGGGCGTGCCCATAGCGCGAAAGCCTGATTGACGGTTTCATCCTCGTCCAGCACCTGCTGTGCGCCATCTTTCCATTCTTCTTTCTTCATCAGGATGGGTTGGACGATGTGGTCCGAATACTTGCGGATGATGGAACGAATTTTCTGGCCGCTGAGCAAATCATCCTGCCCTTCGCGCAGATGCAGGACGATTTCGGTGCCGCGCGTAGTCTTTTCTACCATTTCAATGGCGAACTCGCCGCCGCCGTCGGATTCCCAGCGCACGCCTTGATCCACCTTTTCTCCGGCACGGCGCGTGGTCACCGTGACCTTGTCGGCGACGATGAATGCGGAATAGAAGCCCACGCCGAATTGGCCGATCAGGTTGGCATCCTTCTGCTGGTCGCCGGAAAGACGCGAGAAAAATTCGCGCGTGCCGGACTTGGCGATGGTGCCCAGATTGGTAATAACTTCGTCGCGGCTCATGCCGATGCCGTTATCGTTGATGGTCAGCGTCCGCGCAGTCTTGTCGTAGCCGATGCGGATGTTCAGTTCGGAATCGTTCTCGAACAGGCTGGCGTTATGCAGCGCCTCGAAGCGCAGCTTGTCGCTGGCATCCGCCGCATTGGAAATCAGTTCGCGCAGGAAAATCTCGCGGTTTGAATACAGCGAATGGATCATCAGTTGCAGAAGTTGCTTAACCTCGGCCTGAAAGCCCAGGGTTTCGCGGTTGCTGGTTGCGTTGTCGGTCATGGTTTTCTCCATTGGTTACAGATAGGTCGTGCGGATAGATGGGGGCGGTCTGACAGGTTTCAAGAGGGGTAATTTAAATAGTTTATGTTATCCTTGACCAAGTATATTCTATGCACTTTCAGATGAAGTTTCTATTGTTTGCATTGTTGTTGTTTCCCCTTGGCGCGGTAGCGGATCAGGATTCTGATTATCTCGCCGCGCGCGATGCATTTCGCGCGGGAAATGCCGTACGCTTCGAGAGCTATGCCGCGCGCCTGAAGAATTCGCCGTTGGAGCCTTACCTCGCCTATTACCGCTTGCGCCTGCAACTGGAGACGGCGGATGCGGCTACGATCCAGAAATTTCTGACGCGTCCGGACGATACTCCGGTGATCGACCGCTTGCGTGGAGAATGGCTGAAGCTGCTCGGAAAAAATCACCAGTGGGAAGCTTTTGCGGCGGAATATCCTCACTTGTTAAACGAGGATACCGAGCTCAATTGTTATGCGCTGCAAATGCGTCGACGCACGCAGGAAAACGAGGCGTTGCAGGAAGCGCGCAAGCTGTGGTTGTCAGGTAACGACGATCTGCCCGAGAGCTGCACCCCGCTGTTCGAGGCGGCACTCGGCAGCGGCGTCATCAGCGAAGCCGATGTGTGGTTGCGTATGCGTCTGGCGTTGGAGGCGGGCAATGTTTCGCTGGCCAGAAAATTATCCGCAAAATTGCCGCTGGAACGGCGATTGTCTGCTGTCGGGCTGGGCAACGCCGCAGCCGATCCCGCAGCGCTATCTCAGCAAGGCCAAGCTGGACAATGCCAGCGAAGCCGAACGCAGGGTGGCGCTGTTCGCTTTGCAACGACTTGCCAAACAATTGCCGCAATTAGCCTTTGCGCAGTGGGAGAAAATTTCGTCGTATTTCAATTTGGAGGAGCAGCATTATTTTTATGCATGGTTAGGCTATGAAGCGGCAACCCGGCAGGATGCGCGCGCCCTGGAGTGGTTCAAGGCGGCAGACGGCGTACCGCTCACGGATGCGCAGCATGCCTGGCGTACCCGGGCAGCATTGCGTGCGCTGAACTGGCAGGAGGTGCTGGCGAGTATTGTTTCCATGTCGCCGCAACAGCAGCAGGAAGGCGCATGGCGCTACTGGAATGGCCGTGCGCTGAAGCAGTTGGGCCTGCCGAAGAATCGGCAAAAATATTTTTTGCCCTGAGCGGGGAATACCATTTTTATGGGCAGCTTGCCGCCGATGAGCTGGGTATGCCAATTGTACCATTAACATAAAGTCCGTTGGCTATCAGCCGAGCAGGGAAGAATTGGACGCCATGCTGGCGCAACCGCCCATCCAGCGTACGCTGGCGTTATATCGCATGGATTTGCGTACCGATGCACTCAGGGAATGGGCGTGGGCGATACGTAAATTTGATGACAAGCAACTGCTGACCGCAGCGGAAATTGCGCGCCGCAACCAAATGTACGACCGCGCCATCAACACGGCTGACCGTACCGTGCAATTGCATGATTTTAGCCTGCGTTATCTTGCGCCTTACCGCGATGACTTGCGCGGGCATATCCAGAAAAACCAGTTGGAGGAAGCCTGGGTATACGGTTTGATGCGCCAGGAAAGCCGTTTTGTGACACAGGCGAAATCGAATGTCGGTGCGGCGGGATTGATGCAGGTCATGCCCGCGACCGCACGCTGGATCGCGCGCAAACTCGGCATGAGAGATTATCGCAAGAAGCAAGTCGGCAATATGGAAACCAATCTGATTCTCGGCACGTATTACATGAAGGCGGTGCTGGGATGGTTCGACAACAATCCGGTGCTGGCTTCCGCCGCCTATAATGCGGGACCTTCGCACGCGCGCCAGTGGCGCGGGGATATACCGCTGGAAGGTGCGATCTACACCGAGACCATCCCCTTCCCGGAAACGCGGGATTACGTCAAAAAAGTGATGAGCAACACCGTGTACTACGCCCAACAATTCGGTCAGCCGCCGCGTTCGCTCAAGCAACGGCTGGGCATCATCGCCGCGAAAAATTCCGCTAACCAGATACCAATTCCAGATGAAAAATAACAGGCGGGTTAAAATCTTATAGCTCGTAGCTTGTGGCGGGTAGCTTGTAGCAAAATCGGCTTTCAGCTACAAGCTACTGGTGTAGTGTTGCACTGTTGGTAAAACTTAAATGGGATATCAGTAAATCCTTTGTGGGAGCGGCTTCAGCCGCGATGGGCAGTAGGATATTCAGTCAGTATCGCGGCTAAAGCCGCTCCCACGGGGCAAGTTAAGTTTCAAGCAGAATGCAACACTAAACTAGCTACTCGCTACAAGCTTAATATATTGAATAATTAATTGATGGATTGTCACTTAACTGGATGAAACATGACCTGAAAATTTATTGCGTCGGCGGTGCGGTGCGTGATCGCCTGCTCGGACTGCCGGTGCAGGATCGCGATTGGGTGGTAGTGGGCGGCACACCGGAAGACATGGCGGCGCGCGGCTACCGCCCGGTGGGCAAGGATTTTCCGGTATTCCTGCACCCCGACACGCACGAAGAATATGCGCTGGCGCGCACCGAGCGCAAGACCGCGCCGGGCTACAAAGGCTTCGTCATCCATGCCTCACCGGACGTGACGCTGGAACAGGATTTGCTGCGGCGCGACTTCACCATCAACGCCATCGCGCAGGATGCGGATGGAAAGTTGATTGATCCCTACGGCGGCGAGGCCGACCTGCGCGCGGGCATTCTGCGCCATGTCAGTCCCGCGTTCAATGAAGATCCGGTACGTATCCTGCGCGCGGCGCGCTTCGTGGCACGTTTCGGTTTCACTATCGCGCCGGAGACTTTGGCGCTGATGCGCACAATCGTGAATAACGGCGAGGTGGATGCGCTGGTGGCGGAACGCGTGTGGCAGGAACTGGCGCGCGGCCTGATGGAGAAATCGCCCTCGCGCTTTTTTACCACGCTGCGCGAGTGCGGCGCGCTGGTGAAAATTCTGCCGGAAGTTGACGCCTTATTCGGTGTGCCGCAGCCGCCGCAATATCATCCGGAAGGCGATTGCGGCACCCACACCATGCTGGTGCTGGACGACGCGGCACAGCATGGTTATAGCGCTGGAAACACGCTTCGCCGCGCTCACTCACGACCTCGGCAAGGGCAATACCCCGCCAGAGATTTTGCCGCGCCACATCGGCCATGAAACCGCGTGGCGTGGATTTGCTGCAAGTGCTGTGCGAACGCCTGCGCGTACCGGGAGAATGCCGCGACCTCGGTCTGCTGGTGGCGCGCTATCACGGCAACGTACACCGCGCACGGGAACTGCGCCCCGACACCATCGTACGCTTGTTCCAGAGCTGTGACGTGTGGCGCAGGCCGGAACGCTTCACGCAATTGTTGCAAGCCTGTGCCTCGGATGCGCGCGGGCGCACCGGACACGAACACGATGACTACCCACAGGCGGATTATTTGCTGCACGCCTTGCAAACGGCACAGGAAGTGAATGCGGGAGAGATTGCGCAACAATGCGCAGATAAAAATCTGATTGCCGAAAAAGTGCGGGAAGCAAGGGTGGCGGCGGTGGCAAAGGCCATCAAAGATTTATAGCCGCTCTCCACCTGAAATACTGATGATCGTAACTTGCTGTAAAATTGAGCCCATGATAACCGATACTGCCGCCGATCATACTGTCCGCCATTTTCGCGAAGTGCTTTTTTGGCCGGTGCAACTGATGCAACTTGCGAACGCACTACCACACTGGGAGTTGCTGGCGCAAGGTGGCGAAGGCAATCCTTGGCGCAGGCTGAAAGACCGGTTTAAGGCGGATGAGCTAGATTTTGAGGAGCGGCACTATAAAGAATTCGTCGCCTTCCTGCCCTATGTCCAGCGCTTCATTTACGGCGAAAGCCACAGTCGCATGTCTCACGGTGGCGATGAGCAGCCGGGCGGTTCGGCGATCAAGATATTTCGGCGACGCGGCGTTGCCGCCTTGCGCTTGGAGTTCCACCAAGGCGAACCCCCGATCACGCTGGACGTGGAGCATATCGAGCTGTGGTTTTTCGACGACATCAACGTCGCTTTTCTTAAAGTGGAATTATCGGCCACCGACCTGCCGTTTGCGTTGGTTTGTGACCTGCTATACCGCTTTGGTCGCGCCTACCCCACAGGCTGGGATGCGGAAGGACATGGCAAGCACAATATCCACCGCGCCGAGTGGCTATCTGCAGACGGTGAAGTGCTGGCCGCCTCCGATTCGGACAATAAGGAAAAATTTATCACTTATACCCGCGAGCACCGTTCGCCGGGCATTGCCGCGCACTGGGATTATCTGCTGCGTCCCCTGGTGTTGGATCCTTCCGAGGAAACCGGGCGTTTGCGTTACCGCCAGATCGAATACCACCGGATGCCGTTGATGGCTTTCCTGGCAGTGGACAATCCGCGTGGCATCAGTCGGGAAAACTGGCTGCGCCTCGGTATGGTCGCCACGCTCCATCCCGATGAGGCTTTACCTACGCATGATCCGGACGTGTCCGATTTCGAGTCGCGCTACTGCTATGATCGTTTCTGGACCGATACCGAGGATGGCCCCAACACGCGCTTTCTCTGTACCGGCCGTGCGTTCATCGTGGCCGGAGATGCGCGTGCCGATTATTTTCATGACCGGACGCGCGGCATCCTGGCTCAATTCCGCCATCAGTACGTTTTATTGTTCATGATCGCGCATTTTCATCGCGCGGCACTGTTGGTGTTTTCCGATCGCATGGTGAATGCGGTGCATGATCTGAACATCCGCGCACCGCAATCTTTAAACCGGTTTCGGCGCAGGATTTACGCCGGTTTCGAGGCGTTTTTGCGTTTCACCCACCGCTACTGGTTTCACGAACTCTCCGAACGGGCCCACGTACAGGAACTCTACCGCATGTGCAGCCAACATCTGCGCAACGAGTCTCTGTATCAGGAGGTGAAGGAAGAGCTGCGCGACATGAGCCAGTATCTAGACAGTAATGCGCAACGCCAGCAATCCACCACCATCGTCCGCCTCACCGTGGTGACCGTGTTCAGCATGATAGGCACGGTGGTCACCGGCTTTTTTGGAATGAATCTCCTTGCCTATGCAGACCAACCCATGGAAGCCCGCGTTGAATTTTTCTTAATGGTCACGCTGATCACAACCGCGCTCATGTTGTTTACCCTGCTCTATTCGAAGCGGCTCTCCGATGTGATGGACGTGCTGGCCGATGATCAGAAAAGCCTGCGTACCCGCTTGGCTGCGCTGGGCAGAGCGTGGCAACGCAACACCTACTAGCCATGAACAACGAAACCAACCAACGTCCCGACCCGGATGCACTGTTAGAAAGAGTGCAGCGCGCTGAAGCCAAACGCCGCCGTGGCCGCCTGAAGATTTTCTTCGGCGCTTGCGCCGGTGTCGGAAAAACCTTCGGCATGTTGCTGGCTGCGCACGAGCGTCGCACGGAAGGGCTGGATGTGGTGGCGGGCTATGTGGAAACGCACAAGCGCGCCGAGACGGAAGCAATTGTTGCAAGGCCTGGAAATTCTGCCGCCGCGCATGGTGGAATATCGCGATACGCAATTGCGCGAGTTTGATCTGGATGCCGCGCTCAAGCGTCGTCCGGCGCTGATTCTGGTGGACGAATTGGCGCATACCAATGCGCCGGGTTCGCGCCATCCCAAGCGTTGGCAGGATGTGGAGGAATTGCTGGAAGCGGGTATTGATGTCTATACCACGATCAACGTCCAGCACATCGAAAGCCTCAACGATGTGGTCTCGCAAATCACCGGCATCCCGGTATGGGAAACCGTGCCCGATGCGGTGCTGGAGGAAGCGATGAAATCGAGCTGATCGATCTGCCCCCGGATGAATTGTTGCAGCGACTGAAAGAAGGCAAGGTCTATCTGCCCCAGCAGGCGGAACGCGCGGCGCAGAATTTTTTCCGCAAGGGCAACCTGATCGCATTGCGCGAACTGGCGTTGCGTCGCACGGCGGACCGTGTTGATGCGCAGATGCGCGACTACCGCGAAGATCATGCCATTCAGGATGTGTGGCAGGTAAAAGAGCGGATGCTGGTCTGCATCGGGCCGGGCGGCAATGCGGAAAATCTGGTGCGCGCATCGTACCGCCTGGCGCAATTGCTGAAAGCGGAATGGATCGTGCTGTATGTCGAAACGGCGAAGCTCCAGCGTCTTTCCAGAGAGCAGCGCGATGCCATCCTGCGCACCCTGAAGCTGGCGGAAGAACTGGGCGCGGAAACCGTCACGCTGGGCGGCGACAAGCTGGCCGATGAAGTGATTTCCTATGCCCGCACCCGCAATGCCACCCGTATCGTGTTGGGCAAGCCGAGTCTTGTCGGGGTGGAAACGCTGGCTGTTCGGTTCGCTGGTCGACACCATCGTCCGCCAAGCCAGCGACATAGACATTCATGTGGTGGGCAAGGAATCCAATTTCCTGTCGCAGACGGGGGCGAATCCCTATTTCTCGCGCAGCCGCTTGTATCTCGGACTTGCATCCGAGGAGCCGAGCCCGCTATTCAAGTTGCGCGAAGGTTACATGTGGGCGGTTGCTGCGACGGCAATCTGCACCGCCATAGCCTGGCTCATGTTTGACCATTTCGATCTGGCCAACCTGATCATGGTTTACCTGTTGGGCGTGGTGGTGGTCGCCGCGCGTTACGGGCGCGGCCCATCGGTGCTGAGCTCGTTTCTGAGCGTGCTGTTGTTTGATTTCTTCTTTGTGCCGCCGCGATTCAGCTTTGCCGTTTCGGATAGCCAATATCTGATTACTTTTGCCGTCATGCTGCTGGTCGCGCTGGTAATCAGCAGCATGACGGCGACCACCCACCATCAGGCCAGAATCGCCGGTCATCGCGAACGCCGGATCGCCTCGCTGTACGCCATGAGCCGCGAACTGGCGGCGACACGCGGCGAGGACAATATTGTGCGCATTGCGGTCAAGCATGTGGCGGAGGTGTTTGAAGCGCAGGCAGTGGTGTTGCTGCCCGATGAAACGGGGCGCATTGTTTATCCCAAAGAACGAGGGGACTGCGCAATCCTGCCATGGCAGCGACCTGAGTGTGGCGCAATGGGTGTATGACCATGGACAAATGGCGGGACAGGGGACGGACACCTTGCCGGGCGGCGAGATGGTTTACCTGCCGCTGAAAGCCTCGTCCGGAATGATCGGCGTACTGGCTTTGTTGCCGCTTAACCCGGCGCGGATTGCGCTGCCCGAACAGCAACGGCTGCTGGAAACTTTTGTCAGCCAGATCGCGCTGGCGCTGGAACGGGTCAGTCTGGCGGCGGAAGCGCACAGCGCCCAGATAAAAATGGAAACGGAGCAATTACGCAACTCCTTGCTGTCGGCGATCTCGCATGACTTGCGCACACCGCTGGCGGCGATTGTGGGCGCATCCAGCAGTTTGGTGCGGGACGGCGACAAGCTGGCCAGCGAGGCACGCCAGGAACTCGGACAGACCATTTATGACGAGGCCATGCGCATGGCCGGACTGGCCAATAACCTGCTGGATATGGCGCGGCTTCAGGCAGGCGCCGTTGTGCTGAACCGGCAATGGCAACCGCTGGAAGAAGTGGTCGGCGGCGCGTTGGCAGGCTTGACCTCGCGCATGGTCAATCATCCGGTAACCGTCAATCTGCCGCACGATTTGCCCTTGGTCGAGATAGATAGCCTGCTGATCGAGCGGGTGTTTGCGAACCTGCTGGAAAACGCTGTGAAGTACACCCCGCCCGGAACGCCCATCGAAATTTCTGCCGTAACCGAACAGAACGAATTGGTGGTGACCGTTTCCGATCAGGGGCAGCGGAATTCCGGCTGGCGAAGAAAAGCGTATTTTCGAAAAATTTCACCGCGTTGCCAGCGAAGGCAATCAGGGAGGGGCGGGTTTGGGTCTGACTATTTGCCGCTCCATCGTGGAGGCGCACGGCGGAAGGATATGGGCGGATAATTTATCTTCCGGCGGCGCCGCATTCCACTTCGCCTTGCCCTTGACCGAACCGCCTTTGATCGAGACACGAAGAAGTCGAGCAATCATGAACAATTCCGCCACCATCATTGTCATCGAAGACGAAGCGCAGATACGCCGCTTTCTGCGGACTACGCTGACCTCGGAAGACTATCAGGTGGTCGAAGCGGAAACCGGCAAGCAGGGGCTGACCGAAGCCGCGATGCGCAAACCCGATCTGATTATTCTCGATCTCGGTCTGCCTGACATGGATGGGGTTGAAGTGGTCAAGGAATTGCGCTCATGGTCTTCCGTTCCCATTGTCATCCTGTCCGCCCGTTCGCAGGAAAGCGACAAAATTTCTGCTTTGGATGCGGGCGCGGATGATTATCTGGTCAAGCCTTTCGGCGTAGGTGAGTTGCTGGCGCGGATACGCGTGGCATTGCGCCATGTGTCTTCTGCCGCCAATGGGGAAGAAGAGGGCATTTTCTCGGTGGACGAGTTGAAGGTTGACATGGTTCATCGCAAGATCACGGTCAGTGGCGCGGAAGTTCATCTCACCCCGATTGAGTACCGCTTGCTGACTGTCTTGGTCAAGCATGCAGGCAAGGTGCTGACGCACCGCTTGTTGCTCAAGGAAGTTTGGGGGCCAAACTATGTGGAGCGCGCGCACTATCTGCGCATCTACATGGGCATCCTGCGCCACAAACTGGAAAAAGACCCGGCGCGCCCGCGCTTTCTGCTGACGGAAGTCGGGGTGGGTTATCGGTTGGCGGCTGAATGATGTTTTAACCCGGATGGGTGGCAGCAAGGTTTGCACCCTAAAGATAATGGCGATTGGCCGCAATGCAGCAAGCTCGCATCTTCTGCTCATTTGGTTAGCGGCCGACACAATCCCGCATAGTTTTTTGTGTCGCGGGTTTTTAGAATTGTCCGGTTTTGTAGCACATGAATTGTCCGCTTTTTTGCCGGGTGTGTGAAGCAGCGGAGGGCGTAGCCCGGAGCTGATTCACACACCCGGCGGCACGCCTGGCGGATGGTTCAGGCGGCCTGTTTCAAGTTCTCTGTGAGCGTTTTTCCTTCCCTGTTATAGTCGGCCAGTTTGCGTGGCCCATGGAACACGGACAGGTTGCCATCGGCATAGCAATGCACCCGCACTTTGGCTTTCACATAGTGGCAGCGATGGCGATCCGCCGGAATCTGCAAGATCAGCCCCTCAAAACGTACGCTGTTATCCGGGCTCACCGTGCGCTCATGCTGCTCGCACAGGATGTCGTTGAGGCTGCCGCCGATCCATGGCACGAAGGCTGATCCGTCTTCTTGCGCGGCGCATGCGAATTCGGCATTGAATGCCGGTAAATAGGCCTCTCTCAGGTAGCGGTTTGCGTCTTCAATGCAGGTGATACCAGCAGCGGCCAACTCGTTGGGCAAGCGCCCCTGGTGCGTGCCGAAGGCGCGTTCCGATCTCCCTCGCGCTTCGGGGGAATAGGCTGCGATCATCTCGATGCCCAACCGCTTCATGGCGCGACCAAACTGTGTGAGGTTCTCCTTGTCGACCTTGCCGCCGGCCTCCGGCGTGTGCCAGTAATGGCTGCCACGGTCGCTGTAAAACGAGCAGAACAGGCCATGCGCTTCGATCACATCATGCACGCCCCGGAAGCTGCTTGCCGTGCCTTCCTCTCCGACGAAGAACATCGAGTAGTGTTCGCTGGTCGCGTCATCCATCGTGACGATCAAGTCCCACTTCTGCCCGGCCACCCACTCGTGGGTGCTGCCGTCTTGGTGGATCATCATGCCCGGCAGAGGGGAGCGTTCGCGCCGTTTCCTGTGCGTGCCAGTTTTCTTGAGCTTGGGCACCAGCCCCGCTTCCTGCAGACGCCTTTTGACCCATGTGTAACTGCGCGTCCCGCCCGTGCGCTTGTAGAAACTGTGGAAGTGTTTCACGTTCCAACCCATATACCGGCGGCGATATTCGTCGGTCAGCGACATCGCCTCATCCACCGGCGCTTGTCGGTTCGAGGCCTGTTCCAGCCGACGATCGATAAGCCCGTCCAACCCGTCCGCCTCATAGCGCACCATGTAGCGTCGGAAACTGCGCTCGCAAACGCCCAGTATCTGCGCCGCCTCGGCTTGCGTCAGCCGACCTTCATTCCATCCTTCATACGCTTCCTCGAATCTCATCTTCCGTATCTCCTGTAGCACTTTTGTCGGCTTCATGTTGCCCTCCTTGGGCAATATGACAACCGGACAGATTGCGTGCTACAAAACCGGACAGATAAAAAACTCGCAACACCCGCATAGTTTTTTGTTGCCCCCCCCTCTGTTTTAAGGGACAATCCCAACCTTAAGTCATCGAAACCGTATACACCTTTATTGCCTGGTAGATGTGGGTATGTCAGAAATCGCACAAGCCGCTCAGTTCATCCGTTCCAACGCACAGCCGCCACTAAGCTGGCATTTCGATCCCAAAGTATTGGAGGTGGAAAAGCGCGTGCTGTTTGAGCAAGGCCCGAATTATGTCGGCCATGAATTGCTGGTACCCAATCTCGGCGATTATCATGTGCTGGATGGTGCGGGACAAATGCTGGTACGTAACCCCAATGGCGTGGAGTTATTGAGCAACATCTGCCGCCACCGTCAGGCCACCATGCTGCAAGGTCGCGGCAACGCGCAGCACATCGTGTGCCCGCTGCACCGCTGGACTTACCAGACGGATGGCAAGCTGATGGGCGCGCCGCATTTTCCGCAGAACCCCTGTTTGCATCTGAACAAGTCGCCGCTGCAAAACTGGAACGGCATGCTGTTTGCAGGCAAGCGCGATGTCGCCAAAGACCTGGCCAAAGTCGGCGTGATGCAAGATCTCGATTTCTCCGGCTATATGCTGGATCGGGTGCAAGTGGACGAATACGCCTTCAACTGGAAGACCTTCATCGAAGTTTATCTGGAAGATTACCATGTTGTGCCGTTCCATCCCGGCTTGGGCAATTTTGTGGATTGCGATGCCCTCAAGTGGGAATTCGGCGAACAATACAGCGTACAAACCGTAGGCATCAGCAACGAACTACGCAAAGTGGGCAGCGATGTGTACGGCAAGTGGCAGGAGCAAGTGCTGCGCTACCACGGCGGAAATCTACCGAAATACGGCGCGATCTGGCTGACCTATTACCCCAACATCATGGTCGAATGGTATCCCGGAACTTTGGTTATCAGCACTCTTGTTCCGCGCGGCCCCGAAGCATGCACTAACTTTGTCGAGTTTTATTACCTCGAAGATATCGTGTTGTTCGAGCGCGAATACGTGGAAGCGGAACAGCGTGCTTACAATGAGACCGCCGTGGAAGACGATGTCATCTGTCTGCGTATGCATCAGGGGCGCAAATCGCTCTATCAGCGCGGCATCGACGAGCAAGGCCCGTATCAATCGCCCACCGAAGACGGCATGTTGCACTTCCATGAATTCCTGCGGCGCAATCTCGATCCGCATCTTTGACCCTATATTCCTCTGCTGCACCGCGAAGAGCACGAAGCACACGAAGAAAAATAATCGGTTATTCAACAAATTGGATTCACCCTTTGGGTGGTTCCGCAATATTGTGCAACCCCATGAATAATCTCCGTGATCTCCGTGGTGAAATGAGTTTTCTGGGTTTATTTAAGGGTTGAGTTCTAGTGCTATCATTGCCACATACTTTTTTGGAAATACATCTCTAATGTATCCCGCGCATTTTTAGATGGACAATTGGAACGCCAAACGATATTTACCGTGGGTAGTTGCAGCAGCATTGTTCATGGAGCAGCTTGATTCTACTATCGTCAATACGGCGGTGCCATCTATGGCGGCGAGCCTCCATGTTGCTCCGCTAAGCCTGAAGGCTGTCGTCAGTAGTTATATTCTAAGCTTGGCGGTATGTATTCCTATAAGCGGTTGGATGGCCGACCATTTTGGTACGCGACGCGTATTCGGTACCGCAGTGGCAATTTTTACATTTTCTTCGGCACTCTGCGGCCTATCCTTAAATGTACCCATGCTGGTGGCAACACGTATCTTGCAGGGAATGGGGGCGGCAATGATGATGCCGGTTGGGCGTCTGGCAATAATTCGCACTTTCCCGAAGTCAGAATTGTTGAAGGCGATGAATTTCGTGATCATACCGGCACTGATCGGGCCGCTGCTGGGTCCGACAATCGGCGGTTTAATCGTGGGCTGGCTACCTTGGCGGGCAATCTTCTTTATCAATGTCCCGGTAGGATTGGCAGCACTATGGCTTATCCACCGTCATATGCCCGACTACTACGGAGATCGCAAATGGCCTCTTGATGTGGTAGGCCTTATACAATTTGGTACGGGTACTGCATTGCTCTCATGGGTGTTGGAAGTATTTGGCGAAAACCATATCGACCTAACGTCTGCAGCAATTCTGTTTCTGATCTCAGTGAGCTTGCTCGGCGCTTATGCCCGGCACGCGAATCGATCAATTCACCCTCTACTACGTCTTACTCTGTTTCGTGTACGCACATTCAGAGTCTCCGTTGTCGGTGGTTTTATCACCCGACTAGGTGTGGGCGGCCTCCCTTTTTTGTTGCCATTGCTCTATCAAGTCGGTTTTGGCTTCCCTGCTTGGCAATCAGGGCTCCTCATGATGCCTGCTGTGGCGGCGGCCATGGGAATGAAGCTGATTTCGAGTCCCTTACTCCGACTTTTCGGGTACCGGAAGGTATTGATCGTTAATACGTTGCTGATGGGAATAACGATCAGCATGTTCTCGTCCATCGGTTCCTCGACACCGATTGTGTTGATTGTTTTTCTTGGTCTAGCTCAAGGTTTCTTCAACTCGCTGCAATTTTCAAGCATGAATTCCATGGCCTACGCCGATATAAAGGATGAAGATTCAAGTATGGCCAGTACTATCGCCAGTTCGATGCAACAGATGTCCATTAGTTTCGGTTTGGCCTGCGGATCACTGTTGGCAGCGTGGTATCTCGGAACGCTGCCGCAGTCGGATCAAGCCGCAGTTACCGGTGCTCTGCACCACGCCTTTCTGACATTGGGCTGCTTGACGATAATTTCATCATTGTCGTTCTGGACATTACACGATAAAGATGGTGAGAGCGTCAGCAAAGGCAGTGTGCCGGTAGCGGAATGAATTACGCTCCGCTTAAAGGTGCTGTCTGTTATCGAGCAGCACACTTACCAGCCACCAACCGAAAATGGCATCCGTGTTGCACTTCCATCAGTTCTTGCGGCACAATCCCGATCCACACCTTTGATCGTCATTCCCGCGCAGGCGGGAATCCAGCGGTATTATTCAACATGCCTTTGTGGTTTCGCCCCCGCTACGCGGTGATTTTTTCTGCTCACTGGATTCCCGCCTGCGCGGGAATGACGACCTAGCATGGGCGCTGTATGGATGCTCGTCGCCGGTTTTATGTTCGGTTGCATGGGGGTGTTCGTCAAACTCGGCGCGGCGCATTTCTCCCATGTTGAGCTAGTTTTCTACCGCTCGTTTTTTGGTCTGCTGATGGTTTATCTCATCATGCGTCAACAGCGAGTCAGCGCTTCCACACAGTACTGGCGCAGCCACTTATTGCGCGGACTTTCCGGAACCGTGGCGCTCGCGTTGTTTTTCTACTGCATTACTGTGCTGCCGCTCGCCACCGCCGTCACGCTCAACTATACCGCCCCGCTGTTTCTCACCCTTTTTACCATGCTGGTGTTCAAGGACAAATTTCACTTGTCGCTGACGGTCGCCATTGCGCTGGGATTTTGCGGTGTGGTGCTGTTGTTGCATCCAACCTTGCAGCACGATCAATGGCTTCCCGGCTTGCTGGGCTTGATCTCGGGCTTTCTTGCCGGAATCGCCTATCTCAACGTCAAGCAGCTCGGATTGATGGGTGAGCCGGAAACGCGCATCGTGTTTTATTTCAGCCTGACGGCCTCGGTCGGCAGCAGCGTGTGGATGCTGTTCGACACGGTGCATGCTATTACCGCCCAAGGTTTCGCCATCCTGCTCGGCTTGGGACTCAGCGCCACCCTCGCGCAACTCGCCATGACGCGCGCTTACCGCGTGGGCAAAACGCTGGTGGTCGGCAGCATGGCGTACAGCACCATCATCTTCGCCAGTTTATTCGGCATGATTTTATGGGGCGAGGCACTGCCGCTGACGGGATGGATAGGCATGGCACTCATTATTGCGGGCGGTGTGATAAGCTTGAAGCTGGCACCGAAACACGATGCACAATCAACGAAAAGAGAACTCTCATGATTACCATACAACAAAGTGACAGATTGATCACCCTCTCCGTGCTGGGAGAATTTACTCTGGCCGATTTCAAGCAATTCGAGGAATTGGCATTATATGAACTTAAGTCGTCCGGCGAGGTCAACTTGCTATTCGATCTACGCGATATGATCAGCTATACCGTGGACGTGGCGTGGGAAGAAATCAAGTTCTTCAGCCGCGAACACCAGCATGATTTCAGCAAGATAGCGGTGGTAACCGACGACCAGTGGCTAACTTGGCAAGCGTGGCTGTCGCGACTGTTTGTGGATGCTGACATCCGCGCATTTGCCGACTACAATGAGGCGCGGGATTGGGTCGCTTATTTATAATAATTATTATCAAGGGGAGAGAGTATGTACACCGGACTGATTGAATTGCCTTGGTGGGGCTATGTGGTTGTAACGCTGGCGCTTACCCAGGTTACCATCGCATGCGTCACCATTTTTCTACATCGCCACCAGGCGCACCGCGCGCTGGATCTGCATCCTCTCCCCAGCCATTTCTTCCGCTTCTGGCTATGGTTGGCTACTGGCGTGGTAACCAAGGAATGGGCGTCTATCCACCGCAAACACCATGCAAAATGCGAGACTGCGGAAGACCCCCACAGCCCGATTATCTTGGGTATCAAGAAAGTGCTGCTGCAAGGATACGAGCTGTACCGCAAGGAAGCCGGAAACCAGGAAACCATGGATCGCTACGGTCACGGTACGCCTGACGATTGGCTGGAACGCAACCTTTACAGCAAGCATAGCGCGCTCGGTATCTCGCTGATGCTGGTCATCGACGTATTGCTGTTCGGCCCCATCGGCCTGACCATCTGGGCCGTGCAGATGGCATGGATACCCGTCAATGCGGCGGGCATCATCAATGGTGCCGGACACTACTGGGGCTACCGCAACTTTCAGTGTGCCGATGCTTCCACCAACATTCTGCCGGTAGGCATTTTCATCGGCGGCGAAGAGCTGCACAATAACCACCACGCTTATGCCTCTTCCGCCAAGCTTTCCAGCAAGTGGTATGAATTTGACATCGGCTGGCTGTACATTCGTATCCTGCAAACCTTCGGCTTGGCACAAGTGAAAAAGCTTGCCCCGCAGTTGCGCCTGAACCCGGCTAAGACGGTGTGCGACATGGAAACATTGCAAGCTGTTATCGCCAACCGCTACGAAGTCACCGCGAAATACGCCAAGTCGCTGAAGAAGACCTACTCTGAAGAAATTGCCCGGATCAAGCTGCAAGCTTCGGACAAGTTTGACGTAGACGTAGCCCGTGTCAGGCAGTGGCTGTTTGTGGATGAGAATATTCTGACGCCAATGCAAAAGACCAAGCTCGCCGAATTGATGGCGGCCAGCCCCACGCTGGAAAAAGCTTATGCGTTACGGCAGGAACTCGCCGCCATCTGGCAACGCTCTACCGCCAGCAAAGAACAGCTCGTCAAGCAACTGGAAGACTGGTGTCGCCGCGCGGAGAGCAGCGGAATTGCCGCGTTACAGGAATTTTCCCAACGCTTGCGTTGCTATGCTTAATTATTACAAATATTTTGAACTTTATCCGCAAAGGATGTGGCAACCGATAAAATCAAAGAGGTTGCCTCTTCCGTTTCAATATAGGAATCAGCCAATTGCTCCATGACCTCAACAATCTCCTTGTTGAATACACGTCTCGCCTCGTTCAACTCGGATAAATGCTCGGCGGGTCTGGATTGGTGGTGTTCATTGGGTAGAGGAGCGGCAATCTTCGGTTCAGGTTGTGCGCCGCCGAGTACCTGAGCGCGGAACAATTCAAGCAACCCTTTACGATATCCTGCAATTTCGGAGCGGATTTCCTTGCTGCCTGATTCGGTGTAGCGCAATGATTCGCTGAACCGCTGTATCGACTCGTCCAGTAACTCGAAAGCCTTCTTGCCTCCGACCTCAAGCGCCTTATTCATGGCGATTTTTTCAAATTGATCTTGCATAATTATCTGACTCAGGTGGATTAATTGTCGGGGTGTGCCACAAATGGGAACTCGAAGTAATACGTATTTCCATGATCAAGATTATGGCACACCAGAAGTGCGAGTTGACTCAAGTTAAATGTAACCCAAGGTAGTCGTCAAAAGGGATCGTTGCCTCAAGTTAAAGGTTACCGTAATTTCCAAGGTAATCCGAGATGACAAAGCAAGAGAAACGAGCCTATTTTGAGGCAATCCAAGTGCGCTATCGGCGCGCCAGCAAATCCCGCAAGACAACGATCCTGAACGAGTTCTGTGAGGTCTGCGGATACAACCGCAAATACGCATTACGCTTGCTCAATGCACCGCGCTATAAGCGTAAGCGCATCGCTCGCAAATCCGGCCCAGTGTCACGCTACAACACACCCGAGTTGCTCGCCGCTTTACGCCAGATCTGGATGGCTTCGGATCAGTTGTGCAGCAAGCGCCTGAAGGAGGCATTGCCACTTTGGCTGCCCCACTATGAGTCGGCATTCCAAGCGCTGCCGGAGGGCACCCATGCTCTGCTCAAATCGATTTCGGCAGCCACCATCGACCGCTTGCTCAAGCCGGTTCGTGCAGAATACAAACGCAAGGGCTTGTCCGGCACCAAGCCGGGCACGCTGTTGAAGAAGCAAATCCCTATCCAGGCGGGTGTTTGGAATGTGACCCAACCGGGCTTCATGGAAGCCGATACGGTGGCACATTGCGGTGATAGTTTGGCGGGTGATTTCGTCTGGAGCCTAACCATGACGGACATCTGCAGCGGATGGACAGAATGCAGGGCAACCTGGAACAAAGGGGCGCACGGCGTGATAAAGCAAATCAAGGCCATTCAGAAGGCATTGCCGTTCACTCTCAAGGGCTTTGATAGTGATAACGGCACGGAGTTTTTAAACTGGCATTTGATGAACTATTTCAGAGGTGGCAAACAGCCGATTCAGTTCACCCGATCTCGCCCTTATCAGTCAAACGATAATGCACATGTCGAGCAAAAGAACTGGTCGTGCGTGCGACAACTATTCGGCTATGACCGCTTCGCCGATCCCAGACTGGTCAGGTTGATGAATGACCTGTACACCAATGAGTTCAGTCTGTTGACCAATTTCTTCTACCCGACGTTGAAACTGAAATCAAAATCACGCGTGGGCAGTAGATGGGTCAAAAAATACAGCACACCAGTCACGCCAGCACGACGATTGATCGACCACCCTGATGTGCCGCAAGCCACCAAGGACAGACTATCGGCTCAGGCTAAAACACTCAATCCGTTCCACCTTCAAAAACAGATTCAGCGTAAACTGAAGGCGATTTTTAAACTCGTTCGGTAACTAAAAAACTTCGGGCAAAAACTCCCCTACCAAAGTAACCTTTTAACTTGAGGCAACGCGAGTGCGTGAAAGTGGGAATCGGATATGATTATGCTAAAGCAACGCCTCAAACTCGTCAATTGGCACAGGTTTACCGAACAAGTATCCCTGGCAGTGAACACAGCCCTTCTTCAGGAGAATTTGTCGTTGCTCATCCGTCTCAACACCTTCGGCAATCACGTCAAGATTCAGGCTATGCGCCATGGCAATGATGGTGCGCACGATCGCTCTGTCATCGGTGTCGGTTACAAGGTCGCGAATGAATGACTGGTCAATCTTGAGCTGATCGAGCGGCAAGCGTTTGAGGTATTGCAGGGATGAATAGCCGGTGCCGAAGTCGTCCAATGAGAACAGGATGCCGATCTCTTTCAATTCGTTCATGGTTGCAATAGTGTCTTCAATATTGTCCAGCAACAGGCTTTCCGTCAATTCCAGCTTGAGTCGCGCAGGGTTGATGGCATGGCGTTGCAAGACGGCTTGTACTTGAGCAACGAAATCAGCCTGACGGAATTGCCTGGCACTTACGTTAACCGCCAGAACTATGTCACGGGTTATCGCATCTTGCTGCCAGGCATTCAGTTGTGAGCAGGCCGTTTCCAGCACCCATTGCCCGATGGGAATAATAAGTTCCGATTCTTCCGCCAGCGGAATGAACTGTGCGGGAGAAACCAAACCGAGCTTGGGATGTATCCAGCGAATCAATGCTTCAGCGCCCAATGGCAAGTAAGATTCATCCACCTGGATTTGGTAGTACAAGCGGAATTGTTGTTTCTCCAGCGCTTTGTGCAATTCGCCTTCGAGAAATGCGCGGGTGTTGATGGTGTCCTGCATCTTCGGGTCGAAGAAGCGCAGGGTGTTGCGCCCGGCCTTCTTGGCCTGATACATGGCGATGTCGGCATGTTTCAGCAATTCTTCCAGCGACTGGTTGTGGTTGCTGTAAAGGGTGGCACCGATGCTGGCTGAGCAGCGGTATTCGTGCGTGGCTAGCTGGTATGGCTGGTTGAAAGCATGCAGGATTTTATCGCCCACGATATTCGTTTGTGCCGCAGCTTCTATTGCTTGATCGCTTAGGCCTTCCAGCACCACTACAAACTCGTCACCGCCCAGACGCGCCACGGTGTCGCCTTCACGCACACAGGATTCTAAACGTTGTGCGGCCTGTTGCAGAAGCTGATCTCCAATGTCGTGGCCCAAGGTGTCGTTGAGAGTCTTAAAATTGTCCAGATCAATGAAGAGCAACGCACCATCACGACCGCTACGCGCGCTTGAAGCCAAAGCCTGCTTGAGCCTGTCCAGCAACAGACGCCGATTTGGCAAGCTGGTGAGTTGGTCGAAGAATGCCAGATGTTTGATCTTGTCGGCGGCTTCCATGCTAATGGTGATATCGCTAAATGTTCCGACATAATTCGTGACAACGCCTTCCTGATCTTTCACAACGGTGATGCTGAGATACTCCGGATAGACCTCGCCGTTCTTACGCTTGTTCCAGATTTCGCCTTCCCATGCACCGGTACGGTTGATGCTTTCCCACATGGCTGCATAGAAGTTATTATCGTGTCGGCCAGAGCTGAGTATGCGGGGTGTCTGTCCTTCGGTATCTTCCAAAATGTAACCGGTGATGTCGGTGAAAGCTTTGTTGATCCGGATAATTACTTTATTGGCGTCTGTGACTATAGTGCCGTCCTGAGATTCAAAGGCGGCGGCTGTGATGCGTAATTCCGCTTCGGTTTGCCTGGATTTGCTGATGTCGAATAACGCGATGCGCAACTTGGGGGGATTTTCTGCAATGTTCCAGCGCAGGCAGTCGAGATGAGCGTAAAAACTGGAGCCATTGCCGGCCATCATCTCCAGGTCGAATGCATGCTTCTCGTTTCCAGCTTGTTCCATCATGTCCCGGAACAGGCGATGCCAGCGGTCTCTATCGCGGGGGGAAATAAACTTTGAAAACCGACCATTGATCAATTTGCTGCGTTCCACCCCAAGCAACGCACACCCGGTCAGATTGATTTCGCTAATTACGGCTGCACGGTTTATTGTGATGTAACCAACAGGAGAAAACTCATAGAGATCAACGTAACGATCTCGCGACTCTTCCAATGCCATATGGGCATTTCGCAATTCCTCGTTCTGCATTTCCAGTTCGATTTGATGTACGCGAAGTTCGTGCAGCAAATCTTCTGATGGTTTGGCTGGCATATCTTCAGGCGATAACCTGGAAAGCAGAGCCTCTGCCTCCGCTCTTAGTGGTTTGAGCTTTTCATTTCTGACCTGCTTCTTTTTCAAACCATATTTACCGGAGATGGGAATTTCAATGCGGCAACGAGAGCTCTTTGCGAATCGAGATCAGTATTCTATATCCATATGTCAGTCAGGACGTGACTTGATTCAAGCATTGCTGGTTAGTTACTTTAACAGATACTGCCGGCGGGTAACGCAATAGCAGTAAATATTTATTCTGCGTTGCAGTTTGCCAAGAACTCATAGGCACCAGAAAATATTGCGACGGTAAATCCCGCAGCTTCTAGCATCATGTGAAGCGAGTCTCTTACGGCTGCGTCGTCATCAACGACGAATACGTTGGAAATGTTTGTCATGTCGCGAATGGCAATGTCAGATGAAAAGTGGCACCCTGGCCTTCTTGTGTTTCAACCCAAAGCTTGCCGCCGTTCTCCTCGACCAGCGAACGGCTGATCGCCAGCCCCATGCCGATACCCTTGCTCTTGGTGGTAAAGAACGGCTCAAATAGGCGATCAATGTCTTCTTTCTTAACGCCCGGCCCATTGTCCTGAATTGTCATTTGGGCAAAGTTTTGATCTTTCGATGTGCATATGGTCACGGTGATTGCGGGCAGCGGGACACCGGCTGCTTCCATCGCGTCAATGCCATTGCGCAATAGATTTAGCAGCACCTTTTGAATGTGCGTGCGGTTTGCGCGAACAAGAGGGAGCCCTTCTTCAAGCCTGAGAATAGAATGGAATGCCAAATTGTGTTCCGACTTGACCGTAGCTACGAAACTGGCGATTTCCTGGTTCAAGTCGAAAGGCTCTGTAGGAAAATCTTTTCTATTCAAAAAATTAATAAGGTCGCGGATCGAACGTCCGGCACGCAAGGCTTGTTGTTCGCTTTTTTCCAAGGCATCGCAAACCTTATCGTAGTCAGGATGCTTGCCTTTCATTATCATGAGCCCCGCCTTGCTATACGAGGTGATCGCAAGCAGAGGCTGATTTATTTCGTGGGCAACGGCCGAGGCGGTCTGCGCGGCAACATGCATTTTTTGCAGGCTTTCCATTTCATCACGATGCCTTGTCAGTTCAATTTCCAAGCGTTTGCTATCGGTAATATTCTCGGTAGAGACGATGATGCCGCCAATTTCATTATTCTGATCGGTCCACGGCAATACCGACCAGCGCAACCAGTGTTTGCTGCCATCAGCCTGAACCCACATTTCATCTTTGTCTTCTAATGTCGCTCCGGCCAGAGCTTGCTGATGGACTATTTTCCATTTTTCCGGCATATCCGGGTGTACTGCATAATGATTGAGCCCGATCAGGTTGGCATACCCCCTGCTGTAATCTTTGATCCATCGATTGCTTACGGCCAGATAATTCATGTTCCGGTCAAACATGGCTATGCTGATCGGGGCCTGTTGGATGAATGTCGATAGCTGCTCGCGGGATTGCCTAATATATTCCTCAATGTGCTTGCGCTCGGTAATGTCGCGTATGGTGGCCTGTATACAGGTTTGTCCATCCTGTTCCAACCTGGTCAGCAGTATTTCTGTAGGGAACGTCTCGCCGTTCAGCCGCTGGTGTGTCCACTCGAAAAAGTGGGAACCATTCTGTATCGCGATTTCAATCATCTGCCTTGCCTTCACCGCAGATTCCAGTCCGTCGGGTTGCAGTTCCGGGGAAAGCTCCCATGGTCTGGCACCGACAAGCTCGGCCTCGTTTTTTGCTCCGAACATCAGCATGGCAGAATGGTTGACCGAAATGAAATGTTGCGGAGATACCGCCATCGCTATAATCATCGCATCACGAGAATTCTCAAATAAAATTCGGTAGTTTAATTCGCTCCTCCTCAGTGCTTCCACCATCCTGTTGCGTTCAGTAACATCGTGGAAAAACGCAAAATTTATCCCGCCATTAGCCCCCGAGTGACTGACACTTACCTCGAAATCGACCAGATGCCCCTGCTTGTGGCGGTGGCGAGTTTCAAAGCGGTCATAGCCGACTTCCTGGATTCTATTGATGCGCGCTTTGGTTTCATCAGGCTTTTCTATAACATCCAGCCCCTTTATACCCATGGACAGAACCTCTTGTTGCGAGTAACCCATCATGTTGCAATAGTTATCGTTGACTTCGAGTATCTTCCCATCCCTTGCGTTCACAACCCAAAATCCATCAATGGAGGCATGGACTAAATCCTGCTGCTCAAGCAAGTGTCGGCGTTTTTCGCTTTCGCGCAATTTATGCTCCAATTCCTTGCGCTTGTCGATGTCGTCATGAACCGATACCCAGACTCGTCCGAAGTCAGGGTGTTCATAAGTTGAAACATTGGCATGACTCCAAAAAGTCCTGCCATCTTTCCTGATGTTGTGTATCTCTCCGCTCCATCTCCCTGTCTTTAATAGCTCGTCGCTAATTTCCTTTGCTCTAGCTTCAGGACTGGTGTCGGTAGGCGCATTGACTACGCTCACATGTTTGCCGATTATCTCGCCAGAATCATAGCCAAACATGTGCTCAAATCTGGGGTTGGCATAAACAATCGTTCCATCGCTGGCCCGTATCAGAAAGATGCCTTCAGCTACGTTTTTCAATATCTCGCTATGGAAACGCAACATATCATCAGTCTTCTTGCGCTCGGATATGTCGGTCAACACAATGCGCACCTCGGCCGCCTTACCATCCTTGGGCAGACGCAGGCAATCCAACTGGGCGAAAAAACGCGTTCCGTCACCCCGAAGAAGCGGCAACTCACAAGTCAGCTTGTCATTCTCATTTATGACAGACACGAAAAATCGATGCCAGTGGTCGCGTTCCTCGGAGGCTACTAGAGGGGAAAAGCGACGGTTCTTTAGCTTGCCGCGTTCAATCCCGAACAGTTCGGCACCAGTGAGGTTTATTTCCGATATCAGCCCAGCGCTATTGAGGGTGACATAACCGGTTGGGGCGAAATCATAAAAGTCAACGTAGCGGTCGCGGGACTCTTCCAGGCTGATCTGGGATTCCCGGAGTGCCTCATTCTGCATTTCCAGTTCGATCTGGTGAACCTGGAGTTCGTGCAGGAGTTTCTTGGCGGGACGCGGCATCATTTTCTTCAAAGGCAGGCGTGCGAGTTCCGCCTCTGCTTTTGCGCGTAGTGGATTCTTATGGCCTGGATTGTTGCTCATGATGACCCCGCATCATTATCGTCCGCTCTCTATAGTTTTAGATGCTATACCGAATTGGGTTAAGGGCATATACGTGTAACTACGTACGTGTTTGTACGGATATATTTGATTGCGACGATGCTGTATCTTCTCCCCCTGCACGGTTGATTTACACCGCCGCAATATCATGAATAAGCTCGACCTGCATAATTAACCAAGTACGCTGTGCGAAATGGGCTGACGCATGTTTGACATTATCGCCACAGGCATACGGTGACCACAATGAAGATTGCGCCATGACTAAATATACTTCTTCGGACACAGGTGGTGTACCGGAAGAAAATAAATACGATTTGGACAATGCTGAAACCAAAATTTCAGGGTTGCTCAAAAGATCGCTTTCGTTTCCGGGCGCACAATATTTCGACAAAATAATGGATGACGAGATGCAGCCTGAGAAAATTGTTAAATTTCGGGCTCCAAGAAAGTCGGGGAGTGATTATTAAGCGTGATGGGATGCGCCGCGTAGTGCCTACTAACAGAAAGCAAAGGTCATGAACCTACCTGCCAACGAGAAATTACCGGAAAAAACCGTCTTCGAGACCATTCTCGCGCGGCGTTCCGTGCGCGCTTACGCGCCGAATGAAGTTGGCCGTAAGGATATTCAAACCTTGCTGGAAGCCGCCGTGTGTGCGCCCACGGCGATGCATCAAGAGCCTTGGGCATTCGTCATCGTGCAGGACAAGCCACTATTCATTGTTGGTGTGCCGAGAGAGGAAACTGCCGCCACTTCGAGGAAGGAGCCACTGATTATTGCCTGGCAGCAAGAATCAATTGTCTAAATAGAATTGCCTTGATGTCTTGAGCAACTAACAACAGGAGCCTGACATGACTAAAATCGCTTGTTTGGATGATATTTTGCTGGAAGTCTGCGGGTTTGAGTTGGATTCTACTGATGGCACGCAAAATCAACTTCTGAGCGCCCAACAACAGCTTGCGCTCATGAACCTTGTAAAGATAGACGATCCGGACGCGAAGCGACAACTGATCGCCCACAACCTGCGACTTGTAATCAATATCGCCAAGCGTTATGGCGATCATGGAGTCGCACTTTATGATCTGGTCAGAGAAGGCGTTCAGGGGCTTATCTATGCCCTGAATAATTTCGAACTTGAGGGCGGATTTCGGTTCGCGGCCTACGCCAGACAGTGTATTCGCCAAAACATCGAACGCGCCATCATGAACCATAACAAATTTCCAGCTACATATGCCGTGAATTGCGGGCTGTAGGCGGTTAACTTCAGGGAGCCTCTAAAAATTGGATTTTTTGGGGTTCCCTTCAAAATAGGAGGAAATAATCATGTCACACAAGTCAGCAGAAACAATCAAGAAAATCGATGGTAAGCCATACAAGATCAGCAAGAAATCGCCCGCCCAATCAGGGAAAGGCAATGGTGATGGGCCGGACCGTTTTAACATGATTTCGGAAGCGGCTTATTACCGTGCTTTGGGGCGCGGCTTCGATGGCGGCGACCCCGTGGATGACTGGCTGCGTGCAGAATCGGAAATTGATAGTATGCCGCACAACTGGGAAGAACATGGTAGCCAGGCCGGTCACGCTTGAGCGGAAGAAAATCAGTAGTGAAATTCTAATTATGTAGAAGGAGAAATATCATGGCAAATATTGTTCAGCGTTCCCCTCGCTTAGGTGATGTCGCGCGATTCAACTCATTTATGGATGTAGGCGACTGGTTCAACAACTATTTTGGTATGCGCCCATTTTTCCGTGAAATGGAAGTGGCACCCCAGATCAAGATGGACTTAACCGAAAACGACAAGTCTTATGTTGTTCGAGCCGAAATTCCGGGCGTTAACAAAGATGACATCAAGGTGACGGTGGATGGCAACATGGTTTCCATCAGCGCGGAGATCAAACAGAATAAAGAGGAAAAGAACGGCGACAAAGTACTTTGCAGCGAGTGTTATCAAGGCTCAAGCTACCGTAGCTTTTCATTGGCCAGCAATGTGGATGAGGAAAAAGTCCAGGCCAAATATGACAACGGTGTTTTGGAACTGACCCTACCAAAGAAAAACGGGAACGGCCATAAGGAAATCGCTATTACATAAGGGGGCGATCAAGAGACTCGCAACTATGCCCCAAAATAAAACTTGCCCCCGCACTGTAAATAATACTTGACAAAAACACTATGGTATGTATGATGAGTTCTCAATTTGTGGAAGTTTGTATCACACAATTGTAGCGGTAGTGAAAGTCGTCATGTAACGTTTCAAATTCATTCAAAGGAGGGTGCTATCATGGAAACTCTTGAACTCAGCAGAAGTGAAATGTCGCAGGAAGATCGCGAATTTTATATTGAATGGGGTACCAGTGCAGCATTGTCGTTGGCGATTGTTCTTTTGGTCTGATTTACGTGGTTTGCCGGAACAGACAAGTATTGCTAAGGGTGGTTGAACACCCTTAGCAATGTGAGGTATTTTTACCCCAGATAATCCATTAGGCGCGAAGTGATATGATTTCCCCACCTCCGTTCGCTCTGACCTTGTCGAAGGGTATCGATTCCACAATACATGTGGTTCGACAAGCTCACCACGAACGGCCTAATGAATTATCTGGGTTTACAGTATAAAGCATGCGGGTTTTTAGCGAGATCTGTATTTCAATTGAGAGCGCCACTTTTGCCTAGGAAAAGTCGGCAATTATTCCTCAGTGTTTGTCCTATGCAATGTAGGCTGTTATGGCTTCTTTCTCCACCTGATTCTAAGAACATACGCTAAGCTGTTTGACTTGACTAGCTAATTTACCATTATCCACAAAAGCTGTGGATAATGATGTGAATAAGACTGAAACAACTCGGCTAAGTACTAACTATATATACGGATTTATTCACCCGCTCATTTTGAGAGCATATAAATACATGCACAAAAACAATATGTTGCAACCATTGATATAATGCGGGAGAAATGTTTGTGGCAGCAGCAAATGGTGCAAGTCGGTGTGAGCAACTCAGCAAATGTCAAGCATAATATCGCACCATTTTAGAGTCCGCGCAGAAAAAAATGCAGCTAAAGTCTTGCTGCCTCTCGACTGGCGGTTCTTGCCCATTGGTATCATTTTGCATGCTCAAGAACCTACCTCAACCACCCTCGCAACATCACTCTGGCATATTGAACATTTGCCCACGAGCAACAGCTCACCCGCTTTAACTGCACCGGAAAAATTGGTAATTGTGACGTCATGTTGACATTTCCCGCACCAGACATTGGAAAGCAGTTGCTTTCTGGTGTCAACGGGGATTGCTGTCCATAGCTTGGCTGCTGGTTTGGTAAAGTCTGGAAGAGATTCGATGGTCATGCCGTAAGTTTAGCACAGCAAATATGACATCATGGTTTCAATCAATAAGGGAGCTGTCACTAAGGCCCTCAATTTATCTGCCGATATGTCAGGTGTGAAGCTAGGTCTTGAATATTTTCATCCTAAATCCAGAGATGATCAGGAAATTAGATACTGCATAACATACAGGTAATTGTCATAAATATTTAACCCTATATGTGAGATAATTACCTTAGTGGTCTGATTTGACGGAGGGGCGCGATGAAAAACCAACAATCGTATTCTCACGGCCTGCTGTATTCGGTGGCGCCGGAAAGCTTTTCTTCACTTCATCTGAATGATGAAGTCGGAAAGGATGCATTTGATTGGGAAGCCTATGAAGCTGAGTATAAAGGTGGTTCTTTAACTCGGATCGTGCTCGATTTTCTGAAAGCAACTGCTGTGAGTTGGGGTATCATCAAGCTTCATTAGGGGGCCATTCGTATCTCCTTATTGCGTTTCTGCGAATTCCGGTTCAAACTGGACACGCATTCCACGGCAAACTGGACAGCCATTCCAGAGCAAACTGGACACTCAGTCCACGGCAAACTGGACAGTAAAATAGGGATGTAGCGGTACGCGGGATAACCGTGGCAACCTCGGGGATTTTTACCGAGGAGCCACATGGCCAACAACAGGTTATCCATGCGCAAGATTACAGAAACACTCCGGCTGCATTTCGAATGCGGTCGCTCCAATCGGGAGATTTCCCTCGCTATTGGCGCATCGCCGACCACGGTTGGCGATTATCT
Organism: uncultured beta proteobacterium; assembly: GCA_963714805.1. Lineage (GTDB taxonomy): Bacteria > Pseudomonadota > Gammaproteobacteria > Burkholderiales > Gallionellaceae > CAIQPV01. The sequence goes on along the minus strand of CAVQPO010000006.1, from coordinate 210,668 downwards.
TCGCCGCGCCAAGGCCGCAGGCATAGGCTATCCGCTGCCTGAAGGCTTGGATGATTCGGCCATGGAACTGCGGCTATTCCCGCCGATTGTGCCTTCTGATGTTGTCCGATCCGAGCCGGACTGGGTCTGGGCGCACCGCGAAATGCGCAAGAAGAGCGTCACGCTGGAATTGCTGTGGCAGGAGTACAAAGCCGCGCACTCTGATGGCTACCAATACAGTTGGTTCTGCGAACGCTACCGGCAATGGGTGGGCAAGCTGTCGGTCACCATGCGGCAAACACACACGCCCGGCGAGAAGCTGTTCGTCGATTATGCCGGACAGACCTTGCCGATCATTGACGGGTTGACAGGGGAAATCCGCCACGCGCAACTCTTTGTTGCCGTGCTCGGCGCATCCAACTACACCTTCGCCGAAGCCACCTGGACACAGCAACTATCCGACTGGATTGGCTCCCATGTGCGCGCCTTCGAGTTTATTGGGGGCGTGACGGAAATCCTTGTGCCAGACAACCTCAAGTCAGGCGTCAAGCATCCCTCCTATTACGACCCGGAATTGAACCCGACTTACCGCGACTTGGCCGCGCACTATGGCGTGACGGTCTTGCCGGCTCGTAGCCGCAAGCCGCGCGACAAGGCCAAGGTGGAGAATGGCGTGCTGGTGGTCGAACGCTGGATATTGGCACGGCTGCGCAACCAGCGCTTCTTCAGCTTGGAGGAAGCCAACCGCGCCATATCGGCATTGCTGGCCGACTTGAATCAGCGCCCGTTCAAGAAGTTGCCCGGTTGCCGCCACAGCGCGTTCGTAGAACTCGACCGCCCGGCACTCAAAGCGCTGCCAGCAGATCGCTATCAATTCGCCGAATGGAAGATCGCCCGTGTCGGCATCGACTACCACGTCGAGATCACCGGCCACTATTACTCGGTGCCGTTCCGGTTCGCTCGCCAGGAAGTGGATGTGCGTTTCACGGCAACGACGGTAGAGATATTCCATCGTGGCAGCCGCATCGCCGCCCATGCCAGAAGTTTGCTCAAAGGGCGACACACCACTATCGATACGCACATGACACCGGCGCATCAGCAAGTGGCAGGCTGGAATGCCAAGCGTTTGCTCGACTGGGCGCAGAAGGTGGGGCCGAACACACACGCCACCGTGGAGAGCATGCTGGGGCAGCGCAAGCATCCGCAACAAAGTTACCGCGCCTGCTTGGGTGTGTTGCGCATGGGAGGCGATTACAGCAATACAAGACTGGAAGCCGCCTGTTCCCGCGCTCTGGCACTGAACGCGGCCAATTACCGTAGTGTCAGCTCCATCCTCAAGAATGGGCTGGATAAACAAATCCAGACCGAATCCGCGCAAACCACTTTGCCGCTCACGCACAGCACGGTGCGCGGCCCCGAGTATTACCACTAACCAAAGGAGAAGCAGCATGTTGAATCATCCCACCCACCAGCACCTCAACCAACTGCGCCTGTTCGGCATGGCGCAGGCGCTCAACGAGCAACAGCGCTTGCCCGAACTTGAACGGATGTCGTTCGAGGAACGGCTTGGCCTGTTGGTCGAGCGCGAGATCAGCGAACGCTCATCGGCACAGACCTCAGCACGATTACGCCGCGCCAAACTGAAACATGCGGCAACGCCTGAAGATGTCGATTACCGCGTGGCGCGCGGCTTGGATCGAACTCTGTTCAACAGGCTGCTGACCGGCGCATGGATCAAAGAGCACCAGAACGTGTTGATCACGGGGCTAACCGGACTGGGTAAAACCTGGCTGGCCTGCGCGTTGACCAATCAGGCGTGTCGGCTGGGTTACTCGTCATTGTATGTACGCGTGCCGCGCCTGTTCGAGGAGTTGGCGATTGCGCATGGTGATGGGCGTTACGTGAAATTCATCACGCAACTCGCCAAGGTCGATGTCCTGCTGCTGGACGATTGGGGCGTGGCGATGCTGACAGATTCCGCGCGACGGGATTTGCTGGAAATACTGGATGATCGTTATAACCAGCGCTCGACTATCATCACCAGCCAGTTGAAGGTGGACGACTGGCATGATTCGATCGGCGACCCTATCCTGGCGGATGCCATTCTGGATCGGCTTGTGCATAACGCCCATAAACTGGATCTGTCCGGCGAGTCGATCAGAAAGAGTAAAAGAGGTTTGACTAAACCCACAAATCAGGAGTAAAAAACAACCCCCGCGTCGCTACGCTCCGACTGTCCAGTTTGCTGTGGACTGAGCGTCCAGTTTCCGTGGAATACGCAGCGTTTCCTTCCTGCGCACATTCACTGATTGATGTGCGCATTCTTTTTCCACCCTTTGCTGACGGCTCCACACGGGCTGCTTTTGCCCGTAGTGGATCGGCGACACTTGCGGGGTAGATGGGCAAAATCTGAATTTTTAGCGGCACCCGTAAGACGATTCCTCTAACAGCCAGATTATTTAGAGAAAATACAAAAGCGAGGTGTCCAACTAGATATAGTTAACATATGCTAATACGCCACTATATCTTGTGCTTTTTGTATGGTTATGCTAAAAGGAAAACCATGCTATTGATAATTACACGCCGCACGTTTTGGCATAGAGCGTAGCGCAAGCAAAACAATATTTTATTATCGCCAAGGAGGGCAACATGGATCAACTCGATAAAGATTCAGAGATCAACATGGATCAACTCGAAAAAGATTTTCAGGCTTTTATGGATACTCTCGCTGAAGAAGGCGTCATTAGAAAAGTTATCATTGATGGCGTTAGTTTCTATTTCGGAGATAGCGATCCGCAATATAAAGAATACCTGGCTCTTCAAGAGCAGGGAGTTGCCAAAAGCCATTCCCGTTATGCCTAAGAAATTGATGGTGGGGTTGTAACTGCCCCCCCACCACGTAACCATAAATCTATCAATACCCCATTTATTCCTGAAGTTTGTCGATGAATAGCTGATCTACCAGTACAAAGAGTCCAAGCGAAATCAGTACGGTCAGTACTATAATCCAAATCAATTGCACCTTGGTGATTTTCCTTGCTTGGGTCTTGCCGCCATCTGCAAAATAGTGATTACGATGATTCGTGTTGTCGGCATTTGACAAAAGACTGCGGCATGAATGCAAGTCGGCCGCCAATTCGTTCGCGTTCGTGTAGCGGTCATCCGGTTTTTTTGCCAGGCACTTGGCAATAATATGATCCAGTATGTCCGGAATTTCTGGATTTAATGAACTGGGTTTTTTCGGCTCTTCATTAACGATTTGGTACATGACCGAATTAATATTATCGCCGTAAAACGGAAGTCGACCAGTCAGCATTTGATACAGTACGATACCAAATGAGAAAATATCCGAACGGGGATCAACCGGATGGGACTGGATTTGCTCGGGGGACATGTATAAGGGCGAGCCAATAATTTTGTCTATTTGAGTGTGCCACAACGAAGATTCCAGTCGCGCGATGCCGAAGTCGGCGATTTTGACATGGCGTCCCCGCAATACCATTATGTTTGAAGGCTTGATGTCGCGATGCACAACTCCATGCTCATGGGCATAAGCCAAACCTTCCGCTACTTGAAATGCCACATCCAGTTTCTCTGCAATAGATAGTGGCTGATTCTCTGCAACTATGTCCTGTAGTTCCGGCCCTTCCATCAGTTCCATGGCGATGTAAGCGATGTCGCCTTTTCTGCCCAGGTCGTAGATGGTGATAATGTTAGGGTGATTCAGGCGGCCAGCCGCCTTGGCCTCCTGATAGAACCGCGCTTTGTATTCGTCCTTTTCTTGTTCGCTCAGCTTTTGCAGATCTATCGTCTTGATTGCGACAGAACGATCAATTAACGGGTCATAGGCTTTGTAGACAACACCCATCTCGCCACGCCCCAGCTCTTCAAGAATTTCATATCGTCCTAGATGGCTTTCCATATTTCCTTTCTCTGCCTATAACTGTTTAAGGCTTAATGCTACCGATTCGATTTCCCCAACTATTTCGCAGCCGAGTTTTATCATCTGACCTGCGGTAACCGGGTAGCCCCTGCAAGCGGCGGGGCGAGTTTCGTGGATTGTGCAATGGTAGGTCGGCTTACCTCGATCCTTTCTCACGAAAGGGCAACGCGGTAAATCTACACCATCCCTGACCCAGAGGTCATATACTCCTCCACCGATAAAATCAACATACTCAAGGATGTCATCGCGGCCTTCTCTGCGCCAGCGCCTGATATCGGATTCGGTGGCGGGCAGGCTCAGCATATAGCTGGCATCCAAACAACACTTGCCGCAGCGTGTGCAAGCGGCGGCTAGCCATTTGGGGACGGGTTGGTCGTCTGCTTGGTCGCTCATGGTATTACACTTCAAATCTACCATCCACAATGAAAATATTAAACAGCATGATCAAGGTTGTCTTCTTAATTTAAGTTCATTCTTCTATGGGTTCTAATAACGATTTAATTCTTTGGATGATATTTACAATAGGATTTATAAGCATCGAAGCTAATGCCAGCACAATATAATAATTATCGCTGTAATCATGGGAAATAACTTCCAAGGCAAAAAGGCAGACCGAACAGATTATCATCACACCTTTCCATACCATATTCATTGTGTACTCCGACTCGTCAGTTTGAATATTGATCCCAGATAATCCATTAGGCGCGAAGCGATATGAATTCCCCACCTCCGTTCGCCCTGAGCTTGTCGAAGGGTATTGATTCCACAATACATGTGGTTCGACAAGCTCACCACGAACGGCCTAATGAATTATCTGGGTTGATTGCAACTTTACTCCTTTGCCAATTATATGGGTATATGCCGAACGACCTAGGCAATTTATTTGAGTAAAAGTTGCAAATAAATTTATCAATTAGCCAAAAAAGGCACTGAACTAATATGTTACATTGCAAACTAATAAAGGACTACAGATTGTATTAAGCCTTAAACATCTCTTGGAGAAGAGGGAAAAAAATGAAGAGCATCAAAACATGGGTTGTCGCCATTCTCATCGCGGTATCGACCATAACCATCAGCCCGGCTTACGCTGATCCGGGGCGTGGGGGTCATGGGAATGAAGGTCATTGGAATGGAGGTCATTGGGGGGGAGGTTGCTTTGGCTGCGGCCTTTGGATTTTCGATGCTCTTCTCGCAACTGATATAGCCATTCAAGCCGTGCAGCAACCGGTGGTTGTTTCCCCTCCACCCGTTTACGTTCCGCCGCCACCCCAGCAAGTGTATGTTCAGCCTCAGCCAGCGCCTGCGCCGGTTCAACCACAAGCCCCAACCTGGTATTATTGCAAATCAACAAATGGTTATTACCCCTATACACAATACTGCCCGGAAGGATGGCAACCGATATCGGCAATCCCGCCACACTAAAATCCCGGTAGAGGTATAGGCTAACGCTGATGCTGTATAGTTGAAAATGGCCTGCAAAAGTGTAAACTGATCAAACCACCTTCTTGATCTTTCATCCTATCATGAGTGACATTTCTTCCATTGCGCTTTCCGGCATGAACGCCGCTCAAACCGGGCTGCAGGCTGCGGCGCAAAACATTGCTAACCTGAACGTCTCTGGTGCCCAGCAACAAGGCGTGTCTCAAAGTATGCAGGTGCAGGGCGGTACGAGTGCCAATATCGTGACCACCAACAACACGGTTGCCAACGTGGGGACAGATTTGGTGCAACAACTACAGGCCAAGAACAGCTTTCTGGCCAATCTGTCGGTTTTCCAGACAAGCAACGACATGATGGGTTCGCTGCTGGATACGGTGGCCTGACTCACGCTAAGATTGTTACATGCTGGAACAAGATAAGCTTAAAACCACTATTTCCCTGATCATTCTTGCCTCTGCGGTTTGGTTGATGCACGGATTTATCCCCGCTTTGCTGTGGGCTGTGGTCATCGCCATCGCAACATGGCCATTGCGCGTCAAGGTCGCACAAAAAACCAGATTTAAAGATGCGGGGGTGGCAGCCATCATGACTGTCGCCGTTGCTGTTCTGCTGTTCTTTCCAATTATTTACGCGCTCATTCTTGCCGCATCTGACGTGGGCGCATTGACCGGGTGGCTCATGGAGGTGCAGAAATCTGGGTTGGCTGTTCCTGAGTGGGTACACTCGATTCCCATGGTGGGCGACCAGGCGGTGAGTTGGTGGTCGGCGAACTTGGCGGATCCCGCCGGTCTCTCGCTATTTCTTGGGCGTGCCGACAATGCGTGGGTAAAGGAGTTTGCGCAGATACTGGGTGTTCAGGCGGCACATCGCTTGGTCACGCTGGTTTTTACTATCGTCACACTCTTCTTTCTGTACGAAGGAGGGGATGATTTGTCCAGAAAGACGCTAACTCTGATCGAGAAACTGACTGGCGAAAATGGTAGGCGATATGGATTGCAAGCTGCCACCGCGATCAGGGCAACGGTGAACGGCGTTGTGCTGGTTGGCCTGGCGGAAGGATTGGCGATTGGTATGTCCTACTGGGCGGCAGGCGCTCCGCATGCTGCAATTCTGGGGCTGTCGACAGGTGCGCTGGCGATGATCCCCTTTGCGGCTCCCTTGATTTTTACAGGCGTATCCGTCGTATTGCTGGTGCAAGGAAGTATGGTTGCAGCTATCAGCGTATTTGTATTCGGCATGCTGGTACTTGCGATAGGCGATCATGTGGTTCGGCCCAAAATTATCGGTAGTTCGGTCAAGCTCCCTTTTTTGTGGGTGCTTTTCAGTATTCTTGGCGGCGTTGAGGTATTCGGACTGATTGGATTGTTTATCGGACCGGCGCTGATGGCTCTGGTCATGATGATGTGGGGCGACATGACGGAAGCTGAAAGTTGATTGAATCCAAATATTCCATTAAGCCGTTCGTGGTGAGCTTGTCGAACCACCAGCTACGCAACCAGAACCCTTCGCAAGCTCAGGCGGGTGCCCGACCAAAAGTTCTATGGGGCGAACGGATACTAATATTTTGATGAGATTCGAACTTGTAGTGTTTTCTTAAGTCAAATACAGGTTCGCATTGATTTTATAGTGATTTTGTGGTAGCATTATTACTATAGGTTTCGGGTTGAATTCGGGGAAGATATGCACAAAAAACTTGTAATACTGTTTTTGCTGGCTCATGCATTGGTGGCTCAGGCCGCATCCAATGAGGGTGTTGTGCTTAAGCAGGAAAGTGAACTGACCAGCGTGGTGCTGAAGAATACCAAGTCACCCAAGTTGCGTTCCTCGATTGCGTTGATTTATGACGAACGGGGACAGCGCGCACTTTATACAAAAAACGCGGATACGGTTGCACCGATCGCCTCCATCAGCAAATTGATGACTGCCATGGTGGTGCTGGATGCGCAATTGCCCATGGATGAAGCTATCCGCATCAGCTCGCAAGATATGGATACGCTCAAGGGTACCCATTCGCGCATGCGCCCGGGCATGACCCTGACGCGCGGCGAACTGCTCAAGCTGGCGCTGATGGCTTCGGAGAACCGGGCCGCTGCCGCGCTGGCGCGTACCTATCCGGGCGGTACTGAAGCTGCCGTGGCAAAGATGAATGCCAAAGCCCACGAACTGGGCATGAAAGACACACGCTTTCTTGATCCTACCGGTTTGAACAGTGGCAATGTTTCCACCGCACAGGATCTTGTGAAAATGGTGCTGGCGGCACAGAATTATGAGGCTATCCATAAAGCGACCACGTCCTCTTCACACATCGCCGAACCGGCAGGATATCGTCCGCTGCTGTACAAAAACACCAACCCGTTGGTAAGGAACGCCTCCTGGGATATCAGCGTTAGCAAGACGGGTTACATCAACGAAGCGGGACGGTGTCTGGTGATGAAAGTCAATATCAAGCAGCGTCCGGTAGTGATTGTACTGCTCGATTCGTGGGGTAAGAGCACCCGCATCGGTGATGCCAACCGCATCAAGAAGTGGATAGAAAGCTCGCTGGTAACTCGGGGCGTGCGACGCGGGTGACGGTTATTTCAAGTTTTTAAGAAGGGGCGCAAGCCCCTTCAGTTTTATTGCGGCGGCTTCTAAGCCAGATGTTTGATATGGATCATGCGTAATTGGGCGGCTTCCTGGGCTGCTGCAACGATGCGTTCATCCAGAGCGGTGTTGTGTTCTCCTGTCGCGGGGAAGCGCACTAACACGGTATCGGCAAATTCACGGATGGTTTTGCGGTGGTCGTTTCTAGCGCCATCAGATGGGCTAACCCCCTGAAAATAAAGCATGCCATTGCGTAGCGTGATGGCGAGCAGATAACAGTCGTGCCCATGCGCGGTGACCTGGTTGTCACGCACCTCGAAATATTGCGTCTCGCTATATTGGGTAGCATCATTGGGCGTACCCAACTGTTTGGATACAGCCTCGATAAACGGTTGTGCCAGATTGATTTTTGGAGCCAGTGTCATGTGATACTGGCCGGGCCGTTCGATGACCAGCGGGTTATCTAGCGGGGGGGTCTTGCCGGGACGGAGTATGGACATCAGCAGCAGAGACAAGGTAATAAGAGTAATCGTTTCTATCATTTCAGCATCTCGGATCTAACATGTCATGCAACCGGTGACGAAGGGCGCAATAGGTTGTTTGCATCGGCATGGACGGGTATTTCGCGAGCCATAATTGTCTGTTATGCTAACACGTCTTGGGTGAGACGTGCTTACGCAAGAATGATACCTGTATGGCGGTTAACATTCTCGGTTGGAGATTACCGCAACTCCGCATCAGGCTGGTATGATATGAACCTTGATGCATGGTGCATGCATATTTCTGTCAGGTCAGCATTTTTCATGTCAGCAAAATCAATTGGGCGTTTTGAAATAATCCATGAACTTGGACGAGGGGTGCAAGGCGTGGTTTACCTCGCGCACGATCCTCAGTTGGGTCGCCAAGTCGCTATAAAAACCTTGCACGCAAGATCTGCCGAGCAAACCGACAGCTTGCTGCGCGAAGCGCGCATCGCCAGCAATTTGCAGCATGCCAACATTGTTACCCTGTATGACGCCGGAGAGCATGATGACATGCCCTATCTGGTCTATGCCTACGTGGAAGGCTCGACCTTGATGGACCTGATCGAAGAGAAGAGGACATTGCCGCTGGTGCAGGCCGCTCAGATCGCGAGCGGTGTGCTCGACGCGCTGGTAAGTGCCCATGCACAAGGTGTGATGCACCTCGACATCAAGCCCGCCAACATTATGATCGCAGCCGACGGTCATCCCATGGTGATGGATTTCGGCATTTCTCGCATGATCACGCAGCAGCCGGAAAAACCGGGGGCCGTATTCGGTACTCCGCAGTACATGGCGCCGGAATGTTTTCACCTCGCAGGGGCCGGAGTTTCGCTCAGACCTGTTCTCGGTAGGCATGGTGCTGTACGAAATGGTGACCGGCACCCCGGCCGTTGAAGGGGAAGATATTTACCAAGTACTCAACCGCATCGCGCAATGAGCGGGCGGAGATGCCGTCCAGCCGCAATGTGCGGGTGGATGAAAACTGGAAGCCATCATCCTGAAGGCAATCGCCAAGAAGCCGGAGGAGCGCTATTCCGATGCGGGTGCCATGCGCCAGGCGTTGCAGCAATATCTAAATCCTACGCTGGACGAAATTGAGTCAGGCGGACAATCGCACAGTACCCTGGATTTCCTGCTGCGCCGTATGCGCAGCAACAGCGATTTTCCCGCGCTCTCCAGTACCATCAGCGAGATCAACACCATTGTCGCCTCGGAGTCGGCCAGTTCGGGCAAGCTGACCCAAGCTATTCTGGAAGACTTTGCGCTGACCAACAAGCTGCTCAAGCTGGTCAACACCGTTTCCTACGGGCAATTCGGCGGCAACATCCACACTATTTCCAAGGCGGTCGCCATTCTCGGTTTCGAGGCGGTACGCAACATTGCCACTTCGCTTATCCTGCTGGAATTTCTCCAGAACAAAGCGCAGGCGGCCAATCTCAAGGACGAGATCGCCGTTTCATGTCTTGCCAGCATGGTGGTCACCCATCTTAACCACGGGTACGACATCAATACCGAAGAAGCGCGCATCTGCACGATGTTCCACAATCTTGGCAGGATGCTGGCCATCTTCTATTTCTTCGAAGAAAGCCAGCAGATAGCCCGTCTGATGGAAGATCAGGGGATGAGCGAGGAAAAGGCTTCGATCAATGTGCTGGGGCTTTCCTATATCAGTCTGGGCATGGCGTGGCCAAAATTGGCACTTGCCAAACAGCATCATCGCCGGGATGCAAAAGTTTTCGGGAGACAAGACCAAAAAGCCGCATGGTGAAACCGAGATGATGACTGTCACGGTGAATCTCGCCAACGAGCTGTGTGAGATCGCGGCTGTCAGCAAGCCGCAAGACAAAGAGAAATTGTTGGAACAGCTTTGCGAGCGTTACCGGCAGGCCATGCCGGTTTCCGGGCGCGGGCTTTCCGTAGCGCTGCAGAGTGGCTTGATGGAGCTTGTCGAAGCGCGCCGGGATTCTCGGCATCGACATGGCGGAAATCCGCTGCTCAACAAGGTAAACAAGTGGAGCGGGCACGTTGAAACAAGCAAGTCAACAGCGAATGAGTCCGGGACGATTCTGCTCGACACGGCGGCCAAACACGACAAAACGGAGAGTGATGGCGCGGCGTCCCAAACTGATCCGGAAGCCATATTGAGCGCGGGCATACAGGACGTGACTAACACCTTGGTGGAAGATTTCAAGCTCAACGATGTTTTGCAGGTCGTGCTGGAAACCATCTATTGCAGCCTCGGCTTTCGTCACGCGTTGATCTTCATCCGCGACGAACCCCAAGGATTGATGGTTGCGCGCTTCGGTTTTGGAGAAACGGTGGATGAGATTATCCCGCGTTTTCGTTTTCCGCTGAAATTTATGCCGGACGTGTTTCATCTCGCCATAGACAAAGGGCTGGACATCGTCATTGAGGACGTGCAGGCTGCCAACATTGTCGACAAGATACCTGGCTGGTATCGCGAGGTGGTCGATTCGCAGTGCTTCTTGTTGCTGCCAATTATGGTGAATAAGCGAGCCATCGGCTGATTTATGCCGACATGCAGGAAGCCAATACCCTGCAAATTTCGCAACGCCAGTTGTCGCTGCTGCGCACCCTGCGCAACCAAGCTATACTTGGCGATCAAGCAGAAGGTCTAGTGACTAATAAAATCGCTCATAAGTGCCGGGTGTGTGGGACGAATCTCGCTGGGACGCTCGGTTTACTATTCCAGTTATTTGGGATCAAGCGGAGTAAGCACAACCCCAATGTTTGCAATCGTTGCGACGCCCATATGCAGGAAGGGCGCGTTATCGAGTTGTCGGTAATTTTTGCTGACCTGACCGGTTTTACCGCGATGACCAACCGTCTGGGGCCTGAACGTAGCTATGATGTGGTGAACGCATTTTTTAATATGGCAGGCGAGGTGCTGATCAAGAATGATGCGTTCATTGATAAATATATCGGTGATGCCGTCATGGCGATCTTTAATGCGCCGATCCGCAATGCCAAGCATGCTCGTGGCGCGACTACCGCCGCATTGGGTATTCTGGAAGGGTTGAAATCCGTCTCCGCAACATTTGGGCTGGATTTGCAAGCGCGGGTCGGGGTTGCAACCGGTTATGCGCGAGTCGGGCAATTGGGATCTTCTGATCGCAAGGATTACACCGCCATCGGGGATGTGGTCAATCTCGCGTCAAGACTTGAGGCTTTGGCAAAACCCGGTGAAGTGGTCGTGGATGGAAAAGCATTTGTCCAGGTGGCGGAGGACTATCCTGATCTGACTCCGGAAGAATTAAACGTGCGGGGATTTTCAGAGCCGGTGGAAGTTTATCGCATCGGAAAATCGGATCGCGAGAATACTGCAATGTCAGTCCGGCAACCCGATGAACTGGCCGCGCGGCAAAGCATGGGTTTGGGGGCCGTGTTGTTTTCCATTTTTGGTGCGCCGTGTGCGGTGGCGACGACGCTCAGCCCACTTGCGCTCATCCTCGGGTTGGGATCGTTTATGAGCGCGCTTAGTCCGGCATTTAACGCGCTTGATGCGGCTCAGATCAGAATCCCTTTGCAGGTATTGGCCGTGTTGGGCGCGATCATCAATTTATATGTAATCAAACATGGGCGCTCTCATCGCCAACAACACGTGACAGACGAATTGACTGTACTCGAAAAACGCAAGCTAAAGTTTGTTGCCGCACTTGCCATTTTTTCACTGTTGGCTGTAGCGTATGAAACCTATGTCCATATTTTTATTTTAGGAATGTCCTATTTTAGTCCGAGTTTATAGAATGGGTTGGGATAAAATACTGCAAAGAGTGATAGCGCCCGAGTCCTGCGGACATCCACTAATAATAATGGAGAAGAAAATGAAAAAAATTATTTTGGCAGGGTCGTTATCCGTACTTATGTTACCTGTCTATGCGGATACCACTGTCGATGGCAAAATCTCTACACTAGGTTTTGGCGTGGAGGCGGCATTTCCCATGACAGAATCGGTGGACGCGCGTATCGGGTTCAACGCGTTCAATTATAGCTTCAACAAAGTAACCGCATCGAATGGGCAGTCCACAACCTATAACGGAAATTTGGACATGCAAAGCTTTCAAGCGCTGGCCGACTGGCATCCGTGGCAAAGTAGCTTCCGCGTAAGCGGCGGACTCGTTTACAACAACAACAAGTTCAATGGGACAGCGCAGCCCACCGGGGGCATCATTTACCTTGGTGGATCTTGCTACGGTTCCGGCCCCGGTTGCAAAATTACCGTAGGGTCAGCATCTGTTGATGCCACCGTTGACTTCAATAAAATAGCTCCCTATCTGGGAATCGGCTGGGGCAGAACCCCGAAAAATACCGGGCTATCCTTCACCAGTGACATCGGCATCCTGTATGCGGGCACACCCAATACCAATGTAACAGCAGTCGGCTTTAATGCAAACGCAGCGGACATTGCCAATGCTAATGCCTCCTTGAAAGACTCGCTGAATAACTTCAAATTGTATCCGGTCATTTCCTTGGGTATCGGGTATTCGTTTTAATACAAAAGCCGACATGGGAAATGTCGGCTTGAACCCAAATAATCCACTAGGCCAAAAATCCCCTCCCCCTTGCAGGGGGAGGGCTAGGGAGGGGGTAGGGCAAACGCATTAAAAATTATTTACAAACAATTGGCTAATGTGCCATCTTGACGCTTTCCATAAGGAAAGCTAGATGACCATCAGTTTCATAGAACATTTTTCTGAGTTGGAAGATTCACGGATAGAGAGGAAGAAGCTTCATGCCTTGTCGGATATCTTGGTTCTTGTCGTCTGTGCGATGATCAGCGGAGCTGAAGGTTGGGAGGACATTGCGGCGTTCGGACACAGCAAGCTGGGATGGTTGAAACGCTTTGTTCCATTGAAGAACGGCGTACCGTCCCATGATTGCATAGCGTATGTAATTTCCCGCCTTGCCCCCAAAAGTTTCAGTGAATGTTTTATGCGGTGGGCCGAAGAAGTGAGGGAGAAGACGCATGGCGAAATTATCGCCGTGGATGGCAAAACCGCTCGCGGATCGCAAAATCGCAAGCATGGCAAGAATCCGTTGCACATGGTCAGTGCCTGGGCAACTGCCAACCGATTGGTATTAGGACAAGAGGCAACCGAGGAGAAGTCCAACGAGATTGCGGCTATTCCAAAGCTGTTGGAGCTGCTGGAGTTGCATGGTTGCATCGTCACCATCGACGCGATGGGATGCCAGCGCGAGATTGCCGAGCAGATCGTGAATCAAGGTGCTGACTATGTGTTGGGACTGAAGGGAAATCAGAGTTCACTGCATGAGGCGGTGGAGGATTACTTTAGCACCGCACAGGCAGCCGGATTCGAGCAGGTCAACCACACCTGCTTGGAGGAAATCGACAAAGAGCACGGCAGATTGGAAACGCGGAGGTATTGGATCACCGAAGACCTTTGCACGTTGCCGAAAACAGAGCTATGGAAAGGTTTGCGCAGCATTGGCATGGTGGAGCGCGAAGTTGAGGAAGGCGAAAAGCGGAGCATAGAACGACGCTATTTCATTAATAGTATCGCGGCCGACGCCAAGCAGTTTGCCCATGCGGTGCGCGCGCACTGGGGGATTGAGAATTGCCTGCACTGGAGAATGGATGTGGTGCTGCAAGAGGATGCCAGTCGTATCCGCAAAGGCAACGCGGCGGCGATTATGACAACGATCCGTCACCTATGCCTGAATCTGTTTCAGAAAGAGTCTTCCAAACTCAGCATCAAGAGAAAACGTTTGAAAGCTGCTTGGGATGACGACTTCCGTTATAACGTGTTGTTGGCATGAAAATTTTAATGCGTTTGCCCTGAGGGAGGGGGTAGAAACGTGTACATTTCACACTTCTACCCCCATCCTAACCTTCCCCCTTAAAGGGGGAAGGGACAGTCGGCTCTAATGAACTTTCTGGGTTGAAGGTGAGTGTGATGGGGATTCTCCCCCCAGCAATTTATTTTATGCCTCTGAACTATTTTCAGGGTGCGGTGTTCCCCACTTTGACAAAGGGGGGCAGGGGGGATTTGAAACGCGCAAAATCCCCCTCAATCCCCCTTTTACAAAGGGGGAAGCGGTTCGATGGTACTCACCCTGAGAATTGTTCAGAGGCATAATTTATTTTAATGAAAGCTGGCTGTTGTCAGTGAAAGTGACCTCTCCGTTATTTATCGTGCCAATCGGCGTGCCAGTTGCAGCGTTACCGGAATAAACGCTGCCGCTGTTGTTAACCCCTAAAGTGGCAGCAACCGTGGCTATCCCAGCAGTCGTGCCAATCTCGCTCACGGTAACGGCGTTGTTGCTGGCGTCGGTAACGGTCACGTTTGCGGTAATCATATTGTAAGTTGTTCCAGTCGTGCCCGAGGCAAAGGTCAAATTAACGCCGTCAGTTGCCGTAGCGCTGATAATATTACCTACGAATGCCCCCGATTCTGTCGGGAAATTCGTTGATGATTGTGGCTGGGTGGGGTCATATTTCGTCCAGTCCGAAATCACGGTCAGCCCCGTTCCCGTCGTGGTCAAGAACTTGCCCAAAGAAGCGTTGGCATTGATCCCGGTGATGCTGCCGGTGAAAGAACTTATGCCCGGATTCGAGATTGGGTTGGGGTTGGTGGAAGATCTCAGCTCTTGCGCAAAATTGGATAAAGTCAAAGAGCCATTAAACCCATAATTCTGAGTGCTGGCCTGCATCACCAAGTTTGCGGAATCAGTATGCCCGCTACTGACTTCCTGCACTAATTGGCTGCCGCTTGACAGGGTAATCGAATCGACAGTGGCCGCGCCATTCATTTCCGCAACAGTTCCGCTAATGCCGAATGTGTTTGTGGTGCCAGCGGCATTCTGAGTTTCAGAGACGACCAAATCTGTAATGTTGGTGAGAGTATGTGTCTGGGTTACCCCTTCTCCCGGCAAAATACTTCCGTTCAAAGTGACATTGGCAGCAGTGCCCACCACAGTACCCGTTGCCGGGGTGATGCCGGTTGCGCTTACGCTGCTCACCCCGTTAATTGACAACGAAGCACTTGGAACAATCGTGTCGCTCCATGTATAGGTGCCGATCGGCGTGAGTGTGTATACCCCCGCCGAGGTGTTGTTCGGCCCCGCGATGGTCAACTGGTGAATTGTCGGTGTTACGCTTCCGTAATTGCCAGACCACTGACAAACCACCGTTCCAGTGGTGGTGGCTGCGCCGGGCAACTCCAGACAGGCTCAGTAGCTTGCATGGGTAGCCATTAACATATGCGCTTGCACCGGTCGATTTCCCGTTGGACGCCAAGGTCATCCCTGTAGATAAAAATAACTCAAAATTCTGGGCTTCCTGAAATGGGCTGATAATGTTGTTAAGGTCGGCCTGAACCCCACTGGCTTGTAGAATGAAGTCGGTATGCAAGTTACTGAGCAACGTTGTGGCACTGGCGATCTGGGTAGCCGCAGTGGAAGTCACTACATTAATAGGCTGTGGCGTAGTGGCTGTCGTAGGTGGTGTAGGTACAGCACCTGTTGGAGGCAACGTTGATGAAACACCATACTGTTGAACATATGAAATTCCAGAAACCAGTTTAGGCAAGATTGTGTTGATCGCACTTACCGCACTTGACGGTGTCGCCCATTGAGCTGCCAAGGTATTTAATGCCGTTGACAAATTTGCGCCTCCTGAAGAGAGTGCAACACCTAAGCCAGCCAGCGCGACTGTGTTGCCATCTTTTGGAGTGCCATCCGTGTTGAACGAAGGCACGGGATTGGCAGTAAATCCAAATTGGGTCAACACGTTACTGATTGCAGTTGTTGCATTAGCGGCGGTGATTGGATTGCTCGCATGAGCAGCAGTGAGTGATCCGGCAGTCTTCTCGATTTGTGCAACCGCCATTTCAGTAATGGCTGTGACAGGCACACCGGATGCCGAGGCGGCAACAGATGAGCTGGCGATTAAACCGCGCAAAGGAAACTGAGTCGGCTCGGTTGCATAGTTGTTGGCTTCATTCTGGTAAACACCGCTAACCGAAATGACCAAAGGGTATGCAACTGTGTTCGGATAGGTTACCGAGCCGACGCCACTCACGATATTGCCAGTCGTAATTTGGGTGCCAGCCGCGTCATAAACAGTGGCAACGCCTGTTGTGAACATGCCTTTGAACGCAGTAATCTGAGTGGTGGTGGTAGCTACCGGTGATCCGCCGCCTCCCCCCCCGCCGCCACAACCGGCCAGTATAAGTGTGACGATGGAGATCGCGCCCATCCCCAGTTCCGCAATTTTGCGAATTTCACGCTTGATTCCCATGAATTCCATTTTGTGACCCCCTGACAAATAGGCGAAATGAAAGCAAACCTGATGCAGCGTACAGCTTTCAACTTTCCCATGATTCCATTTCGAAATGTAATGCGGCACCCGCCTGTTTATACAATCCTTCTAAAATTAATAAGTTCAACTTTTCAAGTTTAATCAATGCGTAAGGTTGAGGCGTGAATTCAGACCCATTACTTCTTGTCCTTGTGAGCAGATTGCACCATGATTTTATCGATATCTTTTTTTGACAACTTACAGATGATCTTTCCTTTTATAGCCTGGTAAGTCGCCACATTCAGAATCTTGTTGGTAACCAGCCATGCCTTGGAGCCGAAAGGCCGACCTGCGATTATTTTGTCGGCTTCAACGGCACTTACGCCGGGAAGTTTCATGAGTTCTTCTTTTTTTGCACTGTTGATGTCGACTCGTTTGATTTTGACGGTTTGTTTGTGCTTGGCGTCAACTTCGCTCTTGGCGTTTTTCTGGCTCGCGTCGACCTTGATTGAAGCTTCCAGCGAAGTATCCGTTTTATTTTCAATTGCCAATGACAGGCCGCTTCCGAGCAGCAGCACTGCTAGAATCAAGACAACGGAGTGTGTGCGCTGTTTCATAAAATTCCTAAAGATTACTTAACCGGCTCGTTTGCTTTAGTCTTAAAGTCCAGAAGCGGGGCACGATATTCGGTGCCCCGACTTTGCTGGTGTCACGCGTAGATCACTGTGTTTTGTGAACGACCGCCACGTCCATGATTTCACCCTGGCCGTGACAGGACAGGCAAGCTTCCGGAGATACGAGCACGCCGGCAGCATTGATGTTCGGAACAAGAGACGTGCTGCGCGCGCCATACAGAACACCACCGCCGACATTTCTCATATGAGCCCATGCCGTTGCGTCGGCATGGCAGGCAGAACAGGCCGAGGAAATCGGCGAGTTCACCAGCGCGGCACCGTCTGCGGGAACCGAGCTTGCAGCAGCGAGAACTACAGGCGATGTTGCGCTCCCGACCGAAGGCGTAACCGAGGGAAGCACTGCACCGGCATTCGCGAAGGTGAAGACATTGCCATAATTCGTTCCGACAGTGACATAGGGCGATGTGTTGGAGTTCGGGTCCGTAGTTTTTGAAAGCTGCGGATTCGTAACCGCATACGTGGCAGCAGCAGGAGTCGCAATTTTCCCGGTTGCGGCGTAAGACCACAGCAGGTTAGGCTGCAATGTGCCGCCATAGTAGCCGCCGCCTTGCGCACTGGAACCTGCACCGAAGTTAACGGTGTTAGGCAAGTGGCAGTGGCTGCAGTCCCGCAACTGCCCAGGGAACAGAATAGTTGAAAAGTCTGTACTCGCCGCTGTGAAAGCCACCGCCCGCTTGGACGCACCGTGGATACCGTGCATCCATGTGCTGGAGTCAACCGGCCAACCGCTATCCGTTCTATTGGCCAGATGGCAGATGTTGCAAGCGGTCGGGTCGTTACGGTAACCTGCTCCGACAGTTGTTCCGGCAACAGTATGGAAAGCCGGGTCGGTGCCGAGTTCATCGTGACAGTTATTGCACTTGGCCGCAGACGTTATTACGCGACGCGGCGTCGTGCATTTGGTGGCTTGTGCTGCAGTAATGCCGGTCTGAGTGCAAGAGCTGGCACCCATCTTCGCAATCTGTCCGGAAACGCCAACACCTCCCGAGGAACTGACATTCGGGTTAACCAAGACATTTGCAAGGGTGTAGGGATAAGCCGTCAGATTCTTTTGGTCGAAACCTCCGATGATCGCACCCGTCACCATGACTGCATTGGCGGGAATTGCAATCGGTGAGGGGTTTACACAGTTACCGGTGATGGCACTCGTCCCCGTATTTTGTAAGCAGGTAGCCGTTACAGGCTGACCGACCGTGTCGCCAATCAGTGTGGCAGTGAAGTAGCCGCTGGAATCAGGACCGGTGATGGAGCCCGCTTTGGGTGAGCCACTTGCGACCAGCAGATTAACCAAGCTGGCACTGGCAGAGACATTGAAATCAGACGGAGCTGCAATTCCATCCTGAGGCACCGCATAGGCCGCGTAGAAACTCGGGCCACCCACCAGTTCCGGGTACCCGCCTAACACAGTGGGGTTCGGATCTGCCTGTACGGCACCGGTCTTCGCATTGGTTACCGTCGCAGGCGTATTGAATGACGTAACCGCTGTTCCGTTTACCAGAATCTGGAAGGTGATCACAGGCTGACCGAGAGTATTGACGGTTACGCTCTTGATGTTGTAGGCAACCGTGTCTATACCCGTCTGGAGCCCCACGCTGTTCAAAGAAGGATAGGGCGTCTCGTGGACAATTGCAATGGCTCCAGCAGTATGGCACGTGGTGCATTTGCTGTTGTCGGTTAGCGGTCCCACCCCATTCCCGTGACCCGAATGTGTTGTTCCGACCGGGTTCTTGGCAGCCAAATCGGTATCCCTATCCGTCAAGGTTATGCCTGTTCCGGTAGCAAAGTTGATACCGTCATGGCAGGAGCCACAGGCCACTTGACTGGGTACATTCTTCCAGTTGTCGCCTTCTGAGGTCTGGTTAACATTGGTCGATCCATCGGACTTTGTGGCCGAACCATCGTGGCACTTGGTGCAATTCCGTTGGTCTTGGGGTAGTCCAACAAGGTTGAAGCACTGTGCTGCATTCGTGGCAAGGGTGTTGCCGGTGCAGTGATTATTCAGGTTGTAGCCGGTAAGTACCAACTGGTTGCCCATGTGCGTCTGGTGAATCATGCGCGGGTAGGTGAACGCTGCCTGATCCAGCCCGGAGATGGTCGGATTCGTCCTGTAGTAAGCACCGGTATAGGCGGGTGATGTATCTGCGTTGGTGGTTGAGGTCACTTGTGCAAAACCGTATTTGGTCTGATCGGTGTGGCAAGCCACGCACAATGCCGGATCATTGCGGCCGACATAGGTTCCCGGAGGGATCCCGTTGCTTGCAGTGGCAACAGAAATGTGACCGAGACCTCGTTTTTGTGACACGTTATCGTGGCATCCGTCGCAGGAACCTGCCGAAACGACATTGCGTGTATTAACGACTGCTCCGCCCGCAGGAACAAAGTCATATGCCAAGCTGAAGGTATATACCAGAGGAACAGCGATTGCTCCAGCAGGTGCAACACCACCCGGAACCGCAGCACCGGTACCGGGTTGGCTACCGGTGAGCAGGATTCCCAAACGGTGCGTTGCAGTCGGATCGTAGTTCAGATTATTAATATCCAGATCGGCCGTGTTGTAGGTGGAGGAACCCACGGTATAGGTTGCGGGCAGGGCCTTGATAATATTTTGGGCCTGCGTGATATCGCGGAGGAATGTGTACTGGTAGGTGCCATCGCCATTGTCAACGAGAGTGCCTTGTTGTCGGCGCTGGGGTATTGGCCGGTATAGGACACGCCCGCATTGGCCACCACTGCGGAGGCCAGGCGTCGATGTGGCCGCCAGTTTGGTTACCAGATAGTTAACCCAACGGCTGGGTTCGCCGTTCGTGCCGGGCACCAACTTGGCCAGCGTAAACGAGATGTTATAGTTGGTGGGAACGTGGGTTATATTTGTTTGCGCCGGGGTCATTTGATTGACCGCCAAGCCCGACCATCGGGTTGCCGTATTGATCGGTCACCTTGAATTTTACAACGGGTGCGCCTGAGCCCGCGACTCCGCTGACAGGGGCAATCGTTACGGATTGGCCGGAGACAACGGGTTTTAGCGCCTGAAAGGCAATGACTCCATTGCCATCGGGAAGTGTCGGCAATTCCGCCACATTGATCGCACCGGCTACAATTCGTGCCAGTCGTGCCATTCGTGCCATTCGCGCCATTTGCTCCAGAGTGCATAGCGCCGCCGCAACCTGCCAGTCCCCCAATCATTAGAGCCATCAAGCCCAGCCGAACAAGTATTGATTTCATTTTACCTCCCGTTTTCAAAATTAAACTTTCAATCCTGTAAGAAAACTCCCATATTTAACTATTTATTTATTACTATTAAATCGTTCTTGCACCTCTATAATGCTAAGTCTGCTTCTCCTGATTATCTGAATTTGTAAACATAGCTCGCCCCAAGGAAAGTCACGTTCTGGTTTGGCTGCATCGAGACGGTTGTATTGTCGGAATAGGCAAACGGCGTTCCGTTGTTGCCCCAGGTCCATTCGTCAAGTTTTACGTTCTGGTGTACGAGGTCGACACGAATGTCGGAGTTTTTCCGCAGCGCATACTTGCCGAACAATTTCAGGCTGGTCACGCGATACGTGACATCCGGCAATCCTCCTCCGCCGATGCTGCTCCTTACTCCATGCTCTGCTATAGCGATTGATGTCGTTCATATACGACAAATTTCCGCCGAGCTCGAGCTTGCCGGTATGGCTTTCCGGCCACACCGACACCCAGGCTGGTATTGATGTCATCCAACTCGGCCAAGTATCGAGGCGGTGGTTGATGTGCAGGGTTTGATCGTCTCTGGTTCACATAGCCGGTCAGCTTCCAGTTCTCGGATAAAATCAGGGTTGCATCGATGCCATAGGAACTCATCCTGGTATCACGCATTCCCGCTTTCGATCGGGCCGGTATAAGTATCCTTGCCGTTTTCAAACATTGAACTGCAGCGATAATTTGCCGGTCGGCATCCAGTCCGCCGACACCTTCACCTTGTCACGCTTGCGATCCATCATCGTCATCGGGAAGGTGCCGGTCAGGCTTATACATGTGTCCAGCTATCCCCGTCTCTCTGGCTTTGCCCATAAGCTGACGGCGGCATTGAGCGTTTCGGTCAAGGAACGGCGCAGTTCGGCCCGATAACCGACTTCACGCGTATTCTCCCGCAGACCGGCAAGAGACAAGGGCAAGGTCGCCAGAAGCGGGGTCAGTTAAAGATGGCGGTGCGGCACGTTGCACCGACGCGTAATCGACACCTAAAGTCGCATTATAGTTATCCGGCAATTGATATTTGCTTCCAGCTTGCCGTTGAGTTTGGTCGATGAATTCGAATAGTTGTTCGTATAGGTTTTGAGTGAGGTTGTTCCGCTATTGATTACGTTATATCCGAGCAAGAGGCGTCTTATCATTTTTGTCTTCGTAACGCACATTGGCGAGCAAGGTGAGACCAGGCATAGGCCGCGCAGTCAAACCAAACTGGGCAAGGTTGGTATCCATAACCCCCCCCAAGCTGCTGACACCGGCCGGCGCACCCGTCAGGCCCATGCTGCCGAAGCTCTGATTTTGCGTAGCGTGGGTATAGGCATACTTGAAGGTTGAGTAGGTCGTCGGGGTAATGGCATAGTTGCCGGAAACATAAAGCTGTTGCGCTTGATTGTCCGGTTGCAGGGCAATCGGTGCCGTCAGATAATTTGCCAGGTCCGGACTGACCGATGCCCCCGTCTAGCAATAGGAATCAAATATGGACTGTTCGGATTTAGATTATATGATCCGTTTGAGTTGCTGAAGAATGAACCGTAATAGCCACCGCTTACCAAAAATTTACTTCCTGAATAATTTAGTTTGGCATCGATCTGTTTGGTAGTGGTGTTTACAGGCTCAGGCAACATCAGCAGCGCGCTTGCACTGCTGCATGGCAAGTAACGGTTGGGGCCGTTAAGACCTGAAGTGCCGGGGCTACAGTACATACCCTCTCCAGACAGTCGTGCCCCATTTTTGTCTTCGTTTTTGAAGGTTGTCTCGAACAGGAGATTGGGTGTGATCCATTTCTCTCCATTAAGTGTGACCGCCTGACGTTGGAGCTGCAAGTTCAACATCAGAACCTGTTCCCGGGGTAGCCAGAAGGGTTGCAGTTGGCGTGGTCGTCCCGGAACCTTGCAGGCCGGTATTGATGGTACGGATATCGTGGTGGGTAATCTCGTTATATTCCAAAGAATATTTCCAGTTACCCTGTTTGTTCTGCGAGAAGCTTAGTTCGCGGTTGTCTTGGCCCAAATTGTGTCCCTCGATTCGAGTCCATAGCCCTGTCGCATCGTGGAGCTTGATAATACTGACATCCAAAAGTGGGTTGATATTATTATTGCGGAAACCGTTGTACTGTCCAAAAATTGACCTGTCCTTGCTGTTGCCGCTGAGACCAGCAGCACCCAGGCTGACCGAGCTTTCGTTCTTGATCAGTTGTTCGATTTCATCATCGTCTGCGTATGCGGATCCAACCGCTAAGAGCACTGAAAGTGCTAGGATTTTTTTGCTAAAGACCCATTGCTGTTCGGGTAGTTTCATGATCATTTGTCCCATTGTCTCAGCGGAAAAGGAACTGCGCATTATTTGGAGAAGTCGTACCCGGCAAGGTCAGTCCAGGGTTGTTGCTACCATGCACCTCGGTATGGCAGTTGACGCACGATCTGCCCTGGGTGATGGTTGAACCGTTGAAGGGGCTCACGTTGCCACCTGCCACCGAAGGTGTTGCGCCATGAGGCGTGTGACAAGTGTTGCACAGGAAAGGCGCACGCATCTTCAACATGCTTTCTGCTGTCGTACCATGCGGGTTATGGCAGTTGGAACAGTCGTCATCGACAGGCTCATGGTTATGCACGAAGGGGCCGCGTTTCTCCATGTGGCAGGTATAGCAGGTTTCGTTTACGCTATCGCGCTTCATGAGTTTCGGACCGACCGAGCCATGTGCATTGTGGCAATCCGAGCAGGCCATTTTGCCTTCTGGAATAGGATGGTGAGAAGGCTTGTTGTTTTGGGAGCGCTGCTCTTTGTGGCAAGCGTAGCAGATGTCGGCTTGGGTGCGTTTTTCGCGTACGGCATCTTTTGCCGCGTGTATCCTGTGGCACGAGGTGCATGCCACGTCGTGGGATTGATGGGTGCTCCCCTCCCAATGTGAACGTCTTGCATCCTCTTGGTGACATTCAAGACAAGCGCCATTGCGTTCGTCGACAGGTGTAGTGGTCACTTTGCCCTGCAAGCCGAAGTAGCGCTCAACCCGGTTTCCACTTGGAACACTGCCGGGAGCTAGCTGTCCGGAAAAAATGCGGTCGGGTTTCGGGCGAACGTTGGTATGTTCGGAGTTGAGTACATGCTGTTTGCTTTCACCGTGACATTTGGTGCAAGTCGGTGTGCGGGTGTCCGCCGCAGTGCCGTGTTTGGTTTTGCCGATAGACAGCAATTCGGGGGCATCGGCCTCGTCGTGACAAGCCGTACATGTGGCATCGCCTTTGAGGACGAGATCCTTGGGGGCTTCTTTCTCAGGTTCTTGTTTTTCTTTTGATGCGGACATTTCAGGAGCCGCTTTAGCCGCGTCCGGATTGAGAACATCGGCAGCCAAGGATGGAACCGCGAACCCAATAGCTCCGAGGAGAGAAAACAAAACCAGTGATTGTCGAAAGATATTCATTTTGATTTTGTTCCCTCTTGGCGCCTTTTAGTCTAATGGGTTCAAAGCGAAAGAATCCAGTCCACCAGGTTCTTCAGTTCTTTCGGATCCTTGGTGTCAATGATTTTGTGATCTTCTTCGGTACCGTCGTCAAGTTTTACCTTGGGGCCGGTGGTAATGTGTTTGATCAGTTTACTTTCAGCATCGGCCTTGCCTTTGTATTTGTCCGCTATCTTCTT
Source organism: uncultured beta proteobacterium (assembly GCA_963714805.1). Lineage (GTDB taxonomy): Bacteria > Pseudomonadota > Gammaproteobacteria > Burkholderiales > Gallionellaceae > CAIQPV01. Next base: position 186,359 of record CAVQPO010000006.1, on the reverse strand, counting down.
ATAGGAAGGGCCCTTCTTGGGCTTGTCCAAAGCATGACATTTGAAACAGTCGTTGCTTTTTGCCAGAGCTTTTGCGGCATCGGCATCAATTTCAGCAGATGCGGTTGTCATGAAAATGGCTGCACAAACTGCCAGCAAGGCGCTGAGGATAACTTTGGATTTCATTTTGCTTCCTTTCTTATCTGTGTATTAAATTTTTACTACTTCTATTTCCTGCTGCTACTTCATTCAGACTTCGTGCACGAAGCCCACGATCACCAGCACCAATAACGTCAGGCCTATCGTTATTAATGTAAGCCCCAATATCTTGGCCCCCAGCGTAAACCCGTGTGCAGGTGTATCCACCAGGCTTTCTTCAAGCTTCTCGGTTTCGACCAAGCGGTTGTATTGCGCCGTGTGTTCACGCTTGAATTCTTCCAGAGGAACCGAGCCGGTAAACATCACCACATCAGGAGGTGGCAGCTTGTCCGGCCTGAAATGGTTATTGAAAAAATGCACCGTAAACAGGAACACGGCAGCCAGGAAGGCTTCTTCCCCGTGAACTATCGTAGCGACGTTAAATACCCAACCCGGGAAAATTGATGCGGTCACATTGGGAAATGCCAGCATCATGCCGGTGCTGCCGATGATTGCCATCCCCCAGAACACTGCCCAGTAGTCGAACTTTTCCCAGTATGTCCAGCGATCAAAGACCGGGCGAGGCCCCTTGCCAAGAAACCACCTGAACATCAAGTAAACATCCTTGAAATCCTGCCAGTTGGGCACCAGCGAGTCAGGTCCGAAAAATTTAAACGTTTTCCAGTTGCGAGCAATATTGGTAGCCACGCCGATCAGATGCAGGAAAAATATGGATAGCATGATTGCCGCGCTCGTGCGGTGGACAATCCCCGCTGCTCTGGGGCCGCCAAACGCTTCCATTATGACAGGTGCCCATGTTGTGTCGGCGTAAAACACCGCCATGCCGGTCAATATCAACAACATGACGCTCAACGCAAAACACAGGTGTCCTATCCGCCAGATGAGCCCAAAACGCCTCACCTGTTTGCCATGTTTTTGCGGTAATTCATCCCCAGATCGATGTGTCATGTTGTTTCCTTTCGCCTGTCCGGATGGCTCTTGCGCGCCTTGCGATCTTTAGCTTCGCGGTACCACCACAAGCCGGTATGCAACCAGAAAAATGCGAACACCCACGCTAGCAATGCCCACATAAATCTAGAGACGATCCATACTTGGGGATAGCGCTCGTAGTTACTGGCGTTGGCGTGGGGGCTAAACGTCACGAAGCCTTGGGTTGCCTCTTTATGGCATTTCTGGCAAGTCTTCAGGCGGTTTTTTGGATTTACCGTCGATTTCGGATCCTGTGGGCTCAAAATACCGTGACTGCCGTGGCAGTCATAGCACTTGGCCGTATATCCGTAGCCCAATCTGTTGACTTGCCCGTGATACGTAGCCCGGTAGGTCTTCAAGTTCGCGGTATGGCAACTTCCGCAGTTTTCGGTAATGGAAATTTTAAAGGTATCTTTTGAAGTGTTGGCGATGCCATGTGTAGTGTGGCAATCGACGCAAACTGCGGCCTTCAAATTCTTCTCTTCGAGAACTTTCTTGCCATGTACGGAAGTCGAATATTCATCGAGTTCGTCGCTATGGCACTTCGCGCCACACACATTGGGAATGGTTAGATGCCACTCCGTGCGCTTGGTCGTACCTTGGGGGGGGACATTGAAAGTATGGGTGTTATGGCAGTCGTCGCAGGCCGCGTTGACGTGAGTTTTGTCTTCCTTGTTGGGGCGGGCATGATAGGAAGTTTTGTAAGTTTCAATATTCTTTACCACCACCCCCAAGCGCGCCTTTTCCTTGGTTAGATTTTCTTTCTGGGCAGCGTCCCACAATGCCTGGTGGCAGGTTACGCAGTCCGGTTTTGGCTCCGAACCTTTCTTGTGTTGAGCGACAGAATCGGTAATTTCCTTGTGGCAGGCGATACACTGCATTTCGCCATGCACGCTTTTGCCAAATTTGTCGTTGTTAATGCCGTGTAGCGACCGTGAATTGTCTGTTGAACCGGGGACTTTCAATTCCCCTTTGCTTTCATCGTGGCAGGTCAGGCACGTGGAGTTGTCAAGCTTTCCAACGACAGGAGCACGATTGCCACTGACCGCTTCCGCAGCGTTGGCTTCTGCCTGCAAAATACCCGAAGCGCCTATCAGGCAGATAAGTCCAGTTAAAGCCCACGATACAGTCTTTTTGATGCGCATAACCCGTCAATTACCTCGGTAGATTACTATGGGAAAGGCCAGCGATAAGATACCATTAAAGATACCACATGTTTGTAAGACTAAAGTTCCATTTTTATCAGACCAAAGTCTTATTTTGTCTGGCAATCTCGTGTTACCATAAACTTGGAATCCCAATAGGCTTGAGGGCTGGAGATAATTGTTATGCCCCACTAATTTTGGGTTTCTCAAATGCAACGTTGAGAAGCCTACACGATGAAAAATAGCAATATCTGTGCGTTACCGCTCAATTGGACAATTTTGGAGGAACCTTGCCCATAAGAATCCGGATTATCCATAAGGTCGATTACAGTTAGATGACATCATTAAAACTTCAGACACTTGGCGAACATTCATCATCATAATTTTCATGGTTTCCGATGCTTACCGTCTCGAAGCAAGCATTTAGCCTGATGAGCTTTTCGCGCCAGTTCATGCTGGCGATCATCGCCGTTCTCCTGATCGGCATGGTTACCATCGGCTCATGGATGGGGCAACAGATAGAAACCAGTGCGGTGAATCGCGCCGCAACCATATCGGCTGCCTACGTGGAAAGCATCTTTGCGGCGCAGCTTCACGACTGGCCTGGAGATAGGCTTGTCGACAATCCGATGCGCGCTATTCTCGATCGGATTTTTGTCGAAGGCCCGCTGCGCCGTGAAGTGCTGCGCTTCAAGCTGTGGGACGCAGGCGGTCGAATAGACTACAGCAACGACAAGGAACAAATTGGGCTGCGCTTCCCGGTTACCGGCCTGCTGGCCGCAACTTTTGCCGGTACGATGCAGGCCAGAATCAGCGATCTCGACGAAGATGACAACCAACCCGAGCAAGCGCGCTGGCCGCAACTGCTTGAGGTCTATGTTCCGATACGTTCCGGCGCACATGGCGAAGTTGTCGCGGTTGCCGAGTTTTACCTCACGGTGGAAAAACTGAAACACGATATTCGCGCTACCCAGCAGCGCAGTTGGATGCTCGTGGCATTTTCTACTCTGGCAATCTACGTGTTGCTGTTTAGTCTGGTGCGTCGTGCCAACGATACCATTCAAGACCAGCAGCGTGACTTGCGCCATCAGCTTGAGCAATTGCGCGCGGCTCTCGGAGAGAACGACCACATGCGCGAGCGATTGCGCGAGGCAGGCGTGAGCACGACCACGCTCAACGAAGAATTCCTGATCCGGATCGCCGCTGATTTGCACGATGGGCCCGCACAATTGATTGCCTTCGCGCTGATGCGATTCGATGAATTTGCTTCGACTTGCCGTGGCTGCGTATCGTCATCGGGTAATGCGGCGCAAGATCTGCAACGCATAAAAAGTGCGTTGGAATCCTCGCTCCGGGACGTGCGCAAAATTTCCTCCGGACTGTCCATCCCCGGCATGGATGAGCTATCGCTCGCCGATGCCGCCCGACGCGCGGTGCGCGACTTTGAACATACGTCCGGGCAAACGATCCGCGCCGAGATTGATGAAACATTGGACAAAGCGCCGATTTCGGTCAAGATCACGGTGTATCGGCTACTTCAGGAATCGCTTACCAATTGCTGGCGACATGCGTCCGGGGGCGCACCTCTGGTGCAGGTGCAACGGAACGATGGGCAAGTACTGGTAACGATCACGGATCACGGAACCGGTTTTGATCCTCAGTCGGCTAGAGTAGGCGGACGACTCGGGCTGGCTTTCATGCGCGAGCGAGTCCGGCTGCTTGGCGGACTGTTTGAAATCGATTCCGCCCCGGGGCGCGGTACTTGCATTCGCGCACGACTCCCCCTTTCAACTGATGAGATGATCCATGCCTAACACTATCCGCATTTTGCTCGCCGACGACCACCCCCTGTTTCGCGAGGGCGTCGCCCATTCGCTCAGTTCAGAACCGGATTTCGAGATCATTGCCCAAGCCGAAAGTGGCGAGCAGGCCGTGGCATTGGCGAATGGTTTGCATCCGGATATCGTGCTGCTCGATGTTTCGATGAGCGGGATGGGCGGCATCGAGGCCGCCGGAAAGATCGCCGCTAGTACACCGGGGGTGCGTATAATGATGCTTACTGTCTCCGAAAACCGGGAGAACCTGATGGCTGCGTTGAAAGCCGGAGCGCATGGTTATGTATTGAAGGGCGTATCCGCAAGCGAGTTGCGCGCTATTACACGCCGCGTGGCCAGTGGCGAAGCCTATGTTACCCCCGCTTTGGCCGCAGATATGCTGACCGAATTTTCACACCCGCATCCCCTTGATTCGTTTTCAGAATTGACGGTACGCGAGGTCGAAATCCTCCAGCTCCTCAGCCAGGGGCTCACCAACCGGGAAATCGGCGAGCACATGTTCCTTGCGGAAAAAACCGTCAAACATTACATGACGAGCATCCTGCAGAAACTCCATGTGCGCTCGCGTACCGAAGCTGCGGTGATCGCCCTGCAACACGGCGTGCCGGGTCGTAACCAATAGATATTCGGATGCATCGGAAATGCTTATCCCCGTGCTTATGAATGATCAAGCAATCCATCCAGCCAGACCTTCCAGCGCTGAAATTTTTCCGGCAGGAGTGGGTTCTGTTGAGTGACGCCGATTTTTTCTGCCCCCTTAACAGGGGGTGACACTATTCCTGCCGCGAGTAGCGCGGTGCCTTGCAAGCTGGAATCTTTTTGCGGCAGACGGTAGACATCAAATGGCACGCAATGGGCAATCCCTTGTCGCAAACAAATCAATTCGGTTAATCCGCCGGAAAGATAGACGCGTTCGATAGCGGATGCCCGGTGAAAGTCTTCCAAAATTCGCGCCACGCGAAAAATAATTCCTTCAAGCAGCAAGCATGCAATTTGGCGCGGTGTCAGATGATCCGTTGCGCGTGAGAAAAAGATGCCGAGATCGTTTCTGAAATAGGGCGCTCCGAGTCCGCTGGGTTCGGCGAGGCAAAAAATATCTTCCGTTGCCAAGTCTTCTATACGGCATTCATTCGCAGGGAAAGGAGCAAGTGCTGCGGCAAGGGAATTGAGTGTGCCTTCGATAGCGGGATGATTGTGCAGTTTGCTGTCCCGATAGACCAGAGTGCGCAGATATCCATCCTGTGTGGATTCATCTCCAGCCAGATAGCGCACGACAAAACCTCCGGTGCCGATGTTTGCCAAAGCCGTGGTACGGTTGCCGCCGACACTGGCGATGAGTGCTGCGGACTGGTCACCCAAGCTGGCTTGCAATGTCAGGCCATTGCTCAGATGCAAGCTTAAATTTTCTGAGGATTTGATTTCCGGTAGTACGTGCATCGGGATGCCGAACAGTTCGCACAGTGCGGGCGACCATTGCTGCTGCCCGATATCCATGAGCAGAGTACGCGCGGCCATGGATGCATCGGTGATGTATTGTTTGCCGTACGTCCAGCGCCAGATCAGGAAGGTATCGAGCGTGCCGAGCAGCAATTCACCCAGTTCAAGTTGCCTGTGCCATTGCGGGTGTTCTTGCAACAAGATTCGCAGCTTGGGAGCCAGATAATAAGGCGTCAGGCGCAGTCCGGTGAGTTCGCGAATCAAGCCTTCCGAATTCCTCAACGCTGCGCAACTGGCCGCTCCGCGATTGTCTTGCCATGAAATGAGCGGAGTGACCGGCTTGCCGCTGGCGCGTTCCCAAATCAGGAAAGAGGAACGTTGGCTGCACATGCCGAGTGGCGGCAAGCAGCCTGCCAGAGCAAGACACTCGCCTAGCACCCGTTCGGCAGCCTGCGCATAGGCCAGCGCATCGCTTTCGTAGCGTCCGCCGTTGACCATGATTTCCGGGGCGGGCAGGGCAACGATGTTGCCAAGTATGCCCTCGCTATCCAGCAGCCCGGCTTTGATCGACGTGGTGCCGAGGTCGAGGGCGATGGCGGAGATCAGGGATGGTGCCATCTTTGGAGGCAGGTTTCGACTTCCTGGTGCAGCGCTGCGTTATCCCATCCCAGAACCGTGGCAACTGAAGCGGCAATACGCCGCAAATCACTTTCAGTCAGCTTCGCCAGAATTAACAGCGGCATGCGGCGTCGCAACAGATCATCCAGATGAATAACCATTTCATCTTGTGCGCTCCACAGCAGGTCGGCGTGAATGAAAGGTAGTGCAGGCAGGATGCGTTCAGCCATCCGGGAATTGCTTGCGACGATGCGGAAAACTTCATTTACCCGTTTGCCGTGTCGGCGAATAAGCCACTTGGCACTTTCCGCATCAATGCCGAGTTGCATAGCTCGAACACTGGCGGCAGGCAACCATGCGGAATAATCTTCATCCGGTGTCCAGGGGAATTTCCTTCCTTTGGTCGGACACGGTGCATTGACGCCAAGCTGCGCGCACACCGCATTTACGATATGTGCGGCATCTTCTCGCGCCGAGGTGATTTTCCCGCCGACGGAGTAATGTACGCCGTTGTGTGCGGTTTTCAATTCCCAATCGCGGCTGGCGGCAGAGGGGGCGGATTTGTCGTCATGCTTCATCACGCGCACACCGGCGTAACTGCCGATGAGGTCAGCTTCTGTCCACGCCGTCTTCAGGTATTGGTTAGCCTCGGCAAGCAGGTAGGCGACATCCGATTTTTCGACGGCGATGTGATTGATGTCGCCTTGGTAATCCGTATCGGTGGTGCCGATGAGGGTGAGGCCATACCACGGGATCATAAAGAACACCCGGCCATCGGATTTTGCCGTCAACAATAATGCCTCATCGCCTAGCGCCGCAGGTAACAACAAATGTATCCCCTTGGTCAGGCGGCACCAGTTGCGCCCCTCTTCCGAAACCGTTGTCCATTGGCCGGTAGCGTTGACGATTTGTTTGGCGCGAATTTCAATTGTTCCGTCCGCCCTGATCCTTCGATTTTGCTCGGGACTAAAGGCTTCATCGAAGGGTAAATTTGATACATCCCGCACCACTGCACCGTAAACCTGTCCATCCGTCTCAAGAAAACTTGTGAGCTTGCAATAATTTACGCACACCGCACCCGCCGCCATCGCGCCATCAATCAACTCCAGCACCAGCCGCGAATCGTCGGTCTGCGCATCGGCATAGGTGAAGCCGCCTTGCAGTTTGCCGGGGTCGAGAAACGGAAAGCGCTCGGCAAAAATATGAGCATCAAAGTGACGGTGACTCATCTCGGAATGCAAGCTACCCGCAAGAAAGTCATACAAGGTCAGCCCGGCCATCAATTGCACCGTGCCGATGCGGCTGTCCGCATATACCGGCACGCCGAAGCGCAACGGCCACACTCGATGCGGTGCGGCTTGCAGCAGCATCTGGCGCTCGCGCAGCGCTTTCTTGACCAGCCTGAAATCGTAAGTCTCCAGATAGCGCAAGCCGCCGTGGATCAGCTTACTGGAAGCGGAGGAGGTCGCGCCCGCCCAATCGCCTTGTTCAACGATGGCGACCCTCAAGCCGCGCAAGGCCGCATCGTAAGCCGTCCACGCGCCGTAAATGCCGCCGCCAACTACCAGCAGGTCGAACGGTTTGTTGTAGAGTGAGGAGAAGGTGCGGTTCATCTGTGCTTGTTTTTGTAAATCATCTCGCTTTAAGGGAGCCTCTAAAAATCCAATTTTCGTCGCGATACTGCGTTGCTCACAAAAAATTACTCTTTACATATCAAATATATGCTGCATCGTAATTTTTTGTTCGCGCCTTGTCTAGCTTAGAAAATTGGATTTTTAGAGGCTCCCTTAATAACATCCTGCAAGTCTCTAAACGCAATTTCCAGTTCAGCCACGGCTTCAGCGCAGCCATCTTGACCCGCATATTTTTCTACCCGTTGCGCTGCATTCACGGTACGTTCTGCAGCAAATATTCCAGCCATACCCTTCAGAGTGTGGGCACTGTGTCGTACTGCATTCGCATCCCCTTGTTCCATTCCATCGCGGATACGTTGCATATGAGGTGGGGCATCATCAAGAAATATCCGCACAATCTCGTCGAACAATTCGCGGCTATTATCCATTGTCTGAAGCGCCTTTTCAAAGTCTGCCACAGCAAGTTCCGGTTTGTGTTGCCCAGCTACCGCATCAGTCCTAACACCCTGCGCCAACCCATCCAGCTCATGCCACAGCGCTTCGGTATTTATCGGTTTAGTCAGGTATCCATCCATGCCGTGATGGAGGCATTCCTCGCGCGCGCCTTTCATGGCGTGTGCTGTCATCGCCACGATGGGAATATGCCGTCCAGTCTCAATCTCTTGTTCACGTATCCGCCGAGTCGCCTCATAACCATTCATCACCGGCATATCCACATCCATCAGGATCGCATCGAATTGCCCTTTCCGCCAGTGCTCCACGGCTTCAAGGCCATTCTTCGCCAAAGTGACTTTGTGTCCCAATTTCTCCAATAATCTGATGGCCAACGTCTGGTTCACCGCGTTATCTTCGGCCAACAGCAAGTTGAGTTTACGCCTCGTTTCTCGCAAAAAATGGCGGGTAATGGGTAGCTGCAATGGCTGGGTTGGTTCTCCCAGCGCGGTCATGATCGCATCCAGCAACTCGGACTGCGAGACCGGCTTCATTAAATAACTCGCTATGCCGAGCTCGCGGCAACGCGTTGCATGTCCGCGCTGCCCCTCTGAAGTGAGCATCATCACCAAAGCTCCAACATGGCCCGGATGCTGACGTATCCGCTCTGCAAGTTCGAAGCCATCCATTCCCGGCATTTGCAAATCCAGCAAGGCCAACTGGTAAGGCTTGCCACTCCGCCCCGAACGTTCAAGCTCTATCAGCGCCTGCTCGCCACTCTCTACCGCAGTGGGTAACATTTTCCAGTTTAGCAACATTTCCTGAACCAGCTTCCGATTCGTCGCATTGTCATCCACAACCAATACCGACATGCCTGCAACACGCCCTGTATGCTGATAGTTGGCCAATGGATCGACTGATACCATGTTCATGGGGAGCGTAAAATGGAAACAGCTTCCTTTGCCCACCTCGCTCTCCAGTTCGATAAGCCCACCCCCCATCAATTTGACCAGTTGGGCCGAGATCGTCAAGCCCAAGCCAGTTCCTCCGTACTTGCGAGTGGTGGAGGTATCAACCTGCGAGAATGAGTCAAAGATCGCCTGAAATTTTTCCCGTGGGATACCAATTCCGGTATCACGCACGCTGAAATGCAAACTGGCTTGCGCCTCCGAAGGGGCATTGATGCGTTGCACCGCAACCTCGATCTCGCCCTTCTCGGTAAACTTGATGGCATTACCCACAAGATTGACAATCACCTGGCGCAAACGTCCGGGGTCGCCTAACAATTGTTCCGGCACATCTGGCTCGATATGGAGCAACAACTCCAGATTTTTCTGGTGAGCGCGCGTAGCGAGCGATTTCATCGTGTCGCGCAAGGTGTGTTCGAGTGAGAAATCGATATTCTCAATATCCAGTTTGCCTGATTCTATTTTGGAGAAATCAAGGATGTCGTTGACGATGTCCAACAGTGCGTCAGAGGAAGACTTGACCAGAGACAGATACTCTCGCTGCTCGGGCGTGAGTTCAGTGTCCAGCGCCAATTCGGTCATGCCGATGATACCGTTCATCGGGGTGCGAATTTCGTGACTCATATTGGCGAGGAAATCGCTTTTCACCTTGGCAGCTTGTTCAGCCGCTTCCTTGGCTTGCCGCAATTCCACTTCTGTCCGCTTCCGCTCGGTAATATCGCGCACCGTAGCTTGCAAAACTGTTCTACCGTCCAACTGCATGCCATTGAGCAATACCTCGGCATCAAAAATATTGCCGTTATCCGCACGTTTGTGAACCCACTCGAACCGAATGCTCCCTCTTTCCATTGCGATGTAAATTCTCTGGCTGGCGAGAGCCATTGAATCCATTCCGTCGGGTTGTAGTTCCGGCGAAAAATCGGCAGGATGTTTCCGATAAAACTCTTCCTTCGAGGCACACCCGAACATTTGCAAAGTGGCTCTGTTGCAATCGAAATATCCATGTTCGTCCAGCAACATCACCGCATCGCTGGTCGAGTCATACAATGTCCGCAACCGGGTCTCCGACTTCTGCAACGACTCCTCGGCCTGTTTGCGTTCGGTAATGTCTGCATTAGTGCCGGTCATGCGGGTTGCGCGACCGGTAGCATCCCGCTCCACCACCTTGCCGTGGGTATGTACCCAAGCCCAATCTCCATTGTTACGCCTGAAACGAAATTCCACCGAATAGAATTCGGCTTGTCCTTTGAGTACCGAACCCAGATTAGCCTTAACGGAGTCCCGGTCTTGCGGATGCACCAATTCGAATAATTGTTCCGCAGTCAGGAACAATTCCTGCCGCTGACCACCCATCATCAGCGACCAGCGGTCGCTGAGAAATATCCGATCATGAGCGATATCCCAGTCCCATAACGCCAAATTGGAACCGTCTAATGAAAGATTGAGACGCTCTTGCGTCAGGCGGATGAATTGCTCGCTCTTCTTTCGCTCGGTGATGTCCTGAAACGATACCAGCGCCCCCACGAGTTTCTGCTCCAGTATAATGGGGCGGGAACGAAAATCGACCGGAATAAAACTGCCGTCACGAGTAACAAAATACCCGCTGCCATCTAACGGTTGACCATTCCGGATCACTTTAAATTGCGGGCAATCCTCAGCGAGAAAGGATGCGCCATCAGGAAGATGGTGCTGCACCATTTCATGCAGGGGGTGCCCCATCAGCTCATCCTCTTGCCAGCCCAGCATCTTTTCAGCAGCCGCATTCATGAAAGTGAGCTGGCCTTGCAGGTCGGTAGCGTACACACCATCGCTCAGTGTGTTCAGCAAGGTGCGCGTCATCTCGGCGTTCTGCGCACGCATGCGCTCATTCACCGCGTTCAGTTCGGCGGTATTTATCAACAAGGCGTTTTGCAACAAGCGCTGTTCCCGGTCCACTTCGTTGTAGTAACTTTCAACGATTTCCAGGAACGATTTCAGCTCGGCATCAGGCTGAAAGTCTTTGCCGAAATGGCGTCGCAACTGTCGTTCGAGAAGACGATGCATATAAGGGACTTATTCGTAGAGAGTCGTCAGTGTCATCGTCTGGTTATGCAATTGGCATTGCACAATGTCACTGAAAGGAGCCAGTTCGCCATAGGAATAAAACCCGGTAATTGCAGTTGCATCTCCAAGATTTTCCTGCACGATTTCCAATTCCTCCTCGGTCAATTGCCCCATTACCAAACGTCTCCCCACACAGCTCACCACCAGACATAAACCGGTTGCGCCCCGAGCGGACGGCTGAGCCGCTCCAGCCGCCAACCCGGCACTATCAATTAAGCTATCCAGATTGGTACGCATCAATTTACATAAATAGCCTTGAGGCACGTCACCGGCAAAAGTCAAACTGTGAGCGGCCTCATCCACCGCCAACAAAGTACGAATCAGTGCTTTGTCAGCTTTGTTTGCCTGGATACTCAAAGGAAAACGCAAACCGCTGGCAGGTAAATCCGCTGCCTGCTCACCCAGATATTTTTTATATAACTCCAAAGCCGGCTCGCCATCGATCTCATACACCACATTTCCCTCTGACTTGGTAACAACACGTTCAGCGCCGAACTCGTCCCATCCTGCAAGACAGCCGCTCTTGATCGTGATTTCGCCATAGAAACCCAATGCCGCGATGCGCCCTGCCTTTGCAGGGGCATCCGCCATCACCCAGGTTTTCCCGAAGCGTGTTCCATCCCCCGCCAGGCCGCCGGTTACCGGAACACCCGCCTGATTCAATCCCTGTGCCAGCTCACTTCCGTTCACTTGCAGCCCATCGGATAACACAAACACATGACGTAAATCAGCAGCCTTCAGATCGGCAATCAGACTCATGCCCAACTCGCGCGACGACTTTCCCGGTTCAATATCTACAGAGGCAAGGCGTACTCTGGAATGTTCAAGCTTAACGATGGTCGCCACCACATCGCCATCGCTGATCTCCACGCCTTTCACGCTACCGGAAGACGAACAACCGACTACACGTGCTGTCGGGAACATACCGCGTAACTGTGTGTAGCAATCTTCCGTCTGAAAAAATACATCGTCGGCAAAAACCAGCACCAGATCAGCGGATGCTGAAAAACGGGAAGGTTGTCCCCAACCTGATTTACCAGACCAACTTATTTGATCGATTTGCATGACACGCTTCTCCTAATATATTAAAAAACCAATTCAACGGGCAGTGCTCTGATAGCTGCCAGCAACTCATTCAATGCATTATCCAGCTCTGCCACGGCACCATCGCAGCCCTGCTGGCCGACAGTTTTTTCTACGAGCTCGGCAACTTGCATAACATGCTCAGCGGCGAAAATTCCGGCCATGCCTTTCAGCGCGTGGGCGCTATGAAGCACGGCGTTCGCATCTCCCCGAGCCAATCCATCCTTGATGCGTTGCATATGCGGCGGCGCATCCACCAGAAATAACCGAACGATCTCATTGAACAATTCGGCACTATCATCCATCGACTTCCTGGCCTTTTCAAAGTCGGCCACGGCAACTATTTGCTCTGGCTGCTTTTCAAGCCTTCCAATAACCGGCCTTTGCCCCAGACTATCCAGTTCATTCCATAATGCTTCAGTATCGATCGGCTTCGTCAAATATCCATCCATGCCGTGTCTGATGCATTCTTCGCGCGCGCCCTGCATGGCATGGGCGGTCATCGCAACGATGGGTATGCGCCTTCCGCTCGTAGCCTCAAGTTCACGTATCCGTTCAGTAGCTTCGTAGCCATTCATCTCAGGCATGTCAACATCCATCAGGATCGCATCGAACTGCCCTTTTTGCCAATGCGCCACGGCTTCAAGACCATTCTTCCCCAGTGTCACCTTGTGCCCCAGTTTTTCTAGTAGCCGGGTGGCCAAAGTTTGATTTACCACATTATCCTCAGCCAGCAGCAAATTGAGTTTGCGCCGCGTTTCGCGCAATGAGTGTCGGGTAATAAGAGCTTGTGGCTGTTGATTGGGTTCGCCGAGTGCAGCCATGATCGCGTCGAGCAATTCAAACTGCGAGATTGGCTTCATTAGATAACTCGCTATGCCCAGCTCGCGACAACGCGCTGCATCGCCACGCTGACCGTCGGAAGTAAGCATCATCACCGTAGCACAGACATGCTCCGGATGTTGCCGCAACTTTTCCGCCAGAGCAAACCCATCCATTCCGGGCATCTGCAAATCCAGCAAAGCCACCTGATAAGGGAACCCACTCTGCGCCGCGCGTTCCAGTTCGACCAGCGCCCGCTCACCGCTGTCCGCAACTGTCGGGATCATTTTCCAGCTTTGCAGTATCTCTTGCAGTAACCGGCGGTTGGTCGCATTATCATCCACCACCAACACAGACATTCCCGCAATTTTTTCGATTGGCTGGGTACTCACCAAGGTGGCCGTTGGTACTGCCTTCATTTGCAGCGCAAAGTAGAATTCACTGCCCTTACCTACATCGCTGTCCAACTCGATTTTGCCACCCATCAATTCGATCAATTGTGCCGAGATGGTCAATCCCAAGCCGGTTCCACCATACTTGCGTGTAGTCGATGTATCCGCCTGCGAGAACGATTCGAAAATATCCTTAAATTTCTCGCGCGGTATTCCGATGCCCGTATCTCGCACGCTGAATTGCAATCTAAAACTGGATTCCTGCATACACTCAATACAGCGTACCGACACCTCGATCTCTCCGGCTTCGGTGAACTTGATTGCATTCCCCACCAGATTGACGATCACCTGACGCAACCGTCCGGGGTCACCCAGCAAACGATCCGGCACATCTGGTGCAATATGCAGCAATAACTCCAGATTCTTTTGGTGGGCGCGCGCAGCCAGCGATTTCATCGTGTCGCGCAACATAGCCTCTAACGAGAACTCGATAATCTCTATGTCCAGCTTGCCAGATTCAATTTTGGAGAAATCGAGGATGTCGTTGACAATGTGCAACAGGGAGTCGGCAGATGATTTTACCAGTGAAAGATACTCTCTTTGCTCTTGAGTAAGCTCCGTATCCAGCGCCAATTCTGTCATACCGATAATCCCGTTCATCGGCGTACGAATCTCGTGGCTCATGTTGGCGAGAAAATCGCTCTTAACCTGGCTCGCCTGTTCCGCTGCTGCCTTTGCCTGCCACAATAAATTTTCAGCCTGTTTGCGTTCTGAAATATCGCGAACAGTTGCTTGGAGTATAGACCTGCCATCTTGGGCCATGGCATTGAGCAGCACCTCTGCATCAAAGGTCTTGCCGTTATCGGCGCGCTTGTGTACCCATTCAAAACTGTGGCTTCCACCCTGTGTTGCAATGCCAAAATGCATGTTCGCAAGCATTGCCGAATCGATACCTTCTGGTTGATCCATCCCGCCAGGCTGTTTTTCCGGTGACACATCGATGAAATCTCTGGAACACAACTCTTCTTTTAAGCTGAAACCAAACATCTTCAAAGCTGCCTGGTTGCAATCGAAGAATCCATGTTCGTCCAGCAACATCACCGCATCGCTGGTCGAGTCAAACAATGTTCGCAACCTGGTCTCTGACTTGTACAACGTCTCTTCAGCCTGCTTGTGGGCGGTAATATCCGTGCGGATGGAGACATAACGCTGCGGTCTGCCGCTTTCATCCATGAATGGCACGATGGTCGAATCCACCCAGTAATATGTTCCATCCTTGCGGCGGTTCTTGACCTCGCCATACCACACACGACCATGAGCAATGGTCTTCCACATCTCTTTAAAGAACTCATTGGAATGGTAGCCTGAATTCAATACGCGATGATCCTGTCCCAATAGTTCATTACGAGAGTACTGGCTGATCTCGCTAAACTTGTCGTTAGTGTAGGTAATTTTGCCACTGGGGTCGGCAATGCTGACGATGGCATGTTGATCCAGTGCGAATTTCTGAAATTCCAGTTCCCTCAAAGAGGTGCGCAGGATATCCCGCGACTTGGAGAGCCTGATCATTGCCCAGACAGCATAAATCAGTATTGCTGTTGCAAGCAGCACGACTAACAGCAAGGGCTGGAACTCAATCAAAAGTGCGATCCCTGAGTTCAATTTCTTCGTCGGCAAACTTGTTTTTAATTTCCGTTACCTCATCGAAATTGGAAAAAAATGCCGACACACATTCCGGGTCGAAATGAATGCCCGCACCATCACGCAATAATTGCGAGGCCTGCTCCATGCCCCACGCTTTCTTGTAAGGGCGCTCCGAAGTCAGCGCATCGAAAACATCAGCCACCGCCACGATGCGTCCGAATAGAGGAATATCCTTACCTTTCAATCCGCGAGGATATCCGCTTCCGTCGAATTTTTCATGATGGGTGTGAGCAATCTCCGCCGCCACCTTTAATAAGGGAGAGCTGCTGGCATTCAACACCTCATAACCAATCTCCGCATGCTGCTTCATAATTGCGAATTCATTATCGGTAAGCTTGCCCGGTTTGAGCAAAATAAGATCAGGGGTGCCAACTTTACCGATATCATGCATCGGCGCTGCTTGCAGCAATAAATCCTGATCTTCGTCCGACATGCCAAGGTTGTGTGCGATATGCTTTGAGTAATGCGACATGCGAATAATGTGCGCGCCCGTTTCTGGATCACGGTATTCCGCTGCCCTGGACAGGCAGAAGATAGTTTCGCGTTCTTGAGCGCGGATAACTTCCGTCGCTTTACGCACATCGTCCTCAAGATTCTTGTGGCTGCGCCGCAGAGCCAGCATGTTCTTGGAGCGGGCGACGAATTCAACGTTATCCACCGGCTTGTTCAGAAAGTCATTCACCCCGATTTGCAGTGCATGATGACGCAACTCCGTATCATGATTCGCCGTCACCATTAATACCGGAATATCCGGATAGCGTACACGGAATTTTTCCGTCAATTCGGTACCGCTCATTACCGGCATCATCTGATCCACCACTACCAGATCTGGTTCGTTAGTCAAACACCAGTCCAAGGCAGCGACAGGATCGGTAAAACACAGAGATTCGCAGTTTGGTAACTTGCGTACCAGATGTTGCAACAGTGTCAGGTTTAATTGCGTGTCGTCTATGATGACTACTTTCATGGCATTACCCCACAAGTTAACGTTCCCAGGCTTACCGTCAAAATATCTTTATGCTATGCCGAAACCAATAACACAGAGCGAGGTGTGGGTTATCCACAAAGAGTTAGTAAGTAACAGTCTGCCCTTGACTTGAGGGCATCCAAAACTTTGGATTTAATGAGGGAGGGAAATAACGAACGTGCCGCAATTGATTCATTCAGCGAAATACCTAGCATAAACATAATATCCCCCGATGCTTAAAAGCAAAGTAATAAGCAACAGGGTTTGGGTCGCTTGATGTATAAATCCTATTGGTATCGGACAGCAATGTCAAGTGATCATGCTTCACCGAGTTGACTCAAGTTAAATGTAACCCAAGGTAGTCGTCAAAAGGGATCGTTGCCTCAAGTTAAAGGTTACCGTAATTTCCAAGGTAATCCGAGATGACAAAGCAAGAGAAACGAGCCTATTTTGAGGCAATCCAAGTGCGCTATCGGCGCGCCAGCAAATCCCGCAAGACAACGATCCTGAACGAGTTCTGTGAGGTCTGCGGATACAACCGCAAATACGCATTACGCTTGCTCAATGCACCGCGCTATAAGCGTAAGCGCATCGCTCGCAAATCCGGCCCAGTGTCACGCTACAACACACCCGAGTTGCTCGCCGCTTTACGCCAGATCTGGATGGCTTCGGATCAGTTGTGCAGCAAGCGCCTGAAGGAGGCATTGCCACTTTGGCTGCCCCACTATGAGTCGGCATTCCAAGCGCTGCCGGAGGGCACCCATGCTCTGCTCAAATCGATTTCGGCAGCCACCATCGACCGCTTGCTCAAGCCGGTTCGTGCAGAATACAAACGCAAGGGCTTGTCCGGCACCAAGCCGGGCACGCTGTTGAAGAAGCAAATCCCTATCCAGGCGGGTGTTTGGAATGTGACCCAACCGGGCTTCATGGAAGCCGATACGGTGGCACATTGCGGTGATAGTTTGGCGGGTGATTTCGTCTGGAGCCTAACCATGACGGACATCTGCAGCGGATGGACAGAATGCAGGGCAACCTGGAACAAAGGGGCGCACGGCGTGATAAAGCAAATCAAGGCCATTCAGAAGGCATTGCCGTTCACTCTCAAGGGCTTTGATAGTGATAACGGCACGGAGTTTTTAAACTGGCATTTGATGAACTATTTCAGAGGTGGCAAACAGCCGATTCAGTTCACCCGATCTCGCCCTTATCAGTCAAACGATAATGCACATGTCGAGCAAAAGAACTGGTCGTGCGTGCGACAACTATTCGGCTATGACCGCTTCGCCGATCCCAGACTGGTCAGGTTGATGAATGACCTGTACACCAATGAGTTCAGTCTGTTGACCAATTTCTTCTACCCGACGTTGAAACTGAAATCAAAATCACGCGTGGGCAGTAGATGGGTCAAAAAATACGCCTCTTTTAAAATCCCAATGGGTAATGCACCATTCCAATGGTCAAATCTGACATGATCACACTTTCATTTTGTAGTGAGGTTGTCAATGCAAAACCAAATCTTTGAAGCCGCTCTTGGTATTGCCGCTCCCTGGTACATCAAGGGTGCTGATTTCGATGCCGAACAGAAGTGTCTGTCCATCCAGATCGATTTCGTTGCAGGCAGCCGCTTCGCCTATCCAGGGGTCGAGGGCACGCATCCTGCTCACGACACCCAGATCAAGCGTTATCGGCACCTGAATTTCTTTCAACACGAATGTCATCTCGAAGTTCGTGTGCCGCGCGTTAAATTGCCGGACGGTCGTGTTGCTTTGCTCGAACCGGACTGGGCTGGCAAATTGAACGGATTCACTTTGTTGTTCGAGGCGCTGGTACTCATGTTGGCACGACAAATGCCGTTCGCCGCAGTCGCAAGAATCGTGGGCGAGTCTTGGCATCGCGTATATGCCATTTGCGCCAAGTATGTAGAACTGGCCGTGGATGCGGCAGACTTGTCCGATGTTCATTCTGTCGCCATTGACGAGACATCTTGTGAGCGCGGGCATGATTATCTGACCTTGGTCGCTGATGCGGTCAAGCGCAAGGTCATCTTTGTCACCGGTGGAAAGGACGCCAAGACCGTAGAATCTTTTGCCGAATTTCTTTCCGCTCATGGAGGAACTGCCAGCCAGATCGAATCCGCCAGCATCGATATGTCGCCCGCATTTATCAAGGGTGTCACCGACAATCTGCCAAACGCACGCATCACGTTCGATAAATTTCACGTCATCGCACATGCATCCACCGCCGTGGACAAGATGCGCCGTGCCGAACAGAAGACGGATCCCGATTTGAAAGGGATGCGATGGGCTTTGCTCAAGAACAGAAGTAACTTGAATGCCAGTCAGTGTGCCGACTTGGATGCACTGATCGCACAAATCACAACCAAGCGTACCGCCCGTGCTTGGCTTTACCGCGAGCAATTGCGGGACATTCTTGAGCGCAAACAAATCAATGTCGTTTCGGCATTGCTGGCGCAGTGGTGTACCAATGTCATGCGCTCCAAGGTCGAACCAATGAAGGAGGTGGCAAAAATGATCCGTAACCATTTCGATGGCATCGTGGCTTGGGCACAGACTCGGCAAACCAATGGCTTTCTCGAAGCACTCAATGGGTTGTTCCAAGCCGCCAAACGTAAGGCGCGTGGCTACACCAGTATTCATACCATGCGAACGGTGATATTTCTCATCGCTGGCAAGCTGGATTTTAGTAGGTTCAACACTCATGCCGCTTAATCCACTCGTTTTTCAAAAGAGCCAAAAATACAGCACACCAGTCACGCCAGCACGACGATTGATCGACCACCCTGATGTGCCGCAAGCCACCAAGGACAGACTATCGGCTCAGGCTAAAACACTCAATCCGTTCCACCTTCAAAAACAGATTCAGCGTAAACTGAAGGCGATTTTTAAACTCGTTCGGTAACTAAAAAACTTCGGGCAAAAACTCCCCTACCAAAGTAACCTTTTAACTTGAGGCAACGCGTCACTTGATCATGCTTCACTCAGCTTTTTACGTGCGGCAACACGGGATTAAATGTTGCATATCCCCGCGCAGCCTCCATCCTTGACTCAGGCGCGCTTCAATTTCCTGGACTTCCTACAAGGTAAGCCGCTCTTGTACCGGGCGATCAAGATAGCTCTGGCAATAACCACAAATATGAACATCAGTTTTCATACAAAATTCTTAATTCAGCAAGGCAAACCCCGGCTCGGATGAAACAACCAGCCATCTCACGAATAGAGCTGAGCTGCTAGCCATTCCACTAGACTATCAAAAGACGATAGCCTGGTGGCTGGTTATAAGGCAGCAAGCTGCCAAGTGATTGGTTATGGTTATGCCGGGGGACTAAGCACGGTTTAACTGTTAGCTCTGGCTCTAAAGTGCAGCAAACCGGCCGATTTCACCGCTGGGTAGCGCGCGGATGATGGCCTCCATCGCCGCGTTGACGCTGCCTCCGTCAATGCCGAAGCGCACACGGATATTCTGGCTGCGCGGCACCGGTTCGATACCGAGGATATCGACGACCTTGCCGCAGCTCATAGCAACGGCTTGCTGCAAACAATTGAGCAAAGCAGGAAGAATCGTGACTTGCAAGACAACTTTAGCAGCCGTGGCCTGCAAGGGGCGGGCAGGTGCGGGCTGGGGAACTGGAGCAAATGTAGGCAGGGCGCGGCAAGAACGAAGCAAGAACGGCTGTTGCCTTCGTTGGTGGGGATGTGCCTGAACAGAACAACCATTGATCGACGCTGATTCACTCATATATGCTTATATGCCTCCATGGCTATGAACAAGTACGCAGCTTAGCGGCGCCGATATAAATATCTTGTTAAAAAAACAGGAGTGGATATAAAAGTTGAGTAAAACCCCGCACGCGCAGCTGACGAGATTTCAGCATGGGTTTGAGTGGAGAATACGAATTTCATAATAGCCTGGATTCGAACAGCTCCATAACCTCAAGTGCATGACGGCACGAGTGCAGACGCTCCCGAAACGGGCGGTCGGCAAATATCTGGGCGACTTCGGCCAGTATCTGGAGATGTTCATCGGTTGCTCGTTTCGGTACCAGAATAACCAGAATGTCAGATACCGGTCGCCCGTCGGGCGCATCGTAAGGAAGAGGGGTTTTGAGGCGCAGATAGGCAAGCTGTATCCGTAAGAGGTCTTCAACCCTGGCATGGGGAATGGCAATTCCCTCTCCCAGCCCGGTCGAGCCGACTTACTCCCGGCGGGAAAGACCTGCCACCACCCACTTTTGCGGCATGGCATGCTCTCGCTCCATATGTCGGCCGATTTCATCAAAAAGCTGGCCTTTGCTGACAACCTCGATGTCTAGGAGGATGTCTTCCGGCCAAAGATATTTAGCAACAGTATTCAATGTATTCTCCACGGGGTTAGCCGCATAAAAACGGGATGTATTGAGTGTGGGAGCAGGTGAGCGGCCAGTTAATGCAAAGTGGATTGTTGAATACCCGCCAGCAGCCACACCGACTTGTCATCGCGCAGATTTTTCTGCACATGCCAGATTTCATCCACATTATCCGGTGTGCCGTTGTTTTCGCGCAACTGTCCGGTGAAGCGCACGCTGGCAAGCGCCAGATCGCCCTCATTCGCCACTTGCAGCAACTCGCCATTGATCGCGATCACAGGCGATACGTTTGTGTGGTTTGTCATGATGCTGAGCAAGGACAATTTTTCCGGCCTGCACAATTCTGCGGATGGCGGAGACAATGCCGCTAGAGTGAAGATCTTTCACCGTCACTTCGAGGCGAACATGTACTTCACTCCTGGAGGCAAGCTGCTCGAAGCCCCCACTCTCCTGGTCTATGGCACACAGGAAAAATGGCATCGGAACAATCACGACACATTCTGCGCCTGCCATACAAACCGCCTTGCGCACTGCCATCGCTTCGGATGCTTTCAATACTGTGGTGATTAGTTGCATACCATCCTTAACTTTCGATGGCATGCATGCTATGAGAGCCAGTGTAAAAAAGGTATCAAAATTGGCACTGCGAGGAAAACACAGCTAGGAGACTGCCCCCAGTATTTTTACGAATTATTTACGTTTTGCGGGGCATATTTTAGAAGGTCTTTATCCGAGCTTCCCTAAGATGACAATCAGTTCAATTGTATCGAGTGGCAATGCGTGAAGGAAAATCCAATGAAACGAATCACTCTCATCATGAAAACATCGGAAGTTATGGCTGTGCGTAAGGCTGCATGCATTGCCGGTGCAAACCATGTCGTTGTCCACGCCATTTCTCATCGGGAATGTATCTGGTTCCAGAGCCCGCATGTCTCGGCAGAAGATGCACCTGTACGGCTTGACGTGACGGTCGTCGACAGCCTGTCCGATGAAGTCGTTTCCGCCATTCTTACGACGGCCCGCCTCGCCAAGATAGAAAAAATCAGTATTGTAAATGCAAAGCAAGCGTCATACAGCTTTTGCGGGCAGGCGGCGTAACGCATTGCCTGTCGGCTCTTCGTGACGAATACATTTGTGGAGGTGTCATCATGGTTTTTAATTTCAATAAAGCAACAGCCCTTATTAACGAACTAAGCCGCACGGCATTAGGCTGGCTGTTGACCCGGAAAAATAAATCTCGCAAGGTAGTGCATTCTCGGGAAAACCCGGCGGGTGGCATGTTTGGCCAACTGGTTTCCAGAGATGATACTCACAGGCCATAATTCCAATGGCGAAATCGGACGGAAGTGATGAGCCGCACATTTCCTCATGGCGATATAGACAGCTTTATATATTTTTTATTCAAGGAGGTTACACATGGTAATTGGTACAGTAAAGTGGTTCAACGATGTAAAGGGTTTTGGATTCATTACTCCCGATGACGGCAGCGATGACTTGTTCGCGCATTTCTCCGGCATCAACATGAACGGCTTCAAATCCCTGAAAGAAGGTCAGAAGGTTTCCTTCGATGTAGTACAAGGCCCCAAGGGTAAGCAAGCCTCGAATATTCAAGCAGCCTAAGCCAGAGAAATGGATCACTTTTTGGTGGCCCCACTCTTGATCGTACTAATTTTGTCGTACGTTTGCATGGGTGGAATTTTTATTGTCAGCCAGAGGCAAGGACAAACTTTTATAGCTTCCGTGGATAAAGCGTTTGTATGGGGAAGCTGTTTCTTCGTCATTGGCTGTTGCCTGAATACGGTTGTATATATGGCGTAAGTTGTTCCTCATAAAGATCGGCTTTATGAGCAATACCGCTTGAATTGATGGTCAGCAAAAATGATTATGAATATCCGTTATCACGTCATACCCGACAAAGTTTGCAAGGGTGTGACGGTCTTCGATTCGAAAACCGGCACTATGCAATATCCCGCTTGCTGGCAAGACCTTGCCGCCTATTACTACTACCTTGTGGGGCGCGGGAGAGTCGGCGAGTCGCAACTATTGCTATCTGAAATCATGGAGGGCAACAAGCCCATCACAAGAATGCTGGAGTACATGTCGAAGAGTTAGATATAACCAGGAACACTATCAATGAAAAAGAAACACGCTCCCGAACAATATGCAGCAAAACCCCAAGCTGTGGCAGTGAAACCCAACACCATGCTCTCCGTACATCCGGCGGTTGGCGTAGCTCAAGCATTGGTACGCTGGCTGGAACGAGGTGGTGTGCCGCCCAGCGTCATCTTGTTGCATGGCCTGCATTTGGCGCGCAGCCCGGAAAACGATGCGCTTCCTGTGGACACATATCGCCCACAACTCACAATGCAAGGTACCGACAGTAAGTCCATATCAGATATCATGGATGCCTTGGCACACCCTCAAGCCGTCAAAACCCGAGTGATTGCAGCGTGGCTTCAGTCGAACTGGGTAAACAAATCCGCTGGGATATCCCGAATTTATTCATCTCAAAAAGATCGTGAAACACACACTCATCCCAACAAAACAGCTAAAACCGCAAGAATAACCCAAGGTTCTTCTTCGACTAAACCAGTAATCGTGGTCAAAAAGAAACGCGAGCATGGGATGGGAGCGGCATGAACTCATTTCATATTGGACGTGGCTAACGAACGAAGCACAAAACCGATCAGAACTACGTGACAATCAGCGTGCAATCTTCCTATTCTCACCTTGGGGAAAACCGTATAAAGACTTTCTAAATGATGATCATCCGTTCGTAAAAACTACGTAAAGCCACACTCGTGCTAACATGATGATTACCGATTATTCAACGTCATGCTGATACAACCGACATCTTGGGTGGGCATTGCAGTATTGCTGATCTTTTGCATCAGCATGTTGCTCATCATCTGCGAAGCCAAGCTGCACATGGACAAGTTTAAGCCTGCGCTGTTCATGCTTTCATCATTCTTGCTAATCGGGGTTTATTACTGGCTCTTGGACGGCGACGCGCATCGCTTCGAACCTTTCATCACTATGCAGAAAGAAAATGGCACCCAGCTGTTTTCGCTGATGGCCTTCATGGCCTTCATGTGGATGATCGTGGGAGTGCTTGCTGAGCGTGGAGTATTCAGTGCCCTTAGCAGCACCCTTGTAAACAGGGGGTTCAATGCCACTGCGATGTTCTGGGCCACGGGCGCACTGGCCGCCATACTTTCCCCATTCGTTAACAATATCACCAGTGCAATGATTTTCGGTAAGACCATCAAGGATATTTCGCATAACCCGGACTACCGTCACATTGCACTTTGCAACCTGATCATCGCCTCAAATTCAGGTGTATGGTTTCTTGGCTCGGCTACTAGCCTGATGGTACTGCTAGCTGGCAAGATCAGCATCATGGGGCTTTTGGCACTTATGCCAGCCTCAATCATTGGATGGGCTGCCAGCGCTGCTGTTCTGCAACTGTTCTATTTGAACAGGCTCAAAGATGATCTTCTCGATTCCACGTCAGCCAAAGCAAGCATCAAGCACGGGGGCATCGGCATGATCTTTATTGGCATTACTGCATTTGCTGCTGCCGTAGCAATGAACATTATTCTGCATATCTCCATCGAATATGCCATTGGTATGGGCCTGGGCATCCTCGGGGTCTATACCTGGCACCTCAAACGCGGCGGGCATAACGTAATGTTACTGGCTCAATTGCAAAAGGTGGAATGGAACACGCTGCTATTCTTTGTTGGCATCATTAGCGGCGTGGCGGCATTAAACCATGTCGGCTGGCTGATCTACATTTCACAACTATTCAAGACACTCTTGCCTACGACTGTGAACGTGCTATTGGGCGTAATTTCCGGTGTGCTGGACAACGTGCCAGTGGAAGCCGCTGCGCTAATGTCCAATCCCCAACTGAATAATGCACAATGGTCGCTCAACGCACTGATGATTGGCATCGGCGGCAGCCTGACTGTGATCGGTTCCGCAGCCGGAGTGATAGTCATGTCTCTGGACAAGACTTACAGCTTTAGCACCCATCTGAAATTCCTTCCTGCGATCCTTACCAACTTTTTCGTATCGCTTGCCGTTTGGTATGTGCAATTTGAAATGTTTGGTTTATCGCCATGATCGATTTCATTCAAACATCAGAGGGAAGTGGGCGATTTTCCCGGCATTCCCGATAGAGGTGCAACACCCTTGGCACGTAATTCATGGTCTCGCGAAAAGGTGGGATGCGGTTGCCGTAGCGCACGACTGCGGTTTCACCGGCATTGTATGCGGCAACGGCTAGGCTCATGTCGTTGTCAAACAGGGCCAGCATATCGCGCAAATACTTCGCACCGCCTTGAAGGTTTTGCACCGGGTCTAGCAAGTCGACAACCCCGTAATACTTTGCAACAACAGGCATGAGTTGCATCATCCCTGACGCACCTTTTTTTGAAACGGTCTTCCGATTGTAGCCAGACTCCGCCGAGATTATCGCGTAGAGCAATGCGCTATCCAGACCGTAAGTGTGCGCGACATCTTCGACCGTCTGGTCATATTTGAATCTTTTGACAATGCCAGGAGATGTTTTCCTGGTCTCAACCAATGGCGCTTCATTTGTAGGTGGCGTGAGTGCTGAAACTGGTAGCTGATAGCGGTTGATTGTTGAATTAACCATATAATTCCCCGCCACAAGCACACATAGCATAGCCGACACCATGAACAATGTAAGCTGAAGTGATGTCTTCACTCTCGACATACTTTGCTTATTATGGCGTAAGTAAGTTGGCATGAATCATTGTGATTGTTGCGCAAGGTAATACTTGATATCGTGGATCAAATGTTGCATGTCCCCGCGCAGCCTCCATCCTTGACTCAGGCGCGCTTCGATTTCCTGTACTTCATCAAGGGTAAGCCGCTCTTGTTTCGGGCGATCAAGATAGCTCTGGCAGTAACCACAAATATGATCGTTTGATTTAATCTGAACATCTGCTTTCATGGTAACGCTCCTTATTGAAACATTAAGTGGACAGGGTGTTGAAAAACGCAACAAGTGATATCTTGGGCAAACGGACAAGCCGCATCGCATTATCGTGCAACGTGTTTTTCATCGGCACCGGATAATTTCGCCATTTTCCGCAGCAGCTCATCGTGCGTAGTTGCAGACAAATTTCGTGCGTCTTCTGCGGGCTTGCGTGATTGCCAGAGCAAAATGAGATATGCCAACCCAAGCGGAACAACGATGGTGAGAATGGCGAACAGCGGTTCCATGATGCCGTTCATTTAAGCAGCGCGCTTCGGCAGCTCATCCTGGCGGGAGCCAAGAATAATTTTTCCGGCTTGCGCGACTCTCCTGATGATGGAAAAGACGCTATTGAAGTGGCTGTTGTCGGCGGTCACATCAAGCCGTACTTGTTTGCCTGATTCTGCCGCCACACTTTCGCTGCATATATCCATCATATCAATTCCGCACATCCGGTAGGGCAGCGGGGTGATTTCAACACGTTCTGCGCCTGCAACACAAACGGCCTTGCGCAATGCCATGGCCTCCGACTCTTTTAATACGGTAGTGATTCGTTTCATACCAGCCTCCTTCATTGGATGGTATGCATGTTATGAGAGGCCGTATAAAAACAGGATAAATTGTTGGCTGTCAGGTGTAAAAAAAGTATCAAGATTAACGCTACAGTTAGACTGCTTTTCAGGTGCGCACCTGTTTTCAGAATAAAAAAGGGGCGCCTGATGGCGCCCCAAAAGGTCGGGGTAGACCTCTGGAGACTGCTATGCTAAAACTTATAAATCGCTTCGAGTCCGAACGAAGTTTGGTTAGACTTGCCCGTTACAGTGACATCGCTAGACTGGAATACCTTTTGGTTGGAAGAATCCCTGCGAACTTCACCACGGACTTCCAAGCTGGAAGCGGGGAGGTATGCCAGCGTTAAAGTTGTCTCACTCCATTTTTGTCCGGTGGTCGCCCCTGCTACAAACGGCAATTTGTACCCATCCTTATCGTTCATGTATTCGCTGCGTAGCGAGGCGTGCCATTTGTCGCTGAACTGGTAGTTGACGTAACCGGCGAGACCATCCCATTTTGCCGTTCCGGTCGTGCCGTTTGCCAAAGTGGCATTACCTTGCGAGGCATTGTCATATTCCAGAATGAACGACAATTGGTCTGTGGCATTGACGGTGCCCACAAGGTTAAATAACTGGCGGTTGCCATTGCTTGTCTGGACGGGAAGAGCTGCGATACCACCAGCCAATTCCTTGCCTCCATAATAGACTCCTGCCAATGAGAACATCTTGCTGGGTGTTGCGGTAAAGCCAAGCTCGACAGTCTTGTCTGCGTTCATGTCCGCAACCTGATCCCAACCGTTGTTTACCCCGCCAATCAGGCTGACGGTATCGGTTGCCGCGTAGGTCAACCGAACACCGGTGTGGGTAAATGGAACTGCATATCCGAACAGGATCGAGCGCGAGTAATTCGTATCTGATGGGCTAGCGATGACTTCTGCCCCCGCAAGGGAGGTAAACTTGCCTGCGATCACTGTCAAAGATCCACCAGCAAAGCTCGCATAGGCTTGGGTCACATCGAAATTATGGTTGTTGTTGTATGGCGAAGCCGTAACCGTATTGTTTCCTGCACCATATGAGGCAATCACATTGGCATCCTCGCCCGCAGTCAGGTTGATTACACCTCCGAAGCCTTCCTTGGGTGCCTTGGTAACGGTGATTGCAGCCTGGTTAAGATTGAAGCTGCTGAGATTTTTGTTAGCAGCCGGGTTGGGCGCATCAAAAACGCGCGCTGGGACGCCTCCCACAAATTGACCGGTAGCATTCAGGTTAGTGTAAGCAAAATCCACATAACCGGTCACGGTAACGCCGGAGGCATCAAGAACTTGGCTAAGTGTAGGGGCCGCTGTCTTGGCTGGTTCAGCGGAACCTTCTGCCATGACTAACGCTGGAACCGAGCTAAGCCCAGCCAGAATCAGGGCGTTCAACAATTTTCTTTTAAACATTACGCGTTCTTCCTCTTTAGTTTTAGTAAAAAATTACGATTCAATTTAATGCGGTGTATCCAGCGCCAGATTGAGTTCCAGCACATTTACCCGAGGCTCGCCCAGTATGCCGAACTGGCGGCTCTCGGTGTGTTCCGCGACCAATTTGCCCACTACATCCGGGCTGAGATTGCGCACCCTCGCCACGCGCGCAAGCTGATAACTTCGCCGCCGCAGGACTGATGTGCGGATCCAGCCCGCTGCCGGATGCGGTCACCAGATCAACTGGAACCGGTTGCTGATTACCCGGATCGGCATCGCGCAAAGCTTGCACCCTGCCTTTGACCGCATCCATCAACGCCGGGTTGGTCGGCCCCAGATTCGAGCCGCTGGAAGCAGTCGGGTTATTCGGCATCGGGCTGGTCGCCGAGGGTCTGCCCCAGAAATACTTGGGGTCGGAGAACGACTGACCAATCAGGCTGGAGCCAACCGGCTTACCGTCTTTCATGATCATGCTGCCGTTGGCCTTGTCGGGCATGACCGCTTGGGAAACGCCTGTCACCAGCAGAGGGTAAGCGATTCCGGTAAGCAACGTCAGCAACAGAAAACTGACAACAGCGGGACGAATTTCTTTTAACATGACATTTCCTTTTCTTTATACCAAGCCAACACCGACAAGTAACATGTCGATCAGTTTGATCCCGATGAATGGGATAACAATCCCGCCTAATCCATAGATCAGCAGGTTATTGCGCAACAGCACGTTCGCCCCGATGGCGCGATATTTCACGCCTTTCAGCGCCAGCGGAACCAGCGCGATGATGATCAGTGCGTTGAAGATCACTGCGGACAGGATAGCGCTTGATGGCGTAGCGAGGTGCATCACATTCAGCGCGCCTAGCGCCGGATAGGTGGTCACAAACGCAGCCGGAATGATGGCGAAATACTTGGCCACATCGTTGGCGATACTGAAGGTGGTCAGCGAACCCCGCGTCATCAACATCTGCTTGCCGGTCTCGACGATCTCGATCAGCTTGGTCGGATTGGAATCCAGATCCACCATATTGCCCGCTTCTTTGGCTGCTTGCGTACCAGTGTTCATCGCTACCGCCACATCGGCCTGCGCCAGCGCCGGAGCATCGTTGGTTCCGTCGCCGGTCATCGCCACCAGACGGCCTTGCGCCTGATGTTCGCGGATCAATTTCAGCTTGGCTTCCGGCGTGGCTTCGGCGAGAAAGTCGTCCACTCCGGCTTCGGCCGCAATGGCAGCGGCGGTAAGACGGTTGTCGCCGGTGATCATGATGGTCTTGATACCCATGCGACGCAGTTCGGCGAAGCGCTCCTTAATTCCGCCCTTGACGATATCCTTGAGTTCGATCACGCCCAGCACTTTCGCGCCATCCGCCACCACCAGCGGCGTACTGCCACGTCGCGAAACACTATCCACGATGGCGTTCACCCCATCCGGGAAATGTCCGCCGAGACTGACGACATAATTGCGGATTGCATCGGTCGCACCTTTACGGATTTGCCGTGGATTATCATCTTTGCTCCCTGCGGGAGGTGGCAAGTTAACCCCGCTCATACGCGTCTGCGCGCTGAACGGAACAAAGGTCGCACCCAGCGCATGAATGTCGCGTTCGCGCAGAGCGAATTTCTCCTTGGCCAGCACGACTATGCTGCGTCCTTCCGGCGTTTCGTCGGCCAGCGAGGCAAGTTGTGCCGCGTCGGCCAATTCAGCTTCGGTCACGCCGCTGGCATGCAGGAAGTTGCTGGCCTGACGATTGCCCAGCGTAATCGTGCCGGTCTTGTCCAGCAGCAACACATCCACGTCCCCCGCCGCTTCCACTGCACGACCGCTGGTTGCGATCACATTCTTCTGCAACATGCGCCCCATGCCCGCCACGCCGATCGCGGACAACAGGCCGCCGATAGTGGTGGGAATCAGGCACACCAGCAGCGCCACCAGCACGGTAATGCTGATCGGCGCTCCCACCTTGGCGACTTCGACGCTGTACAGCGAGAACGGCAACAGGGTGACGATGACAAACAGGAAGATCAGCGTCAATGCCACCAGCAAAATTGTGAGCGCGATCTCGTTGGGTGTCTTCTGGCGTTTGGCACTTTCCACCATCGCGATCATGCGGTCCAGAAAAGTCTCGTCCGGATTGGTGGTGATGCGCACCACCAGCCAGTCGGATAGCACGCGGGTGCCGCCGGTCACCGAACTGAAGTCGCCGCCGGATTCGCGTATCACCGGCGCACTCTCGCCGGTAATGGCGCTTTCATCCACCGAAGCCACGCCTTCGATCACGGTGCCATCGCCGGGAATAAAGTCGCCCGCTTCCACCAGCACCACGTCGTCCTTGCGCAGGCTGGAACCGGGGGCTAAAGCGTACTTTTCACCATATTGCGGGCGCACCAATTTCTTGGCCTGAATATCGCGCTTGGCACTACGCATGGCTGCGGCCTGGGCGCGGCTGCGACCTTCGGCTATCGCCTCGGCGAAGTTGGCGAACAGCACGGTGAACCACAACCACAAGGTTATGGACAAGATGAAGCCGGACGGTGCCTCGCCTTGTCCGGTGAGTGCCTGGATGAACAGCAGCGTGGTCAATACGCTGCCCACCCAAACCACGAACATCACCGGGTTCTTCATCTGTTGCTGTGGACTCAGCTTCTTGAACGAGTCCACCACGGCCTGCTTGACGATTTCGCGCTCAAACAGGGGAAACGGTACAGTCTTGGTTGTCATGCAAATCTCCTAATGCGCACTAATCATGTTCAGGTGTTCGATCACCGGCCCCAGAGCCAGCGCCGGAACAAAGTTCAGCGCCCCCACCAGCAGCACCGTGCCGATCAGCAGCCAGATAAACATCTGGGTATGGGTCGCCATGCTACCGATGCTGGCGGGGATGCGTTTTTTGGCCGCAAGCGAACCGGCCAGCGCCAATACCGGGATCATCAGCCAGATGCGCCCGAAGAACATTTCGAAGCCCAGCGCGGTGTTATAGAACGGCGTGTTGGCAGACAGGCCGGCGAAGGCGCTGCCGTTGTTGCCGACCGCCGAAGAGAACGCATACAGTATTTCGCTGAAACCATGGGCAGCCGGATTGGCTACGCCAGCTTTGCCCGCATCCACCAGCACGGCTATGGCTGTTCCGCCGAGGATGATCATGGGCGGGATCAGGATTACCAGCGAAGCCATCTTGATATCGAACGCCTCGATCTTCTTGCCCAGATATTCCGGCGTGCGGCCTATCATCAGCCCGGCCAGAAACACCGCGATCACGGCATACACCAGCATCCCGTATAAACCGGAACCGACTCCGCCGAAGATCACTTCACCCAATTGGATTTGCGCCATCGGAACCAATCCGCCCAAGGGGGTAAAGGAATCGTGCATGGAATTCACCGCCCCGCAGGAAGCTCCCGTGGTGATGGTGGCGAACAAAGCGGAATTGACGATGCCGAAGCGCGTCTCCTTGCCTTCCATGTTGCCGCCGGGTTGCGTGGCGGAAGCGGTCTGATCAACGCCCAATGCCGCAAAGGCAGGGTTGCCACTTTGCTCGGCGTATTCAGCCACGGCGAGGAAGCCAACGAACAATATCGTCATGGCGATGAGAATCGCCCAGCCCTGGCGCGTGTCACCCACCATACTGCCGAAGGTGTAGCACAGCGCGGCAGGAATCACGAACATCGCCAACATCGCCAGAAAATTTGAGAATGGCGTAGGATTTTCGTAAGGGTGAGCCGAGTTGGCGTTGAAGAAGCCACCGCCGTTGGTGCCAAGTTGCTTGATCGCTTCTTGGGAAGCAACCGGGCCGAGGGCAATGCTCTGCTCTTTGGTAGTCGCCTTCTCGGTAACGGGATTGCCGGAAGCGTCTTTCACCGGGTTACCGGCAGCATCCATCTTGGGATTATCGTAGGTGATCGCCTCCATCGTCGACACGGTTTGATAGGCAGAAAAATTCTGTATCACGCCTTGGCTGACCAGCGCCAGCGCCAGCACGGTGGAGAGCGGCAGCAGGATGTAGATAATGCTGCGCGTCATATCCACCCAGAAGTTGCCTATGGTCTCCATGGTGTGGCGGGCAAAGCCACGTATCAGCGCCACCAGCACGGCCATGCCGGCAGCAGCGGAGAAGAAGTTCTGCACCGCCAGTGCAGCCATCTGCACCAGATAGCTCATGGTGGATTCACCGCTGTAGCCCTGCCAGTTGGTGTTGGTCAGGAAGCTGATCGCGGTATTGAAGGAAGAGTCTGGACTGACCGCACCGAACGCCTGCGGGTTTAGCGGCAGCACGTCCTGCAGGCGCTGCATGCCATACACCGCCAGCACGCCGAGCAGCGCCATCCACAACATCGCCAGCGCATAGCGCGTCCAGCGCATTTCCTCCTTGCTATCTACGCCGCACAGACGGTAAAAAATATTTTCAAGCGGGGCAACCCAGCGCACAAAAGCGGGCAGATTCCCCTCATAGACTCGCGCCATGTACCAGCCGAGCGGCTTTGCCAAGGCGAGCAGCACAACGAGAAACAGGGCAATTTGTAGCAATCCATTTGCACTCATGAGAACAACTCCGGTTTAAGTAAGGCGACGATGAGATAAACCATCAAGCCGATGGCGACGATGCCGCCCAGAATGTAAAAAGTCATTGTGGCCCCCTCAACTTTTCGATACCGCGTATCAGCAGATCGCTCAGGCCGAATAAGGCAATAATCAACAGCAGATATAACCAGTCCATTTGTTTGCTCCTTGTTGGTAAACGCGGGCTGCATAGTAGAGATATGCAAGTTAAATCGGTGTAAAGAAGAATCCCGTACGTGTAAAAAAGTTGTAAAGATTCTGCATTGGACGGGTTGACAGTACGTTAACTCATAGCCAAAAACAATACTGAAATCAGGGTACTTGTGCGTTGCCGGACACTTTGAATAAACCTGAATTAGCTATAAACCCCTCCCAACCTCCCGCATTTCGACAAGCTCAGGACAGGCTTGTCAGGGGAGGGGCAGCAATCTGGTTCCATCAAAGGAGGTTTAGTTCTCCGGGAAGGAGAAACTCATTTTGACTATGAGTCCATCATGTCGGCGCAGGTTGAAAAAGCAAAAGGATTTGCTCAAACTCTATCAGTTTGAATTTTTTCGTGCAGGTGTTGTTGCAATAGTTCAAGCAGATTCCGTGCGAGTTGCTGTTCCACTTCAGCCAGCGGCATTTTGATGCCGACATCCCTCGCCTGTGTAACGCGCAACCCGGCATAGCCGCACGGGTTGATGTAACTGAACGGAGCCAGATCCATGTCGACGTTAAGTGCGATGCCGTGATAGCAGCAGCCGTTCTTTATTTTCAATCCGAGCGAAGCGATTTTTGCACCATTCACATACACGCCCGGCGCATCCTCGCGCCCTTGCGCCTTGACGCCATGTTGCGCGAGCAAACCGATCACGGCCCGTTCCATTAGCCGCACCAGCTCACGCACGTTGAGCTTCCAGCGGCGCAAATCCAGCAGCAGATAGGCAATAATCTGGCCCGGCCCGTGGTAGGTGATTTGACCGCCGCGATCTATTTTTACCACTGGAATATCATTGGCACGCAGCAAATGTTCCGGCTTGCCCGCCAGTCCTTGTGTGTAAACGGACGGATGTTGCAGCAGCCAGATTTCATCTCGGGTATCGACGGTACGTGCGGCGGTGAATTGCTTCATCGACTGCCAGGTTGGAATGTAATCGACAAGACCTAAAAATCTTGGTGTAGGGGTAAGTGGAGTGAACCCAGAAGAAGGGTGAAGGGGGAAAGGGGAAGGGTGGGGGTGTTCCGGCTCGCTACATGCAGCACTCTGCGCCAGGTTTTTCCCTTCCCCCTTCACACTTATACCCTTCACGGTATTTATAAAACCATTACCACCTGCGGGTGGTCGCATAATTCCTGATACAGCGCGTCGAGTTGTTCGCGCGAGGTGGCGCGCACGGTACAGGTGAGACTGATGTATCGCGCTTTGCTGCTGCTTCTCATCTGTATGGTACCGGCCTGAAAATCCGGATCGTGATGCGACACGACCTCCATCACCGCCTGTGCGAAGCCTTGTTGCGACAGTCCGAATACCTTGATCGGGAAGTCGCAGGGGTAATCAATCAGTGAATCTTCCAATTTCATTTTGTTCAAATTACCTGCGTGTTTTTGCGCATCACGTCGCGTTTGAAATCCTGATACAGACGGTGCATCCTGGCAAATATCGGACCGGGCTTGCCGTCACCTACAGGCTTTCCGTCCAACCGGGTGATGGCAAGCACTTCCTTGGTGGAAGAGGTTAGCAGCAGTTCGTCGGCATCAAGCACTTCATCTTTGGTGACCTTGCGTACTTGATGCGGGATGTCATTCGCGGCGGCGATTTCCAGCACCACGTCGTAGGTAATGCCCGGCAACATGAAATTATCCTTCGGCGGGGCATATAACGTGCCGTTTTTCACCACGAAAATATTGCTGGCTGCTCCCTCGGTCATGAAAGCATCATCGCGGATCAGGATAGTCTCGGCGCAGCCTGCGTCCACCGCCACTTGGCGCAGCAGCACATTGGGCAACAGCGCAATGGATTTGATATCGCAGCGCAGCCAGCGGTTGTCCTGCGCGGTGACTGCACCCACTCCGCTGTGCAACAATTCAGCGGGAGGAGTGACCAACGGGTTGCTCATCATGAAAACGGTAGGTTCAACCGGTGGTTTGGGGAATGCATGGTCGCGCTTGGCTACGCCTCGCGTGATATGCAGGTAGAGGTATTGATCTTCGCCCGGGTTACGCTCGATGAGTTCGTTAATCAGCGTTGTCCACTCCGCATCGGTGTGGGGATTTGGCAAACGTATCCCCGCCAGACTGTGCTGTAGACGGCGTAAATGTTCTTGCAGACGAAAGGCGCGGCGCGAATACACCGGAATCACCTCGTACACGCCATCGCCGAAAATAAACCCGCGATCCATAACGGGAATGTAGGCTTCTTCGATAGGCATGAATTGGCCGTTCAGATAGACAGTCATGGGATCTCTATTGGAACAGTAGGCGGATATTATCCCACCCGCGAGAGAAAACATTCGCCAGAGAAACGGATTCCAGTGCCACTAGTGGAAATTCGGCATAGGGCTTGCCGTTCAGCGTAAGTTTTAGCGTGCCGATTTTTTGTCCGATACTCACGGGGGCGACCAGCGGTTGACGAGTTTCCATGGTGACCTTTAGCTGCGCCATTTGTCCGTTCGGAACAGACAGCAACAGGTCGTCGCGAAAGCCGATATTGACCTTGTTTTCTGTGCCCTTCCACACGCGGATACTGGATACCGGCTGGTTTTTCTGGTACAGGCGTACCGTTTCAAAATATTGGAATCCGTAATTCAGCAGCTTTTGGCTCTCGGTGGCGCGCAAATTATCTGAAGCTGCACCGAGCACGACCGAAATCAACCGTCGCTTATCGCGTTTGGCTGAAGCCACCAAGCAAAACCCGGCGCTTTCGGTGTGGCCGGTTTTCATGCCATCGACATAGGGATCTAACCAAAGCAAGCGATTCCGGTTATCCTGCTTTATATTGTTGTACTGATATTCGCGCATGCTGTAAATCGGATAATATTCGGGAAAGTCGCGCACGATGGCCGCAGCGAGTAGCGCCAGATCGTATGCGGTGGAGTAGTGCTGCGGGCGCGGCAGGCCGGAGGCATTAACGAAATGGGTGTTTTTCATGCCCAGACGTTGCGCTTCCTTGTTCATCAGTTCGGAAAATTTTTCCTCGTTGCCGGCAATGTTTTCTGCCAGCACGCGCGCCGCATCGTTGCCGGACTGTATGATAAGTCCGTGCAACAATTCTCCCACGGTCACAGGTTTATTTTGTCCGAGGAACATACGGGATTCCTCGCCTTGGGTACGCAGTGCCTCAGCCGATGGAGTAATGGCTTGATCCTGCGCAAGATGGCCTTGCTTGAGTGCGGAGAAGGCTAGATAGGCCGTCATTAATTTGGTTATCGAGGCAGGCTCAACTCTGTCTTCGCTGTTTTCGCTAACCAGAACCTGGTTGCTGGTATAGTCATACAGCAGCCAAGATTTGGCTGCCAGCACCGGCGGCAGGATTTGCTGAGCTTGGGTAAAGGCAGGAAAAAATACTACTAAGAAAAACAAAAGAACAGATTTCATTCAGGCACAATAGCTAACAGGTGGAGAATCAGGTAAACGAACTGGCGAACTGTATGGCCTGTTCCGCCTGCTCGTCAATCTGCTCTTTCACTTCTTCGGCTTTAGACGGGTCTATACCCAGCACTGCCCACTCCTTGTCGCTGATGTCGGGAGTCTCGTACTCGATAATACCGAAAGACGGCAGCAGTTTTTCCACGATATAAATCATGTGCGCCAACGGCTGTCCCGGCGCCGCTTCGGCCGCACTCGGGGTATGGTGGTAGCGCAACACGGCGATGATGTCCTCGGGTAAATTCCAGTGGCGAGCCAACTCCGCCCCCAATTCGTCATGAGATATATCCAGAACTTCCCGTTCAACTTCCTGTGACGGGCGGTTAGCCTCTGCGGCCAAGCGGGTATGCAGCTTGTCGCTTTGTTTTGGATCAAGGAAAACCAGCGCCAGATATCCGATGTCGTGCAACATGCCGGCAAGAAAAATCTGGTCATCTTGCGGTCGCATTTTTGCCGGCATCATGCGCGCAAGACCCAACAGAGCGAAAGCGATTCCGAAACTATGCAGCCATAAATCCTGCATGTTAAATTTCCCTGCGGGAGGTTTTGCCATCAGGGACATGATGGCGATACTGGTGGCAACGGATTGGACACGTTTCATGCCCAACAGCATTGCCGCATCCCTCACCGTCCGTATTTGGCGCGTGGTGCCGATGATCGCCGAATTGGCCAGCCCGAGGATTTTTGCCGAAATTTGCGGATCCTGCTCGATCAACACCAGCAGCATCCGCTCGCCTTCATCGGTATCCAGCTTTAACCCCAACAGCTTTTGCGCAATGACAGGCATAGCAGGCAATGCATCAAGGTTCTGGATAGCCTGTCTGAGATCTACGTTTCCGCTACTGACATGCGCCATGTTATTTTCTCCGCTCCGTCGTATCTGTTTCTTTACTGGTGCCAATCGGCGCCGCACCGGGTATTTTAACTCAGGATTGGCTAACAGGCATGGCAAACGTGCCCGCGACAGGCAAACGTGCCGCCGAGGGGGATTCAAACTGAAGAGGAAACATCTTGGATAGTCCCCTCATCCCTAGCCCCGGCGGGAGAAGGAAATAACGTCTGCCTTGCCAGTGCGCTGATCGCATAGGTCGCCAGCAAGGGATCCAGCAGGTAGTCCCATAAATTGCTGGATTCGTACCAGCCGACGCTCCACGCCAGCACGGCCAACATGATCGTGAGCGCAACCAACTGAAGTTGACGAAAACAGGCGATGAGAGCCAGCAGCAACAATCCGCCCAGGAGCCACGGGTTGCCGTAACCCAGCCGATAGGGGTCGAAAAAGCCTATGCCCAAGGCCAGGGGATATAGCCCCAAGGCGGCGAGAGCAATCAGGATAAACAACGAGTATTTAGCCCTGCTGTCGGACAAACTCCAGCCAGGCAATATCCTTAAAATTGTCAGCGTCAGCAACACCAGCGAGGTGATGCTCAAATCCCCCATCCAGCCTCGAACGTAGACCGCGAGAGGCAGTCCGCCGATTGGAAGCAACGCCACGAAAACGACAGTAAAAACCAACATCGCAACATGCGTTCTTTGCAGGCGCGCCACACCGGGCAACTGGATGACCACCGCCGTGATCGCGACAGCACTGCTTGCCAAACCGGTCATGTCCGTAAAATTAATCATGAACCTGCTCTTTCAGGCGCTGATCCAGCCAGGCTTGGGTAAACCATACGTGCTTGATGAAGCTTCTATTCCAGGTATAAACCAGATGAAAATCTCCGTTTCTTGCCCGCATCAAGTAGGGGTAGGAGAATTCGAAACGGCAATCATTTCCTGTACACATTGAACTTAGTGCAGAATCCACATATTCGCCAATATCTGTGGCGACAACCTCCTTGGACAATCCTTCCACCGCCTTGCGGTAATGCGCCTCATCCAGATGCCGAGCTCCCGGATTTTCGAGTTGAAAAATATTTTTCCAAGTGCTGCCGTTATCCGCCGATACCATCAGTGATAATGTATCGCGCCCCTGCTCCTGATTGTTCAACACCGCCAGAATACGCCCATCCGGCAGCGCCGCTGCCGCGAGAGCCGCATCGGGGTTCGATAACGCCAACTTCACGGGGGCAGTCCAGTTCTGCCCGCCATCGCGGGTCGAAACGCTGATTACCTTGCGGTGCTCATCCCCGGTGTGGCGCATCAGTACCCGTGCCTCGTTTGCGCTTTGGGGAAGCAATACCGGTTGCAGGCCGTGATCTGTACCTGCACTGAGGCGCTGCTCGTCGATCAGTTTTCCCGTCTGGTCGAAATGCAAAATCTCGCCAAATTTGCCGATGAACTCGTGATAAGCGGGGAGTCCTATCGTGCCGTCGCTGTATAGAAATGGCGCGCCCTTGACCAAAGTGCTGACATTCAGGAAAGGTGAAGTAATCAGCCGCCGCGCCGGACTCCATGTTGCGCCCTCATCAAGCGAAGTCATCGTCGTGATCGAACTGCCCGCCCAGCCGCCCATCGACACGGTCACAAAATACAACCATAGCTTGCCATCGGACGAGCGACCGGGTACTGGATTACCCAGCTTGCTGATATAGCGCATCAGCGCTTGCTCGGTGCCCTCGCGGGTGGCAATGGTTTGCTCGGTGCCCCACGTTCCTTGCGCTGGGTTGAACACCGAGCTATGTATCTCGACATCCTTTGCTCCTTCGCTGCTGCCCGAAAACCAGAAAGCGCGGATGCGCCCGTCTTTCAGTTCGATCTCGGAGGCGGCGTGGGTTTGAGTATGCTGTTTGGAAGAGGCAAAGCTGCTCTTGAGTCCCGAGTCGCTCGAAGTTTTTGTGGGAGGCCGCTCCCACGAAGCTGATTGCACCAGAAAACCTGAGGCCGCATGGTAGCCGGACGCCTTGAAAAAACCGATAGCGAAAACGATCAACACGAAGCCGAGCACCGCCAGACGATTCATCAGCGGCAACCCTCTGCGGCGACAACCGTTGATTTCATCCCAGGCACTTCAATCAATAGCTCCTTGACGAACAAGTGTTGGAAGACTTCCCCTTTGAGCATTTGTTTGATTTCGCTGTCACTTTGACGACCGCGAATATCCAGGCGCTGACCGAGTATTTTGCAATTCGCGCAGCCCTTGTCCTGCAACGGCACTTGCACCGCAAACAAACTATATTTCGCGGCCAGTTGGGTGGCGGTCAAAGCCAAGTCTTCGTGGTAGCCATGAATTTGCGCGCCCGGCAAAATGAAGCGATAGCCTTCCTCCTTCGCCCTGAAGTCGCACGGCACCCACACGTCTTTGCCCTTGGCATATTGCTGCACGTCTTCACCGTAATTGCCGAGAGTTCCATCGAAGGGATGCAGGAAGGCGGCGAAGCAAAGCAACACCAGCAGTGCCGTCACGTTAACGATGTCTGACGTGAATTTCGGCACGAACAGCGCAATCAATATCAGGGCAGCGGTCAGAATCAGCAATATCCAGTAGGGCAGTCCATACAATTCCGCATCTGCCATCTCCTGCTGCAAATGCACGGACAGAAAGACAAGCAACGCCAGCACGACGCCCATCATTAGCAGACTGACGACAAACACTTTACGGCTGATACGATGCCAGTTGAGCGCGCACAGCACCGCCAGCCCCGGCATGGCTTCCAGCAAGTAGCGCGCAGAACGTTGGCTGGGCAGGCAAAACACGATGAACAATGCGGCCATCCATATCCACAGCATTTTCTCTGCGTCCACCAGCAACACCCGCCGCCGGTAGGCAATGAGAAATACCGCCGCCACGGGAACGGCCAGCAATCCCGCGTTCATGGGGTAGCCGATCACCAGCGCCCACACGCTGCTACCGCCCCATAACAATTTCAGCAGATAACTGCCATGTGGGTCGAATTTCCCGGCATTCTCGCCGACAATGAATTCGTCCCACACCGCCTGCGGATCGGGGTCGAGTAGAAACCACAGGCCGAACAACGCCAGCGCCAGCGCCACCGTAACGACGACCTTTAGCGCATCCTTGCGCAAACAATAAAGCCAGCGGTATTCGCGATAATGCAGATACCACCAGACGAGGCACAAGCCCACCGGAACAATCAATGCAAAAGATTTATACAACAAGCCGGTGCCGACTTCGATGCCCAACAACAGCGGCACCCAGAAGCGCGAATCAAAGGTAAAAGATTTCCAATAAAGCAACGTAAAAAATGGCAGAAAAAACCAGAACACCTCTGCCGGATTAACCAGAAACGGACGCCCGTAGCGATAGGTGCTGAAGAAGGCGAGATAGGTCAGCAGCGCAATAAAGCCCGTTTCCAATTTCATCGACATTTTCCAGCCCAGCAGGAAAGTGAGCCATGCCGTGAGCAGCGTGTATATCACGCTCGGATAGCGCAGTTGCCACAACGTCCAGTCCTGCCCCCAGTGGGTCGAGGCTATGCCTTGCCAGAACAACAGCGGCGGTTTGGTGTTGCGCATATTGTCCAACTGCGATTGCAGGGGAAGCAAATGACCGCTATCCGCCGTCAGCCGCGTGATGTGCGCGTACGGGTATTCGTCGCCATTTTTCGGGATGTGCTGGCTGTCGAGGCCGTAAAAATAGGTCAACACCGCCAGCAATGCGGCCAGCACGTACCAGGCCAAACGCAAACGGGGATTACCGGGTGGTCTAAGCATGGCTAGTCCTTGGCAGGCTTCGTCTGCTGCACAGGAGTTGTTTGATGGGATGTATGCCCTGCCGTCAGTTTCAGCCGTCCAAACGTCCAGATGTCGTTAAGCAAAAAATTCAACACGCTGGTCAGCACGATAGCGATCATGTTGGCTATGTAAATATTAAGTAGGTGCGGAGCCAGCAGATTGGTGAGAACGGCTTGCAGTACGATGCTGAGCCAGCAGGCCAGCGTGTATTGGCCGAACTGGGCAAGGAAAGAGCCGTGATGTTGCTGCTTGCGGTCAGCCCACGTCCACATCCGGTTCCAGATGAAATTGTTCAGGGTGGCGAAAAAAATTGCCAGCGCGAGCGACAGGTTAAGTCTGATCCAATCCACACTCCCGGCAGCCTGTGACACATGAAAAATATATTCATGAGCCACATATAGCACCCCTTGATTGACCACTATACCCGATGCGCCTACCGTGCCGAACTTCAGAAAACGCCGCGAAAATATCCGGCGCATCAGGGAAGCGAGGGAAAGTCTGAGACTAAAAATGGGCATCACGCAACGTTGCCTGAAATAGCTGCCGCAAGCACTTCACGCGCTTTTGCCAATACTTGTTCCGGTCTGATCTGTTTCAGGCATTGGTTGTCGCCATCGCAAGGAGAGGAGCGGTGGTTGTATGCCGTCAGGCAAGGCGAACAGGACAGCGACGAATAAAAATAATGGGCATTATCGCTGAGAGAACTGTATAGCTGCGGTGTTTCCGGGCCAAAAAAAATCAGCGACGGAACCGGGGTGAGCGCCGCAAACTGGCCGGGGCCGCCATCGTTGGTTATCAGCAATGAAGCCCGGTGAAAAATTGCCAGCAGATGACGCACCGATTTAGTATAGCCAGCCAGATTAACGCAACGGTCGCTGCGGCAATGCTCCACCACGACTTGGGCTATCGGCCTATCGTCCTTGAGGCCGATCACTCCGATAGCATAACCGTCACCCAACAACGAATTGCATAGCTGAAGGTAATTTTCCAGCGGCCACGCGCGTATCGGCAGAATGCCGCCACCGGGATAAACCAATACTAATTTCTTGTCCTTGATAGATGGGAAGTCGGCGTATAACTGTTCGCTAACTCGCTGCAACTCCTCCTCAGAGAAATTCAGCAGGGGAGGATTCTTGATCTCGGCCAGCGGCACCTCTTTGGCTGTCGGCACGGAGTGTGAGTCGATCGCAGAAACCATAGTAAGCAGTTGCCGCGACAAATGTCGGTATGGGTTGTACAACACCGGGCGGTTAATGAACGAACCTCGATACAGCCCCTCTTGGGTATGCGGATGGAAACCGACGCGAACCGGTGCGCCGGACAAATACGAAAAAATGCTGCTCACGCGGGAGAACAGCTCGCAGTCAATCACCACATCGAACTTCAGCGCACGCATTTTTTGTATGGCGACCAAGCTATCCGTGGCAAATTCCGTCAACGAGCTATCGTTGATAGTCAGCACATTATCCTCCTGGATCACCCCGAGCAGGTCGATGACTTCGCGATTTTTACGGAACATCATGATGTGCAACGATGCATTGGGATATTGCTGCTTCAGCCGCATAAACATCGGATGGGCGAGAACCAGGCTACCCATTTCCGAAAGCAGAATA
This sequence comes from uncultured beta proteobacterium, assembly GCA_963714805.1. GTDB lineage: Bacteria > Pseudomonadota > Gammaproteobacteria > Burkholderiales > Gallionellaceae > CAIQPV01. The sequence continues at coordinate 144,303 of CAVQPO010000006.1, read as the reverse complement.
ATCAGAATCCGGCGCGGCGGAGAAGCAGGAGCAGCGATGCCTAATAAATAGCGAAAACGCTCAAGCAGAGAGAATAACGCACAAATCGGCACGCCCGCGAGACGGTCAACCGCACGTTGAAATTTAATGTTCAATGGCACTTCCAAAAATTAAGCACTCTTGCTAAAGAGTAAGATCACCGTTGGGCGGCGGCATTATCGGTCAAAGCCCAGATTTCAACAAGTCGCGGTATCATTCTAAAGTTGCGGTAACCCTGCCTTTTGGCTTTTTATCTTATGTCCTGGTTTCTCACCAACTTGTTCGGCGCATTTCTGCTTCCGCCGCTCGATCTGCTGCTGCTCGCGCTGGCGGGGCTATTTCTTGAGCGTTCGCGCCCGCGCCTCGGACGCACCCTGCTCGTCGGCTCGTTCGCTCTACTCTGGCTTTGTTCCACTCCCTACGTTTCCGAAGGTGCATTGCACCTCTTGGAAGCCCACGTCAAGGTTGTCGATCTCAAAAGCCAGCCCGCTGACGCCATCGTAGTATTGGGTGGCGGAAGCTATTTCTACGCACCGGAATATGGCGGAGCAGACACCGTGAGTGAGCCAACTTTGGCGCGTCTGCGCTACGCATCCAGGCTGCAACGCGAAACCGGCAAGCCCATTCTGGTCACAGGCGGCAAACCGTTGGGCAACAACACCTCCGAGGCACAGCAAATGAAGGCCATTTTGGAAAAAGAATTCAATGCTCCGGTGCAATGGACCGAAGACGCCTCCGACAATACGCTGGAAAATGCGCGTTATAGCTATCAAATATTGCAGAAGGCCGGCATTAAACGCATCTATCTGGTGACCCATGCCTGGCACATGCCGCGCTCGGTCAGGGTGTTTCAGGCAGCCGGATTAGAGGTCGTGCCCGCCCCCACCGCCTTCACCACCCGCTACCAGACCGATCTGCTCACTTTCATTCCGAACGCCGAAAGCCTGCACCACAGCAGTATTTTTATGCACGAGCTTATCGGACTGCTGTGGTATCGGTTAAAATCCTGACACAAACACACGGGACACAAGATGAAAGCACGCATAAAATGGGTAGAACAAGTTTCATTTCTCGGCGAAACTGAAAGCGGTCATGCCGTCCTGATGGACGGCCCACCCGATGGCGGCGGGCGCAATCTCGGGCCGCGCCCGATGGAGATGGTATTGCTCGGCACCGGTGGCTGCACCACTTACGATGTCATTCACATCCTCAAGAAAAGCCGCCAGCAAGTCAGCGATTGCGTGGTGGAAATTCAGGCCGACCGCGCCACGGAAGACCCCAAAGTGTTTACCAAAATACATTTCCACTTCGTCGTCACAGGCCGCGACCTCAAGTCCGAACAAGTCGAACGCGCCATCAAACTGTCAGCGGAAAAGTATTGCTCGGCGTCCATCATGCTGGGCAAGATGGCCGACATCACGCACGATTTTGAAATAGTGCAGGAGTAGCTAGACGAACCTAACGTTAGCTCCGGGCGCTATGTCCGTTATAGTCGCCCTTCTCGGCTTACTCATTGAACTCCGGGTACTGTTCCGGCTTCTGGACTTTTTCCGCAATGACGATTGGGTGCTTGATTCCCGGCTGTAGCGGGCTTCTGATTGCCATATCAAATCACTCCCGTCCTAAACAGATCATGACGTTGGATCATCCGAAGGTGTAAGGTATAGGTGAATCGCCAAACCCACCTACCCCTGACCGAAGGAGACCCAACGTGAGCGCATCATGCAGCATGTTTAGCCAAATACTCAAGCTTATTCCTCGCACCGACTTTGCACGCCTCGTCAAAGAAACGAAGGCGGAACACCGCAGCAAGGGCGTATCGAGTTGGAGCCAGTTTGTTGCCATGCTGTTCTGCCAGCTCGGGAGAGCCCACTCATTGAGGGAAATCGAGGGTGGACTGAAGAGTTGCGAAGGCAAGTTGGCGCATCTGGGTATCGAAGCACCTGCGCGCTCGTCCTTGTCCTATGCCAACAGCCACCGCCCTGCTGAGCTGTTCGAGAAGGTTTTCTACACCCTGTTCGATACCGTCTCCAGTAAAGCGGTTGGCAAGAAAAAGTTTCGGTTCAAAAACAAACTGGTCAGCATGGATTCGACCGTCATTGACCTGTGCCTGTCGATGTATGACTGGGCGAAGTTCCGACGGACTAAAGGTGCCGTGAAATTACACTTGGTGCTCGACCACGATGGTTATCTGCCGTGTTTCGGGCTGATCACCGATGGCAAGGTCTCCGACGTCAAAGCGGCGTGGCAAATTGACTTTGCATCCGGCACCATCGTCGTTGATGACCGGGGCTACAATGACTACCGGCTGTTCTCGAACTGGACAGAAGCTGGCGTATATTTCGTCACCCGCATGAAAGACAACGCCCTGTTCGAGGTGGTCGAAGAACGCGAACCACCGCAGAACCGCAACATCGTCAAGGACCAGATCATCCGTTTGACCGGCACTGGCGCACAAGAGAAGTGCCCACATCTATTGCGCCGGGTCGAAGCCATCCGTGAGGATACGGGCGAAACGCTCGTCTTCCTCACTAACCATCTTGGTCTTGGCGCTTCCACCATCGCGGCCATTTACAAAGATCGCTGGCAGATTGAACTGTTCTTCAAGGCAATCAAACAGAACTTGAAGATCAAGACCTTCGTCGGCACTTCGGCCAACGCCGTCAAGACCCAGATTTGGACAGCATTGATCGCCATGCTATTGCTGCGCTATTTGCAGATGTCATCCAAGTTCGGCTGGAGCCTGTCTAACCTTGTGGCGCTGCTACGCATGAATCTGTTTACGCATCGTGATCTGATGGCATGGCTGAACCAGCCGTTCACCACGCCGCCTGATCCGCAGGATGCACCTCAGACCAGCTTGGCCTTCGCTTGATCTTAGGCAGCATGGAAGCACTATCTTGAAAATACTCCATTACCCGGCCACAAAGGCGTCAAATCAAGGCATATATCGGGGGGGAAATCTATCTTGGACAGCAATGATATCAAATCTACAAAGTGGTTTCCAGTTCCTTTGCTCTATTAAGGAGCTCAAGAGTCAATCTGGTTGGGCGCCTGCTCATGATGTTTTCTTTATCCAGAACATATCCTTGCGCAGGATCAAGCTTAACCACCTCTGACATTGACGAACCAATTTCACTAACGGGTTCTTCAAATAAAGATGAAGAATGCTTGTGTCGATCTAGGCTATTTCTTCTGAGCATTTAAAACCTCATTAGTAATGAATTGTTCAACAAACAATTTGGCATCAACCGGTTTTCCCAGTAAATAACCTTGACCTCTATGGCAACCCATTTCACGCAAGACATGGAGTTGCTCGGAGGTTTCAATTGCTTCGGCGATGGTCAGCAATTTCAGCGCAACGCTCACTCCATGAATCGCCGTCGCAATGCCCTTGTCACTTTCATCGGTCGTGATCCCGTCAACAAATTGATTCGGTATCTTGAGAAAGGCAATCGGAAAAGCTTTGAGATACGACAAAGATGAATATCCGGTGCCGAAATCATCTATGGCAATAGGAATATCTTCCATCTCGATTTTTTGCAACTTTTGGGCCACACCTTCGCTGCCATTCATCAGCGTGCGTTCGGTAATTTCGATGCCGATAGAGCGTGGAGGTAAACGATGTTTTTTCAATTGCCGCGTAATGATCGCCAACAGAGGTTGGCGCATCACCTGACGTGAAGCAACATTTACAAACATTGTTCCGGGCAAGGGCGTCTTATTTTTTCGCCATTCGGCTAATTGCTTTGCCGCACGCTCAATGACCCATTCACCAATTTCCAGAATAAGATCGGAATCTTCTGCAATCGGAATAAATTCATCCGGTCCGACCATGCCGAAAGATTTACTATTCCAGCGCAACAACGCTTCTGCTCCAATTAACTCGCCCGTTCGTAAATCAAACTCAGGCTGATAAACCAATCTCAGCTCATCGGCAGCGATTGCCCTATGTAATGCATTTTCCAATTCGACGCGATGGCTGATTTTTTGCTTTAAATCAGAAGTAAAGAATTGGTAACTGTCTTTCCCTTTTTCCTTGGCCTGATACATGGCCGAATCCGCGTTCTTGACCAGCGTTTCCAAGTCCTCGGCATCTTTTGGATAGACTGCAATCCCGATACTTGCGGAAACGAATACCTGCTGATCCTTGATCAGGTAAGGCCTGGCAACATGATCAAGAATTCGTTGCGCGGTATTGGCAATTTGCGAGTCCGAAACGTCTTCCAACAGCACGTTAAATTCGTCACCGCCGATACGCGCAATGGTATCCTCGCCGCGCACGCATAAGCTCAGCCTCTCGGCAGCCTGCTGCAACAATATGTCACCGCAATCATGTCCGAGGTTGTCGTTGATATTTTTGAAGTTGTCCAGATCAATGTACATCAGTGCAAAGTTTCCGCCGCGCCGCTTTGCTCTGGAATAAGCCTGTTCCATCCTGCCTTTAAGCTCATTACGATTAGGCAACGCAGTCAATTCATCATGGGCAACCATGTATTCCAGCCGCTGCTGCGAAGCCTTGATGAGCGTAATGTCGGAGAATATCGCAATGTAATTGGTCAACTCTCCGCGTTCATCACGAACGGTGTTGATCGTCAGCCATTCGAGATAATGGGTGCCATTTTTGTGCCGGTTCCATAATTCCCCCTGCCACCAACCCTGGGTATTGATTTCCTTCCACATGGCTTCGTAAAACTTGGCATCCTGTTTTCCAGATTTTAGTATTCCAGGGGTTCGACCGATTACCTCTTCCCCTGTATATCCTGTTACATTGGTAAAAGCAGGGTTAACTTTGATAATATTTTGGTTGGTATCGGTAATAACAATCCCTTCGCTGGCCGTATCAAAGAACTTGGCGGTTAATTTTTTCTGCTCGTCAAGCTCTCTGCGCTCGGTAATGTCAATGGCCTGACAACAGACCGCCTTGACCGACCCCTGCTCGTCATTGATCGGGTAGCAAATAAATTCAAACCAGTGATGCTTGTCGCCTATGGTAATGCGGTCACTCACCTCCACCCGCGATTTTTTATGGAGCACATCAAAGTGCAACTTTTCAAAAAGAGTCGATATGGATTCAGGAAATACCTGAGTGTCCGTTTTGCCGATGACAGCCGCCTGCTCGACATTCATTATGCTTTCAAAGGCTTTGTTCACGAACTGGTATTGTCCTGCAGTATCCTTGACGCTTATAAGCATCGGCGAGTTTTGCATTACCCCGACCAAACGTTCTTGGCTAGATAATATCTCCCGCTGTGCTTCAACCAATTCGGTTTCGTCAATGAATGTGATGATGACCCCGCCCAGCGTTTGATCTTGGGAGGTATAGGGAAAGCATAGAACGTTGTAATGTCTTCCGCCAAAGCTGATTTGTTGTTGCCGCTTGATTCCGTCTGACATTGCTAATTTTGCAGTTTCCAGCACCTCGACAACAGGAAGCGAGAGGGCGGGTATCGACTTGCCAAGGGTATGCACACTGAAATTGAATAAGCTTGCAGCTTCTTTGTTGTATCGTTGCAAACGTAATTCCTGATCAAGAAGAATGAGTGAGAATCCGGTACTGTTTTGCAGATTCTCCAACTCGGTATTTACCAGGCTGAGTTCGCCACCCTTGACAATCAATTCCTGATTGACAGTTGTCAGTTCCTCATTGGTAGACTGGAGCTCTTCGTTGGAGGCTTCCAGTTCTTCGTTGGAAGATTGCAACTCTTCATTGGCCGCCTGCATTTCTTCGTTCAGCGCCTGCAATTCCTCATTGGAGGTTTCTAACTCCTCAATAACGGTTTGCAAGTGCTCGCGTGTGGCGATCAGCTCATCTTCAAGCTCGCTGTTATGAAGCTGCGGATGTTCCGGCACGGGGGCATCACCCGTTTGTGTGGAGAGCGATATAAAACTGATCAGGAACTGTTTTTGATCATCTCGTGACTGAACCGGATGCACTTCGATCTTGACGCTGTGTCCTGTTCTATTTTTAATCGGACGAATTCTCCCCATTGCAATAGTGTGCTTGAGGTCGGCATGGTGTACCAGAGTTTGCACTTCGGTACGCCATTCTCGGCGCAGCAGTTGCGCCAAATTCATCTCTAATTTCCCGGATGGGAAATGCAAAAAATTCTGCATGTCACCATGTATTTCAACAACATCAAGGTTCTTATTGATGAGAACACTGGGGGGGGCGTAAATTTCGGAGAGTGTTTTTTGTAATTTGTTCTCCTGCTTGCGAGGAGTGCGTTCTGCAATGGTAATGGGCTGTTTTGGACCGGCCCCCGCATCCTGGCTGGAATATAGTGGTATGGGAATAATTTGATCCTTCCCGGCGACCCGTTTGAATATTCTCGCCTCCTTGCTGACCGGAGAAAATAAATTGTCCTGATGCACAATACTTTCTGATTTCCCCAAAAATAAGTATGCCGATGGTCTGAGCGCAAAATGAAAAATGGAAAGCACGCGGGTTTGCAGCAGGGGCTGAAAATAAATCAATAAATTGCGGCAACTGACCAAATCCAATCGCAGGAAGGGCGGATCGAGAACCAGATCCTGCCTAGCAAAAACCACCATGTCGCGAATCGGTCGCGCAATTTCGTAAACATCCACTTTTTTAGTGAAATAGCGTGCAGTCGTTTCTGCACTCACTTCTGTAAGCGAACTTTCGGTGTAAATACCTTTTCGGCCGACCGCCATTGCATCCATGTCTATATCGGTGGCAAATATTTGAATGCGGTAATCGTTCAGCTTGCCGCCCAACAGCTCAGAAAGCAGAATGCCGATCGAGTAAGCTTCTTCACCCGTTGCGCAACCGGGAACCCAGATGCGGATTTCATCTCCGGGCTGTTTCCCGGCAATGATTTCTTCCAGTATTTTACGCAGTCCTTCAAAACTATTCCGGTCCCGGAAGAAAGCCGTCACGGAAATCAGAATATCTTTGCTGAGTTTGTTCAGTTCGTCCGGGTTTTTGCTGCAATAGTCAAAATATGCGGCGAGATTATTCAGGCGATTGGCTGCCATGCGACGTTCGACCCTGCGTGATAACGTCGCTTCCTTGTATCCTGAGAAATCGATCTTGGACTGCTTGTATACCATTTGCAGCAGGCCCTTCATGGTGACAGGGGTGTTTCCTAGCTTGGATGAGCGATCAATCAATCCGTGCGCACGCGCAATGGCTGTTATTTCTTCCGCGATTCCCTTGCATGGCATGACCCATTCCACGCAGCCCGTACTGATAGCTGCTTGCGGCATGCCGCTGTATTTCGCAACTTCGGGGTCTTGGGCGAAGGTAAACCCACCCGTAGCTTTGATTGCTGCAATTCCCGCTGCTCCATCCGAACCTGTTCCGGACAGAATCACGCCGATTGCATCTTCACCCTTCTCTTCAGCCAATGAATTAAATAAGGTCGTGGCCGAGGGCTTGGGCAATATGGTTTTGCCCGGCACCAGCAACCTCATCACTCCGTCTTTCAAGATGATGTTCCAATTGGCTGGAGTGACGTAAATGACGTTGGCCAAAGGCACTTCACCATCTTCGGCATCTTTGACCAGCATGGAGGTCTCGCGGGCCAGCAACGGCACCATCATGCTGCGGTGGGTGGGAGACAAATGTTGCACTACGATGTAGGGCACACCTAAATCATCAGGCAGTGCTCTGAGCAAATCAGAAAGTGCTTCCAAGCCACCTGCCGAGGCACCGATTCCGACAATGAAATTGCGTTCATCGGCGGGCGGAGCAATTGGCTTCAGTAATTTCTTTGCTTTTGAGGCTGGAGCTACTTTCTTTACAATTTTCCTGGCTGCAACTTTGCGCGGCTTGGCCGGTTTTTTCTTGACCATTTCTGCGATGAAATTGCGCTCTTCCGAAGAAGAGTTGACAGTCGGTTCGGTAGTTTTCCTGGCTCTGCTAACAACAGGTTTGACAACCTTGGTTTTGCTGACTTTTACCATGATGAACCAATGCGAAGAAGATATGATCCCATCATAATTCCGACAAAACTAGTAGTATATTGGGCAAACCCGTATTCTGCCCTAAGGGTTTCCTGTAGCTGATATTTTAGGCTTGGGGAGTCTTTAATGTTCAGCCGTCATCCACTGAGTAGCATATCGGACTAGATCAGCGCCATTTTTCAACTGCAATTTAATTCGAATGTTGGCACGGTGAGTTTCAATAGTCTTAATGCTGCGGCTAAGCAGTCTAGCGATTTCCTTGCTACTGTGCCCGGAGCCAATCATATGCAGCACTTCAAATTCACCTGGAGTTAGGCTATTGATCAATGGCTCAGACTCATATCCACCATTTACAAAACGATTCAAAAGTTTGTTGTGCATGGGTTCGCTGAGATAATAGTTCCCGCTCAGCACCTCCCTGATGGCAGCTATAAGCACCTCACCCGGCTCCTGCTTCATCACATAGCCCCTGGCACCGGAACGCAAAGCACGCTCGGCATAAATTGCTTCATCATGCATGGAGACGACGAGTACGGGAAGCGCAGGAATCAAAACATGAATGCTTTTGATTAGCTCGAATCCTGAAAGAGTTTTGAGAGATAAATCCACCAAAACGACATCTGGCTGATGTTCCGATTCAAGTTTTGCCATAGCGTCGCTACCGTCATCAGCTTCGGCGATTACTTCCATGTCAGCCTCGGAATTGATGAGTGCAGCCATACCATGCCGCAACATGGCATGATCATCAACCAGCATTACTTGAGATTTTAAACCTGCCATCATAATTGCATCTCTACACGTACTTCAGCTCCACCTTCGGCTCGTGGTATAAAACTCAATGACGCGCCAATTTGGCTGGCGCGATACCTCATAATTTTAATACCCATTCCTGATGTTGTTAGATTTGTTGCATCAACTTCGTTAAAACCACGTCCATCATCGAATATTGAAAGGCGGAGTAATCCATTTTTTAAGTCTAGCAAAACTTTTATATGGCGCGCACGTCCATGGCGTATGGCATTGTTAATGGCTTCTTGCGCGATCCGATAAAGATTGAGTGCAAGAGGTTCTTTAGTGATACTGATTTCTTTATCAGAAACATACTTGCACTCAACACCATACGTGGTCGATATTGTTGATGACAGTGTCTGTAATGCGTGCGTGAGTCCATTGCTCTCCAATTCGAATGGAAGCAAGCCCTGTGCGAGTTGCTTGCACTGCACGACAGCATTTTGTGCTTGATTTGCGATTGATGCGGCTATATTGGCTAAGTCTTTATTGTCAGCAGTAATCAACATTCTTTCCAAGGCACACGATTGATAGTTTATCGCTGCAATCTGTTGACCGAGATTATCATGCAACTCTTGCCCGATAGATCGCTGACGTTCCTCAGCAATACTAACTAACGCAGCTTCCAATCGTTTACGCTCTGTAATATCTATAACCAGTACAAAGAAACCCAGCACTTCGTTATCTTCGCTATGGGGGATGTAGTGAGCCAAAGTTTCCCTGGTTTCGCCCCTTGCCTTGGTTAAAGTTCGCTCGAAAGTTTGAACCTCACCTGCAAGTGCGGCGAGAATATAAGGTTTGTTTTTGAGAAACAACTCTTCACCCAATAAATCCTGAAGGTGGATCCCACTCATTTCTTCAGCGCTTTTGCCAAACCAGTTCAGATATTCCCGATTGGCAAACGTCGAGCGCAAATCTCTCGTCCAATACCCCACCATACCAGGCATAAAATCGGTAAGTGTCTTCATGAATCGCTCAGCTTTGCGCAATGAATAATTCATCTCGTGTGCAAAATTAAGAATGTTGCCGTTTAGGGATGCTGCGCCACAGGTGCAAAATCGTCAAGGCTATCATCTGATCAGAGTGTCATCCGATACGCTTGCACAATCGATTGCCGCCATTTTACGAAAAAGCTTCCAGCCGACCTCAAAAGAAGGCAATCGAATTGCCGCGTAATAATACTTGACAAATATACTCAGGTATGTATGATGAATCCAACTGATTGTGGAAGATCACCATTCGCAACTAAAAATGGAGGAAAACATGAAATCGATCAAGCAAATATTAGCCGAGAAGACGAAACCCAACACAATTGTTGCACCCAACGTTACAGTCTTGAGCGCGATAGAGTTAATGCGCGAACGAGATATCGGAGCTGTCATGGTAGTCGACGGCGACAGGCTGGTCGGAATTTTCACCGAACGCGACTGCTTGCATAAAGTTTCATCACTTGGAGACGACCCTAGGGATGTCTTGGTGAGCGAGGTGATGACCAAGCAAGTGCGTTGCATTACTCCAGATATGGAAGTTTCGGAGGGACTCGCGTTGATGACGGAACGCCATTTTCGCCACTTGCCTGTACTCGATAATAAGAGGAACATCCTCGGCATAGTCTCGATTGGGGATTTAGTCAAAGAAAAGATATCTGATCAAAGTTTTATCATCGATCAGATGGAGCGTTACATCACATCATGAAGAACGGCTATACTCCCGTACTCTTTAAACGATCAAGGAGTATTATGCAAACATTACTGGCAGTACTCGGCGTGCCAAGGAGAAAATGATGGATATGCAACTTGATTTTTCAACTCTTAGTTTACAGGATGCACTCGATATGGCAGTGCTGATCGAAAAGGAAGCGGAAGACCGCTACCTTTTGTTTGCAGACCAAATCGGGCACCGGTATCCCGGTGATGCGGCGAATTTCTTTACCATGATGGCTCGGAACGAGCAACGACATGGAATTGAAATTGCGGAACGTAGACGTATGCTTTTTGGCGATACTCCTTCACGCGTCACGCCGAATATGATCAAGAAAGATATCGAAGCCCCGGAAACTGGAAAAGCAATACGCTACATGTCCCCACGGCAGGCCTTGGAAGTCGCAATGGAGTCTGAAATTAAAGCTTACGAGTTTTATGACAGCATGTTGCAGGTCATTCAGGATGCCACAGTTCGAAACATGATCAAGACCCTTAGAGACGAAGAAGCGGAGCATCAGATACTCTTGAACGAGCAGAAGGCGAAATATCACGACACGTTGGAACCAGATTTTGACCCGGAGGTCGACGAACTCAACTTTCATCGTATACGCGAATGTTAGCGAACAAGTATTGCTACCAACCTCTCACTCCGCAGCCATTTCTTCATCTTTCGGCATAGTCAGTTCGCCGGTATTGAAGTCGTATTCGAACAAGTCGCCATAGCGTCCCCACTCAATGGCTACACGCAGGGCTGATATGGCGTCGGCCTCATTCAGAGTGAAGCGCAATAGCCTGAGAAACAAATCTTCATGCAGGTCACCGGAGGGGTCTTTTACCAGTCCTTGGCGGATATACGCTATCAAGGGTACGTTTTCCAGCAGTTGTTGGCCGAAGATTACCTTGCGCTCCGGGTTGCTGGCAAGTGCGTACTGCTTGCCCAAGGGATTGAGAATGATGTCGCCATGTTCGAGGTGGACAAAGCCCAGCAAGGTCAGGGCGCTGGATACGGCGAGAAGCTCCTCATCGCTGAGTTCCGTTTCTTCGGCAAGTTTGGGCAAATCTGCACGCCCCATAAAAGGCTCCTCGGCGAGAAGTTCCAGTATGCTCTCCATCCGGACAATTTCCGCTTCCGGCAACCTGTCACCCAGTTGCAGTTTAATTTCCTTCCCGGTAACGCGTCCCGAGCGCGTAGTACCCGCCGTCATTAGCCCGTAAGTTTTATCGATCAGGCCACGGACTTCCGAACTCTCTACGTCACGTGGACGGGAAAGAGTGACCGGCAATTCGTCGCGCACTCGCCCAGGATCGCTGGCGAAGACCAGAACACGGTCGGCCATCATGACCGCTTCTTCAATATTGTGAGAAACAACGAGGATAGCTTTGGTGGGAATTTTTCCGGTTTCCCAAAGCTCCATAATATCTTCGCGCAAGCGTTCGCCGGTCAGCACATCGAGCGCCGAAAACGCTTCATCCATCAGCAGCACGTCGGGTTCCATGACCAAGGCGCGGGCGATGCCTACCCGCTGGCGCATGCCGCCGGACAGCTCTCGGGGCAACGCCCCTTCAAAGCCCGACAGACCAATTAGTTCGATAGCTATTTCGGCACGCTGAGCTCTTTCCTTGGGGGGGACTCCTTTCGCCTCCAGCCCCAGCTCCACATTCTTTTGCACGGTGAGCCACGGGAATAATGCGAATGATTGAAACACCATGCTGATGCCATCTGCCGGCCCATAAAGCGGAAGCCCCCGATAGAGAACCTGTCCGCTGTCGGCAGGGATCAGGCCGGCCATGATGCGCAACATGGTGGATTTCCCTGATCCGGACTTGCCGAGTAACGACACAATCTCGCCCTCGTTGAGAGTGAAGTTGACATTTTCAAGGACGGATCGATCCGTGCCATCCATTGAGCGGAAAGTTTTACCAACAGATTTAAGTTCGACGATAGGAGTAGCCATTAATATGAGTCCTTAGAAATGCAGGCGATTTTCGGTCATACGATACAGCCGCCGCCAGATGAAATGATTACATCCCATGACAAATATGCACATGACGCCTATCCCCAAGGCAATCCGGGGAAAGTCGCCGACTGCGGTCATCTCGGCGATGTAGCTGCCGAGGCCGTGGGCTTTCAAGGTGGTATTTCCCCAAGTCACGTACTCGGCGACGATGCTGGCATTCCATGACCCGCCCGACGCGGTGATAGCACCCGTGACGAAACTGGGGAAAATTGCCGGCAGCAGATAGCGCCGCCATTTGAACAGCCCCTTCAGACCAAAGTTCTGCGCCGCATAGCGCAATTCCATCGGTATGGTGGAAGCACCGGCAATCACATTAAACAAGATATACCACTGCGTGCCGAGGATCATCAGGGGTGACAGCCAGATATCCGGATTGAGACTGAAGCGCACGAGCAAAAACACGGCAATCGGAAACATCAAATTGGCCGGGAAAGCCGCCAGAAATTGTATGGTCGACTGCGCACGTTCGCTTAGCCTCGGATTCATCCCGATCCAGACACCGATCGGAACCCAGATCAGACCCGCCAGCGCAATCAGGATGATCACCCGGGACATGGTGTAAAACCCCAGCACGAAAACGCGTCCAACCTCGCTCCAACCCACTTCCGCATGAATAAAGTGAACCAGCGCCCACAGGGCATAAAAAACTACGGCGGCAATGACCGCGTCCCAGATACGCTCAGGCAATTCGGAGCGTGCGCGGGGTCGCGCCCTGATCGACGTGCCATCGTGACGCCGCCGAAACATGGCGAACGAGCGTTCCAGCAACTTGCCGAACACTTCTACTAGGGACTGGATACGTTCGGTCCGGCGCAACCAGGCCAGCAGCCATGAGTCCTGTGCTGTTTCGCCGCCTGTCTCCTCGAAGCGGAATTTGTCGGCCCAGGCAATCAGCGGCCTGAAAAAAAGCTGGTCGTAGAGCAGTACTCCGATCAGCATCGTGCCGATGGCCCAGCCTATCGCATGCAGATCACGCTGCTCGATGGCCAAGGCGATATAAGAGCCGATGCCGGGCAGCTTGATGTTCTGGTTGGAAACCGAGATGGCTTCCGAGGCGACGACAAAGAACCAGCCGCCCGACATGGACATCATCATGTTCCACAGCAGCCCCGGCATGGCGAAGGGCAAATCCAGCCGCCAGAACTGCTGCCAATCGGAAAGCTTGAACACGTTCGCGGCTTCCTTCAGTTCGATGGGGACGGTACGGAATCCCTGATAGACGCTGAATGCCATGTTCCAGGCTTGGGAAGTAAAGATGGCGAATATCGCCGCACACTCGACGCCAAACAGGCTGCCCGGAAACAGGGCAATAAAGCCGGTGACCGTGATGGACAGAAAACCGAGAATGGGAATCGACTGGAGAATATCCAGAATGGGCACCATCACTTTTTCCGCCGCGCGGTACTTCGTTGCCAGCACCGCAAATACGCAACTGAATACGATGGACGCAGCAAGGGCGAGGAACATTCGCATCGTGGTGCGTAGCAGGTAATAGGGCAGGTTTGTCGGGTCGAGAAATATCGGCAGCGTTTCGCCCAATTGGTAAGGGCGAGCCATCTGACCGCCGCCATAAGACAGCAAAACCAATAGCGCCAGCACGATAGGAAACATCGCCCAATCCCACCGGTTCCCAGCCACCTCAACTATCAGCCGAGGAAAAAACTGCTTATTTTTAGCCATGTTTTTGTTGAGTGCTATATGACAGCGCCGAAGATCGCACCAATCGCGCCAGTCACCCCCATCGCTAAAGCCCCCCAAATCAGTACGCGGGTCGCTCCGCGCAGGATGGGCGCACCACCCGCACGCGCCGCGAGTGCGCCTAGCGTTATGAGAAATATTAGAGAAACGGTGGCAATGACAAGAATTTTTGATCCTTCTGGTGCAAAAATATCCGCTAGCAGCGGAACAATCCCGCCTATGGTAAAACTGATCGACGAGGTCGCGGCCGCCATTAAGGGACGCGCTGACAGTGCGTCAGTAATGCCGATTTCGTCGCGCGCATGGGCTCCGATGGCATCATGTGCCATGAGCTGATGCGAGACCTGGGTAGCGAGTTCGTGATCAAGCCCGCGCCCGACATAAATGTCGCGCAGTTCCGCGTGCTCGGCCTCATAATCATGCTTTAACCTATGCCGTTCGACATCGAGATCGGCACGTTCCGTATCGGCCTGCGAGCTGACCGAAACATACTCGCCCGAAGCCATTGAAAGTGCCCCGGCAAACAGCCCGGCAAGTCCCGCAACTAAAATTCCGTTTGAACTCGTGTGCGCTTCCGCGACGCCGAGCATCAAGCTGGAAATCGAAAGTACACCATCATTTGCGCCCAGCACTGCCGCCCGCAACCATCCGGATCGGTGAGTGTAGTGAATATGTGAGGTCATAGCTCGGAGTATTTCACTTTCCTTCTCCGAAACAATCGCCGATCAAAGCCAGCAACGCATCCATCGCTTCCTGTTCCTGTTCGCCGTCGGTTTCAATATTGATGGTGCAGCCCCTTGATGCGGCCAGCATCATTACCCCCATGATGCTTTTCGCATTCACGCGCCGACCTGCGCGCGACATCCACACCTCGCAGGGAAATTTCGATGCGGTCTGGGTCAGCTTGGCCGAGGCACGCGCATGCAGTCCCAGCTTGTTAATAATCAGTACATCCTGTTGCAACATCGAAGTTTCGCCAGTCAGAATTTATTGGAAAACGCCATTGCGCTCATGCCATGCTCATGGCATATCAGGCTTGTTCTCGACGAACAGAGCTTGGGCGGCATGATGTACCATTCCAGATAGAATCCGGTCATCAGCCCCACCACTAACCGTGGGATGCATATCCAGAGTCATCTGATAGGCACCCTTCAAATATAGTTTCACTTCCGCTCTAAGATAGGTGGTTGAATTTGTCGGTGACGGGAAGCCGCTATGTGTTCCACCCTTCCACACTTCGCGCAACGTCTTGAAAGACCAGACCACCCTGTTGGGAGCAGGTCCCTCACCCGACATTGCCGCAGAAAAATTCCAAGGTGTGGCAATCTCCTCATGCATTCTACCAGCTAAATAAGTGACCAATTGATCATGAGTAAAGCCCGGAACATCACCCGATACCTCGATCACAATATAATGGGAGGAATTGGGAGTAGCTGCTTCGGCTATGTCGGTCATCAAGAATGAAAACATAATCGCAGCTAACAGAAATATTTTTATCTTACGCATAGAAACTGCCTTTCGATCATCCAAAAATGTACGTCAAAAACTGTGCTTACCACGGAATTAAAATTCCTTATGCACACGCACTCCGAGAATATTGATCGGCCCCCGATCCCGGTTATACGCGGGGTTGACAACATATTGATAGTCTAGGGTAAGCATCAAATGGTCAATCGCATGCACGGAATAGGAATAATAAGTTTCCATGATCTTTTCCGAACCGTAATTCAGATGTCCGTCGCCAATCAGGATCCCTATCCCGCCGGCTGCCAAATAAGCGCGCGCATCGCTGGACAGGCCGTTGGCGACAGCAGCCAAACCAAATGTGTCATCGTGACGCCCCCACCGATCTCCACGCAACGACAACCCGGCGACAATCGATTTATTGATTTCGGTAAATTCAAATGCCTCATCGCTGCCGTCGTTCATACTCAATCTGGCGAATACGCCCAAATCGGAAGCCATTTCCTGTTCAAGGTTGATTGCGTACCCGGGTCGTGAAGCATAGCGCCGAACGAGCGCAGTATCCGGCGTTGTATTGTTTTTCTGAGCCTGCTGCAAAGCATCCTGATATCTTCCCATATTGCCTTGGTTGACGAACCCCAATAGTTTTATCTTGCCCGGATGCTCCGACAACTGATACCGTTCCTCCAGTTCGCCGACCCATTCGTGCTGGGTGAAGGTCTGATCCAATACGGTTGTATTTGGAATCTGGGAGAGATCGAAAAATCCGCCTCGCACCGTCCATCTGGATTGAGTCCATTCTATGGACGCGCCCTTGGCAAACCCCCATGCATCAGCCGCATAGTCGAATGCTCCCGAGTCTACAATCGACCAGTTAAAAAAGTCTGAACGGGGATCATGCGCGTAGGCGTTGGCGTCAAACACATCGGTAACGGAGAACTTGCCCACCGTCAGGATAACGTTATTGGCCGATTGGCTGCGCCCCATCTGGTTGGCTGCGGGTTCAATGGTTTGCTCCTCGCCCCCCAGATTGATGACTTGCCGGTAAAACAGTCTGGGCAAGCGGAGATAGGGAACATTCTCGCCTATCTTGTAGGCCTCGCCGCTGGGGAAGCCTGCCATGCCAACAGTATTGCTCAAGCCGAACCCCTGATCGATTTCCGGATTCATCCAAAGCTCCCCTCCCGCTGCAAGACGCAACCCGGCAAACAATGTCAGATCGGTCGTCGCGCTGCTAACGCTATTGGAACTCAAACTGTTTTTCCCGCTGTAGGGCGACGTAAATGCCGGATGATATTGACTGACGCCCGTAAATTGCCCAAAGACGCCCCAAGCTGGATGAGCGGCTGTCGCAGCGGTTGAAACTTGAGCGGGCGGAGCGGATACAATCGCCATCTCAGAATTATTTGGAGATACGTTGCCCTGCGCCTCTGCTAGCGCGGCATGGGAAAAGCAAAAATACAGTCCAGACAGAATAACTGCCATGAATTGCTGCGCTTCGGCAGCTTTAAAGTTCCGTAACATGAAAATATCGTTATCTAAATTTTGGTCAATTTGAAGAATATGCAATTAATGTTTCAACATTATGACATCTCAATCAATTCTTTGATAATACTTAATCTTTTATCATTCGACGAGTCGAGCATTATTCGTTAATTTTCTAAATTTAGTTTCTCAACCCCGCTCTGCTTGCCATTATCCTACAAACATCTTAATATATGAACACCTATTTACTTGTATAAGAAATGTCCTCTGCTGATACCGATGGTTTTATTCCCGAGCTTGCCGACCTGTTCCGCTTGCTGGGGGATGCCACGCGCCTGCGCATCGTTCTGGCCTGTCTTGACGCACCCATAGCGGTCAACGACATTGCCAACAAGCTAGGCTTGGGCAACTCGCTGGTCAGCCACCATCTTAGGCTGCTACGCGCCGCACGCATCGTCAAAGCTGACCGGCAAGGTAAGCAAGTTTTTTATGCCGCCGCCGACCGACACATCTCCGGAGTGCTGACAGACATGCTGGAACACATCGCCGAACCCCATACGGAAACCGACTAATGGCGCATAATCACGACCACGGCGGGCATTCGCACAGTTGCGGGCATCACCACCATGGTGACCCGAATAATCATGGTCGCGCTTTTGTCATCGCCATCGCCCTGAATACCTCTTTTGTGGCAATAGAGTTCGTCTTCGGTTTTATCGCAAATTCGACCGCGTTGATAGCCGATGCCGGGCACAACTTGTCCGACGTGCTGGGTCTGATCTTGGCATGGAGCGCGGCAATTCTCAGCCGCAGGGCTCCGAGCGAGCGCTACACCTACGGCTTGCGCAGCACCTCGATTCTGGCCGCGCTGGCCAATGCCACGTTTCTTCTGGTGACCTGCGGGGCAATTGCGTGGGAAGCTATTCAGCGCTTCTCGCAGCCGCCCGCTGTGGCCGGATTAACCGTAACGCTGGTGGCGGCGGTCGGTATTGTTGTGAATGGTCTGTCTGCCTGGCTGTTCATGAAAGACAGCAAAGGGGACTTGAACCTGCGCGGAGCCTACTTGCACATGGCCACCGATGCCGCCGTGTCGCTGGGTGTGGTGATCACCGGAATAGCCATGATCTACACCGGCTGGTACTGGCTCGATCCGGTCATCAGCCTGACCATCATCGCCATCATCGTCATCGGCACCTGGAGCCTGTTGCGCGAGTCGGTGCAACTGGCGTTAAGCGCCGTCCCGGCAAACATTGAAGTGGGCAAAATTGATGCATACCTGCGCCAATGCCAAGGCGTCACCGACATTCACGATCTGCATATCTGGGGCATGAGCACCACAGAAAGCGCGTTAACCGTCCATCTGGTCATGCCCGATGGCTACCCCGGCGACACCTTCATGGATGACATTATGCTGACTCTTAAAGAGCGTTTCTCGGTACATCACAGCACCCTGCAAATCGAACTCGGAACAACGACTCATGAATGTTCTTTGAGCCAAAATGGTGTGCCATGAATCCCGGATTTCATTTCATTGCATCCGGGCTACGCTCGTTTTCCTCCCATGATTTACAATACGCCATCATGAACCAAACCTATATATTCGCCCATCGGGGAGCCAATAAAGAAGCGGCGGAAAATACTCGCTCCGCTTTCGACCAAGCCCTGACCTATGCGATTGACGGCATAGAGACGGACGTGCAACTGACGCGCGACGAAGTATCCGTACTTTGGCATGACCGTTTCCTGAATAAACTCGGGCTGCCCGATAAACACATTGACGATTTCGATTATGCGCAGTTGCAGGCGATGAATTTTGCCGCGCACTTTTCTTCGCAAACCGCATCTGAAAGTCTTATGAGCCTGCAAGAATTTCTTGATGCCTACCGCAAGTGCTGCCGCCTGCTGATCGAGATCAAGAACCGGGAATGGGAATCGCCCGACCGGCATCAAATAAAAGTTCGGCAAACTTTGGACAAGGTCGGAGCAGTTAATGACGATAGCATCATCGCATCCTCATTCAATCTCGCCAGCCTGATCTACGCCCACCGATACCGCCCCGAATTTCCGCTGGTTTACAACTTTGAAGATGACCAGACGCTTGCGGATGCCAAACAGGTTCTGGCCGAGCAGCCCTATTTGCACGGGCTATGTCTGCCCATTGAGAGCCTTGATGCAGATGTGGTCAACCTGCTGCGCGATCACGGCAAATGCATCGCTGTTTACACCTGCAACAGCGACGAGGAAATCGGCAAAGCTCTTGGGCTAGGGGTGGACATACTCATTAGCGATGTGCCGCAGAAAGCTTTGCAAATGAGGCAGGCATCATCCTGAGCAAATTGCTCTGCGCCCCGTCCCTGAACCAGTTTTTCACATAGAAGGATTTATTGAGCAATAGCAAAAAATCCACAATCGACGTTTTGGGAACAAGTGTTTTCGTTGTCTCTCCACGCAGCGCATATGATTTCAAACTTGTGATTGACTGCGGCAGCACTATATTGGTATATTTGTGTCCGTACGCAACCCAAACCCCGTTGCTTTAGTTGATACTCCACCTTGCGGGGAATATGTGTACGAGCCAGTATCCATTCTCAATACTCATCTTTATTGCTGCTCCCGCCGGCGGGTTGACTACGTCTCTGGCTTATCATGACAACCGTCTTTCTCGAAGATGATTCAGCAACCATCCTGCTTAGCATGAGCGCCTTATCAGATATGAAAGCGAAGTCAGTGGAAACCACTGTTGATGTAGATAAAGCTATGGAAGCAATTGTAGCTAAAGGTATCAAGCTGCCACCGCAACCCAAAGTGCTGATCGAGTTACAAAACAATCTCGCATCTGATAATTGCAAGATTAGTAATCTAACTCGCATCATTTCCAGTGATCCGGGGATTACTGCAATGTTGTTTAAGGCTGCTCGTTCACCGATGTTCGGTTACGGCAAGGAACTTCATTCAATTGAGCAAGTCCTGATGGTGATCGGAATCCAGCAAACCTACAACTTGGTACTGTCCATCTCTCTTGCCACAAGTCTTTCTGATGCAATGCTTACGTCTTTTGATATCTTCTGGTCACGTTCGCAGGAAGTCGCAAAGTTGGCCGCATTAATTGCCAAGGATCGCGTTATGGTTTGTAATATTTTCCCCGAACAGGCCTACATGGCGGGAATGTTTTACAACTGCGGCGTGCCTGTGTTGATGCAGCATTTTCCTGATTACTGTGAAAAATTTCAATTGGATACATCCAAGGATTGGCCAAATCCTGCTGACGAGGATGCGGCCTATAATGTTGATCATTGCAGTATTGGCTATTTTGTGGCGCTACATTGGAAACTTCCGGACTTCATTTGTAAAGCAATCATCTATCGAGACCAAATACCTCATGAGGAACTGGGAGCGGTAAGGACATTAGTAGGAATATTGCAGTTGGCTGTGAATTTTTATCACCGCATTAATCATACAGAGCATCAAGATTGGCGTAAGATTCGTAAAGATGTACTAACAGAACTAGGCATTCATCCAGAGGACGAGCAAGAGTTTTACGAAGAAATAGCCGGACAATTTTGGGCATGAATGTAAAGTTTGCGATGAAAAGCAATTAATGCCCCTCAAAGGCCCTTGAAACGTAGGCAACTTATTTTCTCGGTTTGCTGGACAGGTACGGTATCAGGTTAACCCCATGTCTATCCTTGATGATCTGGTCTGCGACATCAACCATCTTTTTACGGTTACTACGGCAGTATGTGCGTAGAGCTTCAAAACTTTCGTCCGCACCGACACCAAAGATTTCCATACATAACCCAATGGCAATGCTGATGCTGCGGCTGGTTTTTAATGCAGTACTCAAGTTAATTTCGGTTTGATGCAATTTCTGTATTTCTTGGCCGCGCAGCAGCGCCGTTTTGATGGATGGTACAATTTGTTGAATGTCCAGTGGCTTCACCAAATATCCCAGTGCACCCAGTTCGGCAGCAGTCTCCACGGTATCCGAATCGCCGTATGCAGAGAGAAATAGAAAGGGAACGCCTAGCGTGGCATTAAGCCATTGTGCAAAGTCAATGCCTGACATGCCGGGCAAATGCATATCCAGCAGCGCAAGATCAGGGCGATTGTCATAACATATCTTCATCGCAGTTTCGCTGGAATCGGCTTCCAGAATATGATAGCCCGCGTCTTGCAATCCCGTGGCAAGGGTATGCAGAACCAGGCGGTCATCTTCCACCAGAAGAATCGTCGTTTTCATAAGCAATCTTGTATATTAATTTTCATTTAGCCTAAGTGATCGTAACAGGCGGGGAAAGTTTCAGCTCGGCCATGTAGATACCCCCAGCACGCCTCGCCACCAGATTGGCCGACTTTTTTGGCAGCAGCGACTTGATCAGATTTAAGCCTTGCCCATTGCTCTCTGCGACCTGTTGAGCCGCATCGAAATGGTTGGCAATGGTAACAAGAGTATCGACACCGTTCATTTTAAGCCTGATGACAGGAAAACTATTTACCGAGCAGTGCTTGCAGGCATTGGTTAGAAGTTCATTCAGCACCAAGGCGATCGGAACTGTTTCTTCCCGGTTCAGGTATACAGGATGCCGCAAATCGCTCTCGAAGTCGGATCGAGATCCGGACGCCTCGACTATGCTTGACATCAAGTCATTCAGATCAACTTCCTCAGATGGAGTCCGAGCTTGTAGTCCGTGTATGGTCGCGATCGAATATATCCTGCCGATAATTACCTTGATCACGCCCTCCATTTCTGGATGGTCGATCACATGTTGCCTGAGCAAGCCTACCACACCTTGCAGATTGTTCTTTATTCGGTGGTGGACTTCGCGCACCAGCACATCCCTCTGCTCTCTGACTTCGGTCAAGCGAAGCGCTTCCCGTTCGATTCGCTCGGTGATATCGCGGGCGAAGCCGGTAGTTCCCAGCACATTACCGCTCTCGTCGATGACGGGAGTTTTGAAGGTTTCTACCCAGCGAGTTTTGTCACCGTCAATCGATGATTCTTCGATGCGTTTTTGCTGACGTGAGGACATGACATCCGCATCGATAGCACGGTACTTTTCCGCCAGCTCTTTCGACCAAAGATCGAAATCGGTCTTGCCGATAACTTCTTGGACGTCTTTCCTTCGGACATAATCCATATAGGCCTTGTTCACCCTGACATAGTGGCCATCAGCATCTTTCAACCAGGTCATGTAGGGTGAATTTTCCAACAGGGCACGCATACTTACGTCGCTCTTGCGCAAGCGATGATTGGAGGCTGCCAGCTCGGCAGCAAATTTATGCAGATGCTGGCGATCAGATTCCATTTCCTCCTGCAACTGCACCACACGTTGTCCGGCACGCAATCTTGCAATCAGCACCTTGGGGTTGACCGGCTTGGTCATGTAATCGTTTGCCCCCGCCTCAAATGCTTCCACCAGACTGTCCATACCTTCCTGCGCTGTCATGATGAATACATAGATATTGCGCCACGCAGGGTTCTGCCTGAGCACCCTGCAAAATTCAATACCATCCATTTCGGGCATCATCCAGTCTGTGATAATGAGTTGCGGCATGAATTCCTTGATCAAACCCAAACCTTCCACCCCATTTCTGGCTGTGGCTACCGTATGCCCTGTCTTTTCCAGTAGCGATTTTAATATCAGCAAAATAGCCCGGTCATCATCCACCAGCAGGATGCGCAATTTGTAGAATGTAGCCACACTGCTCGGCAAATTCTGCTCAATATCCAGCATGCCCGGCACCAGCGGAACGGCTTCCAAAAATTCCGTGAAGGGGGGAACCTTTATCGAACGAATACCGCATAGCTCGCCCCAGTTGTACCATTCCTTTGTCGACTTGTCGCCAAGTTTTGCGAGCTCGTCCAGTTCAACGCCTTGACGTGTAGCAATGAGAATTAACTTGGGTACCATTTTGCGCCGAAGGTGTTCCGGGGCTAAACACACGCTTGAAAAATAGTCCGCAATGTGAAGGACATTCAACAACCGCCAATTCCGGCTATTTTCAGCAAATTTGGATAATCCCGGATCCTCGTGATGCAGGGCAATCTCCTGAAACACTTGTGGCATCCCCCAGTCCGCCAACATGGACTGTGTCAACTGATTGTGGTCAAAGCCGAATTCGGCGCGCTCAAGGTCGGCCAGTCCTGCCCCCATGTTTATCGTAACCTCATTTAGAATGCGGGCATATTCCTGCGGGCGTGACGACGCCAGAGCCAAGGAACCTATTTGCGCCAGCAAGCCGAGAATAAACACCTCTTCAGTTGATCCGATGCTACTTTGCAAAACCAGATTTTGCGCTGTAATAGCCGTTAAGAGCGAGTGCCCCCAGAAATTTTGATAATCAAACTTTTGGCATGCCCCGCTGTGGTTATTTTCAATTAACGACAAGCCCAACACCAACTGCCTCACTGTGTTCAAACCCAAGACTGTGACTGCATCCACCATGGAAGCAATAGGGCGAGTCTGATAAGCCACGAGCGCATTGGCCGCCTTGATGACGCGGCCGGACAATGCGGGATCGGCCTTTATCACTTGCGCAATCTCCATTTTTGTTACGTCTTCATTCTGGGTGAGCTTAATCACCTGCAAGGCGATGCCTTTAGGGGATGGCAACAGGCCGCTCGCCTTGAGTTCCTCAATTCTGGAATGGCTGACCATATTAATAATCCTCTCTGATACGCACTGAGTTTCCCCAAGCTTCTCGTTTTTCAACTTAAGGCATGCTACCAGCTTTTCATATTGCTGGGCGTTGAGCCTCTTGTCCAGAAACTCTCACGCATCGCATTTGATTCCAAACTTGTGATTGACTGCGGCCGCACAATATTGATATATTCACGACCGTACGCAACCCAATCCCCGTTGCATTAGTTGATACTCCACCTTGCGGGGAATATGTGTACGAGCCTGAATTAATTCTCAATACCCATGCCTTTTTTGCTGACTCCGTCGGCGGATCGACAACGTCCGTACATTATCCTTTAGGTTTTGCCATCGCGTTTTATCGTACAAGCGAATGGACAAACACCCTTACCCATTTATTGACCATTTGCTCACGGCTTGTCCGGCATAAGGAGTAGCAAAACATGAAGACCGTCTTTCTTGTCGATGATTCAGCAACCATCCTGCTTAGCATGAGCGCCATCCTGTCCAAGGCTGGCTATACGACAGAAAAAGCCGCAAGCGGAGAGGAAGGGATGACAAAACTTAAGGGTGGGCTGAAACCGGACCTGCTTATAACCGACCTCAACATGCCGGGAATGAATGGCATCGAGTTCATCAAGGAAGTGCGCAAGCTGCCTAACCTGCGTTTCATGCCGATTCTGTTTCTTACTACCGAGTCGCAACAGTCAAAACGCGACGAGGCCAAAGCAGCAGGGGCATCCGGCTGGCTGATTAAACCGGTAAACGCGGAACAACTCATCAACACCATCAAGCTCGTCGTAAAGTAATGAGGTGAATCTGGTGGCGCTGAACGCTATGCTGGTAACCAAGCGCGCCGGAGAACGTTAATACGGAAAATCAACAGGAGATAAGCTCAAAATGCCAAATTTCATTAAATCAAGCATTGCCGTCAAGGTTCAGTTGTCTGTCCAGTCGCTCTTGCTGGTAGTAAGTATCCTGGCCGCAGTATCGTTTTATATCACTGAACGAAATGCCAATGAGCGTGGGGAAGAGGCCAAGATTCAGGCGCTTGCCGATGGCGTGATCAATGGTGCAAACATGCTGATGTTGAACGGCATCATTAGCGATGTCGAGCAGCGGCAGTTGTTCATAAAAAAAATGGGTTCCGCCCAAGACATTAAATCGTTGAGGATCATTCGCAACAAGCTGGTGCAAAAGCAGTTCGGGCAAGGGTTGCCCGAAGAACAACCGGCTGGGGAAGAAGAGCTTCGCGCTTTGGATAACGGCAAGGCATTTTTCGAACAACGCGGAGAAGTGCTGCACGGGATCGTACCCTACACGGAAAGTAAATCTTTCAGAGGAACCAACTGTTTGATGTGCCACGACGTGCCTGAAGGCTACCATAACGGGGCGTCCGTGATTGATCTGGATATATCTGCCAATGATGCGGAGCTGAGGGAAATCGTGTGGCTGTCAATTGCCGTCATTGTCGGAGTGCAGATATTGCTCTGGATATTGATCCGCTTCATTTTGCGAAAATTCGTGTCTGATCCGGCAGGCTTGATGCGCACGGCAATAGTGGGAATCAGCAATACCGGCGATTTCTCAAGCCGCGTTGATGTGGATAGCGATGACGAGATTGGACAAACAGCGCGTGCTTTCAACCGTATGATGGAAGGGCAGCAGAAAGTGATTGCGGAAGCCCGGCTTGTTGTAGAAGCTGCGGCTAGCCGTGGGGATTTCAGCATCAAGATGAATCTTGCTGACAAAGTGGGTCACAACAAGACTTTTGCGGAACTGCTTAACAATCTTTCCGATGTTACTGACCGTGGCTTAAGAGACATCATGCGCGTTGCTCTTGCCTTGTCACAAGGCGACCTTAGCCAGAAAATCATCCAAGATTATCCGGGGCTTTTCGACGAAGCGAAACGCGGCGTGAACGGTACCGTGGAAGCACTGACCCGGATCGTTGCAGAAATCCAGCAGATCGTCCAGGCTGCCGCTGAAAATGGCGACTTCAGCGTCAAAATGGACATGAACGGCAAGCAAGGTTACACCAAGACGCTCTCCGAGTTGCTCAACCAGCTTTCCGACGTGACCGATGTGAGCCTGCGTGACATTGTGCGAGTGGCCCAGGCATTGTCCAAGGCCGACCTGACACAGAATATCTCTGAAGACTACCCCGGGCTGTTTGGTCAAACCAAGGATGCCGTCAATATTACGGTGGGGAACTTGCAGGAGCTGGTCAAACAAATCAAGGAAGCGGTCGATTCGATCGACACGTCATCCCAGGAAATTGCGGCGGGCAACACCGATCTGTCGCAGCGCACTGAGCAACAGGCGTCAAGCCTGGAAGAAACCGCCGCCAGCATGGAAGAGTTGACCTCGACCGTGAAACAGAATGCGGACAACGCCAAGCAGGCCAATCAACTGGCGATGGGAGCTTCTGCTGTGGCTGCCAAGGGCGGCGACGTGGTGAACCAGGTAGTGCTTACCATGGATTCGATCAACGAGTCCTCGCGCAAGATCGTGGATATTATCAGCGTGATAGATGGCATTGCATTCCAAACAAATATTCTGGCGTTGAACGCTGCGGTGGAAGCCGCGCGTGCCGGGGAGCAGGGACGCGGCTTCGCCGTGGTGGCGGTAGAAGTAAGGAATCTCGCGCAGCGCAGCGCTTCGGCGGCCAAGGAAATCAAAGCACTGATTGGCGATTCTGTCGAGAAGGTACAAGGCGGCTCAAAGCTCGTGACCGAAGCGGGCAAAACCATGGAAGAAATTGTAACTGCTATCAAGCATGTTACCGACATCATGGCTGAAATCAGTGCGGCATCGGTCGAGCAGAGTTCGGGCATCGAGCAGATCAATCAGGCCATCACCCAGATGGACAATGTCACCCAACAGAATGCTGCTCTGGTGGAAGAAGCTGCTGCGGCAGCCGAGTCGCTACAGGAGCAAGCGGAAGGTTTGTCCACTGCGGTCTCGGTGTTCAAAATGGAGGAAGGTAGCACCAGCCGTGCCGTGGCTGTTCCGGGAAAGATGGAAGTTCAGCCCGCAACAAGACCTGTAGTAAAGAACGCTGTTGTCAGGCCTGCACGCTCGGTCAGGCCATTGCCTCGCGCCAGAAGCGATGACGAAGATTGGAAGGAATTTTAACAATTCTTGGCTTTAAGGCGCTTATTCGCGTACTTAGCTATGAAGTGCAACTTTTGTTTTTGGCAGACTTACTATGATACGAATAATTTGTTCCCTACTCATCTCGCTCAATACTTTCAGACCGGCACGAAGTATCTCGCTTTTCTTGGCATGTAATCCCGCTTTCTGACATTCATCTTTAATTTTAGCAATATTCTGATATTCAACTTGTGGCATTGAAAAATCTCGTACGATTTTAATCTTAAGCTTGGGTGTTGCAGAAACATCTGTTGTGTTAACAGATTTCTTGGCTACCCGTTTCACAGCACGATTTACGGTCGTTTTTGCTTCAGCGGGAGCTTGTGCTATAGCGGTATTTTCTGTAATTATTTCGGCTTTATTGGAAGGCATCGCCATCTCCTGTATGTGGGATAAGGTGAAGTTAGTGCCGCAATGTTGCCACATAATTACAGGCAGTTTAAGAATTTATTAAATGCGTAAAATTGTCAGGCTCCCTTATATCCGTTCACCCCATAAAGCTCTTGGTCGGGCACCCGCCTGAGCTTGTCGAAGGGGGGCTGGTTGCGTAGCTGGTGGTTCGACAAGCTCACCACGAACGGTCTATATCGACAAGCTCACCACGAACGGTCTATATCGACAAGCTCACCACGAACGGTCTATATCGACAAGCTCACCACGAACGGTCTACTCGACAAGGCCTTTAGTCCTGAGCTTGTCGAAGGGTCACCACGAACGGCCTAATGGATTATCTGGGATAAACCCAACCGCCAGTCTGTTAAACAGATGCCAACGCTTGCTGTAGATCTTCTTTCAAGTCGTCAATGTGCTCTATGCCAATAGACAGACGCACCATATCTTCGGAGACCCCTGCTTTCTTGAGTTCTTCCGGCGAGAGTTGGCGGTGGGTGGTGCTGGCCGGGTGGCAGGCCAGCGATTTTGCATCGCCGATATTGACCAATCGTGTGATGAGTTTCAACGCGTCCTGGAAGCGTGCTCCGGCGGCAGCGCCCCCCTTTATGCCGAAGGTCAGAATGCCGGATGCACGGCCATTCATGTATTTCTGTACTAACGGGTAGTCGGCGTGATCTGGCAAACCCGCGTAATTAAGCCAGTTCACTTTGGGATGCTGCTTTAGAAATTGTGCGACTGCCAGCGTGTTTTCACAAATACGTTCCATGCGCAGGGCCAGAGTTTCAATGCCTTGCAGAATAAGGAAGCTGTTAAACGGTGAAATTGCTCCACCGGTATTGCGTAGTGGCACCACCCTTGCGCGTCCAATAAATGCGGCAGCCCCAAGAGCTTCAGTATAAACGACACCGTGATAGGAAACATCCGGTTCATTCAGGCGGCGAAAACGCTCTTTGTGCTCTGCCCAAGGGAATTTGCCAGAATCCACAATTACGCCACCAATTGAATTGCCATGCCCCCCCAGGTATTTGGTCAAAGCATGCACCACGATGTCCGCTCCGTGTTCTATAGGGCGACACAAATAAGGGCTGGGTACGGTATTGTCCACAATCAACGGAATTCCCGCTTCATGTGCCACCTTGGCAAGCGCGGCTATATCAACCACATTGCCCAACGGATTGCCGATGGACTCACAAAAAATCGCCTTGGTTTTTGCATCTATCAGTGGCTTGAAAGCTTGTGGGTCGCGATAATCTGCAAAACGTACCTGAATGCCAAATTGCGGGAGGGTGTGGGCGAATAAATTGTATGTGCCGCCGTACAGCGTGCCCACGGAAACAATGTTATCGCCCGCTTCGGCAATCGTCATAACCGCGTAGGTAATCGCAGTCATGCCCGATGAAACCGCCAAAGCGCCAATGCCACCCTCTAATGCAGCCATGCGCTTTTCCAGCACATCGGTGGTGGGGTTCATGATACGCGTATAAATATTGCCTGCCACTTTCAGGTCGAACAAATCTGCGCCATGCTGAGTATCGTCAAACGCATAGGAAGTAGTCTGATAAATTGGCACAGCAACTGCTTTAGTGGTCGGGTCTGGCGAGTAGCCACCATGCACTGCAATGGTTTCGAGTTTCATCGGATAGTCCTATTGTTTATTTGATAAAGGTGGCAATTCTCAGCCGTGTACACAACGTTGTCAATTATAGGGTCATGCGCATTCAGCTAGATTGTAATGCCCCATAGGCGTTTTTCCTATAGCGCCATCCATAAAACTCTGTAAAATCTTTATCCTGACAGGTAAAAAACAGACTCAATGCCCCAAACGCCATGGTAGAGAAAAACAATGAGTAACACAAAAAAGACACCTACAGATGTCCTGATGGTTTCGACGGATAGGGAAACAACAGAATCATTTGAGGAGCTGTTCAACAAAGTTCAACGGCTAAATTGGACTCTTGCTGTGATTGTCAAAGTGTATTCCGTGTTAGTACATTCGCAAACCGAGTATGGGCTCTATCATGGGCTATGTGATTCAGTAACTACACAGGATGGAGTATCTCTAGCTTGGATAGGTATTCCCATCGACGATGACAAGAAGTCTGTAGAAGTTTTGGCCAAGGCCGGAAAAGCCAGTTCATATCTCGATGGAATCAATGTGTCGTGGGGCGATAACAAAACTGGCAATGGCCCAGCGGGGCGCGCTATTCGCACAGGCAAGATTCAATTTTTCAACAATCTGATGTTCAGCCGTCAATTTGCTCCTTGGATGGAAAGGGCAAAAAAATATAATCTTCAATCCTCCTTTTCATTACCTATAAAACTCTCAACGGGTCAAGTTGTTGCGACCTTAACGGTTTATTCAGAACAGGCCAATGCTTTTTACAACGATGAATTAAGACTGCTGAACCAGATTAGCACTGATCTTGGTTATGGCGTTGAATCTTTGCGGGCTAGATCGGCTCATGGAAACGCATTCATCAAGGCTCAAGATGGCGCAGATGAGGCCTGATTTAGTACCCCAAATCCCTCATACTACCCAATCCCGCCTACGGGGAGAGCGTAGCGAGGGGCGTAGCCAGACTACTGATTCCATTTCCAGTTCAATAACGGAATAATGTTTCGTGGGAGTGGCCTCCCGGCCACGATAATTATCCCCGATAATCTTGTTCCATATACGCACAGCGCAGCGCAGGCACCCGCCAGATGACTGGCGGGGACGGGCAGGAAAGGCTGTACGCCTACTATGTTAAGGAGTGTATCCCCAAACATAAACTCCATCGCTATCTTTATGGAAACGAGTACCAGCATTGTGACGCACAGCCAGCGCCATGCGCCCGCGTCGCGCATTCCGCACACGCATAGATAAACCAACGCAGCCGTGACAATCCCTGAAAGTCCGCCGAAAAACTGTAGTTCAGGTGAAGTCAGATAAACCGTCAGTCCGATTGCCGCTCCCGCACTTAAATAGACCAGCCACACGCAGCGTTCGCCGCGCAATTCGATCATCGTGCCGACGACCAGCAGAGCCAGCACATCGGCGGCGAAATGAGCTGGCGACAGATGCACGAAATTTCCCGTAATCAATCGCCACCATTCACCGCCAAGAATAGCCTCGCGGTTATATATCATCGCAGGCCCAAGCGGCGGCACGAAAAATACTACCGTGGCTATTCCGCAAAGCAGCAGAGTGAATACAGGGAATCTCATTTGAGCGGCGAACGCCTGCGCGTTACGGCAAATGCAATGCCCATCACCGCGACAAGAACGATCCAGACGCTGTCCAGACTTCCGCCTCCGGTTCGTGCCTGATATTCGGCTGTGCGCACCACCTTGTAATCATCGGGATGTTCTTTCACCTTGTCCTTGAAGGCGGCGAGTTGCTGGTCGAGATTTTCGATCATTTGCGTCCCCGCTTTGGCGAAGCTTGCTTCACTGTCTATCCGCAATTGTTCGCTCAGATTGACTGGCGTTGAATTTCCTTTGACATGAGCCACACCCGGTGCACGGAACAACATTTTTTTGCTGCTGATATCGACGACCACGGTGTCGAGCATGGTCTGGGTGTCATTCTTCTCGCCCGGAACCACATAAGCGCCGACGATGGTCCAATAAGTCAGGCTGAGCAACCCCTGGTCCGTAAACTGCACCTGGTCGTACGAAATCAGAGCGACCACATCGACTCCGTACATCGTGCGTATCTGTTCAAGATTGGTGAACCCTCCCTTGTTTCTGAGGTAGGCCGTGGGAATCAGCTCAATATCTTTGATAAACGGGTAGCTCTTGAAGCGGTTGGCGACCTGTTTCATCAAATCCATTTTCTTTTGCTCGGTTAACGCCGAACCATAAGAAACACCGGGGACAAACGCTATGCCCATACGCAAAGGCAGCTTTAGCACCGGGATGCCGGGCGTGACGACCGGGTCTTTCACGTCGGGGTAAAGAAAATCTACCACACTTGCTGCGGTATGCCGCTCGTTATGGCTAACACAACCGGCCAGCAACACCGAACAAATAGCCGCTAGCGTGAACAATAAATTTCGTAGTTTCATATCGACTCCTCCCTTAGTTTTTCAATCTGATAAATGCCAGTGTAGAAATTACTGCAAGTAAAATAGCGCCAAAACCGATGATTATGATTGAGATCGAGACGCCACCTGCAACAGCTAAAGTGTAGCCGCCCACGAACAACAGCATGGCGATATTCTCTACAAAATTCTGTACCGCCAAGGCATTGCCCGCCCCTATCGTCTCGTGACCGCGTTCTTGCAGCAAGGCGTTGAGCGGCACGACAAATAATCCGCCGCACAGACCTATTGCGACCATCAACACTGCGGCCATGGTGAGGCCATGCACGAAGGCGAGTCCGAAAATAACCGGCCCGAGCAGCATGCCACCGAGTAGCGCGCGATTGACCTTGGCCAGGGTGATCCATATTCCTGCGCCACCCGCACCCAATACGATGCCGATGGAGACTGCGCCCATCAGATTGGCGGGCGTCTGGTTATCCGTTATCAGCAAGGCTGCCGGAACCCAGGCGAACAGGAGCAGGCGCAAGGTTGTGCCGCTGCCCCAAAATACGCTGGTTCCCAACAGGCTGAAACGGGAATCCGGGTGAATGAACAGCATGGATACGGATGCCATAAACTTGTTGATCAGCAGCCGGGGATTAAATTTGGCCCCCGCATTCTCCGCTGGCAGGCGCGGTATGAACAGGTTGGCCGCTGCCGCCAATCCATACGCAAGCATGACCCCGGTGTATGCCCAGGCCAGCGAATGATCGGCCAGCCAGCCCCCCATGAGCACGCCCAGCAGAATTGCCACGATAGTCGAGCCTTCCATCATGCCGTTGGCACGCACCAGTAAAGTGGGCCCAAACATCTGTGTAAGGATGCCGTATTTCGCCGGGGAATACATCGCTGCCCCCATCCCGACCAGCGCATAAGAGGCCAAAGGATTGACCCCGGACGCCATGGCAAGCGCACCGGAAAATTTCAGCAGATTGCCGATCAGCATCACGCGCCCTTTGGGGAATGCATCCGCGATTTGCCCGACGAAAGGGGCCAGCAGGATGAACGGCACCACGAAATATTCCTGAAGCATGGGCACCAGATTGGCTAGCCCTTGTGCTTTAACGATCGCTATGGCTACGATCAATATGGCATTGTCGGCCAGTGCAGATAGAAACTGCGCCAGCAACACCGCCATCATACCGGGCGACATCAGGGAGAGATTCAATTTTGCTGGATGGCCCATCACAGCGTTTCCGCCAGACGTTTCAGGGAGACGTAATCCACTTTGCCTGTGCCGAGTAGCGGCAAGGAATCCACCCTAAGGATTTTGCGCGGAACCGAAATTTCCGGAACGCCCAGTTTTTTGGCGGATTCTGCCAGTCCCTCGCGCGTCAATAAGGCATCGGTGGTAAACAGCACGATGGCTTCGCCGCGCGCGCCGTCCGCTTGCGATGATGCACCATGCATGCCCGTCGGCGAGGCCAGGGTCGCCAACTTTTCCACCACCTCCAGCGACACCATTTCTCCCGCCACTTTGGCAAAGCGTTTGACGCGTCCCACGATGGAAAGAAATCCATCGTCGTCGATGGAGACCACATCGCCCGTTTCATACCAGCCCTCACCCGCTTCGGAAGCAGGGGGTTGCAGCTTGCCGGGGGCATCGAAACGGTAATAGCCAGACATCACGTTGGGGCCGCGCACATGCAGCATGCCGCCTTTTTCGATACCGGGTACAGGAATCAAACAGGACTCGATGCACGGCAACAACTGCCCCACCGTGCCGCTGCGATAGGCCATCGGCGTATTCACCGCCAGTACGGGTGCGGTCTCGGTTGCACCATAGCCCTCAAGAATACGGATGCCGAACTTTTCAAACCAGAGGCTGCGTACCGATTCGGAAAGTTTTTCTGCTCCGGCGATGACATAACGCAAACGGAAAAAATCGTAGGGGTGGGCAAATTTGGCGTAGTTGGCGAAAAAGGTGCTGGTGCCGAACAGCACGCTGCAATTACGGTCATAGGCAACTTCCGGGATGATCCGATAATGCAAAGGGGTGGGATAAAGGAACAGATTCATCCCGGTCATGATGGGCAACAGCGCCCCGCCCGTCAGCCCGAAGGAATGGAATATCGGCAGCGCGTTCAGCACCTTGTCTTCCGATGAAAAATCGATGATGGCGCGAATCTGGGCGATGTTCGACAGCAAAGCCCGATGCGATAAGGCCACACCCTTGGGCTTGCCCTCGGAACCGGAAGTAAACAGCACCACGGCAATCCCGGCTGGATCTTGGCTCTTTTCCATCAGACGCGGGAACAACATTCCGAACAATACCCACAGTTTGTCGCCTGCGCCCAATTGCGGACTCAGGTCTTCCAGGTACAGGATGTTAACCCCCCGGATCGCCGCCACATCGGCTTCGAGTTTTGCCTGTTCGATAAAAGCGCGCGAAGCGAAAATGGTACGGATGTTTGCAGCGGTGCAGGCATCCTGCATGCCGCCTGTTCCCGACTTGTAATTCAACATGGCGGGAACCCGGCCTTGCGCGCCAGCTCCTATCATCATGCAAACCGTCGCCGCCAGATTGGGCATCAAGATGCCGACGCATTCGCCAGCTACGCTGTGCTTGGCTACGATACGTCCTAGCGCCAAGGTCATCTTGAGCAAATCGCCATAGGAATACTCGATCTGCTTGACATCCTCGACGACACGCCGGTTACGCCCATAGATAGCCATGACATCCAGCAAACCGGAATACAACGTCTGTTTGGGCTGCGACTCGAACAGCATTTTCTGCATCAACTTCCGCATCGCTTCCCCGGCTTTGCGCCTTCGCTGTTTGGTGGTGCCGCCTTCCGGCATGGCAATAATGGTCGTGGGCAAAATCGACAGGGTCACGCGCGGAAACAAGCGACGCGGATACTTGCCGGTAAGGCGGCTGAAATAGGAACGTGCGGGGCCGTCCAGTCGCACCGGGAGTATCGTCGCTCCGGTTTTTGCGGCAACAAAGGCGGGGCCGTCATAGACTTTCATCAATGAGCCGGTCACCGTGATGCGCCCCTCCGGGAAGATCACCACCGGACGCCCGGATTCGACCAATTTGATGACCTTCTTGATCGCCATCGGGCTGGTCGGATCAACCGCGAGATAGTCAACAAGACTCAAAACCATACGGAAGAACAGGCTGCGCGTGATGCCGGTGTGAACCACGAAAACCGCGTCGAAGGGCAGATACAGCCCCAGCAACATGCCGTCCAGAAACGATTCGTGATTGGCGATGACCAGCAAACGACGGGTATCGATGTTTTTATTCAGGCCGACGACACGAACGCGAAATAGCAGTTGAAATACGTTTCTTAAAATAATCCGTATGAAGCTTTTCATTATGCGTTGCTCCCTGAAATTACAACGGCACTTAATTGTTATCACTATAGCAATACGAAGCTAAAAACAAAACCATTGACCGAACAAGAGTCGAAATATAGACTGCAAAGTATCATTATTCGATACTTTTTGACATGACTGAAACCACTCAGTTGATTTCGACTATCAAGCAACAGTTAAAAAGCCAGGGGTTGACCTATCGTGATGTTGCCAGCGCGCTCAAGCTTTCTGAGCCGAGCGTGAAAAGGCTGTTCGCATCGGGGCGGTTCACTGTCGACCGCCTGGTACAGATCAGCAACTTTCTCGGCTTCACTCTGGCGGAATTATCCAAAGAGGCGATGGATGGACAACCGCGCTTGCGTACATTAACGGAGAAACAGGAACGTGAGCTGGTAGCTGATCCCAAACAACTGCTGATCACAGTTTGTGTACTGAACCAATGGGCATTGGCAGAAATCGTAGAGTACTACCGCTTGAGTGAAGCCGAATGTATAAAGTACCTGTTGCGGCTCGACAAGCTGCGCATCATCGATCTGTTACCGGGTAATCGCATCCGCATCAACGTTGCGAGGGATTTTGACTGGCTGCCATTCGGTCCGATCAAGCAGTATTTTCAGGAACACGGACAGAACGATTTTCTGCGTAGCAAGTTTTCCAGTGAAGGCGAGGCGATGGCATTTGTGCATGGAATGTTCAGTGATCAGGCAATTGCACAAATACTTGGGGAGCTACGTCGACTGCGCCAGAAGTTTGCAGAATTACATGAGGAAAGTTTGTCTGCGCCTTTAAGTAAACGGCGTGGAATTGGCTTGTTGCTGGCAGTACGCAACTGGGAGCCTGCAGATTTCGCAAAATTGCGACGCTGAATGTATCGTGTGTAGAGGCTCCCTGTACAGAATCGTGTAATTCGCTTTCATAGAGATACGCTGGGGCTGATGGCCCCCTGCATTTGCGGATCAAAAAATCGCAAAGCATTGCGACCGGCCATTTTGGCCTGATACATGGCGATCACCGCTTGTTTGATCAGATCTTCGCAGTTTTGTTCGCGATCTTTAAACAGCGTTGCACCAATACTGCAAGTGCTATGGAATTCATTAGCAGATAATCGGTACTGCTTGCTTAAGGCGGCATGAATTTTAAGCCCGATAGATTCTGCTTGCGCGGCTGCATCCATCTGGTTTGTGCTCAAATCATCTAAAATCAACACGAATTCATTTCCGCCTAAACGGGCTACGGTATCTCCCATTCGGATGCAAGATTCCAAACGTTTCGCCACCTGTTGCAATAACTTGTCCCCAACTTCATGGCCGAAAGTATCATTGATATTCTTGAAATTATCCAAGTCGACAAATAGCAACGCAGCGGTTTTACCGCTACGCACATTTGAAGCGATAGCTTGTCCCAATCTGTCCATGAAAAGACGACGGTTGGGCAGTCCGGTAAGGGAGTCATAAAATGCGAGTCTCATAATCTTTTCTTCAGAGACTCTGCGTTCAGATATGTCAGTATGCGTACTTACAAAATGGGTTACTGCGCCCGATAAATTTTTTACCGCAGTGATGCTTAACCACGCAATGAAGCTCTCGCCATTCTTTCGACGATCCCATATTTCGCCTTCCCATTTTCCTTTGCTGTCGATGCATTTCCACATGGCTTTGTAGAAATCGTCATCATGGCGGCCCGATTTTAGGACGCGCGGTGTCTGGCCAATAATTTCTTCGCTCGAATATCCCGTAAGCATGGTGAATGCCTGATTAATTCGCAGGATTACCCCGTTCTCATCGGTAACCATGATTCCTTCTTGAGATTCAAAGGCGCTTGCTGCAATACGTAGATCATCCGTGTCGATTGTCATATGCTCGAACTTTCTCTCGTGTCTTCTTGATGAAATATCTGTCCGCCTCCCAGCTTAGGCATTTATTTCAGCCGTTTTTCTGAGATGCTCTTGAATCTTGGTTTTGATCTCATCCGCTTTTGCTGGATCAATCCCCAAGACCTGCCATTCCTCCGGGGCAATGTCCACCTGTACCGATTCATCAATGCCAAAGGTGGGCAACAGTTTTCCAGCCAGACTGGCCATGGCAACCAGCGGTTGCCCACTTGCAGCCCGTTCGTCATGCGGCGAATGATGGTAACGCAGCATGACAATGATATGCTCCGGTAACCCCCAGTGACGTGCCAATTCCGCACCCAGTTCACTGTGGTCCAATTCCAGCATCTCCGCTTCAACTTCGTCTATCGTGCGCTCCGCTTCGGCAGCCAGACGGGCATGGAATTTATCGCTTAGTTGGGGGTCAAGGTAATCCAGCACCATGAATCCGATGTCATGCAACAGGCCGCCGAGATAGATTTCGTCGTCCGGGGGGCGGCGGTCATTGGGCATGTAGCGGCCCAAGGTGTCCATGGTCATGGCGACGGACAGGCTGTGTTTCCATAAGCCATTAATATTGAGAAGCCCTCCCGACTTCCTTGTCATCGATGACATCATGGCGAAACTTAGCGCGGTCATCTTGATGCGCTTGCTGCCAAGCACTGCCGCCGCATCGTGCAGTGTCAGAATCTCTCGGCCTGTTCTAAATAGCGGCGAGTTGGACAGCCCAATGATCTTGGACAGAATGGCTGGATCTTTTTCGATCAATTCAAGCAACTGGCGCTCGCCTTCGTCGGTGTTGATTTTTAGCGATAGAATTTTCTGTGCAATGCTCGGAATTGCAGGCAGGCTGTCGATATTTCTGACCGCGAGGGGCAAATTCTTTTGGGGGGTCACAATCTATCCTTTCTGGTTGAGTCCCAACTCGTTAATTCGTTCGCAGGCATCGGTCGGGCAATGCCATAGCCTTGACCGATCTCGCAGCCCATATCAAGTAACACTTGGTAATGATCCTCTGTTTCGATACCTTCTGCGACGGTCTGACGGTCAAATGCCCGCGCCAAGGCAATAATGCCCTGCACGATAGCCATATCCCCCTTATCCTCCAACATATCCCGTACGAAGGATTGGTCTATCTTGAGGGTGTCAATCGGCAGGTAGCTCAAGTAGCTGAGTGAAGAATATCCGGTGCCGAAATCATCCAGAGCAAATTTTACCCCTATCTTGCGGCACGATTCGATGATTTCGCGAACAACCGTGATGTCGTTAAGCGCGACCGTTTCCAGCACTTCGATCTGGAGTTTACCAAACGGCAGGTCGGGGTGTCGGCCGAGTTGTTGTTCCAGCTTTTCCACGAAGCCTATGGATTCCATGTGGAAGCCGGAGATGTTGATGCTGACCTCAATGTCTAACCCCTTGCTTCGCCAGTGTTGCATCTGGGCTAGAGCGGTCGCGGTTACCCATTCGCCTATCTTTATATCCAGATCGGTTTTTTCAATGTGGATCAGAAATTCCGCAGGAAAAAGCAGTCCTCGTTCAGGGTGCCGCCAGCGAATCAGAGCTTCGGCTCCGGCCAGCTCCTTGGTGCGTAAGTTGACTTTAGGTTGGTAGAACAGCTCGAACTGGTTGTTCTCAAGTCCGTGCCGAATGCTTTTCAGTAATTCGTGCTGGTCGCGCGTACGCTTGTCCAGTGCCGGGTCATAAATGTGGAAGCGGTTCTTGCCCGATTGTTTGGATACATACATGGCCTGATCCGCATGGCGCAGCAGGGTGTCCGGGTCTTCATCGTCCAATGGGTAGATGCTGACACCGATACTTGCGCTAACCATTTGGGGCTGGTTCTTGACGGTGATCGGCTGGGATATGGTTGCCAACAGCCGTTCAAGCGTTGCCACACACTCTTCGCCCTGCTCCAGTCCAAGCAGCAACACCACAAACTCGTCACCGCCGAGACGGGCTACCGTGTCTCCTCCCCGTATGGCGTTGCCAATGCGCTTGGACACCTCAATCAGCACCTGGTCGCCCGCCGCATGCCCAAAGGCGTCATTGATCGGCTTGAAACCATCAAGATCCAGATAGCAGATCGCCATCATGTTTTGATCGCGAGCCGTCTGGGCGATGGCATGCCTCATGCGGTCAGCCAGCAGAACCCTGTTCGGAATGCTGGTCAGCGTGTCAAAATGGGCGATGCGGCTTAGTTCTGCCTCGGCGTTCTTGCGCTCGGTAATATCCTGAACGATCGACCAGATATAGGTCTTCCTGTCACTTCCGGTAAGCAACATGCCATTGAGCTGTATTGGAATCAGGCTGCCATCTTTGCGAACATACTCTTTTTCATAGGGGCCATAGCTGCCCGTGCGTTTTAGGGACTCAAGTTGTCGGGCTTCATCGGCCTCGTACTTTTTGGGAGTCAGCGTCCAATAATCGAGTTGCATCAGCTCTTCAGCAGGGTAACCGCATATCTTTTGGAATGCTTGATTAAACTCGATGTAGCGGCCTTCCATGTCGGTCAGCGCGATACCTAATGGCGATAATTCGTAAAGTCCGCGAAGCTTTTCTTCGCTTTCGTGCAATGCGGTCTGCGATGCCTCGTGTTCGGCGCGAGCGCGTAACACTTGAATGCCATAGGCAAGATTATTGGCAAGCTCTTCAAGCAAAGCCACCTCTTCCTGGCTAAACGCATAAGTCTCGACCGAATAAATTGTTATTGCGCCTAGTACTCTGTTATTAACGACCAAGGGAAGGGCCAAGCTCGACTGATAGCCACGCTGGATTGCGGCTTCACGCCAAGGAGCCATTGCCGGATTAGTTTGAATATCCTGCATGGGAACAGCCGTTCCGGCTCTAATCGCTGTTCCGGTTGGGCCTTGCCCCGGCTCGGTATCGGCCCATGTAATATTTACGTTATCCAGATATCCTTCTTCATAACCAGATTGTGCGACCGGGCGCACGGTTTTGCTGACATCGTTTTCCGCGAAACCTACCCAAGCCATCAAGTATCCGCCGTACTCCACCAGTAACTGACAGATTTCGACCAGCAACTCCTGCTCGTCTTTCGCACGTATTAGCGCTACGTCAGATTTGCTCAGAAGCACGAGTGCCCGGTTGAGAAGTTCGTGTTCAACTTCCTTGCGTTTTCTATCATCTATATTGAACGTGACTCCGATAAAGCGGTGGCCGGCGTTGCGGCCATCCCGATCCATGATTCTGCCGTAGTTGGCGTACCAGACCCACGTGCCGTTCTTGGAGCGTATCCTGAACTCACAGCGATATTGCGCCGTCACTCCAGTCAAATGGTTATGGATGGCAGTTTTGACCAGCGGAACATCATCCGGATGAATGATTGCGAATAAGTCGTCGATATAGGAGGCAGCTTCATCCTCGCTGTAACCAAGTTCCGCAAAGATTTTAAGTGCTTTGCGGGGGACATCGCCGCTAACCAGATCGTTTTCCCAAAGGTCAAGACCTGCGGCTTCCAAGGCAAGCTCTAGACGTTCTTTGTTAATATCCTGTTCGGCCATTGTTACATTTTCAACTAGAAATAAAATCTACAGTAGTAGTCAGCAGCGGTACATGAAACAGCTAAGCGTAGCCAGCCGACGTGTTAGCTTTGGCTGGGTTAGCGACGTTCTTTTTTCATGGCCTGTTGCGCTTCGCGCTTGCCTTCCCGCTCTTTTTCGGTGGCCCGCTTGTGGTTTCGGCCACTCGCTTTGCTCGTTTAACATTCGCTACGCGAATATTAGCC
The DNA here is from genome assembly GCA_963714805.1 of uncultured beta proteobacterium. GTDB lineage: Bacteria > Pseudomonadota > Gammaproteobacteria > Burkholderiales > Gallionellaceae > CAIQPV01. The sequence goes on along the minus strand of CAVQPO010000006.1, from coordinate 104,000 downwards.
TGCGCCGCAAGCGGGCTGAGCGTTAACGACGTTCCTTTTTCATTGCTTGTTGAGCTTCTCGTTTGCCTTCTCGCTCTTTTTCGGTGGCCCGCTTGTCATGTTCCTTTTTGCCTTTGGCTAGGCCGATTTCCAGTTTGACGCGCCCGCCCTTGTAGTGCATGTCCAGCGGCATCAGGGTGTAACCGGCACGCTGCACCTTGCCGATCAGTTTGTTGATTTCTGCCGCGTGCAACAGTAGTTTGCGCGTGCGTAGCGGTTCGGGGAGAATGTGGGTGGAGGCGGTGGTGAGCGGGCTGATGTGGGAGCCGAACAGGAATAGCTTACCGTTATTTATCGTAACGTAAGCTTCCTTGAGGTTGGCGCGCCCGGCACGAATCGCCTTGACTTCCCAGCCTTGCAGCACGATTCCCGCCTCGTAGCGGTCTTCGATGAAGAAGTCGTGGAATGCTTTTTTATTTTGGATGATGCTCATATCTCGTATATTCTACCAGCTTTGATTTGATAATTAAGATCGAGCAATGGCGTTAGTCGAAAAATCAATGCTGGTTCCCTATAGTGCGGAACAGATGTTCGCCTTGGTGGACGGGGTGGCGGACTATCCGCAGTTTCTGCCGTGGTGCGGAGGAACGAGCGTCACTTCGGTGGATGGCAACACCGTGCATGCGACGGTGCATATTGATTATCACCACATCAAGCAGAGTTTTACCACGGAGAATGTGCGGCAAGTACCGCATCGTATCGACATCACGCTGAAGGATGGGCCATTTCAGCAACTCGATGGCAGTTGGCAATTCAAGCCGCTTTCCGATTCTGCCTGTAAAATAGAGTTTCGTTTGCATTACGAGTTTTCCCACAAGTTGCTGGAAAAGGTGTTTGGGCCAGTTTTTCATTACATCGCCAACAGTTTTGTGGATGCGTTTATCCACCGTGCAGAAAAGGTTTATGGGTGACTATATCAATATTGAAGTGATTTACGCTTTGCCGTACGAGCAGATGCTGTTCAAGGTTCAGGCTGCGCAGGGTGCTACCGTGGCTGAAGCGCTCAGGCTTTCCGGTGTGCTGGAAAAGTACCCGGAGATCGACCTATCCAAAAACAAGCTGGGTATCTACGGCAAGTTGAGCAAGGCCGATGCGCTATTGCGCGACAAAGATCGCGTCGAAATCTATCGCCCGCTGATCGCCGATCCCAAAGAAATTCGCCGCCAGCGCGCTCAACAAGGCAAAGTCATGAAGAAGGGCGGCGAAGCATAATGCTGGATTACGATTTGCATTGCCACTCTGCCGTGTCGGACGGATTGTTGTCGCCTGCGGAGCTGGTGGCGCGCGCAGCCGAACGCGGGGTGAAGGTCTTGGCGTTGACCGATCACGACGATGTCGCCGGACTGGATGAAGCGCGTGCAGCTGCGCTACAGCATGGCATGCAACTGATCAATGGCGTGGAAATCTCGGTGAGCTGGCGCAGCCACACGCTGCACATCGTTGGTTTGAATATTGACCCCGCGTATCCGCCGCTGGCAGAAGGATTGCACGGTATCCGCAACGGGCGCGGCGCACGCGCGCAGTTGATGGCAGAATCGCTGGCGCGGAGCGGTATCGGCGGAGCGTTGGAGGGAGCCTACCGTTACGCGGATAATCCTTCCCTCATCGGGCGCACACATTTTGCGCGCTTTCTGGTCGAGAGCGGCCACTGCAAAGATGTGTCCGGCGTGTTCAAGAATTATCTGGTCAAGGGCAAGCCCGGCTATGTGCCGCACCAGTGGGCAAGCCTGCCGGATGCGGTCGGCTGGATCACCGGCAGCGGCGGTGTCGCCGTGCTGGCTCATCCGGGGCGCTACACTGCGGGGCGCAAGAAAATGGGCAGCACGACCTTGCGCGAGTTGTTGCGCGAATTTGTCGATTTGGGCGGGCGGGGAGTGGAGGTGGTGAGCGGCAGCCACACGCCGGAGCAATATGCCGAGTTTGCCCGCTACGCCAAAGAATTTGATTTGCTTGCCTCGTGCGGTTCGGACTTCCACGGGCCGGGGGAGAGCTATCGTGATCTGGGGCGTTTGCCGGATTTTCCGCTGGATTGTCGTCCGGTGTGGCAGGCGTGGGAAGCAACCCCTCCCAGCCTCCCCTTGTCAGGGGAGGAGCTTTAATTATGGCACAATTTTTTATCGTCCATCCGGACAACCCGCAACCGCGTCTGATCAAGCAGGCCGCAGCCATGGTGCGCGACGGCGCGGTGATAGCCTACCCCACCGATTCCTGCTACGCGCTGGGCTGCCATCTCGGCGATAAGGACGCGGTGGCGCGCATCCGCCGCATACGCGGTCTTGATGACAGCCACTACATGACACTGATGTGCCGCGACTTGTCCGAGCTGGCACGCTATGCGCGGGTGGACAACGTGCAATTCCGGCTGCTGAAAAATAATACGCCGGGCAATTATACTTTCATTCTCGAAGCCACCAAGGAAGTGCCCCGGCGGTTGCAGCATCCCAAACGAAACACCATCGGCATCCGCATACCGGACCATCCGGTAGCGCTGGCGTTGCTGGAAGAGTTGGGTGAACCTTTGTTAAGTTCCACGCTGATTTTGCCGGGCGAAGAACAGGCGCTGAACGATGCGGAAGAAATCCGCAACCATCTCGATCAGCAACTTGACCTGATACTGGATGGAGGAACGACCGGGTTGGAGTCGACTACGGTGATAGACTTGACCGGCGCTACGCCGGTGCTGCTACGGCGTGGCAAGGGCGATCTTGCGCCATTTGAAATTGATGAGAGCTAAATGCATATAGACCAGTTGATCCAGACCATCGCTATCGCGGCGATCCCGATATTATTTGCGATCACCCTGCACGAGGCGGCGCACGGTTATGTGGCGCGCCATTTCGGCGACATGACCGCCGACCGGGAGGGGCGCATCAGCCTGAATCCCATCCATCACATCGACCCGGTCGGCACCATCCTGCTGCCGATCTTGACGCTGTGGCTGGGCGGGGTGCTGTTCGGCTGGGCCAAACCGGTGCCGGTCAATTTCGGCGCCTTGCGCCATCCCAAAAAGGATATGCTGTGGGTGGCGCTGGCCGGGCCTGCCACCAACTTGTTCATGGCGCTGGGCTGGGGCTTGCTGGCAAGGCTGGCGCTGACGTTTCAGGATAATTATTTTGCCGAACCGATGATGGAAATGGCGCAGATCGGGATTAGAATTAACATCGTGCTGATCGCCTTGAACATGCTGCCGCTGCCGCCGCTGGATGGCGGGCGCGTTGCCGTCAGCCTGTTGCCGCACCGGCAAGCGTTCATGCTGGCAAAGCTGGAACCGTACGGTATGTTCATCATGATATTCATGGTGATGACGCCAGTATTGGGCTGGATACTGTTGCCGCCGATAGCGGGGCTGACGAGTTTAATCAATTTTATTTTTGGGTTATAAAAAGAAAGCTATGTTTGCTGATCGCGTGTTATCCGGGATGCGCCCCACCGGAAGTTTGCATTTGGGGCATTACCATGGCGTATTGAAAAACTGGGTGGAGATGCAGCAGGAGTTCGAATGCCTGTTCTTCGTCGCCGACTGGCATGCGCTGACCACGCATTACGATACACCGGAGGTCATCGAGCAGAGCGTATGGGACATGGTGATCGACTGGCTGGCCGCAGGCGTTGATCCGTCGCGTGCCACGCTGTTTATCCAGTCACGGGTGCCGGAACATGCGGAATTGAATTTGCTGCTATCCATGATCACCCCATTGGGCTGGCTGGAACGCGTACCGACCTACAAGGATCAGCAGGAAAAGCTGTCTTCCAAGGATCTTACTACCTATGGCTTCCTCGGCTATCCCTTGCTGATGAGTGCAGATATTCTGATTTATCGCGCCACTCATGTGCCGGTGGGCGAGGATCAAATTCCGCATATCGAATTCACGCGGGAGCTGGCTAGACGCTTCAACCATATGTACGGGCGCGAACCGGGGTTCGAGGAGAAGGCTGAGGCGGCGGTCAAAAAACTGGGCAGCAAGAAGGCGAAGCTGTATACCGAGTTGCGCACGCGCTTTCAGGAGCAGGGCGATGACGGGGCGTTGGAGTCCGCCAAGTCCCTGCTCGACGAGCAGCAGAGCCTCAGCATCGGTGATTGCGAGCGGCTGTTCGGCTACCTCGAAGGCGGCGGCAAGATGATCCTGTCCGAGCCGGAAGCCATGCTTACCAAGGCTTCCAGAATGCCGGGGCTGGACGGGCAAAAAATGTCCAAGTCCTACAACAACACCATTACGCTGCGCGAAGACGAAGCCAGCGTCACCAAAAAAATTCGCACCATGCCCACCGACCCGGCGCGCGTGCGTCGCACCGACCCCGGCACCCCGGAAAAATGTCCGGTATGGGCGCTGCATCAGGTGTATTCCGGCGAGGACACCAAACAATGGGTGCGGCAAGGCTGCACCACGGCGGGCATCGGCTGCATCGAATGCAAACAGCCGGTGATCAGCCGCAGTGCTGGAAGAGCAAAAGCCGATGCGCGAACGCGCCCAGCAATATCTGGACGATCCCACGCTGGTGCAAAAATATCATCGCCGATGGCTGCGAAAAGGCGCGCAAACTGGCCGGCGAAACCATGCGCGACGTGCGCGAGGCGATGGGGCTGAGTTACAGTTAAGATGACTTATAAAATGTAATTCCTGATCGAATTCTCGCTTCGATTCTTCAAGTCCGACAGACTCCTAGTCCGCATCGCAGTCTTGCTATTTTCGTTCAATTTGACCAAATCGAACGATTCGACTAAATTGAACGCATCGTCTTGCAGAATGAGGGAGATTTCATGCAAACCTACACGGCAAACGAAGCCAAGACCCATTTTGGTGAGTTTCTTGACCGGGTTCAACGCGAACCGGTTCGGGTGATGCGTCATGACCGGATAGTGGGCGTGATGGTGAGCGCGCAGGATTATGAGGCGATGCGGATTTTCTACGCTGACCGACTGTTAAACACGATGCACGAAACCGCCGATGCCGCCGAACGTGCCGGATTGCCCCCTGAGATACTGGACGAGTTGCTGGCTGATGAGAGCTGAGTGTCTATGTATCCTAGCAGGCCGGGTGTTGTCATCGTACCAATGTCTGGATAAGCGGCTTGCTGACGAAGACGGGCACACCCGCACAACTGACACGACAGGTAATTAAATACGGCCAGCAGGTGTTTACTTCTGAAACATTTGCCGAACTCAAGGAACGTCTGTGGCGGCCAAAATTCGACCGCTATATTGATATGGATCGTCGCAAACAATTCCTGCACGACATTGATGCGGTTGCCTATTGGGTGAGTGTTCCGCAAGAGATTGCGCAACAAACCTACAGCCGCGATGCGGATGATGACAAGTTTACCCATGCCGCGCTGGCAGCAGGTGCAGACTGGCTGGTGACCGGCGATCAGGATTTGCTGGTTTTATCCGAAAATTTATTGCAGCTCGGCTTACGGATTGTGTCTCCAGCGGATGCTTTGCAGTTGCCGGAATTTTTGTTGCGAATGTAGCAGGCATAGGCCATTAATTCTTTGCGGGACAGAGAGGCCAGAATTGTTTTGACTTGGGGGCTTGATTGCGTCTATAGTTATCATATGACGATATGGTAAGTGATGGCAAAAAAGCATGCGGAAGGTACGCTGGAATTCCTGCTGGCGTTCGATGGGCATATCCACCGGTATGCTGGCGGCTACTGGCTGAAATTCGAGATCGCAAGCAAAGGAAGGGGATAAGCCATGAAGCATTTTAAAATTCAAAGCCATGCGTCCTTGCGCGAAGAAATGAAAGCTGTTGCGCGCGGGGAGAGGTTGGCATCGAAGGATGCGGGGGGGACATCTTTTGACTCTGTCGAGGCTCTACTGCGTCTGCTGACACCACAGAACCGTCAGCTCCTGGCCATTATTCGCGACAAGAAGCCGCAGTCTATCGCCGAACTTGCGATACTCACTGGGCGCGCTCAACCGAACCTCACGCGCACCCTTGGCAAACTTGAAGCAATCGGTTTCGTGCAACTGAAAAATGTTGATCGTCGCAAAGTGCCGATGGCTACCGTCCATTCTCTCAGGATTAACATTGATCCGTTTTCACAGAATGATAGACTGGAATTTGCGTGAAGCAATGTGGGATGATTTCTATTGTTCGGAGTTACTAATGGTCGCTAAGGAACCGTTAAAAATTTAGTGTAGCAATTCTAGCTAAAACTCGGATCAATTCTGTAGTTCCATTCGCCATGAAATTCATTCCGGGTAATACGGATTTTTTCAAACTCCGAGTCACTTATTTTAATGCCAGATGGGTACACGGAGTTGTCCAGTTCGGCATGGACTTTCAGTCCCTTTCGAGTGGTCGTCCCGGCAATGAGATTGACGATCACTTCATGGCTAATCAATGGCTGGCCGCGCCAGTTCATGCTGATGTAAGAAAATAGTCGATGCTCAATCTTGTTCCACTTGCTCGTGCCTGGAGGCAGGTGGGAGATATGGATCGGGATTTTGATCTCGTCAGCCAATCGCTGCAATTCCAATTTCCAAAGCCTTACTCGGCTACCGTTGCTTCCCCCACCATCCGCCGTGATCATCAATTCCGTTGCCGCAGGATAACGCTGCCTGCCCATCGTATTCCACCAGCGGCGAATTGTTTCGACCGCGAAACTGGCTGTGTCATGGTCCGTTCCTACGCTGACCCAACCCGTGTTACTGGCCACATCGTAGACACCATAGGGATTCGCGCGTCCCAATTCCTTATCAATGAAGTCATGTACCTTGACTAATTCAGGCTTCCCCTCAGGACACCAAGTTGCCCCGTTGTTCTTGTACGTACCGACAAGCTCTTTCTTCTTCGTGTCAACCGAGATAACCGGATTGCCTGCCGCTAGTCGTTGCTTAGTCTGGTCGTTGATGAACTCGAATTGGGCATTGCGGTCCGGATGATCCGTCCCTTCCAACATCTTTCGATTTGCCTGCAAGCTGTAACCCAGCTTCCGTAGTAAATCTCCCACTTTCGGATAACTTACCGAATGGCCGTTCATGGTCAACTCATCGGCTAAAGTACGCAGGCTTTTGCAGGTCCAGCGCAGAGGGGATTCTGGATCACCTCGTGTCGTCGGTTCGACCAGTTTTTCCAGCGCCTCCATCACGCCAGCATCGCTCTCGATGACAGATTTTCTGCCAGCCCCCGCTTTGCGAATCCGCTTGCCCTGATTTTCAACGGGCATCTTTTCGGCAGCCAACTCTTCCAGTCCAGCATGAATTGCGCGCCGAGACACACCGGTAGCCTGCGCAACCCTTGTAACGCCGCCATGACCTAACACGGCGGCTTCCGCAGCGGCAAATAGACGCCTCATGCGCTCGTCCAATGTCCATGCAAGCTTCTCAAATCGAGTGCGTATTTGTTTGATGTCGTCGTCTTCAATCACCATGAAGACAATCATAACACCTTCGATTTATTTGTTACAGTTATTTATTAACGCATCCTAAGTGCCAAGAGCGGACGGATGGATATTAGCTTTTGAGCGATTAATGCGAAAGGTGTGTTTCCGGTTGCAATATTTCAAGATAAGGTGTTTCAACTTACGCTACTACCTGATATGAAAAAACATTTATTTATAAACGGCACAATAGCCACCTGTCCTGATATAAGATTAGGTATGTTCTTGGGGTCTACTTAAAGGTTAGGCAATTTGGAAAATTTTAGGATTATAATGAGATTTTTGCGGGGTATTTATTATGTCCACTATCCAATCTATTGAGCAGGCAGTTCAACAATTACCTGCGCACGAATTGGCTGAATTTCGCCAATGGTTTACAAAATTTGATGAAGCGGCATGGGATGCACAAATTGAAGCAGATGCTGGCTCTGGAAAGCTTGATGCGCTGGCTGCTGACGCACTGGCTGAATATAATAACGGAATGGCACGCGAGCTTTGAGGCATTTTACATCATCAAAGTTCTGGGAATGTTTCAATGCTTTGCCAGCTCATATTCAGACTCAGGCGCGTGATAGTTACGAGCTTCTCAAGAAAAATCCAAAACATCCGTCTCTGCAATTCAAGCACGTTAAAAATGGAGCATTTAGAAGTGTTCGCGTAAGCTTGGGTTATCGTGCGCTTGGTATTCCGGTCGATCAAGGCGTGCAATGGTTTTGGATTGGAAGTCATACCGTCTACGATAAATTAATTGCCTAACCTTGCATTCGAGAGGGACTGGCTACGCCAGCCCCTCAATTTAACGTTATGCCCTATGCCATGAATAATGATCGTCTACTGTACCAGTCTTCAATTATCCGGGGGAGTTACTTCAATCGTATGTTGGACTGTGGCCCCTACGACAGATGGGTAGAAATCGCATTGGGATATTTGCCACGCGAGATACTCGAAGAACACAAAGAAAACCTCGCGTTCATTTCCATGGCGCATCGGGACGGAACTAGACTAGCACGGTTAACCTGCGAGACCCGAGAAGTCATAGTATTGTCCGAGCACGTTCTACCAAATATCCACGCCAATGAAGGGCAAAGCGAAGTCCGGTACTTTTTCTACGTTGTGCTTCACGAAGTCGCACATGCAATCAAGAAGCATCGCTCACCTCAATACGACTCTCTGACCAACGAAGAATTTGAGGCTCAGGAAAAAGAGGCCGACGATTTAGCTTTTAAGTGGTTCAACGATCACATCACCGCACTCGCGAACCCTTATCTTCCTGCAATTACAGATGAAGAAATTAAACTGGCTCAAACCAAGAGCCAAGAAGTTATGCAAAGGTTACTAAAATAGGGCATAACCTTACATTAGAGAGGGACTGGCTACGCCAGCCCCTCAATTAAACTACAAGGGCTTCCCCAAATTAGCAAGCGCTTTTGAAATTTCTATTTCATTGCCATTCTCCGTTCCGTTTCATGTCGCGCTGCTTGCATCGTGCGAGAAGGTGAAGGACTGCTAAACTACAAACGGTCATATTGGGCTGTTGCCCGAACCCTGATGAAAGACGCGCGCCGGGACCTCATTCGTTGATCGGGTGCATGCTGCTTTCCCCGTAAATTGATCAGGCTCTCCCGGCGCGGGTCCAACCCGCTTCACATCAACGCTGGCAGTGCATCGGTGATTCTTTGTCGCCGCCCGACGGCGCGTATATTCCTTTCAAGTTTCGTTTTCTGGTAGACGGTTTTGGTTTTCAATCCTTGCCCAACTCCAATTTAAAATCTTCCCCGTATTTCAACACCGCCCACGCGAGCCGCGCATTCTTCGCCGCGATGGCAATGACCGCGCGCCAGTAGCCGCGCCGTTCTTCCAGCGACCGCGCCCAGCGGCTGAAGCGATCCTGCTTGTCGCCAAGACTGTTGAGCACCGCTCGCGCTCCCATGACCAGCAGGCTGCGCAGGTAACCATCTCCGGCCTTGGTGATGCGTCCCAAGCGCGCCTTTCCGCCGCTGCTGTATTGTCCCGGAACAAGTCCGATCCAGGCCGCCACTTGGCGCCCGTTATCGAAGTCGTGGCCGCTGCCCATACTGGCCAGCAATGCGCTAGCGGTGACAGGGCCAATGCCGGGGAGTTTCATCAACCGTTTGCTGCGCGCATCTTCGCGCGCGGCCTTAGCGATGGCTCGGTCGTATTCGGCGATTTTCTTGTCGAGTTCGTCCGCGTGTGCCAACAAGTCACCCACGCACAGGTTGGCGTAACCCGGCAGGTCTTCCAAGTGCGCGCCGATCTCGCGGCGCAGACAAACAACTTTTTGCGGCAGCACGATACCGAACTCTGCGATCAGGCCGCGCAGGCGGTTGTAGCTTGCGGTGCGTTCCTCGACAAACCCCTGCCGGGTGCGGTGCAGGCACAGGATGATCTGCTGGTGTTCTTCCTTGACCGGGACGAAAAGCATGGATGGGCGTGTGACGGCCTCGCAGATCGCGGCGGCATCAGCCGCGTCGTTCTTGCCGCGCTTGCCGGTCATGCGGTAGGGCGCGACGAACTTCGGCGCGATCAGCTTGACCGTGTGGCCGTACTGCCGGAACAGCCGTGCCCAGTGGTGTGCACCCGAACACGCTTCCATGCCGATCAGGCACGGCGGCAGTTGCGCAATCAGTGGCAACAAATCTGCGCGCTGCACTTTTGGCTTGACCAGCGCTGCCTTGCCGCTATCATTGACGCCGTGCACGGCAAACACGTTCTTGGCGAGATCGATTCCTACGGTGATAATGTTCATGGACTTCCCCTTTCGTGGTGTTGATGAAATGTGCAAATTCCATCATGGCACTTGTTGCCGTTCGCGGCTTCCGCCGCAGCCTCGGGACGGGGAAGTCCCTTTCATTCGTTAGGCATTTGGGTTTACGGGAGCATATCGAATGGAAGTAAAAGATTGGATAACCATAGCTTCCGCATCCATTATCGCTATCGGCTGGTTCGTCACCGGCTATCTCAATAGGGTTAAGGATGTTGCACAAAAAAGGCTTGAATACCGCCTGAAGACGTTGGAGGCTTTTTTACCAGTATGGTTTGCCATTGTGAAAGATGGAGCCGCGTTTTCAAAGCCTGAGATTCTCGCTCAATTTGAAGATGCCAGAGGCAAGTTTCATCTCTATGGGTACAAGGACGAAAATGAACTAATGGATCAGCTCGTTTTGGCACTTGGAAATAAAAACCTTGAGGAGTTTAATGCAGCACTTAGAAAGCTGGTTTCGCTAGTACGTTCTCGCATCAGAGAGGAGCTAAAAATCAATGCCTAACCTAACGTTCGAGCGGGACTGCCGCGAAGCAGCCCGCGTCAGCCCCTCAACTTAACGTTAGGCATCTTTGGCAACGGTGCAGCAATCTGCTATCCTTGACACATGAAAGTAAATGAAGTTTTAGTTATGCTAAAAGCGGATGGTTGGTATCTCGCCACAACACGGGGTAGTCATCGCCAGTTCAAGCATCTCGTCAAGAGTGGTCGCGTTACAGTGCCCGGAAAACCAAGCGATGATTTAGCGCCCGGCACATTGAATAGCATTCTTAAACAAGCACAGTTAAAGGGCTAAAATATGCGTTACGCAATCGTTGTCGAAAAAGCCGAAAATAATTATTCCGCCTACGCCCCAGACTTACCTGGCTGCGTTGCCACTGGCTTCACCGTCGAAGAAACCGAGCGCGAAATGCGCGAGGCTATCGAGTTTCACATCGAAGGTCTTATCGAAGATGGCTTGCCTATTCCGCGCCCAGCGAGCATCGTTGAGTATCTTGAAATAGCTGCCTAACCTTACATTCGAGAGGGACTGGCTACGCCAGCCCCTCAATTTAACTACAAGGGCTTCCCCAAATTAGCAAGCGCTTTTGAAATTTCTATTTCATTGCCATTCTCCGTTCCGTTTCATGTCGCGCTGCTTGCATCGTGCGAGAAGGTGAAGGACTGCTAAACTACAAACGGTCATATTGGGCTGTTGCCCGAACCCTGATGAAAGACGCGCGCCGGGACCTCATTCGTTGATCGGGTGCATGCTGCTTTCCCCGTAAATTGATCAGGCTCTCCCGGCGCGGGTCCAACCCGCTTCACATCAACGCTGGCAGTGCATCGGTGATTCTTTGTCGCCGCCCGACGGCGCGTATATTCCTTTCAAGTTTCGTTTTCTGGTAGACGGTTTTGGTTTTCAATCCTTGCCCAACTCCAATTTAAAATCTTCCCCGTATTTCAACACCGCCCACGCGAGCCGCGCATTCTTCGCCGCGATGGCAATGACCGCGCGCCAGTAGCCGCGCCGTTCTTCCAGCGACCGCGCCCAGCGGCTGAAGCGATCCTGCTTGTCGCCAAGACTGTTGAGCACCGCTCGCGCTCCCATGACCAGCAGGCTGCGCAGGTAACCATCTCCGGCCTTGGTGATGCGTCCCAAGCGCGCCTTTCCGCCGCTGCTGTATTGTCCCGGAACAAGTCCGATCCAGGCCGCCACTTGGCGCCCGTTATCGAAGTCGTGGCCGCTGCCCATACTGGCCAGCAATGCGCTAGCGGTGACAGGGCCAATGCCGGGGAGTTTCATCAACCGTTTGCTGCGCGCATCTTCGCGCGCGGCCTTAGCGATGGCTCGGTCGTATTCGGCGATTTTCTTGTCGAGTTCGTCCGCGTGTGCCAACAAGTCACCCACGCACAGGTTGGCGTAACCCGGCAGGTCTTCCAAGTGCGCGCCGATCTCGCGGCGCAGACAAACAACTTTTTGCGGCAGCACGATACCGAACTCTGCGATCAGGCCGCGCAGGCGGTTGTAGCTTGCGGTGCGTTCCTCGACAAACCCCTGCCGGGTGCGGTGCAGGCACAGGATGATCTGCTGGTGTTCTTCCTTGACCGGGACGAAAAGCATGGATGGGCGTGTGACGGCCTCGCAGATCGCGGCGGCATCAGCCGCGTCGTTCTTGCCGCGCTTGCCGGTCATGCGGTAGGGCGCGACGAACTTCGGCGCGATCAGCTTGACCGTGTGGCCGTACTGCCGGAACAGCCGTGCCCAGTGGTGTGCACCCGAACACGCTTCCATGCCGATCAGGCACGGCGGCAGTTGCGCAATCAGTGGCAACAAATCTGCGCGCTGCACTTTTGGCTTGACCAGCGCTGCCTTGCCGCTATCATTGACGCCGTGCACGGCAAACACGTTCTTGGCGAGATCGATTCCTACGGTGATAATGTTCATGGACTTCCCCTTTCGTGGTGTTGATGAAATGTGCAAATTCCATCATGGCACTTGTTGCCGTTCGCGGCTTCCGCCGCAGCCTCGGGACGGGGAAGTCCCTTTCATTCGTTAGGCATCTTCATGCAAATGGATATGAACACTATCATCGCGGTGGCATCTGCAGTCGCGGCACTCCTTGCGGCGCTCTATGCGTCAGTGCAAGCGCGACATGCTGCGAAGAGCGCTAATCTTGCCTTTCAGGATCACCAAGAGCGCCACGAAAGCATGCAGGCAGAACTAATTGATGGGGTCGCTTTTGAGGATAGCCGTAAACGACATATTGTTGCTCTGGCGTGCAACATCATTAATAGAGCCTCAGCCCCAAATACAGTTGCAGCCATCGAACTCCACGTCCACCAGTTTAACGATGATGGAGTAGCGTCAAAGTTGGTTTTGCGCCCAATGACAGCAGAGATGCCTTCTGTCTGGAGTTTTCAACCATTTCCATCGCCGCTAAACCTTGCCGAGAGATCGACAGTATCAGGATGGGCAAGCTTTCAAATCCCCGATCATTTCGCAACAAAGCGCACGATTGATAAATATGAATTGATCTTCAGAAACACATTGGGTCACCGAGCCGCAGTGGAACTTCATCTTCTAAGAAGGATTGAAAATGGTGAACCTTGTTCGTGAAAAGCTGAACTTTGTGCCGATGGTTGGCGACGGCATCATTGGAGACCCCGACTGGGGAGATGGACGACTTATCCCCGTCTTGATTCTCGATTGCGCTGCTCACCCGTCACTTGAGGATCTGATTCTTGCTCACAAGGACACTCCCCCTGGCGACGTTACTACAACTTGGGGTTGGAATCTCTTCAGTAAAAAGGAGGTCTACCTGACATTCCGCTTTCATCGACCTGTCGAAACCTCTGCCACCATCGCTTTTGATGTTTCAAACAAGGGCGGGATCGTTGATTGCATCATCAACGTTAGGGGTGTTTACCTTCAGCCCATAACATCTGGCGCGAAGGTTTCCGAAGGCATGGGAAAACCCAAAATTCTTGTGGAGGTTTCACCGGCAACAACATTTCCTGATTGGAAGAAAATTTATCTCAAGAGTTTAGAAAAATCGTACCGCAAGCGCGGACTATCAAAGTTGCAAGCCGCGACAGCTGCAAAAGACCACATTGCACGATTGAGAGAAATCCAATTTCGCCAAAAGCCTCATAGCGCTAGCCAAGATGCCTAACCTAACGTTCGAGCGGGACTGCCGCGAAGCAGCCCGCGTCAGCCCCTCAACTTAACGTTAGGCATTTTTAATATGACCATTCGCCCTCTTGAAACGTTGAATAAAGCTCTGCTCTCGACGACAAGTCACTTTATCGGCGAGTACGAATTCGAGGATGTACTATTTGCTCATGCGTGGCCGAATTTCTCTGACGCATCAGGTGCGGCACGATGGAGTGAGGGTCCAGCTTCGCGAAGCTCCTTCGTGCTTGTATTCATGACACCTCCAATAGAACGAGGCGTCGGTGTGGTACTTCCAAACTACACTTGGGTACCTGAACTATTTTCGTGGTGCCTCAGTGTTCTATATGGGAAGCGGTTTGATAATCATGGACTGATTGAAACCATTGGACGCTTCAACGTACCAAATTTAGACCACTTTTCTAGTCTATGTAGACACACATTGCCCCATAATTCCCATCAACCTCGCGCAGATTATTTAATACCTCTCAATCTCGCCGAGATTCGTAGAATTAGGCCAGTCTTGGACAATGCCGGACAATCACAATCCTTTGTTTTAATATTTCAAAGTGCTGCAAAGTTTTATTCGCAGGCGCTACAGGCTTTCGAACGTGACGCAGAAGTTGCCTACCTTCATTTGGTCACTGCCATTGAAATACTGTCTAGTTCTATAGAGTCAGGGGCGATAGAGTTACATGATGCAACAACAAGACACTATCTTGCCGAGATCGAATCCAATTTGATAGATGGCGCGAAAATCGCGCGTCACTTCCGTGGAAAGTTATTGTCGATTAAGCGAAGATTTGTTCGAACGATTACCGACTTGGTCGATGACAACTTCTTCACGAGAAGCGAATCATCGGCGCAATTTGGTAGGTTCAAACCAGAATCCTTTGTTAAGACTGTGGCAGCCGCATACGACTTGCGCAGTCGCTATGTACATACCGGCGTACCGTTTGGCGCATGGATTGAGCGCTCCGTTGGAGGTGTAAACTGCGAAGTTCAAGTGGGGCGACCAATAGTCGATGACAGGACGTACGGAAAGATACTTGCCAATGCCCCAACGTTTGTTGGTCTTGAGCGTTTGGTGCGTTACTGCTTACTGAGATATGCCGAGCAGAAGGGCGTTTTTCTCCCTCCTGACTTGCCGCAAAATGCCTAACCTAACGTTCGAGCGGGACTGCCGCGAAGCAGCCCGCGTCAGCCCCTCAACTTAACGTTAGGCAGTTCTCTATGGCATTCCATTATCTCGATAAATACGCACGTGACGATGCTACAGTGAAATTTGTATTCGATCATTTGCGAAACATCGGCCTAGTGGGCTTTGTACTAGCAGCATCCGCTTGGAAAGAACAACACATCGGTGTTGGGTGGGTTGCAGTCTGGGATCACGTCGTAGTTGCTGTTTTGGGTTTTTGTGGGTTTGGTCTGCTATGGATTAACCACGAAAACCTTATGAATAAACTCAGAAATAAGCCAGCTTCAAAATGGGTTAAGTATCTTATCGTTATTATCTACACTATTATTTTTACAGAGCTGTTGAAGTACCTACAACATGGAAAAACTGCCTAACCTAACGTTCGAGAGGGACTGCCGCGAAGCAGCCCGCGTCAGCCCCTCAACTTAACGTTAGGCCGTAACAATCACATTCCGCTAATGTTCAACGTATAAGGAGTAATAATGGAAAATCAAACGAATGCTGAGAAATGTGTTTTCTGTGGTTGCGCTGAACTCATAAGTAGTAATTTAAGCCTGCCACAAAAGCGCTCGGAAATGCCTGTTTCTTTGTCTCGCGATGGGTCACCATCCTATATAGAAAGTGAGTATGTTGAATTTGCGATTAAAAGATGCTCAAAATGTCATTACGTGCATCTATTCCACAATCCAGATCCATTTAAGAAATCAACTATACGGTAACTGACTTTGTTCCGCTATTCACAGCCTAACCTAACGTTCGAGCGGGACTGCCGCGAAGCAGCCCGCGTCAGCCCCTCAACTTAACGTTAGGCGCTATGCGAAGTTTGCCCATTTTCTCTGTCTCGCCGGTTGCCGTTTTTGCGGCGGGTTCGGCTGCGAGTTCCGGTGTGGTAGCTTCCCGTTTGGTGGCTGGGCTGCTTGAGTCGCCCGTTCGGCTCTTCTTGCGTGCTGCGGGTTTTGGCGTTTCGCACCCTTCTTTGTTGCGCCCGCTTTTGCGCCTTGCATCGCCAGTTTTTCGTGCGGCAGTTTTTCGCCGTTTTCTTTACTGCGCTCCGTTGCCGTGTGAGCGTCTAACCTTGCATTCGAGAGGGACTGGCTACGCCAGCCCCTCAATTTAACGTTAGCCATACAAGGGAGGTTCTGTGTCAGCAATCCAATTTATAACATCTGGTGGTATGGCAAGTATCGGAGGGGATTTACCTGAAGATGAGAAGAAAACAGCCAACGAAATCGTTAAGAGTTTCGGCGAAAAAGTCAGAGCATATGCGCTTGCGTTACAGGTTCCCGCATCACTATTAAAAGTTCAACAATGCACCTTTCTGTTTGTTGCAAAAGATACGGCAAGCTTTCATTTTGTCTTTGCTGATGCCCCTGGCGGAAATTCACTCAATTATCGTAACTTGTCAGCGCATGGTCGGCTTGAACTTCAGAGCCTTGTTCATCAAGTCCGAATCGAGGTTGGCGAAGTGGCGTGGGCATTTTCCTGCCCGTTGAACGTGGCACTACCTGAGCTAGAAGAGTACATCCAATCTATCGTTCAGCAGTATGTCAATACGGTACTTCAATCACAGCAAAAACCTAACAAAAATATTTCTAGTGAGGCCGTCTCTATGCCTGAAATAGCATCTGGGCTTGAGAAATTCAGAGCCGACTACCCAATCGGTACCAAAACTGCTTTCATCATTATGCAGTTCGGCAACACCAAACCCCATCAGGCAATCGTGGCCTGTATTAAGGATACATTAAAAAAGCACGGCATCACTGCTTTGCGAGCTGATGACAAAGAGTACATGGATGATTTGTTTCCAAACATCAAAACATACATGCACGCTTGTGACTTCGGAGTCGCCGTTTATGACCGCATTACAGAAGATGACTTCAATCCAAATGTATCCCTTGAGGTTGGCTATATGCTCGGCATGGGGAAGAACGTTCTCCTTTTAAAAGACAAGACACTGAAGTCATTACAAACAGATTTAACAGGGAAGCTATACAAACCCTTTGATACGACCGACATTGACAACACCATGCCTCAGCATATTGAGAAGTGGCTATCTGATAGGGGCTTAAGGTAAGTATGGCTAACCTTACGGTCGAGAGGGACTGCGCGAATACACCCTCGCGCAGCCCCTCACCTCAACGTTAGACCTCGGTCAGTATTCCAACTAATTCAAGGAAACATCTAATGAAAGACCAAGTCACGAGAGTACGGTATCCGGTAACGAGCTTAACGACCGGCCCCATTGAAACTGTAAGCTTTGTCAGAAGCTGCGAATCGTTAAGCGGCTTCTTTCTTGACTATGCTCTGGCATGCGTTTGTGACTATAAAGCTATAACTCTTGATTTTCTTCCTGGGCTCAGACCATGGCGAGTCCTAGTTGGACAAAGTTTCGACATCCTTGAAGAATGGTCTCCTACAAAAAAACCAGATCTAGCGAAACAACTTGTTGAAATGTACCTAAACAGAGATGTTCCAGATGGCTCAATCGCAAGCTTGATAGAGATTGTAAGAACAAAAATTGGAGAGAACGTTGTACTTATGAAGCCCACTCAAGAGTTTATCGGCAATAATCAAAGCGAGGTCTAACCTTACGGTCGAGAGGGACTGCGCGAATACACCCTCGCGCAGCCCCTCACCTCAACGTTAGGCATTTTTGGAGGAATTATGGGCATTTATGCAATTGGCGCGTATTACGATGAAGACGTTAGTGGTGAATTCATTGTAAACAACATAGCAGGGCCGGGCTGGGACAATACCCAAGCACCAGAACTGCATCAGTTCGTGCGCTCACTCAAAGTGGGCGACATTGTTTACATCAAATCAGCCCCTCCATCCAGCTCCGACATCATGGTCAAAGGTATCGGAGTAATAATCGATGATCAGGTTGTAACGACAAGCCCCGTGGTTTCAGCGGGAAGAAACATTAAATGGCTGGTTACTGAAAATTTCCGCATCCCGAAGCCCGCTGAAAAAAACAATGTTCGTCTAAACACAATGTATGAAGAGTTTCATCCCGATGTGCAATCCGCAATTTTGGCGAAGCTTTTCTAGGACAATGCCTAACCTAACGTTCGAGAGGGACTGCGCGAATACACCCTCGCGCAGCCCCTCAACTTAACGTTAGGCTTCTCAAAAAATTGATAACTCAGCCCGATAAAAACGTTTCTTTGTTTATTTCGAATATGTGCAAACAAAAAAGATTTGTTTGGGCTGTATTCTGTGCACCATTATTTTGCCCACTTTTCATAATTGGTAAATCTTACATAGTCCACCATCAAATAGGTTTAGGGCACTTGGCTTTAGTATTCATAATTGGTACTTACGGCGTAAGCTTAATCACCACACTATTTTTTGCCGTTCCGATAATAATTTTACTTAATAGATTTCATTCCTTCTCTTGGATAACGCTCAT
Organism: uncultured beta proteobacterium; assembly: GCA_963714805.1. Classification (GTDB taxonomy): domain Bacteria; phylum Pseudomonadota; class Gammaproteobacteria; order Burkholderiales; family Gallionellaceae; genus CAIQPV01. Next base: position 85,529 of record CAVQPO010000006.1, on the reverse strand, counting down.
GAGTGGTGGATTATTGTTAGGTATAGGTGTCGGGGATTTATTAACTATACCTGCCTCACACTACAGAGATCTTCAATCTGAGCTTTTTGGTGGTGGATTAATGGGGTTAGTTGTTTCCATCGCTTTTGGTGTCATAGCAGGTGTAGATAGAATGAAACGCGAGGCGAGGTCGCAAAATTAAAATGTGTAGATGGTCGTTAATATATTGGGCCGTAACTATTATGCTGAAAAGCCTAACCTAACATTCGAGAGGGACTGGCTACGCCAGCCCCTCAATTTAACTACAAGGGCTTCCCCAAATTAGCAAGCGCTTTTGAAATTTCTATTTCATTGCCATTCTCCGTTCCGTTTCATGTCGCGCTGCTTGCATCGTGCGAGAAGGTGAAGGACTGCTAAACTACAAACGGTCATATTGGGCTGTTGCCCGAACCCTGATGAAAGACGCGCGCCGGGACCTCATTCGTTGATCGGGTGCATGCTGCTTTCCCCGTAAATTGATCAGGCTCTCCCGGCGCGGGTCCAACCCGCTTCACATCAACGCTGGCAGTGCATCGGTGATTCTTTGTCGCCGCCCGACGGCGCGTATATTCCTTTCAAGTTTCGTTTTCTGGTAGACGGTTTTGGTTTTCAATCCTTGCCCAACTCCAATTTAAAATCTTCCCCGTATTTCAACACCGCCCACGCGAGCCGCGCATTCTTCGCCGCGATGGCAATGACCGCGCGCCAGTAGCCGCGCCGTTCTTCCAGCGACCGCGCCCAGCGGCTGAAGCGATCCTGCTTGTCGCCAAGACTGTTGAGCACCGCTCGCGCTCCCATGACCAGCAGGCTGCGCAGGTAACCATCTCCGGCCTTGGTGATGCGTCCCAAGCGCGCCTTTCCGCCGCTGCTGTATTGTCCCGGAACAAGTCCGATCCAGGCCGCCACTTGGCGCCCGTTATCGAAGTCGTGGCCGCTGCCCATACTGGCCAGCAATGCGCTAGCGGTGACAGGGCCAATGCCGGGGAGTTTCATCAACCGTTTGCTGCGCGCATCTTCGCGCGCGGCCTTAGCGATGGCTCGGTCGTATTCGGCGATTTTCTTGTCGAGTTCGTCCGCGTGTGCCAACAAGTCACCCACGCACAGGTTGGCGTAACCCGGCAGGTCTTCCAAGTGCGCGCCGATCTCGCGGCGCAGACAAACAACTTTTTGCGGCAGCACGATACCGAACTCTGCGATCAGGCCGCGCAGGCGGTTGTAGCTTGCGGTGCGTTCCTCGACAAACCCCTGCCGGGTGCGGTGCAGGCACAGGATGATCTGCTGGTGTTCTTCCTTGACCGGGACGAAAAGCATGGATGGGCGTGTGACGGCCTCGCAGATCGCGGCGGCATCAGCCGCGTCGTTCTTGCCGCGCTTGCCGGTCATGCGGTAGGGCGCGACGAACTTCGGCGCGATCAGCTTGACCGTGTGGCCGTACTGCCGGAACAGCCGTGCCCAGTGGTGTGCACCCGAACACGCTTCCATGCCGATCAGGCACGGCGGCAGTTGCGCAATCAGTGGCAACAAATCTGCGCGCTGCACTTTTGGCTTGACCAGCGCTGCCTTGCCGCTATCATTGACGCCGTGCACGGCAAACACGTTCTTGGCGAGATCGATTCCTACGGTGATAATGTTCATGGACTTCCCCTTTCGTGGTGTTGATGAAATGTGCAAATTCCATCATGGCACTTGTTGCCGTTCGCGGCTTCCGCCGCAGCCTCGGGACGGGGAAGTCCCTTTCATTCGTTAGGCTTCGTACTATCTCAGGTGGTGTGATAAAAAATATTGGGCATGTTAGCGGCAGTCATGGGGGCGATCAAATGGCAGTAAAGGATGACATCAAAGTATCCTCTTTCTTCCGTGTCTGCGGTTTTGTTCTTGTTGGCATAGGAAGCATTGCTCTGTTCAGAGTATATCAGCAAGGATTTCAGCCATCTTGGACTGCTTGGCTCTGGTTTGCGATAACCCCAATATTCACGGTCTGGCTATATTTGTTTGGATATATGGCAGTAGCTGGACACTGGCCATCTTGGATGGCTGTCACTAAAAGTAATAAGCAGTCATCAGAGTCGAAAACTCCCTTTGAAAGGGTTCTACATTCTGAAGACAAAGGAACGGAGTACGGTATATTAATAAAAATTGTCTTTGGGCTGATTTGGGTTATCTGTTCAGTTGGTTTTTTTGTGTTGTGTGGGTGGTGGCATTGGGCGTGGCTAGGTGTGATCATTCTTGTTTTTGCAAGTATAGTCTTTGGTTAAATAAAGCACACTCACCAGTGTTGTTCATCATTTGCTTCTTCGTAGTGAAAAGCCTAACCTTACATTCGAGAGGGACTGGCTACGCCAGCCCCTCAATTCAACGTTGGGCAAAATCAAAAGGAGTTCGATTTGAGTTCTAGAGACAATAGCGGAGCGCTCATGCTCATTTTGTTACCAATTGGAGCATTTTTACTTTTCGTACTTTGGCTTTCTCGTTCAATTGGTGCAGATTTCCAAACAACTCTTGAGGCAGTGTTTCAAACTGCTGGTTTACTCGCATTAGCAGGTGCCATTATTTGGTTTGCCGAGCTTAATCTGTTTCTTGTTACGTCAGGTTTTAGCGTTGTCGCCTGGCCATTTTGGTGGAAAGTCCTCGGCAGCATTGCTAACGGTGGCAAGAACCAAGCTGAGTTCCCTTTTCCAAATGAGGTGTGGTACACAACCACATGGTTTCAATATGGTGTCGAGGTTACGCTTATTGGTTTACTCATCTTTGTAATTTCCAAAGACATTCATAGGTACTAACTACAATGCGCCCAACCCTACATTCGAGAGGGACTGGCTACGCCAGCCCCTCAATTTAACGTTAGCCATCATTAATTTTGGAGTCTATGCTATGACATTATGTGAAACATTTCGCGAGCTATCGCACGAAACGTGGGCATTCATGGGAAAGGCACGTAGTGTTTCGCATCAGCCACTGGAAGAAACAATCACCGACAACAATATTATTGAAATTAAGTTGCGAATTCCGGTTCAAACTGGACACTCAGTCCACGGCAAACTGGACAGTAAAATAGGGATGTAGCGGTACGCGGGATAACCGTGGCAACCTCGGGGATTTTTACCGAGGAGCCACATGGCCAACAACAGGTTATCCATGCGCAAGATTACAGAAACACTCCGGCTGCATTTCGAATGCGGTCGCTCCAATCGGGAGATTTCCCTCGCTATTGGCGCATCGCCGACCACGGTTGGCGATTATCTTCGCCGCGCCAAGGCCGCAGGCATAGGCTATCCGCTGCCTGAAGGCTTGGATGATTCGGCCATGGAACTGCGGCTATTCCCGCCGATTGTGCCTTCTGATGTTGTCCGATCCGAGCCGGACTGGGTCTGGGCGCACCGCGAAATGCGCAAGAAGAGCGTCACGCTGGAATTGCTGTGGCAGGAGTACAAAGCCGCGCACTCTGATGGCTACCAATACAGTTGGTTCTGCGAACGCTACCGGCAATGGGTGGGCAAGCTGTCGGTCACCATGCGGCAAACACACACGCCCGGCGAGAAGCTGTTCGTCGATTATGCCGGACAGACCTTGCCGATCATTGACGGGTTGACAGGGGAAATCCGCCACGCGCAACTCTTTGTTGCCGTGCTCGGCGCATCCAACTACACCTTCGCCGAAGCCACCTGGACACAGCAACTATCCGACTGGATTGGCTCCCATGTGCGCGCCTTCGAGTTTATTGGGGGCGTGACGGAAATCCTTGTGCCAGACAACCTCAAGTCAGGCGTCAAGCATCCCTCCTATTACGACCCGGAATTGAACCCGACTTACCGCGACTTGGCCGCGCACTATGGCGTGACGGTCTTGCCGGCTCGTAGCCGCAAGCCGCGCGACAAGGCCAAGGTGGAGAATGGCGTGCTGGTGGTCGAACGCTGGATATTGGCACGGCTGCGCAACCAGCGCTTCTTCAGCTTGGAGGAAGCCAACCGCGCCATATCGGCATTGCTGGCCGACTTGAATCAGCGCCCGTTCAAGAAGTTGCCCGGTTGCCGCCACAGCGCGTTCGTAGAACTCGACCGCCCGGCACTCAAAGCGCTGCCAGCAGATCGCTATCAATTCGCCGAATGGAAGATCGCCCGTGTCGGCATCGACTACCACGTCGAGATCACCGGCCACTATTACTCGGTGCCGTTCCGGTTCGCTCGCCAGGAAGTGGATGTGCGTTTCACGGCAACGACGGTAGAGATATTCCATCGTGGCAGCCGCATCGCCGCCCATGCCAGAAGTTTGCTCAAAGGGCGACACACCACTATCGATACGCACATGACACCGGCGCATCAGCAAGTGGCAGGCTGGAATGCCAAGCGTTTGCTCGACTGGGCGCAGAAGGTGGGGCCGAACACACACGCCACCGTGGAGAGCATGCTGGGGCAGCGCAAGCATCCGCAACAAAGTTACCGCGCCTGCTTGGGTGTGTTGCGCATGGGAGGCGATTACAGCAATACAAGACTGGAAGCCGCCTGTTCCCGCGCTCTGGCACTGAACGCGGCCAATTACCGTAGTGTCAGCTCCATCCTCAAGAATGGGCTGGATAAACAAATCCAGACCGAATCCGCGCAAACCACTTTGCCGCTCACGCACAGCACGGTGCGCGGCCCCGAGTATTACCACTAACCAAAGGAGAAGCAGCATGTTGAATCATCCCACCCACCAGCACCTCAACCAACTGCGCCTGTTCGGCATGGCGCAGGCGCTCAACGAGCAACAGCGCTTGCCCGAACTTGAACGGATGTCGTTCGAGGAACGGCTTGGCCTGTTGGTCGAGCGCGAGATCAGCGAACGCTCATCGGCACAGACCTCAGCACGATTACGCCGCGCCAAACTGAAACATGCGGCAACGCCTGAAGATGTCGATTACCGCGTGGCGCGCGGCTTGGATCGAACTCTGTTCAACAGGCTGCTGACCGGCGCATGGATCAAAGAGCACCAGAACGTGTTGATCACGGGGCTAACCGGACTGGGTAAAACCTGGCTGGCCTGCGCGTTGACCAATCAGGCGTGTCGGCTGGGTTACTCGTCATTGTATGTACGCGTGCCGCGCCTGTTCGAGGAGTTGGCGATTGCGCATGGTGATGGGCGTTACGTGAAATTCATCACGCAACTCGCCAAGGTCGATGTCCTGCTGCTGGACGATTGGGGCGTGGCGATGCTGACAGATTCCGCGCGACGGGATTTGCTGGAAATACTGGATGATCGTTATAACCAGCGCTCGACTATCATCACCAGCCAGTTGAAGGTGGACGACTGGCATGATTCGATCGGCGACCCTATCCTGGCGGATGCCATTCTGGATCGGCTTGTGCATAACGCCCATAAACTGGATCTGTCCGGCGAGTCGATCAGAAAGAGTAAAAGAGGTTTGACTAAACCCACAAATCAGGAGTAAAAAACAACCCCCGCGTCGCTACGCTCCGACTGTCCAGTTTGCTGTGGACTGAGCGTCCAGTTTCCGTGGAATACGCAATTAAGTCGCGTCACTCTGCGGAAGTAATTACTACCACCTACAACAAACGGCAAGAGGCGGGCACTGGTGCAGACTGGGAATGGTGGTTTACCGACAGTCTTCAGCAAAAGTGGTTTGGGGTTAGGATTCAAGCAAAAATATTGAAATTCAAAGTAGAGCGTTTTGAGCAACTCCACTACAAAAATCAAACGGATGTTCTAATTTCCAGGTCTAAGTTGGGGGGGCTGGTTCCTCTTTACTGCTTGTATTCACATTGGCCATTGAAATTTTCAGTGGTCACTAACCAATGCGGCACTTTCCCAAACTCACGAGAAAACTATGGTTGTTCAATTATTGATGCTTACACAATCAAGAGCCTCAAAAGCGTGCCAGACTCAAAGAAGCTCACAACGCTTATGCCACACGCTTTTCCTTGGAGTTGCCTTGTGTGCTGTAGCGCAGGAATAGGTGGTGGAGCAACAGCGAATCTCCCTACGCAAGTACGTAGCTTCATTGGAACCGTTCTTGGATTTGACCGAGATTCGGATGAACGAACATTGCCTGAGGTAGTTGATAGGCCACCGCCGCATGTTATAGCTATGCTTCAAAATGAGTCGCCGCCAGAAATTGATAACGACCCAGACCTTGGTGGTGTGGCGGTGTTCATTGGGAATGAAGGCTAACCTTACGGTCAAGAGGGACGGGCGAGAAGCCGCCCGCCCCTTACCTCAACGTTAGGCTGACCATGTTGATGCCTGATACTCTCAAATCCGCTGCACAGAAATACTGGAAGGATTTTTTGCCCGCATGGGTAGTGCCGATAATAATGATGGCGGATACTATTCGAAAAGATATTTTTGGGGCGGAACCCTCCGCAATTTTTATTAACGCCGTCTTTGTGTTGTTCTTTCTTTCCTTTGTGTGGTGGGCTCGCTTGCCATTTTTGAAGCGGATAAGACAATCACATGCAACAATATTGGGTATGCTTACCCCATTCGGCATTTGGGTAACTTTAGTTCTTTGTCGTAACCTCGTTATTTATACAATTGGGGTTCTCCGTGGTTAAAAGCCTAACCTCACATTCGAGAGGGACTGGCTACGCCAGCCCCTCAATTCAACGTTAGGCGCTATGCGAAATTTGCCCATTTTCTCTTTCTCGCCGGTTGCTGTTTTTTCGGCGGGTTCGGCTGAGAGTTCCGGTGTGGTCGCCGCCAGTTTTGTGGTTGGGCTGCTTGAGTTGCCTGTTCGGCTCTTCTTGTGTGCTGCGGGTTTTAACGTTTCGCGCTCTTCTTTATTGTGCCCGCTCTTGCGCCTCGCATCGCCAGTTTTTCGTGCGGCAGTTTTTCGTCGTTTTCTTTACTGCGCTCCGTTGCCGTGTTAGCGTCTAACCTTGCATTCGAGTGGGACTGGCTACGCCAGCCCCTCAATTTAACGTTAGCCATATGACTCCAGAGCAGATCGTCCTAGCTATTTTATCGAGTTCGCTGATCTCTGGCGTCTTGGGTGCATTTATCGCTGGGCAATATAGCCTTCGCGCAAAAAGAAACGACTACGTCAACGACTATTACAAGATGGTGCTAACCAAGCGTGTCGCAGCATACGAAAAACTTGAAGAGCTAATTGTTGGTCTTAGCACGTCAGTGTTAGATAAAGATAACCGCCCCCATCATTGGCTTTTTACCGAGGTTGATCCGTGGTCAAAAGCATTCAAGCTTCTTCTTGACACTACGTCTCAATCGCTCTGGCTGAGCGACGAGTTGTTTGCTAAAACACGAGATTTGAACTACCTATTTTTTCGCGGTAGCCAACATGAAGGCGGAGCGATAGAGTTCGCAAAAGAGAACTACAAAGCCATTGCAGAACTACGGGAGGAAATTGAGCACGTACACCACGCGGACATGTTGTCGCTTCACGATGTTAAAGGCTTCTTGGCGCGTAAAAGAAAAAACCGTAGTGGCTTCCACGGTGTACAGCTCAATGGCTAACCTTACGGTCGAGAGGGACTGCGCGAATACACCCTCGCGCAGCCCCTCACCTCAACGTTAGGCCGCAAAAGACATGACACCTGCTGATCTTGACGCTATTAGAAGCCGAATTCACCGAGCCATCGGAGCAGTGCAAGATGCGTCCGGAACTGGCTACGAGATTTCATATCAGGCTGAGGGCACAAACTTCACAACCCACTTTCGAGCAGTCGGAGTGAAGGCACCTGAACAACTTGAGGACGACTTCCTCAACCTTTTCATCTGGATGTGGAGCCTTAAGGACTACCTTAAAACATGCTTTGAGGCCAATGGCCTCCGTGGAAATGCAGTCGAAGATGAGGTCAACCGCTGCCAAGCCCTCAGGTACGTGGCAGACATTGCCAATCGAGCCAAGCACGGTGTACTCCGAGAAAGTAGATCAAGCGAGTTTGCTGAGTTGGTGGATGTTGGCTTCAACGCGCCGCAAGACTCAATCGAGCAAATCACTGTCTCAGGGCCGGAGGTAACCCTACATATCAAAGATCCACAGATGGTTCACATCCACGCCACGGTGGCTACCAAAGCAGGCATCCGACTCGATGCCTTGGCCGTGCTAAGCGAAGCGATGCAATGCTGGGAGAAAAATGTTCTCGTGCAAATTACGGCCTAACCTTGCATTCGAGAGGGACTGGCTACGCCAGCCCCTCAATTTAACGTTAGCTGCCAAATTTTTCGCCGTGAGAGTATAGTAACGCATGAACTTATAATCACTTGGAGTCTTTTGCCATGACCCAAATCGCTATTCAAATCGATCCTGAAATTCAGGGTGGAACCCCTGTTTTTGTTGGTACGCGTGTCCCAGTTAAGACATTATTCGATTACTTGGAAGCAGGGGATTCGCTCGCCACGTTTTGTGAAGATTTCCCATCCGTCCCACAGAAACTTTGTGTCGCCACTCTTGAGCAAGCCCGCGAAGCTGTAGCACCCGATGCGCATCCTGCTTGACGAGTCACTCCCCCGCCGCCTATCTCGCGCCCTTACCGAGCACACGGTTTTCACGGTCGTAGATGCTGGGTGGTCAGGCGTAAAGAACGGCAAGCTTCTGGCTCTGGCAGCAGGGCAGTTTGATGTCTTTGTAACTGCGGATCGTAACCTTCAATATCAGCAAAATCTTGCAGCTCTTCCGCTGACTGTTGTTGTACTGGTCGCATATGACAACAGGTTGCCTACTCTGCTTCCGCTCGTCCCCAAACTGCTTCTATGCCTTGCAAAGTTGACACCAAATTCGCTGGTTCGGGTTGGCGGCTAACCTTACATTCGAGAGGGACTGGCTACCTGCGTTAGCGCGCTTCCCGAAAAAGGGTACAATGTCCGCATGAACAATATCTCTATAGCCGATATTCTTGAGCTTCCGGTGCAGGAACGCATTCGCCTAGTTGAGCTTATCTGGGACAGCGTTGCTGCGGTTCCCGAAGCCGTGGAAATTTCGCCTGCGCTTAAGGTTGAACTCGAAGCACGCTTGGCGGAGTTCGAGGCAAACCCGGAAGCAGGTTATTCTTGGGATCAGGTGAAATCAAGCCTTAAAGATGGCTCATGGCGTACCGCCTGAAATTCTCTACACGAGCATTGCGTGAAACTGGCAAAGCTCAAGAGTGGTACGAATTACAGAGTCCCGGCCTCGGTGAAGAATTCATTGCCGCAATGGAGTTGCAGCTAAAACGGCTAGAGCAAGCACCTCTGCTTTATGCGGAGGTAATTCCCAGTGTTCGCCGCGCTCTCCTTCCCCGGTTCCCTTATGGTTTATTTTATGCGGTGCGGGGTGATCTCGTACATGTTTTGGCTGTGTTACATGATGCTCGCAATCCGAGTCGTTGGCCAAAAAACCGCTAACCTAACGTTCGAGCGGGACTGCCGCGAAACAGCCCGCGTCAGCCCCTCAACTCAACGTTAGAACTCATAAATTTTGCATATGGATGATCTCTACCAATTGCTCCGAGAAGATGGCATAGAACTTGAGGCCAAGTTTCGCAAAGCCTCAATCGAAGGTAAAGGTACGTCGCAAGAAGTCGCAGATTTTCGCGAGCATGCCGTTCAAGACTTTGTAGCTCGATTTTTTCCGTACCCTCATCGAATCACCAAAGGAAAACTTCGTGATTCATTTGGTGCTATCTCGGACTCAATTGATTGCATAGTATGCAACCCAAATCATCCGTACACGGTCGATAGCCACGGTAAGTTCCGTCTTCTGCTAGTCGAGGGTATCGACGTTGCAATTGAGGTCAAGCCTGACATAGCGTCAAGTGCAGAACTCCGTCGCGGTCTTGAGCAGGGACTTTCTGTAAAAGCGCTCAAGCGCGCCAGCCCCCCAACTCTTAACGCTTCCACTCTGCCGACGAAGACAGGGTGGTTCTTTGAGCAGTGGGCCGACAATACTCTTGCTGGCTTTATCTGGCGCACTCAGCTAGTGGCGCATGCTTCAATCAAGATTCAGGATGACGTGTTGCCTCTTCGATGGTCGAGATGAGAAGCATGGCTTTGTTTGGGCGCTCCGAAATGATGTAGAAAACTGGTACGTGAGCGCGTACCCGTCGGCGGAATGATATTGTTATGGGCAGCACGGGAGCATTGTCGTGAGTGTCAGCGGAGGTTTGAATGGTAGCAAAGCAAGTCCAGCCTAACCTAACGTTCGAGCGGGACTGCCGCGAAGCAGCCCGCGTCAGCCCCTCAACTTAACGTTAGGCTTCTTTGGCAACAGTGTAGCAATCTGCTATGCTTGACGCATGAAAGTAAATGAGATTTTGCTTATGCTAAAAGCGGATGGTTGGTATCTCGCCACAACGCGTGGCAGCCATCGCCAGTTCAAGCATCTGGTCAAGAGTGGTCGTGTCACAGTGCCCGGAAAACCAAGCGATGATTTAGCGCCCGGCACATTGAATAGCATTCTTAAACAAGCACAGTTAAAGGGCTAAAATATGCGTTACGCTATCGTTGTCGAAAAAGCCGAAAATAATTACTCCGCATACGCCCCAGATTTACCTGGCTGCGTCGCCACTGGTTTTACTGTCGAAGAAACCGAGCGCGAAATGCGCGAGGCAATCGAATTTCACATCGAAGGTCTTATTGAAGATGGCTTACCTATTCCGCGACCAGCAAGCATCGTTGAGTATCTTGAAATAGCTGCCTAACCTTGCATTCGAGAGGGACTGGCTACGCCAGCCCCTCAATTTAACGTTAGCCATCATGAAAGACCGTCATGTTCCAAAATGAAAAATTGACTAAAGAAGTTCTAGCAAAGATCGTCAAGGCCGAGAAGAAAACCCTTGAAGGAATGGAGAGCACGAGAATTGAACATGAGCCAAGTATTACAGATCGGCTACTTGCAAACATTGAATATGGGTTAGATGGGGAAGAAATTGCTGGAGTGCATTGGGAAGCAAAAACTTTGACTTCAATAGGCAAGAGATCTCAGGAAGTAAGACATGGCGCTGATTTTCTAGCCGTACTAAATCTAAATCTTCCGGGGTACCGCGTCAGCAAAGGATTTTTGGCACAAGCAAAAAGACTTGAACCTGGTCAGAAAGTTTCTTCGCATGACTACTCAGATTTAGTTGGGCAATGCAAAATAATGCTTGATCGATCACCCGTATCCTATGTGTTTATCTATTCGAAACAGTCTGGAATACGTGTTGTTTCTGCCGTGGACATATTGTCGGCCGACCATTGCAATCCGCTGACGCTCGAAACATGGACTCTGAGAGAATTTTTCGAAGCTCATATTCAATGCTTCATCGGTGATTTTCATGTGCGTGCAGCAAATTCTTCCGAGCTAGAAGCACTTGCAGAGGATGTACGAGCACGGAATGGAATTGTTCTTAGTGGCAGTAGTGATCTCGATAGCAATTACAGAAATATTATACGGTAAATGGCTAACCTTGCATTCGAGAGGGACTGGCTACGCCAGCCCCTCAATTCAACGTTAGATTTGCTCAGTACAGCGCGCCGCACGATAAATCCTTTATGTGATAACTAAAGCGCTGTAGAATCGACGTACGACACCCAATAAACATAACATTATGTCACTGTATTCCATAGAAATTTGCGCAGGAGCGGGTGGGCAGGCTCTTGGCCTAGAACAAGCGGGCTTTGAACATGCCAGCCTTGTTGAAATCGAGGCTCCCGCATGTCAGACACTTAGAATCAATAGGCCGCACTGGAACGTAGTAGAAGGCGATATTCGTCACTACTCTGCGGACAAATGGAACGGCATCGAGCTTTTGGCCGGCGGTGTGCCTTGCCCACCTTTTTCAAAGGCGGGCAAGCAACTTGGCAACGAAGATGAGCGCGACCTTTTTCCAGAGGCTCTCAGATTAGTTTCTGAGTGCAAACCCCAAGCTGTAATGCTTGAAAATGTGCGCGGCTTGCTTGATTCCGTGTTTGATGAGTACCGCGCAAAACTAATCGCCGATTTAAAAAAACTTGGCTATGTCGCCGAATGGCGGTTGTTAAATGCAAGTGATTTTGGCGTCCCTCAATTGCGCCCACGAGTTGTTTTTGTAGCGCTAAAGAAAAATGCCGCAGAATATTTTAATTGGCCATCAGCACTTATCGCCCCTCCGCCAACGGTCGGTGAGGCGCTTTTTGATCTCATCGCTGCAAACGGCTGGCGCGGTGCAATGCAGTGGCGCGAAAGGGCTTGTGATATAGCCCCAACGTTGGTTGGCGGCAGTAAGAAACATGGTGGCCCCGACCTCGGCCCCACTAGGGCAAAAAAGGCGTGGGCATCAATAGGCGTGGATGGTATGGGTATCGCTGATGCTGCGCCAGAATCGGATTTTATCGGTATGCCACGTCTAACAGTTCGCATGGCCGCACGTATCCAAGGTTTTCCCGATCACTGGCAATTTAGCGGCAAAAAAACTGCCGCATATCGTCAAATTGGCAATGCGTTTCCCTCCCCTGTTGCTCGGGCTGTTGGTACGCAAATTCAGGAAGCACTGAATGCCGCCGCAAAGCCAAAACTTAAACGAGCATAGCAATGATAAAAGTAAAAACACAAAGAGGTGGTGCGCGCGGAAAACTCCGCGCTCACTTTTTGGCGAATATTGGCCGCGTCATAGATTCCGAAGAGCTGCGAGCCGTTGGAGACAACCAGTCCGAGTGGGCGCGCCGTGTTCGCAACTTCGCACAGAAGAAGGCTATTTGATTCTGACGCACAATGACCGAAGCGAATTAAAGCCCGGTCAATATCTGCTGGAAAATCCAAAACCGCAACCGGCCTTTGAGCGTGCAATATCGAAAGAAACCCGCGCTTTTGTTCTTGACCGCAACGGATTTACTTGCCAAATGTGTGGCGCAGTTGCTGGCGAACCCCATCCATATGACACCACAAGAAAAACTAGACTCCACCTTGGTCACGTCATTGATAAGAGTATGGGTGGCACAGATGACCCATCTAATCTCCGTGCAATTTGCTCTGTGTGTAATGAAGGCGCATCAAATGCAACTCTGACACGCCCCGATTTACAAAAACTTTTAATTCAAGTTCGCCGCGCCACCGCACATGATCAGCTTGAGGTTTTGCTGTGGCTTATCAAGAAATTTCCAAAGCAGACGCAAATAAAACCGCAAATCTAACCTAACGTTCGAGCGGGACTGCCGCGAAGCAGCCCGCGTCAGCCCCTCAACTTAACGTTAGAGGTCGTCAGAGGCCATACTATTGCCCATACGTTTGTATGGCTAAAAAACCCAGCTTGTGCTAGTCTTTCCACATGAACAAGATACGGTTTGAGTGGGATGCAGACAAGGATGCCGAAAACCAGAAAAAGCACGGTGTGCCTTTTTTCTTGGCACAGTACGCTTTCGCTGATCCCAAACGTGTCATTGCCGAAGACCTTGCCCACAGCAAAACTGAAAAGCGCTTCTTTTGTTTTGGCGAGGCTGACGGCGGCATACTCACAGTGCGGTTTACCTATCGCGGTGGGGTGATTCGAATTTTTGGAGCTGGCTACTGGCGTAAAGGAAAGGCTATTTATGAAAACCAAAATTAAATATACCAACGAGCCTATTGAGGCCAAAGTTATTATGGATTTTCTCCCTCCGCCCGAGGAACTCGCGTTCCGAGAAGAGGGAGTTAAAGTGACCATCGCCCTGAGCAAAAAGAGTGTTGATTTTTTTAAATCTGAAGCATCAAAACATCATACGCAATATCAGCGCATGATCCGTAAGCTCATCGATAGTTATGTTGAGACTTATGCAGAACCTCTAACCCGTCGCTCAAGAGGGACAGGCCAGAAGCGGCCTGCCCCTTAGCTTCACGTTAGGCCTTTACTATGAATTCTGATTTTTAAGGTAAATATGTATATCCCCGATATGCCCAACGTCCCGCCGCAAAACGTGCCGGTGATAATCGCCCAGGCGAATCAGGCGCAAGCAGGAAATGCAACGACAGCACGCACTGAGGTAAGCTGAAAAAAGTGGACACCAATGTTTTGTTAAACTTGGAACGGAGGTGTCACATGAAGCAGAGAATTCCGAAGACGATTTACAGCAAAGAATTTCGCGAGCAGGCGGTCAAGCTGGTTGCTGACGAGAGATTGAGTCCAAAGGAGGCGGCGAAGCGTCTATCGATGCCGCCCTCTACGTTGGAGAGTTGGTTAAGAGCCGCGAAAGGCGGGAAATTGAGCGAGATCGGCAAAACACAACGCCCCTTGACAGAGATCGAGATGGAGTTAACCAAAACCAAGCGAGAACTGGCTGAAGTCAAGATGGAGCGTGATCTGTTAAAAAAAGCGGCAGCGTACTTTGCAAGGGAAATAAGGTGAAGTACGCGATGATGAAAGAGTTGCACAAAGATTACCCGATGTCGGTGATGTGCAGAATTTACGACGTTTCGCCGAGCGGCTATTACGCTTGGCTTGGGCGTTCGCCGTCAAAACGCGAGCAGGAAAATATGCGGCTGGAACTGGAGATCCGTGCTGCCCATCAGCGTACCCGTGAAACGTATGGCCCCGAGCGACTGAAAGACAATCTGGATAAGAACGGCGTAAAAACAACAACCTATCGCGTCAGAAAGTTGCGCAAAAAATTGGGGATACGCTGCAAGCAAATCCGGAAATTCAAGGCGACGACAAACTCAAACTACGACATGCCAGTCGCACCTAATTTGCTGGGGCAAAAATTTACGGCAACAGCCCCCAATCAGGTCTGGCTGACAGATATCACCTATGTTCAAACTGATGAGGGCTGGCTTTATCTGGCGGGGCACAAGGATATGTTCAGCGGCGATCTGGTAGGTTATGCCATGAGCGAGCGAATGACGAAAAACCTGGTCAGCCAGTCTCTATTTCGTGCCGTTGCAGAGAAGCGCCCACCACGCGGGCTGATTCACCACTCGGATCGTGGCAGCCAGTATTGCGCTCATGAATACCGCAAGCTGCTCGATCAGTTTGGCATGGAGGCTTCGATGTCACGCCGGGGAAATTGCTACGACAACGCCCCCATGGAAAGCTTCTGGGGTTTGCTCAAAAATGAACTGGTGCATCATCGAAAATTCAAAACGCGTGCCGAGGCCATCCAGGCGATCACAGAGCACATCGAAATATTTTATCGACGGCAGCGTACGCAGGCACGGTTGGGCTATTTATCCCCAGCCGCTTTTGAACGCCAATTTTACGAAAAAAGATTGGCTGCATGAAACCGTTGGTGTCCACTATTTACAACCTACCTCAGTCGTTGCAAACTCGATCCATGGTGCTGGCGAGGTTTGCGCGGACGGTGGTATAGGTCATTGCATCCATGATAGGGTTCCGAATATGTACGCGTTAATGTACAACACAGTTTCCCATTTGTCCAGCAATCAAACGGAAATTGTCCGACGGAGATGCCCAACCTTACATTCGAGAGGGACTGGCTACGCCAGCCCCTCAATTCAACGTTAGAGGCAACCCCCAGTATTTGCATTTCCACCAATAATGGTATACTTTCTATACCGTGATTACTTTTGAATTTAATGAACAGAAAAGCCAAGCCAATCTTTTGAAGCACGGCATCAATTTTATTGATGCTCAGGCTTTGTGGGATGATCCAAGATTACTTGGAAATTCCCGCGAAAACAGAAGATGAACCCCGGTACTTACTGATAGGCCTGATTAACGGAAAGCATTGGTCAGCCGTAATCACTTATAGAGATGCAAGTGTCCGGCTAATTTCTGTTCGTCGTTCAAGACCTGAGGAGGTTGCCTTATATGAAAGCTAAAATTTTTGACCAACAGTTTGAAAAGGGTGTTGACATCACCGATTCACTGGATTTATCCAAATCGAAGCGCGTGCTGCAAGAGCAAAAGCGCGTTAATGTTGATTTTCCTACGTGGATGATCGAATCATTAGATCGTGAAGCGAGAAAGCTTGGAGTAACCCGACAGTCCATTATTAAGGTATGGCTTGCCGAACGTCTCGAAGCGTTGCCTCTAACCCTACGCTCAAGCGGGACTGCGCAAAAGCGCGCAGCCCCTTAGCTCCACGTTGGGCACCTCAGGACGGCGCGCAGGGCATTGACAATATGTAGCCGCGCGACTACAGTCACTGCATGATTGAAATTCGTAAAACAAACCTATTCGTGCAGTGGCTTGATGCCTTGCAAGACCTCCAAGCGAGAGCGCGCGTCCAAGCAAGGATCGAACGGCTCGCTGCCGGAAACCCCGGTGATGTTGAGCCGGTTGGCGAAGGTGTCTCTGAGTTGCGAATCAATTATGGTCCCGGTTACCGGGTGTATTTCAAGAAGCGGGGGCGAGAGTTGATTATTCTTTTGGCGGGCGGGAACAAGAGTACCCAATCCAAAGACATCAAGGCTGCCTTGCGCCTCGCACGTAATCTTTCGGAGTAGAGCAACAATGACTAAAACCGTTACCACTCGCTATGACGTTGCCGAACATCTCAGAACCCAAGAGGAAATGGCTGCGTATCTTGATGCCTGCCTTGAAGAAGCTGATGGGGATGCAGCTTTCATTGCCAAAGCACTTGGTGATATTGCTCGCGCCAAGGGTATGTCACAGGTCGCGCGCGATGCGGGACTATCCCGTGAAAGCCTTTATAAGGCGCTTTCTGGTGAACGTAGCCCAGGCTTCGACACCATCCTCAAAGTTATCGGTGCGCTAGGGCTGAAGTTGCATGCTGAAGCTGAGCATAGTTGACCAAGTTGCCCAACCTTACATTCGAGAGGGACTGGCTACGCCAGCCCCTCAATTCAACTACAAGGGCTTCCCCAAATTAGCAAGCGCTTTTGAAATTTCTATTTCATTGCCATTCTCCGTTCCGTTTCATGTCGCGCTGCTTGCATCGTGCGAGAAGGTGAAGGACTGCTAAACTACAAACGGTCATATTGGGCTGTTGCCCGAACCCTGATGAAAGACGCGCGCCGGGACCTCATTCGTTGATCGGGTGCATGCTGCTTTCCCCGTAAATTGATCAGGCTCTCCCGGCGCGGGTCCAACCCGCTTCACATCAACGCTGGCAGTGCATCGGTGATTCTTTGTCGCCGCCCGACGGCGCGTATATTCCTTTCAAGTTTCGTTTTCTGGTAGACGGTTTTGGTTTTCAATCCTTGCCCAACTCCAATTTAAAATCTTCCCCGTATTTCAACACCGCCCACGCGAGCCGCGCATTCTTCGCCGCGATGGCAATGACCGCGCGCCAGTAGCCGCGCCGTTCTTCCAGCGACCGCGCCCAGCGGCTGAAGCGATCCTGCTTGTCGCCAAGACTGTTGAGCACCGCTCGCGCTCCCATGACCAGCAGGCTGCGCAGGTAACCATCTCCGGCCTTGGTGATGCGTCCCAAGCGCGCCTTTCCGCCGCTGCTGTATTGTCCCGGAACAAGTCCGATCCAGGCCGCCACTTGGCGCCCGTTATCGAAGTCGTGGCCGCTGCCCATACTGGCCAGCAATGCGCTAGCGGTGACAGGGCCAATGCCGGGGAGTTTCATCAACCGTTTGCTGCGCGCATCTTCGCGCGCGGCCTTAGCGATGGCTCGGTCGTATTCGGCGATTTTCTTGTCGAGTTCGTCCGCGTGTGCCAACAAGTCACCCACGCACAGGTTGGCGTAACCCGGCAGGTCTTCCAAGTGCGCGCCGATCTCGCGGCGCAGACAAACAACTTTTTGCGGCAGCACGATACCGAACTCTGCGATCAGGCCGCGCAGGCGGTTGTAGCTTGCGGTGCGTTCCTCGACAAACCCCTGCCGGGTGCGGTGCAGGCACAGGATGATCTGCTGGTGTTCTTCCTTGACCGGGACGAAAAGCATGGATGGGCGTGTGACGGCCTCGCAGATCGCGGCGGCATCAGCCGCGTCGTTCTTGCCGCGCTTGCCGGTCATGCGGTAGGGCGCGACGAACTTCGGCGCGATCAGCTTGACCGTGTGGCCGTACTGCCGGAACAGCCGTGCCCAGTGGTGTGCACCCGAACACGCTTCCATGCCGATCAGGCACGGCGGCAGTTGCGCAATCAGTGGCAACAAATCTGCGCGCTGCACTTTTGGCTTGACCAGCGCTGCCTTGCCGCTATCATTGACGCCGTGCACGGCAAACACGTTCTTGGCGAGATCGATTCCTACGGTGATAATGTTCATGGACTTCCCCTTTCGTGGTGTTGATGAAATGTGCAAATTCCATCATGGCACTTGTTGCCGTTCGCGGCTTCCGCCGCAGCCTCGGGACGGGGAAGTCCCTTTCATTCGTTGAGCTTCCGCTTTGGGTCGTTAAGAGACGGTTACCCGCTAGCGCAAGACATGCAAAGATTGTTGTGATGTTTGAGGAATTCAATGCAGTAGGGCGGATGAGGCCGCAGGCCGTTATCCGCCGCATGAAAAATATGTGATCCATACATATGGCGGATAACGTTGCGCTCATCCGCCCTACGGACTAACTTGATGATAGCTATCGACGCACCCACCGGAAACACCCCATGACCAGCATGCGTATTGCCGAACAGCATCACCCGCGTCTACATCGAGCGCATGGGGACGGGCACGGGCGACATGATTCGCCGCTGCCGCGAAGTGGGGTTGCAGGAGCCTCAGTTTTCAGTGTCGGACAGGTTTGTGACGACGATCTGGCGCAAAGCGAGGGAAGTTTTCGAAGGTGAAGTCACCGGACAAGTCGATCCATGGGTGATGCGTGTTGTTGAAGCATGCTCGACAAAAGATTTGAAGAGCGCAGAAATTCAGGAGGTGGCGGGTATCAGGCACCGTGAGACTTTTCAGCGCAATTATCTGGATAAGCTGCTGGAGGACGAATTGTTGGAACGCACGATCCCGGATAAGCCAAAGAGCCGTTTGCAACAATATCGGCTGACTGAAAAAGGTAAGTTGTTATTGGGAGCTTTGCGAAAAGGGAATCTGCCATGAGAGGTGTTGCTACTGTATTTGCCTTGTGCGTTCAGCTAAACTACGCGTCGGCTAACCTATGGGGTAGGTATGATTTCAGATGAACAGATGCAACAGGCCGTTGAGCGGCTGGTCGCGGCGGATAAGCCATGAGCCAAGCCGAATTACAACTTGTCCCGCGTGCGCTGATCCACGGCGAACCGATGCTGGAGATGCCGCATGATCTGTATATCCCGCCGGATGCGCTGGAGTTGGTGCTGGAGACTTTTCAGGGGCCGCTCGACCTGTTGCTGTACCTGATCCGCAAGCATAACCTCGATGTGCTGGACATTCCGATGGCGCAGCTCACGCAGCAATATATGAGCTATATCGAGATCATGCAGCGCAACCGGCTGGAACTGGCCGCCGAATATTTGCTGATGGCGGCGGTGTTGATCGAGATCAAGTCGCGCATGTTGTTGCCGCGTCCGCCGAAAGCCAACGAAGAGAGCGTGGAAGACCCGCGTGCAGAACTGATGCGCCGCTTGCTGGAATATGAGCAGATGAAACTTGCGGCACAGAAATTAAACGAACTGCCGCAAGCCGGGCGCGATTTCGAGTTGGTGCAGGTGTTGATCGAGCGCACGGTGGAACAGCGCCTGCCCCATGTTTCGGTGGCAGATTTGCGCCAGGCCTGGCTGGCAGTATTGGCGCGGGCCAAGTTGAATACGCACCATAAAGTGCGGCGCGATGAATTATCGGTACGCGAACAAATGACGCGCGTGCTGCGCCAGTTGAGCCATGGCGAGTTCGAGGCATTCGAAAAGCTGTTCGATGTGAGCGGCGGCATTCCGCAACTGGTGGTGACGTTCATTGCCATTCTGGAGTTGGCCAAAGAGCTCTTGGTCGAAATTACACAAACTGAAACGCTGGGGAATATCTATGTCCGGGCAAACTTTACCCTCACCGCAGCAGAATAATCTCTTAACCCCATCGGGGGCAGAGGGAGAAGAAAACAAGCAAGAGCAAGTCGCGGTTGCCGTGGATACACTTGCGACTAACCTGTCTCAAGAAGATAGAGAAAAAATGCTGCGCGTGTTTGAAGCCGCGCTGCTGACTACGCCGGAGCCGCTGTCGTTGGCCGAACTGAAAAAACTCAGCGATAAGCCGCTGGACAATCGTATTGTCGAAGAGTTGCTGGAGCAGTTGGTCCAACAATATGCGACCAGCGGTGTGGAGTTAAATCGCGTGGCAAATGGCTGGCGTTTTCGCGCACGTCCCGAAATGCAAGTGTATCTGGACCGGCTCAGTCCGGAGAAGCCGCCGCGTTACTCGCGTGCGGTGATGGAAACGCTCGCCATCATTGCCTACCGCCAGCCGGTGACGCGCGGCGATATTGAAGAAATTCGTGGCGTCGGGGTGTCCGCGCAAATCCTGAAAACGCTGGAAGCGCGCGGCTGGATCGATGTGATCGGCACGCGCGATGTGCCGGGTAAACCGGCATTGTTTGCCACCACCAAGCAATTGCTGGACGACCTCAACCTGCGTTCCCTGCAAGAGCTGCCGTCGCTGGAAGAAATGGGTAACCTGTTGGAGCAGGATGGCAGTTAGCCTGAGCGGCAGCATGACATCCTCGATCAAACATATTTCCTCGCGAGATAACTCGTTTTTCAAAGAGTTGCTCAAGCTCGTCGGGTCATCACATCAGCGTAAAAAATCGGGGCAGGCCGTGCTGGATGGAGTGCATCTGGTTCAGGCTTATCTGGGTTCAGGTCATAAACCACAGCATTTGCTGGTGACGAAAAATGCCTTGCAGGATTGCGAAGTTGCCGCGCTGCTGAATAAACTGCCCGGAGTTCCGCTCACTCAATTCGAGGACAAGCTGTTCGCCGAACTATCCGAACTCAAGACGCCCAGCGGAATCATCGCTCTGATCAAACAGTCCGCCCCCACGCTAACGCCCGCGCACAGCCATTTCTGTTTGTTGCTGGAAGATATCCAGGATCCCGGCAACTTGGGTTCCATGCTGCGTTCCGCTGCCGCTGCGGGATGCGATGCCGTATTCCTGTCGCAGAACTGTGCCGATGCCTGGTCGCCCAAGGTGCTGCGCGCGGGTATGGGAGGGCATTTTGCCCTTCGACCAGGCTCAGGGCAGGTTATGAGTATTCATGAGTCGGCAGATTTACTCGCCGTTGCCTCCGCATTTCAGGGTAAGCTGCTGGCAGCGTCGCTCAATTCGCAAACCAGTTTGTATGACTGCGATCTGCGTGGCAAACTGGCCTTCGCGGTCGGTAATGAGGGAGCCGGACTATCCGAAAGTTTGCTGGCGCTGTCCAGTCAAACTTTCACCATACCCATGCATGGAAAAGTCGAATCGTTGAATGCGGCGGCTGCGGCAACGGTGTGTTTGTTCGAAGCTGCAAGGCAACGCAGGTAGCGAATTGGCAATAAGGTGCGCCAGGCAGGGCGAGTATTTTTGAAAAAATATCGAAAAATACCCATAATCAGGTAGCGTAGTAAAAGCTTAACTTAAGCATACTATGCTGATACACTTAACATTCGGTAGAGTAAATCATGAGCCAACATTATCTTAATCCCCTTTTTGCACCTAAGTCGGTCGCGGTATTCGGTGCCAGCGACCGCGTTGATTCGGTCGGTCAGATCGTGTTCCAGAATATGCTGGAAAGCGGCTATCAGGGCGACCTGTATCCGGTTAACGCCAAGAATCCCGAGGTGCAGGGACGCAAGGCCTACGCCTCCATAGCCAAAATTGAGGAGCCGGTGGAACTGGTGGTTATTGCCACCCCGCCGCAAACAGTACCCGACATCATCGAGGATTGCGGCAAGCATGGCGTCAAAGCTGCCGTTATTATTACCGCTGGTTTTGGCGAGACAGGTGCCGAGGGGCAGGAGTTAGAGCGGGCGGTGCTGGAGAATGCGGCACGCTATGGCATTCGCCTGATCGGCCCGAACTGTCTCGGCGTGATGCGTCCCAGCATCGGTCTCAATGCCACATTCAATAAGGGCGGCGCCAATACCGGACATCTCGCTTTTATTTCGCAATCCGGCGCGCTGTGTACCGCCATTTTAGATTGGGCGCAGACCAATGACGTGGGATTTTCCAGCGTGGTGTCGATGGGGTCGTCCGCCGATGTGGACTTCGGCGAGATACTCGATTATCTGGTGTCCGACCAGCAGACCCAGAGCATCCTGATGTACATCGAAGGCATCCGCAACGCGCGCAGCTTCATGAGCGCCATCCGCGCCGCCGCCCGCATCAAGCCGGTGATTCTGGTCAAGGTGGGGCGCCACGCCGCAGGCTCTAAAGCGGCCATGTCGCACACCGCGTCGCTGGTCGGTTCCGACGATGCATTCGACGCCGCCGTGCGCCGCGCGGGCGTGGTGCGGGTGCAGACTATCACGCAATTATTTGCCGCAGCCAAGGCGCTGTCCGTAGGTTTCAAGCCCACCGGCAACCGCCTAGCTATTGTCACCAATGGCGGTGGCCCGGGCGTGATGGCTACGGATCGTGCTGCCGACCTCGGGCTGGTCCTCGCCACTTTGTCCGACAGCACTATCGAACAACTCAATCAGGTGCTGCCGCCCAACTGGTCGCATGGCAATCCGGTGGATATCATCGGCGATGCGCAGGTTGACCGTTATCAAAATGCAGTAAAGATTTGTCTGGAAGACCCGAATGTGGACGGCGTGCTGACCATCCTCACGCCGCAAGCCATGACCAAACCGCTGGAGGCGGCACAGGCGGTGATCGAGCTTTCCCATCATTACAGCAAGCCGCTGCTGACCTGCTGGATGGGCGAGGGGCAAGTTGCCGAATCGCGCAAATTATTCAATCACGCCCAACGCCCGAATTTCCGCACCCCGGAACCTGCCGTGGAAGTGTTTTCCTATCTTTCCGCCTACTACCAGAACCAGAAGCTGCTGGTACAGATGCCGGGGCCGCTGTCCCATCATCTGGAGCCGGATGTGGAAGGCGCGCGCATGATTATCGAGGGCGCGCTACAAGATAGGCGCAAAGTGCTGAACGAAATGGAATCCAAAGCACTGTTGTCGGCCTTCCATATTCCGGTGGCGCAAACCATGGTCGCCCATTCGCCCAACGAGGCGTTGCTGATCGCCCAGCAACTGGGTTTCCCGGTGGCGATGAAAGTAAATTCGCGCGACATCACGCACAAGAGCGATGCGGGCGGGGTCAAGCTCAATCTGGGCAATGCGCAGGCGGTGCGGGCGGCCTACCATGAGATTACCGAAAACGTTAAACACAACCGGCCCGAGGCGCATATGGATGGAATTGCAATTCAGCCGATGATCGTCAAGTCGAACGGACGCGAACTGATGCTCGGTGTGACCAACGATCCGGTGTTCGGGCCGGTGATTACTTTCGGCGCAGGCGGCACCTTGGTAGAAGTGATGGGCGACCGCGCCGTGGCATTGCCCCCGCTCAACACTTTTCTGGTCAAGGATCTGATCAAGGGCACCCATGTTGCCAAGATGCTGGGAGCTTTCCGCCACATGCCTCCGGCCAATATGGAAGCCCTCGAAAGCGTGCTGCTGCGCGTATCGGAAATGGTGTGCGAACTGCCCATGCTGATGGAAATGGACATCAACCCGCTGATCGTGGACGAGCACGGTGCATTAGCCGCCGATGCGCGGGTGATGGTGGAGTTGCGTCAGCCCAGCGCCGACCGCTATGCCCACATGGCGATTTATCCCTATCCGACCCATCTCGTCAGCCATTGGCAACTGGCTGATGGCACCGACATCACCATACGCCCGATACGCCCGGAAGATGCGGAACTTGAGCAAGAGTTCGTGCGCGGCCTGTCGCCGGAATCGCGTTATTTCCGCTTCATGAACAGCGTGCAGGAACTTACGCCGACCATGCTGATACGCTTCACCCAGATTGATTACAGCCGCGAAATGGCGCTGATTGCGGTGGCCAACGAGCATGGCAAAGAAGTCGAGTTGGGCGTGACGCGCTTTACCATTAACCCGGACGGCGAGAGTTGCGAATTCGCTCTAGTCGTCTCCGACAATATGCATGGCAAGGGGCTGGGTTCAAAACTGATGACGGCATTACTGGATGCTGCCCGTTCCAAAGGAATGAAAACCATGGAGGGCGAAGTGCTGAAAAACAACAGCAGCATGTTGCACCTGATGACCCGTCTCGGTTTTGCCGCCGAGGTCAGCGCGGAAGACGACGATATTAAAATCGTTCGCAAGGTGCTGTGATTACTTGCCTGCTTACTGTGCGAGCATGTTTGTCCCGCTCGCGCCAACTGCAGCATAAACAAATTGGTTGGCAAATTGTCCACCCGCATATAGTGCCGGGATAACTGAATAGAGGTTAGGCAACGAGGGCGAATAATTTTTGGCGGGCAACCATGTCAGCCCGTCGATACTGGTAAAAATGCTGCCGCCATCCCCAACGGCTATAAATTGGTGTCCGTAAGCCACGGCGTTTAATGAGTTTGACGGGATCGGGTTCTGCGTTGTCCAGGAAACGCCGTCGGGACTGGTTAGCAGAGTTCCGTTGCTCCCTACCGCTACGAAAGTCGCAGCGGGCAGGTTTAGGGAAGTGTATGCGTATTGGGGGGTTTGCACGTAAGCCAATTGGGGAAATCCGAAGGCTACTCCCTTCAGGTCAGGCAGAGGAGAAGGGATTTGTGGTGTCTGCCAATTGCTTCCATTCGTGCTGGTGATCAATGTGCCTGCTGCACCGACGGCCACGTACATGCCGTTCCCATAAGTTATCCCATACAATGTTTGCGTCGTGCCGGAATTTCCCGTGGCCCAAGTTACTCCATCAATGCTGGTGAGTAGCGTGCCGTTTGCCCCGATGGCGATGAATCCTGTGCCGTTATTGGAAACGGCATAGAGATCGTTCGTTGTGCCGCTGGTTTCCGGTGTCCATGTTGTACCATCCGTGCTGAGTAATATCGCCCCGCCATTACCCACCGCCAGAAATTTTCCGCTGTTAAAGGTTAACGCGTTGAGATTCGCGCTAGTTTGGATGCTACTCGATGGTGCCCAAGTAATGGATCCGTCAATGCTAGAAATAATCCCGGAAAATAATGAGCCATTGTTTCCGGCAGCGATGAAAACGCCCGAACTTCCCAAATTGACCACGCGTGATGTTAAGGTGTTCACCGCAGGAACTCCATAAGCAACGCCGTGCAGGTCTTGGGCGCTCAAAGCGGCCCCCGAACCCCATGTCGAGATGCCATTGTCCAGCCCACCCGCCAATCTGGGCGTAGCTATGACAGGAGGAGAGCCCGGGCCGCCTGGGCCGCCATTCGATCTCGCGTTAATCGAAAACGCATAGGTTGTGCCGTTAGTTAATCCCGTAATTACAAGGGGCGAGGATGCCCCACCATTCTGCCCAGTCGTTGTACACGCAGAAGTGCAGCTTGGTATGTCAATAGTGGTTCCGGCTGTTTTCCAAATCCAATATTCAACGCCGGTTTGCATGTCCCATGAAATAGTCACGCTTGCATCGCCGGCTACAACTTTAACGTTGGCTGGTGCGGGTGCCGATGAGCCTTTGCCGCCGCAGCTTGCCAGAAGCATGGTGGCGACAATCACCATAAAGAATGCAAAAAATCTTTTCATTTCAATGACCAGTAAATGGAAGCCGGGTTGGATACTTTCTATAGCCTGGAAGATGTATGTTGTTCCCTAATGGAACGTGGGCTTTCTGCCGATGTAATGAATAGCTACTCAGAAAAACAGGCGTAATTAGGCCTATTAGACGCCTTGTTGTCAAGGCCTAGTCGGCATAAGCCCGCATCAATTTTCAATTGTGGCGAGACTATGGGCGCGCATTCTGTGGCAGAATATTATGAAAGGGAGCCTCAAAAATCATGCACACCGCTTACATTACGCATTCGGCTTGTCTCAAGCACGACATGGGGGAGGGGCATCCGGAATGTCCGGCACGTATCCACGCGGTCGAGGATCAGCTTATCGCTTCCGGGCTATTGCCGTTTCTTGATCGCTACGAAGCACCACGCGCAAGCGAGGAACAGTTGGAACGCGTCCATGAGCGTGCATACATCGAACAAGTTTTTTGCCAGGCACCTAGTGCCGGGTTGATTCATCTGGATCCCGACACGGCGATGAATCCACATAGTCTGGAGGCCGCACTGCGTGCGGCGGGTGCAGCGGTGATGGCGACCGACTTGGTGGTCGCCGGGCAAGTGGAAAATGCTTTTTGCAATATTCGACCTCCTGGCCATCATGCCGGACGTAGTCGTGCCGCCGGTTTTTGTATCTTCAATAACGTGGCCGTGGCTGTGGCGCATGCGCTCGAACATCACGGTTTGCAGCGCGTGGCCATCGCCGATTTCGATGTGCATCATGGCGATGGTACGGAAGATATTTTTCACGATGACCCTCGCGTGATGCTGTGCTCAACCTTTCGTCATCCATATTACCCTTATTGCGGTGCGGACAGCGGCAACGATCACGTTATCAATATTCCGTTGCCGGGCGGCACCTCAGGTGCAGAATTCCGCTCCGCTGTAAGCGCGCACTGGTTGCCGGTGCTGGATCGATTTCAGCCGCAGATGTTGTTTATTTCGGCAGGATTCGACGCGCATCGGGAAGACGAAATGGGGGGGCTTTGTCTGGGTGACGCCGATTATGGTTGGGTGGCCGAACAGATCAAGGAGATTGCCAATCGCCATGCGGAGCGCCGCATCGTTGCTGTGCTTGAAGGAGGTTATGAGTTGCACGCGCTGGGACGTAGCGCCATGGCGCTTATCAAAGCTTTGAGCGGGCTTTAGGTGCTTTTCATAGCCCGTCGCTCATCAGAATTGCTGCGTCAATTAAACCGAATATTTGTGATATGTCTTGGGCAATACAATTTACTTATAACGTCTGGCGGGTTTTTTGGTTAGAATATCGCCTTTGCTAAAATCGGCTCCTCTGGAATACACTGATTCAATGACATGAACTCGGCGCGTTCATGTCAACATATTCAAAATGAAATGGAACACCAATGAAAAAAATAGCAATTCTCTTACCTCTGTTGCTCACCTTGACCCTGCTTCAGGGCTGCCATAGCGGGGGGAGCACTAACAATCAGAGCACGGTGCGGCTGGTTAATGGAACGACCTCTTCGCTGGATATGTACTGGTCTGGAGCTGCTTCCGCAGTTGCTTCTGCAATCACTTATGGTACTGCGAGTAGCGGTGTCGCCATTACTGCAGGTGTTTCTTCCATTGATCTGGCTAATAGTGGAGGCTCTCAATCGGCAGGGCCCAATTTTTCATTCGGTGGCGGGATTAGCTACACAATGTTGGCCTACCAAACCTATCCTAATGGGCCAGGTTCGCCAAGCCTGCAAATTGCACAACTCGTCGATAACCAGATCGCACCGGCCGTGGATGGGCTGATAGGCGTTGCAGACTATTCGGGAGCCGGAAGCCTGAATGTTTATATAGAAAATGTGGGAAGCGCGTTCACTAGCAGCAATCCTTGGGCATCCGGTATTTCCGGACTCACCAATTACGCTCCGAAACCTCAAGGGACTTATCAGATATGGGTAACCGGTAAGAATCCAACCGACGTGAGGTTGTATATTCCTTCGGTAATCATAGGCAAACAGCAAATACTGACATTGGTACTAACCCCAACCATAGGCGGTGGCCTGGTGGATGGATTGGTCGTTTTTCAGCAAGGACAAACGCTTCTGCCAGGCCAACAGATGGTCACTTCATATAAAAATGCTTCGGTGCGTGTACGTATAGCGGCAAACTTTGCCGCAAATGGGGTAATTTCCTCCGCTACGACGACCGCGAACGCCTTCAACCTTCTTGGCTCCGACCTGACTTCGCCGATTGTGGGTTCTTATGTGGTAGTTCCACTGAGTGGAGGTGCTCAAGCGAACCCGACTCCTCAGGCGACCGGCGTTGCAGCGAATACTCTGCCGCTGACGATAACGGTGAATAACGGTAACCCCATGAACACCACGGTCACGCCCGGTGCCGATCTGACCCTGTTAGCTTATGGTACATCGGGAACCCCGCAATATTCCTTGCTTAGCGATGACAATACACTGGCGTCAAGCGGATATGCCAAGTTACGTTTGGTGAACGGTGTCAATTCTGTCACCAGCAATATTTCGCTGACTTACGGTGGTATCTCCGTTACAAATGCGCAAAATGTGGCTTTGGGAGCAGCTTCAGCTGCGACCAGCGTACTTATCCCGGGCGGAACCCCCAATGCTCTGGCAGTGAGCGGTGGAATTGCAGCTAACCTGGTGTCGCCGACGACTATGCAGTCGCAGGGAGTGTATAGTGTGTTTATACTGGGCGATGCTGCAGCAGTGTCTGGCGTGGTTAGTCAAGACCACCTGTTCATAAATAATCCATAACGAGTTCTGTGCAACTTCTGAATTCGCTTAAACAACCCCCGATCTTCGGGGGTTTTGTTTTTTTACAAGCCCAGCGTAGTCGGCGAAACGGCTGGCTGTGACGCCGTCCACATTTCCTCGAAGCGCGACTTTAAAACGCGTGCGCCTGTGGGATCGTTTTGCGCCAGAATGCCGCGCGGGTCGTCAAAATGGAAACGGCGCACGTAATTCCTCTCGTCCGCAACGGCGAAAGGGTCGGTCAGATTTAACAGATGTTTGGGCGTCTGGTAGATGTGCATGTTGTGCCCGAACTGGCGCAACAGCATCATCAGACGCGGGCAGCGCTGCGTAAGCGGGCGCGTGTCGTGCGCCAGCAGATGCAGGCGGTGGGATGGGCTGGCGAGCAGAAAGGCGCGCAAGGTGTTGTAGCGCGCTTCAGAGTTGAAACCGATATCCTCAAAATCTTTTTCGAACACATACAGCTCGTGTTGCGCCAAACCGCACAGCGTATCCAGTGCGGAAATATAGTCTGCCGTGCCGTCCAGATGGGTGTGTTGTAGTTCTTCGCTCATGATGATTCCCTCTTCCATTCACGATGTAGAAATGACATTCGGGTCTATGAAACTTCTAGCCGGGCACCCGTAGGAGCGGCTTCAGCCGCGATTGCCACGCTATCCATTGAACAAGCTATCGCGGCTGAAGCCGCTCCCACAAGGGTTATTTCTTGCTTTTGACAGTTGCAATATAACCGTCCGTGTACCACTGGTAAAGCAAATCGAGCGCTTGCGGAGGTAACCTCGGCGTGGTATCAAGCTGCCGCGCATCGGCGAGTGCGCGCAACGCCCGGTAAGATTCTTTGCTGACGGGATGCGCTTCACCATTGATGAATATCGTACCATCATGGCACAGCATCTGCGTTTTTAAATCAAGTTTCACGCCACGGGTTTGCAGTGCCTGCACGAAGCGGGCGCGACTCAGCGGTTTTTCCGGCGCATCGAAAAATATGTGCGGCTTGGGGTCGCTGAGATAGCAGCCCAGAAAACCGGCGATGTCGCACTTGCCCCATTGCACCTGCCTGATGGCGTGTTCCACCTGATGCAGCATGTCCGCGCTGATTTCAGAAGGGTGGCGTTGCGTCTTGAGCTCCGGATCGGCATACATGCCATCGACGCAAACGCGATCCTGCAAATACACCAGAAACTGCTCCGCCAGTTCCTGATAGGCTGGGGTGCGGAAGCCGATGGAATAAGTCATGCAATCGTCTTCGGCGATGCCGTTGTGGGCGCAATGCGGTGGCAGGTAAAGCATGTCGCCCGGTGCCAGCACCCATTCCTGCTCCACCTTGAAATCTTTCAGGATGCGTAGCGGCGCGCCTTCGATCAGCGTGCGATCGGCCTGCGTGGAAATCTGCCAGCGGCGATGTCCCGATCCCTGCAACAGGAATACATCGTAGGAGTCGAAATGCGGGCCGACCCCGCCGCCCTTGGGCGCATAACTCACCATCAGGTCGTCCAGGCGCGCATGCGGCACGAAATTGAATTGCTTGAGCAGCTCAGCACCCTCCGGCAGGTAGTGGTTTAAGCCCTGCAGCAGTACCGTCCATTTGGTCTTGGCCAGGCTGTCGAAATCTTCCGGCTCAAACGGGGCCTGATGCAATTGCCATAGTCCGCGCCGCTGGGTGACCACGCGCGCCTGTGCATCCTGGTCGCAGGCCAGTGCGATCAATTGCTGCGGGTCGAGCAGGCCGTTGAATTGCGGGATGGCCTGGCGGATGAGCAGAGGCTTTTTCTGCCAGTAATCGCGCAAAAAAGAATTGACGGTCAAGCCGCCCAACAAAGATCGAGATTTTTTCATATGCGGATTATAGCCATAATGAAGACATTCGCGCAGCTACGTTTGCTCCTTCCCCCGCAGGCGGGGGAAGGTTGGGATGAGGGAACGGTCATGGCTATTCGCTATTTGATGATCCAAGGGGTGAGTTGCCATGGACGTTGGAACGGCATTACAAAAATACTTTCGCGGCGGATGAAATACGTTAGAATTCCCGCAGGCAGAAAAATTGCCATGCAGGCGGTGAAATGATGGTTGACTGGCAGCAAGGAGGAGTGACTATATGGTGACGGTGGTATTACAAGCAGGAATGGAAGCGCCGCATTTTGAGTTGCCCGATGCGGACATGGAAACGTTCAGCCTGGAGGCGCAGCGCGGCAAGAAAAATGTCGTCCTGTATTTTTATCCCAAGGACGACACCCCGGGCTGCACCATGGAGGCAAACGAATTCAGCGATCTGGATGATGCTTTTACCCAGCTTGATACGCTGGTGGTCGGGGTCAGCCGTGACGAATGCCTGAGCCATGCCGAATTCCGTGACAAATATGGGCTTTCCGTGCTGCTGCTATCCGATACGGAATCCAGAGTGTGCAAAAAATACGGTGTGCTTTACGAAAAAGAAGTGGACGGACACAAGAAGGCCGCCATCCAGCGCTCCACCTTTGTGATCGACAAGCAAGGCAAGTTGCGCCATGTGTTATACGGTGTCCACGCCCACGGACATGCCCATGAAATTTTTAATTTGATAAAGGAACTGAAATGAAGATTGCGAAAGACACCGTTGTGTCATTACGTTATGAGCTGTCTGACGCGAACGGCGCCCTGCTGGAAAAAACTGACGATCCGATCAGCTATCTGCACGGCGGCTATGACGGCATTTTCCCGACGGTGGAAGAAGTGCTGCATGGCAAGGACGTGGGTTCCAAATTTGAAGTGACGATGGAACCGGACGAAGCCTTTGGCGAATACGATCACGATCTGGTGCGCGTCGAGCCGCGCAACCTGTTCCCGGAAAATATCGAAATCGGCATGCAGTTCGAAGGCGGCGCGGAAGATGACGACGATGAAGACTACATGCTGTTCACCGTGGTGGATGTCACCGAAGACGAAGTGACCGTAGACGGCAATCATCCTCTCGCGGGCAAAACGCTGAATTTTGTCGGTATTGTCACCGGCGTGCGCGCCGCGACTGCCGAAGAGTTGGAGCATGGTCATACGCATGGCGAAGGCGGCCATCACCACTGAGATTGTTCTCCAACAAAAAGCCCGCACTGCGCGGGCTTTTTGTTGGAGGGACTTACTGGCTAAGTTGGTGCATCAGCCAGTTTGCAACCTGCGTTGCGCCGTCCGGTATGACTCTCTCCGGTTGCGGCGCACCCAAAATGCTTTTAAGTTCACCTGCGATATTACCCTGCTCCAATGCCTGTCTTGATACTTCGCGGCACAGGTTATGTTGTTGCAGCCATTCGACCAATGCAGGCGACTCGGGCCAATCGGGCCGGTTGACATAGAGCACGGGCACGCCACTGCATGCGGCCTCGACGAAGCTGCCATAGCCCGGTTTGCAGATCAGCGCATCGCTGCTGGCGAGCACATCGCCGAAGCTCATTGGCAAAGATTCGAGGACTATCGCATCCGGGTGCTCGACTTGCCAGTTTTCCTGCACCAGCCAGCGCACACCGTCAATGCGCGGCCAGCATTCAATGGGAATACGGCTGGCGATGCCGCCCATGCTGATGAGTGCCAGTTTATCGTCGGGTGAAAGTTTCAGCAGGTTATTGAGTTCGTCACGCCGATTTGTTCCGACGGCTGCGATGGGGGCGACGGGGATCAAGTTCGCCAAATTACTCATTGCCATGCCCGGCGTCGCGCGCAGGAAAGCATCGGCATCAGCGTAGCAGGCATGTATTTGCGCGGCGATGGCCTCATCAGCCGATCGCCCCACAGAACTTTTGGTCGGGCACCCGCCTGAGCCTGTCGAAGGGGCAAGCGTTCTCCATGAAACAACCTCCGTTCGTGCTGAGCTTGTCGAAGCACTCACGTCATCACCTGCGTCAATCCCAAGGCGAGCGTGATTGCAGTAGTAACGGTAAATATCCGCCCAGTTCAACGAACACAGTGCGGCGTTGGCAATGCCTGCCTGTTGCGCTCCCGCCAGCGGCAAATAGCCGACGTTGGACAGCACGAAATCCGCATCAAGATCATGCAAAGTTTGTGCTTCTTCCGCGACCCGCTTGTCCCAATCCATATGAAATTTTTGGTAAGCGACGCGACTGTCCTCCACGCACACATCCAGCGCCGAAGACATCAGCATGCCGATGTCACCGTCGCTGCTCAGGTGTGTAAACGGTGCCTGGATACGCGAGCGCAAATGCCCGGCTGCCACGGCAGAGCGCACCGTGATGCGCAGTTGCGGCAGCAATTGATGCAATGCGTTCAGAACCGGCGCAGTCTGCGCGACATGGCCGAAACCGTGGCCTGAGATGGAGACGACTAGATGGGGCGGGTTGCGCATAAGAATAGCCAAATTAATTCAGCGTGATTATTTCATATTTACCTTGAGAGATTTTGACAAGCTTCCTTGAAGCCGACATGTATAGCAGGTCAAAACGCTTCACAAATAATGGCAATGCGCATATCGTCCTCACACCCATTATTTTGTATGACCATCAGAACCGCAACTCCAGCGCCTCGCACAAGAAGTGCATGTAGGGTGCAGCCTGCCTGAAACGCTCCACCACTTGCGGACGGAAGCTCTTCAAGGAAATGCTCGCATCGCTCATCGCCGCAAGCCCGATGAAATCCTTGCGCTTCAAATCCTCCACCAGAGGATGATCTTTGGCGAAACCGCGAGGCGCGTTGGCGAGCGCATCGCCTTCGAGCGAAGAAAAACCTGCGGAAATCCTTGTCATCGCGCGCCGCCACCCAAGCCTCGCCTTTCTTCGCGATGGCCTCGCGCACCTTAAACAACACGTCCGCCTCGGGATGCCACAGGCCGACGCCGATAAAACACTCGCCAGGTTCGATATGCACGTAGTATCCCGGCGCGTGAACATCCTTGCCCACTTCGTGGCGGAACTGGATGCCGACGTTAGTTTTATACGGCGTCTTGTCGCGGCTGAAGCGTGTGTCGCGCTGCACGCGCATCAATGAGCCGCCCACCTTTTTCGGCAGCGCGCGAAAATGTTTGGAGATCGCTGGCATCTCCTCCGCCATGTCGTTTATGAAATCCAGCGCGGGCGTGCGCACATAGTCTTCGTATTCCTGCTTGTGCGCCTCGAACCACTCGCGATTGTTGTTCGCGGCAAGAGCCGAGAGGAAAGCGAAGGTTTGTTTTGAGAAGTAACGATCGGTCATTTCGTTGGTTCCTTGTTGAGTATTTTCATTCGGCGCAACGCACTGTTGATCTCCTGTCAGTCGCTTCTCATTAACCTCTGGGTGAGCAGCTTTTTCATATCTTTTCTTGTGTCCGCCACGATGTGGATGTAGGTGTCTTGCCAAATGGCAAGGGAAAATTTTTTGATACTGTAGCTTCTAAGTTCCTTCAGATACTTCTCGGCAGAAGTAAGAAAGACGATTTCGTAACTCATTGTTGAGCGATCTTATCCAGTTCGGCAAACACATCTTCCGCATCGCGGAATTTCCCCTGTTCGATTTCCTTGTTGCCAAGGGCAAGCATTCTCAGAAGTGCGACGGTTTGCTCCTGCTCCTCGTAGCTTTTTATATCCATGACGACTAGCTTGGCTTCGCCGTCTTGTGTGATAAGAAGCGGCTCGCGGCTTTCAGAAATATCCCTGATGATTTCGGCAGCATGTTCACTGAGGTAGCTGAGGGGTTTAATCTGTGTAGAAAGTTTCATGGTAGCTCCTGGGCTGCGGTGCAAATGACGGGGTTAATCCTATGCCGAATTTGGGCCGGAGTCCAACTTTACCGGCACAGCTAAACCAGCTTCTTCAACTGATACAGCCTTTCCAGCGCTTCCTTCGGACTCAGTTCATCCGGCTGCACTTCGCGCAACGCCGCCAACAGCGGATGCTCTTCCGGTTCTTCTGGCTCATCCACCGCCTTGTGGTCGAACAAATCTCCCTGCGGACTTTGCGCGGCGCTGTTCTGTTCCAGCACGCGCAGTTGCTTCTTCGCGCTGCGGATGACGCTGTTCGGCACGCCCGCCAGCGCGGCGACTTGCAGGCCGTAGCTCTGGCTGGCTGCGCCTTCGTTGACGCTGTGCAGGAATACGATGCTGTGCTGGTGTTCGATGGCGGACAGGTGCACGTTGGCGAGTTGCTGGAATTCTTCGTTCAGGCGCGTGAGCTCGAAATAGTGGGTGGCGAACAGGGTGTAGCTGCGGTTGCTTTCCAGCAGGTGACGGGCGATGGCGTAGGCGAGGGCGAGGCCGTCGAAGGTGGAGGTGCCGCGCCCGATTTCGTCCACCAGCACCAGGCTTTTTTCGGTGGCGTTGTGCAGGATGTTGGCGGCTTCGGTCATTTCGACCATGAAGGTGGAACGTCCGCTGGCGAGGTCGTCCGATGCGCCGATGCGGGTGAAGATTTGATCCAGTTCGCCCAGCACGGCCTGCTTGCGCCGGGACGAAGCTGCCGCAGTGCGCGAGCAGCGCGATCAGCGCGACCTGGCGCATGTAGGTGGATTTGCCGCCCATGTTGGGGCCGGTGATCAGCAGCATGCGGCGCGCGTGGTGCAGGTCGGTGTCGTTGGCGATGAATTGCTCGACTTGCGCTTCTACCACCGGATGCCGACCTTTGATGATGCGCAGCACGGGCTCATCGCACGAATTGCGGCGCGCTGAAATTCAGCGTGGCGGCGCGCTCGGCGAAGGTGGCGAGCACATCCAGTTCGGCGATGGCGGCGGCGATGCATTGCAGTTGCGGGATGTGCGGCGCGAGCTGATCCAGCAGTTGTTCGTAGAGTAATTTCTCGCGCGCCAGTGCGCGGTCATTGGCCGACAGCGCCTTGTCCTCGAACGCCTTGAGTTCAGGCGTGATGTAGCGTTCGGCGTTTTTCAGCGTCTGGCGGCGGCGGTAATCGTCCGGCACGTTGGCGGATTGGGCCTGGCTCACTTCGATGTAGAAGCCATGCACGCGGTTGTATTCCACTTTCAGGGTGGTGATGCCGGTGCGTGCGCGTTCGCGCGCTTCCAGTGCCAGCAGGAAGTCGCCGCAGTTGGTCTGGATGCCGCGCAGTTCGTCCAGATCGGCATCGAAGCCGTCGGCGATTACGCCGCCTTCGCGCAGGACGCTGGAGGGTTCGGCTTTCAGCGAGCGTTGCAGGATGGAGACGAGTTCATTATTTTCCGTTTGGGCTGAGGCTGTCGAAGCTTTTGTGCGCGTGGACTCGCCGTCGCTGTGCGGCGATCCTTCGACAGGCTCAGGACGAACGGGCTGGTGGTGTTTAGGGTGAACGGGGAGGTAGAGTGCGTCAGCCAGCGCTTCGATGAGCCGTGCATCACTAGCGGCCAGCGTGGCGTGCAGTTGCGGCAAGATCAGCAGCGTGTCGCGCAGACCGGACAGGTCGCGCGGACGCGCACTGCGCAAGGCGATGCGCGCGGTGATGCGTTCCACGTCTACGCAGGGTTTCAGGTGTTCGTGGACGGTGCGGAATAGTTCCCTCTCCCCCCGGGGGAGGGTTAGGGTGGGGGAACTATCCGTGCGCACCTCATCAATCGTTCCCTCACCCCTAACCCCTCTCCCGAAGGGCGAGGTGGACTGTAGTTGCGCTACCGCATCCAGCCTGTCTCCCAGCGTCGCGCGCTCGCGCAGCGGATGATGCAGCCAGTGCCCTAGCAAACGGCTGCCCATGTTGGTGGCGCAGGTGTCGAGCAAGGAGAGCAGGGTGGGAGCCGGTTCGCCGCGCAGGGTCTGGGTGATTTCCAGATTGCGCCGGGTGGCGGCATCCATGCGCACGTAACGCTCCGCGCTGTATACCTGCAAGCTGCGGATGTGGCTGATGGCCTGGCCTTGGGTGAGTTTGGCATAACCGAGTAATGCGCCTGCCGCTTCCAACCCTACGCTGAAATCATCACAGCCGAATCCGGCCAGATCCAGAGTGGCGAACTGCTGGCACAGCGCGCGCCGTGATGTTTCCAGATCAAATGCCAGTCGGGCAGGGTTTTGAGAGACGCATGAGTTTGCTCACCCAACCCTCCTCGCCCCCGGAGGGAGTTAGATTCCGCGTGCAGAATTTCCGAAGGTTGCAGGCGTTCCAGTTCGGCGGGCAGATTCTCGGGCGTGGTTTCGCATACGAAAAATTGCCCCGAGGCCAGATTCATCCATGCCATCCCCAGCTTGCCCTGGCGACCATGCATCGCCAGCAACAGGCTGTCGCGCTTTTCTTCCAGCAGCGCGGAATCGGTCAGCGTGCCGGGCGTGACGATGCGCACCACCTTGCGCTCCACCGGGCCTTTGCTGGTGGCGGGATCGCCGATCTGTTCGCAGATTGCCACCGACTCGCCCAGCTTGACCAGCCGCGCCAGATATTGCTCGGCGGCGTGATAAGGCACGCCCGCCATCTTGATCGGCTGACCGTTGGAAGCGCCGCGCTGCGTCAGCGTGATGTCCAGCAGCTTGGCCGCGCGTACCGCATCCTCATGGAACAACTCGTAGAAATCTCCCATGCGGTAAAACAGCAGCATGTCGGGATGCTCTGCCTTGATGCGCAGATATTGAGCCATCATGGGGGTGTGTTGGGCTACGGTCATGGATTGGGACGTGTATGATTCATCGGAAAACGCGCATTTTACCGCTACTGACACGCGAGAGTGGGAAGGTTTTTCTGGAATGTTGCGAGTTTTTTATCTGTCCGGTTTTGTAGCACGCAATCTGTCCGGTTGTCATATTGCCCAAGGAGGGCAACATGAAGCCGACAAAAGTGCTACAGGAGATACGGAAGATGAGATTCGAGGAAGCGTATGAAGGATGGAATGAAGGTCGGCTGACGCAAGCCGAGGCGGCGCAGATACTGGGCGTTTGCGAGCGCAGTTTCCGACGCTACATGGTGCGCTATGAGGCGGACGGGTTGGACGGGCTTATCGATCGTCGGCTGGAACAGGCCTCGAACCGACAAGCGCCGGTGGATGAGGCGATGTCGCTGACCGACGAATATCGCCGCCGGTATATGGGTTGGAACGTGAAACACTTCCACAGTTTCTACAAGCGCACGGGCGGGACGCGCAGTTACACATGGGTCAAAAGGCGTCTGCAGGAAGCGGGGCTGGTGCCCAAGCTCAAGAAAACTGGCACGCACAGGAAACGGCGCGAACGCTCCCCTCTGCCGGGCATGATGATCCACCAAGACGGCAGCACCCACGAGTGGGTGGCCGGGCAGAAGTGGGACTTGATCGTCACGATGGATGACGCGACCAGCGAACACTACTCGATGTTCTTCGTCGGAGAGGAAGGCACGGCAAGCAGCTTCCGGGGCGTGCATGATGTGATCGAAGCGCATGGCCTGTTCTGCTCGTTTTACAGCGACCGTGGCAGCCATTACTGGCACACGCCGGAGGCCGGCGGCAAGGTCGACAAGGAGAACCTCACACAGTTTGGTCGCGCCATGAAGCGGTTGGGCATCGAGATGATCGCAGCCTATTCCCCCGAAGCGCGAGGGAGATCGGAACGCGCCTTCGGCACGCACCAGGGGCGCTTGCCCAACGAGTTGGCCGCTGCTGGTATCACCTGCATTGAAGACGCAAACCGCTACCTGAGAGAGGCCTATTTACCGGCATTCAATGCCGAATTCGCATGCGCCGCGCAAGAAGACGGATCAGCCTTCGTGCCATGGATCGGCGGCAGCCTCAACGACATCCTGTGCGAGCAGCATGAGCGCACGGTGAGCCCGGATAACAGCGTACGTTTTGAGGGGCTGATCTTGCAGATTCCGGCGGATCGCCATCGCTGCCACTATGTGAAAGCCAAAGTGCGGGTGCATTGCTATGCCGATGGCAACCTGTCCGTGTTCCATGGGCCACGCAAACTGGCCGACTATAACAGGGAAGGAAAAACGCTCACAGAGAACTTGAAACAGGCCGCCTGAACCATCCGCCAGGCGTGCCGCCGGGTGTGTGAATCAGCTCCGGGCTACGCCCTCCGCTGCTTCACACACCCGGCAAAAAAGCGGACAATTCATGTGCTACAAAACCGGACAATTCTAAAAACCCGCGACAGAAGGTTTTTCTGGAATCTTGAGGCTTCCCGGCATGGTGACATTCTAAATGTTATTTCTTTGCATTCAGGGAAAGTGTTTCGGGCCGAAATTAGTGGTTTTATTTGGAGTTAACTGCCTAATTTAAAATATACAAGCGGCGGCCTAAAGATATTGCGGTTCAGTGCCGATAGGTATAACCTGAACACAATAAAATAAATCACATTTTCAAGTGATGTGGCTGTTCGCACAGTGCGCGATAGGGATATGTCCGTACATTGGGAAACAGCTTAGACGGGAGTGAGAGCTATGAGATCCAAACTGATGATGTCCGTCGAAATAAAGATGCTGGCATTGCCACCGTTAGTGGTGACTGTGGTGCTGGGTTTCTTATATTACTTTCTCAGGAGCATGTTGCCGTCCGGTTCGGACGGCAACCTGATAATCATCTTTTCAGCCATTGTCCTGATTCCGGTAGCGACTTACTTCTATGGGCATCGGGTGCTGTTCCGCATGCTGGGATCCGGCGTCGATCGCACCGTGAGCTTTGCCAAATCGGTCGCCGATGGTACCCATACGACATCCATTATGCCTGAAATTCATGGCATGGAATCGGTCGTCGCATCGGTGGAAAAACTGGCTGCACAGGTTGAAAAGATTTCTGTCGGAATTACTGCCAATGTCGAGAAAATCAATTCCGAAGTTGAGCAACTTTCCGCAGGAGCCAATGAAATCCTGTTTACTTCGCAGATGCAGACCGCTTCGATCAACGACACCAAGCAGGTGATGCACGATATGTCGCAACGCATTCAGGCCGTTTCTGATCTGACAAGAGACACCGAAGCAATTTCGAATAAGGCGACCAATCTGTCAGCCGATGGCGAAACGGTTGTGCTGGATGCGGTTCAGGTAATGAAATTGATTGCCGACGCCATGACGCTTGCTTCACAACAAATCCATGCCCTGACTAGCCATGCCCAGGACATCGGCAAGGTTGCCACAGTCATCCGGGATATCGCCGAGCAAACCAATCTTCTGGCGCTCAATGCGGCGATCGAGGCGGCCCGTGCGGGCGAGCAGGGAAGGGGATTTGCCGTGGTGGCAGATGAAGTGCGCAAGCTGGCGGAACGTACTGCACAGTCCACACGGGAAATCGCCAAGACTATACAGGTGATGCAGGAACAAACTCAGGATGCGGTACAAGGCATCAGTCAGGCTATGCCGCTGATGGAAAAGGGGGTCGAAAAGGCAAATCTGGCATCGGAAGTTCTCAGGGGGATACGCGAAGAGTCGCAAAATACGCTGGAAAAAATTTCGCAACTGGCGGTTCAAGTTGACGAGCAGACGCATCTGGCGAATAATGTTGTGGACGGCGTGACCCAGATTCTGGACATGACGGCGAATACAGACAGTACTGCGGAAAGAATATTACAAACTTCAATTAAACTATCGCAGACAGCTTCGGAATTGCTTACCCAGGCCAAGGGTCAAAAAGATAAAATAAACCTTGACTGAGAAGGTTCAATACCAACAACGTAGAACCCGAGTTACCCCGTTTTTACACAAAATAAGGAGATTGAGATGGCGCTTATTAGTTGGTCTAACATGCTTTCCACAGGTATCAGCGAACAAGATAATCAGCACAAGAAACTCATCGACCTTATCAATCAGCTCAACGATGCCATGCAGGCCGGTCATGGCGCGGATGTGCTGGGAAAAGTATTGAATGAACTGGTTAATTACACCGTGTATCACTTCGGCTACGAAGAGAAGTTGATGGCGCAGCACAAATATGAAGATACGCCAGCGCACAAGGCCGAACACACCAAGTTTGTCCAGACTGCTGGCGACTTAAAGAAAAAATTCGATTCCGGCAATGCGGTGATTACGGTCGAAATCATGAATTTTCTGCGTGACTGGCTCACCAACCACATCATGAAAACCGACAAGAAGCTCGGGCAAGCGCTCAACAAGCTTGGGGTCAAGTAACTCCTTTCTGTTAAGTGGCGGCGTTTAAGCGTCGCCACTTGTCTTATCAGTTCTTCAACGCATCGCTGAGATGCGGTGCAATCACTTGCAGCATTTGTGCGAATATCTTGGGGTTGCCTGCGCAGATGTGTCCGGTCTTGAGATAACTGTCATTGCCCTGTAAGTCGCCGACCAGTCCGCCCGCTTCGGTGATCAGCAGACATCCGGCGGCCATATCCCACGGCTTGAGACCGGTTTCGAAAAAGCCGTCGTAGCGTCCGGCGGCGGTGTAGGCCAAGTCGAGGGCGGCGGAGCCGGGGCGGCGCAGGCCTGAAGTCTTTTGCATCATGTCGCGCAGAATGTTCATGTAGGCGTCGAGATGCTCGAACTTGGTGTAGGGAAAACCGGTGCCTATCAGGCAGTCGGCCAGTTCCTTGCGTTTGCTCACGCGCAGGCGGCGGTCATTAAGATAAGCGCCGCGTCCGCGCGTGGCGGTGAACAGGTCATTTTTTGTCGGGTCGTAGATCACCGCCTGGGTCAGCACACCGTTGTGCTGTAACCCGATAGACACGGCATATTGCTGGTAACCGTGCAGGAAATTGGTGGTGCCGTCGAGTGGGTCGATGATCCAAAGGTATTCCGAGTCGCCTTGGGCACCGCTCTCTTCTGCTAGAATCGCATGGGTCGGATAGGACTCCAGCAAAGTTTGGATGATCGCTTGTTCCGCTGCACGA
Organism: uncultured beta proteobacterium; assembly: GCA_963714805.1. Taxonomy (GTDB): domain Bacteria; phylum Pseudomonadota; class Gammaproteobacteria; order Burkholderiales; family Gallionellaceae; genus CAIQPV01. The sequence continues at coordinate 44,651 of CAVQPO010000006.1, read as the reverse complement.
TCCACCTCGCTGACGTAATCGGCGTGCGATTTTTTGGTAACTGTGAGATGGTCGAGATTGTCGGCGGCGCGGTGGATCAAATTACCGGCACGGCGAGCGGCTTTCACCGCGATGGTGAGCATGGGATGCATAAAGAACCTTTTTAATGAGCAACTCCTATTTTAACCCGGATGTGTGAAGGGAACCTCTAAAAATCCAATTTTCGTCGCGATACTGCGTTGCTCACAAAAAATTACTCCTTACATATCAAATATATGCTGCGTCGTAATTTTTTGTTCGCGCCTTGTCTAGCTTAGAAAATTGGATTTTTAGAGGCTCCCTGAAATCAAGGGGTGCAGTTTTATTAAATGCGAGCTGTTCGCTAGTTATCCGAAGAGTTATTGCCGAAACGTCAAACACCATGGAACCAGTCAATAGCAGCGGTATGCAAACGGTACCCGCTGTTTTTTTTGATAGCGTCGCGCGCCACATCCTCGCGCAGCACGCGCATGAAATTCCCGACTTGCGCCGCACGCTCGTGCTGTTGCCCAACTATCATGTGGCACAGCCGCTCGCGCAAGCCCTTGCCAAGGCGGCGAACCGCCCCGCGTTGCTGTTGCCGCACATGGTCACGCTGAATGACTGGGCGCAGTCTGTTCCGCTTGCCGCTTCCGTTGTGCCCGACACCTGCCGCGCAACCGCCTTGTATCAGGCGCTACGCGCGCGCCGCTGGTTTGCCGATGCCGACTTGTGGGGCATCGCCAGCGAATTGCTCGGCTTGCTGGACGAATTGACGCAACACCACGTCACGCTGCCGCAAGACGAAGAAGATTTTCTCGAGCAACTGGAGCGCGCCTATCAGGCCAAGCGCAACGCCGCGATGCAGTTCGAGGCGCGCGTGGTGCATGAGCTGTGGTATGCGATGAGCATCAGCGGCGAGCTGGATGCCGCGCGCGCTTACCAGCAGCGTTTGGCGCAGACTTGCGCAGTCAGGCGGATGCGCCGCTGGTCGTGTTGCTGGCTTCCACCCTTGCCGCACCGGAAGCGCGCTTTCTGGAGGCTTATGCGGAACATGCGCCGGTCAAGATTTTTGATTTGCGCGAGATGGTGGCGCAAGAGGCGAGTTGCGCGGTGCTGCGCCGCTTGCACGCGCCATCATCCCACTCTCCCGCCTGCGGGAGGAAGGCGACCTCCCGGCTACGCCCTCGCTACGCTCTCCCCGCAGGCGGGAGAGGGGCTGGGTAGAGGGTCATTTCTTTGCGCGACAAGCAACTCATCTGCGCGAACATTCCCGCATGCCGCACTGAACCGCCTTCGACAGGCTCGGGGCGCACAGGCGTGAACGCTCTGTTCGGCGCGCATAGCCTGGAGCAGGAGGCGCGCGCCGCCGAGGTGCAGGTGCGGCGCTGGCTGCTGGCGGGCAAACAGAACATTGCCATTGTCGCGCAAGACCGTCTGGTGGCGCGGCGCGTGCGCGCGCTGCTGGAGCGCGCCGGGGTGCTGGTGCGCGATGAAAGCGGCTGGACGTTGTCTACGCTGGCGGTGAGCACGGTGCTGATGCGCTGGCTGGACGCGCTGCAAAGCGATTTTTATTATCAGGATTTGCTCGACCTGCTCAAGTCGCCGTTCATCTTCGCCGATCAACCCGCGCAAGAGCGCAAACAGGCGGTGTATCAGCTCGAACAACTGGTGCGCAAACACGGCGTAGCTTCGCACCTCGATGCATTTCTCGATCTGGCGTACGGCGAGACACGAGGTGCAAATGGCGCTGGCGCGGCTGCGCCAGGCGGCGGAGGCATTGCGCAAAAACAGCGATACCCTGAGCGGCTGGCTGCGCGCGCTGGATGACAGCCTGTCTATATCTCGGTGTCACGCAAGGGCTTGGCTGGGGACGAGGCGGGTGCGCAGTTGTTGCAGGCGCTGCAAACCTGGCAGCAGGAATTGGCGGCGGACAACACGCGTTTCAGCCGCGCCGAATGGCGGCACTGGCTGGCGCAACAACTCGATGCGCACACCTTCCGCGATTCCGCGATAGACAGCCCGGTGCTGCTCACCCATCTGGCCGCCACGCGCTGGCGCAGCTTTGATGCGGTGCTGCTGCTGGGCGCAGACGCCGTCGCATCTGCCCGGCACGGACAACGGCAGCGTATGGTTCAACGATGCGGTGCGCGGCACGCTCGGCCTGCCGACGCGCGAGGTACATCTGGCGCAGCAGCGCGATGACCTGCTGGCGCTGCTGGCCATGAACGACACCGTGCTGGTAACCTGGCAGGCCAGCAAAAACGGCGAGAAGAATCTGCTGAGTCCGTATCTGGAAATGCTGCGCGCGCTGCATGAGCTGGCTTACGGCGATGATCTGGCGGAGCGCGAATTGGGCGCGATGCTGGAAGATGCGCAGGTACGCGGCGCCGATTTTCCTTTGCCGAATGCGGCGGCCATGCCCGCGCCCGGCGTGCCGCAAAACCTTATCCCAAGCCGCATTTCGGCCAGCGGCTACAACAGTCTGGTCGCCTGCCCGTACCAGTTTTATGCGCGCCACATGCTGCGCCTGAATGAAATGGATGAGGTGCGCGAGGGCGTGGAGAAGCGCGATTACGGCGAGTGGGTGCATGACATTCTGCATCGCTTCCACCAGCAGTTTCCGGTGCTCGGCGAACATGCTCGCACGGTGCTGGAAGAGGCGTTGCAGCACATCAGCAGTGAGGTGTTTGCGCCCGCAGTGGAACGCGATTATCTGGCGCGCGCCTGGCTGTTGCGCTGGCAGCAGGCCATCCCCGCCTATCTGGACGTGCAACTGAAAAGCGAAGCGGATGGCTGGCGTTACCAAAATGGCGAAGTGCCGTTTGAATTGCCGTTGACGGATGAGTTGACCCTGCACGGACGCATAGACCGCGTGGATGTGCAGGCCGATGGTGCGGTGCGCGTGCTGGATTACAAAATGATGGAAGCGACCCGGCTGCGCAACAAGCTCAAAGAACCGGGCGAGGATGTGCAACTGGCCTGTTACGCCCATGTGTACGAGGCCGATGAGGCGGCTTTCATCAGCATCGAAAAAGACAAGGTGATTGCGGTTGCGCCGCCGCAGGATTTGCCGGAACTGGCGCAGGCCAACATCGAGAGATTGACTGAATTGTTTGCACAGATGCGTGGAGGTGCCGCCATGCCCGCGCACGGCGTGGATGAGGCCTGCGCGTATTGCGAGATGCGCGGGCTTGTGCCGCAAGAGCGGAATGGAGCGCAACATGAGCATGAATAACAATATCGCGCTCGATCCGCAAAACAGCGTCGTAGTCGAAGCCTGCGCCGGCAGCGGCAAGACCTGGCTGCTGGTGTCGCGCATCGTGCGCCTGCTGCTGGATGGCGTAAAACCCGGCGAGATTCTCGCCATCACTTTCACGCGCAAAGCAGCGCAGGAAATGCAGGCGCGGTTGCACGAGTGGCTGCATCTGCTCGCGGTGCAGGACGACGATAGCGTGCGCCAATTTCTGCGCGAACGCGCCGTTGATGACCTTGACGATGCCGTGCTGGCACGCGCACGCGGCCTGTACCGCGACGCATTGCTGGCGCAACCGGCCATCACCATCAGCACCTTTCACGGCTGGTTCATGCAGATTATCCAGCGCGCGCCGCTGAATGCCGGGGTGCCGGTCGGGATGCAGTTGCTGGAACGCACATCGGCGCTGCGCGATGAGGCATGGCAGGCATTTGCCGACAGTCTGCGCACCGCGCCCGATGGCGAAACCGCGCAATTCATGCAATGGCTGTTCACCGAATACGGCTTGCACAGCACGCGCGCGCTGCTGGAAAATTTTGTGCATAAACGCGCCGAGTGGTGGGCATACTCGCAGGGGCAGGACGATGCGGTGGGCATGGGCGATTGAACAGTTGCGCGACGAACTCGGTGTGGATATTGATGCCGACCCGATTGCCGTTGCCTGTGCGCGATGCAGCGTTGCAAGCCGCCGTGCATGCCTTTGCGCGAGCGCTGGCGACCGGCACGGAGACGCAGTGCAATAATGCCGACAAGCTGCAAATGGCCTGGGAAGTGACCGACCCCAAGCAGCGCTTTGCGGCATTGTCGCTCGTGCTGTACACCCAAGCCGATGAACCGCGCAAGTTTCAAACCGACCAAGAAACAAGATGCAGACTTCATTTCCTGTTGGCACGCGATATGTTGTTCGACAAGATGCAAGTCGTGCGCGATGCACTGACCGAACGCGCAGCCTTGCGCATGAATCAGGCCGCGCTGCATTGCGGCGCGGCGCTGCTGGAACACTATCAGGAACTGAAATTGCGCTCGCAGCAAATGGATTTCACCGATCTGGAATGGCAGGTGTGCCGCCTGCTCAACCAGAGCGATTGCGCCGAGTACATGCAATACAAACTGGATAGCCGCTACAAGCATGTACTGCTGGACGAATTTCAGGACACTAACCCGTTGCAGTGGCAGATACTGCAATCGTGGTTTTCCGCTGCCGCCGCAGTGGATTCGCGTCCCACCGTGTTTGTGGTGGGCGATCCCAAACAATCCATCTATCGTTTCCGCCGTGCCGATGCTCGTCTGTTTGGCGTGGTGCGCGAATTTTTGCAACAGGAATTTGGCGCACATTACCTCACGCAGAATGAGACGCGGCGCAACGCTCCGGCGGTGCTGGATGCGGTGAATGGCGTGTTTTCAGACATCCTGACGGCTTCGTGGATTTTGAGGAACATCTTGCCCATCATCAAGACTTGCCCGGGCATGTCGAAGTGCTGCCGCTCACTCGCGCTATTCCGACCGGAGGGAGGCGAGGCGAGCAAGCGATGAACAGCTTTGCGCAACCCGCTCACCACTCCCCGCACGAAGAACAAAGCGGCGCACGCGAAATCGAAGCCGAACAATTCGCCGCACACATCGCCGACATCGTGGCGAATTGGAACGTACAGGACGAAGACGGCACGCTACGCCGCGCCGAGTACCGCGACATCATGGTGCTGGTGCGCAAGCGCACGCATCTGCGCGTGTACGAACACGCTTTGCGCGCGCGCCACATTCCGTTTCTAACTTCGCGGCGCGGCGGCCTGCTCGACACACTGGAAGCGGAAGACATCCAGGCGCTGCTGACTTTCCTGATTACTCCGTTTGCCGATCTGGAACTGGCGCAAGCGCTGCGCTCGCCGCTGTTTGCCTGTTCGGATGAGGACTTGATGCAGACTTGCGCAGAATGACGGAGGGAAGCTGGTGGGCTACGTCTGCAACGCATTGCGTGCAGAGGTGACGCTGCTCTCGCCGAATTACAACGCGCCCAACGCCTGCTGCAAAGCTGGCTGCAACTTGCCGACAAACTTCCGGTGCATGACCTGCTTGACCGCATTTATTTCGAAGGCGATCTGCTGGCATCGCTATGCGGCGGCGCTGCCTGCCGAACTGCATGAAACCGTGCGCGCCAATCTGCAAGCCTTTATGGAAATCGCGCTCAACGTGGATGCCGGGCGCTATCCCAGCCTGCCGCGCTTTCTTGCCGAGTTGCGCGAATTGCGCGCGGCGGAAAACGAATCGCCGGACGAAGGCAAGGTGGGCGAGATCGGCAACGCGCTGCGCATCTACACCGTGCATGAGGCCAAAGGGCTGGAAGCGCCCATCGTGTGGCTGCTGGATGCCAACGACACACAGCGCAAAACCGACAGCTACGGTGTGTTGCTCGACTGGCAGCCCAACGAGCCACGCCCGGCGCATTTCTCCCTGTTCAGCGACAAACGCGGACGCGGCGCGAAGCGCGCGCATTATTTCGATGCGGACGAAGCTTATGCGCTACGCGAAGAAATGAATTTGCTATATGTCGCCATGACGCGCGCCAAACAAGCGCTGCTGGTGAGCGGGAATGGCGAATTGGCAGAGACATCCTGGTATGGGCGCATCGCGGAGGCGGTGCAGCCAAGTGAAAATCCGCTGCTGGCAGAGGTTGTTTCCCCTGCCTTTGAAGCTCAAGCTAAATTGCTATCCCGGAAATTAGAGGGGGAGGCAGCAGGGTCTTTAGCCGCAGAACTGATTGCCCTGCGGCATCCTATTCCCACCGGCAAACGCGCAATGCGTGCCAGTTCTGAACAGCAACGCGGCATCTGGCTGCACGCCTTGTTGCAACACCTTGCACCATCCACAAGCAGTAGGCGAAAAGAATGAACTGCAAATTCGCTGTGGCATCATCCCGATGAAATGGACTCGCTCTGGCAACAAGCTCAGCACTTGCTCGCATTACCGCAACTGCAACGCTTTTTTGATCCGCAGCACTACCGCAATGCCTGCAATGAAATGCCCTATGTCAACGCGTACGGCGAATTGAAACGAATAGATCGCCTGGTGGAGTTCGACGATGAAGTGTGGGTGCTGGATTACAAGACCGGAGATAAGCCGGACGTTGCAGCCGTATCGGGCAGCAGATGCAGGAATACCGCACTGCCATGCAGACCGTGTATGCGGGCAAGACGGTGCGCTGCGCCTTGTTGTTTGGGGATGGTGTGTTGTGCGAGGTTGAATGATTTGGGTTCCGGCATAGGTTCAATACTGTTCCGTTGGGAGAAATTCCGTTCGTTCCTGAGTCCTTCGATAAACTTAGGAGAGCCTTGTCGAAGGATTCTGGTTGCGTGGACGGTGGTTCGACAAGCTCACCACGAACGGTCTATTCGACAAGCTCACCACGAACGGTTAACTGGATAATCTGGGATAATGCGAAGAATCGAAATTAATTCCAATATCATGCAAAAATTAGTCCTCGCCTCCAACAACCCCGGCAAGCTGCGCGAATTCCAATTCCTGTTGCAGCCGCTCGGCATCGAGGTGCTGACGCAGGCACAACTCGGCATAGACGAAGCCGAAGAGCCGCACGTCACCTTCATCGAGAACGCCCTCGCCAAGGCACGCCACGTCAGCCGTTTGAGCGGCTTGCCCGCGCTGGCGGATGATTCCGGCATCTGTGTCACTGCGCTGGGCGGCGCACCCGGCGTGTTCTCTGCGCGCTATGCGGGAGATAGCCCGAAATCTGATGAGCGCAACAACGAAAAACTGCTGCAAGACATGCAAGGGGTGACAGATCGCCGCGCACATTACTACTGCGTGCTGGTGTTGCTGCACCACGCCGATGACCCTCAGCCGCTGATCGCAGAAGGCGAATGGCACGGCGAAATAGCAAATGAGGAACAAGGTGACGGTGGTTTCGGTTACGACCCGTTGTTCTGGTTGCCGGAATTCGGCAAGACCAGCGCGCAACTGGATCGCGAACAAAAACACGCCATCAGCCATAGAGGCAAGGCGTTGAGGGTGTTGCTGGAGAAATTGAAGGTTTCATGACGACTCACGCCTTACAATCCATCGCCCTCAAATCACAAGCCGTAAATTTTAAGGCGTTGCCGCCTTTGTCGCTGTATATCCACATTCCGTGGTGCGTGCGCAAATGTCCGTATTGCGATTTCAATTCGCATGAGGCGCGCGGGGCATTTCCAGAACAGGAATATGTCGCGGCGTTGATTCGCGATCTGGAAATGGCGTTGCCTCTGATCTGGGGGCGCAAGGTTTATACCGTGTTTTTTGGCGGCGGCACGCCCAGCTTGTTGAGCGGCGAGAGTGTCGCGGAAATATTGCGCCAAGTGCGCATGTTGTTGCCGCTGGATATCAATGCCGAGATCACGCTGGAGGCCAATCCAGGCACGGTGGAGGCAGCGCGCTTTGCGGCTTATCGCGAGGCGGGGGTGAATCGCTTGTCGATGGGTATTCAAAGTTTCAACGATGCTCATCTGCAAGCGCTGGGACGCATCCACTCGGCCGATGAGGCCAAGCGCGCAATTGAAATTGCGCAGCAGCATTTCGATAATATCAATCTCGATTTGATGTATGCGCTGCCCGATCAAACATTGGATGAGGCGTTGCAGGATGTAAAAACCGCGCTGTCATTCTCGCCGCAGCATCTGTCCTGCTACCACCTGACGCTGGAACCGAATACCCTGTTCCATCGCAATCCGCCTTCGTTGCCGGACGATGACGCGAGCAGCGACATGCAGCAGCACATCGAAGAATTGTTGGCGGCACACGGCTACCAGCACTACGAAACTTCCGCCTTTGCGCTGCCCAAGAAACGGTCGCGCCATAATCTCAATTACTGGCAGTTCGGCGATTACCTGGGCATAGGCGCGGGTGCGCACAGCAAGCTGAGTTTTCCGGACAAGGTGATCCGCCAAGTGCGCTATAAGCAGCCGCAGGAGTATATGCAACAAGCAGCCAGGGGATCGTCGATACAGAGCGAACAGGAGGTGAGCTGCGCTGATCTGGCGTTCGAGTTCATGATGAATGCGCTGCGCTTGAATGAAGGTTTTGACAGTGTGCTGTTTCAAGAGCGCACCAGCCTGCCATTGCTTTGCATCCGCCGCGAATTGGAAGAAGCAGAGCGGCGCGGGCTATTGCTGCGCGACCATCAACGCATCGCACCGACGCAGTTGGGGCAACGGTTTTTGAATGATCTGCTGGAGATATTTATTACTTGCGCCTGAACACCAAATCCCACACCCCATGCCCCAGCCTAATGCCGCGCTGCTCGAACTTGGTGAGCGGACGGTAGTCAGGGCGCGGCGCATAATCTACCGACGTGTTTTGCAGCAGCGGCTCGGCGCTCAATACCGCCAACACTTGCTCGGCATAATCCTGCCAGTCGGTGGCGACATGGATATAGCCGCTGGGCTTAAGTTTCTGCACCAGTTGTGCCACAAACGGCGACTGAATCAGGCGGCGTTTGTTGTGGCGGGTTTTGTGCCATGGGTCGGGAAAAAATATGTGTACGCCGTCGAGCACGTTGCCATCCAGCATGTCGCGTAACACTTCTACCGCATCGTGCTGGATGATGCGGATATTACCAATCTGATTTTCTTCAATCTGCTTGAGCAGGCTACCCACGCCCGGCGTATGCACTTCGAGTGCGAGGTAATCGTTTTCGGGATGGGCGAGTGCGATAGCGGCAGTGCTTTCGCCCATACCGAAGCCGATTTCCAGTATCTTCGGGGCGTTTCTGCCGAAGACGGCATCCAGATCGAGACGCTGCTTGGCATAAGGAATGCCGTATTGTGGCATCAGGGTATCGTAGCAACGCTGTTGCGCATTGGAGACGCGGCCTTGGCGCAGCACGAAGCTGCGAATGTGGGTATGCTGTGGCATTGAAAGAGGTTTGCGGTGCGTTACGGAACCTGAGGTGGTGCCCGGTACAATGTAACCCGGTTACGCCCGTTTTTCTTGGCTTGATACAGTGCCGATGTCAGCTTGGCCTAACAATTCATCGGCGGAAATTTTTGAATCGGGCAGTGCGCCGGCGACACCCATGCTGACCGTGACATGCCTCGTCACTTCTGAGGTTTCATGCGGGATGGCGAGACTTTCGATATGTTTGCGGATGTCATCAGCCAGCGCAATGGCGGCATTTACCGGGGTGTCGGGCAGGATGATGGCGAATTCTTCCCCGCCATAGCGCGCCACCAGATCGGCGGGTCTGCGCAGGGTTGCCTTGATCGCGTTGGCGACGCGTTGCAGGCAGAAATCGCCCGCCGAGTGGGTGTAAGTATCGTTGTATTGTTTGAAATAATCGATGTCCAGCATGATGATGGAAAGGGGCGTTATTGTTTCGCATTGCACGCTTGAATTCGTCTCCGAGATATTCGTCCATGCGACGCCGGTTGGGTATCCCGGTCAGCCCATCTATGTAGGCCAAGCCGCGTAACGAGTCGGCTTGTTCGCGCAATAACCGTTCTTTTTTGACCGCGATGCTTACGTCATTGATTTGAATCAGGCAATACCGGACATGGTTTTTACAGTCAAGCGGGGTTACGTGGATCGCTTGTTGTATGCGTTCTTTGGGGGCAGATGCGGCGGCGGATGAGTTTTCAAACAAGCGGCAAGGGGGCCTTGTTAAGCGATTGCGAAAGCAGCGAGGAGAGTCCGTGCTTGAGCGCGTCGTCGATTGCCAAAGCAAGACGGTTATCATGCAATTCCGGGAATAGCTCCAGAAATGGCTTGCCGATGACGGCATCGGATGACAGGCCGGATTTTTCAGCAAGCCAGCGGTTCCAGAACCACACCATGCCGCCACCGTCAAGGATCGCGATGCCCGCATTTATTTGGTGGGCGGCTGCCGTGCAGAGATAGAGCCGTTCCTCTATCGGGGTGGAGGAATGATTAGTTTCCATGGATGTCTGACAGGAATCGATCAATATATTGGATCAATGCGTTGAACGAGGGCAGGGTTAACAGGAAAACCAGATAGCCGTGAATCTGGTCGCTGGGCATGGAAAAGTCAATATGCAGCAGCAACAGCAAGTTGTCGTCGTGGTTGTCTTGCATGTGCAGGACATCGCCAACTAGGCCCAGATGATAAGTCGGCAGCGAACTTTGGAATTCGGCATGCAGCAAATCGGACATCGAGCTAAAACATGAATTCAGAATAATGTTGCCGATTTCGCTTAAAGCTTCCTGCTCCATTTCGCTCAACTCGTCCGCGCTGACCGATTCTCCAACCATGCGACGCACAATTTCGCGGGTTTTGCCTTCCGGAAAAATGAGGAATGCCTTGGAGTTTATTCCGCCGGTAAAGTCTTGTGAAACGGCGCAAATACGCGGGTTGCGGACAACGGCACTAATTGCAGCCGCTTTATTATCGCCGGGTAAAAGCTCAATTGTCGGGACAGAAAGGGTAATGGCTTCGCCGACGATTTGGCTCATACTGCTGGCGGCTTGCCCTACGCCGATGTTGAATATTTCAACCAAGGCATCGAGCTGAAGTTCGGACAAATCTATAGTCATGATTGGCCGGAAAAGAAAGCAAGAGCCTGTCTGACGCTTGCTTCGGTGATGGGCTTGCCCACGAAACCGATGCCCAGGTTTTCGGCCAGATTTCGCGTGTGGGATTGGATATTTGAAGTGAAAAGCACAATGGCCGTCTTTGGGGTGTTTTGTAGAATTTTTTGCGATGCTTCGATGCCGTTCATATCCGGCATGTTGAAATCCATGGTGATATAGTTCGGCGTTTCAAGATTGGCTTTTTCTATAGCCTCATTGCCATTTATCGCTTCCGTAATAATCCAGTGCGGATGGATGCTGAGGACGATGTTGCGGATCAGCATCCGTGCGACGCGGCTGTCGTCCACAACAAGGATGGACTTGATTGGGCTTGTGGTCATGGGGCGATCCTGAAATTAACTGCACTACCTGATTAGTAGTACACCCTGATATAACCGACTATTCTACTCCCCATTTGGCGAGAAGTTCAAGGCTACTTGTGGTGGCAGATTGATGCGCGAGTCGAAAAATGGTTTGACACGGGGATGTCACTTGGCATAGAATTCGCGCCCTTCGAGATTTACTAATCATGTTTTTTTAGGAAATGCCATGAAAACATTTTCCGCTAAGCCCCTAGAAGTCCAGCACGACTGGTTTCTGGTGGATGCAGCAGACGCAGTGCTGGGCCGTTTGGCCAGCCAGATCGCCGCGCGCCTGCGCGGCAAGCACAAAGCTATTTATACTCCGCACGTGGATACCGGCGATTTCATCGTCGTGGTCAATGCCGACAAGCTGCGCGTGACCGGCAACAAGGCTGAAGCCAAGGTGTATCATCGCCATACCGGTTATCCGGGCGGGCTGTACACGACCAACTTCACCAAGTTGCAAGGGCGGTTCCCTGATCGCGTGCTGCAAAAGGCCGTTAAGGGCATGTTGCCGAAAGGCCCGCTGGGTTACGCCATGTTGCGCAAACTGAAAGTTTACGCAGGCACGGATCACCCGCACGCCGCACAGCAACCGAAACCTATTGACCTGTTGAAAGCATAACCTATGAGCGTTAATTATAACTATGGCACCGGCCGTCGCAAGAGCGCAGTAGCTCGCGTGTTCATGAAGCCCGGCAAAGGCGACATCGTCGTCAACGACAAGCCGCTGGATGTATTTTTCTCCCGCGAAACCGGACGCATGGTTGTGCGTCAGCCGTTGGAACTGACCGAAATGGTGGGCAAGTTCGATATCATGGTGAACGTTGCTGGTGGTGGCGAGTCCGGTCAAGCTGGTGCAGTGCGCCATGGTATTACCCGCGCCCTGATCGACTTCGATGCTAATCTCAAACCAACATTGAGCAAAGCCGGTCTGGTTACCCGCGATGCGCGCGAAGTGGAACGTAAAAAAGTCGGTCTGCGCAAGGCGCGCCGCCGCAAACAATTCTCGAAACGTTAAAGAACTGTCCAGAGCCTGTCGAAGGGTTTTGGGTTGTCCGACAAAGCCGCCTTCGGGCGGTTTTGTCATTTCAGTGTATCATTCGACAATGGAGCAAAATATGATCAAGGTTGGCATTGTAGGTGGCACAGGCTATACGGGTGTGGAGTTGCTGCGGTTGCTGGCGTTGCATCCACAGGTTGAGTTACGCACCATCACTTCGCGCGCGGACGCGGGTGAGCCGGTCAGCCAGATGTTTCCCAGTTTGCGCGGTTTGGTGGATTTGTGTTTCGTTCACCCGGACGAGGCGCATCTGGATCAGTGCGATCTGGTATTTTTTGCCACGCCCAATGGTATTGCCATGCATCAGGCTCCTTCATTGCTGGATGCGGGCGTAAAAGTAATCGACCTTGCAGCGGATTTCCGTATTCAGGATGTGGCGGAGTGGGAGAAATGGTATGGCATGAGCCACGCTTGCCCCGACTTGGTGGCTGAAGCGGTATACGGCTTGCCGGAAGTGAATCGCGAACAGATCAGGCAGGCGCGGCTGGTGGCCAATCCCGGCTGTTATCCGACGGCGGTGCAGCTCGGCTTTATCCCCTTGCTGGAAGCGGGGCTGGTGGACATTAGCGGGTTGATTGCCGATTCGAAATCCGGCGTGTCCGGTGCCGGACGCAAAGCTGAGGTCGGCACGCTATTTGCCGAATCGTCAGATAATTTCAAAGCTTACGGTGTGGCGGGGCACCGTCATTTGCCGGAGATCCGGCAGGGGCTGGCGCGGGTGGCGCAGCGCGAAGTCGGGTTGACTTTCGTGCCGCACCTGACGCCGATGATACGCGGCATTCACGCTACGCTGTATGGTCGTCTGACCCGTGATGTCGACTTGCAGGCGTTGTTCGAGCAGCGTTATGCCAACGAGGCCTTTGTAGACGTGATGCCTGCGGGCAGCCAGCCGGAAACACGTTCGGTGCGCGGTTCTAACCGTTGCCGCATTGCGGTGTATCGCCCGCAGCAAGGCGATACGGCGGTAGTGCTTTCCGTAATTGACAATCTGGTTAAAGGTGCGGCGGGTCAGGCGGTGCAGAATATGAACATCATGTTTGGCTTGCCGGAGTCTACCGCGTTAAATATCGTTCCTTTGCTGCCCTGACGTGCTGACTTACCGGGATATTAGTCGCCAGATCAAGAGGAAGTTCGGGATATCCGCGCCACGCTTGGCGGTGCGCCCGCATGTGCCGTGGTATCTGCGTTGGGCCACCGTATTGCCTTTTGTGCTGCTGGCGGGTTGGTTGGTTTGGTGGGCTTATGGGTCGGGACTGGAATTTGCAGGTTTCCATCGCGGACAAACCGAGACTGAGTTAACCCAATTGCGCGAGCAGGTCGCGGCACTGAAAATTGAAAATGCCCGATTATCCAGCCAGGCAGCCTCATTTGAAAAGCAAGCGCAGATCGAACATGCGGCCAATCAGGAAACAGGGAAGCAGCTTAAAGGGTTGAATGAGGATAATGCCCGCATCCAGGAAGATTTGGCGTTTTTTCAGAACCTGACCTTGTCCGGCAAGCATGATACGGAATTGTCCATACACCGCCTGAAAGTTGAGCACGACACGCTGCCCGGTGAATACCGCTATCGCATGCTGCTGGTGCAAAGTGGAGCCCAACGCGCAAAAGAGTTTCAGGGTAGCCTGCAATTGTTGGTCAATACAGAACTCAACGGCAAGAAAACGGTAATGGTATTTCCTCAAAAAAATGCAGCGGAAGATGCAGCATTCCATCTAAATTTCAAGTATTATCAGCGTATCGAACACAGTTTTCAGTTGCCGCCGGATGCGTCAATCGATAGTATTCAAGTGCGGATATTTGAACGCGGGACGAGTGAGCCGAAAATTCAGCAGAATGTCGGCTTGTCTTGAAAAGTAAGGAGGGGCCATGTTTGGTAAGCGGCACATCAAACCGAAGAACCGCATCGATTCATTGATCGGCGCGGAAACCAAGGTTGAGGGCAATATCAGTTTTAGCGGAGGCTTGCGCGTGGACGGCGAAGTCAACGGCAATATCGTAGCCGTGCCGGGCAAACCCAGTACGCTGGTGCTGAGCGAACATGGGCGCGTCAACGGCGAAATCAGCGTAACGCATCTGATGTTGAACGGCGAGGTGGAAGGGCCGGTGCGTGCGTCAGAATATTTGGAACTGCAAAGCAAAGCCAAGGTCACAGGGAGTGTGCATTACAAAACACTGGAAATCCAGTTGGGAGCGATCGTTGAAGGCAGGCTGCTACGCATGCCGGATCCCGTTTCGGACAAAGTGGTAACGCTCAAGATGAATAATTCGGATTAAACATTTTTTACGGAGATAATATGAATACAGTGACTGAATTGCAAGATCCGCTCCTGTTTACCGACAGTGCGGCAAACAAGGTGAAGCAACTGATCGAAGAAGAAGGCAACGCGGACTTGAAGCTGCGCGTGTTTGTGAGCGGCGGCGGATGCTCCGGTTTCCAGTATGGTTTCACTTTCGACGAAGTCGCCAACGAGGATGATACCGTCCTGACCAAGAACGGCGTACAGTTGTTGATCGACCCGATGAGCTTCCAGTATTTGGTAGGCGCGGAGATTGACTACTCGGAAGGTTTGGAAGGTTCTCAGTTCGTCATCAAGAACCCGAACGCGACCACTACCTGCGGTTGTGGCTCGTCGTTCTCGGTTTGATCCTAGAAAACGCAGTTGGCGACGAACATTCTGGTATTTCAACGGATTATGCGATTTTCGTAGGTGCGAATTTATTCGCATATAACTCGTTGAGCGTGCGAATGAATTCGCACCTACGAAACCATCAACTGCGTTATTTAGGTTGATTTGTCAGGTATGCCGAAAAACTACGGGGCGCGTTGCGCCCCGTAGTTTTTTTGGAATGTGTGTGGGAGAGGGTAACGGCGGATTTGCGTAGCGCGGTGTATGCGCGGGTGCTGCTGGCGGGTGAAATACTCAACGCGGTTCCAACCGTACAGGCTTATACTCAGGAGCAGCACGAACTGCGGGTGCAACCGAGCGCTTGCTGAAGCTGTTGTACGCCAAGCCCAACATAGCCGAGGTTGCAGCACCGCAACCTTTTCCGCAACCCGGAAAAGCCCCGATTCAGTTCGAGCGTGTTACCACGATTATGATTTACTTATATCCGTTCGCCCCATAAATCTCTTGGTCGGGCACCCGTCTGATTCCATTTCCAATTCAATATGGGAATAATGTTTCGTGGGAGTGGCCTCCCGGCCACGATAAATATTGTCGCGGCCGGGAGGCCGCTCCCACCAATACATCACTATTAAAGGAGAATTGGTATGAGATGCTTGCGAAGGGTTGTGGTTGCGTAGCTGGTGGTTCGACAAGCTCACCACGAACGGTATTTGGGTTTAATAATGTGCTGCCCATCGGTGTTTGTCCTATACCGCCAGCCAAGCAATCTCTGTAGACTTCCGGTTCCAATCTATGGGAACGGCTGTCAAACTGACAACCCAGCGCTTGGCCTTTCATCTACATGAGATTAAATTGAGCATAAATAGACATGTCAATACGTTTGCCCATAACCTGATCGAGTGGGTGGTCGAATGTCTGCCCGCCATTATCCACCGCGAGCGCGGGGGCGCTTTCAACTATCTGGCTGCGCTTGCGCTGATTGGGATTGCCCTGTTGGTACGGATGAAGCTCGCTTCCGTAGATGTTGGGTTGCAGTACGTGACCTTCTTTCCGGCGGTCACGCTGGCTGCGGTGGTGGGCGGACTGTGGCCGGGAATATTCGCCACGATGCTCGGCTTGTGCCTGGCCACGTTTATCTTCACCGCCCCTTATTACTCGTTTTCTATCGAGGCCATAAAAAATGCCATGGGTTCCAACCTGGTGTTTTTAATTGACGGGGTGATCGTGTGTTCCTCTATCGAGGCCATGCATCGCTACCGCGCCCGCTACTCCGCAGAATTAAAAGAGGCCAAGATTCAGGAAGCGCGCATGGTTGCGCTCAACAAGACGCTGGACGAGTTTACCTACATCGCCGCGCACGATCTCAAGGAGCCGTTGCGCGGCATCCACAACTACGCCAGCTTTCTCAAGGAAGATTACGCCCCACAACTGGATGAGAGTGGCCGGCAATACATAGACCGCATCCAGCGGCTGGCCGAACGCCTTTCCACTCTGATAGACAGCCTGATGACCTACTCCCGTCTGGGAGTCACCGAGTTGGTCAAGGAGCCGGTCGATGTGGATGCCGTGGTTGACGCTGTGACGGAGGACTTGAACCGTTTATGGACGGAAGAAGGTGTCGAGTTACGCCGCAATGGCCGCCTGGGGGTGATAAAAGGCGATGCTGCCCGCATCGGGGAGGTATTCCAGAATCTGTTTTCCAATGCGGCAAAATATAACGACAAGCCCTCGAAATGGATAGAGGTCGGCTGCGACCATAGCAGCACTCCCCCGGTTTTCTATGTCCGCGACAATGGCATCGGCATCCCGCCGCAGCATCACGAGAACGTCTTCAGGATCTTCAAACGGCTGCATGAGCAGAACAAATACGGCGGCGGCACCGGAGCCGGTCTCACCATCATCAAGAAAATTATCGAACGTTACGGCGGCCGCATCTGGCTGGAATCCGTCCCCGGTGAAGGGACTGTATTTTATTTTACTTTGAACGGAGAGAGTTAATGGTAGGAAACGAATCACAACTTATTATGATTGTCGAGGACAGCGACGACGATTACCTTGCCAGCATGCGCGCTTTCAAGAAAGCCAATTTGGTCAATCCGGTACGGCGTTGCACCAATGGCGATCAGGCGCTCGATTATCTTTTGCGGCGCGGCGAATTTGCCGACCCGAACTCGGCTCCCCGCCCGCACATTATTCTGCTCGACCTGAACCTCCCCGGCACAGACGGGAGGGAACTGTTGCGCTCTATCAATGCGCAACCAGACTTGAAGAAAATTCCGGTTATCGTTCTGACCACATCCGGTGCCGAGCAGGACATCGAGCAGTGCTATGCCGCCGGGGCGAATTCCTACATACAGAAGCCGGTAGATTTGGCGGGATTCATCCATGCGATTGCACTGCTCTCCGAATACTGGCTGGAAGTCTCCATCTTGCCTAAAAACTGCAATTAACCGAGATCATGACCAGCATCCTGGTAATCGACGACAGCGAAGACGACCGGCATCTCTACCGGCGGGCGTTCAAGGGTTTCGACTACAGCTGATTCTGGTGGCGTCAGCGGAAGCCGGGTTCGCATTCATAGCCGATGCAAGTCAAGGCCAGAAGCGCCCCGACCTGATCCTGCTCGATTACAACCTGCCGGATATGGACGGACTCAGCTTCATAAAGAAGCTGGACGAATATTCTGACACCGCCATTCCCATCGTCATGCTGACCGGGGAAGGCAGCGCGAAGGTAGCTGTCGAGGCGATGAAGAACGGCGTCGATGACTACATTCTCAAGGATACCGAGGGGCAATACCTGAGGCTGTTGCCGGGTGTGGTCGGACATGTCCTGACCGCCCATGCACAACGGGAGCAGAACCGGCTGCTGCGGCAGGAAACCGAAAGGTTGCTGCACCGTAATCAGGCATTGATGCAAAACTCCATGGATGGCATTCGCGTGCTGGATTTGCAGGGCAACGTCGTGGAGGCCAATGACCCTTTTTGCCGTATGTTGGGTTACACCAGAGAAGAAATGGCTCACCTTAACGTGGCTGATTGGGATGCGCAATGGTCGGCTGAAGAGTTGCGGGAACGCTTCAAGGCCCTCGTCGGCAAAAGCTCCAAGTTTGAGACCGTTCATCGCCACAAGGACGGGTCGCTGACCGATGTCGAGGTCAGCACCTCCGGCATGGAGATCGACGGGCAGTATTTTCTTTTGGCCTCCAGCCGCGACATTACCGATCGCAAGCGGGCCGAAGCGGCGTTGAATAATAGCGAAGCCAACCTGCGCGCCATGCTGGATAACTCGCCTTATCTGTTATGGTTGAAAGACGTTAGGGGCCAATACATTTCGGCCAACAAAATATTTGCCGATTATCTCCGATTCGATAATGTCCGGCAGATCATAGGCAAGACAGATATGGAACTCTGGCCAGCCGAACTGGCGGAAAAATACCGTGCGGATGATGCGGAGGTGATGTCGACACGCCAACAAAAGCACTTTGAGGAACGGGTGCTTGATGGTGACAAACTGCTCTGGGTGGAAACCTACAAGACACCGGTTATTGATCTGCATGGCAAAGTATTGGGTACCGTCGGCATCGCCAGTGACATCACCGAGCGCAAAAAAGCCGAAGCGGAATTGCGGCTGGAAAACGAAACCGGGCGCAAGCGCGCAGATGAATTGGCGCAACAATTTGGCTATTTACTGCAAAACTCGTTCAACGAAATTTACCTGTTTGACGCACGTTCCCTGAAATTCATTCTGACCAGCGAAGGGGCGGAGAAAAACCTGGGCTACACGGATGAAGAACTGAACCTGCTCACTCCGCTGGATCTAAAGCCACTGTACACTCGGGAAAGCTTCGAGGAACTGCTCGCCCCGCTCCGTAGCGGCAAACAGCAATCCCTGCTTTTCGAGACTATTCATCGCCGCAAGGACGGCACAACATATCCGGTTGAAGTGCGGTTCCAACTCATGGAGACGGAGTCTCCCGTGTTTCTTGCCGTCGTTTTGGACATCACCGACCGCCTTCGTGCGGAAAGACAATTGCGTGAATTCTCCGCGCATCTGCAGGCTGTGCGCGAGGAGGAAAAAGCCCACTTTGCGCGGGAAGTCCACGACGATCTGGGAGGGACGCTGGCTGCGCTCAAGATGGACGCCTATTGGCTGGCGGGGAAGTTGGAGGCAAAAGAAGAGATGGAGCCTTTGCGTGCGTGCGCCAAGTCCATGGTTGGCCTGATCGACGCGGCTGTGCTTGCCACGCGCCGCATCATCACCGACCTGCGCCCGACCTTGCTCGACGATCTCGGACTGATGGCGGCACTCAAATGGCAGTGTGCAGAATTCAAGAATCGCGCCGGTATCGAATGCAAGTTCGTCTGTGTCGAAGATGAAAACATCGAAGAGAAGCTGGACAACGCACAGTTAATCAACCTGTTCCGCATTGCCCAGGAATCACTTACCAATGTTGCGCGGCATTCCGGCGCGTCCAGAGTGGTAGTCGGCCTCCTCCATGATGGCGAAGAAATTGTCCTGTCGGTCAGCGACAATGGCTGCGGCTTGCCGGAAGGGCATACCATTGACTCGACCTCCTATGGTATACGCGGAATGCGCGAGCGCGTAGTGCAGTTGGGCGGAAATATCGAATTCGAAACCCCGCCCGGCGGCGGATTCAGTGTGGCGGTCAAGTTGCCGCTGACTGCCGGGAACAAAAGATTGAAAGGAGTCAAACCATGATCAGGATACTTATTGTTGATGACCACACCATAGTGCGTCAGGGGCTGAAAAGAATATTGGACGAAGCCAGAGGAATCGAAGTTGGAGCTGAGGCTGCCAACGGGGTTGAAGCGTTAAAAAAGCTTCGCACGGGGAAGTTTGATGTCGTGCTTCTCGATCTATCCATGCCGGAGAAAAACGGCTTCGACACCCTGAAGCAAATCGTGGACGGGAAAAGCGAGGTCAAAATTCTGATCTTGAGCATGTACCCGGAAGACCAGTACGCAGTCCGTCTGATGAAGGCTGGGGCTTCGGGCTACATGACGAAGGACACCGCGCCGGACCAGTTGGTCGAGGCGATCCGCACCGTGGTCGCAGGCAAGAAACACATCAGCCCAAGCTTGGCCGAGTTGTTGCTCCATGAATGCGGCGTGGATTCCAGCAAGCCGCCTCACGAACTCTTGAGCGACAGGGAATATCAGGTGATGCGATTGCTGGGGGCGGGGAAGAAAGCGTCCGACATCGCCGCAACCTTGTCACTGAGCGTCAAGACCGTCAGCACGTATCGTGCGCACATCCTGGAAAAAATGAAAATGAAAAATAATGCCGAGCTGATATCTTATGTGGTGGAAAACGGCTTGCGCGATAATCTGTCAGTTGGGAGTTGTACATGATGAATATGCAAGAACGACGAAGCGGCAAACGGTTCCCCTTGGAATTTAACGGCTACGCAATTATTAATGGCAGCAATGTTGACCTGAAGACGCGCGATGTTTCACAGGGGGGCGCGCTGGTGAAATTCGTTACCCACACTCCGTTAAAGAAAGGAACGAAAGTTCTCGTTCGCTTCGATATCGGATTCATGGGGCGGGCGATCATTTGCCGGTTCAATACCCGCGACAACTGTACCTTGTATAGCATCAAGTTCGACCGTTTCGACTCTTACTCTGATCTCATGCTGATCGCCTATCTCATCAAATACGAGCGACACTTGTCGGGAGTGGCCCCACATATTCAACAGTGATTTTCTTAATGTCTAAGTCACTCTTGCGCAACGAGATATGGGTGATGTGGCCTCTCAAAGCATCCTACTTCCAATCAACTAATTCTCAACTATCTTATCTGTGCGTTGCCGTACTGTAGCGTAGAGATTGATAGCATATTGTTGCATCTCGAATACGATATCGGAGAAGTTCAACAAACCGGTTATGATTAATTCATCCGATATTCTCAATGCCAGCATCCTGATAGTTGATGATCTGGAAGCAAATGTTCTATTGCTTAAGCGAATGCTGGCCTCCGCTGGCTATACTTCCGTTACATCAACGATGAATCCTCTAGAGGTCTGCGACCTTCACCGCAAATACAACCACGATCTAATACTGCTCGATCTCCTGATGCCAGATATGGATGGATTCCAGGTGATGGAGAAGCTTAAGGAAATTGAAACGGACGGATACCTTCCGGTGATTGTTATCACCGCATACCCGGAACACAAGTTGCGCGCACTCCAGGACGGCGCTAAGGATTTCATTAACACGCCGTTTGATCTGCCTGAGGTGCTGGCGCGAGTTCACAACATGCTAGAAGTGCGTCTGTTAAACAAAGAGGTTCACAATTACAACGATGTTCTGAAACAGCGAGTGCGTGAAAGAGTTGCCGAACTTGAGGACGCTCATCGTCAACTGCGTGACAGCGAACTGCGCTATCGAGAGGTGTTCGAAAATATTTCCGACGGGCTGTTCCTGCTGGATGTGACCGAAGAAATGCGATTCAAGTTAGTCGAGTTCAACCCGGCAGAAGAGCAAGCGGTGGGCTATTTAACCTCCGAGGTGGCAGGTAAATTTGTCGAGGAAGCCATGCCCGAGGAGTCTTCGCGACAGGTGATTGCAAACTATTGTCGTTGCGTGGAAGCTGGAGCCATGATCAGCTACGATGAGGAACTCGCGCTACCCTCCGGGGCACGTTCTTTTTTTACGACATTGATCCCGGTCCGGAACGCAATGGGGCGCATTTACCGAATCGTTGGCATCGCCCGTGACATCACCGAACGCAAAAAGGCCGAGACCGATCTCAGAATCGCTGCCACCGCTTTTGAATCTCAGGAATCCATGATGATTACCGATTCCAAGGGTGTAATCTTACGGGTCAATCAGGCATTTACAGAATCCACCGGCTATTCGGACGAAGAAGCTGTTGGGAAAACACCAAGCCTGCTTAAGTCGGGCCACCATGATGCTGACTTTTATCGCGCAATGTGGGAGACCATCCGATTCACTGGAGCATGGCAGGGCGAAATATGGGATCGACGCAAAAATGGTGAGGTATATCCTATATGGCTCACCATCTCCGCAGTCAAGGGAGCCGACGGTGCCGTCACTCATTATGTTGGGTCACATTTCGATATTACGGAACGTAAGCAGTCTGAGGAACAGATCAAAAACTTGGCATTCTACGATCACCTCACCCGTCTGCCAAACCGTCGGCTTCTGTTAGATCGACTCCAACAGGCATTAGCATCCAGTGGACGAAGTGGACGGAAAGGCGCGTTGATATTTATTGACTTGGACAATTTCAAGACCCTTAATGATACTCTCGGCCACGACATCGGAGACTTGCTGCTCCAACAGGTCGCGCAACGTTTGGAAACATGCTTACGCGAGGGTGATTCTGTGGCTCGTCTTGGGGGGGACGAGTTCGTCGTCTTGCTGGAAGACTTGAGCAAAGATGCTCTGGAAGCGGCTTCACAAGCGGAAGGAATTGGAGAAAAGATTCTCATTACGCTTAATCAACCCTATTATCTTGGCAATCATGAGCACTACAACACGCCCAGCATAGGCATTACCTTGTTCAACGAGCAGCAACTGCAACAAGCTTCTGAAGATTTGTTCAAGCAAGCGGACCTGGCGATGTATCAGGCCAAGAATGCAGGAACGAAACACCATGAAATTCTTCGACCCGAAGATGCAGGAAGCCATCAACGCCCGTACGTCAATAGAAGTTGAAATGCGCAAAGCACTTGAGAATCACGAATTTCATCTGCATTACCAAATACAGGTCGATAGCTCGCGCCGCCCAATTGGAGCAGAGGCATTGATTCGCTGGATACATCCTGAACGTGGTTTGATATCTCCCGCACAATTCATTCCGCTGGCAGAAGAGTCGGGGCGGATACTCTCTATCGGCTGTTGGGTGCTTGACACTGCCTGCGCACAACTTTTGGCATGGGAAAAAAATGAACTTACACGCAATTTAATTTTATCGATCAACGTAAGTGCCAAGCAAATCCATCAGGCGAATTTTGTGGCTGAAGTGCAAGCCACTATTCAACGCCATGACATCAACCCGAAACTACTCAAGTTGGAACTTACCGAAAGTATGTTGCTGGAGAAAATTGAAGCAACCATTGCGACCATGAATGTATTGAAAGAAATTGGTGTCAGGATATCCCTGGATGATTTCGGCACCGGATATTCATCTCTGCAATATCTCAAACGGCTACCACTTTACCAGCTCAAGATCGATCAATCTTTTGTGCGTGACATAGCTCTTGATGAAAATGATAAGGCCATTGTGCGGACTATCATCGCTATGGCACAAAGCCTGAATCTGGACGTCATCGCCGAAGGTGTAGAAACTGATGAACAACAGCAATTCCTCGAAAGTGCAGGTTGCAATCACTATCAAGGCTACCTGTTCGGCAAGCCGGTACCGATTGAGCAATTTGAGGCACAATTGAATAAGCATTGATCCCAGATAATCCATTAGGCCGTTCGTGGTGACCCTTCGACTACGCTCAGGAACTAAAGGCCTTGTCGAACCACATGTATTGTGGAATCAATACCCTTCGACAAGCTCAGGGCGAACGGAGGTGGGGAATTCATATCGCTTCGCGCCTAATGGATTATCTGGGTTGATTGCAGTTGATTCTAAGGCTTACTATTTTCGGCAAACTTCAGCGCCTCATCCAGTGTACTCATAAATTCATTTATCTTGATTGGTTTGGTCAGGTAGCGGAAAAATCCTGCCTCCAATCCCTTCTCGATATCTCCAAGCATGGCATTAGCACTAAGCGCGATGATCGGAATATGTCTTGTTGCCGGGTCGTTGCGCAGAATATTCAGGGCTTCGATTCCGCTAATACCGGGCAGATTGATGTCCATCAGGATTACATCCGGATGATGGGTGCGCACAAGCTCTATACCTTGAGTGCCATCACGCGCGCTCAAGATGCTTACATCTGAGCGTTCACCAATAATTTGCTCGACCAGCATAAGATTGGCGGGATTATCTTCCACATAGAGCAAGGTTCGCCGCACTTTATTTTCCTTGGACAGAGGCTCAGGCTCTGTAAGCAGTTTATTTCCAGCGGCAACGTGCGACGTAACGTCCTGAATCAATTCGATCCAAAATGTGCTGCCCACGCCCTCGATGCTTTCCACGCCAATAGTGCCTCCCATCAATTCGACCAGTCGCTTGGTAATCACCAAGCCGATTCCTGTTCCCTTCACGACACTGTTTTCTTGGCCGAGGCGATTGAATGGCTGGAATAGCTGCGCCAATTTTTCCGCAGATAATCCCTTACCGCTGTCTTTTATACTGATGCGAAAGCGTTCTGCAGTGCGGGCGCATTTCACCTCGACCATTCCATGCTCGCTGTTGTATTTGATCGCATTGGAAAGCAGGTTGGTTATAACCTGCTTCAAACGAGTTTGATCGGCATGGACAAACCAGGTGCTGTCGATCGGATGAATGTGTATATGGATACCGCTTTTTTGCGCCTGCGGTTCGATCATGGCATGGCATTCGCACATGATTTTGATAAGCGATACCGGTTCCTGCGACATGGATAGCTTACCGGATTCAATTAATGCGAGATCGAGAATTTCATTAATCAGATCGAGCAGATACCATCCCGCCTTGGTAATCTGGCCCAGTCTTTCGATCTGTACATCCGTAGGCGGTGGCACACCGCCCCCCATCAATTGGGCGAAGCCGAGGATGGCATTAAGCGGGGTGCGCAGCTCATGACTCATACCGGAAAGAAATTCAGATTTCGCGAGACTGGCGGCTTCTGCGGTTTCCCCGAATTTTCTGGCGATAACCAGTTCATGGACGCGGGCGTTTACCAATTCTTCGAGAGCCAGTTTGACTTGGCGCTCACGTCCAATCACATCAGTCGAAAGTACAAGGCTAGGTCCGTCTCTGCTCAGTATCGCATCTGTCTCCCCGTTTTCTAATGAGCGCAGAATGCCCTCCGCCCTTTCGAGACGCGCTTTCAAATCATCTTGCTTCGCTTCAGTCATGATGATCCCTTTCTTTGAGGCCAAGCGCAGCAAGGATTCTTGCTGTGTCGGTCAGTGCGCCGAACAGGGTAACCTGACGCGGTGCCACCATCATTACAGCCGGTGCCACCATGATCTGGGCTTGTAGCGCCGCTTCGAAATCCTGCAATACATCAATCACCTCGATGTGGTGGTGATCCGGCAGATAGGCGAGACACAGCGCACGCAAGTTTTGCTCGGCGAGGTGCGAATTGGGTTCGTCGCCAGCGATAAACAACCTGAAAATGTATTTGTCATCGTTCATGTCAGACATCCTTCTGCAGAATGTCGATTCCTCGATCAGAGATGCGAAAGTCGTGATGGCGATGTGAATGTACCGAGCCACGCGACTTCACTACCAGCAACTTGCGCTGCATGACGCCAGCGTCCTCGACTAAGCGCAACTGAATGACCGAGTCGATGAGAGACGAGATACCGATGCCGCTGATTTCGTCCAGATTGCTGAGGCCGATGGTCTGGTTGGTAATGATGATGATGATGCCCATTTCCTTGCAGGTATTGATCATGCGCATCATGTATTCAAAGGCGGCCTGCTCGGTGCCCATGCGCCTGCAGGCGGTGGCCGATTCAAGCACTACGCAACTCGGCTGCATCTGCTTGATGGCGATGAGGGCACGTACCAAATGTTGCTCCGCGCCCATCGCTTCCGGCATGGCAGTCAACAACCATAGCTTGCCATTGGTAATAGCTGTATTAAGATCGGTGCCGGAACTGAGCATCGCCGACACCAGTGCCGCCTCCGATTCTTCGAAATTAAGGCACAAAACTTTTTCGCCACTCGCGCAGGCTACCTGCGTGAATGCGCTGCACAGCGTCGTCTTGCCGGAGCCCGTGGCACCTGTGATCAATACGCTGGATGCTCGCCGAAAACCGCCGCCGATAAGAACATCGAGATCCGACAAGCCGGTCGAAATACGCTCCCCCAGCGCTTGGTGTGACAGGCCGATGTCTGATATCGGCAGCAACTTGATACCGGGCGGTTCAATCACAAACGGATATTCATTCGAACCGAAGCCGGAGCCACGATATTTGATGACGCGCAGTCGGCGGGTGCTCAACTGACCGAGCATGCGGTTGTCGAGATGGATGACGCAGTCGGCCATATAGTCGAGGAATTCATAGTGCCGCGCATGATCCGAATCGCGCGGAGCCTTGACCGTCAATAGCGCTGTAACTTCATGCTCAGACAGCCATTGATGCAGTGCTAACAGCTCGTTTTGCTCGCGGCGTTCATCGTTGATCAGGCGCATCAGTACATCGATGGCATCGATGGCCACCCGCTTGGTACCCATCGCTTTGATCTTATGGTCGAGGATGGCGAGAAAGGACTGAATGCCGAATTCGCCGGTAACGATGGCTTTCGGGTCGATTTGGGCTTCGAACAAGAATAGCTTGCCGTTTTTCTCCAGCGGTGTCAGATCCCAGCCGAGGGTACCCGTGTTAGTGCGCAGATCACGGGCGCGCTCCTCGAATGAGATGAAAATACCCGGCTCGCCATCAAGCGCGGCGCGGTAGAGGAACTCAAGTCCGAACAGGCTCTTGCCGCTGCCGGGGCCACCGATGATCAGCGTGGTGCGTCCCGCAGGCAGGCCACCCTTGAGTATCATATCCAGCCCCTCAATCTGAGTAGGGCATTTGGAGAGGGTTGGAAGTTGATTCTCGGTCATAACATCGCCTTATTTTCTGATTTTATTTTTTATTGTCTGATTGATTTTGAGATTATTCGCTTGTTTGCTGTGAAGGTATGTGCGGTATCACACCTAGATTTCATTGCCGAAGTTCTTTGTGTGCTGCCGAACAGTATGGCGGCGGTTGTGGGTGTACTGTGAAGCTTGGTTTTACCCGAAAGGAATTCCAATGGACAGACACGGTTACGCCAAAAAAGCCACGATACTGGTGGTTGATGACAAGCCATATAACCTGACCTTAATGAACAACCTGCTCAGGGATGACTACAGAGTGGAAGTTGCCAACGGTGGCGAAGAGGCGCTGAAGATCGTGGCGTCCGGTTTGTCATTCGATCTGATCCTGCTAGACATCATGATGTCCGGCATGGACGGTTATGAAGTGTGCCGGAAACTCAAGAGTGACCCGAAGACAACAAACATTCCGGTGATCTTCGTCACCGCAAAGATAGAAGTGGATGACGAGAAAAAAGGGTTGGAACTCGGCGCGATAGATTACATTACCAAGCCTATTAGTGCGCCTATCGTTTTGGCACGCGTGAAGAATCATCTGGCGTTAAAGGCGATGGCTGATTTTCTGCGCGATCAGAACGATTGGGACATCGCAGAGCGTCTCGCTTTTACGCTAAAGGGTATTTCGGGTAAAGTCAGTGTCACCGGACTGCAACAGTTTGCGGACAAGCTCGATGTGGCAGTGAGAGAGCACCGTGCCCGCAAGCAGGTCAGTATAGAGCCGGATAGGCTGACAATCGTTCAGTCTGATTCTGATAATGTCATCGAACAATTGGAACAGAAATTTATGGGGGAGTAAGCCCGGACTCATGGCTTGGTAACGCCCACTTATTCTAGCGCACTGTCACCCAGTCCACGATCGATCTCGGCATAAAGCTTACGCGCGCCCAACTCCCGGATATAATCCCGATGGACATCAATCTGCCCGGCATCAGCGGCAATGTTCATGAGTTTATGAACGTGTTGGACGGGGCGCTGAAATTTTCAGAAACGGGGTTGGGCGATGCCAATAAAATTATTGTCCATGCTATTTTTGCATAATCATAGAACTCCAAAATCAAGACGGTTGATATTTGCTTTACTTCTTTCGCTAGCCTTGCATGCATTCCTTTTATTTTTCGTCAGATTTGCCCCACCCTCATGGACAGGTTTCTCCGGCACTCCCCCCTTATTAAAGGTTTTTCTGGATTCTACGCCTGCCGAAGTTGCAAAGCAGTCAGCTATCGCGGAAGCCAACCAAAACAACCAAGGTAGCGCTAAAGTCGGCGTTCAAGATAAAAATTCATTCCCTGAAACTCCTTTGGCCGCTGCCCGGACTACCCAGCTAGAACAATCCAAAATTGACAATCCGAAGGATTTTATCGGCAAGAAAATATTGACAGCAAAAAAGTCAGATCAGGTGATTAAAATTGAAAGTGAGCCTGACTTGCTGGTCACCAAAGAACCCTATCCAGAAAAGCCGGAGGACAAGGAAAAATCTTACGCACCGGCCCCCAGTGTCGCAAAGCCGGTAGCGGTAGCGCCTCCCCCCGCCGAACAAATCGTTAGCGCAGAACCGGTTCCAGGCGAGCGGCAGGAGAAAATTGTTTTTGCCGAACCCGCGCAAGTTATGCCGACCGCTGAACCGCCGCGAAATATCCCAGAGGAACCTAAACCCGTGAAGGTTGAAGAGCCCAAGCCAATTAAGATTGAAGAGCCGAAAACTGTAGAAGTTGAAAAAACCAAGCCAGTCGAAATCGAGAAACCGCAACCGGTCAAGATCGAGAAACGGAAACTGGTAAATATCGATGAACCGAAACCCATCAACGTCGATAAACCACCCTCTGTCCAGGCCGTGGCACCCCATCCAGACAAAACCGAAGAAGCGAAGCCTGCGCGGGGTGGGGTTGTGGCAGAAACCAAGGAACGGCCTCTAGAAATCGGGAGGACTGATGAATTCGGTGCAGGAACTACCGCCTATAAGATCCCTAGTCTTGCGGAACTGAGCATGGCTTCAGCCAGAAAATTGACCGGTGACAATAACAGGAAAATCAAATTCGGGGAACGCAGAAAAACCATAAGCCTTGGGGAACAGGACTACCGCTACGCCATGTATGTGGAAAGCGTGCGACTGAAATTGCAGCGCATCGGCCTGTTCAATTATCCGGTTGCGGCAGCAATGGACAATTTGAGTGGAACGCTGAGCGTGATCATCACCATCCGCGCCGATGGTAGCCTGGAAGAATTCAGAGTCATTCAGCCCTCGATAGAAGTGCTGAACAAAGGTGCCGAGAACATCGTCAGGATGTCCTCGCCTTTCTCGCCCTTGCCGGACAATATCCGGCAGGATACCGACATGCTGAGCATCAAAATCAACTGGTCATTTTCCAAGTCGAGCCAGTCATTTGATTAGCCGCAGCGGTTAACGTGAAACAACATCAGACCCCCTCGCTACGCTCTCCCCCTCCGCTTCGCTCCACCCCCTTTTACAAAGTGGGTTGTTCCCCACTTTGTAAAAGGGGGGCTGGGGGGGATTTGTATTTGTTCCATCATTCAGGGGGGCTTTTGCCATGACCGTTAGCTCAGGCAGCCCGGATGTTGGATGCTTGCTTACCCTTGGCACCTTGAGTGACCTCAAAGGAAACTTTTTGGCCTTCCTTGAGCGATTTGAATCCATCCATGTTGATTGCGGAAAAATGCGCGAACAAATCGTCGCTTCCATCATCCGGAGTCACGAAACCAAAACCCTTTGCATCGTTAAACCATTTAACTGTACCCGTTGCCATTTGATCCATTCCTCTCATTGCTATTAAAAATTACGACTACAAGCCGTTGTTAAACTACGGGTCGCCACAATACGCTGCACCGCCAGGATAAGCGATAGGAAAACCAGGAAATCCGGCATCGGTGTTTGTCCTATGCCGCTATCCCATCAAATTCTGTAAACTTCATAATCTGATAAACACAAGATGGTTCTTGTCCAAAATGACATGGCGCAGATCAAGCATGGTTAATATTCAAGCAACATCAACCGGCAAAGGGGATAAGCCGGCTCGCTCAATAGAGCTCACGGACTATCACTATAGGGTGCGCATCAAAAACGGCCAAGCCGTGAATACCAAGTATAGCCCGGGCTGCGTGGCGGTAACGGGTTACACGGCGGATGATTTTACTGCCGACCCATTTCTCTGGATTCAAATAGTCGCGCCTGAAGACCAAGAAAGGGTCAGAGAGCACGGGCAAAAGATTCTGGCGGGAATGGACATTCCGCCTATTGAATATCGAGTTATCCGGAAAGACGGTGAAGTTCGCTGGGTGAGGGACACGAATATTCTGTTCAAGGATTCCAACGGAAACCTCAGATCCTACGAAGGCGTGATCAAGGACATCACCGAGAGTATGCTGGCAAAGTTGAAGTTGGCCGCTTCGGAGGCACGTTACCGTTGCCTCTTTGAGTCTGCCCGAGACGGGATCTTGATCCTGGATGCCGGGACAGGCATGGTCATGGATGTGAATCCGTTCCTGATGGAGATGTTGGGTTACTCGCATGAAGAATTTCTCGGGAAAACAATTTGGGAACTCGGTTTTCTCAAGGATGTTCTGGCAAACAAGAATATTTTCTTAAAGCTGCAACAGCAAGAATACATCCGTCATGAAGACTTGCCGCTGCAAGCTGCGGATGGGCGGGTGTTCCATGTGGAGTTTGTCAGCAACGTCTATCTGGTAGATGGCCGCAAGGTGATCCAATGCCACATTCGCGACATCACCGAACGCAAACTTGTCGAACAAAAATTGCTAGATCAGCAAGCGCGCCTCAATGGTCTGGTTGATGCCGCGATGGACGCTATCGTGTCAACCGATGAAAACCAAAAAATCATCATTTTCAACCATGGTGCCGAGCTGATGTTCGGCTACCGTGCCACCGACATCATCGGCCAACATCTTGACCTGCTCGTTCCAATCCGATACCGGGAATCACATAGCAAGCATGTCGATGAATTTGGCAAAACAGGTATGACTACCCGCACCATGAATCAGCCGGGACAATCCTACGGCTTGCGCGCCAATGGAGAGGAGTTTCCTTTTGAGGCATCCATATCCAGGGTCAAGGTCTCCGAAATTTTAGTCTACACGGCGATCCTGCGAGACACGACCAAGCGCAAACAGGCTGAGACCGAGCTTCGCATCGCTGCAGCCGCTTTTGAGTCTCAGGAAGGGATGCTGATCACGGATGCCAATGGTGTGATTTTACGGGTCAACCAAGCTTTTACAGAATCGACCGGTTATACGTCCGAAGAAGCAGTGGGTCAAACACCCCGCCTGCTCAAGTCAGGCCGCCACAGCGCGGCCTTCTATCGCGCGATGTGGGAGACCATCAACCGCACCGGGACATGGCAGGGGGAAATCTGGGATCGACGCAAGAACGGTGAAATATATCCCAAGTGGCTCACCATCACCGCTGTCAAAGGGAACGGAGGGGGCGTCACCCATTATGTCGGATCGCACATCGACATTACGGAACGCAAGGCGGCGGAGGAAGAGGTCAAGCATCTGGCGTTCTACGACCCTCTCACCCGCCTGCCCAACCGGCGACTTCTGCTAGATCGGCTTCGGCAGGCATTGGCCTCCAGTTTGCGTAGCGGACGGAAAGGTGCGCTGCTGTTTGTTGACATGGACAATTTCAAGACCCTCAACGACACCCTCGGCCATGACATCGGGGATATGCTCTTGCAGCATGTTGCGCAACGTCTGGAATCCTGCGTGCGCGAAGGCGACACGGTTGCCCGTCTGGGCGGTGATGAGTTCGTGGTAATGCTGGAAGACCTGAACCCAAAAGATATTGAAGCTGCGGCACAGACTGAGGCTGTCGGCGAGAAAATACTCGCTTCGCTCAATCAGCCCTATCAGCTTGCCATACACGAACACCGCTGCAGCCCCAGCATCGGTGCGACCCTGTTCAACGGATATCAGCAGACAACAGAGGAACTGTTGAAACAAGCTGATATTGCCATGTATCAGGCCAAGAAAGCTGGTCGCAACACCCTGCGCTTCTTCGAGCCGGAGATGCAGGACACCATCAACGCACGGGCAGCCCTCGAAAACGAATTACGCAACGCGCTAGAGCACCAGCAATTCCATTTGTATTACCAGATACAAGTTGATGGGTCTCACCGCCCATTGGGCGCGGAGGCATTGATCCGCTGGATACACCCCGAACGAGGTTTGGTTTCTCCCGCTCAATTCATCCCGCTGGCGGAAGAAACGGGGCTGATCCTGCCCATCGGACAATGGGTTATAGAGACTGCCTGCGCACAACTAAATGCATGGCAGCAACAAGCGCACACCCGCGATCTCGTGCTGGCAGTGAACGTGAGTGCCAATCAATTCCGCCAGGTTGATTTCGTGGCACAAGTGCAAGATACCATACAACGCCATGCCATCAACCCGATACTGCTCAAGCTGGAACTGACCGAAAGCATGTTGTTTGAAAACATCGAAGAGATTATTGCCACGATGAACGCATTGAAAAAAATCGGCGTTCTGTTCTCGTTGGACGACTTCGGCACCGGCTATTCATCCTTGCAATATCTCAAACGGTTGCCGCTCGACCAGCTCAAAATCGATCAGTCGTTCGTGCGCGACATTGCCGTCGACAGCAGCGATAAAGCCATTGTAAGTACCATTATTGCCATGGCGCATAGTCTTGGGCTGGATGTCATCGCCGAAGGGGTGGAGACGGAAGGGCAACGACAATTCCTCCAGGACACGGGTTGCACCCACTATCAAGGCTATCTGTTTGGCAAACCGGTTCCGATTGAGAAGTTTGAGGCTCGGCTGAAACGGAGTTGAGCGTATTAATCCACAAACTCGATGCGGTTGCGCCCTCTTTTTTTAGCGCGGTAGAGCGCGGCGTCAGCATCGCCAAACACCGTGGCCACCTTGCCCGACGATACTTCACGGCGGCATCCGCCGATGGAAGCCGTTACGATTCCCCACTCCCCATTTTGTTCGTGCGGAATCCCCAGATTGCGCACGGATTCGACGACGCTTGTGCCGCATCGTTCGTAGCCATGCTCGGCGAAGCGGCGACGACCGCCGAGGACGCCGAGCGCTATCTCGTCGCTTACGAAACGGCGCTGAAGGCGATCGGCGCGGCCTCGGCCGGACGGGGGGTCTACGAGGGGCCGGGCCTGTCGGTGAAGCTGTCGGCGCTGCATCCGCGATATTCGCGCAGCCAGCGCCGAGCGCGCGTTCGCGGAGCTTTATCCGCGGCTCAAGCGCCTCGCCGTTGCCATGGCGCGCGAATTCGACGTCGGCCTCACCATCGACGCCGAAGAAGCCGATCGGCTGGACATCTCGCTCGACCTGCTGGACGCGCTGGCCGCGATCCCGCCGCTTGGCGGGCTGGACCGGCTTCGGCCTGGTCGTGCAGGCCTACCAGAAGCGCACCGTCGCCGTCATCGCCTGGCTCGTCGAGCTGGCGCGCGCGCCACGGCGGCGTTTCATGGTGCGGCTGGTCAAGGGCGCCTACTGGGACAGCGAGATCAAGCGCGCGCAGGTCGCGGGGCTGCGGCTTCCCGGTGTTCACCCGCAAGGCCACACCGACCTCTCCTATGTGGCCTGCGCGCGGCGCTGATCGACGCGCCCGAGGCGTCTTTCCGCAGTTCGCCACCCACAACGCGCTGACGCTCGCCGGCCATCCACGCCATGGCCGGGCGCGAATTTCTACGCCGGGCAGTACGAGTCCAGTGCCTGCACGGCATGGGCGAACCGCTCTACAACCAGATCGTCGGCGCCGGACGGCGAGGCGCGGCCGTGCCGCGTCTACGCGCCGGTCGGCTCGCACGAGACGCTGCTCGCCTACCTGGTGCGCCGCCTGCTCGAGAACGGCGCCAACACCTCGTTCGTCAACCGCATCGCCGACGCGTCGGTGTCGATCGACCGCTGATCGAAGACCCGGTCGCGGCCGCCCGGGCGATCGCGCCGGTCGGCGCGCCGCACCCGAAGATCGTCCTGCCGCGCGATCTCTACGCGCCGGCGCGGCCAATTCCGCCGGGCTCGACCTCAGCAACGAGGCGCGGCTCGCCGCGCTCGCGGAATGGCTCGCCAAGAGCGCGCGACACCGAATGGCGCGCCGGCGGCGCGACCGGCGCGGCGCGGCCGATCCGCAATCCCGCCGATTCCGCCGACGTCGTCGGCGAGGTCGTCGACGCCGAGCGCGCGACGACGTCGAGCGCGCTTTCGCCGCGGCGGCGAAGGGCGGCCCGGCCTGGGCGGCGCGCGCGCCGGCCGAACGCGCGGCGATCCTCGCCGCCGCCGCGGCGCGCTATCAGGCAAGGCCGGCGAGCTCGCCGGGCTGATCTGTCGCGAAGCGGGCAAGACGCTGCCCAACGCGCTCGGCGACGTGCGCGAGGCGATCGACTTCCTGCGCTATTACGGCGCCCCGTCGCCGGCGGCGATTTCGCCAACGCCACCCATCCGCCGCTCGGAACAATCGTCTGCATCAGCCCGTGGAACTTCCCGGTCGCGATCTTCACCGGCCAGATCGCCGCCGCGCTCGCCGCCGGCAACGCGGTCATCGCCAAGCCGGCCGAAGAGACGCCGCTCGTCGCCGCCGCCGCCGTGCGGCTGATGCACGAAGCGGGCGTGCCCGAGGACGCGCTGATCCTGGTCGCCGGCGACGGCGCGGTCGGCGCGATGCTGACCGCCCACGCCGGCGTCGGCGGCGCGATGTTCACCGGCTCGACCGAAGTCGCCAAGCTGATCGCCGCCGCGCTCGCCGGCCGGCTGCGCCCCGACGGCCGCCGATCCCGCTGATCGCCGAGACCGGCGGCCAGAACGCGCTGATCGTCGATTCCTCGGCGCTGCCCGAGCAGGTGATCGCCGACGCGCTCGCCTCCGCCTTCGATTCGGCCGGCCAGCGCTGCTCGGCTTTGCGCGTGCTGTGCCTGCAGGACGACGTCGCCGACCGCATGATCGCGATGGTGAAGGCGGCGATGGCCGAACTCGAAGTCGGCCCGCCCGACCGCCTCGCCGCCGACGTCGGGCCGGTGATCAGCGCCGAAGCGCGCGACAAGATCCTCGCCCATGTCGAGGCGATGCGCGCGCGCGGCTTCGCGGTCACCGCGGCGCCGCTCGGCGAGCCTTGCGCGCGCGGCTTCTTCGTCGCGCCGACGCTGATCGAGATCGGCTCGGTCGCCGACCTCGGCCGCGAAGTGTTCGGCCCGGCGCTGCATGTGCTGCGGTTCAAGCGCGAGGCGCTGCCGGCGCTGATCGACGCGCTCAACGCCACCGGCTACGCGCTGACCGGCGGCGTCCATTCGCGCATCGACACGACGATCGCGCTCGTCGCCTCGCGCATCGCCGCCGGCAACGTCTACGTCAACCGCAACATCATCGGCGCGACCGTCGGCGTGCAGCCGTTCGGCGGCCACGGCCTGTCGGGCACCGGACCGAAGGCGGGCGGCCCGCTTTATCTCAAGCGGCTCGTCGCGCGCGCCCCCGCCGCCTGGCCGCCGCTGCCGGCCGGCGCGCCGGACGCGGCCGCCAAGGCGTTCGCGGCCTTCGCCGCCAAGCGCGGCGACGCGGAGCTGGCGGCCCTGTGCGAGCGACTCGTCGCCCACGAGCCGGCTCGGCGCCAGCCTCGAGCTGCCCGGCCCGGTCGGCGAGCGCAACGTCTATTCGCTCGAGCCGCGCGGCGCCGTGCTGTGCGACGCGGCCGACGAAGCGTCGCTGATCGTCCAGATCGCCTGCGCGCTGGCGACCGGCAACCGCGCGCTGCTCGCGGCGCGCCGGCGACGGACCTTGTCGCCGCGCTGCCCGAGCCGCTGCGCGAACGCGTCGCCATCGTCGCGGCGGCCGACCGCGTCGACGCGGCGCTGACCGACCGCGAGGGCGCTTCGTTGATCGTCTTCGCCGGCGAGATCGCGCGCCGCGACGGGCCGATCGCCGCCGTCTTCCGCGTCTCGGCCGAGAGCTCTGAAGCGCGGCGAGCCGGCGCCGCTCGACTTCCTGCTCAACGAGCGCTCGCTGTGCGTCAACACCACCGCCGCCGGCGGCAACGCCAGCCTGATGACGATCGGGTGAGGAGACCGAGAGAGGGGAAGGCGGCGAAGCGCGCGTCAGATCATCGCCTCGATCAGCCGCGGGCCGCGGCCGGCCATCGCCGACTGGAACTGCTGAACGAATTCCTCGGCGGTCGTCGCGCGGCTCGCTTCGACGCCCATGCCCGCGGCGATGCGCGTCCAGTTGAGCTCCGGATTGTGCAGGTCGAGCAGCGCGCGCCCCTTGGCGCCGAGCGCCGCGCCGACGCGATCGACCTCGATGTTGAGGATGGCGTAGGAGCGGTTGGCGAAGACGACCACCGTCGCGTCGAGCTTCTCGCGCGCCATCGTCCACAGCGCCTGCATGGTGTAGGCGCCGCTGCCGTCGGCCTGCGCGCAGACGACCTTGCGGTCGGGCGCGGCGACCGCCGCGCCGACGGCCAGCGGCAGTCCGTCGCCGATCGCGCCGCCGGTCAGCGGCAGATGGTCGTGCGGCCGCGCGCGCGCCAGCGCCGCCTGCAGCGCCTGGCTGGCGGTGAGCGCCTCGTCGACCACGATCGCGTCTTCGGGCGTCAGATGCGCGATGGCCCGCACGACGGCGGAGACGTCGAGCGCGCCGGTCGGCAAGGCGGGAAGCGCGAGCGCG
The DNA here is from genome assembly GCA_963714805.1 of uncultured beta proteobacterium. Lineage (GTDB taxonomy): Bacteria > Pseudomonadota > Gammaproteobacteria > Burkholderiales > Gallionellaceae > CAIQPV01. Next base: position 8,362 of record CAVQPO010000006.1, on the reverse strand, counting down.
GCGCGCGCGGGCTTGTCGGACGCGCCGAGCGCGTCGGCGAGGTCGATCGTCGCCTTCGCGCCGTCCTCGTCGGCGTGGGCGAGATAGACGATCTCGCAGCCCTCCGGCGCGCAATAGCTCGGCTTGCCGGGATAGGCGAAGAACGACACCGGCGCCTCGGCGCCGACCAGGACGAGCTGCTCGAGGCCGGCGAGGAACGCGACGATCTGCTCGGCGAAATAGGGCAGGCGCTCGACGACGACGCGGCCGGCGCCGAGCTGGGTGCGGGGAGCGAACGTGTCGCACAACAGCCGCGCGCCGGTCTTGGCCTGGACGCGGCCCGCCGCCTCGAGCGCCTCGCCGACGAGCGCCGGCCCGCGCATGCAGAATCGCCGACCTCTTGCCGTTGGCGAGCAGGCGCGCGACGCTCTCCACCGCCTCGGCCGGCGACGGGCGCCGGCGCGACGTCGGGCAGCCGCTCGGCGGCGCGCTCGGCCGGGCTCCAGGCGCAATCGGCGGGCACGATCAGCGTCGCCACGCCGCCCGGCGCGGCGCGCGCGGCCTGCACGGCGCGCGCTGCGTCGCCGGCGACCGAGTCTGGCGTTGCGCGACCGCCGCACCCAGGCCGAGACCGGGCGCGCGATGCCGACGACGTCGGCGGTCAGCGGCGCGTCGTAGCGGACGTGGTCGATCGCGTGGTCGCCGACGACGTTGACGATCGGCGTCGCCGCGCGGCGCGCGTTGTGCAGATTGGCGAGGCCGTTGGCGAGGCCGGGGCCGAGATGCAGCAGCGTCGCGGCGGGCTTGCCGGCGATGCGGCCGTAGCCGTCGGCGGCGCCGGTCGCGACGCCCTCGAACAGGCACAGCACGCCGCGCAGACTCGGATTGGCGTCGAGCGCGCCGACCAGATGCATCTCGGAAGTGCCGGGATTGGCGAAGCAGACCTCGACGCCGCAATTGACCAATGTCTGCGCGAGCGTTTGCGCGCCGTTCATATCCGTGCTCCCAGCCCTATGTTGGCGCGTGGTTTAATGCCGGAGCGATCGCGACGCAAAGAGCGCGCGCAATCGACTCGCCATCGCCGGCGCGCGCTCCCGCAAACGGGAGAGGGGCGAAACCCTTCGCCCCTCTGGCGGGGAAACGGACTACGCCGCCAGCGCCAGGCCCTCGCGGGCGGCGGCGAGGTTGAGGGCGAGGAACTTCGGCGGGCTCTCCAGGCGCACCGCCTCTTCCAGCGTCTTCTCGGCGCACAGGCCGAACAGCCTGGCCAGCGCGCCGAGGGCGACGACGTTGGCGATGCGCGGGCTGCCGAGCGCCACGGCGCGCTGCGCTCATCGGCAGCGCCCTGAGATCGAAGCCGCCCGGCGGCCGCTCGGGAACCAGCCGCTCGTCGATCAGCACCAGCGCGCCCGGCTTGACCAGCGCCAGCGAGCGGTCGAGCCCGACCTGCGACAGCGCGGCGATCGCGTCGAGGCCGGTGGCGAGCGGATAGTCGCCGTCGTCTTCGGCGACGACGAGATCGGCGTAGCAGAAGCCGCCGCGCGAGGTCGGCTCGTAGCTCTGCGATTGCGCCGCGCGGCGGCCTTCGAGCGCCAGCGCGCGCGACAGCATCGCCATGCCGGTGATGAGGCCCTGTCCGCCGCTGCCGGCGAGGCGGATTTCGCGCCGCGCCGCCGGCTTCATCGCTTCTCTCCCGCGGCCAGCCGGCGCGGCGCGCGCGCGATAGACCTCGCCGTATTCCGGCCGCTCGCGCTCGACCAGGACTCCGGCGCGCAGGCGATGCGGCCGGAACGGCTCGCCGTCCGCCGCGCCGGGCTTCGCGGGACGCATCGCGCTCTTCTGGCTCAGCATCATCTCCGGCGACTCGCCGAGGTCGTTCTTGCGTCCGTAGATCTCGGTGCAGTCGGAGATCGCCTCGACGAAGGCGAAGCCCTTGTGGGCGATCGCCGCCTTGATGACGTTCTTCAGCGCCGGCGCCTGACGCGTCACCTCGCGGCCGACGAAGCTCGCGCCCGCCGCTTCGGCGAGCGCGCAGGCGTCGAACGCCGGCTCGACGTTGCCGTCCGGCGTCGTGGTGGTGAGGCGGCCGAGCGCGGTGGTCGGCGACACCTGGCCGCCGGTCATGCCGTAGACCTCGTTGTTGAGCATCAGGCAGGTGAGGTCGAGGTTGCGCCGGCAGGCGTGGATGAGGTGGTTGCCGCCGATCGCCAGGCAGTCGCCGTCGCCGGTGATGACCACGACCGTGAGGTCGGGGCGCGCGAGCTTCAGCCCGGTGGCGAAGGCGAGCGGGCGGCCGTGCGTGGTGTGGAAGGTGTTGGCGTCGACATAGGCGCCGACCCGGCCCGAGCAGCCGATGCCCGAGACCACCGCGAGCTTGTTCTTGTCGAGCTCGAGCTCGTGGACCGCCCACAGCAGCGCGCGCAGCGCGACGCCGTGGCCGCAGCCCGGGCACATGAAATGCGGCATCATCGCCGAGCCGCAGATAGTCCCTGATCTCGAAGGGCGGGCTGACGACGTCATCCATCCGCGGCGAGCTCCCGAATCTTGGCGACGATCTCGGCGGGCGCGATCGGTTCGCCGTCGATGCGGTTGAGCCGGGCGACCTTGCCGGGCGCGCCGGCGAGCCGCTCGACCTCGAGCGCGAGCTGGCCGGCGTTCATCTCCGCCGACCAGCACGCGGCGCGCGCGCGCCGCCGCCTCGCGCATGGCGCGCTCGGGGAACGGCCACAGGGTGATCGGCCGGAAGAGGCCCGCCTTGATCCCTTCGGCGCGCAGGTCGGCGACGGCGCGCCGCGCCGCGCGCGCGACGATGCCGACGGCGACGATGACGAACTCCGCGTCCTCGGTCTGCACCGTCTCGAAGCGTTCGATCTCGTCGCGATGACGCTCGATCTTGTCGACCAGGCGCTGCACCGCCCGCCCCGCCAGCGCCGGCTGCTGAGTGGGAAAGCCGTCGGCGGTATGGGTCAGGCCGGTCGTGTGGACGCGCAGGCCGTCGCCCGGCCGCGCCATCGGCGGGACGAGGTCGTCGGTCTCGGCGAAGGGATGGAAATCGCGTTCGTCGCCCTTCGCCCATTTGCGCTCGGCGACGACGATCGACTCCGGCGCAGGAAGCGTCACCGACTCGATGCAGATGGGCGACGACCTCGTCGAACAGCACGACGACCGGCGTGCGCAGCCGCTCGGCGAGATTGAAGGCGCGGATCGTCTCGGAATAGATCTCCTGCACCGAAGCCGGCGCCAGCGCGACGATCGGATGATCGCCGTGGGTTCCCCAGCGCGCCTGCATCAGGTCGCCCTGCGCCGGCCGCGTCGGCATGCCGGTCGAAGGGCCGCCGCGCATGACGTCGACGATCACGCACGGGACCTCGGTCATCGCCGCGTAGCCGAGATGCTCCTGCATCAGCGAGAAGCCGGGGCCGCTGGTGGCGGTCATCGCCTTGACGCCGCCGAACGAGGCGCCGATCACCGCGGCGAGCGAGCCCATCTCGTCTTCCATCTGGATGAAGACGCCGCCGACGCGCGGCAGCTCGCGCGACATCGTCTCGGCGATTTCGGAGGACGGCGTGATCGGATAGCCGGCGAAGAAGCGGCATCCCGCGGCGATCGCCGCGAGCGCGCAGGCGCGGTTGCCTTGCAGGGAAGCGGGCGCGGCGGACATTCAGGCGACCTGCGGTTCTGGCGCCGCGGCGCGGACGGAAATGGCGAAGTCCGGGCACAGCCATTCGCAGACGCCGGCAGCCGGTGCACGCCTCCGGCCGCCTGACCGTCGCGACCTGTCGCGCGGTCAGCGCCAGGCAGCGCTCGGGGCACAGCGCGACGCAGATGTCGCAGCCCTTGCACCAGGCTTCGTCGATCTCGACCACGGCGGCGGCGCGGCGCGGCGCGGGCGCCGCGACGGCGGGAAGCGCCGGCTCGAAGCGCGACGCCGGATCGGCGCGCGCGGCTTCCGCCCAGGCGCGGCCGGCCTCGAACGCCTTGCGGTTGATCGCGCGCGTCTTCGCCGGCGCGAGGACGTCGAGCGTGGCGAGCCAGTCCTCGACCGGATAGGTCATCGAGGTCGAGAAGACGCCGAGCAGGACGGTGTTGGCGGCGCGCGGCTCGCCGAGCTCGGCGGCGATGGTCGTCGCGTCGAGCGCGTAGCTCTCCGCCACCTTGCCGGCGATCTCCGCCGGCGTCTCGCGCGCGTATTGGGTCGCCGCGCCGAGGCGGCGGTCGCGGCAGGAGAACGGCGGCACGATGCGGCGGGTGTCGGCGATGAACAGGCCGCGATCCGGCCTGAGATATTCGAGCCAGCGCAGGCCCTCGGCCCATTCCAGCGCGATCAGCGCGTCCGCCTCGCCCTTGGCGATGGTCGGCGACCACACTTCGGCGCCGAAGCGCACGTGGCTGAACACCACGCCGCCGCGCTTGGCCATGCCGTGAACTTCGCTCTGCTTGACCTGGAAGCCCTCTTTCTGGCCGATCAGCGCCAGCGCCTTCGAGATCAGGAGCACGCCCTGGCCGCCGACGCCGACCACCATGACGTTTTGCGCCGCGGCGCTTGCCGCGCTCGGCGAGGCTCGCGTTCTTCGCCGCGGCCGGCTCAACGAAAGCTTTGTTCACGACGCCACCGGTTGAATGCAATCCGAGGGACACACCTGGGCGCACAGCGCGCAGCCGATGCACGCCCCGGAATCGATCTTCACTTTGCGACGCCCCTCGTAGGTCTCGTCGCTCCACACGATCGCCGGGCAGCCGAGGTTCATGCACGACTGGCAGGCGAAGCAGCCCGACAGCGCGACCGCCATCGGCGCGCCCTTGATCTTGACCGGATCGAGCACGCAGGGGCGCTCGGCGATCACCACCGAGACGCCCGCGAACGCGATCGCCTCGCGCAGCGTCTGGCGCAGCCGGCCGACCTGGTAGGGGTCGACGCGGCGCACCCAGGCGACGCCGATCGCGCGGCACAGCGCCTCGTAATCGACCTTGTGCGCCTTCTCGCCGCGCAGGGTGCGGCCGGTGCCGGGATGATCCTGGCCGCCGGTCATCGCGGTGATCGCCGTTGTCGAGGATGACGACGGTGATGTTCGCCTGGTTGTAGACGGCGTCGATCAGCGGCGGGATGCCGGCGTGAAGGAAGGTCGAGTCGCCGATCGTCGCGACGACCGGCTTCGTCTCGCCGGCCGCCGCCATGCCGATCGCGTTGCCGACGCTCGCGCCCATGCACACCGTGGTGTCGATCGAGCGCAGCGGCTCGCCGGCGGCGAGCGTGTAGCAGCCGATGTCGCCGGCGACGCGCGCTTCGAGGCCGCGCAGCGCGAGGAAGGTCGCGGTGTGCGGGCAGCCCGCGCACAAGCACCGGCGGCCGCGCCATCGGCTCGATGGCGAACGCGCGCGCGCGCCGGCGCGGCGGGGACGACGCCCGCCGCCGCGAGGCCGGCGCGCACCAGCTCGGGCGACAGCTCGCCGCAGCGCGGAAAGTATTCCTTGCCCTCGACGGCGAGGCCGAGCGCGCGGATTTCCTTCTCCAGCGCCGGCTCGAGCTCCTCGACGACGATGAGCCGATCGACCGACGCCGCGAACGCGCGGATGGTCGCCTCCGGCAGCGGATAGGCGGCGCCGAGCTTGAGGATCGAGACGTCGGGCGCGACCTCCTTGACATAGAGATAGGCGGTCGAGCCGGTGACGACGCCGACGCGCTTGTCGCCCTTCTCCCAGCGGGTCAGCGGCGAGGTCTCGAGATAGCGGGCGATCGCCGCCTCGCGCGCCGCGAGCTTCGGGTGCAGCCGGCGCGCGTTGGCGGGAATGGCGACCGTCTTCGTCGGCTGGTCGACGAAGCCCTTGGCGGGCGGCGCGTCGCGCGGGCCGACGCGCACGGCGCTGCGGGTGTGCGACAGCCGCGTGGTCGAGCGCAGGATCACCGGCGTGTCGAACGTCTCGGAGAGCTCGAAGGCGAGCTTGACGAAGTCGTGCGCCTCCTGCGCGTCGCTGGGCTCGAGCGCCGGAACGCCGGCGAAGCGCGCGAACAGGCGGGTGTCCTGCTCGTTCTGCGAGGAATGGAGGCCCGGATCGTCGCAGACCACGATCACCAGGCCGGCGTGCGACGCCGATGTAGGACTGCGACATCAGCGAATCGGCGGCGACGTTGAGGCCGACGTGCTTCATCGCCGCGAGCGCGCGAACGCCGGAGAGCGCCGCGCCGATCGCCACGTCGAGCGCGACCTTCTCGTTGGTCGACCACTCGGCGTAGACCTCGTCGGCGGGGAAGCGCGCGAGGGTTTCGAGGATCTCGGTCGACGGCGTGCCGGGATAGGCGGCGGCGACCCGCACGCCCGCCTCCCAGGCGCCGCGCGCGATCGCCTCGTTGCCCATCAGCGGCGCGATCTCTTCCGCCGCTTGGATTTTCGCCACGCTCGCCTGTCGGTTCATCGCCCGCCCGGCCCTCCCCCGCGCGAAAAAGGTCTTTGCGCCCCCCGCCGCTTTCGCGCAAGGAAATTCGCGCCGCGGCGAGAAATTCGCGCGAGCTCCTCGCCCGCGCGCGGCGATCGAGGCTGCGCAATTCGCCGCAGCGGCGAATTGACCTCCATCAAAAGCGGCGGGCGGCGACGCGGCAGCGTGGCCGTTTGACCGTCGCGAGGGTCGACGGCGGGCGACGCCCGGCGACGTTCGGCGAGGGCGAGAAGCCGGAGGGGAGGCGATGACAGGCCAAGTCGGGCAAGCGAACTTGCCGGAGCCGATCGAGACCGCCTCGCGCGACGAGCTGACCGCGCTGCAGATCGAACGGCTGAAATGGACGCTGCATCGCGTCTACGACCGCGTGCCCCATTACCGCGCCAAGTTCGACGCCGCCGGCGTCCATCCCGACGATCTGAAGACCCTCGCCGACCTCGCCAAGTTCCCCTTCACCACCAAGAAGGACCTGCGCGACAACTACCCCTTCGGCCTGTTCGCCACGCCGCGCGACGAGATCGCGCGCCTCCACGCCTCCTCGGGCACCACCGGCCGGCCGACCGTGGTCGGCTATTCGCTCGCGCGACCTCGACATGTGGGCGCTGGTCATGGCGCGATCGCTGCGCGCCGCCGGCTGCCGGCCGGGCATGAGGGTCCACATCGCCTTCGGCTACGGCCTGTTCACCGGCGGCATGGGCTATCACGCCGGCGCGGAGCGGCTCGGCTGCACGGTGATGCCGGTCTCCGGCGGCATGACCGAGCGCCAGGTGCAGCTCATCGCCGACTTCAAGCCCGACGTCGTGATGGGGACGCCCTCCTACATGCTCGCCATCCTCGACCAGATGCGCCGCATGGGCCTCGACCCGCGCAAGTGCAGCCTGAAGATCGGCTTCTTCGGCGCCGAGCCGTGGACCAACGCGATGCGCGAGGAGCTGGAGCGCGAGCTCGGCATCGACGCCTTCGACCTCTACGGCCTCTCCGAAGTGATCGGCCCCGGCGTCGCCTGCGAGATGCGTCGAGACCAAGGACGGCCCGACGATCTGGGAGGACCATTTCTATCCCGAGATCGTCGACCCGGCGACCGGCGCGCGTTCTGCCCGACGGCGAGCACGGCGAGCTGGTGCTCACCTCGCTGACCAAGGAGGCGATGCCGGTCATCCGCTACCGCACCCGCGACCTCACCCGCCTGCTGCCGGGCGGCGCGCGCACGATGCGGCGGATGGAGAAGGTCACCGGCCGCTCCGACGACATGATCATCCTGCGCGGGGTCAACGTCTTCCCCAGCCAGATCGAGGAGCAGATCCTCAAGTGCCGCGGCCTCTCGCCCCACTACGCGCTCGAGCTCGGCCGCGAAGGGCGGCTCGACACGATGAACGTGCTGGTCGAGGCGCGCCCCGACGCGGCCGACCCGGCGACGCGCGCCCAGCAGGCCAAGAGCTCGTCCACCACATCAAGGCGGTGGTCGGCGTCTCGGTGCGGTATCGGTCGTCGACCCCGGCGCGATCGACCGCTCGATCGGCAAGGCCAAGCGCGTCTCGACATGCGGCCGAAGGACTACTGCGCGATTCGCCGCAGCGCAATTGACCCTTGTCAAGAACGCGGCGTCGACGCGAAAAGCTGCGGCCTTTCGGCCGCCGACATGGGCGGCGAGGGTCGCGCCCCCCGCAACGTCGGCGGCGGAAGCCGGGGGAAACGATGACGGGCCAATCGGGCAAGCGAGCCTGCTCGAGCCGATCGAGACCGCTTCGCGCGACGAGCTGACGGCGCTGCAGCTCGAGCGGCTGAAATGGACGCTTAATCGCGTCTACGAGCGCGTGCCCCATTATCGCGCCAAGTTCGACGCCGCCGGCGTCCATCCCGACGATCTGAAGACCCTCGCCGACCTCGCCAAGTTCCCCTTCACCACCAAGAAGGACCTGCGCGACGGCTATCCCTTCGGCCTGTTCGCCAT
>CAVQPO010000005.1:487500-743936 GCA_963714805.1 uncultured beta proteobacterium | reverse complement strand
AAAACTGCCGAAACCCGTGAAGCCTGTTGAAGTTAGGCGGATTCCGCTAAAAATCACTAAGCCGATACAAATTAAGTCGGCAGTTAATGTACAAAGGAATGTTAATCTGACAGCAAATACTAAAGCCTCAACAATCAATCAAGCCCAGCCTAACAGAACTGAACAGACGCTCGTGGATCAACAGGCAATGGCTGCACAGGTGGCAAAAGTAGAGCAATCGCATGCACGTGAGGTTCAGGCTGCAGCCATTGGCAAAATGGTAGATGAATACAAGCTCAAGATTATTTCCAAAATTCGTCGCAACATCGTTATGCCACCTGATGTGCAAGATAATATGCAATCAGAATTTGACGTGATATTGATACCCGGAGGATCAGTATTGAGCACCAGTTTGACCAAGCCGAGCGGAAACTCTGCTTATGACGAGGCAGTTGATCGGGCCATTTCTAAGGCTCAACCTTTACCATTGCCTTCGGATGTATCGCAATTTAACAAGTTTCGTGAACTGCATCTAACTTTTACTCCTAAGGAATAGTTAATGAAAGGAATGAACTTGCTACGTTATTTTTGCTTACTTACTATGCTTAGCTCGGCACTTCCTGCGGGAGCCGCACTGAATATTGAAATCACTGGTTCAGGTGAGCACCAAGTTCCCATTGCCATCGTACCATTTGCTGGCGAGGAAATGCTGGAGCAAAAGATTAGTGGCATCGTATCTGCAGATCTGGCGCGTAGCGGACTATTCCGACTAGTTGCCCCTAAAGATAAGTTACCTCACAAACCTAGTGATGTGGTCTACACAGACTGGACAGGGATGGAAGCGTTGTCAATTGGTCAAGTAGACAAATTGCCTGACGGCCATATTACGGTAAATTTCCGTTTGCTGGATACAGCCAAAAATAAAGAATTGATCGGCCAATCAGTCTCCGGCAAGATTGATCAGATACGCGCAATCGCCCATCGAATAGCGGACATGATTTTCGAAAAACTCACTGGTGATCCAGGCGTATTCAGCACCCGCATTGTCTATGTCAACAGACAAGGGAAGATCAACCGGCTAGTGGTGGCAGACAGCGACGGCTGCGGCGAACAAATTGTCCTGTCAAGCAAATCACACATCATGTCTCCTGCGTGGTCTCCTGACGGTAGACATCTCGCTTTTGTGACTTTCGAACACGATCATGCTGCGGTGTATGTGCAATCGCTGTTTACAAATCGGCGCATGGAAGTGACTAAATTACGTGGCAGCATCAGTGCCCCTGCATGGTCTCCAGACGGACATCAGCTTGCCATCGTGCTGACTCGCGATGGAAATTCTCATCTCTATTTAGTTAAACCAGACGGCAAAGACCTACGTCAAATTACATCAGGCGATGGAATTGATACCGAACCGAACTTCTCACCGGATGGGCATAACCTGATATTTGCCTCAGATTGGGGCGGCAGTGTGCAGATTTACGAGATGCCGGTAGACGGAGGGACAGCCAAACGCCTGACTTTTGAGGGGGGTAATAATTTTTCGCCACACTATAGTCCGGACGGTAAAAGTTTTACATTTTCCAGTTGGAACAACGGACGATTCTATATAGCAACCGAAGATTTTCAAACTAAACAAAAGCAGATATTAACAGATGGAGGATGGGAGAAAAAACCTAGTTTTTCCCCAAATGGCAAGTTAATCCTGTTTTCAACTGAAGCAAATCAACATGGTGTATTAGAGACGGTTTCAATTGATGGTAGAGTTAAACAAATGCTGTCTACACAGAAGGGAGATATTTTCGATCCGATGTGGGGTCCTCGCTTAAACAGCAAGCGCCACAACATTACAAAGAGCAATTACACCCAAACTCAGGTCGCCTTTAGACTGAATGATGTAGATTTGGCAAAGGGTTTCACGCCAACTTGCAAGGCTGCGATGTGATAATTCTAACAAGCAGATTTATTCAATAACTTTTGTGTGCAACGCAGTCATATTGCTTGATTGCTTGGCCTTTTGCTATTACGTTGCATGAGAGCGGTCGCTTGTGACCGTTCTTGACCGACTGTTACCGGTCGTGTCCGCTTTCATGCAGGATGTTTTACACCTCGACCTGCAGCAGATGGCGCGAAAGAGCTGGTCATGTTGCCGAATTGGCGGTAAAAAAGGAGATGCTCGCGAATTACGCCCAGAAAATTATTTTGGCCACATCAACCCAGCCAGTGGCGAACAAGCTCCAGGAAAAACCATCTGATGAGCGGCTTCATTCATTTGGGGACAGCTTGAAGCCCTTTGGGGTCCGGGAGTGCCATTGTTATCCGTGTCCAATATGATGGTGTTAAGTTTGCCGGATTTGATCGACCAGATGTGATCGCATGGGCATAATATTGAACTAAAGTCAGCAGGTCGGCACATTTACATGGTTGGCAATCATGGAAACATGCGATACCCTCACCACCGCAATACTCTTGGCATTTCTCAAATGCCCGACGAAAGCTCATTTTTTGGTGCTTGGTGAAAGCCCGCAGGAAAGCTACTTTTCGGATATCGAGGTGGGAATCTCCTCAATGTACAAATCCCGTGCTTGGCGAATGCTGCACGACAGGGGGGAGTTGGCGGAACCGACGACTTTCGCGCAGATAGCCGACGGTGGCAACGATGGAACCACGAGGCGTTGGTTCGACTGCGACACGGCCGTCTTCGACCTCGTCCTTTCTCAGCGTAAATCTGCGGAGCGCCGCACGCGGAAATCTGCTCTGGGCGGCCATGATGTTCCGGTTCTTTTTTCGCCCTGGGAGAAGCCGGAACTTTCAGACAGCCTGCTCGTTTGTTTTGGCATGCTTTCCCTGTCGCAGGTGACTCGGACGCAGATGGAAACCGGCATACTGGTTTACGGCGACAATCTTCGACGCAGAACCGTCCGGATTTCGGATCACGCTGCACGGCTCAACCGCATCCTCCGCGAGATAGGGTCTCTGCTCCACAGCGACCGGGATCCGCCGCTCGTCCTGAACGCACATTGCACCGTGTGCGATTTCTGGTCAAGGTGCCGAGGCGTCGCCATCGAACGAGACGATTTGAGCCTTCTTTCCGGGATGACTCCCAAGGATCGGGGCAAGGCTCTCGCCAAAGGTATCCTGACGATTTCGCAGCTTTCCTACGGCTACCGTCCGAGGCAGCTCAAGCGTACTAAGCCGGATGCTGATCGCGCTGCCCGATCCATTGACGCTACGCATGTCCGCCCTCCCGCAAGGCATGACAACAAACTCAAGGCACTCGCGATCAAGAAGGGACGTATCCACGTCATTGGTGCACCCGCCATCAAATTGGAAGGGGTTCCGACCTTTATCGACGTTGAGGGGATGCCGGACAGAGACTCGTATTACCTTGTCGGACTTTATTTCGAATCAGACGGCGGGCCGGTAGAGCGTGCTTTCTGGGCCGACGGGTCCGAGGACGAGCGCGGGATGTGGGAGAGCTGCCTGCGGACGCTTAGATCGATTAGAAACGCGCAGCTTGTCCATTACGGCGCCTACGAGACGCGTTTTCTCCGCACCATGAAAAAGCGATACGTCTCGGAGCCAGACGATGCGGAATTCGTGGATCGTCTGATCACATCGTCTGTCAATCTAGTCGCGTGTATATATGGTAGCGTTTATTTCCCGACGTATTCGAACAGCCTCAAGGAGGTTGCCCGGCACCTCGGTTACGGCTGGGACTGGCCTCAAGCCTCCGGCACCGCAGCCGTTTTGTTGCGCAAGGCATGGGAGCTCTCTGCGTGTGTCGATATTAAGAAACTACTTTGGGCATACAACATTGACGACTGCCGGGCCGCCGCTGTGGTGGCAGATGCGCTGACGCGCATCTGCACAGGAAGCCCGTCTGCGCCCGAATCAGTTGACGTTGGATCTCTCGAAGTGGGATTCCAGCGAACGTTCGGCAAGTTTGACTCTGCATTACCCGAATTCGCCAAAATCAACGATGCTGCGTACTGGGACTACCAGCGGTCGAAGGTCTTCGTGCGTTCGGACAAGAGCGTTCAGCGGTCTGTCAGGAAATCTGAACACCATCGGAAAATATCAAGGTTCGAAAAGGAAATCACGATCGACGATGCTCCAGCAAAGTGTCCAAAATGCTCCGCAACCAAGCTTTGGAGTTACCCCCCGAGAAGATTGAACGTCGTCTATGACTTGAAGTTCTCTCGCAAAGGGCTTAAACGCTGGGCGGTAAGATACCACTATGGCTATCATAAGTGCAGTGAATGTCATGCTGAGTTGACCTTCTATCAGAGAGTATCGCAATACGGCCCGAATCTGCGCGCATTCTTGGTCTACCTCGTGATCGAATTACTACTTTCAAACAGAAAGGCGGCTGAGCACGCATCCCTGCTGTTCGATCTGCGCCTAACCAAAAGTGCAGTGGGCAAAATCAAATCAGAGATGGCCGAGAAATATGCGCCGACCTACCAGTCCATACGGAAACAAATCGCTAGAGGAAACCTGATCCATGCTGACGAGACCAAGGGGGTCGTCTTGGGCGGTGGACATTACGTGTGGGTGTTCGCGAACATGACGAGCGTCGCATATGTCTATTCCGAGTCGAGGGAATCTTCCATCCTAGAAGACATGTTGGACGGGTTCAAAGGGGTGCTCGTATCTGATTTCTATGCGGCATACGACTCGGTTCCCTGCCCCCAGCAAAAATGCCTCATCCACCTGATGCGCGACATCAACGAGGATCTTAACAAGAGTCCGTTCGACGAGGAGCTCAAAGCCATCGCCGGACGTTTCGGCGTGCTACTTCGCGAAATTGTCGAAACGGTCGACCGATACGGATTAAAGGCTCGGCATTTAGGTAGACACTGTAAGTCCGCAGAAGTATTCATCGAGCACGTCGCTGGGATAAATTGCGCGACCGAGGTCGGACGGGCGCTCCAGAAACGTATCGATAAAAACAGAGACAAACTATTCACGTTCCTGTTATACGATGGTGTGCCGTGGAACAACAACAATGCTGAGCATGCCGTCCGAGCTTTCACACGCCTGCGGAACGTCATCAACACGAGCTCTCCGCAAGGGACGCGCGAATATGCCACGCTACTGAGCATCCAGCAGACTCTGCGTTATCGAGGGCTGGAATTCCTAGAATTCATGCGATCAGGAGAGACAGAAATCCCAAGTTAGTTTTCGATTTCGGAGGGATTGAGGTGAATGGGTTTTTTCGCTGGATTCGGAATGTGTCGATAGTCCGCCAACTGACCTACCAAAGCAGATGAAGATCAGTAAGCTGAATTCCCAGGCAATCCGCTCCTGGCACCCAGCGGTGCAACGCAATTACAAACTGCCTACCAGATGGCGGAAGCTCGATAAGGCGGTGTCCCTTTGGATCGTCAAGCAACTGCATGATCGACTGTAATGCGCTGCATCCGTTGTAACACGTCGTGCAACTTAGCTTCAGCTTGCCACAAGTCATATTTTGTTTGCATGTCCACCCATAGTTGAGCACCATTACCCAACAATGCTCCCAAGCGCAGTGCCATTTCAGGAGAAATACCACTGCGTTCCGCCAGCACCGCATGAAGGGTTTGACGCGAAACGCCAAGACTGCGGGCAAAACCGCTAACCGACATATTGAGTTCGGGTAGAACGTCTTCGCGCAAAATCGCGCCGGGGTGAGTTGGTTTACGAGTGCGCATGATGCCTCCTAATGATAGTTTTCCAAGTTGACCCGAAATGCATTCTCGCCTTCCCATTCGAAGGTAATGCACCACGGGCCATTTACATGGACGCTGTAACGCTTCGGTTTGCCATGCAGCGGGTGAAAATCAAAACCAGGAATATTTAAAGCTTCAAGTGTCTTCGCTGTATCGATGGCATCCAGTCGTCGCGATACGCGATCTGCCATAGATGCCTGTACCTTGGCACTCTTGCCCTTCTCGAAAAGCTCTTCCAGTCCTTTGTGCATGAATGATTCAATCATGGTATAACTGTAAAGCATTTATTTACACATGTAAAGCAAATGATGAAAATCCTGACAGCATCCTGAAGTGCCGCTCCTGGCGCGTTGCCAAACTAAGCCAGTATCCGCTTCCGGGCAGAGAATATATCCCAGACAGCCATTTTTCGTTGCCTGCCCAGTTTCGTAACGCCTTAAACTGTTCAATTGGCATTGTTTTCCACAATTATCAGCACACCAGTTAGCTGAAGTTTGCCAATTCTCACTATCTGCCCAAACTGGCCCAACCAAATTCCAGCAAGCATGCGATCAACTCTGCTTCAATAGCGCCTCAAACTTTTCTATCGGCATCGGCTTTCCAAACAGATACCCTTGGTAGTGAGCGCAGCCCTTTTTCAGGAGGAGATTTAATTGATCATCCGTTTCCACGCCTTCGGCAATAACGTTCAGATTCAGGCTGTGCGCCATGGCAATGATGGTGCGGACAATGGCTCTGTCACTGTTATCGGAGGAAATGTCGCGGACAAATGATTGATCAATTTTGAGTTGATCGAGTGGCAGCAGTTTTAGATATTGCAAGGATGAATAACCTGTACCAAAGTCGTCCAATGAGAAGCGGACGCCTATTTCCCTTAATGCGTTCATGGTTGCTATGGTGTCTTCGATGTCCTCCAACAACAGGCTTTCTGTCAGTTCCAATTTGAGTAGTTTTGGATTGATGGCATGACGATACACGGCATCTTGCACTTGGGCGACAAAACCGGTCTGGCGGAATTGCTTGGCACTTACATTCACCGCGAGAACAAGATCGCTTGTCAGCTCATTTTTCTGCCATGACTTAATCTGTGCGCAAGCTGTGTCCAGCACCCATTTCCCTATGGGCAGAATCAGTCCGGTTTCTTCAGCCAACGCAATGAATTCTGCTGGAGGCACTAGGCCTCGCTCGGGGTGGTTCCATCGAATCAATGCTTCTGCCCCCAATGGGCGGTGCCGCCCATTCGTCAGGACGCCATCAACTTGAATTTGGTAGTACAACTGAAATTGTTGCTTCTCAAGTGCTACGCCTAATTCACGTTCGATTGCTGCGCGAATGTTGATGGTTTCCTGCATTTTCGGGTCGAAGAAGTGCAGGTTGTTGCGTCCGGCTTTCTTGGACTGATACATGGCAATGTCAGCTTGCTTCAACAGTTCATCTATAGTCCGCGAGTTGTTGTTGAAAAGGGTTGCGCCCATGCTGGGCGTATTGCGGTATTCGTGCGCGGCTAGCTGGTAGGGCTGGTTGAGCGTAGCAAGTATCTTGTTGCCAACAGATTCGGTTTGCTCTGCCGCCTCAATAGAGTCTTTGCTCAAGTCCTCCAGCATCACCACAAACTCATCCCCCCCCAGGCGTGCCACAGTGTCGCCTTCGCGCACACATGCCTCAAGGCGCTTTGCGACTTGTTGAAGCAGCAAGTCGCCGATGTCGTGCCCAAGCGTATCATTAAGAGTCTTGAAATTATCCAGATCGATAAACAGTAGCGAACCTGTTCGACCGCTACGCATGATGGAAGACAATGCCTGCCTGAGTCTGTCTAACAAAAGTCGCCGATTGGGCAATCGGGTGAGAGGGTCATAGAAAGCGAGATGCTTGATCTCATCTTCGGCAGCTTTAGTCAGAGTGATGTCGGTATGTGTAGAAACGTAATTAGTGACGGCTCCATCCGCATTCTTGACTGCGGTGATGGTGAGATGCTCCGGATAGACTTCGCCGTTCTTGCGCCGATTCCATATCTCCCCTTCCCATGCACCTGTGCGTTGAAGGCTGTCCCACATTGCGGCATAGAAGCTTTCATCGTGGTGGCCCGATTTGAGCAGGCTCGGGCTCTTGCCAACAGCTTCTTCAGCGGTATAGCCGGTGATCTTGGTGAAGGCGCGGTTAATCCGCAGAATCTTGCCTCTTGCGTCGGTAATGTTCATACCTTCCTGCGATTCGAAGGCCGTGGCGGCAATGCGAATTTCAGATTCCGATTTTTTGCGTTCAGTGACATCACGCGCGGCCGCAAATATTCCCAGCACATTCCCCTTGTCGTCACGGTAAAGGCTGGCGTTATAAAGCACGTCGGTGATTTTTCCGGACACATGACGAATCGCCAGCGGATAATCGGTCACGTATCCTTGTGAAAATACTAGCTGATACCCCTCACGCGCCTTGTCTGAGTCAGTAAAATAATCCGCGAAATCACTGCCGAGCAGGCTCGCTCTGGTTAACCCGGTAACGTGTTCCGTGGCGATATTGGCATCGGTGATTTTTCCATCTGCGCTGATGGTCACCAAGGGATCGAGACTTGCTTCAATCAGGCTGCGGGCATATTGGGCTGCTGCTTTGCTGGTTTCTTCTGCCCTCTTGCGTAGAATGACTTGTTGCCGGAGCGTGCGGTTCCAGACCAGAATAATGGCAAATATTGTAAGGGCGACTGCAAGCACACTTCCAAGAATAATCCAGAATTGGCGGTCTTCGAAAATGCTTTGGTTTTTGGCCGCATTGATCCAGCGATTTTTTATTTCCTGCCGCTCGGCATCGGTGATGGCATTAAGACCCTTCTGAAGGATGGAATGCAATACCGGTTCGTCCAGCGGCGTTCCTAGCGAAAGTCTAATATCGTACGCCATATCGCCCGCTACCCGCAGATTGGTTATACCCTTGTTCGAAATCAAATAGGATGCTGTCGCCAGATCAATCACCGCAGCATCGGAGCGCCCGAAGGAAACGTCCAGCAATGCGGTGAGATCATCCGGAACGATATCTGGAATCAACTGCAGAGCACTCTTTGTTATGTGCTCTGTAATGGCATAACTCTTCACCAGAGAAACCTTTAATCCAGAAAGTTCGGCCGCCGGTATCTGGCCTAAACGATCTTTTCTCACGATAATGACGTTCGGCACGGAAATAAAAGGATCCGTCATAGTAAGGAATTTTGATCGCTCGGGTGTACTCGTCACGGCGTTGACAATCTGCACTTCCCCGCTGTGAACCTTGTCAAAAATGTCGACCAGAGATGAAAACCGTTTCTGTTTGAAATGCACGCCAATTTTCGATTCAATAAGCCGGATGTAGTCGTGAGCGAGTCCCGTTGGCTGGTCGTTTGAATCAATAAACACGAACGGGGCATAACCGGTTTCAACCGCAAGAACAAGATGCGACTGATTCTTTGTGAGCCAAGCGTACTCATTTTCGCTCAATATTTCTTTGTCGCTCGTACTGCTATAGACAATAGAACTAAAGGAAATGCTTAACAGGGAGAAAACCAAAGCATAGATGTGTATTTTTTTGATCTCGCCGATCTTTTTAAGCAGGTAATTTACATGCGATGTCATCGTCACTAACGTGGATTTTCAGCAGAAGAGTTGGTTGGACGAAAACATATTACACGCTTCTGGTTTCCGAGAACACTCGGACATCTATGTATAACTGTGATCAGTGCGTTTTGCACGCAAATTTTCTTATCATGGATCGCCGGGCTTGTTCTCAATAAAGAAAGCATAGTTAACATTGCCCACCATCTCAGAAATGGCTTGTTCGATTTTTTTATTGTCAGACGTTGGATGGGTAACCATAGTTATCTGGTATTCATCCCTTAAATAGAGTTTTGCTTCGGATTGCAGATAGCTTTCAGAAAAAGCCGGCGTCCCCAATCCCATATGAGACGCACCTTTCCAGACCGTATGCAACGTTTTGAAGGACCATTGGATTCGGTTTGGATAAAGACTGCCAGGCTCCCCGGCGATAAAATGCCATGGGGATTTCGCCGTTTTTTGCATTTCTCTGGTTAAGTATGCAGTCAATTGAGTATTTGTGTAACCGGATATGCCACCGGATACCTCAATCGCTATTGTTTTCGAATCAACTGAAGAAGGTTGGAGGCCGGATGCCTTGGCAATATTAGTCGATATAAATGAAAGTGCAATCGCCAGTGAACCAATAATAAATTTAGCTGAATTCATTGAAATATCCTTTCAATTGCCAAATATGACCAGTCTAATAGCGAGGGCACCAAGCTGCGCCAGAACAACGGATGCATGGATTCAGAAATAATCTATTGAAGCTCGATAAGCCCCCTGCAAACGGCGGTTATTTCAGAAAATCGAACACCATCTGAGCTAAGGATTTACCCTTATACTCGGCGTCATATGCTTCCCAATCGAACTCATCCTTCCCGACCTCATCATTCAGATGAAGCGAGGAAAAGTTTTCAGGGGCGACCGAATACAGAAGTCCGTGAGAATAAGATTGTTGCTTTTCCATAGACACCCCCCAGTTAGGTCAAATCGTTAGTTGGTACGCACGAACAGAATATACAGTAATACTGTTTAATTGCAAAGTAATTCTCTATATCGAACAATCGCACTTGTCACGCCCATTAAGTTCAATTGTCTGGTAATCTTGCACTATTACAAAGTTATTGCAGTTTCGTGACACCCTGTTGGTGTCAGTTGTGATACTTGGCATTTATCGTGCCTTTCGTTCATGGAGGATGATATGGAAACTAGCAAAGTAGCCCACCCTTGGACCGGGGACATTTGGGGTGGCTTGGCATCGATGCTGGTGGCACTTCCTTCTGCCATCGCATTCGGCGTCGCTATCTTTGCCCCACTTGGTGCCGGTTACGCCGCGCAAGGGGCAATTGCCGGCATCCTCGGCACCACCGCGCTCGGCCTGATCGCCTCCAGCTTCGGCGGGACCGACCGTCTCATCACCGCACCTTGTGCGCCCGCCGCCGCCGTGCTGACCGCAGTCGCAATCGGTTTCGCCCAAAACGGCGTGAGCGCCGATACCAGCATCCTGATGCTAGTGCTAATCGCCCTGCTCTCCGGTGCCATTCAGATTGGTCTTGGTGTCGCGGGAATCGGCCGTCTTATCAAATTTATTCCCTACCCGGTGGTGAGCGGTTATCTTAGCGGCGTCGGCCTGACTATCATCGGCAGCCAGTTGCCGCGCGTGCTCGGAGCGCCCAAAAGCATGGGGCTGTGGGAGGCTTTTCAACATCCGGGCGAGTGGCGCTGGCAGAGCATTGTGATCGGCGCGGTGGTCGTAGTGTCTATGGTTATGGTGCCGCGAATCATCCGTGCCGTGCAGGCTGCGATTATCGCTATGATGATCGGCGTGCTGGTGTATTTTGGTCTCGGCTTTGTTGATCCGGCCCTGTGGATCAGCCATGACAATCCTCTGATTGTCGGCCCGCTAGGTGGTACTGACAGCAATTTGCTGGATGCCTTGATTCACCATCTCAAGGCTTTGCGCGCTTGGGATCCCGCGCTGTTGGCACAGATATTCCTGCCGGCACTGACCCTGGCCGCGCTACTGTCGATCGACACACTAAAGACCTGCGTCGTACTCGATGCGTTGACCAGCACCCACCACGACTCTAACCGCGAACTGATCGGTCAAGGCTTGGGCAACATCGGCTCAGCCCTGCTTGGCGGCATTCCCGGCGCGGGCCAGATGGGGGCGTCGATGGTGAACTTGTCTAGCGGCGCACAGACGCGTCGCTCCGGCATCATTGAGGGTGGATTTTCGCTGATTGCTTTCCTGCTTCTCGCCTCTCTGGTCGCCTGGGTGCCGATTGCCGCTTTGGGCGGCATCCTGCTGGTGGTCGGTTACCGCATGATCGATCAGCACAGCCTGAAATTCTTCCGCTCGGAAGCGACCCGCTTCGATTTCCTGGTGATTGTCGCGGTCATCGTCACCGCACTGACAGTCAGCCTGATCGCTGCGTCCGGTACCGGCATCGTACTCGCTATAGTGCTTTACCTTCGCGAACAAACGCGCAGCTCGGTGTTACGGCGCAAGATCGAGGGCGGCGAAATGTTTTCGAAGGTGGTGCGACATGAGCAGGAATTGTCGATTTTGAACCGCAACGGCAGCAAGACAGTGATCGTCGAGCTTCAGGGTAGCCTGTTCTTCGGCACCGCAAACCAACTATTTTTGGCGCTCGAACCGGAGATAGGCCCACGCACTTACGTCATACTCAACATGCGCCGGGTGCAGTCGATCGACCTGACTGCGACTCACGTTCTGGAACAGATCAAGGATCGGCTGGAAAGCGTCGGGGCCTACCTGATCTTCACGGATATTCCGCACGGCCTGCCCAGTGGGCTGAAGATGAAGCGCTACCTGCGCGAGGTTGGTTTGGTGCGCAACACCTCCAAAGCAATGGCGTTCCGGCAGCTTGACGAGGCGCTCGAATGGGTCGAAGTGCAGTTGCTGAGCGAGGCCTCGTATATCGCCGAGGATACCGATCCGCCGCTTGAACTGGCCGAGCTGGAAAACTTGCTCGGCTGGAAGCTTGGGGCATTGACCAGCCTCGAACCGATCATCGAGCAACGCCACACTCAAGCCGGCAAGAAGGTGTTCAAAATCGGCACGCCGGGCGACGAACTCTTGTTCATTCGGCGTGGTACGGTGCGCGTGGTATTTCCGCTCAATAAAAAAGACACTTGGCATATCGGCACTTTTGGCCGTGGCGATTTTATCGGCGAGATGGGCTTCCTCGACAGCGCGCGTCGTTCAGCCGAAGCCATTGCGATGACAGACACGGACTGTTTCGTGCTGTCGCGCCTTCGTTTCAATGAAGTTGAAGGTCAGTATGGTGCCGCTTCATCGCATATCTTCGAAGGCATTGCCAATGTCCTGGCGATGCGCCTGCGCTTTATGAACAAAGAACTGCGCGCGCTACGATCCTGACCATTTAAGGGTCGCGCAAAATAATTTCGAGCAGGCACATGGCTAATACAAAACAAAGGAAACACCGCCGCACAAGAATGCAGTGTGCTATTTGTTGCCGGGGTGATAACATAATCGGCGACTGGTTTTAACCGTTTAATGATGAATTGAAATAAACCAAGAATTCCACTCGTTTGTTTCAAAATAGGATTATGTTCTGGGTGCGCTATGACAAATGCAACTGTCGTATTAAAAATAGAGCGGTTCCGCGACAATGAAGATCTCGAATATCGCATTCCATCCGAGGTCGAAAAGTTGGATATACTGAAACACATTGTTGAAAACTCCTCACTGGTTGCTTTGTACTATGGCAATAACAAGGATTTCATTTTATCTACGCTACTCGGTGTTGACGAGCAGGGTATGTGGCTGGATATCGCCCAGTTTCCCGAGGCAAATAAGGCTATTCTGAGCAGCAGCAAAATTACATTAGTCACCGAGCATCACGCTGCGAAAGTGCAGTTCAAAGTGCAAGATATCAGGAGTGGCATATTTGAAAATGGTGAAGCATTTTATTGTGCAATTCCTGATCATTTGTTGCGCATTCAGCGGCGTGGAATATTTCGCATAAAGACTCCTGTTGTCGATCCGATTACATGCGTCATTCCAATCACATCGGACAGTGCGGACAAAAATTTTGCGCCAACCGTGAGGCGCGAAGTTGTTATAACTGACATTGGCCTAGAGGGGGTCGGGTTGCGGTGCGGAGAACTTGAGCCAGATTTACTGAAAGGAAAAACATTCCATGATTGCCGGATATCATTGCCGGACATTGGTACTTTGACGGTCAGTATTACAGTTAAAAGCAGCGATACTTTCGTTGCACTGGATAACGTTGTTCAAAGACATCTTGGTTGCGCATTCGTCGGGTTGGATAACCAGATGAATGCTATGTTGCAGCGTTATGTGTATAGCCTGGAAAGAGAGGCTAAATATAGAGCCGATATTGAAAAAGAGGCAAAGGAAAGAAAAACAAAAGAAAGAAAAGAAAGAAAAGACCGGAAAAATTTCAATGGGTGATACGACCATCCTAGCAGCCTATCCAGCCCGTCGCAATTCCGTTAATGCCTAGCAAAGAAGCTGTGCGCCGTTTCGCCGATAGGCTCAGTTTTTGAAATATTTCACCCTTCCCGCATTGAATGCCAAAGCCATATTTAATATAACCGAATAGCAAATGCTCGGGCATTCCGATCAGGTAAATTATCTCGCCACCCCATAGCCGCACCTTTTCTAATGGTTCTGCGGCCACATTTGTGGCGAACAACATCACTGACAAGATCAGCGCCAGATATCGTATAGCTATAACGTTAATTAAAAATGGTACTCGATGCGAACCATCGGCGTGCTGGCTGTATTTCCACCTAGCGGTGCAACTGTGCTATCCGAATTGCCGAATTTGTTATGCCAGTATTGGTACTCGAATCCGGCACGGAAAGTATTTTTCTTACCACCTGTCGCACCGCACAAGTCATACATGACCTTAATGTCGATGTCCGTTTCTGGAGCAGTATCGTGGCCTGTCTCATCCTTTCCTTTGGCTGCAATAAAATCGGCATACCCTTCGAATGAAAGCGGGAGCGAGTTTAAGGGAATAGCCCAGGCTGTATCGAACATAGGGTGCGTATCATAATAGTAACGATGACCAGGATAACCCGGGTTAAATGCGCCGACAGAGACGCTAGGATTATTGCTTTCCCACAAAGAAAGCAGGCTAACATTTAGAAAGCCCGGAACATCCAACATCAGTGTAGGGCCAAGAACAAGCATGCGTTTTCTTGAATTGTATCCGGCATCATCCTTAATGTTAAGATCAAAGCCGCCAGTTATACCTATCCCGCGTACATATCCAAATTTAATGTCATGCCCATTAATTCTACCGATATCCAGCGTATGGCGGTAAACCATATAGGTTTCGACTGCGCCCGACCGTGATGTCGCGCTTGAGGGATCCTTACTGTCGGACATTAGTACGTCGATGTTGAGAAAATTGCTACCGTACTTGTAGCTACTTGCATGTGTCAGGGAGACGATGTTTTTTGAAATATCCTGATTGTTAAAGGGCTCTCTGAACTTGTCTCCATAGCGCCATCCGATTGAGGTATCGCTAAAATCTTCAGCAATGGAAGGTAGTGTGAAACAGCTTAGTATTGTTATGGCGGTCACTATCCATTCAATAGATAGATGACTTTGCCTGCAGATTGGGGACAATTTTTTTCCTCTCTATGAGCTTCGAGGCAATTATAACTTGCAGACAGTTGTGCTGCGTCATCTCTCAGGTATACCCGTGCGCAAATTCTCATTCATGATCTCGTTTATGATCTCATTGGCGTTTCCACTGCTGCAGCTAGAGATAAGGTTGATGGCGATAAAACTTAGTTGAGGTGCCGCATAGCGGACCAGCTTATTGTATCTCAGACAGCCATTTTTCGTTGCCTGCCCAATATCAACGGAATTGGGAAACCACACCATCTTGTTCAAATCCTGCCTCCTTGTACTCCGTCGCAATAAACAAAGATTGATTTCCCAGCTACAACCCGATAGCATGATGCATAAATCTGCATTAACTGACAAGGTAGCCATGAGAGCGACTCTGGATATTGACGATGGTTCTGCTGGTCAAGGCCAAATCGCAAGCCGCGAAGGAACACACCAGCCTGACCCAGATGATTGAACAGGGGTTGACATTGCGTCTGCGCCCTCAAAAATCCAGTGCTGGATACGCCCAATGTGACTCTGCCGATTCTGGGCGAGGAGTGGGTGCTGTTCGAAAAGCTGTGCGCTCAACATAAGCTGAGCGGCAACGCCATCCCCGATGCCTGGATCGCTGCCGCCGCGCTGTCCCATCATCTGCATCTGGTCACCTTCGACAAAGACTTTCGCCGTTTGATGAAACCCAGCATGGTTACGGTATTACCGACAAAATGATTAGTTTTAACCAAGTCCACAAGCGCTATCCCGGCGGCTACGAGGCGCTGAAGAACGTCAGCTTCGATATCGGCGAAGGCGAGATGGTGTTTGTCACCGGGCATTCCGGCGCAGGCAAAAGCACCCTGCTGAATCTCATCGCCGCCATCGAGCATCCCAATTCCGGCAGTGTAATCGTCAATGGACAGAACATCTCTACCCTCAAAGGCAGGGCGCTACCTTATCTGCGGCGTAATCTGGGTCTGGTATTTCAGGATCACAAAATACTGTTCGACCGCAGCGTGTTCGAGAACGTGATGCTGCCGCTGCAAATCTGCGGCTTCGACCACCGAGAAAGCGTTAAACGAACGCGCGCCGCGCTCGACAAGGTGAGCCTGCTGCAACGCGAAAAGTCCAATCCCATCGCGCTGTCCGGCGGTGAGCAGCAACGTCTGTGCATCGCCCGCGCCATCGTCAATCGCCCCAGCATTCTGCTGGCCGACGAACCCACCGGCAACCTCGATACGGATTACGCCAACGACATTATGGGCATCTTCAAATCCTTCCATCAGGTCGGCGTCACCCTGCTGATAGCCAGCCACGACGAAAGTATCCCGCGCCAATTTGGAACGCGCATCCTGCGTTTGAAACAAGGGGCATTGCAACTCGCTTCGACGGGTTCGACAAGCTCACCGCAGCCAGGGACAGGACAAGTATGAAAAACTGGTTAACACAGCATATCCGCGTGTTTCGCTCTACCCTGCTGCGCCTGTTCACCACGCCGTTGACCAGCCTGCTCAACATCATGGTCATCGGTATCGCGCTCGGCCTGCCTGCCGGCGTGTATGTGCTGTTGCAAAATGCGCAGAGCCTGGTCGATCAAGTGGCCGGTACGCCGCAGCTCAGCGTGTTCCTCAACATGAACGCAAGCAAAGACGACATAGCCCGTATCGGCAAACAGTTGCAGCAGCACAAAGCGGTTGACCGCATCGAATATGTGTCGCGCGAACAGGCTCTGGAACAACTCAAACACAGCACCGGGTTGACGGACGTGATTGGCGGACTGACGCAAAATCCGTTACCGGATGCTTACATCGTTTATCCGAAAAAGTCCGATACACAAGCTTTGGAAGCCCTGCGCGATGAATTGCAAAAATGGCCAAAGCTGGATAAAGTTCAACTGGATTCGGCCTGGGCGCGCAAGCTGGAAGCTCTGCTCAAGTTCGGGCGGCTGGCGGTGCTGATCCTTGCCGCGCTGCTCAGTTGTGCGCTGGTGGCCATTACCTTCAACACCATCCGTTTACAAATCCTCACCCAGCGGGACGAAATTGAAGTTTCCCGGCTGATCGGTGCCACCAACGCTTTCATCCGCCGCCCCTTTCTCTATCTCGGTTTATTGCAAGGCTTGCTGGGTGGTGTGATGGCATGGGTTATCATCGCTGTCAGCTTGACCTTGCTCAACAGCAGTCTTGCCGAACTGGCGCAACTATATTCCAGCAACTTCACCCTGCACCTCCCTTCGGCTGGAGACAGCCTCACCCTGCTGTTATTCTCGGCCTACCTCGGCTGGCTGGGGGCTTGGCTGTCGGTCGCTCAACACCTTTGGCAGATTGAGGCCAAATAATTTTGTAAGCGGCACCCATTAAATATTGGCACTCTACCCACAAGAGTGCTAATATTATTCGTAAGGAGGTTACTACCATGAATCAGACTTTAGCATTCCCGATGCCCTCGGCTGTGGGCAGCTTGGAAAGTTACATCCAGTCGGTAAACCGTTTCCCCATGCTTACCCATGAGGAAGAGTTGGATTTTGCCGTCCGTTTTCGCCGTGACAACGACTTGGAAGCGGCTCGTCAACTCGTCGTGTCGCATCTTCGTGTTGTTGTCAGCGTGGCTCGCGGTTATGCCGGTTACGGTCTGCCGCAGGCGGATTTGATCCAGGAAGGCAATATCGGACTGATGAAAGCGGTCAAGCATTTCGATCCGGAGCGCGGCGTGCGCCTGGTTTCTTTTGCCCTGCATTGGATACGTGCCGAGATACACGAATATATCCTGCGCAACTGGCGTCTGGTCAAGATTGCCACGACCAAGGCACAACGCAAATTGTTTTTCAATTTGCGCAGCATGAAGCAGGGTTTGGAGTCGCTCAAACCGCAACAAGTCAAGGAAATCGCCCGCGATCTGAACGTCAGCGAACAGGATGTGGTGGAAATGGAATCCCGCTTCAACGGCCACGAGGTGTCGCTGGAACCGGGCAGCAACGACGAGGACGACAGCTATGCGCCTATCGCCTATCTGGCATCCGCTGCGGAAGATGAACCTTCGCGCCTGCTGGAGCAAAAACAACTGGAAACGCTGAATACCAAAGGTTTGGCGCATGCACTGGAAAGTCTGGACGAACGCAGCCGCCGCATCATCGAGGCACGCTGGCTGCGCGAAGGTGCAACCGCCACGCTCCATGATCTTGCAGATGAATTTGGTGTATCAGCGGAGCGCATCCGCCAAATCGAGCAAAAAGCCATGGCAAAAATGCAAGCCGCGCTGCTGTCTGTCGCGTAACATTTAAGCCTCCCTTGATAAGGGGAGGGTGGAGGGGTTTAGTTTGCGAATATTCTAGTGTGACATGGCCTAGTGCCAATACGTTCCATAGCTAAAATTCTAAAACAAATCGATTCTGGGGCCGGTGTCCTGCCCGGCTTCTGTCGCCCCCCGAGCTTCGGAAAGCGCTTCATCGATTGCAGCGGTGAGTTCCTGGTTTACCGCTTCCATGTGTTCGAAAACAGCCGTATCCTGATTGCCGGTATGTAATGCGTTAACGGCGGCATCGAGGGAATTCATCAATGTTGCAGCCAGCTTGCGCAGCTTGTCCCGGTGCGCTGCCTGCATCTGCTCCGCCAGAGCATCAATGCTTGTTAACGAAAGGCCACCCGAGTGGTAATCCGTTCGCTCGCGCGCTTCGCGGTAGGCAATCTGCTTCATGGTAAAACTGTCTATCTTGGCAAGTGAGGCAACTGTGAGAGATTTCGCCAGATAAGACGAGCTGCTTGAGGTCGAAGCTGCCGAACTCACCATATCCAGCTTTTCCTTTACCCGATAAGTACTGTCCAGAGAAACCTGCGTTGCCGCTGTCATGGCTTGGGCAGAACTCTGCATCCGGCCCGCATCGGTGGCGACAGCGGTAAGTGATTTGCGGATATCGTTCGAGAAGACGGCGGTCATTTCAGAAAGCTTGCGCACTTCGTCGGCGACTACCGCAAATCCCCGTCCGTACTCTCCGGCGCGTGCCGCTTCGATGGCAGCATTAAGCGCAAGAAGGCTGACTTTCTTCACGATAGCATCTATCTGTTTGGTGGCATCAAGCGCCTTGGCCCCTTCCTCGTGCAGATGGTTCACCGCTTGTTCCAGTTCGGCAGACTGCCTTGCGAGATGCTCGATCTGCTCCGTTGCCTGCCTCGACTCGTCGGCTCCGGATATCGCCGCTTCCGCCGATTGGGTTGCGAAGGCGGAAAGGCTGTCCACCACTTGCGCCACTTCCATCAGGTCTTCCTGGCTGTGTCCCAGGTTGGAGAGCAGCCCGGTGCTGTTGATGCCATCCAGCTTGCCGAGAAAAAGATCACCCTCCATCTTGTGCCGCTGCGATGTAATTAAACGCAACGCTTCGTTGGTAAGATGGGCGGTCTTGAGGAACTCTCCTTTTAGTCCCTCTTCATCAACCAAATGAAATTCCCCGTCCTGCTGGGAAACCTGATCAAGAGCCGTGGACACCCCGGTGACGAGCTGCCTCAACTCGTCGATCATGTAGTGCATGGCCGAGAGCAGTTGTCCGGTCTCATCCGTAGAAACCGCTTCAGCCCTCACATACAAGCTGCCTCTCACTATCCGGTTAGCCATGCCCACCGCCTCATTCAACGGACGAACAACGAAACGCCGCACCACCCACCTGATAAGGTAAAACAAGATGACCTGAATCACGATCTGACCCACAACCAACCATAGGATGATTGCATTTAGCCTTTTGAATTCGGCGGTCAAGTCGATCTCGATATCGGATGCGCCGTTGACGCTGCCAACTTCGACCTGATGGCAGGCCAGACAATCCGTTCCATGGAAGTCGTGGCTGACCACATAAGGAGTGACCGCGCGGAATACGGGAACGCCGTTCCGCCCCTCAAGGGTATAGGATGGCTTTTTGGATATGATCGCGTTCTGTTCCACCGCATCCTTTATTTGTTCTTCCGGCAAGCCCGGGCCGAATTGCCTGATGACCTGCTCGGTGCGCACAAGCTTTAACCCGATGATATTTCCAGAACTGGAAATCTTTCTGATCAGCAATTTTCTATTCTCGGGGTTGCTGGCTTCACCGGTAAGCATGAGTATGTTTGCGCCATCAATGACTTCGTTGGCAACGCCCTCGGCACGCAGTTGCACGGAATCAAGAATAACTGTCTTAATGGAATTGTAAAGAATAATGGTCGCGATGGAGAACAGCACCAATGTGATGGAGTGAACTACAACCTGAATTTTGGTCTGTAACTTAAAGTTACGAAACGATAATAAGTCTGCTTTATTTTTCATGTTGATTTTTCTGATTCTGTCAAAAGCTCGACAGAAGAACTATCGGCATAGCATGCAATAACTTGAATTGAGTGACTGGAAAAATGTCGTTTGCCTTCGGAGGCTATACGAATGCCGAATTACCGTGTTCTGTGTGAGATCGGCCTCGGGCAAGGCTGCAAATTATTACTTAACGCCTGATCCTACCTTCAGCTCGGCAAACCAGTTGATAAAACGTTTGACATCGGCACCCTGATAGATGGCACCATGTTGCGGGCACAACATATCAATCTCAAGCTGATCTACACGCCTGCACCAGTCCAGCTTGGCCTCATTAGAACCCATCCAGCGACGGTGAAAGCCTTCCGCATACTTGATATGATTGTCGAAATCTTCCACGAACAACCCGTTCTCATCATGCGGCAGAAGTGCGGCCCCCACATCTCCGGTAAACAATATTCTGGCCTTGTGGTCGTAAAGATGAAAATTACCGGAAGAGTGCAGATAATGCGCCGGCACTGCCTCCAGCGGCAGATTACCCAGCAGGATCGGCATGCCCTCATCCGGAATGGGCACGAAAGTCTCTCCATCCCCCCCGAAGTGCGGGATGAATGACGCCCACAACCAACTCACATAGCACTTCAGTTTCGGGTTGAAATCCAGCCATAACGCAAGCGAAGAGACTATGTCTGGATCTTGATGTGAAGCGAACAGTTGAACAATTTTACGGGGGTCGTATTCGGCACTGATTGCAGAAATCACCGCCGCAAAAATTTCCATCCCCCCGGGATCAGTCAAGATCGCCTGATTCCCATTGACAATAAGAAACTCGTTGGTGTCGACCAAATAAGATGGCTTATCGGGATCACGCGTGATCGCAGCCCATTTATGCCCACCCTTTTCGTAGATGAATTCGATGCGTTTCACGTTTTTCCCGTCGTAGCCAGACTGGATTCAAGCGCTTTAAGTATGCCAAGAATTTCTTCTATAGCTCCCTCAATCTGGATTGCCACCTGCCTCAAAGTTCCCGACATATCACCGCCATACACCGAT
The DNA here is from genome assembly GCA_963714805.1 of uncultured beta proteobacterium. Lineage (GTDB taxonomy): Bacteria > Pseudomonadota > Gammaproteobacteria > Burkholderiales > Gallionellaceae > CAIQPV01. Next base: position 722,733 of record CAVQPO010000005.1, on the reverse strand, counting down.
TCTATCTTTGCGCTACGCGCCAAAGACGTACCCGTGTCGCACAGTTGCAGTGTCCGGCTAACCTGACGTAGCAGATGGCCCTGGTCTGTCTCAATGGATCGGGTCAGTTTCAGCAAAGCCTCTTCCTTACGCGCAAACGAAGCCCCCATGACTTCGCGCATCTTGTCACCCTGTCCCATGACTCGCTGCAAGTGATCCCTTCCATGGCTCTGCTTCTGAATCGCCGCTACGCTGTTGATCAGCGCGTATATCCGTTGGCCGAGCCCGTTCATTGCCTCCCTGATCTTGCCACTGAACACCCGCAGCTCGGACGACACGACGCCAAATCCACGCGAACGCTCGCCAGCACGTTTTGAGACCAGCATGGCATTCAGCGCGATCAGATTCACCCCAAATGAGAGATTTGTTACCTTTTTGATTTCCTCGTTAACCTGCACCATCCAATCCATGCTCAATGTCCGGCTTGAGTCGAAATTACCATTCTCCATTTTTTATCAATCGCGAATAATTTAGTCGTAAACAAGCTCTCGTTTATCAAAGTCAGGATTCCACTACCAATATAAACAAATTACAATATAACATATATCCTCGCCACATTAATTTATCACTTAAAAGATTGGCAAATCTCGGTCACCATTGCCTGATAAAACCCGTGACGCGAGAAAATACCCGCATAGTTGGCAGCAAGCTCATTGATATTGATGAGAAAATCAGGTAGGAACACAATCCCCCGCAAGATCGAGTAAAAGCTAAAGCAACGGGGTCTGGGTTGCGTAGAGTTTAAAATATAACATAATCCCTCATCGGCAGCAAGCCAGATGTGGCTACAAATCGCGCTTGAGTGCTCTCGCAATGCCGCGCAAATGGTAGTGGAAATTCGTGTGTCATAAACATTCCCCTCGTGCTAAAGTACAAAAAAACTCTTGCGGGATCGAGGAGAGTTAATGCGAAAACCGTAGAGAAACGACTCCTTACCGTTTAATCAAATCTGGAAAAATTAATGAGTACCGAACACACCGATCAAACCACCCTATTCCCTGAAGACGAAGCCCAACCCGTCGAGAATGCAGCGCCGGAAATATTGCCCGACAATTCCGGCGGATCGGGCGGAACCAAACAATTTTCCCCACTCGCAAGCTTGCCGGACGGCGACGATGTTCCAATCGCACAGTACGCCGAACGCGCCTATCTGGAATATGCCATCTCGGTGGTAAAAGGCCGCGCCCTGCCAGACGTGTGCGACGGACAGAAGCCGGTTCAGCGACGCATCCTTTACGCCATGCGCGCGATGGGCTTGAACCACGGCAGCAAACACGTCAAGTCGGCGCGCGTGGTCGGCGACGTGCTGGGCAAATATCATCCGCATGGCGATTCGTCCGCCTACGAAGCCATGGTGCGTCTGGCGCAAGACTTTTCCTTGCGCTATCCGCTGGTGGACGGGCAAGGCAACTTCGGCACCCGCGACGGCGACAACGCGGCGGCCATGCGCTACACCGAGACCCGCCTCACCCCGCTGGCCGAACTGCTGCTGTCCGAAATCGACATGGGCACGGTAGATTTCGTGCCCAACTACGACGGCGCATTTCAGGAACCGTCCATGCTCCCGGCGCGCTTGCCCATGGTGCTGCTCAACGGCGCATCGGGTATCGCGGTCGGCATGGCGACGGAAATCCCTTCGCACAATCTGCGCGAAGTGGCGGAGGCCGCCGTGCAATTGGTGCGTAATCCGGAGCTGAATGACGATGCCTTGCTCGCCTGCATTCACGGCCCGGACTTTCCCGGCGGCGGGCAGATCATCTCGTCCGCACGCGACATCCGCGACTGCTACCTGAGCGGGCGCGGTTCACTCAAGATGCGCGCGCGCTGGACAGTCGAAGAGCTGGCGCGCGGCCAGTGGCAGATCGTGGTACACGAACTCCCGCATGGTGTTTCGACGCGCAAAGTACTGGAGGAAATCGACGAGCTGACCAACCCTAAAGTCAAAGCCAACAAGAAGAGCCTGACGCAGGATCAGGTACAGAACAAGCAATTGCTGCTGTCTGTGCTGGATGCGGTCGCCGACGAATCAGACAAGTCGCAGGCCGTGCGTCTGGTGTTCCAGCCCAAGTCTTCGCGCCAGACGCAGGACGAGCTGATGAATGTGTTGCTCGCCCACACCAGCCTGGAATCTTCCGCTCCCATCAACATGACCATGATCGGGCTGGATGGTCGCCCGCAGCAAAAGCCTCTGAGCAAAATCATCCGCGAATGGGTGGAGTTCCGTTTGAACACGGTACGCCGCCGCAGCCAACATCGTCTGGGGCAAGTCAATGACCGCCTGCACATCCTCGAAGGCCGCATGGTGGTGCTCCTCAACCTCGATGAGGTCATCGCGCTGATCCGCGAATCGGACGACCCCAAGGCTGCCCTGATCGCGCGCTTCGAACTCTCCGACCGCCAGGCCGAAGACATACTGGAAATCCGCCTGCGCCAATTGGCGAGGATGGAAGGCATCCGCATCGAAAAAGAGATCAAGGCGCTGGAGAAAGAACGCCGCGAACTGACGCGACTGCTATCCAAGGAAAGCGCACTGCGCGAACTGGTTGCCGAAGAAATCACAGCCGATGCCGCGACCTACGGCGATGAGCGTCGCACGCTGATCAAGGAAGCGGAGAAATCGGCGATCGTCGTGCCGATACTCGACGAACCGGTGACCGTCATCATCTCCAACAAACATTGGGTGCGTACCCGCCAAGGACACGGATTGGATTTGTCCAGCCTCGCCTTCAAGGATGGCGATGGCATGCTCGCCAAGTTCGAATGCCGCACCACCGACCACTGCATCGTGATCTGCGACAACGGGCGCGTATGCAGCATCCCGGTCGCGCAGTTGCCCTCGGGCAGAGGCGACGGCGCACCGCTGTCCACCTTCATCGACCTCGTGCCTGGCGCTAAAATCGCTCATGCGCTGTGCGGAAAAACCGATCAGCAACTATTGATCGCCACCTCTGCCGGTTATGGTTTCTCCTGCGCTCTCGGCGACATGGTGGGCAGGAACAAAGCGGGCAAACAGTTCATCACCGTGGACAAGGAAACCATCCTTCCCCCTGCGCCGTTCACGCCTACAGAACAATCTCTGGTGGCCGCCGTATCCAATAACGGCAGGCTGTTGGTGTTCCTGCTGGCCGAACTCAAAAGCCTGTCGGGCGGCGGCAAAGGCGTCATTCTGATGGGATTGGGCGAAGGCGACGCATTGGCCGCCGCTGCCGTCATCAACCAAGCCGAAATAAAAATTATCGGTAAGGCCGGCGCAAAAGAGCAAATCGTGAAATTGTCGGGGGCGAATCTGCAAAGCTACTTCGGCAAACGCGCGCGCGGCGGACAACGCCTCCTGTCAAAGATGAAGCCCGTCCGAATCGAGTGACCCGGCATGAAGCCCGCTTGCCAAGTTCACTACCGAACCACGAAACGACTTGGTGGAACGCTATGTTATTGTTGCTTCCAATTCCCGCGCACCTGGCTGGACAGGCTAAAAACTTCCTCCAGCTTGTCTGCATCGGCTTCGGCCAGCGCTTCATGCAGCATTCCCAGCTCCTCGATGTAGAGTCCCAGTTCATCCAGCAACGCATCGCGATTAGCCATGCAGATGTCGCGCCACATTTCCGGGCTGCTGGCGGCGATGCGGGTGAAGTCGCGGAAGCCGCTGGCAGCGAAAGACAATAACAAATCGCGGTTGTCGCGTTGTGCCAGATCGTGTACCAGAGCGAACGACAAAAGATGCGGCAAATGACTCACGGCGGCGAATACCTCATCGTGCTGCTGTGGTGTCAGTTCGCTCACCACGGCACCGCACAGTTCCCACGCCTTGCGCACGCGCGCCACCGATTCGGCGCTGTTTTCCGACAGCGGGGTCAACACCACCTTCTTGCCCTGATACAGATCGGCCAGCGCTGCGTCCGGGCCGGTCTTTTCGGCACCGGCGATGGGATGTGCGGGAATGAATTGCGAAATTTTGTCGCCCAGAGTCGCGTAAGCCGCAGCCACCACATCACTCTTGGTACTGCCGCCATCGGTAACCAGGGTGTGTGCGCCAAGATGCGGCGCGATGCGCGCCATCAGTTCCGCCATCTGCCCGACAGGTGTCGCCAGTAACACGATATCGGCATCGCCCAATTCCGCGAGGTCGGTGCCGATACGGTCGAGGATGCCGAGTTGTTTGGCCTGTTCTAGCGTCGCCGTTCTGCGCCCGAAACCGACCACTTCGCTGACCGCATTCGCCTTGCGCAACGCGAGAGCGAACGATCCCCCAATCAGACCAACGCCGAAGATGACAACCTTATTTAATTTCATAATCCAAAGTGGCAATTGTTAAACGAATGGATGACACTCACTTTGCTAAGGCCACCGGATAATACGATTACCAAACGCAATCTCTATAGGTGCAATCTTCGGTACTTTACGCTGATGTCCATCCGCGAGGGTAACAACCTGCTGGCCGACTTCTAAAATATCAAAGCCGAGTTGCAAGGCAACTTCTTCCGAGACACACATAAACGTGGCTCCCGTATGCACCAAGGCATTGACTTCTACACTTTGGCGGCTAAAGAGATTAGTTAATTTAAGTGTGGCGTAAGTAAGCCCCATGGTTTTCTTCTTGAAAATTCTGCACCTACTTCACAAGCACAAGTGGCCTTGGTGCCGGCACACCATAAAGCATGCCTTCGATACTAATGTCTTCATCAACATCAGGCCAGTGGATTCCAACGCCATCCCCAATGAGTTCCCAATGGTTACGTTGAGCGTCTGTCGCTTCTGAAAGTCGCCACGACCAAGCGAGAGGCACACTCACGGTTCGCCCATCTATTAGGAAAGCAGTAATTTCTGTATCTGTAATCCGTAAGTCAGCTATTCTAGGTTCAACGATTAAGGCCACAGTGTTCATTCCATGCCTCCAGTATTTTGGTGCGATTGGCCTCAAGTAGATGCCGAATCTCGTTAAGCTCCACGGGTGGAAAACCATGGTTGCTTGCTAACGCAACAGGCTCCATCCAATATTTACAAACTTTACGCTCACGTTGAACATGAACGTGCTTCGGCTCGCCACAATCGAAGCTAAAGAAAAACAGTCGGTAAGGGCCGGAAATTTTTCGTATCGTTGGCATGACCGCCCTCTAGCAAATCCAATTCTACACGCTACTTAAAGCGTACGCCCAACCGCTCCTGCAATCGCATCCAGCGTACCCATCAATTTCTTCAACTCTTGCGGAGTCAGCGCCTGATCGGCATCGCACCATGCCTCGCACGGATTGGGGTGCATTTCGATCAGCAGACCGTCCGCGCCAGCCGCAAGCGAGGCTTGCGACAATGCCGCGACCATCCAGGCTTTTCCGCCCGCATGCGAAGGATCGACGATCACTGGCAGGTGGGTTTCCTTTTTCAGTACGGGAATAGCGGTCACATCCAGCACGTTGCGGTAGTAAGTCTCGAAGGTGCGGATACCGCGCTCGCAGAAGATGATGTTGTGGTTGCCGCCTGCCGCGATGTATTCCGCCGACATCAGCCATTCGGAGATGGTGGCCGACATGCCGCGCTTGAGGATTACCGGCTTGTTGATGCGTCCCACTTCTTTGAGCAGGTCGAAATTCTGCATGTTGCGCGTGCCGATCTGGATCACGTCCACGTCGTATTCCATGAAGGTGTCCAGCATGCGCAAATCCATCAGTTCGGTCACGATGGGCAATTTGTACGGATCAGCCGCTTTGCGGAAGATGTCCAGCCCTTCCACGCCCTTGCCCTGAAAAGTGTAGGGGCTGGTGCGCGGCTTGAACGCGCCGCCGCGCATCAAGCGGCAGCCCGCCTCATGCACGAACTTGGCCGACAAATCCATCTGCTCTTGCGTCTCTACCGAGCATGGCCCGGCAATCACCTGTATCTGGTTGCCGCCCAGCTTGATGCCGCCGATGTCGATGACAGTGTTTGCCTTGTGCGATTCGCGCGAGACGATTTTGTATTGTTTGGCGATGTGCATCGCCGATTCCACGCCGGGCAACGAGGTAAACATTTCCTCGGTCAAGGGGCGTTCGTCACCGATCGCTCCGATCACGGTACGTTCAACACCGCGCGAGATGTTGGCCTTCAACCCTGCCGTTTCCAGCCGCTTAACCACTGCGCCAATTTGCTCGTCAGTGACATCTTTTCCCATTACGATAATCATGCTATTTCTCCAAGTACCTGCTTAAGCGCAGACAAAAATTTTTCGTTTTCCGATTCCAACCCTATGCTCACGCGCAGATAATCCGGCATGTCGTAACTGGCGATGGGGCGCACGATCACACCCAATTCCAGAAGACGGCGATACCTCTTCATTCCCTCACCAATTTTGAAACTGATAAAATTTCCATACGACGGAATGAACTCCAGCCCCATTTTGCTCAATCCCTGCGTGATCTGTTGCATGCCGCGTTGATTCAGTTCGTTGGTTTGTTTGACAAAAGCCTCATCCTGCAAGGCCGCCACGGCGGCGGCTTGTGCCACGCTGTTGACGTTGAACGGCTGGCGCACACGGTTCATCATGTCGGCTACCTGCACATCGGCAAACGCGTAGCCCACGCGCAAACCGGCAAGGCCGTAAGCCTTGGAGAAGGTGCGCGAAATAATGAGATTAGGAAATTCCTTCAGCCAACTCACGCTGTCGTAACGATTCTCTGCTGGCAGATATTCATTGTATGCCTCGTCCAGCACTACTAGAATATTTGCAGGGAGTGCACGCATAAATTCCAGCAGGTCTGCCGCACTCAGGAAAGTGCCGGTCGGGTTGTTCGGGTTGGCGATAAATACAAGTTTGGCATTTTGCTCCACGGCGGACTTGCCCATTGCTTTCAGGTCATGACCATAATTGATCGCAGGCACGCTGATGCCCGATGCCCCCACCGCTTGTGTCGCCAACGGATATACCGCGAAGGCATGGTCGGAAAATACCGCCTTGTCACCTGGTGCCAGAAAAGCACGCGCAGCCAGTTCCAGCATATCGTTGGAACCGTTACCCAGCACCATGCATTCGTGCTCGACGCCATAGCGCTTGCACAACGCTTCCTTCAACTCGAAACAGTTGCCGTCCGGATAAAGGGCGATGGTTTTGATCGCCTCTTGCATCGCAGCGGTAGCCTTCGGGCTGCAACCGAGCGGGTTCTCGTTGGAAGCCAGTTTGACGATGCCGCTGATGCCCAACTCGCGCTCCAACTCGGAAATCGGCTTGCCGGGTTGATAGGGCGCGATGGCGCGGATATAAGGTGGTGCAAGTTCAGAATAATTCATTTAAAACCTTGATTAACACCCCTTCCCCTCGCAGGCGGAAGGTTGGGATGGGGGGAAAACTAAAGCATACTTCCGCATGAATTCTACCCCCACCCTAACCCTCCCCCTGCATGGGGGAGGAGATTTATTACGTAGCGACCGGATACGAGCCCAGCACTTTCACAAACGCGGCAACCTGTTTCAATTCGGTCAATGCAGCCGCCACTTTTGCATCGGACTGATGCCCTTCGATATCCACAAAAAATATGTATTCCCACAAGCCGGAGCGCGCCGGGCGCGATTCCAGTTTGGTCATGGAAACACCGTGTTTCGCCAGCGGCGTCAGCAAGTCATGCACCGCGCCGGGACGGTTGGCTGCGGACATGACCAACGAAGTCTTGTCCTTGCCGGAAGGTGCGACATCCTGATTACCAAGCACCAGAAAGCGCGTGGTGTTGCTGGAATCATCTTCTATATTCTCAGCTAGCAGCTTGAGGTCGAACAACTCACCAGCGCGACGACTTGCAATAGCTGCGGAAGACAAGTACGATCAACTCCAAAACCAGAAGATGCTAATCTGGCAGCTTCGGCATTGCTGGAAGTTGGTATGCGCTCAGCATGGGGTAGATGTGTATTCAACCAGCCCTGGCATTGACCCAACGATTGAGGATGCGAATATACTTTACGATCTCACTCAATTCAGCGTGATGCCCAAGCAGACATTGATGGATCGCCAGCATCACTTCGCCGCACACTTGTAGCGGGCTTTGCAACAACAAATCCAGTGTCCGGCCTATGGCTCCTTCGGTAGAGTTTTCCGCAGGAACGACACCATAATGCGCCGTACCGCTTTCCACCGCACGGAATACATCGTCTATGGTCGCGCATGGCTGGCCTTGCATCGCACTGCCAAAACGACTTTAGTGCCGCTGCTTCGGTAAATGTACCTTCCGGCCCTAGATAGGCCACGGACGATCGGCGCCTCCAGCGCGCGGCATTGCGACATGATTTCGGTGTAAAGCTGCGCCACTGCCTCATTGGAAAGCGGGCCTGGGTTGTTGCCTGCATGCGTCGTAAAATCTGCGCCTCGCGCTCCGGGCGCAGCACCATATCGTTATTTTTCAGGTGGCCGATTTGCTGGGCCAGTGCGGCGCGCTGATTGAAAAGCTTCAACAGTTCATCGTCAATTCTGTCTATCTGTGTGCGGCACTGTTTTAACTTGTCGCTCATGATTTTCTGGAAAATTCGTTGATAAAACCCACCAGTGCCTGCACCCCCGCCAACGGCATGGCGTTGTAAATCGATGCGCGCATGCCGCCGACGGAGCGATGCCCTTTTAATTGCAACAGCCCGCGTGCATCGGCCTGTTTGAGAAAATCGCCATCCAGATTCGCATCTTTCAAAGTAAACGGCACATTCATGCGCGAACGGTCTGCCTTATTCACCGGGCAGTGGTAGAAACCGTTGCTGGCATCGATCGCCGCATACAGCAACTCCGCTTTGGCGATGTTGGCGCGTTCCATCGCCGCGATGCCGCCGTTCTTCTTCAGCCATTGGAACACCAGCCCGGCGATGTAGATGCCGTAGGTCGGGCGGCGTGTTGTACATCGAGTCGTTGTCGGCGTGGATCTTGTAGTCCAGCATGGTCGGCGTATTCGGTGCGCACTTGCCCGAGCAGGTCGTCGCGCACGATGACGAGCGTCAGCCCGGCAGGGCCGATATTCTTCTGCGCACCGGCATAGATCAGGCCGAACTTCGTTACATCGATCGGGCGCGACAAGAATGTTGGACGACATGTCCGCCACCAGCGGCACGTCGCCGCTATCCGGCACCCAGTTGAACTCTACGCCGCCGATGGTCTCGTTCGGCGTGTAATGCAGATAGGCCGCATCGGGATCGCATTTCCAGGTATCGAATGCCGGGGCGTAGGTGAAATTGTTGTCTGCACTATGCTCGCCACCACATTCACGCCGCCGAATTTCTTCGCCTCGGCGATCGCCTTTTTCGACCATTCGCCGGTATTCACATAATCGGCGGAAGCCTTGCCGCGCAACAGGTTCATCGGGATCATCGAGAATTGCAGTGGCGCCGCCTTGCAGGAACAGCACCTTGTAGTTGGCGGGGATGCCATCAATTCGCGCAGATCGGCCTCGGCCTGGGCCTGGATGCTCATGTATTCCTTGCCGCGATGGGTCATTTCCATCACCGACATGCCGCTGCCGTGCCAGTCGAGCATTTCCGCTTGCGCTTGTTGCAGCACCTCTTGCGGCAATACTGCGGGGCCGGCGCTGAAGTTGTAAATAGTCATATTGTTATTTCCCTTAGGAAGATTGAAGGGTAAAGCGGATCAGGGTGTAAACCGGCTGCGCGCCTTTACGCTGTTCCTTAACCCTTTCCGCTATTGCCCGTCTTCTTCCGACCCAGACTCTTCCGATCCCTGATCTTCGATCCCCGATCCTGAATCTTCCGTTTCCTCCGGCTCCGCAATCCGGCTCAAACCGGCCAGCTTGTCGCCCTTGTCCAGATTGATCAGCGTCACGCCTTGCGTGGCGCGGCCCATTTCGCGGATTTCCCTGACGCGGGTGCGGATCAGCACGCCGCTGGTGGTGATCAGCATGATCTCGTCTTCGGCGTCACCAGTGTTGCCGCCACCACCTTGCCGTTGCGCTCGGAAGTCTGGATCGCGATCATGCCCTGCGTGCCGCGCCCGTGGCGGGTGTATTCGGCGATCGGGGTGCGCTTGCCGTAACCGTTTTCGGTCGCGGTCAGCACCGTCTGCTTTCGTCTTCGGCCACCAGCAGCGCGATCACCTTGCCGCCCTCGGCCAGCTTCATGCCGCGCACGCCGCGCGTTGCACGACCCATCGGACGCACATCGTCCTCGTCGAAACGCACCGCCTTGCCGCCGTCGGAGAACAGCATCACGTCGTGCTTGCCGTCGGTCAGCGCCACGCCGATCAGGTAATCGCCCTCGTCCAGATTGACGGCGATGATGCCGGCCTTGCGCGGGTTGGCGAAAATCGGACAGCGGGGTCTTCTTCACCGTGCCGTTGGCGGTGGCCATGAAGATGAACTGATCTTCCGCAAATTCCTTGACCGGCAGGATGGCGTTGATCTTCTCGCCCTCTTCCAGCGGCAACAGATTGACGATCGGCTTGCCGCGGCTGGTGCGCGAGCCCTGCGGCACGTCGTACACCTTGATCCAGTACACCTGCCCGCGGCTGGAGAAGCACAGGATGTAGTCGTGGGTGTTGGCGATGAACAGGTTGTCGACGAAATCGTCTTCCTTGGTGCTCGCCGCCTGCTTGCCGCGCCCGCCGCGCTTCTGCGCGCGGTATTCGTCCAGCGGCTGCGCCTTCATGTAGCCGCCGTGCGACAGCGTGACCACCACGTCTTCCGGCGCGATCAGGTCTTCCATGCTCATGTCTTGCGTGTGGGTGATGATCTCGCTGCGGCGCTTGTCGCCGTACTGCGCCTTGATCGCGACCAGTTCGTCGCCGATGATCTGGGTGATGCGCTCGGGCTTGGCCAGAATGTCGAGCAGGTCGGCGATCTTGTCCATCACTTCGCGGTATTCGCCGACGATCTTGTCCTGCTCCAGGCCGGTCAGGCGCTGCAGACGCATTTCCAGTATGGCTTGCGCCTGCACGTCGGACAGCTTGTAGGCGCGCTGGCTGCCCTCCCCCACCAGGCCGAATTCGGGCAACAGATTTTCCGGACGCGAGGCACCGCTCACCCGGCTCAGCATCTCTTCCACCAGCGAGGAACGCCAGGCTGCGCGCCATCAATTCGCGCTTGGCCTCGGCAGGCGCGGCGGCCGCCTTGATCAGCGCGATGATTTCGTCCACGTTGGACAGCGCAACCGCCAGACCTTCCAGGATGTGGCCGCGATCGCGCGCCTTGCGCAGTTCGAACACCGTGCGGCGCGTCACCACTTCGCGGCGGTGGCGCAGGAAGGCGTCGAGGAACTGCTTCAGGTTGAGCAGCCTGGGCTGGCCGTCGACCAGCGCCACCATGTTCATGCCGAAGCTGTCCTGCAACTGCGTCTGCTTGAACAGTTGATTGAGGATCACTTCCGGCATTTCGCCGCGCTTCAGCTCGATCACCACGCGCATGCCGGACTTGTCCGACTCGTCGCGGATTTCGGAAATGCCCTCGATTTTCTTCTCGCGCACCAGTTCGCCGATCTTGATCAGCAGATTGGCCTTGTTCACCTGGTAGGGCAGCTCGTCGATGATGATGGCCTGGCGGCTCGCCCTTGCCGATGTCCTCGAAATGGGTGCGCGCGCGCATCACCACGCGCCCGCGCCCGGTGCGGTAGCCTTCCTTGACGCCCGCCGTGCCGTAGATGAAGCCGGCGGTCGGGAAATCCGGCGCCGGAACGATGTCGATCAGTTCCTCGATATCCATTTCCGGATTCTTCAGCAGCGCCAGACAGGCATCGACCACTTCGCCCAGATTGTGCGGCGGAATATTGGTCGCCATGCCCACCGCGATGCCGGAAGAGCCGTTGACCAGCAGGTTGGGGAAGCTTGCGCGGGCAATACCAGCGGCTCGTGCTCGGAGCCGTCGTAGTTGGGCCCGAAATCCACGGTTTCCTTGTCCATGTCGGCCAGCAACTCGTGCGCGATGCGCGCCATGCGGATTTCGGTGTAACGCATCGCCGCGGCGTTGTCGCCGTCCACCGAACCGAAGTTGCCCTGGCCGTCCACCAGCGTGTAGCGCAGAGAAAAATCCTGCGCCATGCGCACGATGGTGTCGTACACCGCCGTGTCGCCGTGCGGGTGGTATTTACCGATCACGTCGCCGACGATACGCGCCGATTTCTTGTAGGCCCTGTTCCAGTCGTTGGACAGCTCGTGCATGGCGAACAGCACGCGGCGATGCACCGGTTTGAGGCCGTCGCGCACATCGGGCAGCGCGCGCCCGACGATCACGCTCATCGCGTATTCGAGATACGATTTGCGCATCTCCTCTTCGAGGCTGACCGGCAGGGTTTCTTTGGCGAATTGTTCCATGTATGGCAGTACCTTAAAAAGCTTATAAAACAGCCTGCAATTTTAGCATGCCGCCCCCGTCCGAGACAAAACTAATTCCTTTCCCAGCAGCCCCATGCCCTAAAGACAGCGAATGTCCGCGCTGAAATGCACTCAATTTGAGAAATGCGCATATAATTTATAGGAACGCACCGTTTTGCAGACCACCATTACCATGAAAAAACCATTTGACCAGCGTATCGCGGCGATGAACGCCATGTATAAACTTCCTGCCAATGACAGGCCATCGTTACCTGCCAACGTGCAAGATCGTTTGACAAAATTCAAGGCAACCCTGCTTGACGAGGTGCATGAAATTGATGAGATCGTGCAACTTGCACAAAACGGCGGCAACCCCGCTGACATTGCAGTTGCAATAGCCGATTTGCTGGGCGACATCACGGTGTATTGTCGATCCGAGGCTTTGAAATACGGCTTGCCTCTGGAACAGGTGCTGGACGTGATCATGGACAGCAATGAAAGCAAACTGGACGTAAACGGCGACCCGATTTATGACGCCAACGGCAAGTTTCTTAAAGGACCGAACTACTGGAAGCCTGAACCTAAAATCAAGGCATTACTGGAAGAGCGCAAAATTCAGACAGGTAACTGGTAAACCTGAAATGCCTTATTTCACACGGATACATTGATGAAGAAAAAAATTAATGTGCGCGATGCACGGCTCGGGATGTATGTCGATTCGCTCTGCGGAAGCTGGATCGACCATCCATTCTGGAGAAAATCTTTTTTGCTCGATCAGCAAAAAGATCTGGACGGCCTTTTGACTTGCGGCACTAAAGAGATATGGATAAACACCGACTTGGGGTTGGACGTTGAAAGCGAAGTTGAGCCGGATGAACCCGAATATATGGAAGCGGTAGAACAGAAAAGAATCGAACGCGAACCACCAGTTATATTGAGCGAAGAAATCAAGCGGGCACGAAAAATTCACTCGCAAGGCCGCATCGATGTCACTGAAATGTTCAATAGGGCGTGCAACAGAGAAGAACTTAGACTTGATCGCGTACTCATTCTGGTTGATGAAATCAGAAAGTCCACAGCACGCAACCCCAATGCGTTTTTAAGCCTGACGCGCCCAAAAAATCGGGAAGATTATATTTGCCTGCATTCGATCGCCACTTGCGCATTAATGATCATGCTCGGGCGCAATATGGGGATGGATATCGAAACTCTACTCAGCTTGGGATTGGCGGGATTGTTGCATGACATTGGAAATATCGGATTTCCGGAAGACTTGCCCAATAAACCCGGCCAATTAACCCAAGAGGAATATAACATCGTAAAAACCCATCCTCTACGCGGCTGGGAAATACTGAAAGAGCGCCATTTGGACAACATTGTTCTGGATGTTTGCCTGCACCATCATGAACGGATGGATAGCCAAGGCTACCCAGAGTGTTTGCCCCTCGATTCCTTATCGCTCTTCGCCCGCATGGCGGCAATATGCGACACCTATGACTCTTTGATTTCAGACAGCTATTACCGGAAAGGTATTTCCCCTGCCAACGCCATACGTGAAATGACCCGATTTCAGGAAGGCCAATTTGACAAGGAAGTATTTCATGCCTTTGTCAGAACCGTAGGCTTTTATCCGTTCGGCACTTTGGTCAAATTAAAATCCGGTCGCGTGGCGGTGGTGGAGGAGCAATCCAAAAAGAGCTTGGCAACGCCTATCGTGAGGGTGTTTTTTTCGACACGTGTCGACGAGCCCATTTTTCAGGAATGGATAGACCTGTCAAAAGTTCCAGATAAAATCATAAGTGTCGAAGAGGCCGAGGACCTGGAGGAAGAGTTAAGAATAGACCTGAAGGTGATGTCGGTAATTTGAAGCATGCACCCAACATAAATAGGCAACTCGCGCGGCTATCTGAAACACCGCATTAGTGGCGCGCCTCGCTGCCGGGTTGAACAATAGCCTCGACGAACATCAACTCCGCATCAATTTTGTCGAACTCATAACGCTGATTGCAAAATTCGCAAAACACTTCGATAACACCGCGCTCTTCCAGAATGGCGTGAACCTCATCACGCCCCAGCATCTTCAACATCTGCCCCACATTGTGGCGCGAACAGGAGCAGTGAAAAATTACGGGTTGCGCGTCAAACAGCCGTATATCGTCTTCATGGTAAAGCCGATGCATCAGGGTTTGCGCAGACTCATGCAACAACTCTTCCGGCTTGAGTGTATTTGCCAGCAGGGTGGCGCGCTGCCACGTATCGGCATCCTGCGCATGGCCGCCCCGGCTGATCCGGTTGTTCGGGCAACTTCTGCAACAACATGCCAGCCGCGCAATGTCCATCCGCTGCCAGCCATAGCCGGGTTTCCAGTTGCTCGGAACGAGCCATATAATTTTCCAGCATTTCGGCCACGCTCTTGCCTTCCAGTTCGACGATACCCTGATAAACCTGTTTGCCGTCCTTGGGATCGAGAGTAATGACAAACACCCCTTTCCCGATCAACGTCGGCAACACTGCCCTGAACCAAATCACCCGACCATTTCGCCGTGGCGCGCAATTGCAACTCGCCTGCTCCGGAACATTCCACCACGAGCAACTTGATCGGCCCTTTGCCCTGAATTTGCAGAACCAGCGACCCCTGCAACTTCAAGGTAGCGGCCAACAGCACGGCAGCGGCGCTAAGCTCGCCCATCAGGTTGCGTAGTACATCGGGATAGTCATGCCGGTCCAGCACACTGCGCCATGAGCTTTCAAGATGCACCAATTCGCCACGCACCGGCGCGTTTTCAAACATGAAGCGTTGCAGGGTATCGGGTAGATTTTTCATGACTGGAATAATATCACGCGAGGTACATGGGACTGGAGATGTCAAGTTTCAATAACTGGGGTCACCCATTAGCCGCCCCGTGTCAAGCGAGTAAGTAAACCCCACGGCTGCGCAAGCAGCCGTTTCAATTTCTACATTCCATCGCAGCTAGTGAACCGCGCCCGTTTCTTCAATCATGGCTGCGAACGAATCGCGCCAGTCACCCATCAGGATCAAGCGATCAGCGGTGTTTTGCTTTCGCCCTGGCGGCCTTTGCCGCCCCAGAAGAACGTTGGTGCCGCTTCGCGTCCAATTGATTTCATCACAGACTCGTGGCTGCCGATACTTTGGTGCCAACCCCTCGATGGCTCGCGTTGCAGGCGACTCGTTTTACTGCTCGGGTGACGGCAAACGGCATTCCATTCAGACTCATGGCTCATCGTCCAGACCCCAGTCGGGCTTGCCGTTGCCGTCGAAACTCATGCGAAGCAGCGCGCCACATCAAATGGTTTTCCCTCCTTCAGGATGTGGTAACACGCCCGTGCCAACTTGTGGGCGAGTGCCTTGATCGCCACCACGCTGTTCGTTGCTGCTTTCTTGCGCTCGTAAAACCGTTTGGCTTCGGTGTTGAAACGTAGTGCGAAGTTGGCCGCTTCAACAAAAGCCCAGGCCAGATACTTGTTGCCGTTCTTGGTGTTGCCTTCACCTTTCTTTTTGCCGTTGCTCATGTGCTGGCTATCGACGCAACGCGCATATGATGCAAAGTTGCCCACGTCCGCAAATCGCCCGATGAAGCCGATTTCCAGCAAGATGATGGTAGCCAGTATGCGACCGATTCCCGGTACGCTGGACAGCAAGGAAAATTCAGCCCGCTCGTTCATCTTTTCTTGAAGACGCTTTTCCAGCAGGTCGATTTGCGCGGTAAGCGTGCCGATTACCGCGAGGTTGCTTTTGAGTGCCAACCCGACATCCCCCGGAAATCCCATTTGATCTACCTCTTCAGCCGTGAGGCACTTTACTTGGTTGCTGTTGATTTTCATGCCGCGTTGTCGCGCCGCGATGTTTTCGATGGCGAGGATGTGGCTGGTGCGGCTACGCACCAGTTGCATGCGCTTCCTTGCCAGATCGCGTAGTGCGCGCTGCTCGGGCGGCATGATGAAGCCGGTGGGCAGGATGTTCAATCGCAATAGCTGCGCCAAATGCCGCGCATCGGCCTCATCGCCGCTGTGCTTGAGTCCATCGTATTTTTTGATGGCTCCGGTGTTGGCTAGTTTCACCACAAATCCCGCCTCCTGTAGCCCGTCAACCAGCCAGTACCAGTTGTAGGTGGATTCCACAACAACACCCGCCAACTCTTCACGCCATGGCAAAAGAAATTTAATAATCCCGGATAGATCATTCGGTATTCGCTTTTCCGCAACGATCCTGTCTGCTTCATCCGTTACTGTGACTACACTATTGTTTGAATGCAAATCAATTCCGCTATACTTCATGATGTCGACCTCCTGTGGTTATCGCAAGTTCGCAAACTCACTTTAACCCCACTACCTTCGGCAGTGGGAGGTCGGCTAGATGATTTTCAGAGTAAAGTTAAAAAGCCTAATTAGGCGGGGTAATGTTCGCGGCTTCCGCCGCAACCACGGGACGGGGAAGTCCCTTCCATTCGTTAGGCATCGCGTTGCCTCAAGTTAAAAGGTTACTTTGGTAGGGGAGTTTTTGCCCGAAGTTTTTTAGTTACCGAACGAGTTTAAAAATCGCCTTCAGTTTACGCTGAATCTGTTTTTGAAGGTGGAACGGATTGAGTGTTTTAGCCTGAGCCGATAGTCTGTCCTTGGTGGCTTGCGGCACATCAGGGTGGTCGATCAATCGTCGTGCTGGCGTGACTGGTGTGCTGTATTTTTTGACCCATCTACTGCCCACGCGTGATTTTGATTTCAGTTTCAACGTCGGGTAGAAGAAATTGGTCAACAGACTGAACTCATTGGTGTACAGGTCATTCATCAACCTGACCAGTCTGGGATCGGCGAAGCGGTCATAGCCGAATAGTTGTCGCACGCACGACCAGTTCTTTTGCTCGACATGTGCATTATCGTTTGACTGATAAGGGCGAGATCGGGTGAACTGAATCGGCTGTTTGCCACCTCTGAAATAGTTCATCAAATGCCAGTTTAAAAACTCCGTGCCGTTATCACTATCAAAGCCCTTGAGAGTGAACGGCAATGCCTTCTGAATGGCCTTGATTTGCTTTATCACGCCGTGCGCCCCTTTGTTCCAGGTTGCCCTGCATTCTGTCCATCCGCTGCAGATGTCCGTCATGGTTAGGCTCCAGACGAAATCACCCGCCAAACTATCACCGCAATGTGCCACCGTATCGGCTTCCATGAAGCCCGGTTGGGTCACATTCCAAACACCCGCCTGGATAGGGATTTGCTTCTTCAACAGCGTGCCCGGCTTGGTGCCGGACAAGCCCTTGCGTTTGTATTCTGCACGAACCGGCTTGAGCAAGCGGTCGATGGTGGCTGCCGAAATCGATTTGAGCAGAGCATGGGTGCCCTCCGGCAGCGCTTGGAATGCCGACTCATAGTGGGGCAGCCAAAGTGGCAATGCCTCCTTCAGGCGCTTGCTGCACAACTGATCCGAAGCCATCCAGATCTGGCGTAAAGCGGCGAGCAACTCGGGTGTGTTGTAGCGTGACACTGGGCCGGATTTGCGAGCGATGCGCTTACGCTTATAGCGCGGTGCATTGAGCAAGCGTAATGCGTATTTGCGGTTGTATCCGCAGACCTCACAGAACTCGTTCAGGATCGTTGTCTTGCGGGATTTGCTGGCGCGCCGATAGCGCACTTGGATTGCCTCAAAATAGGCTCGTTTCTCTTGCTTTGTCATCTCGGATTACCTTGGAAATTACGGTAACCTTTAACTTGAGGCAACGATCCCTTTTGACGACTACCTTGGGTTACATTTAACTTGAGTCAACTCGCATTCATAAAACCGCTTGACAGTATGCATTAGCATGCATATGCTTGGCGCTATGAAATTCACCTGCAACCCTGTCAAGAACGAAACCAATATCCGTGGCCGTGGCTTGTCGTTGCTGGCGGCGCGAGTGATGTTCAACTCAGCGATGGTGGTGCGCGAAGACACAGGAAAAACCAATATTTCCAAAAGGCGAATAATCGTGAGCAAAAGAAATTTAAAACTCAAAGCCTCTGACCCGGCCCCAGAAATCGACTGGGCGGCGGTGGATGCCGCGCCCTTGACTGATACGCCAGATGAAGTCAGTCCAGAGCTAACAGCTAAGCAGTTTGCCGAGTTGCGCCCATTGCGCGAGGTTTTACCTGCCACGGGCAAGACGCGCATTACCATCATGCTGGACGATACTGTGTTACAGGCGTACAAGGCGCGTGCCGGTGGGCGCGGATACCAGACGCTGATAAATGACACACTGCGCCGAGCGTTGGTCGCAGACGAGTTGAAAGAGGCGTTGCGCGAAATGATCCGCGAAGAGTTGCACGCGGCATGACGATGGCGTTGTCTCAAGGCACATTCTCCCGCGTTGCCCATCATTTTATCTCCGTAGTTGAAAGCCTAAACGAATTGAACGACGATACATGACAAGTGATCCCATATGGCTCGATGGGTCACCATACGGTATCGCAGAGCATGCGTTCGATGAAGACTCACTCGAAATTTGTTCACTGACTCCATTTCCAATTCAATACGGGAATAATGTTTCGTGGGAGTGGCCTCCCGGCCACGATAAACATTGTCGCGGACGGGAGGCCGCTCCCACTAAAACATCACTATGGAAGAAGAATTGGTATTACTCCAGACGAGTGAATGAATATTCTCGTTTATGCTGAATAGAATGCGGAATTAGCCATGCGCCAGCAAAGCCGTTGCCATAGGGATGCATTGCTGCAATCGCCGCTATTCGCGCCGTTGCATCCGATACTCGCCAGTCTCAAGCACGATGAATTCCCATCGCTGGACGATTGTAATGCGCTGCTTGCTGCACGCCAAGCACACATTACCGTTCAACAAGGGATGCCGTTGCGCTTCGTCGCGCAAGGTGTGGGCAAGCTGGCGTTCGAAGATCAGTATGAACCGCGTTGCTATCTCAAGGGCGAGGTGCAGACGCGCGAACATAATTGGCATGACCTGCTTAATGCGCTGGTGTGGCTGACTTTCCCCAAGACCAAGGCCGCGATCAATGCGCGGCATTATCAAGCCCTGATGGGAGCATCCGACAACACGTCCAGCCAGCGTGGTGCGGTGCGCGACATGAATACCCTGTTCGATGAATCCGGCGTTATTGTGGTTTGCTCCGATGCAAGACTGGCTGGGCTGCTACGGGATTTTCGGTGGAAAGAATTATTCTGGCAGCGACGCGAACCAGTGCAGGCTGGTATGGGGTTTTATCTGTTCGGTCACGGACTGTATGAAAAGGCCATGCACCCCTATCTCGGCCTGACCGGGCAAGGGCTGCTGCTAACGGTCGAGCAGGAATTCTTTGCCTGGCCGTTTAATCAGCAGTTGAAACATCTGGATGGTTTGGTGGCAGATTATCTGCATGCGCCTGAAAATTGTCTCAGCACACGGGAATTGAATCCAGTGCCGCTGCTGGGTGTGCCTGGGTGGGCGAAGGAAAACGAGTGTGCCGACTTTTACGACAACACCTCTTATTTTCGCCCCGGCAGGAGAAAGTTAACAGTTTGAGGAATGAAATTAATTCTGCGCGAGCGCATCCACACCTGCTTGTGCAATCTGACCATCCTGAAATGAACGCACGCCGCTGACCCCCAGTCCGCCGATGATCTGCCCATTGCATAGCAGCGGCACACCGCCTTCGGCAGGGATGACACCGGGCAAGGCGAGATGGATCAGGCGTCCGCTCGTCACCGCATCTTCCGACGCCTTGGTCGGACGCTGGAAGGCAACGGCGGCATGAGCCTTGGCGATGGCGGTTTCCACGCTGCCAAACTGGGTGTCGTGGCTGCGTTGCAAATAGAGCAGGTGACCGCCATCGTCCACTATCGCGATCACCACTTTCCACTCATTACGCCGCGCCTCATCTTCGGCTGCCAGAGCAATGCGCTTGGCGTCGTCGAGAGTCAGAACAGGTTTACTGACCATTTAGTGTGCTGCCAGCGCGTTGAAGATACGGTCGCGGATGGCGTCCACGCTGCCGATGCCAGGAATGTTGATGCAGTGCGGCGCGCCAGCCTCTTTGGACTTCTCCCATGCAGAGTAATAGTCCACCAGCGGTTTGGTCTGCTCGTGATAGACCTCAAGGCGTTTCTTGACCGTTTCTGCCGCATCGTCCGGACGCTGAACGAGGTCGTCGCCGCTGACGTCATCCTTGCCCGGCACCTTGGGCGGATTGAACGTTATGTGATAAGTGCGCCCCGAAGCCGGATGCACGCGGCGACCATCCATGCGCTGGATAATGTCGGTGTCCGGAACTTCGATCTCCACCACGAAATCAATATGGATCCCGGCATCTTTCATGGCTTGGGCCTGCGGGATGGTACGGGGAAAACCGTCGAACAGGAAGCCGTTGGCGCAGTCAGCTTCCTTGATGCGTTCCTTCACCAGATTGATGATGAGGTCGTCGGAAACCAGTCCGCCCGCATCCATGACCTTCTTGGCGGCAACGCCGAGCGGTGTGCCGGCTTTGACGGCAGCACGCAACATGTCTCCGGTGGAAATCTGCGGGATGCTGAATTTTTCCTTGATAATATTGGCCTGTGTGCCTTTACCGGCACCGGGTGCTCCTAGCAGTATGATTCTCATTTTTATATTCCTTGTGTAAGTAAAGCTTCAAAAGTGTTTCTTGCCGCATGTAAATCCGCTTCCGTATCTACCCCGCCGGGTGGAGCATCGGCGGTCACAGTAACACCGATTTTGTAACCATGCCATAGTGCGCGCAATTGTTCCAGCGCTTCGATCTGTTCGATGGCGGCGGGTGAGAGCTGGCGGAAAGCGCGCAAAAAACCGGCGCGGTAGGCGTAGATGCCGATGTGGCGCAGCACGGTGAGGTTGTCCGGTAAAAGCTGCCTCTCCCCCCGGGAGAGGGTTGGGGTGAGGGAGCTTACTGCAAAAATATCACGCGGATACGGAATCGGCGCACGGCTGAAATACAGCGCATTGCCGTCCTTGTCCAGCACTGCCTTGACAATGTTGGGGTTACGCATCGCCGCTTCGTCATGAATGGGATGACAGGCGGTGGCGATGGCACATTCGGGATGGTCGTGCAGGTGCTGTGCCACGGCGCGAATCAAGGCGGGCGGGATCAGCGGCTCGTCGCCCTGCACATTGACGACTATCGTGTCGTCCGGCCAATTATGCTGTTCCACCACCTCGGCGATGCGGTCGGTGCCGCTGGCGTGATGGACATGGGTCAGACAGGCCTTAAAACCATGCTCATGCACGGCGGCGATGATGGGCTGATGGTCGGTGGCGATCCAGATTTGTTGTGCGCCACTCTTCGCCGCCTGCTCGGCAACCCTTATCACCATGGGCTTCCCGGCGATGGGCAGCAGCGGTTTACCCGGCAAGCGGGTAGAGGCGAAGCGCGCCGGAATGACGACGTGAAAATCCATCACCTGAGCTGTTCGACTTCTTCCGGCGTCATCACGCGCGCCTCATCGGCCAGCATCACCGGGATATCGTCCTGGATTTTGAAGGCCAGCCGGTCTGCCTTGCAGATTAATTCCTGTTCGGCTTTGCGGTAAACCAGCGGTGATTTGCACAACGGGCAAACCAGAATTTCAAGTAACTTGGCGTCCATTCAGGGCGATCCTTTCCAGGATGTAGTGGGTGAGAGCCGGGGCAAGCTGCGCTTCCACGCGCAACACCCAGCATTTTTCTGTGGCGAATGCTGCGCATTTTACCGCATCTTTTTCCGTCATGAGTATCGCATCGGCATCGGCATAAGCCAGGTCGTTCCCGATATAGCGGTGATGGTCCGGAAAAGAATGGGCTTGCACCTCAAGCCCAAGGTTATTCAGATGCGAGAAAAAACGTTGAGGATGGCCGATCCCGGCAATGGCATGCAGGTGCAGGCCGTGAAAATCGGACGCGCGCATGATTGTTTCCGGGTTGAGCAGGTTGTGGAAAACACTGCCGTCGAGTTGCATCCGATATTCGCTACCCGCAGCCGTGCCGCCGTTGATCACTACCGCATCCACTTCATTCAGGCGTGAGGGAGCTTCACGCAAAGGGCCGGCGGGCAACAGGTAGCCGTTGCCGAAACGGCGGCTTCCATCGACCACGACAAGTTCGGCATCGCGTTGCAAACGGTAATGCTGCAAGCCATCGTCGCTGAGCAAGACATCGCATTCGGGATGAGCGTTCAGCAACGCACGTCCCGTGGCGGGGCGGTCACGCCCTACCCATACCGGACACAACCCGCGTTGCGCCATCAGCACCGCTTCGTCACCGACTGCGTCAGGTGAACTGGAAGCATGCACGGCTTGCGGCGCAGTCGTTTCACCGCCGCCGAAGCCCCGGCTGATAATAGCGGGATGCCAGCCTTCGTCGATTAACTGTTGCGCCAGCCAAAGGGTGAGCGGAGTCTTGCCGCTGCCGCCGACCGTGATGTTGCCCACCACGATGACGGGAACAGACAGCTTCTCGCTGGGCAGAATACCGCTACGATAAAGCGCACGACGCAATGCTACCAACAGGCGAAAAATATAACTGACGGGCAGCAGGAGAATATGCAGCGGGGTGATGCGATACCAGTGTCGTTCCAGCCAGTGCATCCTGTTTCGATACCGCTACTTCCGGCTGGTGGTGAAGGTAATGCGGCTATATCCGGCGATACGCGCAGACTTCCATGATATTGACCACAGACTGGTGGGGAGCCTTGGCATCGGCGTTGATGATGATGGAAGGATCTTTCTGGTCGCCTGCGGCCTTGCGCAACACCAGCGCCAAGGCATCCACGTCAGTGAACGCAGTCACCACATCGTTGACGGCATAATGCTCGGAAGCATCCACCGAGACATTGATCTGGTTGCCTTGCGCCGTAGTCTGATCGCCACCGGCTTGCGGCAAATTGATTTGCAACTCGGAAAATTTTGCGTAAGTCGTGGTGACCATCATGAAAATCAGGATCACCAACAACACGTCTATCATCGGAATCAAATTGATTTCCGGTTCTTCGCGTTTACGTCCGCGCTGGAAATTCATAAATTAACTCCGACGCGCGCCGTGTACGATTTCCACCAGCTTGATTGCCTGTTGCTCCATCTCGATGAGCAGGCTATCCACCTTGGCGCGGAAATGGCGATAGAAAATCATGCTAGGTACCGCGACAATCAGGCCGAATGCGGTGTTATACAGCGCAACCGAAATACCGTGCGCGAGAATCGCAGGAGTATTGCCGACGGCAGTTTGCGCACCGAAAATCTCGATCATTCCGACCACCGTGCCAAACAGGCCGAGCAAGGGGCTGATCGACGCTATGGTGCCCAGTGGCGTGAGAAAACGCTCCAGTTCGTGCGTGGTTGCACGTCCGGCTTCCTCGATAGAGTCTTTCATCACCTCTTGTGAACTCTTGATATTTCTCAACCCAGCGGCGAATATGCACCCGAGCGGAGAACCTTGCTCCAGACGGGACAACATCGCGTCACTGACACCGCGCTGTTTGAGTTCCTGCACGACCTCGTCGAGCAACCCTTCGGGTGCAACATTTTTATTACGCAGGAACGTCAGACGTTCTGCAATCAAGGCAACAGCGATTACCGATGCGATAATCAATAACCAAATGGGCCAACCAGCAGCTTCTACAATAGCAAACACGCGACTTCTCCGATATGCTTAAATTGAGCAGGCGAGACTTTATCTTGTCGCCGTTGTTTGGGCAAGGTTTCTCCGCATAATTTTATATGACTATGAACAATTCACAGGATGAACGCCACCGAACTGTTTCCCCCTTTTTCAAAGGGGGAAACAGCATTCTGAAAATAGTTCAGAGGCATATTCAGTTATGCACAGAAACTGTGGATAACTTTGTGAAGAAGAAGTGGGAAGCTATGCTTAAGCCCTTATCCGATAACCATTTTGTTTCGCTGCTTATTTTTTGCACTTTAACTATTATCAATAAAAACAATTAGATATAATAAATCACCGTTGCCGTGGTAGGGAGTCTTGCAGCAAAGTCGCGTATTTCCTTGAGTTGTTAATTATTTCGGATTGTCAACATGTTTTTAAACTCGAATGTAGTTGAAAAAAATCGCGTATACAGCGTTCGTGAAATTAACTTTGCGGCCAAACAATTACTGGAAAATAACTTACCCTTGCTGTGGGTGCGCGGCGAAATCTCCAATTTTGTCTGCGTGGCGTCAGGCCACTGGTATTTTTCCCTGAAAGACGAACAGGCGCAGGTTCGTTGCGTCATGTTCCGCCACAAAAGCCAATATCTCAACTGGCAGCCGAAAAATGGCATGCAGGTGGAAGTATTGGCGCTGGCGACATTGTATGAGGCGCGCGGCGACTTCCAGTTGACGCTGGAGCAGATGCGGCCCGCCGGACTGGGGGCGCTATATGAGGCGTTCGAGCGACTCAAGAAAAAACTGGAAAGCGAAGGATTGTTCGATGCGGCGCGCAAACGCGAGTTACCGACCATGCCGCAACAGATCGGCATCGTCACCTCGCCACAGGCTGCCGCACTGCGCGATGTGCTGACCACGCTGGCGCGGCGCATGTCCGGTATTCCTGTGGTGCTGTATCCTACCCCCGTGCAGGGGGAAGGCGCCGCGCAAAAAATCGCGCAGGCTATCCGGCTGGCGAATGAGCGGGCGGAATGTGATGTGTTGCTGGTGTGTCGGGGTGGCGGCAGCATTGAGGACTTGTGGGCGTTCAACGAAGAAGTTGTGGCGCGCGCCATTGCCGCCAGCGCCATCCCCGTAGTCAGCGGGGTTGGGCATGAGACGGATTTCACCATCGCCGATTTTGTCGCGGATGAACGCGCGCCCACCCCCACCGCTGCGGCCCAGCGCGTCGTACCTGACCGTGACGCCCTGCTGAGAATCTTGCGCGACATGGCGCAACACTTGCAGCGTGCGCAGCGCAACCGTTTGCAAAATGCCATGCAGGCAATTGATTACCTGCAACGCCGTCTGGTACACCCCGCGCAACAATTGCAAAACAAGGAACAACAAATAGGGCAATTGCAACAACGTATGCAGCGCGCCTTCGCGTATCGATGGCAACAGCAGTACTGGCGCTGGCAATCATTGGGGCAGAGGCTACGCGCTGAGTGCAGCGATTTTTCCCGCATGCAGGACAGGCAAACCAATCTGGCGGAACGTCTGGTCAAAGCGATGCGTGCGGCGCAAGCGCAACGTTTGGTGCGTATGGAAAATGCCGCACAAAATTTAGCCTTGCTCAATCCGCAGCAAGTGCTGGCGCGCGGCTACAGTCTGGTGCAAGATACCAGCGGCAGCGTGGTGTCGGATGCGGGCCAATTGGCGGTAGGATCGGAACTGCGCGTTACCTTTGCCAAAGGTTGGGCGCGGACTGAGGTGAAGGAAAAGGGCGGGGCCGGTTAACGTAGAAAAAGTCAGTAGGTGCGAATTTATTCGCACCTACTGACCTTCAACTGCTTTTCCTGAGGTTAAGCGATTTGGGTTAAAATCGCGCCTCGAATTTTTCTACCCCCTAGCCAGGAAAGCATCCGCATGAAGTTATGGAACCTCTGAACAAGCCCTGCACGGGCGTATCCCGGCGTTGGTTGTGGCTGCTGCTGGCGGTGGCGATCATCTGGTTCGGCAACATCGAATACCGCAAACTGATCAAGCCGGACGAGGGACGCTACGCCGAGATCCCGCGCGAGATGGTGGTGAGCGGCGACTGGGTCACGCCGCGTCTGAACGACCTCAAGTATTTCGAGAAACCGCCGCTGCAATACTGGACAACCGCAACCGCCTACGAACTATTCGGCGAGCATCAATGGACTTCGCGCCTGTGGGTTTCGCTGACCGGTTTCGCCGGCATCCTGCTGGTGTGGTTCGCCGGGACGCATCTGTTCGGCTGCGCGGCGGGACGCTATGCCGCCATGCTGCTCGGCGGCAGCCTGTTGTATGTATTGATGGCGCACATCAACACGCTGGACATGGGCGTCACCTTCTTCATCACGCTGGGCATCGTCGGCCTGCTGCTGGGGCAAAAAGTTGAGAGCGATGCGCGCACCCGCCGCAACTGGATGGTTCTGGCATGGGTGGCCATGGCGCTGGCCGTATTGAGCAAGGGACTGATGGGGTTAGTGCTGCCGGGTGCGGCGCTGTTCCTGTATTCCATTTTGCAGCGCGACATCGGCGTGTGGAAACGCATGCACTGGAGTCTGGGGCTGCTGCTGTTCCTGCTTGTAGTCTCGCCATGGTTTTATCTGGTGATGAAAGCCAACCCGGAATTTTTCCAGAAATTCTTCATTTACGAACACTACACGCGCTTTACCACCAAGGAACTCGGGCGCTATCAACCCTGGTATTACTTCGTGCCCATCCTGCTGTTCGGCATGATGCCGTGGACCGCGCTGATGTTCGATACCCTGCTGCGCACCTGGAGTGGCAGCACGCGCAATGACAAAGCCTTCAACCCGGAGCGCTTCCTGTTAATCTGGGCAGTGTTCATTTACCTGTTCTTTTCGGTATCCGGCTCCAAGCTGCCGTCCTATCTGTTGCCGATGTTTCCTGCGCTGGCGCTGCTGATGGGTAAGCAGTTGGCGGCAATGAGCGAGCGCAGAGCGTTCTGGCTGGTCACGCCGATGTTGCCGCTGGCAGTGCTGGCGGTATTGGGGATGGGGTTTGCCTCGCTTTATATGGATAAACTGGCGGATACGCCGTTGCAGCACCAGATGTATAGTGACTATGCCCAGTGGCTGCTGGCGGCATCGCTGATCTGGTTGTTGGGGGTAATTGCCGGATTGGGATTATTGCGACGCACTAACAAACCGCTGGCCGTGCTGGTGCTGGCATTGAGTACGCTGATTGCCGCGCAACTCGGCACCTCCGGCTACAACACCATCGCCAAGGAACGCTCGGCCTATTTCATCGCCGACGCGATACGCCCGGTCGTCAAGGCGGACGTGCCGTTTTATTCGGTCGCCATGTACGAACAAACTTTGCCGTTTTATCTGAAGCGCACCTTCACGCTGGTCGACTTTCAGGACGAGATGGGATTCGGTATTATGCAGGAACCCCAGCGCTGGCTACCTGATATCGCCAGCTTGGCAAAGGCATGGCAGGCGCAACCGGCGGCGTATGCGATCATGCCGGTTGAATATTATCCGCAACTGCAAAAGGCAGGACTGACCATGAAGACCATTTACGCAGATACGCAATATATCGTGGTGAGCAAACCATGAATCTGATCAGCTTCGGCCTGATATTCACCGGTGTAATGCTTAACGCCACCGCGCAGATACTGATGAAGGCCGGAACCAACGTCATCGGTCATTTCGAATTCAGTATGGAAAACGTGTTGCCCATAGGCTGGAAACTGGCGACCGAGTGGCATATCATCGCCGCGTTGTTTTGCTATGCGCTGAGCGTGGTTATCTGGATACTCGCCTTGTCGCGCGTGCCCGTCAGCATCGCTTTTCCGATGCTGTCGATGGCTTATGTGGTGAATGCCGTGGCGGCCTGGTATCTGCTGGGTGAAGCCTTCAATCCGACCAAGCTGGTCGGCATGGGTGTAATTATTCTGGGTGTGATTATTATTTCGCGGGCTTAAACTTTATATGAATACTTTCCTTCCTTTCTCCCGCCCAACCATAGACGAAGCCACCATCGCCGCCGTCGGTGAAGTACTGCGTTCCGGCTGGATCACCACCGGCCCCAAGGTGCAGGAATTCGAAAAGACGCTTTCTGCCTACTTCGGCGGTCGTCCGGTGCGCACCTTCAATTCCGGCACCTGCACCATGGAAATTGCCCTGCGCATCGCGGGAGTCGGCGCAGGCGACGAAGTCATCACCACGCCGATTTCCTGGGTAGCCACCGCCAATGTGATCATCGAAGTCGGTGCCACGCCGGTATTCACCGACATCGACCCCGTCACGCGAAATATTGATCTGGACAAGCTCGAAGCCGCGATCACCCCGCGCACCAAGGCCATCATCCCGGTCTATCTGGCAGGCAAGCCGCTGGACATGGACAGACTGTATGCGATTGCGGCCAAACACAAACTGCGCGTGGTGGAAGATGCCGCGCAAGCTATTGGCTCGACATGGCAAGGCAAGCCGATTGGTTCTTTTGGCGATTTCGTTTCGTTCAGTTTTCAGGCCAACAAAAACATCACCACCTCCGAAGGCGGCTGTCTGGTGCTGAACAACGCCGAAGAAGCCACGCTCGCCGAAAAATACCGGCTGCAAGGCGTCACGCGCAGCGGCTGGGACGGCATCGAAGTGGACGTACTCGGCGGCAAGTACAACATGACGGATGTTGCCGCCGCCATTGGTTTAGGCCAATTCGCACAACTGAACGCCATCACCGCGCAACGGCGCAAACTGGCGCAACATTATTTCGCTACGCTGGGTAAAGATTTCGAGACGCAAACCGGCGCGCAACTGCCGCCAGAAGATTATATAAACACCAACTGGCACCTGTTCCAGATCGTGCTGCCGGAACGCATCACCCGCGCCGAATTCATGGCGCGCATGAAGGAATACAACATCGGCGTCGGCTTCCACTACGCGCCGATTCATCTGTTCAAATTGTATCGCGCGCTGGGATTCAAAGAAGGTATGTTCCCGGTCGCCGAGCGCGTCGGTAAACAGATCGTTTCTTTGCCGATGTTCTACGCTATGAATGAAAGCGATGTCGAGCGCACATGTGCGGCGATGCGCGAAGTGCTGACAAGATAAAATGAACCCCGACCTCAGCGCCCTGCTCGGCTACCCCGCTGCGTTCCTGACCACCATCGCTTTTGTGCCGCAGGCATTGCATTCCTGGCGTACGCGCGACCTCTCCGGTATTTCGCTGCCGATGTATGCGCTATTCACTCTGGGTGTGGCGCTGTGGCTGGGCTATGGTTTGGTGATCGGCAGTTTGCCCGTCATCGCGGCGAATGCGGCCACGCTGGTGCTGGCTTCGGTGGTGCTGTGGTTGAAGATTGTAGAGGCACGGCGTGGAGCGAAGTAATTCCATTTTCAATTTAGAAATGACATATTGTGGGAGCGGCCTCCCGTCCGCGATAAGTTTTTTCGCGACCGGGAGGTCGCTCCCACATAGAAATTGATCTTGTTTTAAATTGAAAATGGAATAATGACGCAGTTGTCTATCAAACAACCGGCCAATCCAATTCCACCCACTCGCAGTTGGCGAGACTTTCATGCAGAACTAACTGCTCAGGATCGCCCATAGTCAAGGCCAGTGCAGCGAGGATAGGGTTTTCGTGGGATACGGCCAGCACGGTTCCCTCCGGATGGCGCGCGGCAATTTCGTCGAGAAAATTGCGCAGGCGTTCCATCTGTTCCAGGAACGATTCGCCACCCTTCGGCTTGATGCGCAAGCGGTCTGGACGCACCGTGTCGCTGAAGACATGAACCGGCAGCCCGTTCATGCCGGTATGTCGTTCGTTGAGGCGAGCATCAATCTGTAACGGGCAATCATGATGGCGCAGCAAAATCTCGGCTGTCTGCCGGGCACGCGGAAATTCGGAAGCGTAGGCATGGGTGAAGCGCAGCGTGCGCAAGCTGTCCGCTGCGGCTTCAGCCTGCGCCCTGCCCCGCTCCGTCAAGTTCACGATATGAGCGGGATCGTCGTTGATGAAACCAGCCACATTGGCTTCACTTTCTCCGTGGCGAACAAGAGTGATTTTCATAGCGCAAAATTGTCATTCTACCTCACAAGAATAATTGGGCGCATTAAGCAAATAGTCGAATTCCACACCGACACTGCCCCACCCTGTTACCCTGTGCCACATGATTCTCTTCGCCCTCTTTTTTGCAATCGGCGTTTGGCTGTTGCAACAACAGGCGGCGCTCCCCGATTTCGTCTGGGCTACACTCCCCGCCCTCATCGCCCCTGCCCTGCTGCTGCCGCGCCGTGCCTTATGGCAACGCATTCCACGCAATGGATTGCTCGCCATACTGGCCGTCATGCTCGGCTTCATCTATGCCGCATGGGTCGCGCAGCAGCGCTTGGCCGACAGCCTGCCTGCGAAGTGGCAAGGCAAGGACATTGAAGTCATTGGCGTGGTGGCAGAATTGCCACGGCAGCATGTGGGCGGCTTGAGTTTTGCCTTCGATGTGGAAAAAGTCATCACCCCCGATGCTCATGTGCCGCCGCATGTCCTGCTGTCCACCTACGATAACGAAGGAGACGAACCGCTGCCGCTGCATGCAGGAGAACGCTGGCAACTCACTTTGCGCCTGAAACAACCGCACGGCTCCAGCAACCCGCACGGTTTCGATTTCGAGGCGTGGATGCTGGAGAACAATTTGCGCGCCAGCGGTTATGTGCGGGCCGATGAGGGAAATAAACGGCTGGATGCGATGGTCAATGCGCCAAGCTACCTCATCGAAAGCATGCGCGAAGCCGTGCGCGCGCATTTCCAGAAAGTGCTGGGCGATGCGCCCTATACCGGTGTACTGGCTGCGCTGTCCATCGGCGACCAGAGCAGCATCCCTGCCGCGCAATGGCAGGTATTCACGCGCACCGGCGTCAATCATTTGATGAGTATTTCCGGCCTGCATATCACCATGCTGGCCGGGATGGCTTTTGCGCTGGTGTATGGCGCGTGGAAGCGCAGCGTGCGCCTCACCCTGCGCCTGCCAGCGCGCAAGGCGGCAGCCGTGGTCGGCTTGCTGGTGGCTCTGGCTTATACGCTGCTGTCGGGGTTTTCCGTTCCGGCACAGCGCACGGTGTATATGCTCGGCACGGTGGCTGCCGCGCTGTTTCTTTCGCGCAGTGTCGCCGCCTCGCAAATTCTTGCCGCCGCCCTGCTGGTGGTGGTACTGCTCGACCCGTGGGCGGTGTTGTCGCCCGGATTCTGGCTGTCGTTCGGCGCGGTGGGGCTGATACTCTATGTCTCCTCCAACCGCATTGGGCGTCCTCACTGGCTGGTCGAATATGGCCGCGTACAGTGGGCGATGATGATCGGCCTGATCCCGCCGCTGCTGGCGATGTTCCAGCAAATATCCCTGGTGTCGCCCATCGCCAATGCCTTTGCCATTCCGCTGGTGGAGTTCGTGGTGGTACCGATCACCCTGCTTGGCGCGCTCATTCCTTTCGACTGGATTTTGCACCTCGCGCATTTTTCCATGTGGCTATGCATGGTTGCGCTGGAATGGCTGAACCAATTGCCGGACGCGGTGTGGACGCAACATGCCCCGCCCGCATGGACTATCGTGCTGGGCATGGTCGGCGTACTGTGGTGTCTGCTGCCGCGCGGATTCCCGTCGCGCTGGCTGGGGCTATTGATGGCGCTGCCGATGTTTTTGATCCTGCCCACACCGCCGCCGCAAGGCATCTTTGCACATGGTCATTTTCGATGTCGGCCAAGGCATGGCTACCGTCGCACAAACGCACAATCATGCGCTGCTCGATGATACCGGACCGGGATTCTCCGGCGAGGCCGACAGCGGCAACCGCATCCTGGTTCCCTCGCTGCGCGCGCAAGGTATCGCGCAATTGGATGAGTTGATCTTGACCCATGACGATACCGACCACACCGGCGGCGCGCTATCCGTCATGCAAGCCATGCCCATCGGTTTGCTCTCCTCGTCATTGCCCGATGACAGCCCCATCCTGCTACAGTCGCCTAACCATCAACGCTGCGCCGATGGACAGAACTGGGATTGGGATGGCATCCATTTCGAAATACTGCATCCATCACGTGCCAGCTACGCCGAAGAAAAGGTCAGCAAGAATAATCGCGGCTGCACCTTGCGCATCAGCGCGGGCAAAAACAGCGTGCTGCTTGCTGCAGACATCGAGAAAAAATCAGAAGAACGCCTGCTGGAGTTGCATCCCGACAAACTTCCTGCCACCCTGCTGGTCGTGCCGCACCACGGCAGCAAGACTTCATCCACGCAAGCGTTCGTGGATGCTGTTCATCCCCGTTATGCCGTGTTCGCCGCAGGCTACCGCAATAAATTCGGCCACCCCAAGCCGGAAGTGGTGGAGCGTTACCGCGCGGCGGGCAGCGAGTTGCTACGCTCGGATGAAGATGGCGCGATTGTGGTGGACATGGATGCGGAGAATTTCAGCGTGGCGCGGTATCGTAAAACCCATGCAAGGTATTGGACCCATACCTTGCGGGCTGAATAGCCATTTGCTAAAGGACGTATTGTCATACGTAAATTCGCGTTGCCTCAAGTTAAAAGGTTACTTTGGTAGGGGAGTTTTTGCCCGAAGTTTTTTAGTTACCGAACGAGTTTAAAAATCGCCTTCAGTTTACGCTGAATCTGTTTTTGAAGGTGGAACGGATTGAGTGTTTTAGCCTGAGCCGATAGTCTGTCCTTGGTGGCTTGCGGCACATCAGGGTGGTCGATCAATCGTCGTGCTGGCGTGACTGGTGTGCTGTATTTTTTGACCCATCTACTGCCCACGCGTGATTTTGATTTCAGTTTCAACGTCGGGTAGAAGAAATTGGTCAACAGACTGAACTTATTGGTGTACAGGTCATTCATCAACCTGACCAGTCTGGGATCGGCGAAGCGGTCATAGCCGAATAGTTGTCGCACGCACGACCAGTTCTTTTGCTCGACATGTGCATTATCGTTTGACTGATAAGGGCGAGATCGGGTGAACTGAATCGGCTGTTTGCCACCTCTGAAATAGTTCATCAAATGCCAGTTTAAAAACTCCGTGCCGTTATCACTATCAAAGCCCTTGAGAGTGAACGGCAATGCCTTCTGAATGGCCTTGATTTGCTTTATCACGCCGTGCGCCCCTTTGTTCCAGGTTGCCCTGCATTCTGTCCATCCGCTGCAGATGTCCGTCATGGTTAGGCTCCAGACGAAATCACCCGCCAAACTATCACCGCAATGTGCCACCGTATCGGCTTCCATGAAGCCCGGTTGGGTCACATTCCAAACACCCGCCTGGATAGGGATTTGCTTCTTCAACAGCGTGCCCGGCTTGGTGCCGGACAAGCCCTTGCGTTTGTATTCTGCACGAACCGGCTTGAGCAAGCGGTCGATGGTGGCTGCCGAAATCGATTTGAGCAGAGCATGGGTGCCCTCCGGCAGCGCTTGGAATGCCGACTCATAGTGGGGCAGCCAAAGTGGCAATGCCTCCTTCAGGCGCTTGCTGCACAACTGATCCGAAGCCATCCAGATCTGGCGTAAAGCGGCGAGCAACTCGGGTGTGTTGTAGCGTGACACTGGGCCGGATTTGCGAGCGATGCGCTTACGCTTATAGCGCGGTGCATTGAGCAAGCGTAATGCGTATTTGCGGTTGTATCCGCAGACCTCACAGAACTCGTTCAGGATCGTTGTCTTGCGGGATTTGCTGGCGCGCCGATAGCGCACTTGGATTGCCTCAAAATAGGCTCGTTTCTCTTGCTTTGTCATCTCGGATTACCTTGGAAATTACGGTAACCTTTAACTTGAGGCAACGATCCCTTTTGACGACTACCTTGGGTTACATTTAACTTGAGTCAACTCGAATTTTACGTTTTTACTTGACCTGACTGCGTTTTTCGCTATAATCCGCCCTCCCAAAAACCCTTGCTCCACCGTTTCGCATGACGGGGGGCTTTATCCATAAGGAGATTCAATGCGACATTACGAGATCGTATTTATCGTACATCCCGATCAGAGCGAGCAGGTGCCCGCGATGGTCGAGCGTTACCGTACACTGGTGACGGCCAAAAACGGCCTGATCCATCGCCTGGAAGACTGGGGGCGCCGCCAACTGGCTTACCCGATCCAGAAAATCCACAAAGCGCATTATGTGCTGATGAACATCGAGTGCAGCCAGGAAACTCTGGACGAGCTGGAACACGCATTCAAGTTCAACGATGCCGTGTTGCGCCACCTGACCATCAAGACCAAGGCTGCGGTAACCATCCCTTCGGCAATGATGCGGGAAGAAAAGTCGCGTTCATTTAGCGGCGATGCAACTCCCGATGCAGTCGTACCGGCTGAAGCGGCTGAACCGACTGCCGCTTGATTGGATGGCTTGAATTGACCTGGTTGTAACCGGTTCGTCGTTGACGGAGAACTGGTTGAGTTGGAGAGTTTGCGCTACACCCCGGCGGGGGTAGCGCGAATCGCATTAAAAATCCGCAATGTTTCAACGCAACAGGAAGCCGGAATGCCGCGTCAGGTGCAGTGTGAAATTCCTGCCTTGGCATTTGGTGCAGCAGCGAAACAGGCAAGCGCCCTGCAAGTCGGGCAGCGTGTGAAAGCAGAAGGATTTTTGGCTCAACGCAGTTTGCGCATCGCGCAACTGGTTATGCATATCGATAACATTACATTGAAATAAAGGAGCACAGCATGGCTCGTGTATTTAAGAAAAAAGATGACAAGAAGAACAGCTCTTCGCGTTCGTTGTTCAAGCGTCGCAAGTTCTGCCGCTTTACTGCGGAAAAGATCGCGGAAGTGGATTACAAGGATCTGAACATCCTCAAGGAATTCATCAGCGAAAACGGCAAGCTGATCCCGGCACGCATCACCGGCACCAAGGCGCGTTACCAGCGCCAATTGAGCATCGCGGTCAAGCGCGCGCGGTTCCTGGCGTTGATGCCTTACACCGATTTGCACTAAGGAGTAGACCATGCAAGTAATACTGATGGAAAAAATGGCCAACCTCGGCCAATTGGGTGACGTGGTCAAAGTGAAGAATGGCTACGCACGCAATTTTCTGATCCCGCAAGGCAAAGCCAAGCGTGCGACCGAAAGCAACAAGGCTGAATTCGAAGTGCGCCGCGCTGAACTGGAAGCAGCCGAACAAGCCAAGATAGCGGAAGCTCAGGCCGGAGCCGAGAAGATCAACGGCCTGACCGTGCAAATCGCACAAAAGGCCGGCGTAGATGGCAAGCTGTTCGGTTCCGTTACCAATGCCGATATCGTCGCAGCCTTGGCAGTACAGGGCTTCACTTTGGAAAAATCGCAAGTCCGCATGCCGGATGGGCATCTCAAGCAGGTTGGGGATTATCCGATCAGCATCGGGTTGCACAGCGATGTGGTAGCTCATATCACCGTCTCGGTGCTGGG
Organism: uncultured beta proteobacterium; assembly: GCA_963714805.1. Lineage (GTDB taxonomy): Bacteria > Pseudomonadota > Gammaproteobacteria > Burkholderiales > Gallionellaceae > CAIQPV01. Next base: position 687,465 of record CAVQPO010000005.1, on the reverse strand, counting down.
CGAACACTAGCCAAATGATTTTGCTGCCCTTAGTTGGTCAGCGAAGCATTGAAAACCCTGTCGGCAAAACTGGCAGGGTTTTTTGTTGTTATAATGTTCGTTGCGATAAACTTTGATTTATACAAAACTTAAAGGGAAAACCATGAAAAAACTGCTCGCAATACTCTGTATTTTTGGAATCGCTCAACCCGCCATGGCCGCTAGCATTTCAAACTTGGCAGCATTGAATGGAAAACAATCAGAATTTGACACGCTGTCTAAAGATCTCGGTGCTGCACTCAGCTACAAACCGGTTACCCCCGCAGCCTCGCTCGGCATTACTGGCTTTGATGTCGGCGTCGAAGTCACGCAAACCAGCATGTCCAAAAGTTCGCAAATATGGAGCCAAGTATCCAGTGGCGGCGGCAGCGTCAGCAATCTGTACATACCCAAAGTACACGTTGCCAAAGGATTGCCGCTGGGCTTTGATGTCGCCGCTTTCTATTCCAAGATTCCTACCACCAATATCTCGTTGTATGGCGGCGAATTGCGTTATGCCATTATTGACGGGGGGATTGCCATGCCCGCAGTTGCGATCCGTGGCTCATTCACCAAACTGGCCGGCGTAAGTCAACTCTCAATGGACACCAAGGGTGTGGATCTCTCCGTATCCAAAGGCTTCGCCATGTTTACCCCCTATGCCGGAGTCGGCGAAGTCTGGGTTAACAGCACGGCTAACGGAACTACCCTGTCCGGGGAAAACTTTACCCAGAATAAAATTTTCGCGGGTGTTAACGCGAACTTCTTGCTCACCAATGTTGCTGCCGAATTGGATCGTACCGGCGGCATACAATCAATCAGCGTGAAACTGGGATTCCGTTTCTAAGCGCACCTCGTGCTTATATCAATTCTCCTTCAATGGTGATGTATTGGTGGGAGCGGCCTCCCGGCCGCGACAATATTTATCGTGGCCGGGAGGCCACTCCCACGAAACATTTTTTCCGTATTGAATTGGAAATGGAATTAGCACCCTGCTGGAGCTGTCTCCAAAACAGCTCCGCAAAAACCCAAACCAGCTAAGCTTTGCTGGCCGGAGCAATAGTTTGGGCGGAAGCAATCCAGCGCGCCAGACAAGCAGTCAGGCTATCACGGTTGATCGGCTTGCTAAGGAAATCGTCCATGCCGGCAGCACGGCATGCGTCCTGGTCGGCCTGCATCGCGTTAGCAGTAAGCGCGACGATGGGAATGCGCGCATTCGGCCCATCCAGCAATCTGATCTGCCGAGTTGCTTCGAGACCATCCATTTCCGGCATCTGCATATCCATGAGAATCAGCGCGTAGCATTTCATGCTTGCAGCCGTTACCGCCTCACGCCCGTTTTCCGCAAGATCGACGGTATAGCCCAGACGAGCTAGCAGTGCCATAGCGAGCTTCTGGTTAATTTTATTATCCTCCGCCAGCAGTAAGTTTAACGGCGAGTTCGTACCCTGCGGCATAGGTTCTGATGTTGGTGCTAAACCTTGATGTTGGGATTCAGTACGCTGTTCCATATCCGCAGGTTCGTCTATTCGTACCAAACTTTGCACCGGTATAGTCACGCTGCTTTCGATCGGCGCTTCGGTAGTCTCTTCCAGAGGCAATTCAAACCAGAAGCGGCTGCCTTGTCCATCGGCACTGTCCACACCAATGCTGCCGCCCATACCCTCAACCATACGCTTGCTGATAGCCAGCCCGAGTCCGGTTCCTCCGAATTTGCGCGTCGTGGAAGCATCAACTTGGCTAAAATTGGAGAAGAGCCGTTCCCGTGCTTCAATAGGAATTCCAATTCCCGTATCAATCACCTCGAAGCGCAGTCCGGTCGGCTGGCGTTCGATCCTAACGCGAACCTCACCGCGCCCGGTAAACTTGACCGCATTACTGCAAAGATTGAGCAGAATTTGACGGATACGAAGGCTGTCCCCCATAAAATAGCCCGCAGCATCGGGAGCTATATCCACGTTGAAACCAATTCCTTTTTCCTTCGCCCTGAGCGTGAGCAGCGATGCAACCGCATCGGCCAAGACTTCCACGGAAAACGGATGTTTTTCAAACTCCATGCGCCCGGCCTCGATTTTTGACAGGTCGAGGATGTCATTGATGATAGCCAGCAGCGATTCTGCGGATATGGCAATATCGCGGGCAAATTGACGCTGTTCGTGGTCGAGTTTGGTATCGAGCAACAGTTGCGCCATGCCGATCACGCCGTTCATCGGTGTCCGTATTTCGTGGGACATATTGGCCAGGAATTGCGATTTGGCGCTATTGGCGCTCTCGGCAACACTCAAAGCATCGACCAGTGTCGCGGTCAGCTTATTAATATCTCCGGCGAGTTCAGCTATCTCGTTTTCCTCATGCCCTTTTGGAACCACTAATTTGTCACCGGCAGCAGGATTGATACTGCGCAGATTGATCGACAATGTCCTGATTGGACGCACTACGGCATAGAGAAGGATTAGCACTACCGCAGCCGCCACAAAAATCAGTTGCATGGCCAGCATGGAGACAGTGAAATAGACCTTTTCCAATACCTGCTGGTCGATCGCCTTAACATCGGGATCAATCACGATTTCACCGATAAATTTATCCTTATCGAAGGGAGATTTGATCAGCCTGGATACGGGATGAGACCTTAGCCCGCTATCGGCTTTTAACACGCCCGACCTGCTTCCGCGCGCCAATTCCTTGTTGTTGGCCATCACGACCACGCTCGCTATTCCATTGTTTTTGAGCAAACCGCCAACCAGTTCTGTCGCCAATTGCTTGTCCTCGACATAACAGGCCACGCTGGCCGTGCTTTCGACGGTATCCAGCAACTCCTCAAAATGCTTTGCGAAAAATTTCTGCGTATCTGCAGCGGTGGTATAGGCGGTAATCAAAACAAAAATTACAACGAGGCAAAACACCGTAGTCACGGCAGTGACGACCGTCCCGAACAGAATACCCTTGCGAAAAGGATTAATCATTTTTCGTCGAGTTCGAAAACCGTTTTCACCTGTGAATTTGTCTTGCTCCGATCCAAATACCCCACCGCACTGCGATTATCGGTGACCATTTGCATGACCGCCTCCTGGCTGCGCATCAAAGTCGGCGGAGAGGCACGACCGGTAAAATGAAGTCTGGCCCAATATGCGTTGATCTCGCTCAAACTCTTGCCGGTGAGGCGCAAGTAAAAACTCTCTCGTTCAGCCGATGTGCTGGGCAGATCCAAGGGCAATGCGGTGACACCGGATGACAATAGCCGGTTGCGTCCCATATAAATATCGATGACCTCATCGCGGCTTAATTTATTCACACCGTTTTTTTGATTCACTACAACGACGATATCTTCCGCGAGCGCGGAAGTTGTGCCGATAACATAGAGGCAGAGAACAAGAAAATAGTGGCGCAGCATGATTAAAATACCGTATCGTAAGCAAAGGTGAGTAATCGCGAACTCCCATAATCTGGAGAATTAAGCGGACTACTCTTGTCGGATAGACTATCAAACTGAATCTTCAAATCACTTGTTGATGTCAGGTCGTATCTTAGGGTCAACGTAATTAATGGCTGAAGGATCGGGTAAGAGGGTGTCGATGGCTGTATCACTCCTTCGGTAACCACCGTCGACCAATATTCCGACCACGTCGCCATGGGTTGCCACTTGCCATAACGGTAGCCAACGCCGATGATTTGCGCATGGTCACGCCAGGTCAAACCCGGATGATTGATTTGAATAAACTCTGTGCGAACCAGCCAATTCTGGTAATCCGCATTCACTGACAAGCCATATATCTGTTGCTTCGCCTGCGGATAAATGGGACCGCTCTGAGGAATGTAGGTTTGATAGGTTGAGTCTGCCGGATTGGTATCCCAAATTAGCCCGCCGTAGTCTTCTTCCGTTTTGGATTGAATGTATACCGCACGTGTTTCCAACCAATCCTTGGACAAGGTCAGGTCTCCGCCAATGATGTTGGTCCACTTAACGCTGGATTGACTCTGGCGACCATTGTAGATTTTCCAGTAACCGCTATTGTTATCGGTTTCACTTCCCGCAAGCATATTGGCTGTCGCCGTCCATCCGTCCCAACGATCCTGATACCTCACGTTAGCGCCATTGTAGTTTACCGCCTCCCAGCCGTATAAACCTGGCGGCAAATGCGTCCACGGAAGCGCAAAGCCAATGTCCTGCACATCGGAGTAGTAAAACATGGGCAGCCGTTTACGGCCAAGCTGGATAGAAATATTGTCATTCAAATTGTAGTTGCCATAAAGCCATTCTATATCTGCGCCACCCGTGGCACCGCGAGCCACGACTTGAGCCGTAATCGAAATATTGTTGTAAGAGGCGCTTCCCTGCACTCCCAACTTGGTATCTGGCCTCCATTGCAAACTGCTGCGGCCATCGTAAACGCTGGCTTGAGCATAGTCGGAAATAAAACAAGGGCAATTATAGTCCTCGACATTGGCACGGGTGCCGCCCAACATCTTTCCTGCCGCTACCGTAAGAAAGCCCGAACCAGAATACTCGATGCCGCCGCTTTGTTCAGCATGAACTGAAGGGATACAAAGAATCAAAGTAAAAATTATTAGATTCCGAATGCTGGTACAGCGTGTCATAGTGGCTCTCAATTATTAATCTTTCATCTGCTTTTCAGCTTGCAAAGAATTTGTTTCATCCCAAATAATCCATTAGGCCGTTCGTGGTGACCCTTCGACTACGCTCAGGACTAAAGGCCTTGTCGAACCACATGTATTGTGGAATCAATACCCTTCGACAAGCTCAGGGCGAACGGAGGTGGGGAATTCATATCGCTTCGCGCCTAATGGATTATCTGGGTTCATGCTACCAGTTATTTTATATTCTGCAATAGAAAGCAGCTACGTCTATCACCCTGCTATCGATTTCTGATTTTCAGGATTTCATCCCAGGACGGCTTGGGCCCGATTCGTTGTGCCAAATACTCGACCAGGCTTCTGACACGATGTGGCACATAACGGTTGCTGGGAAAGACCGCGTAAATTCCCATCTCCGGTGTCGCAAACTTGGGCAGCAATATTTCCAGATTTCCTTTCCGCACTTCCTGCTCCACGATGAAGGTGGGAGCATTGCTGATACCCAAACCGCGCATCGTAGTAACCAGCAAGGCATCGCCGCTGTTAGCTTCTAGCCTGCCGGAAATAGGAAACCACTGCGGTTCCCCGTCGATAATGAAAGCCCACCCCGAGCGCGCGGTGAGCAGATATCCAAAACATTCGTGATTGATAAGTTCGTTCGGGTGCTTGGGCCGACCATGCAGTTTCAGGTATTCTGGGGCTGCGACAACCACCCCCTTGCTGCTGCCAATCTTTCGTGCCATATCGCCCGGCCCCAGCCGGTCAGTAATGCGGATGGCAAGATCGAAGCCCCCCTCGATCAGATTGGCGCGGCGGTCATTGAATTCCAGTTCGATTGATATTTCCGGGTTAGCGGTCATGAAATCGCCAAACATCGGCATCAATTGATGTATGCCAAATGAAAAAGGCAAAGTGATGCGGATATGACCGCGCGGTGCCTGCCGATTTTCGGTTAGATCCGCTTCGGCAGCTTCCACCAGACTTAAAATTTCGCGGCATTTTTCCAAATAAGGCGCACCTGCCGAAGTCAGGCTGAGCCGCCGCGTACTACGTGCAATCAGCTTGGCCCCCAGATGGGCTTCGAGTGCCGCCACCTTGCGCGTAACGACCGAGCGCTCAATATTCATCTGCTGCGCCACCGCCGAGAAACTTCCCAGTTCGGCGACCCGCACGAAGAGCCGCATATTTTCGATTCGATCCATAACATATCCATCCCATTGTTGCAAAACTAGCAATAATATATTGCTAATTGTATGCTATTTATTTCACATTAGTTTGTGTACAGTACACCCATCGACTAATCGAGGCTCTTGGGAGTTCGTCATGGAATATTCTGCTAACTATACCCGCACCGCTATTGCCCTGCATTGGCTGGTGGCGATAGCGATTGTGGCGACTTTCGGCGTGGGCTTTTATATGCACGACCTGCCGCTTTCACCCTTTAAGCTCAAGATTTACTCGTGGCACAAGTGGGCTGGCGTGACCATCTTTCTGCTGGTGTTGTTTCGCCTCGGCTGGCGCTTTACGCATCGCCCTCCAGGCCCGCCCGTGGGTACGCCTGCCTGGCAACATACTGTAGCTGAAGCGACCCACCTGCTGATTTATGTGCTGATGGTCGCCATCCCGCTCAGCGGGTGGTTGATGAGTTCGGCCAAGGGGTTCCAGACGGTGTATTTCGGCGTGTTGCCGCTGCCCGACCTGCTCGCGAAGAACAAGGAATTGGGTGATGCGCTTAACTTCGTACACAAGATGTTGAATTTCACCCTTGCGGGAGTGGTTCTGGCCCATGCGGGTGCCGCGATCAAACATCACTTTATTGATCGCGACGATGTGCTCACCCGTATGCTGCCATTCATCAAAAAATTTTAGGAAAACTGCCATGAACACCATTGCAACAAAAATCGTATTCTTCATTGGCCTGATTGCGCTCTCGTTTTTCTCGGAAGTGCAAGCGAGCGAATTCAATTTGATCCAGACTGACAAGAGCGCCGTTTCATTCGTGTTCAAACAAATGAACGTGCCGGTTGAAGGCAGCTTCAAGCGCTTCAAAAGCCAGATCAGTTTCGATCCGGCGAAACCGACAATCGCCAAAGCTGAAATGGAACTCGACATTTCCAGCATTGATGCGGGATCAGATGAGGCCAATGATTCGGCGGGAGACAAGGCATGGTTCAATACCAAGATGTATCCGGTTGCGCGCTTTGTCTCTTCCTCGGTCAAGCCTCTGGGCAACAACCGGTTCGAAATGACCGGCAAAATGAGCATCAAGGGCCACACACGTGAAGTCACAACGCAGGGCACGTTTCACCCGGAGGGAAACAACGGCATATTCGAAGGTAGCTTCATGCTAAACCGTGGCGACTATGGAATCGGCGAAGGCTCTTGGTCCGACTTCGGCACCGTGTCCAACGAAGTACAAATTAAGTTTCGGCTGGTGGCATCGGCTACCGGCAAGAAGTAGTAAGTTGTGTTAGCTGTTCCATTTGTTTTAACTATTTTTCAACCAAGGAGATCCACCATGAAAAGACTCGTCATTTCACTTGCTTTAGCCTCTCTCGCCAGCAACGTTTTTGCCGCACCGGAAACCTTTACTATCGATAAAGCGCACTCTGAACCCCGTTTCGAATATAACCATCTGGGATTCTCGAACCAGTCGCATAGTTTCGACAATATCAGCGGCAAGATCGTGATTGACCGTGCAGCCAAGACCGGCTCCGCAGATATCGTGATCGATGCCAAATCGGTCAACGCCGGCGATTCAGAGTTTTATAAACACCTGCAGGATGAGGATTTCTTTGATACCGCGAAATACCCGACTATCACGTTCAAATCGACATCCGTAAAGTTTGATGGCGATAAGCCGGTGGAACTGGTGGGCGATTTAACGATAAAAGGGGTAACCAAACCGGTGACCCTGACTATCACTTCATTTCTGTCGAAGCCTCATCCTATGCGCAAGAAAGACGCCATCGGTGCCAATGCTGTGACCAAGATCAAGCGCAGCGAATATAACATGGGCAAATTTGTACCCTATGTTTCGGATGAAGTAACCCTCACTATACCGGTAGAAGCTTACAAGGAGTAATACCGTTCTTTGCCTTTTGGAATTTGGAGACCGCTATGTCAAACCGCATGCCAGTTGTTTTTGTATCCCACGGTGCGCCGGATGCCTTGCTGAAGGCACCGGATACGGTGGCCTGCTGGCGCGAACTCGGCAAAGCGGTCTCCGAACCCACGGCAATCCTTATGGTATCCGCACATTGGGAAGCACGCCATCCGACGGTCAGCCTATCCGGTGCCCCTGAAACCATACACGATTTTGGGGGCTTTTCGCCAGTGCTTCATCGCATGCAATATCACGCACCCGGCGCACCGAAACTGGCCGAACGGGTGGCATCGTTGTTAACTTCTGCTGGCTTGGCCGTAGACCTCCACCCCAGTCGCGGGTTGGATCATGGTGCTTGGGTGCCATTAACGGCCATGTACCCGCAAGCCAATATACCGGTCACACAGCTTTCCCTGACGCGCAACGCCAGCACGGCAGATAATTTTGCGCTGGGGCAGGCACTGGCCCCTTTGCGCGAAGAGGGGGTGCTCATCGTCGCCTCTGGCGCGATCACGCATAACTTTGGCTGGCTGGATTGGCGTGCGGAAGACGATCAGGCCCCGTTGCCGCAAGCCCGGATATTTACCGATTGGGTTGCCGAACGCTTGGCAGCTCAGGATGTCCCCGCAATGTTGGCGTATCGATCCGCCCCTTACGGAGCAGACTCACATCCGACCGAGGAACATTTTTTGCCGCTGCTCGTTGCCTTGGGCGCTGCCGGTGGCGATAGCCCCACGCGCTATAGCCCGCATTTCGCCTATGGCGGCTTGGCGATGGATGCTTATCTGTGGTGAGAATAAGCCAATGAGCAAATTGCCGGGGTAAGCTATCCCCGACAATTCTCATCTCATCACTACGTATCAGGCTTGGGTGCTAACCAGCGCGCCACTCATGTTTTGCCCATTGCTCATATCCTGCATTAGATTTTGCAAGAAGGATTGCAATGTTGGCGCATTGGTTGCGGATGCAGTTTGCCCTTGAGCCGCATTCATCGAACCAATCAAATTCTGGAAGCTGGAATTCAGATTGCCAAGGGCAGTTGAACTGGGTGTGGTGGCAGATGAACTCTGGCTACTGCTTGCCGTCATTTGCTGAAGCAAATTCTGAATATTGGCAGACATATTTGAACCTTGACGCCCCGCGCCGGAGACAGCGCTACTGCCATCGTTGTCGCCATCCGAATCACTTCCCGTTGCCTGGTTCCCATTTGCTTGACCAAGAGAAGCAAACAAACTTTGCAAGAATGCCTGCAATGCTGCTTGAGGATCTTGAGTTGAACTTGATGACGAGGTAGTTGATGTCGAGCTTGACGAAGGCGTGCCAGACGTTGAGCTAGAAGTCGATGCCGCAGAACTGCCCGACAAATTTTGCCCAAGCGCTTGGGCAATTGCATTCATAAAGTTTGATTTGCCAACGCCTCCGGCACCTTTACTGCCGTGGCTATCACCGTCAGAATTGCGAATTCCGGTTCAAACTGGACACGCATTCCACGGCAAACTGGACAGCCATTCCAGAGCAAACTGGACACTCAGTCCACGGCAAACTGGACAGTAAAATAGGGATGTAGCGGTACGCGGGATAACCGTGGCAACCTCGGGGATTTTTACCGAGGAGCCACATGGCCAACAACAGGTTATCCATGCGCAAGATTACAGAAACACTCCGGCTGCATTTCGAATGCGGTCGCTCCAATCGGGAGATTTCCCTCGCTATTGGCGCATCGCCGACCACGGTTGGCGATTATCTTCGCCGCGCCAAGGCCGCAGGCATAGGCTATCCGCTGCCTGAAGGCTTGGATGATTCGGCCATGGAACTGCGGCTATTCCCGCCGATTGTGCCTTCTGATGTTGTCCGATCCGAGCCGGACTGGGTCTGGGCGCACCGCGAAATGCGCAAGAAGAGCGTCACGCTGGAATTGCTGTGGCAGGAGTACAAAGCCGCGCACTCTGATGGCTACCAATACAGTTGGTTCTGCGAACGCTACCGGCAATGGGTGGGCAAGCTGTCGGTCACCATGCGGCAAACACACACGCCCGGCGAGAAGCTGTTCGTCGATTATGCCGGACAGACCTTGCCGATCATTGACGGGTTGACAGGGGAAATCCGCCACGCGCAACTCTTTGTTGCCGTGCTCGGCGCATCCAACTACACCTTCGCCGAAGCCACCTGGACACAGCAACTATCCGACTGGATTGGCTCCCATGTGCGCGCCTTCGAGTTTATTGGGGGCGTGACGGAAATCCTTGTGCCAGACAACCTCAAGTCAGGCGTCAAGCATCCCTCCTATTACGACCCGGAATTGAACCCGACTTACCGCGACTTGGCCGCGCACTATGGCGTGACGGTCTTGCCGGCTCGTAGCCGCAAGCCGCGCGACAAGGCCAAGGTGGAGAATGGCGTGCTGGTGGTCGAACGCTGGATATTGGCACGGCTGCGCAACCAGCGCTTCTTCAGCTTGGAGGAAGCCAACCGCGCCATATCGGCATTGCTGGCCGACTTGAATCAGCGCCCGTTCAAGAAGTTGCCCGGTTGCCGCCACAGCGCGTTCGTAGAACTCGACCGCCCGGCACTCAAAGCGCTGCCAGCAGATCGCTATCAATTCGCCGAATGGAAGATCGCCCGTGTCGGCATCGACTACCACGTCGAGATCACCGGCCACTATTACTCGGTGCCGTTCCGGTTCGCTCGCCAGGAAGTGGATGTGCGTTTCACGGCAACGACGGTAGAGATATTCCATCGTGGCAGCCGCATCGCCGCCCATGCCAGAAGTTTGCTCAAAGGGCGACACACCACTATCGATACGCACATGACACCGGCGCATCAGCAAGTGGCAGGCTGGAATGCCAAGCGTTTGCTCGACTGGGCGCAGAAGGTGGGGCCGAACACACACGCCACCGTGGAGAGCATGCTGGGGCAGCGCAAGCATCCGCAACAAAGTTACCGCGCCTGCTTGGGTGTGTTGCGCATGGGAGGCGATTACAGCAATACAAGACTGGAAGCCGCCTGTTCCCGCGCTCTGGCACTGAACGCGGCCAATTACCGTAGTGTCAGCTCCATCCTCAAGAATGGGCTGGATAAACAAATCCAGACCGAATCCGCGCAAACCACTTTGCCGCTCACGCACAGCACGGTGCGCGGCCCCGAGTATTACCACTAACCAAAGGAGAAGCAGCATGTTGAATCATCCCACCCACCAGCACCTCAACCAACTGCGCCTGTTCGGCATGGCGCAGGCGCTCAACGAGCAACAGCGCTTGCCCGAACTTGAACGGATGTCGTTCGAGGAACGGCTTGGCCTGTTGGTCGAGCGCGAGATCAGCGAACGCTCATCGGCACAGACCTCAGCACGATTACGCCGCGCCAAACTGAAACATGCGGCAACGCCTGAAGATGTCGATTACCGCGTGGCGCGCGGCTTGGATCGAACTCTGTTCAACAGGCTGCTGACCGGCGCATGGATCAAAGAGCACCAGAACGTGTTGATCACGGGGCTAACCGGACTGGGTAAAACCTGGCTGGCCTGCGCGTTGACCAATCAGGCGTGTCGGCTGGGTTACTCGTCATTGTATGTACGCGTGCCGCGCCTGTTCGAGGAGTTGGCGATTGCGCATGGTGATGGGCGTTACGTGAAATTCATCACGCAACTCGCCAAGGTCGATGTCCTGCTGCTGGACGATTGGGGCGTGGCGATGCTGACAGATTCCGCGCGACGGGATTTGCTGGAAATACTGGATGATCGTTATAACCAGCGCTCGACTATCATCACCAGCCAGTTGAAGGTGGACGACTGGCATGATTCGATCGGCGACCCTATCCTGGCGGATGCCATTCTGGATCGGCTTGTGCATAACGCCCATAAACTGGATCTGTCCGGCGAGTCGATCAGAAAGAGTAAAAGAGGTTTGACTAAACCCACAAATCAGGAGTAAAAAACAACCCCCGCGTCGCTACGCTCCGACTGTCCAGTTTGCTGTGGACTGAGCGTCCAGTTTCCGTGGAATACGCAGTCAGAATCTCCGCCGCCCACTTGCTGGGGTGCATTGGACGAGGGTTGCAAATAAGACAAAGCGCTTAAACCAGAGGCTATGGCACTAATAGAACTCATTGGATTCTCCAAATTAATGTAAATTAAGATTGATGGCTAGAACCAATCAACTTGGCGAATCTATCAGCAAACCACATTTATGATTAGTGGAAAAGAAGGGGAAAAACAGCGCAATTCAATTTGGACTGCAAACCTGCCATATTAATTGGCTTTAGGGAGCCTCTAAAAATCCAATTTTCTAAGCTAGACAAGGCGCGAACAAAAAATTACGACGCAGCATATATTTGATATGTAAGGAGTAATTTTTTGTGGGCAACGCAGTATCGCGACGAAAATTGGATTTTTAGAGGTTCCCTTTGATGTCGCCGAACTTCATGGCACGATAACTGGCGGATTTTGCCGCAGCCTGTTTAGCTTGATCTTCGTTCCCGTATACCCCGCTCAACACAGCATACCCCGTACTTCCGCCACCAGCCAATTTCACCAGAAACAGCGGCTGCCCTTCGTCCGGCGGAGCAATATTTTCCAATATTTTCAGATCATCCGTGCGCAACAATACCACCGTAAAAGCATTATCTGCCTGTGCTGCCAGCCAGTTGCGTCCTATCTGCTCCAACTGTTCGACCGGCAAACCCGACACCTCGCTTTGCACCTCTGCGGATACACTTCCCGACACGGCAGGAGGGCCGGCAACCATTCCGGAAACAACGGATGTTTGCGTACCTGCCGGATGCCCTCCATGAAAGTCCGCCCAATACTGTTTCCAATCCACCCGCAACGCCAGCAACAAGGCGATTATTCCGGCTCCGGCTAGCACCATCGCTTTCTTTCTGATTGTCTTCCTCGGTGTGGGCACTTCAGGGCGATGTTCTTGCGCAACTTTCCCTGCCTGTTCAAAGGGAAAGCGTTCAAGCGGTTGTTGGCACTTGTCCGTTAGCGGAGTCGTGGCAAACAAATTTTCAATCTGAATATGGTTAAGAACAACCGGCTGATAGCCTGCGGCAACAATAAAATTGACGATATTGCTCCGTGCGGCAGGATAAATAAGTTGAGGAAAAACACGTCGCAACAACTCATCCAGATGCACCTCGCCAGTTGGGGAAATAGAAAAAAATCCGGCTTGAGTCAACTCTATCAGATACAACTGAACGTCATTCGCGCGAGCCGAAACCGTAAACCTGGCCGCGACTTCATAGTGATTATCCGCAACCCGTGTAATCATCGGATCAATATCTATATCAATATTCGGCAGATTGATCTGCTGCGGCAAGCGTCCGGTCAATGGCGATTCCACTGACAGATTGCGCATATACAACTTCAAAATTTCATACGTCATGACGGGGTTTTGAGCATACACCATTAGTTGGGCTGGTAAGTTGCAGCAAAATCCTGATACAGCCTGTCCTCACGCACATCCCGAAAAGAGATCGCGCTGGGAGAAAACCTGTAGCTATGCTTCGCCGCAGTCAAATGGCCCGACCATCCGACAGGAACCGAGCAAAGATAATCACCATGGACATCGGTTTGACCGCACTGGGCACCCTTGCCAACAATCTCAACAGCGCTTACCGCTTCTCCCTTTGCCCCCATTCCTGACATGTGAACCGTTCCGCCGATGTGGATGGATATTGCCTGCGCTTCCTCTTTTTTCGGCGCAGGCACCTCTTCTGTGGCGGCCTTGGCGCGAAGCTCCGGTAGCGCTGTTGGCTGCATCCTTACCGCCTCCTTCTCCCTGATTTGTTCAGAAGAATCCGACGGGATCGAAACCGCAGCGGCAGGAATCGCATGTTCCTGATTTGCCTTTAACTCCAAAGCCAATTCCAGCTTGTGTTTAACCGCATTGGCACGGCCATGTATATCTTGGTCAAGCGACGGCTTGGCAAAAGCGGAGTTGCTTCTGATGTTGAACGCGGCAACCAACTCGTCCGGCAACGCTCCCTCAATCAGATGCGGCACCTTCCATGCTTCAGCCGCGTTGGGATATTTTCCCCAAGCCCAGACCGAGCCGTCTGTACGCAATGCCAAAACATGGTAATCGCCCGAACGGATTGCAACAACATTATCCAGCCCTATCACTTTTTGCGGGGTAGTAGAAACAGAAAACCTGCCGGACTTGCCACTTCCCAATTGACCCAAGGTATTTCCACCCCAAGCCCAGACATGGCCGCTCTTATCCAAAGCCACAGTGTGCCAGACACCTGCGGCAACCGCTACCGCCGCTGGCAATTCCAAACGCAACGGTTTCATCGCCCCCTTGAAATCTCCCGTCCCCAATTGCCCCGCACTATTGTCGCCCCATACCCAGACCGAGCCGCGAACATCCACCGCAACCGAGTGCCGCTTCCCGGCGGCGGCCGACGAGATGGGTACGGCAATATCCAGAGGCAATCTTGCTGTGGGAACTCCCTCCCTGCCCAGTTGCCCGAAAGTGTTATCCCCCCATCCCCATAGCTTTCCCTCCTTGTCCACAAACAGATAGTGGTCGGATGACGGTAATAATTTATCCGCCCATACCAAGGTTGGGCAACCCAGCACCAGCGCACTCAGTAAAAGTGCAAAGAATACTTTAGGGACGGCAACAGAAATAAACTGACCGGGCATATTGAATAAACCTAAAAACCACAATTCAAGCCACAGAGATCACAGGGTACACAGAGAAATCAAGGCATTATTACTTTTATCTGACTAACCAAATTGGTGGCTCAACATCTTATTACAACCTTTTGTTTTTGCGAGTTGGGCGAAAAGCCGCCCATCCCTGCTTACCCCAATTCCTCTGTTATCTCTGTGTTCTCTGTGGCGTGTGCTGGCGCACAGTTTTCTAGGTTTAATGGAACCAGGGGAAGATCATACAACGGGGCACTGCAATTTATTCAGCGGCATGGTTACTTGTGCTTTGCCAGCCAATCCTGCACCAGGAATTGCGCTTTTTCAACTTGCTGTGGGGTCATCTTGGCCTTGGCTGTTTTTTTGTTATTCGCCGCCTCCACATCCCCCCCTATCTCTGCCAAACTGATCCATTTATACGCTTGCGCCCAATCCTGCGGCACGCCTTGACCGTTGTAATACATCACGCCAAGATTATTCTGGGCATTGGCCTGTCCCTGCTCTGCCGCCTTGGAATACCAAGATACCGCTTCATCGTAATCCTGTTGCACCCCCTGCCCATTGGCGTACTTTACTGCAAGGTTGAATTGTGCGGACACATTCCCCTGCTCGGCTGCCTTGCGGTACCAAACCGCCGCTTGCTGGAAGTCTTGCGCCACGCCTTCCCCGTTGACATACATGACCCCAAGCCGATACTGTGCCGAGGCATTGCCCTGCTCGGCAGCTTTGGAATACCATGAAAACGCTTCCTTATAATCCTGTGGCACACCTTGACCGATGGCGTACTTCGCCCCCAGATTAAACTGCGCCACCGCATCTCCCTGCTCGGCCGCTTTGCGATACCATGACACGGCTTCTTTATAATCCTGCTGCACACCTTGCCCGTTGAGGTACATCACGCCCAAGTTGAATTGCGCTACCGCATCCCCACGCGTGGCCGCTTTGCGGTACCACGATACCGCTTCCTTATAGTCTTGGGGCACGCCCTGTCCTTTGACAAACATCACCCCAAGATTAACCTGTGCCGATATATCACCTTGTTCGGCCGCTTTGCGGTACCACAACAAGGCTTCGTTGTAATCCTGCGGTACGCCATTTCCTTTCGCGTACATCACACCCAAATTAAACTGTGCTGAGGCATCCCCTGCGGCAGCAAGCTGTTTGAATTCTTGCAGGACGGCAGAACTACTCCCGTTTGGATCGGGATCATTTGTTTCCTGCGAACCCGCCAGCGCTCCATGGCTGGAAGCAAGAAAAATCAACACCATCAATGTTTTTCTGCCAATGCTTATCATCTATTACCTTCCTAAACCAGACGAATAGCAGGATAAATCCATTTAGTGGGAGCGGCCTCCCGGTCACGATAAATCCTGTCGTGGCCGGGAGGCCACTCCCACCAATACTTCACTTTTGAATTCCGATAAATTATCCGGACTTATGCAGTTTTCGTAATTTGCATCTTGTCGAGCAACCGGCTCATATTGCTCAGGGACATCAGGTGAGCATAAATCCAACCCAGCCTGCCCGACTGAAATAAATCATAAGTTTTCTTCGGGCTAAGCTTGAGCAGCTTTCTGCTCATCAACGATCATCATCCCGCCCAGCAAGTAATTCTCGCCGCCCGCCAATTCAGCCTTAGCACTGATCTCGATCAACAGGTCAAAATCTTTTAACTGTTTGACGAACTCTTCGGTCAGCTTGAACTGCGTCTGGTAATTATTCATGAAGTCCAAGGCATTCTGCAGAAAAGGGGTATTCCCGCCCTTCTCGTCAAACAGCGCCTGCCCATCTTTCTCATTCAACCCCGGAAAGGCCTCATCTATGCAAACGGTGAACTGCTGTCCGTCGTTCTCGGCCAGGACAAATGGATAGCGCCGCACAAATGCGGGAACATAACGAGCATCCCACTTGCCCTCGTTATTCACATAAAGATTTTCGTCGTTGCGCAAACTAAGCAAAGCGACCGGAACCATCACCTCATCTGAAACCTTTGCAAAAACGATAGGATATTCTTTCGCTGCCTCGATAAATTCGATGCTGGTCAGAACGATCGAATTGGTTTTCGCTGAAAACTTGAAATCGTTAGAGGGTGCAATCTTGAAATTCTTGTGAATTTCCCGGTTAAGGGCTACGGGCTTTTCGTAAAACATCATCGTTGTCATATTTTTATTGCTCAATTAAATTAATGGGAACCTCTAATGTTAATGTTCAGGTGAGCAAGATTGCTCTAGCTCACCCACGTCCCGCCGGGCTTTCAGTGCGACGGCGTCGATCAAATCATCTCGATAAATCCAGATCATTGCTCAAACCAGCAGGCAACGCTATACCCGCACTGCTGATATTGACCAGCGGATTCACCATTCCGATCACCCCACCGCCCATGAACATCTGAGCGTTGACACTATCGGTCGAATAAGCCGTCTTAATCGCCTCGCCAGCAGCGCTGACAGCGGCTGGCAGCGAGGCATCCGCGTTGGCGTTGCCGGACGACTGCTGGATGAATGGCGTGGCATCAGGATAAGCCATCGGATTGAGTCCCGGCACGATTAACTGACCGATAGTTACGCCGTTCAACAGCACCCTGCCCTGCGGGAACGTTGTCAGGTTAATAGTATTGTCACCCACCGCACCATTAATATTGATCGAAGTCTGTCCGGCGTCCATCCCGCCTGCAGCAGCACTGACAGTCGGCACTTTGACAGTAAGCGCAGTCGACGTTGTTCCAACCGTACCCGTAGTTCCTGTAGCAGACAACACCGCTGCAACCGTTGCGGTGATATTGGTCGCTGCGGCATTGCCGTCGAGAATCGAACCGGCTGATGTCAGCGTCACCGTATTGCCGTTAATCGCGTTCAACGTCAAGTTGTTGGCGTTGCTGAGCATGATGTTTGCACCCGTTGCCGACACCGCGCCTGTCAGCGCATTCGCCTGCGTCAAGATGATCGCGTTTGTTCCAGCGTTGATGCTCGTTGTTCCAGCTATTGTCAGCGCGCCGGTCTGGCTGACTGCGCCAGCCGAAGTGCTTGCAAGTGAACCTGCACTTGTTACTCCGTAGATCGTCGTACCAGTTCCGGTCGTCGTCGTATTCAGTGCGCCGGTCACTGTACCAGATAGCGCAAGGTTACCGCCTGCATTGAGCGTGCTCGAACCACCGTCTGTAAGCGCAACTGTTAGGGGAGTGGTATTCGTGGTGAGCTGGATAGTATTGCCCGTCGCCGTCACCGCACCAGTGAATGCGTTGGCTTGCGTCAGAGTGATCGTGTTTGCGCCCGCGTTGACGTTCGAGGTGCCGTTGACCGTCAGGGCACCCGCTTCGGTGATCGCCCCGCCGTTGGAGGTCGCCGCGAGGTTGCCTCCCACCGTGCCGCTGCCGAGGTTCAACGCGCCCGTCGAGATCGCCGTCAGGTTGCCGCCTACCGTGTCGGCACCCAGAGTCAGGCCCGCCACATCCGTGATCTGCACCGCGTTCGCCACACCCGTGTTGGACAGGGTTACCGCTCCACCGAACGCGTTGGCGCTAGTCAGGGTGATCGTGTTTGCGCCCGCGTTGACGTTCGAGGTGCCGGTGACCGTCAGGGCACCCGCTTCGGTGATCGCCCCGCCGTTGGAGGTCGCCGCGAGGTTGCCTCCCACCGTGCCGCTGCCGAGGTTCAACGCGCCCGTCGAGATCGCCGTCAGGTTGCCGCCTACCGTGTCGGCACCCAGAGTCAGGCCCGCCACATCCGTGATCTGCACCGCGTTCGCCACACCCGTGTTGGACAGGGTTACCGCTCCACCGAACGCGTTGGCGCTAGTCAGGGTGATCGTGTTTGCGCCCGCGTTGACGTTCGAGGTGCCGGTGACCGTCAGGGCACCCGCTTCGGTGATCGCCCCGCCGTTGGAGGTCGCCGCGAGGTTGCCTCCCACCGTGCCGCTGCCGAGGTTCAACGCGCCCGTCGAGATCGCCGTCAGGTTGCCGCCTACCGTGTCGGCACCCAGAGTCAGGCCCGCCACATCCGTGATCTGCACCGCGTTCGCCGCACCCGTGTTGGACAGGGTTACCGCTCCACCGAACGCGTTGGCGCTAGTCAGGGTGATCGTGTTTGCGCCCGCGTTGACGTTCGAGGTGCCGGTGACCGTCAGGGCACCCGCTTCGGTGATCGCTCCGCCGTTGGAGGTCGCCGCGAGGTTGCCTCCCACCGTGCCGCTGCCGAGGTTCAACGCGCCCGTCGAGATCGCCGTCAGGTTGCCGCCTACCGTGTCGGCACCCAGAGTCAGGCCCGCCACATCCGTGATCTGCACCGCGTTCGCCGCACCCGTGTTGGACAGGGTGACCGCGCCGCCGAAGCTGTTGGCCGCAGTCAGCGTAATGGCACCAGCCCCGCTGTTCACGCTGGTCGTGCCCGTCACGGAAATTGCACCGTTTTGCGTGATCCCACCACTTGTGGAAGTCAACGTCAGGGTTCCCCCGACATTGCCGCTACCCAGTTGCAGTGACGAGCCGCCTGAGTTGATGGTCAAATTATTGGCGTTGAAGTTCTGGGAAGCCAAATTGGCATCAGTAACGCTGCCACCGGACGTTAGGGTTACATTGCCCACTTGTCCGCTGCTGCCGGCATCAACATTGATCGATCCGACCGGCATAATTCCAGTTGACGTGATATAGACATTGCTAGCCGCAACCGGGGCAGTTACGCTCGCGTTTATCATGGAGCCTGTTCCACCGGCGAGACTGATTTCAATTGGATTGGCTAGCGTGCCAACCACATCACCACCCGCATTGCTTGTAACATTCAGGTTAATGGTCTTTGCCGTGATGGCCGCCCCAAGTGTGTCTGCATCGGTGATGACGCCATTGGATGTAGCAGTGAGACCGGCTGTAAGATTGGCCGTACCGCTAACGTTTACGGCACCGTTTGACAGCTTGATGGTTTCGCCACTGAGATTGGTCAGACCCGTTCCGGTATTGAGAATACCGCCACCAACTGTGCTTGCTGTGCTCATATCAAGTGTATCGGAAGCACCACCCGCTGTACCGTTCAGGTTGTTCCCTGCATTGATCTGGATCGCACCCGTACCGGAGGTCTTCACTTGGCCGGTTGCGGTAAAGGTGATGTTATTGTCCGCAATCACCGAAACATTCCCGCCTGCACCGTCAACAACCGCATTTACGATAACGTTGGTCGGATCAAGCTTGATATTGCCAGTAACCCCACCCAATCCTCCAGCAGAACTCACGCCTTTGTTGATCCTCAGATTCGTGATCCCGCCACCCGTATTGTTCACCAACATGGTTATATTACCGCCGAGGCTGTTGATGCCCGTACCGGCGGCATCAACAATCGCGTTGCCCGTAGTCTGAGTGAAGGCGATTTGATTCCCGGTTGCCGTACCGGCAGTACCGATGTTAAGTCCGAGGATATTTGTTGTCCCTGTCGGAGTGGTCGGGGAGTTGTTCAGAGCAATGATGCCAGTCCCGGTTACGTTGGCCTGCAGACTATTGGTGGAAATCCCTAGCGCATTAGTATTTCCCGCGCCATCATTTCCAATACCTGACTGAGCCGAAAGCGTAGTCGTTCCTGCGCCGCTAATGTTGGAAGCGATACCGTTGGGATTGGTGATATATCCAGAGGTAGACGTTAAATTGACATTATCACCATTCGCGCTAATCAAGCCGTTCATAGCGACATTGCCAGTGCCCGTGGCGACGGTAACCGTGCCTCCGGTAGTGGTTATGTTGATATTCTGCAGCGTCGCGCCAGTGCTTGCCTGCACGAGCACATTACCGGGCGCATTGATCGTGCTGTTCGGACTCATGGTGACGGACCCCACAGGACTGCTAACGCCCGGTGCGTAGGTGCCAGTAGAATTGATAACTACATTGGTTCCGGCGGTGATCGTGTTGTACGCGCCTATGGTTACGGCCTGATTGCTTGGTGCCTGGAATGTAATCGGCCCCGCTGCCGTGAAGGTGCTTGGTGTTCCCGATGTGGCTGCTTGCAGAGTAACGGGCCCCGTGCTGCTGATGAAGTTCAGTGCACCGGACGATCCGTTAACAGAGGTGACCGTGATGGATGCGCCCGCATCTACCGTAATTCCTGAAGGATCGCTGGAAGTCACAGTATAACTACCGGCGGCATTCACTGCCGTAGCTGTCAGCACAACCGGAGCCGATTTGCCGGCCAGGTTTGTATAAGTGGTACCCAAAGCGTGGATGGTGCCGGACAGTGACACGTCATTCGAGATGTTGGTTGTTCCTGACACTGCATCGGTAGTGGCTGTGTTGTAACTCCACAAAGTGGCATTGGATTTTAGATTTACCTCTCCATTAGTCGACGCTATATTCATCGTGGGGCTGACGGCACTGCCAACCGCTGGATTAACAGCCGTGAGCGTTACAGCATGTGTGGATGCCGCTCCGGTGGCATCCTGACCTGTAGTCGTCGCGAGGCCACTCACAACACCACCCAGAATCACATTATTGGTTGCTGTGATGCTCAAATTGCCGCTATTGGCAATAATGGCAAGGTCGTTGGAGGCATTATCGGCCAGAGAAATATTGCCTGTACCCGTCAGAGTGACACTGCCTGCGGCAGAGAGTCCCGTGCCGTTCTTGTCCAGATCGGTGACGATGATGTCGCCTGTCTGAGCGATGGACAAGGAATTGGTTCCGCCTGTCACGGTTGCGTCAATCTGCCCCACGGCTGTTTTGATGGTCTCGGCTGAACCTGACTTCATTAGGAACTCGGCGGCCGTGACATCGGTAACCGCATTACCACCCAGCCCGGAGATAGCCGCTCCACCCTGAAGGTTGAGGTTGCCGGTCGAAATGTTAATCCCCGTGGTGGCCGTAGCCGGAATCGTTAACGTGCCTGCCGTAGCGATGTAACCAATGTTGTTGGCTGAACCGCTATCCAATGGAACCCCAGCTCCATTTGCAGCTACGCTGGAAACATCAAGGCTTCCGCTGTTGCGAATCCAGATATTATTGCCGGCTGCGGTTCCCAGAGTTACGGTTGGCGTCAGCGTGCCCGCCAGCGTGTTGTCCACAGCGATTTCAGATGCGTTAGTGCTCGTAACGCTTAGATTGGACACCGCCGTGTCAAGCGCCTTGAATGGTCCGATGAGAACGTTATTCGTCGTAGGCGCGCCGTTCGTTACATTGCCGATATTGTTTGCTGCCGAAGCAGTCAAAGTCGACGCTGTTACGTTGTTGGCAGCACCATTGATGTCGGTGATGGAACCGCCTGCTGCCGTCAGGTTGACCGTGCCGCCTGCGGCCACCACTCTGCCAAGAGCGATATTGCCCGCAGTGGAAGTCAGCGTTGCGGTACCCGCCGCTCCCGCCGTCCATACCGATCCCGCAGCCATAGTAATGTCACCGGTGGTCGCGGTGGCGTTGATCGCTGCGCCAGTTGTGTTTCCGGTAGTCACCGTGCTACCCACTGTATCCAGGATTCCGGTATTGCCCGTAAGAGTGATGGTTCCCGTGCCGGTCGAAACAGGTGCGTTAAGTGTGAGGAGACCTCCACCAGCGTTTAACGTGACATTACCTGTTCCGCTGGCGCTGACACCCGTTCCGCTACTCTGCACATTGATCGCTCCAGCCGTCGCGGTGAGCGTAACATTACCACCCGGCGCGCTATTGGCTACATGGGTAATCAGCAAGTTGCTTGTCGGTTGCGTCAGCACGATATCGCCTGAAGTCGAATTAGTTGCAACGAGGCCGGGAGTCGATGTGGTCTGCACGAGCAACGGAGTTGCTGCCACGCCGATACCCGTTCCCGCATTCAGGGTAAGGTTGGCACCGCTCAGCACACCAGCAGCGGCATCAGTGATGCTGCCGTTGATACCGGTTGTCAGTGTGATAACCGGAGCCCCGACTGTGGTCGCCAAGTTGCCGATCAGCGCGATGCCGCCCGAATTGCCACCTGAGCCGATAGTCACCGAAGGCGAAGTGATGGTGTTGTACTCGGATTGGGTAATGACGAAATTGCCCGCCGTGTCGGTGTTCGCCGCGCCTGCGCCGCCCACGTTAATCAATGTTGTCGCCGTTTTGGGCGTCAGTGTCACGCTGGTAGTACTGCCGATGGTGCTGCCGGTATTCAGGATCATGTTGTCGGCGGTAAGTGTTACGCCGCCGTTGCCCGTGATGGTGCTGCTGTTAGTGAATGCTTTGTTGAGGGCATTTGCAGCGATGGCGACTGTGCCACCGCCCGCATTCACTGCATTGACCAACGTCACGTTGCCCGTTGTCTCAGTCAGTGCAATGGCATTATTGGTTGCCGTAGTGATTCCGGTTACGACGTCAACCGTGCCAACCGTCAGCGTACCGCCACCCGAAGTATTGCTGATGGTGATGGCGCCGTTGTTGGCGGCGGCTGCAACATTGCCCGTCACGCCTGTGGAAACGTTGATAGCACCAGCACCCGTCGCGGTGAGCGCGAGATTAGTGTCGGTGATCACACCGGCTCCGGTGATTCCAGCGCCGGTGAGGTTCAGTGTTGGAGCCGTAGCCGTCACGTTGACCGCATTGGCAACCGTCATCGCGCCGCTCGTAGCATCCCCCACGCGCAAGACGCCCGCCGTGATAGTCGAAAGTTCGGTCGGAGAGAGTTCCAGCGCTGTGCCTGTCTTGGCCGCCGTGGTCAAAGTGATAGCACGACCTGCGGTTTTTTCGACCAGCGTCGCAATCCCGCCCGTTCCTGCATTGGTAGTGCCCGTCAAAGTCATGTTATCGGCTGTGTAATTGACATTGGCTCCAGCCGGCACGGTATTATTGGTATTGACTTGGCCCGTAAGCGTAAGCATCTTGTTGGCAGCATCCGTCAGGTTCACCACTGCACCGTTGGTGACAATATTGCCCGGCCCAACCGTGAGATTGCCTGATGTTTCGGTAATGTTCACAGCGCCCGTTGCGGTATTCGTGCCGCTAACTGTCAGCCCCGTTGCCATGGCATTGTTCAAGGTCACGCCGTTTGATGTGGTGTTCGCGAAACTGAAGGTGCCGACCGCATTGGTATCACCGAGGGTGGTGCCGCCAACGGAACTTGTTGTCAAGGTGCCCGCCGTCAGCGTCCCCGCCGTCTGGCTGATCGTGCCCGCAGAGGTCAGCGTCACCGTGCCCGCATTTCCGTTCACGTTGCCGCCCAGCGCGATGTTGCCGGCGGCGGTCGTGACCAGCGTCACGCCCGTGCCCGCCACGCTGCCCGTCGTCACCGACAGGTTGCCCGCGTTGGTGATGCTCGACAGCGCCGAGCTATCGCTCTGCGCCCAGGTCACGCTCAGGGTCGCGACCGCGTCGTTCAGCGTGAAGCCGCCCGTGCTGGCGAACGCGCCGAGGTTGGTTACCGCGTTCGTCGCGTCGGTCAGCGAGGTCGTCGTCGCCGACGATCCGGTCAAGGTGCCCGCCGTCAGCGTCCCCGCCGTCTGGCTGATCGTGCCCGCTGAGGTCAGCGTCACCGTGCCCGCATTTCCGTTCACGTTGCCGCCCAGCGCGATGTTGCCGGCGGCGGTCGTGACCAGCGTCACGCCCGTGCCCGCCACGCTGCCCGTCGTCACCGACAGGTTGCCCGCGTTGGTGATGCTCGACAGCGCCGAGCTATCGCTCTGCGCCCCGGTCACGCTCAGGGTCGCGACCGCGTCGTTCAGCGTGAAGCCGCCCGTGCTGGCGAACGCGCCGAGGTTGGTTACCGCGTTCGTCGCGTCGGTCAGCGAGGTCGTCGTCGCCGACGATCCGGTCAAGGTGCCCGCCGTCAGCGTCCCCGCCGTCTGGCTGATCGTGCCCGCTGAGGTCAGCGTCACCGTGCCCGCATTTCCGTTCACGTTGCCGCCCAGCGCGATGTTGCCGGCGGCGGTCGTGACCAGCGTCACGCCCGTGCCCGCCACGCTGCCCGTCGTCACCGACAGGTTGCCCGCGTTGGTGATGCTCGACAGCGCCGAGCTATCGCTCTGCGCCCCGGTCACGCTCAGGGTCGCGACCGCGTCGTTCAGCGTGAAGCCGCCCGTGCTGGCGAACGCGCCGAGGTTGGTTACCGCGTTCGTCGCGTCGGTCAGCGAGGTCGTCGTCGCCGACGATCCGGTCAAGGTGCCCGCCGTCAGCGTCCCCGCCGTCTGGCTGATCGTGCCCGCTGAGGTCAGCGTCACCGTGCCCGCATTTCCGTTCACGTTGCCGCCCAGCGCGATGTTGCCGGCGGCGGTCGTGACCAGCGTCACGCCCGTGCCCGCCACGCTGCCCGTCGTCACCGACAGGTTGCCCGCGTTGGTGATGCTCGACAGCGCCGAGCTATCGCTCTGCGCCCCGGTCACGCTCAGGGTCGCGACCGCGTCGTTCAGCGTGAAGCCGCCCGTGCTGGCGAACGCGCCGAGGTTGGTTACCGCGTTCGTCGCGTCGGTCAGCGAGGTCGTCGTCGCCGACGATCCGGTCAAGGTGCCCGCCGTCAGCGTCCCCGCCGTCTGGCTGATCGTGCCCGCTGAGGTCAGCGTCACCGTGCCCGCATTTCCGTTCACGTTGCCGCCCAGCGCGATGTTGCCGGCGGCGGTCGTGACCAGCGTCACGCCCGTGCCCGCCACGCTGCCCGTCGTCACCGACAGGTTGCCCGCGTTGGTGATGCTCGACAGCGCCGAGCTATCGCTCTGCGCCCCGGTCACGCTCAGGGTCGCGACCGCGTCGTTCAGCGTGAAGCCGCCCGTGCTGGCGAACGCGCCGAGGTTGGTTACCGCGTTCGTCGCGTCGGTCAGCGAGGTCGTCGTCGCCGACGATCCGGTCAAGGTGCCCGCCGTCAGCGTCCCCGCCGTCTGGCTGATCGTGCCCGCTGAGGTCAGCGTCACCGTGCCCGCATTTCCGTTCACGTTGCCGCCCAGCGCGATGTTGCCGGCGGCGGTCGTGACCAGCGTCACGCCCGTGCCCGCCACGCTGCCCGTCGTCACCGACAGGTTGCCCGCGTTGGTGATGCTCGACAGCGCCGAGCTATCGCTCTGCGCCCCGGTCACGCTCAGGGTCGCGACCGCGTCGTTCAGCGTGAAGCCGCCCGTGCTGGCGAACGCGCCGAGGTTGGTTACCGCGTTCGTCGCGTCGGTCAGCGAGGTCGTCGTCGCCGACGATCCGGTCAAGGTGCCCGCCGTCAGCGTCCCCGCCGTCTGGCTGATCGTGCCCGCTGAGGTCAGCGTCACCGTGCCCGCATTTCCGTTCACGTTGCCGCCCAGCGCGATGTTGCCGGCGGCGGTCGTGACCAGCGTCACGCCCGTGCCCGCCACGCTGCCCGTCGTCACCGACAGGTTGCCCGCGTTGGTGATGCTCGACAGCGCCGAGCTATCGCTCTGCGCCCCGGTCACGCTCAGGGTCGCGACCGCGTCGTTCAGCGTGAAGCCGCCCGTGCTGGCGAACGCGCCGAGGTTGGTTACCGCGTTCGTCGCGTCGGTCAGCGAGGTCGTCGTCGCCGACGATCCGGTCAAGGTGCCCGCCGTCAGCGTCCCCGCCGTCTGGCTGATCGTGCCCGCTGAGGTCAGCGTCACCGTGCCCGCATTTCCGTTCACGTTGCCGCCCAGCGCGATGTTGCCGGCGGCGGTCGTGACCAGCGTCACGCCCGTGCCCGCCACGCTGCCCGTCGTCACCGACAGGTTGCCCGCGTTGGTGATGCTCGACAGCGCCGAGCTATCGCTCTGCGCCCCGGTCACGCTCAGGGTCGCGACCGCGTCGTTCAGCGTGAAGCCGCCCGTGCTGGCGAACGCGCCGAGGTTGGTTACCGCGTTCGTCGCGTCGGTCAGCGAGGTCGTCGTCGCCGACGATCCGGTCAAGGTGCCCGCCGTCAGCGTCCCCGCCGTCTGGCTGATCGTGCCCGCTGAGGTCAGCGTCACCGTGCCCGCATTTCCGTTCACGTTGCCGCCCAGCGCGATGTTGCCGGCGGCGGTCGTGACCAGCGTCACGCCCGTGCCCGCCACGCTGCCCGTCGTCACCGACAGGTTGCCCGCGTTGGTGATGCTCGACAGCGCCGAGCTATCGCTCTGCGCCCCGGTCACGCTCAGGGTCGCGACCGCGTCGTTCAGCGTGAAGCCGCCCGTGCTGGCGAACGCGCCGAGGTTGGTTACCGCGTTCGTCGCGTCGGTCAGCGAGGTCGTCGTCGCCGACGATCCGGTCAAGGTGCCCGCCGTCAGCGTCCCCGCCGTCTGGCTGATCGTGCCCGCTGAGGTCAGCGTCACCGTGCCCGCATTTCCGTTCACGTTGCCGCCCAGCGCGATGTTGCCGGCGGCGGTCGTGACCAGCGTCACGCCCGTGCCCGCCACGCTGCCCGTCGTCACCGACAGGTTGCCCGCGTTGGTGATGCTCGACAGCGCCGAGCTATCGCTCTGCGCCCCGGTCACGCTCAGGGTCGCGACCGCGTCGTTCAGCGTGAAGCCGCCCGTGCTGGCGAACGCGCCGAGGTTGGTTACCGCGTTCGTCGCGTCGGTCAGCGAGGTCGTCGTCGCCGACGATCCGGTCAAGGTGCCCGCCGTCAGCGTCCCCGCCGTCTGGCTGATCGTGCCCGCTGAGGTCAGCGTCACCGTGCCCGCATTTCCGTTCACGTTGCCGCCCAGCGCGATGTTGCCGGCGGCGGTCGTGACCAGCGTCACGCCCGTGCCCGCCACGCTGCCCGTCGTCACCGACAGGTTGCCCGCGTTGGTGATGCTCGACAGCGCCGAGCTATCGCTCTGCGCCCCGGTCACGCTCAGGGTCGCGACCGCGTCGTTCAGCGTGAAGCCGCCCGTGCTGGCGAACGCGCCGAGGTTGGTTACCGCGTTCGTCGCGTCGGTCAGCGAGGTCGTCGTCGCCGACGATCCGGTCAAGGTGCCCGCCGTCAGCGTCCCCGCCGTCTGGCTGATCGTGCCCGCTGAGGTCAGCGTCACCGTGCCCGCATTTCCGTTCACGTTGCCGCCCAGCGCGATGTTGCCGGCGGCGGTCGTGACCAGCGTCACGCCCGTGCCCGCCACGCTGCCCGTCGTCACCGACAGGTTGCCCGCGTTGGTGATGCTCGACAGCGCCGAGCTATCGCTCTGCGCCCCGGTCACGCTCAGGGTCGCGACCGCGTCGTTCAGCGTGAAGCCGCCCGTGCTGGCGAACGCGCCGAGGTTGGTTACCGCGTTCGTCGCGTCGGTCAGCGAGGTCGTCGTCGCCGACGATCCGGTCAAGGTGCCCGCCGTCAGCGTCCCCGCCGTCTGGCTGATCGTGCCCGCTGAGGTCAGCGTCACCGTGCCCGCATTTCCGTTCACGTTGCCGCCCAGCGCGATGTTGCCGGCGGCGGTCGTGACCAGCGTCACGCCCGTGCCCGCCACGCTGCCCGTCGTCACCGACAGGTTGCCCGCGTTGGTGATGCTCGACAGCGCCGAGCTATCGCTCTGCGCCCCGGTCACGCTCAGGGTCGCGACCGCGTCGTTCAGCGTGAAGCCGCCCGTGCTGGCGAACGCGCCGAGGTTGGTTACCGCGTTCGTCGCGTCGGTCAGCGAGGTCGTCGTCGCCGACGATCCGGTCAAGGTGCCCGCCGTCAGCGTCCCCGCCGTCTGGCTGATCGTGCCCGCAGAGGTCAGCGTCACCGTGCCCGCATTTCCGTTCACGTTGCCGCCCAGCGCGATGTTGCCGGCGGCGGTCGTGACCAGCGTCACGCCCGTGCCCGCCACGCTGCCCGTCGTCACCGACAGGTTGCCCGCGTTGGTGATGCTCGACAGCGCCGAGCTATCGCTCTGCGCCCCGGTCACGCTCAGGGTCGCGACCGCGTCGTTCAGCGTGAAGCCGCCCGTGCTGGCGAACGCGCCGAGGTTGGTTACCGCGTTCGTCGCGTCGGTCAGCGAGGTCGTCGTCGCCGACGATCCGGTCAAGGTGCCCGCCGTCAGCGTCCCCGCCGTCTGGCTGATCGTGCCCGCTGAGGTCAGCGTCACCGTGCCCGCATTTCCGTTCACGTTGCCGCCCAGCGCGATGTTGCCGGCGGCGGTCGTGACCAGCGTCACGCCCGTGCCCGCCACGCTGCCCGTCGTCACCGACAGGTTGCCCGCGTTGGTGATGCTCGACAGCGCCGAGCTATCGCTCTGCGCCCCGGTCACGCTCAGGGTCGCGACCGCGTCGTTCAGCGTGAAGCCGCCCGTGCTGGCGAACGCGCCGAGGTTGGTTACCGCGTTCGTCGCGTCGGTCAGCGAGGTCGTCGTCGCCGACGATCCGGTCAAGGTGCCCGCCGTCAGCGTCCCCGCCGTCTGGCTGATCGTGCCCGCTGAGGTCAGCGTCACCGTGCCCGCATTTCCGTTCACGTTGCCGCCCAGCGCGATGTTGCCGGCGGCGGTCGTGACCAGCGTCACGCCCGTGCCCGCCACGCTGCCCGTCGTCACCGACAGGTTGCCCGCGTTGGTGATGCTCGACAGCGCCGAGCTATCGCTCTGCGCCCCGGTCACGCTCAGGGTCGCGACCGCGTCGTTCAGCGTGAAGCCGCCCGTGCTGGCGAACGCGCCGAGGTTGGTTACCGCGTTCGTCGCGTCGGTCAGCGAGGTCGTCGTCGCCGACGATCCGGTCAAGGTGCCCGCCGTCAGCGTCCCCGCCGTCTGGCTGATCGTGCCCGCTGAGGTCAGCGTCACCGTGCCCGCATTTCCGTTCACGTTGCCGCCCAGCGCGATGTTGCCGGCGGCGGTCGTGACCAGCGTCACGCCCGTGCCCGCCACGCTGCCCGTCGTCACCGACAGGTTGCCCGCGTTGGTGATGCTCGACAGCGCCGAGCTATCGCTCTGCGCCCCGGTCACGCTCAGGGTCGCGACCGCGTCGTTCAGCGTGAAGCCGCCCGTGCTGGCGAACGCGCCGAGGTTGGTTACCGCGTTCGTCGCGTCGGTCAGCGAGGTCGTCGTCGCCGACGATCCGGTCAAGGTGCCCGCCGTCAGCGTCCCCGCCGTCTGGCTGATCGTGCCCGCTGAGGTCAGCGTCACCGTGCCCGCATTTCCGTTCACGTTGCCGCCCAGCGCGATGTTGCCGGCGGCGGTCGTGACCAGCGTCACGCCCGTGCCCGCCACGCTGCCCGTCGTCACCGACAGGTTGCCCGCGTTGGTGATGCTCGACAGCGCCGAGCTATCGCTCTGCGCCCCGGTCACGCTCAGGGTCGCGACCGCGTCGTTCAGCGTGAAGCCGCCCGTGCTGGCGAACGCGCCGAGGTTGGTTACCGCGTTCGTCGCGTCGGTCAGCGAGGTCGTCGTCGCCGACGATCCGGTCAAGGTGCCCGCCGTCAGCGTCCCCGCCGTCTGGCTGATCGTGCCCGCTGAGGTCAGCGTCACCGTGCCCGCATTTCCGTTCACGTTGCCGCCCAGCGCGATGTTGCCGGCGGCGGTCGTGACCAGCGTCACGCCCGTGCCCGCCACGCTGCCCGTCGTCACCGACAGGTTGCCCGCGTTGGTGATGCTCGACAGCGCCGAGCTATCGCTCTGCGCCCCGGTCACGCTCAGGGTCGCGACCGCGTCGTTCAGCGTGAAGCCGCCCGTGCTGGCGAACGCGCCGAGGTTGGTTACCGCGTTCGTCGCGTCGGTCAGCGAGGTCGTCGTCGCCGACGATCCGGTCAAGGTGCCCGTAGTGTTGATCAAGCCCGCACCGCTTTCGGTGATGGAACCCGAAGCACCCGTTGCCGTCAGGTTGACCGCGCCACCAGCAGTCGTGCTGATCGTGCCGGTGATGCTGATCGCGCCCGTGTTGATCACGGTGTCAGCCCCACCGCCAGCGTTGCTGATGCCGGTGATGGTCAATGCACTGGCACCACTGTTGTTGGTCAGCGCAACGGCACCACCGGTGATATTGATGGCGTTGAAGGTCGTTACCGCGTTGCCGCTACCCGTCAGGCTGGTGCCGCCGTTGGATGTGGTGGTCAGTAATCCGGCTACCACGCCGTGAGTCCCGCCTCCATCGGTGATTGTCCCCACGGCACCCGAGCCTCCGTCTGCGTTCAGGGTCAGCGCTTGTGTCCCCGTACCAGAAGTCAGCACGTTGCTGATAATGATTCCACCCGTTTTGTTGATCAGCGTAGTGCCGCCAGTGGCATTGGTCGTTGCTACCGCCGCACTTACTGTGATCGCGCCCGTGTCGTTGGCATTACCGATGGTCAACAGACCACTGGTGTTGAGCGTCAAAAGTTCTGCGCTCGTCAGACCAAGAGTTCCGACTCCATCAGCGCCGCCCAGATTGATCGCGTTACCGGTCGTTTTTTCATTTACTGTGATGCCGCCCGCACCGCCGATAACAGAGCCACCCAATGTCATGTTGTCCGCCGTCAGCGATACACCGCCCTGGCCCGTCAAAGTATTGCTGTTGGTCAGCAGTTTGTTCGCCCCATTGAGGGTGATCGCCGCCGTGCTCGTCCCCGCGTTAACCACGCCTGTCAGTGTCGCATTGCCGTTGGTCTCCGTCAGGCTTACCGCCGTGTTATTACTGCTGATGCCAGCCACGCCGTCAACCGTGGTGACCGTTACCGTGCCGCCAGATGTATTGCTGATCGTTACGCCACCGCCTGACGCGCTCGCCGCCAGATTACCCGTTACCGCCGTTACCACGTTGATGCCGCCGCTACCCGCTGTCAGCGCCAGATCCGTGCCCCCCAGCGTACCCGCTCCAGTGCTCGTGATTGAGTTCGTCGCCCCCGTGATCAAGCTCAACGTTGTCGCGCCCGAGGTCACCGCACCCGTCGTGTTGACGATATTGCCAGCACTCGCGTTACCAATTTGCAACACGCCCGTGGTCGTGATAGTGCCCAGTTCCACACTTGACAGTTCCAACGTGTTGTTTTGCGCATCTGTCGCTGAGCCGATGTCAATAGCATTGCCCGCCGTTGTCGACAGCAGTGTCACGCGTCCAGCACCGCCCGTCACCGTGCCTCCGGTGAGCGCCATTTTGTCCGCAGTCAGGTTGATCGCGGTGGCTGTTGCACCAGCACTATTAGTGATGGAACCGGTGTTGGTTATTGTGCCCGTGTTCGCCGTAGTGGCTGCTATCGTCACACCGCCTACGCCTTCTATCGTCCCCGCATTGCTGACACCGGTGGTGCCGGTGACACTGGTCGTGGTGCCGCCCGCCGTGCCAATGGCTGTAGCCGCTGTAACCGTAACCAGCCCACCCGCATTTACCGTCACGCTGCTGTTGCTGGAAGTGATGTTGCCCGTGTTCGTAGTCAAGCCCAATGAGTTTTGCAAGTTTAACCAATCCGCCTGTTGCCACTACATTGGCACCCGCCAAGGCACCCGTGTTCGACAGCCAGACGGCACCCGCATTCGAATTCGCGTTCAGCAAGGTCGTCGCCGCCGTCTGAACTGGCCCCGTGGTGGCCGTGCTGGTTGCGCCGATTGAGGCAGGAGCTGTGTTAGTGCCCAAGTTTACCGTCGCGGCAGTGATGGTGCCTTGCCCGACACTAGCAACATAGGTTTCAGTGATCGTGCCGGTTGCATTGGTATTCAGGGTCACCGTGCCTGTTGTTCCAGCCGTGACATTGCCCGCGATGACAATGCTGTTGCCCGGGTTGTTGGTGGCATCAATACGCAAAGCCCCACCGTTCCATTCGCTGATAGTGTTGCTGCCGCCGCCCAGCGTAATGCTGTCGGTTTGCAGGAACAGGTCGCCCGTCGTCGCGTTCGTCGCCGCCAGACTGGTCGGCGTGCCGGACAGAATGATCGGATGGGTTCCCGCAATGACGCCGATGCCGCTGTCGGAATTCAGCGTCAACGTGTTCGTAGGTACCGTGATTGCCGTACCGCTGGAGTCGGTGATCGTGCCGCCCGCGCCGCCCGCCTGCAATGTCACCTTCGATGGCGCAGCCGCGAAGCTGATCGCGCCCGCAACGTCTATATTCCCCGTGTTCCCGGTCGCTCCAATAAGCAGCGTACCCGTGGTGGTGACGGTGTTAACGTCCGAAGTCGTCAGCGCCGTCCCCAACGCGATCTGGGCATTCGCCTGGCGCGTGATCGTCACGTTGCCCGCACCGCCCACAATGGTACTTCCCGCCCCCATTGTCCATGCGTTGCCATTCACGCTGATCCCCGTCGATGTTGCTCCACCACCGCTGGTCAGGTGGCTCGATGCTCCCGTGTTGGTGAAAGTGCCTGGCGGCAGCATCCACGGTGATCCCGCCTTGCCCCGTTACGGTGTCATTCACTGTGACGCCTAAACCCGTCAAACCAACCGTACCTGTCCCGCCCGCTGTCACCGGACTAAGGTTCGTCACCGTCAGCAGCCCCGCCGCCGTCAAGCTGATGTTGGACGCACCCGCTCCGCTTGTCACGCCTGTACCCGCCGTCGCCAGCGTGCCAGTGGCGTTCGCTACCGTGATCGTGCCGCCCGATACGTTGTCAGACGCTTGTAGCGTCATGCTGCGGTTATTGTTATAGGTGATGCTTCCCGCTCCCGTGTTCGACAATACCACCGCGTTCGCCAGATTGCCTACGTTGGACAGGCTGATGCCGTTACCCGAGGTAACCGTCAAACCACTCGCGCCACCCGCTCCAACAGTCAAAAGACCAGTGCCGGTCACTGCGCCACCCGTAGCTGCACCTGAACCTGTTGTGTTAATGGTCATGCTACCCGGAGTAGTAACCGCATTAGCTCCGAAGTTGACAGCCCCTCCGCTTGTCAGCAATGACCAAGCTCCGCTCGGATTAGTAATACCCGTTACCGCGCCGTCGGCAGTGATGCTGCCTATATGCGCAGTGTCGCCGATAGTGAGGGTACCCGTGGTAGTGATGGTCTGGAGTTCGGCGGAGGAAAGGCCGAGGGCTGTGTTGCCAGCGCCAAGGTAAATACCTTGGCTAACTGTCGAACTCGTCAGGGAAACAGCCCCAGAACCGCCAGTAATCGTACCGGTCAGCGCCATGTCGTCAGCAGTCAGACTGATAGCGCCCGCACTTCCGTTGTTGCTGATGGTACCGGCATTCGAAAGCGTGCCAGTACCCGCATTCACTGTTACGGCTCCGTTGGCTATGATGGTGCCCGTTCCAACCGTGCTCACACCAACGCCCGTGACACTGGTGCTAGCACCCGTATTCAGGCCTATTGCCGTAGTGGTGCTGACCGTCACCGACCCAGTCGCATTCACCGTCACCGTGCTGTTGCTCGACGTGATGTTGCCGGTGCCGGTGGTCAGGGTGCCCGTGTCTTGCACGTTCGCCACACCGCCCGTCGCCACGACGTTGGTGTTCGCCAGGTTGCCCGTGTTGGAAACATAAACAGCGCCCGCACTTGCACGCGCGTCCAGCTTCGTGGTTGCAGCGGTATACACAGCAGCACCCGCACCCGCGCCGGTACCAATGGCGGTAGCGTTGACGACGCCGAGGTTGACCGTATCGCCGGTGATAACGCCGCTATTCGTGTCGGTGATCTGGTTAGCTGTCACATCAATATTGACGACACTGGTGCCGCCAGTAGCAGCAGTTATGCCGCTCGCGCCGACGTTTAGATTGCCGCCAGTTTTAGCCAACGTTATCGTTCCGTTCGCCGTAGCATTGCTGCCGGCAACTGTAGTAGTGCCTGCGTAGCTGTCAGTGATCAGAACGTTATTTGCGACACCTGCGCCAGTATTGGAAAAATTAACGGTTGATGCACTTGTCGTGACAGCAGCCGCAGAACCAATGCCCGTCTGTGCATTCAGCCCAAGGGTGTGGTTGCCAATACCAACAAGCCCGGCAGTTTCAACAATCGCGCCTCCAGTGGTCAAAGTCAGGTTATAGCTGTTGGTCGTGGCCGAGGTATTGCCTACGAGAGTAAGATTGCCTGCGGTGGACGAACCCACTGTAACGGTGCCGGAGACAGTAATATTGTCCAACTCCGCATTGCTCAAACCCAGCGTCCCCACGCCATCAGTAGCACCAGCACCCACTGCAATCAATTGCCCCGTAGTCAGCGGCTGAATAGTGACGTTGGCAGCCGTCAGGCTGGGAGTGGCATTGGATAAGGTCACATTGTCGGCCACGACGGTGATGTTGCCCGTGGTGGTGGCAGAGCTTGCGGCGTTGACCGTGACACTCTTGCCGGCAGTGGCTGCGGTCAGGGTGACGTTATCATCGCCAAAATTGACGGCGTTATCAACCTGCACGTTGTTGTGAACCGAGGTCAACGAAACGGTGGAAGCGCCCGTGCCCGTCGTCACCGAAACTTTGGATGTATGCAGATCCGTCCCGCTCAGCGTAGTGCTATTTTCGGAAAGGTAGACATTGCCGGTAGTGGTGGTTGCAGTCAGGTTACCGGTGGACGGCGTAACATAGAGCAGGCTCTGCGAACCGCCTGTGCCGCCGACGCTGCCGGTGGTGGTGCTGAGATTGAAGTTGTTGGCACCAACGGTTAAGCCGGTTCCGCCATCCTGAATGATGTTGCCGGGCACTATTTATAATATTGATGTTAGTGATCGTTGACGGGATGCTGAAGGTACCGATACCGATGACGCCAGTATGCGAAGTGGAGCCGATGTTAAGCGTATTGGCGGTCATTTGACCGACGCTTGAGGCATCGATATTGTTGGTGTATGAGGCAGTCGTGGCTGGACCACCAATACCAATGCCCGCAGCATTCCCACCGCTGATGTTGATAGTACCGGCAGCGCCCGCAGACACAGCCGCAGTGATCGCCATGTTCGCCATATTGTTGAGGTTAATGGTTTGACCGTTGCCGTTGACCGCCGCGCCGATGGACAGCGTTCCTGTCGTGTCCAGCGTGGTGGAACCACTGTTGGCGGTAAGTCCACCGCCTGTAACCAGAGTAATGCCGCCACTGCCACCATTGACGGAAACTGCACTGCCCGTAGCGGTAGAGGTCAGAATGCCGCCCAAGCTAACGCCACCTGAACCACTCGTTATGGTGTCCGAGCCGGTAGTGTTGATATTGGTACCGCCAACTGTAGTAACGGTGGCGTTTGTTCCCGTCGCAGATATATTCAGAGTGCCGGCTGTAATAGTGCCGAGGTTCTGGGTAATGTTGCCGCCATTGCTGGCAGTCGCTGTGAGCGTACCGGTACCGATGTTGATACTATTGTGGATATCGATGCCGCCGCTATCGGCAAGCAGCGTAACATTACCACCGTTGGTAGTCAGCTTGGCGAGATTCTGCAGAGCGCCGCCAGAGGAGGCGCTGGCGTCGATGACAATACTGCCGCCACCGGTACTTTTTACTTCATTGGTATTCTGGCCGAAAGAGATATTTCCGTTGCTAACCGCGCTGGCAAGTTGCAAAGTTAACGAATTGGCGGTACCCCATTGAAGGACACCGGAACCACCGCCAGTAGCTAGATTCAACACAGTTATTGAACTGCTGGCCTGGATAGTGACATTGGTGTTGCCATTGAGTACGTTTTCGATGGCAAGATCGGAAATCGTTGTTCCCAACAGGCCCGTATCAGTAGTTTGGTGGTTGATGATAATGTCGGCCGGGTCAATCAGAATATTTCCGGTCTTGATGGAGGTACCAAAACCTTGAACATCGAAGGATGAACCGGAAAGTTCGATCGAGCCGCCGGTCGAAGTTCCTGTGGTATCCAATGTGCCGGTATTAGCCACGACACCACCATTGCTTCCGCCGATCAGCATGATTTTACCGTCGTGTTCCACCAAACTATTGGCTTCGATAATGCCGGTATTGTTGACCACGGTCGCCGCGAGGTCGCCAGCGTTTTTCGCACCCAAATAAACGAGGCCGCCTTGAGCTTGAATCAAACCTTTGTTCTCGGCCAGTGCATTGACCGCGCCTTGGTCAACCGTCACTTTGATGAGACCGTCACCGGCTGTATCGAGAGTGACCTGGTTGCCGCCAGCGAGCGCCACGGTTCCAAGTTTGGCTGTGATGACGCCTTGGTTGCTGACATCGGGTGCCAGCAGGGCGACGTAGCCGCCTTGAGCGGCATTGATAGTGCCGAGGTTGACTACGGAACCGGCACTGCCGCCGTTCGCGAAGGTGTATTTGCCCGCGAGGAAATCAGTGTCGGCGATGTCGAGTGTAGAGGCAACCAAGCCGCCCACGTTTACGCTGGCACCGGAGCCGAAGAGCACGCCGCTTGGATTGATCAGGAAGACTTGCCCATTGGAAGTCAGTTGACCGAAAATCTGCGAGGGGTTGCTGGCTGACCACGCGGTCAAGCTGAACGGAGGAGCTGTTGGGTTGAGCAATGTTAACGGCAGCGCTGGAACCGATGTTGAAGGTGTTCCAGTTGATGATCGCGCTCTGGCTGGTCTGTGTGATGTTTAAATTGGAGCCGGTTTGCGCAATGGAAGCCGAACCCGAGGTGACGTTGCCGCCCGTGGGCAGCGCATTGGGATTCAGCGCGAAGGCGTTGCCGTAGAAACCGGATAGCAGCGCGGCCAGGAGCGTGTGGATGATCGGTCGCGGCCGGTAGGTGTAGGTCATCGACTTGCCACCGGAGAGCTTGACTGTGAATGATGGAAATAACTTTTTGGCTTCGGAAGTTTGCTTCACTTGGTTCAGGTTTTCCACAGTTAGCTCCTTGAGTTTTTGATTCCGGTCATCCGGATATTCTGTCGGTTTGGTGCGGGTTAAATTTTCACATCGTTGAAACTTGAATTAAACAAAGTTGTAGCCCCGGTGAGGCGGGGCTACATATTATGTCGCAATGGCATTAAAACCATTTGATGGCCTGCAACCAGAAGCGGGTCGAACTATGCGTGCCATCGCTGTCGTTGCCTTTGGCATCGGCACCGGGGTTGCCGCCAATTTTGGCTGCCAGATAAGCTTTAACCGAATAGCCTCCCGTATTATCGCCGGCACCTGCCTGGCTGAGGTTAACTCCTATACCCGCACCGGACAAACTGTAGTTATTGGGTACTGACGAAGAAGTACCATATGGATTTCTATTCAACTGGATAATTCCGGCATCGTAGAAACCGATCAGTTGCAAGTTGCCATAATTGCTATTGCTCAGGTCACGGCGCAATTCGATGTTAAGCAATTGGCCTTGATCACCGGTTGCCTCACCCTGCGGGAAAGCGCGGACTCCGGCCGCTCCGCCAAGAATAAACTTCTCGGATGAATCGAGATTCTTGGAAGCGTTTTGCCCGGAAAACGCCGCATACAGGGAAAAATTATCGGTCAGACGCTGCACGCGCGAAACGTTGTAGTTTATTTTTGTGAAGTTGCCATTGGTTTTCGGGCCATTGGCATCTTGTCCCAATGAATTTGGAACTCCCGACAAATCGATGTTTCCGGCCGAATAAGTCGCGCTGTAGCCGTTCATCCCACCACCGCCCAGACCATCACGCGAGTCGCCGGAAAGTCCCGCCATGTAGAGATCATCGAATTTGTCGTCAATCGTGCTGCCATTGCCTTTGTCGACCATGTGCTTGGCATCGTAGCCAAGCTGCCCGTAGAGGTTGTTGTTGCGGCTGCGGATGAAGGGATAGATGGTGTATAGACTGGCGATTGCAGCATAGCCTTCGCCGTGAGTTGCAGAAAAAGCGCCGCCCAGTTGGTAGTCCATGCGGGAATAGGCGACACCGACTTTGCTACCCGCATTTCCAATTGGCAGCAAGTAGCCCGCACGCCCATATTTCAGCCCGCTCCCCGAGGTCATTACCCGCAAGGCAACCTGATCGCCATATGTATTATTGAGGTTGACGGAAGCGCCTACTCGGGATGTTCCCGTGAATTTGTTGCCGAAGTTATCGTAGTCAACACCGCCGCTGACCACTCCCGTTTGCCGGGCTTCAACCACCAGGTCGGAGGTTCCCACCGATGATCCGGGAACCAAGGTGGAGTCGACACTCACGCCAGCCAGATCGTTTGCCAAAAGCAGGCCGCGTTCGAGCCTACCTTCGTTGATGACATCGCCAGGCTTTATCGAGCCGGTAATTGTTTGCTTTACCGCAGATTCAGAGAGTCGTCCTTCGGCTTTAAGCTTGACACCGACATTACCAATCCGCCCTTCAAGCACGGCGATTTCGACAACACCATCCTTGATTTCTTGTGCGGGCAAATAGGCGCGTGCCACGAAGTATCCATTGCTGCGATAGAATCGGCTGATTTCAGCGGCCACTTTTTCGAGATCCGCCAGCGTTAATTCCTGCCCGATTAAAGATGCGACTCTGGATTGCAATTGGGCCTGAGAAAACACGGTGGCACCGGTAATGTGGAAAGCGGTAACTTTAGTTTTAAAACTACCGCCGTGTTTCATGGTGGGTTGGGATTCCTGCTGAACGTCAATACCGGGATCCGATTTTTTTGGTGGAGCAAAATCCTTGCTGCGCACGGTATCCAGTAATGTTCCCGCATCGGGCTGAGCCGCTTGCGCCAATACGGGAACAACTGCGGCAAATAAACCGCTTAACAGAACTGCGACTTTTGACATGCCGATTTGATTCATATTCATAACTGGATTCCCTTACTTGATTATTTCGAACTTATTCAAGCACCCCGTTTTACCCATGCACCGCGAACTCTACCTACCTTTTTACTTGGCAGCAACAGCTTTTTTATTGGTAACTTATTGACTCGGCCATTCAAATAATATTAACCGGAGTTTTCGTTGCCCACCGAAAATATACAGAACTATTTGATTTTATGTGAAATATATGAAATTCATTTTCTATACTAATCGGGATCAAATTCCTGACAATCGACCCACGCTGTAAGTTGCACAGGTTTCTGCGCTGTTGCGCTGTAGATAGTCATGTCCTCACTGATTACTGTTTTGATGCATTTTCATGCGCATTCATTCAGTGCGGTTGTCTAGATAAATAGTTTGCACAACTCAATTATCGAAACTTTGAGAACTATAACAGCGTAAGTTTTTTTATAACATCAGTGTTTGTCCTATGCTCATTAAGTTAAGGTTGGGACATTGCCCCCCTCCCAACCTTGTCAGGGGAGGAGCCGCTATCAGGTTCTCCCCCTGCATGGTAAAGCATCTTTCCCAGTCAGCGGCCTTCGCTGAGTTTTTGCAGTTTGGCTTTAATTTCGACCATGGCTGCAGTAGCCGCTTTTTCCCCTTCCAGTATGGCTGAGTGACGGTCATCCAAACTTCCCTGATCAATATTTTTCGTAACCGGGCGGATAACTACGTCGGCCTTGGGCAATTCATACCGGTTAATCGTTTGGCTCATGATATCGAAAGTCTGCATCAACACTTCGGTAGTCGATTCGGTCGGGTTATTCTCCGGCTTGTTTGAGATGTCCACCGCAATGACGAAATCGGCACCCAGCGAACGTGCCTCGCTGATCGGCACGGGCTTTACCAAGCCACCATCCACATAGCTTCGCCCATTGATCACGGTTGGCTGAAACAATCCGGGCACCGCACACGACGCACGCACGGCCATCCCGGTATTGCCTGTACGAAAAACAATTTCCTCACCCGTTTTCAAATCCGTGGAAACTACCGCAAACGTGCGCGGGAGCTTTTCCAAAGGTTTTTGATTGACCATACGGTTAATAAAATCCTCCAGAGATTGCCCGGTGAAAATACCGCGGTTTGGCCAAGACCAGTCGATAACCGCCCCTTCTCTCATCGGAATCGAAAACTCCTGCAATTGAAAACCATTATAGCCATACGCATACAGCGCCCCCACGGCGGAGCCTACACTGGTACCGACAATAATATCCGGCACAATACCCTGCGCCTCCAGTACCTTGATCACGCCGACGTGAGCAAAACCGCGAGCTCCGCCGCCGCCCAAGACTAGCGCAACTTTGGGAGTCGGCTTGCGCTTAATTGTCCCTGGCTGCTTAACCGTTTCAGGCTGCTGTGGTGTATATGAAATTGCGTCAGATGGTCTGGCTTGAGTGACTGCGTCCACTTCCGGTTTCTTCGGCTGCGTATTACAGGCCACCAGTTGTGTGGCTACCAACGCGATGATGAGCCAGCGATGTATTTGCAAAGGTGCATAACCGAACAACTGCCCGCGTCCAAACTGGCACCGCAACGCGCGCTGCCAGTCGACCGGTGAAACATCGGCCAGTGCATGTGCTCGGGAGAACTCGGGCTCTTTGATTGTCTTGGTAGTATTGCGCTTGGTTCTCATGAGTCAGCATTCATTATAGGTTTAGGAAGCATTATTCCATCATCATTTCAAGCTCCAGCCAAGTTTCTTCCAGTTCGGCCACTTTGGCTTCCAGACTTGCGCGCAGGGTATTTAACTGACTGATCTTGTCGCGGTCGGGGTGGGCATAGGTGGACGGATCGGCCAGTTGGCGGTTGACTGCGGCGAGTTCTGCCTGAGCGGCGGCCAGTGCGGTTTCGAGCTTGTTTTGTTTCGATAGCAGCGCTTTTTTATTCGGCTTGGATACACTTTCACGGCGCGGTTTTTCCGGTTGAGATGGCGCGGCAGCTACACTTGGGCGGCGGGTTTCGATCCAATTCTTGTAGTCTTCCAGATCGCCATCGAACAGCTTGGCTTCGCCATCTGCAACCAGCCACAATTCGTCGGCCACGGCGCGGATCAGGCTGCGGTCGTGGGACACCAGCACCACCGCGCCGGTGTATTCCTCCAGTGCCAGCGTGAGGGCATCGCGCATGTCCAGATCGAGATGGTTGGTGGGTTCGTCGAGCAGCAGCAGGTGCGGTTTCTGCCAGGCCAGCAGCGCGAGCGCCAGACGGCTCTTTTCTCCGCCGGAGAAGCTTGCTACCGGGCGGTCTTCGCTATCCCCGGCAAGGCCGAAGCGGCCAAGAAAAGTGCGTAGCGCCAAGGTGGTTTCCTTGGGGGCCAGCCGTTCCATGTGTTGCAGCGGCGTCGCCGCGCTATCCAGATTTTCCAGTTGGTGTTGGGCGAAGTAGCCGATGCGGATGTCGGGGGTGAATTCCAACTTGCCCTGCGTCGGTTCGAGTTCTCCTACCAGAAGTTTGATCAGGGTGGATTTGCCTGCGCCGTTCGGCCCGAGCAGGGCGATGCGCGCGCCTGCGCGCAGGACGAGGTTGATGTTGCGGAACAGGATTTTTTCGCCATAGCCGAATCCCATTTCGTCGGCGCGCAGCAGCAGATCGGGGCCGCGTTCCGGCGCTTCGATCTCCAGCTCGAAATGGCCGTCTGCGACATGGGCCGGGGCGATGCGCGTGAGTCGCTCCAGCGCCTTGACGCGGCTTTGTGCTTGTTTGGCCTTGGTCGCTTTGGCGCGAAAGCGGCGCACGAAATCCTCCAGATGCGCGATCTTCGCCTGTTGCGTCTGGAACGCCTGATTCTGCTGGGCGATGCGCTCGGCGCGGGCGCGCTCGAAATCGTCGTAGTCGCCGGAGTAACAGTCGATGGCCCGGTCGTGGACATGAGCGATGCGGTTGACGCAGGCATTGAGAAATTCGCGGTCGTGCGAGACCAGCAGAATGCTGCCAGCGTAGCGCGCCAGATACTGTTCGAGCCAGAGGATGGCTTCGAGGTCGAGGTGGTTGGTGGGTTCGTCCAGCAACAGCAAATCGGCACGGTGCATCAGCGCACGCGCCAGGTTCAGGCGCATACGCCAACCGCCGGAAAAGCTGGCGACCGGACGCTCCAGGCTGTCATTGGCGAAGCCCAACCCGTTCAACAGTTGCGCGGCACGCGCCTTGGCTACATAGCCATCGATAGCTTCGTAGCGGTGCTGGGCCTCGAACCAGGCCGGATCATGCTGCTCCTGCGCCAGCGTTTTTTCCAGCAGGCGCAACTCGGTATCACCATCGAGGACGAATTCCAGCGCGGACTGGTCGGAAGTGGCAATCTCCTGTTCGACAAAGGCGATGGTCTTGCCCGATTGCATGGCAATTTCGCCGCCGTCCGGCTTGATTTCGCCGCGTATCAGGCGGAACAAGGTGGATTTGCCGCAGCCGTTTTTGCCGACCAGGCCGATGCGCTGGTTGGCGTACGCCTGCAAATTTACATTCTGGAGTAGCGGGATACCGCTTTGCAGGTAAGTCAGATTCTGGATATTGAGCATGGAGCGATGATAACAGACACGTCAGAAATTATAGTTGATTACTGTTCGTTAGCGCACAGTGCCGCCATGTTTTTGCAGCGTATTGTGACTTCCATAAACCTGAGCAGCGAACTGGCGAATCATGAAATTCAAGGATTATTACGAGATCGTTGGTGTACCGCGCAGCGCGACGCAGGATGAACTTAAGCGCGCCTATCGCAAGCTGGCACGTAAATTCCACCCCGATGTAAGCAAGGATTCCAATGCCGAGGCACGCTTCAAGGAACTTGGCGAGGCTTACGCCGTTCTGAAAGATCCCGAGAAGCGTGCCGCCTACGATCAGATGGGCAGCCAGTGGAAGTCCGGGCAAGAATTCCAGCCGCCGCCGGACTGGGATGCAGGCTTCGAATTCAGCGGGCGTGACTTCGGCTCCGGCAGCGGCATGGATCATAGCGACTTCTTCGAAGCGCTATTTGGTCGTCAAGCCAGAGGAGGTCAACGAGCCAGCACCCAGGCACGGGGCGAGGATCATCATGCCAAGGTGATGATCGATGTTGAAGATGCCTACTGCGGTGCCAAGCGCAGCATCTCCCTGCGTGTGCCGACGCTGGACGCGCAGGGGCATGTCACCCTGCTGGAGCGCAGGATAGACGTAAATATTCCCAAAGGTAT
The DNA here is from genome assembly GCA_963714805.1 of uncultured beta proteobacterium. GTDB lineage: Bacteria > Pseudomonadota > Gammaproteobacteria > Burkholderiales > Gallionellaceae > CAIQPV01. The sequence continues at coordinate 644,601 of CAVQPO010000005.1, read as the reverse complement.
TCGTGCCGGGCAGCACCTGCGTTTGGCCGGGCAGGGACAGCCGGGTTTGGGCGAAGGGGCGGCGGGTGACTTATATTTAGAGATCGGTTTTAACCCCCACCCGCAATTTCGCGTCGATGGCCGAGATGTCTATATGAATCTGCCGCTGGCACCTTGGGAAGCCGCGCTCGGCTGTTCGCTAGTCATATCCATTCCGGAAGGTTCCGTTCAACTCACCATCCCGGCGAAGTCGGCGGCGGGAGGCCAGTTGCGTTTGAAAGGCAAAGGTATTCCAGCTAATCCGCCCGGTGATTTATACGTCGTGTTGGGGATAGCCCTGCCCCCGGCAGACACAGACAGCGAAAAAGAAGCCTACCACGCAATGTCCAAGGCCTTCGAATTCAACGCCCGCGCTCACCTGAGAGGGAATACGTCATGAGCAAAGCAGACCCACAACTGCCACGGTTGCAAATCGTTGAGGAGGAAGTCCATCTGACCTTGGTGGAGTTGTGCCGTGCCTGTAGCGCCCCAGAGGAGTATGTGATCGCTTGGGTGTATGAGGGCGTGCTGGAACCTGTTGGCGAAGCGCCACTGGACTGGCGCTTTACGGGGCAGTCCCTGCGCCGCGCACGGCTAGCTTTGTCGCTCACCCAAGATCTGGATATTAATCCGCCCGGCGTTGCGCTGGCGCTGGATCTGCTCGATGATATTGCTGCGCTGGAGGCACAACTACAACGGGTCGGGGTTCGCAAGCAGCGATGAAATCAGGGTAAATTGGTGCTCAAGTTCAATGAAGTTTAAGGAGATTAAGCATGATAAAAGCTTTTGCTGCTTTTGAACCGAAAGGTGAACTCCAACCCTTCGAGTATGATCCGGGTCAGCTTCACCCAAATGAAGTTGAAATTGACGTTCAATACTGCGGCATATGCCGTAGCGATTTGAGCGTGATCGATAATGAATGGGGAATAACTCAATACCCAGTTGTTCCCGGCCATGAAGTGGTCGGGGCAATCTCCCAAATGGGTGAATTGGTTAAGAATTTTAAGGTTGGGCAAACAGTGGGCTTAGGCTGGCACTCCGGCTACTGCAACGAATGCACACCTTGCCATGCGGGCGACCATAACTTGTGTGACAGCGCACAAGCAACAATCGTCGGACACTATGGTGGTTTTGCTGAAAAAGTGCGTGCGGCAGCCAATAGCGTTATTCCCATTCCAGAAGGTATTGATCCGGAATCTGCGGGACCACTGTTTTGCGGCGGGATTACCGTTTTTAACCCGCTGGTTCAGTTCAATATCAAACCAACCGATAAAGTCGCAGTGATAGGCATCGGAGGGCTTGGGCATATGGCGTTGCAGTTCCTCCATGCGTGGGGTTGTGAAGTTACCGCCTTTACCTCAAGCGAAGACAAAAGAAATGAAGCTTTGCGCCTGGGAGCGCACCACACATTAAATTCCATCGATCCTCATGAAATAGGTTTAGCAGCAAGGCGTTTTGATCTAATTATTTCCACGGTTAACGTAAAACTGGACTGGAATCTTTATCTGACCACATTGAATGCACGCGGACGATTGCATTTTGTCGGCGCAACGTTAGCTCCACTGGATATAAACGTGTTTTCTCTCATTAACGGGCAACACTCGATATCCGGATCTCCGGTAGGCAGCCCCGCAACGATAGCCAAGATGCTGGAATTTTCCGCTCTACACAACATCAAGCCGGTGATTGAAAAATTCAGCTTTGATAACATCAACGATGCTATCGCAAGATTAAGGAGTGGCCGCACTCATTATCGTATTGTGCTTAAACGCTAACGATTGAATTTATAGAGGCTCCCTAACGAGTCAGACCATGTCAGTTGATGCACTTAATTCAAGCTATCAGGCAAGCGCGAGTGAAGTCATCGCGCAAATGATCTGCAGGGCGCGGGCAGCTCAGCTCGTCTACCAGCAATTTACCCAGGAGCAAGTGGATGACGCGGTTACAGCAGTGGGCTGGGCGATCATGCAACCCGAGCGCAACCGGTTGCTTGCCGAAATGGCGGTACGCGACACCGGTTTTGGCATTGTTGAGGACAAAATCGTCAAGAATTATCGCAAGACGTTAGGATTGCTACGTGATTTAAAGGGTGTAAGGAGTGTGGGCATCATCGCTGAATATCCCGATAAAGGCATCGTCGAGATCGCACGTCCGGTCGGAGTTGTCGCCGCGATTACACCATCCACGAGTCCGACAGCCACCCCTGCCAACAAGATTATTAACGCCCTCAAGGGCCGCAACGCTGTCATCATCTCACCATCGCCAAAGGGACTGAACACCTGTGCGACCTTGGTTGGGTTTGTGCATGCCGAACTAAAGAAGGTGGGAGCCCCGCCGGATTTAGTGCAGTATCTGCCCGCTCCGGTGAACAAGGAGGCAACGCTGGAACTGATGCGCCAGTCCGACCTGGTCGTGGCGACCGGCTCACAGAATAACGTCCGTGCCGCCTACGCCTGCGGCACCCCGGCGTTCGGGGTGGGGGTAGGAAACGTCTGCTCGATTGTCGATGCCTCTGCGGACTTGCAAGAGGCGGCGATAGACATAGCCCGTTCGAAGACATTCGATAACGCGACCAGTTGCTCTTCCGAAAACAGCCTGATAGTCCTCGACTCTGTGTATGGCCAGACATTGAGGGCGCTGAGCGATACCGGGGGCGTACTCCTGAATAGCGATGAAAAGAGCCGCCTTCAGGCGCTTATGTGGTCGGGCGGCAAGCTTAATCATGAAGTAACAGCGCAGTCTGTGCAACGCATCGCCGCGCTCGCCCGGTTGGATTTAGCCAATCCGGCAAAGGCAAAATTCCTGATGGTCGAGGAGTCACGAATCGGTGCTGACTATCCATTTTCAGGTGAAAAGCTTTCACCCGTGCTGACCGTTTATCGTGCCCCTGACTTCGCTCATGCGTGCGCCATAGTCAAAGCCATCTATTCATATCAGGGGGCAGGCCATTCGGTCAGCATCCATTCGCACGATAACGAACACATCTTGCGTCTGGGGCTTGAGCTGCCTGTATGCCGTGTCATTGTGAACCAGGCCCCTTGTTTTGCCACCGGTGGCAACTTCGACAATGGCCTGCCATTCACGCTGTCTATTGGCTGTGGCACCTGGGGACGAAACAATTTCTCGGACAACCTGAATTATAGGCACTACCTGAACATTACACGCATTGTGCGCAAGATACCTGAGCGGATTCCGACCGAGCAGGAAATATTCGGCGACTACCTGCTCAAATTCAGCTAGGCGGTGTGGATATCCCTATTCCCACTCAATCGTAGCTGGCGGCTTGCCGGAGATGTCGTAGACCACGCGGTTGATGCCGCGCACTTCGTTGATAATACGGTTGGAAAGCTTGCCGAGCAAGGCATGCGGCAGTTCTGCCCAGTGCGCGGTCATGAAATCCTGCGTCTGCACGGCACGCAAGGCGACCACCCATTCGTAGGTACGCCCGTCGCCCATCACACCGACGCTCTTGACCGGCAAGAACACGGCAAAGGCTTGCGAAGTGAGTTCATACCAGGTCTTGCCGCTGGCATCGCGGGTGTTGCGCAACTCTTCGATGAAAATGGCATCGGCACGGCGCAACAGCTCGGCATATTCATGCTTCACTTCGCCCAGGATGCGCACGCCCAAGCCGGGGCCGGGGAAGGGATGGCGGTACACCATGTCGGGCGGCAGGCCGAGCGCTACGCCGAGTTCGCGCACTTCGTCCTTGAACAATTCGCGCAACGGTTCCAGCAATTTGAGGTGCAGCGTGTCGGGCAAACCGCCGACGTTGTGGTGCGACTTGATGGTATGCGCCTTCTTGGTTTTCGCTCCGGCAGATTCGATCACGTCGGGATAGATGGTACCCTGCGCCAGCCACTTGGCCTGCTTGCAGCTTGGCCGATTCGCGCTGGAATACCTCGACGAATTCGCGCCCGATGATTTTGCGTTTCTGCTCCGGATCGGAAACGCCGACCAGATGTTTCATGAATTCCGCGCTGGCATCAACATGGATCACTTTCACGCCCAGATTTTTCGCAAAAGTTTCCATCACCTGCGCGGCTTCGTTCAAACGCAACAGGCCGTTGTCCACGAACACGCAAGTCAGTTGCGCGCCGATGGCGCGATGCAGCAAAGCCGCCGCGACGGAAGAATCCACGCCGCCGGACAAGCCGAGGATCACTTCTTCGCTGCCGACTTGCGCACGAATTTTCTCTACCGCTTCGCCGATGTAATCCGGCATATTCCAGTCCTGCCCGCAACCGCAGATGTCGTGCACGAAACGTGCAAGCAGCGCCTTGCCCTGATAAGTATGGGTGACTTCAGGATGGAACTGCACGGCGTAGAAGCGGCGCGCTTCATCCGCCATTGCGGCAATCGGCGTGGTCTCATTGGAAGCGATCACCGAGAAGCCCGGCGGCAATGCGGTCACCTTGTCGCCGTGGCTCATCCACACGTCGAGCAGACCGTGACCTTGCACATTGGTTTTATCCTGTATGCCTGCAAACAATTTCGAGTGCCCATGCGCACGAATTTCCGCATAGCCGAATTCGCGCACCTTGCCGCTCTCCACCGCGCCGCCGAGTTGCGCCGCCATGGTCTGCATGCCGTAGCAAATACCCAGCACCGGCACGCCGAGTTCGAATACGATCTGCGGTGCTTTGGGCGTTTCTTCTTCATACACCGAGTTCGGCCCGCCTGAAAGAATGATCCCCGCCGGATTGAATTCGCGGATCGCTTCTGCCGTCATGTCCCATGGATGCAGTTCGCAATAGACGTGGGCTTCACGCACGCGGCGCGCGATGAGTTGGCTGTACTGGGAACCGAAGTCGAGGATAAGGATTTTTTTGTGCATATTTTTAGCTCGTAGCTGGTAGCTTGTAGCGGGTAGCCAAACGGTCAGCTACCCGCTACAAGTTACTCGCTGATTTAGTTAATTTGCGATACTTAATGTTTTTTGCAGGCCTTCGTAACATCTTTCCTATTTCGTCTGCTTGCAGCTGGTTGATTTCTTGCCAATCGGCTTCACCCAATAGTCCAAGCCTTTGTGCAATCAAAAGCTGTGTTTCAAGTTCTGCCAGCGAACCCAGCGCAATCGCTATGAAATCGGGCAAAGTTTCGATCTGATTGGCGTTCTTTCCCTTCTGCGATGTTCGACGGAATGGAAACTGCCGAACGCTGCATTTGGCTGGTGAGTCCGTATTGTTCATTTTTTGGAAATCTGCCTAGCAACTGATAAATCAGCATAACAAAATCCATCGATTTTTTTCCATACCTAATCAGCGATCACGGTAATCTCGTGCAATCGGCATTACCCTCCTTAAAGCTGGTAGCTCGTAGCTTTTCTGGCTTATTGGTTTTAGCTAACCAGCTACTGGCTACAAGCTACCAGCTCAATCAATATGATAATTCGGAGCTTCCTTGGTGATCTGCACGTCATGCACATGCGACTCACGGATGCCCGCAGAGGTAATCTCGACGAACTCGGCCTTGGTGTGCATGGTGGCAATATCCGGGCAGCCGAGGTAGCCCATGCTGGCGCGCAGGCCGCCCATCAGTTGGTGGATCACCGCCAGCACGCTGCCCTTGTACGGCACGCGACCTTCCACGCCTTCCGGCACCAGTTTGTCCTGATTGCCTTCGTTGTCCTGAAAATAGCGGTCGCTGGAACCTTGCTGCATCGCACCCAGACTGCCCATGCCGCGATAGGATTTGTAGGAGCGCCCCTGGAACAATTCTACTTCACCCGGCGCTTCTTCCGTGCCGGCAAATAATCCGCCCAGCATCACCACGTTCGCGCCTGCGGCAATCGCCTTGGAAATATCGCCGGAAAAACGCACGCCGCCGTCTGCGATCAAGGGAACACCGGTACCCTGCAAGGCATCGGCCACATTCTGGATAGCGCTGATCTGCGGCACACCCACTCCAGCGACCATGCGCGTGGTGCAGATCGAGCCGGGGCCGATGCCGACCTTGACGCCATCCGCGCCATGATCCAGCAACGCCTTGGCCGCCGCTCCGGTGGCGATGTTGCCGCCGATCACTTCGACCTGCGGGAAATTTTTCTTCACCCAACTGCACGCGATCCAGCACGCCCTGTGAATGGCCGTGTGCGGTATCCACAATCAGCACGTCCACACCGGCCTCTACCAACAGCGCAGCGCGTTCGTCCGTACCTTCGCCCACGCCTATCGCCGCGCCCACGCGCAAGCGGCCCAGCTCATCCTTGCACGCCTGCGGATGTTCGCTGGATTTGAGGATATCCTTCACCGTAATCAGGCCGCACAACTCGAACGCATCGTTCACCACCAGCACACGCTCGATACGGTGCTGATGCATCAACACACGAGCCTCATCGCGGCTGGCATTTTCCTTGACCGTAATCAGCCGGTCGCGCGGCGTCATGATATTGAGGATAGATTGGTCGAGATTGGTTTCAAAACGCAAGTCGCGGTTGGTGACAATACCGACCACTTGCTTGCCGTCCACCACGGGCAGGCCGGAAATCTTGTGCTGGCGTGTAAGGTTCAGATACGTCGCGCACCGTCATGCCCGGCGCGATGGTAACCGGGTCTTTAACCACGCCGCTCTCGAAACGCTTTACCTTGGATACCTCCAGCGCCTGCGACTTGGCAGACATGTTCTTGTGCACGATGCCGATACCGCCCTCCTGCGCCAGGGCAATCGCCAGACGCGCTTCGGTAACCGTGTCCATCGCGGCGGACAATAGCGGAATGTTCAGGGTGATATTGCGGGTAAGCTGGGTGCGCAGACTGACGTCGCGCGGCAACACATTGGAATGTGCCGGAACCAGCAAGACATCGTCAAAAGTTAGCGCCTTCTGGGTAATACGCATGGTAAACGTCCTCTGCAAAGCGGGGCATTATAACAAAATTATGCCATTCGCTATGAACCAAAGATTCACCCAATTTCCGCGATAAGAAGATATGCCTCTGAACTATTTTCAGGAAGCAGTTTCCCCCCCTTTGACAAAGGGGGGCAGGGGGGATTTGAGACGTGCAAAATCCCCCTCAATCCCCCTTTTTCAAAGGGGGAAGCAGTTCGGTGGTGCTCATCCTGTGAATTGTTCATAGTCATATAAGAAGATGCTTCGCTCCTCCAACCCATTTTATTCCATGACTTCGGCGTAGCGAGGCAGTGTCACGGTGATCATGGTCTGATTTTCCTGATCCGAAACCTCCAGCGCAATCTTCCCGTTTTGCGCGTCAGCGAGCAATTTGGCCGAATACGTTCCGAGACCGGTTCCGCCTTGCTTGCCGCATGTGACATACTTGTCAAAAAATCTTTCGCGAATCTCGGCTGGAACCGCACCTTTGTTCTGGATGACGATGCGTAGCGGATCTTCATTAAACAGCTTTACGTCCACGCGCCCTTCTTCGGGAGCGGCCTCACAGGCATTCTTGATCAAATTCTGAAACAGCGAATAGCAGAGCATAGCATCGCCCAACGCATTCGGTTTTTCCTGTCCGACCAACGTATCCGTATCAATGGTAACGGTGAGATGCTTGTAGGCGAAGGCCGTCCGCGAAATCTCGACAATGCGGTGCAGAATATAGTCGACCTTGACCTGCTTGGCATCCAGCTCATAGCATCCGGTTTCTATCTTGAAGAGTTCCGATGACAGGTTAATCATATCAAGTACCAGCAACGCAGTTTCCTCGGCCATGCGCAGTTGCCCGACTTGCTTGTGGTTCATCGAATCGTCGTCGGCCAGCATTTGCACCAGCCCGATCACCCCGGCCAGCGATCCTTTCATGTCGTGGCGCGAGATCTGCTCGACATTCTCGCGCATGTGCGCCAATTCCAGCATGTTGTCGTAGTTGGCTTGCAATTGTTTGTGCAGCTCGACGTAGCGCATGAAGTTGCGTACGCGCGGTTTAAGCACATTGGGATCGATGGGTTTGCTGACAAAGTCAACCGCCCCCAACTCCAAGCCCTTGAGGCGCGCATCTTCACCCGTCATCGCGGTAACAAAAATCACGGGAATGGTTTCAGAAGTGGGATGTTCGCGCATGCGCCGGGCCACTTCGAAACCATCTATGCCGGGCATCATGATATCGAGAAGCACCAGATCTGGCGGGTTGTCCGATTGACAGATATCCAGAGCTTTCTCCCGGAATTAGCAATACGAACACGATATTCATTCTTGAATAGCTGCGAAAGCAGCAGCAGGTTGTCTGGCGTATCGTCGACCACGAGAATCGTCGGGCGTAAAAGTTCACTGGCGTCTTCGGTGACCGCCTTGACAACGGCAGCACGGCGTACGGGTATAGCGGGCTTTTCCAACACCTTGCTGCTTACCGCCGGAGCCCCGCTAACAGAAGAGATTGGCCGTGGGCGCGATGTCAGCGCCTTTTCAACACGAGAGGAAAAACGTTCGGCGGTATAGGGCTTGACCAGCAGATCGCTAACGCCGCTAGCGATGGCATCCTCAATGCGGTAACGCTCGGCTTCTGCGGTAATCATGATGAAGGGCAAATACGACAGGCTCTCGTCCGCACGCACCGCCTTGAGCAGTTCGAGCCCCGTCATGACCGGCATATTCCAGTCGGAAAGCACGATGTCCACCCGCCTGTTTTTTAACATGCGCAGAGCCTCGGCACCGTTGTTGGCCATCACGATGGATTTAGCGCCCATCGTGCGCAATTGGTTTGAGGTGACGATGCGCATAGGCTCAAAGTCATCGACAACGAGAAATACGGTCTGCGCATGTATCATGTCCTGTCTTTCCGTACGTTATGGGGAACCTCTAAAAATCCAATTTTCGTCGCGATACTGCGTTGCTCACAAAAAATTACTCCTTACATATAAAACATATGCTGCGTCGTAATTTTTTGTTCGCGCCTTGTCTGGCTTAGAAAATTGGATTTTTAGAGGTTCCCTTATAAAGATTCGACCTGTGCCTGATGGATCTTCTTCTTTTCCATGTCTGCATCCGTATCAACAAAACGCAGGGCAATGGCGCGAAACTCCTCCTGTATTTCGACAAAAGCATCAAACATGTCGGCATCGAAATGCGTGCCACGGCCCTCCGATCATGATCTGCACCGCCTTTTCATGTGTCATGCCCTCCTTGTATACGCGACGGCTGATCAGTGCATCGTAGACATCGGCTAACGCCATCAGGCGCGCCGGAATCGGGATGTCGTCTCCGGCAAGCCCCTGCGGATAGCCGCTGCCGTCCCATTTTTCCTGGTGCGAAAGCGCGATCGACTTGGCGAAGGCAAGAAAATCGACGTTGGTTCCCAGCGCAGTTTCGGCATGTACGATAGCGTCGCGCCCCAAGGTGGTATGGGTCTTCATGATCTCGAACTCATCAGGCTCGAAGCGCCCGGGTTTGAGCAGGATGCGGTCTGGAATGCCCACTTTGCCGATGTCGTGCAGCGGCGCCGATTTGAACAGCATGTTGATATTCGTGTCCGTCAGGAACCTGCTGAAGCGCGGATGTTCGCGCAACCTCTCGGCCAAGGCTTTGACGTAGAACTGCGTGCGGCGGATGTGGTTGCCGGTGTCGGAATCGCGCGTTTCCGCCAGCGAGGCCATGGCCAGAATCGTCACGTCCTGGATCGCCATGACTTCGCGTGTGCGCTTAGCCACTTCGAGTTCCAGAAACTCGTTCTGATCGCGCAGAAAGTCGGCCATGGTCTTGAGTGCCAGATGGTTTTTACGCGCGCCATCACGATGGGCGGGCTGATCGGCTTGGTGATGTAGTCGACCGCGCCGAGCTCGAATCCTTTTTTCTCATCCTCCACCTCAGTTTTGGCGGTGAGGAAGATCACCGGGATTTCATGGTCTTGGGATCTAGCTTGAGCCGCTGGCACACTTCATAGCCGTCCATGCCGGGCATCATGATGTCGAGCAGGATCAGGTCCGGCGGCGAGTCGGACGTCGCGATTTTCAACGCCTTCTCGCCACCGTTGGCGATTTTTACCTTGTAGTCGTCCTTGAGCAGACTGCTCATCAGGGCCAGATTATCCGGTGTGTCGTCAACCACCAGAATGGTAGGTTTCTTGATCAGTACATGTTCGTTCATGGGAATTCCTTTCAGATAGAGGTTGCAGTGGCGACCCTCAGCGCTATAAGCGCCGCCTCAAAATCGAAGGATCGGATACTGTCATCAATCTTGCGACAATGTTCGGGAAAGGCTGCATTTAGCAGATCAGCATTCGCTTCCATCACCTCTCCCGCCTCCGCATCATCATCGGCCAGCAAGGCATCCAGCTTGTCACAGACCACCTTGAGTTTTTCTTGGTCGACCGTAACGATTATCTTGGCACGCTCCTCCGGTAACTTTTGTTCCAATTGCCAGATGAGATTTTTCAGCAAGTTTTCCAGCGCGTTGAGGAGTCCATCAAGCTCATTGCGCGGATGACGCCTCTTGATCGCGGCCTCGATCTTTTCCGCCAACTGTTGCAGGCCGGTTGCACCAATGTTGCCGGAAACGCCTTTTAGCGTGTGGGCGAGCCGCTCGGCGGTAACCCAGTCATTGTCCGCCAGCGCCTTGTTGATTTCGGCAACCGCAGATTTCTGTCCGGCGACGAACTTGCGCAACATCAAAATATAGAGCGGCATTTTGCCGAGCACGCGGCGCAGGCCATTGACCATGTCCAGCCCTTTGATATCGAAGGGCATGGCGATATTTTGCGTCATATGAGACTTCGTCTTTGATACGGTCGCGATCAAATGCTTGGGCTTGATCCATTTCAGCAGTGCCTTCCACAACTCTTCCGGTTCGATCGGTTTGGCAACATGATCATTCATTCCAGCCGCCATGCAGCGATCACGGTCACCTTGCATGGCATTCGCGGTCATCGCCACGATGGGAAGGGATTTGAAGCGTTTTTCCTTGCGAATTTCCTGAGTCGCCGTCGATGCCGTCCATCACCGGCATCTGCATGTCCATCAGCACGATGTCGTAATCGGCGGCTCTGAGCTTGTCCAGCGCAATCTGTCCATTGTCGGCCAGATCAACGATGAAGCCCGCATCGCACAGCAATCCGGTTGCCACTTCTTGGTTCAGATCGTTGTCCTCCACCAGCAGAATACGTGCCCCCTTGATGCTGGCAAGCTGCTCGAAAGTGTCGGTCGGTACATCCCCGGCAGTGCGTTCGCCATCGACGACCCCACCTAAAATGCGCACCACGCCGTCAAACAGCACAGAGGCACTGACAGGCTTGATCAGCACATCTTCGAAACCCGTTTCCTCCGCTCCCCTGATAACTTCTTCGCGGCCATAAGCCGTCACCATCATCATGTGCGGCATGCGGTTGAGCGGCAGCTCCCTAAGCCGCTTGGCCGTCTCGATGCCATCCATACCCGGCATTTGCCAGTCGAGAAATACAATTTCGTAAGGCGAGCCTTCCGCTTCGGCACGATCCACTGCACCGATGGCTGCCATACCCGACTCGGCGTTATCGACGCTAAAACTCATATTGCCGAGCAGATCGCCCAGCACCAGGCGGGCGTTCTCGTTGTCGTCCACCACCAGCACGCGCTTGCCCAGCATATCGCCGGCCAGCGCCAGCTTGCGTTGCAGGCCAACGCCCTTGCCGAGTCGCGCCGTGAACCAGAAAGTGCTGCCCTTGCCCGGTTCGCTTTTTACGCCAACCTCACCGCCCATCAGTTCGGCCAGTTTCTTGGAAATAACCAGACCGAGACCGGTACCGCCAAATTTGCGGGTGGTCGAAGTGTCTGCCTGAGAAAAACTCTGGAACAACCGCCCCATCTGCTCTTCCGTCAGGCCGATGCCCGTATCGCGCACAGCGCAGTAGAGCAGCACATCCGTATCGGTTTGCTCCTTCACCCGGATGGTGATATCGATCTCTCCCTGCTCGGTGAACTTGACGGCATTGTTGCTATAGTTAATAAAAATTTGCCCCAAGCGCAGCGGATCACCGATCAGGTTGGGCGGCACTCTCTTGTCGATGTCGAAAACCAGTTCCAGCCCTTTGGCGGAGGTTTTCTCGGCGATCAGGTTGGCCACATTGTCGAGCACTTTCTCCAGTTCGAATTCGGTGTGTTCGACGGCCAATTTCCCTGCCTCGATTTTAGAGATATCGAGAATGTCGTTGATGATGCCGAGCAGATGCTGGCCGGAGCCTTTTATTTTCTTGATGTAGTCGCGCTGGCGCGGCGTCAGCTCGGTCTTCAGCGCCAGGTAGGACATGCCGATGATGGCGTTCATCGGCGTGCGTATCTCGTGGCTCATGTTGGAGAGAAAATCCGATTTGGCCAGGTTGGCTCTTTCTGCCACGGCTTTGGCGATCTCCAGTTCGATGTTCTTTCCCTGCAACACCTGATCCATGTGTTTGCGTTCGGTGATATCGCGCGCAGCCGCGAACACGCCCTGTAACTTCCTGTTTCTGTCATAGAAGGTGGAGGCGTTGTAGGACACTACCGTTTCCTTGCCATCTCTGGCTCGCGCGGTGAGTTCGTAGTCGCTTAGTTTCGTTACGCTCAGCACCAGTTTGATGCCCGCTTCGGCCCGCTCCGGATCGGTAAAGTATTTCTTGAACGGCGAGCCGATCAGCTCGTCACGCGTGCATCCGGTAAGCGCTTCCATCTGCTTGTTGACATCGGTGATGATGCCGGACGGATCGGTAGTCATCAGCGCGTCGATGTTGGATTCGATGAGCGAGCGCGTATAGAACTGCTGATCGCGCAGGCGCTGATCGAACTGTTTTTGCTCCGATACGTCGCGCGCTGCGGCGAACACGCCTTGCAGCTTGCCATCACTGTTGTAGAAGGTGGTCGCATTGTAGGAAACTACCGTTTCCCTGCCGTCTTTATCGCATGCCGTCAGCTCGAAGTTGGAAACCTTATTTTCTCTCAGCACCCGTTTAATGCCCGCTTCGGCACGCTCCGGCTCGGTGAAATAATTCTTGAACGGCGAGCCGATCAACTCGTCACGCAGGCACCCGGTGAGCGCTTCCATCTGCTTGTTGACATCGGTAATAATACCTGACGGATCTGTCGTCATCAGCGCGTCGATGCTGGACTCGATCAGTGATCGAGTGTAGAACTGCTGGTCGCGCAAGACCTGTTGCGTCGCATATTCCTCGGTAACATCGCGAAACACCAGCACGGCACCGATCACCTCACCTTCGCTGTCGCGAATCGGCGAACAACTGTCGGCGATATCGCATTCTGTACCATCGAGTGCAATCAGTACTGTGTGGTTGGCCAAGCCCTGTATCGTGCCATGGGCCAAAGTTGCCGTTACCGGGATAATGGCGGTTTGACGGGTTTCTTTATTGATAATGTGAAAGATTTTGTCCACCGGGTGTCCGCTCGCTTCCGCCAGAAGCCAACCGGTCAACTGTTCGGCAAGGGGATTCAGGAAAATTACGCACCCTGCGGCATCGGTGGTAATCACGGCATCGCCGATGGACTTGAGCGTCACTGCGAGCTTTTCCTCGCTGATCTGCAAGGTGGCGTTGGCTTGCTGCAATTGCTTATTCATCTCTTCCTGAACATCGAGTAAATGCCGGGTTTCCAGATGAACCAGATTCTTCAGCCGCTGCCGGGATTCCCGATAGATCAAATAAGCGAACGAAACTGCAAGCAGAAGCGTAAACAGGCTGGCGACCACGATGCTGACAAACAGGTAACGCATGTTCGACTGGAACTCAGCTTCGTGCTGAGTCCGCGCGCCTTCCTCTATCTGGTTGAAGCCGCTCATCTCGACACGGATGGCATCCATCAAACGCTTGCCCTGGCCGCCGCCAATAATAATTTGTGCGGCAGTCATCCGGTGATTGCGGCGCAACTCAATGTTATGCGACAAATACGCCAGTTCGGCATCTACCAATGGGGCCATTGCATCCAGATGGCTATGGGCAGCACGGATCAGGGTAAGTTGACGCAGCATTTCCAGATTGCCGCCGATGCTATTGCGCACCGCCAGATAGGGCTCCAGAAAAGCCTCGTCACCGGTCAACAAATAGCCGCGCTGACCGGTCTCGGCATCTTTCAATGAAGACAGCAAATCGTTCGCGTTGCTCAATACCTGATTGGCATGGTTTCGCGCCTCGGCTGCCTCCCCGATCTGCCTGAAAGCCCAGAACGACACCGTAACCATCAGAGCAACCAGCAGAGCTGCTCCGACAAGCGATGCAATAATTTTATGTGCAGTTTTCAAAGAATATATACCCGGTACTTTGCCAGCGGCGGAGTTAAAAATGTCTGGCTCACTGACTTCTTTGCTATGGGCAACTTCCACGAAAAAGCGCGAATGAGTCAAGGCGGGGCAATTGAAACTGTGAATGGATGTTGCGCCACCATGTTTCATCATGGCTATTAAGTCGACCGTTCTCAGTGCTGTAGCGCACATAAGCTGCGGCTTGAGTGAATTTTTGTTAGCTTGGTCGAATGGTGTTCTTAAGGGATGTGTCGCGTTGGCATGCTGGCTGCACCGAAAATGCCAAACGCATGAAACTAAAGGGCGCTTCTAAAAATTCAGATTTCGCCCAAATGCAAGGCGTGGGAAAAAAATTTCGCCGCGCCGCATGTGTATGATATGTAAGCAAGAAATTTTTTCCGCAACGCAGCAGTTGGGATGAAATATGGATTTTTAGAAGTGCCCTAAAGCAGGCGAAGATTTAGTCGCGGAAATTCTGGTATTGCAAAGGAAAATCGGTGATGGATTTCTTGATGAACGCGATACCGGCTTGCAGGTCATCGCGATTCTTGCCGGAGACGCGCACGGTGTCGCCTTGAATACTGGCCTGCACCTTCATCTTGCTTTCCTTGAACAGCTTGACGATTTTTTTCGCCAGCTCGATTTCCACCCCGACTTTGACCGTGCAACTACGCTTCACCTTGTTGCCGCTGACCTTGTCGATCTTTTCGCTGATATCCAGACACTTGATGTCCACGCCGCGCTTGGTCAACTTGGCATTGAGAATATCCTGCACCTGATTCAACTGAAATTCGTTGTCTGCATGCACGGTGAGCACCAGTTCGGCCTGTTCCACGCGGGCATCGGAACCCTTGAAGTCGAAGCGTGTACTGACTTCCTTATTGGTCTGCTCGACCGCGTTTTTTACTTCGGTATTTTCTACTTCTGAGACGATGTCGAATGAGGGCATGATGTTCTCCAGAAAATTGTGTAGCTTGGGCTAGCGTTTTTGCGTAACCCAACCTACAAAATCAATCAACCAAAACTGCAAACGTAATTTACTTCGTCTTTCGCGTGTATCTCGAAACTGCTGTTTGCCGCGATACGGAATGAGGTGCCTGCGGTATAAGTTTTGAACGAGTCTTCCCCTGCGATTTTTACCTGACACTCGCCGGAAGTAATCTCCATCAGTTCCGGCGTGCCGACGTTAAACGTAAGCTGGCTTCCCGGCATGACGACGCCGACGGTCTTGCGTGTGCCATCGGGAAAAAATACCGAATGGGATACGCACTTTCCATCGAAAAATACGTTGGCTTTTTTGCTTACGCTGACGTTATCGAATTTGTCTGACATTTATATCTCCATAATGAGCTTGCTCCCTCACCCCAGCCCTCTCCCGGTGGGAGAGGAGCAGAACAGGAGGTCGTTTCTATTTTTGCAGTTTCGCTGCAATACGCATGCGCAACGCGTTCAGCTTGATGAATCCTGCCGCGTCCTTCTGGTCGTATGCACCCTTATCATCCTCGAAAGTGGCGATGTTCGGGTCGAACAAGCGAATTTGTTTTGGAGTCGCGCCCCACAACGATTACGTTGCCCTTGTACAGTTTGACGCGCACCCAGCCGTTGACGTTTTGTTGGGTGTGGTCGATCAAGGTCTGCAATGCCTTGCGTTCCGGTGCCCACCAGTAGCCGTTGTAGATCATGCTGGCGTAGCGCGGCATCAGGTCATCTTTCAGGTGCGCGACTTCGCGATCCAGCGTGATGGATTCGATGGCGCGGTGCGCGCTTGCAGGATGATGGTGCCGCCGGGCGTTTCGTAACAGCCGCGCGATTTCATGCCGACGTAGCGGTTCTCTACCAGATCGAGGCGACCGATGCCGTGCTTGCCGCCCAGCTCGTTTAGCTTGGTCAATACCTGTGCCGGGCTGAGGCGAGCACCGTTGAGCGCCACGATGTCGCCGTGCTCGAATTCGATATCAAGATATTCGGCGGCATCGGGGGCGGCTTCCGGCGATACCGTCCAGCGCCACATGCTTTCTTCGGCTTCTGCGGCAGGGTTTTCCAGATGGCGACCTTCGAAACTGATGTGCAACAGATTCGCGTCCATCGAGTAGGGCGAGCCGCCTTGCTTGTGTTTCATGTCGATCGGGATGCCTGCATTTTCTGCATAAGCCATCAGCTTTTCGCGCGACAGCAAATCCCATTCGCGCCATGGGGCGATGACTTTGATGTTCGGGTTAAGCGCGTAGTATCCCAGCTCGAAACGCACCTGATCGTTGCCTTTGCCGGTTGCGCCGTGCGACACGGCTTCTGCGCCGACTTGCTTGGCGATTTCGATCTGGCGCTTGGCGATCAACGGGCGCGCAATGGATGTGCCGAGCAGATATTCGCCCTCGTAAATAGTGTTGGCGCGGAACATGGGGAACACGAAGTCGCGCACGAACTCTTCGCGCAAATCGTCGATGAAAATATTTTCCGGTTTGATGCCCATCTTCAGCGCCTTGGCGCGCGCCGGTTCCAGTTCTTCGCCCTGTCCGATGTCGGCGGTGAAGGTGACGACTTCGCATTGGTAAGTGTCCTGCAACCACTTGAGGATCACCGAGGTGTCCAGTCCGCCGGAATATGCGAGGACGGCTTTTTTAATTTCGCTCATGCTTTGATGTTTCTCCATTAACTAATTTTCGTTGCGCTTGTTGCGTACCTTGTTTTCAAAACGCGCCTTGTTGATGACAACGCGCTCGTGCGTGCCTTGTGAGATCAGATCCACGCCATCATGCGCGGAGACGGCGAAGGTCAGCTTTCTGCCTTCCACCGCAGTAAGTTCGACAGTCGCGGTCACTTCAAGTCCGGGCGGCGTGGCGGCTATATGGCTAACGTTGATATGCGTCCCAAGGGATTGCTCTTCAGGCCAGTCCAAGTATGGCTTGATCGCCATGATGCACGCCCATTCCAGAAATCCGACCAGAAAGCCGGTGGCGAAGACTTCCGGCATCGCCAGAAACTCCGGTGACTCGGGATACAATGCGGGCACCGTTTTGGTCGATGGGACCAAAAACTTATGCTCGTAACGTATGCCTGGTTTGAGGGAATCGTGCATTCGCGACCGTGTACTGCCTTAAGTGCTCACCTTGCCCAGCAGCAGATATTCCATAAGGGCTTTCTGCACGTGCAATCTGTTTTCTGCCTCATCCCACACTACGCTTTGCGGGCCGTCGATAACTTGAGCTTCGACTTCTTCTCCGCGATGCGCGGGCAGGCAGTGCATGAATAGCGCGTCTTTGGCGGCGACACGCATCATGTCGCTATCCACTTGCCAGTCGGCAAAATCTTTCATGCGCTCTTCGTTTTCAGCCTCGAAACCCATGCTGGTCCACACGTCGGTGCTCACCAGGTCGGCACCGCGCGCGGCATCCATCGGGTCGGCAAATTCTTCGTAATTGTCTTCACCGAACAGACCGGCGCGTTCGGGTTCAACTTCGTAGCCGGGCGGGGTGGAGACATGCACATTGAAATCGAATACTTCTGCCGCCTGTAGCCAGGTGTTGCACACGTTGTTGGAATCGCCGATCCAAGCCACGGTCTTGCCCTGGATGCTGCCTCGCTGTTCGATATAGGTGTAAATGTCAGCGAGTATCTGGCAGGGGTGATATTCGTTGGTCAGTCCGTTGATGACCGGAACGCGCGAGTTGGCGGCAAAGCGTTCGATAATGCTTTGTTCGAAGGTTCTGATCATCACGAGGTCGCTCATGCGCGAGATGACTTGCGCAGCGTCTTCCACCGGTTCGCCGCGCCCGAGTTGCGTATCGCGCGTGCTGAGATGAATGGCGGCACCGCCCAGTTGCTGCATGCCGGCCTCGAAAGAAATGCGCGTGCGCGTGCTGGCCTTCTCGAAAATCATTACCAGCGTGCGATCGACCAGAGGCCAGTATTTCTCGTAGGATTTGAATTTCTGCTTGATGATGCGGGTGCGTTCGAACACATGTTCAAGTTCGGCGCGGGTCAGGTCATTAAGCTGTAAAAAATGTTTGATATCCATACCAATTACCTCGGATGATCACCTTGGGCTAATCGACTTGTGACAGGAAATCGGTCACCATCGGGCACAACATATCCAGCAATTGTTGTGCTTCTGCTTGAGTGAATACCAGCGACGGCAACAGCCGGATGACGTTGTCGGCGGTGACGTTGATCAGCAGGCCATGTGCCAGTGCGCGCTTGACTATTTCAGCGCAGGGCTTGTCCAGCTCGATGCCTATCATCAGTCCTTGCCCGCGTATATCTACCACGCCTGCGACTTTGCCGAGACGATCGCGCAAGCCTTGCAGCAGGAAATTGCCTATGGTCGCGGCATTATCGAGCAGCTTGTCATGCTCCATAATTTCCAGCGTGGTGAGCGCGGCAGTACTGGCCAGCGGGTTGCCGCCGAAGGTGGAGCCGTGGTTGCCGGGCTTGAAAGTGCCCGCAGCCTTGCCCGCAGCCAGGCAGGCACCAATCGGAACGCCCGAGCCCAAACCTTTGGCCAGCGTCATTACGTCCGGCAGAATGCCGGTATGCTGAAAAGCGAACCATTTGCCGGTACGCCCTAAACCGCATTGCACTTCATCCACCATCAGCAGCCAGCCTTGTTGGTCGCAAATTTGCCGCAGTTGTTCGAGATAATGAATATCCAGAGTGCGTATGCCGCCTTCGCCCTGAATCGGCTCAACCAGCACCGCCACCACATCGTGGTTGTGTTCGGCAACTTGCCTGATGGCGTCGAGATCATTGTACGGCACGCGCACGAAACCTTTCACCAGCGGCTCAAAACCGGCTTGCACCTTGCGGCTGCCCGTTGCCGAGAGCGTTGCCAAGGTGCGGCCATGAAAAGCTTTTTCCATCACGATGATATTGGGCGTATCAATACCTTTGTTGTGCCCATACATGCGCGCCAGCTTGATCGCGGCTTCGTTGGCCTCGCAACCGGAATTGCACAGGAACACTTCCTGCATGTTGGACAGCGCGCACAGCTTGTCGGCAAGATGCTCCTGTTCATGCACGGTGTAGACGTTGGAGACATGGATCATTCTGCCGATTTGTGCATTCAATGCGGCAGTGAATTTCGGATGGGCGTGCCCCAGCGTGTTGACTGCGATACCGGCGAGCGCATCAAGATAGCGTTTGCCGTTGCTGTCCCACAACCATACCCCTTCGCCATGCGTGAAGGCGACGGGGAGTCGAGCATAAGTGTTCATCAGGTGCGACATGGAAACTCCCGTTAACTTGTCAGAAGCTAGGTTAAAAATGCGTTAGCTACATTTTATATCAGCTTCATTACCGCGCTATTTCAAAACGAAAAAGGCCGACGTTCGGTCGGCCTTTAAGTATACACGCAAGTACTGCTTAGGCCATTGCCTTGATGGCGGCTGACAGACGGCTCTTGTGGCGCGAAGCCTTGTTCTTGTGGATAATCTTTTTGTCGGCGATGGAGTCCACGATGCTGGTGGATTCGCTGAACACGGCCTTCGCGGCAGCTTTGTCGCCAGCCTCGATCGCCTTGGTTACTTTCTTGATTGCGGTGCGCAGTTCAGAGCGCAGGCTCGCGTTATGGTCACGCTGCTTGTCCGCTTGTCTTGCGCGCTTTCTTGCTTGTGCGCTGTTTGCCATGGTGGCTCCTTGATAATTTCTTGCGACGAAAGGCGCGCATTATAGGGAGACTGCGCCGCTTTGGCAAATGTTTCTTTTCGCCTGTTTCTTTTCGCCGGGCAAGGGCGTTGTAGGATGCGGTGACGGAGGAACCGCATCAATCCGATCTTCGTGAGCCTGTCGCAGGGGCGCGAACTGCTCTGGTGGGAGCGACCTCCAGGTCGCGATGGGTTGGGAGGCATGCGTCGAATCGCGGCCGGGAGGCCGCTCCCACAAGGGTAATGCCGAAACTGACCTACTTATTAAGTTATGTTATTCCAGAATGTTTCCACCTCAGTTTGAATCGCACCCGTGCTACGGCACGTTCCCGCCGTGCGCGGCAGTAATGGTATGATAGCGCCCGTTCAAATAGCCAGCAGCTTCATGGGTGTATTCCGTGGCTGACCGCATTCCCCAAGATGAATTTACTTAAAGCCCTCGCCACCATCAGCAGCCTGACTTTGGTTTCACGCATCCTAGCCTTTGTGCGCGACATGCTGATTGCGCGTATCTTCGGTGCAGGCATGGCGACCGACGCATTTTTCGTGGCCTTCAGGTTGCCCAATCTATTGCGCCGTTTGTTTGCGGAAGGCGCGTTTTCGCAAGCCTTCGTGCCGATTTTCGGCGAATACAAGAACCGCAAGGGACATGACGAAACCAAGCTGCTGGTGGATCACGTCGTTTCGTTGCTGGCGATTATCCTGTTTGTGGTTACGCTCATCGGCATCATTGCCGCACCCATTCTGGTGTACGTCACCGCGCCGGGCTTCGTGAAAGATGCGGACAAATTCGCGCTTACCGTGCAGTTGTTGCGCATCACCTCGCCATATATTTTCTTCATCTCGCTGGTCGCGGTGGCGGCGGGCATACTCAATACTTACAACAAATTCTGGGTGCCCGCGTTCGCGCCCATCCTGCTCAATATTTGTTTTATCGGCGGTGCGCTGTGGCTGGCACCCTATTGCGATCCGCCCATCATGGCGCTGGGCTGGGCGGTGTTTCTTGCCGGCGTCATCCAGTTGGCATTTCAAGTCCCGTTCCTGAAAAAGATCGGCATGTTGCCGACCTGGCGTCTGGACCTGAAAGACGCGGGCGTATGGCGCATCATCAAGCAGATGGGGCCTGCGGTGTTCGGCGTATCCATCGCGCAAATCAGCCTCATCATCAACACCATATTTGCCTCCTTTCTGGCTGCGGGCAGCGTGTCCTGGCTGTATTTTGCCGACCGCCTGATGGAATTTCCCTCGGGCCTGCTGGGGGCGGCGCTCGGCACCATCCTGCTGCCCTCGCTGTCCAAGCACCACGCCGATAATAGTCCGGAGGAATATTCCAAGCTGCTGGATTGGGGGCTGCGTCTCGTCTTCATGCTCACCTTGCCTGCCGCCCTCGCGCTGGGCATGATCGCCGTGCCGTTGCTGGCGACTTTTTTTCAGCATGGCGCATTCGCCGCGAATGATGTGCTGATGACGCGCAACGCTCTGGTTGGATACAGCGTCGGCCTGATCGGCCTTATATCGGTGAAAGTGCTGGCTCCCGGTTTCTATGCGCGGCAGGATATCAAGACTCCGGTCAAGATCGGTATCGGCACGCTGCTCGCCACTCAGGCGATGAACCTGCTGTTCGTCTTTGGGCTGCAATTGCATCATGCCGGGCTAGCACTTTCTATCGGTCTCGGTTCCTGCTTCAATTCCGCCATCCTGTTTTATTTGCTGCGCAAACGCGGCATCTACCTGCCCGAACCTGGCTGGGGCAAGTTTCTTGCCAAACTTGGCGCGGCGCTGTTGGCTTTGGGGCTGTCGTTGTGGTTTGGCATGGGCAGCGAACAACAGTGGCTAGCTACGCACGGCTGGACGCGGATCGTGCATCTGACCTGGCTGGTGGTGTTGGGCGTGGCGGCGTATTTCGCCGTGCTGTGGTTGCTCGGCTTTCGGCTTAAGGACTTTGCCAAGCGCGGGGCATGAGTGGAAGGCAGCAGGCACGAGTTCCTGCTTATGAGCCTGAGCCGGACGAGCAGGAACCCAATGTAGGTACATAGTTAACGAACAAACCTATTCCATTTTCAATTTATAAATGAGATGTTGTGGGAGCGGCCTCCCGGCCGCGATAAATCTTATCGCGGCCGGGAGGCCGCTCCCACATGAAAATTGATCTTGTTTCAAATTGGAAATGGAAGTTGTAGGTCACACTGCGAACTGCCAGCAGAAATGCAAAACCAAGCACCAATCAGCCGTAAACCCGGTTGTTGTTGACTCGCCGTATCGTCAGCAACAAGAAAGTTGCGATGAACACCAAGAAATAAACCATATCGGCACTATTGAGCAGGCCGATGTTGAAGTTCTGAAAATGGTTGACCGGTGAAATCACGTGCAATGCGTTGTCGTTATCCGCCGCGCTGACTTCCATCAGCCACAGCCCGAACAGCGCGGCCAGCGCGGCGATGGCGGCAACCACCGGTTGTGCGGTGAGGGAAGAAATATACAGCCCGAGTGCGGCGTAGCTGGCGACGAGCAGCAACATTCCCAGCGCGTTGCAGAGCAATAATCCGATATCCAGTTGTGTGCCTGCGGCCAGCGACAGCACCATCAACGTGCAGCTTGCAACGATCAGCAGCAAAAATAACATCAGGCCGAAAAACTTGCCCAGCACGATGTGCATGGCGGAGACCGGTGCGGTCATCAGCAGCGCCAGAGTCTGGTTGCGCCGTTCCTCGGCGAACAGACGCATGGTGAACACCGGAACGAGCATCATCAGGATTAAACCCAGAGTGCCAAACAGCGGAGCGGCGACCGCCAGTGTGGTACCCGGCGCATTGGCTATCTGCGCCAGTTGCGCCTGTACTTGCAGGAAGGCATCCAGCCGCGCCAGAAAAAACCAGGCGAAAATAAATTGCAGCGCCCCCAGAATCAGCCAGGTGGAGGGAGTGGTGAACAGGCTGCGGAATTCTTTGTGAGCGATAGTGAGGATCATGTCGTCACCTCTTCACCTTGAGTAATCTGCATAAACACATCTTCCAGCCGCGCTTGCAGCGGCACCAGTTGTTTGGCCTGCCAGCCATGCTGCGCGGCGAGTCCAAGCAATACTGTTGCCGGGTCCATTTCGGTATCCGCATGGGCGGCGTAAAGGATGCGGAATTGTGTACTGGAGAGTTGCTCCACTTGTAGTATCCCGGCGATGGCTTGCAGTTCGGCGAGCGCGGGTGGCGCAAGCAGCGTGACGATGAAGCCGGGCTGGTGGCCGTACTGCTGCATCCGCTCGCTGCTGTCGCCGTAAATCAGGCGTCCGTGATGGATGATCTCGACGCGGTCGCAAATGCTGGCCACTTCGTTCAACAGATGGGTGGAAAGAATAACGCTGTGCGCATCGCCCAGTTCGCGGATGAGCGCGCGGATGTCGCGAATCTGCGACGGATCGAGGCCGACGGTGGGTTCGTCGAGGATAATCACTTCCGGTTGATGGATGATAGCCTGAGCGATGCCGACGCGCTGCTGGTAGCCTTTGGAAAGCGTGCCGATGATTTTGTTGCCGCTGCTCTGCAATCCGCAGCGGCGCTTGGAATCAGTCAGAGCATTGGCAAGTTGCGCGCGCGGCACCCGATGCAGTTTAGCGGCAAATATCAGGTAATCGTCTACGCGCATCTCGCGGTACAGCGGCGGAATTTCCGGCAGAAAGCCGATGTGCGCCTTGGCCTTTTCAGGCTGACGCGCGAGATCGTAGCCGCATATTTCAATATGTCCAGAATTCGGTACAAGTGCGCCGGTGAGCATTTGCAGCGTAGTGCTCTTGCCCGCGCCGTTGTGCCCGAGCAGACCGAGCACTTCGCCGTGCCTGAGTTCCAGCGACACGTCACGAATGATCTCGCGCTGACCGGAACGGCGGCACAAGTTACGTGCGGACAGGGTGGGCGGGGCGACGACGGTCATACGTGTGTTGGTGAGTGGTGATGGGGGCTCAATATAACCTAACGGGCACGGGCATGGAAGAGTTACCTCTTGTGATGAAATTTGCTATGCCCGTTTTTCTCCTGCATTTGCCGAAACTGGCTATTGGATGTTCGAGTTTTCTTGGCTCGCCGGTTCGGACGAGTCTGGGGGCTGGCAAACAGTCGTGATTATTGCCTCGAAGTGGCGTTATTAGGCATGCAGTTTGTGATAGAGACCTGCTGTTCCCGACCCAAAGCAGCATCCTATTAAGCTACAAGCTTTGACTGGGGGATCTCGTTATCTGGAACGAGAAGCTTGCGGCTGAAGAACATACCATATATCCCGCGTCGAACATGCTAATGGATGAATTCAATCCCGTTTGCTTGGCTTTATAATCCCAAATGGACTATACTATATTCCCAATCGTACAGAGTTCATTGCCGTGCTTGATGCCAATATAAACCCGCCAATTTTTCCTAGAAGCATCCAGCCTAGGGTTCTGGATGCGCTGGCAGATACGCCGGTTGTTTTGCTGAGCGGTCCAAGGCAGGCGGGTAAAACCACGTTGGTACGCCAACTCGCAGGCTCTGGACGGCGATACTTGACGCTGGATGATGAGTTGACTCGTCTAGCTGCCAAGGAAGACCCGGTCGGTTTGATTCGCAGTGTTGATTGTGCGGTGATTGACGAAATTCAGCGTGCCCCAGACTTGCTGCTGGCCATCAAGAAAACAGTTGATGAAGATCGTCGCCCAGGCAGGTTTTTGCTTACCGGTTCGGCTAACTTGATGACACTCCCCAGTGTCGCGGACTCACTTGCGGGGCGGATGGAAACACTGGTGCTGCTACCCTTGGCGCAATGCGAAATTGCTTCCGCTCCAGCCGCTTCTCTGTCTTGGCTGGATGCCTTGTTTGCGGGTGAAATGCTGGTTGCAACTGCACCGGTGGTAGGGGACGCACTGATGGAAAAGGTCAGTCGGGGTGGCTATCCGGAAGCCCTTGCTCGCACTGACAGTCGCCGCCGCAAGATTTGGGCTCGCCAGTATATTGATGCCCTAATCCAGCGCGATATCAAGGACATTGCCAGCATCGATAAACTGGATCAGATTCCGCGTCTCCTCAAGGCGTTGTCCCAAACCGCAGGCCAGCTTTGCAACTACAGCCAATTGGGCGGGCAGGTGGGTATCGACCACAAAACCGCCAGTAAATACATCGCGGTATTCGAACAAATGTATCTGATGCAACGGCTCACGGTCTGGTCGGGAAACCGCCTCTCGCGCCTACTGAAAACCCCCAAGTTGCAGTTCCTGGATTCTGGCCTGTTGAGCGTGCTGGTTGATTTTTCCGATCCATTGCGGCAGCGGAAACTGTTCGGCCAAATGCTGGAAAGTTTTGTGTTTGCCGAATTGCGCAAGCAGGCCACTTGGGCCGAAGGCGAATATGGAATTTTTTACTACCGCGACAAAGACCAAAACGAAGTGGACTTTGTGATTGAAAATGCATCGGGTGAGATTGTTGGTGTAGAGGTCAAGTCTGCCGCGAGCGTGACGGCCCATGATTTGGTCGGCATGAAGAAATTAGCCAGTCTTGCACCGCAGTTTTTCAAGGCGGGAATCATTCTCTACGATGGCACCGAAACATTACCCATGGGCCAGATAAATGGCCGCCCACTTTGGGCCGTCCCGCTTTCAACTCTTGGTGCTAGCCGCCTATTGTGATCAAGAAATGCACAAATCCAAACTCAAAAGTATACGCTTCGGAGTTAAATCAAGAGACCAGCCTGAAAAAGGTTTTGGCTTTAACCAGAGCCAGCCATTTTTCAAGTTTTCTGGTTTGTGGAAGATCGCCGCGATGCCGGATGTTTTCCAAACCTCGCCGAATTTCGCCGATGGTTTGCGCGGAAAGATTGAGTTCATCCGCATTGGTTTCCCGGCAGAATTTCTTGACGCCCGTATTTGCTTTGACACCCTTGCGAGCCACGCTGATGACATTGGTGTCGACCAGATACACGCAGCCCCTAGCGGTTGCGGAAATTGAAGTCGGCGTCTACACCCACATTCGGCATGCACGATAGAATTTCGGCAACAGAACGGCGCTTGGGATGTTGCATAACCGATCTCAAAATTTCACGATGTTCGGCTTCCGCACTTCTGCCATGAGATGCGGCCCGTTGCTTCAGCGCGAGGACAACATCCTCTTCCACATTACGAACGACAAGATTGGTAGCTACGATGGAAACTCCGCTTGCAATCATTTCCCTTAACCGTGTGCCATGAAGGTTAATCACGGCTCAGTTAAATCCCCACCATCGCCTTCAGGTCGAGTTTCCATTCAATAGGATTTTCGACGCTCGCGATAGGATCCGGTACTTTGGAAAGGTCGACCAATACCGGGGGAATCGGTTCGTTGGCTTTGGTTGAAAAGAATACTTTTACAATCGGGGTAGTCAAACTTTTTGTCGATTGATCCGCCACCACGGCCAAGCGCCCCGATTTTAATTTAACCAGCGTGCCGGACGGGTAGATTCCTACGGTTTTGACGAACGCGTGAAATACGGCTTTGTCGAAATGCACATTTTGCAATTCGGTCATTTTGCGGATGGCATCGGCGGGGGAGAAAGCTTTTCGGTAACTGCAATCCGAGGTGAGCGCATCATAAACATCGCAGACCGCCGCCATGCGGGCAGGCAGCGACAAAGGCTCGCCAGTCAATTTATCCGGGTATCCCGCGCCATCCATCCGTTCGTGGTGGTGCAAGCAAACATCCAGCACCACTTCATCCACGTCAGGGGCTGAGCTGAGGATTTCCCATCCGCGTCGGGAATGGGCTTTAACGATTTCAAATTCTTCTGCGGTCAGTTTGCCGGGCTTGTTGAGGATATTATCGGGAATCGCCACTTTCCCGACATCATGCAGCAGGCCTGCCACGCCCAGATTTTTCAGGGCATCGCCTTCAATCCCCATTTGCCTGCCCAAGGCTATCATCAAGGCACTGACTGCCAACGAATGCAAGAAAGTATGGTCATCCTTGCTCTTTAAGCGGGACAGACTGACCAAAGCGTTTGAGTTGCGCGAAACGGACAGCATGATCTCGTCCACCAAAGCAATCGCTTCAGTACTTTGCAGGGCATTGCCCAAGCGCGCTTCCCTGAAAATAAAGGCAACGATCCGTTTGGCCTTGGCTTGTAATTTTTGGGCACGATCCAGCTCTTCACTCAAGGCGACCTGGCGTTCCTGCTTCTTTTCGCTTTTTGCCTCTTCCGGCGAACTATCCGCAGCCTTTTCTTCAGGCTGTTCGGGTTCAACATCCAACCCCTTGGAGAGATTGATCATGACTTCGGCCAAGCCGCAGGTCTGCAAGGCATGCAAGTCTTTCTCGGAATCCAGCAAGAACGCTTTTTTCCAGAACGGATGGTCGATCCAACTCCCGCAAAGCTCTGCAATGAACATCCCGAGCCTGACATCTCGAACACTAATTTTTTTCAGCATATTGTTCCTGCAATTCCCTACCCCAAAAACAAATCATCGAACAGCGGCTCCCCGGCCGTCACCGCATATTGCTCAAAATTCTCTGTACCGCTTGCACGCAACAGATCCTCATCGATAAAGAAATTACCGCTACAGTCGCGGCTGTCACGCGTCAAAATATGGTACGCCGCATCCGCGACGATGGACGGATGGCGCGACGCGCGCAGGATAGCTTCGGGGAAATTGAATTCGATGGCGGCAGTGGCGATGAGGGTGCGCGGCCATAAGCAGTTCACCGCGATGCCGTCGGTCGCGAATTCGCGCGCCATACCTAGCGCGCACAGGCTCATGCCGTATTTTGAAATGCTGTAGGCCACATGCGGCGCAAACCATTTCGCATCCAGATTGAGCGGGGGCGAAAGCGTGAGAATGTGCGGGTTGGCAGATTTTTTCAAATGGGGGATGCAGGCCTGCGAGGCGAGGAAGGTGGCGCGCATGTTGACCTGCCACATCAGATCAAGACGTTTGGCCGTAGTGTCCAGAGTAGGGGTCAAGCTGATGGCGCTGGCGTTGTTGACCAGCACGTCAATCCCGCCGAAATGCTGCGCTGCCTGCTCGACCGCAGCCTGCAAAGCCAACTCGTCGCGCACGTCCAACTGAATTGCCAGCGCGCGGCCTCCTGCCTGTTCCACTTCGCCAGCCACGGTGCGGATGGTGCCGGGCAGTTTGGCATGCGCTTCCGCCGTTTTGCCGGTAATCACTACATTCGCCCCGTCGCGCGCGCAACGCAATGCAATCTCGCGCCCGATGCCGCGACTGGCACCGGTGATGAATATGGTTTTTTCGTGCAGCTTATTCATTGTTCGGGGCTGAAAAGTAAGGGTTAAGGCAGTCGGCGCTTGACCGCGATGACCATGCGCCACACCACCCAGCCGCTGCGTAACCAGCCAAATATGCGCCGTGGGCGCAACACCACCGCGCAGGCCAACGCCCCCCCCAACAGCACAGGGTTCCGCCTGAGATAACGCAACGCCGACAAACCTTGATCCGCAACCGCCAAAGGCCCGCGCAATGGGACCAATGCCTGCGCCAATTCCGCGCGTTGGGCTGCCGCTATGGATATCAGCATGCCTCTGCGTTCGGCCAACTTGATCAGCTTTTCGTTCATGTGCGCGAGTTCAGTTGTTCGCTGTCTTTGGACAATTCCGCGAGACTGGACGAGAACAAGCGGGGCTTGGCTCGCGCCTTGACCACCACCGCCCGCCAAGACAAGGCAGCCCCCAGCAAGAACAGCAATGCGGGAATACCCAACGCCAACAGGCGGTTCGTGTCCCACAGCAGCACCACGAAAAACGCGGCGAGCAACATGACTCCCATGCCGCCGCAAAATAGCGCGATCAGCGTCCACAGCAACATGGAGCTGAGACGCAGCCGCTCCTCTTCCAGTTCGGTGGACAGCAACTCCAAGCGAGTGCGTCCGATGGCCAAAAAAGTGGCTGCCAGCGTCCTCAGGGAGTCGAATAACCCCCTGTGTTGACCTGTGCCGGAATCCTGCTCTTCAGCAGCCATACCGGATCAACGGCGCGAAATCAGGGCACCGAGAACCAGGCCGAGCGCGGCTGCAATACCCACGGACTGCCAAGGATTTTCATGAACATAATCGTCGGTAGTCTTGGCGGCCACTTTGACTTTTTCAACGACCGTTGCCTGCGCGTCGGCCAGACGTGCCTTGGCAACCTGTAACGACTCGCCCGCCTTGGCGCGAGCCGCTGCGATCCGCTCGCCGGTCTGATTGGCGGTGGCCTTCCATAGCTCCTCCGCATCAGCCACGACCACCCTCAGGTCTTCCATCAACTTTTCCTTGCTGACCTGCTCCGCTGCCACTTCGTTTGCGACTTTTGGTGAATTCATTTTGAACTCCTTCTTGCTTGTTGAAAATTCTGGTTGCAGATGATTGCCTCTAAATATTAGGAGCCTCTAAAAATTCAATTTTCTAAGCTAGACAAGGCGCGAACAAAAAATTACGATGCAACATATATTTGATATGTAAAGAGTAATTTTTTGTGGGCAACGCAGTATCGCGACGAAAATTGGATTTTTAGAGGTTCCCTATACCGAAAGGCAGATACAATCATACACCCTTCGATTAGCCTCATGGAACTATGTCCCACCCACTCACCCCGCAACGCGAAAATTACCTGTTGCTCACTCTCGCCGGTATTCAGTTCATCAATATTCTCGATTTCATGATCATGATGCCGCTGGGTCCTATTCTGATGACAGCGTTCGGTATGAGCACGCACGAGTTCGGCCTGCTGGTCTCGTCATACAGCTTCAGTTCCGCCTTGTCGGGTTTGCTGGCCGCGACGTTTGTGGACCGTTTCGAACGCAAACGGTTATTGCTGACCTTATCCGTTTTATTCGGACTATCCACGCTGGCATGCGGGCTGGCGCCGGGGTATTCCACACTGATTGTCGCGCGTGGCTTGGCGGGCGTATTTGGCGGGATAATGGGCGCGATGGTGCAAACCATCGTGGGCGATGTGATCCCATTCGAACGGCGCGCCCATGCCAGCGGCGTGGTATCGACCGCCTTTTCTGTTTCCACCGTTGCCGGTGTGCCGCTGTCGCTGTGGTTGGCCAATCACGTGGGATGGCGATCACCGTTCATGCTGATTGCCGGAATGGCGGTGTTATTCGTCATCATCGGCCTGCGCCTGTTGCCGAAACTGCGCCGACACATCAGCACCGACAAGCGCGACCACCCTTTTGTGGCCATGTTCGCCGTATTACGCGACAGCAACCATCGGCACGCCTTGCTATTTTCCGCGCTAATCATTTTTTCCGGCTTCACCGTGATTCCCTACCTCACCCTTTACGCGGTAAGCAACGTCGGTATTTCGCAACACGACATTCCATTCGTCTACCTCGCGGGTGGCGCGGCAACCTTATTTACCGCGCGACGGATCGGTCGTTGGGCCGACCAGCGCGGCAAGGTCAAAGTCTATCGATGGGTGGCCGCCGCTGCGCTATTGCCTTTGTTTGCGGTAAGCCAGATCGGGATCGTCCCGCTTTGGCTGTGGCTGATTTGCACCACCGCATTCTTCGTGCTGGTTTCCGGACGCATGATCCCCGCGATGGCGATCGTCACCTCGGCTGCCCAGCCAAAACTGCGCGGCACCTTCATGTCACTCAACGCCACCATGCAATCATTCGCCATGGGCTTGGCGACCACGCTGGCCGGTTTTATCATCACACAAAACAGCGCCGGGCAAATCGTCGGCTATGCAACGGTAGGCTATGTCGCGATGACGGCGAATGTGTTGGCGATAGTATTCGTTGCGCGCATCGTGATGCACGATCAGAAGTGATGGCAGTATGGCTTGCAACTGCACGTTGAATATCCGTAGCTACGATGACAACCGCATCTACCAGACTGCACGCTAATTTCTATGTCACACAAAAATTTGAATAGGTCTATAATTCTTACCGCACGAGTAATACCACAATACCAAGGAGCGACAAATGCGACTGACAAGTAAATGCCAGGTAACCATACCTCAAGGCATTCGTGAACTGGCGGGTCTGGCTCCCGGCAGCGAAATAGAGTTTCAATTTAACAACGGCC
The DNA here is from genome assembly GCA_963714805.1 of uncultured beta proteobacterium. Taxonomy (GTDB): domain Bacteria; phylum Pseudomonadota; class Gammaproteobacteria; order Burkholderiales; family Gallionellaceae; genus CAIQPV01. The sequence continues at coordinate 613,786 of CAVQPO010000005.1, read as the reverse complement.
GGGTATGGATTGAAAAAGTGGAAAACACTGAGGCCAAGCGTCGACAGAGAATTCTGGCGGCGCTGAATGAAGTCACAGGCAGTGCGACGGCCAATCAGAATTTGCGCACTGACGACATTTTGAAAATGACACGCGGCGAAGATTGATGGTGCCTTCCGTCACGATTTTTGTCGATAGCAACGTCCTGCTGGATATTTTTACCGCCGATCCGCAGTGGTTATTCTGGTCACAGTCAGCCTTGGCAAATGCCTTGCTCAAGGGGCCGGTGGCGATCAACCAATTGGTCTATGCCGAAATTTCAGTAGTCTATAAAAATCTGACCGAACTGGATGGCATCTTATCCCGGTTGAAAATTCAGCGTCTCGACCTCCCTTGGAAAGCGGCACATCTGGCGGGGCAGGCATTTGTAAAGTATCGCCGCAAAGGCGGTGCAAAAACGTCACCGTTACCGGACTTTTACATTGGGGCGCATGCGCAGGTTGAAGGCCTGACCTTGCTAACCCGCGATGTGAGCCGTTACCGCAGTTACTTCCCGAAGGTGAAATTGATCGCGCCACGTGTCAAGTTGGCTTCGGCTTGATGAAACAACAAAGATACAAGGGTGAGCAAAGGGTTTACTAATTATCACTCCACCGCAAGACAAGGCGTATTGCCAGATTTCTGCATCGGTAACATTGGGTGAAAAACGATCAAACACATGTTCGGCGGTGTGACCTTTCTCTGCCAGAATCCGAACTAATCCTGGAGGCAACTGGGCATCTACTACAAAGTGCATCAGGCAGTTTTAAGCACTATGTGGTCGGACTGTAGCGATGCATATTCCAGTGATGCCACGATATCGCCTGCCTCAAGATAGGGATAATCAGCCAAGATTTCCTTGTTTGAAACGCCTGCCGCCAACAAGTCCAGCACATCCTTGACTCGCACTCGCGTACCGCGCAAACAAGGACGACCGCCGCATACAGCGGGGTCAGTGGTAATACGGTGTAGTTGACTCATGGCATTCTCCTAACAAAACCAAACCTGCCGATTCAATATCAACGATGATACGCGCGGCCCCAACTTATCGCAATCTTGAGGGAACCTCTAAAAATCCAATTTTCTAAGCCAGACAAGGCGCGAGCAAAAAATTGCGACGCAGCATATGTCTGATATGTAAGGAGTAATTTTTTGTGCGCAACGCAGTATCGCGACGAAAATTGGATTTTTAGAGGTTCCCTTGAGCCTTGCCCTCGACAAGCCCGGACGAAATGCAATGGAATCCGGGATTCAAGGCACACCGTCTAATTGTTGCGACATTTTCCGCGCACTGACGGGCGCTCCCGGATTTCGCTACGCTTCGTCCAAGCGACGTGACTTGGAGTGGGTCAGTATTCGCCGATTACTTTGTCTATTGCGGGTTTTATTTTTGCGCGATCATTCATGTTGAGCTTGGCGACAGGAGCCTTGAGTCTGGAGGTGTCGATTGCGAAGATTTCGTCGGTGGACAGAACAAACTGTCCTTGGACGGAGATCTCAACCAGCGGAGCCATGATGTCTACAGGCTTGGCATTGGAACGTAGCGGAATGACAACAGTCGCCCCTGTTTTACTCGTGATATGGTCGTTCTGAACAGAAACGAGATACGGTATCTCGACCTTTTTTGTACCAGGATTGGGGTAGATATCAAATTGTGACAAGGGCTAAATCCGGTCAAACTCAGCGCCAGCCAGTCCGGTATTGGCGATGTCCACACCATGTGCCGCCAGCGCTTCGGCGTTGCGTTCCACCCAAGTGCGATTTTCAAGGTCTTCAAGCATTCGCGCAAGCAATTGCTCGGCTTGTGCCGAGATATTAATTTGCTGTTTGTAAGGTTCGAGGCGATCCAGCAGGTTTTGGTTGATCGACAACGATAGACGACCTTTCTTGGCGGTCGAGTCATAATAGGTTCGCATAGTGCATCAACTTGCGTAAATTTGATGCGTATGATCATACGCATTTTTATTCCCACGTCAAGTCAGATTGTGTCGGCATTGCCGGATACACAGGAGCGGCTATTTCTGCGGAACAATATAGGCGTTACGACCAAACCGTAATCCAAGATGATCGCGCTCGATACCAATATTCTGGCAAGGCTGGTGACCAGTTAAAAAGTTGGCTGCCAAGGCGAAATTGAAACCGCCGGTCATTGCACCAACCTAACGGGCATGGCAAGTAAGACGCCCTGATGATGAAACAAAAGCAAATCCCCCTCGTCCCCCTTTTTCAAAGTGGGGGAAATTACGCAACCCAATCACCGACAAGCCCGCAACTATTCGCTGTACAATTGCACAATTAGCATGTTGCATAAAAACTAAAGAACTCCACCATGGAACTCGCCTTATCCGAATACGCCGCCAACACCGCCTACGACGAACTGCTGGATCGCGATTTGCAGCCCCGCTCATCCGCGCGCCCCTTGTTCGACTATTTGAATTCGCTGGACAAAAATGAGTTGGCTGCGCGCTGCCAGGCAGTGGACGCCACCATCATGGCGATGGGCATCACTTTCACCATTTACAGCGAATCCGGAAACATCGACCGCGCATGGCCGTTCGACCCCATCCCACGGGTGATGGCGCGCACCGAATGGGAACGGATACAAGCCGGGCTCAAACAGCGGCTGACCGCGCTGAATCTGTTTATCAACGATCTGTACAACGATCAACGCATCATCAAAGATGGGATATTTCCGGCTGAGGTGCTGGCCGGATCGTGCAATTTCCGCCCGCAATGTGTCGGCATCACTCCCCGCTTCGGCGTCTGGGCACATATTTGCGGAACCGATCTGGTGCGCGATCGCGACGGCACCGTGTACGTGCTGGAAGACAATCTGCGCGTGCCTTCCGGCGTATCTTACATGCTGGAAAACCGCCAGATCATGAAGCGGATTTTTCCCGAAGTTTTCCGCACCACCAAAATTCTCCCCATCGACGATTACCCGACGCAGCTCTACCAGATGCTGGCCGCACTGTCGCCCCGTCCCGGCGATCAGCCGGTCATCGCCGTGCTCACGCCGGGCATCTATAACTCGGCGTATTTCGAACACAGTTATCTGGCCCAACAAATGGGCGCCTATCTGGTCGAAGGTTCCGATTTGCTGGTGGGCAGCGATGACGTGGTGTACATGAAAAGCATCGACGGCCTGGAGCGGGTGGATGTGATCTACCGGCGCATCGACGACGGGTTCCTCGATCCGGAAGTTTTCAACCCGGATTCGGCTCTCGGCGTACGCGGACTGATGCGTGCCTGGCGCAATGGCAAGGTCGGCATCGCCAACGCGCCCGGCGCGGGCGTGGCGGACGACAAGGTGGTGTATGCCTATGTGCCGCAGATCATTCGCTACTATCTGGATCAAGACCCCATCCTTGCCAACGTGCCGAGCTATCTGTGCATGATCGAAGACCAGCGCGAATATGTGCTGAACAATCTGGACAAACTGGTCGTCAAACCGGCCAACGAATCCGGTGGCTACGGCATGATCATCGGCCCGCGCGCCACGCCTGAAGAACGCGCACAATTCGCCGAGCTGATACGCGCCAATCCGCGCAACTACATGGCGCAACCGACACTCGACCTGTCCACTGCCCCAACTCTGGTAGATGGGCTGCTGGCCCCGCGACACCTGGACTTGCGCCCCTTCGTATTGCAGTCGGACAAGCTCTATGCCACCACGGGCGGATTGACACGGGTCGCCATGCGCAAAGGCTCGCTGGTGGTCAATTCATCGCAAGGCGGCGGCAGCAAGGACACCTGGATAGTCGAAGAGGAGATGCGATGATGTTAGCTCGCGCAGCAGGAAATTTATACTGGATGGCGCGCTATCTGGAACGTGCCGAGAATACCGCCCGCCTGATCAACAGCACCACGCATGTGCTGCTCGACCTGCCGCTCGGCGCTTCATTCGGCTGGGCCAACCTCGTCGTAGTCGCCGGTCAGGACAAGCTGTTCAAAGAAAATTATCCGCAAGCCAACGAAGAAAATATCATGCGCTTCCTGATCGAAGATAGCCGAAACCCGAGTTCGATCTTGTCCTGCGTGCAGTATGCCCGAGAGAATACCCGTACCTTACGTGAAGTTCTCCCCGCCGAAATGTGGGAACGTATTAACAGCCTGTTTCTGTATGTGCGGGAACATGCCTCCGTCGCCTGCCGCAGCCGTCGCGACCGCTACATGGTGCTGAACAATATCATCGAACAGCGCCACGCCATTGTCGGTCTGGTTGGCGGCACCATGGCACACGATATCGCCTACCAGATCATCAAGCTGGGACGCACTGTCGAACGGGCCGACATGACCACCCGCATTCTCGATTTGAATTCGGCGATCCAGTTTCCGCAGGACAGTGTGCTGCATGAGGCGCTCATGGAACGAATTTGGATGAGCACGCTGAACTCATTGTCGGCCTACCAGACTTATCGCCGACTGATATCCATGCAAGTACGCAGCAGCGAAGTGATTAATTTTCTGCTTAACGACATGCGATTTCCACGCAGCGTCGGACACTGTCTGGGTGAAATGGAATCCTGTTTCAAGCTGATGCCGAAATCGCAGCAACTGCAACAACTCGTCGCCCAGATGCGCCTCAAAATTTCGCAACACAAAACCGATGGACTGAGCGCCGCAGCGCTGCACGAATATCTGGATGGCTTGCAATCCGAACTGGCCGAAATCCATGACGCGATAACGCATCGCTATTTCCACGCGCAGCATGACGGCGCGCAGTCAGCCCAATCCAGCCAGCAGGCCGAAATCGAATTTGCGGGCACAGTATAAACATGACCTATTGCGTTGCCATCAACACGGATCAGGGACTGATCTTTTGTTCTGATTCCCGTACCAACGCCGGATTTGACAATATCTCGATCTATTCGAAGATGCATACCTTCGTCTGGCCGGGTGAACGCACCTTCGTGCTTCTCTCCTCGGGCAATTTGGCTACCACCCAGTCTGTGGTAAAGCGTCTGTGGAGCGACATCGAAAGTGAGGCGCAAGTCAATTTACGCACGGTAGCCAACATGCTGGGGGCATCCGACTACATCGCAAACATCAGTGCGGATGTACAGAAGCAGCAAACCAACCGCGACCGCGCAAGCTCTAATTTTGATGCCACGTTCATATTCGGTGGCCAAATCGAAACGTCCCGTCCGGAAACCTTGCTGATTTATCCGCAAGGCAACTACATCCACGAATCGGACGAACATCCGTTCCTGCAAATCGGCGAAATCAAATACGGCAAACCGATCCTTGACCGCGTCATCAAACGCTCCACCCCCCTGGCCCATGCCGCGCGTTGCGCGCTGGTGTCGATGAACTCGACCACACGCAGCAACCTGACCGTCGGCCCGCCGATAGATTTGCTGATCTATACCAAAGACAGTCTGGATTTTGGTCAGCGCATGACCATGACCGAAAACGATCCCTTCGCCAAACAGCTTTCCCAAGCATGGAATGAGGGTTTGATCCAGGCACTCGAAAATTTGCCGCGATTTCCTTGGGAGTGTTGAGGATCGGACTTTGAATAAAAGCAGGATTGCCGGGTTGCTTTTGTGGGAGCGGCTTCAGCCGCGAGTCAGAGCAATGAATAGCATAATAATCGCGGCTGAAGCCGCTCCCACATAACCTGCCACTGAATTGTCGTCCTTTGACAACTTAATCGAAAGACTAGGGTTTCGTCAATAATTGTGCCGCAATTGTGTTGCGAGTTTTTGATCTGTCCGGTTTTGTAGCACGCAATCTGTCCGGTTGTCATATTGCCCAAGGAGGGCAACATGAAGCCGACAAAAGTGCTACAGGAGATACGGAAGATGAGATTCGAGGAAGCGTATGAAGGATGGAATGAAGGTCGGCTGACGCAAGCCGAGGCGGCGCAGATACAGGGCGTTTGCGAGCGCAGTTTCCGACGCTACATGGTGCGCTATGAGGCGGACGGGTTGGACGGGCTTATCGATCGTCGGCTGGAACAGGCCTCGAACCGACAAGCGCCGGTGGATGAGGCGATGTCGCTGACCGACGAATATCGCCGCCGGTATATGGGTTGGAACGTGAAACACTTCCACAGTTTCTACAAGCGCACGGGCGGGACGCGCAGTTACACATGGGTCAAAAGGCGTCTGCAGGAAGCGGGGCTGGTGCCCAAGCTCAAGAAAACTGGCACGCACAGGAAACGGCGCGAACGCTCCCCTCTGCCGGGCATGATGATCCACCAAGACGGCAGCACCCACGAGTGGGTGGCCGGGCAGAAGTGGGACTTGATCGTCACGATGGATGACGCGACCAGCGAACACTACTCGATGTTCTTCGTCGGAGAGGAAGGCACGGCAAGCAGCTTCCGGGGCGTGCATGATGTGATCGAAGCGCATGGCCTGTTCTGCTCGTTTTACAGCGACCGTGGCAGCCATTACTGGCACACGCCGGAGGCCGGCGGCAAGGTCGACAAGGAGAACCTCACACAGTTTGGTCGCGCCATGAAGCGGTTGGGCATCGAGATGATCGCAGCCTATTCCCCCGAAGCGCGAGGGAGATCGGAACGCGCCTTCGGCACGCACCAGGGGCGCTTGCCCAACGAGTTGGCCGCTGCTGGTATCACCTGCATTGAAGACGCAAACCGCTACCTGAGAGAGGCCTACTTACCGGCATTCAATGCCGAATTCGCATGCGCCGCGCAAGAAGACGGATCAGCCTTCGTGCCATGGATCGGCGGCGGCCTCAACGACATCCTGTGCGAGCAGCATGAGCGCACGGTGAGCCCGGATAACAGCGTACGTTTTGAGGGGCTGATCTTGCAGATTCCGGCGGATCGCCATCGCTGCCACTATGTGAAAGCCAAAGTGCGGGTGCATTGCTATGCCGATGGCAACCTGTCCGTGTTCCATGGGCCACGCAAACTGGCCGACTATAACAGGGAAGGAAAAACGCTCACAGAGAACTTGAAACAGGCCGCCTGAACCATCCGCCAGGCGTGCCGCCGGGTGTGTGAATCAGCTCCGGGCTACGCCCTCCGCTGCCGTGTTGCCTCACGTAAAAAGCTAAATGAAACCTGATTCGTTGCCTCATCTAAAAAGCTAAACCAATTTGTACCATTTTCATGACTCGTTTGCTTGCGAATTTGTAGATGATTTTCTGGTGCGCCGCCGTCTTGCCGCCGTTTTTAACAGCCTCTCTTGCAGCCGTGTTATTTCCCGTTTCAGTTGTGCCGGGTTCAGTGTTGCGTATTCTGATTTCAGTCGCTGTTTGATTTTCGGGCTGATGTCAGGCATGTCCATCAACCGCTGGTATGGTGTTTTTGGTTCGTCGTATTTCTTCTTAACGCGGGCCCCGTTGCGCTCCTTGCTGAGTAGTTTCATGACTGGCTGGAAGTAGTTGGTATAGAGCCGCAAGTGACCGTATAGTTCATTCAGCAAGTGCAATTGCGCCGCCGAATCGTAACGTGCATACCCAACCGCGCGACGCACCACCGAATAGTTTTTCTGCTCGACGAAACAGCCGTCATTTTTCTTTCCGGAACGCCCTCGCGTGAAGGTAATTTTCTCCTGCAAGCAATAACGCAACAGATGGTTGTTGATAAACTCCGAGCCGTTGTCTGAATCGATGCCCAGCAGGGGAAAGGGCTGGTGCGTACGAATGGATTTCAATGCGTCGAAGACCCAGATCTGCGCCTTGTTGATAACCGCTTTTGTTTCCGTCCAGCCGCTCGCCACGTCAGTCACATCGAGGGTTTGACAGTAGTCGCCGCCCGCGTCGCCCCCGTCGTGCCCGACCAGGTCTATCTCCACAAACCCCGCCTGCTTCTCGTTCCAGTCGGCAAAGGTGCGGATCGGAATCTGGTGCTTGAGCAAGGTGCCGGGCTTGGTGCCGGAGCGTCCGCGCAGCATCCATTTGCGCCGCTCTGCCGACAGCAGGCGATCGATTGACGACGCGCTGATCTGGAACAGCTTCTTCCGCGTAACGGCATCCAGCACGATCTCGTGGTGCTTCTCCAATATCGGGATAACCTCCGGCAGGATTGCCGCCAGCCGCTTGCCGCAGATGCAGTCCATGATCGCCCATATCTCTTTCAGGCCACCCAGAGCCGTTTCGTCGTACAGCCGATGTCTCGTGCGTTTGGCCTTCTTGCGCAAATCGCCTGCCAGGCGCACCCGCCGCCCGGCGCGAATAACCCTACCGTCCCAACGCAACAGGTTCACCGCATAACAGCGGTTGTACCCCGTCAGCGCAACCAATTCGTCCAGAATCCGTCCCTTCTCCTTCTTAACCGCCTTCCGGTATCGGTCAGACCATGCCTTGATTACCGCTTTCCTGTCGCTCATCGTCAACCTCATTTTGCCTCCCGCTCAGACTCTCCGAACGGGACATTTCACTTAGATTTCTTAAGTGAGGCAACGAATGGGTTTCATTTAGAATTTTGATGAGGCAATTCGGCTGCTTCACACACCCGGCAAAAAAGCGGACAATTCATGTGCTACAAAACCGGACAATTCTAAAAACCCGCGACATAATTGTGCCGCAATTGGATGGCTGGGGAATTTCTCTAATTGGGTTGAATTGAGGTTATTTGGGGAAGGCGTTAGTTGCTGTTCAGTGGCTATGCAGATCACGCCGTGAATTCAGCACCCCGAGAGCGAGGCCTAGCGCTGCAACAATATCCATCGGCTGACAGGGATTATTTTGCATGTCATCGCCAGAAGTCTTGCAAGGTGTTTCAACATAACCAATTCCAGCTACCCGTGCCTCCGCCATATGCTCCTTGGCTATCTGCAGCGATTCGCCGACCTTGGTTCGCGCCACCGCAAACCGTACTCCGTTCGGGTTGGCGATGGCCTTCAATAGCTCTTCCGTATCAGCTACGAGCGCTCTCATATCTTCCATCAACTTTTCTCTGGAAATATACTCCGCCGCCATTCCGCTTGCTATTGTGGGTGCCTTCATTTCGAAATCCTTTCTCAACAACTCGAGAATAAATCTCATTAAAAGAGCAAGTATTCTGACGATGTGGCAGAATTTAATATATAGGAGACTTGCCCAATCGCTGCTCAGCAATTCCATAAAAAGCCTATCGGTATTTGTCCTATGACGATGCAACTTGGTCGGCTAAGTGACCTGATGAAAGCTCGATTGCCAACCGCTTGTCGTGGGTGCGATTCAAACTGATGTGGGAATATTTTTGAATAACTTAATAAATTCACAAATAGGTCAGTTTCGGCATTACCCTTGTGGGAGTGGCCTCCCGGCCGCGATTCGATGCATGCCTCCCAACCCATCGCGACCGGGAGGTCGCTCCCACCAGAGCAGCGCGAATCGGCCAGCGCAATATCATTCACTACGCCACATCAGCTTGAATCGCACCCGCTTGTCGTGCGCCTTTCGCGTTGCCTCAAGTTAAAAGGTTACTTTGGTAGGGGAGTTTTTGCCCGAAGTTTTTTAGTTACCGAACGAGTTTAAAAATCGCCTTCAGTTTACGCTGAATCTGTTTTTGAAGGTGGAACGGATTGAGTGTTTTAGCCTGAGCCGATAGTCTGTCCTTGGTGGCTTGCGGCACATCAGGGTGGTCGATCAATCGTCGTGCTGGCGTGACTGGTGTGCTGTATTTTTTGACCCATCTACTGCCCACGCGTGATTTTGATTTCAGTTTCAACGTCGGGTAGAAGAAATTGGTCAACAGACTGAACTCATTGGTGTACAGGTCATTCATCAACCTGACCAGTCTGGGATCGGCGAAGCGGTCATAGCCGAATAGTTGTCGCACGCACGACCAGTTCTTTTGCTCGACATGTGCATTATCGTTTGACTGATAAGGGCGAGATCGGGTGAACTGAATCGGCTGTTTGCCACCTCTGAAATAGTTCATCAAATGCCAGTTTAAAAACTCCGTGCCGTTATCACTATCAAAGCCCTTGAGAGTGAACGGCAATGCCTTCTGAATGGCCTTGATTTGCTTTATCACGCCGTGCGCCCCTTTGTTCCAGGTTGCCCTGCATTCTGTCCATCCGCTGCAGATGTCCGTCATGGTTAGGCTCCAGACGAAATCACCCGCCAAACTATCACCGCAATGTGCCACCGTATCGGCTTCCATGAAGCCCGGTTGGGTCACATTCCAAACACCCGCCTGGATAGGGATTTGCTTCTTCAACAGCGTGCCCGGCTTGGTGCCGGACAAGCCCTTGCGTTTGTATTCTGCACGAACCGGCTTGAGCAAGCGGTCGATGGTGGCTGCCGAAATCGATTTGAGCAGAGCATGGGTGCCCTCCGGCAGCGCTTGGAATGCCGACTCATAGTGGGGCAGCCAAAGTGGCAATGCCTCCTTCAGGCGCTTGCTGCACAACTGATCCGAAGCCATCCAGATCTGGCGTAAAGCGGCGAGCAACTCGGGTGTGTTGTAGCGTGACACTGGGCCGGATTTGCGAGCGATGCGCTTACGCTTATAGCGCGGTGCATTGAGCAAGCGTAATGCGTATTTGCGGTTGTATCCGCAGACCTCACAGAACTCGTTCAGGATCGTTGTCTTGCGGGATTTGCTGGCGCGCCGATAGCGCACTTGGATTGCCTCAAAATAGGCTCGTTTCTCTTGCTTTGTCATCTCGGATTACCTTGGAAATTACGGTAACCTTTAACTTGAGGCAACGATCCCTTTTGACGACTACCTTGGGTTACATTTAACTTGAGTCAACTCGCTTTGTCGCACGATGTTTGGGAAAGCATAAAAAATCGCGTATATTGGCAGGTCGTTCTCACTCAATACAGTTGGCATGGAACAAATACGAATTCGCGGCGCACGCACGCACAACCTGAAAAACATCAACCTCGACCTGCCGCGCAATCAGTTGGTGGTGATCACCGGCTTATCCGGCTCGGGCAAGTCTTCGCTCGCCTTCGACACGCTGTATGCCGAAGGGCAACGCCGTTATGTGGAATCGCTGTCCGCTTACGCGCGGCAGTTTTTGCAGTTAATGGAAAAGCCCGACGTGGATTTGATCGAGGGCCTGTCACCCGCCATCGCCATCGAACAGAAGGCCACTTCGCACAATCCGCGCTCTACCGTCGGCACGGTCACGGAAATCCACGATTACCTGCGTCTGCTGTTCGCGCGCGCGGGCGACCCATATTGTCCGCAGCATGACCTGGTGTTGCAGGCGCAGAGTGTAGGCCAGATGGTGGATCACGTACTACAACTGCCGCAGGACACCAAGGTGATGATCTTGTCGCCGCTCGTGGTCGAGCGCAAGGGCGAGCAACTGGACTTGTTCGACGAGCTGCGCGCGCAGGGCTTCGTGCGTCTGCGCGTAAACGGCACGGTATACGAGATGGACAAGCTGCCGACACTGGCCAAGAACAAGAAGCATACCGTCGAAATCGTGGTAGATAGACTGAAAGTTGACGCAGATGCCAAGCAGCGTCTGGCCGAATCGTTCGAGACTGCCTTGCGCCATGCCGAGGGGCGTGCGCTGGCGGTGGAAATGGATACAGGCAAAGAGCACATGTTCTCCGCCAAATTCGCCTGCCCGATCTGCAACTATTCGCTGCCCGAACTCGAACCTCGCCTGTTCTCCTTCAACAACCCGATGGGCGCCTGCCCCAAGTGCGACGGGCTGGGCAACATCAGTTTCTTCGACCCCAAGCGGATTGTGGCCTTCCCCTCGCTGTCGTTAAGCGGGGGCGCGATCAAGGGCTGGGACCGGCGCAACCAGTTCTATTTCCAGATGCTGGACAGTCTGGCCAAACACTATGATTTCGAACTCGAACGCCCGTTCGAGAGCCTGCCGGAAAAAATTCAGCAGGTCATTCTATACGGCAGCGGCAAGGAAGAAATTTCTTTCCGCTATCTCAACGAAAAGGGCAAGCCTTCGTTGCGCGAACATCCCTTCGAAGGCATCGTCCATAACTTGGAGCGGCGCTACCGCGAATCCGAATCGCCTACCGTGCGCGAGGAATTGGCGAAATACTTGAATAACTGTGTCTGCACGGAATGCAAAGGCACGCGGCTGCGCCTGGAAGCGCGCCATGTGCGCATCTCGGACCAGACCATCTACGAACTCAGCGCCTTGCCGCTAAAACAAGCACTGGCATTTTTTCAGCAAGTTAAACTGGTCGGACACAAGCAGGCCATCGCGGACAAGATCGTGCAGGAAATCGCCAGCCGTCTCACCTTCCTCAACAATGTCGGGCTGGAATATTTGTCGCTGGAACGTTCTGCCGAAACGCTATCCGGCGGCGAATCACAGCGCATCCGTCTGGCCTCACAGATCGGTTCCGGCCTCACCGGTGTGATGTATGTGCTGGATGAACCATCCATCGGCCTGCACCAGCGCGACAACGACCGTCTGCTGGATACGCTGAAACGCCTGCGCGACATGGGCAACAGCGTGATCGTGGTGGAACACGACGAGGATGCCATCATGAGCGCCGACTACGTGGTAGACATGGGGCCTGGTGCGGGCGAGCACGGCGGCATGGTGGTCGCACAGGGCACACCTGCGGAAATCTGCGCCAACCAGGAATCGCTCACCGGCGATTATCTGGTTGGGCGGCGCAGCATCCCGGCACCGAAACAATACCGCGCCCCCGACCCGGAGCGCATGCTGCAAATCAACGGCGCTTGCGGCAACAACCTGAAACAGGTCACGCTGGATTTGCCGGTCGGGCTGCTAACGTGTGTGACGGGAGTCTCCGGCTCCGGTAAGTCCACGCTCATCAACGACACCTTGTATCTCGCTGTGTCGCGCCACCTTTACGGCAGCAACGCCGAACCTGCGCCGTATGCCAAAATTAACGGGCTGGAATTTTTCGACAAAGTGATCGCCGTCGACCAGTCGCCCATCGGACGTACGCCGCGTTCCAACCCCGCCACTTACACCGGCCTGTTCACGCCGATCCGCGAACTGTTTTCCGGTGTACCAAAATCGCGCGAACGCGGTTACGGGCCGGGGCGTTTCTCGTTCAACGTCAAGAGCGGGCGCTGCGAATCCTGCCAGGGCGACGGCGTGATCAAGGTCGAGATGCACTTCTTGCCCGACCTGTACGTGCCGTGCGACGTGTGCCACAGCATGCGCTACAACCGCGAAACGCTGGAGGTGCAATACAAGGGCAAGAACATCTATCAGGTTCTGGAAATGACGGTGGAACAGGCGCACGAATTCTTCGCGCCTGTGCCGATCATCGCGCGCAAACTGCAAACCCTGCTTGATGTGGGGCTGGGCTACATTACGCTGGGACAAAGCGCAACCACGCTCTCCGGCGGCGAGGCTCAGCGCGTAAAACTGTCACTGGAGCTGTCCAAGCGCGACACCGGACGCACCCTGTACATCCTCGACGAACCCACCACCGGCCTTCACTTCCACGACATCGCCCTGCTGCTGAAAGTCATCCACAAACTGCGCGATCAGGGCAACACCGTGGTGGTGATCGAACACAATCTGGATGTGATCAAGACAGCTGACTGGATTATTGATTTAGGCCCGGAAGGCGGCGAAGGCGGCGGACGCATCATCGCGCAAGGCTCACCGAAAGAGATTGCGGCGAACCCGGAGAGCGTGACGGGGGAATATCTCAAACAAGTTCTGTCCAAGAAGTGATGGTCGTAGTGCGGGCTGTGTCAATTCCACACGCGACTTGTCGCGTAGTGGATTGCCTACCTTTGGTGCTGCCCGCCGTTAATTTACGATGTCGGGCAAAGCCCGGCCTACATTTTGTTCCAGCTCGCCCGGCTTAGGTTTACTCACAAAAGGCGCGCAGATTGACCTTGCGCCGTGAGTGAGACGTGCAACCGTTTTTTTGTCGAATGAAACGAAGGTTTCCCCGCCGAGCCAGTTACCTTCGTAAGCAATGACGCCATCGGCAAAATCCCCGCCCGCTTCGGAAACTCACCGCATCTACGTGCTAGGAAATCTTTGAGATTTCTTTAATCAGCTCAGGATGACGTTCAACTACCTTGAGCAGTTTCCTCATCGTGGCACTGGGTTTGGCTGCTCCGCGTTCATACCGCGAAAACGCATTTACACCACCGCCAAATACTTTCCCCGCCTCTGCTTGAGTCAGACCCAATTTTTCTCGAATGATCCTGACTTCCGGCGGATTGGATTTCCTTGCGGCCTTCACCAAAGCATCACCCGCTGCGGCTACGCGGTCGTAACTCTCATTATCAAACACAGCTTCGCTGCATTCGGGGCAACGAAATCCCGATACATCGTGAACGGTTACAGCCTTTCCCTGATAAGACACAACTTTGTCCCAGTTCTGGTGTTTCATTTCATCGTAACCGCAAGCCGGGCATTTCATGATGCGTTCTCCTTTCGCTTGAACTGGATGACCGGAGGACGACCATCCGTATAGCCAGTAATCTTGATGTAAGCAACAATCCCGACAGGTGTCATAGCGTGATATACGTCTTGCCAGACTGCATGATCGCGAATTGTCGTCATGGACTTGAACAGATTGCGAGTGGTCAGTTTAACCACAACCGCACGCATCTCACTTTCTTCCAACCCCATTTCCAGTCCACCATCAAGAGCTGTTGCCGTAAACACACGGTTGACTGGATCGACGACCATGCGCTGAATATCAGGCAAATGATAGTGAGGTTTCCGTTTTTCCATGAGTGCAGCATAACCTAAAAGGTGTGCAACCTACAAGGTTTATTTGAATGGGTAAGCAAGCATCAAATAAATCCGTTCGCCGTGATCCTTCGACTACGCTCAGGATATGATGCGCGGCGAATTCTCCAATCTGCCCGTGCGCAAGCTAATGGATTGTTTGAAAAGGATCGGCTATGACATCGAAATCAAGGTGAAGCCAGCTTCTGAGCCTGTCGGGCATTTGATGCTGGCTAATCGATAGGCCAGGGGCTAAGCAGATCGAAAATTAAAAACATTACTCGTTTATCAAACAACACAATAGAAAGCTACCGTAAGAGCATCAAATTGAAACTTGGTCTGGACGATTTTACAGAATTGAATCTATCTGCATTTCTGCATATGAATGAAAAGCGTAAAAAACTCCTTTGATGTTCTTTTGCAGCTTTGAATAAGCTAAGTTTCGCAATTGGCTTGCGCCGTGCAAAGGCGGAGATTTTCTGTGGAGGCAAAACTCGCAGAGTTAAACTTAATCGAGGTGGGCTGCTCAATATTTAAGCAAATTGATAGTCAGCTTTGAGCAAGCGTGCATTCCATGCACCATGGTGCGCAAAGCGCACCCTACCGGAGCATAAGGGTTCACCCTATCCTACGAACGAGGTCGGGTGGCAACACAAGGCTGAATGCTCTGCCAAGGTGTTACACAAGCTCGACACGCAGTGTGCGACCTACCGCGCTTGCAGCACGGCTCAGGGTGTCCAGCGTCACGGATTGAATGGAGGGATCAAACAGCCGATCAAGTTGGCGGCGACTGGTATGCATCCGTTCTGCCATTGCGCTTTTTGTCAGCCCGCTTTCTTTCATCGCGGCAACAAGCTGCTCTGCGATAATTTCCTTGATCGCGTGATCTTCGCACGCTTGAAGCATCCCTTGTTCCGCAAGAAAATCATCAAATATCTCTTCGCTTACGCTTCCTTTTTTACGTTGTGTCATCACATCACCTCTCGTTTGCGTTTCAACGCCAACTCAATATCTGCCTGTGGCGTTTTCTGCGTCTTTTTTATAAAACCGTGCAGCAATATCATGTGGCCGCTGCCCATGCAAAAAATCACACGCGCAATCCTGTCGCTATTTTAGGTCACTCCGCACTTCCCACAAGCCGTGACCAAGCGGCGCACAATGCGGGCGACCAACAGGCCACTCGAATTCTACTTTCTGAATGTCCTTCCCGACAGTGTGCCGATCCGCTTCAGGCAATTGCAAAATCCATTCGCGTACCGGCCTACGACCCGCAGGGTTCACATAGAAGCGCGCGGGCAATTTTTTTGTGCGGTCGGTTATCATGAGCAATTGCGCCAAAATTGACACAGGCCTGCAAGTCATTTTTTAAAATATATGCCTATTTAAAAGGACATATATGGTTGATAGCGCACCTTGTATCTCAAACAGGCGCTGTCCAAGAAGTGATGCTATTCCCATGCTTCATAAAAGCTAGAAAACGCATTAGGTACACGGACAATTCGTCTTTTCCGCCTGCGCGGGAATGAACGTGCAGGAGAATTATTTATACCAACTCTCCTTCAATAGTGATGTATTGGTGGGAGTGGCCTCCCGGCCACGATAAGTATTATCGTGGCCGGGAGGCCACTCCCACAAAACATTATTCCCGCATTGAATTGGAAATGGAATTAGGTTAAATCTTAAAACGGTTCACCGTAGTCCGCATGCCCTCCGCCAATTTCGCGAGATCGCTGGCAGCCTCGGCCGATTGCTCGGCAGATGAACTATTCTCCTCCGTCATTTGCGCCACCCTTTCGATATGAACCGCAATGTCGTTGCTGGCTTTGCTTTGTTCCGCCAGCGCGGTTGAAATATCGCTCACCGTACTGAGCACCTGGCTGGATCCCGCATTGATTTGATTAATGGCTTCTCCGGCCTGCTGCGCCAGCGCAACACCGCCATCGACCTGCCCTACCATCGCAGCCATACCATCGACTGCAATGCGGGAAGAAGTCTGTATGGACTCGATCATTTGGGTGACCTCTTGAGTGGATTTGCTGGTGCGTTCCGCCAGCTTGCGCACCTCATCCGCCACCACCGCAAACCCTCGCCCCTGCTCACCCGCCCGAGCCGCTTCGATGGCGGCATTCAGTGCCAACAGATTGGTCTGGTTGGCAATTTCGTTGATGACTTTCACTATGGAGGATATCCGGGTCGACTGCTCCCCAAGATTTTCGATGGACGTGGAAGTCTGACGCACGGTATCGGCGATCTTCCTGATTTCTTCTGCGGCACGATGAATAATCTCACCGCCTTGTTCGGAAAGTTCACCGGAATTCCGAGAAATTCTCAGCGCCTCAAAGGCACCTTCCGAAACGTGAGCGATGCTGACCGTGATCTGCTCGACCGTCGCCGCCATCGCCGATGCGGCTTCGCTTTGGCTGGTAGAACCATTTGCCACTTTTTGCGAAGATGCCGACAGACTGTGTGATGACTCCGCGACATTTTCTATGCCATCATGCAATTGTCGGAATGCAGTTTGCAAACTGCCCATCAGCTCATTGAATGAACGCGCTGTTTGACCGATCTCATCTTCCCCATGAACTGCAACCCGGCGCGTAAAGTCGCCGCTATTGCTGATTTCCACAATCGCTTTTTGCATGCGGCCTGCCGGTTCAGATACCAATCTCCGCAAAATAAAACTGATGAATACCCACAGAAATATCTGCACTGCAACAATGATGGCTATCGATGTCCAGACAATCTTCCTTAGCTCCGCATTATTGGCAGAGATATCGAGATCAATCACGGAGGCCCCATTGTGGTAGCCCTCCGGTACCTCGTGGCACATCAAGCAGTTGGTACCCCTGAAATCCTTGCTCTCGGTATAAGGAACCACACCGTGCAATACATCTCCGCGCTGCTCGAAGGCAACCTTACCGTCCTCCAGAGCGCGAAGCTCGTCCTCGCCCACGGGCTGCTCTTCGGGTAAACCTTGACCGTATTGCTTCTGCACCAGTTTGTTGCGAATGAGTCTCAAGGATTTAATGTTTTCGCTGGATCCCATTTTTTTAATGAACAGTTTCCTTTGCTCGACATCGCTGATGATGCCGTTCAACATTAGCATGTTTGCGCCATTGATCACGCCGTCAGCCAGCGACTTGATCTTGTCTTGCTCCCCGCGCTCATTAGCCTCTCGCTCCATGTTATAGAAAGAGAACGCGCATGCGATGCTTACCAGCAGCAACAGAGACTGGACAGCCAGCTCTACCTTGACCGCAATACTGGCTTTTATAAAATTTGGCATTTTCAACATTCCTTCTTAGCAGCGGACTATATTTATAGTCCGCACCTTACTATAAAGGCAACCCGATATTTCATTCAGTGGAGCAACAATAGAAAAACCGGCCAATTCCAGAACTTATCGGCAAGAGCTGTGAATTGTTTAACCGTCTGCGCAAATAATCCATTCTCCAGAGGCGGGGGACCGCTAAAAATATTACCACGGAACAGGATTATGTCTTATGGCTACCAGCACGATGTAGGCGAACACCGCTTGTGCTGCCAACCATGCAAAAAAACGAATCGTTTTATTTAAGCCTTTGTGCAGTGCGACAAACCCCAGTCCGACATACAGCGACAAGCCGATCATCTTGGCTGATAGCCAAGTATCAATGAAAGGATATTGGCGGATGCTGATCGCCAACGTTATGGCACTGATAAGCAATAGCGTATCCACCACATGCGGCACGATCCTGACCCAACGTTTTTGCATGGTAGCCGAGCCATTCAGGCTCCAGATACCGCGCAGAAAAAACAGCATGTAGCTGCTGACCACAAAGAAAATGTGCGAATTTTTGAGCAGCAGGAAACTCATTATTTCTTAAAAATATTTATTAGCTCATGGGAGCATCATCTGCTCGTGGACGGGAATAACGTGGCATAATGAACATTCTTTCGCCGACCAGTTCGGCAAATCCAAGCCGCGTCCAGATATGCCGGGCAACTCCCAAACCAACCGCTCTAATACTAAACAATTCCCCTGATGAATACTAATTATCCTGCAAAGACCTGCGACATTACCCGCCTCGTGACCCACCCGAAATTGGTTGCTGCGACCATCGCAGGCTCAAAGACACAGCAACGGCGCGATGGCCTTTACGCTTATCCGGATGAGACGTTCGAACTGGAAGGTATTTCTTTTGTGGTTACCTCCGTCGAACGCCAGCGCATAGGGGATATGACCGATGCCGACGCACAAGCGGAAGGTTACCCCAATCTTGCAGCGTATAAGCAAATTATCTTGAAAATGCATGCCAATATGACATGGGATGAGGATGGGGCGGTCTGGGTGCATTCCTTCAAGCGGAACGAATAATTTAAGTTGACTTGCTCAACAAATAATTTACATAGCGTGACACGCCCTGCTCCACGTTCAGGAACGGCTCGGCATATCCGGTTGCGCGCAACGCGTTCATGTCGGCTTGAGTATAGCTCTGGTATTTACCCTTTAACTGCGCCGGGAAAGGAATGTAACGCAGCAATTCTCGTTGGCACATTTCTTCCAGGGTCAGCGCAGATTCACCCTGGCTGGCGCGAAGACTGTTCACGGTGGCCACGGCCACATCGTTGAAGCTCTGTGCTTGCCCTGTGCCCAGATTAAAAATGCCGGATTTCTCGGGATGATCGAGGAAATGCATATTGACTTTGACCACGTCGTCAACCGATACAAAATCGCGCAACTGCCCGCCATTGGCGTAGCCATCGCAGCCTTCAAATAGTTTCACATGTCCCTCGGCGCGGTACTGGTTAAACAGGTGATACGCCACCGAGGCCATGCGCCCCTTGTGCGCTTCGCGCTGTCCGTAAACGTTGAAGTAGCGCAGGCCGACGATTTGCGCGCTACGCCTGCTCCAGCGGCGACGCACTACTTGATCGAACAGGAATTTCGAGTACGCGTACACATTGAGCGGCGCTTCGTGCTCGCGGCTCTCCGCGAACACTGAACCGCCTCCGTACACCGAAGCGGAAGAAGCATACAAATATGGAATTTCTTCATTCTGGCAATAATTCAGCAGTTCCAGCGAATAACGGTAGTTGTTCTCCATCATGTAGTGGCCATCGGTTTCCATGGTGTCCGAACAGGCACCCTGATGCAGCACTGCCGTCAGCAGGCCATCGAAGAAACCATCGGCCAGTTTACCGAGAAAATCTCCCTTATCCATATAATCGGCAATCTCGCAATCCACCAGATTCTTGAACTTGTCGGCAGACTTGAGATTATCCACCGCGATGATATTGTTCTCGCCGCGTTCGTTCAGTGCTTTGACCAGATTGGAACCGATAAAACCGGCTGCGCCAGTGACGATGTAGTACATGTTCTCTCCTAACTTTCCATATCCCGAATAATTTCTTCACGACTCACTACCGCCGTACCCAGTTTGCCCACCACGATGCCCGCCGCACGATTGGCGATGCGCACCGCATTGGGCAAATCTGCACCGCTCGCCAACATTACCGCTATCGTCGCAATGACGGTATCGCCCGCGCCGCTCACGTCAAACACTTCGCGCGTTTGCGTCGGCTCATGCAGCACTTCGTTGGCGCGATACAGGCTCATACCTTCCTCGCTCCGGGTTACCAGCAACGCATCCAGCCGCAATTCCGTGCGCAGCTTTTCCGCTTTCGCAGCCAGTTCTGTTTCGGATTTCCAACTGCCCGCCACTTCGCGGAACTCGCTGCGGTTCGGCGTAAGCAAGGTGGCACCGCAATAACGCTGATAGTCTTCACCCTTAGGATCCACCAGCACCGGCTTGCCTGCCGCGCGCGCAGACTGGATCATCTCGGAAATGTGCGCCAATCCTCCCTTGCCATAATCAGACAGAATCACCACGTCGGCAAGCGGCAGTTGAGCACGGAAATCTGCCAGGGCGGCATGCAGCACCTCGTGGCTGGGCGCTGTCTCAAAATCAATTCGCAACAACTGTTGCTGTCGCGCAATGGCCCGCAATTTGACGATGGTGGAAATGCTCTTATCACGGTGCAATAGTATATTCAGATTGTTATGCTGATTAAGCAATTTTTCTAGGCAAGCGCCCGCTTCGTCATCTCCCACCACAGACAGCAACGCGCATTGCGCGCCGAGTGATGCAATGTTGCGTGCCACGTTGGCAGCACCGCCGGGACGCTCTTCGACGCGCCCGACCTTGAGCACCGGCACGGGTGCCTCGGGCGAAATACGTTCGACATCGCCGAACCAGTAGCGGTCCAGCATCACATCGCCGACCACCAACACCTTTGCCCCTTCAAATGATGGCAAAATATTCATGCCATTCCTCCAGTTTGTTGTGAAATCTCCCGCAACGCCAGCAGCGGATCCGACGCGCGCGTAATCGGTCGTCCTATCACCAGATAGCTAGAACCCGCCTCCAATGCGGCGCACGGCGTCATGATACGCGATTGATCGTCTACTGCGGTATTGGCCGGACGGATACCGGGGGTGACCAAACAGAACACATCGCCACATGCATGGCGCAGCATGGTCGCTTCCTGCGCCGAACAGACCACGCCGTCCAACCCGCTTTCGCGCGCCAGTGTAGCCAAGCGCAACACCAGCTCGGCAGGTGTCGCAACAATCCCCAGTTCGGCCAAATCTTCCTGCGCCATGCTGGTGAGCACGGTTACCGCAATCAGTTTGGGCGGTTTTGACGCTTGCGCGACCGCTTCGCGCGCCGCTTCCATCATCTTGCGTCCGCCCAGCGCATGCACATTCACCATCCACACCCCCATCGCGGCGGCGGCCTTGCAGGCCTGCGCCGTGGTGTTGGGAATGTCGTGAAATTTCAGGTCGAGAAAAACTTCGTAACCGCGCCGCATCAATTGTTCGAGTAACTGCGGCCCTGCTGCGGTGAACAATTCCTTGCCCACCTTGAGACGGCACAATGCCGGCTCCAGCCGCGCCACCAAGTCGAGTGCGGGAGCAGCCTCGGGATAATCAAGCGCGACGATTATTTTTGGGTCTGTCATACAGCCAGTCCATTTTCTTCGCTTCTTCGCGGCGAGTAAGTTTCCCAGCCATGACAGGCCGGACAATGCCAGTAAAATTGACGCGCCTTGAAACCGCAATTACTGCAACGATACATTGCCAACGAGCGTGTGCGCTGATAAACCAGTTTCTTTACCATTTCCACATCGGCGCGGCGATCATCGGCGATTTCCAGCAGGCGCGCCTCCAGCAACTTATCCAACCCCAGCAGCGTCGGGTTGCGTTGCAATTCATCGCGCACCAGCTTGTAAGCCGCTTCCGCACCATCGCGTTGCAGAATGGCTTTAAACAGCACATTCATCAAATCCAGCGAAGGGTATTTTGAGAGGTAATCCTGCAACACAACAATTGCCGTATCCGTGCGCCCGATCTGCTGGTAAGCCTCCAGCAACCGTTCAGCCACCAGCGGCAGGTACTGGGGATTCTGTTGCTCGACGCGCTTCCAGATTTCGATGGCGTCAGAGTAATTCTGGGCGGAGCTTTCCATGTCCCCCAACATCATGGTGGCGCGCACCGCCTGCGGATGTACCTCAAGCGCCTGCCGCAGATAATCATATGCCGTATTGGTGCGCCTGCCCGCAATCTCGGCGGCAGCCAGTTCGCAATAAAAAAATGCGGCTTCCTTGCTATGCAGCTCGCCGGAAATTACGGCCAGACGCTGTGTCACATCGATTGCTTTGAGCCAGTCCTTTTCCTTCTGATACAACTCCAGCAAGAAATCCAGTGCAGGCTTGGCATAGGGCGTGTCCTGCAAATCCTGAAACAATGCTTCGGCACGATCCAGAATTCCGGCCTTGAGATAATCCTGCGCCAGCTCAAATAACGCCTGCTGCCGTTTGTCTTTATCGAGGTCGGCACGCTCGACCAAATTTAAATGCATGCGCAACGCGCGATCCACCTCGCCGCGACGACGGAACAAACTGCCCAAGGCAAAGTGCAACTCGACCGTTTGCGGGTCAACCTTGACCACTTCGATGAACGCATCGATAGCCTTGTCCTGCTGTTCGTTGAGCAGAAAATTCAGGCCCTGGAAATAGGAGCGCGGCAAGGCACTGGATTCGTCCACCAGTTGCTTGATATCTATGCGCGCCGCCAGCCATCCCATGCCAAAAAACAATGGGAACACCAGCAGCATCCACGGTTCAAAGTCCATACGATTAACGATCAGGTCAAGAAGTTGCTTAGTAATATTTAGCGAAAAACTTCAAAGTACACACAAATCCTCGTGGGAGGGGCTTCAGCCGCGATCTGTCATGTCACAAACGAACGAGCTATCGCGGCTGAAGCCGCTCCCACAAGGAAGCGATTCAGTTTGCCCATCCTTATGAAACATCGGAGTTAGTTTTCACCGGCATCGACCAGTTTGCTCTTCAACTGCAATTCACGCTTGAGCGCGGCAATTTCCCTGCGTTGGCGGAACACATTGCCCAACACGGCAAGCACGCCTATCCCCATTCCCACAGCGAAAAACAGCAGCAGGACAACCACCAGCGAAGCCTGCCATTCATAGCCGAAAAAATAGCGCAACACTACGGGCTGGTCGTTTTTCACGGCGAAGCCAAGCAACACGATGAACATGACGGCACGCAATAACCAAACCAGATAACGCATGATTTACCCGCAAGAAAATTCCACTACGCCAATATGTTCAGGATAACACGAATGGACAAAAAACAGGCGGCACCATCTTGCGACAGGCCGCCCATATTGATTACTGCTTTACAGCTTACGATGCAGGATAATCGACCCGCTCACGCAATTCCTTGCCGGCCTTGAAATGCGGCACATACTTGGCCGGCACCTGCACTTTGTCGCCCGATTTCGGATTGCGTCCGGTGCGTGGCGGACGGTAGTTCAGCGCGAAGCTGCCGAAATCCACGAATTTCGATCCGTCCGCCGCGAGCCAAAGTTGCTGCCATGGTGTCAAGTATGACCTTGACCGCCAGTTCGGCATCCTTAGCGAGCAGTTGCGGGTAACGCTCTGCCAGCTTGGCAATAAGATCAGAACGTGTCATTTCTCTATCCTTTAACTATTACGATGCATCGATCTTGCTGGTATCCATTTTGGCTTTTAGCAAAGCGCCCAGATTGGTCGTTCCGGCAGAAGCCGAATTATCCGCGCTGAACTTCTGCATCGCAGCCGCATCTTCGGCCTTGCCCAGCGCCTTGATAGACAAGTTGATGCCACGGTTTTTGCGATCCACATTAACGATCACAGCCTTAACCGTATCGCCTTCCTTGAGGTGGTTGCGGATGTCCTCGACGCGCTCGGCAGACACTTCGGATGCCTTGAGATAACCCTCGACATCACCGTCCAGAGTAATAGTTGCGCCCTTGGCGTCGATAGCCTTGACCACGCCGCTCACTACCGCACCCTTGTCATGTCCGGCGATATAACCATTGAATGGATCACCATCCATCTGCTTGATACCCAGAGAGATACGCTCGCGCTCGACATCGATAGCCAGCACCACGGCTTCGAGCTCATCACCCTTCTTGTAGTTGCGCACGGCTTCTTCGCCGGGCATCGCCCAAGACAAATCGGACAGATGCACCAAACCATCGATACCGCCATCCAGGCCGATGAACACGCCGAAGTCGGTAATCGATTTGATCTGGCCCTTAACCTTGTCGCCCTTCTTATGGTTCAGCGCGAAATCATCCCATGGGTTGGATTGGCACTGCTTCATGCCGAGGGAAATGCGGCGGCGCGCTTCGTCGATTTCCAGAATCATTACTTCTACTTCGTCGCCCAGTTGGACAACCTTGGAAGGATGTACATTCTTGTTGGTCCAATCCATTTCGGAAACGTGTACCAGACCTTCGATACCTTGCTCGATTTCCACAAATGCGCCGTAGTCGGTCAGGTTAGTCACCTTGCCGAACAGGCGTGTGCCTTGCGGATAGCGACGTGCCAAGCCATTCCACGGATCATCGCCCATTTGCTTGATGCCGAGAGAAACGCGATTCTTCTCTTGGTCGAACTTGAGGATTTTCGCTTCGACTTCGTCGCCCACTGCCAGCACCTCGGAAGGATGCTTGACGCGGCGCCATGCCAAATCGGTAATGTGCAACAGGCCGTCGATACCGCCCAGATCCACGAACGCGCCGTAGTCGGTGATGTTCTTCACGATACCCTTGACGATTGCGCCTTCTTTCAGGTTTTCCATCATCGCCTGACGATCGGCACCCACGCTGGCTTCCAGCACGGCGCGGCGCGAAACCACCACGTTGTTGCGCTTGCGATCCAGCTTGATGATCTTGAATTCCATCGTCTTGTTTTCGTACGGCGTGGTGTCCTTGACCGGGCGGATATCCACCAGCGAACCGGGCAAGAAGGCACGGATGCCATTCACCATGGCGGTCAGGCCGCCCTTAACCTTACCGCTGACAAAACCTTCAACGATCTTGCCTTCTTCCATGGCGATTTCCAGCTCATGCCATGCGGCGAGGCGCTTGGCCTTTTCGCGCGACAGCTTGGTTTCGCCATAACCGTTTTCCAGCGACTCGATCGCTACGGTGACGAAATCGCCGGCCTTGACTTCAACAGCACCTGCGGCGTTGAGGAATTCCTCAACGGGAATAAAACTTTCGGACTTGAGTCCGGCGTTTACCACCACTACGTTGTGATCGATGCGCACAACTTGCGCGGTGATCAATTCGCCTGCGCGCATTTCTTTACGCGTCAAGCTTTCTTCAAACAGGGAGGCAAAACTTTCCATATCGTTTACGGCAGCAATTAGCATTCATTTATGAATTTCCAAGACAAACCCGCTTGGGGCGGGGGGTTAGTTAAAAATCCCGAACGAGGGGCTCGTTGCGGGGCTCACTTCTTACTGTAGCGCATCAGCACTTCTTGTACCGCCTGCTCGATGTTCAAAGCCGTGGTATCCAGTAGGCTCGCGCCTGTTGCCTGTTGCAAAGGAGCTACGCTACGTTGGGTATCCCGCTCGTCGCGCGCCTGTATATCTTGCAAAAGGGCGGAGATATTAGCACTGATTCCTTTTTCCATCAACTGTTTATATCGCCGATCTGCGCGAGCCTCGGCGCTGGCGGTCAAAAACACCTTCAGCGCCGGCATCCGGAAACACCACCGAAGCCATGTCGCGCCCGTCCGCCACCAGTCCCGGCGCGCGGCGAAAAGCATGCTGCTTGTCCAGTAACGCCGCACGCACCGCAGGCAGCGCCGCCACTTTGGATGCCGCCGAGGCGCATTCCTCGCCACGCAGTTCGTCACCCACCTTCGCGCCATCCAGCCAGATGTCCGCGCCCTCGAAACGAATCTCCATGCGCGCCGCCAACTCAGCCAAGGCGGTCTCGTCATCCAGCGCAACACCGTGCTGCTGCGCAGCCAGTGCCAGCAGCCGGTATAGCGCGCCGCTATCAAGATAATGATAGCCGAGTTGCTGCGCCACTCTTTGTGCTACCGTACCCTTGCCGGAAGCAGAAGGGCCATCGATGGCGATCACCGGAACGGCTTGCGTCACTTTGGAAAACTCAGCGAAATAGTCGGGAAAAGTTTTTGCAACGCACTTCGGATCGTTGATGCGCACGCCCGCGCCGCCGAAAGCAGCGAGGGAGAAGCACATCGCCATGCGGTGGTCGTCGTAGGTATCAACACCAACACCTCCCAACCTCCCCTTGTCAGGGGAGGAGCCGCTGCCTGCCCTCCCCCCGGTGCCGGGACAAGAGTTTCTCGTACTGACAAGGGGGAGTTGGAGGGGGTTTGAGGTGTAACACAGATGTAATCCGCCCCCTCTTCCACCGCCGCACCGATTTTGCGCAACTCGGTTGCCATCGCCGCGATGCGGTCGGTTTCCTTGACGCGCCAACTGGCGATGTTACGGAGTGTAGTCGTGCCGTCTGCGAACAGCGCCGCTACCGCCAGCGTCATCGCCGCATCAGGGATATGGTTGCAATCGAGATCAATAGCTTTCAGCTTGCCGCCCTCCGGAGCACGCGCCTCCATCCAGTTCGGCCCCATGGTGATCTGCGCGCCCATCAATTCCAGTGCTTGAGCAAAGCGTACATCGCCTTGCACGCTTTCGCTGCCTACACCTTCCACTCGCAACGGCCCGCCGCCGATTGCACCGGCAGCGAGAAAATATGAGGCTGAGGAAGCATCGCCTTCCACGTAGATCGTGCCGGGGCTTAGATAACGCTGCCCACCGAAAACTACGAAACGCTGCCAGTCTTGACGCTCAACATTGACGCCAAAGCGCGCCATCATCGCCAGCGTGATCTCGATATAGGGCTTGGAAATCAATTCGCCCACTACCTCGACCGCCACCGTTTGTCCGGTCAATGGCAACGCCATCAGCAAGCCGGTAAGAAACTGGCTGGATACATCGCCGCGTACCTGCACCGTGTCGCCCGCCAGCTTGGCTGGCGAAATCCGCAACGGCGGGAACCCTTCATTACCCAGATAAGTAATGTCCGCACCCAACTGGCGCAAAGCATCCACCAGATCGCCGATGGGACGCTCATGCATGCGCGGCACACCGGACAGTTCATACGTCCCGCCCGCCAAAGCCAGCGCTGCCGTCAGCGGACGAAATGCCGTACCCGCATTACCGAGGAACAGCTTGGCTTCCTTCACCGGAAAATTCCCGCCGCAACCGGTCACGCGATAGGAGTTGTTGCCCAGCGCCTCTACGTTAACGCCCAAAGTTCGCAAGGCGTCCAGCATGCGTTCGGTATCGTCGGAATGCAGCAAATCGCGCACCTCGGTCACGCCTTCGGATAACGCGGCCAGCAGCAGAACGCGATTGGAAATACTTTTCGATCCGGGCAGGCGAACTGTGCCGTGGGCGCTTAACAAAGGGGGGAGATCAAGAAAATTATCAGATGTCATCGAGAGTGAACCTTGCAACGGATTGCGCTAAAAAATTCGAGGGCGGTATGATACCAGAGGGAAGCGATATGCATGGCTGATAGGCGCGGACGGACCGGCTGCAAAGTTGCCTTTGGAAAAAGGCCGCAGGATGCAAAAATATTCGATAAATAATTCAAACTGAGACACAATCTAAATATTCAAATTAAGGATTCTGAATATGATCTTCGACACTATAACCAACGCCGACCGCTATGCCCCCCTGCACCCCCTATTCCCGCGCGCCTTCGAATTTATTCGAGATACCGACCTGCCCGCTCTCGCGCCGGGGCGCTATCCCATCGTCGGCGATGACTTGTTTGTCATCGTGGAAAGCGTCGCCGGGCGTAGCCGCGATGAAGCCAAACTGGAATGCCATCGCAAGTATATCGACATTCAGTTAGTGTTGGGGGGGGTGGACGAAATGGGTTGGAAGGCGCTTGCCGATTGCCGCGAAGCGGTGGCCGATTACAGCGAGGAGAAGGACATCCAGTTTTTCCGCGATGCCCCGGCAAGCTGGATCGCCACGCCGCCCGGCGCATTCTGTATCTTCTTCCCGGAGGATGCGCATGCCCCGCTGGTTGCCACTGGGAACATCCGCAAGTTGATTTTCAAAATTGCGGCAGCACAAAATAACTAAACATGCTCACGCTCAAGGCTGTCTGGCCTGAGCAAAAGCAATCTCCCCCTGCCATCTGACCCGCTTGCCCTTGATCTTGAAAGCCAGGACTATCCTGGCGTTCTTGCTGATGTTTTTGGGCTGGGGTTTGCAGTTTCTTCGCGCACAATCCAGCCATTCATCCCCGGTAAAATCGGCCTGAAATTTTGAATCGGGAGCAATAGGGGTGGAAGCTTGTTTCGCGGGAGGATTTTGCGGAAGATCGTTCTTGTTTGGCAAGTGCAGTAGCCGGACGGACACACCCGTGGTCGTGACATAGCTACTTTCATCCCACATCAAGCTGATTTCGGTTGGCAAGGTATTGTTTACTTGCACGCGATAAAATACGCCCCCCTGATAACTGACGGTGACCGGAACATTCTTGACGGGACTGGATACGGTGACCGTTTGTTCATGCTCAGTTTTCTGTCCATACTCTGTATTAGGTGATGTTGCGCAGCCAGCCAGCAGCGAAATGAAAAGCACGCACCCTATAGCGAGATAAGATTTTATCACGGAGGCTATGCTACTCATCAAACGCCACATCGCCTTCGTCCACCGCCCTTCGACCAAGCTCAGGACAGGCATCGCCCATTTTTAGATTCTTGAAATCAAACAGGCTACCATCCAGCAGGTGCGAGGGTTTGACGTTTTGCATGGCGGTAAAAATGGTCTGGCTGCGGCCCGGATATTGATGTTCCCACTGGCTGAGCATTTCCTTGATGTTCTGGCGTTGCAGGTTTTCCTGCGAGCCGCACAGGTTGCAAGGGATGATGGGGAATTCCATGCCGCGCGCAAAGCGGGCGATGTCTTTCTCGGCGCAATAAGCCAGTGGGCGGATAACGATATGGTCGCC
The DNA here is from genome assembly GCA_963714805.1 of uncultured beta proteobacterium. Classification (GTDB taxonomy): domain Bacteria; phylum Pseudomonadota; class Gammaproteobacteria; order Burkholderiales; family Gallionellaceae; genus CAIQPV01. The sequence continues at coordinate 584,773 of CAVQPO010000005.1, read as the reverse complement.
CTTGTCGGTGACCAGCTTGGGCGGCATGGCTTTCAGCTTGCCGCCGAAGAACATGTTCAAAAACAGCGTCTCGATCATGTCGTCGCGGTGGTGCCCCAACGCGATCTTGTTTGCGCCCAACTCGCCCGCTACCCGGTAAATGATGCCGCGACGCAGACGCGAGCACAGCGAGCAGGTGGTTTTGCCTTCGGGGATTTTTTCCTTGACGATGGAATAGGTATCCTGCGTTTCGATGCGGAATTCCACGCCTGTGGATTTCAGATACTCCGGCAGCACATGGTCGGGAAAACCCGGCTGTTTCTGATCCAGATTCATCGCGATCAATTTGAAGTTGATCGGCGCGCGTCTTTGCAGTGCGCGCAGAATTTCCAGCAGAGTGTAAGAATCCTTGCCGCCGGACATGCACACCATCACGGTGTCGCCTTCCTCGATCATATTGAAGTCGCCGATGGCCTTGCCGACCTGATGCTCCAGCCGTCCACGCAGGCGGTTGAAATTGCCGGAGTGGTGTTCGAAGTGGATTAATTGAGTAATTGCGTTCATAATTTTCAACTCAAATATTGATGCTTCTGCCGCCATCCACCGCAATAATCTGTCCGGTGATATAAGGCGCATCATGCAACAGAAACTGCACGGTCTTGGCAATGTCGTCGGGTTCGCCTTCACGCTTGAGCAGGGTATGATCTACGATCTGTTTGCGGCGCAGTTCATCGTCCCAATCCTCGTGTTCCGGCCAAACGATGACACCGGGAGACACGCCATTGACGCGCACATGAGGCGATAGCTCCTGCGCCAGCGCGCGCGTCAGACCAACCAACCCGGCCTTGGCTACGCTATATAGCAAATGACCGCGCATCGGACGGTCGGCATGAATATCCACGATATTGACAATTGCGCCCTGATTGCGGCGCAACTCGGGTGCCGCCGCCTGCGCCAGCAACAACGGCGCTTTCAAATTGGTACCGATCAGATCATGCCACTGATGCTCATCAATCTCTTCCAAAGGTGTGGGGAAAAAACTGGAGGCATTGCTGACCAGCCCATCCAAGCGCCCGAAATGCCGTATGGTTTCATCCACCAAACAAGACAATGCATGGGGATCGAGCAAATCGGCCTGCACCGGATAAACCGAATCGGGCCGCAACGTCTGCAACTCGGCCTGCAATGCCAAGGCCTCTTGTTCGGACGAACGGTAATGCAGCGCGATGTTCGCCCCTGCCACATGCAGCCTGCGGCAAATCGCCGCGCCCACGCGCTTCGCCCCTCCCGTCACCAACACCACTTTGCCTTGCATCGCACTCTCCACTACACTTCCAACCTTTGTTGATTATACCTGACCCAATACTGTTCACTTAAACCGTTCGTGGTGAGCTTGTCGAACCACCAGCTACGCCCCTAGCCCCCTTCGACAAACACGGGGCGAACGGAATTATCGATACCTGCCCATGCCTGCAAATCTGCCCCCACCCTCTGCCGAAGCCCAAGCGCACAGCAATGAACTGTGCAATCTCATCCATCACGATATAGCCATACACGGCGGCTGGATTCCGTTTTCGCGTTTCATGGAACTGGCTCTGTATGCGCCGGGGCTGGGTTACTACAGCGCCGGTGCGCGCAAGTTCGGTGCCGCCGGAGACTTCGTTACCGCTCCTGAAATCTCGCCTTTATTCGGAAGAACCTTGGCACGGCAAGTAGCCGATATTATGGCGCAAAGCACGCCGCATATCCTCGAACTCGGCGCGGGCAGCGGCAAACTTGCCGTTGATGTTTTGGGCGAACTGGAGCGACTGGATTGCCTGCCGGAGCGCTATGACATACTAGAAGTAAGTGCCGACTTGCGCGAACGTCAGCAAGCACTCTTGCTGGAACGTGTGCCCCAATTGGCAGCGCGGGTGCATTGGCTCGATGCGCTGCCGGAAAAACTCTCCGGTGCGGTGATTGCCAACGAAGTGCTGGATGCACTACCGGTACATCTGCTGCGCTGGTGTGATGCATTGCTTCCCTCCACCTCCGGGGTAACCAGCGACTTGGCTGGCACAGTTGGACAGCCTAGTCGAATGGCTAGTAGTTCCATCAGAGGGACTGAGGGTGAGGGAACACACGGGGAAGATACCTCCTTTAAAGAGAGTTCCCTCACCCTAGCCCTCTCCCGAGGGGAGGGGAAATCGGTTATATTTGAACGCGGCGTGACAAGCGAAGGTAATAATTTCGCATGGCAGGAACGCCCACCGGAAAATCCCGTCTTGCTCGAAGCTGCACAAAGCATCAATGTACCAAACAATTACCTGAGCGAAATTTCTCTCGGCGTGCGCGGATTGATCGCCAGCCTGTGCGAGCGCTTGCAACAAGGTGTGCTGCTATTTATCGATTACGGTTTCGGTGCAAGCGAGTATTACCATCCGCAACGCAACCAAGGCACGCTGATGTGCCACTACCGCCACCACTCGCACGACGATCCTTTCTTCCTGCCCGGTTTGCAGGACATCACCTCGCATGTGGATTTCACCGCCGTAGCCGAAAGCGCCATAGACAGCGGCGCGCAACTGCTCGGTTACACCACGCAGGCACATTTCTTAATCAACTGCGGCATCACCGATTTTCTGGCTGAGCGCGACCCGGAAAAACTGCGCGACTACCTGCCGTTATCCACGCAATTGCAAAAGCTCACCAGCCCGGCTGAAATGGGGGAGCTGTTCAAGATGATTGCGCTCGGCAAAGGCATGGGGGAACCGCTACGCGGCTTCGTATCGGGCGATAAATCTCGGTTTCTGTAATCCTGTATCTCGGATACAGTCACGTCGTTCGGCAACCTGTTCGCTTCGGTGATATCCCAGCGCAACGAAATCGAGTTTCAGCACACCCTGAGAACAGCGCCGAGCAACAGGCTGGTGTACGGGGCAGGCTACCGACAGGAACAGTCTGGCGGGGTTTCCGTTTACTCTCAAGCCGCGCCCTATATCTTTCCTGCGTGGTTCATCGTCAAGGAATCCCGCGTGTTCCTGAACGACGAGTGGACGGTCAACAAGCGGCTGCTCATCAATGCGGGTGGCATGGCGGAAAACGACGTGATGGGATACGGGCGCTTCTCGCCGCACGCCTCGTTCAACTTCCACCTTGACCCGCAACAGACCTTGCGCCTGGGCGTAGCGTGGGAACGATATAATATGCACTCTGCGCCAGGAGCGGATACTGGTGTCCGCCCTCCAGTTCGCCTGAATTAATGAGCTGACTCAAATCTTATGATCGAGTCTGCCATTATGAAAATTTCCCGGCAGCGGGTTAAATACGCCGCTGCCAACGCAAGGGAATGTACCCGCTATTTCAGCAAGGCGCATTGTTTTTGCAACATTCAAGAGGCCCAGTCGGTGCCGGACAATGCAGCATTAAACATCCCGTGGCGCAAGGTGGAGGTGGAACACCTTGAGTTGCGGCGGCGGCCTCAGTCTTCTTTGCCTTATGTTTCTTAACCTTCTTGACCTTATGTTTCGGGGCAGTCTGCGCTGCCTGCGCGGATGGTTCCTGCGTGGATGGTGCGACCGTTGCCTCTGCTGCCCAGGCAGGCACGACGATCAAAGCCAACAATAACAGCAACATTTTTTTCATGGTTCAGTCTCCCTTTGTGGTTAAAAAATATTCACTGTCCCTTCCCACCTTGCAAGGGGGAGGGGACTTCCTCACCAGGCCATTTTGAGTTTGGTATACAGTAGGCGCCCCGTGCTGAAACGCGGGTTAAGCTTGTCAATTTCCACGTATTGAAACCGTTTGTCGGTGGCGTTACGCACTCCGGCAATCATTAAGCCACCCGTCCGGTTGAATTTCCAGCTCAGGTCGGCATCCACTTGATTAAAACTTTCCTCATAAGGAAGAAGAGATGCTGTTGATAGAATATTGAAACTACCCAAGTCATGGTTATGGCTCCATTTCACATTCACCGTCCATTGTCCGTTTGCAAACCAGCGCATGTCCAATTGCTCTGAGCGCAAGTTTTGGACGTTGACGGAATCCAGTGAAAATGGGGCTGTAGGGTCGTTCTGGAAATGCTCATATTCATAGCTAAGGCTCGCAGTCCATGGAATCGACTTGGGTTGCCAATGCAACGCCAATTTTGATTCGTCATCTTGGAAATTCAGCAAAGTTTGCTGGTTTGGAACAAAAAGCCCTATGACAGGAGAGTCAGTCCTGCGCTGCTGTGTTTCCCCATCCAACAACCAGGCGGGGCTCAGTTGCTTATCTGCGCCCAAGGCCCATGAGTGTACCAGAGTGCCGGTTTGATTGATGTCAGTGGGGCGCTGCAACAAAAATCCTGCCAGACTGACCGGCGCAAGCGTGGCATCCCCAGCCGTAGAAATATCCATGCCTTTCCATGCGGCAAGGCGTAAATGCATACCCGGTTCAGGCGTGTACACCAAGCCTAACTTGGGAAGCCAACGAGGCGTCAGGTAAGTACTGTTGTCGGTTCCAACTATTACGCTATTCAGATTATCCATTTTGCCCACACTCAATTCCATATCCAGTTTTAAATGCGGTGTCAACGTCTGCTGCCAGGCCGCATAGAGTAGCTGGTCATTTCGCGTGAAAGCGAAGGTAGAAAAATTTAAATGTACGGTAGTCTGCTGCACGCCCCATTGCGTGGAATAGTATGCACCTGAGCGGCGATATTGCAATTCCGCACTTTGCGCGCTGCTGCTGTCATTGTATGAGTATTGAAAATTGGGTGGAACCGACAAATCATAAACGATGCCCGTTTCATCGGTCTGCTGGGTACTCAATAACGCCCGCAGTTCACTGCTGCCGTCCTCCGTCAGGGTTTTGCGCAGCCCCCAGCGGTTTATCTGGCTGTTATCCCAAAGAGTCGCATTGCCCGCAGATACCGGATCCGCAGGATAAAGCGTATATTCCCAATTCGAGTTAAATGTCTGGCGCGACACAAACACTTGCGTGGAGGGTGTCGGTCGCCATTGCACGATGCCTTGGAATACGCGGTTATCGAGATTATCATACGACCCAAAACCGTCGGTCTTGAATTGAAGTTGGGCAAGGCCTAACCCAAGCGTGTCACTGCCCACGCCTAAACGGATTTGTCCTCCAGAGGTGTTCTGGCTACCTGCCATGACATCGGCTTCCACCGTGGTGCGCTTATTAAACAATTCGTCATAGTTGTTATAACTCGCTTGCTCTGCACTGAGTCCGCTGATCGCACCCTTCTGCGGATTGGCTGCGCCGGTTAACCCCGCACCGTCACCGTAAAGGTCCAAAGCCGCCGGAACGTTGCCCGGCCTGTCGTTGAACATACTCTGCAACAGCAGGCTGCGCCGCGCCGATTCGGCGAAACGCTGGCCTTGCAATAAGTCAGCCTGATTTCTTAAATTGGCCGAATTCATTTCGCCGGTCGAGTCGGACAGGGTGTGAAATGCCATCGTCTCCAAGCCCAATTGACGTTGCATCTCGGCGAGATTGGCTTGCAATACCTGCGCATCTTCCTTGAGCAGCCGATCACCGCGATACACCGAGCGATAGCCTACCCGCGCCTGTGCCTCGCGCAAACTTTCGCTTGCCTCCAGCGGGCGGTTGGCCCCCAATTCCGCCTGTGCCTGATACAGCCACGGAATGGGGTCTTTGGGGTCTGCCTGTTGGGCGGTGCGCCAGCTCGCCCTTGCCGCTTCGGTTTGCCCGAGATGCTGTTGCGAGCGCCCCAAATAGGTGAGGATCAGCGCATTGCCGGGATCGGATTCGTTTGCCGCTTGCAATTTTTCCTGCCCGGCCTGGAAGTTACCCAGCTTGATTTCGGCCAGACCCAAACCCAATAAAGCCTTGGCGTCTTTGGGGTCGCGCTTCAAGGAAGTTTCAAATGCGGTCTTGGCTTGCTGAGTATTTCCGTCTATCAGATAGGTCAGGCCGCTCACGGCAATGACATAGGGATGCGTGGCGTCCACTTGATCCGCCTGAATCACCAGCGCCTTAGCCGCCTGAATCTGGTCAAGTGTGAGCGCAAGTTCCGCCTCGCGCGCCAGGGCGATGGCTGATTGGGGGGCATGGGAATTAAAGTCGTGCAGCTCTTTGCGCGCGTCCTCCAGACGCCCCATCCCTTGCAGGGCATAGGACTGAGCCAGATGAGGCAAGACACCGGCCTCAAGATCATGGGCATGTTGTGCTGTATCCAGCGCTTGCTGCATTTTCCCCAGTTCCAGATATGCCATGGAGGTGAGAGCGTGGGCGTCCGCAGCATGCTTATTATTATCAAGCAATGGAGCCAGTATTTTTATTGCCTGCCGGGATTGGTTGCCCTGCAACATAAAGCTGGCGCGCAACAAATCCATCTCGGCTTTTGTGTCTGCACCGACCGACCCACTCTTGTCCGCCTCATCGAGCACGATCAGCGCATCGAGAAAGCGGGCTTCGCGTTGTGCCTGCAAAGCGGCCTGCATCGCGGGCGTAGGGTTGGCGGGTTCATATTGCGTGGCAACCAGAGGCATCGTCCAGATCGCACTGCGGCCTTGCCCCATGGGTTGTTCTATTGGCAGCCTGAATTCCCCTAAAAGTGATTCTTCTTCAACGGCCTGTGTTGTTCCCGTCAACAAGCCCATGCCTGCAAGGCATAACAACGAAATATATAAACTTTTCATGGCGGGCAGAGTAAAAATGAATTAGTTGGTTATTCTTGTTGAGGTGCCAATTGCAGTGCCTTGCCAATATTGATATTTTTTTGGGGTGGGCAACAAGAGCAAATAATAACCATACAATCGAAGAAGAGCAATTTAAAAAAGTATATAGATAATTTATAAATACATAGACAATTCGGCCTATATCAATTTATTGGCTGTTAGCGTTACTATTCAAAAATAGGTCTATTGTCGCCCTGAAGGGGGCAACTATACGAAATAGGCTCTGCAACCCTTGGTTGAACAATGCTCATTTGTTGAAAAGGCGTGAATATCTTGTTGCGCCGTCAAAATACTGGCCGGATAAGTTGGCTGCTTATGCCGGAAATTAGGTTCACCCGTCGAGCTTGCGGCAGATGGGTGATGGCTTTCTTGTTGCTGTTTTATTCTGCAACTCCCGCATTTGCTCAAATCCAAGATGAGTCACAGCCCTTAAACGTCGCCATCGTGCTGAGCGAAAACGGGGGGGCTTATGCGGAGTTCAGCCATGCGCTGGATAGGCTTCTTTCCGGGCAGAATGTCAGCCATAAGGTAATTAACGACACAGAACCGATCCCCGCTTCCGGACTGGTTGTCGTTGTTGGGCTGAAGGCCGCCAAAGCCGTTGCGGCCAGCGGCGCACCATCCGTGCTTAACGTCTATATCACGAAGGATAGCCATAACAAACTGTTGCGGGACTATCCCCGGCGATCAGATTCCAATTCCTTGTCCGCTATTTTCCTCGATCAGCCGATACACCGCCAAGTTCACTTGATTAAAGCAATTTTCCCAGACAAGCACAACGTCGGGATTCTGTATTCAACCCCGCCCAAAGAACTTGCCGAATTACGGCAAAAAATGAACGAACATAACCTGGTATTGAACGAACAGTTGGTCGACGAAACAACCTCCTTGGGGGAGGCGCTGCAAGACATCCTGCTGGGCCGCAGCGAGATGCTGCTCGCGCTGCCGGATGCGGCGGTCTATAACGATTCAACCATGCGCAATATCATGCTGGCGACTTACCGCAGGGGCATGCCGTTTATCGGCTTTTCTTCGGGCTATGTCAAGGCTGGCGCGCTGTGTGCGGTGGTCACCACGCCCGAGCAAATAGCCGGTCAGGCTGCCGCGCTGATACGGCAATTCGCCAACACGCATGAACTCCCCGCCGCCCAGTACCCGAGGGAGTTTGAAGTGTTGGTCAACGAGCAGGTTGCCCGTTCGCTGGATTTACATGTAAAGAGCGCCTCTGCACTGCATGATGAAATGATGAAACAGATGGAGCAAGCTCCATGAAGTCTTACGGGATCGAAAAACAAATCCTGCTGGTGGCACTGATTCCCATCATGTTGATGGCGGTGTTGCTGGAAAACTATGTGGTTTACTCGCGCTTTTCCGATCTGGATAGCGCGTTGCTGGAACGTTCTCAGTTGATGGCGCACCAGCTTGCATCTACCGCCGAGTACGAAGTTTTCTCAGGCAATGCAGCCGTGTTGCAACAGGATGTTGTTGCTGCGCTTGCCCAGCCGGACGTAAGCAGGGTGGCCGTGTTTGATGCCTCGGAAAAACCGTTGGTGGATATCGCAAATAACGGGTACAAACAAAGCGAACCCTTGCTGGCGAAAGCCAGTAAGTCGAACCCGTTTTATCAGGATGACGGCTCCCTGATCTTGTATGTGCCCATTACCTCAACACAGGTGCAGTTGGATGCAAAGGATTTCGACAGCTTATTTGCACCGGCATCAGTCAAGCCGCTTGGTGCGGTCATCATCGAGATCAGCAAACATCGCCTGTCCAGCCAAAAACATGAAATATTGTTTCTGAGTATGACAATTACCTTGATGGTTTTGATGGCAGCCCTGACGCTGGCGATGTGGGCGGCCCGCAGGATTTCGCGACCTATCATAGGAATGAGCCAGACAATAAACAGCTTCGGGGAAGGAAACCTGGATGCACGATATGCGGCGCAGCCCAAGGTGGTTGAGTTACAAAAGCTGGCCGATGGCTTCAACCAGATGGCCCAGAAATTACAGCATCATCATGAGATATTGGAAACCACTGTTGCGGAGAGAACATCGGCACTCGCGGCGAGCGAACGGGAATATCGCACTTTGGTTGAAAACACTCCCGACACCATCGCCCGATACGACAAAGACTGCCGCCGCATTTACGTCAACCCCGCTTTCGGTGCCGAGATAGAGGGCGGTGCTGCTGCGCTGCTTGGAAAAAAACCTTCGGAAAATCCGGGCGGGCCACTTTCTAACATCTACGAAACCAAGATTAAAGAGGTATTCGCAACCGGGAAGAATGCGCATTTTGAACTGATATGGCCGGTCAAAGACGGCAAAGAAATGTGTAGCGCTATCCGATTGACGGCAGAACACGATTTGTCGGGCAAGGTGATCTCGGTATTGGGTGTGGGGCACGACATTACCGAGCTGAACGAATCCAAGGAGGAACTCAACCGCAAAGAGTTGGCCAAGTCCCGCTTTCTTGCGGCTGCGGGCCACGATTTGCGGCAACCATTGGCCGCAGCCAACCTGTTCATTGATGCGCTACGGTACACCGCCCCTTCTCCCGAACAAGATAAAATCATCCAGCGACTGGATCAGTCCATGTCAACCTTCAACGAGTTGCTGGAAGCCTTGTTGAATATCTCAAAGCTGGATGCGGGCATAGTCAAGCCGGAATACCGTTCGATCAAGGTTATCGAGATCTTCGACTGGCTGGAACAGACCTTCGCACCGATGGCCCGAGAAAAGCAGCTCAGTTTCAAATTGTATATCTCGATGAAGGAGACGCTTGTTATTCACAGTGACATCGATTTGGTCAAATCGGTGTTGATGAACCTTGTTTCCAATGCGATCAAATATACGCAGAAAGGCTTGATCCTGGTGAGTGCCAGACGGCGTGGGGATAATGTGCTGTTCCAGGTGTGGGACACCGGCATGGGCATCAAGCCGGAATACATCCAACATATATTCGATGAGTTCTATCAAGTCAGTAACCAGCAACGTGACCGGAAAGGCGGGCTCGGGCTCGGGCTAGCCATCTGTAAGCGCGCAATATCGTTATTGGGCGGAAAAGTTACCTGCCGCTCGGAGTTCGGGCGCGGTTCGGTATTCGAGTTCCGTCTACCCTTGGATAAGTCTCATAGCGACATTGAACAGCAATCTGGTTCAGAGCCTGAAATTGAGAAAGTTGACGAAGCGTCCTTCGTACAAGGCAAACATTTTGTCTTGATTGAAGATGACGCGCTCATTTCTGAGGCTATGTGCAAGACTCTGGCAATGATGGGGGGAAAAGTTGAATGCTTCAATCGCGCTGAAGATGCGTTGTTCAACGCTCGGATCGAAAACGACTACTACATCGTGGACTACATGCTGGGCGGGGCGGTTGATGGTATTCAGTTCCTCAAGCAGGTTCGTCTGAATCTGGGTGTGCCCATCAAGGCGATACTGATGACCGGTGATACCTCACCTTCCTTAATCCGCGAGGCGGAGGGGTTTGAATGGCCGGTGCTGCATAAACCGGTCAATATTTCAAAACTGATCTCCAGCCTGAATGCACAGACTAAATAAATAACATTTGATTGCAGTTGACGTTCTAGCATGCCACTTTTTTTGTGGAAGTCGCTGGGGATAGCCCATCAAAAACAGCACAGGAGGCATCATGGAATCACAGGATATTGAAGTCAACCGCGACTTCGTACAAGGCAAACGCTTTGTGGTACTGGAAGATGATGAGCTAGTCTTCCGAGGCCTTGAGCCAGTCTCTGAAAATAATGGGCGGTGAAGTGAAATGTTTCAATCAGGCGGAATCCGCATTGCAATATCCTGGCATCGGGAACGCTGATTGCTACATAGTGGATTACATGCTTCCCGGCAACGTTAACGGCATAAACTTCCTGCTCAGGCTCCACCAAATGCTGCACAAATCCGTCTGTGCGGTCATGATGTCCGGCAACACATCGTCATATTTCATACGCAACGCGGAGTTTTTTTGTTGGCCGGTATTGCATAAGCCGGTCAGCATATCCCAATTGATCCATAAGCTCAGCGAGCAGTATAGTAAAAGCGTTTGACTATCAGCCAACTGGGGTTGCTTACAACCGGAACGGGTATAGCCATTCGACTAGGCGGTCAAAAAGCCACCCAAGCGCTGGTTATACGCCAACCCAAAAGCGCTGGGCAAGTTACTGGTATCGCTACAAGATGATCACATTAACGCTTCTTTTCCAAACGCAACAGCGTAAGTACAACTTCTCTCACCACCTGTTTGTGTTCTGTGCTGAGCTGGTTGATGTTGCCGATCAACTCGATATCCGGGGAGTTATACAGCGCCCGCTCCGACTGGGCGGCATGTTTACCGGCGTTCCCGCCTTCACCGAAGCGCAGCCATTCCGCAGAAACTCCCAGCCATGCGGCAAGCAGCCGCAGCTTGTCCTGCATCGGAATAGACTCTCCCATCAGCCATTTTCTTGCCGCATGGATGCTTATCGGTTTGCCGGTATAACGGCGATTGAATTCGCGAGCAAACGCAGTCGGGCTGCCGACATCAATTTTTGCTTCTTTGAGCGCCTTGGTCAGCCGCTGGCTGAACGCGTCCCTCTCGGAGATGATTTTCATGCGCTCAAGCTACCAACCGGAGGCGAGATTATCAGTTGTTATTATTTATAACCGATAGTAACATTACCCGACATGATCTTCCGTGCCATGGCGCACACGTTGTTTTTCCGGAAATGCAAAATAAGCAACCGTGCAACCAAACAAGACTTAAGGTGTCTCAGCATGCGGCTGGCGCATTACCACTCTGGAACCGAAAGGCAATTGAAATGGAATACTTTGATAAACGCATGGCGCTTGATGTCATCGAGGATGCGTTCACGGATATGGATGCTCCGCATGGTCGTGGCGTTGCAACCGGTCTTTGCGGCGCATTTTATATGTGCGGCCTGTTAAGCGAAGAAGAATGGGAGGCCCTGTTGCAGCGCATCCCGGCAGAACCCCACAATGATACGAGCGGCGGAGTTCGCAGGATTAAAAATTCTGGGGCAAAGGCACATAACCGTCTTTTGAATTGAGGTGTTCCGGTAATCCCATTTTCAACCCAGATAATTCATTAGGCCGTTCGTGGTGACCCTTCGACTACGCTCAGGACTAAAGGCCTTGTCGAACCACATGTATTGTGGAATCAATACCCTTCGACAAGCTCAGGCGGGTGCCCGACCAAGAGTTTTATGGGGCGAACGGAGGTGGGGAATTCATATCACTTCGCGCCTAATGGATTATCTGGGTTCAATTTAGAAATGACATATTGTGGGAACGGCCTCCCGTCCGCGATAAGTTTTTTCGCTGCCGGGAGGCCGCTCCCACATGGAAATTGATCTTGTTTTAACCCAGATAATTCATTAGGCCGTTCGTGGTGAGCTTGTCGAACCACATGTATTGTGGAATCAATACCCTTCGACAAGCTCAGGCGGGTGCCCGACCAAGAGTTTTATGGGGCGAACGGAGGTGGGGAATTCATATCGCTTCGCGCCTAATGGATTATCTGGGTTTAAATTGGGAATGGAATAACCTGTCGGAGATGAACGAACTGTTCAAGGTGATGGTATTCGGTAAGAGTATGTGCAATGCGTTGTGAGGTTTCGCCTCTAGCAACCAGTCGCACCAGTTATAATCGCCCCCAAGTTTTTCGATCCGATAAGAAAATGCCGCATATCCACAGTTTTTTGCCGGTAAGCGACGCTGATGCAAGAATACTGATTCTGGGCAGCATGCCCGGAAAAAAATCGCTGGAACACAGCCAGTACTACGCCCATCCATCGAACGCATTCTGGAAAATTATGGGTGAGCTGATCGGTGCGAAACCGGATATTCCTTACGTTGAAAGACTGCGTCTGCTGAAGTCTTCCGGCATCGCCTTATGGGACGTGCTGGCCTCCTGCGAGCGCAAAACCAGCCTGGATTCGCATATCAGGAACGAGTCCGCGAACGACTTCGCCTCATTCTTCACACAGCATCCGCAAATCACTAAAGTATTTTTCAATGGCAGCAAAGCCGAGCAATGCTTCAGAAAATTTGTGCTGGACAAACAGGCATTACCGCCACTCCAGTTTTTACGGCTGCCTTCGACTAGCCCGGCACATGCCGGAATGCGCTATAAAGATAAACTGCAAGCTTGGCGTGTTGTTATTCCAATTCTCCTTCAATAGCGATGTATTGGATAGGGGTCGAGAAAGGCTCTCGCCCTCCCCGCCCTCCGAACCGTGCGTGCGGTTCTCCCGCACACGGCTCTCCCGATTGTGGTTTCCTCATCGGGGATGGTGCCGCCGATCTTTTGTGCGAGCTGCTCTGCTTTGGGGTCTGAATGTAGGTTTCATGGCCACCATCACAGCATTGCGATGTACCTTGGTTTCAATACTTTCGGTGTATTTTGCGGCATCACCGGCCAGAATAACCGAATAATCTGCGTTAGGGTTATAACCAGCCCTTCGAATTGCGTTGACAGGATGAATCAAACATCCTTGGGCAAAAGCTGCTCCACCGCCGCCTCATCAAATCCCGCCATATCGACCTTGAGGCAAGCCAAGCCCTCCGCCCCCGCCACCATGGCTTCGCGCACGCCCTGTACTTGCAGCAACTTATGCCGTAAGGTGACGGAATTCATCTCATCCAGTTCCGGCAAGTGATAAAGTCTGGTGCGCACCGCCGCAGGAGGCCGCATGGTGCTCGCCACCAGCAGCCATAACAGCAGCAAGCCTATCGCGAAACCGAACACCGCATTGCCGCCGAAATGCTGCATCAGAAAACCGCCCGCCGCCGCACCGAAAAATGCACCGAGAAATTGCACGCTGCTGTATACGCCCATTGCCGTCCCCTTGGCATCTAGCGGCGCGATCTTGCTGATCATTGAGGGCAGCGTTGCTTCCAGCACGTTGAACGAAGTAAAGAAAACCAGTAACGCCAACGCCACGCCCCAGATACCTGTGCTGCAACAACAGGAGCGCAAGTTGCGCCAGCGCCGCCAAGGCCACCGCGCCCATGAAGATTTGTTTCATCTTGGCCTTTTTTTCGGCAATGATGATAGGCGGCACCATCAGCGCAAAAGCGACCAGCATCACCGGCAGATAAACCTGCCAATGCTGTGCCGCCGCCAGCCCGTCCTGCCGCAAAATAAACGGCACTTGCATGAACACCGACATCAGAATGGCGTGCAGCGAAAAAATACCGAAGTCGAGACGCAGCAAATCTCTGTTGCGCAGCACTTCGCCCAATTTTTTGGTGGAGGCCTCAGTATCGGAATGGAAACGGGTAATTGCAGGATTCGGGATTATAAACGCCACCACCGCCATTGCCAGCAGCGCCAGCACTCCGATCAGTTTAAAAATTCCCGGCACGCCGATGAACTGATATAGAAACGGCGATAACACCAGGGAAATCGAAAAAGTGATACCGATGGTGATACCGATCATCGCCATCGCTTTGGTGCGGTGTTCCTCGCGCGTCAGGTCGGCAGTCAGCGCCATCACCGCCGCGTTGATTGCACCCGCCCCCTGAATCACCCGCCCGGCAATGATCCAGTAGATGTCGTCCGCCGAGGCCGCGATAAAACTACCGATGGCAAATAGAATCAGCCCCGCATAAATCACCGGCTTGCGCCCATAATGATCGGACAGCCAGCCCGCCGGGATTTGCAGGATGGCTTGCGTCAGTCCATAGGCACCGAGAGCGATACCGATCAGCGTTTGGCTTTCACCTCCGGGCAGTTGCTGCGCATAAATGGCAAAAATCGGCAGGATGATGAACAGGCCCAGCATACGCAGGCCGTAAATACCCGCCAAACCGATACTGGCGCGGCGTTCAACGGGGGTCATGGAATCTTTGTCGTCTTGCATGGAGTTTTATCTTGACTAAAAAACTCGTGTATTTTAACAGATCGTCACGCTTGCCGACAGATCAAGGTTTGAACAGTTTTATTTCTCATGCGGGTGCGTTGCACGCGCCCCTTCAATTTTCAACACTTCGGCCAACTCTCTTTCCAGTAATTTTTCATCGCCGGTATTCAACTCTACCAGTCGACGCAGGTTGATCATGCTATCCAGATCGATATGTTGGCATTCAATTCCTATGTGCCTGCCATCCTGATGAACCACTTTGCCTTCCATGGTGATATGTTCTCCCCCTTTGCTCAGCAAAAGAACCATGCGGCAGATTTTTCCCTTGTAAACGTTGCCGATGGGTTGCTTGATTTCCACCAGCGCACCTTTCAGCGAGATATCCAGCAAATGAGCCGTTTGCACTTCTTTCGCCAGATGAAAATGCAGTTGCACATCCGCTTGAAAAGGGATGCGCGAGAAATGGCGGGGCTGGTTACTATCCGTAGTATTCATGATTCCCTCCGAGATTAAAACCAAATGGCACTTTAAAGTTGAAATTCAACAGTAGTTTTGTGTCAGATTTTCTCTGTGCTATAAACTACTCGCAGCGAGTGCTTGGTGCCGGGTGTAACCGTGACAACATTAGTGGCCGCGTTTGCGCTTTCCACGCAAACCATACCACGATAACCCGTATCGCTGCCGAAGTCGCCCATTTTCGCGGATTTTTCGATCCACGGGTTCCACACCACATTGGAGCGGCTACCGCTTTTGGCGATGCGGATGCGGCGCTTGAACCCCGCATCTTCGATCAGACAATCGGCCTCGGTATCAATGTAAATTCTGTCCACTTCGGAAGCTATCTGAATCGCGCCTTGCTGCATCCTGGTCTGCGCAACGCCGACCTTGTCCAGATAAGTGCAGCCTTCCATGCCGGTGATGCTCAGCGCACCCACATCGCTGATGGTGAAATAAGTGTGCAACGCTTCGCCGATTTCAAACGACGTGTCGCCGGTATTTTCGGTAATCAGTTCCACTGTCAGCGTCTTGCCCACGGTCGCAACAAATATGACCCGGCAGTGATGCGGCCATTGCACGGGAGGAATGGAACTCTGCGGCAATTCAAAGGTGATGCGCGTGCTACCGTCAGGCAACGCCTCGCTTGCCGCCACTTGCCACAGCGCCGTGCGCGCAAAACCATGTGCGGAAAAAGCGGGTTCGCTGGCATGAGCACCGAACCATGGCCAGCAAATCGGCACGCCGCCGCGTATGGATTTACCTTGCAGCAACTTGGCCACCGGGCTCAACCACACTACCGGCTGTTCGCCGTTTGGCTGAAAGGTCATGATGTGCGCGCCTTGCAGCGCGATGGACGATTGTGCGTGGTTATTGGTAATGCGCGCAATAATCAGTCCACCGGCATCCTGAGCAAATTCGAGTTTCCCTGAAATGCCAAAATTATTATTTAATGTAGCGACATCCGTCTGGCTCATGCTATTTCCCTTATTGTTTTCCATTTGACATAGCGGACACCTGCTCTTCCACCAGCTTGACTGCTTTCGCCACCTCAACCTTGCGCGCTGCAAGCCAAATTCCCACCACGATCACCAGCACCGCACAGAAAGCCGGAAGCAACCGGCAAATCAACTGCGGCATCGCTTCCGCTAGTGTTGCCACATAGGCATCGCTTAGCAGCATTTCCCCGGCCACATAGCCGAGCAAGCCAGCCCCCGCATAAATAACCAAGGGAAAACGTTTGATCAGTTTCAGCACAAACTGGCTGCTCCAAGCAATCAGCGGAATGCTCACCAGCAAGCCAAACACCAGCAGCATGACATTACCATGCGCCGCCGCCACGACTCCCAGAACATTATCCAGACTCATCATGAAATCCGCAACAATGATGGTGCTCACCGCCCCCCACAACTGCGTGTTAGCCTTGATTTTCTTCCCATCATGCTCGTCTTCCTGCAACAGCAGCTTGACGCCTATCCACAACAACAAGGTCGCACCGATCACTTTAAGGAAAGGCAGCCGCAGCAGGACGACCGTAAAGAAAGTCAGCACGATCCGCAAGCCTATCGCGCCGCACACCCCGAGCATAATGCCTTTTTTGCGCTGCTGCTGCGGCAGATTGCGGCAGGCCAGCGCAATCACCACGGCATTGTCACCACTCAGCAATACGTCGATGACAATAATCTTGAACACATCCGCCCAGAACTGGGCAGACCCCAACATTTCCAACATAAAGATCCCTTGCTTGACTCTGCGCACAAACTTGCGCGCACGATACAGGCTCAATATTATTCCATTTCCAATTCAATACGGGAATAATGTTTCGTTGGAGCGGCCTCCCGTCCACGATAAATATTGTCGCGGACGGGAGGCCGCTCCCACCAATACATCACTATTGAACCCAGATAATTCATTAGGCCGTTCGTGGTGAGCTTGTCGAACCACATGTATTGTGGAATCAATACCCTTCGACAAGCTCAGGGCGAACGGAGGTGGGGAAATCATATCACTTCGCGTCTAATGGATTATCTGGGTTGAAGGAGAATTGGTGTTACCGAATTTTTAGTGATACGAGGGAGATTGTGTGAACTCTTTAAACTGAACAAGCAGAAATGATGCAGAATCAAACAACGCTCCCAATTCTCCATCCGAAAATTGGGAGCGATTTTACTCAACGCACAACAACACTATTTGCCCGTTGCCAAAATTCCGTTATTGGCGGGATTCGCGAGAGGTGAGGCCATCAGTGTAGTCGCGGTTGCTACGCTGCCAACAACTGGCGGTGCCACAACCGGGGTACCGTTCGGGCCAAATTGCTGCAACGCCCCGACCATTCCGGCCACATTGACCGACACCGCGACCGTACCGGTTGCCACAGCAGTACTTTGCCGGGTATTGATTAACGGCACACCCGATGGGCTGGCAGATGATGATTGCGACTGGCTGAATGCCCCCATCGCCTGCACCAACCCGCCCACCTGCGATTGCAAACCGGTTGCCGTGGTCAGCGCGCTCGCTTTGGGCGGTGCCAGTGCAGCGATCTGCGTTGCTGTCAAGGCGGCAACCTGCGTCGTGGCCAAGCTCTGCACGACTGCCGTCGTAGCCGCTGCCGGTGCGACAACGGTATTGGCGGACTGGATCTGGCTGGTCTGGAACCAGATATCCGCCATCTGATGCGTCTGTCCATTGCTGGTCACGAAGCTCGAAACCATGCCCACCAAGTTTCCGTTATTCATGGTCGGAGATGTTGTGTAAGAAAGGTTAAGCTGCACGATGCCCAGCGAGCTCAGACTTTCCAACTGCCCACCCTGAACCACACCATTAGAGCTCTCGCCAACCCAAACTTTCAGGTTAGACCAACCTGCATCAGCGCTGGTAATGACCCCGTCACCATTCGTGTCCATGGCAGCCAGAGCAGCGAAGCCGTTGGCGGCCTTCTGTCCGCTTGGCAGAACGGTAGCGGTACCGAAGAGCTGGCTGCCGCTGGTGATCGGGCCATTGGTCGGGTCGTATACCAGTATCCCTTCACCCGATCCTGTGACCCAGCCGGTATTGACCGCTTGTCCGGTCGCATTCAGGTCGAACTGGGCTCCCGCCGCAATGCTCTGCGTCGTGATGCCATTGCCGCTCAAATCAAGTACCAGAGGCGAAGAGAAGAGCTGCGTCAATAGCGAGGAATTCGAACCCAGAGCCGCAACCTGAGTGGTGGTTATGGCCATTTGCTGCGTTCCTGTCAGCGCAGTCAACTGGATCGTGGTCAGCGCCACAATTTCGACCGTGCTCAAGGCGACAATCTGGTCTGTAGTCAGGGCAACAATCTGCGCGGTGGTCAGCGCCGCCGTTTGATCCGTGGTCAGCGAAACCACCTCAGAGGTGGACAGTGCGACCACATCTGCCGTGCTCAGCGCAACAATCTGGCTAGTCTTAAGGGCGGCAATATCCGCTGTCGCCAGTGCCGCAACCTGATCGGTGGTTAGCCCTTGGGCAATTTGTACCGTGGTCAGCGCCGCCGCTTGCGCCGTGGTCAATGCGGCAATCTGTCCGGTGGTCAATGCGGCAACCTGGTCGGTGTTCAACGCCGCGATCTGCGCGGTCTTTAGGGCCGCAATATCTGCTGTCGCCAGCACGACAAGCTGATCGGTGGTCAAACCCTTGGCAATTTGCACCGAGGTCAGCGCCGCCGCTTGCGCCGTAGTCAACGCGGCGACCTGATCCGTAGTCAGACCTTGGGAAATTTGCACCGTGGTCAGCACAGCCGTTTGCGCCGTGGTCAATACTGAGATCTGGGAGGTAGTCAATGCGGAAACCTGATCGGTAGTCAATCCCGCAATTTGCGAGGTCTTCAGGGCTGCAATATCCGCTGTTACCAGTGCGACAACCTGATCCGTGGTTAGCCCCTGAGTAATTTGTATCGTGCTCAGCACCGCCGCTTGCGCCGTAGTCAATGCGGCGACCTGATCGGTAGTCAGACCTTGGGCAATTTGCAGCGTGGTCAGCGCCGCCGTTTGCGCCGTCGTCAATGCAGCAAACTGCGAGGTAGTCAATGCGGCAACCTGATCGGTGCTCAATGCCGCAATCTGCGTGGTCTTCAGGATTGCAATATCTGCTGTCACCAGTGTGGCAACCTGATCCGTAGTCAGCCCCTGGGCAACTTGAAGCGTGGTCAGAGCGGACAATTCGGCCGTGGTCAATGCAGCGAATTGGGCGGTGGTCAGCGCGGCTACCTGATCGGTGGTCAATGCCGCAATCTGCGTGGTCTTCAGGGCGGCAATATCCGCTGTCACCAGTGCGACAACTTGATCGGTAGACAGCCCTTGGGCAATTTGTATCGTGCTCAGTGCCGCCGCTTGCGCCGTAGTCAATACGGCGACCTGATCCGTAGTCAGACCTTGGAACATTTGTGCCGTGGTCAACACCACCGTTTGCGCCGTGGTCAAAACGGCGAACTGGGCAGTGGTCAATGCGGCAATCTGGCCGGTGGTCAACGCCGCAACCTGCGCGGTCTTCAGGGCTACGATATCTCGGGTCACCAGTACCGCGACCTGATCGGTGGTCAGACCCAAGGCATTTTGCACCGTAGTCAGGGCGGTCACTTCGGCCGTGGTCAACGCTGCGACCTGATCGGTGGTCAATGCGGCAACCTGATCGGTGGTCAAGGCCGCAATCTGCGTGGTCTTCAAAGCCGCAATTTCTGCCGTCACCATTGCCACGAACTGATCCGTGGTCAGCGCGTTCACTTGGAGCGTGGTCATCGCCGCGACTTGCGCCGTAGTCAAGGCGGCAACCTGATCCGTAGTCAGGCCTTGGGAAATTTGCTCCGTAGTCAGCGCGGCCACGGCGGTCGTACTCAGGGCTGCAACCTGACTGGTAGTTAACCCTTGAGCAATCTGCGTCGTGGTCAGCGATGCAATCTGGGAAGTTTTCAGGACGGCCATATCTGCCGTCACCAGTGCCACAATCTGATCGGTGGTCAGCCCCTGCCCGATCTGTGCCGTAGTCAGCGCGACCAGTCCGGCCGTGGTCAATGCGGCGATCTGGTCGGTGGTCAATACGGCGATCTGATCGGTGGTCAACGCCGCAATTTGGGAAGTCTTCATGGCAGCAATATCTGCGGTTTCCAGCGCCGCAATCTGATTCGTGCTCAGCCCTTGGGCAATTTGTACCGTGCTCAGGGCGGTCAACTCTGTCGTGGTCAATGCGTTGACCTGATCGGTAGTCAGACCTTGGGCAATTTGCGCCGTGGTCAGCGCCGCCGCTTGCGCGGTAGCCAACACGGAGACCTGGGCTGTGGTCAGCGCCGCGATCTGCACGATCTTCAGGGCGGCAATATCTGCGGTCACCAGCGCCTCAACCTGACCCGTGGTCAGACCCTGAGCAATTTGTACTGTGCTCAGAGCGGTCAGCTCGCTCGTGGTCAATGCGGCAATCTGATCCGTAGTCAGTCCTTGAGCAATTTGCGACGTAGTCAGCGCCGTTACTTGTACGGTAGTCAATGCGGCAACCTGTCCGGTGGTCAACGCGGCAACCTGAGCGGTGGTCAATGCCGCTATCTGCGCGGTCTTCAAGGCGGCAACATCTGCGGTCACCAGTGCCACAACCTGATCGGTGGTCAAAGCATTCACTTGGGCCGTGGTCAACGCCGCCGCTTGCGCCGTCGTCAACACGGCGATCTGGTCTGTGCTCAGACCTTTAGCTATTTGCACCGTGGTCAGCGCGGCCAGCTCGCTCGTGCTCAGTGCGACAATCTGGTCGGTAGTCAGCCCCTGAGCAATCTGCGTCGTATTCAGCACAGCGATCTGATTGGTCGTCAGTCCCTTGGCGATTTGCGTCGTGGTCAGCGCAGCGATCTGCATCGTGCTCAGGCCAACCGCACCCTGCGCCGTAGTCAGCGGCCCGGCAATTTGTGCCGTGGTCAGCGCCGCCACTTCGGCGGTGGTCAGCGACACAACCTGGTCGGTGGTCATAGCGGCGACCTGATCGGTGGTCAACGCCGCAATTTGCGTGGTCTTCATGGCCGCTATTTCTGTCGTCAGCAGTGCCGCAACCTGGTCGGTGCTCAGACCTTGGGCAATTTGTGAGGTGGTCAGCGCCGCCGCTTGCGCCGTGGTCAATGCGACGATCTGGTCGGTGGTCAGCCCCTGCCCGATCTGCGTCGTGGTCAGCGCGGCCACTTCTGCCGTGGTCAATGCGGCGACCTGATCGGTGCTCAAACTCTGCCCGATCTGCGTCGTGGTCAGCGCAGCGATTTGATTGGTTCTTAATCCCTTGGCGACCTGGAACGTCGTCAGTGCCGCCACATCGGCTGTAGTCAGCGCGACCACTTGGGCCGTGGTCAGCGACGCCACTTCGGCAGTGGTCAGCGACACAATCTGGTCGGTGGTCAACGCGGCAACCTGAACGGTGGTCAACGCCGCGATCTGCGTAGACTTCAAGGCCGCAATATCCGTAGTCACCAGCATCGCGACCTGATCGGTAGTCAGAACGGCCACTTGAGCCGTGGTCAGCGCCGCCGCTTGCGCCGTGGTCAATGCGGCGATCTGATCGGTCGTCAGCCCTTGCGAAACTTGCACTGTGGTCAGCGCCGCCACTTCTGCCGTGGTCAATGCGGCGATCTGGTCGGTGGTCAAACTCTGCCCGATCTGCGTCGTGGTCAACGCCGCAATCTGGGTGGTTTTCAGGGCGACAATATCTCGGGTTACCAGCACGGCAACCTGATCGGTGGTCAGACCTTGGGCAATTTGTGCCGTGGTCAGCGCCGCCACTTCGGATGTGGTCAGCGACACAACCTGGTCGGTGGTCAATGCGCCAACCTGGCCTGTGGTCAACGCCGCAATCTGCGTGGACTTCAAGGCCGCAACATCCGCTGTCGCCAACATCGCAACTTGATCGGTGTTCAGAGCGGCCACTTGCGTCGTGGTCAACGCAGCCGCTTGCGCCGTCGTCAAGGCGGCGATCTGATCCGTCGTCAGCCCTTGGGAAATTTGCGTCGTGGTCAGGGTGGTCAGTTCGACCGTGCTCAAGGCGGCAACCTGATCGGTCGTCATGCCCTGCGCAATCTGCGTCGTGCTCAGCACAGCGATCTGATTGGTCGTCAGCCCCTTGGCGATTTGCGTCGTGGTCAGCGCAGCGATCTGCATCGTGCTCAGACCAACCGCACCCTGCGCCGTGGTCAGCGGCCCGGCAACTTGTGCCGTGGTCAGCACCGCCACTTGCGCCGTGGTCAGCGACACAACCTGGTCGGTGGTCATAGCGGCAACCTGCTCGGTGGTCAGCGCCACAATTTGCGCGGTCTTCAAGACTGCAATATCTGTCGTCACCAGTGCCGCAAGCTGATCGGTGGTCATAGCGGACAATTGCGCCGTGGTCAGCGCCGCCGCTTGCGCCGTGGTAAAGGCGGCGATCTGGTCGGTAGTCAGCCCCTGCCCGACCTGCGCCGTGGTCATCGAGGTCAGTTCGACCGTGGTCAATGCGGCGATCTGGTCGATGGTCAGGCCTTGCCCGATCTGCGTCGTGGTCAGCGCAGTGATCTGATTGGTGCTCAATCCCTTGGCGACCTGGAGTGTCGTCAGTGCCGCCATATCGGCGGTAGTCAGCGCGGCCACTTGCGCTGTGGTCAGCGATGCCACTTCGGCAGTGGTCAGCGACACAATCTGGTCGGTGGTCAATGCGCCAACCTGATCGGTGGTCAACGCCGCAATCTGCGAGGTCTTCATGGCCGCTATTTCTGTCGTCACCAGTGCCGCAACCTGGTCGGTGCTCAGACCTTGGGCAATTTGGGAGGTGGTCAGCGCCACAACTTGCGCCGTGGTCAATGCGGCGAGCTGGTCGGTGGTCAGCCCCTGCCCGATTTGCGTCGTGGTCAGCGCGGCCAGTTCGGTCGTGGTCAATGCGGCGACCTGATCGGTAGTCAAACTCTGTCCGATCTGCGTCGTGGTCAGCGCAGCGATCTGATTGGTTCTAAACCCCTTGGCGAGCTGGAGTGTCGTCAGTGCCGCCACATCGGCTGTATTCAGCGCGGCCACTTGGGCTGTGGTCAGCGAGGCAACTTCGGCAGTGGTCAGCGACACCGTCTGGTCAGTGGTCAATGCGGCAACCTGACCGGTGGTCAGCGCCGCGATCTGCGCGGTTTTCATAGCCGAAATATCGGCGGTCACCAGCATCGCAACCTGATCGGTAGTCAGAGCAGCCACTTGTGCCGTGGTCAGCGCCGCCGCTTGCGCCGTGGTCAAGGCAGCGATCTGGTCGGTAGTCAGCCCCTGAGAAATTTGCGCCGTGGTCAATGCGGCCAGTTCGGTCGTACTCAGGGCGGCAATTTGATCGGTCGTCATGCCCTGCGCAATCTGCATCGTGCTCAGCACAGCGATCTGATTGGTCGTCAACCCCTTGGCGATTTGCGTCGTGGTCAGCGCAGCGATCTGCATCGTGCTCAGACCAACCGCACCCTGCGCCGTAGTCAGCGGCCCGGCAATTTGTGCCGTGGTCAGCGCTGCCACTTCTGCCGTGGTCAGCGACACAACTTGGTCAGTGGTCAATGCGGCGACTTGCTCGGTGGTCAACGCCGCAATCTGCGCGGTCTTCAGGGCCGCAATATCTGCGGTATCCAATGCCGCAAGCTGATCGGTAGTCAGAGCGGCCACTTGATCCGTGGTCAGCGCCGCAGCTTGCGCCGTAGTCAACGCGTCGATCTGGTCGGTAGTGAGGCCTTGGAAAATTTGCGCCGTGGTCAACGCGGCCAGTTCGGTCGTACTCAAGGCGGCAACTTGGTCGGTCGTCAGTCCCTGCGCAATCTGCGTCGTGGTCAGCGCCGCAATCTGAGTGCTTTTCAGGGCGACAATATCTCGGGTCACCAGTGCCGCAACCTGATCGGTGGTCAAACCTTGGGCAATTTGTAGCGTAGTCAGGGCGGCCAATTCGGCTGTGGTCATTGCGACGATCTGGTCGGTACTCAACGCGGCAACCTGACCGGTGGTCAAAGCCGCAACCTGCGCGGTCTTCAACGCCGCGATATCCGCTGTCACCAGTATCGCAACCTGATCGGTAGTCAGCGCGACCACTTGATCCGTGGTCAGCGCGGCCGCTTGCGCCGTAGTCAACACCGCAATCTGGTCGGTAGTCAGGCCTTGTGCAACTTGCGCCGTGGTCAGCGCCGCCAGCTCGGTCGTGCTCAGGGCGGCAACCTGATCGGTCGTCATGCCCTGCGCAATCTGCTTCGTGGTCAGTACAGCAATTTGAGTGGTTTTCAGGGCGACAATATCTTTGGTTGTCAGCACGGCAACCTGATCGGTGGTCAGGCCCTGAGCAATTTGTAGCGTGTTCAGTGCTGCCAATTCGGCCGTGGTCATTGCGACGATCTGATCGGTACTCAATACGGCAACTTGACCGGTAGTCAATGCCGCAACCTGCGTGGTCTTCAAGGCCGCGATATCCGCTGTCACTAGCATCGCAACCTGATCGGTGGTCAGCACAGCCACTTGCGCCGTGGTCATTGCCGCCGCTTGCGCCGTAGTCAATACAGCAATCTGATCGGTAGTCAGACCTTGAGAAATTTGCGCCGTGGTCAGCGCGGCCAGTTCAGCCGTGTTCAGGGCGGCAATTTGATCGGTCGTCAGTCCCTGCGCAATTTGCGTCGTGGTCAACGCCGCTATCTGAGAGGTTTTCAGGGCGACAATATCTGTGGTCACCAGTACGGCAACCTGATCGGTGGTCAGACCTTGGGCAATTTGTAGCGTACTCAGGGCGGTCAATTCGGCCGTGTTCAAGGCGACGATCTGGTCGGTGCTCAATGCGGCAACCTGCGCGGTGGTCAATGCCGCAACCTGCGCGGTCTTCATGGCCGCAATATCTGCGGTCACCAGTGCCGCAACTTGATCCGTGCTCAACCCTTGGGCAATTTGTACAGTGCTCAGGACGACCAGTTCGACCGAGGTCAAAACGGCGATCTGATCGGTGCTCAATGCGGCGACCTGAGCGGTGCTCAACACCGCAATCTGCGCGGTCTTCATGGCCGCAACATCTGAGGTCAGCAGTACCGCAACCTGAGCGGTGGTCAGCCCCTGAGCAATTTGCGCCGAGCTCAGAGCGAGCAATTCTGCCGTAGTCAAT
The DNA here is from genome assembly GCA_963714805.1 of uncultured beta proteobacterium. Classification (GTDB taxonomy): domain Bacteria; phylum Pseudomonadota; class Gammaproteobacteria; order Burkholderiales; family Gallionellaceae; genus CAIQPV01. The sequence continues at coordinate 559,639 of CAVQPO010000005.1, read as the reverse complement.
GCGACGATCTGGTCGGTGGTCAATGCGGCAACCTGGTCGGTGCTCAACACCGCAATCTGCGCGGTCTTCAGCGCCGCAATATCGGCGGTCGCCAGTGCCGCAACCTGATCGGTGGTCAGCCCTTGGGCAATCTGCACTGTACTCAGCGCCGCCGCTTGCGCTGTAGTCAATGCGGCGATCTGATCCGTAGTCAGGCCTTGGGAAATTTGCGCCGTGGTCAGCGCCAAAGCTTGTGTCGTAGTCAATGCGGCGACCTGATCAGTGGTCAACCCCTGCACGATCTGCGTTGTAGTCAGCGCAGCGATCTGGCTGGTGCTGAATCCCGTGGTAAGTTGCAATGTTGTCAGCGCCGCCACATTGGAGGTGCTCAGTACCGCCACGTCGGCGGTGCTGAGTACCGCCACTTGGGAGGTACTCAGAGCAACAACCTGATCGGTGGTCAAACTCTGCGCGATCTGCGACGTGGTCAGCGCGGCAATCTGGCTGGTACTCAAGCCGGTATCGAGTTGGAGTGTCGTCAACGCCGCCACATCGGCAGTGCTCAGTACCGCCACATCGGCAGTACTGAGTACCGCCACTTGGGAGGTATTCAGTACTACAACCTGATCGCTGGTCAGACCCTGCGCGATTTGCGTCGTGGTCAGCGCGGCAATCTGGGGGGTTTTCAGTGCTGCAATATCTGCTGTCGCCAATGCCGCAATCTGATCTGTGGTCAGACCTTGGGCGATCTGTACCGTGCTCAGCGCCGCCGCTTGCGCTGTGGTCAATACGGCGATCTGATCCGTAGTCAGTCCTTGGGAAATTTGTGCCGTGGTCAGCACCGCCGCTTGCGCTGTAGTCAACGCGGCGACCTGGTCAGTAGTCAGTCCTTGCGCAATCTGCGCCGTGGTCAGCACCGCGATCTGGCTGGTGCTGAATCCCGCAGCAAGCTGGAATGTCGTCAGCGCAGCCACATCGGCAGTGGTTAATGCAACCACTTCGGCGGTACTCAGAGCGGTCACTTGGGCTGTACCCAGCGCAACAATCTGGTCAGTGGTCAGACCCTGCGCGATCTGTGTCGTGGTCAGCGCGGCGATCTGGACGGTCTTCAGGGCTGCAATATCTGAGGTCACCAATGCGGCAACCTGATCGGTGGTCAGCCCACGGGCAATTTGCGTCGTGGTCAGCGCCGCCGCTTGTGATGTAGTCAGTGCGGCGATCTGATCGGTGGTCAGACCTTGTGCGACCTGTGTCGTGGTCAGAGCGGTCACTTCGGCCGTGGTCAGCGCGGCGATCTGGTCGGTGGTCAATCCCTGTGCAATCTGCACCGTGGTCAGCGTTGCGATCTGGCTGGTGACTAGCCCTTTGGCGACCTGCGCAGTCGTCAGTGCCGCCACATCGGCTGTGGTCAGGACGACCACCTGTGCCGTGTTCAACGCTGCGACTTCGGTGTTGGTCAATGCGACAACCTGATCGGTGGTCAATCCCTGCGCTATCTGTGTCGTGGTCAGTGCGGCGATCTGGCTGGTCTTCAGGGCAGCGATATCCGCAGTTACCAGTGCCGCAACCTGATCGGTAGTCAAACCCTGGGCAATTTGTGCCGTGGTCAGCGCTGCCGCTTGCGCTGTAGTCAAAACGGCGACCTGATCTGTAGTCAGCCCCTGCGCGATCTGCATCGTGGTCAGCGCGGCAACTTCGGTCACGCTCAATGCGACGATCTGATCGGTGGTCAGCCCCTGTGCGACCTGCGTCGTGGTCAGTGCGGCGATCTGGGTCGATGTCAACCCTTTAATTCCGGTAGTGGTCAGCGCCGCGATCTGCGCCGTAGTCAGGGGGACTAAAATATGCTGCGTGGTCAAGGCTGCCACTTCGACCGAAGTTAGAACCGCCATTTCTGCCGTGGTCAAGACAGCCACTTCGGTCGTGGTCAACGCGGCGATCTGGGCAGCTTTCAGGGCAGCGACATCTGCCGTCACCAGAGACGCAACCTGATCGGTAGTCAAATGGGCAATTTGCGCCGTGGTCAGCGCCGCCGCTTGCGCGGTGGTCAGCACGGAAATCTGATCGGTAGTCAGCGCGGCAACTTCTGCCGTGGTCAGTGCGGCGACCTGGGCGGTGGTCAGTGCAGCTACACCATCTGTAGTCAGACCTTGCGCGATCTGTGTCGTGGTCAAAGCGGCGATCTGAGCGGTAGTCAATCCCTTGGCGACTTGCGTCGTGGTCAGTACAGCAATCTGCATCGTGCTCAGGCCCACTGCCCCCTGTGCCGTGGTCAGCGGCCCGGCAATTTGCGCCGTGGTCAGCGCCGCCACTTCTGCCGTGGTCAATGCAACCATCTGGTCGGTGCTCAGCCCTTGCGACACCTGTGCCGTGGTCAACGCCGCGATCTGGCCCGTCTTCATGGCAGCGATATCGGTCGTCACCAACGCTGCGATCTGATCGGTACTCAGTCCTTGCGATACTTGAGCCGTGGTCAACGCCGCCGCCTGTGCCGTGGTCAGCACGGAAATCTGGTCGGTGGTCAGAGCTGCAATTTCTGCCGTGGTCAGTGCTGCGATCTGGGCGGTGGTCAACCCTTTGGCAAGCTGTGCCGTGCTCAATCCCTGCGCGACCTGCGTCGTGGTCAACGCGGCAATCTGGCTGGTCTTCAGGCCTTTGCCAATTTGCGTGGTGGTCAGCGCCGCCATTTCTGCCGTGGTCAGCGCGGCCATACCGGATGTGGTCAGCGCCGCCACTTCTGCCGTGGTCAATGCAACAATCTGGTCGGTGGTTAACCCTTGCGCGGCCTGTGTCGTGGTCAATGCCGCGATCTGGGCAGTCTTCATGGCGGCGACATCTGCCGTCACCAGTGACGCAACCTGGTCGGTGGTCAGCGCGGCGACTTGCGCCGTAGTCAACGCAGCCATTTCTGCCGTGGTCAGCGTGGAAGTCTGGTCGGTGGTCAGCGCGGCCACTTCTGCCGTGGTCAGCGCGACGATCTGGGCCGTGGTCAACCCTTTTGCCAGTTGTAGCGTGGTCAACCCCTGCGCCACCTGCGTCGTGGTTAGCGCGGCGATCTGGGCGGTGTTCAATCCTTTGCCAATTTGCGTCGTGGTCAGCGCCGCCACTTCGGTTGTGGTAAGCACCGCTATTCCGGCTGTAGTCAGCGCCGCCACTTCTGCGGTGGTCAATGCAACAATCTGGTCTGTGCTCAGCCCCTGCGCGACCTGTTTCGTGGTCAAGGCCGCGATCTGGACGGTCTTCAGGGCAGCAATATCTGTCGTCACCAGTGCCGCAACCTGATCGGTGGTCAGCGCGGCTATTTGCGCTGTGGTCAGCGCCGCCGCTTGCGCCGTGGTCAGCACGGAAATCTGGTCGGTGGTCAGCGCGGCGACTTCTGCCGTGGTCAGCGCGACGATCTGGGCCGTGGTCAACCCTTTGGCAAGTTGTGTCGTAGTCAACCCCTGCGCGATCTGCGTTGTGGTCAGTACGACGAGTTGTGCGGTGGTCAGACCCTTGGCGATTTGCGTCGTAGTCAATGCGGCAATCTGCATCGTGCTCAGACCAATGGCACCCTGCGCCGTGGTCAGCGGCCCGGCAATTTGTGCCGTCGTCAGCGCCGCCACCTCTGCCGTGGTCAACGCGACCATCTGGTCGGTGCTCAGCCCCTGCGCGACCTGTTTCGTGGTCAACGCAGCGATCTGACCGGTCTTCAGGGCGGCGATATCGGTCGTCACCAACGCTGCGATCTGATCGGTACTCAGTCCTTGCGATACTTGAGCCGTGGTCAATGCCGCCGCTTGCGCCGTGGTCAGCACGGAAATCTGGTCGGTGCTCAGCGCCGCCACTTCTGCCGTGGTCAGCGCTGCGACTTGGGCGGTGGTCAACCCTTTGGCAAGTTGTACCGTGGTCAATCCCTGCGCCACCTGCGTCGTGGTCAGCGCTGCGATCTGGCCGGTGCTCAGGCCTTTGCCAATTTGCGTCGTGGTCAGCGCCGCCACTTCTGCCGTGGTCAATGCGGCCATTCCGGACGTGGTCAGCGCCGCCACTTCTGCCGTGGTCAATGCAACAATCTGGTCGGTGCTCAGCCCCTGCGCGACTTGTTTCGTGGTCAATGCGGCGATCTGGCCGGTCTTCATAACCGCTATATCTGCCGTCACCAGCGCGGCAATCTGGTCGGTGCTCAGAGCGGCTATTTGCGCCGTAGTCAGCGCCATCATTTCTGCCGTGGTCAGCACAGAAATCTGGTCGGTAGTCAGCGCGGCCACTTCTGCCGTGGTCAGCGCGGCGATCTGGGCGGTGGTCACCCCGCTGGCGAGCTGTACCGTGGTCAACCCCTGCGCTATCTGCGTCGTGGTCAACGCGGCAAGCTGACTGGTCTTCAAGCCTTTGCCAATTTGCGTCGTGGTCAGCGCAGCAATTTGCATCGTGCTCAAACCAACCGCGCCTTGCGCCGTGGTCAGCGGCCCGGCAATTTGTGACGTCGTCAGCGCTGCCACTTCTGCCGTGGTCAATGCAACAATCTGGTCGGTGGTCAGGCCCTGCGCGACTTGAGTTGTAGTCAGCGCCGCTATCTGACCGGTCTTCAGAGCTGCAATATCTGCCGTCACCAGCGCGGCAACCTGATCGGTGCTCAGAGCGACCATTTGCGTCGTGGTCAGCGCCGACGCTTGTGCCGTGGTCAACACGGCGATCTGGTCGGTGCTCAGTATTGCTACTTCTGCCGTAGTCAGTGCGGTAATCTGGGAGGTGGTCAGCGCAAAGACTTCAGATGTGGTTAGTCCCTGCACCACCTGTGTCGTGGTCAACGCGGCGATCTGGCCGGTTTTCATGGCAACGATATCTGCCGTCACCAGCGCGGCAACCTGGACAGTGGTCAGCCCTTGCGACACCTGCACCGTGGTTAGCGCGGCAGCTTGTGCCGTGGTCAGCACGGAAATCTGGTCGGTGGTCAACGCAGCCACTTGTGCGGTGGTCAAAACGGCAATCTGGGCGGTGGTCAACCCGTTGGCAAGTTGTGCCGTGGTCAACCCCTGCCCTATCTGCGTCGTGGTCAACGCTGCGACCTGTCCGGTCTTCAGGGCAGCGATATCAGCCGTCACCAGCGAGGCAACCTGGTCGGTGGTCAGGCCTTGTGACACCTGCGTCGTGGTCAGCGCCGCTGCTTGCGCCGTGGTCAGCGCGGAAGTTTGGTCGGTTATCAGCGCGTTCACTTCTGCCGTGGTCAGTGCTGAGATCTGGGCGGTAGTCAACCCGTTGGCAAGTTGTAGCGTGGTCAGCCCCTGCGCCACCTGCGTCGTGGTCAGTGCGACGATCTGGCCGGTGGTCAGCCCTTTGCCAATTTGCGTCGTGGTCAGCGCCGCCACTTCCGCCGTAGTCAGTGCGACCATTCCGGACGTGGTCAGCGCCGCCACTTCTGCCGTGGTCAATGCAACAATCTGGTCGGTGGTCAGCCCCTGCGCGACTTGCGTTGTGGTCAACGCTGCGATCTGGCCAGTTTTCAGTCCTTTGGCAATTTGCGTCGTGGTCAGCGCAGCTATTTCTGCCGTGGTCAGCGCCGCCGTTCCGGATGTGGTCAGCGCAGCCACTTCTGCCGTGGTCAATGCAACAATCTGGTCGGTGGTCAAGCCTTGCGCGGCCTGCGTCGTGGTCAGCGCGGCGATTTGGGCGGTCTTCAGGGCAGCGACATCTGCCGTCACCAGTGCCGCGATCTGGTCGGTGGTCAAACCTTGGGCTACTTGCGCCGTAGTCAGCGCCGCCGCTTGCGCCGTGGTCAGCACGGAAATCTGGTCGGTCGTCTGCACCGCCACTTGTGCCGTGCTCAGCACTGCGATCTGGGCGGTGCTCAGCGCAGCAACATCCGCCGTGGTCAACCCTTGCGCCACCTGCGTCGTGGTCAACGCGGCGATCTGACCCGTCCTCAGGCCCTTGCTAATTTGTGTCGTGGTCAGCGCAGCTATTTCTGCCGTGGTCAGCGCCGCTATTCCGGATGTGGTCAGCACCGCCACTTCAGCCGTGGTCAGTGCAATAATCTGGTCGGTGGTCAGCCCCTGCGCCACCTGTTTCGTGGTCAATGCCGCGATTTGACCGGTCTTCAGGGCGGCGATATCTGCCGTCACCAACGCGGCAACCTGGTCGGTGGTCAGCGCGGCTATTTGCGCCGTGGTCAGCGCGGCAGCTTGCACCGTGGTCAGCACAGAAATCTGATCTGTAGTCAGTGCAGCGACTTCTACTGTGGTCAGTGCGACTAATTGGGAGGTGGTCAACGCAGCAACTTGAGATGTGGTTAGCCCCTGCGCTATCTGCGCAGTATTCAACGCAACAAGCTGGCCGGTGGTTAGACCCTTGGCGATTTGCGTCGTGGTCAGCACAGCAATCTGCATCGTGCTCAGACCAACGGCACCCTGCGCCGTAGTCAGCGGCCCGGCAATTTGTGCCGTCGTCAGCGCCGCCACTTCTGCCGTGGTCAAGGCAACCATCTGGTCGGTGCTCAGCCCTTGCGCAACCTGCGCCGTGGTCAACGCGGCGATCTGGCCGGTCTTCATGGCAGCGATATCTGCTGTCACCAGCGCCGCGACCTGGTCGGTGGTCAGGCCTTGGGCAATTTGCGCCGTAGTCAGCGCGACCGCTTGCGCCGTGGTCAGCACGGAAATCTGGTCGGTAGTCAGCGCAGCGACTTCTGCCGTGGTCAGCACGGCGATCTGGGCGCTGGTCAACCCTTTGGCAAGTTGTGCCGTGGTCAACCCCTGCGCGACTTGAGTTGTAGTCAGCGCGGCAAGCTGGCTGGTCTTCATGCCTTTGCCAATTTGCGTCGTGGTCAGCGCCGCCACTTCTGCCGTAGTCAGTGCGGCCATTCCGGACGTGGTCAGCGCTGCCACTTCTGCCGTGGTCAAAGCGGCAATCTGGTCGGTGGTCAGCCCCTGTGCGACCTGTTTCGTGGTCAACGCCGCGATCTGTCCGGTCTTCAGGGCAGCGATATCTGCTGTCACCAGCGCCGCGACCTGATCGGTTGTCAGCCCCTGAGACACCTGTACCGTGGTTAGTGCCGCCGTTTGCGCCGTGGACAGTACGGAAACCTGGTCGGTGGTCAGCGCGGCGACTTGTGCCGTGGTCAGTGCGGCGATCTGGGAGGTGGTCAGCGCAGCCACTTCATCCGTAGTCAGCCCCTGCGCGATTTGTGTCGTTGTCAGCGCGGCGATCTGGGAGGTGGTTAGTCCTTTGGCGAGTTGCGTCGTGGTCAGCACAGCAATCTGCATCGTGTTCAAACCAACGGCACCCTGCGCCGTGGTCAGCGGCCCGGCAATTTGCGCCGTGTTCAGCGCAGCCACTTCTGCCGTGGTCAATGCAACAATCTGGTCGGTGGACAAGCCCTGGGCGACCTGTGTCGTAGTCAACGCCGCGATCTGTCCGGTCTTCAGGGCGGCGATATCGGCGGTCACCAACGCGGCAACTTGGGCGGTGGTCAGACCTTGCGAAACTTGCGCCGTAGTCAGCACCGCCGCTTGCGCCGTAGTCAGCGCAGCAATCTGGTCGGTGGTCAGCGAGGCAACTTCTGCCGTGGTCAGCGCGGCGATCTGGGTGGTAGTCAAACCGTTGGCAAGCTGTACCGTGGTCAACCCCTGCGCTACCTGCGTCGTGGTCAGCGCTGCAAGCTGACTGGTCTTCATGCCTTTGCCAATTTGCGTCGTGGTCAGTGCCGCCACTTCTGCAGTGGTCAGCGAAGCCATGCCGGACGTGGTCAGCGCCGCCACTTCTGCCGTGGTCAAGACAACAATCTGGTCGGTAGTCAGGCCCTGCGCCACTTGCGTCGTGGTCAACGCGGCGATCTGTGCTGTCTTCATGGCAGCGATATCTGCGGTCACCAGTGCGGCGACTTGGGTGGTGGTCAGACCTTGCGAAACCTGCGCGGTAGTCAGCGCCGACGCTTGCGCGGTGGTCAGCACGGAAATCTGGTCGGTAGTCAGCGCGGCGACTTCAGTCGTGGTCAGTGCGCTGATTTGAGATGTGGTCAATGCAACCACATCATCCGTAGTCAGCCCCTGTGCGATCTGCGTCGAGCTCAACGCGGCAACCTGACCTGTTTTCAGCCCTTTGCCAATTTGCGTCGTGGTCAACGCAGCCAGCTCGACCGTGGTCAGCACGGCCATTCCGGATGTAGTCAGCGCCGCGACTTCTGCGGTGGTCAATGCGACCATCTGGTCGGTACTCAGGCCTTGCGCGACCTGTGTCGTGGTCAACGCGGCGATCTGGCCGGTCTTCAGGGCCGCCATATCGGCAGTCACCAATGCGGCAACCTGGCTGGTGGTCAGACCTTGCGATACCTGTACCGTGGTCAGCGCCGCCGCTTGTGCCGTGGACAGCACGGAAATCTGGTCGGTAGTCAGCGCGGCGATTTCTGTCGTGGTCAGCGCGGCGATCTGGGCAGTGGTCAGTGTAGCTACGTCATCTGTAGTCAGCCCCTGCGCGATCTGCGTCGAGCTCAATGCGGCGATCTGACCGGTCTTTAAGCCCTTGCCAATTTGCGTCGTGGTCAGCGCAGCCAACTCGGCGGTGGTCAGCGCGACCATTTCTGAGGTGGTCAGCGCCGCCGCTTGCGCCGTGGTCAATGCAACGATCTGGTCGGTGGTCAGCGCGGCGACTTCTGCCGTGGTCAGCGCGGCGATCTGGGCGGTCTTCAGGGCAGCGATATCGGCGGTCACCAGCGCAGCAACCTGATCGGTGGTCAAATGGGCAATTTGCGCTGTGGTCAGCGCCGCTGCTTGCGCCGTGGTCAGCACGGAAATCTGGTCGGTGGTCAGCGCAGCGACTTCTGTCGTGGTCAGTGCGGCGATCTGAACGGTAGTCAACGCAGCGACATCAGATGTGGTCAGCCCCTGCGCGATCTGCGCCGTATTCAGCACAGCAAGCTGGTTGGTGGTTAGCCCCTTGGCAATTTGCGTCGTGGTCATTGCAGCTATCTGCATCGTGCTTAGACCAACCGCCCCCTGCGCCGTGGTCAACGGCCCGGAAATTTGTGCTGTCGTCAGCGCCGCCAACTCTGCCGTGGTCAACGCGACAACCTGGTCGGTGCTCAGCCCCTGCGCGACCTGTATCGTGGTCAGCGCGGCGATCTGGCTGGTCTTCATGGCAGCGATATCGGCGGTCACCAATGCGGCAACTTGGCTGGTGGTCAGACCTTGTGACACTTGCACCGTGGTCAGCGCCGCCGCTTGCGCCGTAGTCAGCACGGAAATCTGGAAGGTAGTCAGCGCGGAGACTTCAGCCGTGGTCAGTGCGACGATCTGGGCGGTGGTCAGTGCAGCCACGTCATCGGTAGTCAGACCTTGCGCGATCTGCATCGTGGTCAATGCGGCGATCTGACCGGTCTTCAGTCCTCTGCCAATTTGCGTCGTGGTCAGCGCCGCCACATCGGCGCTGGTCAGCACCGCTATTTCGGATGTGGTCAGCGCCGCCACTTCTGCAGTGGTCAATGCCGCGACCTGATCGGTGGTCAACCCTTGTGCGACCTGCGTCGTGGTCAGTGCCGCGATCTGAATAGTCTTCAGGGCTGCAATATCTGTGGTCGTCAGAGCGGCGACATGAGCGGTGCTCAGAGCGGCGACTTGCGTTGTAGTCAGCGCCGCCGCTTGCGCCGTGTTTAACACGGCATACTGTGCGGTGGTCAGCCCTACAGCGACTTGCGTAGTAGTCAGCACGGCAGCATGAGCCGTGGTCAATGCGGCAATCTGGTCGGTGCTCAGCCCCTGCCCAATCTGCGACGTGGTCAATGCGGCAACCTGGTTTGTGGTGAGACCCTGAGCAATTTGGGTCGTGGTCAGCGCAGCCACTTCGGTGGTGGTCAGCGCGGCAATCTGGCGGGTATTCAGCCCCTTCGCAATCTGCGACGTGGTCAGCGCGGACGTTTGAGTGGTGGACATGGCGACGATCTGCGCCGTGCTCAGCCCTTGGTTTATCTGCGCTACCGTCAGACCTTGGGCAATCTGTGATGTGGTCAGCGCAGCCACTTGGGAGGTAGTCAGACCTTGGGCTACCTGCACCGTAGTCAGAGCTGCAACTTGAGATGAAGTGAGTGCGGCAACTTGGGCGGTGGTCAAACCTTGGGCAATTTGGCTCGTGTTCAGTAACGCAATCTGAGTAGTGGTCAGTCCCTGAGCGACCTGCACCGCAGTCAAACCCTGATTTATCTGCGTCGTGGTCAGCGCGGCGATCTGGGCATTCTTCAGTGCCGCGATATCAGCCGTCACCAGTGCTGCAACTTGGTTGGTATTCAGGCCTTGTGACACCTGAGTCGTAGTCAACGCCGCCGTTTGCGCCGTGGTCAGCACTGAAATCTGGTCGGTAGTCAGTGCTGCGACTTCTGCCGTGGTCAGTGAGGCAATCTGGGCGGTGTTCAAACCCAGGATCTGCGTCGTGGTCAAACCTTGGCTGACCTGCGACATAGTCATTGCGGCTATTTGGCTGTTTTTCAAAGCCGCAATATCTGAGGTAGACAGTGCCGCGACCTGGGCCGTACTCAGTCCTTGAGCCAGTTGCGCCGTGGTCAGCGCTGCCGCTTGCGCCGTAGTCAGCGCTGTCGTTTGCGCCACAGTCAGCATGGCAACCTGGGCTGTAGACAGGGTAACGAGTTGGGCGGTGGTTAAAGCCCCCACACTGGCAGTGGTCAGTGCTGCGATCTGGTCGGTGGTCAGTCCCTGAGCAATTTGGGTAGTGGTCAGTGCGGCTATCTGACTCGTTTTGAAAGCAGCAATTTCTGCCGTTCCCAACTGTTTAATCTGTACTGAAGACAGTGCTGCCAGTGCAGCCGAAGTAAATGCGACCACTTCATTTGCGGTCAAAGCCTAGAGCCTGACTCGTAGTGAGTGCAATTATGTCGGAGGAGGACAACGTCGCAACTTGAACTGTAGTCAACCCAGCAATCTGCGCTGTCGTCATGCCGGTTACGATTGAACTCATGATGCGAGCCTCTTGGGGCTATTACCTCTAAATAAATACATTGCCCCACTCATCCTGCCACATGACAGAAGAGCATTAAGGTAAAAAAACCAAAATCGGAGCAATACACTTAAGGACACCTTTAAAAATTCAAAACATAGGTAGCGCAAGCAGTTTACACACACCAGCCCCTATGACGGGTTCAAACTTACCAAACAACTCAATGATTATATAAATCAAAGTGCCTTTTGTGAAAAATGTATTGCTCTGGGTTGGACAGTGGGGCACGGAACAGTTCCCAACCTATCCGCCTGTTTAATTCAATCTGCGTTCGAAATCCGATAATGAATACTCATACTTCTACTCATTATCCTTATTATCGGGAGGATATCTGATTTCTTTAATTCGACAACCATCGATTAGATGGTAATAAATAGCGCAATTATCTCTATTCAATTCAAGCCATTTATAAATCATGCCAATATTCATGCCGATAATGTCGATAATCATGTCGATAATCATTGCGGATGGCGCTACGCATTGATAGAATGCGCGCCGCGACTCGGGTGAATTAGCTTTAATCCTTGGTTAGCGGTTCTACATTTGCCATGCTCGGCAGCCTGCAAACAAGTTCCCGGCAGTTCATCAGGTAGTACCCAAGCCGCTTTAGCTCAGTTGGTAGAGCAACCGCCTTGTAAGCGGTAGGTCGCCAGTTCGAATCCGGCAAGCGGCACCAATTAAAACCCTCTAAATCAAGCATTTAGAGGGTTTTTTCATGGGGCGCTAATTTTCATTTAAGCCTAAAAAGGCCACTAAAAGCCCCGAAAAGCCACCTTTCAGAAGGGATTTAAAAGGGATTTTGGTGGGAAATGAGGAGCAACCGCCTCCATTTTTTGGGGTGTTTTCTTGTGTGGTTTTATGTGGAGAGGAGGAGTAATGGCGAGTATAAAACTGGAAATGGCGATGGCTGATCTAAAGAATCAATTCGGTGAGCAAAAAATACTTACGCTCAAAGAGCTAGGGCCGCTTCTCGGAAAATCGGAAGGTGCTCTTGTAGCCCTCCGCCGCAGAGATCGTTTGCCATTGCCCACTACCAAAATTGGCTGGAAAGTCACAGTAAGCATCTATGATGTTGCCTTGCTTCTTGCGGGAGAGCTGAGGATGCCCAAAAAGAAGAAGGCAGACACTTTCCGTAGCTTGGAATCTATTAAGGAAGACGGTAAGGAAGAGGCTAAAGCAAAAGCAATAGCAGCAGCTAAAATGGCCTCCAAAAAGCCACGGGGTCTTTTTCGTGCCGGTAAACCGGTGCCTTGGGGTAAATTGATAGATGTCCTTGCATGAACAACGGTTAGCTTGCTGCGGGATTGTTCATTTATTCAGATTGGCACGGCTCCCTTGGATGGAAATGACGATGGACTATTATTAAGCAGAGCCGATGCCATTCACTTCATTTAAATCGTTCGAAGATTATGGCTCGTTCTTCTTGTGTGATGAATGAATCGCCAACGAAGGGGCTTAAACTCCTTAATCGCTGCCCTTCATCTGTTTCGGAAAGCAACAACGAAATTAAATGATCCCGCCCTTGATGAATATGGGGAAGCCATTCCTCTGCTGGAGTGGAAGTGTTTTGCTTTTTCCATCGTTCAATATTCTCGATAGCCTTATTGATAAGGCTCGGGTCGTTCTTGAGACGGTCAGCAACAAGTCGATGCATTTCGAGGCTGCGCCAATCTTTGGCAAGATATTTATCATTCATAGCAAAATATTCATTCTATTTTTTCGGCACGTTATCAAAGTGGTCACCCTAGAATACCGTCGGCAGCTCATTCCAGTCGGTGGTGTAATTCGGCGATTTCCTGTCCCTGCGCATCGCCCAGCGTTGTTGTATTCCAGACGCGGCAATGGTCAGACTGCCTGAGCCCATTTTCTGATTGATCGCGTCCATTGTGCGCATCATGCTGGCCGACTTGGCTTGCTCAATTGGGTCATCAAACAAAGTGGCCTGGATTGTTTCCTTGGGTTGCAGCCCCATCAGCAGCACGCCACTCTTCTTATAATGGTAATCCGCTGCGGTAGATTGCCTTCAATCCATGGAGCGCAGCACTGACCAGCTTCATCGTGTCGTCAGTCGGCTGGTTGAGTGGCACGGCCATTGACTGCTGGTATTGCGGATCATCTTCCTTGAACGGATTGGTGCGAACATAGACGCACACGCTGGCGGCAACTGAACCATCCTGCCGGAGTTTCTCTGCTGCACGAGGTAGCGAAATACGCAACCGATTCTGAGAGGTCATCAAGATCCGTTACCGAGTGAACCAAAGGAGCGGGACACCATGATCTGCTGCCGTGGTGTGCCTGCCTCCTCCAGTTCAATGCAGGGGATGCCGTTGAGTTCACTGACCGTGCGTGCCAGGACGACCGAGAACTGGCTGCGGATTTTCTCGACGTTGGCTGTGCGCAGGTCATCGACGGTTTTGATGCCCATGGTCAGGAGCTTCCGAGTGATGCGTGGCCCGACTCCCCACACTTCCCCCACCCGGATACCCGCGAATAATTCGCTGCGTTGTGTTTTATCCAGCCGACCGAAATCACACACACTGTCCGCTCCTGCCAGTTTTTTCTTGGCGCAGTGGTTTGCAAGTTTGGCGAGCGTTTTGGTATCGGCAATGCCGACGCACACCGGAATACCGACATTACGTTTTATGGTTTGGCGGATTGTCTGGCCGTAGGCAATCAGCGATTGCGGATCAAAGCCGCCCAGATCAAGGAAGCATTCGTCGATGGAATAGATTTCTTGCCGTGGCGAAAACGTGGAGAGAATGGACATCACCCGAGCGGACAGGTCGCCATAGAGAGCGTAGTTGCTGGAGAATGCGATGATGCCGTGCTGCTTGGCGAGCTTCTCAATCTTGAACCATGGCTCAGCCATCTTGAGGCCGAGGGCCTTCACTTCATTGGAACGGGATACGACACAACCGTCATTATTGGACAGCACGACTACCGGCACACCTTCGAGTTTTGGGTTGAATACCCGTTCGCAGGAAACATAAAAATTGTTACAGTCAACGAGGGCGAGCGGCATAGCAAATGCCCTAAACGAACTTCTTTACTGTGGAGGTCACGACACCCCACACTTGAAGCTCCTGTCCTTCTTTGAGTTCGATTTCCTTGAAGCGTGAGTTTTCCGGCTTGAGGATGACCTTGCCATCACGATTGATCAGGCGTTTCACCGTCATCTCGCCATCAATAATGGCAATCACGATGTCGCCGGATGATGGGGTGAGTGATTTGTCCACCACGAGCAAGTTGCCATCGAAAATCCCTGCGCCCACCATGCTGTTCCCCTTGGCACGAACGAAGAATGTCGCTTCCTTATGTTGAACAAGGTGTTCGTCCAGGCTAAGCCTGCCTTCGATGTAGTCATCTGCAGGCGATGGAAAACCAGCCGCAACTTTATGGCTGAACAGAGGAGTACGGATGGGCGGTTGGCCCACAACAGGTCGCAGGATGGTGATTTGCTGCATTGGGGGATTCATGAGAATTGACGAACGGAACGATAGTCGCATCGTAAAGAACGATCGTTCTTTTGTCAATTAATCCATGATATTTTTACCGTATTAGATAAGGACGAATCAGGTCAGCTAGAACAATGCTTCTGCGAGGGAGGCTAATAGCGAAAAAAGTAGTTGCAAATCTCACAATGGTAAGATATTCTTACTGCACGTAATAACCCAGAAGGGAGAAATGTATGAACGCAGACATTGCGAAAGCCGCGCTTGTTGAGGTGTTGCAGTTAATCCAGACTTTAAGCGGCGAAGATTGCCCATCAATCACTGGAGCAACAAAACCAACTGAAGATTTGCCAAAATTCGACAGTAAGATATGGCCCGTCGCCATTGGTATGGTAGCAAAGAAGCTCGAAATTACTATCGCAAACGATGTGAACATATTTTGTCGTGAAAAGAGTTGCACCGCGCTAACTATTGATGAAACTGTAGCGATATTAATCAAGTTGGCAGATACGCAATCAACGGCTTCAAACCAGGCGGTGGGCACAAAATGACTGATAACCAAGAAGACAAACGTCTACTAATTGCCTCGCGGCTCCGTGAAGCGAGGAAAATGGCTGGATTGTCGCAGGGGCATGTGGCAAAAATACTTGAAATGCACCGACCGACGATTTCTGAAATTGAGGCAGGCAACCGGCGCGTTTCAGCCGAGGAACTTTCAAGATTTGCTGAGATATATGATGTAACCGTCTCTTGGTTATTGGCCGAATCACCTGAACAACTTGATACCGATGACCCCCGCCTGCAACTCGCTGCGCGTGAACTAAGCAAGCTTAAACCAGACGACCTTGACCGCCTCATGCGTCTTTTGGCATCAATGCGAAACTCAGATTCCGATGAAGGAAAGACACAAAAATGAGCGCTAATCTTATGACTACGTCCAAATTCTCAGACCATAAAGCACTTGTCATGGAAGGCATGCAGGCGTCGATTACAGCTCGTATTGACGCGGGCATCGACCTTAAAAGTCCAACATGTATCTACGGCCTATGTGAAGCGTTTCGCATCACGGTTCGATTTAACGATATCAACATGGAAGGCATGTACGACCGAGGGCCAAAGCCGCGCATTCATGTTTCTGCTCTCAGACCGTTGGCAAGGCGTAATTTTACTTGTGCGCACGAGTTAGGTCACCACATATTCGGACATGGCTCAACTATTGACGAATTGCGAGATGATCAAGCGAAAAATACGAGTCGCCTGCCAAATGAAGTTCTCGCCGACGCGTTCGCGGCATTCGTACTTATGCCAACATTGGGTTTGCGGGAAGCATTTTCTAGGCGCGACCTCAATCCAAATACGGCATCTGCCTCGGATATGTATGCGATTGCATGCAACTTCGGTGTGGGTCAGTCAACACTTGTGACCCATCTGCATAGTATCGACATGATTACCTTCGATAAGCGCACAGCACTTGGTAAAATCACTCCAAAAATGATTCGAACAGCACTGTTGGGCGAAATCGTTTCAGAGCCATTGACAGTTGCGGATCAGCATTGGAACTCCCCGACTCTTGATGCAGAAGAAGGAGCTTTGTTGCTGCTACCTGCGGGTGTAGTCACAGATACCACCATCTTGATGCCCGAACGTGAACTTGCGACAGGGAAGCTGTTTCGCACCGTGAAGCCGGGAATTACGCGTGTGGTAATACCCGGCACACCTTGGGCAACCTACGTTCGCGTTGCACGGCAACAGTACGTAGGGCTAGCCCGTTATCGCCATTTGGAGGATACAATTGATGACTAAGAAAATCGCTGCATTACATGGCCCACTGACTGTTGATGAGCCCAATTTATCAAAAGCATGGGCTGCAGCAATACTTCATGCTATCGATCATGTGGGCAAAGAAATCACCCCGTTGGTGCTAAGCGTGACAGGTTTCGACGATAATGGTAAGTCTACAGAAGATTCTGCAGTTCGTCAGGCACTCGATAATTTGTTGCTCGCAAAAGAATTGCTAACAGTTGAAGATGTTGCATTCACGATTTTTCCACAACGCCTATGGGATTTTGCACAAGGTGACCGCGCAAAATTATTCGAGATTTACCGCGATGTATTCCCACGCTACCAAGCGATGAATAAAAGAAGCAACAGACATGGCTTATACTTTGAGCGTCTTATGAGCTTTGGGCGCGGCCCATGCGACGGTAATCAGTTAGAGTGGATCTTATCGCAATTTAATGCGCGGAAAGGGGTACGTCGCTCAATGTTCCAGGCAAGTGTTTTCGATCCAGAACGCGACCATGTTTCTGATCCGCGCCTTGGTTTCCCCTGTTTGCAGCAGGTGAGTTTTGTACCTTCGAAGGAAGGACTAATCGTGAACGCGTTCTATCCGACGCAACAATTATTTGTGAAGGCTTATGGAAATTATCTTGGAATTGCGCAGCTTGGAGCATTCATGGCGCATGAAATGAAGTTAAAATTGATTCGTATGAATGTTGTCATCGGTGTTGCCAAATTTGAGTGCATTTCAAAAGAGGCCACAGAACTAATGCCTCTGCTTCAAGCGGCTCGTGCTTGTGTCGCACCAGTATCAAAAATCGAAACAGCAGTGTCCCCTAATAAACTAGAAGTCGAGATAGCAGCGTGAAGCAACAATCAAACAATCAGCTCGTTCTTGATGAAAAATTCAGCAGGAGTACCCCCAGCAAAAAGATTGAGCGTGTGCCATCGCACTTGTCTCCCCTGAAATTAACCGCTGTTTATGACAGCTATTGGCGTTTTGCTGTCGAAAGGCAAAACATTTTTTTTAACCGCTTAGCGAATGCTCCTAGACCATGGACGACAGACTCTGTCATCTTGATGCACAAATTCACGAATGCCTATCGCGCGTCGGACAGAGTTAGTCAGTACCTCATTCGCAATGTGATTTACCGCGATGATCTACCCTCTTCTGCGTCCGAAGTTTTATTTAGAACGCTACTCTTTAAGTTGTTCAACAAAATCGAAACTTGGGAGCTACTTGAACATACCTTTGGTGCAATCACCTTTGCAAACTATCGATTCGAACTGTAAATGGCGGAGTAAAAAGGAGCCAGTTAGCGGGGTAGTCGGTACCAGTCCTGAGCCTTATCCTTCGATCTTTCAACAGATCGGGAAAGGCAGAAAGGATGCACAACGTGGACCTATACGCCAAAGTAAGGCGCGCCGTTATGGTGGAGAACCTGAGCGAGCGCGGAGCAGCAAAGCGGTTTGGGATCAGCCGCAAGACAGTAAAGAAGATGATCCAACACGAAGTACCGCCTGGCTACCAGCGCAAGGATAGTCCGGCATCCCCCAAATTGGGGCCGATGGTCGGCATCATTCATCAAATCTTGCAGGACGACCGTGAAGTTCTCAAGAAGCAGCGCCACACGGCGGTTCGTATTTACGAACGACTCCGAGATGAGCACGGCTACACGGGCGGGTACACCGTCGTGCGCGAATTTGTCGCCAAGGAACGCCTGCGGCAGAAGGAAGTCTTTATTCCTCTGGCGCACCCACCCGGTCATGCACAGGCAGATTTCGGTGAAGCCGATATTTATCTGGGCGGAATCAAGACGCGCATTCACTACTTCTGCATGGATCTGCCGCATTCGGATGCGATATTCGTTAAAGCCTACCCGGCTGAGACGACCGAAGCGTTTTTGGATGGGCATGTTGCTGCTTTTGCCTGGCTCGGTGGCGTACCCCAATCGATTCTCTACGACAACACCAAGATCGCTGTAGCCAGAATTCTCGGCGATGGAAAGCGCACGCGTACCAAGTCTTTTAGCGAATTGCAGAGCCACTATCTATTCGAAGATAAATTTGGCCGCCCAGCAAAAGGCAACGACAAGGGCAAGGTTGAGGGATTGGTGGGCTATGCACGGCGCAATTTCATGGTTCCCCTGCCACGGGTTCGCACCATAGACGAATTTAATGCCCGCCTGCTGACAGCTTGCGAGAAACGGCAGGTCGCAGTGTTGCGCGGGAAGAAGGAAAGCATCGGCGAACGGATGAAACGTGATCTTCTGGCATTTTTACCGCTGCCAGCGGACTCATTTGACCCGTGCGAGGTTGTCTCCACCAGCGCCTCGTCAATGGCGCTGGTGCGATACCGGCTCAATGACTACTCAGTACCGACAGCATACGGGCATCACGACGTGTTGGTGCGCGGTTATGTGAATCAGGTGGTGATTTCCTGCGGTAGTGAAGTTATTGCCACCCATAAGCGTTGTTATGAGAAAGAAGATTTCATCTACAACCCGCTTCACTACTTGGCGCTACTGGAGCGCAAGCCAAGAGCTCTCGACCAGGCCGCGCCGCTGCAGAACTGGGAATTGCCAGAGGATTTCGAGCATCTGCGTCGCCTGATGGAAGCCAGAATGGGCAAACAAGGCCGCAAGGAATATATCCAGATGTTGCGCTTGATAGAAACCTTCGGCGAAGAAGAAGTGGCCGTTGCCGTCGAGGATGCGATACGCATGTCGGCAATCAGCTACGATGCCGTCAAGCATCTGGTGCTGGCCAAGATAGAACGTCGCGCACCACGTCTGGATCTCTCGGCCTATCCGTTTCTGCCACAAGCAAATGTTGGCATCACCGATGTACGTGACTATCTGGCGCTGTTGCAGGAGAGGATCAATCAAGCGCAGAAGGAGGTGTCGCCATGAGCACCATTGATGAAGAAGCTACGGTACCTCCCCAAGTGCTGCTGATCCATCATCTGAAATCGCTCAAGCTGCCCACATTTGCGAGGGAATACGAGAAGGTTGCTTTCGAGTGCGTTCGGGATCAGGTTGATTACCCACGCTATCTGTTGCGTTTATGCGAACTGGAGCGAATTGACCGGAACCGACGCAATATGGAACGACGTATTCGGCAGGCTCGTTTCCCGCAGACGAAGAGCCTGGATACCTTCGACTTCAAGGCAATTCCCAGCCTCAACAAATCACTGGTTCTGGAGCTGGGGCGTTGCGAATGGATCGAGCGTCGGGAGAACTGCATCGCCCTAGGGCCTGCGGGCACCGGCAAGACACATACAGCACTGGCATTGGGTCTTGCTGCCTGCCAGAAGAATCACAGCGTCCTCTTCGTTACAGCCGCAGCACTGGTTCATGAGCTGATGGAGGCGCGTGATGAGCGTCGCTTGCGCTCACTGCAAAAACAGTTGGCAAAAGTAAACTTGCTGATTATCGATGAACTTGGCTACGTGCCGTTCACGGCGGTAGGCTCGGAACTGCTGTTCGAAGTGATAAGCCGTCGCTACGAGAATGGCTCTACGTTGATAACCAGCAATCTTCCATTCGATGAATGGACAAGCGTCTTCGGCTCTGAGCGACTAACCGGGGCACTGTTAGATCGGTTGACCCATCATGTTCATATTCTGGAAATGAACGGGGCAAGCTACAGGCTGGCAACATCCAAAAAGCGCGCCAAGAAAGCCAGCGCAATGGCGGAGCCAGATGCCAGTAACCATGGGCATTCGGAACAGAAAGGGGGTGCCACCGACACTGACTGATTGGCACCGTCTTGCCTTGGGCATCGAACTTCGCTACGCTACGTTCGCTGCCCAAGGCAAGAATAAAGAATCAAGCAACAAAAAAACGGGCTCCCGTGAGCCCATTTTAACCAACCGACTGGCTCCCTTTTACTCCGCCATTTGGTATCCTTTTCCGCGCCATTTACATATGTACGCGTGCCGCGCCTGTTCGAGGAGTTGGCGATTGCGCATGGTGATGGGCGTTACGTGAAATTCATCACGCAACTCGCCAAGGTCGATGTCCTGCTGCTGGACGATTGGGGCGTGGCGATGCTGACAGATTCCGCGCGACGGGATTTGCTGGAAATACTGGATGATCGTTATAACCAGCGCTCGACTATCATCACCAGCCAGTTGAAGGTGGACGACTGGCATGATTCGATCGGCGACCCTATCCTGGCGGATGCCATTCTGGATCGGCTTGTGCATAACGCCCATAAACTGGATCTGTCCGGCGAGTCGATCAGAAAGAGTAAAAGAGGTTTGACTAAACCCACAAATCAGGAGTAAAAAACAACCCCCGCGTCGCTACGCTCCGACTGTCCAGTTTGCTGTGGACTGAGCGTCCAGTTTCCGTGGAATACGCAATGTGGCGGGCAATTTCCTCCGCAATTGAGTCAATAGCATCATCATTCTTAATGGTGATGACAGGATAATTATCTGACTCCTTCTTAACCAAATCTTTGTAGGTATCAACAAGGATGCTATCCGCCGATGATTGTTGCCGACTCAGTAGAAAAAGTGAGGTTGGGACAGCACCACGCCACACTAACCTTTCCATAGAGATTATTGATTCTAGTTGGGATATAGGGACACCAGATGCAATACCGTAGACCCATGTTGACCACCAGTACCGATCTAGGATAACCGTCTTGCCTTCGCAAATCAGGGGAAGAATTCTCCGTTCAATGGTATCGACATGCGCGGCAACATGAAGAATCTGAAGGCTTAGCGGCGACAACTGCGTTACATCGTAGTGCGCTAAGTCATGATGCAATTTGTATATATGGGCCCCAATGGTACCCGGCTCTTTTCCAGGGAACGATAGACATACACATGCCTGACCAGCCATGAGAATGCGTTTCTTGACCTCTTTTATGATCGTTGTTTTACCTACATCATCAGGCCCTTCAAAGACGAATAGTCCAGCCACGTTACTGTTCTCCCAAGCTACAACATTATTTCATTCATACGAATTACGCACCGTCACCTCAAAATCATCACAGAGTTTATCTACTAGGTCTTCAGTTTCCTTGAAGAAATAGTCGCCAACAGCCTGCCGATTTAGCGCCTTATAGCGGCGAAAGATTTTCGCAAAGTCATCGTATATTTCAGCTTCGGATACATGCGACTTGATCTTTACGATCAGTCGCTCGCCCTCGTTGGCGCTACGCACATAGCGGAAGAAATCTGAAATCTTGGCTTCGAAGTCCTTAATCAACGTCCCCGTTTTTGCTTCTTGCTCATTGCGTGCGGCGATAATGGCGAGGATGTCAAATTGGCCGCCCGCGCCCGGTGGCGCACCCTCTGCCACTTTGAGAGGTTTCTTGGTTTTCCCTGTCGGCGTATATTCACCGACTTCAATAATCCCAATCTGATTATCAAAATACACCTCAATCGGATCTTTCACATCCTCACTGCGATGCATCATATTGTAGAGCGTATTGAACTTGCGCCAGAAGAATAAGAAGCTCCCCTCGCTATACTTGGCATCCAACTCAATCACATATTCAATTCGATTGAGGATCGTGAAATACTGAGCGACCTTGGCTTTGGTATCGGCGGTCCGCTGGGGATTGGCGTCGATGTATTTTTTCAAACTGCTTTCAAAATCCAGAAAGCTTTCAGGGTCATCGCGCTTGGCTGGTTCCTTATAGATCGCCATAAATACTTCAAAAAACTTATCGAAGGTATCCGACTTCTTCAGCTCTATGAGCAGAATATCCAATACCTTCTTATCGCCAAACGGGTCAAAGTCGCTCACCACCACATCGGAGAAATGCTCAAACGCATCCTTGATATTTTGCACATTCACATTGTTGTAGGAGAAATCCACAATCTTGCAGTCATTCTTATATTTGGCTGTGCGATTGACTCGGGAAATGGTTTGAATGGCGCTGATGCCATTAATCTCCTTATCCAGAAACAAGGTATGTAATTTTTTCTCATCAAAGCCAGTCTGCAACTTTGCCACCACAATCATCAGGCCATTATTATTTGGCCGCGCAAAATTCTCCAGCACCTTTTCTTCAGACAGTCCGCCATTCAGCCCCGTGGCACTTTGCTCGTCCTGATTGCTCGAATACACCACATGAATCGGCGCTTCGGCATATTTGGCATATTTGGGCTCTTGCACCAGTGCGTTGAAGTGCTTGGTCACGGCCTGCTGGTAGGCAATCGCTGCCTTGATGGAATATACCGCCAGCATCGCCTTGCCCGTGCCGCGAATTTGGCGATACACATCTTTAACCAGCAAATCAGCAACATATTTGGCGATGGCATCAATGCGGTCGCGGTTTTCATAAACCTGCTTTTTCTGGGCGTCCTTGTATTCCTTCTCGGTGAAGCCTTCCAGCGGGTTGCTGGGCAAGTCAAATAACATCTTGGAAGCCACAGGCACAATGTTTTTCAGTGGGTTAAGGATAAAACCATCCTCAATCGCTTCCTTCATGGTGTAGCTATCAAAAGGTCGCCAGAGTTTTTCGCTTTCAGCATAACCGCTGAATTCGCCAAAACGTGCCAGTGTGTGGTCATCAGGGGTGGCGGTAAAACCAATAATCAGATTCTTCTTCGTGCTGGCTGTGGCATAGGCAGAATTATCAAACGGGGTTTGCAGCTCGTCGAAAATGCTGATCATTTCCTCATGCTGGTCGCCGCTGTTGGAGCGGTGTATCTCATCAATCAGAAACACAATGCGCATATTGGCAAGTTTTTGCAGCACATCTTCATCCAGCATTTCGCGCACTGAGCCGAATTTTTGCAAGTTCACAATCACCAAGCGAGTATCCGATGCCAGTGCCTCTTGAAAGGTTTTCTTATTGGTAGCTTCCTTGACCATGCGATTGTCGATGTTCATGTTCAGCATCAGCGAATCAATCTGGCTACGCAGTTGCAACCTGTCCACCACGATCATGATTTTGTCGTAAACATATTCACCGTTGCGACGCAGGTCCTTCAGTTGCAATGCCGACCAGCCGATGATGTTGGATTTGCCAAACCCTGCCGCATATTGCATCAGCAAGGAATACACATTTTTGTTATTGGAGTAGGCTTTACGCTTTTCCAACAGCTCCTTTTTCTTGGCTTCGCCAACGCCTGCCAACTGTTTTTCCAACAGCTTCTCGAAATAATCAGGTTCCTGCTCATGCGCCAAAAACTCATCAATCTTGGACATGATCTTGTCGGTGCCGAATTTCTGCTTGGGGCGTGGCGAAATTAAATGGCCGACTTCATTTTTTACTTCTTTCACGCCCTTGTTCAGATACACATCGCGCTCGATAAAGTTGTAATACAAAATCTCTTTTTCGATAAAGAACTTACCATACAGCGCAGCGAACAGTTCTTTCAGCTTGTCTTTTTTGTCGGCATCCGGCTTCAGCAGCGGATAGGGCTTAAATACACCATGGGCCTTTTTCTCGACCTCTTCGCGGTCAAACTTGCCTTCACGGCAAGTGGCTAGAATCTCGTCAAAATAATCCGCGATGGTGCGGATCACAAAGGTTTCGCCGATATCGGTGGTGGTGATATGAATAGCTTTCTCAAAAATCTTGAGGAAATCTTTGCGGTAGGCCAGTTTTTCGTTTTCACTCAACATGGTGTTGCTATCAACATGCTGGTAATAGACTTTCACTGCCTCAAAATAATCCTTGATGACCTTGCCGCGTCCATTCTTGCTGGCGCTCTGGTTGGTGTAGTTGGATTTTAATTCGCTATAACCCAGATAAATGCCATTCACAAACAGCACAATATCCGGGCGGAAAGAGAACACCTGCTTGTCTTGATAACTGTATTTATAGGGCAGCTCCTGCACCACGGAAAAAATGTTTTCATCAAACAGCGCATTGTCGTGAATCACACTGTCGCTGGTGTAAAACAGATGCAGCTTGATACCCTGCAAAGTGATGGACTTATTGGCATTGATGAACAAAGCCATATTGCGGCTGCTGGCGATACGCTCCTGGATTAGCGCGATCAACTCTTGCAGCAATAGCTTTTTGTCGCCGTTGTATTTTTTCAGCAGGATTTCGTAAGGCTTTTTATTCAGCTCGGTGTCTGAAATAAATGCCTGCAAGTCTTCCTCGATAATCAGCGATTGCGTGATGGTATTGGCTTTGACTTCCTTGTAGCCCAATCCATCCCGAAAAAATGGAATGAGAAATTTATCTTGCAGGTGTAATTCGTTCACAGCTCACTGTCCCATTCAGCCTTAACCCGTGCAACCACCTCATTTAACAGGCTGGGGCGGATGTGTAATGTGGTTTGCTGTGGAATTGCGGCTAATAGCGCCAACACTTCTGCCGGAGTGCGTAAATGCTGGCGGACGGCACGGATCAACAGTCCCAATGTGCCATGAGTGGTGATATTCAGGCTTTTGGCGGCCAAGCGTGCGGCGGTATCATCGGTAAGTAGTACGTTGATAGTCTGATCCAGACACAGCGTCAGGGCTTCGCGCTCGCCATGATGCAAGGTATACATCGCTGTCATGGCGCTTATTCTGGCGGAAGCTGGCGGCGATGGCTGACGGACCAGATTAACGATAGTCTGTTGCAATGCCTGAGGGCGATGGTGCTGCACTTCCAGCCAAACAGCATTAGGTACAAAAACCTCAGCATAATCGCTCAGCACATCCAATGCGGCGAGCTCGTCCAAATGTATCAATGGCCCCGCATCAGCAACAACCAAGGCCAGTTTAGTCTTTGCCATGCAATCCCCATTCAACATCATCTTGAATAAAGGATTCGGTTAAAACGCCTTGATGCGATTCCAGATAGCGGCGCAATGCCTCATTGACCACCTCTTCAACGTTACTCGCCCAGCCTTGTTGCACCAATGTTTGCGCCTGTTGCCGCAGTTGATCGGGTATTTCGGCGTGAATAGAGCTACTCATGACTAGCCTCCTGTTTGAATATACAAAGCTTCCCCGTAACTATATCGTTAATCAGGGTTTTACGCAGTTCTTTGAGTTTGTCGATTTGGGTGTTGAGGGTGGCGACGATGCGGTCGATATGTGCAGTTTTCTCATCGAGGTAATCAGCGATAGTTTTTTGTTCTGCGCGTGGTGGAAGAGCCAATGGAATACACTTCATTTGCCCATGATTAAATGCTTCTTTTGAAGCGCCGCTTTGCGTCAAATAAACATAATCCTTCACAAATTGTGATTGCAGATAATACGATATGAATTTTATTTCGTTTGATTTTTTTAATTTTAATAACGCAATATGCTGGCTAATATTTGCAGTTTTAATTGATTCTGGAACAATACATGTCCTGGCTATAGATGCACCAGTTATATTAAAAACAATATCACCAGGCTTGACTTGAGAATTCATCATTTCCTGATGCGTACTTGAAGATATAAAAGAAACATCATCTAAGTGCAATCCATCGTTATGAACATTTTGACTTCTTAAAAATGGTATTCCAGTTTCAACATAACTTTCCGCCCCTCCACGAGGTGTTACGCCACTTGTTATTTTAGAAATAACATTCTTGATGCGAACAAAACTCCAGTAATCTGGAATATCACCTAGCCACTCGACCCCGCTGTCTTTCATCGGCACGGATTTATCCAGCCCTCGGGTGACGGTTTCGTTGATGAGTGATTGTTTGAGCTTGCCGTACTGAGTTGCCTTCTGGCTGAGCAAGTCAATTTTGCGATCAATCTGTGCGGTTTTGGTGTCGATATAAGCGGCGATTGCTTGTTGAGTTGAAAACGGCGGTACAGGCACAGTAATTGCACCTAGTTTGTCAAAGTACAACCTAAGCCTCATGTCCATGATGCCACGGGAATTTTTTTTAAATATTTGCTTGGCGATTTCCGTTCTAAACAAATATGAAAAATATCTTTCATCCAACGTCGGTCCGGTTTTTCTCAAAACATCGTAAGCAGGGCTAGTAACACCGTCGAAGTCGGACAATCCAACAGAACCCATCCACGCCAAAAGTTTATTAACAACAATGTCGCCTTTTTTTACCAGCCAATAGCCATCCGTTGAGCTTGCTTTATTGCCCCTTGCTTCCAAATCTTTACGTGGCCTCACGCCTATGCTTGCATACAGTGACAACAGCTCATGGTTGTTATCAATCGGCGCGCTATCTGTGACAAGCCTGAAAAGATCTTTGACTCTTTTTTCTTCCCATGCAGAAGGAATTTGATCGGCCCATTCATTATTGCTAACCCTGTAAGCCTTATAAGGATGGGAACGGAGATTCAAAGCAAAATCTCCCTCTCAAGATGTTTCAACTCGTCATCTATTCCGGCAAGCTCACGCAAAATATCGCTTAGATCAGGCAATTTTTCAGGCAGATAGAATATTTTGTTGAAGTTCAGTTCTACGCCCACCACGTTTTCCAGATATTCAAATGGCTTGATGATGTATTTCGCCATGAAGGATGCGATGGCGGCCTGATTGGCTGCTGCGTCCTTGTGGAAAGGAATAATCTCGTAATCCTTCTGGTAATCTGGCGTGAGTTCCACGCTGATTTCGATGCGCTCCGGCTGAGTTCTGCTGGCGTTTTTCAGCGCGGATTTCACCACGATTTTTCCGCAGCCCAAGACTTCCTGCTTGCCAGCAACTTCCTTAATCAGGGTTTCTTGCTCGTTATCAAAAAAATATTTTTCCTTGCTAGTGGTGATGACCAGTGGCTGTTCCTTGTAATCCAGACTGGTGATGAAGGGCTTGATGTCTTGCTCAAAATAGTCGGTAAGCGATACGTGATTTTCTTTGTCAAAGGACGTTATCGTAAATTCAGTCAGGTCACGCTCGCCGTTAGTAAGTTTGGTTGGCGTCAGTTTTTCGCTGGTCTTGTCTTCAGCTAACTTCGCGGCAAAGCTGTTGCCCTGTATGTCCACGTTGGTAAGCAGGATGGCTTGTTTGTTAAAGTAGAAAAACTCTTTATCAAACACGCGGGCATAGTCATTGTCTTTGTAGGAAGTGAGGGTGGTGACAATTTTTAGACGGCTGGCTTCGTCCACTTCATTTTTCTTAGAACCTTTGCTCTTTTTCAGCGGCTTGAACTTTTCACTGGCGTTAATAAGCATCACCTTGTTTTTGTGGTGCGGCTGTTTGTTTTTGTTCAGCACCCACAAATAGGTGTAAATGCCGGTGTTGAAGAATTCATCGGTCGGCAGTTGAATCACGGCTTCGACAATGTCGCTGTCCAGCATCCATTTGCGGATATTGCTTTCTTGCGAACCGGCGTCGCCACTAAACAACGTCGAGCCGTTATGTACCACCACCCCCATGCCTACGCTGTCGAGCTTGGAAATGAGGTGCTGCATGAACAGCAGTTGCCCGTCCGAGATTGAAGGCAGGAATTTGAAGCGTCCGGTTTTGTCGTTGTTGATGTCTTTTTCGTAACCCTTCCAGCTCACGCCATAGGGCGGATTGGCGATGACCACATCAAATTCTTCGTTATAAAACTTGTCGTCCACTAGAGTGTTGCCATGTTCGATTTTCGAATCTGGGCGAAAGCGGCTTTCGATTTTTGCCAGCGCATAGAGCGCGTCGTTCCAATCTTGACCAAAGGTTTGGGTCAGGCGTTTAAATTTCTGGTTAATGCGATCTTCCACGCCAAACAGCATGTTGCCGCCGCCGCAAGTGCAATCGTAGATTTTCAGCAGAGTGTCGGATTCTTCAATCTTGGAGGCAATGATTTCGGCAATCAGTGCGATCACATCGTCGGGCGTGTATTGCTCCCCCGCCGTTTCGGCAGAAATATCCGCCCATTTGCGTTTGATGTGTTCTTCCAGCGTGGTGATTTCTGAATTATTGAAGGGCTTGAGGTCAATCTCCGCCCATAACTTGGTGTAGCCCAACAAAATCTTTTTGGCTTTGAGCTTGGTAATCACGCCCTTGATGTCGAGGAATTTTTCGCCTTCGGTAGCGTCCACCCCGAGTAGGTCCTTGGTCTCGCCATCAAAGCCTTTGAGGTAAGCATCAAAGTCGATGTCGAAAGATTTGTCGTTTTTGCAGATGTCGGTTAACGACTGGCGCTTTTCAAAAATGAAATTGTTATACCCCTGTCCCTTATCCTTGATGAGGTCAAACAGATCGTCCTTGTCGATCTTGGCAAAGGCCGCCTCACCGATTTCAACTTTGAGATCATCAAACATCCGCACCAAACGGCTTTCAATCATGGCGAGTGCGAAGAACGGCATCATGAAAGACGGCCATTCAGATTCCTTAATTCCACAGCCCCGCAACAAGTCCGCAGTTGCCCAGATTTTTGATTCGTATTGGAGGATATTCATTAGTAACTAAGCGATTCCATTTTTATAATTGAAGACATAGTATCCAAATGTCGGCTTGCAAGGCGGCATTTTGCTCGCATGATGAAATCTCTAAGCTGGGCTGGCAGAACTAACATTCTTTATCTGGGCCCTAAGCTCTTTCGCTTGCTCGATCAAAGAATCGAGTCGATTGAGTTGAATAGCCCCAAAGCTCAACTTCTTTGCTTTATACAAGTCGTCAATCGAAAGATCAATTTGACGAACCGTGGAATCATATGAGAATTTCGATTTGGTTTGATACGCACTTGAAAGTTTCATTTCTGCACTTTTCTCATACCAAACAGCCTTATCTAATCCGTTCTCAATTGCTTTCGCTGCAACGTCACCTGCATTATCATAAGATTGGCAAGCAAATTCAGTTTCAAACCACAAATCAAATAGCAAAGATTTTCTCTGCCCGAGATCATATGCATTTATAAAACATTTTCTCGCAGCCTCATAGTCTGGTTGAGGCAACTTCAATGCAAACCGCCCCTGAGCCAAGAGTAAATCTGGGTGTGGCTTTGAAACTTTTTTTGAGGCCGCCAGAATAGCTTCATATGCCCCCTTAGGATTTCCAGACTTTAGCGTCGCTATTGCCTCGCTGATTGCAAGTCCAACGATACTGGATCGTTTTTGCATTCCAAGTCCTATGGCATCAGACCTAGATCGTTTTGTTGCTACAATAAGTGCCGTATGGTCTATGCGGAGCTCCGAAACCAATTCAAGCACTAAACGCCCCGTATTGGGCTCAACGGTATATCTTGATTCCCTCGCAATCGAGGGAGCACTGATTAAGAAAAGACTAGATAGCTCTTGCAATGCATCGCCAAGAGTTTGCTCTGTATACTCTACGATTTGAGAGAGCTCAACATAACTACAGTTCTTTAAAGTACTAACCACAAAAAGTATTCGCTTAGCCTCTTTACTGAGTTGTTGTATCTCTCGCAATAGTGCGGCCTTCCGAACCTCTAGCCCTTTCTCTCCCTGCCAGTTAGACATTGCTTGGTCGAGGCCTAAACCACGCCGCTCTAGACGAAAAACAGAGTCCGTGAAAAGCGGGGAGCCTCCAGTAACAATTCGCAAACGTTCAATCTTGACCTCATTTATTTCAGGCAAGCTATAACGTTTTCGTAAGCTAGACACATAATTCTTAAAATCAGATAGCGGCAACCCATCCAGCTTTAACACATTATCAGGCGAGTATGAAAAATTGACTCTTGTTGTTAATAAAACCTTTGTCCCCTTAGGGGCTCGCATGCCAAATTCAAGTGTACGTAACTGGTCCTCCTTCGTCAGTGAATCAATATCATCAATAACTACGAAGCTAGGCAGATGGGTACAGCAATCTATAGCCAGCTGGGCAAATTCCTTTGCGTCTAAATCCTTAAAGTCAGCTTCCAAGGCGCCAAGTTCAATTGCAATTACCTTAAATAAGGATGCGGAATCAGAAAAGTCAACGTGCGCTGCCTCACGATACTCATCATTTGATGGAATAAATTGTCAAGCCTTAGCTGTGAGCCATACTACTTTTGAAAAAGGCTTCACCCGTCTAGATGCAACCTCTTCTGAGAAATGATATGCAAGACTTGTTTTGCCAAGACCTCCTTCGCCAGCAATTAAACGAACCCGTGAGAAATCATCGGAAAGCCATTTCCATAGGTTTCCGATATCATCTCCTCGTCCAACGAAGTTCGAACAGATTACCGCTCGATCAGGGAGGTTGTTATCAAGCGGTTCTTGCTTAAATAGAAAATTGTTTATGGATATTTCAAGAGATCGAGGTTTTCGCTCTGAAAATAAGAAATCATAGTCTTCATAATCTTTAGCAATAGCATTGCTCTCAATTCTTCTAAAAACAACGTCGCCTTTCTTGAATATTAGTTTACCCGGCTTGTCTTCTGGCCCATTCTTTATGAATCGAATGGGTTGTTCGCCAAAGCTGCGCTTTGCAACCCAAACCGCCTCAATAAATTTATTATCGCCAAACTCAAGACTAATTGGTTTCGTTCTGATATCCGCTCCGGAATACGAACGGATTAGATCGCGAATTTTATTGATTTGCAGAGAATTTCTGTCAACGCCAACAATCTCAAGGTCTCTATCCTTAGCCACTTCTCGGATGCCAAAGATGATGAAGCCGCCATAAGAGTTATGCAATGCAATTAAATCCCGTACGGTCTTCAAATACTCAGGGTCTGTAATTGGCAATTGTTGTTTCACATCTAGTACATCACATTCTTGAATGAAAGCTGGATCTCTAGCAAGCTTCTCAAATAAGCTTGGCTTTAACTCGCCCTCCAATGTGGCCACGTGTAACTGTGCTAATGCTGTAATATTTTTGTCCATGATTGAATCGCCCCCCCGAAACAGTAGATATCGTACAGCCTAATTGTCTGGAATGTGCAGCAATGCAGCCTTTCAAAAGCGCGACACCATTTAACCACTTTGGCCGAAAATCGGACAGCATGAGTGGTGCTGCAATAGCAAAAATGGTATCGTGATAAATACTGGGAAATAGAAGATGGCATACCGCCTTACGGATCGTATGTCATCAGAAAAGCAAGAACCCTGTAAAATCAGGGCTTGCAGCGATGTTGGCCTTTTTTAATTTATTAATTTATGCCCTTGTAAGCGGTAGGTCGCCAGTTCGAATCCGGCAAGCGGCACCATATAAGACAATGACTTAGGAATAAAATCCTAGGTCATTTTTCTTTTAATTTCGTCATGCAAGGCTGGTATAAGAAAATCCAGTCAATGCGGCACCACACATCAAGCCAGGAAAATAAAGCACCGCCGGACTTTATCTAGCGGCGCGGGGGTTACTTCACTCCAACGCAAACTAACGCAATTCCATTAAGCTGGTAATACTAATTGTTGGGTATTACAACGACATGTACGATAGTATTATTTAACTTACCATTAGAACAATAGTCAATTTTGACTACCGCTCGTCAATATTTTTTAGCCGTCCATCCTTATTCTCATGCCGCCCGTCCAATTAAATCAAATCCGTCTAGTGGAATTGGTTTAGTCCGCTTGATTTAGTATGGTATGCATCATGTAGAAGTAGGCCATATCGATATTCTCCCGTTAGGATTGATCACCCCACTTGAGATGCAAGCGGTCATTGAAGGGGGCGCTGAAGTACGAATTGGCGAATGCATACAGCCACTTGTGTTAATCCCAGATAATCCATTAGGCGCGAAGCGATATGAATTCCCCACCTCCGTTCGCCCTGAGCTTGTCGAAGGGTATTGATTCCACAATACATGTGGTTCGACAAGCTCACCACGAACGGCCTAATGGATTATCTGGGTTAATTGATGAAGGAGTGGAAATCATGCAGTTCATTGATCCAATTCGCTATGTAAAACTTAAGGCGTCGGGACGGCTACCTTCCCCTAAGGGGTTGGCGATGTCTATCGTTAGACTATTGCAACGAAACGACTACAAAATTGACGATCTGGTACGTCTGGTCCAGTCTGATCCGGTGATCGCGGGTGAGTTGCTGAAATTTTCCAATATGGCTTCCTTTGGCCATGGGCGGCCCATCATTTCACTTTCAGAGGCAGTCACAACACTTGGAGCATCCCGGGTACGCGTACTCGTTCTCGCACTCTCTGCGGTGCATGATCATCGCAGTGGTCATTGCACCCAATTCGATTATGAGCAATTCTGGTCGCGCGCCTTGGCAACTGCAATTTCAGCGCAGACACTGGCTCGGTATGCCAAGATTAACGCGGAAGAAAACTTTACTGCCGGATTGTTATGCGGCCTCGGAGAGTTGGCTCTGGCCTCCATTTTCCCTGATCGCTATGGCGAAATTATTTCATCATCCGGCGTAGGCACGCTTAAACGGATTGAATTAGAGCGGGTAGCCTTCGGCAATGATCACCGTGAGTTAAACGCCACATTGTTGCTGGAATGGGGATTGCCTGAAGTGCTGGTAACTGCAATTTATCATTGCGAAGCTCCTGATGAGGCTGATTTACAAGATGGATCACGGATTCACGGATTGACATTATCTCTGCACATCGCACTTGCCATGGCGGAAATTTGCGTAGCTGATGCAGAAGCACGCTGGGCACTATTGCCAAATCTTTATGCCAAAGCTGCCAGGTTAGGAATCCGTACGGATGAAATGAATTCCATGGCTGACAGCATCACAGAAGCCTGGCTAAAATGGGGAGAGTTACTAAAAATACAGACCTGTAAAATCACCTCATTTGCCGAGTTGCTCGCATCATCTCAGCCACGAGCACGGGAGTTCACCTCATCTACATGTCCGTGGTCACAGAATAAGTCGATAATATTGATCAGTGAGGAATCACCGGAGTCTTCTGAAATTACGGGTCATTTGGAGACGATTGGTTTTACCGTGAAATACGTATCAAACTCCACGGATGGGCTGGCTGTGGCTATTGAATCGAAACCAGATTTGATCATGATTGAGATGTACGCCCCCGCTATCAACGGAACTGCATTCTGCAATGCTTTACGTAGCAACTCTCTGGGACAATCTACTTACATCATTTTTATCGTCGGCAGCGAAGATAGCGAGCTTCTTGCTCAAGCGATAGATGTTGGTGCAGATGATATTCTGCCGCGACCAATTACGGAATTTTCATTGCAAGCTAAATTACGCGGAGCATTTAAAATTATTCAACTTCAAAAAGAACTCATCAAGGAACGGAATGGTTTGGTAAATTCCGCTGGCGAATGGGCCAGATCAAATCGCCGACTAACTCATGTGGCAATGACTGACCCGTTGACACATCTGTCAAACCGGCGGCATGGGCTTGATACCTTCTCTGCCGAGTGGGAATTTGCCAAGGCAAATAATCAGCCGCTATCCTGCCTGATACTCGATATCGATCATTTCAAAAAAATTAATGATACGTACGGCCACAAAGCTGGTGACACAGTGCTGGTAATGCTTGCCACCTTATTGCAAACCGATGCTCGTAGTGAAGATTTGGTATTCCGCTATGGGGGAGAAGAATTTTGTATTATTTGCCCGGGTGCCACTCAGGAAATGGCTTGCGTTATCGCCGAGCGGATACGTCAAGTTGTGGAGGGGCATTCTTTCCAGCTTGGCGATATGTATATTTCAGTTACTGTTAGTGTCGGCGTGGCGGCAATAATGCCGACACATGCAGATAAAGAGGCATTGATGCATGATGCTGATTCAGCTTTGTACTATGCGAAGAATGCTGGCCGCAACCGGGTAAGCATTCCCCGAAAAATCGACTCCAAAAAGTGAAATTCACATATAACGAGCGGAACGACTGGTTTCGATTATCCAGCCATCATGATTACAAATCATAAAGGCCAAATTTCTCCGTTGAGTATATTGCGTTTGATTGCGGAAATAGTCTCGGGTATCTGCCAGATAACAAAACAGCAGTAACTTGCGATGGTAAACTGTCGCACATGGATTCATTTATCTGAAATTCTAATTCATCCCGAAAGGAATAATCATGCCTGCTCTTCTGGATCAAACCGCGCTCGACCAACTGTTCCTCGAAGCCCACACCCATAACGCATGGCAGGGTCGTCCGGTACCCGATGAACTGTTGCGCCGGCTATACGACACCTTCCGCATGGGGCCGACCTCCGCCAACTGCTGCCCTGCGCGCATCGTTTTCGTTAAATCGAGTGAAGCCAAGGAAAAGCTCAGACCCGCACTCGCAGAAGGCAATCGCGCAAAATCCATGGCTGCCCCCGTCACTGCGATCATCGGTTACGACATGCACTTCTATGAGAAAGTACCAAAGCTGTTTCCGAACGCGCCCGCCATGCGTTCCATGTTCGAGAAGGACGAACAAACCATCTTTACCCACGCATTCCGCAACGGCACACTGCAAGGCGCTTACCTCATCATAGCTGCCCGCGCTCTCGGCCTCGACTGCGGCCCGATGTCCGGCTTCGACAACGCTATGGTGGATCAGTTTTTCTTTGCGGGCACCGCAGTGAAATCTAACTTCCTGTGCAACCTGGGCTATGGCGACCCAAGCGGCGTTTACCCGCGCAACCCGAGGATGGAATTCGACGAAGCATGCAGCATCGTTTGAAATTGCGGCGGCTAAGTACCTAAGAAAACACTGATTAATTCACCCGTTCGCCCTGAGCTTGTCGAAGGGTTGGCGGAACGAACTGATTATTTTAGATTAAATCCGATCATGGTTCGACAAGCTCACCACGAACGGATTTAATCTGCGTTTCCCTAAAGATGCCGAAGCGTTTTTTGAAGCTTAATTTGCAGCACCGGCACAGAAAGATATGAGATGCACTTAACCCTTTATGCCGACTACTCCCTTCGAGTACTGCAATATCTTGCTTTAAGAAAAGACCAGCTAGTAACAATCAGTGAATTGGCAAACTACCACAAGGTATCACGCAACCATTTAGTGAAGGTGGTGCATAACTTGGGGATACTTGGTTATATCTTTACGACGAGGGGAAGAAACGGAGGTATTAGGCTTGCATGTCCCGCAAACGAAATTGTGATCGGTGATGTTGTCAGAAGAATGGAACCTGATTACGACTTTCTTAAATGTTTCAGCGTAGCAACCGACCATTGCATTATTACCCATTCCTGCGTACTGAAAGAGGTGCTGGTAGGAGCGCGCAACGACTTCCTCGGCACGCTTGACAAGTACACAGTTGAAGATGCCATCAAAAATAGCTCTCATGAGCTTCCGCCACCACTGGACTTCTGAAAACTTACCCGGTGCTTCGGCAATAAGACCGGTAGTTATTCTGGCTCAGGATAACATGCTCAATGCTGCGGCGCACACACTGCACGGCATAGGACTCGAAACGGAAACCGCCCTCCCGTTCGAAATTCTCCAGCGCATGGATGAGTCCATGAATACCTTCCTTGACCAGATCAAGGAGCGCCACTCCATGATTGCCGTAACGCTTGGCTATATTGACCACCAACCGCAGGTTCTGGGCGATCATCTTTTGCTTTACGTCAGGGTCGTCCACCCTGACAAGGTTTATAAGTGCAAGCTGCTGTTGATGGCTTAGCAAAGGATGCGGTGAGGCTTCAGTAAATTGACTGTAGACTTCATGCAAGATATCTTCAGCATTGGCATATTCCGTCATGACTGGCTCCTGTATGTTCGTTGATCGAGGCAACTATATGTCGTTTTAAGGAGCGCTATTTTGACGATGCAGCGACTTTTAAAACATAGGCGATTTGCCTGATAAACGCTCAGAAAATCCAGGAATTTCATATCGGTGTTTGTCCTATGCCGCTATCCCATCAAACTCTGTAAACTGTACAACTTCTATTTTGACCGAGTCCGAGATTATGGAAAACCAAGAAAAGCAAATGCAAGTCGACGCCCAAGCGGCCGAAAAAATCCTGAAAAGTATTCGTATTCCTCCCTGCCCCGACGTGGTGGTTGCGCTCATGGACGAATTGCGCCAAGAGGATGTGGATTTCGCGAAACTGGTCAAGCTCATCAGCGGAGACGTAGGCTTGGCGGCAACGATGATCAAGATGGCCAACTCCCCCTTCTTCGCCCTACGCAACAAGGTCAGCTCAATCCAGCAGGCGGTCTCCGTTCTGGGGCTCAAGAACCTGACACAAATCGTGAGAGGCTCTGCCCTGCAAAAGGCATTGGGTGGCGACAAGGTGGCGATGGAACGGTTTTGGGAACGCTCCAACCTAACCGCAGTGGTTGCCTCGCGCATGGCGGCAGAACTACAAGATGTTACCCGTGAAGACGCTTATTCGCTGGGCCTGTTCCACGACTGCGGGATTCCCATCCTGATGCAGCAATTTCCTGATTACAAGGAAAAACTCGCCGCTTCCAACCAGTCTGCCGACTTGGTCATTAACATTGAGGACAAGCATTACGCTACCAACCATGCCGTAGTCGGCAACATGCTGTCACGCAACTGGAGTCTGCCCGAGCACATCAGCCAGGCCATTCTGGTTCACCACGACCACAGCATTTATACGCAACCGGGGGAACGCTCTACGCCGGAGGTCTGTACTCTGGTAGCTATAACCCAGGTAGCGGAACACATTGCCACCGCTTTTCTGGGCAGGCCAGATGATGCGGAATGGCTGGTCAGCGGCCAGTTGGCACAAGACCATCTCGGCATCAGCAACGAAGAATTGGAGGACATCACCGAAGACGCTCTGGCCGAATTGGAGGAAATCCGCTCTTACCGCTGATACCCAATGCAAGCATGGAAATTGTCCGGCTGACATCTCACAATCTGAGCCGGTGTATTTGTCGGCACCTTGCACACTCTGACACAGACGCTAATCGCTTATCCGCCCCAGCAGCGTAGTGCGAGAATGCTTGGCTTTTTCCTCGATCAACTGTGTGGCTGCGCCAATCTGTCCCCAGGTATTCCATAGCAGAACGCCATGCACGTATCCGTCGCGCAAATAGTAAATGACTCCCTTGCGGAACCGCTCGCTCCAGTCTTCGACGATGTCGAGACTGGAATCAAGTTCGCCTACCGCTTCGTAACCCAAGTCAAACAGGTCGGAATAAAAGAAAGGCTGGTGACGGTAGCTTTCGGTTTGACCGGCCATATTTCTGCCCGCCGTTTCGCCCATGATGTTGGCGTTGTCCTCATGCTCCACACGTACCCGTTTTTCCAGTGCGGCGGCATAGAAATTCGCCACATCGCCCGCCGCATAAATGTCGGGATTGCTGGTGCGCAACAATTCGTCGACCACGATGCCATTGCCTACCGCAAGGCCGGCTTGCTCGGCCAACTCGGTGTTGGGCAGAATACCCAGCCCTGCCACGACTCCGTCTGCGGAAATCTCCGTACCGCTGCCCGTAGTCACCATTGTCTTGACACCCGTTGTCCGGACAGACTTGACGCTCTCGGACGCGAGCAGCTTTACACCCTTTTTCTGATAATAAGCATTCAAGAACGCTACCAGCGCTTGCGGATAAACACGCGCCCCGATCCCCTTTGACGGAAAAATCATGGTGACCCGTTTTCCGTTCATGGCGAGCGCGGCAGCCACTTCCGAGCCGATGAAGCCGCCGCCGATAACGACGAAATCCGAGCCGTGTTCGCTCAGTTCGCGCAGCTTCCGGTAGTCATCGGCCGTTCTGAAATAAATCACGCTTTCGTCGGTATCGGGCAGACGCCGCACCGAACCGCCCGTAGCGAGTAAAATTTTTTCATAGGTGTAAACGTTTCCGGCATTATCCGTCGCCGTCTTCTTCTGCGGATCGATGGCTAGTATTTTCTTGCCCACATGCACGTAGACATTAAGTTCGTGGGGATTGCGCCAAATGGATTCGAACGGCTGATCCTTCCACAACGACTTGGACAGAGGTGGGCGGTCATAGGGCGGATCGCGTTCATCGCAAATCATGGCAATGCTGCCGCTCGGATCGATTTTACGGATGCCACGAACGGCGGAATCGGCGGTCATTCCGCCTCCGACGATGAGGTATTTGTGATGTTTCATATTCCTCCCCGTTTCAGTTTGTGTTTACCGCTCTTCGGGTAGCTTCACTCTCCTTGGCATCAGATCGATGATTTCCCTTTGCACCGTTATGTTGTGCTCCTCATTTCGAGGTGACGTTAATGCACCCTTCGACACCGGTCGGGACATGCCCCTTGGTATTCACCGCCAGACATATCCGGTGCTTGCCGGGCGGAAGCGCATCGACCATGGCCGTGCCCTTGAGCTGGTGGATCACATCCACCCGTTTGCCGTCCACATTGAGATGGAGATGGTCGCCATCGGGGCCGGGAACCGCTTCGTATTTAACCTCGGTTTTGTAATAGGAGTCGACCATTGCGCCATCTGCAGGCGAAATAATGGTGACTTTACCCATATCGGCAAACGCAAGATTCGAGCCGAAAATAAATGCAGGAATGACAAGCTTCAATATATTGTTGTTCATGATCGTTCTCCTTGAACTTGAATCGCTATGGATTATTCCTTTTTCTTCCTGTCCCACGAGGAATCGTCCATCGCAACGACGATGCCCGCAAGGATGATAATTGCCAAAAGAATGATTTCTGCTGTGCCCATGATTATTCTCCTTTGGGTTGGTGGAAAAAGGTATTGGCGCGGCAGAGTTCGCCACTACCCGTTATTGCAGTGTAATTTTGACAACACGGCAATTTTTAAACTATCGGCGCATCGCTTGATAAGTGCTAAGAAAATCCTGTAAAAACCTATCGGCGTTTGTCCTATATCATCAGTTTTTTGGAAAACGCAAACCCTCGCATCACGATAGCCATAATGTATGCACCAGATACTGAAAAAGATGGCGCGCAGGGAAGTTTCCTAGCATAATTTGGGCACAGGGCAATGCGTTTTAATTAATTCGGTTCCGATGCGGTGTATATGTCAAATTCACTCACCCAACATAATAAGGTTCACCGTTTGTTCCAGCGCACGCCGTTGCTTGACGGCAGCGATGCCGAGCTTAAGCGCGAGGAAATACGCAGCTATTTTCACACCACCTTCGATCATTACGAACTGCTGTTCGAGACTTTGACGCAAGATGAGGCTTATTTCCGCAAACCGATTGCCCTGCGCCATCCGCTGATCTTTTATCTGGGCCATACCGCAACTTTCTTTACCAACAAACTGGTTATCGCCAACCTCATCAACGAGCGTATCAACCCCCGCTTCGAATCGATGTTCGCGGTGGGCGTCGACGAGATGAGTTGGGACGACTTGAGCGACGCGCATTACGATTGGCCAAGCGTGGCAGAAGTCCGCGCCTATCGCGATAAAGTGCGTGTCGTGGTGGATAGTCTAATCAGCAGCATGCCACTCAGCTTGCCGATAGATTGGAACAATCCTTGGTGGACCATCCTGATGGGGATAGAACACGAACGGATTCATCTGGAAACCTCATCCGTGCTGATACGCCAGCACGACCTGAGTTACGTCAAGAAACATCCGGCATGGCAACCCTGCCGCGTGTCCGGGACTGCACCACAAAATGATTTGCTTGAGATCACGGCAAGCAAGGTTTTTTTGGGCAAGGACAAGGGCGCGTTATATTACGGCTGGGACAATGAGTACGGTCGCCATGAAGCTGCCGTTCCCGCATTTCAGGCGAGCCGATTTCTGGTAAGCAACGCGGAGTTCCTCCCGTTTGTCGAGGCGGGAGGCTATGACAACGAAGGTTACTGGGAAGCCGAAGGCTGGGACTGGAAAAGTTATACGCATGCCGCGCACCCGACATTCTGGATCAAAGGGGGTAAAGGCTGGCACCTGCGGATCATGCTGGAAGAAATTGCCATGCCGTGGGATTGGCCGGTAGAAGTCAATTATCACGAGGCCAAGGCGTTTTGTAACTGGAAAAAAGAGCTGACCGGGCAGCCCGTGCGCCTGCCTACCGAGGACGAATGGTACCGGCTATACGAGGAGGCCGGGCTGGCCGAAATCCCCTGCGACATGCCTGCCTCGTCCAACATCCATCTGGATCATTACGCCTCGTCTTGTCCGGTCAACGCCTTTGCTCAGGGCAAGCTATATGACGTGACCGGCAATGTCTGGCAATGGACCGAGACGCCTACCTATCCTTATGATGGTTTTGAAGTGCATCCGTATTACGACGATTTCACGGCCCCCACTTTCGATACGCGCCACAACCTGATCAAGGGTGGCTCGTGGATATCCTGCGGCAACGAAACCCTCGGCAGCGCCCGTTACGCCTTCCGCCGCCATTTTTTTCAGCATGCGGGATTCCGTTACGTAGTGGCCGCAGCACCGCCCACGCCGTCTTCATCCATTTATGAAACCGACAAGCAACTTTCGGAATACGCCGAGTTTCACTATGGCGACGAATATTTCGGCGTGCCTAATTTCCCGAAAACGCTGGCACAGCTTGCCATTCAGGCCATGGGCAACAAACCGGCTGCACATGCGCTGGATTTGGGCTGCGCCACAGGGCGGGCGACATTCGAACTGGCGCGCCACTTTGCGCAGGTTACCGGAATAGACTTCTCCGCGCGTTTTATCGACTTGGGCGTACAGTTGGCAGCACAAGGCGTGGCGCGTTACACCATGGTTGACGAGGGAGAGCTGGTTTCCTACCGGGAGCGAAATCTCGCCGATTTTGGCTTTGATGCCATACGCGACAAGGTCGCATTTTTTCAGGGCGATGCCTGTAACTTGAAACCACATTTTAGTGGCTATGACCTCATCCTCGCGGGCAACCTGATCGATCGTTTATACAGCCCCTCGAAATTTCTGGCGACGGTACACGAGCGGCTGAACATGGGCGGTTTGCTGTTAATTGCCTCCCCCTACACCTGGCTTGCAGAGCATACCCGGCGCGAAGAATGGCTGGGCGGCTTCAAGAAGAGCGGAGAAAATTTCACCACGCTGGATGGGCTGAAGGAAATTCTGGGAGCGCATTTCAACCTGGTGCAGGGGCCGCTTGATGTTCCCTTCGCAATCCGCGAAACCAAACGTAAATTTCAGCACAGCATCTCTGAAGTCACCATCTGGGAACGTATACCCAATAGCCAAGTATGAATCCCTTCATCACTCGTGTTTTGAATCGGCTCAAACCGACCGACAACATGCCGCCTGAAATTCGACGCGCAAAACAACTGATCTCAGCCATCGATGCCGGTGGCATCCCTCTTGATCCAGCCATAATTAGCAAAATCGCAGAAGATCTCGGTTTGGAGGTATTTAGAAAAGCACGAATGGAAGATACTATTGACCGAATTCGGGCAGCAATTAAACGCTACTGATTATTTGAGCACCTACACTACCCTCAGCACCCTCAGCATTATTTTAAGCTGCCTACTCTAAAGTTATTCTTGGCTCAGGTCGATAAGATCACAACAACCGAATTGAAATTGCACCGCTATAGTAAAGCTGCATATTACGTTTATGCGGAGTGCGTTGTGCCGTGAACTGACTTGGGAGGCGGAGAATCCTATGCTGAACAATAAAATAACTGCCTCCAAAACTGCGGGAAGCGACTCTTACGGTTTTTCGGAAGATTTAGATGACCTGCTCGCATCCGTTTCTTTGTCACCTGAACCTGCTGGCTCACCAAACCAGATATGGCAATTCCAGACGGGCGGTGATACGACAAAAAGGAAGCATCATCGACACCCAGTGTGCTGGCGGGTCGCCATTGTTAATAAGCGCAGTAACAAAAACGAAATCTATCATGGACGTACGCAAAATGTGTCTTTGTCTGGCATAAGCATCCTGACCGACCATAATGTTTTTTTTACATCGGAAGTCGTGATTTTGCTTGCGATCCCACCGGTATATCAAGGGCAAAAAGAAAGCATCGTTGAAATCCAATGTAGAGGAGTGTATACCGTGCTGGATTCCGTGAGCGGCCAATTCCGCATAGGGATGAAACTCGATCAATTCAAGGGAGACGGAAAAAGAATCTTGTCTGATGTTCTGTCAATGCGATTTATCCGAGAGAAAGAAACTGCTCCCGCTGATTTCTAAAAGACTTGTTCAGTTCTTCAACCATGCACTCTGATGCGTGGCTTCACACGGAAGGATCAGGTAGCCGTCTTACTATACTGTTCGCTCAGGCGTAAGATCAACTTAGACATGTTGACTGGCTTATGCAGTACAGGCCAATCAAATAGTTCTGCCTTACGAATGAAATAGGAAGAGGTGTTGCCAGACATCATTACCGCACAAATAGGCTTGTGCAACTTTTGGCGGAGCCTGAGCAAGAAGTTAATGCCATCAACATCGCCGGGCAGCATGTAATCAACTATATAGCAATCGGCATCCCCAACATTTGATTGTTGCAAAGCCTCTTCCGCGTTATCAAAACATGTCACCCGCCCTCCCAACATCTCCAGAGATTGACT
This sequence comes from uncultured beta proteobacterium, assembly GCA_963714805.1. Lineage (GTDB taxonomy): Bacteria > Pseudomonadota > Gammaproteobacteria > Burkholderiales > Gallionellaceae > CAIQPV01. The sequence goes on along the minus strand of CAVQPO010000005.1, from coordinate 517,350 downwards.
TAATGCCTCTGAAACCATGGCATTATCTTCTATCACCACAAAGCGTTTGCCTCGTGCGAACGAACGGCTGAATTCAATTTCCTGTATCTCCACTGTGGCGGTCTCCTGTATTACATTCAAGGAGAAGTATATATGTTCTGGCCATTCCTCGTAGCAGGAAACGAAATATCGAAATAACGCTGTCCACCCTCCAGCCCCCTGCTCTGACTGATTTTTTATTCTGATTAGCCAAAAAGTTCAGCAATTTGGCAAGCCGATTTGCTATCATTACCTCTTATACAACATTCAAGGAAATCATAAAAATGAGAATCGTGGGGATCAAAATTAGCATGCGCAAAATTGCACTATTGAGAGTCGGCGCAATAGTCATTGCTACTGCCGTATTGACCAGCGGTTGCACGACCTGTTTCCATATCTAGTCTTTGAAAGAACGATGCGATAGCTGACGAATACGCAATTACAACTCCAGCATCCCGCCACTGCAACTCTGCGCTTGTTCCAGCCGCGTCAAGGTTGGCAACAAGTTGAGGCCGGTAGCTTCTTTCAATTCGAGAGCTTGTTCCTTGAGGTCGTCCAGCGCAATGCTGATAATATCGCCCGTTGCCGCAAAGGCGATGGTGTTGCCGCTGTCGCAGGAAGGAAAGGCAAGCGCGCGTCTTTCAAAGGCAGTCTGAATACGCTCCACGCTGGCCTTGTAGCCCTTGCTGCGCCCGAGCAGATTAACCGCCATGATGCCATTGTTGCTCAGACGCGCTTGTACCGCCTGATAGAACGGCAGAGTATCGAGCGCCCCGGCACGCGCATCGGCATCGAAGCCATCCACCAGAATCAGATCCCAGTTCTTGTCGCTGGACATTATATACTCGACACCATCACCGATCACCAAATTCAACCGCAACGGGTCTTCCGGCAACTTGAAAAATTGCCGTGCGGCGGCCACAACGGCTGGTTCGATCTCCACTACCGTGAGCTTCGCCAGCGGGTAATTGCGATACAGAAATTTGGTCAACGAAGCCGCACCGAGACCGATCAGCAATACTTTGCGCGGAAAGCGCGATTCCTCCCGCAACAGCAGGCTTGCCATCATTTCCTTGGTGTAGTCGAGTTCCAAATTCCACGGACGTGCGATACGCATCGCCCCTTGTATCCACTCGGAACCGAAGTGCAAGGTGCGCACGCCGGCTTCTTCGCGGATGTCTATTGAGATTGCCATTGGTTTATCAGCCACCTTGCCCATTCTGTTACTTCCGTTGCCGTCATGCCGACAGCAACACCTTTTTCCGCCAACGCATCGCCCGCCGCACCGTGCAGATGTACTGCCAGCAGCAACGCCTGATCCGCATCCAGCCCCTGCGCGATGAAGGCGGCGATCATGCCGGCCAGCACATCGCCCATGCCCGGTGCGCTCATGCCGGGATTACCGGTCTTGTTGAGATACGTCTTGCCGTCGCGGGTGACGCACATGCTGCCAGCCCCCTTGAGCACGACGGTACAGTCCAGTTTTTCCGCAAGCTGCTGTGCGGCTTCGGTGCGCGCAGCTTGAATTTCCGCCGTACCCAAGCCAAGCAGGCGCGCGGCCTCGCCGGGATGCGGGGTAATGACGGTTGCGACCTTGCGGGCGCGCAGGTCGTCCTGCAAATCGGGATGACGGGCGAGCAGGTTGAGCGCGTCGGCATCCAGCACCAGCGCGGCATTCATCTTGAGCGCGTCGTGCAGGAGTTTCTGCGCGGCTATTGAAGTACCCATGCCGCAGCCGATGACGAGCACAGAATTGAATATGCTTTTCGACGTTTGCCCCCTCTCCACCGGGAGAGGGTTGGGGTGAGGGAGCGCTCGCAGCAGCACATCCTTAGCCCGATGCAGCATCAGCTCCGGCTGAACCATATCCACCACCGGCGCATCGTCCGCCAGCAGTCCAATATGCACGCAACCCGCCCCCAGCTTGAGTGCAGCACGTCCGGCCAGCAATGTCGCGCCGACCATGCCGGAAGCACCGCCGATCACCACCACCGTACCGAACAGCCCCTTATGGCTATCGCTTGGGCGCGGTTTGAGGAAGGCGGTGACCTGTTTCTGCGTGATGAACCGGGATACGTTTGCTCATATTTTTAGAGGCTCCTTAAGTGGTCACGATGTGACGGGTGTGCATAGTATAATCGTCGCTTTGTCATTATCATCGCAAAGTATGCCCATGTTCCGAGTCTCTGCCGGTAAAGCCGCCCTCTCCTCCTTCCGTCTCGAAAAACTGCGCGCCGCCCTCAAGGATGCCGTACCCAATGTTGCGCTGGCCGATACGCGCCACTGGTATTTCGTGGCTCTCAAAAGCACAACGCTGGCGAGCACGATGCTGCGCTGCTGGATCGCTTGCTTGGACTGGATGACGCAGCAGGCGAACCGAATGGTGCGAACAAACTGGCACGCCTGCTGGTGGTACCTCGTCTGGGCACGATTTCGCCGTGGTCATCCAAGGCCACCGACATCGCGCAGCATTGCGCTCTGCCGCAAGTGGAGCGCATCGAGCGCGGCGTGGTGTATTACTTCAAAACTCAAAAATGGCAAAGCGCTGAACGAAGCCGAGCGCAAAGCAGTACTGCCGCTGCTGCATGACCGCATGACTGAATCTGTGCTGGATGCTCCTTCGAGCACGCTCGGCGCAAGCTTTGACGGCATCGCAGAAAAAATCTTTCAGCATGGCACGCCGCAGCCACTCAACACCGTGGATATTCTCAAAGGCGGCAAAGCTGCACTGGAAACGGCCAACCGCGAGCTTGGGTCTGGCGCTTTCGGCTGACGAGATCGACTATCTGGTGGAGAATTTCCAGCAGCTTGCATCGCAATCCTACCGATGTGGAGCTGATGATGTTCGCGCAGGCCAATTCCGAACACTGCCGCCACAAGATTTTCAATGCCGACTGGATCATCGACGACGAGCAGCAGGCTATCTCGCTGTTCGGCATGATCCGCAACACGCACAAGCTGCATCCCGAAGGTACGGTGGTGGCGTATTCCGACAACTCTTCCGTCATCGAGGGCGCGATGATCGAGCGCTTTTATCCGCGTGCGGATGGCGGCTATGCCTTCAGCTCCGAACTGACGCACACGCTGATGAAAGTGGAGACGCACAATCATCCTACCGCGATTGCGCCATTTGCCGGTGCCGCGACGGGTGCGGGCGGCGAAATCCGCGACGAAGGCGCGACCGGCATCCGGCTCCAAACCCAAGGCGGGGCTGACGGGGTTCTCGGTTTCCAATTTGAATATTCCGGGGTTTGAGCAACCGTGGGAAGTGATGAACTCGAAGGCATACGGAGCGTCCGGAACCCTCCCGCATCGCCTCCGCCCTGCAAATCATGCTCGAAGGCCCCATCGGCGGCGCGGCATTCAACAACGAATTCGGCCGCCCGAACCTGGCCGGATATTTCCGCACCTTCGAAGAAAACGTCAACGGCGAAATGCGCGGCTACCACAAGCCCATCATGCTGGCGGGCGGGCTCGGCAGCATCAGGGCGGAACACACACACAAACATCCGCTGACCGGAGGGCGCACTGCTGATCCAGCTTGGCGGCCCCGGCATGTTGATCGGCTTGGGCGGCGGCGCGGCTTCCAGCATGGATACCGGCGCGAACGCGGAAAATCTCGATTTCGATTCGGTGCAGCGCGGCAATCCCGAGATGCAGCGCCGCGCGCAGGAAGTGATCGACCGCTGCTGGCAGATGGGCGACAACAATCCCATCCTGTCCATCCATGATGTCGGCGCGGGCGGAATTTCCAATGCGCTGCCGGAACTGGTGCATGGCGGCGGCAAAGGTGCGGCGCTTCGAGTTGCGCGCGGTGCCGAGCTGAAGAGCGCGGCATGTCGCCGATGCAGATTTGGAGCAACGAGGCGCAGGAGCGCTATGTGCTGGCGATTCCGCCGCAGCGCCTGGATGAATTCAAGGCGCTGTGCGAGCGCGAGCGCTGTCCGTTCGCCGTGCTTGGGCAAGGCGACAGACGACGACAAGCTGACCGTGCATGACGAAGAATTCAACAATCATCCGGTGGACATGCCGCTGTCGGTGTTGCTCGGCAAGCCGCCGAAAATGACGCGCAAGGTGAAGCGCGAATACTGTGAAGCTGCCCGCGTTTGACACGAGCAATATTGAACTGAGGGACGCCATCGAGCGTGTGCTGCGCCTGCCTTCCGTGGCAGACAAGACCTTTCCTCATCAGCATCGGCGACCGCACCGTGGGCGGCATGACCGCGCGCGACCAGATGGTCGGCCCGTGGCAGGTGCCGGTGGCCGATGTGGCGGTGACGCTGATGGGCTACAACACGCATCTCGGCGAAGCATTTGCACTGGGCGAGCGCACGCCGCTGGCGGTGCTGAATGCGCCCGCTTCCGGGCGCATGGCAGTGGGCGAGGCGATCACCAACATCGCCGCCGCGCGCATCGCAAAAATCGGCGACATCAAGCTTTCCGCCAACTGGATGGCGGCAGCGGGACATCACGGCGAAGACGCCGCACTGTTCGACACCGTCAAGGCGGTGGGCATGGAACTGTGCCCGCAACTCGGCATCAGCATCCCGGTCGGCAAGGATTCCATGTCGATGAAGACGGCCTGGCAAGAGGGTGAACAGAGCAAAGCGGTTACCGCGCCGCTGTCGCTGATCGTGACCGCCTTCGCGCCCTGCACCGATGCGCGCCAGACGCTCACGCCGCAACTTGCCGCCGATCTCGATACGGCGGTGGTGCTGTTCGATCTGGGGCGGGGCAAGAACCGCATGGGCGGCTCAGCACTGGCGCAGGTATACAAACAGGTGGGCGATGTCGCGCCGGATGTGGACGATGCGCGGCTGCTCAAAAAATTCTTTGAAATGATCCAGCGCCTGAATGGCGCAGGAAAATTGCTGGCCTATCATGACCGTTCCGATGGCGGCATGCTGGCAGCACTGTGCGAGATGGCTTTCGCTTCCCACATCGGGCTGGATATCAATCTGGACGAACTGAAAGGCGATGCTATCAGCGTTCTGTTCAACGAAGAGCTGGGCGCGTTGGTGCAAGTACGCCGCAGCGATCTGGCGGAAATTTTTGTGCAGTGCGATGAAGCCGGGCTGGATGCGGTACATGAAGTGGCGAGGCTGAATACGCGCGGCACCATCGAGATCAAGCGCGCGGGAAATATATTATTCAGCGAAAATGCCATTGTGCTGCAACGCATCTGGTCGGAGACCACTTACCAGATGCAGAAACTGCGCGACAACCCCGCCTGCGCGCAACAGGAATATGACCGCATCCTGGATGCAGCCGATCCCGGCCTGCATGTGAAGCTGACTTATGATCTAAATGAAAATTCTTCCGTTCGCCCTGAGCTGGTCGAAGGGTGCCCTTGGCATTTATCCCGCCCCAAAATCGCCATCCTGCGCGAACAAGGCGTAAACGGCCAGGTAGAAATGGCCGCCGCATTCGACCGCGCCGGGTTCGCCGCGGTGGACGTGCACATGAGCGACATTATCGCCGGGCGAGTCAAGCTGGCCGATTTCAAAGGCGTGGCGGCCTGCGGCGGCTTTTCTTACGGCGACGTGCTGGGTGCGGGCGAAGGCTGGGCCAAATCCATCCTGTTCAACCCAAGGGCGCGCGACGAATTCGAAGCATTCTTTCAGCGCAACGACACTTTTGCCTTGGGCGTGTGCAACGGCTGCCAGATGATGAGCAACCTGCACGAAATCATCCCCGGAGCCGCACACTGGGCGCACTTCGCGCGCAACCAGTCCGAACAATTCGAAGCGCGCTTCGTGATGGTCGAAGTGCAAGCATCGCCTTCGATCCTGTTCGACGGCATGGCAGGCAGCCGCATGCCCATCGTGGTGGCGCATGGCGAAGGCTATGCCGATTTCGGCAATGCGAAAAAACTACAAGCCGCGCAAGCCACTGGTCACGCTGCGCTATGTGGACAACACGGGCAACCCCACAGAAATCTATCCGCTCAACCCGAATGGCTCGCCGCAAGGCATCACCGGCCTGACCACCCCGGATGGGCGTTTTTCAGATCATGATGCCGCATCCAGAGCGCGTGTTCCGCGCCGTGCAGAACTCCTGGTATCCGCGCGAGTGGCAAGAAAACGGCGCATGGCTAAGCGATGTTCCAGAATGCAAGGAAATGGGTAGATTGATGTTATATAGTTGGCGTATGATTAAAGCTGTCTCCGCGCAAAAATAGCAATATTGTTTAGCTGGCTTAGGAGTGATCCATGCACAATGAACTGCCTCAGGAACGGCGCACACCTCTTGAAACCTCGATAACCCGAAATACCTATGCCATGATTCTTGCGGGGGGACGTGGCAGTCGTTTGTATGATCTGACTGACTGGCGTGCCAAGCCCGCAGTGCCGTTCGGCGGAAAATTCCGCATCATCGATTTCGTGTTGTCGAATTGCGTCAATTCCGGCATCCGCCGCATCGGTGTGGCAACGCAGTACAAATCTCATAGCTTGCTCCAGCATATCCAGCGCGGCTGGAGCTTCCTGAACGGCAAATTTGGCGAATTCATCGACGTGCTGCCCGCGCAGCAATGGTTGGAAGAAAACTGGTACAAGGGCACAGCCGATGCGGTATTCCAGAATCTGGATATTCTGTGTCAAACCCGCCCCGATTATGTTCTGGTGCTGGCAGGCGACCATGTCTACAAAATGGATTACGGCAAGATGCTGGCCTATCATGTGGAAAAAAAGGCCGACATGACCGTTGCCTGTATCAACGTGCCTATCAGCGATGCCACTGAATTTGGCGTGATGGGCGTGAATGCGGAATCGAGGGTAGTGGATTTCACCGAGAAGCCCGAACATCCCAAGCCTGTTCCGGGCCATCCCGGACGCGCGTTGGCCAGCATGGGCATTTACATATTTAGTACAAAATTTTTATGTGCCCAACTGGAACGTGATGCCGTCGATCCTGATTCCAACCATGATTTTGGCAAGGACATCATCCCGCATCTGGTATCGGAAAACTATCGCGTGTTTGCCCATAGTTTTGAAGATAGCTGCGTCAATATGAACGGTGAAATGCCGTACTGGCGCGATGTGGGAACCATAGACTCTTATTGGGAGGCGAACATTGCACTCACCAAAGTCACTCCCGACCTCAACATGTATGATCGCAAATGGCCGATATGGACCTATCAGGAGCAGTTGCCGCCCTCGAAATTCGTGTTCGATGACGATAACCGCCGTGGCATGGCGGTGGATTCGCTAGTGTCCGGCGGCTGCATCATCAGCGGCGCTTACGTGACCCGCTCACTGCTATTTTCCAACGTGCATGTACACAGTTACAGCAACGTCGAAGATTCGGTGCTGCTGCCTAACGTGACCGTTTCGCGTAGCGCCACGCTGAAGCGCGTGGTGGTGGACAAGAATTGCATCATCCCGGAAGGCATGACCGTTGGCGTAAATACCCAAGAAGACAAAAAAAGATTTTTTGTGACCAAGAAGGGTATTACGCTGATTACGCGGAAAATGCTTGGACAAGATGCGCACGATAGCGGCATACGCAACTCATAATTCCATTTCCAATTCAATACGGGAATAATGTTTCGTGGGAGTGGCCTCCCGGCCACGATAAATATTATCGCGGCCGGGAGGCCACTCCCACCAATACATCACTATTGAAGGAGAATTTTTCGCATCGCGCCTAATGGCTTACTGGGCTTATGGCTTCGCCACACAATCCAGTAAATTTTTGTTCTTCCGTTCTTCGGCTTCCTTGGCAATGGCTGCGAAGCGCTTTTTTATCTCATCTTCAAGAACCATTCTGGCCAGAAAAAACGGGCATAAAATGCCGGAAGGTTAACTCCGCGCTGTAGCGCACATGAGTTCCTTGCGGGGTTTCCTGTAACGTCCATTCTCCATTGTAGGTGGACAAGCTTCCTTCGAGTTGTTTGAAAGAAATCTTCTGGTTTGGGATTTCTTGAATTTCGAGCAACGATTTAATTTTGAAATGAAGAAACCATATTTCCACTTCGCCGACCTGCCAAACTTTCACCAGCCCCTGTTTAATGTATTCATGGTGAGTTTCCAGCATTCCAGGAATATATTCGGGCAGGCTGTCGTAGTCAGTCATCAAGCGAAAAGCTCCGCACGCAGGCACCGGCAAAAGCACCGAGGCGGCAATTTTCATTTTCGAATCCTGATACTCAACTTTTTTTGTCACTGCGGATAGATCGTCGGCTTCCGCCGAGCAACACAGTAGCAAAACAAAAATCAAACAGAGGTTTAGAAAGGTTTTCATTTCGGGATAAACCCAAGCCATGCTGAATAGGGATTCAGAATTGTACATGACAGGCGATCACCCTTTCTGCTGCTCAAGGAAGCTTCAAATGAGTTGGCGCACCATACTCCCACCCGTCAAAACTGGCGCATTCTTTTAAAAAATCCCCCTTGGCGTTACTCGACAGTATTGTCGACATAAATTAAATAAGTTGCAGATATTTTGATTTTATGTTCTATAATAACGCCATATTGTCGACAATATAAATTTAGATATGTACCCCACCCCACCCCAACAAGGCACCCTTGCCGATATGGCTTCGCACCGTTTGGCCCACAGCATCGTGACCGGCGAACTGGCGCAAGGGCAGAAACTAAACGAAGCCGAACTGGCTGAACGTTTCGGTATGGGACGCGGCCCCTTGCGCGAAGCCTTGCGTCACCTGGAAGGAATGCGCTTGGTCAAGCGCATCCCCAACGCCGGGGCACGCGTGGTGATACTGGATCGCAAGACCATGTCTGATTTGTATGCGGTGCGCGAGGCATTGGAAGGCATGGCCTGCCGCCTCGCAGCAACGCAAATGACCGAAGAAGAGATCGCTCAGATGAGCGCCCTGCTCGACCGGCACGAGCAAGAGATCGAACAACGAAACGGTAAGGTGTATGCACAAAGCGAGGGGGATCTCGACTTCCATTACCAGATACTGCGCGGTAGCCGCAATGCGATGCTGATGGACATGCTCGGCAGCGAACAATATCAATTACTGCGCATGTGCCGTTACCGAACCAGCCGCAACGCAAAACGTACCCGCCCCGCCCTGCAACAACACCGCCAGATAGTCGAGGCATTGGCACAACGCGATGGCGAACTGGCCGAAATGTTGATGCGCCGACACATCCAGGGCGCATGGCGCAGCATCAGTGAAATGTTAGATGACGAGGAGGCAACATGACGCAGCCCGGACAGAAATTTCGCCGCGCAGTCGAAGAGAACCATCCTTTGCAAGTGGTCGGCGCAGTCACCGCCTATTGCGCCATCCTCGCGCAAAAGAGCGGGCACAAGGCGCTGTACCTGTCCGGCGGCGGCGTGGCGGCCTCTTCGTTAGGCATTCCCGATCTGGGCATCACCACATTGCATGACGTGTGCGAGGATGCGCGCCGCATCACTGCCGCGAGCGACCTGCCCTTGCTGGTCGATATCGACACCGGCTGGGGCGGCGCATTCAACATCGCACGGGCCACGCGCGAGATTGCACAATCCGGCGCGGCGGGGTTCCACATCGAAGATCAGGTCATGCAGAAGCGCTGCGGTCATCGCCCCAACAAGGCCATCGTCAGCCAAAGCGAAATGGTGGACCGCATCAAGGCAGCGGTGGATGCTCGCACCGATGCGAGCTTCGTCATCATGGCGCGCACCGATGCGCTGGCAGTGGAAGGAATGCAATCTGCCATCGAGCGCGCGCAAGCTTGCGTAGAAGCAGGAGCCGACATGATCTTCCCGGAAGCCATGACCACGCTGGAGCAATACACCCAATTCACTCGCGCGGTGCATGTGCCGATACTGGCAAATATCACCGAATTCGGCGCAACGCCACTTTTCAGCGTCGACCAATTGGCGGAGGTGGGTATCAAGCTGGTGCTGTATCCGCTGTCGGCCTTTCGCGCCATGAGCAAGGCGGCATTGAACGTGTATCAGCACATCCTCGCTGACGGATCGCAACAGAACGTTGTGCCGGAAATGCAGACACGCATGGAGCTTTACGACTATCTCGGCTATCACGCCTACGAGCAACAGCTTGACCGCTTGTTTGCCGAAAAGGGTGCCGATTAGGACTTCTTTAGTTCAAGGGGAATAACATGGCAGAAGAAACTAATTTATTCAAGCCTAAAAAATCCGTTGCGCTGTCCGGCACCGTCGCCGGCAATACTGCTGTCTGCACCGTCGGACGCAGCGGTAACGATCTGCACTATCGCGGCTATGACATTCTGGATTTTGCCGAACAGGCAGAGTTCGAGGAGATCGCCCATCTGCTGATTCACGGCACCCTACCTGACCGTGCTCAACTGCAAGCCTACAAGGCAAAACTCAAATCGCTGCGCGGCCTGCCGCAAGGCATCAAGCAAGCGCTGGAGGCGATCCCGTCCAACGCGCATCCGATGGATGTGATGCGTACCGGCTGCTCGTTGCTGGGCACGTTTGAGCAGGAACCGGAAGCGCACAGCGAGGCCAAAACGCGGGAACTCATCGACCGCTTGTTGGCCAGCTTTGGCTCGATGCTGATGTACTGGTATCACTTCAGCACCAGCGGCAAACGCATCGAAGTGGAAACGGATGATGACACTATCGGCGCGCATATCCTGCATCTGTTGCACGGCACTCCGGCCAAGGCATTGTGGGTACGTGCCATGCACACTTCGCTGATTCTGTATGCCGAGCATGAGTTCAACGCCTCCACCTTCACCGCCCGCGTGATTGCCGGCACCAATTCCGATCTGTATTCCTGTATCACCGGCGCAATCGGCGCATTGCGCGGCCCCAAGCACGGCGGCGCCAACGAAGAAGCGTTCCGTATCCAGAGCCGTTATGCGGATGCCGATGCGGCCGAGGCAGACATCCGCGAATTTGTGGCTAACAAAGGGATCGTCATCGGCTTCGGTCACCCGGTTTATACCATCGCCGATCCGCGCAATGAAGTCATCAAGCGCGTGGCAAAACAGTTGGCAGAAGAAAAGGGCGAGATGCGCCTGTTTGACATTGCCGCGAGGCTGGAAAGCGTGATGTGGGAATTGAAGAAAATGTTCCCCAACCTCGATTGGTTCTCCGCCGTGTCGTATCACATGATGGGCGTGCCGACCAATATGTTCACGCCGTTGTTCGTCATCTCGCGCGTCACCGGCTGGGGGGCGCATGTCATCGAACAGCGCGCCGACGGCAAGATTATCCGCCCCAGTGCAAATTATATCGGGCCGGAAAATCTGGCTTGGGTTCCTATTCAAAATCGCTAATCGTAAGGAGAAAAAATGAGTGCAAATGTAGACATGAACAATCGCCCGGCACCTGATCAGATTCTGGTGGATATCGCGCAGTATGTCTGTCGTATGGAGATCAAGTCCGACGAAGCTTACGATACCGCGCGCAATTGCCTGATTGACACGCTGGGCTGCGGCTTGCTGGCATTGCGTTTCCCCGAATGCACCAAGCACCTCGGCCCGCTGGTGCCCGGCACCACGGTGCGCAACGGCGCGCGCGTACCCGGCACGTCGCACGAACTCGATCCGGTTAAAGCCGCTTGGGACATCGGCGCAATGATACGCTGGCTGGATTTCAACGATACCTGGTTGGCTGCGGAATGGGGTCATCCATCCGACAACCTCGGCGGTATCCTTGCCGTGGCCGATTATCTGAGCCGCTGCCGCGTGGCAGAAGGCAAGCCGGCGCTGACCGTACGCGACGTGCTGGCCGCGATGATCAAGGCGCATGAGATACAAGGCTTGCTGGCGGTGGAAAACAGTTTTAACCGCGTCGGTTTGGATCACGTCATCTTGGTTAAGGTCGCCTCCACCGCCGTGGTCACGCGTCTGCTGGGTGGCACTGAAGAGCAGGTGATCGATGCGTTGTCGCAAGCGTTTGTCGACGGACAGGCATTGCGCACTTACCGTCATGCGCCGAATGCCGGCTCGCGCAAATCCTGGGCGGCGGGCGATGCCACATCGCGCGCGGTGCGTTTGGCTATGATCACCATGGCAGGTGAAATGGGCATCCCCGGCGTGCTGACTGCCCCGCAGTGGGGCTTCTACGATATCCTTTTCAGCAAGACCAACAAGGATCAGCAGCTAAAACCCTTAGAGCAGCGACGCTTCAGTTTGCCGCAACCTTATGGCAGCTATGTGATGGAAAACGTCTTGTTCAAGATATCCTTCCCGGCTGAATTCCATTCGCAAACCGCCTGTGAGGCAGCGGTTAGATTGCATCCGCTGGTGAAGAACCGCCTGAATGACATCAGCAAGATCGTGATTCAAACTCATGAGTCCGCCATCCGCATCATCTCCAAGGTCGGCCCGCTGGCAAATCCGGCAGACCGCGACCATTGCCTCCAGTACATGGTTGCCGTGCCGCTGGCGTTCGGGGATTTGGTTGCCGAGCATTACGAAGATAGCTTCCATGCCGCCAACCCGATCATCGACGAACTGCGCGAAAAAATGGAGATCGTCGAAGAGCCGCGTTTCAGTCGTGAATATCTGGAAGCTGACAAACGCTCGATTGCCAATACGCTTCAGGTATTCTTCAAGGATGGCAGCAGCACTGAAAAAATCACGGTGGAGTATCCTATCGGACATCGCCGCCGCCGTGCCGAGGGAATCCCCGTGCTGGAACAAAAGTTCCTGAGCAATCTGCGTACGCGTTTCCCGGAGCATCGCTGCCAACAAATTATGGCGCTGTGTCTGGATAAACAGCGACTGGAAGCAACACCGGTTAACGAGTTCATGGAGATGCTGACCATCAATTAGAATTGCTGGCCATCGTCAGCTAAAAACGGGAGGGAATCGCAATGAGCTACCAGACAGAGTATAGCCGTTCGATGAATGATCCAGAGGGCTTCTGGCGAGAGCAAGCCGAAGCTTTGGAATGGTTCAATTTCCCCAAACAGATACTGACGTGCGATGCCGACGGAGTCGGCCATTGGTTTGCCGATGGCGAGATGAACACGGCCTACATGGCGCTGGATCATCATGTGAAGTATGGGCGCAGCGAGCAACTCGCGCTCATCTTCGACTCCCCCGTCACCGGCACCAAGTATAGCTACACCTATGCCGAGCTGACCGATTTAGTGGCACGCACCGCCGGAATGTTGGCTGATCTTGGCGTCGTGAAAGGCGACCGTGTCATCATCTACATGCCGATGATCCCTGAAGTCCGTCATCGCCATGCTGGCGGTGGCACGTCTGGGAGCCATTCATTCTGTGGTGTTCGGCGGTTTTGCTCCACCCGAGTTAGCCTTGCGCATCGACGATGCCACACCCAAAGTCATCCTCTCCGCGTCCTGCGGCATCGAAGTCAAACGCGTGATCGAATACAAACCGCTGGTCGACCGTGCTATCGAACTCGCCAGACACAAACCACAAAGCTGCGTCATCTTTCAACGTCCGCAAGTCACCGCCACGCTGGTTGCCGGACGCGATCACGATTGGGTCTCATTACTGGCTAAAAGTAAGGCGGTGGGCTGCACATCGGTCAAGGGCAGCGATCCCTTATATATCCTCTACACCTCGGGCACGACCGGCAAACCCAAAGGTGTGGTGCGCGAAAATGGCGGCCATGCGGTAGCGCTCAAATACAGCATGAAAGCCATCTACAACGTCGATGCGGGAGACGTGTACTGGGCATCATCCGACGTGGGCTGGGTGGTCGGTCATTCCTACATAGTGTACGGGCCGTTGCTGCACGGCTGTACTACCGTGGTGTACGAAGGCAAGCCGATCATGACACCGGATGCGGGTGCGCTATGGCGCGTCTGTGCCGAGTATGGGGTGAAGGCATTGTTCACGGCACCGACCGCATTCCGTGCCGTAAAAAAGGAAGACCCGCAAGGGTTGCTGATGAAACAATACAATTTGAGTAAATTGAACATCATTTTCTCTGCCGGAGAACGGCTCGACGCGCCGACTGAAGCCTGGCTCACCGATCACAGCGGCAAGCCGGTTGTGGATCACTGGTGGCAAACCGAAACCGGCTGGGCGATTACCGCCAACCTGCAAGGTATCGAACCCATGCCCATCAAGCCCGGCTCTTCCACGGTACCGACACCCGGCTTCAATGTGCAAATCCTGAATGAAAACGGACAACCCGTTGCGCGCGGCACACAGGGTTACATCGCGCTCAAGCTGCCGCTTCCTCCCTCTTGCCTGAATCGTATTTGGGGTGACGCAAACAAATTCCGCGACAGCTATTTGAACTCCTTTCCCGGCTACTACATCAGCGGCGATGGGGGCTACATAGACGAAGATGGCTATGTGTTCGTGATGGGACGCGTGGACGATGTCATCAACGTTGCCGGGCACAGACTATCCACCGGGGAAATCGAGGAAACGATCGCCCGACATCCGGCGGTGGCAGAATGCGCGGTCATCGCGCGCGACGACGAACTCAAGGGGCAGGTACCGATAGGTCTGGTCGTACTCAAGTCCGGCGTATCCATCAGCGAACAAGAGCTGCATACAACAACTCATCAATCATGTGCGCGACACAATCGGTGCCATCACCTGTTACAAGGAGACGGTGATCCTGGCCAGATTACCTAAAACACGCTCCGGCAAGACGCTGCGCAATACTCTGCGCAGAATAGTCAACGGGCAGGAATATACGGTTCCCTCCACTATCGACGATCCGGGCGTAATCACGGAAATCATTGAGGCGTTGCGCGGCAAGAAAATGGTTAAGTAATTAAATCTCCCGTCGCGCCGCAAGGGCGCACTTTATTCGATCAAGCGCCGTGGCAACAATCCGGCGGGGGGTGCCGATGTTCATGCGCATGAATCCGCTGCCCTCCATGCCAAAGACTGTTCCCTCACTCAATCCCACCCTCGCCTCCCGCACGAAAAAATGCTTGAGCTCGGCATCGTTCATTCCCAACGAACGGCAATCCAGCCATAACAGATAGGTTCCTTCCGGCTCGATGAGACGAATCTCGGGGAGGTGTCTGAGCAAGTAATCTCGAACAAAATTCCGCGTTTCCTGGAGATAGGCCAGCAAACTTTCCAACCACGGCTCCCCTTCGCGATAAGCCGCTTCAAAAGCGACGATACTGAAGGGATTGCTTGCCTGAACATGAAGCTGATCGAAAACTTTGTGCAATGCCGCCCGATGTGCAGAATTCGGCACGATGAGCGCAGACAAGCCGAGTCCGGGAATATTGAAAGTCTTGCTCGGTGCCACCGTAGTGATGATCTGATCGCCCTCAACGGCAAGCGTAGCTAAAGCGATATGCTTGATTCCCGGATAGACCAAGTCAGCATGAATTTCGTCAGCAAGGATCACCAGATCATACCTGCGTGCAATGTCCAAGATACGCTCAAGCTCATCGCGGGTCCAGACGCGCCCGACCGGATTGTGCGGCGAGCAAAGCAATAACAGGCGCGCACCCTCTGCGGCGCATTGCTCAAGATGATCAAAATCGATGGTATAACGCCCCTCTTCCAGCTTGAGAGGATTGAGCTCGAGGCGACGGCCCGTGGTGGTGACACAGGAATAAAACGGCGCATAGACCGGACTCTGTACGATGACCGTTTCACCCGGTTGCGTCACCGCCAGAACGGTGGCATGCAGCGCAGTTACCACGCCCGGACACATCAATAACCAGGCTCGCTCGATCTCCCGGCCATGGCGCTTGTTCATCCATGATATCAGCGCTTCAAACATGCTGTCCGGATAAAGGGTGTAGCCATAAACGGGGTGGCTAGCGCGCTCAATCAACGCGCGGGTGATCGCCTCCGGCGCGGCAAAATCCATGTCGGCAACCCACATCGGAATAAGCTTGCCGCTGCCGAAATAGGTTGCCGCGCCTTCGTATTTGACGCTCGCCGTGCCTGCGCGTGGGATTTCTTCATCGAAGTCAAATATCACAACATGCCCATCGTTTGAATTCACAAATGTTCTACCTGAACGGAACATCATGAAAAATCATTATAACTTAGATCAAATCACTTGCATAAAATGGCCTCTTACTGATAGATTTCTTCCAAATACTAGAACTTTAACAAAACACACTTATCGTTCCATTATCACCAAACCGTTTCTCCGATTATTGAAAATGCCATGAGGTATGACATGCTAGATACGTTAGATAGGCAGGTTCTTGTACAGAATGAGATCATTTTTAGAAATGGTGAAGCGGGTGACTGCGCCTATCTGATCGAGGATGGACAGGTCGAAATCCTGATCGAAACGGCAGTGGGAGAGCAACGGGTCAGTCTCATCAGCAAGGGGGAGCTTTTCGGAGAGATCGCTTTGATCGATCACGAGCCGCGCACCGCCACTGCGCGTGCCGTTGAAAAAACAGTTCTCATACCGATTCCACGACTGATGGTCGACAATCTCTTGAATAAAAGCGATCCCATTTTACGCCATCTGCTGTCGGTGATTTTGGAACGTTTTAGAAATATGCGAGGGTTAGCTCCAGAAGCTGCTTTACATACCACGGAAGAAAATCTTTCGCGAATGCGGCAACGCATTGCCGTGAAAGGTGAGGCGACACAAAAGCTGTCCCTTGCTCACGATATTAGACGAGCCGTATCACGAAATGAATTCCAGCTTTACTACCAGCCGATTTGCAATTTAGACGATGGCAAGATTGCCGGTTATGAGGCGCTGATACGCTGGGATCACCCCTCCAATGGATTAGTCATGCCGATGGATTTTCTTTGGCTGGCCGAACAAACTGGTTTGATGCCAGAACTGGGATTATGGACATTAGAGCGAGCTTGTCGCGATTGGCAGCTACTCAGAAAACACACGTCCGTCGAGAACCCGTTCGTTAGCGTTAATTTTTCAGCGAGCCAATTATTGGGAGGCTTTTTCGCGGACGACGTTAAGGAGGTCGTTGAGCGATACAACATGCATCCATCCGAACTCAAGATGGAGCTAACCGAAACCGTAGTGGTTGAGTCCCCGGAACTGGCGATGATTATTCTAAATAAAATAATCGAGTTGGGTATTACCCTGGCGCTGGACGACTATGGCACTGGGTACTCAAGCCTTGACAGCCTGCAAAAGTATCCGCTTGCAACGTTGAAGCTGGATCGTGGATTTATTGCCCCCATGCTTGCTTCGGAACAAAGTTTTGCAATCGTGCGGTCTTCTATTGAGCTTGCCCATTCATTGGGCATGAAAGTCGTCGCAGAGGGAATAGAGACGCAGGATGTAAGTGACGCTCTTCTGCAACTCGGATGTGAGTATGGGCAAGGCTGGCTCTTTGGAA
Source organism: uncultured beta proteobacterium (assembly GCA_963714805.1). Taxonomy (GTDB): domain Bacteria; phylum Pseudomonadota; class Gammaproteobacteria; order Burkholderiales; family Gallionellaceae; genus CAIQPV01. Next base: position 500,135 of record CAVQPO010000005.1, on the reverse strand, counting down.
AACCTGCGCCCTTGGAAAAGCTATAATCGAGACTACATCGTTGGGTATTTCAGAGCGGTCGACAGTTAATTAATATCAATCGATCATCCGCGTGGACACAAAATCGTGCCCACCCTTCATCAGATAAACCCTAATAGTCATTAAACCATTCGTGGCGAGCCTGTCATATCCCGTTCGTGGCGAGCCTGTCGAACCACACAAGACCTCAAGTCCTGAACAAATAGTTATTCCCTAACTATCGTGACCGACCGAGGTAGATTCCAACCCCCGCGCAACATCCTTCAAGCAGCGGTCACGATAAACAAAAACAGCCGGTCACGTTGAGCTAAATACGAAATATTCCGAACCAAACAAATAACCCCCAAGTTTTCACTTGGGGGTTATTTGTTTGTAAGGAGTCTGACGATGACCTACTTTCGCATACGTATGTACACTATCATCGGCGCAAAGTCGTTTCACTGTCCTGTTCGGGATGGGAAGGAGTGGGGCCAACTCGCTATGGTCGTCAGACATAACTGGCGGCTGACTCGTTATCTCTTGCGGAGATAACGGATCGGCCATAATTTGGAAGAAGTAAGATGGTTTTGATTGCCGCGATACGGTAAACGTATCACCTGCACCGCTTAATATTATAGGATCAAGCCTCACGGGCAATTAGTATCGGTTAGCTTAACGGGTTACCCCGCTTCCACACCCGACCTATCAACGTGGTAGTCTTCCACGACCCTTCAGGGGGGTTGAACCCCCAGGGAAATCTCATCTCAAGGCGAGTTTCCCGCTTAGATGCTTTCAGCGGTTATCTCTTCCGGATTTAGCTACCCGGCAATGCCACTGGCGTGACAACCGGTACACCAGAGATCCGTCCACTCCGGTCCTCTCGTACTAGGAGCAGGTCCCTTCAAATTTCCAGCGCCCAAGGCAGATAGGGACCAAACTGTCTCACGACGTTTTAAACCCAGCTCACGTACCACTTTAAATGGCGAACAGCCATACCCTTGGGACCGGCTACAGCCCCAGGATGTGATGAGCCGACATCGAGGTGCCAAACTCCCCCGTCGATATGAACTCTTGGGAGGAATCAGCCTGTTATCCCCAGCGTACCTTTTATCCGTTGAGCGATGGCCCTTCCATACAGAACCACCGGATCACTATGACCTGCTTTCGCACCTGCTCGACTTGTCAGTCTCGCAGTCAAGCATCCTTTTGCCATTGCACTATCAGTACGATGTCCGACCGTACCTAGGATACCTTCGTACTCCTCCGTTACTCTTTGGGAGGAGACCGCCCCAGTCAAACTGCCTACCATGCAATGTCCCCGTTCCGGATTACGGAACTAGGTTAGAACCTCAAACACATCAGGGTGGTATTTCAAGGTTGGCTCCACGATGCTTGGCGACACCGCTTCAAAGCCTCCCACCTATCCTACACAGATCTGTTCAAAGTCCAATGCAAAGCTACAGTAAAGGTGCATGGGGTCTTTCCGTCAGCCTCGGGTAGATTGCATCTTCACAAACATTTCAACTTCGCTGAGTCTCGGGTGGAGACAGTGTGGCCATCGTTACGCCATTCGTGCAGGTCGGAACTTACCCGACAAGGAATTTCGCTACCTTAGGACCGTTAAGGATGCCTCTAAAAATTCAGAGTTCGCCCAAATGCAAGGCGCGGAAAACATTTCGCCGCGCCGCATATGTTTTATATGCAAGCAAGAAATTTTTTACGCAACGCAGCAGTTGGGATGAAATCTGAGTTTTTAGAGGCGTCCGGTAGTTACGGTCGCCGTTTGCTGGGGCTTCGATCAATAGCTTGTGCCCCATCACTTAACCTTCCAGCATTGGGCAGGCGTCACACTATCGCAATCACCGCTCGTTGCAGCGGATTCACACGTTATCGTTTATGAAATCGGCAACAGCGGTGCGCCCTGCTCTCCCGTGCTGTGAATAGCAAAGAACCGATCTACAGATGCCAGAACGGTTGCCATGTCCGCATTGAGCCATGTTAGAAACTCGACCGCCTCGGCATGTTGAACTGTCAAATCGTGCCAATGCCAAATAGGTTCATAGTGAAATACGCGGTTGCGCAGCAAGCGTATACGGTTCAACCGGCGCGAGAGGGATTTACGCTGGCGCTCGTGACGCGGAGCATGGGGAAGTGTCTTGCCCGCCAGCCAAGGCCACAGTCTTTGGCTGTGCTCGTAACGCACATCAAATAAGCTGCACCAAAAACCGAAACTCATTTCCGCCACCACCGCGCCGGGCGTAACTGGCTTCCGATTTCGCTTGAGCAGAATGATGGTGCCTTGTATCGACTGCGCTTCGCGTTGATCAAAAGGAAATGCGGCGTACCAGTCTTCGCGTCCCATATGCTGCCACAGTGCAGAGTGCAAAATATTTCGGAGCGTCACTTCCAGCAAGTTGAGTACTGGATAAAGTGCCTCACACAATTGGACGTTCCAAAGATAGCGCTGCAAGATTTGCTCTGCCGTTTCACTGCTGCCAGTACGCCGGTAACCAGTCAAACGCTCAGATGACAACGCGCCGACGAGGGACTTTAACTCCATCAGGTCTTCTCCAAATAATTTTGCACCCCGCTCACAGGGCAGTTATAATGCACGCGCAGTCCCCGGGCCACTCCTCTCCCTACCTTCGGGTAGGTGATGAATCCGGGGTTTTTTCGTTTCTGGCCTGATAAAACGATTTCAACGGGATCGTGACTTCCGTCAATCGCATTAACACGAAGTCTTAAAATATCACGCACTGCGCATCTCGACCAAGTGTACCCTCTATTCTTCCTATGTGGATAAATCTGTCCCTTGCGGGTGTCTCCGGCGATAGCATGTTAAAACCACCAAGCAAAATGCCCCGATTACGGGGCGTTTTGTTGTGCTCAGTTGCGAGACGATCCCGTTGAGATCAGGAAACCGTAGCCTGTCCCCAACAATACACACGCCTCCTTTGACCTCTACTACAAAGAAATTGCAAAATAGAAATCTTCGTCCACATAAATGTCTGCGGAGTTAACAATGGGGAATGCGATTTTCGCTTCTGCACCTGATGCTTCTTTCGCGGAAACGGTAATAAAACTCTTTCGTCGAAGATTGCTGGTTTGTAGAGCCGTGTACTGTGCGGCACAAAATTCTTTCAGTTCTTTATGCTGGTTGATTTTTTTTGCCCAATCGCGAACCTGACTACAGGACGCATGCTGATCACTTTCAATGTTAGGGAAATGTAAATTCGCATGCTTCTGCATTAGTGCCAATCTAACCTGTCGCAGGTCACCAATGGTTGGCCATATGCGTCCGCCGCGAAGTTTCCACGCCCACAGTGCTAGGAAGAGAAAACGTATCGGGTCAGAAGTCTGTGCTTCGCTTGCTTGTAGTGGATTATTTCCATTTAGTAGAACGACTGGTTGGTTGTTGCAACTAACCCCCAAATGAAAAACTGGCGGTGCAGACTCGTATGGCAATCCATCACCGATTAGTGTTTCTGGATTTGGGCGCCACGCCGACATTCGCCCTGACCGTCCTCTGATCCACTCCTTTAGCGCCGGATGCACAAAAAAGAAGTTAAAGCGATGTGTTGCCCCCGATGTGTGTCCATATGGCTCATCGAAAGCAAACCTTTGGATATAGTAATTCCTGTGCCGCTTTGGATGAGGCTCTGCATACCCCAAGAGTCCCGTCGAAACAAGGTATTCTACTAATCCGTCATTATCTTTGTCATACGCACACACAAGTGTATTCAATTCTGCCTTTGATAAAACTTGGGCATCGATATTGTCGAGTAACTTTTCCAGCTTGGAAGGCCAGCTTGGAAAACTGTTCGCTTTAACGTATTTAACAATCTGATTCGCTTCGGCATTGATTGTTCTTCGAACAGTTGCATCGTTCCGTTCCTCTGGGCGTATCTGACTAATCTGCCTCCCAAAGGCAATTACATCACGGGGTACGTGCCGGGTATGTCGGAGCAGAGCACCGATAAATGGCTCCTGCATTGGCGCACCGTTCTGATTGTGTCGGTCATGATGTATGACCTCATCAAATCCAACAAAAGCCATTATGGCATTAGTCGCTACAGAAGCACGGTGCAGTACGAGTTTAGTTTTTTCAGTTAACGCGATTTGATTTTCGAACAATTCCGCCAGCATTGCTTTGTCGTAGCGAAGGTGGAGCGAGAGATCAAGTGCATGCTGAAGATCGGGGTGAACCTGATGCGAAACTGCTTCTGTTCTAACAGAAGCATAGATATTTAACTCTTCCTCAAGTGCACCGCCTTTCTGCATTTTCCATATAGCAAGAAGCAGCCCTTGTTGTACATTTGTCCACAAATCTGGATCGGAAGCTCGGAATAACTCATCTGGATTATCGAGATAAACCGCGATACGCTTGCGCTTGCTTTTCCCTTTCAGAAGCGAACGTTTGATGTTAACGGCCCAACTGGTTGTGGCGGCGAACAATAATTCGTCGAGAGAATTCTGACAGTCATTCCGATCAGCAGGCTGGGCTGCAATCACATGCCCGAGAAACCATTGCAGCGGCGGGCTTGAAAGCCCTAGTTCCATGCCTGCATCTGATTCAGTTCCCGTTTGCTCACCATAAGCATAGGTAGCGTTCAGCGCTTCTAAGTCGCTGAAGATTTCACCAAACCCTTTCAGTTCAGCGCGCTGATCGCAAAGTCTCCAAGCTAATAGCCCTAGTAGCGAAATTTGCCAGATCATGGACCAGCTATCGGCGGCATCTGCGCTACGTAGCCAGTGTGATCTAGGTATTGCCCCGCTTAATGAAGTGAGTTTCTCTACGAGCGGTCTCGGAGTTCCTCCACTGGGATGAAAGAACGTATCGCCTTTGTCGATATTCCGATGGTGGTGGCTGCGATAAGCCAAAAGAAAACTCTTCCCTAGCCCCCTGCGCCCGACGAGGATGCAATGTATACCTCGTGAAAGCCACTCCCTCTGTGGACGTGTAGCCCCCCCGCAAAATGCGTGTACATCTTGACCACCAGTTGCCTTCAATATCTTAAAGTCTGCATCAGTCCAAGATGTTGCATCAACACTCCACGGGTCTAGTGACGGCGACTCAGATGACATTTTCCCCTCCCTGCTTTTAGGCGTTGCTTACAACAACCAGTTGAACATTTCGATAGTTGGTTAGTAAAACACCACAATTGCTCCAATTACGATACTTGAAGCACCAAATGTAACTTATTTAACCATGTTCTTGTGCAAATTATTGAAAGATGATTCTTTTGCCTAGTTGCGTTATGTCGAATAATCTAAGGAGAAGAAAATGCACAACAAGCACTCGCAACCCCATGATCATCAGCATCTAGGTTCGGATGACGAGCCATTTTCAAGTATTGGCATGGCTACGCATGATAGCAAAATTCACCTGGAATCAGTTCAAAGCCTCTGGATTTGCATGGTCGCATGGTTTTTTCGCGTCCCGGCGCGCCACGAGCGATTAGTACCCGAGCGACACTGGCGCAACCATTCGATCGTCTTTCTTTTTACGGTCGTTGTGGTAACCCCTCTTTGTTCATTGAGCTGGGGCCACATGGCAAGCTTGCTAGCTAACGGCTCTGTCTTATTTTCTATTGCCTCAGGTGTGTTCATGGGCATGGCTGTGCTGCTCATGGACTCGATGCTGTGTGGTGCCCTCGGACATAACCGTTTTACCCTCGCAACATTTGCCGTGTTTATTTTTAGAGGGGTGTTCGCCGTCGCATCAGCATCGAGCCTGGCGCTTGGAGCTGTCCTGTTTTGCATGGGTGGTCAGATTGATCGGCAACGAGCAGATGAGGAATTGAAGATGCAAACAGGTGACCTTCAGAAAGTTACGGGTACCTATCGTCTTAGCGAACTTGCCGGAAAAACTCGTCGCGACGAAGGACTTGCTTCACAGGCACAAGCTGCGGCGTTATCAATCCCAGAAAGTGTGGTGTCTTTTCGCAACGAAGAAGCACTTTGCCAAGGCCAATTATTTACATTACGCGAAAACCACTCGACCCTTCGTCCAGCTCTTGAAGGCGAACAAGCAAAATTAAAAGCCGAATTGCAACAAGCAGGTGTAACTCCACCGCCATCTATTCTCGGACGTTTGAAAACCGTCGAAGCGCAGCTAGTTGAAAACAAAGAAAGCGAGCGGCACAAGCTACACGAGTGTGAGACTTTAGGTAGGGCCGCTGAGCAGGCTTTAGTCACTTATCGCAACCAGGCACAGCAAAATCTGGACTCAGCGAGAGCAACCACAGCCAAGTCGCACAAAGCAGAGGACGAAGCCGAGTCTAAAGCCCAGTCTAAAATCGACAGTTTAAACAAGGCTACCAGTGCAGCCTGGTCTAAGAATTTTAGCGCGCAGGTAATGGGCGCATGGAGATTAATTACATCCGATTTCGGAGCCATGCTGACTGCGATTTTTATTTTTATAGTTGCACTTATCACAGAATTAAGCCCGGTACTCGGCAAGGCCGCACTCGCCCGTGGCCCGTTGGATCAGATGTCCATACATGAAGAGGAGATTTTCGAAAAGGAACTAGCTGTTAAACATAAAATTTCACTTTTACGATGGGATGCCCAGATGGAGGCAAAACGCTTAAGGGTTAGTGAAATCGCTGAAATCGAAGCCATCGGCCAAGTTGCCGAGCAGGCTGCAGAGCGTATACAACAGCTTTATCAGCGCAAACAAAAAGCCGTTGAAGGTTACCCCAATGCAAGGGAAACTTTGGAGGACATCTTTGCTTCAGCGATAGAAAAAATTCGTCAGCTTTTTAAATCCGTAAAGCGTGCACCTGCCACGATGCCCGCCGGGGCGAGCGTGTAGTTTTCACAAATCTAAAATCTGACAACCATGAAAGTAATCATACATACGGGTTGCAAAGACGGGGAGGTAGAAGATGCATCGGTTGGAAATTGAATAGCCAAGAATTGCTTACTTGATTGGTTTAAATCCATTTTAATGATTCTCGCCAGCTTGAGCTGGCATCAAATAAGGAGGAGTTATGAAATATTCTGCTGCTGTCATGCTACTGCTGTTTACGCCCTGTCTGCATGCCGAGACAGGTCTTGAAATCCGCATGGAGGCTATTGGTTTTGGCGATTCCAAAGAGCATGTAATGGGTTTGATGAAAGACCCACCCGTTTCCCGTGTTCAGCAGCGCGCCGCTGGGGTGAGTTGTGAAGAATTAACATACTCAGAGGGCGATCAGTCCGCCGCAGTGACCCTTTGTTTTTCACGCGTTGTTAGCGTTAAATTTATTGACAAACCACTTTGTTTTTTTAACTGCAATTTACATTAAGGAAAATATCATGCAAACCAAACCACAATCTGTGATCATTGAAGGCCAACTTACACGTGCGGAAGGTAAATCTGTGCTCGCAGGACTGTCGAATCGAGCCCAAATTTCCCTACTGCATGAAATTGATCAAAAGCCAGACCTAGAGAGTCTGATGGGGGCAGAGATCCAGCAATCCGCTATGGCCTCGTTACAAACTCAACCTAAAGGGCTACTGTCCAATATTTTTGGAAAAAAAACGGCACTCGAAACGAAACAAGAGGGGTTTCACCTCAAACAGGCGGATACAATCTTCAAGCATTTAGATAAACGCCTGGAGCTACAGTGCGAGGCCCTTTATCTGCGAATGCAAGATGACGTAAATACCTGGTTGGCCAGCAAAAGAATCGCCGCACGGAGCGAGCTCATCACCTTTGCAACAAATGCCATGCAGCAACTCAAAGACAACTTGGAAAATCGCCGAATTGAATTTTCCAGCTATCTTAAAAGACGCGTAACAAGGCTGGAATCCGAGACTCTATCCATTTTAGCTGAAGCTGAGGCGTTAGATATCAAAAGAGAACTGGAACAGCATCTGGATTTTCTGCGCGAGCTGGAAGAACACTTTCGCTGCGCAATCAAGGAACGCATTGGCTAGGTGTTCAAGCAAATCAATATTAACCAAAAGCAAAACGCCCCACCATTTCTGGAGGGGCTTTTTACTTTATAGGAGTTTGATCGACCTACTTGAACGCAGTGACAACTAGGGAAATGCATGTGTTGCAGCGACCAGTTGAACTCACAAGACGTACCTGCCTATCGATTTTCCGAAAAGCTGTCGTTGAAAATATCACGGGTCAAGTTTCAAAGGTCAAGGCTTTAGCGTACACACGTCATATACGCGATGTTCTCCGTGTCGTTGATAAAGTCCCCGTCGCCATTTTTCAGGCCGACGGCGTAGTGTTCGCCATGTCGACCGCCATGTCGACCGCCCTGTCCACCGGGCGTGGAAGACCATGTGTAGAGCAATATCCATCCATGATCAAGCTCCGCCCCCGAATTATACAAGGCTTCCAGTTCGTTTTTCGTCGGCAAACGCCAACCTGTCTTACCCTTGATAGTCGTGTTGGTGCAATAATTATTGGCTTGCCCCCACATTCTTGCTTCCCCAGTGACGGGCATCCAAGTCAGATCGCCCTGTGTAACAAAATTAGCAGCGCCAGCAGTTCCAGCCGTACTTGCTATTAGCAATCCTGCAATGATTTGTGTTTTGATTTTCATTTGCATTCCCCTTTATGTGATTTTGTGATTTGACCTTTGCCACCTTGAAACTCAGTTGCTTGCTTTGCTGATCCTCACATCGTTTGCGCCTTCTCGATTTCTATAACGCTTTAACGGTATTCAATTAACCTTTTGGTTTTTTCTTTGCGTGCTTTTGCGGTTCAATTGAGTTTCCTGGGCTAATCCATCCAGATGTCGAGTTAACTTTCCTAACTTGTGAAATTGGTCCGCAAAAATATTGTTCTCCTGTAGCTATGTCATCAATGCATATACTGATTGGCTTGAAGTTAACAAACAAAGCTATTCGGTTACCAACTCGTTGGCCAGTATCTTTCAGACTGATGGGAGAGTTTTTTGAATCAAAAACCATCTCAATTTGTGCGCGGAAGAAGGATAGATTGGAGGCGTTGACTTTGCCCCACCGGTTGTAACCGGTCGAAACACTTAGCGGCGAACTGAACTCAGTTTTCTTCTTAATGATCTCTGCCTGTTCGGTAGAAACTTTCACTCTATATCCGCTATATTGCTGCCCAAGTAAAACTCTAGGAAAATAATCATGGTAATCCCCAATCCTATCTACAAAATCCGTATCAGGCTTAGAGATATCCAACGACTTTATTCCGTACTCTATTCCTAGATTCCTAACAGCTTCGACAACAGCCGCTCGATTAGAATACTCTGTAGAAAAATATTCATCAGGGTTACAGATCGCCAGTTGAGAACGGCCACCTATTGCGGCGACATTTACTGCTGAGCATAAAGAAATTACAATTTCACCTCTATTGAAATCGTAATCTTCATACAATGCCGGACCAACATAAGTAACCTTAAAGGTGTTTAGAGGTTTTGAATATTTCGCTACAAACTTCGTATCAAGTTCCGCGACTGCTTTCGCGCGATCTTGTTCTGCATGTTTTCGTGCAAAGGGATCGTTATTGTTAGCCGGTAGGTCAACTAATAATTCAGAAAGTTTAACTTTTGCTGACGAGTTGCCTAATCTATATCCCAAACTGCTTACACCATCGTACCTGCCACCCGTGCCATTTTCAACCTCTTTTAATGCCTCTGCCCAAATCGATGGGGCATCCATTTGCGGGGGTAGATTATTAAAAGCTCTACCTGTAAGGAGGGAATGAGTCGAAGTCGCAGAAGGTGGGACAGTGGAATTATTCGAACTTGTTGTCGGTCTTATTTGGCCTGAGTTTACTTCGGTAGATACATTAGCTTTCATTCTGGCACAAGCGTCATCCGAGGTGCAGGCCTGCTTGAGTACAAATGCGACCCACATTCCGCGTTGTACCTTCCCGTTTTGAGGTGTCATTTCGCCATAGCCTGTTAGCGCGCTCTTAACAAAATTGCCTTCGAAGCGACCGTTATGCAAGATCAAAACACCCTTACCAGTTAACATCCCATCAACAAAATCGCCTTCGTAACGACCATTAACGGTACCGTTGGACGTGACCAAAACGCCCTTGCCCGTAAGCTTGCCGTCTAAAAATTCACCCTCATAGCGATCAGCCCATTTGGAAAAACATAAACGCCTTTATATTTGCCCTCAGGAAATTCTCCTTCGAAACGTCCACCGTCGGGAAAAACTGAAACGTACTTTCCCGTTGACTTGCCATCAACAAAATCACCCTCGTCACGATTGCCCGGCTTTCCATTGAGATACCACTGCACCGTACCCTTACCAGTAGCTAGATTGTTTGAGCAGGCACCAGACCATTTTATAGTTTCACCCGGACTTGGATTGGGATTCCAAACACGACATCCTGTGCTGACATCAGCAATCCATCCGCCTTTTTGGGTGTCAGTTGAGGCATTAGCGAAGGGCACTACCCACTGATTGTTTGCTTGGCAAGCCAACAATCCACCACAGATAGCAATTACGGCGACCACCCCGACATTATGACGCAGATTCGGCTTCCCCATAATTTCTCTTATTCGACGCATGATTACGGAATTCAATTGAATCTCCTCAAATTTAAATGGCTACTCATTATGTGGAAAGATGATTTGTAGTTGCTTCAATTTAACCTCGCTGTGTCACAATGCCATTGGAGTGCTGCGAAAACAACGGGAAGCACTTTTACTTATGTTTGAAACGGTTGAGTGGAACAACAACCATCCTGTCAGACTAAAAATCTTGGTTCATCTATTTTTCGCATCTGCCTGCTCTACGCAAATTGAATTAAGTCATATTAATTTCCTCATTTCTGAGCGAATCGGTTCGGTTACTTTGCTTACCTTTGGCTTTTTCAACGATTCATTTAACACCATCGCTCACAAAGAGACGTTACTAGTCTACCATCAACTATAAACGTCATTCAACATTTCTTGTTGTCAAGCAATCATAAACGTCCTATTTAAGAGGCGTAATGGCGATGGCAAGAAAAGCGCGAATTTCAAGCACTTTGGGTGACCAACTCGGCAAGCGTGTTGCCCAACGGCGCAAGGCGCTTGGCTGGCTTCAAGCTGAACTGGCCGAAAAACTTGGAGTCGAGATGGAAACTATTTCTCGCTTTGAACGTGGATTGGCTTTGCCATCTTTAGAGAGGCTGGATGAATTGGCTCATGTCTTGGGCATCCCTATTGCAGAATTATTATCTTCCGCTACCGGCAACCCGATTGACCAAGCAGTTCAAATTAGTCGCTGGCTTGCTCCGCTTTCTGAAAATGACCGCTTTTTTGTCACGGAACACATACAAAACCTTTGCCATCAATTGGTCAGAAAATAATATGCACTTTGTGTGGATGAGGGTAGCGTTACCCGCCGAAATTGATATGCGGGATCTAAACCAAATAAAAAACCCACAAGCTTTCACCTAGGGGTTTTTCAATTGTAAGGAGTCTGACGATGACCTACTTTGGTTCCGACATCACATCGCATGAAACCGATATAAGTCTCCGCCGCAACAAGCCGCTGCGCGGCGTGTTGTCACTTCGTTCAAGTAGGTCAACACCGAACGCCACAAACAAAAAAGCCCTCACGAGGAGGGCTTTTCTGTTTATAAGGAGTCTGACGATGACCTACTTTCACATACGTGATGTACACTATCATCGGCGCAAAGTCGTTTCACTGTCCTGTTCGGGATGGGAAGGAGTGGGGCCAACTCGCTATGGTCGTCAGACATAACTGGTCGGCTGACTGGCTATCTCGGGTTAGCAGAGTAACCGGATCGGCCATACATTTGGAAGAAGTAAGAGGGTTTTGATTGCAACGCGACACGATAACGCATCACCTGCACTACTTAATGTTATAGGATCAAGCCTCACGGGCAATTAGTATCGGTTAGCTTAACGCATTACTGCGCTTCCACACCCGACCTATCAACGTGGTAGTCTTCCACGACCCTTCAGGGGGGTCGAACCCCCAGGGAAATCTCATCTCAAGGCGAGTTTCCCGCTTAGATGCTTTCAGCGGTTATCTCTTCCGGATATAGCTACCCGGCGATGCCACTGGCGTGACAACCGGTACACCAGAGATCCGTCCACTCCGGTCCTCTCGTACTAGGAGCAGGTCCCTTCAAATTTCCAACGCCCAAGGCAGATAGGGACCAAACTGTCTCACGACGTTTTAAACCCAGCTCACGTACCACTTTAAATGGCGAACAGCCATACCCTTGGGACCGGCTACAGCCCCAGGATGTGATGAGCCGACATCGAGGTGCCAAACTCCCCCGTCGATATGAACTCTTGGGAGGAATCAGCCTGTTATCCCCAGCGTACCTTTTATCCGTTGAGCGATGGCCCTTCCATACAGAACCACCGGATCACTATGACCTGCTTTCGCACCTGCTCGACTTGTCAGTCTCGCAGTCAAGCATCCTTTTGCCATTGCACTATCAGTACGATGTCCGACCGTACCTAGGATACCTTCGTACTCCTCCGTTACTCTTTGGGAGGAGACCGCCCCAGTCAAACTGCCTACCATGCAATGTCCCCGATCCGGATTACGGACCTAGGTTAGAACCTCAAACACATCAGGGTGGTATTTCAAGGTTGGCTCCACGATGTCTGGCGACACCGCTTCAAAGCCTCCCACCTATCCTACACAGATCTGTTCAAAGTCCAATGCAAAGCTACAGT
>CAVQPO010000005.1:0-482500 GCA_963714805.1 uncultured beta proteobacterium | reverse complement strand
CGGAACTGGCTTCGCGCGACCACATCCGTTGTGCATTGCCGCTGATCCGCGAGGTGGCACAACAAGCGGATTGCACTTTGCAGGATGTCGACGCCATCGCCTACACCCAAGGCCCCGGCTTATCCGGCGCGTTGTTGGTAGGTGCCAGCATCGCCTGCGCGCTGGCTTATGCATTGGATATCCCTGCCCTCGGTATTCACCATCTGGAAGGACATTTACTCTCCCCTCTGTTATCCACTCCGGCCCCGGAATTTCCCTTCGTCGCCTTATTGGTTTCCGGCGGACACACGCAACTCATGCGCGTGGATGGCGTGGGGCAATATACCTTGCTGGGAGAAACGCTGGACGACGCTGCCGGCGAGGCTTTCGACAAAAGCGCCAAGCTGCTGGGGCTGGATTATCCCGGCGGCGGAATCTCTCCGCGCTGGCGCAACACGGAACAGCGGGGCGCTTCAAGCTGCCGCGACCAATGCTGCACAGCGGCGATCTGGATTTCAGCTTCAGCGGACTGAAAACCGCCGTGCTCACGCTAGTGCGGCAACACGAACTGAATGGGCAGCACATGGATGATCAAACACGCGCCGACATAGCCCACGCGACGCAGGAAGCCATCGTGGAGGTGCTGGTCGCCAAGGCGCTCGCGGCACTCAAACTGACCGACCTCAAGCAACTGGTTGTCGCAGGCGGAGTGGGCGCCAACCAGCAACTGCGCACGCAACTCAACCAGACCGCTGACAAGCGCGGCTTCCGCGTGTTTTACCCCGATCTGGAATTTTGCACCGACAACGGCGCGATGATCGCCTTCGCCGGGGCGCTAAGATTGCAACAACAGGAAGGCAAGAAAGATTATCGTTTCAACGTGAAGCCGCGCTGGGATTTGCACGCAACAAGTGGCCTATTAAGCCTAAATCCCACACCATCCCAACTTTCGCGCCATAAAAGCCGCTACCCGCGCGGATGATGCATCGCATGCAGCTTCTTCAAGCGCTCCCGCGCCACGTGCGTATAAATCTGCGTGGTGGAAATATCTGCATGACCCAATAACATCTGCACCACGCGCAAGTCTGCGCCGTGATTGAGCAGGTGGGTGGCGAAGGCGTGACGCAGGGTGTGCGGGGACAGCGCCTTGTTTAGCCCACCATTTCTGGCGTGCTTCTTGATCAGATACCAGAACATCTGCCGCGTCATGCTTTCGGCACGCGCGGTGACAAACAGCGCATCGCTTAGTTTGCCCGTCAGCAGCACCGGACGGCCTTCCGCGAGGTAGCGCCTGATCCAGTCCAAGGCTTCTTCGCCCAGTGGCACCAGACGCTCCTTGCTGCCCTTGCCCATCACTCGCACCACGCCCATGTCGAGGCTGACTTGCGCCACGCTAAGGGTGACCAGCTCGGACACGCGCAGACCGGTGGCGTACAGCACTTCCAGCATGGCGCGGTCGCGCAGGCCCAGCGGGGTTTGTGCATCCGGCGCATCCAGCAACAGTTCGACATCCTGCTCGGTGAGGCTCTTAGGCAGGCTGCGCGGCAGCTTGGGTGGAGCGATTTGCAGCGTGGGATCGGTGGCTATTTTGTTTTGTCGCAGCAGGTAGCGGAACAGGCGTTTGAGGCTGGAGATGGCGCGCCCGGTACTGGTGGCTTTGGCTTTCTGTTTGAACAGATGAGCGAGGAAGCCCTGAATATCGGCATGCGTGGCCTCCAGTAGTGGAACGCCGCGCTGCTGCTCCAACCATTCGGCGAATTTGCTCAGGTCGCGCCGGTAGCTTTCCAGCGTGTTGCGCGACAGGCCGTCCTCCAGCCACAGGCTGTCGCCGAACTCGTCGAGCAGGTCGGTGTTGTTCATATGCCCTTATGCACACTAAACCGTTCGTGGTGAGCTTGTCGAACCATGTGCGCCCCTTCGACAGGCTCAGGGCGAACGGATTTCATAATGCCCTTTCATGCGCCAGCAACCAGCGCTTGATGTCCAGCGCGTAACCTCCGCTGTGATGCATGAAACCGCCCATGCCTGACTTACCCACTACGCGATGGCAGGGAATGATCACGGGAATGGGATTGTTGCCGCACGCCTGACCGACCGCGCGCGGACTGGAACCGAGTTGCGCGGCGAGATCGCCATAAGTGCATACTTGCCCGCGAGGGATGGCGCGCATCGCCTGCCACACTTTGTTTTGGTGCGCCGTGCCGCCGGGCTGGAGCGGCAGCTCGAAACGTGAATCAGCATCGGCAAAATACGCAGACAATTGCTCGCATACCTTTTGGGCAAAGGCATTGTTCGGCGCCTGCTGCCTAGTGCCCGGCACAAGAAATTCGATGCCGGTCAACGCCTCATCCGTGCATAGGATGCCGAGTACGCCGAAGGGTGTTTTTAATTTTGCCTGATAGTCCATGCAGGAATGATAGCGCAAAAAAACGGGAGGCATCGCCTCCCGTTTTTTCTGCAACCCGCCGAAGCTTCTTACGCTTCGGCTTTGCGGGCTGCCAGTTTTTCCTTGATACGTGCCGACTTGCCGGAACGGTCGCGCAGGTAGTAAAGTTTGGCGCGGCGCACGTCGCCGCGACGCTTCACTTCGATGCTGGCGATGCTCGGGGAATAGGTCTGGAAAGTACGTTCCACGCCTTCGCCGGCGGAAACCTTGCGCACGATGAACGAGGAGTTGAGCCCCTTGTTGCGCTTGGCGATGACCACGCCTTCGTAAGCCTGTACGCGCTTGCGCTCGCCTTCGACCACGTTCACGTTGACGATCACGGTATCGCCGGGGGCGAAATTCGGTATCGTTTTGCCCAGACGGGCAATTTCTTCTTGCTCAAGTATTGCGATCAGATTCATTTTGTTTCCTCTTGTTGTACGGATGCTTGTTCCTGCTGGTACTCTGCCAGTAGCCGAGCTTCCTGTTTTGTTAACTGGCGTTGTGCCAGCAAATCCGGGCGACGTTCCGCAGTCCTGCCTAATGACTGCTTCAATCGCCACTTTTCTATCTCGGCGTGATGCCCGGACATCAATACTTCCGGAATACCCTCGCCGTTATAAACCTCTGGCCGCGTGTAGTGCGGACAATCCAGCAACCCCGTTACAAACGAATCCTGCTGCGCCGATGCGTCATCGCCCAACACACCGGGAATCTGCCGCACCAGACTATCCATCAACACCATCGCCGCCAACTCGCCACCGGACAATACGTAGTCGCCGATGGAAAGCTCTTCATCCACCTGCCGCCGAATCAGGCGCTCATCCACGCCTTCGTAACGGCTCGCCAACAAAATCAACCCCGCGTCGCGCGCCAGCAATTCCATCACCACTTCGTGGGTGAGCGGCCTGCCTTGCGGCGACAGATGAATCACGCAACTCTGCGCGATTCCGCTTGCGCCCTGCGCGGCTTTCGCTGCGACTATCGTTTTTTCCAGCGGCTCCGCCAGCATCACCATGCCGGGGCCGCCGCCATACGGGCGATCATCCACGGTGCGGTAGTTGTCAGTCGTAAAATCGCGCGGATTCCACGTCTGCAACACAAACTTGCCCTGCTCCGCCGCGCGCCGCGTTACGCCATATTGGGTAATCGCGCCGAACATTTCCGGGAACAGCGTAATGACATCGAACCTCATGCCGCTCAGTGCTTCTCAGCCCAATCCGCAGCCCAGTCCACGCGGATCACTTTTTCCGCCAGACTCACTTGCTTGATGGCGCTGGCGATGAACGGAATCAGAATCTCACCGCTCGCCCCCCGCACACATAGCACCTGATTGGCGCCGGTGTCCATCAAGTTGTCTACCTTGCCCAGAGTTTCGCCTGCGAGGTTGACCACATCGAGGCCGATCAGGTCGGTCCAGTAATACTCATCTTCGGCCTGTTGCGGCAGACTGCTGCGCGGCACAGCCACCAGCAAGCCTTTATACTTCTCGGCAGAGGTACGGTCATTGCAGCCCGGAAACTTGGCGATCAGGCCTTTGCTTTGTACAGCAAATTTTTCCACGGCCATCTCGCGCCAGGGATGCTTGTCATCCCCCAGCCACCAGACCGGAAATTCGGCGAGACTATCCGCGAACTCGGTGTAAGTTTTTAACTTCACCCAGCCCAGTATGCCCTGCGCACCCGCCACCCGCCCCATGATTACCATGGGGTCTGTTTCGTTACGCTTGTGCTGCGGCACCAGCGCGCTTGACCAGCTTGGCAACGGCGTCGCTTAGTTGCGCGCCCTTTTCCTGCCAGTGCGCCACGCGATCCAACTGGATACGCATGCCGTCCGCGCCTTCTGGAGCAACCGGGTTGTAAAAACCGATGCGCTCGATGAAACGTCCATCACGGCGATTGCGCGAATCCGCCACCACCACGTTAAAAAATGGACGGTTCTTTGAACCGCCGCGTGAAAATCGAATGACAACCATAGTTAACCTACTTTTCGTTAGCAAATGCCAAAGGGCGCGAATTCTACGACACTTTTCATGGAAATGGCAATAAGAATATGCGCATCACGTAAACAAGGCTCCCACTAGCAGTGAGCTCCAGCAGAACCTTTACCGTTCGCGGTGAGCCCTTCGATAACCTCAGGAGAGCCTTGTCGAACCGCTTTCCGCCCACCAATACAAGCCTTCGACAAGCACAGGCCGAACGGTTTATTTGTTATTGTTTTGGTGGAATGATCTGCTAGCAGTCATGCGCTATGCAGTTTAAGCATCGCCGCTTCCAGCTTGCCTTCCACGATGAGCGGCGCCACATCCTGCGCGCGCCGCATGGCATGTTCGATCAATTCCAGCTCTTCGCGGCGCGGTGCATTCAGCACATAGCCCGACACCTCAGCCCGCTCGCCGGGATGGCCGATACCGAGGCGCAAGCGCCAGAAATCGCGGGTGCCAAGATGGGCGATAATATCCTTTAAGCCATTGTGCCCACCGTGCCCGCCGCCCAGTTTCAATTTGGCGCTGCCGGGCGGCAAATCGAGCTCATCATGCACCACCAGAATGCTCTCCGGGAGTATCTTGTAAAATTGTGCCAGCGCCCCCACCGCGCGACCGCTGAGGTTCATGAAGGCCTGCGGCTTGAGCAGGAACAATTCGCGCCCATGCACCTGACCACGCGCCGCCAGGCCATGAAACTTGCCTTCTGCCTTGAAAGTGTAATGGTGTTCATGCGCAAATTCGTCCACCCACCAGAAACCGGCGTTATGCCGTGTGGGCTCATATTCGCGCCCGGGATTGCCCAATCCGACAATTAATTTAATTTCTTCGCTCATAATGAAAAAACCCGCCATGCGATCCGAGGGAGCATGGCGGGTTTGATGTAGTAACGCTGATGCTGCTTATTTAGCCGCCGGCTTTGCAGCAGGTTTTGCTGCTGGCTTTGCTTCCGCAGCAGGAGCCGCTTCAGCTTCAGCCGTTGCCGCAGCTTCCACTGCACCACGCGGTATCTGAACGGTTGCCACCACGGCTGCGCCAACATGACTACCGTGAGCGGCGACTTCCAAACCCTTGGGCAACTTGATGTCGCCCACATGGATGGAATGCCCAATCGCCAAGCTGGACAGATCCACCTCGATAAACTCCGGCAGGTCGGCCGGCAAACAAGCAATGTTCAGGTCATTCATTACATGGCTGACGATACCGACGCTCAGTTTCACGCCGGGGCAATTCTCGGCATTGGTAAAGTGCAAAGGCACTTTCATGTGAATCTTCTTGTCCTTGGACACGCGTTGAAAATCGATGTGCTGGACTTGCTGGCGGAACGGGTGCATGACAAAATCACGCAGCAGCACTTGTTGTTTATTGCCGTCCAGATCAAGCGTGAGCACGGATGCATGGAAAGTTTCTTTGCGCAGGCTGTGAAACAGGTTGTTATGGTCGATATCGATCAGTGCGGGCTCGCCTTCACCATAAACAATGCCGGGTACACGGCCTGCCTTGCGCAGACGGCGGCTCGCACCCGTTCCTTGCGCTTTGCGGGTTGTTGCAGTTATTTCAGTTGTCATTTTACTTCTCCACTTCAAATTCGGAACCACCCGCGACCAGGTAGCTCCAGGTTATCGGCCACCTCATGGTGGCCGCTTAAAAACTAATCAATAAACAGCGAGCTAACCGATTCTTCCGCATTGATGCGGCGCATGGTTTCGGCCATCAGTTCCGCCACGCTCAACTGGCGGATACGCTTGCAGGCACGGGCTTCTTCGCGTAGCGGAATGGTATCGGTTACCACCAGCTCGTCCAGTGCGGAATTCTCGATGCGCCCAATCGCGGGCCCGGACAATACCGCGTGCGTACAGTAAGCAATGACCCGCTCCGCGCCTTTTTCTTTCAACGCCGCCGCCGCTTCGCACAAGGTGTTGGCGGTATCCACCATGTCGTCCATAATCAGGCAAGTGCGCCCGGCCACTTCGCCGATGATGTTCATCACTTTGGCTACATTCGGCTTGGGGCGGCGCTTGTCGATGATCGCCAGATCCGCTTCCATTTGTTTTGCCAGCGCACGGGCGCGCACCACACCGCCGATGTCCGGTGATACCACCACCAGATTGTCGTAATTGCATTTACGTACATCGGACAGCAAAATCGGGCTGGCGTAAATATTGTCCACCGGGATGTCGAAAAATCCCTGTATCTGATCCGCGTGCAAATCCATAGTCAACACACGATCCACGCCTACGCCGCTCAGCATGTTCGCCACCACCTTGGCGGTGATCGCCACGCGTGCGGAACGCGGGCGGCGATCCTGCCTGGCGTAGCCCATGTAAGGCAACGCGGCGGTGATGCGTCCGGCGGAAGCGCGTTTTAGCGCATCCACCATCACCAGCACTTCCATCAGGCGTGTCGTTGGTCGGAGCACAGGTGGATTGCAGTACAAACACATCCTTGCCGCGCACATGTTCGAGTATTTCGACCATGACCTCGCCATCGGAAAAGCGACCGACGGTGGCTCGTCCGAGACGGGTGCCAAGATGCCGCGCCACATCTTCTGCGAGCTTGGGATTGGCATTGCCGGTGAACACCATCAAGCTGTCGTGGGACACGTTAACCCCTAATGCTTAGAATGAGCCAAAATTAAAAATGGGCGCAAGCGCCCCGATTACTACAAACTGGCTGGGGAGGTAGGGATCGAACCTACGAATGCCGGAATCAAAATCCGGTGCCTTACCACTTGGCGACTCCCCAAGAAACTTTTTAACTTGCTTTACTGTACAAAAATCCCGCAACGGGTGCTGCATCAACCCGCGCGCCGCAATGCCACGCATGTCTGACGGCAATTGCTTTAATGCTGCCCGCGCTTGTTCCTCGCTGGCGAATTCGGCAAATACGCACGCCCCCGAACCGGTCATCCGCGCCTGCGCAAACTGACCCAGCCAGACCAGATGCCGCGCCACTTCCGGGTACAAATTACATACCACCGGCTGCAAGTCGTTATGCAACTGCGCCATTGGAAGGGCGCGAATTGTGAGGGAAATCGTATCCCGTGTCAATTCCGGACGCGCAAAAATCTGTGCCGTCGGCACATGCACGGGCGGAAACAGCACGACATACCAAGCTTCCGGCAGGGAATAAGCCTGCAACTGCTCGCCCACGCCTTCGGCAAAAGCGTTCTCGCCGAACACAAATACCGGCACATCCGCCCCCAGTGCAAGGCCGATTTGCATCAGACGCTCACGCGACAAACCCAAATTCCACAGCCGGTTCAGCGCCAGCAGCGTGGTAGCCGCATCGGAACTGCCGCCACCCAAGCCGCCGCCCATCGGAATGCGTTTTTCTATCGTAATGTCTACGCCCAGAGGACAGCTGCATTCCTGTTGCAGCAGGTGTGCGGCGCGAACGCACAGATCCTGCTCCTGCGGCACGCCGTCTATTTCGTTGATGCGGCGTATTGCGCCGTCTTCACGCAGGGTGAAATGCAGCGTGTCGCTGAAGTCGATAAAGCGGAACAGGGTTTGCAGCAGATGGTAACCGTCATTCCTCCGTCCCACTACGTGCAGGAACAGGTTGAGTTTGGCGGGAGCGGGGCAAGTGAAAGTTGTCGGGTTCATTATTTGTAATTCTTACATAAATCCTGGCTGGAAGGGCGCATGGTTTGTCGGGGGTAGCCCGACGGCTAGTCACTTTTGGGTTCCAACTAACCTAAAGGTAAGTCTACGCCGCAACTTCGTTGTCTTGCTTCACCAAGAAAAAGTAACCAAAAAGAAGGCGACCCCGGTTTACCGCCCTTCGGGTACCCTCGATCAGCCGCAAGCAAGCGGGGCTGCGCAACTCGCTCTGGTGAGACACACAAAACGGCCTCCCTGCGGAACTCGAACAGTGCTCGCCTACCCCTCCGCTTCCTTGCGTCTGATCGAGGCGGCGCACAGGGGAAAGTGGAGGTATGCAAAGAGTCCATGTGCAATAAGCGTTGCGCATTGCACCTAATGTCTAACATGCGGCGCAATGCCCGTTGGTTATTGCGCCCTACGAGGGCTGAGCAACATTAATCGGGAGTTGCTCTATGGATTTGATTCGCTCAATGACTAACAAGCGCGGTTTTCCGTTTCTGTCTGTCATGTAGCGGCCTTCCGCGCTTACAAGGTTGCCAAGCAATGAGCGGGCATTATCAGCCGTGAGGTTGGGCATGACGCATCGCAAGGTTCCGATACCTTCTACTCCGCGCAAATGCAGGCGAGTCTTGTCGAGATCTGCTTCGCGCACATGCCCAACGAAACTACCTTCCTTAGATTTCTTGGTGTCAGGACGAGCGATTGCCTCCTTCAACACCACGCGCTCACGCTGCGATAGCGAGGCAGCACCAGAGTCGCGTGAAGATATCTCCAGCGTATGGATTCCACGTTTTCCATCGGGCGAGAAACGATAGAGAGTCGAAAGCTGCACATCGCGTAGGGCTGGGTCGGGGGAAATCTCTTCAATATCTGGGCGCATGCCCTCGTCGTCAATAAAGCGAGTGATTTCTGGCAGCTTACCTATTTCCTGCGCCATGGCGTTAATCAAAGCCCCATCTTCGGGTAATAAATCTGCTGGGGGCGGCATCATTTTTACGCCGACCCACAAGCTGCCCGGAGCCATGCCAGTTAGTCGCAAGTCAATTGCTTTCGATAGTTTGTTGCCATCTGCACCAAGGAGATCAAGCATAAGGGAAGAAAGTTTATGAAGATTCCTCTCCGCTGTAACCGTGATCCAATTGAGCGCAGAAAGCGAAGGAAGATCATGCGTCGCGCCGGGACCTTCTGCGTGTAGCACAAGGTCGGATTCATCCATAACCCGAGCCAGAGGCAGGCTTCTCATGGGCAATTTTCAAGATTTGAGACAAGCTAGCATCCACAATGCTGGATGATGTTACGTCCATGCCAAGTTTTTTGGCAAGCAGACCTTCACTGACCATGTTTTCAAGGAACACGCGCATGGCACCATCGGCTGATTCTTTGTAGCTCATGACTGTATCCTTAGAATACCTTTCAGGTGTTTTGGTTTTAATCTAAGCTCGGCCGCAGCCTTTTCACCGATGTATTGAAAAAAGGAAGCTAAGTCGTTTGGGAAATCCGGGTGTTTCATCCACACATCAACCTTGTAACTCGCCTTTAGCTCATTACGTCTGCTGCACAATTTCATTGAAATAAGAATATCTCGGTCACTACGCCCAGTCACATCCAGTACCAAATCTATATCTTCCGGAGATGGCTTTCCTCGAACGAAACTGCCATCGATAAAAATAGGTGCGGCAATGCCATGCGGATACCATTCCGTATTGAGAAAATTCATTAGCCCATCAAACAAACTCTGGCGATGTGGATTCTGGCAGAATGCATCCTGAATTTCTGTTAACGAACAGTCGCATATACCTTGCGGCAACAGTCCGTGGCTATCGAGTTGAGGTATGGGCATTCGAGTATTGATCGTTATCGTATATCACAAATTATTTGTATCACTTTACCACTAAGCGCACTGCGAATATATAGGGAAAAATCCATGCGTGCAGGATGAATTGTTCGCTAGTTCGCCCCTAGAAGGTGGTAGCGGCGCATGTGACCGCGACTAGCTGCCCGACCTAATAGAAGCTATTGGCGTGCTTTGGGGTTCTGGTTTTCGCTTTTCTTCCCTGTGCGCCGCCTCGACCAGCCGCAAGCAGGTGGAGGTTTAGGCGAGCACTGTTTGAGCTCCGCAGTGGGGCACGTTTTGTGTGCCCCACCAGGGCGAGTTGCGCAGCCCCGCTTGCTTGCGGCTGATCGAGGGCACCCGAAGGGCGGCAAACCGGGGGCGATTTCTTTTGGCTACTTTTCTTGGCAAGACAAGAAAAATGACTAGCTACCGGTCTGCCACCGTCTGTTTTGTTTTTGACTGGATTCCCGCTTTCGCGGGAACGACGACTTCCGTTCATGTGCGATCTCCCTCCGGGTACAAGAACACACCATAAACCTGCTTGCAGGTTTGTGGTGCGAGAACCTGCGAGCAGGTCTACGAGGTGAATTCGCACCTACTCAAAAAACTATTTTATTTCCCATTCATCAATCACCAATTGAAGTTCCAACCCCTCACGTTGCACGCTTATACGCAGCGGCAGACTATCCGGTGTTGTTGCGGCATAGCGGGTGTAATGAATTTCCCAGCCGTCCTGTTGCAGAATACTGATTTGCCCATTCGCATCATGCTCAATGCTGGCCTTGCTCTCGGGTGCAGGCAACGCCAACACCCAGTAGCACAGCCCGGACAAAGGCAAATGCCAGCCCAGCACCTGCTCGGTGAGTTCCTCGGTATTTTGTGCGGTGTAATGTTTATCCGCCGTATCCAGCACCACCTCATGCGTATCGCTGTGGATACGCGCCACCGTCTGCCCGAATGGAGCCAGCAGCAACAAATCGTCATCTTCCGCGTGATGCGTCCAGCGCAGATTGGCGGAAGAGCGTTTACCGTCATGCTTGACCGCGATGCGCCCGCTCAGCACAAAAGGTTTCTGCTCCGCCGACAAGGGACGCAGCGTCGGCTGCGAAGGTGGCGCACTCACGCAGCCGCCCAGCAACAACGCAAGCAACAGGAATAAGCGGCGCATCATCCTGGGATCAGGGAATAAATTTCTTCATCGTAGCCTGCAATACCTCGTTTTCAGGATGCGATTTCAGTGCATCGCCCCACACTTTCTTCGCCTGATCTTTTACGCCTTGTACCCACAGCACCTCGCCTAGATGCGCGGCTATTTCCGGGTCGGGATTGACGCTATAGGCACGACGCAGAAATTCCAGACTCTTCGCCAGATTACCCATGCGGTAATGCCCCCAGCCCACGCTGTCAATAATACCCGCATCATCCGGGGCGAGCTGGCTTGCCTTCTCCACCAACTGCATTGCTTCCGGCAAGCGCTCGTTGCGATCCAGCAAGCTATAACCCAGCGCATTGTAGGCTTGCGCGTAGTCCGGCTTGATCTCGATCACCTTGCGCATCATCTGCTCAAAAGTATCATGCTTGCCAAGCTGCTCTGCCAGCATCGCAGTTTCGTACAGCAGATCGGGATGGTTGGGCAATTTTTCCAGCCCTTGCGTCAAAACTTGATAGGCCGTTTCGAGCTGCTTTGCATCGCGCAACAACTCCGCCTCAACCGACAGCAACTGCACGCGCTGTTGATTGTTCAGCGCGTTGGTCTGATGCAAATACTCGCGTGCCTCATCCAGCTTGCCTGCTTTGGACAGCAGGTACGCTACGCGCATGCGTGCGGTGAACGCATATTCGCCATCCTTAACCAGGCGATAGTTTTGCAACGCATCATCATCATGCTTCTTTGCCTCGCTAAGCTGCCCGAGGTAGTAGTACACTGTGCTCTCGTCTTTTTTCCCCTTGGTGAGCGCTTGCTGCAACTCGCTGTCTGCCCGATCCAGCTCCCCTAATTCCAGAGATAGCATCGCCACCGCAAATGCCAGATCGGCACTTTCAGGATGCATATCGAGCAGTCGCTGAAATTCAATGCGCGACTCAGCATACTGCTTTTGTTCCAGCAACATACGCGCGTATAGCAAATGCGCCTCACCCGCAGCGGGATAAGCGGCAAGATAACTCTTCAGGAGCGCCAACGCCTGTTGCGGTGACTCCTGTTGCAACAATTGCACCTCAAACAAAGCAGCAAACTCCCACTCCGGGCGCAAGGCACGCGCTTGTCGCACCTCTTCCAAAGCGATCTCCCGCTTGCCGGCAGAGGCCGCTATCTGCGCCTGCACCAGATGCCCTTCTTCTACGCGCGGATAAGGCTGCGCCAGTTCATGCAACAAGTTATAGGCCTCGTCCCTGTCCGGATAGCGCACCAGCAAAGAATAAATCTGCGTGAACGTATTGCCTGCTTGAGCCGGATAATCCGCCAGCAACTCGGCCAGATACGGGCGCGCCTCATCCAGCCTCCCGCCACTTAGCAACACCGTGGTCAACAACTGTTTTGCCTGATGGGATGAGGGCTCCAGTTTCAACCAGAGATTGAGCGCCTCCACCGACTTGTCCATCTCGTGCGCATCGAAGGACAGTTGCGCGGCGCGGCGCGCCACCCTGGGGTCTTGCGTGTCTTTGGCCAAGTCCATATAGACTTGCGCGGCCAGTTCGGGCTTGCCGCGCTGGCTGGCAATATCGCCCAGCAAGAACTCATATAGTGTTTCCCCGGTCAATTCCAGCTTGGGCAATTTCGGCGGCTGTTCTACCACGGGGGGCGGCGATACCACCACTGGCTTCGGCTGCTCAACGGCCACCTGCTGTGGCGCATGCGCACAGGCAACCAGCAACAGCGGGAGAATAATGGCGCTACGTTTCAAGATCATCATGTTCGATATGTTTATCATGTTTTATACTTAGAGACTCTCATATTAGGTTATATTGGGTCTCCATCACAACCCACAAACGCACGTATGCGCTTTGCAGCCCCGTTAACTCGGCAGCCAACAGCTTGTACCGCTGTTCCGATCAGCGCATGGGTGCAATGCACTACGCCCTTCGACTACAATGTCAGGTAACTTTGACAGCGCTTGAAGCGCTATAGGAATGAACAATATGGATATATCAAAAAAACCATCAGTGTTGGTGGTGGATGATGACCGGATGATGCAAGAGCTGCTGAAGTTTATGCTGCGCAGCGAGGCGTACCCTATCGTCGGTCAAGCATCGAACGGTGCTGATGCCGTCATGCAATGTCTGGAACTTAAGCCGGATATCGTATTGCTCGACATCAACATGCCAAAAATGGATGGCATACAAGCGCTGGAAGAGATACGCAAGGCCAGCCCGGCAACCATGGTGTTGATGGTAAGCGGTGACGCGACAATCGACAAGGTCAAGGAAGCGCTTGAAAAGGGGGCTGCGGGTTTTGTGGTCAAGCCGCTTAAACCAGCCAGTGTTTTGGATAAGATCAGCAACTGCTGGAAGGAACGAAATAGTCTCAAAAAATAAGGACGTTTTGATTGCCAGGTATTGGACTAATCTATCAAGGGCATCTCGCAATGACTTCAACTTTTGAAGACCATGCTTTGCTGGGGCAAATTCTGTACGCTATTGAACACGATGACATCGTGCTACCGACATTGCCCAATGTTGCAGTCAAAGTTCAGGAATTGCTTGACGACCCGAATATTTCAGCAGATCAGATAGTTGCCATATTATCCAGCGACCCTTTCATTTCTGCGCAGATTATCAAGAGCGCCAACAGTGCCATTTTTGCTGGCAGACCACCGATTGACAATGTAAGAGAAGCCGCCACCCGACTGGGATATCGCCAATTGCGCAATTTGGTGATCAGCATCACCATGAGCAAGATGCTCTACTCAAATAACTTCATCATCAATCAACGCATGAAAGAGGTGTGGAAGCAAAGTCGCGAAATGGCTGTAGTGAGTTATGTGCTCGCCATGCGCCAGCCGCATCTTTCGCCGGATCAAGCCATGCTGGTCGGCCTGATGTACAACATCGGCGTGTTGCCGCTGTGCCAATATGTCGAGAAGTGCAAGATAGTTGTCACGGATGAATCGCTGGCGAACATCATCGCAAAATGCAGCGGAACAGTTGGCACCAGACTGCTTAAAAAATGGAATTTTCCGCAAGAAATAACCGACGCGGTGGCGCAGTGCGGAGATATACATCGCGAATCCACCATGGGTTCACTGGCAGATTATTCTGATGTCGTCATTTTTGCCAATCTGCAAAATCCCGCGCACTCGAAAGTTGTCGCATGGAGCAATGTCGCGCCTGTAAAACGGTTAGGCTTAAGCGAGATAGAGTGCATGACCTTTCTCGAATCCAATGCACAACGCATTGAACAGGTGGAAAGCTTGCTCGGCATGAACCCGACAACCCAGCCCCGTGGTCATGCCAGAATTAACCCACCGTCTCAAACTTTAGAACCCCCTTCGACATCGCAGCCAAAAGAAAGAAAGGGCGGACTGCTGGCTTTTTTGCTGAGACTATGGAGGTAGTCAATTTATTAAGGTCATCCGTTCGCCCTGAGCCAAGTAAGCCCCGCGTCCGCGAGGCAAGGCGTGAGCAGGAAACAGTATGCGGCGCGAATTTTTCGCTTGATTGTCTATCATAGTCGGAATGCCAAGCCAGCAAAGACCGAGACAGCACTGGTGCTAAGTGCCCGACCTCTGAGCATGGTTCTGGATAACGTCGGCGACATTGGTGAGCCGTGCAAGGCATCCCGCTTGAGAGAATGAGTACAACGACGTATCCGCACTGACTTGGCATTCCTTAACGAAATGATGGAGGAAATCATGGCAATGCGCAAGCGGGAATTGACGGTGATGTACCCCAATGCGGCGGGGATCGATATTGGTTCAGCGAATCATTACGCGGCGGTTTCGCCCGATCAAAGCGGTGAGCCAGTAAAAGAGTTTGGCTGTTTTACCGAAGATATTGAGGCGATGGCCGACTGGTTGGTTGAGTGTGGGGTGGATGTAGTGGCGATGGAATCGACGGGTGTGTACTGGATTGCGCCCTATGAGATTCTCGAATCGCGCGGCCTCAAGGTCTATCTGGTCAACGCCCGCCACGTCAGGCATGTGTCGGGCAGGAAGTCGGATGTATTGGATTGCCAATGGCTCCAGCAATTGATGAGCTTTGGTTTGCTGTCTGGCGCGTTCCGGCCCGCTGGTAACATATGTGCGCTACGGGCTTTATCGCGTCAGCGCGATACCTTGCTTCGCGAGCAAGCCAGACAGGTACAGCGCATGCAAAAGGCACTCACCCAGATGAATGTGCAACTGACCAACGTGATTACAGACATTGTCGGTAAAACGGGACAGGAACATCATTCGTGCTATCGTTGCGGGGGAGCGAGACCCGCACAAGTTGGCGAAGCTGCGCAACTACCGGATTCGCGCGAGCGAAGAGACGATTGCGAAGAGCCTCGAAGGCAACTGGCGGGAAGAGCATGTGTTTTGCTTGTCACAGGCGCTATCGTTGTTCGACACCTACCAAGCACTGATTGCTGCGGCGGATGCCAAACTGGAGGAAATGATCAAGCCGATGCGCCACCATCAGGAAATAGTGGCCGTGAACAAAAACAAGGGTAGAGCCAAGAATGCGCCCGCCTTTGATGTGCGCAATGCGCTGTACCAGTGGGCGGGCGTGGACTTGACGCGCATAGGTGGGATTGACGTGAATACTGCGCTCAAGGTGTTGGTCGAGGTCGGCCCGGACTTGTCTAAATTCGAAAATGCAAAGCGTTTTGCCTCCTGGCTGGGCTTGTGCCCCGGCACAAAGATATCGGGTGGGAAGAAGTTATCGGGCGCGTCGAAACGTATTCCTAACCGCGTCGCGCAAGCGCTCAAATTGGCCGCGCAAGGTTTGCATCGCAGCCAATGCGCTCTCGGGGCATATTATCGGCGGTTGGCTGCACGCATGGGCGTAGGTAAAGCAATCACTGCCACGGCACATAAATTGGCGCGACTGATCTTTGCCATGCTGACGAAAGGCGGGCAATATGTCGAGCGCTCACAGGAGCAATACGAGGATCAAATGCGCAAAAGAACGGTGGCTTATTTGAAGCGCAAAGCAGCTGCTTTTGGCTTCAGCATGCAGCCAATCGAAGCTGTTTGATGAACCTTATGACATTGCCGTGATTGAAATAACCACATGAATTTATTAAGATAAAAAAGCTGTTTCTTGAGAGCCTGTCGAAGGGTTTGTGGAACGAGTTGTTTCATAAAGATTAAATCCGATCATGGTTCGACAAGCTCACCACGAACGGATTTAATTCGACAAGCTCACCACGAACGGATTTAATCTGCGTTTACTTAACTGTTTGTCCCGTCAAGAAAACCAGCGCAAAAATGCGGCGGAAGAAAGTGCGGTGACAGCAAGCGCCGATGAAGTGATCCACACGGCGTTCATTTTACCTATCGTCCAGTTGGCCCCCCAAAACAGATAGGTCGCAAGCAACAGAAAACCGATTGCAACGCAGGTCATTTTTATCGCCAGTGCCACAACCGCAATGCCGGATATATCCGGGAATTGATGGTAATAATAATAACTCACCGCTCCGAACGCGGCTCCGCTCACAGCCTGCGTTCCCCACCCGGCAAGCGTAATCCACGCAAGCCATTTCCGCGTCTCTACAGCACGAAATTTGGTAGCCGCCAGCGAACCACCCAGAACCGCCACTGCGCCGAAATTATGAGCTACCTGAACTATCGCGTAGGTCAGGTTTTGCGTGGCGCTCATTTCGATGTGACATCTATGCATGCCTCTACACCGGCTGGGGCATGAGCTTTGTTATTAAACGTCAGGCATATGTTTGCTGTCGCGCTATAAACATCCATACCGCCCCCCCCTTTTGTTGCGCCATAATCAGGCATAATCAGAAATGAATCTTATGCTAATGGCATGTAATGTGAATCAGCATTTGTCTGATAGTTGCATAGGTGTTCGTCTGAAAGGGGGTAAAAGTCAGGGATATCTGTTTGTCGATTAGCTAAGGATGCGTTAATAAATAACTGTAACAAATAAATCGAAGGTGTTATGATTGTCTTCATGGTGATTGAAGACGACGACATCAAACAAATACGCACTCGATTTGAGAAGCTTGCATGGACATTGGACGAGCGCATGAGGCGTCTATTTGCCGCTGCGGAAGCCGCCGTGTTAGGTCATGGCGGCGTTACAAGGGTTGCGCAGGCTACCGGTGTGTCTCGGCGCGCAATTCATGCTGGACTGGAAGAGTTGGCTGCCGAAAAGATGCCCGTTGAAAATCAGGGCAAGCGGATTCGCAAAGCGGGGGCTGGCAGAAAATCTGTCATCGAGAGCGATGCTGGCGTGATGGAGGCGCTGGAAAAACTGGTCGAACCGACGACACGAGGTGATCCAGAATCCCCTCTGCGCTGGACCTGCAAAAGCCTGCGTACTTTAGCCGATGAGTTGACCATGAACGGCCATTCGGTAAGTTATCCGAAAGTGGGAGATTTACTACGGAAGCTGGGTTACAGCTTGCAGGCAAATCGAAAGATGTTGGAAGGGACGGATCATCCGGACCGCAATGCCCAATTCGAGTTCATCAACGACCAGACTAAGCAACGACTAGCGGCAGGCAATCCGGTTATCTCGGTTGACACGAAGAAGAAAGAGCTTGTCGGTACGTACAAGAACAACGGGGCAACTTGGTGTCCTGAGGGGAAGCCTGAATTAGTCAAGGTACATGACTTCATTGATAAGGAATTGGGACGCGCGAATCCCTATGGTGTCTACGATGTGGCCAGTAACACGGGTTGGGTCAGCGTAGGAACGGACCATGACACAGCCAGTTTCGCGGTCGAAACAATTCGCCGCTGGTGGAATACGATGGGGCAGGCAGCGTTATCCTGCGGCAACGGAATTGATGATCACGGCGGATGGTGGGGGAAGCAACGGTAGCCGAGTAAGGCTTTGGAAATTGGAATTGCAGCGATTGGCTGACGAGATCAAAATCCCGATCCATATCTCCCACCTGCCTCCAGGCACGAGCAAGTGGAACAAGATTGAGCATCGACTATTTTCTTACATCAGCATGAACTGGCGCGGCCAGCCATTGATTAGCCATGAAGTGATCGTCAATCTCATTGCCGGGACGACCACTCGAAAGGGACTGAAAGTCCATGCCGAACTGGACAACTCCGTGTACCCATCTGGCATTAAAATAAGTGACTCGGAGTTTGAAAAAATCCGTATTACCCGGAATGAATTTCATGGCGAATGGAACTACAGAATTGATCCGAGTTTTAGCTAGAATTGCTACACTAAATTTTTAACGGTTCCTAACTGCCATCGCATTGCCCTTCTTTTCGATTTTCCAGCAAGTTATTCCAGATAGAACGGAAAAAATCTAAACCTCCTCCATTACAATTTTGAAGCGTTCTCGCCAAACGAAAACCGATGAAAAAGTTACGGAACTCGACACTGCCCCTGTCACGATAAGCCGCAAGCTGGTACTGTGGCGCATCCATCCACGAACCGCCGCGAATACTGCGAGAAGCACATTCGTTTGCGTTTAATTTGTTTACATTTTGGCAATCACTCATCCATTCCCACACGTTGCCGGTCATATCATACAAGCCGTAACCATTGGCTTTCTTCTGTCCCACCGGATGGGTCTGGTTGTTGCTGTTGCCGTTATACCAGCCAACCGCATCAAGGTCGTTGCCGCCACAATATTCGCTCTGATTGCCCCCATAACATGCGACCTCCCATTCCGCTTCCGTCGGCAACCTGTACTGTTTGCCCGTCTTGGCATTAAGTTTCTTGATGAACTCCTGAACATCATTCCAACTCACGCTTTCAGCCGGGCAACTCACATCGCAGCCGTTAAAGTGGCTGGGGTTATTACCCATCACCGCACGCCATTCGCCTTGGGTGACTAGGTATTTGGCAATCTCGAAATTCTTCCCGGGAATCGGCACCATCGTCGGCTCGATGATTGCATCCTGCTCGGGCTCCGGCTGTGGCGTCGTGTTGTTTGTTTCCTGCGGAGCAGCCTGTTCGCTTGGCTTCCCGCTTTGCGCTTGCTCCTCTAATAGCTTGTTTTCCGTATTGAACAGGTTAAGGCTGACACATCCCATCTCAGTCTTGAGACTGCAAGCAATCTCATAGTCCAATATCGCCAGGCGTGGCTTTTTCATGAGTTCGTAAACATAACCCCGGCTGCTGTAACCCAAACCTTCATCCGGATTTTGCCGGATGGCGGTTTCCGCATCGGCAAGCGCTTCCTGCAAATGTCCCTCGTTCGCATAGGCCCCGGATCGAGTCACGTAGGCAGCCGCATTATCCGGCGCTACTTTGATAACTTCCGTGGCACTCGCTATCGCCCCATCCCAATTTTTTTCGGAAAGCTTGGCCTTTGCATCGACCAACTTGATCTTGGCAATAGCGGCTGTATCGTTGGGAGAATAGCCTCGAATCTTGCGGTAATTTTCGCACCCCAACTCCAGCCCTCCCATGCACGCTCGCGCATATTCCGGTAAAGCGATATCCACTTTTCCGAGCCGGGCCATGATCGCCCCGCGATAATTGATAGCTAGCACATTGCCGGGATCAAACTTCAAGGCAGTTTCGCAATCCGACATTGCCTCGTCCAAATCACCATGCTCCATCAAGGCATGACAACGGCTGATGTAGGCTGGCACCAGACTGGGGTCAAGAAAGATGGCAACGGATGCGGTGCGTATCGATTCTGTCCATTCTTCCCGGTTTGCACTATCGAGACTTTTGTTATTCCATTCGAGAGCTTTGCTAAAACTGTTCGGGGCCGATGGGTGTTGAGTCTTGTTGTTCGATTCATCTTGCGGCGCAATAACGGCAGGCTGATCGCGCGGTCTAACCGGTTTTGAGCCGGGTTGCGATAATATTTTCAGGAGACTTTGCAGCCGCCGCCCCTTCTCATTGAACTCATCATCTGAAATAAGCCCCTGCTGCCTGATGAGATTAAGTTCAACCAATCTTTGATATACCAGCTCAACAGTCGGAGCCGATGCTTGCTGAGAATAAGCACTATCGGATAGCAAAAATATCCAAACCCCGGTTAAAAATATCAAGCAATTTCTCATACCGCTTACCTATGTCAAGAACTTCATCTACATGAACTGGAAAAACATTGCACCACAAAATCACGGAGGTACCTTGCGATACAACTACAGCGTACTGGTAGTGTTACCATTTTGCAATCATTTCAGTATCGACAGGGTTCATGGCACATTTCGAGCTATGCGCAAAATCAAATCGGTTGCGATTCAAACTGATGTATAAATATTCTGGAATAACTTAATAAATTCACAAATGGGTCAGTTTCGGCATTACCCTCGTGGGAGCGGCCTCCCGGCCGCGATTCGATGCATGCCTCCCAACCCATCGCGACCGGGAGGTCGCTCCCACCGGAGCAGCGCGAATCGGTCAGCGCAATGTCATTAACTACGCCACATCAGTTTGAATCGCACCCAATCAAATCTGCTACAATTCTTTAAATGAAAATCACCGCTCCAATACAACGCAGCCAGGAGAAATCCGTCCTGTTTGCAGATGTTTGCGACAGCACACAGCTCTATGTGGCACTGGGTGATGTGCGTGCGTTTGCCACTATTCACCGTTGTCTGGACATTTTGCGCCAGTTGACAAACTCTCATTCCGGCCAGGTCGTCAAGACCATTGGTGACGAAATCATGGCGGTCTTCCCCGATACGATTTCTGCCGTACAGGCGGCTTGCGAGATGCAGCTTGTCATTAATGCTCAAACACCGATCAACGAAAAGTGCGTAGCCATACGCATCGGCCTTCATTCCGGCCAGGTGCTTGAAAACTCCGGTGATGGTGATGTCTTTGGCGACACGGTAAACATTGCCGCTCGCATGGCGGAAATTGCCAAGGCAGGGCAAATTATAACCACTGGCACAACGGTTGCGAAACTTCCACCGATCATGCGTACCAGCACGCGAACCTTTAACGCCCTGTCCATCAAGGGAAAAGCGGATGACATCGAGGTACGAGAAATAATCTGGCAGGAAAGTGATGAAATGACCATGATGGTCGGCAACACCTTCATTCCTGAAGCAACCGAACCTTCCTTACAGCTAATCCATCAAGGCGATAGATTTATCGTAAATGGCAAACACCCCCCTATCACGATTGGACGCGATGAACAGGCTGGTATTGTGATTCAGGATCGTAGCGCCTCGCGTATGCATGCCAGGATTGAGCATCGTCGCGGCAAATTCGTCTTTGTCGATATCAGCACCAACGGCAGTTATATTCTCATCAAAGGCGAAGCCGAAATTCAGTTGCGGCGTGAAGAATTTGTGCTGCGCGGCAGTGGCAGCATCAGCCTGGGACACTCCTATAAAAAAGGTAGCGGCGAAATTATTGAATTTTTCTGCGGATAATTCTTTTCAGGATTCGTGATTCTCTTCCGCTGGCGTTGTGTGCTCATCAATTGCCTGTAGCATCTATTTTCGCGACAAATTCCGCAAATTTTCTAGTGTGTTGCGACATAAAAACCGACAGTTCCTGTTTCCTCTGCTCTTGCTCCAAAGCAGCCTTTCTAAGCTTGGCAGCCTCTAACTTCTTGACTCTTTCTTGTTCTTTTTTGATCCCGGCAATTTTGTGTGACATGAGCGCCATAGTTACGGCTTCTCTTTTGCGTTTGGCCTCGGCCTGCGCCAACAATTTTGCTTGCGCTCTGTTCAACGCGTCTTGCTTTCTTTCTTCCTTTCTCTTTGAGGTCTCAAATTCATCGCCCCGATGAGAAGATGTTTTTGCTGCTTGAAACGCAGCTTTAAGCGCGCCCATAAATTCCTTAGCGCTCTGAAAGCGATCTTTCGGCTGTTTAGCCATCGCTTTTTTTATGACCTCGTCGAGCTCCTTGGTAACCTTGGCATTGAGCTGGGAAGGAGGAGTGGCTTCGAGGTTCACCGCCTGATGCATAATGGTGATCACGCTACCGGTGAATGGGCGAACGCCAGTCAATAATTGATACAAAATGACACCCGTTGCGTAAATATCGGCCCGATGATCCACTTCCTGCCCCATGAACTGTTCGGGCGACATATAAGTTGGAGTCCCCATCACCACCCCGACTTGGGTGAGGCTGGTTGAGTCAATCTTGGCTATACCGAAATCTGCAATTTTGATCTGTCCATCATCCGTAATCAGGATATTGGCGGGCTTGATATCGCGGTGAACGATGCCGTGAGCATGCGAGTAGTCGAGAGCATCAAGAAGTTGCATCGCAATACTTTTGCTGTCCCCGATAGTAAATCGATGCTCACGGTCGAAGTATTCCTTCAACTCCTTACCGTGGATCAGTTCCATCACGATAAAAGCCATATCATCGTCTTCACCATACTCGTAGATGGCAACGACCTTCGGGTGTGAAAGTCTTCCGGCCGCGCGCGCCTCGCAACGAAACCGGCTGATTATTTCCTCGACTTCACGCTTATCCAACGTCGATTTCAGGATCGTCTTAATGGCGACCTTGCGCTCGATCTGCGGATCAAACGCCTCATAGACTATACCCATCGCACCTCTGCCCAGCTCTCTCCTTATTTCATACTTACCTAATTTTTCCTGTTTCTTCATATCATTTAGCCCAATGCACATCTAGTGTGCAATTATTACACAATTCATTTTACGTGTGATACTATTACACAAATTATTATTGGATTGCACGTTCTTATTGGATTGAGCTCACAGAACACCATCCAATGACCATACTAATAACACTGGCAACATTAATCATAACTTAAAGCTGAGCGGATACCAACATGCTAAAAATAGTTAATGTGAGCGATATCCGGCTCGGCATGTATATTAATGAAGTCTGCGGAAACTGGTTGGAGCACCCGTTCTGGAGAAGTTCGTTCAGCTTGAACACCCCCAAGCAACTCAAGTCGCTACAGAAATGCGGCGTGCGGCAAGTCTGGATCGATACCGCCAAGGGCTTGGATGTTGAAAACCTTGCCGAAACCGAGACCGACGCGAATCCGGATGTGCAAGACAGGGACGAGACCGAGACGACCCCGGTTGCGGCAGCCTGTGCCACTATCGCCGCTCCGGCAGAAGAAAATAAAAACTTGCCGGAGGAAGCCGACCTCTCCCCCAGAGATCTTTCCCCGCTGGTTCCCGTGCATGAAGAAATTGAGCGGGCTCGCCGCGTCCATAGCAAAGTCAAGACAGCCGTCGCGAACCTGTTTCATGATGTCCGCATGGGCAAAGCTTTGCAACTGCAAGAAACGCACGACCTGGTGGAAACGATCATTCAGTCGCTCGAACGCAACTCAAACGCTTTCCTGAGCCTCTCAAAATTCAAGGAGAAGGACAGCCATACCTATCTCCATTCTGTGGCCGTCAGCGCCTTGATGATCGCCGTTGGCAGGCAATTCAATATCGAAGGCGATGAGTTGCGCAATCTGGGGGTGGCCGGTTTGCTGCACGATGTAGGTTTGATGCAGATTCCGGAGTGGCTGCTCCACAAGCAAGGGGAACTGACCGGGCAGGAAGCCGAGGTCATGCAAACCCACCCGCAGATCAGTTGGATGACCGTATTAAAAGATACTCCGGATATGCCAAAAATGGTTTTGGATGTCTGCCTGCACCATCACGAACGGGTAGATGGAACCGGTTATCCGGACAAGGTGCAGGATGGGTCTTTATCTTTGTATGCCAAAATTTGCGCGGTATGCGATGTCTACGACACGATCACCTCTGACACTTGCTACAAGAAAGGCCACAGCCCCGCCGATGCCATTCGCAAAATGGCGGCAATGCAACCGGGGCAGTTTGACAAGGCCGTGTTCCATGCTTTCGTGAAGACCGTGGGTATTTACCCTACGGGCACGCTGGTCAAGCTGATGTCGGGGCGTTTGGCCGTGGTAATGGATCAAGTTAAACAAAAACTTGCTCACGCCGATTGTGCAAGTGATTTTTTCGACCAAGTCCAACGAGCCAGTTTTTCAGGAACTGGTTGACCTCTCAAGGGGGCGCGACGCCATAGTCAGCGTGGAGAGCCCGCACAAATGGGGGCTGAATCTCAAAATGATCACGGGGTTTTGACCGGAAAACCGATTTTTCCCGCACGTACACCGTACTTTGATTTTTTATAGGAGGCTGCCATGAAATTAAAAATATCCATCCCCAAAGCTCCTCTCCCACCCGTAGAGCTGCCTGCGGCCGTGCTGCCCGATGTAAGCATAATTCGGCAACAGCATCCAAAAATCGGTGACAAGATTACCCTGCTGTGGGGATCGGCTGCTTTGCAGAAATACCTCAACGACCTGATTTTCGACGAACGGGGTGACCGCGAAGGTTTTCCAAAGTCATCTGCCACCGCCTTGCTGCGGATATTCAAGGAACACGGCAAACTGGTTTCTGAAGACCACAAAAACGCTTGGGTCAATGCGACTTTCTAACCCGGATTTTCGTAGCAAATGGACAAGGCGCACAAAGGGGAGCGCAACGCGTCCGGCTTTCACGTAAAATAGCGCCCGTTAACATATACACGACCCAGCCATGACATTGACCGCCCTCACCGCCTTATCCCCGCTGGATGGACGCTACCAAGGCAAGGTAGACGCCTTGCGCAACTACTTCAGTGAATTCGGTTTGATCCGTTACCGCGTACTGATCGAAATCGAATGGTTCAAAGCCTTGAGCGCCGAAGCGGGCATTGCGGAAATTGCGCCATTCTCGGCTGCAACGGTCGCACAACTCGACCAGTTCGCCGCGCACTTCAGCGAGAGCGATGCGGAACAGATCAAGGCCATCGAGAAGCGTACCAACCATGACGTGAAAGCCATCGAATACTGGCTGCGCGAACAGTTCTCCTCCAATCCGGAAATCGCGAAAGCGCTGGAGTTCATCCATTTCGCCTGCACCTCGGAAGACATCAACAACCTGAGCCATGCCATGATGCTGCAACATGCGCGCGCCGAGGTGATGCTGCCCGCACTGGATGCGCTTATCAACAAGCTGCGAGATATTGCCCACCAGCAGGCCGACCTGCCGATGCTATGCCGCACCCACGGCCAGACCGCCACGCCCAGCACGCTGGGCAAGGAAATGGCCAACGTAGTACATCGTTTGCAAGGCGCACAAGCACGTTTGGCAAAAGTTGAGATACTCGGCAAAATCAACGGCGCGGTGGGCAACTACAACGCGCATCTGGCGGCTTATCCCGAAGTGGACTGGGAAGCGTTCTGCCAAAAATTTGTCACGGCGCGCGGCATCACCTTCAACCCCTACACCATCCAGATTGAGCCGCACGATTACATGGCCGAACTGTTCGACGCGTTTGCCCGCATCAACACCATCCTGATCGATCTCAACCGCGACATCTGGGGTTACATCTCGCTGGGCTATTTCAAGCAACGCGTCATCGCGGGCGAAGTCGGCTCTTCCACCATGCCGCACAAGGTGAACCCCATCGACTTCGAAAACTCGGAAGGCAACCTCGGCTTGGCGAATGCGCTGCTGCGCCATCTCTCAGAAAAACTGCCGATCTCGCGCTGGCAGCGCGACCTCACCGACTCTACCGTACTGCGCAACATGGGCGTGGCGATGGGTTACACGTTGCTGGCATATGAATCGTGCCTGAAAGGCTTGGGTAAACTTGAAGCTAATCCGCAACGCCTGGCAGAAGATTTGAATGCGAGCTGGGAAGTGCTGGCCGAGCCGATCCAGACCGTCATGCGCCGCTACAACATCGACAACGCCTACGACAAACTAAAAGACCTGACACGCGGCAAAGGCGGCATCAACCGCGACAACCTGCGCACATTCATCCAGACACTGGATATTCCCGCAACGGAAAAACAACGCCTGTGCGAATTGACGCCTGAAACCTACATAGGCAAGGCAGCAGAATTAGCCAAGCGCATTTAGCGGCTAGTACGCAGCTCTCTCTATCAGGAAGTTGGCATCAATTTCCTTGAGTTCTGAATCGGTCGACCAACCTTCCCTGAAATAAAACTGACTCTGTTTTTCTCCGTTATTCCCGGCTTGATTGTTTGGCAATGCTGTTAATTTAGACAGCGTGATACGCATTCAGAGTTCATCGTGATTTCTGGAGATCAAAGCTAAATGAGAAAGATATTCATAACACTGTTATTGCTTGGACATGCGTTGACGGCGCAGGCCATGCCTGACGATGGAATAACCCTCAGGCTTGATGAGGAACTGAGCGGAGCAGAGACCACCAATGTTTCTTCGCCCACGCTGACCTCCTCGATTGCCATGATTTACGATGAGCAACAACAACGAACCTTGTATGCAAAGAACGAGGGGAGCATCGTTCCTATCGCTTCCATCAGCAAACTGATGACAGCCATGGTCGTACTGGACGCACAGTTACCGCTGGACAAAAAAATCCGGATCACCCGGCAGGATATGGTGACCGATAAAGTCAAAAAATCCCGTTCGCGCATCCGCTCCGGTATGATCCTGACACGCGGAGAACTGCTTAAGCTGGCGCTGATGGCATCGGAGAACCGAGCCGCCGCAGCCTTGGCACGCACCTATCCGGGAGGCGTCAAAGCAGCTGTGGCGAAGATGAATGCCAAAGCCTTGCAACTGGGCATGAAAGACACCCAATTCCTCGACCCCACCGGACTGAACAGCGGCAACGTTTCCAACGCGCAAGATCTGGTAAAAATGGTTCTGGCGGCACAAGACTACGATCTGATTCACAAAGCGACGACATCCGTTTCCCATCTGGTTGAACCGACGGGATTCAAGCCGATACGTTTCAGCAATACCAATCCGCTGGTGCAAAGCATGGACTGGCACATCGGTATCAGCAAGACCGGTTACATCAGCAAAGCGGGGCGCTGTCTGGTGATGAAAGCCAACATCAACCACCGTTCGATTGTCATCGTCTTGCTCGACGCGGGAAGCAAAGCCAATCGCATAGGGGATGCCAACCGCATCAAGGAATGGATGGAAAGCGTCTAAACGCAGCGTAACGGCAGCCAGAAAACGTAACGTCAAGGTTGAGTATCGTTGGCGCAAGACCCGGCGCGGCAACGCCCAGAAGACTACAGGGAGCCTCTAA
Organism: uncultured beta proteobacterium; assembly: GCA_963714805.1. Classification (GTDB taxonomy): domain Bacteria; phylum Pseudomonadota; class Gammaproteobacteria; order Burkholderiales; family Gallionellaceae; genus CAIQPV01. The sequence continues at coordinate 455,530 of CAVQPO010000005.1, read as the reverse complement.
AAATTCAATTTTCTAAGTCATGCAAGGCGCGAACAAAAAATTGCGCCGCAGCATATGCATGATATGTAAGAAGTAATTTTTAGTGAGCAACGCCGCATGGCGACGAAAATTGGAATTTTAGAGGTTCCCTACAGCCATTCTCAGGGCTTGCCCCAGTAACCTTGCCTTGAGGTGCAATCGAAATTGTGAGGTCGGTGACTGCTTGCGCGGAAGGATCAATGTTTCCGCCCACCGTAGCTTGATATTGGGATTGCCCACTCCACTCCCCATTAAGCTCGGGGTGGCTTTGCGCGAAGGCCGACAAAGAAACAAGGGAAACCAGAAAAACGACTAGACGCATTTAATGCTTTTTTTGTTCAGTGATCGCATGCATGACGGTTCATCGGTGTGAGGCCACAACGAGGCGGTAGTCAAGGGTGCGCTCGTGCACCATTTGGCAATTGTGCGCAAGCGCCCCCGTGCTTTTATTTGTCAAATAGCGATGATGATTTGACCAACCTGCTTGGCTCAAACAGACCTACAACTTCACGTCTGTCGAGATACAAAATGATTGCGACATCTAGGGCAATACAGAGAATTTGGAAAACTGTATTACCTGAAGACATGTGCTGCCCAGGGAGAATCGGAAATATTGAAATTAAACCGAGGGGAATTGAAACGGCATAAAGCCTCCAGCTAAATTTTCGCCCCCAAGACTGAATTGTCCAAAGCCCATATGCGGAAGCTAAAAGCAATATGCCAACAGCAGTAATTATAAAACCGAAAATGGAAACCAGTGGGCCTGTGCCGGGCATACCACTAACCATAACAGTCGTACACCCGATAGGAAAACTGACCAAACCAAAAAGGCCGGAGTAAAGTGCAATAAGAATTACACCGAGAGGCTTGGATTGTGTTGTCATTAATTTTCTTTCGCAAACGTCAATGGAAATTGGTGATGCAGTCAAGAAGGGTGCGCTTGCGCACTATTTGACAGTTGTGCGCAAGCGCAACCTGCCTGACTGTCGACTTCAGAGCGTGGGTTAGGCGAGTCCTATAATACCTAAAGCCACCTTGATTATTCTCGCCTTGAACAAGGCCACGATCATGTCGAGAGAGGTTGTCGCGTAGAGAACTGCGCTGCACACCACAAAATTACGCGCGTTGTCGAAGATAAGCTTTACTTTAGCATCGTCACCAAGAAAGTCTTCGAGCCAATGATCGAAACGGTTTTTCTCCTTCATTGCATTGCATTTCCTTGTGTGTTATAGTGTTCTGTTGCTAGAAAAATGTATAAGGCACTACTCTTTACATTTTCAATCTATTTCAGCTACGCGAATGTGCAATATAAGGCCGTCCCTGCCATGGGTTAAGTCAATTGTGCGCGAGCGCACCCCACCGGGCTTACACAAATTTCAACTACTGACTCGATATTGCGATCATGAACTTTGACATGTTTCTTAGGTCGCCCAGTTGAGCATCGGTGATGCCCTCTGGTTCAAAGTGCATTATATCGTTTCTTATCTGCCGTACTTTGTCTAGTTGCTTAACGAAAAGGCTTTTATCTACGTTGAGATTGAGCTTCTTCCAGAGTTCGGGATGCTCGAAAATCCTTACGTATTCGCCAAAGGTAAGGTCGTCAATACAGGTGATTTTCCGTGTCGGGTCATTCGGAGCGCAATTCTTGGCGATTTCCTCAACCAGCAACTTGCCATGAAGAACTTGACGGACGTGATTCTCTATCTCTTCGAGGAATAGGAATGGCTCTGCAATCGACATGAACTGCTGACTAACATCCGCCAAGGTGACAATTCCAGAAAGGGTCTTATCCTCCTTTTGTACAACTGCAAATTCTTTCTTTATTACGATCCTGATTGCCTCAAGTAGCGGGGTTTCATATTCAAGAACCGAAATGTCTTTTGAGATGTACGGCAGTACTTTGTCTGACAATATGCCATTTGCATTTGCAATACCATTTCCGATGGTCTCCCAGCTAATGTACCCAACTACCTGTCTTTGTCCGGCGACAACCGGTAATTGAGAGTACGAATGCATTCGCATGAGTGTAGTTGCTTCGGCGAGTGTGGATTCTTTCTTAACTACAATTGGTTCCCTATTTGCTGCGGGAATCAACTTGATTCTTTGAATTGGATCCGTAGTTCGCTTGGCCTTGGCCTTCTTCTTATGTCGGAGTGTAATTTCCCCATCGATCCACACATTGGTGTAGTCTGGTTCTGTTTCTACCTGCTGTTCTTCCAGAAATCTATCTACAACCCAGCGATTGCCAGAGGTACGTTTCTCGAAATCAAAGGCGTTTACAAGATACCTAGGGGAAATCTTGAATTCTTTCTCTGTATCTTTGATTTCCTTAATCTTCTTAAGCAAGTCTTCACTGGGCACTTGTATCTCCTTTTTCTTTTAATCATTGCCCGAAGGGGCCACCTAAAGTTGCCCCCAATAAAAGACCCATTCTTTTATCCGGGCATCTGTCTGTTCTGTTATTTGCAAATAAACCTTGATTCATATCAATCATTAACATAAATTGGTACGCCGTAGCATAAACACTGCCACCGTGAAACTCACCTCTGAGGGGCGAATTCTGTCTCACATATCCATCCAAGCTGCATGAGGGCGAGTATTTCACTGTCCCTTATAGTCGATTTATAGCTTTTTCTGATGCGGCACATTGTTGCATAAATTTCCCCATTTGCAACCTAGCAGAACTGATAGGTTTTTTGCGAAAATTGGCTGATTATGGAAGTTGCTCAATGTCTATAAACACCCCACAGGATGAGCGCTACAGAACTACTTCCCACTTTGACAAAGGGGGATCGAGGGGGATTTTTTATATCCAACGCGCTTCAAATCCCCCCTAGCCCCCCCTTTGTCAAAGTGGGGAATATATGGCGTTCTGGAAGTCGTTCAGAGGGTTATAAAACATGGCATCTTCGACTCAAGCTTAGTCAATTCCGACTTCACCTGAATTTCTGCTTGGGCGCGAGATAGTAACTTCATGATGACAGCTCAGCACAGGCTGGGGTGCGTGCGTACGCGTGACTATTCGCACATATAAACCGATTTTAATTTATCATCTGAGCCAATAAATAAACAGGCAATACTTGCGGGTAACTGTCTTGGATAATTCCAATATTTTAAATAACGTGCGCGTGGTGCTCAGCCATACCACCCATCCGGGCAATATCGGTGCGGCTGCGCGGGCGATGAAGACCATGGGTTTGGCATCGCTGTATCTGGTCAATCCGCGCCATTTCCCCGACCCGCAGGCGGATACCATGTCTGCGGGCGCGAATGATTTGTTGCGCGATGCGGTGGTGTGCGCTTCGATAGACGAGGCTTTGCAGGGCTGCGTGTTCGTGGCTGGCGATGACGGCGCGGATGCGCGACATTTCGCACGAGGTGCTGACTCCGCGCGAGGCGATGCCGCTGCTGGCGCAGCATGCCGCGCAACAGCAGGTGGCGTTGCTGTTCGGTACCGAGATGTCGGGGCTGACCAATGAGGAAATGGGCAAGAGCCATGTGCTGGTGCGTATTCCGGCCAATCCGCAATACAGTTCGCTGAACCTGGCGGCGGCGGTGCAGGTGGCGTGTTATGAGTTGAGCGTGGCGGTGCAGTATGCGGGGCTGAGTTTGCGGCAGGTTGAAGTGGAACCGGCCAAGACATGAGGAGATGGAAAGATTTTATGTTCATCTCGAAGAGGTGCTGAGGCAGATCGGATTTTTTAATACCAAGCATCCGAACAAGCTGATGCAGAAGCTGCGTCGTTTATATGCGCGGGCGCGGCTGGAGCAGGAGGAGATCAATATCCTGCGGGGTATTCTCAGCGCTACGACCGGGTACAATGCGCGAGTCAGGAAGAAAAGGGATGAAAAGCGAACGGGTGAATGATGTTTGATGCAATCAAGGAAGATATAAACAGTGTATTTGACCGCGACCCGGCGGCGCGCACGACATTCGAGGTGGTGACCTGCTACCCCGGATTGCATGCGCGCATTTTTCATCGCTTGGCGCATAAGCCTGTGGCTCGCCGATTTCAAATGGCTGGCGCGCTTTACTGTCGCATATCGCACGCGGGTTGACCGGTATCGAGATTCATCCGGGGGCGACCATAGGCGGCGCTTTTTTATCGACCACGGCATGGGCGTGGTGATCGGCGAAACCGCCGAGATCGGCGATGATGTGACGCTGTATCACGGCGTGACGCTGGGCGGCACTTCGTGGCAGGAAGGCAAGCGCCATCCCACGCTGGGCAACGGTGTGGTGGTGGGGGCCGGGGCGAAGATTCTCGGCCCGATCCATATCGGCGACAATGCGAAGATCGGCTCCAATGCCGTGGTGGTGAAGGATGTTCCGGCGGGGGCGACGGCCGCCGGGATTCCGGCACGCATTCTCGATGAGGCAAAAAAGGCAGAAGGTTTCAATGCTTACGGTGTCGGCAACGACCAGAACGACCCGCTGTCCAAGGCCATCCACGGCCTGCTTGGGCATAGCATGGTGGTGGATCAGCGCATTAACCTCATTCTCGAACAACTGGAAAAAATGGGCGTGAACGTCGAAGAAGAGCGCGCCACTGCCGATAAGTTCGATCCAAATTATTTGAATAAGATAGTTGACTGAAAAGTTCAAGTATTATATTATCCTTTTCAGCAGTGGGTATTTCGAAGCGGAGATTTGTCTGCGACAGAGTTCGCTAATTCAATTATTCGAATTCGAGGAGGTAATAATAATGCGGCTCACTACTAAAGGACGTTTTGCGGTTACGGCGATGGTTGATCTGGCGACTCGCGGCGGCACGGCCCCGGTCACGCTTGGCCGGTATCAGCGAACGCCAGAAAATTTCGCTTGTCTTATCTTGAGCAGTTGTTCGGCAAGCTGCGCAGACACAATATTGTGGAAAGCGTGCGCGGCCCCGGTGGCGGCTATTATCTGGCGCGTCCCGGCGCACAGATTTCCATCTCCGACATCATCACGGCGGTTGACGAACCGATGGATGCGACCAATTGCGAAGGCAAGGGAGATTGCATGGATGGGAAGCCATGCAGTACCCATGCATTGTGGTACGGATTGAATGAGGTGTTGCACGAGTATCTGTCGGCGGTGAACTTGCAGCAGTTGGTGGACAAGCATTTAGAGGATCAGAATAAAGCGGAAGGGTCGCCGGTATCTATCGGCAAACGCAATACCAAATCCTCGCTGGCTATGGCGTAACGCTATTATGAGCTTGCACTTTCCTATTTATATGGATTATTCGGCGACCACGCCGGTTGATCCGCGCGTGGCGGCAGCGATGATTCCCTACCTGACCGAGAAATTTGGTAACCCGGCCAGCCGCTCTCATGCTTACGGTTGGGCGGCGGACGAAGCGGTGGAACTGGCGCGCGCGCAGGTGGCGGCTTTGGTGAATGCCGACCCCAAGGAGATCGTCTGGACTTCGGGGGCGACCGAGTCCAACAACCTGGCATTGAAAGGCGCGGCGCATTTTTATTCGGGCAAGGGCAAGCACATCGTTACCATGATGACCGAGCACAAGGCCGTACTGGACACCGTGCGCGAACTGGAGCGGCAAGGATTTTCTGCCACTTATCTTTCGCCCGAAGCGGATGGCCTGCTCGATCTGGAAAAATTCAAGGCGGCGTTGCGTCCCGACACCATCATCGTTTCGGTGATGCTGGTGAACAACGAAATCGGCGTAGTGCAGGATATCGCCGCCATCGGTGAAATTTGCCGCGACAAGGGCATCCTGTTCCATGTGGATGCGGCGCAGGCGACCGGCAAAGTGCCAATCGATTTGCAGCAACTGAAGGTGGATATGATGTCGTTTTCCGCGCACAAAACCTACGGGCCAAAAGGTATCGGCGCGTTGTATGTGCGGCGCAAACCGCGCGTGCGGATCGAGGCGCAGATGCACGGCGGCGGGCATGAACGCGGCATGCGTTCCGGCACCTTGCCCACGCACCAGATCGTTGGTATGGGCGAAGCGTTCCGCATCGCACAGGAAGAAATGGCGACAGAAAATGAACGCGTGCGCATGTTGCGCGACCGTTTGTGGCAGGGGCTGTCCGACATGGAAGAAGTGCATCTCAATGGCGACCTGGAGCAGCGCGTGCCGCACAACCTGAACGTCAGCTTCAACTACGTGGAAGGCGAATCCATGATCATGGCGGTGAAGGATATCGCGGTATCCAGCGGTTCGGCCTGCACCTCGGCGAGTCTGGAGCCGTCTTATGTGCTGCGCGCGCTGGGGCGCAGCGACGAACTGGCGCACAGTTCGATCCGTTTCAGTGTCGGGCGATTTACCACAGCAGAAGAAGTGGATTATGTGGTGGCCTTGATGAAAGACAAGATAGGCAAACTGCGCGAATTGTCCCCGTTGTGGGAAATGTACAAGGATGGCGTGGATATTGGCGCCATTAAGTGGGCAGCACATTAGAGCTGGTAGCGGGTAGCTAGTAGCTTGTAGCCAATCGGTTCGGCTACTCGCTACCAGCTACAAGCTACTAGCTAAGGAGAAAGAAATGGCTTACGGCGAAAAAGTTTTAGATCACTACGAACATCCGCGCAACGTCGGTTCGATGGATAAGGACGACGATCAAGTGGGCACCGGTATGGTAGGTGCGCCGGCTTGCGGCGATGTGATGAAATTGCAGATCAAGGTGAATGACCAGGGCGTGATCGAAGATGCCAAATTCAAAACCTACGGCTGCGGATCGGCGATTGCCTCCAGTTCGCTGGTGACCGAATGGGTCAAAGGCAAGACGGTGGAGCAGGCATTGGCAATCAAGAATACGCAGATCGCAGAAGAGTTGGCGTTGCCGCCGGTGAAGATACACTGTTCGATTCTGGCGGAAGATGCCATCAAGGCGGCGGTGCAAGACTACAAGAACAAGCAATGTGCGACGATGGAAGAGAGCGCTTGCAGTGGCTGCAAGGAGTAATGGCATGTCGATTACCCTGACTGAAAATGCGGCGAAACACGTACAGAATTTTCTGACCAAACGTGGCAAGGGTGTCGGTTTACGCCTTGGGGTGCGCACCAGCGGTTGCTCGGGCATGGCGTACAAACTGGAATTTGCCGATGAGGCGGGGGAGGATGATCTCCAATTTGTCAGCGGCGGAGTGACGGTATTGGTCGATCCCAAGAGCCTGCCTTACCTTGACGGTATGGAGTTGGATTACACGCGCGAAGGGTTGAATGAAGGTTTCAAGTTCAATAATCCCGAACGTGAAGGATCAGTGCGGTTGCGGCGAAAGTTTTAAAGTTTGATGCAGTCCGCCAGCTTCGATTTCCAGAAGAATTTCTTCCAGTTATTCGATCTGCCGGAACACTTCCGGCTGGATAACGCGCAGCTCGACCAGCAGTTCCATACTTTGCAAACGCAAGTTCATCCGGACAAGTTTGCCCATCTTTCCGAAGCCGAGCGCCGCATGTCGATGCAATGGGCTACGCGTGCGAACGAGGCTTATCAGACTTTGCGCAACCCGATCAAACGTGCGCGTTATCTGCTTGGCTTGCACGGCGTGGACACACAGGAAGAAACCAATACGGTGATGCCGATGGATTTCCTGATGGAACAGATGGAATGGCGCGAAGCTGTCGAAGAAGCGCAGCATGCGTGCGATGTCGACCAACTGGAAAAGCTGGAAGCGCGTTTGCAGCATGAAGTGCGCCTGTTGCAGGAACTGCTTGCGGTTAAAATAGACGATGAACATAGTTATGCCGCCGCCGCAGAGGGTGTGCGTAAACTCAAATTTCTGGAAAAACTTGGCGGAAGAAATTGTTTCCGCTTTTGATGTGATAGATAACTAAAGCTGGTAGCCTGTAGCGAGTAGCTGGTAGCCCAACGGTTCAGCCACTCGCTACAGGCTACCAGCTACAAGCTCAAAAAATGGCTCTACTACAAATTTCCGAACCCGGCCTCAGCGCCGCTCCGCACCAGCACCGGCTGGCGGTGGGGATCGATCTCGGCACTACCAATTCGCTGGTGGCAACGGTGCGCAACGGCATCAGCGTGGTGCTGAATGACGCCGATGGACGCGCATTGCTGCCATCGGTAGTGCGTTATCTGGCCGACGGTAGCGTACAGGTTGGCGCCACGGCGCAGGCGATGCAAAGCGAAGACCCCATCAATACCATCATTTCGGCCAAGCGCTTCATGGGGCGCGGGCTAAAAGACATCGGCGACACCGTCGGCGTACCCTACCGGTTTGTTGATGCCCCCGGCATGCTGCAATTGCGTACCGTGGCCGGAGTGAAGAGCCCGGTTGAAGTGTCGGCAGAAATTCTCAAGGTGCTGCGCGCACGTGCCGAGGAGGCGCTGGGCGGCGAACTGGTCGGTGCGGTGATTACCGTGCCCGCCTATTTCGATGACGCTCAACGCCAGGCCACCAAGGACGCGGCAAAACTGGCGGGGCTGAACGTGCTGCGCTTGCTTAACGAGCCGACCGCTGCCGCCATCGCCTATGGTCTGGATAATGCCTCCGAGGGCGTATATGCGGTTTATGATCTGGGCGGCGGCACTTTTGATATTTCCATTCTCAAGCTTTCCAAGGGCGTGTTCGAAGTGCTCGCCACCAACGGCAATTCGGCGCTGGGCGGCGACGATTTCGACCAGCGCATATACTGCTGGCTGCTGGAAAAAAACAATCTCTCGGCGTTGGGTGCGCAAGACACGCGGCTGTTGCTGACGCGCGCGCGCGCCTCCAAGGAAACGCTGACCCTGCATACCGAAACGACGGTCACCGCAATACTTGGTAGCGGCGAAACCATCAACTCCACGCTGACCCAGCATGATTTTCACGTCATGTCGCAGAACTTGGTGGCCAACACCTTGCAACCGGTGCGCCGGGCCTTGCGCGATGCCGGGTTGAAGGTGGAGGACATCAAAGGCGTGGTGATGGTGGGTGGTTCGACCCGAATGCCGCAAGTACAACACGCCGTGGCGGAATTTTTCAAGCAGACGCCGTTGACCAATCTCGATCCGGACAAAGTCGTCGCGCTGGGGGCGGCGATTCAGGCCAATGTGCTGGCAGGAAACCGTAGCGCCGATGACTGGCTGCTGCTCGATGTGATTCCTCTTTCGCTCGGTATCGAGACCATGGGCGGCCTGACCGAAAAAATCATCCCGCGCAACAGCACCATCCCCACCGCGCGTGCGCAGGAATTCACCACCTACAAAGATGGTCAGACCGCCATGAGTATCCATGTGGTGCAGGGCGAGCGCGAACTGGTGAGCGATTGCCGCTCGCTGGCGAAGTTCGAGTTGCGTGGTATCCCGGCCATGGTGGCAGGCGCGGCGCGCATCCGCATTACTTTTCAGGTGGACGCAGACGGGCTATTGAGTGTTTCGGCGCAGGAACAAGGCAGCGGCGTGGAAGCGCATATTACGGTCAAGCCTTCCTACGGATTGAGCGATGCGGAAATCACGCGCATGTTGCAGGACTCTAACCAGCACGCGCAGGACGATATGCTGGCGCGCGCGTTGCGCGAGCAACAAGTCGAGGCCGAGCAACTGATCGAAGCCGTGGAAAGTGCCTTGGCACAAGATGGCGCGGAATTGTTGAACCAGGCCGAGCAGGAGCGCATCCGCGCCAGCATGGATGGATTGCGTGCGGTGCTGAATGCGGCCGACCATCAGGCCATCAAGCGCGCCATCTCCAATCTGAATGACGCCACTGCGACCTTTGCTCAGGCGCGCATGGACAAGAGCGTGTCACGCGCTTTGGGTGGGCGCAAACTAACCGATCTGGAAAGGATTTGAAATGCCGCAAATTATCGTGTTGCCGCATGTAGAATTGTGTCCGCAAGGCAAAGTGCTCCAGGCCGACACCGGCACGGTGCTGATAGAAGTGTTGCTGGGAAACGGCATCGAAATCGAACATGCCTGCGAGAAATCCTGTGCCTGCACCACCTGCCATGTCGTCATCCGCGAAGGATTCAATTCGCTGGACTCCGCCGACGACCTGGAAGAGGATATGCTGGACAAGGCCTGGGGCGTGGAACCCACCTCGCGCCTGAGTTGTCAGGCAATAGTGAGCGACAAGGATCTGGTGGTCGAGATACCCAAGTACACTATCAATATGGTCAAGGAGTAACCCCTCCAACCTCCCCTCGTCAGGGGAGGAGCTAGTTTTTCCCAATTTAGATAATCATGATTTTGAGCTGGAGGATGAATAATGAAATGGACTGATGTACGTCTGATCGCTATCGAACTATCGGAAGCGCACCCCGAAATTGATCCGAAAACAGTGCGATTTGTCGATCTGCATAACTGGGTGCTGGAACTCGAAGACTTCGACGACGATCACATGCACGGCGGCGAGAAAGTGCTCGAAGCTATCCAGATGGCGTGGATAGACGAAATGGAATAGAGGATGAACAAACTGACAAACTTGTGGCGCACTCTTGCCAACCGTTGGCTGTACCTGGCTGGGGCGCTGGTTATCTCCGGGCTGTTCGGCGCAGCGCTGTATCTGCAATACGTGTTGCATCAGGAACCTTGCCCGCTGTGCATGATCCAGCGTTTCATCTTCATTGCCATGGGGGTGCTGTTCGCCCTCGCCACGCTTGCACAACCCCAAGCGCACTCGGCACAAAAATCTATGCCGCATTGATCACGCTGTGCGCGTTGAGCGGTGTAGGCGTGGCCGGTCGCCATATCTGGATACAACATTTACCCAAGGATGAAGTACCTGCCTGCGGCCCCGGCCTCGACTACATGCTGGAAAACTTCCCTATGTCTGAAGTGTTGAAGGAACTCATGCATGGCTCCGGTGAATGTGCCGCCAAAGGCTGGACATTCCTGACCTTGGGCATCCCAGAGTGGTCGCTGATCTGGTACGTGCTGCTCGGCACGTGGGCGCTAATGATCGCTGTCAGGAGAAAATAACTGTAAGGTTCATTCCGCACACATCAAAACAAAAAGATGTGGTACGTTTATCCCTGCGCGGATTCCATCCGGGATGACGTTTTTGCGGAGTGTGTTGCATGAGCCTTAATAATTGGTTGGGTTTCTTGAAGCCGGGTTTCGACCCTATTCCGTTTTCCGAAAAATTTAAAAGTGCCCTAGCGGCCATGTTCAGCGTGCTGCTGCTTGGGGAAGCGTTGCACTTTTTGCCGGATGGCGGACATCCGCTGATGTTGTTTGCCTCGATGGCGGCGGTGTCTGTATTGCTGTATGCCTTGCCACACAGTCCGATGGCGCAACCGTGGCCGCTGTTGGTGGGTAACTTGCTGTCCGGCGCGGTGGGCTGGGTATGCGGTGTGTTCATTCCCGATCCGATTATTGCCGCAGCTTGTGCTGTTGGTTTGTCGATCTTTGTCATGCACCTGACCCATTCGATGCATCCTCCCGGCGCAGCCACTTCGATGATCATGGTGCTGAATACGGTACAACTCCAGCATTACGGCTGGCAGTGGGCAGCCGGTGCCGTGATGGCAAACGCGATACTTTCCCTGCTTCTGGCACTCGTCATCAACAACCTGATCCATGCGGGACGCTACCCGGTGCAGCACCACCATCACCCGCCATCTGCCGTTGCTTCTTCAGACGCATTAGCGACCGAAGATATCGAGTGGGCATTGGGAAAAATGGAGGGGGTCATCGACGTGGACGAGGAAGATTTGCTGGAAATTTATCGGCTGGCTATCGAGCATGCACGGAGAAAGTAATGCCTTCAATATGTTTCGGCAACGGGATGGTCGGCACATGCTGGAGAAGAAACCTGCTATAACCACAATAAATAGTCAATTTAAACAACATCAATTTCTGTTGTGGGAGCGGCCTCCCGGCCGCGATAAGATTTATCGCGGCCGGGAGGCCGCTCCCACCAATATGTCATTTCTAAATTAGGAATAGTAATGACTCATGCAGAGATTTTTGTAGTGACATCTCTAACTCGCTTCCTCCACGTATAATTGCCAAAATCAATTTTGTCGGTGCCTTGCGTGAACATCCTGTATCTGAAAAAAATAGCTTTGCCCTTTAGCGTTGGCTTGCTTGCCGTTTTGGGCTTCGCACCTTTTGGGATTTTCCCCCTTACCGTATTTTCGCTGGCTGTGCTATTCACGCAATGGCTGCGCGCGGAGAATGCGCGAACCGCAGCTTGGGTCGGCTGGGCATTCGGCTTCGGCTTGTTTGGTGCCGGCATAGGCTGGATATATATCGCGCTGCACGACTACGGCGAAATGCCATTCATTCTGGCATTGCTTGCCACGGCCTTGTTCGCCGCATTTCTCGCGTTGTTCCCGGCGGTGGTCGGTTACGCGCAGGCCAGATTGCAGGCACCCATATGGATACGTCTTACATTGGTGATGCCCGCATTATGGGTGCTGGTTGAGTGGCTGCGAGGATTGCTGTTTACCGGATTCCCGTGGTTGACCATGGGTTACTCGCAAGTCGCGGCCAGTCCGTTGGCGGGTTATGCGCCGTTGCTGGGGGTTTACGGTGTGTCGCTGGTGGTGGCGGTGAGCGCGGGTTTATTTTCATTGCTGTGGGTGGCGCGCTGGAGCAAGCAGGGCAAGGTTGCCTGGACGGTAGTCGCCATGCTGTGGATAGTCGGTGTGATACTGCATGAGGTGGAATGGACGCAGCCGCAAGGCGAGCCGATCAAGGTAAGCCTGGCGCAAGGCAATATTCCGCAAGACATGAAATTCCGTGAAGATATGCTGGTCGGAACACTGGAAACTTACCGCAAGCTGGTGCAACAGAGTGACGCGCGCCTGATCATCTTGCCGGAAACGGCATTGCCGCTGCCGAGACGGGAAATCCCGGAAAACTATGCTGCCATCCTGCGCGACCATGTACGCAAAAATGGCGGCGATATCATTATTGGTGAATTTGAGAACGAGCATGGATTTTATTACAACAGTGTGTTCACGCTCGGTACGGCAGAAAGTCAGAGCTACCGCAAAAACCATCTGGTGCCGTTCGGCGAATTCATCCCGTTGCGTCCGGTGCTGGGCTGGTTAATCAACGGAGTGCTGAATATCCCCATGGGCGACTTGGCGCGAGGAGGAATCGCCCAGCCACCGCTCAACGTGGCGGGACAAAAAGTCGCCGTCAACATCTGCTATGAAGATGCTTTCGGCGAAGAAATCATCCGTCCGTTACCCGCAGCGACTTTGCTGGTAAATGTCAGCAACGACGCATGGTACGGCAATTCCCATGCAGCGATGCAGCACAACCAGCTTTCACAAATGCGTGCGCTGGAAACGGGACGCATGATGCTGCGCGCCACCAATACCGGGGTCACCTCCATCATCGGGCGCAGTGGACGCATTCTGCAAATGTTGCCGCAGCATGAAGAAGGTCTGCTCACCGGCGAGGTGCAGGGCTATGTGGGCAGCACACCTTATGTGCGTTGGGGTAATGGGATGGTGCTGAGCTTTTTGGCAGCGATGCTGGGAGTTGCATGGTGGCTGCGCAGAAGATGAGTTGGATATGTTATGTTTTGCGATGCGCGGACGGAACGCTCTATTGCGGCATCACCAACGATCTGGACAAACGGCTTGCCGCACACAATGCGGGCGAGGGAGCGAAATACACGCGCGGTCGCGGGCCGGTGAAACTGGCCTATTGCGAAGCCTGTGCCGATAAATCGACTGCGCTGAAACGCGAAATGGAGATCAAGGGTTTGCCGCGCATGAAGAAGCTGGTGCTGATCGGGGCGAGTCAAGGAAGCGCTTGAATGCTTTGCTACGGGATTCTGCGCGAAATTTTTCTCGGCTTGAGCCTGCCGATCAAGGTCGACACTCCAAAGGCCAGTGCGCATAAGGTGAAGGCAATCATAAATAATATTTGCACAGACGAAATCACCAAGCCTGCCAATAAGTATTTCATTTTACCCTCCCTGCCGACGCCGATAAAATGGACAAATCCCTTATTCTGATTATCGGCTGGATTTGTTAAAACTTGAGAGTTTTGACGTAGATATTTTGTGGTTGGAGTGGCTCTTTCGGTATGGGGCGGATGGATTCGTTCTGCGCCGACAAGCGAAAGCTAGTAAAATGCGCGCTTTGCAATCCAGCCGGATTTAACGATGTTGACCTTTCAGCAAATCATCCTGACGCTACAGAATTTCTGGGATAAGCAGGGCTGCGCGCTGCTGCAACCCTATGACATGGAAGTCGGTGCGGGAACTTCGCATACCGCCACTTTTTTGCGCGCCATCGGGCCGGAGCCGTGGAAGGCCGCTTATGTACAACCTTCGCGCCGCCCCAAGGATGGCCGCTACGGCGAAAACCCCAACCGCTTGCAGCACTATTACCAGTATCAGGTGGTGCTGAAGCCCGCACCGGAAAATATTCTGGAACTTTATTTGGGTTCGTTGGAAGCGTTGGGCTTCGATCTCAAGAAAAACGACATCCGTTTCGTCGAGGATGATTGGGAAAATCCCACGCTCGGCGCGTGGGGGCTGGGCTGGGAGGTGTGGCTGAACGGCATGGAAGTCACACAATTTACCTATTTTCAGCAGGTCGGCGGCATCAACTGCAAACCCATCACCGGCGAGATTACCTATGGGCTGGAACGCCTCGCCATGTATTTGCAAGGTGTGGATAACGTATTCGATCTGACTTGGGCGGAAGACTTGACCTACCGCGATGTCTATCATCAGAACGAGGTAGAACAGTCTGCCTACAATTTTGAGCACAGCGATGTGGAGTTTCTGCTGACCGCGTTTGGCAGTTATGAAAAGCAGGCGAAGCACCTGATGGAACAACAACTGGCATTGCCCGCGTATGAACAGGTGCTGAAAGCCGCGCATACTTTTAATCTGCTAGATGCGCGCGGTGCGATTTCGGTCACCGAGCGTGCCGCTTACATCGGGCGCATTCGCAATCTCGCGCGTAGCGTGGCGCAGAGCTACCTCGACAGCCGTGCCCGTCTGGGCTTCCCGATGGCGCCGCGCGCTTGGGCGGACGAGGTGTTGGCGCAATTGGAAAAGAAAGCAGCATGAATATGACGACAAAGAATTTATTGGTTGAACTGTTCGTCGAAGAGTTGCCGCCGAAGGCGCTGAAGATGCTTGGTGATGCGTTTGCTGACAAAATTCTTAATGGCTTAATAAAATCCCAACTTAAATTGCGAGTGCCTCAGGGTGTGGAAATATTTGCTAGTCCGCGCAGGCTGGGGGTTATTATTCCTGATGTTTTAGTTCGCGCTCCAGACAGAACGGAAAGCACAAAGTTGATGCCAGTTGCAGTGGGTTTAGATGCGCATGGACAGCCCACATCCGCACTGCTCAAGAGACTGGCTAGCTTTGGTGCGGATGCATCGGTGGTGCCACAACTAAAACGTGCAATGGACGGAAAGTCGGAAGCCTTGTACTTCGACAGATTAGAGAAGGGAATAGCACTCGCTGAAGGTTTACAGATGGCAATTGATGAAGCTATCGCGAAACTGCCCATCCCCAAGGTGATGACTTATCAACTTGCCGATGGCTGGAGCAGCGTGCAGTTCGTGCGCCCGGCGCACCGACTGGTAGCGCTGCACGGCGCGGACATTGTGCCAATTTCGGTGTTGGGATTGCTGGCCGGACGTACTACCCAAGGCCATCGCTTTGAAGCAGCAAGCGCGACGCTGGAAATTCGCGATGCCGACAGCTATGAAGCGCAGATGGAAAGCGAAGGTGCGGTGGTTCCGAGCTTTGAAAAACGCCGCGCCGAAATTGTGCGCCAATTGGCTCTGGCAGCGGCACAGGTAGGCGGCGGAGCAAAGCCCATCGAGGATGATGCCTTGCTGGACGAAGTAACCGGCCTGGTCGAGCGTCCAAATGTGCTGGTATGTCAGTTCGAGGCGGAGTTTCTCGAAGTGCCGCAGGAATGCCTGATCCTGACTATGAAGGCGAACCAGAAATATTTCCCGCTGCTGGATGGCAACGGAAAACTCACCAATAAGTTCCTTGTTGTTTCCAACATCAATCCTGCCGATGCCTCGGCAGTGATTGGCGGCAACGAGCGCGTGGTGCGACCGCGTTTGGCCGATGCAAAATTCTTCTTCGATCAGGATCGCAAGAAGACGCTGGAATCGCGCGTGCTCGGCCTCGCCAAAGTGGTATATCACAACAAGCTCGGCACTCAGGGAGAGCGAGTGCAACGCGTCTGCGCCATCGCCAAGGCTATCGGCCAGCAACTCGGCGGCGACAGTCTGGCGCTGCAAGCCGAACAGGCGGCGCTGCTGGCCAAGGCCGACTTGCTCACCGATATGGTGGGCGAATTTCCGGAACTGCAAGGCATCATGGGGCGCTACTACGCGCAGCATGACGGTTTGCCGGATGATGTTGCCTACGCCATCGAAGACCACTACAAACCGCGTTTTTCCGGGGACGAGTTACCGCGCAACCAAGTTGGCATCTGCGTGGCGCTGGCGGATAAGCTGGAAACGTTGGTTGGCATGTTCGGCATCGGACAGATTCCGACCGGCGACAAAGATCCGTTTGCGTTGCGTCGGCATGCGCTGGGTGTGATTCGCATGCTGATCGAAAAGGAATTGCCGTTGCGCCTGTTCGATCTGGTTAACATCGCCTTCGCTGGCTTTCCTAAAGGTTTGGTCGGCGATGCGCATACTGATGTGGAATTTTTTGTGTTCGAACGTCTTGGTGGGATGATGCGCGAGCAAGGTTACTCGACCAATGAGGTGGATGCGGTGTTGTGCATGAATCCGACACAGATTTATTTGGTGCCGAAGCAGCTTGAGGCGGTGCGAGCTTTCGCAGCTCTGCCCGAAGCGGCTGCACTCGCCGCTGCCAACAAGCGTGTCGGCAACATCCTCAAGAAAGCGGAGGGTGATCTTGCCCTTCGACAGGCTCAGGCGGGTGCCCGACCAAAAGCTCTATGGGGCGAACGGGCTGAAATCAACGTTGCGCTATTGCAGGAACCTGCCGAACAAGTTTTGCATCAGGCGTTGAGCCAGATCGTACCCAAGGCCGATGCAGCTTTTGTGGCTGGCGACTACACCGCTTCACTGCAAGTGTTGGCCGCATTGCGCGAGCCGGTGGATGCCTTCTTCGACAACGTGATGGTGAACGCCGAGGACGAGAAACTACGTGCCAATCGTCTCGCGCTACTGGCTCAGTTACACCAAGCGATGAACCGCGTCGCCGATATTTCCAAGCTGGCGACATGAAAACTATGAACCTAATCATCCTAGACCGCGACGGCGTCATCAATTACGACTCCGACCAATTCATCAAGAACCCGGAAGAATGGAAACCCATCCCCGGCAGCCTGGAGGCCATTGCGCGCCTGTGTCAGGCCGACTATCGCGTGGTGGTGGCGACCAACCAGTCCGGGATCGGGCGCGGGCTGTTCGATATGCACACGCTCAACGCTATCCACGACAAGATGCACAAGGCCGTGGCGCTGGCGGGGGGGCGTATCGACGCAATTTTTTATTGCCCGCATACGGCGGAATGCCGACTGCCATTGCCGCAAGCCCAAGCCGGGGATGCTGGAAGATATTGCGGCACGTTACAACGCCAATTTACGCGGCGTACCGGTAGTGGGCGATTCGCTGCGCGACTTGGAATCTGCCGCGAAAATGGGTGCGCAGCCGATATTGGTACTCACCGGCAAGGGGGGCAAAACCCAGGCTGCGGGCGGGCTGCCGGAAGGCACGTTGATTTACCCGGATTTGGCTGCGGCTGTGGCGACACTGGTCTAATATGGTTTTTTTGCGTTCACTGATTTTCCTGTTGCTGCAAATCCTTATTACGCCGCTGTTCACGCTGCTTGCCTTGTTGTCTTTTCCGTTCCACCCGATCACTCGCTACCGCATAATTTCCGGCTGGGCGCTCAGCGTGCTGTGGCTGTTGCGCGTGCTGTGCGGCATCCGCATGGAAGTGCGCGGTGCGGAGAATATTCCCAAGGAACCGTGCATCGTGTTGTGCAAACATCAGTCCGCCTGGGAAACCATCGCGCTGCAAAAAGTGTTTCCGCCGCAAGTGTGGGTGCTTAAGCGCGAACTGCTATGGCTGCCATTTTTCGGCTGGGGGCTGGCGATGACCAGCCCCATCGCGATCAAACGCAGCGAAGGCCGCGAGGCGATGAAGCAATTACTCAAGCAGGGCAAGGAGCGTTTGGCGCTGGGTTTTTGTGTGGTGATTTTTCCGGAAGGTACGCGCATTCCTTACGGCCAGCGCGGCAAGTACAAGATCGGCGGTGCGCTGCTCGGCGCGCATTGCGGCTGCGCCGGTGGTGCCGGTGGCACACAACGCGGGCAAGCTGTGGGGAAAAAATTCCTTCCTCAAATATCCCGGCGTAATTACCATGAGCATAGGGAAGCCGATAGAGTCTGGCGGGCCACAAGGCCGACGAGATCAATCGGCTTGCAGAAGAGTGGATTGAAAACGAAGTGGCACAGTTGGCCTGATGTTGAAGAAATTACACAGACTGATTACTCCCGCCGTTGTCGAACAACGCAGTATCCAGTTGGCGGGCAAGCCGGTCACCTACACGCTCAAACGTACCGGCAGACGCCGCAGCATCGGCTTGCGCATCGATGACCGTGGCCTCACGGTCAACATGCCGTTGCGCGCTTCGGAAAAATGGCTGCACAGCGTGTTGCAGGAAAAAGCCGAGTGGGTGGTGGAAAAACTCGAAAGCTGGCAGGCGAAGAAACCCGCCACGCAACAATGGGTGGACGGCGAGACGATTGTGTATCGCGGAGAAAAGTTTACGCTACGTATCATCCCCAGCCTGTTCGATGCTCTGCCGCAACTGCATGGCACACAACTGATCGTTCATGTTTCCCAAACGGATAATCCGGCGGTGATAGAAAAAATTATCGTGCGCTGGTATCGGCGTGAAGCCCTGCAATTGTTCACCGAATGCGTGGCACATTTTGCCCCGCTGATGAATGTAAACCCAAGCGAAGTCAAACTTTCCGCAGCCCGCACCCAATGGGGGAGCTGCACCACGCGCGGCACGGTGCGGCTGAATTGGCAGCTTATCAAGATGCCTCTGCATCTGGTTGATTATGTCGTGGTACACGAACTCGCCCATTTGCGCGAGATGAACCATTCGGCGGCGTTCTGGAGCGTGGTGGAAACAGTGTGTCCGGATTACGCGAAACGACGGGGTGAATTGCGAAAATGGGGGATGATGGGGAGCGAATAAGCCAAGACAATTTTGCGGGTTAGCCTGTTCGGTACGATTCAAACTGATGTGGCGTAGTTAATAACATTGCGCTGACTGATTCGCGCTGCTCCGGTGGGAGCGACCTCCCGGTCGCGATGGGTTGGGAGGCATGCATCGAATCGCGGCCGGGAGGCCGCTCCCACAAGGGTAATGCCGAAACCGACCCATTTGTGAATTTATTAAGTTATTCCAGAATATTTCCACATCAGTTTGAATCGCACCCGACGAAGTTGCCAGCATTTCCGCCCATCCCCTCCGGCGTGTTAAAATGCGCGACTTTCCCGTTTACAGTTAATTTAGAAAGCTCACCATGTTCTCCAGCAAAAATACCATTGCCCATACCGATCCCGAATTGTGGGCAGCGATTCAGGATGAAAACCGCCGCCAGGAAGACCATATCGAGCTGATCGCGTCGGAAAACTACACCAGCCCGGCGGTGATGGAGGCGCAGGGCAGCAAGCTCACCAACAAGTATGCCGAAGGCTATCCCGGCAAGCGCTATTACGGCGGCTGCGAATATGTCGACGTGGCGGAACAGTTGGCGATCGATCGCGCCAAGGCGCTGTTCGGCGCGGAATACGCCAACGTGCAGCCGCATTCCGGCTCGCAGGCCAATCAGGCGGTGTATGTGTCGGTGCTCAAGCCGGGCGACACGATTCTGGGCATGTGCTCTGGCGCACGGCGGCCACCTGACGCACGGCGCGTCGGTGAATATCAGCGGCAAGCTGTACAACGCCATCACCTACGGCCTGAACGACAAGGAAGAGATCGACTACGACGCAAGTGCAGGCTCTGGCGCAGCGAGCACAAGCCCAAGATGATCGTGGCGGGCGCTTCGGCTTTCGCTCTGGTGATCGACTGGAAGCGCTTCCGCGCGATTGCCGACAGCGTCGGCGCTTATCTGTTCGTGGACATGGCGCATTATGCCGGTCTGATGGCGGCGGGTGTTTATCCCAGCCCGGTCGGCATCGCCGACTTTGTCACCACCACCACCCACAAGACCCTGCGCGGCCCGCGCGGCGGCTTGATCCTGGCCAAGGCGGAGCATGAGAAAGCGCTGAACTCGGCGATTTTCCCCTGCCTGCAAGGCGGGCCGCTGATGCACGTGATCGCGGCCAAGGCTGTGGCGTTCAAGGAAGCGGCCAGCAAGGAATTCAAAGTCTATCAGAGACAAGTGATGGACAATGCGCGCGTGATGGCCAAAGTGTTGCAGGAGCGCGGCCTGCGCATCGTGTCCGGGCGCACCGACAGCCACGTGTTCCTGGTCGACCTGCAACCCAAGAACCTCACCGGCAAGGATGCCGAGGCCGCGCTGGGCCGCGCCCACATCACGGTGAACAAGAACGCCATCCCGAATGATCCGCAGAAGCCTTTCGTCACCAGCGGCATTCGCATCGGCAGCCCCGCGATGACCACGCGCGGCTTCAAGGAACTGGAAGCCGAAAAGCTCGCCAACCTGATCGCCGACGTGCTCGACGCGCCGAACGACGAAGCTGTGATCGCGCGCGTGGTGGGCGAGGTGCAAGAAATTGACGGCACAGTTTCCGGTTTATGGAGATTAAGCTTGCAGCCAGTAGCTTGTAGCGAGTAACCAAACGGTTTTCGCTACAAGCTACTAGCTACCCGCTACCAGCTCACTATGAAATGCCCATTCTGTAAAGGCCCGGACACCCAAGTGGTGGACACGCGCGAGAACGAGGAAGGCGACAGCATCCGCCGCCGTCGCCGTTGCCTGTCGTGCGAAAAGCGCTTTACCACCTTTGAGACGGTGGAGTTGCGCATGCCGCAGGTGGTCAAGCAGAACGGGATGCGCAGCGAATTTGATGAGAAAAACTGCGCACCAGCTTTACGCGCGCTCTGCACAAGCGTCCGGTGCCCACCGAACTGGTGGATGCAGCAATTCATAATGTCACGCAGAAAGTGTTTGCGCTCGGCGAACGCGAAATCGGCTCGCGCCAGATTGGCGAGATGGTGATGAAGGAACTGCTCAAGCTCGACAAGGTGGCCTATATCCGCTTTGCTTCGGTGTACAAGAGTTTTCAGGATGTGGGTGATTTCACCGAGGCAGTAGAGGAAGTGCGCAAGTCGCCCGTTCGCCGGAAACCGTCAAGCAAAATAATGATGACCGTTGCACAGGACAGCGTGTGGATGGCTCAGGCGCTGCGCTTGGCGGAACGCGGTCTTTACACTACCAGCCCCAATCCTCGCGTCGGTTGCGTGCTGGTGCGCGATGGCAATATTGTTGGCGAAGGCTGGCACGAGCGCGCCGGTGAACCTCATGCCGAAGTTCATGCGCTGCGCGCGGCCGGCGAGGAGGCGCGCGGCGCTACCGCCTATGTGACGCTGGAGCCTTGCAGCCATCACGGGCGCACCCCGCCTTGCGCCGATGCGCTGATAGAGGCCGGAGTGGCGCGCGTGGTGGTGGCGGTGCAAGACCCCAATCCGCAGGTTGCGGGACAGGGCATTGCCAGGTTGCGCGAGGCAGGAATCGAAGTCGAATGCGGACTGATGGAAGCGGCGGCGCGCGAACTCAACATCGGTTTTTTTACGCGCATGACGCGCGGCATGCCGTGGGTGCGCAGCAAGATCGCGGCCAGCCTGGACGGGCGCACCGCGCTGGCGAACGGCGAGAGTAAATGGATCACCGGCGCGGCGGCGCGGCAGGATGTGCAACACTGGCGCGCGCGTTCCTGCGCCGTGCTCACCGGCATCGGCACCGTACTGGCCGATGATCCGCAACTGAATGTGCGCGAATTTGGTGGGTGAGTGCTCCTTCCCTGACAAGGGGAGGTCGGAGGGGGGTGCGCCAGCCGCTTGCGTGCGGTGGTGGACAATGGCCTGCGTCTGCCGCTTGACGCGCGCTTGCTGCAACAACAGGGCGCGGTGGTTTACACCGCTACGCAAGATGCGCAAAAAATTGCCTTGCATTGGAACAAGCCGGAGTGCGCGTCGTGGTATTGCCGGATGCTAACGGCCAGGTGGATGTTGCCGCCGTGCTGCGCGATCTTGCCGCGCAAGGTTGCAACGAAGTACTGGTGGAGGCCGGCAGCAAACTGAACGGCTCGTTGCTGCAAGCTGGATTGGTGGATGAGTTGGTGCTTTACCTCGCACCGCAGTTGCTGGGTGACATGGCACGCGGCATGGCGCGGCTGGGCGAATTGACCAGT
The DNA here is from genome assembly GCA_963714805.1 of uncultured beta proteobacterium. Taxonomy (GTDB): domain Bacteria; phylum Pseudomonadota; class Gammaproteobacteria; order Burkholderiales; family Gallionellaceae; genus CAIQPV01. The sequence goes on along the minus strand of CAVQPO010000005.1, from coordinate 433,230 downwards.
CTGGAGCAGCGCATAAATTTGGAGTGGCAGGATGTGCGCCACGTCGGCGAGGATTTGCGCATCGTGGCGCGAGTGAAAAAAGGATAAGTTATGTTCAGCGGAATCATTGCAGATGTAGGAACCATCACCCGTGCTGAAGATCGTGACGGCGGCCTGCGTCTTTCTGTCGAAACGCACGCGCTTGGCATGGAGGATGTGCAGCTTGGCGACAGCATCGCGGTGAATGGCGTTTGCCTCACCGTAGTAAAAAAAGATGGGGATGTTTTTACCGTAGATGTTTCGCGCGAAACATTAAATTGCACCATCGGGCTGGAAGCACAGGGCGCGCACGTCAATCTGGAAAAGGCGCTACGGCTGGCGGACAGGCTGGGCGGGCATCTGGTGAGCGGCCATGTGGATGGCGTGGGCGAAGTTCTTTCGTTTGTCGATCTTGAAGAAAGCTGGACACTTACCGTGCGTGCGCCGCAAGCGTTGGCAAAATATATTGCAGTGAAAGGCTCCATCACCATCAACGGCGTCAGCCTGACCGTGAACGAGGTTCAGGGAACGGCGTTCAACGTCAATCTGATTCCGCACACCCTGTTGATGACCACGCTGAAAGAATTGCATGCCGGGTCAAAAGTGAATCTGGAAATTGATTTGATCGCGCGTTATGTCGAGCGCATGATGCAAGCTGAAAGAGATGGATTGAAATGACCGATATTGCACCGATACACGAAATCATCGCTGAAATCCGCGCCGGGCGGATGGTGGTGCTGGTGGACGAGGAAGACCGCGAGAATGAAGGCGACCTGGTATTTGCCGCCGAGTTTGTCACGCCGGAAGCCATCAACTTCATGATCCGCCATGCGCCGTGGATTGGTCTGTCTGACATTGACCGAGGAGCGTTGCAACCAGCTTGGAATTTCACACATGGCGCGGGAAAACAAGAGCCCGCTCGGTACCAATTTCACCGTTTCCATCGAGGCGGCGGAAGGGGTCACCACCGGCATTTCTGCTTCCGACCGTGCCACTACCATCAGGGCGGCGGTGAAAAAGAATGCCAAGCCTGCGGACATCGTCCAGCCTGGTCACATCTTTCCGATCATGGCGCGGCAGGGCGGCGTGCTGGTGCGCGCAGGACATACCGAAGCGGGGTGCGATCTGGCGCACATGGCCGGAATGATGCCGGCGGCGGTGATCTGCGAGATCATCAAGGAAGATGGCGAGATGGCGCGCCTGCCCGATCTTGTCGAATTCGCCAAGTTGCATGGCTTGAAGATCGGCACCATCGCCGACCTCATCGAATATCGTATCCATAACGAGACGTTGGTCGAGCGCGTTGCCAGCCGCAAAGTGCAGACCGCATACGGCGAGTTCGATCTGGTGACTTATGTGGATCAAAACAACCCAACGCACTCATCTTGCGCTGGCGAAGGGTAATATTCTGCCGCAAGAAGAAACACTGGTGCGCGTGCATGAGCCGCTTTCGGTGATGGATTTTCTGGAGCAGGCGCATTATCCACAGTCCACCAGCGTGCATGATGCGCTGCAAAAAATCAGCGGCGCATCCGCCGGTGTGCTGGTCATGATGCACCACAACGAAACTTCAGCGGACTTGCGGGCGCGCGCCTCCGCAACGCCGGAAACGCATCATGCCGTGCAATGGGATCCGCGCAGTTACGGTATCGGCGCGCAGATTTTGCGCGACCTCAATGTCGGCAAGATGTGTCTGATTGCCACCCCGCGCAAATTGCCGAGCATGACCGGATTCGGCTTGGAAGTGGTGGGTTATTGTCAGGCTAAACCTAAGGAATAAACAATGAAAGAAATCGAAAAAAACCTGAACGGCGCAGGAATGCGTATCGGCATTGTGCAGAGCCGCTTCAATGAAGTGGTTTGCGAAGGCCTGCTGTCGGCCTGCCGCGCCCAACTTGATGAACAGGGCGTGAGCGATGCAAATATTACGCTGGCGACGGTGCCGGGAGCACTGGAAATTCCGCTGGTATTGCAGCAGATGGCGATGAGCAGAAAATTCGATGCGCTTATCGCGCTGGGTGCGGTGATACGCGGCGACACCTATCACTTTGAGGTAGTGTCGAATGAATCTGCACGCGGCGTGGGCGAGGTGCAACTGCATTGCGGCGTACCCATCGCCAATGCCATTCTCACCACAGACACCGACGAGCAAGCCGAAGATCGCATGAACGTCAAAGGTGCGGAAGCCGCGCTGGTGGCAATTGAGATGGTTAATCTGCTGCGGGAGCTTGCATGAACGATCAGGCCGTCAAGGCAAAGGCTCCGGCCAAAAGCTCGCGCCGCCGCGCGCGCGAACTGGCATTGCAAGGCATTTACCAGTGGCGGCTGACCGGTGGCGATATTGCGCGATATTGAAAAACAAATTCGCGAAGAAAAGGGCGCGGGGCGCTATGACGCGGAATTTTTCAGCGGGCTGTTGCGCGGTGTGCTGGCGCAGCATGCCGATACTTGAAACGGCGGTGACGCCGCATCTCGACCGCGAGCTGGCAGAACTCAGTCCCGGTCGAGTTTGCCGTGTTGCTGTTGGGCGCATATGAGTTGTCGCATCATCCCGAAATTCCCTATCGCGTGGTGATCAACGAAGCGGTGGAACTCGCCAAGACCTTTGGCGGCACGGACGGACACAAGTTCGTCAACGGCGTGCTGGACAAGCTGGCCGCGCAAGTTCGTGCGGTCGAATTGGCGGCCAAAATAACCTTCTGTTTCCGACATGCAGAATTGCTGAGGTAGTGCATGTCGGAATTTGATCTGATCCAGCGTTACTTCTACTCGCGCCACGCCCAGCGTACCGGTACTGGGCGTGGGCGACGATGCTGCACTGCTGCGTGTCGGCAGTGGCATGGAGCTGGCAGTATCCACCGACATGTTGGTGAGTGGCACGCATTTCCTGCCGGATGCCGATCCATTCCTGTTGGGGCACAAAACACTGGCGGTCAATCTCTCCGATCTGGCGGCGATGGGAGCGCAACCGCGCTGGGCGCGCTTTCATTGGCGCTGCCGGAAGCCAACGAAGCTGGCTGCAAAAATTCAGCGAGGGATTTTTTGCGCTGGCAGATCAACATGGTGTCGAGCTCATAGGCGGCGATACCACGCGTGGCCCACTCAACCTGTGCGTCACCATCATGGGTGAAGTGCCGACAGGGCGCGGCACTGCGGCGTAGCGGGGCACAGCTCGGCGATGACATCTGGGTGTCGGGGCATTTGGGCGATGCCGCATTGGCACTGGCGCACTTGCAAAGTAAAATGCAGTTGTCTGCTAAGGACTTCTCGCTCGTGCGCTCCCGCTTTGCACCAACCCATGCCGCGCTTGATACTCGGACAAGCTTTGCGCGGTGTGGCGCACAGTGCGATTGATATTTCAGATGGGCTGCTGGCCGATCTTGGGCATATATTGGAATGTTCGAAGGTGGGGGCGGAGATTTTGTTTGATACTTTGCCGGTTTCGGAGTTTTTGCGAACGTTCTTAACCCCTCCAGCCTCCCGCTTCGACAAGCTCACGACAGGCTTGTCAGGGGAGGAGCCAAACCTCCCCCTGACAAGGGGGGATTGAGCGGGGTTAAGTTTTCCCAACGCTGCGTCTTGTCAGGCGGTGACGATTACGAGCTGTGTTTTACCGCACCCATTGCACAGCGCAGCAAAGTGGAAGAGCTATCTCATAGAATAAACTTGCCGCTGACCCGCATCGGCGCTATTGTGGCAGGCAGCGGCTGCATCGTGCGCGTTGCGGACGGCAGTATCATCAATATTGGGGAATCGGGCTATGACCACTTCCGCTGAGTTGCGTGTGCAACCTTCATGGCATTTTATTTTTAGCCACCCCGCACATTTCATTTCCTTCGGTTTTGGCAGCGGCCTGTTTCCCGGCTCGCCCGGAACGATGGGTACGCTGGTTGCCTTTCCGCTCTACTGGTATCTCGCGCCGCAATTCACTGACGCCATGTTTATCGTGTTGCTGGTTTGGTTGTTTGCCTTCGGCGTCTGGGTATGCGGCAAGACCGGGCGTGCGCTTGGCGTGGCGGACTACGGCGGCATCGTGTGGGATGAGATCGTGGCTTTTTTGCTGGTGCTGTTCTTTACCCCTGAGGGGCTCTTCTGGAACCTGCTCGCGTTTTCGCTGTTCCGTTTCTTCGATATCGTCAAACCGCCCCCCATCCGCCATTTCGACCGGACATGGCATGGAGGTCTCGGCGTAATGTTCGATGACATCCTCGCGGCGGGCTATACCTTGCTGTGCTTGGCGCTGGTGAAAAGCATTCTGCTTTAAGGAAATCAAAGATGCGTGCGTTGATGCTGTTGTTGCTTTGTTTATTCAATACCGCGCAGGCCGAAGAATTTTCCGCCAAGATTATCGTGGTGATTGATGGTGACACGGTAGTCATTCGGGGTGCCAAGGGCTTGGTAAAAATCCGCTTGGCCGAAATCGACGCGCCTGAAAAGGGGCAGCCCTTTGGCGAGGAATCCAAACAGTCGTTATCCGGCATGGTGCTGCGTAAACAGGTGACAGTGGTCAGCCGGGCAGTCGATAAATATGGGCGCATGGTTGCGACTCTCAGCGCTGGGGGACTCGATGTAAATACCGAACAAGTTCGTCGTGGCATGGCATGGGATTATCATGGCGGCAAAGAACTCAGCGCTTTGCAGGAAGAGGCCAAAAACGCATCGCGGGGCTTGTGGGCACAGAGCAACCCGATCCCGCCGTGGGATTGGCGAAAACAGCACCCGAGTACATGGTCGGGTGCGACTTCATCTGGGATCACCCACAAAACCACATCTGTGCCAGACTCGTCCTGCGGCAAAAAAAGGCGTTGTTCGCAGATGTCATCGTGTGAAGAGGCCAAGTTTTACTTGAGGATGTGCGGGATCAAGAGGCTGGATCGCAATCACGATGGCGTGCCGTGCAAGAAGTTGTGCGAGGGTAAAAAGAAACGATAAAAATCATGACGCTTTGTTAAGAGCGCCTGCAAACAGTTCAACATGGCAGCCATGGGCATCGCAGCGCAAGGCATTCCCCGTCTTATGCCAATCACCCAATACCCAGCGTTCGCAGGTGTAACCGTCCAGATGATGCAGGATATGCATGGGGCGGTGGGTATGGCCGTGGATCAAGCGCGGGTAGCCGTGTTCACGCAAAAACTCCGCTACTGCCTCAGCATTCACATCCATGATCTCATTGCTTTTGTGTTGTTTCTCGTTTTCGCTGCGCGTGCGCATCTGTTCGATTTGCATCTTGCGCTGTGCCAGCGGCTGGGCGAGAAACAGTTGCTGCCATCCTGCGTCGTGAACCTGATTGCGGAAGGTTTGGTAGGCGACATCGTCGGTGCAGAGCGCATCGCCGTGAGTGAGCAGCGTTGGTGTGCCGTACAAGTCAACTAGCGTGGGGTCTGCCAGTAGCGTGGCTCCGCTGGCCTGTTCCAAGGCCTTGCCCATTAGCAGATCGCGGTTGCCGTGCATGATGAACAATCGAGTTCCGCTTGCTGTCAGAGTGCGCATTGCACGGGTAACTTGCTTATGGAAAGGGGTCGTCAATGTCGTCATCTCCCGCCCAGTATTCGAACAGGTCGCCGAGTATATACAGCGCTTCCGCCTTGGGCGCGATATGCTTCATGAAGTGCATGAATACTTGCACGCAATGCGGCTGTTTTTCGCAGAGATGCAGGTCGGAGATGAAAAGGGTATGGGGCATGGCAGGTAATTCACCTCTCCCGCCTGCGGGATCTAATCCTATTTGTGCGGACGTTGCGCTGCATTGCGATTTTTTGATAGCACAAGCCTGCAATTAAACGGCCACGTGACCGTTTTCTCAGAAGGGTTTGGTTATTAAAGTACTTCTGCTTTTGTGATGATGACATCTTCCACGGGCACGTCCTGAAAGCCGCTGCGGTTGCCGGTTTTGACTTTACGGATGGCATCCACTACTTCTTGCCTTCCACTACCTTGCCGAATACGCAGTAGCCCCAACCTCTGGCATCTGGATGCGGTGTAGTTAAGGAAATCGTTGTCCTTCACGTTGATGAAGAATTGCGCCGTGGCGGAATGGGGGTCGCCGGTGCGAGCCATGGCGACGGTATAGTTGTCGTTCTTCAAGCCATTTGCGGCTTCATTTTTGATCGGGGCATTGACTTTCTTTTGTTTCATGCCGGGTTCGAAACCGCCGCCCTGAATCATGAAGCCGTCAATCACGCGGTGAAAAATGGTGCCATCGTAAAAACCGCTGCTCGCATAGTCGAGGAAATTCTTGACCGTTTCGGGAGCTTTTTCGGCATCCAGTTCGATAGTGATTTCGCCGTGGTTGGTATGCAGTTTGACCATGCTGTGTTTTCCTTTTTGAGCGGGAGTTGGTGAGGCGGTTGCGGCCAGCGCGTTAAAGCACAGCATTCCGCCGAGTAATAATGCGGAAAGGCCTTTCAGTAGATTCATGCAGTATTTCCTTTTTACGTGGGATTGACATTGGGAATGAGCTATGGCAACTGCGGAATACTTACGCCGCGCCCTCGTAAACAATTTGCCAGCGGTTATCGCGCTTCATCCAGTATTGGCGTTTTTTCATGCGGTTGTTCAGGTTGTTGCTTTCATAATCCTGCTCGAAGTTGACCACGACCAGATCGGGCTGGTTGGGGTAGGCAAACACGCTGAGATTGGAAATATTAACCTTGATCCAGGATTTGCCGGCATTCACCATTTTTTTCTGCCGCGCCCAGTCGGAGAAGTCGGCATCGCTACTGGAGAAGTCGTGGGCATAGTGCTTGAGGTAGGTGTCGGTGTCGCGGCTGGCCCAATCGGCGCGCCATTGTTCGATTTCACCCAGCAATGCGGCGCGGTCGGACTTGGCTCTGCTCGTCGCTCCAGTCCATCTGGTTGGTAATGATTACCGGGGTAATGCCTATCTGCAATACTTTGCCGATTTGATCCAGATCTTCATTGGGTAATACCACGCAACCGTTGCTGGCGCGCGGCGGGCGACTGTAGGTGTCGCTCGGCGTGCCGTGCAGCCAGATGCCATGGCCATCCCGCCCTTCCCTGCGATCCCATTCATTCGGGTAGCTCAGCGGGTAGGCAGCGCTGCCGTAAAGATCGGTGAGTTGGTTTTTGGGCAGGCTGGACTTGATGAAATATACGCCGAGCGGAGTTTTCTGGTCGCCTTCGGATAATTTTTCGGAGCCTTTTTTGCCGGAAGCTGATGTAGTAATCCGCCACGTAGCGTGGTTCGCCATCGACATTTTCATATAAATAAAGTGTGGACTTGCTGAGATCGACCACGATGACGTGGCGTTGCTGTGAATCGAGCTGCCACAGGAATTTCGGTATGAGTGTCGACGGGCGATTGTTCCTGAAAGCGGTGCAGGCGAACACGCGCCTCATCGCGAAAATCTTCCATCGCGTCGCCGCTGCGTCCGGCGCATTGCCGAAGTCGCTGAGCGGACGCGCACGCGCCAGCAGCAAGTCACCCTTGATCAGTTGAGCAAGCTTGAAGTTGGGATTGATCTTGAGCAGCGAGTCGACTTCGTTCAGCGCCACATCCAGCTTGTTGTTGGATACGGACAGCATGCTTTCCACCAACATCGCTTCCATGTTGCGCGAATCGGCTGCACTGCGCCATGTTCCGCAGCGGCTGCCGGGGTAAGCGCAAGCGCCGGGGTAAGCAACAGCGCAAGGAAGGCAAGGGTGAGTGCGCATGCCGTTACTTACCAGCATTTTCTTCCTGTATCAGCCAGTTGTCGCCGGATTTCTCCAGTACCAGCGTTTTGCCGGATGATGGTATGCAGATGGCTGGCATGGTATGATTGTTTGAAGGATACGCTGGCGTGGCTATCGTCAATGGAATTGTACCTTGGCGTTGCTGATTCCGACCTGAATGGACTTGGGTTTGCTGATACGCTCATTGCGTTGCGCTTCCCAGTCAGCACGGCTGGCGTTGCCCGGAACCTTGAAATCCTCGGCATAAAACGCGAGGTAGCCTTTCACGTTTTTGGCCGACCAGGCGGCGGCCCATTCATGAACCCTGTTCAGCACGTCATTGCTGTTGTTGGCAGTTGTCGATTTATGTGCTGAGGCTTGCTTGCCGGCAGCTGCAACCGGATCAGCCGCATTAGAGGCTGGCTGAGACGGTGTGGCAGCTGCGACCATCGAGGCAGGGGTTGCCGAGGTCGAAGCCGCGACCTCGGCATCGGGATCGTGGCCGCGACAGCTTGTGGCTTGTGGGATGGTTTTCCGGACTTCCCGCCCTTGGTAGTTCCGCTGGCGAATATTTCTTTTATCATCGCCAGCTTGGTTTGCGTGCTGGTGTTGCCGTGATCCAGTTGCAATGCGCGGTCATAAGCCTGGCTTGCCATCTTGGCGTAGATGTCGCCCAGATTCTCATGCGCGGTGGCATAGCTGGGATGGGTGCGGATGGCCATTTCCAGCGCAATTCTGGCCTTGTCATACTGGCCTTGGCTGGCATACAGCACGGCGAGGTTGTTGTAAGGTTCAGGCAGTTCCGGAAATCTTCGGTCAGGTCGGAAAATACCCTGATGGCTTCGTCGGTTTTGTCTTGTTCGGTGAGTATCAGCCCTTTCAGGAAGCGGGCTTGTGCATCTTTGGGTTTGGTCGCCAGATAGGCATTGACGCGTCCCAATGCTTGTTCTTGCTTTCCCTGTTTGAACAGTTTGTTGATTTCCTGGATTTCATCCGCACCTGCGGCGAGACTGAAGCACAGCAACAACGCGCATCCGCACAGAGTGGCTCGTTGGCTGAAACGGTTAAGCATATCCATGGTGTTGTGTTTTCCCGAATTAAAGTTATGGCTAAATTAATGCAAAGTAAGCTCCACCAGAGCCAGGGTTGAATTCTACCAAATATAGCTCGCAGGTTTCACGGCTTATCGTGGCTAATTTCACGAGCTAATCCCGTGCTAACCTGCTTGGATATGCCGGATTTTCGGGTAAAATCCGCATTTTTGCGGCTTCTGATAGCCACATTCCCGACAATCCGGGGCCCCCTAAACCGAAAGAACCATCGAACAATGAGTAGCAACGCACAGGCACCCGTTTCGCACTTTCATCCGCTCCATTATCGATGCCGATCTGGCGAGCGGCAAACACAGCAGCATCGTCACCCGCTTTCCGCCCGAGCCGAACGGCTATCTGCATGTCGGCCATGCCAAATCCATCTGCCTGAATTTCGGTCTGGCGCTGGACTATAAAGGCAAGTGCAACCTGCGCTTCGACGACACCAATCCGGAAAAAGAAAGCGAGGAGTATGCGCAATCCATTCAGGACGATGTGCGCTGGCTGGGCTTTCAGTGGGACGGCGAAGTGCGCTGGGCATCCGACTATTTTGAGCAGCTTTACGACTATGCGGTCGAGCTAATCAAGCAGGGCAAGGCTTATGTGGACGAACTTACGCCCGAGCAGATGCGCGAGTATCGCGGCACGTTGACGCAGCCGGGAAAAAACAGCCCGTACCGCGAGCGTTCAGTGGAAGAAAATCTCGACCTGTTCACGCGCATGAAAAACGGCGAATTCGCCGACGGCAGCAAGGTGCTGCGCGCCAAAATTGATATGGCCTCGCCCAACATCAACATGCGCGACCCGGCCATCTACCGCATCCGCCGCGCGCACCATATCCGCACCGGCGACCAGTGGTGCATCTATCCGATGTACGACTATACCCACTGTATTTCCGATGCGCTGGAAGGCATCACCCATTCCATTTGCACGCTGGAATTCGAAGACCACAGGCCGCTGTATGACTGGGTGCTGGATAACATCACCATACCCTGCCATCCGCAGCAGATCGAGTTCTCGCGGCTGGAGCTGCATTACACCGTCACCAGCAAGCGCAAACTGTTGCAACTGGTGAACGAGAAACATGTGAGCGGCTGGGACGACCCGCGCATGCCCACCATTAGCGGCATGCGCCGCAGAGGTTACACCCCGGAAGGCATCCGCGAATTCGCGCGCCGGATCGGTGTTTCCAAAAGCGATAACATTGTCGATATGGCGGTGATGGAAGGTGCGATCCGCGAAGACCTGGAAGCGCGCGCACCGCGCGTGATGGCGATCATCAATCCGCTCAAAGTCACTCTGACCAATTTTGAGGGCGCACAGGCGCGCGAGGCGGACTTCCACCCCAATCATCCCGAGTTCGGCAAGCGCGTGGTGCCGATCAGCAGCGAGCTGTTTATCGAAGCCGACGATTTTGCAGAAGCGCCGCCCTCGGGCTGGAAACGCCTCACGCTGGGCGGAGAAGTGCGCTTGCGCCACAGCTACGTGATGCGTTGCGACGAAACGGTGAAAGATGCTGATGGCAAGGTGGTCGAACTGCGTTGCAGCATCGACCACGACACCTTGGGCAAAAACCCGGAAGGACGCAAGGTAAAGGGCGTGATCCACTTCCTGTCGCGCGAGACATGCGCTGCCCGCCGAAATCCGTTTATATGATCGCCTGTTCACCGTGCCGGAACCGGATGCCGACAAGGAAAAGGACTTTCTGGAATTTATTAACCCGGATTCGCTCACGGTGGTGCAAGGCTGGGTTGAGGCTGCTGTGCGCGATGCCGCGCCGGAAACGCATTACCAGTTCGAGCGCCTCGGCTACTTTTGCACTGACCGACGCGATCATCAGCCGGGCGGAAAATTGGTATTCAATCGCACCGTGACCTTGCGCGATTCCTGGGCAAAAGAACAGGGGTAAGCAAAGTAATGAATATTTTGGGTGCCTCTAAAAATTCAGAGTTCGCCCAAATGCAAGGCGCGGAAAAAATTTCGCCGCGCCGCATATGTTTTATATGCAAGCAAGAAATTTTTTCTGCAACGTAGCAGTTGGGATGAAATCTGGATTTTTAGAGGTACCCTATGTATAAACGAATAGCGGTGGCAATAGATGGCAGCAAGACATCCGACATGGCGCTGTGTGAGGCAATCAATCTGGCCGGCGAATCTGGTTCAACTCTGTTGTTGCTCCATGTTTGCGAGGAAATGCCCGTGATGTGGCAACCGGACGCCATGAATGTAGTGCCGATACAGGACATCATGCAGGCGATAGCGGATGCTGGTTCCGCCTTGCTGGAAAAGCACAAAGGATTGGTTGCAAGCCAAGGCATCCCGGTGGAAACGAAGCTGGTGGCGACGGAGGGCGGTCGAACGGGGGGCGTCATTTCAGAAGAAGCGCAGAAATGGGCTGCCGACTTGCTGGTGATCGGTACGCACGGGCGCAAAGGCTTCGAGCATTTGTTGATGGGCAGTGTAGCCGAAGGCGTGATCCGTACTGCATCCATGCCGGTTCTGTTGGTTCGCGCGAAAAATTAACCCCCATAAATTTTGCTGTAAAGACCGTTTAATGCTGAAAATCTACAACACTCTCACTCGCGACAAGCAGGACTTTATTCCCATCGAACCTAACAAGGTGCGCATGTATGTGTGCGGCATGACGGTGTACGACTATTGCCACCTCGGCCATGCGCGCGTGATGGTGGTGTTCGATATGGTGTATCGCTGGTTCAAGGAGTCGAAATACGACGTGACCTACGTGCGCAACATCACCGATATTGACGACAAGATCATCAAGCGTGCGGCAGAAAACGGCGAGTCCATTCACGTTCTAACCCAGCGTTTCATTGATGCGATGCACGAGGACGAACGCGCACTGGGTATTCTGCCACCGGATCATGAGCCGCGCGCCACGCAATACGTGCCGCAGATGCTGGAGATGATCGCCAAGCTAGAGACCAATGGCTTGGCTTACCTTGCCACCGATGGCGATGTGAACTACGCGGTGCGCAAGTTTGACGGCTATGGAAAATTGTCTGGCAAATCGCTGGAAGATTTGCGCGCGGGTGAGCGCGTGAATGTGAATGATGGCAAGAGCGATCCTCTTGATTTCGTCTTGTGGAAGCACTCCAAGGACGACGAACCGGAAGAAGTAAAGTGGTCTTCGCCGTGGGGCAAGGGGCGCCCAGGCTGGCACATCGAATGTTCGGCGATGGGCTCGGAATTGCTGGGCGAACATTTCGACATTCACGGCGGGGGCGCGGACTTGCAGTTCCCGCACCACGAAAACGAAATCGCGCAGAGTGAAGGCGCGCATCAGTGCCAGTACGTGAATTACTGGATGCATAACGGCTTTGTGCGCGTGGATGACGAGAAGATGTCCAAGTCGCTGGGCAACTTTTTCACGATCCGTGAAGTGCTAGATCAACTGACAAAGGAATATCACGGTGATCGTGAAAAGGCAGCGGAGGTGGTGCGCTTCTTTATTTTGCGAGCGCACTATAGGAGTCAGTTAAATTATTCCGATGCGCATCTGGATGATGCGAAGGGGGCGTTGACACGACTGTATACGGCGCTTAAAAGCCTAACCCCTCCCGGCCTCCCCTTATCAGGGGAGGAGGCTGCCCCCCCCCTGATAAGGGGGGCTGGGGGGGTTAGGGGTTCCGTGGATTGGAATACCTCTCACGCCCAGCGTTTCAAAACCGCGATGGACGATGACTTCAATACGCCGGAAGCGTTGGCTGTGCTGTTCGATCTTGCCAATGAAGTAAACAAAACTAATTCATTGCAACTAGCTGCGCAACTCAAGTCTCTGGGTGGTGTGCTTGGTCTGTTGCAACGCGATGCGACTGAGTTCCTGCAAGGCCGTCGCAATGTTTCTGCTGGGTTGATTGGCGTTCATGCAGAAGGTCAAGCTGGTTCTCTCCACGGTACTTCTAAAGGATTAGGCGTTTCTGCGAAAGCCGGTGTTGGCTCTGCTGGCGCTTTGATACAGATTGGCTCAATCGAAGATTTGATTGCCGAGCGCTCAGCCGCCAAGCAAGCCAAAAATTTTGCCGAAGCCGACCGTATCCGCAAGCAACTGCTAGAAGCGGGAATCGTTCTGGAAGACAGCGCGGCGGGCACGACTTGGCGGCGTGCTTAATTGAATGCCCCGAATTCTGTGTATACAGAATTCGTTAATGTTGCTGCATCCGTTTCTAGCGCAAGGACTGCTGGAAATCTTCATCTAAAATTGTCCCAAAAACAAAACCGTCTGCGCGCAACTGCGTAATAATTTCTTCCAATTTTTTAATGGTGTTGGGGTGAATCTCATGCATCAGAATAATGCCGCCGTTACGCGCTCTGGCGGCAGATACTACGTGGCCCACATAGTCATTATGGTATTGGGGGAGTACGCCGCATGAAATCGCTTCCTTGATATCGACGGAGCCGTTTTTTTCAAACGCCCAATCGCAGGAATCTATGTGCCACCCCACTATCTTGTAGCCGCGAGCACGCACCAAATCATTGGTCTCGCAGGACGAATTTCCATAGGGATAGCGAAATAATCTCGGTTGCAGGTCATTGGCAAGAATGGCTTCATCGCGCAAAACTTGCTCCGCCTGTTCGGTGGCACTGATGTCGTGAAAATTGGGATGATCCCAAGAGTGGTTGCCGATGATCTGATGGTTGGCCGCGCGGACTTTCTCGACCAGTTCGGGGTGTTGTTGTACTTTGGTGCCTATCATGAAGAAGGCTGCGGAGATATCATATTTCTTCAGCACTTCAAGGATGAACTCGGTTTGGCTTGGTTCGGGGCCGTCATCAAAGGTCAGGGCAACACGTTTGGTCGGCGGTTTGGTTGAAATATCGGATTCGTATCTACAGTTTTGCTCCAAAATTTTGGGTTCAATCGTAAGTTTGTCGTCCAGACGTTTTAAATGATGCTTGCGGATATGGGCGATCTCGACTTCATGAGAATGTTCGCCGGGCAGTTCCTGTGGAGGATTCTGGATTTCCGTAATGAGTTCAACTGCCGATCCGGTATTGCAGTAAAACGCGATCACAACAGCACCGCAAAATGTATGAAGTGTCCGCAAGATTATATTTTTTGTCATATAGTTAGCCATGGACTTGGGGGGGGGGGAGCGAATGATAGCCTGACATTATATACCCGAGAGCGCGCTACCTTCTTCTGGGCAATGTTCAGGCTGCAAGTAGTAGTTTGGCAGTAACCCCTTAATCGTTTACACTATTAACAGGGACGGAGTTCGAAACGTTTCGACAAGACAAAGCAAACGATAACAGATTTGCTGATTGTCGACGCACACTTGGAATCCATCAATTACCAAGCATTATTGGCGATAGGCATGTGGGTTGTGCATAGCCCGCTCGGCTTCACTTTTTAAGTGGCCGTTGGGATGTGCTGAGCCCATGCTGTGCCTCGGCTTTGCCGTAGGCATTACTAGCCCGTCATTGATATAAGGGCAGATAGGGGACGGCGTGGAAAACAAAGAAAACTTATATCCCAAGATATCGAAAGCCTTTGCGCAAACCGGTGCTGAATTTCCTGAATTTCTGGCAAAGAATTTTGCGCGTATTTTGCAGCGTATTGAATTATTGTGGGGCGAAAAGGAAGCTATCGATTATTTCGACTCGCTGTTTCTCGGGGATAACTCCGACGACAAAAACAAGCCGCCACACCGCTCGGGCCAACCAGAACGCCCGGAGCGAATCCGCCAAGGTTTTCCTATAGAGGCGGTAAAAGAGATTGTTTTGCTCCAACAAGTCCACCGTATCCTGTTCCCATCGCTGATATCACTCAACCCATTTGATCCTTTCAGTGGTGCTGAGATGCCGCCGATCGAGACTGCCGCCAAAAATTCGCCCTCTCCGGAAAGTGTGGTTGCCGATGAAGCGAGTCTAGGTCATGCTGCCGCCGAACCTGAGCTGATCCGCAGCGACAGGAAAGTCCAAATCGACTGGCCAGTGATACGAACACAGCTTGAACTGATGGAAATTGCCAGACTTCAACACGGCGGGGAAAATATTTACCCGTTACAAGGCAAACAAATTGGTGAAATCCTGATTCATTATGGGATCGTAGACGAACTCAATCTGGAGCGCACACTGAATACGGTGCGCGAAATGCAAAAAAAGCCGTCATACAAGAATTGGCCTGTAGGCAAACTATTTGTCGAGATCGGATTGATCAAGCATGATGAGCTGAACCTTATGCTGCTTATACAGGCTGGCATCCCTATTGTTGATGTATTGTCATTGGATATCCACGGGGAAATGTTCAAGACCATTCCAATAGCCAAAGCTCGCGAAAAACTTGCCCTGCCGTTAGCTCAATACAATGGCCTGCTGTTTCTGGCCGTAGCAGAGCCTTTTACGTTTGCGGATCAATCATTTTTCAAGATGATGACCGGCATGAGGATAAAGCTGGTATTTGCTCCGGCGCATGAAATTGCAACCCGCCTCAACATACAGGGCGTAGCCAAGAAAACCAAGGGGGCGGCAAAGGAAGAATTCCGCAGTTTGGCTACCATGGATATGAAGTTCGATGCGGGTCCAGCCGTGGAAGAGGAAGTTGGCACCCCGAGCTTGACAGAGAACGATTCCGTTATTGTGAATCTGGTTAATCAGATGATTTTCCATGCTATTCAAGAGGAAGTATCGGATATTCATATCGAGCTTTTTAATGACGGTGCAGAGGCCAGCATACGTTTTCGTCGTGACGGACATATGGAGCATTTCTCCGATTACCCGCGCGCTTATCACCGGGCCGTAGTTTCCCGCATCAAGATCATGTCCGGCTTGGATATTTCGGAAAAGCGCCGACCGCAGGATGGCAAGTTTACCTTCAGTATTCCCAATGGCGGGCGGGTCGATCTGCGCGTGGCAATTATTCCGGGCATGCTGGGCGTGGAATTTATCACGATCCGTATCCTGTCTTCGGGTGAACCCTTGCCGCTCAGCGACCTTGGCATGACCAACCGCGATGCGAAAGTTTTTCGGAATGTCTTTCAGCAACCCTACGGGCTCATTCTGGTATGCGGGCCCACGGGTAGCGGAAAAACGACCACGCTGCATTCGGTGTTGAATGAACTCAACACCAAAGACCGCAAGATATGGACAGCGGAAGACCCTGTGGAAATCGTGCAATCGCGACTGTGCCAAGTGCAGGTCAATAGCAAAATCGGCATGACCTTTGCCACCGTGCTGCGCTCATTTTTGCGTGCCGACCCGGATGTCATCATGATCGGTGAAATGCGCGACCATGAAACTGCACAAATCGCGCTGGAGGCCTCGATGACCGGGCATCTGGTGCTTTCCACGCTGCACACCAATTCATCTTCGGAAACCGTGGCCAGACTTCTGGACTTGGGTATTGATCACTACAACCTCTCTGATGCTTTGCTGGCAATTCTCGCGCAACGACTGGCACGCAAACTATGTACGGCTTGTGCAAAACGTGAGGAAGCCTCCGTCAGTGATATCGAAGATCTTGCCAACGAATACTACCAGTCGGCCCACTCCAGACAGCCAGCCCTGGCGGAACGTAACGATATTATTCATGAATGGCGCGACAAGTTCGGCGATAATGGCAAACTTTATCTCATGCGCGCCGTGGGATGTGAATTGTGTAACGGTGGCTATAAGGGGCGCGTAGGGTTATATGAATTACTGCATGCTACTTCGCCGCTACGCCATTTGATGCGCCAGAAATCCGCAGCATCCGAATATCTGGTTGCCGGTGTGGCTGATGGAATGCGAACATTGAAACAGGACGGTATCGAAAAAGTGATATGCGGCATAACCGACATGCAACAGGTGCATGGAGCATGTATATGAACCATCAATAATTGATTAGCGACTTTATGGATAACCGTAAATTCTTTCTCGCATGGCACGCAATTATGGCATCAGCCATGATTATAGCGCTGACATTTTCAAATGTTGCTAAGGCTATTAGCATCGGCGAGGTAGTAATGCAAAGCAAGGTGGGAGAGCCGCTGTTTGCCCAGGTAGATCTGGTCGTGGGCAGCGGCGAACATATTGAAAACTCCTGCCTGGCTTTGGCCCCTCCTGACCCGCTCGAAGACGATGCCAGTGACTACCTGACTAAAGCCAATCTGTCCATCAAGACCGAGGGCGCGCGGCAATATGTAGTCGTCAGTTCGCGCGCCCCATTTAACGACGCGTTCGCCAAATTGCGATTGCAAATTAAATGTCCCGGCACGGGCAGCATCATCAAGTTGCTGACCATATTGCCTGATCTGGTTCCCGCTGTGCAAGAACCGATTGCCGCCCCCATAGCGGCTGAATCAATTAACAAATTCGTGCCATCCCCGCCCGATGTTCATGATGTTGAGTCTGATGCAAAGCAACGTGACCACCGTGAAACGCAGCCTGAGCTTAGAGAATATCTTGCTGACAAGTCGGCTCGACCCATGCATAAACCGCCCTCTCCGTCTGTGCAAATGGCTAGCAAAAAACGGGCTGTTTCGCCATCGTTCAGGCTCCAGCTTTCCGGTGATCCGATCGATGAATCACGCATCGGGAAAGCCAGCCCGGAAGAACGTGTTTCCCTGCTGGCGCAAAAGAAACTACTGGATGAGGATGATCAGATGGCCAGATTCTGGCCATGCGCAATCAGGTTCAACAGTTAAAGGATGAGTTAGGGGCTGTCAAATTACAATTGGCTCAATTGGGTGCCATCCCTCCTACCTCCGGCGCATCGTCAGTGCAGCAGCCATCGCCCCTCCCCTCGGAAACGGCAAGTAAAGCAGAAGTTCTCCCCAAACCGGAAGTCGCAGTAAAACAGTTGGTGGCACAACCAGACGGGTTGCTGAACAATGGCTTATGGGCAGCCCTCGGGCTGGTGTTGGCCATTTCTCTTGTGTGGTTTGGTGCGCGCTATTACAAGACAAAAAAGCGCATCGAAATTCCGTCGACACGAGTCGAAAAAGCCATCCTGAAAACGCTGGATTTTGTTACGGCCGAGCGCAATATCAAGAACTGAACATGACTCAATTGTTGCTCAATATCGCGCCGGACTGGATCCCCACTCTGGATAACTTCGTTGCCGGTCGCAATGTCGAATTGCTCTACACTTTGCGCCAAGCTCTTTCCGGAAATACGGACGAACGCTGTCTGTATTTGTGGGGCGAGACAGGTTGCGGCAAAAGCCATTTGCTGCAAGCGGCGGTCGGGCAGGCGCGTGCATCGGGGCTATCCGCAATTCATGTTCGTGGTGCCGTGCCGGAAATGGCGCAGGTGGTCGCGGTGGATGATGTGGAAACACTGGACGATGTCGCGCAAATAGCGTTGTTTGAACTCTATAACCGGATGCGCGAAAACGGAGTTGTACTGCTGGTCAGCGGCGCTGTCGCACCGGCACAGCTACATTTGCGCGACGACCTGCGCACTCGCCTGGGCTGGGGGTTGGTGTATCAGGTGCAAGGTCTGAACGATGAAGAAAAATCCAGGGCGCTGGTGCAACATGCCCATGCCAAAGGGTTAGTCCTGCCGCATGAGGTCACACAATATCTGTTGCTTCATGGGCGGCGCGATTTGCCGGCGTTGCTGGCGGTGTTGGATGCGCTGGACACCCACTGCTTGCGCTTGAAGCGCGGGGCATCCGTGCCCTTGTTGAAAGAGGTGATGCAAGCTGGCAAAAATGTGCCGCTTTAGGATCGAACTTCTGTTTTATTGTTTCCCCGGTTTTTTACCTGACAGATTGTCATTGGCCAGGTCAAAGTTAATCTCCGGAAAATCCAGATTTAACTCGGGGGATGCTGGGGATGCGGGAGATGCAGATTCAACCTCTAAATCCAAGGGCAAACTTTGCCCTGTTGACGGTTCGAACTCAAGGTCGAGTGTGGGGAGTTTTGATGTGGTCTCAAACTCAAAATCCATTGCCGCTTCCTTGTCCACAGGAAGGGGTTTGTTGGCTGGCGCGGTTTCGGCAGCAGATACTTGGCTTGTTTGTCGTTGCAGCAACTGGCTAAGCTGTCCGGGCGTAACCGCATTGCGTGATGCCAGAAATTCGGCGACACTGCCATCACGCTTCGGGTCAAAATCAGCCAGGAAATTTTCCATGTCCTGCAATGAAGGCAGTGAACCGGCTTTTTCTTCTTTATGAAGGCCTTGCTGTTGCAGCAAGGCTTGATCGAGTTGCGCAAGGGTAATCACTTTGCGGGCCACCAGATATCCGCCGAAGCGCCCATGTTTTTTCGGGTCGAAATCATCAAGGCAATTCTGTAGATCCTGCTTGGACAATACTCCCATGTCTAGCAGCACATCGCCGACGGGGCGGCGTGCATGTGCCGCGTCGGGCAATAAAGGGGACGCAGAAGCAGTGCTGTTATTATCGATATACAACGGGTTGTTCTGGTCGAGGGTGCGCCCCAATGCCTGAATTCCTCGCCATGAGGGACTGTCCTTGTGGTGGATCAAGAATTCTTTTGCAGTTTTTTCGAATTCCGCCGCTTTCCCGAGAGAGGAATAAATAGAGAACAACAATGGCCATGCTTCGGCTTTAGAAGGGCGTTGTTTGATGATTTCAAGTAATATCTCTGCCGCCTTGGCCGGTCGTCCATGGGCCGCATACAGCCCTGCTTCTTCCAGCATGGAGTCCTCTTCGCTCACTTCCTCTTCAATTTTTGGAGGTGGCGGCGGGGCATCCACACTTTTTACAACATTTGTCTTGGTCTGCGCAGTAATAGCTGGCGCAGGATTGCTCTGGGGTTGAGACGGTTGTATTGGCTGTGCCGATACTGGAGCGGGGGCGGTGGGGGCGCTTTGCTGGCGGCTCATCCCCAGCTTCGCGGCGACCGGTAAGTTATCCGCAACTTTCACTTCGTTCAGGAATGGTTCGTCGTATTGGTGCGATCTAATTCCGATACGCGATTTAATTTTAGTGTAATGACGCAGTCCCAGCCACAAAGCGAGGATGATCAGCACCAGCACGAGCGCGATAATTAATCTGTATTGATCCGGGGTTTCCTGTTGCACTACCGGTTGTTTTACGGCAACGGCTGGCTTGGGTCGGTTGGCCTGCGCGCTTCCGGCTGCGGCCGATGGCGCGACGGATGACGCTGACGCAACGGCTGCTGGCGGCGTTGCGGATGCTGCAGTCACGTTGGGATTGATGCCCAACTGAGCCAGTTGTAACTTGATTTGACTTAACTCGTCCTGCAACATCTTAACCTGATGTTGCATGGCTAGGAAGCTGGCCGTCTGATCATCCGCATCAAGCAGTTTTTGCTTGGCCAACAGCAGCGCACGTTCTTCCGGGCTGATTTTACCAATGCGCGATTCATCAATCGGGTCACCGGAGAGTTTGAGTCTGAAAACTCCTTCATGGCTCGGGTAATTGCCGGTGGTAGACGCAGAGCTTGCTCCTCGCCGATGCCGCTTATGGGTGGGTCCTGCCGCTTTTTCTGTCAGATATTTATTGACATCAGGCAGAGTGTCGCGGGTATTGCGCTGTTTTGCTTCAGGTGCAATCTCATGGTCATTCGATACGGGCGGCACGGAAGTATTGGCTGTTTCTGCAACCGCGTTGGTGGCGGCAATCTGGGCTTGCGGAGCGGACGCATCAAGATCCGGCAGGATAGTCAGTGTCTTGATTACCTTACCCAAGCCGGGGCATTGGATCTGTAAGCGCAACCTGGCGAACGCATCATTAAACAACTTATGCGAGCTGATGGCGACGTATTGTCGCTTGCCATCGGTTTTTACGGATAGATAGGCTCTGGTCAGATAGCCGCTGATATCTTCTTCGCTTGGGTCGGGGGCGACCAAAGACAGGCAGGAAGTTTCAATTTGCTCGCCGCTTCCCAATGTCAAATCTACCTGGGCTAACAAAGGTTCACCCAGTTTGCTTTGCAGCACGATTTCGCCGATGCTGACAGCCTTCGACACGCTCGGGAACGCCAATACGGCAATGACGGCGAATGCCGCAATTGCGCGCGTTGATGTTGAGATGAGATACTTTTTGATATCCATTAGAATATTATAATTATAACAGTTTAAAGGATATCCTAAATACAAGCGCCATGCACTTGTATCATATCGGTTATGCCGCGCATGACTTTGTCGATACCATCTTGTTTTAATGTCCTCATGCCATTGGCAACACCCTCTGCCAAATATTCGGATGCTGGCGCGCGTTGACGAATCAAATGGCGCAAAGGCGGGGTGGCATGCAATAACTCATACAAACCGATGCGCCCTTTGTAACCCCCTCTGCATAGTTCGCAGCCCACGGCATGCATGAGATAAAGCTTGCCATCCTCGCCATAATTTTCGCGCCATCGTTGAACAATATCGCCGCGTTCGGAAAGAGTGGGCGACTTGCCGTGAGAGGATTGGTAATAATCGATTGCTAGATCATCAAGGTCGCCGGCAGAGGCCTCTTCACGTCTGGCGCAAGCGGTGCATAGCTTACGGGCAAGCCGTTGCGCGAGTATGGCCAGCAAGGCATCGGAAAGGTTGTAGGGGTCAATGTCCAGATCCAGAAGTCTGGGCCACGGTTTCGGAAGCCGAGTTGGTATGCAGCGTGGAAAGCACCAAGTGCCCGGTCATCGAGGCTTCCAGCGCAATTTTTGCGGTTTCCTGGTCGCGCATTTCGCCGATCATGATCACGTCGGGGTCGGCACGCAAAAACGAGCGCAGCACGGTGGCAAAGGTCATGCCGATTTTGCTGTTGACCTGTACTTGGCAAAGATGCGACTGCACGATTTCCACCGGGTCTTCCGCTGTCCATATTTTGCGGTCTTCGGTATTGAGTTCGTTCAAGACGGAATGCAGCGTGGTCGTTTTGCCGCTGCCTGTCGGCCCGCATACCAGAATCAATCCGTAGGGACGCTGGAATACCTCGCGGAATACCTGCGCATCCCGCTTGATCATGCCCAACTCGCCGAGTGGTACCGGTTCGCCCGAGGCCAGAATACGGATCGTGACGAATTCTACGCCCAGCATGGCCGGGATGGTTGCCACGCGCAGGTCGACCCGTCCGCCGTTGGGGGTGCCGAATGAAATTTTACCGTCCTGCGGGCGGCGTTTTTCCGAAATGTCCAGGCCTGACATGATCTTGATGCGCGATACCACGGCTTTGTGATAAGCGCGTGGGTAGTCTGAGAATTGCTCCATCTTGCCGTCACGGCGGAAGCGGATGCGCGCTTCTTTACCGTCATTGAATAGCTCGATATGGATATCCGATGCGTCATCCTGAATGGCATTGAAAATTATTTGGTTAACCAGATTAACAATGACGGAATCATTCTCCGACATGTCGCTGGTCACGGCATCCTCATCATCGGGCTGGCCTATGGAAAAATTCATATCCATCTTGGCCAGATTACGGAATTCTTCTTTTGCCGCCTTGGCGCTCTTCTTGGGGGTCAAACCATGCATGTTGATGCGGTTGACTATTTCATGCTGAGGAGCAAATACCAAGCTGACCTTCATGCCCGTCATCATGGTGAAAAATGAGTGGTCGGCGAAGGTGAACGGATCGCCCACCGCCAGATAAAGCGTGTCCTGATAATTGCCTATCGGCTCGGCCAGTTTCTCGCGGGCTTTGGCAAGGGGGATGGCTTTGGCAATTTCAGGCGGAATATCGATGTTCAATACGTCCACCATAGGAATGCCGACTTGGACAAGCAGCGCACGGGCCAGTTCGTCTTGCTTGATGATTCCGACCTCGACCAGTATTTCACCCACCGGCCGGTTTTTGTGTGCCGGTCTTTTTTGCATGTCGCGCACGATGCGCAAGGTCTGTTCGTCGATCACCCCATAATGCATAAGAATTTCACCGACCGGCTTGCCTTGCAACGGATAAATGTTCTCTCCGTTTTGTTGCAGCCTGGCCATGTCGACCAATTCGTGCTGGGTGCGTATGATGGGCCAGTCGATCGGCGTTGGCGATGTCGCCGGAGGGAGCTGGGCGGCATGTCGTTATTGCTTGCGCGGGCCGACAAGTTTTCGGGAGAGGTTTCCGCCTTGGCTGGTTGCTCGATGGGGATGATCTCGGAGCCGCTGAAAGGGTCGTACGGGTTGATGCTTGTGGATGGAAACAGGAGCTGATGAACTTGTTTGAGAAGAACAATCTCTTTTACCGCCTCGATTGGAAAACCTTGGCGGGTTCGAGTCGTATTACTTGATTTATCCGCGCGCTGTGACGAGCTTTTATTGTCGTCAGCAACATTATCGAGAAAAAGCGAATCGAAGTAATCGATCGCTTCCTTTTCGCCCCACAATAATTCGATGCGCTGCAAAATTCGCGTAAAATTGCTGGACAGAAATTCTGGAAATTCTGCGCCGGTTTGCGCAAGGGCTTTGCTTATTCTGGGGTACAGGTTTTGGGCATTATCCATGCTTTAGTCCCCATCTGCCCTGGCAGGTGATGGCTTCGGCGAGCGGTTTAAAGTAAACATGGAGCAATGATTTATCTTTATCTGTGAATACAAAGCATATGACCATAGATGCGATTTCCCACCTCAACGCTACTGGAGCGAAGCTGATATCAGGCAGTGCATGGACATATGCTTAAGTGCCAAGATGATTTATTGTTGATGGTACTCGGTATTACGCCAGCACTCGTGAATCTGCTATTGTTCACTTTTGTTGGTGTACATGACGTTAAATATTCGAATCCCGCTCCCTATTTGTTAGTATAACCTAATGGTTTCGAAATTTGCTATATCTATGTGATTACTTTATGTGTTAATAGGGGCAAACAGTGAATCTGGCATTATTTGATCTGGACAACACTTTACTAAACGGCGACAGCGATTTTGAGTGGGCACAATTTCTCATCGAACAGGGTGTGCTTGACCGCGAACTGTTCGAGGCAAAGAACTTGGCGTTTTACGAGCAGTACAAGCAGTGGAACATTGGACATTCACGAGTTTTTAGACTT
Source organism: uncultured beta proteobacterium (assembly GCA_963714805.1). GTDB lineage: Bacteria > Pseudomonadota > Gammaproteobacteria > Burkholderiales > Gallionellaceae > CAIQPV01. The sequence continues at coordinate 409,542 of CAVQPO010000005.1, read as the reverse complement.
TCAGTTAAAACCCTTGTCACGTCACGCGCGCACTCATCTGGATGCTTGGCATGAGACATTCATGCAGCGCAAAGTTCGCCCCATGATGGGGGCTGCCGCGCGCGAACTGGTGGCGCGGCATCGTGAGGCGGGGGATATGTGCGTGGTGATTACAGCCACCAACAGCTTCGTGACCGCGCCGATTGCGCGTGAATTCGGTGTGGAGCATCTGATTGCAACCGAACCGGAGCAAAAAAACGGCGAATTTACCGGGCGCGTGGACGGAGTGCCGAGTTTTCGTGAAGGGAAAATAACGCGTCTGGAAAGCTGGATGGCGCAGCGCGGCTGGAGCTGGGGCAGTTTCGCAGATAGCTGTTTTTACAGCGATTCATTGAATGATCTGCCTCTGCTAGCAAGAGTGAAAAATCCGGTGGCGGTTGATCCGGATGATACGTTACGCGCCCATGCCGAGAAACATGGCTGGCGCATCATGAGTTTGCGTTGAAACCCAACGCATCGGACGGAGAACGCTGTCTCGTCCCCGGTGTATAATTCATAGTTCTGCTGAATAGCCGCTGGTGCAGCCATTCATATTGCCTGGAAAGTAATGATAAAAAAACTGTTCAAACGTGTTTTCGGAAAGTCACCTAAAGTCCGGGTGGAAGGTAAGTGCCACATCATCCCCTTTGAAGTGCATGGCGTCGGTCGAAGCGGCATCAGCCCGGCTGCGCGCAAGGTTACCGAAGGCTTGCAGGCGGCCGGTTACCAGGCTTTCGTGGTGGGCGGTGCGGTGCGCGATTTGCTGCTCAACCGCCACCCCAAGGATTTCGATATTGCCACTAATGCCACGCCGGAAGAAGTACGCCGCGTGTTCCGCCGTTCGCGCATTATCGGCCGGCGCTTTCGTTTGGTGCATGTGATGTTCGGCGAAGAAACGGTAGAAACTTCCACTTTCCGCCGCATGATAGAAGCCGAAGACGCGCAAACCGATGAGCACGGGCGCTTGCTGCGCGACAACGAGTTCGGCGATCAGCAGCAGGATGCGGCGCGGCGCGACTTCACCGCCAACGCGCTGTTCTACGATCCTGCCACACAAGAAATTTTTGACTACCACAACGGTTACGCCGACATTCGTGCCAATACCTTGCGCATTATTGGCGACCCGGCAGTTCGCTACCGCGAAGACCCGGTGCGCATGCTGCGCGCGGTACGCCTGTCGGCCAAGTTGGGCATGAAGCTGGATGCGGCCACCGCCGCGCCCATCGCCGGCATGAAGGATTTGCTGGCTAATGTGCCGCAGGCGCGCTTGCTCGATGAAATGCTCAAACTGCTGCTGTCCGGTCACGCGGTGGAGTGCGTCAAGAAACTGCGCGCGATGGACTTGCACCACGGCATGTTGCCGATGCTGGACGTTATCCTGGAGCAGCCGCAGGGCGAAAAGTTCGTCATGCTGGCGCTGGAAAATACCGACCAGCGCATCCGCGAAGACAAGTCGGTTTCGCCCGCCTTTTTGTTTGCCGCGCTGTTATGGCACGAAGTGCTGTCCGACTGGAAGGCGCAGCAGGATGCGGGTGAAAAACCTATCGCGGCGCTGCACGCGGCGATGGATGCCGTTCTCGGCAGGCAGCGGGAGCAGCTTGCCATTCCGCACCGTCACGATGCGATCATGAAGGAGATCTGGTTGCTGCAGCCGCGTTTTGAGCAGCGCGGCGGACAGCGACCGTTGCGCCTGCTGGCGGTGCCGCGCTTCCGTGCCGCTTATGATTTTCTGTTGCTGCGCTGCGAGAGCGGCGAGGTGGATGAAGAGTTGGGCTTGTGGTGGGACGAGTTTCAGGATGCCAGCGATGAGCGCCGCGCCGAAATGCTGATGCCGGACGAAGTTCCCAAGAAACGTCGCCGCCGCAAGAAACCGGCGGGTGTACGCCAAACGGAAGAGGCGGTACAAGCGGAGTTGCCGATAGTTTGATGGGCGGACATATCGCTTTTGTTGGCTTGGGCAGCAATCTGGACGACCCGCGCGCGCAAGTATTGCAGGCGTTGCAGGCGCTGGACAGTTTGCCGCATACGCGGGTGTTGGCGCACTCTTCGCTCTACCGCAGTGCGCCGGTCGGCTATCTGGAACAGCCGGATTTCATCAATGCGGTGGCGCAACTGGAAACGGGGCTGAGTCCGCGCGCCCTGCTGGACGAGTTACTGGCGCTGGAGCAGGAGTGCGGGCGCACGCGCGAATTTCTTAACGCCCCGCGCACCTTGGATTTGGATGTGCTGCTGTATGATGGGCTGCAACGTCACGAACATGGCTTGACCATCCCGCACCCGCAGATGCACTTGCGTGCCTTCGTGTTGTGCCCTTTGCTGGAGATCGCCCCGGATTGTGTGATTCCCGGTATCGGATCGGCAGCGACTGCGTTGCGGCAATGTGCGGATCAGCAATTGGAACGAGTTTAGAGATGCCGCTGGACAAATATAGTTACGTAGTGGTCGAAGGGCCGATAGGCGTGGGCAAAACCAGCCTGGCGCGGCGACTGGCGGCGCATACGGGTGCCGCCATGCTGCTGGAGAAACCGGAAGAGAATCCTTTTCTGGCGCGCTTCTATCAGGATCCCGCCCGGCATGCGTTGCCCACCCAGTTGTTTTTTCTGTTCCAACGTATCAACGAGGTGCGGGATCTGGGGCAGATGGACATGTTCCGCACCCGCACGGTGGCGGATTACCTTTTCGACAAGGACGCCTTGTTTGCGCGCCTGAATTTGAGCAATGACGAATTTGCGCTGTACCAGAATATCTATCAGAGTTTGGCTCCGCAAGCGCCCACGCCGGATTTAGTGATTTACCTGCAAGCTCCGCCGGAAACTCTGATCGAACGCGTGCAGAAGCGTGCTCATGCCTATGAGCGTCCGATTTCCGATGAATACCTGACGCGTCTGGCGCAGGCCTATAGCGATTTCTTTTATCATTATGATGCGGCACCGGTGCTGGTGGTGAACAGCGAACATTTGAACTTGGTAGATAATGACGAGGATTTCGCTTTGCTGTTGCAGCGTATCGCAGGGATGCGCGGACAGCGCGAGTTTTTTAGTAAGGGGGCGTAATGAGGACGACACTGACAAACTTGCAGTCGCTACGCGACAAGGGCGAAAAAATCGCTGTGCTGACCTGTTACGACGCCAGCTTTGCTGCCTTGCTTGAAGCCAATGGCGTGGACGTGTTGCTGGTCGGCGATTCGCTCGGCATGGTGCTGCAAGGCCATGAGAGCACTTTGCCGGTGACGCTGGACGAAATGGTTTACCACACGGCTTGCGTGTTGCGTGGTGCGAAACAGGCCTTCATTGTCGCCGACATGCCGTTCGGCACCTCTCAAGTCAGCGCGGAAAAAACTTTTGCACATGCCGCGCGGCTGATGATGGCGGGCGCACAGATGGTCAAGCTCGAAGGCGGTGCGACGATGGTTGATACCATTAGTTTTTTAACTCGGCGCGGTATTCCGGTGTGCGCACACATTGGACTGACCCCGCAATCGGTAAATCAACTGGGCGGCTATCGCGTACAAGGCAAGAGTGACGCCGATGCCCAACGTCTGCTGAATGATGCCGCAGCCGTGGCGCAGGCTGGTGCAGGCATGTTGCTGCTGGAAGCCATTCCAGCCTTGCTGGCGGCGGAAATCACCGCGCAAGTCTCCATCCCCACCATCGGCATCGGCGCAGGAGCGGCATGCTCCGGCCAAGTGCTGGTGCTGCACGACATGCTGGACATCTATCCCGGCAAGAAAGCGCGCTTCGTGAAGAATTTCATGCAGGGCGCAAACGGCATCGCGGATGCAGTGGCGCATTATGTGGCCGAGGTGAAATCCGGTGCATTTCCGGGCGAGGAACACAGTTTCTGATGAAAGTCATTACCTCAGTTGCCGAATTACGCCAGCGCTTGCGTGGCGAAACATCTATCGCCTTCGTTCCCACCATGGGCAATTTGCACGAGGGGCATCTCGATTTGGTGCGCATCGCAAAGGAGCATGGGCAGTGTGTGGTAGTGAGCATCTTCGTCAATCCCATGCAGTTTGGCGCGAACGAGGATTTCGGCAAGTATCCGCGCACCTTGCAGGCGGATTGCGAAAAGCTGGAGCCGTGCGGTGTGGATGTGGTGTTTACACCGAGCGAGAGCGAGCTTTATCCGCAGCCGCAGCAGGTAACGGTGGAACCGCCGCTTGAAAATGAATTATGCGGCGCGTTCCGCCCCGGCCATTTTCGCGGCGTAGCGACCGTGGTGCTGAAATTGCTGAATATCGTGCAGCCGCAAGTAGCGGTGTTCGGTAAAAAGGATTACCAGCAACTGTACGTGATACGCCAAGTAGCGGCACAGTTGAATTTGCCGGTTGAAATCGTCGGGGGTGAAACCGTGCGTGCGGCGGATGGGCTGGCGCTCAGCTCGCGCAACCAGTATTTGAGTGCTGTCGAGCGAACTAAAGCGATTTTTCTGCATCTAACACTGGTTGGACTGCGGCAGGCCGTGTTGAATGGCGCGAGAGATTTCTCCGCATTAGAACAACAGGCGGTGCAAGCTCTGGCTGAACGCGGCTGGCAGGTAGATTATGTGGCGGTGCGTTCCAGAGATACGCTGGCGCTGCCGGAAAGCGGCGAGAGCGATCTGGTAATTCTGGCGGCGGCGCGGCTGGGGCAAACAAGGTTGATTGACAACCTCGAAGTTTGTATATAATGCGCGCCTTGTTTTGGTAGGCTGGGCTCAACCTGCCATGTCGGTTAAAACCCGACCTACATTTTGCACCGGCTTGTCCGGTTTGGGAGAGTGACCTGATGCAACGTACTATGCTTAAATCAAAATTGCACCGCGTGCGCGTAACGCGTTCGGAGTTGCATTACGAAGGTTCGTGCGCGATAGATGATGATTTGCTGGATGCTGCCGACATCAAGGAGTATCAGCAGATCGATATTTACAACGTTACCAACGGCGAACGTTTCACCACCTATGCCATCCGCGCGCAACGCGGCTCGGGCGTCATCTCGGTGAATGGCGCGGCGGCACACAAGGCAGATCCCGGCGATATCCTGATTATCGCTACTTACGCGATGTATTCCGAACTGGAATTGCAGAAATTTCACCCGCAACTCGTCTATGTCGACGAACACAACCGTATCGTTGACCAGCGCGACAAAATTCCCGCACAGGCTGCCTGATCTATCATCGCTCCTTCGGGGGAGCGTTTCGCTAGAGGAAACCCTGATTAAATCATCCGTTCGCCCTGAGCTTGTCGAAGGGTTTGCGGAACGAGTTGTTTCATAAAGATTAAATCCGATCATGGTTCGACAAGGCCTTTAGTCCTGAGCGTAGTCGAAGGGTCACCACGAACGGATTTAATCTGCGTTTCGCTAGAGGAAACTTTCCGCAGCAGAATAGGGCAGACCAAATGCATTGGCCACAGCCCGGTAACTGATTTTGCCATCAACAATATTCAACCCGTGGCGCAACGGTACGCTATCGCGCAGTGCCTGCTGCCAGCCTTTATTGGCCAGTTGTTGCAGATACGGGAGCGTGGCGTTGGTAAGCGCCAGAGTAGACGTATTCGGCAGCCCCCCGGGCATGTTTGCCACAGCGTAGTGTACTACGCCATCCACGGTATAGACCGGATCCTGATGCGTAGTGGGGCCTGTCGTTTCCGCACAGCCGCCTTGATCGACCGCAACATCCACGATGACCGAGCCTTTTTGCATTATCTTCAGGTCTTCGCGGCGTATCAGCTTGGGGGCGGCTGCGCCCGGAATGAGTACGCCTCCGATAACCAGATCCGCAATAGCGAGCTGCTCAAGCAGGTTGTGGCGATTGGAGAACAACGTCCGCACGTTGGCAGGCAACACCTCATCGAGATAACGCAGGCGTGCCAGCGACACATCCAGAATGGTCACGCGCGCGCCCAGGCCCGCCGCGAGGCGTGCGGCATTGCTGCCCACCACGCCGCCGCCGAGGACGACAACCTGCGCCGGCAACACTCCGGGCACACCGCCAAGCAGGATGCCGCGCCCACCGTACAGCTTCTCCAGATATTTTGCACCTTCATGTACCGCCATGCGTCCGGCCACTTCCGACATCGGCGTCAGCAAGGGTAACTCGCCTGTTGGCAAGCTCACCGTCTCGTAGGCGATGCAGGTTGCACCGGAAGCGAGATGAGCTTCGGTGAGTTCCCGGTCAGCCGCAAAATGAAAATAAGTGAACAGGGTTTGCCCGGCACGAAGGCACGGCCATTCGGCCTTGATCGGTTCCTTGACCTTGACGATCAAATCCGCCTGTGCCCAAACGGAATCGGCATCGGGGGCAATGCGCGCACCAGCGTTCAGATACTGCGCATCGCTGAAACCGCTACCCAGCCCGGCACCGCTTTCCACCCATACAGCATGACCATCCGCAACTAATGCGGCCACACCTGCGGGAACCAGTGCGACACGATTCTCATTGGTCTTGATTTCTTTGGGAACCCCGATCTTCATTTACTTCCTTAGTTTTTACGTTTAGGGAGCCTCTAAAAAGCCAATTTTCTAAGCTAGACAAGGCGCGAACAAAAAATTACGACGCAGCATATGTTTTATATGTAAGGAGTAATTTTTTGTGAGCAACGCAGTATCGCGACGAAAATTGGATTTTTAGAGGCTCCCTTTATTTTAATGCGGGTTCCAGAAAGCTACCGCTTCTAAACGTCAGCACCAGCGTGTCGCGATGACCTCCCGGGGCTGTGGGTTGGATAGGTGTAGACTCATGGATAACGCGCTGATCATCGAGCAAAATTAATGTCCACGGTTCGTTCAAAGTGAAGCGCTGACCGTGTGGGCCAGCAGCCTCGAAGATACGGCTTTCGCCACCGCTGACGTTCTCCCGTGCAACCAGCAGGATTGCGACGAAATCGACTCCATCCCGATGCGCGCCCTCCGGTGTCGGCCGCCCGATGCCATCGGTGGTGTCGATGCGGAACTGGTGCGCTTCAATAAACCAGGGACGCTCTCCCTTGACGGACGAACAGACGCGACTGATGGACAGCAGCAATTTAGACCATATGGGTTGCGCAACGGTGTTGGGCGAGATCGGTTCGAACAGGCGCAACATCCCGCCGTGCAGCGCGTTGTATTCCAGTGGTTGGTAATGTGCTCGATGGGGAGTTTGTGTAACCTTCTCCCGCTCAACGACGAAACAGGAATGCCGCCGTCGCCGGTAACGTCCGCCGTCCCTGAGAAAGTTATCGGGTGGCAGTTCATCCCAATCCGCACACAGCTCCTCAAAAACGGATATGGGGTAGCCCACGAATGCCTCCAATCCGGTTGGGCTCAAAACCCCATACCCTTGGTTCTTCAGCGCATCGGAGAAATGTGACGGATCAATGTAAGCCGGAGCTAGCGTGGTGACAGTCATAGCGAATTATTCATGGAATGGATCTGTGTAATTCTACGTCAGTTAAGCTGCATAAAACCAGTAAAAGAATGACGTTGGTTGCTGCATCACGGCACCTGTAAAATATTCGCCAATTGCGTTAACCGCCCCACTTTAACCAGACCCGCAACTGGCGGAAGGATGCGGCATCCATGCTGTCCGGCAGGATGACTAAGCTACGTGCAATACGAGAGCCTTGCGGCAATATGTTCAACACGGTGAGGAAAGGTGTGACCAGGCTGTCGCGCAATATTTGGCAGGTCAAATGATCTCCGTTGCGTTGGGTCAACACCGCCAGATCGTTTTCGAGTACGAGTGCCACCGTAGCAGAGGGCGCTGACAGCCACGCTTCTCGTCGCAGGTGATATCCCATGCTGAGCAACACAAGCAATGCCAAGGCTGTTTTGGCCCAGATCGGAAAAGCCAGCGGATACAGAGCCGCGAGTGTCGTGCCATGCGCGACAATAAGCATGAACGCAAAATAGCGCGAGGGGTGAAAGTTGAATTGCCGCTGCATAAGCACTTTCTGATGAGAAGAGGGCGAGTCCAGTTAAAGAAGTAAAGCCAAACCAAGCAGCACCAACAAGACGATCAGGATCATGAGCAATTTTCGGTCATTGGCGGAATGGCGTGAGCCCGCTCTTTTGTCCGGGTTGGCATGAAGGGGCAGGGTGCGGGTTATTACCATTGACTTGTTCGCGGGAGGCCGAGCAGCTACGGTAGCAGACTGATTGATAGCGTCCCCGTCCGAACGTCTAATCTTAAGCGTTTTACCTATATCTTCTACCTCTTTCGCGGTCAGATCAGCCAAGCGCATGGTCGCTTCGAAAGAGTCGGCCTGACTGGGCAAGCCGGCGTTTGCAACCGGCTTGGGATTTTTATTTTGCGGGGCAGACTGGGGCTTGGCTTGCTCCTCCATCGTGCTGAGGCGCGGCAGGGCATCGCGGCAGGCACGCAAATCATCGGCAAATTCTCTAGCATTCTGATAGCGGTCATCCACGCTCTTTGCCAGCGCCTTGGCGACGATAAAATCAAGCATGGCAGGTATTTCATGATTCAGGGTGCTTGGCGGGGCGGGGGTGGCATTTATGGTGTGATACATGACCGCGCTAATCGTGTCGCCGACAAACGGTGGCCGCCCGGTGAGCATTTCGTACAGCATCACGCCCAGCGAGAAAATGTCAGAACGCTGGTCGATCGATTTGCCCAGCACTTGTTCCGGCGACATGTACTTGGGAGAGCCCAGCACCACGCCAGCTTGCGTTTGCACCGTAGACGATGTCATGCGCGCGATGCCGAAGTCGGTAATTTTTACATGACCGTCACGGATCACCATGATATTGGAAGGCTTGACATCACGATGCACAATGCCGTGCTCGTGCGCATAGGCCAAACCCAGCGCCACCTGCCTTACTATGTCGAGCACTTGGCTGACCGGCAAGAGTGCCCCTTCGTTAAGGATATCGTGCAGCTCGCGGCCCTGCAAAAACTCCATGGCGATATAAGCCACATCACCGCTTTTTCCGACATCGTAAACGGTAACGATGTTGGGGTGGCTCAGGCGGCCCGCAGCCTTGGCTTCCTGATAGAAACGTGCCTCATATTCATCTTTTTCATCTGTAGCCAGATTCAGGCTGATGGTCTTGATCGCAAGAATGCGATCAATTATCGGGTCTTTTGCCTTATAGACAGTGCCCATCGCGCCCTTGCCGAGCTCGCCGATAATTTCATATCGCCCCAAATGAGTGATCATATCTGTTTAAGTTTTACTACGTGCAACCCTGCGTTGCGTGCCTGCCTTACCGCGCGTTGAGGCGGTGGAAGCATTGGGCTGCCTGCCTTTGTGGTTGGTTGCTCCGGGTTTGTCGGTATGCCTGTCCGCTTGTTTCGGCTTGTCAGATTTGCCGGTTTGATGGGGCTTGGCCAATTTTCCGCGCCCGGAACTTTCCGCCGCTAGTCGCGGTGAAAGCTGCGGGGCAACATGCGTTTCCATGCCGGCCCAATCGAGAATCGCATTAACTTCGCCTGCACCAAGTTCCACCAGCATGCCACGCTTCAGGCGCGGCGGCAGATTGACGATGCCAAAGCGCACGCGCATCAAACGGCTTACCGGCAACCCCAGCGCCTCGAAAGTGCGGCGCACCACGCGGTTGCGCCCTTCTTTCAGAATCAGCCGATACCAGTGGTTGTAACCCTCGCCGCCTTCATCTAATAGCTTCTCGAATTTCACCGGCCCATCATCCAGCACGATGCCTTCTTTCAGCATCTGCTTCATCTGTTCTTCGGTCATGCTGCCCTGCACACGCACCGCATATTCGCGTTCGACTTCAAAGCGCGGATGCATCAGGCGGTTGGCCAGATCACCGGAGCTGGTGAAAATCAGCAAACCGCTGGTATTGTAGTCGAGCCGGCCAATGGCAATCCATTTCATGCCGCGCACTTTGGGCAACTTATCGAACACGCTGGTGCGCTTCTCCGGATCGTCGCGGCTGACGATCTCGCCTTCCTGCTTGTGGTACAGCAACACGCGCGGCAAGCTCTCGTTCGGTGCCTTGAGGCGGATGATGCGCTGATCGACACGCACCACATCGTCCTCGACTACGCGCATGCCCAAAGTTGCCACTTCACCGTTCACCGTAACGCGTCCGGCGCTGATCCACTCTTCCATTTCGCGCCGCGAACCCACCCCTGCCTGCGCCAGCACCTTTTGCAGCCGTTCGCCCGCCGGTCTATCTTGCGCTAGTTCTTCCTGCTCTATCATCCCATCACCTCGCGCCGTTCCAGCACGGCTTGCGCCAGTGTGCCGCTATCCACATGTTCCAATTCCCCGCCTACCGGCAACCCCCGCGCAATGCGCGATACCTTGATGCCCTGCGCACATAGCAGAGTCGCGATGTAATGCGCCGTGGCATCGCCTTCCACGGTAAAATTAGTGGCGAGGATCACTTCGCACGGCTGCTCCAGTGCACGTCTGACCAGTCGCTCCAGATGCAATTCGCGCGCGCCGATGCCATCCAGCGGCGACAGCCTGCCCATCAGTACGAAATACATGCCGCGATAACATTGCGCCTGCTCCATCATCAGCAAATCCGCCGGCATTTCCACCACGCACAGCAGGCTGGTATCCCGCTTGGGCGAACGGCACAAGATGCACACTTCTTCCTCGGAAAAATTGTTGCACTTGGCGCAGTGATGAATGCTTTCAACCGCATGGTTGAGCGAATGCGCCAGACGCAATGCGCCCGGCTTGTCGCGTTGCAGCAAATGGTAAGCCATGCGCTGCGCGGATTTCGGCCCGACGCCGGGCAGGCAGCGCAATGCGGCGATCAGATCTTCCAGGCTGGAAGGAGTGTTCATCTTATAGAATTAAAACGGCAAACTCATGCCGGGCGGCAGATTCATTCCCGCAGTAAAGCCGCTCATTCTTTGCTGAGTCACGGCGGCTGCTTTTTTTACAGCATCGTTCATTGCCGCCGCGATCAAATCTTCCAGCATCTCTTTGTCGTCGGTCAACAAACTATCGTCCAGCGACACGCGGCGCACGTCATGCGCGCAAGTCATGGTGACTTTCACCATGCCGGAACCGGCTTGGCCTTCCACCTCGATCGTCGCCAGTTCGGCCTGCGCCTTCTTCATGTTTGCCTGCATCTGCTGGGCCTGTTTCATCAGACCGCCCAATCCGCCCTTCATCATCTTTAATTCTCCTGCTGGTGGTTAATCAAATTATATCTTTGAGCTTGTAGCTTGTAGCCGGTAGCGAGTAGCAAAACCGGGTTGGCTACCAGCTACCAGCCACAAGCTACCCGCTTATATCGGTTTAATGGAATCTTCTATTACCTGTGCGCCCAACTGCACCTGCGCCTCACGCACGAATGGATCTTGTGCGATCGCCTCTGCCGCCACCTGCTGGCGCGTCTGTTTTTCGTGTTGCTCGACAGCGGCGGGCGTGGCTGCATTGGCCGCTCCCAACGTTACCGCCAGCTGTACCGGCTGGGCGAAATAATCGGTGAGCGCCGCCTGCAATTTTTCCAGCGCCATTTTATTGGTCTGCAAATGTTTTTGCTGCGGTGCCAGATTCAGCGTCAGCCGCCCATCGGCAAAACTTTCCAGCGTGCAGTTTTTGGCCAATTCCTTTGCCATTCCTTGCACATTCAATTGCGCCAGTAACATCCCCCAGTCGAGCTGTCCGGAAGAAGTTGCCACAGGCTTCGCCGCCACAATTTCCGCAACCGGTGCGGTCTGGTGGCTTGGCCTGGGCCACCGGTGACGGTGACGCGGCAGCGGCAACCGGCGCGTGGAACGTGCAGGCTGCTGAGGTTGAGGTATGGTGCGTCCCGGCTCGCTCTGCGCGCCTCCCGGCATGAAAGCCAGCATGCGCAACAGCGTCATGGTGAACCCGGCATATTCGTCGGGCGCGAGGTCTATCTCGTTGCGTCCGTGGATGGCAATTTGATAAAACAACTGCATTTCTTCGGCGCTGAATTGTTGCGCCAGTTCCAGCAGGCGCTCGCGCTCCGGCTCGTCCTCCGCGATGGCTTGCGGCACGGTCTGCGCCAGCGCGACGCGATGCAGCAAAGTCGCCAAATCCTGCAAGGCGGCGTCGAAAGCCAAGCTGCGTATCGCCATGTCGTCGGCGATGCGCAATAGCCCGGCACCGTCGCGCGCCAGCAGGGCTTGCAGCAAGTCATACAAATAACTCTGGTCGATCGCGCCCAGCATGTTGCGTACCGTCGCCTCGTCCACCTTCGAATCGGAATAGGCGATGGCCTGATCGAGCAGGCTCAGCGCATCGCGCATACTGCCTTGTGCCGCGCGTGACAGCAGCGCCAGCGCGCCCGCTTCGAACGGAATATTTTCCTGTCCCAGCACATATTGCAAATGCGTTGAGAATCAGCGCGGGCGGCAACTGCTTCAGGTTGAACTGCAAGCAGCGCGACAGCACGGTGACCGGTATTTTCTGCGGATCGGTGGTGGCGAGAATGAATTTGACATGCGCGGGCGGCTCTTCCAGCGTCTTCAACATCGCGTTGAATGCCGACTTCGACAGCATGTGGACTTCGTCGATGATGTACACCTTGAAGCGCCCGCTGGTCGGCGCATACAGCGCGCTTTCCAGCAGCTCGCGCATGTTGTCCACCTGCGTGTTGGACGCCGCGTCCAGTTCGATCAGGTCGACAAAACGCCCGCTGTCGATTTCCGTGCAGGCGCTGCACACGCCGCACGGCGTGGCGGTGATGCCGTTAACGCAATTCAGGGATTTGGCGAAGATGCGCGCGATGGTGGTCTTGCCCACGCCGCGCGTGCCGGTGAACAGGTAAGCATGATGCAAACGGTTTTGCGTCAGCGCATTGCCCAATGCCTGCACGACATGCTCCTGCCCCGCCAGTTGGGCGAAGGTTTTGGGGCGCCATTTGCGCGCTAGAACAGAAGTTGCCGACATATTGCCTGCCAATAAAATCGAGGGGTTGTTTTTACTCTGAAAAAACGGCCCTCGAAAAATAGGAGGCGAGCCTTGCCCCCGGCACTTGCAACGTTTGGCTGTGGCTGCTTCCTTCCGGACCTGACCAGGTTCACCATGCCGCAATGCGGGGAGGCCCGCCAATTCGTTACGAACGCCTCAAAAAATCAAGAAACGCTCTAAATTCTGTGGTTGCGAAACCGAGGCGGCATGATAGTCGAAACGGCTGATAAAATCCATGCCAATGAACAAACACCGAGAAAACCGGGCTTCGAACATCCCGGATTTCATGGCATTTCATCCGGGCTGGCTCAGCGAGCAGTTGCATGTAGGAAAGGCGAGGTTTTGAGTTTTTTGCTTATTGTGCCGGAACATGATGCGACCTACGGAAAAAAGTAATAAAAAAGCCAGCGCATCTGCACGATTTAATTCAATTGCCTCAGCTAATTACAGTGGTATAGTTTGAATTCATGAATTGATCTCCTTAATCTGCATCATAGCAAAAGAGTGCAATTACGCGAGGACGCGACCGCGTCACTCCAACTGTAGCCTGGATGCAGCATAGCGGAATCCGGGAATTCAGCGCTCCGATCATCCCGGATTTCTCTGCGTTTCATCCGGGCTACGCTGGCTATTCTGGGTAGGGGTTGTCAATCTCTCAACTCTGACATATTCTACCCCGCCTTCACCGCAATTCCGCCTATCTTCCCGCGCCATTCCTTTGGCCCGGTCTCATGCACCGAAGTCCCGTTGCTGTCCACCGCCACGGTCACCGGCATGTCCTGTACGGTGAATTCGTAGATGGCTTCCATGCCGAGTTCGGCGAAGGCCAGCACTTTCGAGGCCTTGATCGCCTTGGACACGAGGTAGGCCGCGCCGCCCACGGCCATGAGGTACACGGCCTTGTGGCGTTTGATGGCTGCTATGGCTTCGGGGCCGCGCTCGGATTTGCCGACCATGCCAATGAGGCCGGTCTGCGCCAGCATCATCTCGGTGAACTTGTCCATGCGCGTGGCGGTGGTGGGGCCGGCGGGGCCGACCACTTCGTCGCGCACCGGGTCAACCGGGCCGACGTAGTAGATGAAGCGCCCGTTGAAATCCACCGGCAGCTTTTCGCCTTTGGCCAGCATGTCGGCGATGCGTTTGTGCGCGGCGTCGCGGCCGGTGAGCAGCTTGCCATTCAGCAACAAGGTTTCGCCCGGTTTCCAACTGGCGATTTCGTCCGGCGTGATGGCGTCGAGGTTGACGCGGCGCGATTCGGCGGAAGCCTTCCACTCGATCTTCGGCCAATCATCCAGCGAAGGAGGCGTCAGCACGGCGGGGCCGCTGCCGTCGAGCGTGAAATGAATGTGGCGGGTGGCGGCGCAGTTGGGGATGATGGCGACCGGCAGGCTGGCGGCGTGCGTGGGATAGTCCCTGATCTTCACATCTACCACCGTGGTGAGTCCGCCCAGGCCTTGTGCGCCGATGCCCAGCGCGTTGACCTTGTCGAACAGTTCCAGCCGCAGTTCCTCGATGCGGTTGTTCGCGCCGCGCGCTTGCAGTTCGTGCATGTCCACCGGTTCCATCAATGCTTCTTTGGCGAGCAGCATGGCTTTCTCCGCCGTGCCGCCGATGCCGATGCCGAGTATGCCCGGCGGGCACCAGCCTGCGCCCATCTCGGGTACGGTCTCCAGCACCCAATCGACAATGCTGTCGGAGGGATTCAGCGCAACGAACTTGGATTTGTTCTCCGAACCTCCACCCTTGGCTGCGAGGATGACCTCGACTTCGTTGCCGGGGACGATCTCGTAATTAATCACGGCGGGCGTGTTGTCCTTGGTGTTTTTGCGCGCACCAGCCGGGTCGGCGAGCACCGAGGCGCGCAGCATGTTGTCCGGGTTCAGGTAAGCGCGGCGTACGCCTTCGTTGATCATGTCGGAAACGCTCATCTGCGCATCCTCCCAGCGCACGTCCATGCCCACCTTGACGAAGGCCGACACGATGCCGGTGTCCTGGCAGATCGGCCTATGCCCCTGCGCGCTCATGCGCGAGTTGGTGAGAATTTGTGCAATCGCGTCGCGTGCGGCGGGCGACTGCTCTCGCTCGTAGGCACGGCCCAGCGCCTGTATGTAGTCGAGCGGATGATAGTAAGAGATGAATTGCAGCGCATCGGCGACGCTGTCGATGAGATCCTGTTGGCGTATGGTAGTCATGTCACGTCTTACTGGGAATAATGTAGGGGCCGCAATTATGGGAGGCAATGTGGCGCGCGTCAATTTTGAATAAACGCGAGCTTCAACTTTTTTAAGCCTGATATTATGTGCAGACTTTCTTGCATCGGAGGAGTTGCCCATGAACCACGTTTCCCAAATAACACTCAGCCAAGCACGCGGCATTGAGCGGCTCGTCGAAGGTATCGCAACTTCGGATGGCGCAGGCGTGAAATTAACCCGCGTGCTCACCGGCAAATTGCAGCGCCGTCTTGACCCATTCCTGATGCTGGATGCCTTTGGCAGCGACAATCCGGACGATTACATCGCGGGCTTTCCGGATCATCCCCATCGCGGTTTTGAGACCGTGACCTATATGCTTTCCGGCTGCATGCGGCATCGCGACAGTGCCGGACATGAAGGGTTGCTGGAAAACGGTGGCGTGCAGTGGATGACCGCAGGACGCGGTGTGATCCACTCCGAAATTCCGGAGCAAAAAGAGGGGGTGATGGAAGGTTTTCAGCTTTGGCTCAACCTGCCCGCACAGCACAAGATGGACGAGCCGTGGTATCGCGATTTCCCCAGCGCCTCGATTCCCGAATATGTCACCGCCGAGAACGTCTCCGTGCGCGTGATTGCCGGGGTAAGCAATGGCGTTACCGGAGTGGTCACCCGCGAGCACACGGAGCCGCTATATCTCGATGTGCATTTGCCTGCGGGCGCTTCGTTTTCAACCGCGCTAGCGAATACGCATAATGCTTTTATTTATGTTTATCGCGGCGCGGTCAAGGTTGCCGACACGCTGGTGGAATCGCGCCGTATGGGAATCTTGAGCAATGTGCCGGAGGCTGATGGGGTGATGCTGACCGCGACTGAAAATGCGCGCCTGATCCTGATTGCCGGCAAGCCGCTACACGAACCGATCGTGCAATACGGCCCGTTTGTGATGAACACGCAAGCAGAGATACATCAGGCGCTGAATGATTTTGGTTCCGGTCGCTTCGAGTAAGAGATACGGAAAATTACAAACATACCAATTTAGTTGTAGGGTGGATAAGCGCAGCGTATCCACCGATGTCCAATGATGGTGGATGCGCTACTTATCCACCCTACGGCTCTTTATAAACCAAATTTGATCACTTAACCGTTCGTGGCGAGCTTGTCGAACCGACCGTTCGTGGTGAGCTTGTCGAACCGTCCGTTCGTGGTGAGCTTGTCGAACTGACCGTTCGTGGTGAGCTTGTCGAACTGACCGTTCGTGGTGAGCTTGTCGAACTGACCGTTCGTGGTGAGCTTGTCGAACTGACCGTTCGTGGTGAGCTTGTCGAACTGACCGTTCGTGGTGAGCTTGTCGAACTGACCGTTCGTGGTGAGCTTGTCGAACTGACCGTTCGTGGTGAGCTTGTCGAACCACTTGGCAATTTCCGGTTTCGATAATTTGCAGGACGGGGCCGCCAGCGCTTGAGCAGCAGGGCATTGCTGACCACCGATACCGAGCTCATCGCCATGGCTGCTCCCGCGATCACCGGATTCAGCAACCCGAACGCGGCCAGCGGAATGCCAAGTACGTTGTAGGCGAAAGCGAAAAATAGATTTTGGCGGATTTTTTTCAGGGCGGTGCGCGACAGGTCTATGGCATCCACTACACCCATCAGATCATTGCGCATCAGCGTGATGTCTGCTGCCTCAATGGCGATGTCGCTGCCGCTTTTCATAGCAAAGCTCACATCCGCCACGGCCAGCGCAGGCGCATCGTTAATGCCGTCGCCCACCATGCCGACTAACCCCTCCCGGTCTCCCCTTATCAAGGGAGGAGTTTCTTGAACGATTGCACGTGGGCGGCTTTGTCCTGCGGTAGCACTTCGGCGCGAAATTCGGCGATGCCTGACTGTTGCGCAATGGCCTGTGCGGTGGCGGTATTGTCGCCGCTCAGCATGACCACACGGATACCCATTGCGGTCAGTCGCGCTACGGCATCGGCGCTGCTGGGGCGAATAGTATCGGCAAAGGCGATGACGCCTAATAATTTTCCTCGTTCACTTTGTGAGGGCGTGGAAGATGGGGATGGCGGAGTGCTAACGTTTTTACCCCCGCTGATAGAACTACTAGCCATCTGACTAGGCTGTCCAACAACGACAGCCAAGTCATTGGTTACCCTGCCCTCCCCCTGAGAGTGGGAGGGAGTTGCTTCGGCGATGGCGATGACGCTCTTGCCTTGTTGCTGCAAGGTGGCAATTTGCGCCTCTCCCTCTGCGATATTTTCGCTGGCGATGAAAGCCGCTGAGCCAAGCAGGTAAACCTCGCCTCCGATGTCGGCGCGCAAGCCGCTGCCGGATAGTTCGCTGAGGTTGCTGCAAGGCAGTAGCTCCACCTGCTTTGCCCGAGCGTATTCCAGCAGGGCACGCGACAAGGGGTGGGTGGAGCCTTGCGCCATGCTGGCGGCGATTTGCAATAGATGTTTTTCACTGTTGCCAGATGCTGGCAGCAGATCGGTAACCTTGGGTTTGCCCTCGGTAAGAGTGCCTGTTTTGTCCACCACCAGTACGGCAAGTTGATGGGCGTGTTCCAGCGCGGCAGCATCCTTGACCAGAATGCCAGCATGGGCGGCACGCCCGGTTGCGACCACCACGGCGGTCGGCGTAGCCAGCCCCAGCGCGCACGGGCAGGAAATGACGAGCACCGACACCGCATTGATTAATGCCGCCGAGAAACCACTGCCGAGCGCCCACCAGACGATGAAAGTCGCCGTGGCGATCACCAGCACCACCGGCACGAAGATGGCAGAAATTTGATCTGCCAGCTTTTGTATCGGCGCTTTTGAGCCTTGCGCCTGTTCCACCAAACGGATGATGGTGGCAAGCTGGGTTTGTGCGCCAACCGCTACGGCGCGGCATTTTAGTTGGCCGTGCTGGTTGAGCGTGGCGGTATAAACCTTATCTGCCATGTTGTTTGGTCTGCGGCAAACTTTCCCCGGTGAGCATGGCTTCGTCCATGCTGGATGCGCCTTCCAGCACCATGCCGTCTACCGGCACGCTTTCGCCGGGGCGCACCAGAAAAATATCTCCCGCTTTTACTTGTGTTACTTGCAGGTCAACCATGACGCCATCGCGTTCCACATGCGCCAGCTTGGGTTGCAGATTAATCAAGGATTCCAGTGCCGCAGAAGCGCGCCCCTTGGCGCGTGCTTCCAGCAACTTGCCCAGCAGTACCAGCGTGATGATGGTGGCGCTCGCTTCAAAATACACCGGTTTGCCGCTATGGAGCAGCAGTATGGCGCAACTCAGCAGATAGGCCGCGCTGGTACCGAGCGCGACCAACACGTCCATATTCGCCGCACCTCCGCGCAAGCTATGCCATGCTCCGATGTAAAACCGCTTGCCGATCCAGAATTGCACCGGGGTGGCGAGCAACCATTGCAGCCATAATGGCTGCATGATGTGGAGACCGACGAACATCAGCCACATTTGCAGCAGCAGGGGTGCGGTGAGCAGCAAGGCGATTACGAATTGGCTGCGTTCGTGGCGATAGGTTTGCGAGCGGGCTGCCTTTTCTACCGCGAAGTCACGTAGCGGATGGGCGTTATAGCCTGCTTGCTGTACAGCGCTAATTAACGCGGGAATGTTTACGGATTGCGGGTCGAAATCAACGCGCGCTTTTTCCGTGGCGAAATTCACCGTGGCAGAAACGTCCGGGATGTTGTTGAGCGCCTTCTCGACGCGTGCCGCGCAACGGACACAAGTCATTCCGGATATTTGCAGATCCGCGTGTTCGATAGATTTTGGCATGAGTCGGTTTGATACGGAGGAACATCGGCAAAAGCAAACAATACGCCCGATAAACAGGATTGTCTATCGGGCGCAAGGTGCGGTGCGGCTTTGCAGGAAGGTTGGCCTAGTTTTATTTGTGCGAGGGACAGGTGTCCGTGCCGAAAATCGCGTAAGCCGGGCAAAACTTGAAAGTTCCGGTCAATAACGGCACCACACCGATCCAGCCCCATACTCCGACTGTTCCGGTGGCGGCTAATGCGATGAGCGCCAAACCCACCACGATGCGCAAGATACGGTCTATACCGCCTACATTGAATTTCATTTTCTGCTCCTTGGTTGATTAAAGACAAGTGCAGAATAGGAGGATTGCAGGCGGCTGTCTGTGATAAAAATCACATGGACGGATAGCGCGACGAAGTTGCCTTGCCGCTGCGTCAACGCAAAGAGTCTGGCGAAGTCCAGATAGCCCGATCGACGACCACGATACTTCTGGCTGGCAACATCACCGCATCGAGCAAGTTGATGTCGTGCACCTTGCCGGTGGTGATGGCTATGAAGACAGGAATCGCACCGCGCAGGTCAACGATACAGCCAGAAAGCGGATGGCGATTTCAAATCGCCGGAATTCATAATCACGTCGAACGCCTTATCAATGTTGGTTTACAGCATGATGACTTACGAAACCATCGGCCACAAGTAACCCAAAGATACTAGCATTACGTAGTTATCAGCCCCTTAATTCCTCAACGGCTTCCCATTCTTCAACATATATTCCACCCGCGCTCTGGTCTTGTCCGTCGCCAGCAGTTCCATGAAGTTTTTACGTTCCAGGTCGAGCAACCATTGTTCGTCCACCATGCTGCCCGCTTCCACGTCACCGCCGCACATCGTTTCAGCGATGCGGCAACCGATGTTGTAGTCGTGTTCGGAGATGAAGCCGCCTTCGAGCATGTTGATCATCGCGGCTTTTAAAGTGGCGATGCCGGGGCGACCGGCTACGGGTATCTGGCGCGGGGCGAGCGGCGGACGATAGGCGGTGGCGGTGAGCGCACGGGCCTCTTCTTTTGCGACGTGCAGCAGTTCATATTGGTTGAGTACGATGCGATCCGACTGCTTGAGGTAGCCCATGTCGCGCGCGAGTTCAGCGCTCTTGGCGACTTCGCCCATGGCGATTTGCTGGAAGTAGCGCTTGAGGTGCGGGAAGATGTCGCCACCTCTGGCCTCCGTCGCCGCGCGCATGGCCATTTCCTTGCAGCCACCGCCTGCGGGCAAGACGCCGACGCCGACTTCAACCAGGCCGATGTAGGTTTCCAGCGAGGCGACGATGCGCGTGCAGTGGATGGAGAATTCGCAGCCACCGCCGAGGGCGAGACCATACACTGCCGCGATGGTGGGCACCTGCGCGTATCTGAGGCGCTGCGAAACTTGCTGGAATTTGGCGACTACGTCTTCCACGCGCGGCACGTTACCCGCTGCGGCGTTGACGATCTCGCCCAGCCCGCCACCGCCCGCGATGGTGTATTTCACCCGCTGCGCCGCACCTTTGAATTTATCGAAGAGTCCGGCGGGCGGTGCATCAGCGGCTTCCTGCACGCCTTGCAATAATTGCAATAAGTGTGCCCCGGCGGAGAACGGCGCTTCCACTTGCCAGATGACCAGCGCGCGGAAGTGTGCCTCGGCCTCGTCCACGGCACGCAGAATGCCATCCAGCACTTCGTTGCTGATGGCGTGCATCTTGGTGTTGAAGCTGAGGATGGCGATGTCGTCGCCGGTGTGCCATAGACGCACGGCCCCAGTTTCAAAGATGGTCTCGCCGTATTGTGCGGGTTCGCCGAGCAGGCGATCAGGGAAGAGTTGACGGCGGTAGACGGGGAGTTGGGAGCGGGGTTGATAGTGCGCGACATTGTTCGACGATTGCTCCCTCACCCCTAGCCCCTCTCCCGAGGTAAGAGGAGAGCGCGTCGAGAAACGAGGAGAATAGGAGCCTTGTGGGGTGTGGACGCCGGTGCGCTCCGGGTCTCTGGCCCAGGCGGGCAGCAGAGCATGGGACATGGCTTTGCCTGCGGCGATATCCGCCGCAATCCAGCCAGCCACTTGCTGCCAGCCTGCGGCCTGCCAGATTTCAAACGGGCCGCTGTCCCAGCCGAAGCCCCATCGCACGGCAAAATCGAAATCGCGCGCATTGTCGGCGATGTGTTCCAATTGCAGCGCGCAATAGTGGAACACGTCGCGGAACGTCGCCCATAGGAATTGCGCCTGCGGATGCTGGTTGTTGCGCAACCCGGCAAGCTTCCTCGCCCAATCGCGTTCGCGCAGGATATCCTTCACGCCGTCGTCTACCTTGGCATCCGAAAGGCGATATTCTTTGGAATGAATATCCAGCACGTGTATCTCTTTGCCGATTTTCTGGTAGATGCCACGTTTGGTCTTTTGCCCGAGCGCGCCCTGCCCCACCAGATAATTGAACCAACCCGGCAACTCGAAATGCTTGTGCCACGGGTCTTCCGTCAGGTTCTCGCGCATGGTGTTGACCACGTGCGCGAACACGTCGAGACCGACCACGTCCAGCGTGCGGAAGGTGGCGCTTTTGGGACGCCCCAGATAGCGTCCGGTCAGCGCATCGACCATATCGAAGCCGAGATTAAATGCTTGCGCGTGGTGCTTGGTGGCGAGCATGGAAAACACGCCGATACGGTTGGCAATGAAGTTGGGGGTGTCCTTGGCGCGCACCACGCCTTTGCCCAGCGTGGAAACGAGGAACTCTTCCAGGTGATCCAGCAACGACGCTTCGGTGCCGGTGCAGGGAATCAGCTCGACCAGATGCATGTAGCGCGGCGGGTTGAAGAAATGGATGCCGCAGAAACGATGGCGCAAATTTTCCGGGAACGCTTCGGCCAGTTTGTTGATGGACAGGCCGGAGGTGTTGCTGGCAAAAATACTGTGCTCGCCCAGATATGGCGCGACTTTTTGATAGAGGCCGGATTTCCAGTCCATGCGCTCGGCAATGGCCTCGATCACCAGATCGCAGCCGCGCAACAATTCGAGATGCTGCTCGTAGTTGGCGGGCTGGATGCAGGTAAGTTTGGCGGGGCTGGCGACCGGTGCGGGTTCGAGCTTTTTCAAACCTTCCAACGCCTTGTTTACGTTGCCGTTGGGATCGCCCCCTGGCGCGGGCAATTCGAACAGCAATGTTTCGACATTGGCGTTAACCAGATGCGCCGCAATCTGCGCGCCCATCACCCCGGCACCGAGAACCGCAACCTTGCGGATATGGAAATTTTCGCTCATTGGTATTTTTCTCCTCTGGTTAATCTGCCGGCGGCACTTCTCGCGGCTTGCGGTCATCGCTTACCGCGACATAAGTCAAGGTGGCCTCGGTCACTTTGAAGCAAACCGGCTTGGCCGGATCACGCTGCACATATACCTCGACACTGACGGTGATCGAGGTGCGCCCCACCCTGTCGATCTGGGTGTAGAAACTCACCAGATCGCCCACGAACACCGGTTGCCTGAAGACGAATGAATTCACCGCGACTGTTGCCACGCGCCCTTTGGCCCGATGCAGCGCCGGAATGCTGCCCGCGATGTCCACCTGCCCCATCAGCCAGCCGCCGAATATGTCTCCGACAAAATTGGCGTCCGACGGCATGGCTACCACGCGCAATGTCGGCTCGCGTTGCGGTAATGTAACGGGTTCGTCCATTTCAATGTCCTTCATATAGGCGTGCGATTTCTTTTTCATAATGCGCAAAAACACGCGCACGTTTCAGCTTCAAAGTCGGTGTCTGCAAACCGTTCTCGATGCTCCACGGCTCCGATAATAACAGTGCGCGGCGCACCTTGGCGTAACCGGGAAATTCCTTGATCTGTTCCGCGATACGTTGCAATACCTGCTGCTCGACGCGGGTGTCGTGCAACGATTCCGGCATATCGGGGCGCACCCCCACCTGTTTCGCGAAGCTCTGCCATTGCTCGGGATTGACTACCGCCAGCACGATCAGCGTGGGGCGTCCCTCGCCCAGCACCAAAACCTGATCAAACAGCCGGTCGCGCATAATGGCATCTTCCATATCGGCGGGCGGCACTTTTTCGCCGTTAGACATGACGATAATTTCCTTCAGGCGTCCGGTGATGGTGATGTGACCGCTGGCGTTGATGCTTGCGGTATCGCCGGTGTTCAGCCAGCCCTCCCGGTCTATCATGGCGGCGGTGGCCTCGGGATTATTCCAGTATCCCAACATGTTGCATGGCCCTTTCACCAGCAACGCATTTTGTGGGCCGATGCGCACCTCAATGCCTTGCAGCGGTTGTCCGACGGTAGAGGGAAGATTATGTTCGACATGATTGACGCTCACCACCGGGCTGGTTTCGGTCATGCCGTATCCCTGCACCAGCGGCAGACCCAACGCGATAAACAGGCGCGACACTTTGGGCGGCAAAGCGGCACCACCGCTGATGGACAGGCGCAGCCGACCGCCCAGCCGATTCATCACCTTGTCCGCCACCAGATGTTTGAGCAAAGGCCATAGAAACAATTTAGGCGTCCAGGAACCTCGCCCCTGCTGGTATTCGAAACGATCCCAGCCTATATCCACGGTAAGAGTAAACAGCTTGTGCTGTAGCGGCGAGACATTTTCCAGCTTGGAGTGAATGGCATTGTAGATGCGCTCATAGATGCGCGGCACGGCAACCAGAATGGTGGGACGAATGATTTTCAGATCGTCCGCCAGCAATGGGATGGAGCGCGCGTACGCCACCGTCGCCCCGGCCATCATGCTCATGTAATAACCCGCCGTGCGCTCGAAGGCATGCGACAGCGGCAGGAAGGAGAGCATGCTGTCGTGCGCACTGACCGGAAACGTCAACAACCCGCCGTAGGCGTTATGCAGGATGTTGTAGTGCGATAGCATCACGCCCTTGGATTTTCCGGTGGTACCGGAAGTGTACATAATCGTGGCCAGCTTCGTCGCGCTTGCGTTCGCGTTCGGGCTGGAAAACCGCATGGGGAGGCAACCATTCATCGGCACACTGCAAACGTGGCTGGTCTTTTGCGGATATTTTATCCAGACTGACAAATCGCTGCACGCAAGCGAGTTGCCCGAGCACCGAGCGCAAATCCTGCCATTGCTCTCCGGTTTCAAACAGCAACACCTTCACCTGCGCATCGTTGACGATGTAGGCAATATTGTCCGGTCTATCCACCACATAGAACGGCACCACCACCAGCCCCAGCGACATCGCCGCCTGCTCGAACATCACCCACTGCGGGCAATTGCGCAGCATAATGGCAACGCGGTCGCCCGCCGCCAAATTTTCCTGCAACAACGCCGCCTGCCAGCGCGCCACCTGTTCGTGCATTTGCCGCCAGGTCAGCGATGACCATACCTCCCGATGCGTATCAAAATAACGATAGGCGATTGCCTCCGGCGTGCGCTTCACGCGCCCAAGAAACAATCCATGCAGTGTAACGGCTTCTTCCGGTTTGATGTAATGATTTGTGTCCGGCATGTATTATCCCCCCAAATCCTTTTTCTCCCCTTAGTCCAAGCAAAGAAAAAGTCCCACTCAATTCGTATTGATATTTTAGAGCCTCACCTGCCTATTTTCCTCCGTTTTGAGAAAACTAGGATGTTAGCACCAAACCCCATATGGCTGTGAACTGGTTCATAACACGTATTCTTTCCAATTGATATAATCCGAATCGAGTGTTAAGCACTGGGTGTTCTCACCCAATATTCGATCTCCTCTTATTTTGGGCGGTCGCAAGATCACCCACTTTTTTGGTGAGCCTGACAGGGCGCATTTTCTTGGAAGGTTATGACTGGTGTATGTTACATGGCGACCGGTCAAAATTGCATCGGCGAACGGATAAAAGCTGCCAACTTGACTCCGTCACATCGAGATCGCAGAGCGCTATAACTGGCTTGTGCCGATTGCCTAACTTCAGCATGCCGTTGCAATTTGAGTTGGATGGCTTATTCAGATTTTAGTCTCACATTGATGCAGTTAGGGAGCATGGTAAATGCAAGAAACATTTCCACTTATAGAGTTTTATCCGTCAACACTTATTTTTGAGGAATATTCACTTGCCGACTCTGCTTACATCCTGAAAGAGGGCAGGGTTGAGATTTCCATGAAGAGAGATGATGAAAAAATCATCTTGGCAGAATTAAAACCCGTCAGTATATTTGGTGAAATGGCTCTTTTGTCTAAGGAAAAGAGGCGAACTGCAACTGCGAAAGCATTGGATCGAGTTAAAGTCATCAAGCTTGATAAAGCCAATTTTGACCAGCAACTATCAAATACACCCAGTATTATTACTGCCGTACTTCACGGTGTAACACAACGATTAGTCGATACGACTTCAAGACTTTATCCCGGTTATGTTGAACGGCGTGAAAGGCAATCTCATGCACCGCCTGGAATTGTTGAAAGACGTAGCGCGAATGCGCAACAAGTTTATGACCGCATTAAAATACAGCTAGTACGTCCTGAACAAAAAATCAGCAAACAGCTATTTGAAAACTACAAGGAAGTACGCCATGTGACCTTAACTAAAACTGAAGGTGTCCGAGTAGAGTATCTCGATGGTGACATCGAGTGGCTTCCAGTCAACACATTAGTCCATGTCGTAAGCTGACTTGCAAATTACACAACATCAGATCAAGTACGGCGAAGGGACTATTCATGATTGGGGACAAGGGCGAGCTGGTGTTCGACTAGATTCAACAGAAATCCCAAAGCACGTTGATCTACGTTATTTGCAAGCATTGGCGACGCGAATTTCCTGATTTCCTCGCTTCGTTACTATTGCGGATGCTTAGCTCCATCGGATATTTCAGACCAGCAAATCTTCTAATCCATCGCTAAGCTCTGACAATGGTGGCATTTTGTCCAACATGATGTAGGGATCAAGGCCGAGTTTGGCAGCCACTTCTGTTGGGCAAGTGGCGCTAACCTCATTCCGGGGCAGATTATTTTCATTGGACCGGGCGAACCATGCTGCCAGATGAATAATGGCGGCCATAGGAATGAACGGTTGATGTTCCAGCACCTTGGGGAAGGCGCGGATTGCTTCAGAAAAAGCGTCCGGAAATTTCCAGCGCACAGCCAGTTCGGCACCAACCTCCGCATAGTCGTAACCTAAAGAATCTCGCTCAGCTTCAAAACGGCGCGCATCCAGAGGGCTGAGAGTTTTGTCAAGCAACGACGCTTGCTCGGGCAGGCCGGCATGAATAACCAACTGACCGATACCATGCATCATTCCAACGGTAAAAGCCAATTCAGAGTTTTCATCTACCTGTTTGGCAAGCCATTTTGCGGTAACAGATGTATTCAAGCTATAACGCCAGAACTGTTTCAAATCCAAGCCGGGCGATGCTTTAAAGCCATCAACCAAGCCGCTGGTGATTACCAGCGTGCGTACGGTTACAAAACCGAGTACCGCCACAGCATCATTCACATTGTTTACACTACGCGAAATATGATAATAGGCCGAATTGGCCAAACGAAGCAGTTTTGCACTCAACACCGGATCAGCCGCCAGCATGCGGGCTATATTTTCGGCAGAAACGTTCTCGTCCTTGAAACTGCTTATTAGCTCCTGGACTATCTTGGGGGCTGAGGGAAGCGCATTAGGTTGCTGAAACAGTACGTCAAGATTCATGAATATTTCCTCAGGAAATTGTTACGTTATCCATCGAAACTATATATTGAATTCAAATGAATTGGGTAATTATTTGTTGTGTAGAATAGGACAACTCTTCTTTCCCATTTTTTTCATAACATCCTACGTGATGAAAGATGCCACTACATTTATTCGAACAATGATTCCAGGCATTATCGCTCTGGCTGTGATCATTTCGATTTCGATATTAAGCATCGCCCATGAATATGGCATTGGATTGGTTATTCTTAGTTCGGTTGTTATTGGACTTTGGCTGCATCAGAGGCGGACAGAAGCCATGCTTCGCGATTCAAATGAAAAACTTCGAGGCATTTTTGAGGGGGCACTCGATGGCTTCGCTGTTGTAGACTCAAAGTCGAAGCGGTACTTTAGTTGCAACCCCGCATTCTCCAACATGTTAGGGTACAGCCCGGAGGAACTCACTAATCTCGGCATTGAAGATTTCCATCCACATCAGGATTGGCCCCACGTCGCCGAGCAGTTTGAAAAATTCATTCGCGGCGAAATTCAAATCTCTACCAATATACCGGTCAAACGTAAGGATGGATCAGTATTTCATGCCGACATCAAGGCTTCCCATGTGACTTTTGGGGGCATGAAATATATTTTGGCGAATTTTCGTGACATCACTGAGCGAAAGCGTGTTGAGGAAGAGAACCGTAACCTTGCTTTTTACGATGTGCTCACCGGATTGCCGAATCGCCGCTTGCTTCTAGATCGTCTCCAATCGGCGCTAACCCTGTCGGCACGCAGCAAACGCTACGGGGCCTTGCTTTTCCTTGATATGGATAAATTTAAAATACTGAACGATACGCAGGGACACGATTACGGAGATTTAATGCTGATCGAAGTTGGGCGACGCATCAAGGCTTCTGTGCGAGAAGTGGACACGGTTGCACGGCTCGGAGGAGATGAGTTCGTGGTGCTGATAGAGGAGATTGACGAGAGTGTACCCGTGGCATCTCAAAGAGCCGGGCTGATCGCCGAGAAAATACGCTCCTCGCTGATAAGGCCATATTTTTTAAAGGGGTATGAGTATCATAGCTCGCCCAGCATAGGGATAAGCATGTATTTGGGCAACGCCGAATCAGTTGATACCCTGATGAAGCAAGCAGACATGGCCATGTACCAAGTTAAGGACTCCGGACGAAATGCGGTTCTTTTCTTCGATCCGGCGATGCAGTTGGCGGTATCTGCGCGTGCAGAATTGGAAGCAGATTTGCGCGGCGCTTTTCCAAAGGGGCAATTTCATTTGTATTACCAGATACAGGTAGATGGTGCCCGTCGCCCTGTCGGAGCCGAAGTACTGATCCGCTGGAAACATCCATGGCGTGGCATGGTTTCTCCAGCTCTGTTTATTCCTGTCGCCGAGGATAGCGGGCTGATATTAGAAGTTGGGCATTGGGTGATCGAGACTGCTTGCCGCCAGCTTGCTGTGTGGGCACACAATGAGCGGATGAACCATCTGAATCTCGCAATAAACGTCAGCGCACGCCAGTTTCAGCAGCCTGATTTTGTTGAGAAACTGGAAGCCGCAATTGCTAGGCATGGCATCCGTTCAGAGCACTTGAAACTGGAATTGACCGAAGGCGTTGTGCTGGAAGATGTCGCTGAGGTAGTAAGCAAAATGCGTCAATTAAAGACGCTTGGCTTCAGGCTATCGCTGGATGATTTTGGCACTGGCTATTCATCGCTAGCCTATCTGAAGCAATTGCCACTTGACCAGCTCAAGATAGACCAGAGTTTTGTGCGGGATATCACCACCGACCCCAACGACGCCGTGATGGTGAAAACCATCATAGGCATGGGACAAAACTTCCACCTGGATGTGATTGCCGAAGGAGTGGAGACCGAAGCACAACTGGATTTTCTTGCACAGAATGGATGCATGGCATATCAGGGTTACTTGTTTAGCAAACCAGTACCGATTGAGGAGTTCGAAGCGCTGTTAAATAAATGATTGGCTGATATCTGAAAATTTGTATATCCCCGACGGGCTAGCTGGTGACGAAAGATCAAATAGCAATCAGCACTCCTTAAAAGGCCGTGAGCAAGTTATTTACGTTTGGCACACCGAGACCCGTCACCGCATCATATCCCTTGCCAGCGGTACACAGGGCACATGCTTTGACGGAAGTGTTGTCAGTCCCAGCCGTAACATCAAACACGCCTGTAGCATCATACTTGGACTGATACAGGAGGCCGTTGAAGCCACCAACTGTAGCCTTCACAAGAGCCGCTAAGGTTGATTCATTCTTGGTTGCACGGTCTTGGGCAATCAAAGCTACGATAGCCGCCCACTGTGGCGCTCCGGCACTTGTACCACCTTCGGCATACCAGTTGCCACCAACTACGATTGCCACAGGGCTGTAGTTCGGATCAGAGTTGTAAGCAATGTCGGGCAACGCACGCTTTGTAGGGTCAAGAGTCAGAGTGGCATTCCCGGCAAGTGCTGTCTTTTGCCATGCCGGGATAGCCTCCAACAGGCTTGCACCACCACCGCCATACGTCCATGCCACTTCGGTAGCAATGTTAGGCAACGAGTAGCCCACCGTTTTGATTGAGGTGCCACCCACCCCCGTTACATAGGGTGATGCAGCAGGCCATTCTTGGTTGCCACCGTTGTTGCCGGAGTCACCAGTTGAGGCAAACACCACGATACCTTGCGCTTGAATTGATGCCATTACCCCGTCAAATGCAGCAGTTGTTTCTGCCGCGTACTCTACGGCTCCCCAGCTAAGGGAAACTGCCACTACACCGGGCTGTGCCGCTGCCGTCTGTACTGCTGCCGTCATGTCAGTCATAAGGCCAGACTTGGCAGTAACCAGAACGATATTGGCTGCGGGTGCCATTGCATGCGCCCACTGTACGTCCAAACTGACTTCATTATTCCAGCCAGCATTCTGAACACTTTTAACACCGTTGCTCAAGTCGATTTGCTTGAAAAAGTTGTTTGTTGATGTTTGTTGGGGCAGATTGTAATACTTGCTGAGCGCGTTCAGGTCAGCGATTATGCCTGCTGGGGTGATGGTCCCCGGGGCATCCACGATAGCGATTGTCTGTCCGGCACCATTCAGTGTTGTAGTCGGATAGCTGTAGTGGGTATGCAAGTCAGTTGGGGAAAGCGTCATACCAGCACCCGTTCCAGCTAAGTAACGAACGTTTTGGTAGCCAACACTTGCGAGGGGTACAGCGTAGCTGTGAGGGGTTGCAATAGGCTCTACGCCTGTCACACTGGCAGTTACGCCTGACGTTCCGGCATTGCTGCCAATACCGCCGCCACAGGCTGTTAGGATTGATGCCGTAAAAGCCATCAGGGTGATACCAAGATTATAATTTTTCATTTACACCTCCCTATCTACGTAACATGGAAGTGAAAATAGTGGCACAACAAAACAGAGCTTCCTGTCGTGTAGCTGGCTGGCATGGTTTTGTTTTCTCCGTAGCCCCTGTAGCTTTGCGTCACCGACTTTCACCGGGTTTGCCTCTCAACTTTATAACAACGATTTCTTCACCGTTTGAAGCATGTTACGGGAAGTTTAATTTGGGGTGGTATGATCTAAATCACATACCAAATGATGATGTGATGTAAATCACACTGACGCATGTTGTAACGAATAGAGTTACTTTTTTTGATCAGCGAGTGGCGTATCTATATCTGTCAATGTTGAAAAGTAGTCCAATCCCATTAGGGTTGCTGTTGGATTGATTGCTTTTTTCGGGGGCTTGCTGGGGGGAGTATCTTGGGTCACCTTTGCGTATCCAGCAGCAATCAAGTCTTCGTGAGTCGGCGTCATCAGAGAGCATCTCTCAACTTTCCCCGCTTTAACTATTCTGCCATCTGGGGTTTCCAGTCCCAGAACAACAACATCACCCTGACGAAACTCCATTACACGATAGACTTTGTGAGTGCCCCCCACAAATCATTACCAAGTCATCAATTTTAAGTTAAGACATAATGTCGGCACTCCTTGAGTGCTAGCTTTATTGTAAGGTTCCGCCAATTCCATGTAGCCGGTCACTGTCCTCAATCACAATCAGTCTGGGGCTCAATGAAATCAGCCCATCTTTGACCCACTGGCTGAGTTGCCTGTTCACACTTTCCCGGCTGACGCAGACCATATTTGCCAACTCGTTCTGGGAAATATTCATGGCTATTTCGGTCTTCGACCCAACGACATCTCCATGCTCATTTGCAAGTGCCAGCAGTTTTCTTGCCAACCGTGCAGGCATTTGAAAAAAGGAAATCTCCTCCATCTGCTCATCAAGTTTCCGTATTCGCTGACTGAGCAGTCTCAGTAGATGAATGGCAACAGGTGGGTGTTTTTCAACATACGAAGTGAAACTGTCACGCTCGATCACAACCATCTGACAACCTTCGATTGCAGTGCAGGTAGCACTCCTGCTCTCTCCATCTAAAAGTGCCGTCTCGCCAAAGAAATTGCCGCTTTCCAAAATGGCAAATATCATTTCCTTGCCTTCCTCCGAGAATGAACTGATTTTTACTCTGCCGTTCAGAATGGCGAACATCTCATTGCCCGGCGTTCCCTTCTCGAAGATGACTTCATTTTCATGGAACGTCCTAATTTCTGCTTGTACTGCAAGCTCGTTCAAAGCTTCGGTGGATAGTGAGGAAAACAACTCGCTGCCTGCCAGCAGCCGACTAATTTCATGATTATCTGATGCGGCCATAGTCACTCCTTCAGGGTTTCTACCTTGCTCTGGGTATTCGCTACTAGTACGATTAAAGACAGTATACTATCTTCTATTCTGACCAGGCGTTTTAGCACAAGCCAGATTTGCCGTGGGTATGCCGGAGCGGGTCATGAAGCGCGTTTCATGATTTCTTGCAGTGCCTGTTTTTCCGCTTTTACCCTTGGTTTGCATGCGACAAATTCGATAATGGCGGCACGCTCTATCCCTGAGCTTTATTATAATGATCTTCTAACCCGCAATGTTTCGCTGCGATATTGAAAGCAGCTAAGTCACGCCACTATGATAACCACAAAACCTTGGCATGTCCTCATTTCCGCGCCCCACCGTGTCATGTTTTTCGGGGGCGCATTGCAAACCATATGCGTGATGCTGTGGTTCATGACCGAGTTGCTGACACGCTATGGGGTGGTCTGGCATCAATCGAATTGGGCGATTGCTCCCAGTGCTGCACATGCTTACTTGATGATATACGGGTTGCTCCCGTGGTTCATGTTTGGTTTTTTGATGACCACCTTCCCCCGGTGGCTAAGAGGTGCCGAAATCCATCAGGAGCATTACGTACCCGCCTTCGTGATGCTTATGCTAGGTGGAGTAGTTTTCTATATCGGCCTTTTTACAAGCCAAAGCATACTGGTTGTTGCTGTTGGCAGCACGCTATCAGGTTGGGGCCTGGCAATGTATGGACTGATGCGAGTGTTGCTCGATACCCCAAAGCAGGACAAGCGGCACCCGCAAGTCCTGTTTGCCGCACTAAGCCTTGGCTGGCTCTGCCAGTTCGCATATCTCGTTTTTTTGGTCAGTAACAATGTGTCATGGCTGCGTTTCTCAATCGAGGGTGGGGTGTGGCTATTCCTGTTACCTGTATTCGCCACTGTAGGGCACCGTATGATTCCATTTTTTACTTGCAGTGCATTGCCCCAGCATCATATTGAAAATCCGAACTGGCCTTGGTGGGTCATGCTGGTTGCGAGTGTTGGTCACTGCTTGATTATGCTGAACCGTGCCTACGCTTTGCTCTGGCTATGTGATGCGCCACTGGCTATTGCGGCATTGAACTTGTCCCGCTGCTGGGGTTTCAGCCGTAGCCTAAAAGTCCCCATGCTTGGGGTGCTGCACGTTGGTTTTGCATGGCTGGGCATTGCGATGGTTCTGTTCAGCGTACAAAGCGGGGTGCTAAACCTTAGCCGTGGATTTTCGTTCATCATGGGGCTTGCGCCATTACATGCGCTGACTATCGGCTGTTTTACTACCCTGCTGATAGGCATGGCAACACGGGTCACGCTCGGGCATTCTGGGCATCCAATGCAAGCGGATACCCCGATAAAGTCGATGCTCGTTGGGGTGCAAGTTGTTACCGTGCTGCGCGTGTTGGCGGACATGCTGCCCATGCAAAACAGGCACTGGTTGTATTTTGCGGCTGGTGCTGTATGGCTGGCGTGCTTTATTCCTTGGGTAGTGCGTTATCTGCCTGTGTACTGGCGGAAGCGGGCAGACGGTCGTCCGGGGTAATTTGGACAAGCATGTGCCGATAGTCGTTCAACGAGTATAGTGTCGAACGAGTAAGTTCGGCCAGAAATAGACAGTGACGGCTGGTAGTTATCCTGCAGCGAGATTGTTGGCCTCTATAATTGTAGTGCGTCTATATCTGCGAGCGCAGGACTCCGACAAAGGATTCCAGATCATTGGTCGCCAAATCGGAAACTGCCCAGTATTCCATGCCTCCCCCCGCCCAGCGTATCAGATGATAGCCTTGACGATTTTGCACCTGCGGTGCAGCATCCATATCCTTGCTCGGCCAGATATAAAGATTGATAGGGTGCTGATTATGCCGATAGATAAGCACTGCCACGGTACGCCCATTTAGATAATCCAACCGCCCACCGACCAGCGGGAATCCTTGAGGGGCAAGATCGATTACCGTCGGAGAAAAATCCAGCTTGCCGTTGAACCAGGGCTTTACAGTGTGCCGATCTGATGAAAGCACATCCGACAGATGATCAAGCTGTAGTGAGCGGACGTGGCTGGAAACCAGCTCTTCTGTAAGCCGTTCCTGAGCCGATGGTAGCGAGAGATATAAAGTTCCGCTCCAGACGACCGCAAGCAATGTCACCATCACGGCACCTGCGTTTAGCCAATTTAAATTCCAGCTTTTGAAACGCGTGGATGACGGACGCTCACCAGGCAGTGCTATTTTTATTCGGTGGGCAAGGTGGGTTGGGGCCTTGAAGTATGCAGCATCCTTTTTCAGCAACGCACTCACGCTTCTTTGTACCTCGAACTCATGTTGGCATTCGGAGCAATAGCCAAGGTGGCGTTCCACGGCAATTGCATCGGATATGCCGAGCTCTTGATCCAGGTAGGCTGGCAGCAGTTCAATAACTTCTTTATGATCCATCATGCACTCGATTCGTTGCGGCAAGAATTTCCGCCAGTTGCTTGCGGCCACGCCCCAGACGAGACATTACCGTACCTATCGGTAACCCTATGATTCCGGCAATCTGTTTGTATGACAGGTCTTCCAACTCGCGCATCACCATCACCTCGCGAAATTCCACCGACAATGCTTCCAATGCCTTGTGCATCTGTTGCCTGTTATCTTTCTGAATGAGCATAGCTTCCGGATTATTGTCTGTAAATTGCACAGCAGCGGCATCTACTATCTGGACGCTGTGCAACTCTTCTTCAAACTGGGTACTTTGAGCTTGGATTTTATTTTGCTGATACCAGGTATAAAAGGTATTACGTACGATGCCCAGCAACCACGCGCGTCCATCCTCGCCATGAAAGCTGTCGAAGAACTTGAACGCACGCAAATAAGCTTCCTGCACGATGTCCTCCGCATCCTGATGGTTGCGTGCAAGCCAGCGTGCCAGATTGAAAGCCGAATCGAGATGCGGCAGCATCATTGTCTGGAAACGCTGTTCTTTGGTTGATGCGCTCATTCGATGTTTCCATGTTTCATAAGGCAATACCGACTACGCAGGAATTTTATTCCCATAATTACAGCTTGGATTGAAATAAATTGCAATCGACTGCGGGAATAAAAAGCGTATCCCACAGGTATTGCAAAGTACAAGGTGCCAATTTCTGGCTCACCACATCAGGAGGCAATCATGGATACAAATACTAACCGCAGGGATTTTCTTAAACTGGTCGGCCTTGGCAGCGTTGTTTTCGCCTCGGGTCTCGGTCCTTGGGGGCGTGCCATGGCGGCATCAGGGAAGGACTTTTTCTTCGTGCAAATGTCAGACAGCCATTGGGGCTTCGAGGGGCCGGCCAACCCCGAAGCAAAGAACACCCTGAAAAGAGCGGTCGCCGCAGTGAACGCGCTCAAGCAGCAACCCGATTTCATCATGTTCACCGGCGACCTCACCCATGGCACACCGGACGATAAAATGCGCCGACAACGCATGACTGAATTCAAGGCCATTGTTGCCGAACTCAAGGTCAAGGATGTACGCTTCATCCCGGGCGAGAACGATGCGGGACTCGATAATGGCGAGATGTACAAAGCCATGTTCGGCGTCAGCAACTACAGCTTCGATCACAAGGGCGTGCATTTTGTTGCCCTCGACAATGTCTCGGACCCTAACGGAGTGATAGGCGAAAATCAGTTGCAATGGCTGCATGACGATTTGGCCCGACACGATAAGGAGCAGCCGATCGTCGTCTTTGCTCATCGCCCCTTGTTTGACCTTTATCCTGCGTGGGACTGGGCGACCAATGATGGTGCCAAGGCAATCGACATCCTGACGCCATACGAATACGTCACTGTATTTTATGGCCATATCCATCAGGAGCATCATCAGATGACCGGAAGAATCATTCATCACTCGGCTGAATCGTTGGCGTGGCAGTTCCCGCTCGCAGGTTCACAGCCAAAGAGATCACCCGTCCCATGGGATCCGGCACACCCTTTCAAGGGGCTGGGCTACACCTCCGCGCAGTCCGAAGGAAAAGGGTTCAAACCGACTACGACGCAGATCGCTTGATCCATCACACGCCGGACGTGCAGGATTATTGCCTTGCATCGGAATGAACACTCCGCGTTCGTCGCTTTTGTCGCCAACGTCTGAGGAAAATGCTGTCATGAAACTTTCGAAATTATTTACTGGACTACTCACTATTTTTGGACTTCTCGCAGTAGTGGACGTGCGCGCTGCCGATGCACAATCAATCGCACGCGGTAAATATCTTTACGATGCAGCGGACTGCTACAGTTGCCATGGTGGTCCAAGAGGAGGTCTGAATGGCGGAGCCTCTTCGGGCAAACTAAAACTCCCTTCGGGAGGTCTGGGACTCGATACCCCTTTTGGAACTTTCCGTTCTCCCAACATCACGCCCGATAAGCAGTACGGTATCGGAAATTGGAGCGAGGAGGAATTCAAGACCGCGTTGCGCAACGGTATCGGGCGTAATGGCGAGTATCTTTTTCCGGTATTTACCTACACTTCATTTACCAAGCTTACTGATCGCGATATAGAAGATTTGTACGCCTATATCATGAGTTTGCCGGCGGTTCCCTTGCCTAACAAACCGCACGAAGCAAAACAGCCCTTCAATTGGCGTCCGCTCCTCGTTTTCTGGCGTGCATTGTTCTTTACGGCCGGACCGATGAAGGATGAAGCGGAGCGCGGGAAAGACTGGAATCGCGGTAATTATCTTGTTCATGCCGTTACCCATTGCGAGGAGTGCCATACTCCGCGTAATTTTCTGGGGGGGCTCGATTTGGGCAGATCTTTCGCTGGAAATATTGGCGGCCCCGATAAGCAGAATGCGCCGAATATTACTTCGGATGTCAAGACAGGCATTGGCAATTGGTCGATTGCTGATATAGAGCAACTGCTTAAGACAGGCATGACACCCGACTCGGATCTCATAGGCTCAGGCATGAAGGCTGTGGTACAGGGAACGTCAAAGCTCACCGATGCCGACAGGCACGCCATGGCGGTCTACCTTAAAAGCATACCGCCGATCCACGTTGACCTCCCTCCACCTAAGCCAGCATCATTGACTAAATGAATCTACACTTTCGTGCGATCCCTCTGGCGGAAGCTCTTGCCGTGGTTGGTGTTACGATGTCTGATGTTGGTAGGCTGGTCATTCCATTGCCTTGGGCATGGTGGCAGCTCAGAGCTTTGGGAACCGTATGCGACTGATCATAAGTGAGCCAGAAATCGCGAACAACAGTACCATCAGATGAAGCGTGAAGCCGGCAAACACGACTTGTCCGAACCATAGTGACTCGCCCAACGCACTTTGTGATGCAGCCCATGCCATCAACATCACAAGCAGCAGCGATGTTGGGATTGGGGTTCCCTCAAAGTATTTGACTTTGCTTCCGCCCTCGGACAGCGCCTCGGCCGTAATGTTGTAGCGTGCCAACCGATATACTCCGCATGCAACAAAATAGGCCAAGACAATACGGTCGTATAAGCCCTGCATGCCGCAACCATACCCAATCACAGCCGGAGCGACTCCGAAAGAGATGATATCAGCGAGAGAGTCGAGCTCACGACCTATTGCAGAAGTCTGCTGCCGCCATCGAGCAATCCGTCCATCCAAGACATCGAAGACTAATGCGACAACAACCATCCCGCATGCAAAATAGACGTGTCTGACATCGCCCGTTTGCAGGTACGTCAGCATAGAAAACAATGCTCCCGTGCCGCAAACCGCGT
Organism: uncultured beta proteobacterium; assembly: GCA_963714805.1. Lineage (GTDB taxonomy): Bacteria > Pseudomonadota > Gammaproteobacteria > Burkholderiales > Gallionellaceae > CAIQPV01. Next base: position 372,637 of record CAVQPO010000005.1, on the reverse strand, counting down.
TTGCTAGTGTAAACCAGTCGGCAAGATGGAACTCGCGAATCATGGAGAAAGGCTTTTGCAGTTTATGTATCATCATGGCGAACAGAATAACCACAATAGATTGCAGAATTATGGCTGCAAACGTTTACCAATGGACAATGCGGTTCTAATGAACTTTTTGGGTTTAATACAACTCACGGATCATTCGGTAGTCAGTGTCATTCATGGGTACGAAGCGCTCTGTCTGAAACCGGTCGAGAGTGACCTTGATTTGTTCGGTGCTGCTTTTCAGGAACACGCTGACAATCTTCTCCTTGATCGGTGTGCAGAGCTTATTGCGATAAACAAAAGGCTCGCGCGGTATTTGCTCAGAACGCCAGATAACTTTAAAATCGCCGGGGCTGGCTTTTCCTGCCCGAACCAGATCGGATAAGTGATAGGAAGCCACGAAGGCGGCGTCCACCTTGCCGCTCAGAACGGCTAGGGCGGCATGGTCGTGGTCTCCGGCATAGACGATCTTCCCGAAATAGGACTCCAGCGCTTGCCCGCTTGCCTTCGGAAAGAAATGGTGAGGCACAACATAGCCGGACGTACTGTTTGGATCAGTCAAGGCAAGCGTTGCGCCGTGCAGAGAGCTGATATCGCTAAAGTGCCCATCGCCTTTCGTTACCAATAAAGAATTGTAAAACATCCCATCGCTGTCAAACGCCCCGCCTTTTTTGAAGAAAGTTGCAAAAACCATAATATCCGGATCTGCCTTTTTCGCCGCTGCATAGGATGCGGGGCCGAGCAATGCAAAGTCGATGGTGCCAGCTTGTAGCCCTTCTATAACTGAAGCATATGAGGATGGCTTGATTATGGAAACGGGCTTTCCAACGATTTTTTGAACACGATTGATCAAGGGCTGAAAAGCCTCGGCATCACTGCGTATATCACCCTGCGGAATAAAAGAAAATCTTAGCCGTTCCGGGTTGTCACAAGACTCAGCCCAAGCGCCAAGAGAAAATAGGGAGGCAGCGAGTGCGAGTAGCGTTTTGCCCAAACAGGTGCGAATTGAAATTGTTGTTCTCATAGTTTTTCAAACTCTCCTTTGCGTAAAATTGATTCAATCTCGTTTGCTGGAGCGGGGCGCTGAAAGAAATACCCCTGAACCCCATCGCAACCGGCGAGTCTGAGATGCAGCACCTGCTCACGTGTTTCTACACCTTCGGCAATCACGCGGAGACCAAGTTTATGTGCAAGCGTTATGATGGACTGAACGATAATGGCATCGCTGTGATGGTTGTGAATATCGCATATAAGCGACCGATCGATCATGATGGTCTGAACCTGCAATGATTTCAGAAGGCTGATATTCGAGAATCCGCTCCTGCAGTCGTCTATTGACACCTGAACACCTCTCGCACGTAAAGCATTCAGTTGATTTTTCGCCTGTTCTGGTTCATTGGCCAAACAACTTTCGGTAATCTCGATTTCCAGCAAATCGCCGGGCAAGGAATATTTATCAAGAGCGAAGAATATCCGGCTGACTAGGTTTTCATCATGAAGCTGCCGAGGAGAAACGTTGATCGAAACGGGTACAAGAGGCACGTCTTGCTCCTTCCAAGCCGCCAATTGTTGGCAGGCGGCGTCGATTACCCAATAGCCCAGGGGGAGGATGATTATGCTATCTTCTTCAGCCTGAGGAATGAAATCACCGGGGAAAATCAACCCGTGCTTGGGATGGTCCCACCGCACCAGCGCCTCCAGCCCCAGTACGCAAAAATTATCGAGGGCGACCTTAGCCTGAAAATGCAGGCGTAACTCCCCTTCGGCAATGGCACGCCGCAGATGCTGAGCCAGTTCGCTGTGCAATACTGCGACACGATTCAGCACCTCATCGAAGAATCGGAAAGTGCCGCGTCCGGCTGCCTTGGCCTCGTACATGGCTGCATCGGCGTGCTTCAACAATGTTTCGGTATCCTGACCATCTCGTCCATATAGGGCAATACCAAGACTGGGACGAACCTCCAGATCATGGCCGTCCAGATTGCAGCGTTGACCGACGGACTCGACGATTTTTGCGGCCAACTGCCCGATATCGTGGATGGAAGAGGCTTCTGAAATCAGCATCATGAACTCGTCGCCGCCGAAACGGGCAACAATATCCGAATCCCGAACACAGTGCTGCAACCGGTTGGCCACCTCGCAAAGTAAAAGGTCGCCGATTCGATGCCCAAGGGTGTCGTTAATCTGTTTGAAGTGATCGAGATCAATAAAAAAAACCGCAGAAATTTTTTTGCTGCGTCGAGCGGCCGCTAATTTTCCGGTGGCAAGCTCGGTGAAGAGCATGCGGTTGGGGATCCCAGTCAAATTATCGTGAGTAGCTTTCTGATAGGCGCTGTGTTTTTCGGCCTCCAGTTGCTCGATCAGAAGCAGCTTTTCCTGTTCCGACTGTTGCGATGCCGCGTAAATATCGCGCTGTCGTCGTGCCAGAAAAGTCAGGCTCATCGCTGTAATGAGCAGCGCCAGAGTTTGAAATGTTGCCTCCCAAAGATAGCTGGTTCGGCGCATAGATTGCTCGGCCAAGGCATCTTCGTAGTTTCTGCTGACCGCTATGGTGAACGGAAAGTGATCAAGCCGATAAAATGACACCACGCTATCGGAATTTTCTCCGGGGCGACGAACGACTCCTGAACCTTGTATTTGCTTCTTAAAAAAGGCGAAATAGTCGCTGGTCGAGATATCGCTGCCAGCCGAAATCGTTGTCCCGCTGGACTCGATCAACTGGTATCCGTCATCGCCGATGACATCGATTTTTCCGCTCCTTCCAAGATTTAGATCCTGATAGAGCTTAATAAAATAACCAAGATCGAGATGCCCGCCGAGAAACCCCAATTCCCCTTGCTCTCCCAGAGGAAGGAGTATCGGCACACGCCAGTCGTCTTCGCTGCGGGTGTCGGGGTGCCCCACAATCAGTGATAGGGGGTGCGGTTTTTTCACTGTTTCGCTGATCAGAGTTGACAGAAGCAATTCTTTGGAACGATGCGCGGTGGAAAAAAGTAACCGACCTTTAGCATCGAATACCGCAAGCCGAATAAAAGCGCGGTCACCGAAAAATCCCGGATTGAAGCTGACTAGGTTATCCCGCTTTCCCATAGCGATGGCCGTCGCCATGTCGGTGTATATGCTTACCTTGTCAAGCACCTCATCAAGGCGTGCCGCGATAATCTGTGCGACGTTGCTGTTATTGACCTGAATATTCTTGAGTTCGATATTCTCTTCTTGATGAATTCTGGAAAAAGTTCCGACCCATATATAGTACAAGAGAAATATGGCGAGAACGAACGGCCCAAACGTCAGGATCGCCCAGCCGGTAAGAGAAATTTTCTTGAATCGTTCCAAGAAATATTTGGGAACAATATGCATACCTTAGTGTAAGGTCACTTTGATGCCGTATCGGGAAGTGGGCGTCCATTCCATGGTAGCCGGGGACATTATTTGCCAAGCGCTACTAGCAATAGGCATCGAACTCGATCCTGTTTCGCCCATTATGTTTTGCCGCGTAAAGCAGCTTATCAACGCGGTTGTACACCTCTTGAAAAGATTCATTCTTTTTACATAAGGTAAGACCCATGCTGACAGTAATATTGACCTCAAGGTTGTCGCTCATTATGGGAGTATTTTCGATTTTGACCAGCAGGCTATTGGCCATGGACATGCATTGTCGGGCAGGCGTGTCATTCAAAACAATGAGGAACTCTTCACCACCAAAGCGGCCAAAATAATCCATGCGTCTGATGTTGTCACTGACCAAGCTTGCAAGCTGCATCAGAACTTGATCGCCAACCGAATGACCATAGGTGTCGTTGACCATTTTGAAGTGATCAATGTCGAAGAGGATGAGTACGAAATCACCGGTCGAGAGCTGATCCCGGAGAATCTCGGTAATGGCTCCCTTGTTGTAAACAGAGGTCAATGCATCATGGCTAGCCTGAAACTCCAAGTCTTTTGATAGTTGTTTCAACCGATGATTGAGCTGGTTGAACTGGCGCGCTTTGGCGTCACTCATCTTGACCAGTTGTTGCATTTCCCGGAAAAGTTTCTCGTAGCGGCCGAGCAGCTTGGTCAGCAGATCCATAGCGGCATCGCGGCTAAGATTGCCTTGCCGGAGAGCCGTGGTAATGTCCAGAATGATGGACTGTTCTTCATCAAACAAATCAAATTTTGACATTTGCGATCACATTTTAGAGTATCGCCATCCAACTCGTGGATAGGCTAGTTGGAGCAATATATCATTCCAGATATTAAATTTTAATGAACATTAAAAAATTGCTGATTTTTTTCATCTCTTCGTCATCTCATCATCAAATCGTAATGAATTGCTTTTAATCTATGGATAGTGTGTTGATTTGCTCCGAGGACAATTATGATGCTAAATTTTTCCCCTATTGCTCAATCCAGAGCCGGGCTGTCTGAAATTGAAGACGAATATATTGCCCGCAGCTTGTTGCGTGAAGTCCCTACCGTGTCCCCTCAGAGTACCAACATAGAGGTGCATGTCTTGTTGACATCGCGTCACGACTTGATCGGCCTGCCTGTTGTGGAAAATGGCATGCCTATTGGGCTGATTAACCGCAATATTTTTATGGACGGAATGGCAAAGCCTTTCCGCCACGAGCTATACAACCGAAAGAGCTGCATCGCCTTCATGGACAAGGAGCCTCTTATCGTTAAACAGAACATGAGCATACAGGAGTTAAGTTTTCTGGTGGTGGGGGATGGCGGAAAAACACTTAACGACGGCTTTGTGATTACCGACGAAGAGGGAAATTACCTTGGCCTTGGCACGGGTGAAGATCTGGTCAGAGTCGTTTCCCAACTCCAGGCGGAAAAAAACAGGCTGGTGATGGAGAGCATCAATTATGCCAGTGTCATTCAGAAATCATTCCAACGGTCTTCAAAGGAGGACATGGCGGCAGTGCTCAAGGACTATTTTATGCACTGGGAGCCGCGCGATAAAGTGGGCGGTGATTACTATTTCTGTAAAAAATTTAATGACGGATTTTTTATCGCGCTGATCGACTGCACCGGACACGGCGTGCCGGGTGCCTTTATGACGCTGATCATGGCTTCTTTCCTTGATCACATTCTGCAGGAAAATAATCGTCATGATCCGGCCTCAGCGTTGTCCATCATGAACAAGAAGGTAAAAGTGGCGCTGGGCCAGATAGGAGAACAGAATATCGCGCCGATCCACAGCGCCAAACACGATGTTCACGAGCAATCCGATGACGGTATGGACACTGCGTTCTGCTGGGTCAATACGGCGGAAGGCAAACTGGTTTATGCGGGTGCCAAAACACCGATCTTCTTTATTGAAAATGATGCTACCGAAGTGAGCATACTCGACGGCGACCGCAAAGGTATCGGTTATATTGATACGCCGATGAACTATATCTGGCGCAACAAGGAAATCAAACTCACCAAGGGAATGTGCATCTACCTTACCACCGATGGCATTATTGACCAGATCGGTGGAGCTAAGAGCATTGCCTTTGGCAAACGACGTTTTTCGAAACTGCTTCTGGAAAATTTCAACAAGCCGATGCCCGAACAGGCGGAAATCATTCTGCAAGCATTCTATGAATATCAGGGCAAACAGCGTCGGCGCGACGACGTTAGCGTAACCGGATTTAGAATTTAAGCTTTAGAATTTAAAAAGGAACTCAATCAAAATGAATTTGGATATTTTCAGTTCGTTCCGGGATACTGCGGACGCCAACGGGATTCTCTTCTACTATCACGGCAACATTTCGCAGAACGTTATCCACACCATGGGGGAAGCCTTGAAGCAGCGCTTGGAAAGCCAGGACGCGAATGCCAAGACATCCCGCAAATTGTTTTCCAGCTTCATCGAGATGGCGCAGAACACGCTGCATTACGCTCCTGCCGAGTACGACTCTATGGGTGGAAAATGGGGCGCGGTAGCGGTGGGCAAACACGAAGACAAATTTTTTATTGTATGCGGCAATTTGATTCAGCAACAGTATGTCGAGCGTATCCGCGAGAAGCTTGAACCACTGAGAAAAATGAGCATGGACGAAATCAAGCAGGCTTACCGTGAACAGCTTAAGAGCGACAACAGTGGAGACAGCGTCAGTAAGGGGGCCGGATTAGGGTTTTTGACCTTGGCCCGCGATGCCACCGAGCCCATCGAATATTCTCTGATCGATATGCCGGGCCATGAATCTGAATTGTCCTATTTTTATTTAAAAGCGGTTATTTGAGGAATTTGGTCATGAATGATATTTTTATTGCACGTACAATAGAATCGCCGGAAGTCGACTTTAAGTTTTCCAGCAATGTGCTGTCTCTTACCGGGGAAGCTTATCCAGAAAATGCGAGCGAATTCTTTCGCCCGATTCTGCTCGCATTGGATGCCTACCTGAAGTCGATTGATGGGATTGATATTGAGTTCAATTTCCGCCTGACATATTTTAACAGCGCAAGCACCAAAATGCTTTACAGCATTTTTGGTTTGCTGAACGAGTCAGCGTGTACCAGAAACCGGGTCTTGATGAATTGGCACCATGACAAGGAAGACGATACGATGATCGAGTACGGCGAAAGCGTGAGGGACGATTTCAACGCGCTGGACTTCAGGCTGGTCGAGACTGTCTTGGCTTAGATATGATTATTTACATTTACTGATCAATTTTATGAACGAACCCATTGAAATTTTTTCCTGGAACGAGAACTTTGACTCGGGCATAGCTCAGATTGATGAGCAGCACAAAAAATTGGTTCATTTATTGAATGGATTGGCTAGTGGCATCGTTTACAAGGTTGACAAGCTAGAATTGAACGCTATATTTAGCGAACTCAGTGATTATGCTGCTTACCATTTTCAGTCAGAAGAAAGTGTCTGGAGTCAGTTTCTTGAGGATGATCCTTGGGAATCCCAACACAAAAAATCACACCATGATTTTGTTTCCCAAGTGAACAGGCTGAAAGATGAAGATAACAGCAAGCCTTTAGAAGCCGTTTTCAAGGATGTTGCATCATTCCTGACGCTTTGGCTGACTTCACACATATTGGAATCCGACAAGCGAATGGCCAAGGTAGTACTGGCACTGCAATCTGGCTTGTCACTGGAGCAGGCAAAGCAACATGCCAATCAGGAGATGGATGTGGCAATGCGATTCGATTTTGTGAATCGTATGTCGGGGGGGAGCAAAGGATAGTCAATCCAATCGCATGAGTCCGATTATCATTGCCCCCTATGAGTTTTGCCTTACTCAACTTTACACGCTCCCTGATTAAGGGCGGTCGCAAGATCGCCCTTGTTTTTTCGTGAGCCAATGGGTTCTGCCCCCCGCTGGCGGACGACAACCTGCAAGATGATCGCAAATGTCAAAATTCGATTTATTTGATGAAGAACAGTCCATCATTTTGGACACTACCACGGCTCTCCGGCAAGGCAATCTTAGCCGCGATGCCGCTATGGATCTGCTGACCAAGCTGCTCGGCCGCTACGAGAAACTTTTCCGGGAAATGCAGCAACTGGTCAAGATGAGTGACGCCAAAGCGCGCCAGTTCAACCAACTCAATCATCGGTTGAAAAAGGAAAGTGCCGAACTTGCAATTACTCAGACCCGCCTGGCGGAAATCGTCGATGAAAGCCCGATTGCCTCATTTGTTCTCGACCAGGATCACCGCGTCACACACTGGAACCATGCCTGCGAAAAGCTAACCGGTGCAGCGGCAAAAACCATGGTGGGAACTCGCGACCATAGCCGTATTTTTTATGCCACCGATCAACCTAGCATTGCCGATATGATCATATCCGGGCACTCTGATGGAGAGTTGGAAGGGTTTCATTCCATGTGTCGGCGCTCCGAACTGATCAAAGGAGCTTTCGAGGCCGAAAAGTTTTTTCCCCACTTAGGCGAGAAGGGGTGCTGGTTGTATGTCACTGCGGCACCTTTGCACGATGCAACCGGACAAGTGGTTGGTGCGATAGAAACCTTACGCGATATCACCGAGCAGCGCCAGGCAGAGGCAGCCCTGAACGAAAGAGCGGAGGCGTTGCAACGGGCTCTTTTTGATCTGCAACAAACACAGGACGAACTCATCCGTAGCGAAAAGCTGGCCAGTCTGGGTGCCTTGGTTGCCGGGATTGCCCACGAGTTAAATACCCCCATAGGCAACAGCTTGATGGTGGCGACCCATTTTGTCGAATCCAGCAAGAAGTTGGAAGAGGCGACAAAAACCGGACTGAAGCGCTCAATGTTGGAAAAGTATCTTGCCGATAATCGTGTCACCGGCGATGTTCTGGTGCGCAGCTTGAGCAAGGCGGCGGAACTGGTTGCAAGTTTCAAGCAGGTAGCAGTCGACCAGACCAGTTCGCAGCGTCGCAAATTCGAATTGGCGGAGATGGTTGCCGAAGTGGTGACGATTCTAGGCCCCACCATCCGCAAAACGCCTTACGTCGTCGAGCAGAATGTGCCACGTAACATCCACATAGAAAGTTACCCCGGGCCGCTGGGGCAGGTGCTGACCAACTTGATCAACAATGCCATCATTCACGGCTTCGATGGCCGAGCTTGCGGAAGCATCCGTATTGAAGCCGAGGAATTCGTGGATGGAGAAAAGGTTGTGATAAAGGTCTCCGATGACGGCAAGGGTATTCCATCGGAAGTACTGCCACGCATCTTTGACCCCTTCTTTACAACCAAGCTTGGACAAGGGGGGAGTGGGCTGGGGCTGAACATTGTGCATAACACAGTGTTCGGTATCCTTGGCGGATGGATCAGTGTTGAAAGCACTCCCGGAAAAGGAACATGCTTCACCATGACGCTACCATTGACTGTCACCGAGTAAGGGCGGGACCGACCGCCCACAGCGCGTTGTTGGCTTGAGGATAGTAGTTCAGACTTAAACTGGCAGTTGTTGTCCGAACAGATTGAGTCATATTGATTTGGTCAAAGACAATAGATGCATGTCGCGAACGGCTGCAATTCGGCAACCAATTTGGCAGAATCAATATCAGCAAGGCACCAAGAGCCGCTATAGAAAGTAGTACATGTGAATGGCAGCTACGAGACATAAAAAAGCAATAATTGAAACATCTGTGAATCTGTAAGCAATTACGTTGTTGGCCTTCCGCAAGGAGATGCTCAGAATGTTCTGTTATACCAATTCTCCTTCAATAGTGATGTATTTGTGGGAGTGGCCTCCCGTCCGCGACAATATTTATCGTGGCCGGGAGGCCACTCGACCAATAACAGCTCGATAGTTCTTCCGAATGCAGGAAATGGCCTAGCGCTTGTTGCCGATAATATCACGCTGGCCGTCGGCAGTAGCATTTCAGCGCCTCTTAGTTGAGAACTACAAAGGCGGCACAGGTGTATTCGATGCGGTAAAAGACGGCGTGGCACAGGAAGGGATACCGCAACAACCGCAGTATGGCGCATCCATCAGCGCGGGGCACACAACCGGCGGCGATTACTTGTTCGAGGTTCGTAAGTATTGATTAGGCGTAGGGCAGAGGTTTTTATATGGCGCAATAAGATTTGCGTTCTCCGATCAAATGACGTTCAAGCGGCACGGGCATGTTGCACTTCCAGTGGGTAAGCCCCATTGGTGCGAGCTTCGAGTAAAACCACCTCTACCGCGCTGCCATCCTCAGCATAGCTGATATGAGTATTCCAGTTTTGCGATACCTCGCGGGTAATCGGTTTATCTGAAAGGCGAATGACGAGAATGTCGTCCTCATCGAAATAAGTAGTATGCATGGCGACCTCCTATAAAACCGTGAAATGGTGCATGACTGTTTTAACGACAACGCAATCTTCTAACACAAGCACTGCACATAACAGATTGTCATGTCGTTCCGGAAATTCCTTGAACGCCCACAAGTGAGTCGCATCTTTATACCGAGCCTCGCCTGAATCTATCACTTCAAGGAGCATTGCCTCGCTGATATCACGTTCGACCATGCGCATTTTCGCATGGCTGGAAATAATCACAGGACGTTGAAATCGGGTGCTGAACATGATGTTAACTGTAACGCTACTTAATGAGTCTGTCCATGCTCTTCGCAATCCTATGGCTTAAGATTGGCTCGGTCACGAATATTCGGCTCATCAGGATAATCTTCAGCAAGTGCCACCCAGGCTTGAAGTGCCTCTATGCCAAGATTTTCACTCTCCAGCCAGAGTCCATAGGCAACTCGTTCCGAAACCGTTCCGTTCTTACCCGGATTGAGTTTGGCGGCTTGCTCCCTGATCTCGTTTGAAGCAACTTTGAATTTGGCACTGGACGAAAGAAGCGTACCATCAGGCATTGCTGTAGTGATGTTCCAAACATAATATTCGCCGCCGGATAGCGGGATACCAGAAGGAAGAGTAAAAGTATTTTCTCTCACTTCTTTGCTGAACAAGACTTCGCTTTGGCTATTCATTAACTGAATTTTGTAAGCTAGCCCATCTGCTGGCGCACGCCAGTGTAGCCGCAGTGAATCAGCAAGCGTAATGGAACCTGATGGGGTGAGCGGATCAAGAGGGCGCGGAGGTTTCTTGATGCCATCTCGCATGGTCAGGGTGGCTTGGGTAACATTTTCCGAGCGAATTCTTTTGCCGTTTAAAGCGCCACTGATCGAGGCTTGCTTGACAGGTGTGAAAGGGGATTGCGCTCGCTTTAACATCAGCTTTAGATCACATAGCAGATGGTCATTAGTCAACTTTGCTATAACTGCAACGGGTCGTTATGCTACTTCGCCAATGGCCGTTAACGGGAAGCGTAAAGCATGGGATTTTAGGGCGGCAGTGGAAGTCCATAATCTGGCAAGCTGTGTCAGGTCAAGTCTGAGTGAGTGAGCCAAAATCCAATTTTGCGAGCATCCGCTTTGCTTTCCCCACTTCGTCGCCATAATGTAATATTCGCATCATATTAGTTAGCTATATTCGTGGCTTAGATATTAAGCTATTCCTGCCCTTGCGTCCTTACTTCTCATCCTTGCGGCTACGCGCCCAAATCGCTTCCGTGATGGTGGTGGTGGGGCTGTCCATCGCTTACAGCTTCAATGCTTCACGCATCGTGCTCGATAGCGGCAAGGCTGAAGCCGAAACCAACATAAAACAAATATCGGAGCTTCTCAATCTTACTGCCGCGCAGTATGCATCCACGGGAGGACTACCGGTACTGGAGGATTTCTTTGATGGCATGTTCGTCAATAACCATGAAAACCATCTTCTCTACATCGTAATTCTTTCCGATGACGGGAAGCAGTTACTTAAGGCGGGCAAGGTTCCTGTACCTTTGCCGGAGCCTGACAGCAACATTCACGAAGCGGTGACGCGCGGCACTGTGCATGTGCGCAATTACATCCTGTTGCGCGGCAACCGTGTCGGCACGTTAAATTTTGGAGTCTCCACCCAACATGTACTCGAAACCCTACAGACCATCCAGCGCCAGGGGCTGATCATTTCGGGCGGCATTACCGTTCTGGTGTTGGCTGGCATTTTAGCTACCGGTTTCACCGTTTCGCGCCGCATCAGTCGCCTCATCGAAGCCAGTCAGCAAATTGCCGACGGACGCTATGATATTGTTCGCGCAGACGAAAGCGGAAAAGATGAGATTTCAAATCTCGCTAGCAACTTTAACGTCATGGCTGATGGGATATCCCGGCATATTCGGGAAGTTCAGGAAAAGCCGGCGCGTGGTAGAGGAATTCAACGCAAAGTTGGAAGATATGGTCGCACTTCGCACACAGCAATACGAGGCAAAAAATGAGGAGCTGGCGAGCACTATTGAAAATTTGCAGCTTACGCGCGAGTCGCTGGTGCGCTCCGAGAAATTAGCCGGGCTGGGATCTATCGTTGCCGGTGTGGCGCATGAACTCAACACACCGCTCGGCAATGCGCTGACCGTATCGACCTCCCAGAGCGAAAAAACCCGCGAGTTCACCAAAGAAATGGAAAGCGGCCTGAAGCGCTCGTCGCTGCAAAATTATCTGGACAGTAGTGTGCTCGCGCTTGATCTGATCCAGCGCAACCTGATGCGCGCGGCCGAACTGGTGCAAAGTTTCAAGAAAGTCGCAGTCGACCAGACAAGCGAGCAAAAACGCTTGTTTAGCCTGAAAGAAAGCGTCAACGAAGTCCTGCTCATGCTGCACCCGATGTTCAAGAACACTCTCTATCAGATCGAGGTAGATATACCGGATGAGATGAAGATGAACAGTTATCCGGGGCCTCTCGGCCAAATTATCACAAATTTTGTGAACAACTCTGTGCTGCACGGCTTCGAGGGGCGCGACCATGGTGTCATTCGTATCAGCGCCAATGCAATAAACGATAAATGGCTGCGTTTGTCTTACAAAGACGACGGTCACGGTATACCAAACGAAAACCTCGACCGTATCTTTGATCCTTTCTTTACCACCCGTCTCGGTCAAGGCGGTAGCGGCCTCGGACTAAATATTGTGTTTAACATTGTCACCAAACTGCTCGGCGGTACGATTAACGTGGACAGCGCACCAGAGCAAGGCGTGATTTTTGTAATCTTACTGCCGATTGAAGCCCCGGCACCTGCCGTCAATGGAAACAAGCCATGATGATTACTGATGTTGCTTTAACCATTCCATCAGGTTGCTTGGCGCCATCGGCCTTGCGTAGTAATAACCTTGCGCCTCGTGGCAACCCAACACTCTGAGCAGGTTCGCCTGCGTCTCGTTTTCAACCCCTTCGGCAATCACTTGCAGACCTAGGTTCCGACCCAGACGAACCACGGTTTCGGCCAGCGAGTGATTGAGCTTGGATTCTTCGATCCCGCCGACAAACGCGCGGTCGATTTTCAGGCGATGCACGGGGAGTTGCTGGAGATAGGAAAGCGACGAAAAACCGGTGCCGAAATCATCCAGCGCAATCTGCATCCCGAGTTCCCGGAAGTGCGTCATCACCTCGCGCACCGGGTTGGCACCCTGCATGGCTACAGATTCGGTGATTTCCAGTTCCACTGCCTGATGCGGCAGCTTGTACTTCTTGAGAATAGACTCTACCATTTCGGGGAAATTACGGTCTAACCATTGCACTACCGATACGTTGATCGCCATACGGAAGTCCGTGTAACCGGCATCTCGCAACTTGGCGAGTTCCATGCATGCTTCGTTCATAACGAACTCGCCGATCGAAATGATCAAGCCGGAGTCCTCGGCAATGTTGATGAAGCGATCCGGCGATATGTAATCACCGTTCCTGCGCTTCCAGCGTATCAGAGCCTCAGCACCTATCGGTTTTTCCGTAACAAGATCAACCTGCGGCTGAAAGACCAGAAAGAACTCTTTGTCTTGAATCGCCTGCCTCAAGTCATGCAAAAGGTTAGTGCGCTGCCTGAGGTTCTCGGCCAAGGTGGGGGTAAACTCCTGATCGCTGCCGCGCCTTTGTTCCTTGGCGCGCTTGAGCGCGATGAAGGCGCTACGGAGAATGTCTTCGCCTTGGCTGTTGGCAAGAGTCTCCAGATAGACACGTCCGGTGGTGACACTAATGGTGAGGGCGAGTCCGCCCATTTCGATAGGCTCTTCGAAAATGGCTGTTAGCATGTTCGCATCCAGCATTTCTGCCGGACCAATAATTCCGAAAGTATCACCGGCGACGCGCGCGATCTCTACTGCCGCCGACAGCCGGTCGCGCAGCCGACGTGCGATCTGCACCAGCAACAGGTTTGCATCACGGGAGCCTATGGTTTCCGAGGTCGCGCCGAAATGGTCGACATCCATGGTCACCACCACTTGGCCACTCGTTCCGGCAGCGATCACGCCATTGATAACCTCTATAAAATTGGCACGGTTAGGCAATTTGCTCAATGGGTCGATATAGGCCTGTTGATGCAGGCGGTCGATCAAATTCAAGTTATCATTGGCAAGCACAATGTTTTGACAGAAAATACGCAACAGGTATTGCTTATGCCGCTCAACCCGCCGGTGAGTTGCCACGTAAGCTGCCAACCGCTGCCCATGGCTGCTGCCGAAGAACAATACAGTTGCATTGTCACCGAACACGTTTTCGTTGCGTTCAAATGCTTCGCGGATCAGTGAGCGTATCTCCGTATCCTGCAGATCAATCAGCTTGCATCCGACGGTGGAGCAGAAAAGCCCTACGGCTGCTACCACACGTGGTTCGTCTTCCTCATTGTTCTGGGCGCAGATCAAGCCCTGCGGAGGCAAGCCGAGCAAGGCCGCAATCTGGATCAGGATGCCTTCCGAAAAGCCGTTGATGCCGCGACGTGTGAGCAGATCCGCACTGGCATGAATGATCATTTCAAGCCCGCGCCGGCTTTCGTTGAGGGCGAGTATCTGTCGGTAACTGCGAACGGCCGCCGTCATGGCAGTCATTAGCCGCGAATGCGTTAGCTCTGCCTTGGTCTTGTAGTCATTGATGTCGTAACGGCTGATCACTTCCATCTCTGGCGCATAGCCGGGCTGTCCGGTGCGCAAGATAATGCGCACCTCATAGAGGCACAACTCTTCGCGGATAGCCCTCGCCAGCTCCAGTCCCGCGTAGTTAGTCTCCATTACCACATCGAGCAGGATGACCGCGACGTTTTGCTCGCGTTCTAGCATCAACCGTGCCTCAGCCGCACTATAGGCATGCAGAAGCTTCAGGGGGCGGTCGAGAATACGCATGGAACTGAGGGCGAAACCTGTCGCCGTATGTACATCCACATCGTCATCCACTATCATGACCACCCAAGTATCCACGCTGCGATACGGTATAGGGGTGTTGGATTCGTCTTCGAAGACCATATAGTCCTCGCGATCTTCCACCGTCGCGTCCTGTAATGAGTCAGAAGGTGTACCAAGTGTGACCGATTCAAGCATGGTTGGGTTGTTCATGGGAGCCAGCCTTGGGGTGAAATAAAACGAAATTATCTTCCCGAAATGTTTCAACAAGGTGAAGCTCTCCTAAATCTTCAATTGACGACAACGATAATACTGTATATACTGTTCCTGCTGTTATCAGAGTATGTTCGACTTCACGGGAGAATGGGCGATGAAAAATCAACAAGAGCTTTCCCAAGGGCAGATTTATTCAGTTATGCCTAACCTCTTCTCCTCTTTGCATCAACCTGACGGGAATGAGCACACAAAAAATACCATCGAAAAAGAAGAAGTCAGGCTCAGGATTGACAGCTTCTATTTTTTTCTCTTGAAGAATGCAATTAATGAGCAAATTGAAAAGGCAGGATGCTGGGTGGTAATGGCTGGCTCAAGCATGGGCAAGTTTGATGACGCAATTGCCAACAAGTATTCGATACAGTTCAAAAGCTGCGCCACGAAAGGTCTGCATGGGGACTTTCAGCTTGAAGTTGAACTTATTGGGGTTGTTGGGGCGATACTAGAGAAATTCAGTATGTATACCGTATTCGAGGCGTCATTACCAAACAACAGCGGGGCAGATAAATATAAATTCCTCAAGGAAGGGGATATTGAAAATTTGAGGATGGTGCATAGCGACATCTGGAATAGCGAAGATATTTACACGATTAAAGAGTTTGAAGATATTTATACCCAAATCACCGATCCCTACAAACTTATGTTATCGGGATTAGCGTCCTTTCAACATTAGGACGCCTTTTAATAAAACGCTGAGCCGCAATTAGATGCTCCGGTAGTTGTCCGCAACTTCAACGAAAGCGCTGACAACAGCAGGATCAAAGAGAATGCCGGAATCGGCAATAATCATTTTGACCGCCTCTTCGTGGTTAAAGGCCTTACGGTGAGGGCGATCGGAAGTCATCGACATGAAGGTGTCGGCAACCGCTACGATACGCGCCACGAGCGGGATGTTCTTCCCGGACAGGCCGAGCGGATATCCTGATCCGTCAAAGCGTTCGTGATGTGATTGAATGATCTTGTCCGCAAGATACAGCACCCCTTTTGCTTTTGCATCCTTGATGTGCTTACCCAGTCGTGCGGCACCTTCCGCAGGATGAGTACGGATAAATGCGCGATCGGTCTCTGACAAAATCCCCGTATTCGCCCAGATGGATTCGGGTAAGGCATGGTTGCCGATGTCGCACAGCCTGGCAGCCAGCGCAATTTGTCTGGGAATAAACCGATTGACGTGTTCGTCTCTTTCTTCGTTTTGTGCTTTCATGCGTTCGGCGATGTCCCGGCTTAAAAATCCAATGAACTTGGCGTGATCTGCCCCGTTTTCGTAGGACGGGTTGGCCAGCTCTCCCATAAAGGTTAATCCCCTATCCAGATCCGACAGACATTCCTCGACCAGTTTGCAGTTATCGTAGGCCAGCAGCACTCTCTTCGCAAAAGATGCTGACCAAGGCAAGATCAATCATGCCCAAAGGCTCTGAGTTCTTGCCATAGGCCACTACATTGCCATGACTTTTGTCGGCGACAACATAAACTCCATAATCAGACTTGATCAGATTTTTTTGACTTGCAATGACCTCTTGTATTGTTTGGCAGATTTCCTGGCTGAGCACATCCTGAACGAAATTCCCGATGAAGGGTTCATAGTTTCCGATAGCGGCAATAATCTGTAGTAAACCGCTATCCTCGTTTTGCTGGATCAGGATCAGCTCATCTTGCTTTGCCTCTAATATGTTATTGAGTTGCGCCAGCAAGCCGGTGACAAATATGTGCAGCGCTTCCAAATCCAATTGGCTCGACGCTTCAAGAATTTTTAATACCCCGCGCCGATGAGTATCAAGAGCTTTCAAATCACTATATGATCTAAGTGAAGCAACCATCGCGGTATACATTATTTGCGATGTGAGTTCTATTTTCGACTTGTAATCGTTGATGTCATAGTCCGTGATGACACTTTGCTCCGGCGCAACGCCGGGTTGTCCGGTGCGCAGGATAATACGAACCAGCGTATTGCCCAGTTCTTCACGGATACGCCGGACCGCGTGGAGTCCGGCGTGTTCGCTTTCCATAACCACATCCAGAAGGATTACGGCGATGTCCGGGTGTTCTTGCAACAGGCGGCAGGCTTCTTCGCCGGAATAGGCATCAATAAATTGAAGCGCGCGATCCTTGAATTTAAAATTATCCAATATGAGTTTCGTGACGTAATGGACATCCTGCTCGTCGTCGGCGATCAGGATTTTCCAAGCAGGTTTCGTTTCGCTCGCCGAGATTTCTTCATCCTCTTTGGCATAAGAAATAACATCGTTGTCGAGCTTTTCGACGGAATTATGTAAATGAGATGAGTTCATGTTCGACCTCTTGAAGTTTCATGAATATAGGTTTCACCATGCTTTGGCGCAATATTGCTGGTTGTCCCTTTAGATTTGGTAGGCAGGTCATCATTCTATCTTTTACTTGCTGGCTTGGAATATTCCCACAGCTTATACGGATCGGTAATAACGCCGAGTCCATCGACCACATCTTCTCCACGGAGAATATCGTGAATGCCAAATCCTGTGGATTGGGTATTGCGCAAGATAGGCCTGTCCAGCGGCGCACCGCGAGAACCCACCACGCTTTTAACCATGGGGGCGGTCGAATTCTCAGTGCGACTTATCACGATGGCCGTTTCGCAATTAACCAATTTGACGAAAGAACCGGGGGGATACACACCCAGTTCTTTAACCAGCAATATCGTGAGATGGTTGTCGAAAATAAGATCACGCTTCATTAACAAATGGCGCATGGCCTCCATTGAGGTACTAATTTTCTTGTAAGCGCGAGGGGTGATCATGGCGGTATAACTGTCTGCCAGGGAAATTAACTTTGACCACAGCATAAGCTCGGCCTGCTTAATTTTGCCCGGATAGCCTGTTTCACTGACGGTCTCATGGTGTTGGCATACGGCGGTAATCCAATCTTCATCGGTGACACCGAACTGGCGTAACAGCTTTGCCGATTCGGTGGGATGATTTTGGATAAGTCGCTGTTGTTCTGGGCTCAGCGGCGTTTTCTGTCCGGCTAGTTCTTGCTGCAAATCAAGTATAGACAGATCGCAGGTCAAGGCAGCGCATATAATGCGCTTGCGCTCTTCTTCAGATAAGCCGTGCCGTTTTCCGACCAGTTCGCAGATGATCGAGCGATGCAATGGGTGAAAAATGATGTAGCGGTCGCTCCTGTCGAGGTGCATGAGACCTATGACGGCGTCTGCGTCAACCGAACACATTTTCTGCACATCACGGGCGACACTGTACGCCAGTTGCGTGAAATCAAGGCCGGACGTTTCTTTCTTTGACCCCGTAAAGATCGAACCCAGCAGTAACTTTAGATCTTCAAAGTACTGAAAAGGAGAGGGAGGCGCATCACTGACTACTTTCTGCGAAGTCTCGGCTACCTCAATCGAGACAAACAAGCCGTTCTCAATAAGACGCTCCAGCGTTTGCTCGGATTTAATACACAAACCCTTCTTGAGCAACAGCATCCCGCTAGAATTATAACAATCAAATTCAACGGGTTCTCCAATCCGAATCTGGTTAATAGAGAGTTTATGTTTAGGCATAATTCTTATTATGAGTATTTCGTATGACGGAAATGTGAATCATTATCGAGAACGAAAATAACCGCTCAATGGATGAGTCGTTATCGAAACATTTAAAACAACATCAATTTCCTTGTGGGAGCTGTTTCCCGCAATATGTCATTTCTAAATTGAAAA
Source organism: uncultured beta proteobacterium (assembly GCA_963714805.1). Taxonomy (GTDB): domain Bacteria; phylum Pseudomonadota; class Gammaproteobacteria; order Burkholderiales; family Gallionellaceae; genus CAIQPV01. The sequence continues at coordinate 354,029 of CAVQPO010000005.1, read as the reverse complement.
TGGATTAAGGGGCAGTGCGAAAGAGAATAAGGAAGCCAAAACCGTTGAGTTGGCAATTAAGCTCCTTATTCCAGATGACTTGATACAGCTCTCAGCGGACGACATGGCAATGACAGGTTTCGAAAATTAGACCATCCTGGGAGATTGCCGATGGTCGCGAACGTCCGATTTGAGGCTGCGAATTTACATAGTTCAGCGGCAGTGAAAAATACAAAGCCGCATCGGCTCTACCGGTATCAGAAATTACTCTCTTACTTCTTGATAGAAAATTTCCGGGCAAGCTTTTCCTGAATGTAGAGGAGATAGCCGATATTGTAAGGATGCCCCCCAAATCTATTGCCTCAGCAGTGTCGCGCGGGACGTTTCCCATTGAACCGACTGATCGCAATGGGCTATGGTCTATTATTGATGCTGGTGTTTATGTCGACTTGCAGACCCATGCAATTAAGAATAAGCCTATCAAACGAGGTCCAGGGCGTCCGAAATCTACAATATCTGGGATGCAGGCTTTTTAATTCGATTCGAGATAAAACACATTATGAAAAGGGTTTGCGTGAGCAAGCCCTTTTTTTCAACTTGAGAATGTGAGGAAGTACAGCTCTGTTTTGATGATCTCGTGTATTTGGTATTCTGGTACTTTGTTATTCGTTTTTTTCGCAATCCAACGCATTTCAACTCAAAGCAATACAACGTAGTGCAATACGAGCAGTTAAGTTATTGGTTGACTCATGGTGATTTATTGATAACCACCTGATATTTTAGTGGCGTCCCCAACGAGATTCGAACTCGTGTTATCGCCGTGAAAGGGCGGTGTCCTAGGCCTCTAGACGATGGGGACTAAAGGGCTTTGTGCTACTCTTTAAATTGGTGGAGATAAGCGGGATCGAACCGCTGACCTCTTGCATGCCATGCAAGCGCTCTCCCAGCTGAGCTATACCCCCAAAAAGAGGGCGCATTATAATGATCGAACCTCTCCTTGTAAAGCAAAGTTATGCGAGATTTCGCTTCATGCGCGACAATACGGTCTCGCGCGGGAACAGCGTGATCACCGCATCCACCGACGGGGTGTGCGTTTGTCCGACCAGCATCACGCGCAAAGGCATGGCCAGCTTGGGCATTTTCAAACCATGCTTGCCGATTATTTCCTTGATGGCCGCACCGACTGCCGGAGCTTCCCACGGCACTTCCTTGAAACGTTCCGCCAATTCACGCAAGGCGGGTATCGCTTCGGCGGAAAGTTGCGCGTCCAGCAATTCCTTCGCCGGATGCAGATCGATATAGAACACTTCGGCGGCATCAGCCAACTCGTTGAGCGTTGCCACACGTTCTTTGTAAAGCGCGACGATGGACTCCAGCACGGGAGCATCACCCACCGTCACGCCGCGCGCTGCCAGGCGCGGACGCACCAGTGCGGCAAGACGCGCATTGTCGGCCAGCTTCAGATAATGCTGGTTGACCCAATTCAGTTTTTCGGTGTTGAACTGTGCGGCAGACGGCGTAATGTGGTCGAGGTCGAACCATGCGCAGAATTGCTCCACCGAAAAAATTTCTTCGTCGCCGTGCGACCATCCCAAGCGCGCCAGATAATTGATCACCGCCTCCGGCAAGTAGCCGTCCTCATCGTATTGCATCACGCTGACCGCGCCATGACGTTTCGAGAGCTTGGTGCCGTCGTCGCCGAGGATCATGGATAAGTGCGCGTACTGCGGCACCGTCGCACCGAGCGCTTTGAGTATGTTGATCTGGCGTGGAGTGTTGTTGACGTGGTCGTCGCCGCGTATCACGTGCGTAATACCCATGTCCCAGTCGTCCACCACCACGCAGAAATTGTAAGTGGGCGTGCCATCGGCACGCGCGATAATCAGGTCATCCAACTCGCCATTGTCGAATTCAATATAACCTTTCACCAAGTCCTTCCACACCACCGAGCCTTGGGCGGGGTTTTTAAAGCGCACTACCGGGCTTACACCAGCAGGTGGCGCAGGTAACACCTTGCCCGGCTGCTCGACGCCAGCGGCCATCGTAACGCGGTTTTTCGCCACGCGCGCGTTGCGCTTCGCGCATGGCTTCAAGTTCTGCCGGAGACGTGTAGCAATAATAAGCCGACCCTTCGTCCAGCATCTGCCCGATCACCGTTTTGTAGCGCTCCATGCGCTGCATCTGGTAGAACGGCCCCTCGTCGTAGCCAAGAGCCAGCCACGCCATGCCATCCAGAATGGCCTGCACCGCTTCCGGTGTTGAACGTTCCACATCGGTATCTTCGATACGCAGAATAAAAGTGCCGCCGTGCTTGCGGGCATAGGCCCAGGAAAACAGCGCGGTGCGAGCGCCGCCGATATGCAAATAGCCGGTAGGACTGGGGGCGAAACGAGTGCGTATGGTCATGGTTCAAACTGAAAACAGAAAGCGCGCATTTTACGCCAGCTTGTCTGTTATGCCACAAAGAATTGAGACGACCTGGACGTGCATGGTCGCAATCGACATGAAGCAACGGCAAATCCCCCTCCGCTTCGCTCCTCCCCCTTTTTCAAAGTGGGCGTTTTCCCTTACTTTGAAAAGAGAGGCTAGGAATACTTTCTGGATTTCATTTAAACTGACGTGCAAAGCGAAAGCACATAGACCAGATCGCGTACCGTATCGAACAATAATCACCTTAATATCGCAACTTACCGGGGATACATGGACGCAGAATCACTTTTTTTTCAGGGAACTCGCTGTATGGAAATCGGCGAAGTTGCCCATGCCGAAGCCTGTTTCAGAAAAGCCGTGCAGACTGCACCGGATTTTGCCGAAGCTTATGCCAATCTGGGCCTGCTGCTGGATAAACAGGGCATGACAGACGATGCAGAAGCTTGCTACCGGCGCTCCATAGAGCTTAACCCGGCGCTTCCGGAAGCCCACCTTAATCTGGGTGCGCTGCTCGCCCACCAGAAGCGCTTCGACGAAGCGGAATCGGCCTATAAGCAGGCTATTTCTCTCAAACCGCATTCGCCTGCAAAATGGTCCAATCTGGGAGTACTCTACGCCTGTATGAAGCGCGAGAGAGAAGCAGAACAGTGTCACCGTACGGCCATGTTTCTGGATGAGTCTTATGCTACGGCCCGCTTCAATCTTAGCTACCTGCTATTGCGTCAGGGCAGATTCGAGGAGGGCTGGCACTGCTTGGAGGCTCGCGACTGGTACGGAGTTCTGACTAACCATTTCACCTGCCCCCGCTGGCAGGGTGAAGCAGTTTTCGACAAATCCATCCTGATCAGCTATGTGGCGGGCCACGGCGACGCGATTCAATTCTGCCGTTACGCGGCGGTGTTAAAGGAGCAAGGTGCCAAATCGATCACCCTGGTTTGCCACCCGGCCTTGAAAACCTTGTTCGCGGAACTGGAAGACGTGGATATCGTTATCTCCTTCGACGATCCAACTCTGGTATCCGGCTACGATTTCTGGACACCTCTGCTAAGTATCCCCTACCATTGCAAAACGCGCATCGACTCCATTCCGGCAAAAAACCCCTATCTGCGTGCTCCCGCAAGCCGCATCGATAAGTGGGCCGCACTGTTACCCGAAGATGGACTTCGTGTGGGTTTGGTATGGAAGGGAAGCCCGCTATTCGAAAATGATGCCGACCGCTCGCTGCCATCGCTTGATGTGTTGGCACCTCTGTGGACGGTAGCCGGGGTAAAGTTTATCAGCCTGCAAAAAGGTGCGGGGGAAAACGAAGCCGCGCAACCGCCAAACGGATTGCCTCTCATCAATCTTGGGCCTCTGCTGGATGACTTCGCCGATACTGCCGCTGTCGTGGCAAGTCTCGATCTGGTCATTTGCGTCGACACGGCGATAGCTCATCTGACGGGAGCTCTCGGCAAGCCATGCTGGGTATTGTTGCCCGAGTACAAAACTGACTGGCGCTGGCTGGTCGAGCGCGCGGACTCACCTTGGTATCCCGGCGTCATGCGACTCTTTCGACAGCCTGCAATGGGGGATTGGACTACTGTCGTTAAGGAGGTCGTTGTCGCCCTAGAACAGTTGGCACAGAGCAATGATTATTTCTTCTCGTCCGCAGCGAAAGGCTTTATGCTGATATCGGCATGACTCTTGGCATCCGCAATATATGCCTGTAGCAGCTCGTCGCCGGTAAGCTTGCGTATTTCTTGCGCATAGTGCGCACGCTTGGTATCGTCCGTAGCGGCAGCCTCCTTGATTCCCTCCACTCTCACGAGCTGATAACCGCCTTGGTTATTTTCCACGCCGACGTAAGCCGGCAGTTTGCTTGCATCAGCCTGAAATACCTGACGAACCAAATCATTCCCCTGAGCGGAAAGTTGTGCGCGAGTCATTGCCTTCCCGTCTGTCCAAACCAAATTCGGTTTTTCTCCGCGCTGCAACTGTTCCAAAGTCGCCTTGCCTTGCTTGACAGCCATTTCCACTGCTTGCTGATGCTGCAACTTCTGGCGGATGACATTGCTTACCTCAGCCAAGGGACGAGTACTGGCGGGCTTGTATTCCAACAGTCGCACAGCCAACAAGGTGTTGGGCGCAATTTCGACCGCCGTGCTATTGCGCTTGTCCTTCAGCACTTCCTTGGAAAACACGGCTTGCAACGCTTTATCCGTCCAGGGCGGAGTATCTGCCTGCGCCCGGTTCAACCACGCGCTTTGCTGTAGCGGAGCTTTTGCCAGTTCTGCCGCAGGCTTGAGCGTGTCGCTTTGTTCATAGACGATGTTGCTGAATTTCTCCGCGAGTTCGGCGAACTTATCGCCCGCTTTCTGCATTTTTAATTTCTGCTCGATAACGGCCTTGACTTCATTCAGCGCCTGAATTTTCGCAGGATTGATGGACACCAGTTTAATTATATGGAAACCGAAATCCGACTGAACCAAGCCGCTGATTTCCCCCGGCTTAAGTTGAAACACCGCATCCTCAAACGGTTTGACCATCATGCCGCGACCAAACACGCCGAGGTCACCGCCTTTCGCGGCAGAGCCGGGGTCTTGTGAATACTGCTTGGCCAGTTCGGCGAACTTGCCCGGAGACTGCTTGACCTGCTGCAATACCTGCTCGGCCTTGGCCTTGGCTGCCTGCTTCTCCGCATCCGGTGCCGACGCCGCAACCGTAATCAGGATATGTGATGCTTGGCGCTGTTCCTGCGTGCCAAATTCCGGCTGATGTTCCTCATAATATTTCTTGATCTCGGCATCGTCCACTGTCACTTGCGGCAATAAGGCTTCGGACGAAAGTGTCACATACTCCACGCGAGCCTGCTCCGGCGTTTGGAATTCCGTTGCATTTTTCTCGTAATAAGCTTTGACCGCAGCGTCATCAACCGTTATTTGCTTGAGGAACGAGTCAGCGGTGATTTGCGACGTGCTAATCACGCGCTGCTGCTCGTTGAGGCGGATCAGATTATCTGCAATGCTGTTCGAGGCATAGCCGTTATTGGCATAGGCATCGGTCAACTGGCGCATGCCCAGTTCCTGCTGGACGCGCGCCTCGAAAATCAATGGCGTCATGTTCTGGCTGTGCAGCACGGCCTCGTAGCGTTGCTTGTCGAACTTCCCATCCTTCTGGAACGCCTCGATGCCGGCGATGACCTGCGCCAACTGTTCGTCGCTTACCGTCAACCCGGCAGAACGTGCCTGCAACGTCAGCAAACGTTGACCGGCCAGATTTTCCAGGATCGAATGCTTGATTTCAGGCTTTTCGAATATCGCCGGATCAAACTTGTCTCCCATCATTTCGCGCATCCTGCCCTGCTGCTGGCGCAAGGCATTATCGAACTCCTGCTGGTATATTTTTTCGCCGTTCACCGTAGCCAGCGCTTCGCCGCCACCTGACTTGCGATATGAATCTATTCCCCAAAATGCAAATGGCAGAATGATCACAGCCAAAACAATTTGTACCCACTTTTTGTTCTCATGCACAAAATCAAACATTACAAGCTACCCGATAGAATTTTCAAAAGGACGAATTATGGCAGATGGATAAAGATTTAGCCATGAAGAGAAACGGTGGCAATCGAGATGTCATCACTGGCATCGCATCCGCAGAGGTGCGCCAATACCGCATTCCTGAGTGATAAGTGTGGCTCCTTGCTTCCACGCAAGGCGTCAATGATGCGCTCCTCGCCAAATTCCATGCCCCGAACATTTTGCGCTTCGGCCAATCCATCCGAATATAGCGTGAGCCAACCATCCTGATCCGCACTAAATAACTCGGTGGACGAATCAAAAGCATCATCCGTCAAAATTCCGAGGGCGAGGTGATGTGAGGCGAACATTTGGGTGACTTCACCGGCCCCGTTGGTGAGCAGGGCGGGCGGATTTCCGCCATTCCAAATCTCGACAAATTTATTTCCATGATCGATGCCCAACAGAGTCACCGCAACAAAGTTCCCGGTCGGTACCAAGTCATGTATTTTCACGTTCATTTCGCGAACAATGGCCGAGATGGTAAATCCATCCCAGGCCATAGCAGAAAACACCTGCACGATCGGCATCAGCGGCAGTGCGGCGGGGAGGCCGTGTCCCATGGCATCGGCGAGCAGGATGTAGCTGCGCTCGTTTTTATAATTCTGGGTGATGACCAAATCACCGCTCACGTTCGTGGCAGCTTGTGACCATAGCTCGACATCCTTTACCTGCGCCAACGATTTTTGAATCATATGATCCATCAACTTGCGCGCGATATCCATCTCATATTCTGAAATATTCCGGTAAGTTTCTAGCTCGGCATTGGTTCTTTGCAGCTTGGCATCGATCTGTTTGATCGCCGTAATATCCGTTCTGATAGAAACGTATTGCAACGGTAAACCATTATCATCGAGGATCGGCTTGATCGTTGCATGCACCCAATACAGCTCGCCGCTCTTGCACCGGTTACACACCTCGCCGTGCCAGCTCTTGCCGCTCAAAAGCGTATCCCACATCTGCTGGTAAAACGACGCGGAATGGATGCCGGACTTCAATATACGATGATTTTTTCCCAGCAGTTCAAGCAGAGTGTAGCCGGAAATATCGAGAAACTTCCGGTTGGCGTAGGTGATATTGCCAGCGAGATCGGTCACACTTACGATCGCGTGTTCGTCGAGCGCCTCTACCAGATATTCCGGATTGACATGTTTGTTCATTATCGCTACCTGCCTTGCGACCATAGTAGTGTTTAAAACGCGCAGTCTATACCAAAACCGGGAGCGACATAAGCGGGAGCTCTCGTTCGGACTCCTGTCACATTGAACAAGGTCGGCTCAGCCTCGGTGGTCGTGCTGGTGGTGGGCATCCGGAAAATGCGGATGCTGGTGTATCAACGCCTTGTGCCAGTGCGGATGGCGATGGCTGGTGCCGGTCACCGGAGCATCGTGCTCATGCTGGTGATGTTCGTCATGCACGTGCTCATGATCGTGCGCCATCTCCGCGTGAGTATGCCGATGTTCGTGACGCTCGGTCAAATGGAGCCAAGTACCCAGCGCCATCAAGAGTCCGGCAATGAGTAGCGGCAACGTCAGCGCATCCCCCATCAGCAAGGCCAGCAACGCGCCGAAGAACGGGGCCACCGAGAAGTAAGCTGCCGTGCGCGCGGTGCCGAGGTGACGCAAGCCGACCACGAACAAGGTCAGGCTCACTCCGTAGGCAAGCAGCCCCACCAACATCGCACCGGCCAAATTCGGCAATGCCGGAACGGCAGCGCCCAAAGCGAAGGCCAGTAGCAAATTTACGCTGCCGGATACCAGCCCTTTCACAGAGGCGATCCAGGTGGCATCCTCAAGCGATATTTTGCGCGTTAAATTGTTGTCGATACCCCAAGCTAAGCAGGCTCCCAGAACAGCCAATGTCGGCCATACTCCGGCGAATCGCGCCTCTCCCGGCCAACTTAGCACAACCGCACCGGCCAAGATGGCTGCCATGCCGAGCGCGATGCGCCGGTCGAAATTCTCCTTGAAAGCGAACCACGCCAATAACGCCGTAAAGACGCCTTCGGCATTCAGCAGCAGCGAGGCTCCGGATGCCGGCATCCCCGTCAGCCCGATCATCAGCAACACGGGCCCGACAATGCCGCCCGCCAATATTGCTCCGGCGAACCAGAATAGCTCATTCTGCGGCAGGCGAACGGCAGGCGACCGAATCAGGCGACGATACAGCGTCAAACCAAGTCCTGAGCCAAGATAAAGCAACCCTGCCAACAGCCACGGACTCACGGCATGAAGCAGCCATTTGGCCAACGGCGTTCCCGCGCCAAACAACAAGGCCGCCCCTAGTGCCGCCGGCACGCCCGTTTGCCGCAAGCCATGTGTCCAATTCATGTCAGCCTTCAATAAATAAGCCGTTCAGAACATGCGGTGTGCCCTAGCATGTCGTTAGCCTGCATTCCCCCCCGCGCCCTACTCCCATCCCCGCAGCACCTTCTCCAGCCAGAACAGACCAAGGACGGTCTTGCTGTCGTTGATTTTTCCCTGCCTGATCCACTCCATTGCATCGGCAAGAGACAACTCGAACACTTCGAGAAATTCACCCTCGTCGAGCTGGCTTCCCTGATGGGTAAGGCCTCGTGCCAGAAAGTATTCCATGCGCTCGTCGGCATAGCCGATGCACGGCCACACCGTGGACAAGTGAGTCCACTCGCTGGCTACATAGCCGGTCTCTTCCAGCAACTCGCGTTGGGCGCAAAGAAGAATATCTTCACCGTAATCTATTTTGCCCGCAGGCAGTTCGATAAATTCTCGTTGCGGCGGATAGCGATATTGGCGTTCCATCAGCAGATTGCCATTGTCCAGAATCGCCAGCACCGCCACCGCTCCGGGGTGTTTGATGTGTTCGCGCGTGCTGATGCTGCCGTCCGGCAGACGCACGTTATCCTTGAGTACCTTGATGAAATCGCCGTCATAAACCACGGCGGAATCGAGGCGCGTTTCTTTTAAGTCCATGCCCTATCCTTCTTTTATGTCTGTAACTGTTGCCGGAGCGATCGATGCGCCCGGATTTTTCATTTCGCACATTTTACCCGTTTTGCTTTAGCATACGCGCTATTCAAATCCAAGGGGAACGCCATGTTACGCATTGCATTGCTGTGTGGGTTGCTGTATGCCCACACTTGGGTCTTGGCCGAAACGGAGTCGTATAATCGCGTGGATTTTCAGGTGGAGGCCGCGCGCGAAGTCGCCAATGACTTGTTGACCGCCAATATGACGGTGGAAATTCAGGATAAGCTGCCCGGTCGTGTCGCCCAGCAAATCAATACAGCGCTGAACGATGCACTCAAGAAATCTTCCGCGTTCGACAGCGTTAAAACCAGTAGCGGCAACCAGAGCACCTATCCTATCTATGGCAAGAACAACCAGATAGATGCCTGGCGCGGGCACGGCGAAATCCGTCTGGAAAGCCGCGATTTTAAAGCGGCTGGCGAACTTATCATGCAGTTGCAGAGCACCCTGCAACTCGGCGGAATTCAATTCACCGTCGCAGCGGACACGCGCGCGCAAGTCGAAAATTTGCTGATTACCGAAGCAATCAAGGCTTTCCAGATGCGCGCCGATGCGATACGCGCAGCCATTGGCGCGAAGTCTTACAAGACCGTCCATTTCTCGATCAACAGCGGCGGCATGCCCCCGCGTCCGATCCCGATGATGCGCGGCATGGCAATGGCGTCCGCATCGATACCCGCACCGGAATTCGCCGGAGGTGAAAGTCGCATGACGGTGCAAATCAACGGCACGATTGAAACCCAATAATCATTGTGGAGGCATTAAGGGTACCTCTAAAAATTCAGAGTTCGCCCAAATGCAAGGCGCGGGGAAAATTTCGTAGCGCCGCATATGTATAATATGTAAGCAAGAAATTTTTCCCGCAACAAAGCAGTTGGGATGAAATGTGAATTTTTAGAGGTGCCCTTATGAGTACGCTTATTTTTCTCGGTATCGTCGTCATCTTGCTGATCTACGCTATCAGCCTGTATAACAACCTGGTCAATGTCAAACATGCGGTGGCCAAGGCGTGGGCAAACATTGACGTACTGCTCAAACAACGCCACGACGAGCTGCCCAAGCTGGTCGAGGTATGCAAACAGTACAAGCAGTTTGAGCAGAGTACGCTGCAAAAAGTCATCGAAGCCCGCTCGCAGGTGCAATCGGCGCGCGAGCAGCAAAACATCCCTGCACTGGGGCAAGCGGAAGGAATGCTGCGCGCCGGAGTGGGCGGAATATTCGCGGTGGCGGAAGCCTATCCCGAACTGAAAGCCAACGAAAATTTCATGCAGTTGCAAAACCGCATCACCTCGCTGGAAAATGGCATCGCCGACCGCCGCGAGTTTTATAACGATTCGGTAAACATCAACAACGTGCAAATAGAAGTGTTTCCGGCCAGCATCCTTGCCAAGCTGTTTAACTTTGGCGAAAAACCGTTGCTCGAATTCTCCTCTGCAGAAAAGACGGATGTGGACATGAAGAAACTGTTTGACTGAGCAAAATGCTGGACACGCTACGCCGCGAATACGCGCAACTGCTTACCTCGGGTGCGCAGTTGCTGCTGCTGTTGATCGGCTTCCATTTTCATTCGCGCGATGGCTGGCTGGTTTGTCTTGCCGCAACGGCCTTGATCAGCGTTTTCGCCTGGCTGTCTTCATTAAACCGGCTACGCGCAATACGCGATACGCCCACCTCAAAAGTCGCTTCTGCCGCACAAGGTTATGTCGAACTCATCGGGCGCGGCGAACCCTTCGGCACCCCTCCCATGCTCAGCAAGCTCAACCAGCTTCCCTGCTTGTGGTATCGCTATAAAGTCGAACAACGCAATTTTGAGAACAAATGGAAAACCATAGACAGTGGCGAGACCGATGACTCGTTTATATTACGCGACGACACCGGCGTGTGTGTGATCGACCCGGAGCATGCCGAGATCATCACCCAGCACCGCGATGAGTGGACTCAGGGCGACTGCCGTTACACCGAGTGGAAATTGATTCCGCATGACCCGCTTTACGTCATCGGACAATTTCGCACACAAGGCGGCAGCACTCTGGAATTCGATACTCGCGCAGAATTGAACGCATTGTTGGCCGAATGGAAAAAAGACATGCCCAAGCTACGGGAGCGCTTCGACCTCAACAACGATGGCGTGCTGGATGAGGAGGAATGGTTTCTCGCCAGACAAGCCGCCAAGCGTGAAGTGACAAAGGAGATGAGGGAGGCGCAGGCTCAGCCCGACATCAATATCATCAGCCAGCCCCCGGACGGAAAATTATTTTTGATCAGCAACCTCTCGCAAGAGAAACTATCCCGCCGCTACCTGCTTTGGGCTTGGGCGCATCTGATAATTTTCTTCGGCGCGCTGGGAGGGATCGGCTGGGTGCTGCAATATCGCAATTAATAAACATGGCGCGTCTATTATGTGATCTTTGATTTATATGCCCCTGAACAATTTTCAGGATGCTGTTTCCCCTCTTTGAAAAAGGGAGAAGCGGATCGGTGGTGTTCATCCTGCGAGTTGTGCATAGTTATTTTATACTTAGCCCGTCGTGCATAATTTTCAGAACATGCCATATTCATTAGGGGAGTCTTCCGGCACGGGTTGCCCCAAATCCCACAGTTCAACAATACGATCATTCCGGAAACGAAAAATGTGAACCAAGGCAAGTCCGCGTTCGGTTGGCTGCAACCTCACACGTGAGTGAACGGCGACAAGATCGCCATCTTCAAGAACATGCTGAACTTCAAGAATCTTGTTCGGAAAGCTAACGGCATTTTCTTCCATGCCGTTCATAAGTGATTCTGCATCGCCCTTATAGTAAGGATTGTGATGCAGGAAATCCGGGGCAACATGCTCCTCATACGCCTCACGGACTTTCCCCGAAACGACAAGGTGCAGAAATGAAATTGCTCGATCTTTATGGCTCATAGAATTATTGTTGTACCGAAGGACAAGAAATTCAATAGATCGAGTCGAATTATCTTTGTCACCTGCTCCCGGTCAATACGACTGGCGTAGAGTACATCCCAATTTAAAGCGCGCCACAATGGGAAATCGAGCACAGTCGAACGCACCACAATAGCGCACCTCAATGGTGCATAATGCACAGCGATGCACCATATTGGTGAATTGCTGTGCATTTTTTAGCGGCAAAGCCTATAAAATATACTTATAAATCAGTAATACGCAAGGCTGGAACGAGATTTGCATACAGCTTTCCGGTTCGCACTATATAGGGGAGAAGCATGGAGAATTTGGGAAGTCTGAAAGAAGGCAGCGATGCACTATTTATCTTACTCGGTGCCATTATGGTGCTGGCAATGCATGCCGGATTTGCATTTTTGGAACTGGGTACGGTACGCAAGAAAAACCAGGTGAATGCGCTGGTGAAAATACTCACCGACTTTGCCATCTCCACGCTGGCGTATTTTTTCATCGGCTACGGTATTGCTTATGGCGTCAATTTTTTCAACGGGGCAGAAGCACTCGCGGAAAAAAATGGTTATGAGCTGGTCAAGTTTTTCTTCCTGTTAACGTTCGCCGCCGCTATTCCCGCCATCGTTTCCGGCGGCGTGGCCGAACGCGCACGTTTCAACCCCATGCTCGCCGCCACCTTCGTGCTGGTCGGCTTCATTTATCCGTTCTTCGAGGGTATCGCCTGGAACCACAGATTCGGAGTTCAGGACTGGCTAAATGCCTCATTCGGCGCCGAATTCCACGACTTCGCCGGTTCCGTGGTGGTGCATGCGGTGGGCGGCTGGATCGGGCTGGCGGCAGTGCTGCTGCTTGGCGCGCGGCGCGGTCGCTACGGCAAAGAAGGGCAAATTTCAGGGCACCCGCCTTCCAGTATTCCTTTTCTTGCGCTCGGCGCATGGATACTCACCGTGGGCTGGTTTGGCTTCAACGTGATGAGCGCGCAGACCATAGACAAGATCAGCGGCTTGGTCGCGGTCAACTCGCTGATGGCGATGGTGGGCGGCACTCTGGTCGCCTTATGGGCAGGCAAGAACGACCCCGGTTTTGTGCATAACGGCCCGTTGGCCGGGCTGGTGGCGATCTGTGCCGGTTCCGACCTGATGCATCCCATCGGCGCGCTGTTCACCGGCGGCATCGCAGGCGGACTGTTTGTATGGATGTTCACCCTGACGCAAAATCGCTGGAAGATAGACGATGTGCTCGGCGTGTGGCCGCTGCACGGCCTGTGCGGAGCATGGGGCGGCATCGCGGCGGGTATTTTCGGGTTAAAGGCACTGGGGGGATTGGGCGGCGTCAGCTTCATCTCCCAATTTATCGGAACCTTGCTCGGTATCGGCATCGCATTCGGTGGCGGCTATGCGGTCTATGGCGTGATAAAGAAAATGATCGGTATTCGCCTCGACCCTGAAGAAGAATTCAACGGCGCAGATTTGAGCATCCACAAGATCACCGCGACGCCGGAGCGGGAATCGGGCTGGTGAAAAAATGATTCTTATGTTACATGCAGTGCCAATCTGGCGCGCACTGTAGACTCGGTCAGCTCTGGTGAACATAGCTCAATAAATCGGTAGGCAAAGCTACGCAGGTAATGCCCATGCCGCAGGGCGATGTAGGTCGTGTTAGCATCGAACAGATGGTCACATTTCAGTAAGCGCAGGTCTGTATCTTTTACGAGATTAAATGCCATCGATGCAATGATGCCTATGCCCATGCCCAATTCCACATAGGTCTTGATAACGTCCGCATCCAGCGCGGACATCACGATATCGGGCAAGATACCTGCATCTGCGAACGACTGATCAATTTTGGCGCGCCCCGTAAGACCTTCGTGATAGGTGACAATTGGATATTCTGCAAGTGACTGCAATGTCAATTCTTTCTCCTTTTCCAGGGGGTGTCCAACTGGCACGATTACCGCGTGATGCCAGGAGTAGTATGGGAACGAATCTAGCCTGGTGACATCGGCGAGTGCTTCAGTCGCCACTCCGATATCCGCTTCGCCGCCAAGCAGCATGGAAACGATCTCGTTCGGCCCGGCTTGATGCAGTTTAAGATGCACCTTGGGAAAGCTCTTCTTGAATTCGGTGATCACTTTGGGAAGTGAATAGCGTGCCTGGGTGTGGGTGGCAATCACGGTAAGCTGCCCTTCGTCGCGCTTGCTATATTGTTCGACCAGGTTCTTGATGTTGTTGGCATCCAGCAGAATGCGCTCGGCGAAAACCAATAATTCGCGTCCCGGATCGGTCAGCCCAAGCAGGCGTTTCCCTTTGCGCACGAATAGTTCCACACCCAATTCATCTTCGAGATCCTTGATGTGTTTGGATACCCCGGACTGTGAGGTGAACAGTGCATTGCCCACTTCGGTCAGGTTGAAGTTGCAGCGTGCCGTCTCGCGGATAATCCTAAGCTGCTGAAAGTTCATTCTGCTCCCCTGTCTCAAATACACGGAACTGGCGCGGACGGATGAATACCTTGTCTCCATTTGCCAATGGTGAGGTATCGAAGCGCTCGCGGCTGAGTTCGATTTCGATGAATTCACTGCTGCCACCCGTCGCCACTTCTACGCGAACTATCGAGCCGATAGCGCGCACCAGTTTAACCTCAACCGGCAAGGCGGTGTTGTCCTGCGGCGTGCGGCTGATGTCAATATCGTGGGGGCGCACATAAGCTACCGCATCCCCGTGCTGTTCGGTCCAGGACGCGTGATCGCGACTGTGGAACAGATTCACGTTGCCGATAAACTGGTAGACGAAGGGTGTGGACGGTGCAGCATACACCTCGTCGGGCGTGCCGATCTGCTCGATCTTGCCCTTGTTTATTACCACCACTCGATCTGCAACTTCCAGTGCCTCTTCCTGATCATGCGTGACGAAGATACTGGTGATGTGTAACTCGTCGTGCAAGCGGCGCAGCCAGCGGCGTAATTCCTTGCGCACCTGTGCATCGAGCGCGCCGAACGGCTCATCCAGCAGCAATATCTTCGGTTCGACGGCGAGGGCGCGCGCCAAGGCGATGCGTTGACGTTGCCCACCAGATAGTTGTGCGGGATAACGGTCTGCGAGCCAATCGAGTTGTACCAAGCTCAATAATTCATGCACGCGGCGTTTGATCTCGGCTTCGTTCTGGCGTTGTTTTTTCGGTTTGACGCGCAAGCCGAATGCCACGTTTTCAAACACCGTCATGTGGCGGAATAGCGCGTAATGCTGGAACACAAATCCGACATTTCTCTCGCGTGCATCGCGCTCCTCGACATCCTCGCCGTGGAACAGCAGCTTGCCGGAATCCGCCACGTCCAGCCCGCCGATGATGCGCAGCAGCGTAGTCTTGCCGCAACCGGAAGGGCCGAGCAGCGCGAGCAGTTCGCCGCTGTTGACTTCCAGATTGATATTGTCCAGCGCCTTATAAGTGCCGAATTGTTTATTCAAATTTGATATCGTGATGCTCATTGTTATGTCCCGTGATGCATATTTATTAACCGTTCGCCCAGAGCTTGTCGAAGGGCAGTTTTTAACAAAATAAATTTACGCTCCATGATGCAAAGGTTCGCCGCTGCGTTTCGCCTGTAATTCGACCAGCGACTTGATCACCAGGGTAAGCAGTGCCAGCAAGGCCAGCAGCGAGGCCACGGCGAAGGCCGCGACGAAGTTGTATTCGTTGTAAAGAATCTCGACATGCAATGGCATGGTATTGGTCATGCCACGAATGTGGCCGGATACTACCGACACTGCGCCGAATTCGCCCATCGCGCGGGCGTTGCATAAGATCACACCGTACAACAATCCCCACTTGATATTGGGCAGGGTCACGCGCCAGAAGGTTTGCCAGCCGGATGCTCCGAGCGAAATGGCCGCCTCCTCCTCATCCTTGCCCTGCGCCTGCATCAACGGGATCAACTCGCGCGCGATGAACGGAAAAGTGACGAAGATAGTCGCCAGCACGATACCCGGCACCGCGAAGATCAACTTGATGTCGTGTGCTTGCAACCACGGCCCGATCCAGCCGTTGGCACCGAACAGCAACACGTAGACCAGACCGGAAACGACCGGGCTCACAGCGAACGGCAGGTCGATCAGCGTGATGAGCAGGCTCTTGCCGCAAAATTCGAACTTGGCTATCGCCCATGCCGCCGCGATGCCGAACACCAGGTTGGCCGGAACCGAAATGGCCGCCGTAATCAGTGTGAGCTTGATTGCCGACAAGGCATCCGGCTCTTTGATCGCCTCTAAATACAGATTCCAGCCCTTGCTGAACGCCTCATAGAACACTGCAAACAGAGGCATTGCCAGAAACAGCAGCAAATAGCCGAGCGCAACCGCGATCAGCAGCAGTGTCACGCCTCTGGATTCGTGTGTGGTGATTTTGCGAGTTAGAGTGCCTTTCAACGCGCACCTCTGCGACTGTTCCACCACTGCAAGCCGTTGATGGCGAACAGCAGGGCAAACGAGATCAGCAACATCAATACGGCAATTGCCGTCGCTCCGGCGTAGTCGTATTGCTCCAGCTTGGCGACGATCAGCAGCGGCGCGATTTCAGAAATATAAGGCATGTTACCCGCGATAAAAATCACCGAGCCGTATTCGCCGATGGCGCGCGCGAAAGCCAGCGCGAAGCCAGTCAGCAGCGCCGGATAAACCGCCGGGAAGATCACACGACGAAAAACATTCCAGCGTCCTGCCCCCAAGCTGGCCGCAGCCTCTTCCACTTCCGCCTCGACATCGGCGAGCACCGGCTGTACCGTACGCACCACGAACGGCAGGCCGATGAAGGTCAGCGCCACCACGATGCCCAGCGGCGTGTAAGCCACCTTGATATCGTAAGCGGCGAAGTAATGGCCGATCCAGCCGTTAGGCGCATACAGCGTTGCCAGCGTGATGCCAGCCACCGCAGTGGGTAATGCGAACGGCAAATCTACCAGCGCATCCACCACGCGCTTGCCGGGGAAGGTGTAACGCACCAGCACCCAAGCCACCACCAACCCGAAGAAGGCATTCAGCACTGCCGCAGCGAAAGAAGAAAGGAAGGTGACGCGTAGCGAAGCCAGCACGCGGTCGCCGGTTGCCAAATCGTAGAACCCGGCCCAGCCCATGGTTGCCGTCTTGAAAAATAAAGCCGAAAGGGGAATCAGCACGATCAGCGAGAGGTACAGAAGCGTGTAACCGAGAGCCAGGTTGAAACCCGGCAGGACGCTATGGGCACGAAAACGAGCGGAGCGAAGTTTCGAGCCTGCGGCCAATTGCGACATCGCTTATTCCTGTTATTGGATAAGCACGCAGTCTATCAATGCAAAACCGCATGTGGAAATAATAAATAATGCATTGGTTAGCAGTTTTTGGAATAAGGAGAAGCTGTGAAGATATCTATCAATTCCTGTTCTGCTCAACGAAATTTACACAGTCACTACCAATTTATCCAATTAACCAACTGCGGAGCCTCTTTAGCGCCACTCTTTCTGTGTTGCGGGTTTTTCTGTTGATAAATCACACCATAGAACGTGCGCTCGGTTTCCATCAATCTTTCGTACCGCGTTACACTGAAACTGCTGATTCAGGATGAGGAGATTATTCCCATGAATGTGGGAAATCATGATGTGGCGTATTAGCGATGGCAACATAAACAATTCGATCTCGGTACATTTTGGATTCGTCTGACCGCTATGTGCCAGTTACGGTTATACGACGAGCAGAATGCCGAACGAGTACAATCGGCCATAAAAAGACACTGGCGACCGGCAGCTAACGGGAAGCCAAATTTGCAGACAGTTGGTCAGAAATACCATATCAAGTTTTCAAGGCATTTGAATCCGAATTGCAATCTCTTCGCCATGAGACATTCGGGCAACGGAGATAAAATGAAACACGTTATTGAATCCGCGTTGGCAGAAAAATCTCGCTCACCTTTGGTTTTGTGGACAACTCAAGCGCCAAAGTGGGCGTCGAGTTTGTCGAGCAGAGCCAGGCCACGGGCCGGGTCACCCTTCTCTGCGGCAGCGCGAAACTGAACGGCCACGTCATTCTGGACAAGTAAGATGGTTGCCAATTCGTCGAGCAGCCGATTGACACTAGTGTTACGGCTTGCGGCCAACTGCTTCAACCGCATGTGTTTCTCATCTGGAATGCGTAGAGTAACGACGGACATTTCAACTCTCCTTCAACAAATCGCTTGGCGTCAAGATGCGCAGTCCGGGAAAATGCAACTCTGCACCGACAAAATCGGCACGATTGTAAGTAACAATAACATTGGCACCTGCCGCAACAGCGAGTTCAACAACATGATTATCTGCCTCGTCGCGCAGGTTGGGCCGCCACAGGTAATAAATCTCAGTAAGCTTGCATACGGCGATGAAGGCATGAAACAACTCCTGTCTTTCGGCGGTGTTCAGCGGGGATTCGGCGAATAAGTGCTCTCGTCCCATAACATCTCGATATTCGGCGAACAGCGCCAACGACATACAAGGCGCATACAGTCCTTGCAGGCAACGCCGAATCACCGCCCGTGAAGTGCCATCGGCACTACGCAGCGAAGACACAAACACATTCGTATCAATTACCAGTTCAATCATGCAGCAATGCTATCACCTGCGATAGCATTGCTGCAAGAAATACCTGCAAAAAAATATATTCGGCTTGACTCTTAGGATACGTGCGAGCTTGTTTAACGTTAACTCCTGCTCTTTAGTGCACAACAATTTTACTGCAACTCGAGACATGCAACACCTCAGAAAATTGAGCTTAACAGTGGTATTTTAGTAAAATTTGTTCTTGTCAGTAAACAACATTGATTAATTGGTTTAGTGTGTGTAGATTGATGCTAAGGTGCTTATGGGTCGTGTGCTGCGCGTCATGAATGTCCGGTATCTAGCAACGAATTAGCAAGGTTGAATGGCAAGTATGGGGTTAGCAGGAGACCGTCACGCATACAGATTTATTCTCAAATCTTAGTCCGCTTCGGGTCGAAATATATACATCAAGCAAAAGCCCCGACAAAATCTGCCGGGTTTTTTTCAACGGAATTTCTGCCTTACCTCCGCGACAACTGCCTCACCACACTCACCAAACGATCAATCTCTTCGTAAGTGTTGTAGAACGCCAGCGACGGACGCACGGTGGCTTCGAGTCCGAAGCGCCGCAAGATGGGCTGGGCACAGTGGTGGCCGGTGCGCACGGCAATGCCTTCCTTGTTGAGCGCTTCGCCCACTTCAGTGGTTTGATAGCCGTCCAGCACGAATGACAGCACGCTGGTCTTGTCCGGCGCGGTGCCGATCAGACGCAGACCGGGGATGCTACCGAGTGCTTTCATCGCGTACGCCAACAACTCGTGCTCGTAGCGGTTGATGTTGTCGATACCGATCTTCTGCACGTAATCAATCGCGGCACCCAAGCCGACCGCATCGGCAATATTGCCCGTACCCGCTTCGAATTTGGCCGGTGCAGGGTGGTAGCGAGTTTTCTCGAAAGTCACATCTTCAATCATGTTGCCGCCGCCTTGCCATGCGGGCATATCCGCCAGCACTTCCGATTTACCGTAGAGCGCGCCGATGCCGGTGGGGCCGAATACTTTATGACCGGAGAACACGAAGAAGTCGCAATCGAGAGTTTGCACGTCGGCGCGCATGTGCGAAACCGATTGTGCGCCATCCAACAGCACACGCGCACCATAGCGATGTGCCATCTCGACCATCTGCTTGGCTGGTGTCACGGTACCCAGCGCGTTAGAAACCTGAGTAAACGACACCAGCTTGGTGCGCGAGTTGAGCAAGCGTTCGTATTCATCCAGCAATACTTGACCATCGTCATCCACCGGAGCCACGCGCAGCTTCGCACCAGTTTCGGCACAGAGCATTTGCCACGGTACGATATTGGCGTGATGTTCAAGCCAGGTGATGACGATCTCATCGTCCTTGCCGATGTTCTTGCGCCCCCAGCTTTGCGCTACCAGATTGATGGCTTCCGTGGTACCGCGCACGAACACGATCTCGCTGCTGGAACCGGCATTGAGGAAGTCGGCAATCTTGTCGCGAGCCCCTTCGTACGCATCGGTGGCACGCGCTGCAAGTTCGTGGGCCGCGCGATGGATGTTGGAGTTCTCGTGCTGGTAGAAGTACGACAGACGATCAATGACAGACTGCGGCTTCTGCGTAGTCGCGGCATTGTCCAGCCATGCCAGCGGTCGACCATTCACCAACTCTTTCAGGATGGGGAAATCGCGACGTACCGATAGCACATCGAACGGCGGATGAGCTGAAACGGGGAGCTGCCCTGTGGAGGCTTGACCTATTGGAGGCGTTTGCGGCACGTTGCCTTGCGCCGGATTCCGATTAAAGCGTGCGGCTTCATCCAGAAAATACAGTGTCGCACCCGTCATCTTCGGATGTTCCTTGGCGTTGTCTTTCAACAAGTCGCGCAGCACATCTTCTCCCGGATAACTGGCTGCCAGATTGGGGGCGACCGCAAAATCGGCACCGGGTGCCCACGCATGATTCACCGGTATTTGAGGTGCAGGATTGCTGCGCGTCTCCAAATGCAGATCAAGCGGGTCACCGCCCGTCAGAGGAAAAGCCAGATCGTTGGTGCGCGGCGGCGTTGCCGACCCCAGCGATTGCGCATACGCCGCCAACTGCCCCGGAACGCCCGCGAACAACTCGTTCGCCAAGCGTTCGATCATCCCGACATCCGGCACGTAGCCTTGTCCGTCAGCAAGTGTGCTCACATCGCCATGTCCCGGAATGCTGGCCGCACTGAACTCCGGGATGCTGTCTGGAATAGGCAGATTACTTGTACTCATGGTACTTACCCACTTCGACATCTTCGAGCACGGCAAGTGCGTCGTCGGTCAGCACAGCAAGTGAGCAATACAGCGAGATCAGGTAAGACGCGATAGCCTTGCGGTCAATGCCCATGAAACGCACCGACAAGCCCATGCTTTGTTCGCCGGGCAGATTCGGCTGATATAGGCCGACCACACCCTGACGGCTTTCGCCGGTGCGCAATAGGATGATGCTGGTCTTGCCCTTCACGACAGCAATCTTGTCCGAAGGAATTAAAGGAATGCCACGCCAAGTCAGGAACGGCGAACCGGAGATGGTGACCGTGGGTGGGGGTACGCCGCGACGGGTGCATTCACGACCGAAGGCGGCAATTGCCGATGGATGCGCCAGGAAGAAACCGGGTTCTTTCCATACTTTGGTAATCAGTTCGTCCAGATCGTCCGGTGTCGGTGCGCCAGTGCGGGTTTTGATACGCTGTCCCTCGCCGACATTGCTCAGCAGGCCGTATTCTTTATTGTTGATAAGCTCGTTTTCCTGACGTTCTTTAACGGTTTCGATAGTCAGACGCAACTGTTCGCGAATCTGGTTGTGCGGGCTGCTGTACAGATCGGACACGCGGGTATGCACATCGACCACGGTATTCACCGCGCTCAGCATGTATTCGCGGCCCCATTCTTCGTAATCGACAAAGGTCTGCGGCAAATCGCGTTCGTCGCGTTGCGAGCAGGCAACCGTTACGCGCGAGGCATCTTTAACTTTATTGACACGGTAGATACCCGCTTCCAGAGGAACCCAGCTTAACAATTGAGGCAGCCAGCGCGGGGTGATGATGGAAAGTTGCGGGACGGTTTTGGTGGCATTCGCCAGCGTACGCGCGGCGACATCGCCCAGCGCGAGTTGATCTTTGTTCTCTACGGTCATGAGTCGCTCCTTATGAAAAAATGAGATAACGTTATGCGAAAAAATGCTAAGTGATATTCCGCCAGTTCGTGCGGCGTTTCAACCTGCTATAGCCACCAAACCGTTATGAATGTTCGCAACGCGCGATCAATGAAGACAGCCGTATCTCCAGAGCACCTGCCAGTTTGGAAACGGTGATCAGCGAAGGAATGGCATGGCCGCGTTCGACTTCACCAAGATAAGAGCGGTTGAGGTCGGCTCGTTCTGCCAGTTGCTCCTGCGACCAACCGCGCTCTTCGCGCAATTGCCGTAGCACCAGCGAAAATTGTTCGATGTGAGTGCTCATGCTTGCTGCGCCTTGTCATTAGCCGGCGCATGCTGCGAAGTGGCTTGTGTGATGTGGCTATGTGCCGGGATGCTGTGCGTCAACCACACATTGCCGCCGATGGACGAACCCCGTCCGATGGTAATACGGCCGAGAATGGTCGCGCCCGCATAGACAATCACATCGTCCTCCAGAATCGGATGGCGAGGCTGACCTTTTACCAGCGTACCATCTTCTCCGACGGCAAAACGCTTGGCCCCCAAGGTCACGGCTTGATACAAGCGCACGCGCTTGCCGATCACCGAGGTCTCGCCGATTACGACACCCGTGCCGTGATCGATGAAAAATCCGCTATCTATTTGTGCGCCGGGATGGATATCGATGCCGGTATCGGAGTGGGCAATTTCTGCAATCACCCGTGCGATCAACGGCAACCCGGTGTTGTGCAGTTGATGCGCCAAGCGGTGATGAATGACGGCAACGATGCCGGGATAGCATAACAACACCTCGTCCACACTGTGTGCGGCGGGATCGCCTTCGTAGGCTGCGATCACATCGGTATCGAGCAGCGTGCGAAGCTGCGGTAAAGAAGAGGCAAAATCATGGACGATTGCATGTGCTCTTGTTTCGATGTCGCTATCGTTTTGATTTTGTTGCCGTGCGGTATAGCGCAATTCCAGACGCGCCTGAGTGAGCAAGGCATTGAGCGCTGCATCCAGCGTATGGCCGATGTAAAAATCTTCGCTCTCTTCGCGCAAGTCGGCAGGCCCAAGACGCATTGGAAACAATACGCCGCACAAAGCCGTGACGATGCTGCGCAGGGCTTCGCGCGAGGGCAGCTCGCGCCCTCCGGTTTCGGTCGGACGCCCCTGGCTGATGCGCCATTGCACGCGCGCCGCACGCAACTCGGCGACGATGCGGTCGAGCGACCAGTCATGTGACGCGCCGGCAACCAGCCGCAGCTCGTTCACGGATTTATTCATACAGGCAAACCGGCGGCGTCAAATATTCCCTCAAACAAAATCGAGCTCAGATAACGCTCGCCGGAATCGGGCAGAATGACCACGATGGTCTTGCCGACGTTTTCCGGTTTCTGCGCCAGACGTACCGCCACCGCCGCCGCTGCACCGCACGATATACCGGAAAGAATACCTTCTTCTTGCGACAAGCGCCGAGCGTATAACACCGCATCTTCGTTGCTCACGGTTTCGATGGAATCGACCAAATCCAGATCGAGTATCGCTGGAACAAAACCTGCACCTATGCCCTGAATTTTGTGGGGGCCGGGCTGCAATGGTTGCCCGGCACGCTTCTGCGTCAAAACAGGGCTGGCTGCGGGTTCTACTGCGATGGAGTGAATTTGCTTGCGGCGTGTGTTCTTGAAGTAACGCGATACGCCGGTGATGGTACCGCCGGTACCCACGCCGGATACGAAGATATCGACGTTGCCGTCGGTGTCGTTCCAAATTTCCGGGCCGGTGGTGGCTTCATGGATAGCCGGATTGGCCGGATTTTCGAATTGTTGCAACAGCACATATTTTGGGTCGGATGCGGCTATTTCCCTGGCTTTTGCGATTGCGCCACCCATACCTTTTGGGCCTTCGGTTAGTACCAGTTTTGCACCCAGCGCTACCAGCAGCTTGCGCCGTTCCAGACTCATGGTTTCAGGCATGGTCAACGTGAGTGGAATACCGCGTGCCGCCGCCACGAAAGCCAAGGCGATGCCGGTATTGCCGCTGGTCGGCTCGACGATCTCTTTGCCTGCTCCGAGCAGGCCGCGCTTCTCGGCATCGGCTATCATTGCCACGCCGATCCGGTCTTTTACCGAATAAGCCGGATTACGTCCCTCGATTTTGGCCAGAACGGTGGCATTGGCGCCATCGAGAATACGATTGAGTTTGATTAGCGGGGTGTTGCCGATAGATAGTGAATTGTCTGCAAACCAGTGTGACATGTTGCTCTCCTAAATTATGTTTATGAATGAAAATCAGTCCTGAACCCAGGGGAGATCGTGGCTGCGCCAACCGCTGTAAATGCCGCGTTTGTTGCCCTCATCCAAGTCTCCCTCGAATCCTTCCAGCACATTGAAGACGTTTTGAAAACCTGCTTGAGTGGCCGCTTGGGCAGCGGCAACGGAACGCATGCCGCTACGGCACAAAAATAGAATTACGTCATTCTTGTTTGCTTTGGCTTCGAGTTCACGCACGAAGTGAGGATTATTTAACATGGCCGAGCCGGTCTTCCAGGCAACATGCAATGAGTGTGGAACAAATCCGACGAACTTGCGCTCTTCGGCGGTACGCACGTCAACCAGCAGTGCCACCTGACGCGAAAACAGTCGCCAGGCATCCTGAGGAGAAACGTCACCCGCATAACGCAATCCGGCTTGCTGTGCAGCTTCGCGAGCAGTAGCAAGAATCACGTGGGATTCTGCAGCTTCCTCATCAGGTGTTTGGGCATTGCCAAAAGGCTGACCCAGTGCTTCTTCAGTTACGGTGAACATGGAACCTCCTCAAGAACTGCCACTAAGGACGTTGCAAACCTGCAAGCGCGCCTTGTCAAGCAATGAGGCTGAATCGTATTCCCTCCGGGGTAGAACCAGAACCAAGAAATATTGATAAGCAAAGCACAAAGTGGAATTTCTTCCTGTCCCGGTTTCTCCCTTGATGTATGCCGTAGCATTGCTGGGTGCAACACGCTCAATCAGGGAGAATAGCTTCTGTGATTCAGGATCGGAAAATACCAGCGCGCTTGCCCGAATGGACAGGCTGATCTGCTGCGGGTTGGGGAATACAAGTATCGGCAGGCGTTCCGAAATTGAATCCTGCAATTCATCTGTTTCAGGAGATTCAAATTTCATAATATTCGCACCGGGTGAGTTTCCGGGGTGGGAGGCATGATTGGTTTATCATGCGTAACGAGATGAGTTGCTACATCGTCCCAAGCAAGAGCGGAAGCCGGACGCCCCAGTAAATAGCCCTGTACCAGATTAACTCCGGCAAATCTTGCCAGCTCAAGCTGGCTTTCCGTTTCCACGCCTTCGACGATACACTGCCCGCCAAAATCCTGGACGATACCCACCAGTTTCGGTAGAACTTTTAGCAAGCGGGTATTGGTTTCAGCTTGCCGGATGAAACTGCCATCAAACTTGACGAAATCGGGTGACAGGTGCCACAGTTTTTCAAGGTTGAAATGGTCGCGGCCAAAATTATCTATCGCGATTTTGTAACCACGTTCGCGATAATTTTTGATTGCATATTCCAGCAAGCCTTCTTGTGCAACTGCGCTTTCAGATATCTCGATCACCACGCCGCTGGTAGGTAGCGCATAGTTATGCAGCACACGCTCGAATACTTTGCCATGTGAATTCACGGTTACTAAAAGTTGCGGATGAACATTGAGAAATAGCCTGCCTCGACTCGTTGGCAGGTTCAGGAAGTTAAGCGTATGCAAGGTACGGCAAACGCGGTCAAATTTGATTAATTGCCCTGCTATCTCGGCTTGCTCAAAAGCCTTGGTCGGTGATATTGGCTCTGCTTTGCCATCAAAAGCACGTACCAATGCCTCATAACCAAACGGCATGTTTACGGCCATATCGTAGATTGGCTGATACACGCTTTTCAGTTCAAGGCCGATAAAGCGCCCCTCGATATCGCCATCATGTACTTCTACACGGTAATCGTTCCTATCCAGACTGAGCGCATCTCGCATCTCATTTTGTATGGAGTTCACATTATATTGATTGACCATTTGCTGTTTCCCATAAGCAGTTGTCCAAGTAAGCGCGCCCTGCCGGGCGCACCCAAAAAAGCCGGGCAGTTGCCCGCCCCGGCAAGCCAGACATTGCATCTGGGGAGAGAGAAATCTGCGTTGTCCGGTTAAAGTTTGGCAATGGCCACTTCGGTTGACTTGATCAAGGCCAACACATCCGAGCCGATTTCCAGACCGAGCTCTTTGATCGAGCGGGTAGTAATGACCGAGGTTACTGCGCCGAACGGAGTGCCTACCACGACTTCCGAAACGACCGGGCCGGCCACAATATCTACCACCTTGCCCTTGAATTGATTTCTTGCATTGATTGCTACGATACTCATGACGTTCTCCAAAAATGAGTTCTTATTTTTTCGTGTAAATCTGATCGAACACACCGCCATCGGCGAAATGTTCCTTCTGTGCCTTGGTCCACCCGCCGAATACATCATTGATGGTGAATAGGCTTATCTTGGGAAACTGCTTCGCATACTTCGCAGCGATTTTTGCGTCCGTCGGACGGTAGAAATTTTTCGCGGCAATCTCCTGCCCTTCGGGCGTGTAGAGATATTCCAGATACGCTTCAGCCACCTTGCGTGTGCCGTGCTTGTCGGCGAATTTGTCTACCACAGTCACCGGTGGTTCAGCCAGAATACTCTGCTTGGGTACAACGACTTCAAATTTATCCGCGCCAAATTCCTTGAAAACCAGACCCGCTTCGTTTTCCCATGAAAGCAGCACGTCACCTATGCCGCGCTCGGCAAATGTAACCGTGGCACCGCGCGCACCTGAATCCAGCACGGGTACGTTAGCGTACAGCTTGCTAATGTAATCCTTCGCCTTGGCTTGATCGTTACCGTTCCTCTTTAATGCATCACCATAAGCTGCCAGATAAGCCCAGCGCGCACCTCCGGAGGTCTTGGGATTGGCGACAATCACGCCAACGCCGGGCTTAATCAAATCGCTCCAATCCTTGATGTTTTTCGGATTGCCTTTGCGCACCAATAAAACGATGGTAGAAGTGTAAGGCGTGCTGTTGTGTTTCAAACGGGTTTGCCAGTTATCCGGAACCAGATTCCCATTTTTTGCCAGCGCATCAATGTCGGCGGCCAGTGCGAGAGTGGCCACATCGGCCTCCAGCCCATCTATGATCGAGCGCGCCTGCTTGCCGGAGCCGCCATGCGATTGTTTCACAGTGACCGTATCACCCGTCTTCGCTTGCCAGTATTTGGAGAATGCCGCATTAAAATCCTGATACAACTCTCGCGTCGGGTCGTACGAGACGTTCAGTAGCGAAATATCGGCGGCATACGTGGGGATGGTGAATAATGCGGACACCAGTGCTACTGCTAATAAAGTTCTTTTCATCATGCTCTCCGTGGTAAAAATGTTCTGACGGAGTACACTATAAATAGACGCGAAGAATTACTGAACCAAGAAATTATTGTTAACTTATTACGTTTATGTATATGAACTGCGGTAGATTAGCAAGGTGATCGCCAAGATCATTATTAGGCAGCGTTAAGAATATGTTCCAACCGTAAATAGGCGTCGCGACTCCCATGATAGGCTCATCTGACATTCTTAACGGCAAAATCCTGATCGTCGACGATCAGGAAGCCAATGTCTTTCTGCTCGATCAGATGCTACGCGATGCCGGCTATAACGCAATCACCTCTACGATGAATTCGGGCGAGGTCTGCGAACTTCACCTGAGGAACTGCTTCGACTTGATTCTGCTCGATCTGCAGATGCCCGGCATGGACGGGTTCCAGGTTATGGAAAGCCTGAAGAAAATCGAAACAGGCAGCTATCTTCCCATCCTCGCGATTACCGCCCAACCGGGCCACAAGCTGCATGCGTTGCAGGCCGGAGCGAAAGATTTTATTAGCAAACCGTTTGAGCTGTCCGAAGTGCTGGCGCGCGTTCAGAACATGCTGGAAGTGCGCCTGCTGCACAAGGAGTTGCACGATTACAACGACGTGCTGGAACAACGTGTGCGGGAAAGAACCGCCGATCTTCAGGAAAACTATCTGGAAACCATTTATACCTTGACGCGCGCGGCGGAACACAAAGATGCAGACACCGGTGCCCACGTGCAGCGCATCAGCTATTACAGCCGCGAGCTTGCCAGCATTCTCGGGATGGATGAGGAATTCGTCGAAATGATATTTTTCGCGAGCCCGATGCACGATATAGGCAAGATAGGCATCCACGATCATGTGTTGCTCAAGCCGGGCGGATTCACGCCGGATGAGTGGAAGGCCATGCAGAAACATGCCGCTATGGGCGCAAAGATTCTCGGCAACAGCAAGTCACCCTACCTCAGGATGGGGGCCGAGATCGCGCTCAATCACCACGAGCGCTGGGACGGAAGCGGGTATCCGAATGGCAAGCGCGGCGAGGCTATTCCGCTGTCGGCGCGCATCATGAATATCTGCGACATCTACGATGCCCTTCGCAGCAAGCGCCCCTACAAGCCCGTACTCGACCATCCGAAGGCGATGGATATCATTACGCACGGCGATGGGCGTACCCAGCCGCAGCATTTCGACCCGGCCATTCTTGCGGCGTTCAAGCAACATCACACAACGTTCTGCGATATTTTTGAGTCGTACCGGGAATAGAACACAGGGAATTGTCCGTTACCCAGCCATAGGACAAACGCCGATGGCGCGGTCTTAAATTTAGTAATATGATGACATCGCACGTTGGTGTTGCTTTGACTGAAGTTTATTATTCACACAGACGAGGATAATATGCACCTGCAGATCCCGCACTTCAAATACAGTTCAAAAGACCCTGCCCACAGACATTTGGGATTTATCGAGTTCCAGAAAGATTTAATCTACTGGATTGATGATTTAGATGAATTCTATCAAGCATTCGGTTACAGCAACGACATGCGAAAATGGGGCGTGTTGCCAGACGATTATCTTTGGGAGGAATTTCTTTGTGACTCTAAAAGCCAATATTCTGCCTGCTTCCAGATTCATATTATCGAATACCTGTTAAAGCACTCAGCTTCATTCACAAATGAATTTGGACATCAGTGCGGTGCCTGGATTGCTTCTCTGAATGAGGAATTGGCTGCGAACAATAAAAATTGTAGCTCTTGTTTGGCGGCACGTGCCGAAAAATATTGTTCATAGGTTCAATACGCAATAACGAACAGTTATTCCACGCGTCTTGCGCAAACAAACTCTCCCTCAATCGGGCACCCCGACTCTTTTCTGATCGCGACATCGCACATCTTCTCGATCTTGAATCCTGTATTGTTCAGCAGGGTTGTGAGGTAATCGTGGTGATGGCTATATCTGCCGCTGATATTCAATTGATAATCAAGCCAGTGATCTTCAAGCGGCTTCTCGGTACTGAAGACCAGAATGCCGCCCGTTGTTAATTTCTGATAAATGAGAGTGAAAATTTCATCCAGCCGCCCCAGATAGATCAACGTATCCATGCAGGTGATAAGATCGTATTGATCATGGGACGACAGCAAAAAATCCCTTATGTCGGATTTATGCAGTTGCTGATAAAGCTGCTTGGCGGCGGCTCGATCCAGCATAGATTGGCTGAGATCGACGCCGACCAATAGGCGAGAATAGGGTTTTAAAATTTCGCCTACCAGCCCCGTGCCGCAACCCAGATCCAGCACGCTCTGGCTGGCGGCAGACAAATTGAGCGTGGCAAGATAATCCTCCACCAATTGCGGGCCGCAATATTTTAATCGTCCCAGAATATTTTCAAAGCTATTGGCGAAGCCATCAAATGTCCGTTCGATATATTGATGGGCGCATTGCTCCGGTGCTTGCTGTTTCTTATACGCGACCAATAAATGCTTTGCCACCGGGTTATCTGGCTCCTCCAGCAACCAGTTTTCAAACAGCGCAATCGCATCGTCCACTCGGCCTAGCTCATAATATGCTTGGCCCAGAACAATTTTTGATTTGCTGTTTGCGGGTGCGGCAACAATGCCGCAGTAATTAAAATGCCTGGCTTCTGAAAATCGTTCCAGTTTAAGACATAAAGCCGAAAGCAAATAGAACGCGTCCGAGCAATTCGGATCAAGTCCGGTTGCTGCTTTATAGCATTGCTCGGCGCGAGCTAATTCTTCGGCCTGTTCGAACGTAGCGCCCAGATTAGTCCAATAAAAATACTGGCCCGGATCAATAATGGTCGCGGTAGTAAATGCCTCTATGGCAGCAGTTAATAAATCTTGCCTTTTCAGCACGATGCCCAGATTAAAGTGCCATTCGGCATGGCTGCCATCGAGAGCGATTGCGGCGGTGAGCTGCTCAAAGGCCTCGGGCAATCGGTCGGTTTGTTGCAACAAAAAACCGAGGTAGTGTTTGGCCTGAGGCTCTCTGGGATAGTCGCGGATCAGTTCGCGGTAAAGCGTTTCGGCTGCCGCAAAATCGCCGTCGAGATGTTTGCGAAATGCAATAGAAAATAGCGCGTTGGTACGATCTTGCTCAGCCATAAAACCTTTCGCCTTGTGATCCTTGCATCTTCTTTCTGACCAAGCGCGTCACGGCATCGCGAATGCGGGGCACGGCCAGATGTTTATAAGGAAACTCGGTTTCCGCATCGTCCAAATGCACCAGCATGCAAGCATTGGCCTCGAACAACAGAACCTCGCCATTGGCAAGGATACTACAATCCATGCCGCCGTAATCCAGATCCAAACGTTGCGCTACCTGCTCTATGGCAGCGGCAGCCTTGGGGCCGAATACTTGACGCCAATCGGTCAGGAAATCTTCTTCTTCCCGTTTCTTCCACTCGGTGCGTCTCATGGCTGCCCGCCAGTAATGAACCAACCAGCTTTCTGCGATGGCAAGATGGCAGGGAAACGGCTGGCGATCAATGAAAATGAAGCGGTATTTGCGGTAGTAATCCTGGGCCCCTTTGAAGTCGTAAAAATCTGTCCGCAGAAAGCGGCCATGGTGTACCTTTGCCAGATATTCCGTCAGATCATGGGGTGTCTTGAGCAGAGCCAAATCCTCGCCGCCATGAGTCCCGGCTGGGCGAATCAACAAGGGGGCATCCAGCGATGACAGACGCATTAATTCATCACGCGTCATCCAACGCACCTCCGGCACCCGCAGCCCTGAAATATCTCCGAACAACTCATGAGCGTGGTCGCGGCCCGTAACCGCCACGCGGTCGGATGGATTGAGGACGGGCTTCCCCAAGCGAGCTAAAAGCAATTTCACCGCTTCGGTTTGACCGCCGTCTTTTTCGACCTCGCCCAGCGTATTGAACACCAGATCAACTTCGGCAAGCGCCTCATAGTTAACATTACCCGATGGCGCGTCCGGCTGATCGGGCGACAGCAGCGTAAGCGTCAGCGTGGCGAATAGCGCCGGATCAAACAAATAGCGCGTAGGCACATGACTTGCGCCAACCCCTCCTACCAGCAGAATGGTGGCTTGAGGATTTTCGGGTCGTTGCTCTGTCGCCAATCCTTGCTTGCGGGCGCGCCGATTGAGCAAAGCCAGTGCCTCGCCACCGCGACCTAAACGATACAAGGTCTTGGCAAGATATTCTATGGCGTCCGTGTTGTCCGCATCAACTTCCAGTATGGTTCGACAAGCTCGTTCGGCGGTTGCCAAGTCCGCCGCCGCGTAAGCCGCTTTGCAGAGATGACACAGGATAGATATACGCTCGGGCGCGGCATCGGTCGGCGTATGGGACAAGGCCACCAGATGGGCGTCGGCAGCTTCCTTGAAGCGCTGGCAATCGTAAAGTACCACCCCACGGTTGTCGTGGGCCACGCCAAAATGAGGGTCAACGCTTAAGGCACGCTCCAGTTCAACCAAGGCTGCCTCCCATTCTCCCAAACGATGGAGGGAAACCGCGAGGTCATTAAAGATGGGCGCGAAATCAGGTTTGCGTGCAGCCGCCCGACGGAACAAAGCAACGGCCTCTTTATCATTGCCCTTGCGTTGAAACAACTGCCCCAGATTGTGCAACGTCAGAGGGTTGTCGGGATCAACCTCAAGATGACGGAGAAATAACGATTCTGCTTCGTCCGTTCTTGGGCCATCCATCAAGATCATGCCGAGCATGCTCAATGCGATGGGCTGACGCGGATCAATTTCCAGCACCTGCCGATACCCTGCCTCGGCTGCGCTCAAGAGGCCTTCCCGATGATAGTCGAAAGCTGTTTTTAACAGGGAATGGGAAGTATCTTTGCTGTCCATTACAGATGATTATTTGAACCGGTAACTCAGCGAGAGGTAGCCCATATCCTGATATCTTTGATTAACGATAGGACTATGCTGGATAGCATCCCCCAGCCACTTGCGGCGCAGGTGACAGTTCAGGTGATATTCATCGGTCAGTTTGATATCGGCTATCAGCCCGAGGAATTGATTGAATGCCCCCGCAGGCTGATAGGTTGGATAGTGACTATTCGCCGCTTCCTGCGCCGAGATGCCATAGAAATATCGAACATATTCTCCCGATTGATATTCCGCGCCTGCCAAGGGATAAAACGTCACGCGCGGCAGATCAATCTCCCCGCCATAGATCAATTCCAGCAAGTTGCCATTGGAGCGACGGACATCGTGAAACGCATTGATAATGATGGCACCAAGCGGGGTCATCTGGAGCGTACCGATCCCCAACGGGATAGGCGTCTCTCTTTTTTCAAGTCCCCGCAGCATGAGCGTATTGGTGTTAAAGCCATCCTGGCTGATCCTGCCTACCAGTGCCAGATGCCCATTTCCCAGCTTGAGGGTTCTGAAACCCAGCGTGTCGATTCGGGCAAACATTCTGGCGTAGTCAAAATCGAGATAGGGCAAAACACTGAACTCATCCGGATTGCCCCGAATAATGCTGTGCGTGTAATAACCGCCCAAGCCAAGGTCGCCGTCTAATTTTTGCGTAAACTCTTCCGCGTTAGCCTGTTGCACCATCATGAATAGAAAAAATATCCAAAGCAAGCCGAACCAATGGCGAAATGAGTTTGAGCTAATTTGCTGTGTGAGATTCCTTGACTTCCAAAAAATGAATTTCATGCTGCCAGATTTTCAATTTAGGATGGCTTGTGCCCTGCCCAAGCTATTCCTGTGGCTTGGGTTTAGGTCGCTTGCCCACCTTGACTTGCACCACCACTTCGCGCTGATTGCGCAATAACTTAAGCACCGCAACCTTGCCGGGCGGCAAGGCGGAAATCGTTTCCAGCATGGCGTTGGAATCGGTCAGCGGCTTGTTATCCACCGTGGTGAGAATATCGCCCGCCTTGATCCCGGCCTGATCTGCCGGGCTGCCGCGCACCACTTCGGAAATCAACACCCCCTGCACATCGCCGAGCTTGAACGACTCCGCCAGTTCCGGTGTCAGTTCCTGCACCGCCACTCCTATCCAGCCGCGCGTCACCGAGCCATTCTGGATAATTTGTTCCATCATTTTTTTCGCCGTGCTGACCGGGATAGCGAAGCCGATGCCAAGCGAGCCGCCGTTGGGGGAATAGATCGCGCTGTTGATACCGATCAGGTTGCCGTTTACATCTACCAGCGCGCCGCCGGAATTGCCGGGATTGATCGCCGCGTCGGTCTGGATAAAATTCTCGAAGGTATTCAGCCCGAGATGATTTCGTTTCAAGGCGCTGACGATGCCCATGGTCACGGTCTGTCCCACGCCGAACGGGTTGCCCACGGCCAGCACGATGTCGCCCACTTGCGCCTGGTCCGCATGCCCGAAGGTGATGGCGGGAAGATCGCCGCCAGGCAGCTCGATCTTGATGACCGCCAAATCGGTATCCGGGTCGGAGCCGACGACATGCGCCTTTAGCCGTGCGCCCATCGGTTAGCGCCACTTCGATCTGGTCGGCGGCATCGACTACATGGTGGTTGGTGAGAATGTAGCCGTCGTGGCTGACGATGACGCCGGAACCTAGACTGGAATTCTGCTCGGTCGCGGCATTATCCCCCTGGCTCGCCAAAAAAAAAACGAAAGCGCGGGTCGTCCATGAAAGGATTATTGGGGACTTTCACCGTGCTGGTAGTAAAAATATTCACCACGGCAGGCATGACCTTTTTCGCCGCCGCACTGAATCCCATCGGCGGCATTTTGCTGCCGTTGTCCGGAGCATTTTCGTACAGCGTCACCACGCCGCTACGCGCCGCATTGGGCAACAGCCCCGGCTTGAGCGTATGTACGATGAACAGCATGGCCAGACCGATGGTGGTGGCTTGTGCGAACAGGAGCCAGAACTTACGCATGATATGATGAAAACACTTGGTTAAATTTTGGGGGCCGCATGTTGCTGAACGAATTACGTGATTATATCGGAAGCTTGCTGGAGGTTGGCCGTTTTCGTGATTATTGCCCGAATGGGGTGCAAGTGGAAGGCAAATCGGAGGTACGCCGCATCGCCACTGGCGTGACGGCCTCGCAACGCTTGCTGGAAGCAGCCACCGCATGGGGTGCCGATGCCATTCTGGTGCATCACGGCTATTTCTGGCGCAACGAAGACCCGTCTATCATCGGCATTAAAAAACGCCGCATTGCGCACCTGCTGCAACATGAGGTGAGCCTGCTGGCCTACCATCTGCCGCTGGATGCCCACGCCGAACTCGGCAACAATGCACAACTCGGCCGGCACTTGGGATGGGTCGAACAGGGGCGTTTTGGCGAACAGGAACTCGCCTGCCACGGAGAACTGGCGCATGCGCAAACATTGGATCAATTATCCGCACACATCGCTGCCGTTTTGCGGCGCACCCCGCAAATGATCGGGGAAGGCGAACGCGTTGTACGGCGCGTTGCATGGTGTACCGGCGCGGCGCAGGGTTATTTTGAGGCGGCTGTCGCCTTGGGTGTCGATGCTTTCCTTACCGGCGAAATCTCCGAGCAAAACGTGCATGTGGCACACGAAACCGGCGTGGCATTTATTGCGGCAGGGCATCATGCAACCGAGCGCTACGGCGTACAGGCGCTGGGCGAACACCTTGCGGCAAACTGCGGGATAGAACACTGTTTTATTGATCAGGACAATCCGGTATAGTATTAATATTAGTTGACTCTTACAGGGAGTTGCCGTGGCTATAACTCTTGATGGGTTGGTTCGAAATCCGACAGCGGGCCAGAAGGCGGGGGTTCCGGCGACGACCAAGGCTGACTTGGCTACGGGCGCTTTTGATCTCGCCAGCAAGAGCCTTGGGCAGCAAGTGGATGCCACCAGCGTGCAGTTATCGCCCTTCGGTCAAATCAAATCCAGCTTTGTCGATGTACAGTCTGCCGGGAGAACTTTGGCGACCCCTGCAAAAACCAGCACGGTCGAGGATGTGACCAAGGCTGTACAGTCTTTTTCTGACGCAATTAACAACGCCACCAAGATTGTAAATTCAGCCGCTAATTCGACCGCTGCGCTTGCCGGAAATGGGTCGTCCAATTCGGCGAGCCTCAGCCTGAACAGTATTGTGGCGAGCGGCGGCAACACGGCGGATTTGAAAAATATTGGCGTCAGCGTCAATCAGGATGGAACCTTATCAGTCGATACCAAGGCGTTACAAAGTGCGATGCAGGCCAATCCAAATTCCGTCCAGAACACACTGGCCAAAGTGGGTGCACAAGCCGTACTCGTTTCGCAGAAAGAATTGACCAGCACCGGCAACACCAACAACAGCACGGTCAATCCATTGAGCGCTCGCAGCAAAAACTTGAGTTCCAAAACGGCAGTGCCGCAAAAAGTCACGACCGACTCACAGACCTCTACCCAACAGCAAGAGGCGGGTATCAGCAGCAATGCGGCGGACGGAATAGCTGCGTACAACGAGGTTTTTCGCTAAGGAAACGCAGATTAAATCCGTTCGTGGTGAACTTAACGCAGATTAAACCCGTTCGTGGTGAGCTTAACGCAGATTAAATCCGTTCGTGGTGAGCTTGTCGAACCATGATCGGATTTAATCTAAGATAATCAGTTCGTTCCGCCAACCCTTCGACAAGCTCCGGGCAAACGGGTGAATTAATCAGCGTTTCCCTAAACATCACTGCTTCGCAATCTTGGCACGCAACTGGTCGAGCGAAACCGTCACGCTACGCGGCGTATCGCGCAAAGCCTCATTGGCGGCATGCAATGCATCACCGTGAGCCAGCAACAAGTTGCGCAACAGTCCGCCCGCCTCCTCCAGCAGCGCATCGGGGGCAACTGAATAGCGCTGAAGAAAATCCTTGCGGCGCGGATGATATTGAGTCCAGTTCCAACCCAGGAAGCTTTCGTTATTCTTCAACCCCTCGCCCTGCAACGCCTCGCGCAACGCCATCACTTCAGCAAGACTGGCCTTGGCTGGTGCGGGCGCAGCATTCCACATCACGCCATAATAAATGCGCAAAGTTTCGCCCATATATTGCTGCTCCATCATCAGACGCAGGAACAGCGCTTGATCCGACACGGGTTGCAGATGCAGCCCAACCACACAATCCGGCGTATTGCGATCCTCGGTAAGCGAGACTGTCCAAGGCAAGTTGTGTTCTTCCAGCAGCGTGGCAATACGTTCGTGCAACGCCCGCCAGAAAGCAGTGTTCATGCGCTGACGGATGCCGTCCACCAGCTCCGCCACGGAAAGCGCCAAGGGCAAATTCTCTTCCTGCGAGAAAAACTCCAGGACAGCCTGTTCTTCATTTGACATGATGATCCCTAATCGTATTTAGGGAGCCTCTAAAAATTGGATTTTCTAAGCTAGACAAGGCGCGAACAAAAAATTACGACGCAGCATATGTTTGATATGTAAGGAGTAATTTTTTGTGAGCAACGCAGTATCGCGACGAAAATTGGATTTTTAGGGGTTCCCTTCAGGTTTACAGCGTGTTCCACGCTTACAAGGGCGTGGATTTAACCGGATTAAACCTTGAAGTGCAACATTTGTGAGTGAATTTAACTGGCGAACTGCGATAATATCCACTTCTCTGAGTAATCTGCTTTTCTGGATCAAGGAACATCATGAGCAAAACAACCCATTTCGGTTTCAAAACCGTCGCCGAGGAAGAAAAAGCCAAGCACGTCGCCAGCGTATTCACTTCCGTCGCCAGCAAATACGACGTGATGAACGACCTGATGTCGGCGGGTCTGCATCGCCTGTGGAAGCGTTTCGCCATCGAGATCAGCGGCGTCAAAACAGGCCAGCGCGTATTAGACGTGGCGGGCGGCTCGGCGGATTTGTCGCGCCTGTTTCTCAAGAAAGTCGGCAGCAGCGGCCAGGTCGTACTCACCGACATCAACAACGCCATGCTGCGCGTAGGGCGCGACCGCCTGCTCGATGCGGGCATCGCCACTCCGGTCACGCAATGCGATGCCGAACACCTGCCCTTCCCCGACAACTATTTCGACTGCGTCAGCATCGCCTTCGGTTTGCGTAACGTCACCCACAAGGACGCCGCGCTGCGCGAGATGCATCGCGTGATCAAACCGGGCGGAAGAGTCATCGTGCTGGAATTCTCCAAAGTCGCCAAACCGCTGGAAAAAATCTACGACGCCTACTCGTTCAAACTGCTGCCCAAGATGGGCGAACTCATCGCCAACGATGCAGAAAGTTATCGCTACCTCGCCGAGTCCATCCGCATGCATCCGGGACAGGAAGAATTGAAGCAAATGATGATTGAGGCAGGACTGGAACGCGTCGAGTATTTCAACATGACGGGTGGAGTCGTGGCGGTGCATCGGGGGTATAAGTTTTAAGACGCTTTAAAGCGACTCGTCGCGTACAGACGCTGTTGCAGCATAAAATTGCAAAAGGCATGGCGTCAAGTGTTTTCAACCCCCGCCCCCCTAAACCGTTCGCCCTGAGCCTGTCGAAGGGCCGGGCCGGAGTATAAAACCATGACCTTCTGGGTTTACATCCTGAAATGTGCCGACAACTCCTATTACACCGGACATACCGACAATCTCAAAAAACGCATCGGCGCACACCACCACGGGTTGTGCGGTGGTTATACAGCCTCGCGCTTACCTGTTGAATTGGTGTTTAGCCAGGAATGCTCTACCCGTATAGAAGCTCTGTCCGCCGAACGACAAATCAAGGGTTGGAGCCGCAAGAAAAAGGAAGCAATGATGCGCGGCGACTGGGCTGAAGTATCTCGTTTGGCGAAGGGGTATGATAGAGATAGCGCGCCGACCCATCCTTCGACAAGCTCACCACGAACGGGGAACGGATAGTTGTCCGCATAGAAAGAAACGCAATTATCCCAGATAATCCATTAGGCGCGAAGCGATATGAATTCCCCACCTCCGTTCGCCCTGAGCTTGTCGAAGGGTATTGATTCCACAATACATGTGGTTCGACAAGCTCACCACGAACGGACTAATGGATTATCTGGGATTATATTTGACACTGACTGCCAAGCCGTCAGAATCTTAAAGCATCAAGATTGTCCATCTGGTGCATGACAAAAAAATCCGTGGTGTCAGTTTCGATTGATCATTGATCAAAGTAATGATCGTCGGAAAGTTGCTCGGTCAAAACCACTGTAAAACTGCTCGCTGAATCAATTGAGCTGAAAATCATCTAGCCGACCTCCCACTGCCGAAGGTAGTGGGGTTAAAGTGAGTTTGCGAACTTGCGATAACCACAGGAGGTCGACATCATGAAGTATAGCGGAATTGATTTGCATTCAAACAATAGTGTAGTCACAGTAACGGATGAAGCAGACAGGATCGTTGCGGAAAAGCGAATACCGAATGATCTATCCGGGATTATTAAATTTCTTTTGCCATGGCGTGAAGAGTTGGCGGGTGTTGTTGTGGAATCCACCTACAACTGGTACTGGCTGGTTGACGGGCTACAGGAGGCGGGATTTGTGGTGAAACTAGCCAACACCGGAGCCATCAAAAAATACGATGGACTCAAGCACAGCGGCGATGAGGCCGATGCGCGGCATTTGGCGCAGCTATTGCGATTGAACATCCTGCCCACCGGCTTCATCATGCCGCCCGAGCAGCGCGCACTACGCGATCTGGCAAGGAAGCGCATGCAACTGGTGCGTAGCCGCACCAGCCACATCCTCGCCATCGAAAACATCGCGGCGCGACAACGCGGCATGAAAATCAACAGCAACCAAGTAAAGTGCCTCACGGCTGAAGAGGTAGATCAAATGGGATTTCCGGGGGATGTCGGGTTGGCACTCAAAAGCAACCTCGCGGTAATCGGCACGCTTACCGCGCAAATCGACCTGCTGGAAAAGCGTCTTCAAGAAAAGATGAACGAGCGGGCTGAATTTTCCTTGCTGTCCAGCGTACCGGGAATCGGTCGCATACTGGCTACCATCATCTTGCTGGAAATCGGCTTCATCGGGCGATTTGCGGACGTGGGCAACTTTGCATCATATGCGCGTTGCGTCGATAGCCAGCACATGAGCAACGGCAAAAAGAAAGGTGAAGGCAACACCAAGAACGGCAACAAGTATCTGGCCTGGGCTTTTGTTGAAGCGGCCAACTTCGCACTACGTTTCAACACCGAAGCCAAACGGTTTTACGAGCGCAAGAAAGCAGCAACGAACAGCGTGGTGGCGATCAAGGCACTCGCCCACAAGTTGGCACGGGCGTGTTACCACATCCTGAAGGAGGGAAAACCATTTGATGTGGCGCGCTGCTTCGCATGAGTTTCGACGGCAACGGCAAGCCCGACTGGGGTCTGGACGATGAGCCATGAGTCTGAATGGAATGCCGTTTGCCGTCACCCGAGCAGTAAAACGAGTCGCCTGCAACGCGAGCCATCGAGGGGTTGGCACCAAAGTATCGGCAGCCACGAGTCTGTGATGAAATCAATTGGACGCGAAGCGGCACCAACGTTCTTCTGGGGCGGCAAAGGCCGCCAGGGCGAAAGCAAAACACCGCTGATCGCTTGATCCTGATGGGTGACTGGCGCGATTCGTTCGCAGCCATGATTGAAGAAACGGGCGCGGTTCACTAGCTGCGATGGAATGTAGAAATTGAAACGGCTGCTTGCGCAGCCGTGGGGTTTACTTACTCGCTTGACACGGGGCGGCTAATGGGTGACACCAGTTATTTTTAGTCTAGTTGCATTCGCGGCCTGGAGCAAGAAGAAACTTAGCTAGAAAATTTTAACAGAGGGGGCTGGCTCAAACTTTCAAAAGAATAATGCGAACCCGGCCCCTTAATTTATTTTCGCCAAAGCAAGCAGGTACATCATTACGATGCCAATTTGCTTTATAATTCGCTCAACAGTGGAAGGCTCCCCCATGAAACCCAACCTGCTTGATCGTATCACCATCGAACCCGGCAAATGCGGCGGGCGTCCGTGTATTCGAGGGATGCGCATTCGCGTCAACGATATTCTTGAAATGCTGGGTGACGGTGTTGATACAGGCGAGATTCTCCTCGACTTTCCCGATTTGGAGCGAGACGATATTCTTGCCTGCCTGCAATTCGCGGCACGCAGATCAGATATCGTTAGGCTTGCTGCGTGAAATTCTGGGTTGACGCGCAACTTCCGCCTCAGCTTGCAGGATGGCTTTCCGAACAATTCCATATTGAAGCATTTTCATTACGCCAATTGGGGCTGCGTGACGCTACTGATGCAGAAATATTTCAGAAAGCCCAACAACAGGGCGTTGTCATTATCAGCAAAGATAGCGACTTTGTAGAGTTGCTTTCCCGATACGGGCCGCCCCCGCAGTTGATATGGGTAACCTGCGGCAACGTCACCAACCGACAATTGCAAATTGTATTCAATAAAACTTTCGCCCCATCGCTTGAATTGCTTGAAGCTGGACAAGTGATAGTTGAAATTGGCTGATTGTCAGATTTAAAAATGCGCGTTGTCCAAACAACATCCTTGCTGGTAGCGCAACGTGATTCGCTTCCTTGTGTGGAAGTGCAGATCCGCCCTTTAATCTGCTCCCAGTTATTCCAGTTATTTTTTTCAGGATAAATAATGCCCAGCACACTCCCAGTCCTCTCCCTGCTTGAAACTCGCGTTCTCGGCGTTCTCGCCGAGAAACAGCGCACGGTGCCTGATTCTTATCCGTTGACGCTGAATTCTCTGGTTTCCGGCTGCAATCAGAAGAGCAGCCGCGATCCGGTTATGGAGGCTTCAGAATCGGAAGTGCTGATGGCGCTGGATAGTCTGAGGACGTTGTCGCTGTTGATAGAAACCAGCGGGGGCAGGGCATCGCGTTATGCGCATAACATCGAAAAGGTGCTGCACATCCCAACACAGTCCACTGCTTTGCTGACCATGCTAATGTTGCGCGGCCCGCAGACGGCGGGGGAGTTACGCCTTAACTGCGAGAGGTTGCACAAGTTCGTGGATATTTCTTCGGTCGAGAGTTTTCTGGTCGAACTGGCCGAACGTGCGGAAGGTGGCCTGGTAATGGAGTTGCCGCGTCAGCCCGGTGCGCGGGAAAATCGCTGGGTACACCTGCTCTCCGGAACGCCTGTCATTGAGGCGAGCGTATATGCCAGAGCGGCATCTGCCGCGCCTTCAGCCGATGTGACGGTAGGTGAGATTGCCGCGCTCAAGGCCAATGTCGCCAAGCTTGAAGCGGAGGTCGGCGAGTTGCGGACGATGGTGGGTAAGCTGTACGCGGAATTGGGTATCTCGGCCGAATAGCCGCTTACGGTTTTTCTGTTGTGCTGGAGGCGGCTCGTTCGCTCAAGACTTGCTCCATCATCTTACCAAGGTATCACTTGGCCGTTATAGTCAAAGAATTTCCCTGTGTCCGCCATGGTGAGACTGTCTATCACTTGGCGCATGCCTGATACGCTCTGCACTACTGGGATCATTGCGTTCGGTCCACCCATATCCGTTTTGACCCAGCCCGGATTGAATGCCACCGCAGTAATTCCTGACGGCTTCAGGTCAAGTGCCAAGCTTTTCACCACCATATTAACAGCCGTTTTACTGGAGCGATAAAGATAATTTCCACCGCTGTTGTTGTCAGTAATGCTGCCCATTTTACTGCTGATCGTTACGATGATTTTTTGCTGGCTGCGTGCAATTTGCTTGGCAAAAGCCTCGGCCATTTTGAGCGGTGCCATGGTGTTGATCTGGAATGCATGCATCCATTCCGCGTAATCGGTATGACCAAAACCGCCTGTATCGGAATCAGGATAAATGCCGGCGTTGTTAATCAGCAGGTCGATGGGTTCATCGATCAATACTTGCGCCAAGCGCTCGATCTGCGCATGGTCGGCGACATCAAGCACCTGAACCTTTATCAACTCGGGATATTGAGCCGCCAGTTGCTTAAGCGCGTCTGATTTTTCAGGGTGGCGGCTACAGGCAAACACACGCCAGCCTGCTGCTGCAAATTGTTTGGAAAACTCCAATCCAATCCCACGGTTGGCCCCCGTAATCAAAGTCGTTTTCATGGTTATCCTCCAATATTGTCAGGGCCGGTCTATACCCGCTCATTTCTATCCGCGACATCGTAATACAAACAGATGAAAAGTTCACTCAGCTAGTGATTATTTCTGCCAAACGAAGGCGGAGAAAGGCTAGAATGAACAATTGAGGCCTTATTCGCGTGCTGGAGATATATTCGGGAGTCGTATGGTCGTACCGCACAACCCAAGACAAAACCATCTTCTTGCCGCCCTGCCTGCGGCAGAGTTCAACCGACTGTCGGCCAATCTCGAACTGGTGCCCATGCCGCTCGGTGAATCTTTCTATGAATCCGGCGGCAAGTTGCAATATGTCTATTTCCCCACCACCTCAATCGTATCTTTGCACTACGTCATGGAGGGAGGGACGCACGCAGAAATTGCCGGCGTGGGTAATGAGGGCATGCTCGGTATTTCAGTTTTTATGGGGGAGCAGGCTCTACCCAAGCGTGCGTTCGTGCGAACGGTCGGTTATGGCTATCGTTTGAAAGCGCGGCTGCTGCTGGATGAGTTCAACCGTGGCGAAACCCTGCAATGTTTGCTGTTAAATTATACAAAAACGCTGATTACCGAAGCATCGCAAACTGCCGTATGCAATCGCTACCACTCTGTGGAACAGAAGCTATGCCGCTGGCTACTGCTCACCTTTGATCGTTTGCCTTCGCAGGATTTGGTCGTGACGCAAGATGTGCTTGCCAGCATGCTGGGAGTTAAACGAGAGCTTATTTCAGTCGCGCTCAGAAAACTGCAACAAGCCGGATTGATCAGTTGTCGCCGTGGACTCATCGCTGTGCTGAAGCGGCAGGAATTAGAAGATAATGCATGCGAGTGCTACAGCGTGATCAAGGTGGAAATAAACCGCCTGCTGGGTGGTGCGGCACCCGAGGGAAATCAGACGCGTACAACCACGTGTACGAACATTTGCGCGCCAACGTAAGGAATATAAATCATGAAAAGACCAACCTGGAAGATTGAGTGGCACGATGGGATGAGCGTGGGTATTCCTGAAATTGACGAAGATCACAAGCAGTTTATATTTATGATCAATGAGCTTAATCGATCCATTACCGAGCTGAAGGATCCTTCCGAAATCAAAAGAAAATTGCAGTTCATCGTTATCGATGCAGAGCGTCATTTCGACGATGAAGAAAGATTATTCAAGGAATGGAATTATCCCGACACCGATGACCATGCCGACAAACATGTTCAGGCTTTGCATGCGCTCCAGACTATCATGGAAAACTTCATTCCTTACGGCTACGATTCGGAATGGGTCGATGCCGGGTGGAGAATAAAAGACATCCTGATCAGCCACATCCTGAAAGAAGATATGAGGTACGCAGAATTTTATCGAAATTCTCGTGATGCCGGAACCGCAGAATAAGAATCGCCTCTAAACTATACAATTTTCTGTTTTTGGCAATTCCTCCTCGTTTTGCCATGATGCGTGTTACCCTGAACCCCAAGGCTCCCTGCAAATTTGGTAAACTTTACTTGTTCAATTGAAATTAGAAAGCCAGAATAACATGACATCTGTTTTTCCTTTACCTATTAAAGTGCATCGTTCCAGTGGTTTCACCCTGATCGAACTCATGGTGGTGATCGTTATCCTCGGCGTGCTCGCCGCGCTGATCGTGCCCAAGGTGATGAGCCGCCCGGATGATGCGCGCATCGTTGCGGCCAAGCAGGATATCGCCTCTATCGCCCAGGCGTTGAAGCTCTATAAACTGGACAACATGCGCTATCCGACCACCGATCAGGGGCTGATGGCGCTGGTGAAGAAACCCACCACGCCACCCGATGCGCCGAACTGGAAAAGCAACGGCTATCTTGAGAAACTGCCCAAAGACCCTTGGGGCAACCCCTACCAGTACCTGCAACCCGGCCTGCATGGCGAGTTTGACATCATGAGTATGGGCGCAGACGGCGCACCCGGCGGCGAAGGCAGTGATGCGGACATAGGATCGTGGCAGTTGTAACCGGCATCGAGGTGCCTCCCCCCCTTATCCTGTATCCCTTATCCCTTACCAGGCATCAAGGATTCACTCTCATCGAGCTGCTGGTCGTGCTGGTGGTGATGGGTATCGCTCTGGGCATGGTGGTGGTGCAACTGATGCCGGATGACCGCACCACATTGCGCGAAGAAGCGCAGGTGCTCGCGCTGCTGCTGGAAAATGCAGAAATGGAGGCGCGGGCCAGCGGACATCCTTTGGCGTGGTCTGCCGAAAATAACGGCTATCGTTTCTGGAAAAAAAACGAATACAACGAATGGGTGCGCCTCGACGACGACAAAATGTTCCGTCCGCACACTTTGCCCGATGGCTTAGGTATTGCCGGGGTCAGCGTGGAAGCCCAGCCTTTGAAACCCGGCGATGTGATCTCGCTCAATGCCTCTTCCTTCACGCTCCCTTTCAGCATTCGCTTGACCAGCGAGCATGCCAGCGCGAACGTAACGGGCAGCAGCACGGGAGCGGTATCTGCGGTAATGGGTAACGACTCGAATGGCTAAAAAAATCCAACGCGGCTTCACGTTGCTGGAAACGCTGGTGGCGCTCGCAGTTCTCGCCATCGCGCTGGGGGCCATATTGCGCACGGCAGGAGCGGAAACCCGCCACACCGAAGAACTACGTATGCGCCTGCTGGCCGACTGGGCAGCGCAGAATCGCCTGGCTTTGCATGCCGCCAACGGCGACTGGATAGCCACCGGCTTTCAAAATGGCGAGGTTACGCAAGCGGGAATTCGCTTGCTGTGGAAAGAAGAAATTAGCGCCACGCCCAACCCGGCGTTCCGCCGCATCGAGGTCGGGATTTATGCCCCGGAAGATGATCAATATG
The DNA here is from genome assembly GCA_963714805.1 of uncultured beta proteobacterium. Lineage (GTDB taxonomy): Bacteria > Pseudomonadota > Gammaproteobacteria > Burkholderiales > Gallionellaceae > CAIQPV01. Next base: position 309,177 of record CAVQPO010000005.1, on the reverse strand, counting down.
CCTTACGCAAGTTGACCGGGTATCTGGTTCAGCAACGGCGGCAGTGAAAATGCCTGTTTCGTTCCCGATGATGAATAGGGCAAAACGTTCTCGCGGCTTCACCCTGATCGAATTGCTTGTAGCTCTGGTTATTCTGGTGCTGCTGTCGGTCGCCGGCTACAGCGGGCTGAACGCGGTATTGCAAACGCGCGAACAGCTTGCTCAGGAATCACGCAAATGGCAACACCTGTCCCTGTTTTTTTCGCAACTGGAACTGGATGTCGCGCAAGCCATCCACCGCCCGGTGCAAGACCCAAACGGGATCACGCAACCCGCGTGGATCGGCCTCCCCGTGGTGGTATCGGACAATGAGGCCAATCTGACTTTCACCCGTGCCGGAATTTCGGATCAGGGGCCGACCATGCTCGCACCGCAGCGCATCGGTTACCGGTTTGAACAAGGCTCCATCGTTCTTTTACGCTGGCCTTTCCCGGACCAGGCACCGCTTACGGTGCCACTGCGTTACACGCTGCTGGAAGGTGTGCGCGATTTTCACCTGCGCCATCTCGACATCAATGGAAATTGGCTGGAATATTGGCCGGTTAGCGCGCAGCCAGCCAGTCTGCCCAGCCTGCCCATGGCACTGGAAGTGGCAATCACGCTGGCCAGCGGAGAAAAAATCACACGGGTGTTTGCGCTGCAATGAAGCCATTTAACCAAAAAGGCGTGGCGCTCATTCTGGTCCTGCTCATCGTCGCGCTCGCCACCACTCTTGCCGCATTCATGGCAACACAACAAAACTTGTGGCAGCGCCAAGTGGAAAGCCAGCTTGAACGCACCGAGGCCCGCCGCATTGGCATCGCGGGAATAGACTGGGCTTGCGCGATTTTGGCGGACGATGCGCGCACCAGCACCATCGACGATGATAAAGAAATATGGGCCTCACGCCTGCCTGCCATGACGGTGCAAAGCGGCGAGATAACCGGCGTAATCGAAGACCGTCAAGGACTGTTCAACCTGAATAATTTAGTGCGCAACGGCACTACGAGCCCGCCAGATGTGGCACAATTCCAAAGGTTGCTGGGATTGCTCGGCTTGCCCAGCGATCTGGCGAACGCCTTGGCGGACTGGATGGATACCGACAGCGAAACCCAGGATCCGGGCGGCGCGGAGAGTAATTATTATCTCTCCCTGCCCCACCCTTACCGCGCGGCAAACCGTCCCTTGTCCGAAATTGGCGAACTGTCGCTGGTAAAGGGGTTTGACAGTGGCACGATCGAGCGTTTGCGCCCCTTCGTGGCTGCCCTACCTCTGTCCGGGGCGATCAATGTCAATTTTGCGCCGCCCGAAGTATTGGCGGCAGTAGTAAATATGAGTTTGTCGGACGCGCGTTTACTGGTGCAGGAACGAAGCGTGCAGCCATTCCAGAGCGTGGCGGATTTTACCGAACGCCTGCCTCATGGGGGGATACAAGTGCCGGCGGGAAACGTTGCGGTAAGCAGTCAATTTTTTATGGTGACCGGACGCGCCACCATGGGTCGAGCGCAGGTCACCACGCAGGCATTGCTGCAACGTCTGGGTGGGTGGCCCACCGTCGTGTGGCAGAGTGTCGAATGAAGCAATTAATAAGCACTACATGAACACCCTATGAGCATCCTGCGCATTTATTTTTCCGGCAATTGGCGCGACAGCGCTTCGCCCTGCCCTTGGGCGCTGTGCGACGAGAACGGTGCAGTACTGCAATCCGGCAACGCCCCTCTTGCATCCTTGCCCAAGGCCAGGGAATGCATTGCCATCGCCGCGCCGGATCGCGTGCTGAGCATCAGCGCCAAGCTGCCGCCCGGATCGCGCCGCCGCTGGCAGGAAGCGCTGCGCTTCGTGGCGGAAGAATTTACCCTGCCCGACCCGGAAAGCAATCATGTCGTGCCCGGCCCCGCGTTGGCGGATGGACGCAGGATGCTTGCCGTCGTGGACAAGCCGTGGCTCAAGCGCATCGTCGAAGCGTGCCGCACGGCCAACCTGTCTTTGCGGCGGATGGTTGCGGAAACCTTCTTGATCCCCATCAAACCGGGAACGTGGTCGCTGGTGTGGGATGGCGGGAGCGGTTTTGTGCGCACGGGCAGCGCGAGCGGCATGGCGCTGGATAACGGTAATGCGGATACTGTCCCGCTTGCTTTGCGCCTGAGCCTGAATTCCGCCCGGAATAGCTCGCCGCCTTCTCACCCGGAAAAAATAGAAGTGAGTTTCCCGCAGCAGGTTCCCGAAGCGCAACGCATTTTGCCGAAATGGGACATCCTGCCCGCCCGCTTTGCAGCGGCATCGGCTTGGGATTGGCAACACGCGCCTATCCCCGCCGATGCGTTGAACTTGCTGTGGGGTGACTTTGCCCCGAGCACCCGGATCAGCGAATGGTGGCCGCAATTTCGCCCCCTCGCCCTGATCATGCTGGCCGTGCTCGGCGTGGAAACGGTCGGTGCCAACATCGAATGGGCCATGCTCGCACAAGAAAAAAAATCGCTGGCGCAGGATATGGAGCGCAGCTTTCACACGGCTTTTGGCGAGGGCCATACGCTGGTCAATGCCGCATTGCAAATGCAGCGCAATCTGGCCGAATTGCGCCATACTGCCGGTCTGGCGGACGACGGCGACTTCCTGCCTTTGCTCGATGCGTCCGCCTCCACCTTCGACGCGCTGCCTGCGGGCAGCGTGCGTGGCTTGCATTATGAATCCGGACGGCTCGACGCTGACCTCAAGTTGGGCGGAGGCAACGATTTCCAGACGTTGAGGCAACGCCTGCAAAACAAGGGGCTGGGCGTCCAATTGGGCGACATCCATGATACGGGAAACGGTGCGGAAGCCCGTCTGACGCTGCTGCCGGGAGATGACCGATGAAAGTGCGCTGGCTAGCCTTCAAAAAACGCTACTGGGATGGGCGGGCCGCACAAGAGCGCCGGGCCATTGCCATCGGTGCGCTTATCCTGTCCCCGGTTGTTGCCTACTTCATGCTGTGGCAACCGGCGCACGTCGCGAACGCCAAGTTGCTCGCCAGCATTCCAGCCATGCGTACCCAGGCGGCGCATTTACGCACGCAGGCGGTTGAGGCAGAAACCGTGCGCCACCTGCCGCATCCCGCCGTGCTGGACGCCAACGCTCTGAAAGCTGCCATCGAAGAATCTGCGGTGCGCCACCAACTGCGCGGTGCCATATCCAGCCTGGATGCCCAGCCGCCCAACGTCGTGCGAATGACGCTGGATTCCGTTTCTTTCGAGCAGTGGATAAACTGGTTGCGCAGCCTGCAACAAGAGCAGCACATCCGTGTGGCCTCCACCGGCATTGCGCCCTTGCCGCAATCAGGCTTGGTGAAGATCAACGCCACGCTGATAAACGGTGGGGCGGAATAAACATGGGCAAACGCACTCTGGCCATTTTTGTTCTCGCCTTTCTGCTCACGCTCCTCATTACAGCGCCCGCATCCTTGCTGGACTGGGGGTTGCAACAGGCTTCCCAAGGACGTTTGCTGCTGGCGAACGCCAGCGGCACGCTATGGAACGGTTCCGCAACCCCCGCCCTGCGCTCGCAAGATGGCCGTTTCATTACTTTGCCGCATTTGCATTGGGAGATATCGGTGCGATCCGTTTTCAGCGGAAAAATCCAGATGCGGTTGCAGTGGGATGATCAGCCACCGACATCCGCCACGGAAGCCCTTATTTCTTTCAACCAGGTCGAACTGCACCATATGCTGTTGCAACTTCCGGCACGGGTTCTGGAAGAGGCTTCGGCCACGCTCAAGCCGCTACAGTTTCGCGGACAACTCCAGATACAAAGCGACCGTCTCGTATTTTCGAAGCATGGCATGGAAGGGGCTGCCACTGTCGATTGGCGGCAGGCGAGCTCCGCCCTCAGCCCAATCGCCCCGCTTGGCGACTACCGCTTGGCGCTGAATGGTTCCGGCGATCGCATCCATGTCGGGCTGACCACCAACTCGGGAATGTTATTGCTGGAGGGCGACGGAAATTGGCAGGCGAGTCGCGGCCTGGAATTTCACGGCAAAGCCCACGCTGCTGCGGGAAACAACACCAGCCTTGCAGAACTGCTGAACCACCTCGGCCCGGAAAGCTCTCCGGGGGTGCATGGATTTAACCTGATCCCACCGTAAGGGCGTATGTTTTCGTAGAAGGATGTGATGAGGTACGAACCGCATGGTTCTCCAGTTCCAAACTCCTCTTTGGTATCTACGCTTACCCAATTCGCCGGGTAAAGTCCAACAATCTGCCACTGGCCTGCCTGATGATCGACATCGATTATTTCAAGAAAATCGATGACCAGTACCTGTCGCAACCGGGTTATTCCGTCTTATGCCGCTTAATAATGGCTATTCTGCTGAACGTGAACAATGTTCAGGGCGCTGTTGTTCCCCACTTTGAGAAAGGGGGGCAGGGGGGATTTGAGAGATGTCGAATTTGAAAATCCCCTTGATCCTCGCTCACGGTTTTTGATTTTTGGCCGATGCAGCGCGAGCCTTGGGCATGACGCCGCGCACCATGAGCGCATATGGAACCGGCAACCGTCCTGTTCTGCACTACATTGCGTTGGCTTGTAAGGGGGGAAGCGGAGCGACAAGGAAATAAGAACTCGCGAGTTCGGGCTGAGAAACAATCGAGCGTGTCTCCGAGAATGTAAATTCTGAGACTGTTCTAATGCCGTTATGAGACTTGTAGTGTCGTCATTAGTAATCCATCAATTTGAGCAAATCCGGGAACTATAAGCCAGTTAAATAAATCTTCTGCGGTGACTTTACCTGCCTTATATCGAAGAATTGCTTCAATAAAATCTCGGTGCCGAAGTAGTGTGATGTCTCTGGAACCATTGGCTTTCGTTTTTGAGAACTCATCAAAATCTGGCTTGCCAAGTGTAATAGAATGATCTTTCTGGAAATCTGCGCCTTTAATAAGGACAGCAAACGCATCATCTTTACTGATCGTTGCGCTATTGCTTTGTTTTGTTTTGCACTCAAACAGGATGGATTTACCGTAAAACGTGATTTGAAAATCTGGATAACCTTGTCGTTTATATGCATCCAATTTTGTTACTTTCCATTCGGTAACATAATTTAGTAATTCTTCAACCGGATTTTCATATTCATCGCCGGGCAATTCGTATGAGCGCTGAATTGCCACAGGATCAAGTTGCAGCTTTAGTGCTCTTTCAATATGGCGATTTTTCCAAACATCCAACGATGCATCGAAATAGTGTGTCAAGGCGAATATCAAGCTATCAGCTCTACGTTCATCTTCCAACAGCTTTACCAATTGGTTTCTAGGGGCGGCGAGGATATCGTTCGGGCTAGTCAGGTTTGCCTTGTAAAGTATCATTGCTCGGTGTCGCCCAAAACCCGGAACTTCAAATTCAAAGCTGGCTTTGATAATATCAATGACTTCCAGTGGGACACCATACTTTAGGCGTTCAGCAATATCACCAAGCGCATTTGCTAGCGCCACAGGTATATTGGCGTCTGGAACCCGGCATATACTTACCATCCCATTTAGTATCCATGAAGCGTCTTTGCCGAGCTGTTGTATGTAACCATAAGATATTGAAGGCGTTAGAGTGGAAAGTTGTCTCTCATATTCTCCCTCAATCCAGCGATATAAGGCAAATGTTGCATTGGTAACCGCATCACTATTTTCTACGGAATTTGGGTCGTCAAAGAATTTATTATTATGTATAAATATACCAGCAGCCAAATCGGTTTGGCTCGCATAGGGGAGAAGTCGCTGTCCGCTTCCTTGATAAAACTCCTCGCATGAACAAAGAGCATGAATGATGGAGTGGTGCCATTTTTCTGGAGTAGATAAGTCAATGCTGTCTAGATTTTTCTGAAGTAGTAAGAGAAGCGAAATGCTTGTCTGCGGCAAAAGACCGCTTGCGCCAACTACCACCCCAAGTCGAGTTGGGCTCACCTCATCACCAGAAAGAGTGATGAGACCATTGCCTGCCAACCATTTTGTGGAGTCTTCTAGGCGTTCAGGGAGTTGATCTAAGGAGACTGGATTCTTATCACTTGTTAAATGCCACCACAGTGTTTCTTTAAAGAAATCGGTTAACTCGGTATAACGTCGGACAGCTCGTGAAGCGTGTAAATGGCGCGGAAAAGGATACCAAATGGCGGAGTAAAAGGGAGCCAGTCGGTTGGTTAAAATGGGCTCACGGGAGCCCGTTTTTTTGTTGCTTGATTCTTTATTCTTGCCTTGGGCAGCGAACGTAGCGTAGCGAAGTTCGATGCCCAAGGCAAGACGGTGCCAATCAGTCAGTGTCGGTGGCACCCCCTTTCTGTTCCGAATGCCCATGGTTACTGGCATCTGGCTCCGCCATTGCGCTGGCTTTCTTGGCGCGCTTTTTGGATGTTGCCAGCCTGTAGCTTGCCCCGTTCATTTCCAGAATATGAACATGATGGGTCAACCGATCTAACAGTGCCCCGGTTAGTCGCTCAGAGCCGAAGACGCTTGTCCATTCATCGAATGGAAGATTGCTGGTTATCAACGTAGAGCCATTCTCGTAGCGACGGCTTATCACTTCGAACAGCAGTTCCGAGCCTACCGCCGTGAACGGCACGTAGCCAAGTTCATCGATAATCAGCAAGTTTACTTTTGCCAACTGTTTTTGCAGTGAGCGCAAGCGACGCTCATCACGCGCCTCCATCAGCTCATGAACCAGTGCTGCGGCTGTAACGAAGAGGACGCTGTGATTCTTCTGGCAGGCAGCAAGACCCAATGCCAGTGCTGTATGTGTCTTGCCGGTGCCCGCAGGCCCTAGGGCGATGCAGTTCTCCCGACGCTCGATCCATTCGCAACGCCCCAGCTCCAGAACCAGTGATTTGTTGAGGCTGGGAATTGCCTTGAAGTCGAAGGTATCCAGGCTCTTCGTCTGCGGGAAACGAGCCTGCCGAATACGTCGTTCCATATTGCGTCGGTTCCGGTCAATTCGCTCCAGTTCGCATAAACGCAACAGATAGCGTGGGTAATCAACCTGATCCCGAACGCACTCGAAAGCAACCTTCTCGTATTCCCTCGCAAATGTGGGCAGCTTGAGCGATTTCAGATGATGGATCAGCAGCACTTGGGGAGGTACCGTAGCTTCTTCATCAATGGTGCTCATGGCGACACCTCCTTCTGCGCTTGATTGATCCTCTCCTGCAACAGCGCCAGATAGTCACGTACATCGGTGATGCCAACATTTGCTTGTGGCAGAAACGGATAGGCCGAGAGATCCAGACGTGGTGCGCGACGTTCTATCTTGGCCAGCACCAGATGCTTGACGGCATCGTAGCTGATTGCCGACATGCGTATCGCATCCTCGACGGCAACGGCCACTTCTTCTTCGCCGAAGGTTTCTATCAAGCGCAACATCTGGATATATTCCTTGCGGCCTTGTTTGCCCATTCTGGCTTCCATCAGGCGACGCAGATGCTCGAAATCCTCTGGCAATTCCCAGTTCTGCAGCGGCGCGGCCTGGTCGAGAGCTCTTGGCTTGCGCTCCAGTAGCGCCAAGTAGTGAAGCGGGTTGTAGATGAAATCTTCTTTCTCATAACAACGCTTATGGGTGGCAATAACTTCACTACCGCAGGAAATCACCACCTGATTCACATAACCGCGCACCAACACGTCGTGATGCCCGTATGCTGTCGGTACTGAGTAGTCATTGAGCCGGTATCGCACCAGCGCCATTGACGAGGCGCTGGTGGAGACAACCTCGCACGGGTCAAATGAGTCCGCTGGCAGCGGTAAAAATGCCAGAAGATCACGTTTCATCCGTTCGCCGATGCTTTCCTTCTTCCCGCGCAACACTGCGACCTGCCGTTTCTCGCAAGCTGTCAGCAGGCGGGCATTAAATTCGTCTATGGTGCGAACCCGTGGCAGGGGAACCATGAAATTGCGCCGTGCATAGCCCACCAATCCCTCAACCTTGCCCTTGTCGTTGCCTTTTGCTGGGCGGCCAAATTTATCTTCGAATAGATAGTGGCTCTGCAATTCGCTAAAAGACTTGGTACGCGTGCGCTTTCCATCGCCGAGAATTCTGGCTACAGCGATCTTGGTGTTGTCGTAGAGAATCGATTGGGGTACGCCACCGAGCCAGGCAAAAGCAGCAACATGCCCATCCAAAAACGCTTCGGTCGTCTCAGCCGGGTAGGCTTTAACGAATATCGCATCCGAATGCGGCAGATCCATGCAGAAGTAGTGAATGCGCGTCTTGATTCCGCCCAGATAAATATCGGCTTCACCGAAATCTGCCTGTGCATGACCGGGTGGGTGCGCCAGAGGAATAAAGACTTCCTTCTGCCGCAGGCGTTCCTTGGCGACAAATTCGCGCACGACGGTGTACCCGCCCGTGTAGCCGTGCTCATCTCGGAGTCGTTCGTAAATACGAACCGCCGTGTGGCGCTGCTTCTTGAGAACTTCACGGTCGTCCTGCAAGATTTGATGAATGATGCCGACCATCGGCCCCAATTTGGGGGATGCCGGACTATCCTTGCGCTGGTAGCCAGGCGGTACTTCGTGTTGGATCATCTTCTTTACTGTCTTGCGGCTGATCCCAAACCGCTTTGCTGCTCCGCGCTCGCTCAGGTTCTCCACCATAACGGCGCGCCTTACTTTGGCGTATAGGTCCACGTTGTGCATCCTTTCTGCCTTTCCCGATCTGTTGAAAGATCGAAGGATAAGGCTCAGGACTGGTACCGACTACCCCGCTAACTGGCTCCTTTTTACTCCGCCATTTACACTCATGGCTCATCGTCCAGACCCCAGTCGGGCTTGCCGTTGCCGTCGAAACTCATGCGAAGCAGCGCGCCACATCAAATGGTTTTCCCTCCTTCAGGATGTGGTAACACGCCCGTGCCAACTTGTGGGCGAGTGCCTTGATCGCCACCACGCTGTTCGTTGCTGCTTTCTTGCGCTCGTAAAACCGTTTGGCTTCGGTGTTGAAACGTAGTGCGAAGTTGGCCGCTTCAACAAAAGCCCAGGCCAGATACTTGTTGCCGTTCTTGGTGTTGCCTTCACCTTTCTTTTTGCCGTTGCTCATGTGCTGGCTATCGACGCAACGCGCATATGATGCAAAGTTGCCCACGTCCGCAAATCGCCCGATGAAGCCGATTTCCAGCAAGATGATGGTAGCCAGTATGCGACCGATTCCCGGTACGCTGGACAGCAAGGAAAATTCAGCCCGCTCGTTCATCTTTTCTTGAAGACGCTTTTCCAGCAGGTCGATTTGCGCGGTAAGCGTGCCGATTACCGCGAGGTTGCTTTTGAGTGCCAACCCGACATCCCCCGGAAATCCCATTTGATCTACCTCTTCAGCCGTGAGGCACTTTACTTGGTTGCTGTTGATTTTCATGCCGCGTTGTCGCGCCGCGATGTTTTCGATGGCGAGGATGTGGCTGGTGCGGCTACGCACCAGTTGCATGCGCTTCCTTGCCAGATCGCGTAGTGCGCGCTGCTCGGGCGGCATGATGAAGCCGGTGGGCAGGATGTTCAATCGCAATAGCTGCGCCAAATGCCGCGCATCGGCCTCATCGCCGCTGTGCTTGAGTCCATCGTATTTTTTGATGGCTCCGGTGTTGGCTAGTTTCACCACAAATCCCGCCTCCTGTAGCCCGTCAACCAGCCAGTACCAGTTGTAGGTGGATTCCACAACAACACCCGCCAACTCTTCACGCCATGGCAAAAGAAATTTAATAATCCCGGATAGATCATTCGGTATTCGCTTTTCCGCAACGATCCTGTCTGCTTCATCCGTTACTGTGACTACACTATTGTTTGAATGCAAATCAATTCCGCTATACTTCATGATGTCGACCTCCTGTGGTTATCGCAAGTTCGCAAACTCACTTTAACCCCACTACCTTCGGCAGTGGGAGGTCGGCTAGATGATTTTCAGAAGTTACTGCTGATAGTCGATTTCAACCCAGATAATCCATTAGGCGCGAAGCGATATGAATTCCCCACCTCCGTTCGCCCTGAGCTTGTCGAAGGGTATTGATTCCACAATACATGTGGTTCGACAAGCTCACCACGAACGGCCTAATGGATTATCTGGGCTCAAACAAGCTCCACCAATCTTGTGCCGCGTGCATCACTCGCACAATTGAGATGTCATTGCCGCGCGGCTGGTAGAAGATCAGGAAGTTGTCGAATCGCGCACCTGCCATTTGCGCAGACCCGCCAGTTCAGGGCGACGCAATGTCAGGGGTGCGCCGATCTTTGGATGCTTGAGCAGCTCGTCGAAGCTGGCCTCGGCGTTGCCAAGGAATCGGTCGGCTACGGCTTCGCCAGCGTTCTCGAACAAGTAGACGTAGTGCGCGATCAAATCACTGCGAGCGGCAAAGCGTCGATAAACTATCCCCATCAGGTGGTGATGTTCTTCCTGTTTTTCACCTGAACCAATGCTTCCTGGCGGATTGCTTGCCAGTCCTCGCGGGTGAAAGCGGCTTCTTCCCCTTGCATGCCTTCGAGCAAGAGCGCTTCGAGTTGATCTTCGGCCTTACGTTTTTCGTCACTGCGGATCAATTCGCGCACGTATTCACTGACGCTGCTGTAGCGGCCTTTGGCAATTTGCCCATCCACGAATTCTTTCATGGGGTCGGGCAAAGAAATGTTCATACTTTGCATGGCGTACCTCCTCGTGAAGCATCATGCCACCAACGGCATTCGATGGCAAGAAATGCCATTATACTAGCTAAGTTTCTTCTTGCTCCAATCCGCGAATGCAACTAGGCTATTGGTTGCCAATTTGTGGGAAGGTGCCATGCAGGTAGTCAATATTCAAGATGCCAAGACCCAGCTTTCCAGGCTGCTTGAGCAAGTGCAGGCTGGAGAGGATGTAGTCATTGCTAAAGCAGGTACGCCTATCGCGCGTCTGGTGCCTTATGCCCCGCAGAAACGCAAAATTGCGCCACCCGGTGCGATGGAGGGGCAAATCTGGATTGCCGATGATTTTGACGCACCTATGGATGAGTTGTTTGATTGTCTGAAGCTGGAATCGAAATGAAGGTACTGCTCGACACTTATCTGCTCATTTAGTGGAAGGCCAACCATCCGCGTTTGCCCGCAACAGTCACGCAATGTGTGCGCGACGAGGCTGAGGTAGTTTTCATCAGCCGGGCATCCCTGTGGGAAATTGCTATCAAGATTTCGACCGGGCGATTAAAAATGGATATCGCTAAATTTGCCGACAATGTTGAGAAGCATGGCTTCACTTGGCTTGACATCAAAAATGAGCATCTACTTGCCGTTGCCGCGCTGCCTGTTTTCGATGATCATCGTGACCCGTTTGACCGGTTATTGGTGGCACAAAGCCAGACCGAGCCTCTCGTGTTCCTGACGGCGGATGCAAAGTTGGCACGTTATGGTTCCACGGTACGCGTGATTTGACCAAGCTGAGGCGGAAGTTGCGCGTCACCCCAGAATTTCACGCAGCAAGCCTATGCTTTAATGCAGCAACAGCGACTGTTGCACCGACACCGCACATACCGTCATCAAGTTGCCCGGCATGATACCCAGCAGTAACACAGCCAAGCCGTTAAACGAGATCAGGATACTGCTGTCCGACTGGATGGATATCGGCACATGGCTTTCCGGGGCGTCGAAGTACATCAGTTTGACGATGCGCAGGTAGTAGAATGCGCCGATCAGCGAGAACAGCACGGCCATCACGACCAGCGGAATGTGGCCGCTATTCACCGCCGCACTTAGCACCGAAAACTTGGCATAGAAGCCCACCGTAGGCGGCACACCGGCCATGGAGAACATCAGCAGCAACATGATGAAGGCGAGCCACGGGCTGCGCTGGTTGAGCCCCTTGAAGTCGTCCAGCTTGTCGGCCTCGAAGCCTTCGCGCGACAACAGCATGATCATGCCGAAGCCGCCCAGGCTCATCAGCACATAGATCACGGCATAGAACATGGCAGCGCTATAACCGTCGATGTCGCCGCTCAACACGCCGAGCAACATGAAGCCCATGTGCGCGATGGTGGAGTAAGCCAGCATGCGTTTCAAATTAGTCTGCGCGATGGCGCTGATGTTTCCAAGCGCCATGGACAGCACGGAGAGGATCACCAGCATGCCGGACCAGTGCACCATCAATGGCTGCAACCCTTCCACCAGGATGCGCATGACGAAGGCGAAGGCGGCCAGCTTGGGCGCGGTACCGATCAGCATGGTCATCGCGGTAGGCGCGCCGTGATAAACATCGGGCACCCACATGTGGAACGGCACCGCGCCCAGTTTGAATGCCAGCCCGGCCACGATGAATACCAGACCGAATGTCAGCAACTGCTTGTTCGGCACGCCGTGGCGGATGGCGTCCGAAATAACGTTCACATCAAGTGAACCGGTCGCGCCGTATAGCATGGACATGCCGTACAGCAGCAGCCCGGAAGCCAGAGCGCCAAGGATGAAGTATTTCATCGCGGCTTCGGTGGCGATGGCGGAATCGCGTTGCAGTGCGACCATCGCGTACAGGCTGAGCGACAGCAGTTCCAGCCCCATGTATAGGGTGAGGAAGTGGCTGGCGGAGATCATCACCATCATGCCGAGCAAGGCGAACAGTGTCAGCGCCATGAATTCGCCGGTAAACAGGCCGCGCGCCAGCAGGTAGTTGCGCGAATACACCAGCATCATGGACACGGCGAGGTAGCTCAGCAGCTTGAGCACGTCGGACATCAGGTCATCCACAAACATGTTGTGGAACAGGTGCGCCACGCCAGACTGGTGGGTGGATACGGTTATCAGTGCGCAACCGAGCAGGGTCATCTGCACCAGCAGATAGGTCAGCGTCTTGCCTGGATCGGTGACAAACAGATCCACGATCAGGATCACGCTCACCATTACCAGCAGAAAAATCTCTGCGTAGGCGGGTAACAGGGTGGACAGATAACTCATATCTTCCTCATGACGAACTTATAGTTTGGAACGCGCGAGGTGCACCAGCAGGTCGCTCACCGACACATGCATGATCTCGGCGAACGGCAACGGGTACAGACCCATGCCCAGCACGGTCAGCGCCAGGATGGCGAACACCAGTTTTTCACGCGCGGTGATGTCGGTCAGTTCGGCGACATGGTGGTTGGCCACCGCGCCGAAGATCACCCGCTTGTACATCCACAGGGTATAGGCCGCGCCGAAAATCAGCGTGGAAGCGGCGAGGAAGGCGTACCAGAAATTGGCCTTGACCGCGCCCATGATGACCATGAATTCGCCGACGAAACCGCTGGTGCCGGGCAAGCCGCTGTTGGACATGGCGAACAGCATGAAGAATGCGGCGAACACCGGCATGGTGTTGGCCACGCCGCCGTAATCGGCGATATTGCGCGAGTGCACGCGGTCATACAGCACGCCGATACACAGGAACAATGCGCCGGACACAAAGCCGTGCGAGATCATCTGCATCAGCGCGCCTTCCACGCCGTAGGTGTTGAAAATGAAAAATCCCAGCGTGACGAAACCCATGTGCGAAATCGAGGAATAGGCCACCAGTTTTTTCATGTCGGTCTGGGTCAACGCCACCAGGCCGATGTACACCACCGCGATCAGCGACAACGCGATCATCACGCCCGCCAGCTTGTGGCTGGCATCGGGCGCAATCGGCATGGAGAAGCGGATGAAACCGTACGCGCCCACTTTCAGCATGATTGCGGCCAGTATCACCGAGCCGCCGGTGGGCGCTTCCACGTGGGCATCCGGCAACCAGGTATGCACCGGGAACATCGGCACTTTTACCGAGAACGCCATGAAGAAGGCGATGAACACCAGTATCTGCGCGGTCATCGGAATCGCCATCTGGTGATAATCGAGGATCTCGAAGCTGCCGCCGGAATGCAAATACAGGTACAGCAACGCAACCAGCATCAACAGCGAACCGAGCAGGGTATACAGGAAGAACTTGACCGCCGCATACACTCGGTTGGGGCCGCCCCACACGCCGATGATGATGAACATCGGGATCAGCATGGCTTCCCAGAACACGTAGAACAAGACTGCATCCAGCGAGGCGAACACGCCATTGACCAAGCCGGACATGATGAGGAAGGCGGCCATGTACTGCGCCACGCGTTTCTCGATCACCTTCCAGCCGGCGATGACCACCAGCGGGGTGAAGAAACTGTTGAGCAGAACGAACAGCACCGAGATGCCGTCCACGCCAAGGTGGTAATGGATGTTGAAGCGGGTGATCCAGGGGTGCAGTTCGTCGAACTGCATGACGCTGGTCGTCCGGTCGAAGCCGGTGTACAGCGGGATCGCCACCAGAAAGCCGAGTATTGCACCGACCAGGGCGATAACGCGCGCCGGCCTGAGCGTTGCGATCATTACCGGTAGCCAGCACCAGGATGCCGAAAACTATCGGCAACCAGATGACCACACTTAACACGGGTAATCCAAAAATCATGCTTGTTCCTTACATTTGGCATGTCAAACCAGGTCCGTATCGATAGCAACACGAATACGCCGACTATCATGGAGAATGCATAGTGGTAGACGTAACCGGTCTGGAAGCGACGCACCACGCCGGAAAGCATGCCGACCAGACGCGCCGTGCCATTCACCATCAGGCCATCTATCATTTTTACATCGCCGAACTTCCACAGGAAGCCGCTCGCCCCGCGTGCGCCGCCCGCGAAGAACCAGTCGTTGAAGCGGTCGAAGTAGTATTTGTTGTCCAGCAGGGTATAGATACCGCTGAACTTGTGCTTGATGGCCGCAGGAATGTCCGGGCGCTTCATATAGAAGAACCAGGCTGTTCCCACGCCGGACAAGGCCAGCCAGAACGGCAACTCAATAAAGCCATACAATACTTTGAGAAAGGGGCCGTGAAACTCCTCGGCCAGCTCGGCCATTGCCGTATGCGCCTGACTAATGTAGATGGCATCCTTGAAATAACTGCCGAACAGTATCGGCTCTATGGTAATAAAACCGATCACCACCGAAGGAATCGCCAGCAACACCAACGGCAACCACACTACCCATGGAGTTTCATGCGGCTTCTGCCCTGGTGCCAAACCATGATGGTGATCTGAAGCCACTTCTTCGTCATCATGATCGCCCACATGTTCTTCGTGGTGCGATTTGCCGAAGCGCTCTTCGCCGTGAAACACCAGAAAATACAGGCGGAATGAGTAGAACGCGGTGACGAACACACCCAATGTCAAGGCGAAGTAAACCAGACCAGCGACCGGAAGGTGTGATGCTTGAACTGCCTCAATGATGCTGTCCTTGGAATAGAAACCGGACAAGAAGGGCGTGCCGATCAAGGCCAGCGAACCGATCAGGAAAGTGATCCAGGTAATCGGCATGTACTTGCGCAAGCCACCCATGTTGCGGATATCCTGATCGTGATGCATGGCGATGATCACCGAACCCGCAGCCAGAAATAACAAAGCTTTGAAGAAGGCGTGGGTCATCAGGTGGAAAATTGCCGCCGAATAGGCCGACGCGCCGAGCGCCGCCGTCATATAGCCCAGTTGCGACAGCGTCGAATAAGCTACCACGCGCTTGATGTCGTTCTGGATGATGCCGAGGAAACCCATAAACAGCGCGGTGATCGCGCCGATGACCATGACGAAGGACAGCGCGGTATCGGACAACTCAAACAGCGGCGACATGCGCGCCACCATGAAAATACCGGCAGTTACCATGGTCGCCGCGTGGATCAGCGCGGAGATCGGGGTCGGGCCTTCCATCGAATCCGGCAACCAGACGTGCAACGGAAATTGTGCCGATTTACCCATCGCGCCGATAAACAACAGAATACAGATGGCGGTCATCATGTTCCACGACACGCCGGGGATAGGCGCGATGTCGTTGGCATGACTGGCGGCATTGGCGAACACGGCGGCATAATCCAGCGTACCGAACACCATCAGCACCAGCCCGATGCCCAGCAGAAAACCGAGGTCGCCGACGCGATTGACCAGGAAAGCCTTGAGGTTGGCATAGATCGCCGTTTCGCGCGTATACCAGAAACCGATCAGCAAATAGGACACCAGCCCCACCGCTTCCCAGCCGAAGAACAACTGCATGAAGTTGTTGGCCATCACCAGCATCAGCATGGAGAAAGTGAACAGCGAGATGTAGCTGAAGAAACGCTGATAACCCGCGTCTTCTTCCATGTAGCCTATGGTGTAGATATGCACCATCAGCGACACGAACGTCACCACCAGCATCATTAATACTGTCAGGCGGTCAATCAGGAAACCGACTTCAAAACTGACACCGCCCGAGGTCAACCATTGATACACGGGGCCGCTGAACATATGCCCGTCCAGCACATCCAGATATATCCGCAGCGAGGCGAAGAACGATACCGCCACCAGCGAGATGGTGATGCGGTGCGACCAGGCGCGTCCCAGCACCTTGCCGAACAACCCGGCCGCGATGGCACCCAGCAAGGGCGCGAGGGGAACCAGCAAATAAAGATTTTGCATATTACCCATGGTTAACCTTTCAGGCTGCCGATATCATCCACGTTGATCGTACGCAGATTTCGGAACAGCACTATCAGAATCGCCAAGCCGATTGCAGCTTCGGCGGCGGCCACGGTAAGGATGAAGAACACGAACACCTGCCCTGCCGTGTCATTCAGGTAATGCGAGAAGGCGATGAAATTGGTATTCACCGCGAGCAGCATCAATTCGATGGCCATGAGTAACACGATCACGTTCTTGCGGTTCAGGAAAATTCCCACCACGCTGATGGCGAACAGCACGGCTCCCAGAATCAGGTAATGCGACAGGCTCAATTCAAACATGCTCGTCTCCGTTATTCAGTTTTGGCAGCGCCGACTTTGGGTTCGGATGGCACTTGCACGATACGGATACGGTCGGCCTTCTTCACGGCGACCTGATCCGCCACATTCTGCGACTTGCTATCTTTGCGGCGACGCAAGGTAAGCGCGATTGCGGCCACGATGGCGATCAGCAACAGCACGGCGGCCAATTCAAACGGATAGACATAGTCGGTGTAGATCAAGCGGCCGAGTTCCTTGACGTTGCTGTAATTCGCAGCATGTTGAATCGCCCCTGTAGTCTCCTCAGTCCTGCGGCTGCCCAGCACCCAGACCATCTCACCCACCATCCCGCCGGCCAGTATCACGCCGAACGGGAACCAGCGCCAGAAACCTTCGCGCAATTGCACCAGATCGACGTCCAGCATCATCACCACGAACAGGAACAGCACCATCACCGCGCCGACATACACCAGCACCAAAGTGATGGCGAGGAACTCCGCTTCCAACAGCATCCATATTCCCGCCATACTGCAAAATGCCAGCACCAGAAACAGCGCCGCATGCACCGGGTTGCGCGCGGTAATCACGCGCAGCGCCGCGAACACGGTGAGTGCGGCGAACAGATAAAAGACCAGCGTATCGAAGCTCATCATTAATTCAACCTTTAACGGTATTTCGCGTCTGCCGCGCGATCCTTGGCGATCTGCGCTTCATGCTTGTCGCCCACCGCCAGCAGCATGGACTTGGTGTAATACAGGTCGCCGCGCTTCTCGCCGTGGTATTCCAGAATACGGGTTTCCACGATGGCGTCCACCGGACAAGATTCCTCGCAGAAGCCGCAGAATATACACTTGGTCAGGTCGATGTCATAACGTGTGGTGCGGCGCGTACCATCGGCGCGCTCGGCCACTTCGATATTGATCGCCAATGCCGGACATACCGCCTCGCACAGTTTGCAGCCAATGCAGCGCTCTTCGCCAGTAGCGTAACGGCGTTGCGCGTGCAGACCGCGAAAGCGGTAGCTCTGCGGCGTTCTTTCTTCCGGGAACTGCACCGTGATTTTGCGCGCGAAGAAATAGCGCCCGGTCAGCGCCATGCCCTTGAGCAATTCAAGCAGCATGAGACTTTTGAAGAATCGAGTGAGTTTTTCCATCATCGTTACCACAGCCATAACGGGGTTTGCATCCACGCGCCGACCACCACTACCCAGATCAGCGTAAGCGGGATGAATACCTTCCAGCCCAAACGCATCAACTGGTCATAACGATAGCGCGGGAAGGTGGCGCGGAACCACAGGAACAGAAACAACATGGCGGACATTTTGCCGAGCAGCCAAAACAGCCCCGGCACCCAAGTAAACGGCGCAACGTTGAACGGGGGCAGCCAACCACCAAGAAACATGATCGAGGTCAATGCGGCAATCAAAATCATGTTGGCGTATTCTGCCAGGAAGAACAGCGCGAACGCCATGCCGGAATATTCCACATGGAAACCCGCGACGATTTCAGACTCACCTTCGGCCACGTCGAACGGCGCACGGTTGGTTTCCGCCACACCTGCGATGAAGTACACCACAAACATCGGAAACAACGGGATGAAGTACCAGCCGAACAGCCCCGCGCCGCTTTGCTGACCGCGCACGATATCGCCCAGATTCATGCTCTGCGCCGCCATCAGCACGCATACCAGCGCAAAGCCCATGGCAATTTCATAGGACACGATCTGCGCGGCGGAACGCAACGCACCGAGGAATGCGTATTTTGAGTTGGATGCCCAACCGGCGATAATCACGCCGTACACCCCCAGCGAAGTCATCGCCAGAATATACAGCAACCCGGCATTGACGTTTGCCACTTCCATTCCATCGCCGAACGGCACCACCGCCCAAGCCGCCAACGCGGGCATCAGCGACAGTATCGGAGCGATCACGAACAAGAATTTGTTCGACCCGGAAGGGACGATAATTTCCTTGAAAAACAGTTTGACGCCATCGGCAATGGGTTGCAGCAAGCCAAACGGGCCGACGCGGTTGGGTCCGATACGCACCTGGATCCAACCTATCACCCAGCGTTCGGCCAAAGTGAGATAAGCCACGCCTATCATCAGCGGCGCCACGATGACGACAATCTTGACCAGCGTCCACAGTGGCATCCACAACGAGCCCAGCAGATTCTGCCCAGTCTGTTCTATGGTTTGCAGTAGCTCTATCATGCGCGCTCCACCGTTATCGTCCCGAACATCGCGCCCAATGCCGCCGTGGCGGCATGGCCTGCGGCCACTCGCGCGGTACCTCTTGGTAGTTTATCGTTTGCAGCTATGGCCAGTTGTACACTTCCTTGCCCTTGGCTGACCTTCACCTAATCGCCCGGTTGCACGCCTAGCTTCGCCAACTCTTCGCTGTGCATCGTCACGAGAGGCGTGGCGGCATCGCCGGTATGTTGCAACGCGGACGCGCGGCGCACTACGGCATCTGCCGCATAAATTGGCACTTCGGCAATTCTTTGCAACCCGCCGTTGCTTCGCCTCCCCACTTTGTAAAGGGGGGCTGGAGGGGATTTCAGGGTGTTATTCAATTGGGCGGCAACATCAATATTACCCAATGCCTCGTCGCGCACCGCTTCGCTGCTGTCGTATGCAAAGCCTGAAACATTGAGCAGATTGCCCAGTACACGCAACACTTTCCACGCCGGACGCGCTTCGCCATGCGGCTTGACCGCCCCCTTGAAACTTTGCACCCGGCCTTCGGTGCTGACGAAAGTACCGGAAGTTTCAGTAAACGGTGCTATGGGCAACAGCACGTCGGCATAATCTGCCGCGTGATGTTTATAGGCGCTCAACGCCACCACCAGATCGGCAGCAGCCATCGCAGCCATCGCCTGCTGCGGATTGGCGCAATCCAGTTCAGGTTCGGTGTTCAGCAGAAGATAAGCCTTGCGCGGCTCAGCCAGCATCGCGGCAGCATTCAGGCCTTGCACGCCGGGAACAGCCTGCGCCAGATAACCGCCGACGCTGTTAGCTGCCTCGCCGAGGAAGCCGAATTTACCATTGGTTGCGGTAGCGATCTGCTGCGCGAGCATCTGCAACTGTGCCGCCTGCGGATGTTGCTGCGCGAAATTGCCGAGCAGCACGACAACGTCTTTCGCCGCTCAGCCAAGCTGCCCGCGATGCCTTCGTTCTGTTTCGCGGCGACGCTCTTTGCCACCTGCGACATTTGCGCATCGACCAAGGCATCCGGTGCAACGATAGCCTTGTTCGCCACCTTCATCAGCAAGTCGTCATCGCTCGAATGGACGATGTTAACTTGCGCGCCCTTCTTTACCGCCTGACGGATACGCGCCGCCAGCAGCGGATGATCTTTGCGCAGGAAGCTGCCCACGACCAGCAGACGGTCAGCCTTGCTGATGTCGGCGACGGGCATACCCAGCCATGGTGCGCCCGCCTGTTTGCCATCGGCTGAAAAATCGGACTGGCGCAAACGGAAATCGATATTATTACTGCCGATGCCGCGCAGCAGTTTTTGCAACAGATACATTTCTTCCAGCGTGGAATGCGGCGTTGCCAGCGCGCCGATTTGCTCCGCGCCTGCACCGTTGGCAATCTGGCGCAAACCGTTCGCCACAAATTCCAACGCAGCCTGCCATTCGACTTCCTGCCACTTGCCGTTTTGCTTGATCATCGGCTTGGTCAAACGATCACTGGAATTCAAGCCTTCGTAGCTGAATCTATCCTTGTCGGACAGCCAGCATTCGTTGATATCCTCATTTTCAATCGGCAGCACGCGCATCACGCGGTTATTCTTGACTTGCACCGCGAGGCCGGAGCCCAAGCCATCGTGCGGGCTGACCGACTTGCGCCGCGACAATTCCCAATTGCGTGCGGTGTAGCGGAACGGCTTGCTGGTCAACGCGCCGACCGGACATAGGTCGATCATGTTGCCGGACAATTCCGAAGTGACCGAGCCATTCACAAACGCCATGATCTCGGCATGTTCACTGCGGAAAGCTTGCCCCAATTCCATAATCCCGGCAATCTCCTGACCGAAGCGCACGCAGCGCGTACAGTTGATGCAGCGGCTCATTTCTTCGGCAGATACCAGCGGTCCGATGTCCTTGTGTATCACCACGCGCTTTTCTTCATGGTAGCGTGAGGCAATGCCACCGTAGCCCACGGCCTGATCCTGCAACTCGCATTCGCCGCCCTGATCGCAAATCGGACAATCCAGCGGATGGTTGATCAGCAGGAATTCCATCACCCCTTTCTGCGCCTTCACCGCCATATCGGAGGCGGTGTAAACCTTCATGCCTTCGGTCACGGTCGTCGCGCAAGCGGGTATCGGCTTGGGCACCTTCTCGACTTGCACCAGACACATGCGACAGTTGGCGGCGATGGATAATTTTTTGTGATAGCAAAAATGCGGGATATAAATACCCGCTTGGCGCGCCGCTTCGATCACGGTGCTGCCGTTCTCAACTGCTACGCTCTTGCCGTCAATTTCGATGTTAATCATGCGCTTCTGCCTTAGACCAGGAACAACGTTTGTGTTCGATGTGGTACTCGAACTCACTGCGATAATGTTTGAGCATGCCCTGCACCGGCCAGGCAGCGGCATCGCCCAGCGCACAGATGGTGCGTCCGGCGATGTTGTCGCACAGATTGAGCAGCAAATCCAGATCTTCCGGACGACCTTGTCCGTGCTCGATGCGATGCACGATGCGGTATAGCCACCCGGTACCCTCGCGGCATGGCGTGCACTGACCACAGGATTCCTCATGGTAAAAATAGGACAAGCGCTCCAGCGCCTTGACCATGCACACGGTCTCGTCCATCACGATCACGGCGCCGCTACCCAGATAGGAACCGGCCTTCTGGATGGAGTCGTAATCCATGTCCACTTCCATCATGATCTCGCCCGGCAACACCGGCATGGACGAACCGCCGGGGATGACGGCTTTTAATTTATGGCCGTTGCGCACACCGCCCGCCAGTTCCAGCAGTTTCCTGAACGGCGTACCCATCGGCAATTCAAAGTTGCCGGGATTGTTGACGTGGCCGGACACGGAGAACAGCTTGGTGCCGCCGCTGTTCGGCCTGCCCAATTCAAGGAATTTTTGCCCGCCTTCGCGGATGATGTAAGGGATGCTGGCAAAAGTTTCGGTATTGTTGATGGTGGTCGGCTTGCCGTACAGACCGAAGGTCGCGGGAAACGGCGGCTTGAAGCGCGGTTGACCCTTTTTGCCTTCGATGGATTCCAGCAATGCGGTTTCCTCGCCGCAAACGTAGGCACCGAAACCCAAGTGATTGTGAAGATCGAATTCAAAATCGCTGCCGAGGATTCCTTTGCCCAGATACCCGGCTGCGCGAGCTTCCTCGCAAGCCGCTTCCATACGCTCATAGGCTTCGAAAATCTCACCATGCACGTAGTTGTAGCCGACTTTTACCCCCATGGTGTAGGCGGCAATCGCCATGCCTTCGATCAGCGCATGCGGATTGAAGCGCAGAATATCCCAATCTTTGCAGGTGCCGGGTTCGCCTTCGTCGGTATTGCAGACGATGTATTTGTCGCCGTTGTAGTTCTTCGGCATGAAGCTCCACTTCAGCCCGGTCGGAAAACCTGCGCCGCCGCGCCCGCGCAACGCGGAAGTTTTGACCTCGGCGATGATCGCGTCAGGAGTTATTTTCTCGGAAAGCACCTTGCGCAAGGCCTGGTAGCCGCCCACCTTGAGATAATTCTCCAGCGTCCATGGCTGGTCGAATCCTGATGTCGTGTAAATAACCGGGCCGTTCATGGCTTATCCAATCCCGCTAAAATCTGGTCTATTTTTTCAGGCGTCAGACGCGAACACATGCGTTTGTTGTTTACCGTCAGCAACGGCGCTTCCACACAGGCTCCCATACACTCCGCCTCGCGTAAGCCGAATTTGCCATCGGCGGTGACTTCGCCCAGACCGATGCCGAGTTTGCTCTTGAGGTAATCCAAAGTCTCGTTCGCCCCCATCAACTGGCAGGATAGGTTGGTGCACACCGTCAAGGTATGCCTGCCCATGGGCTTGAGGTTATACATATGGTAGAAAGTCGCCACCTCGTACACCATCATTTGCGGCATACCGAGATATTCCGCGACATCCGTCATATCCTGGCTGGCGATCCAGCCCTTTTCATCCTGCACAAAACGCAATGCGGACATCACCGCAGACTGCTTCTGGTCTGTCGGATATTTCTTCAACTCTTTGTCAATCTGTGCTTGAACTTGTGGAGATAACATTAACGGTCAACCTCTCCAAATACTATATCTTGCGTGCCGATGATTGCCACCACGTCGGCAATCATATGTCCGCGCGCCATTTCGTCCAACGCGGCCATATGTGCAAAACCCGGCGCGCGTATTTTCATGCGGTATGGCTTGTTCGCACCGTCGGAAACCAGATAGATGCCGAACTCGCCCTTGGGATGCTCGACTGCGGCATAGGCCTCGCCCGCCGGCACGTGCATCCCTTCGGTGAACAACTTGAAATGGTGGATCAACTCCTCCATATTCTCTTTCATCGCCTCGCGTTTGGGCGGTGCGACTTTATAATTTTCCGCCATCACCGGACCGGGATTTTTACGCAGCCAGTCTATGCATTGTTTGATAATGCGGTTGGACTGGCGCATCTCTTCCACACGCACCAGATAACGGTCGTAGCAATCGCCCTCGACGCCGACCGGAATATCGAAGTCCAGACTATCATAAACTTCATACGGCTGTTTCTTGCGCAAGTCCCACACGATACCCGAACCGCGCAGCATGGGGCCGGTGAAACCCAGCGCCAGCGCGC
This sequence comes from uncultured beta proteobacterium, assembly GCA_963714805.1. Taxonomy (GTDB): domain Bacteria; phylum Pseudomonadota; class Gammaproteobacteria; order Burkholderiales; family Gallionellaceae; genus CAIQPV01. The sequence goes on along the minus strand of CAVQPO010000005.1, from coordinate 285,610 downwards.
GCTCCGGCGTGACCACGCCGATGCCGACGGTACGCTGTTTCCAGATGCGGTTGTCGGTCAACAAGGTTTCGTATTCGTCCACATATCTTGGAAAACGGTTGGCGAAATCTTCCAGAAAGTCGAGCAGCGAACCCTGACGGTTCTCGTTCATATCCTTGACTCTGGCGGCATTGTGTATCTTTGAAGCCTGATACTGCGGCATGCTATCCGGCAGGTCGCGGTACACGCCGCCCGGACGATAATAGGCCGCATGCATGCGCGCGCCGGATACCGCCTCATAGCAATCCATCAGGTCTTCGCGCTCGCGGAAGGCGTACAGGAATACGGTCATCGCGCCGATATCCAGCGCGTGCGCGCCCAGCCACAGCAGATGGTTAAGGATGCGGGTGATCTCGTCGAACATCACGCGGATATATTGCGCGCGCAGCGGCACTTCTAGGTCAAGCAATTTTTCAATCGCCATCACATAGGCATGCTCGTTGCTCAACATCGACACGTAGTCAAGGCGATCCATGTAAGGAACGGATTGCAGGAAAGTCTTGTGCTCGGCCAGCTTCTCGGTGGCACGATGCAGCAGGCCGATATGCGGATCGGCGCGTTCGATGACCTCGCCGTCCAGTTCCAGTACCAAGCGCAACACGCCGTGCGCCGACGGGTGCTGCGGACCAAAGTTCATGGTGTAGTTTTTGATTTCCGCCATGCTAGTTCCTGCCGTAATGTTCTTCGCGAATGATGCGCGGAGTTATCTCGCGCGGCTCGACGGTCACCGGCTGGTAGATAACACGCCGTTGCTCGGGGTCGTAGCGCATTTCGACCTGCCCGGAAAGCGGGAAATCTTTGCGGAAAGGGTTGCCGACAAAACCGTAATCGGTGAGCAGGCGGCGCAGGTCGGGATGACCGGTGAAGATGATGCCGTACAGATCGAACGCCTCGCGCTCGTACCAGTTTGCGCTGGACCAGATATCCACAACAGAACCCAGCACGGGCTGCCCGTTGTCCTCGGCAAACACACGCACGCGCAGGCGCGCATTATGCGTGATGGAAAGCAAGTGATACACCACGGCAAAGCGCGATGGGAACAACTCGGTAGCAAAGTCGGACTTGAGGTAGGCACCACCCTCGCAGACATCGCTGCCATAAGTGGAGTAATCCATCCCGCACAAGTCGATCAACTCCTCGAAGCGCAAATCCGCATCATCGCGCAATTGGGTCATCACTTGCAGCAGGTCGGCTGAGCGGATCACCATAGTCAACTCATTCAGCCGGTTGGTGAAACTCACCACCTTGCCGTCGAGCAGGCGCGTCAAATTTTCTTGTAGCAGGTTTAGGTCAGCAGCCATGCTCAGCGCGCAATCGTATTGGTTCGTTTAATTTTGTTTTGCAACTGGATGATGCCGAACAGCAGCGCTTCAGCGGTCGGCGGGCAGCCCGGCACATAAACATCCACCGGCACGATACGGTCACAACCGCGTACCACCGAATAGGAATAATGGTAATAGCCCCCACCGTTGGCACAGGACCCCATCGAGATCACCCAGCGCGGCTCGGCCATCTGATCGTACACCTTGCGCAGAGCGGGTGCCATCTTGTTGCACAGTGTTCCAGCCACGATCATCACATCGGACTGACGGGGACTAGGACGGAACACCACACCAAAGCGGTCGAGGTCATAACGTGCAGCTCCCGCATGCATCATCTCCACCGCACAGCACGCCAAGCCAAAAGTCATCGGCCACAAGGAGCCGGTGCGGGTGTAATTGATGATCGTGTCGAGCGTCGTGGTGACAACACCCTTTTCGAGGATGCCTTCTATTCCCATTCCAAGGCTCCCTTCATCCACTCGTAAATAAAGCCCACCACCAGAATGGCAAGGAAAATCAGCATGGAAATGAAACCGAACGTACCGATTTCCTTTAGCACCACGGCCCAAGGAAACAGAAAAGCGATTTCAAGATCGAACAGGATAAATAGAATGGCAACCAGGTAATAGCGCACGTCGAATTTCATGCGCGCGTCTTCGAAGGCTTCGAATCCGCACTCATAAGGCGAGAGCTTTGCACTATCCGGCCGATGAGGGCCAACAAGCCGACCTAGCACCATCGGTGCCACGCCTACCCCCAGCCCCACAGCTATGAACAACAGCACCGGAAAATAATTTTCCAACATCTGAGCTCCTCCCCCGTTCGCGCCTTATTCTAACCTTATAAATGAGGCGCGTCTAAACGAAATTACGAATTTATATTTATTTTATTTTTGGCATGAGGCTGGTTTGCTTATATTCCAAACCCCTGCCTTATATTTTATGGTGCGGATGGGGAGACTCGAACTCCCACGCCCTTGCGGGCACAAGCACCTCAAGCTTGCGTGTCTACCAATTCCACCACAACCGCAATGCTACTGTAAAGGGCATCCTAAAACTATTTCGGTATTTCCTTGGATTTTGAATCGCCGACATCACCGCTCGCCGGTGCGGGAACAACTTGAACCGGTTGCACCACACTCTGCCTGTCCATCACGCCTTGCGAACTCACCGGATTGGCATATAAATAAGTCAGTGTCATGCTGGTGATGAAAAAGATTGTCGCAGCAACTGCCGTACTGCGGCTCAGAAAATTGGCGGAACCGCTTGAACCAAACAGACTACCGGCGGAACCAGAACCGAAAGAGGCCCCCATGTCCGCCCCTTTGCCATGCTGCATCAACACCAGACCGCACAGCACTATCGCCGTTATTACATGCACAACCCAAACCAAAGTTTCCACACACTACTCCAAAAAATAATTATTGCCCGGCCTTACAAATTGCCAGAAAATCTTCGGCAACCAGCGAAGCTCCGCCGATCAGCCCACCATCGATGTCCGGCATGGCGAACAACTCTGCTGCATTCGAGGCCTTGACGCTACCGCCATAGAGTATACACAATCCCTCGGCAATCTGCCTATCATGTTCGGCCACACGCCCGCGAATAAACGCATGTACGGCCTGAGCCTGCTCGGGTGATGCCGTCTTGCCGGTTCCTATCGCCCAGACCGGCTCGTAGGCCACCACCGCGTTACGCAAGGACTGCGCACCCAACAGAGTGAGCACCGCGTCAAGCTGCTCCGCCACCACCGTCTCGGTCGTACCGTTCTCGCGCTGCGCCAAAGTTTCCCCTATGCAAAGAATCGGGAGCAGCCCGGCCTTCTGTGCCGCAGCGAATTTTTCCGCCACCAGTTTGCTGGTTTCGCCATACAGGCTGCGCCGTTCCGAATGCCCGACGAGCACATAGCGGCAACCGAAATCGCGCAGCATGGAAGCCGCAACCTCACCGGTGTACGCGCCCTTTTCCAGTTGATGCACATTCTGCGCGCCCCACTTCACCGCAGTGCCGCCCAGCAACTGTTGCGCCTGCGCCAGATAGGGGAACGGTACACATACCGCGCAGTCAACTCCTGGCATCTGCGCCGCGCCAGCCGCTACTGCCTTCAGCAACGCCTCATTCTGAGCCAATGCCCCGCACATTTTCCAATTTCCGGCAACCAGTTTGCGGCGCATGCAGAATGCCTCTTGAGCAATGTAAAGACGGTAATCCTACATGCGAAAATCAAAACGGTCAATCGCCCATGACGATATCTGCCCCTCAACTCCCCCGATGAAAAAATCCTCAACACGAACTATGACGCCAGTGTAATAATTGTGTAACAGAGCGTAGCTATGATTCGTTCCGCTGACAAACGGCAAAATTAATGAACCCAAATTTTTGGAGAGCCCATGAACAAACTAAACCCACTTTTCTGTAGCCTCGGCCTGACCGTCTCGCTACTGGCCGCAGGCTCTGCATGCGCGACCGACCTCACAGGCGCGGGCGCGACCTTCCCTTATCCGATTTATGCCAAATGGGCCGAAGCCTACAAGGCGCAATCCGGCAACGGCCTGAACTACCAGTCCATCGGCTCCGGCGGCGGCATCAAGCAAATTGAAGCCAAAACCGTGGATTTCGGCGCATCCGACATGCCGCTGAAACCCGAAGATCTGGATAAGAACGGCCTGATGCAATTCCCGGCAGTAATGGGCGGCGACGTGCCGGTTTACAACATCAGCGGCATCAAGCCCGGCGAACTCAAGTTTACCGGTGAACTGCTTGCCAACATCTATCTCGGCAAGATCACCAAGTGGAACGACCCGGCCATTGCTGCGATTAACAAGGGTGTCAGTCTGCCCGACGAAAATATCACCGTAGTGCATCGCTCGGACGGTTCGGGCACCACCTTCATTTGGGTGAACTACCTGTCCAAGGTCAGCCCGGAATGGAAAAGCAAGGTCGGCGAAGGTACCTCTGTAGCTTGGCCTGCGGGCACGGGCGGCAAGGGCAATGAAGGCGTAGCCTCTTACGTACAGCGCATCAAGGGCTCCATCGGTTATGTGGAATACGCTTACGCCAAACAGAACAAGATGTCTTATGGCGAAGTGAAAAACAAGGATGGACAGTTCGTCAAACCCGACGAAGATTCCTTCAAGGCTGCGGCGGCAAGCGCGGAATGGGACAAAGCTCCCGGTATGTACCTGCTGCTGACCGAACAGCCGGGCAAGGCAAGCTGGCCCATTACCGGTGCCACTTTCATCCTGATGCAAAAGGTGCAAGACAAGCCGGAAACAGGCACTGAAGTCCTGAAATTCTTCGACTGGGCTTACAAAAACGGCAGCAAGATGGCTATTGACTTGGACTATGTGCCGATGCCGGACAAAGTTCAGAATCAGGTGCGCGCAAACTGGAAGACACAGTTGAAAGACGCTTCCGGCAAAGCCATCTGGAAGTAATTCCTGGTTAAGCAAGGCGTCTGACCACAAGCTTTCCAGGATGTAATACGAGGGGGCGCAAGTCCCCTCATCAATTTTGCGTAGTTTGTCCGGAATACCCTACAAGAAATAAGAAATATGCCATCAACATTGCGGGAAGCACACCACAAACACCAGAACACGCTGGACATCCTGTTCCGCAACGTCACGCGCTTGGCCGCGTTCGGCGTACTCGCTCTGCTGCTCGCCATCATAGTATCTCTGATAATAGGCAGCCTGCCCGCCATCCATGCCTTCGGATTCGGTTTTCTCAGCAGCGCCGAATGGAATCCGGTCACCGATCAGTTCGGCGCGCTGGTACCCATCGTCGGTACGCTGGCTACTGCCACCATCGCCTTGCTGATCGCCATACCCGTCAGCTTCGGCATTGCCATTTTTCTCACCGAACTCTCGCCACAATGGCTGCGTCGCCCGCTCGGCATCGCCATCGAACTGCTGGCCGGCATCCCCAGCATTATTTACGGCATGTGGGGGCTGTTCGTGTTCGCCCCGCTGTTCGGCGATTACGTCGAACCCTGGCTCAATGATCACTTGGGTAAAATGGAGTTAATCGGCCCGTTCTTCTCGGGGCCGCCGATGGGCATCGGTGTGCTCACCGCCGGAATCATCCTGTCGATCATGGTGATCCCTTTCATCGCTGCGGTGATGCGCGATGTCTTCGACGTGGTGCCCAGCCTGCTCAAGGAATCCGCTTATGGCTTGGGGGCAACCACTTGGGAAGTGATGTGGGATGTCGTACTGCCCTATACCAAAATCGGTGTGGTCGGCGGCATCATGCTGGGTCTTGGACGCGCACTGGGTGAAACCATGGCGGTCACTTTCGTCATCGGTAACGCCCATGAGCTGAGCCAATCCCTATTGGTGCCCGGCAACAGCATTGCCTCCGCACTGGCCAACGAATTCACCGAGGCCGTAGGCGAACTGTACACCTCGTCTCTGATCGAGTTGGGGTTAATCCTGTTCTTTATCACTTTCGTGGTGCTGTCGCTGGCGCGCTTCCTGCTGTACAAGCTGGCTCAACGCGAAGGAGGAACCGCTTAAAATGTCGACACTCTATACGCGCCGCCGCCTGATTAACGCCCTAGCTCTGAGCATCTCGGTGATGACCATGCTATTCGGCCTGTTCTGGCTGGGCTGGATTCTGCTCACCTTGCTGGAATATGGCCTACCGGGTCTGACCTTGGCGGTATTCACCCAAACGACCCCGCCTCCCGGCAGCAACGGAGGCCTGCTTAACGCCATCGCCGGCAGCCTGGCCATGACCTTGATCGGCACCCTGATCGGCACCCCCATCGGCATTCTGGCGGGCACCTACCTCGCCGAATTCGGCCATCGCGGCTGGCTGGCACCCGTTACCCGCTTCATCAACGACGTGCTGCTGTCCGCACCGTCCATCGTGATCGGCATGTTTGTCTACGCGGTATATGTCGTCAAGATCGGCCACTTTTCCGGCTGGGCCGGTTCTCTGGCACTGTCGATGCTGGTCATCCCGGTAGTCATCCGCACCACCGAAAATATGTTGCGGCTGGTACCCAATACCCTACGCGAAGCGGCCGCAGCGCTGGGGGCACCGCAATGGAAAGTTATCAGCTCCGTCACCCTTCGCGCTTCCCGTGCCGGTATCCTGACCGGGATTCTATTGGCGGTCGCGCGCATCAGCGGCGAAACGGCACCGCTGCTATTCACCGCGCTGAACAACCAGTTCTGGAGCAATGACATGAACCAGCCGATGGCGAACTTGCCGGTAGTGATTTTCCAGTTTGCCATGAGCCCCTATGATGATTGGCACAACCTCGCTTGGGCCGGTGCGCTACTTATTACCTTCAGCGTGCTCTCGCTCAATATTGTGGCACGCGTACTTTTCCGCCAACAAACCTCAACCCATTAAGGACACCGGCAGATGAATGCTGATAAAGCCATCACCCCAAAACTGGTCGTACGTGATCTGAACTTTTATTACGGCAAAGACCGCGCCCTGAAGGACATCAACCTCAGCATCTCGGAAAAGATGGTGACGGCTTTCATCGGCCCGTCAGGTTGCGGCAAATCTACCCTGCTGCGCACCTTCAACCGCATGTACCAGCTCTACCCCAAGCAAAGGGCGACCGGCGAAATTATGCTGGATGGCGAGAACCTGCTGGACAAGAAGCAGGACCTGAATATGTTGCGCGCCAAGATCGGCATGGTGTTCCAGAAGCCCACTCCGTTCCCGATGTCTATCTATGACAACATCGCCTTTGGCGTGAAGCTGTACGAGAACATGAACAAGCGCGACATGGACGAGCGCGTGGAATGGGCGTTAAAAAAGGCCGCGCTATGGATGGAAGTAAAGGATAAGCTGAAACAGAGCGGCACCGGACTGTCCGGCGGTCAGCAACAACGCCTGTGCATCGCCCGCGCCATCGCCGTCAAACCGCAGGTACTGCTGCTCGACGAACCCACTTCTGCGCTGGATCCGATTTCCACCGCGCACATCGAAAAGCTGATAGACGAACTCAAAGAAGAATTCACCATCGTCATCGTTACCCACAACATGCAACAAGCTGCGCGCGTTTCCGACTATACCGCCTACATGTATCTCGGCGACCTGATCGAGTTCGGCGACACCAGCACGGTATTCACCAACCCCAAGCGCAAGGAAACCGAGGATTATATTACCGGACGATTCGGATAATATGGGCGGCCGGATCGGTGGTGGGCAAATGCACTACTCTTTATATTCCTTAATGCTTTTGATTTGACTCATACCAGCCCTTGCTGGAGTTGACTACTTTCACTACCAGCAACATCACCGGCACCTCGATGAGAACACCCACCACCGTCGCCAATGCAGCCCCAGACTGGAATCCAAAAAGGCTGATGGCTGCCGCCACGGCCAGTTCAAAAAAGTTGGAAGCACCGATTAGAGCCGACGGGCAGGCAATATTGTGCTTTTCTCCAACGACACGGTTAAGCCAGTAAGCAAGCGACGAATTAAAGAAGACCTGTATTAGTATAGGTACCGCCAGCAATGCAATAACCAACGGTTGATCGATGATGGCCTTGCCCTGAAATGCGAACAGCAGAACGAGAGTTACGAGCAAGGCGGAGATTGACCAAGGACCGATCTTATCCATAGCCGCATCGAAATGTGCCCGCCCCTTGTTTAGGAGACTCTTGCGCCACAGTTGGGCCAAGATCACCGGAATAACGATATAAAGCACGACCGATGTAAACAGCGTATCCCACGGCACCTGAATACTTGAGATTCCCAGCAACAAGGCCACGATGGGGGCAAAAGCGAAAATCATGATCGTATCGTTGAGCGCCACTTGAGAAAGAGTGAACAGTGGATCGCCGTTCGTGAGACGGCTCCAAACAAATACCATTGCCGTGCATGGTGCGGCTGCGAGAAGAATCAGCCCGGCAATGTAGCTATCGATCTGTTCGGCGGGTAGCAAAGGCGAAAACAAATTGCGAATAAACAGCCACGCCAGAAACGCCATTGTGAACGGCTTGACCAGCCAGTTCACGAACAGTGTCACACCGATGCCCCGCACATGCTGTTTTACCTCGTGCAGCGCACTGAAGTCGACCTTGACCAGCATGGGAATGATCATCACCCATATCAGTAGCCCGACCGGCAGATTGACCTGCGCGATTTCCATACGGCCAATTGACTGAAACACTGTTGGCGCTATTTGCCCCAACGAAATGCCTGCGACAATGCAAAGAAACACCCATACGGTCAGGTAACGCTCGAAGACACTCATGGGAGCGCCTACGCCAGCTTTTACTGCGATTTCACATTGAGCGCTCAAAGTGTTACCTCAAAGCCCCAGCGCTTCGCGGACAGCAGGAAGCAGGCGAGATCGAATGTCTTCGCGGACCGTGACAAAGCTTTCCAAGGGTTCACCATGCGGGTCGTGAAACGGAAGGTGAATACTCGGCACGGAGCGCGGGAAGATCGGGCAGGATTCCTTGGCGTTGTCACAGACCGTTACCACCAGATCAATGGAGTCGTTCATCACAGCATCCACATCTTTGGGATACAACCCATCTGTTGGAAGGCCAGCAAGCTTCAACGCCTCAATCGCTCCATCGGCAACCTTGGCCTGAGGGCGGGTTCCCGCCGACAAAGCTCGAACCTTGTCGCCGAGGTCATGGTTAAGAAGAACCTCTGCCATTTGGGAACGGCAGGAGTTTCCTGTGCAAAGCACAAGGACGGTTTTACGTGTTGACATAGATTTCCTTTAATTGAACTTTGGTTATTGGCCCTGCTTGCGCAGTTCACCGATAGTGTCCAGTTCACGTTTCAACGACATCGCATCAAGTTTCGTGAGTGGGAGATTCGTGAATATAGAAATGCGCCTATTGAGCTGCGAAAATGCTGTTGAAAATGCGTGTTTCTTTTCGTCGTCACTGCCCTCAATGGCGGCTGGATCCTCAATACCCCAGTGAGCCGTCATGGGCTGACCAGGCCAGACGGGACACATTTCGCCTGCCGCATTGTCACAAACTGTGAAAACGAAATCGAGTTTGGGTGCATCGGGTGAAGAAAATTCGCTCCAGTTCTTGCTACGAAAGCTATCTGTTGGCAAACTGGCTCGTTTCAACTGTTCTATAGCGAATGGGTTGACCTTCCCAGCAGGATGACTTCCCGCACTAAATGCGTGAAATCGACCTTTGCCGACATGGTTGAGAATAGCTTCGGCCATGATGCTACGCGCCGAATTCCCAGTACAAAGAAACAATACGTTGTAGATGTGCCCCTTCATAAACACTCCTTTTAAACTTTTACCTTGGCGACTCTCTGTCGCTTTTCAGCAGTATTGATCGCCGCAGTTTTTGGCAGGCAAGCCATTCCTTGGCAACAGTTTTGTGACAGGTAGGCGATCAAGTCATCCATGGCTGAATATTTCACCGAGTAATAAATGAAACGGCTCTCCTGACGGGCATTAACAAGCCCCGCACGCGCCAGATGCGCCACGTGAAAAGACAGTGTGGCGGGTGGTATATCGAGAAATTCAGCGATTGCAGAGGCATTCATTCCCTCTTTTCCTGTCTCGACCAGCAATCTGAAAATCCGCAATCGGGTTTCCTGCGCAAGAGAAGCGAGTTTAGCTACAGCTTGTTTTGCATTCATAATTGTATATTTCCAATATTGCAGAATTATTAGATCATTCTACCCACTCCTTGAGCGTTGTCAATGTACGTTGTGACGAGGATAATATGAAATTGTAAAATATGAGATTTAAGGGGTATAAAGCTCGCTTTACCCCCTATAAAAGTCCGGATAAAATCAAAAAAGTTCGATTTTATTCTGCTCTTCTTTTACAGCAGACAGTTGGGATCGTTCTGCGTTTAGGAAATCGTCATCGAGAACCTGTGTCCGGCAATATACAATCCCATTGTGCGGTAGCAGAACAATTTCGCGCCGCCGTATTCCGCCAATACTCTCTGCAACAATGGGTATTCTGCGTGCCTTCAGCCAACTACGCACAAAATTTACGCTTTGCACACCATCAGAGAAACTAAGACCTGAGGCTTTTAAATCTGCCCCACCGAAAATTTTTGCATGGATACGTTTTTGTTCGATATCGGTCGAACTAAGTTTTCCCACTGGGCAAAGTTGGGTAAACACATCTTCCAGCGCTGCGTCAGCTTGCAGCATCGCATCGTGGCGGTGACCGCGTGCGAGAGAGGGCAACATGACTTGGCGCAAGCCGCATGAGAGTTTTTTCGTGTCAATCAAACAAACGGCAACAGAAGCACCGACAGAGGTGTGTAGCGGATCATTTTGTGATATTGCTGTTGCCCCAAGAGAAACCTCAATAGCGTGTGAAAGCGCCTGTTTTGGCAACTCCTTGGCAAGGATAGCGATGAGTGAAGATCGATTCATGAAGATTTCTATTCCAGCGAATTCAACTAATGATGAAAACTCTGTGATCAGGTTACAGCATCGCGCAGCTATATTAAATACCTAATTTACTGCTTTAAGCTGCCATGTCGAGTGACAGGCAACGCATTTAGCTAACGTGTAGGATAGCATATTCAGGATTTTCGGTGCCAGCGTCCCGTTTCCGGCAGCTTTGGCAATATCATCCATGTCGTGGTGTACGCTCATGCCTAGCGTTTTAAATTCCAGCGGCAGCTTTGCCATCAGTGCCGGGTTAACATCAGCCGCACCCGCCATTCCGGCAGCACTGGCGGCTTTGATGACACGTTGCATGTCACCTTGATTCGCCCCTTCCAGAACCTCTTGGGTCGCAGACAGCAGCCCACGCATTTCGGACAGCACAAAGTCACGTTCACCGGCTTGCAACACGACTGCGGTTCTGCCATCTGTCCCCGCCGTGGTGCTCCCACGAATGAAGAACCATGCCAATACTGCGATGGTAACAACCCATAGCAACAAGGCAATTACAGCAAGTTTGTCAGATTTCATTTTTAGAGGCTCCCTTAAGTTTCTTATTTGCCTTCTAACGGGGAAGCCGCCGTTTGGGGGGCGACAGTCGGCGGATGAAAAATTTCCGGCGGGGCACCATTCTTGGGTGCACCGATATTTTGCTCCACTGCGGGGAGGCTGTGAGCGATGCCCTTGTGACAATCGATGCAAGTCTTGCCTTCGGCAAAACCTTTCTGGTGCATGCTGTTAGCGCGCCTATCTTGTACCGAATAATCGAAATGGGCGAAGTTGTGGCAATTACGGCACTCCTGCGAATCCGTGCGTTTCATGCGCGCCCATTCGTGTTCGGCCAATTGGAGCCGCTTGGCATTGAATTTTTCGGGCGTGTCGATGCTCCCCAACGCTTTGTGGAGCAACTCATTAGATGCCTGTATCTTGCGGATGATCTTATGCGTCCAGTCCTTGGGCACATGGCAATCCGGACAGGTAGCACGCACGCCGGTGCGGTTGGAGTAATGAATGGTATTGCGGTATTCCTGATACACGTTGTCCTTCATTTCGTGGCAGGAGATGCAGAACTCTTCGCGGTTAGTCATTTCAAGAACCGTATTGAAGCCGCCCCAGAAAATGATGCCGCCGAGAAAGGCAACCGCGAGAATTCCCCATCCGGATTTCTTTATTTTTCCGCGCAGGCCAGCAAATTTATTGGTTGTATCGTTCATTGTGCTCACCTCGTTCATTTCAGGGTGTTGGCCGGCTTATAGGTATTTGCCACTAACGGTTTCGCATCGGTTTGCGGGACGTGGCACTGCACGCAGAAATAACGTCGTGGCGAGATATTGGGATGCTCGACACCGTCGCGGTCTTTGAAGTGGGTGATACTGACCTTGGTGGCTCCCGTTTCCTTGTAGCGCGACCAGGAATGGCAGTCCAAGCACTTGTTAAAATTTTTGGTGATCCTGTAATTTTCCACCACATGTGGAATCAGTGGCGGTTGCTGGGCATAGTTTCGCTCAATCGGCCCGCGATCCCGCTCCTGCCGGAACATGTCGGCATCCGCATCGGGTGCCTGAACATCTGTTCCACGTAGCGACTGCACCTTGGCCACGCTTGCGGTCGCTGCGGCAAGCGCAGCCGGAGGAGCTAGCGCAAGCACTAATATGAACAGAGCTTCAATAATACGGTCTATAAGTTTCATGTCTGTATCCTTATGCATTTCTGCTCATGCCTTGGTGACTTTGACCGCACATTTCTTGAAGTCGGTTTGTTTCGAAATCGGGCAAGTGGCGTCCAAGGTAAGCTTGTTAACCAGTTTCATTTCATCGAAGAACGGTACAAATATCAGGCCAACCGGCGGCTTATTGCGGCCACGGGTTTCGATGCGAGCCTTAATTTCACCTCGTCGCGAGCTGACTATCACCATCATGCCGCGTTGCAGGCCACGCTTCTCCGCATCTTCCGGATGCATGAATACCTGCGCGTCGGGTACGGCTCGGTACAGCTCCGGAACACGTCGCGTCATCGATCCGGTGTGCCAGTGTTCCAGCACGCGACCGGTACACAACCACAGGTCGAATTCCTTGTCCGGCATTTCGGGTGGATTCTGGTAGGGCAGCGCGAAAATTATTGCCTTGCCGTCCTTCTGTCCGTAAAACCGGAGCCCCTCGCCTTTCTTCACATAGGGGTCATAGCCTTCGCGGTAACGCCACAGCGTTTCCTTGCCATCCACCACCGGCCAGCGCAGGCCATGGGCTTTGTGGTACAGGTCGAACAGCGCCAGATCGTGGCCGTGACCGCGACCAAACCGGGCATATTCCTCGAATAGGCCCTTCTGCACATAAAAACCGAAGGCCTCCGCTTCGTCGTTGTTGTAGTTCTTGATGGCGTGTTCGTTGACTGTTTTGAGTTCTGCCACAGGGAATTTATTGACCATGCCGTTCTTGTACAGCACGTCAAACAAGGTTTTACCTTTGTACTGTGGTTTCTTGGCAAGGAGTTCGGCAGGCCACACCTCTTCAACCTTGAAGTGTTTGGAAAACTCCATCAACTGCCACAGATCGGAACGAGCTTCGCCCGGCGCCTTGACCTGTTGGCGCCAAAATTGGGTTCGTCGCTCGGCATTGCCAAAAGCCCCTTCCTTTTCCACCCACATCGCAGCGGGTAGAATCAAGTCGGCGGATATGGCAGACACCGTTGGGTAAACATCAGACACCACGACGAAGGTGGCCGGATTGCGCCAGCCCGGATAAATTTCCTCGTTGATGTTGGGGCCTGCCTGCATGTTGTTGGTGGTCTGGGTCCAGTAGCATTTGAGCTTGCCATCCTTGAGCGCGCGGCTCTGCGCCACCGCGTGCAAACCGTTCTTGTCTGGGATGGTGCCTTCCGGCAGTTGCCAGATTTCCTCGGCATGCTTGCGGTGTTCCGGATTGGTCACCACCATGTCGGCGGGCAGGCGGTGGGAGAACGTGCCCACTTCGCGCGCGGTGCCGCAAGCTGAAGGCTGTCCGGTAAGCGAGAAAGGACTATTGCCCGGCTCGGAGATTTTGCCTGTCAAGAGATGGATGTTGTAAATCATGTTATTGGCCCAGCTACCGCGAGTGTGCTGGTTGAAACCCATAGTCCAGAACGAGATGACTTTTTTCTTCGGGTCGGCGTAAAGTTCGGCCAAGCGCTTGAGGTTGGCAGCTGGGACACCGGATAGTTTGGCCACCTTTTCCAGCGTGTACTCCGAAACAAATTTCTTGAATTCCTCGAAGTTGCTGTCTCTGGCATCGTTCGGGTTGTGCTTGGGTTTGCCATCTGCTGCGGGATAGCCATTGAACTGGGCGTTTTTTTCCAGCTCATGGTTAGGGCGTAGGCCGTAACCGATGTCGGTTTCGCCGATCTTGAAATTGGCGTGCTTCTGGATGAAATCGTGATTGACGTTGCCGCTCTCGATAATGTGATTGCAGATGTAATTCATGATCGCCAGATCAGTCTGCGGCACAAATATCATGCCATTGTCAGCCAACTCGAAGGAGCGATGCTCAAAGGTCGATAGCACATGCACTTGGCAGTCGGGCTGAGACAGGCGGCGATCAGTAATGCGCGACCACAGGATGGGGTGCATCTCGGCCATATTGGAACCCCACAGCACGTAAGCATCGGTAATTTCAATATCGTCGTAACACCCCATCGGTTCGTCCATGCCGAAGGTGCGCATGAACCCGGCCACGGACGATGCCATGCAATGGCGGGCGTTGCAGTCAAGATTATTGGAACGGAAACCGGCTTTCATCAATTTGCTGGCGGCGTAGCCTTCCCAGATGGTCCACTGTCCCGAGCCGAACATGCCAATCCCGCTAGGGCCGTCACTTTTCAGCGTTTCTTTCCATTTCTGCGCCATGATGCCGAACGCTTCGTCCCAGGAGACGGCAGTGAATTCGCCGTTCTTGTCATACACCCCGTTTTTCTTGCGCAGCAATGGCTGGGTCAAGCGGTCTGCGCCGTACATGATCTTGGAAAGGTAGTAACCCTTGATGCAATTAATGCCGCGATTGACGGGGGAATCCGGATCGCCCTGGGTCGCGACGACGCGACCGTCCTGGGTGCCGACCAACACCGAGCAACCGGTGCCGCAGAAACGGCAGGCCGCTTTGTCCCAGCGGATATCGGCGTTTGCTGCAACTCCATTGGCCTTGGCGGCAATGGCTGGCAGCGAAATGCCCGCGCTTGCGGCGGCGGCAGCGATAGCGTTGATCTTGATAAAGTCGCGGCGGTTCATGGTCATGATGCTATCTCCTGTAGCTTAACTAGCGGATTCGGAATATTCGTAGGCCAGCGTGATGGACATAATGTGATCGAGTTGTTGGAGTTTTACCAGTGCATCGGTGCAGGCGTGATCCGGGGTGTCTTCCACGGTAACGATCATGCTTCCGTCCTCGTTGCTTACGGCGTGAATCTCTGAGCCTGGGATAGTGCAGACTGCTCTGTGCAGTTCCGCAAGCCGGGCGGGTTGCGCACGCAACACCAAACTGGCGATATTCATACAGCCACCTCCTTGATACATTCGGTTGGGGAAACAGTAATGGCGCGGGTTGGACAATCTGCGACGCACATGCCGCAGCCATTACACAAATCCAAATCCAGTTGCGGCGTTGCTACCCCTCCCTTTTCCAAGCGAAAGCGCAGAGCGCCCGTTTCACAGCGTTCGCCACAGGTGCGGCAAACCACTTTTTGTTGAACCAGACAGGACGAACCGATAAATGCCTTGAGCAGCCATGGCGCCGCGCCGTTAATTAAGCGGAGCGCGCCGGGCTTGCATGCCTGTACGCATTTTTTGCAGAAGTTGCAGCCGCCCGAATCGAAAAATGTTTCAGGAAAACCGCCGTCTCCTTTTTGCAACACCCCGGTTTCGCAGTGCTGGATACAGTCGCCGCAACGCGTGCATAGCTTGGTGAACAACAGCTCCGGCACGCTCCATGGTGGGCGTAACGGCACCGTGTTGCGATGCGGGCGCCCACGCAGAAAACTACGCCGCGATGAGTCCATACAGCTTTCCATAGATTTTGAAGGAAATATCGAAATGGTTTGCTCGCCCTGCGCTTATCCGGTACTCCATCCCCTTGGCCGTTTCATACCAGCGATCTTGCAAGCCTGCTTAACGTAGCCGTACGGAAAGAGTTCAAATATTTTATTGCGCGATTCAGTTCCCAACCTTTCAGCGAGATGTTTCGTTACATGACGAACATCCGGGGCGACTTGATGTTCCGAGTAATACTGGCGCATAAAATTAATGGCATCCCAATGATCTTCAGTAAGCTGTACATTCTCTTGGCGGGCGAGTTCATTGGCTAAATCTTCCTTCCAATCAAAAGGATCAATCAAATATCCCTCATCATCCATGTCAGGCAACTGCATATCTTGTTCCTCATTCCGTTCATGCTCATATATCGCTTATTGCTGGCAACGCTGAAGTTCCAAAAGCTCAGCCGATAACATATATTACTCTTACATGTTTATATTGCAAGGATGTGACACACAGCTGAATTATTAAAACGATAAGCACGCACCGCAGCAATCACGATGGGCACGACACCGCAGACGATGAACACCAGATCGCCGGGCATGCGGCTCCACTCCAACAGCCGCGCCAGTTCACTCCCGGTATAGGCAAGACTGCGGGCGTGCCAATAGCCGTTCTCCAGCACATCGACCAGTTGCAGGACTCCAGCGGGAAACATACTGATGACCACCATCAGCAGCAGGCCGCCGTTCAGCCCCCAGAAGCCGACCCGTATATATTTTTCCAGGTTCTGCCAAAGCGCCTCGTCGACGGCTTGCCGAATGACGAAGACGATCAGGCCGATACCCAGCATGCCGAACACGCCCATCATCGCGGCATGGCCGTGGTTGATGGTCAGTAGCGTGCCGGTCTCGAAGTAACTGATGATCGGCAGATTGATCAGAAACCCAAAAATCCCGGCACCGACGAAGTTCCAGAAGCCGACTGCCATGAGAAAATAAAAAGTCCATTTGTGCGGTACCTCAGTCGTGTCGGATTCCGGTCTGGATAATCTGACGAAATCCCAGGCATCGAGCGTGATCAGCGTGAGCGGAACCACTTCGAGTGCGGAGAACAGCGCACTCAAGGCCATGTTGAAGCTGGTCTGTCCGGTCCAATACCAATGATGTCCGGTACCGATAAACCCGCCAGCAAAATATAGTATGGCATCAAGGTAAATGACGCGCGTTGCCGTAAGGCGCGTGACGACACCGAACTGAAGGAAGATGATCGCCACCATGACGGTCACGAAGAATTCAAAAAATCCTTCGACCCAGAGGTGAATAATCCAGAATCGCCAGGCGTCAACCACCGAGAAATGAGTCGTACCGTCGAAGAACATCGCGGGCAGATAAAACACCGGGATCGCGATTGCGGCGCACAAAAACAAGATGGCGATCTCGCGGCGCTCGGGATCACGCAACGCGGGGGCAAGTGCGCGCAGCAGCAGACCGAACCAGCACAGCAGTGCGACTGCGAGCAGCATCTGCCAGGCGCGACCGAGTTCAAGATATTCCCATCCCTGGTCGCCGAACCAGAACCAAAACTTGGGCAGCAACTGGCGCATACCAGCCCATTCGCCCAGCAGGCTGCCGACGACAACGATTACCATTGCCCAGAATAAAGTGTCGATGCCTTTCTTCTGTCCGGATGGTTCGCTTCCGCCGAGCGCGGCGGCGAGAAAGAGGGCACCGGCGACATAGACAGTGGCGATCCAGAAAATCGCAAGTTGCAAATGCCAGGTACGCAACAGGTTGCTCGGCAGCCACGCGGCAAGATCGAACCCATAAAACGTGCCGGGGTCGGCGCGGTAATGGGCGACGGCACCGCCGATCAGGCTTTGCGCCAAAACAAGGAGTGCTGCCAGCGCAAAATATTTCAAGGTCGCACGTTGTGCCGGGGTCATGCTAACCCCCGCCAGTTTTGGGTGCTGATAACCGGGCCTGGATTTCCAGCCGAGAAAGTCGAACTTACCGAAAGCCAGCAGCACCACTGCGGTTCCACCGAGCAGAAAAATAAGACTCAACGCGCTCCACAGTACGGCATCGGCAGTCGGCGTGTTGCCTGCCACGGGATCGTAGGGAAAGTTGTTGGTGTACGAATGCGTTGTGCCCGGCCGGTTGGCGACCGACGCCCAGGCGGTCCACGCGACAAAAGCGCTGAGCTGCTTCAGTTCATCGGGATCGCTGATAGTTCTGACGCCGAGCCCGCCGTTCTTCACCGGATTGGAAAAATAATCGTTCCACCTGCTTGGCTGTTGTCTGAACCAATCCGAGTAGGCAAGTTCCGCCAGCAGAGTGCCATTTTGCGGATCGTAGCGGTTCTGCTTCAACTCAGTCCGCACTTCCGCTTCAACCATGGCACGTTGCACGGCTGACAAAGTGTCGAGCTGGCGACCGAAGCGCTGCTGGGCGAGGCTTGTCGCGTCATATAACGCCAAGGTGTGCAGATATTCTGCCGAGAAATCGGGGCCGAGCAAAGCGCCATGCCCCCAGATCGTCCCGTTGTCCATCAGGCCGTATTTGAGAAATACCTGCTGACCATCGCGAATATCTGCACCAGTGTACAGAACAGCTCCGTCAGCGGCGATCACCTTGTCGGGGATGGGCGGGGCTTCGTGATAGGCATTGAACGTCAGCAATATTAGAACCGAGAAGCCGAGCGTCATGGTGATAAGGCTGGCGCGCCGCCACCAAGGGGACAACGTCTCCGTAGTGTGGCTCTGGAAAACAGAAGCTTCCTTGTTGACGATCTCGTTCAGCATACCTGCGCTCCCTGATTCCGTTTATCGGTGTAGCCAAAACAAGAATGGCATTATCCATGATGGAAAATATCATCCAGCGGCAGGGTTTTCCGTACGCAATCGTACATAGCGAAAGTTCAATGCGGTGTACCATGCTGCCGTTATGCGTTACGTTGATTTTGAATAGGTCATGAAACGAAGTTCAACCCTGCTGCCGCTGTCGCGCGAACACCATACCGCTCTTACGCTGGCAAAAGCCTGCGAACGCGCAGCACAATCTGATGATAAGACTCTGGTAAACCAAGTTTGCCGACGCGTAATCCTGGCATTCTCGAATAATTTGGAACCACATTTCCTGTTCGAGGAAACATCGCTACTGCCGCTGCTGCACGGCACAGAAACACAAGCCCTGATAGAGCGCACGCTGGCAGATCATCAACAATTGCGCGGGCTGATCAATGCTCTGCGACAGAACGATGTCAAGGCATTGGATAATTTCGGCAGATGCTTATCAGCTCACGTCCGATTTGAGGAGCGCGAGCTTTTTCCGGCGCTCGAAAATTTGTTTTAATGAGTGAGCGCATAGAATAAAATATATTTTAAATATATTTATCTGCCAATATAATCACACTCCGCCTTTGCGAGGACATAATCATGGTTATCACCGTGCAAGAATCCAGATGGAAAAACTTGAGTGAATTGATCTCTCACATCGAGCAAACCCACCATGTCTATACCCGAGCCGCGCTGGCTCATATTGAGGAGCTATTCAACCATCAGGAATTGGCCGTCGCGTCGGCTGATATCAGAGGCTGCTTTGAAAAGCTGGAAGCAGATTTGACACCTCACCTAATGAAGGAGGAGCGCATTCTATTTCCCTATATTGTTGAACTCGAAGGCAACCCAGGGCAACCGCCTGCCTCATGCTTTGGTAGCGTCGCCAATCCCATCCGCATGATGGACATGGAACATGAGTCCGTAACCAAGCTGCTTGAGCAACTACGTGAATTGACCGCAAATTACCGGCCACCGTCCGAAGATAATGCTAATATTTCTGCGCTTTATACTGCCTTGGCAGAGCTGGAGCGTGATCTTGTACAGCACATCCATTTGGAAAGCGATGTGCTGTTTCCACAAGCTATAAAACTGGAACGTCAAACACCGACGTGATTTCTTTGCACCCACCTACAAACCTGCTGCAAGCATTAGGCAGCAAGCCCCTGAATAGCACTACAGCGAATTATTCTAAATCGCAATCAAGATGACATAACAGTAGGGTGCGTTTACGCACCATCGCAACTGATGCGCAAACACACCCTACCGAGCTAATAACGCTTATACTGAAGACGGCATCTACTTTAGATTTATTAGCACCATCTTGATTGCAATTTAGAATTATTTCACCACACTATCTATGCTGAGTTTCACACCATGGCTGCCGGGCTTGATGGTTGCACTCATCCCCTGCAAATCGCCGGGATGCGGCATGGGCTCACCCGATTTCGAGACGCGCGCAATCAACACCACTTTATCGAAACTCGACAGTTTCATTTGTGGCGACATCGCCATGCTGTCATCCAGCGTGAATTTCAAAGGTAAATCCTTTACCTGTTTGCGGATCACGGCAAGTGGCATCGGCGGGCCTTCTGTCGCTCGCGCCAGCACAAACAGCGTGTCATCCGGGCTGGCTTGAGCCTTTATGGCATCACTCAAGGTCACTGTGCCGGTGATGCCTTCCTGGCCTGCGGCGACGGACTGTGTTTCTCCGCCCGCCGATCCGGTCATAGCTTGTCCGGGCATGGCTTTGCCGCCCTTGGCTTGTGCCATGGCAGCGCGCGCTTGCTGAATGCCGTCAGCGATCATTTTCGCATCCGAAGAATTCTCCGGTATCTGCTTGAGCAAATCTTCCCAATATTTGATGGCGGCAGGAAATTCCCCGCGTCCCATTGCCGCCGAACCGGCCAAGGCAAGCGCCTTGGGATTTTTAGGATCGAGTTCCAGTGCCTTGTTCAACAACACGGTGGGATGTCCAGCCAGACTCTGGCCGTTGGTCATGGCTAACGCATCGGCGAAATCGGCCCACAACTGCGCGTCATTGGGTATCAGTTGGGTCAGCTTGTTGTATGCCTTCACGGCATCGACATAACGCTCCTGCTCGGCATAAGTGCGCGCCAAGGCCACCAGGCTATCCGTGTCTTGCGGATTCTGCGCCACCTTGTCTTCCAGTTGCTTGAGCGCAGCTTCCGTGCGCGCTGTGCCAAAACCCGCCGCAGCAACTTGTCCGGTCTGGGGCAGGAAAGCATTCGGATTGCCTATCTTCAAATACAAGCCGATCGCCATCAGCGGCAGCAACACGGCCAAGGCTATCGCCACCGCCTTGTGCGGATTTCTCACCAATGTCCCTGCTGCATTTTCCGTGGTGTTGACTTCTTCCAGTAAACGCGATTGCAATTCGCGTTTGCCCTGCTCATGCAATTCCGGTGTGAGCAGGCCGTTGCTCAAATCGGCATCCATCTCGGCGATCTGGTCGCGAAAAATTTCCAGGTTGGCGGCATCGCGCAACACATGATTTTCTTTCACCGTACTGCGCCACAACGGCAGCACCACAAACAGCACTGCAACCACTAAAAGTAGTGCGCATATTATCCAGAACGTAGTCATACTTGATTATCTTTATCGTCGTTGAGTAATGCTGAGGCGCGTTGTTCCGCTTCCGGAGTCAGTTCGGCTTCCGGCGCACTCTGGCGCCGTTTGCGCAATTGGTAAAATAGTCCCGCACCGCCAATCAGGAATAGCGCGAAAGGCCCGAACCACAGCAACACGGTATAGCTTTTCACCGGCGGTTTGTACAGCACGAAGTCGCCATAGCGTGCCACCAGATAGTCGGTGATCTGCTTGTCGTCCATGCCTTTCTTGATCATCTCGCGCACTTCCTTGCGCAAATCTTCGGCCAGTTCAGCATGCGAACTGGCAAGGGATTCGTTCTGGCATACCAGGCAGCGCAGATTTTCGGCCAGCGCAACCATGCGCTTTTCCACTACAGGATCTTCGGCGATATCTTTGGCTTCACCGGCATAGGCGAACACTGGCATCAGGCACAGCAGGAGTATAAATAGTCGTTTCATTTTGATTGTAGCTGCGCAACCAGCGGCAGGATTTTGTTTTGCAGATTCTGCGGAGTGACCGGGCCGATTTCCTTGTATTGGATGATCCCCTGTTTGTCGATGACATAAGTTTCCGGCACGCCGTATACGCCGTAATCTATACCGACGCGTCCTTCTATATCCGACGCGCTCAACACGTAGGGATTGCCGCCTTGTGTAAGCCAGCCTATGCCGTCCTCGCGTTTATCCTTGTAATCCAGACCGTAGATCGGCACGATATTTTGCCGTGACAACTCTACCAGCACCGGATGCTCTTCCCGGCACGACACGCACCAGGACGACCATACATTGAGCAACCAGACCTTGCCCTTCATGTCTTGAGCCGAGAATTGTTTGCTCGGGTTCTTGCAACTGCGGCAACGTAGAACGCAGGTGCGGGTTTGCCGATCAGCGGCGAGGGCACCTCATGCGGGTTAAGCCCGAGCCCCACATACAGAAATCCCACGAGAACGAGAAACGCAACCAACGGCCAAATAAAACGCATCATGATGTTTTCCCTTCCACAATCAGTGTGGCTGCTTTGCCTGCCACCGTGCTATCCACTGTCTTGTTATGTTTTTTGGCATGTATGCGATAGCGCCGATCGCATATCGCCAACACGCCGCCCAGCGCCATCAACACACAGCCCACCCAGATCCAGTCCACGAACGGCTTGATATAAACCCGCACCGCCCATGCGCCGTTGCTGTCGGGAATCGGCTCGCCCAGCGATACGTACAGATCGCGCAACACGCCGACCTGGATCGATGCATTGGTCATCGGCATGCCGGAAGAGTTGTATTGGCGTTTCTCCGGATACAGTTGGGTGACCGCCTGCCCATCCTTGGTGATGGTTACGCGCCCCTGCGAGGCCATGTAATTCGGCCCTTGCTGTTCGCGCACCCCGTCGAAAGTAAATTCATAGCCACCCGCCTGCACCGTATCGTTGACATTCATGCGCACATCGCGCTCGGTTTCGTAGCCCTTAACCAGCGTCACGCCGATGATAAAAATCCCGATGCCGATATGCGCAAGCTGCATGCCGTAATAACTGAGGGACTGTTTTTTCAGACGCTGCATGAAATCAAGTTCACCATTACCGCTGTGCCCGCCGAGTCGTTTGTGCAAATCGAGCAATGCGGTAGTGAATACCCAGAATGCCAGCAAGATGCCCAATGCGATCAGCGGCGTCCACTTGCCCATCACCAGCGGCAACAGCACCGCAATCACCACGCTGGCGGCCAATGCCCAGCGCACGCGCGTCCACATATCCGGCAGGCTGGCCTGCTTCCAGCGCGCAATCGGCCCCAGCCCCATCATCAACACCACCGGCGCCATCAGCGGCACGAATACGGTGTTGAAATACGGCGGGCCGACGGAGAGCTTGCCGAAACCCAGCGCATCCATGAACAAGGGATACAGCGTGCCGAGAAACACCGAAGCCGAAGCCACGGACAGCATCACATTGTTGGACAGCAGCATGGATTCGCGCGAGATCAGTCCGAACTTTCCCCCCATGCCGATCTTCGGCGCGCGCCATGCGAACAGCATGAGCGAACTGCCGATCACGATGACCAGAAAAGCGAGGATGAATATGCCGCGCGCGGGTCGGTGGCAAAAGCATGCACCGAAGTCAGCACGCCGGAACGCACCAGGAAGGTACCCAACAGGCTGAGCGAAAATGCCGCGATGGCGAGCAACACCGTCCAGCTCTTGAACGCGCCGCGCTTCTCCGTCACCGCCAGCGAATGGATCAACGCCGTGCCGACCAGCCAGGGCATGAACGAAGCATTTTCCACCGGATCCCAGAACCACCAGCCGCCCCAGCCCAGTTCGTAATAAGCCCAGCCGCTGCCCAGCGCAATACCCAGGGTGAGAAATATCCATGCCACGGTAGTCCAGGGCCGCGACCAGCGCGCCCAGGTCGCATCCATCTGCCCGCCGATCAACGCGGAAATCGCAAAAGCAAACGCCACGGAAAAACCGACATAACCCATGTACAGCATCGGCGGATGAATCACCAAACCGGGATCCTGCAACAAGGGATTGAGGTCGCGGCCTTCCGCCGCCGCTGGCAGCAAGCGGTCGAACGGATTGGAGGTAAGCAGCATGAACAGCAGGAAGCCGACAGAAACCAGCCCCATCACGCCGATCACCCGCGCCACCATTTCTTGCGGCAGATGTTTGCTGAACTGCGCCACCGCCACCGTCCAGATGGTCAGGATGAACGTCCACAGCAACAGCGAACCTTCGTGTCCGCCCCATATTGCGGCAACACGGTATTGCACCGGCAACTGCGAGTTGGAATGCTCCGCCACATACAGCACGGAAAAGTCGTATTGATAAAAGCCTGCAACAGGCAACCGAAGGCGATCGCGACGAACACGAACTGCCCCAGCGCCACCGGACGCGCCACCCCCATCAGCAGCGGCATTGCCGCGCGCCGCACCGAATATGGGCAGCACGCCCTGCACCAGCGCCAGCAACAGCGCAACGATGATGGCGAAATTACCAATTTCTGGAATCATAAGTGTTTTCTTCCGTATTATTTGAACTGGAGGGCGGATGCAGCAAGGCAGCTGCTGCTAGCCTTGGCGGCCTTGTCCAAAGCATCTTTAGCTTCAGGCGGCATGTAGTTTTCATCGTGCTTGGCCAGCACTTCCTCGGCAAGGAATACGTTATCCGCATCCAGCTTGCCCTGCGCCACCACGCCTTTGCCTTCCTTGAACAGGTCGGGCAAGATGCCTTTATAAATCACCGGCATGGTTTTCACGGTATCGGTCACGTTGAAATGCACGGTCAGCCCATCGCCTTCGCGATTCACGCTGCCTGCTTCCACCAACCCGCCGATACGGAAGCTGCGACCTTGCGGCGCTTCCTTGTTGAAAACCTGGGTCGGGGTGAAATACAGGCTGACGTTGTTTTTCAGCGCATACAGCACCAGCCCGACCGCCAGGCCCAAGCCAATGAGCGCGCCGATGATGATGTACGTGGTTCTTTTACGGCGTGGTGTCATGCTTGTTCCGTTTCCAATAATATCAAGTAATTTCCCCTGTGGGAGTGGCCTCCCGGCCACGAGTGTCAATTTCACATTCAACTTGTTGACAGTGAATTGCCTGACTTTGTTATAAACCTTATCGTGGCCGGGAGGCCACTCCCACTAAATTGTCATTTCCAAATTGCATGAGATTATTCCTCTTCCCCTGCATCGCGCAGCAAGCGCAACTGTTGTAAGGTAATTTTCCGTTTATGACGCACCAATGCGATCTCGACGATGAATATCAGCAGCGCCAAACCATACGAGCCCCAGATGTAAAAGGCATAGCCCTTCATGGCAAAGAATTCGTTCATTGCTTAATTTCCTCCAGCTCCGCCACCCACTGGGTATTGCGTTCGCGTTCCAAAATGATGCTGCGCACGCGCAGCAACGTGACCGCAATAACATAGCACCAGCATGCCAACATCATCATCCACAACGCCTGTTGCATCGCCACATGCATGGACGTACCGGTAAATTTGATGGTCGCCCCCTGGTGCAGGGTATTCCACCACTTCACCGAGAAATAGATGATCGGCACGTTGACCGAGCCGACGATAGCCAGCAATGCGGCGGCGCGGTCGGCGCGGCGCGGGTCGTCAATCGAGGCATGCAGCGCAATGAAGCCCAGATACAGGAACAGCAAGATAAGTTCGGAAGTCAGGCGCGCATCCCACACCCACCATGCGCCCCACATCGGCTTGCCCCACAGCGCCCCGGTCCACAGCGCGATGAAGGCAAACAATGCCCCGGTCGGCGCCAGCGCGGTCGCCATCATGGAGGAGAGGCGCGTATTGAACACCAGCCCCAGCGCGGCATAACCCGCCATGACCAGATAGATAAACATGGACAGGATGGCAGCCGGAACATGGATGAACATGATGCGGTAGGCCTCGCTTTGCGTGGCATCGGTCGGTGCCACGAAAAAGCTGATATACAAGCCAAAGGCAAACAGGATTGCGGACGACCATGCGAACCACGGCACCAACTTGCCAGCCAGCCCATAGAAGGCGCTGGGTGCGGAATATTTGAACCAGTTTATAGCCAAATCCTTACTCCATCGAAATTCGTAACGCTTGAGCCGTCACCCATGGCGTGAACACCAAAGCCAGCAACAACATCGCCCCCAGCAAGGACAAGTGCGACACCACGCTCATACCGGTCGAAACGGCCTCGACCGCACCCGCCCCGAAAATCAGCACCGGGATGCACAGCGGCAACACCAGCAACGACACCAACACCCCGCCGCCACGCAAGCCCAGTGTCAGCGCCGCACCGACCGCCCCTATCATGCTGAGTATCGGCGTGCCCAGCAACAGCGCCGCGATCAATACCCACAAGGCCTGCGCCGACATGTCGAACTGCAAGCCCAGCACCGGCGCCATCAACACCAAAGGCAACCCCGACACCATCCAGTGCGCGAGGATTTTCCCCAACACCAGCAGCGACAGCGACTGCGGCGCCAACAACATCTGCTCCAGCGTACCATCCAGATAATCCGCCGAGAACAAACGTCCCAGCGACAACATGGAAGCCAGCAACGCCGCCACCCACACCACGCCCGGCGCCATCTTGCGCAGCATGTCCAGTTCCGGCCCCACGCCTAACGGAAACAAACTCACCACCATGACGAAAAAAACCAGCGTGGTCAGCACATCGGCACGGCGGCGCATGGCCAGCACCAGATCGCGCCGGATCACCAAACCCAACACCCCGAATAAGGACAACTTATTTCCTGTGCCGGACATCGTCATGACAATGACAACCGCCGCGTCACCACACCTGCGACTTCCAGAGGCTGATGGGTGGTATAAATGACCATACCGTTATTCGCCAAATGCTCGCCGATCAACTCCTGCATCAAACCGACTGCGCCCACGTCCAGCGCGGTCAGCGGCTCATCCAATATCCAAAGCGGAGCATTGCCGACCAGCAAGCGCGCCAGTGCCACGCGTCGGCGCTGCCCTTGTGACAACACCTTCACCGGTAAAGTTTCACGTCCGCGCAAACCCATGCGCCGCAGTGCGGCGATAGCCTGCTTGTCATCCAGCGCACATCCCGCCAGCCCGGCGTTGATGTGCAAATTCTCCAGCGCATTCAATTCGTCCTTGATAGCATTCAAATGCCCCAGATAAATCATCTCGGCGTGATATTCCTCACGCAGTTCGCGGATATCCTCGCCGCGCCAGCGCACCACTCCCGCCTCGGGCACCATAAAACCGCACAGGGTGCGCAACAGGCTGGTCTTGCCGCTGCCGTTGACGCCTTCCACTTGCAGCAGTTCCCCTGCGGACAGGGAAAAACTCAAGCCGGAAAACAGTCGATGGTCTCCGCGTGCGCAGGCAAGGTCGCTAATTTCCAGCATTACGGTAGGGACTTCCGGTATAAATTCAAAGAGCGCGGGATTATATACGATTGCGTCAATAGCGGTGTTGGTGGGCGAAGAAAATGAGTATCCGCGTGGGTACTAAATTGTGCCCAGCCTAACTTGGCTGCCAGATTACGGGGTGATCACAAATGGGTTGACGATAGTCAGCTCAGCGATACGTTCAAAGTCAGCTTGATTGCGGGTCATCAGTTTCAAGCTGTGAGTCAAGGCGGTTGCCGCAATAACGGCATCGGGCAACTTGATCATCACAACTTGCGTTCCCACTCGTTGCGCATCGCCAGCAAATCCTGTTGTAATGCAAGATTGTCTTGTTTGGGAAAACTTGCTTGCGCAGCGCGTGCCAAGGCCAGAATATCCGGTGCTGCATCATGCTCCACGCTGGATTCATCATACATCACAATCACCTTTGCATGTCTTGCGCTTGCGGGTAACAGGTCACTCGCTACGCTTATGCGATGATTGATAATGGATGCCTCCATTTCAAATGCAATCATTATTTAGCTCCTCCGTCAGAATTCAAAAGTGCTGGCATTCTAGCATCACTGCATCCTGGGCTGGCTACCCGACGAATCCGGGATCATCAAGTAGTCAAGATACCACAACTTTGAATTCGGTAGCACTCGCTATGTCCCGAGGCTACGCTCATGGCACACCCACTGCCTGTAGTCATCCTCGCGTTGGTGCTTAATCGCCAGTATCGTCACGATATCCATGGATGGTTCTAGGCAATAGTAAGGCAAGGTAGGCGTGTCAGGTTTTTGTTGTGCCTCATCTACCCACGCGCTGAACTCATCGAGCGTAATATGCAATCCGGTTTCTTTATAGTGTTCAAAGGATGTCTCGGCGGCCTTGATAAAATTCTGACGCGCCTCTTCACGCTGTACGTGTTCCAGTATGGCTTCTTTCATGAGGTAGTGCGGGGTGCGCTTCTTCATGGAAGCCAGTGAAGCAATTCAATCACGATCAGAAGGGTCGAGCTTGACCGTAACCGTTTTGGGAGAACGTGACTTTTCGATTGCAATAGCTTTCATGACATCACCGGGTGCCAAAAGGTAATACCATTCTAGTGCCCTACCCAGTAAAGTCAAGACAAAAACACCAAGAAACTGATCTACCTTGCGCGAGTTGCCGCGCAGGCAAATGCCGCTATCGACCAAGCATTGGCGTTTGTCGAAGCATCGAACAAACGGATTGCCCAGATGGAACAGAAAGCCGCATGATGGTGTGACTGACAAGATGTGGAACGCGATCACCACCATCATTAAAATGAATGACAAGATTGAACGCATGGCCGCAACGATCATCAAGTTGCCAGGATGCAACAACTTTGAATTCGGTCACAGTTTTCTCGTGTCTACGCCACTTGGCTGGTGCGCTGTGTCGCAACCAGATTTCGAGAATCAAGTATGCAAGGAATTGCAGCAAAAGATAAAGACGGGGCGACCGCAGAAACTTACTCCCCCCTATTGACAGGAGAGGCTAATGGGTGACCCAGTGTTTCTTAGGCTGTGTAACCAACAATACCCAAAATGCCAGCTGAAAGAAACGCACTGATAGATGCCTCAGTTACACCAAAACCAAAAACGGTATGTGTAATTGCATAAATGGTTACAGAAGCCCCAGATGAAAGTGCTATACCCTGAGCTTTTTTTTCGGACGGATGACTCCGAACCAATCGAGCGTAATATGCTCAAGAATATATAAGTTAATATAGGGACAAAACCAAGAAGTCCCAAAAGAGATGGGGTTTTATCTGCTAGCTTACTCCATCCAAATAACAGCAAAAGTATAGCTCCAAGCCAAGGGGAAAATCCATCGTCAAAATAATTATCTGCCAGAGCAGTTCCTAATTTGAATAGAAAGTAGATGGCTATTATTAAGACCAAAACCTTGCCCAACTCTGCATAACTCATTGCTTCCATACCTCCATAGCTATTGGGAGATACAATGTTGAGGTCAGCGCTTCGGCTAGGAACACGCTTTAATGGCCTTGATCAATGTATTTTGACCGCAGATCATCAAACTCAATTTCGGCTTTCTTGAAATTTTCATAAGCAGCCGTATAGTCTCGACGATTGTAGTGAGCTTCCCCTTCATTGAATAGCGCTTCCGCATCAACCCATTCTTTTGGCGGAGGTGACCGCGTATAAAAACGGGCAATTTTTCTTAGCGACTGTGCAGTGACTCTCATACCTTGAGCCGCTAGCTGTGGGTCGACTCGTGACCGCTTAGCTGTCACGATAACGAGCCCTTGTACATTGCTGATTTGGGTTGTGTTATCACCAGTGCTTTGCTGTACCTGCGGCGGTGCACTTGACAGATAGATAGTCAACGGAATGCCTATGACGGAGGCAACTGAACCAATTGCGCCAATTTTTCCCCAAGCGCTTAGTCTGTTGTAATTCTGCAATAGCGACATCGCAAATCCTTGGAAAGAGATGCCGAAATTTATTGTTGCCCTGACGATCCGGCGCTAAGTACGCCTAACACCAAGGCTCCTTCACCTAATGTTCTCCAAAAACTCAAATCCTTAACGCTTTGGCTTGCATAGGACTAAGCGAACTCTGCATTAGTTCCGTTGGCGTGAAATTTTAGATCGCCATCAATATTGTATTTATGGCTGCGAAAAAACGCCCCGCTCCAATTTATCTCTACTTTAATTCTGAATTGGCTGTCGTAAGTGTTGAAGTCACATGAGGGAATACTTGCTCTTATGTCACGCCCCCCTCCGAAGTCGTCTATGATCTTTCCTGCTGCCCGCTCCGCAAGAACTTGTGCTTTGTCGGCTTCGTCGCGTGTGCAGTCCGCAGCAAATGAAGAACTGATTGTGGTCAATCCGGCGAGTATGATCCCTATTGCTGCAACAATTACCTTCAGTTTGCAAACTCTCATTTATCTTCTCCTTTATTTAAAGACGACAATAACCGGACCCAAGCCGCTACACGCCCGTTCACTGGCCTCCACGCACTAACAGCACATAGGCGGCATAGCTACGAAGGGTACCGGTGGTGTTACCATCGTAGAAGCGGACGAGACTTGCGCAACCGTTGACGACGCAGTTGTTGGTGGCGGAGATGTAGGGCGAGGAAGACCAAAAATTCTGTGTTGCCAAAGCCGGTATAGCCGGAAAAGCTGTGGGGTCAATCGCAGGAGTGAAAAGGGTTTTGTCGGTAATGCTGGCAAGCTCCTTTACATTCGGCAAGCGCCACGCCACGCTGGTGCTGCCAGCTTGGGCTGTAGCTTGCTGCAATGCTGCCTCATGGGTAAAAGTGCTGGCTGTTCCCGTACAGGTGCCGCCGCTGAAAGCCATGCCCTCGGCACATCTCCGCCAAATCAGCCCCGTTTTCTGGTCAGTGACTTCGCTGCCATCAGAGGAAATCGTATAGGGCTGGGCTGATGCGGCAACAGGCATAATACCTAGCAGGCAAATAAAGCAGAGTGCGGCAAGTTGTGCTGCTTTCATTATAGTTACCTCTTTAATGTCATTGGTTGTTAAATTGCTGGCATACAAAAAGTTTTTGTAAATGGTGTACTCATACTTATCATCTATAACCCAAAGCCCATCACAGACCGGCACGCACTAACCGAACATAGTTGGGAAGGTGACGGAGGTTGCCGTAGTTAACGCCGCCACTGCCAAAATTGACGCCCCAGTTTTCGAAAGCACCGCCAACGAAGGGCGAGGCAGACCAATACTCGTTGGCTTGTGTATTAGGGAACCAGATTACGTCAACGGTTGGCCCCGAGCCAACGCCATAGTCAACGATGCTTTGCAGTTCGTCGGCTGTGGGCAGACGCCAATTGCTATAACCGCACAGGTTGGTGGCGTTGACGGCTGTCACGAAGCCGACGCTATTGGTGGATGCGTCAATCTGGGCCTGAGTAGGTGCGACATATGTCGAGCCAGACACCCAATATTGTAATGCCGAGGTGCTGTCGTAATTGGTATAGGTTTTAGTCCAGTCGCGCAGACCACCGTCGGTGGTTTTAACTTCCCACATCAGGCCGGTATTGTTGTCTAGTACGCAACCGCCCGTCACGGCGGTAAAGCTGAAGCCCAGCAAGCCATTGGCTGGAGCCATGCCATCTTGCGCATTGTTCAGCGCAATCGCAGCCGCACTGGAACAAGAGACAAGAGTATCGCTGCCAGCCTGGTAGCACTGGCTGGAAGTGACGCCGGTGCCGTTGAGATGGCTGGTAGTTGCATTGGTGTTCATACAATTCACCACCACGCTGGTTACGCTTGCTGTTGTTGTACCGCTGCCACCTGTTACGGAGCAGGTTTGGCTACTGGGCTGGGTGAGGACGCTGACGTTGTAGGGGTTGCCATAAGCTACGGCAGTGGGGAAGTTGAAGCTGCCATAGGCCGTAACGGTGAGATTGTCACCGTTATTATCTTGCAACACCACAGAGCCGGTAAGTCCGATCACCGTGCCGCCTATGGTGTAGCTACTGATATTGGCGCAGGTGACAGTGACATTGCTGACATTGGCTAAAGCAATCGAGCCACTGCCGTTGGCTACGCTACAACTCTGGCTTGCCGGATGGCTGAGAATGGTCACGCTGTAGGGGCTGGCATTAGCGACCTTGGTGGCAAAGGTGAATGTGCCGTTAGTCGCAACGGTGAGATTGTCTCCATTGTTGTCTTGAAGCACCACTGAGCCGACCAATCCCGTTACGCTGCCGCCCACGGTGTATGAAATAGGCGAGCAGGCCAATGACACATTAGTGACGTTAGCTCCGGAGACTGTGCCTGCGCCCGTGCTTATGGTGCATATCTGCCCGGCTGGCTGGGTTAGAACGGTTACACTGTATGGGCTAGCGCTGGCGACCTTGGTGGCAAAGGTGAAGGTGCCGTTGGCCGCGATGGTGAGGTTGTCGCCATTATTGTCCTGAAGCACTACGGTACCAGTCAGCCCCGTCACGCTACCGCCTATGGTGTATGAATTGGTCGAGCAGACCAATGACACATTAGTGACGTTAGCCCCAGAAACCGTGCCTGCGCCCGTACTCACTGTGCAGGTTTGCGCTGCTGGCTGACTGAGGACGGACACGCTGTAGGCACTGCCAGAAGCAATAGCGGTGGCGAAGGAAAAACTGCCGTTGGTCGAGACGGTAAGGTTGTCGCCGTTGTTGTCTTGCAACACCATACTTCCGTTTAGCCCGGTAACCGTGCCGCCTATGGTATAGGTATTGGTGGCACATGTAATTGCGACATTGTTAACGTTGGCTAAAGCGATAGTTCCTGCTCCACTGGCAACACTACAACTCTGGCTTGCCGGATGGGTGAGGGCAGTCACGCTGTAAGGGCTGCCGTTGGCGACTTTGGTGGCAAAGGTGAAGGTGCCGTTGGCCGTAACGGTGAGATTGTCGCCATTATTGTCTTGCAGCACCAAAGTACCCACGAGGCCAGATACCGTACCGCCCACGTTATAGGTATTAGTCGAGCAGACCACGCCCACATTGGTAACGTTTCCTCCAGAAACCGTGCCTGTGGCCGTACTCACGGAGCATGTTTGTCCGGCAGGTTGTGTTAGAACAGTGACACTGTATGCATTGCCATAGGCCACGGTAGTGGCGAAGGAGAAATTGCCGTTGGTTGAAACGGTAAGGTTGTCGCCGCTATTGTCTTGCAACACCATACTGCCTTTTAGCCCGGTAACCGTGCCGCCTATGGTGTAATTATTGGTGGCGCAGGTAATGACGACATTGCTGATATTGGCTAAAGCAATCGTGCCGTTGCCGTTGGCTACACTACAACTCTGACTTGCCGGATGAGTGAGGACGGTCACGCTGTAGGGGCTGCCGTTAGCAACCTTGCTGGCAAATGTAAAAGTGCCGTTGGCCGCAACGGTAAGATTGTCGCCATTGTTGTCTTGCAACACTACGGAGCCAGTCAACCCCGTTACGCTACCGCCCACGGTGTATGAATTAGTAGCGCAGACCAATGACACATTGGTGACGTTAGCCCCAGAGACCGTGCCTGCACCCGTACTCACGGAGCATGTCTGCCCGGCGGGCTGGGTGAGAACGGTTACACCATAGGTGCTACCGTTGGCGACTTGGCTGGCAAAGGTGAAAGTGCCGTTGGACAGGACGGAAAGGTTGTCGCCGCCGTTGTCTTGCAACACCACTGTGCCGGTCAGTCCGGAAACCGCGCCGCCTACAGTGTAGCTGGCGGCTCCACTTCCGCCACCACTTGTCGTGCCCGTGTAGGCTGTCGTCAGTGCGATACCGAAACTTGAAACAGGTGCGGTAAAGGACGGGGTGGATGCATTGCTTAGCAAGGACGGGTAAGTAATGCCGGTGTTGGCCAAGGCTGTTGCCAGAGCAGTCAGCATGTCGTCGCTTGCGTTGCCGGAGGTGGGCGTGAAGGTCGTAGTGATCGGGTTGGTGGTGCTGAGAGGGGCCAGTGCAGGCAAGGCGGCGCTCACATTGGCGAGCGCTGCGGCCACTTTGGTTGGGGTGATTGCGGTAAGCGGCGCAGAGTTACCGCTCAACCCGGCGAACCATGTACTGGGGGCTGCCGTGCCAGCCAGATTGGCTACCAGCAGGTCCGTGAGCGGTGTGACATTCACGGTGCCTGTGGCAGTGGCAATGGAGTGGTAGGGCGTGGTGTTGGTTATGCCATTAATCGTGCCGCCGCTTACTTGTACCGCACAGGGCAGAGTTTGTCCAGAGAGGGTGACTGAAAAGGCACCCGTGGTGCTGTTCGTGGTAGTGACGCTGGGGAGAGCGCTACCTGCCGCGCAAACGACGTTAATGTTGCCGTTGACAATCGGAGTACCCACAGCCGCAACACCGCTCAGGGTGCCGGTAGTCATAGAACTGCTTCCACCGCCACCACCTCCTCCACAAGCAGACAACACCAAGAGGCAGGTAACAAACGATGCCAGTTTTAATAAACGCGAGATTCTCTCCATGATTTATGCCCCCTGAAATTGATATTTGATATTTTGATTCCGTGCGGCATGTGGGCCTGATTCGTGCGGCTTGCTAGTCATATGCCACGATAGCCTGTGTGCTTGACAGGCGAGAAGGGGAGAATTTTCTCAAGATTGTTTGTTTGTCCGAATGCGGCCTCATGGTGTGCGAACGCCCGTATCCCGGCAACTTTGAATGCGGCGCGTCCACCATAAGGTTCCACCTTGGCGGTTGAGGTATTGATTTCCCGCGAAGACCACCTCAGGGTTGCGTTGCATGCCCCGTGTGGTAGAGATAATAAAAACATTAAGGATTTCCCCTTTTTTGTTTGCTCTATTCCTATCTGCTTGTAATTCCCCCGGCTTTACATCCAGCCGTTTCCGGGCTTTTTTATAACGGTTTGCACACTTCTTTAATCGTATTTGTTCGATTTTGCCAAGCGCAAATTGCAGATTGAGCTTGAAGCCGCCGGAATTAATATACAGATAAAAAAACAATAGTGCAATCAATTTTGTTTTCCTGTTGTTTTCTTTTTCTGGGTCTAAACTTACTTTATGAATCGAAGATCAAAAGTTTCCCAGGCGGCATTGGTCATTTCACCGGGAGGACACGACGACAAAGGGATCAGAATCGGCGAAACCAAAGGACTCGTCGCTCCCATCCCCAAGAAGACGACGACCGTCACGTTACGTTTGTCCGGGCCATGGCATGTCCTCTGGAAACGGCTTTGTGCCGCTGTTCCCGGTGTTTCTGATGCCGAGCTATTACGCCAAGGTGTGGCGCTTCGCATGGCGCTTGCCGCCTTGGATGGCAAAGGGCAAAGGCCGAAAGCATATATCCAGTACCATGACCAAGAGGGTAAACTCCAGACCGTTGATCTCGAAGAGCACGTTGGTATAGTGGTGCCGGAGGGGAAAGGATGATTTTTGTACATGAGTCTGACAAACGAAAAAGAAGCTTTCGGCAAGCGATTGACGCGCCTGCTCAACGATGCAGGGATCGGTATTGCCAGCCCCACCCGCGTGGCGCGCGAGTTTAACCGGCGCTATATGGGCAAATCGGTTACTGCGCAAGCTGTGCGCAAATGGATCAACGGTGAGGCCATTCCGGCAGAAGATAAAATCCGCACCTTGGCAATTTGGCTGAAGGCTGCTCCGCATTGGTTGCACTATGGGGAGAACGAAAAAAATACGGGGATGCAAAAGCTGGAAGAAGAACGAAGCACTTATGAAGAAGACGCTCTCACAACCCTGCCGGAAGATTTCCAGCGCCTGGCACCCAAACGCAAGGTGATGGTGTGCGAGATCGTGCGTGCGTTGTTGCGGGCGGAGAAACGGTAGACTGGTTTACGCATACCGGGCTTGTATAGTTGCATTGTTTATACTTTGTCTTGCAATCATTCCCCACCGCGAATCCTCAAGCGATCAGGCTCTACTGAGCAACGATGTGATCGTCGGAGGCACCACCCAAACGATTGCTGATAGACCGTCATGGCATCGTGGCCTGCGGCTGTGAGCAGCTCGACAGCTTCAATCGGCAGATTCTGGTCGATCTTGAACTTCATGCCGCCAGCGGCACCAGTTCTTCATGAGCTAGCGCCGCCGCATAGGCCATGCAGGCATGCACATCGTCCGCAGTAAGCGGCGGGTAGCTGGCAACGATGGCATCGACCGTCATGCCTTCGGCCAAATTATCGAGTACGCTGCTAACCGTTATGCGAGTCCCTGCAATACATGTGCGCCCCTTGCAAATGGCGGGATCGGCGTGAATGTGTTGTTGCCAATTCATTTTATTGACTCCTTAATACTAAAGTTTCGTGGTTCATTTCACCTCATAAATGTTGCTTGCAGATACGCGTATCAATGGTACAAGGGCAGCCACTCACGTTTGATCGAGCGTTCGCTCATCACAACTTCTGCATGGGCAGATAAGGATATCCCATCGTCGCTCTCGGCGAGTTCGTGCGACGGTTATTGTAGAAATCGCTGCGTTGTAGCAAGCAACCCTGCCGGAAGATTTCCAGCGCCTGGCACCCAAACACAAGGTGATGGTGTGCGAGATCGTGCATGCGTTGTTAAGGGCGGAGAAACGGTAATGCCAAGAACTAAAAGCAAGCGATTTCGCTTACCCCAAACCACTGAACACTACGCCACTTCAAATTGAAGCTGCTGTAGTGGCCAATTTTTAGAGGTGCCCTTTATCATCGAGGCACAGTCCAGTCCTCGACGATCACATCGGGAATTTTTCCGAAATGCGCGCCGTTTCGCGTTGCAACCGTCATTCCATTTGCCACGGCAATGCCTGCAATCAGGATGTCAATATCATCAACCGGCTGACCGGCTTTGCGGGTTTCGGCGTACATTTGTGCTGCAATATTGGTCGCCGATTCCGATAGCGGCAGTACCCGATTAACTTCGACAAAGGAGCGGAACGATTCCAATTGGCGACGGGCATCCCGGTGCAGAAGCCCGGACAGCACTTCGTAATAGGTGATGATGGATAGGTCGAGCGCCTTGTGTTCCCGTGCATATTCGGCAAAGCGACTGACCACGACCGGATGATTACGGAAAAACAGCGACAGAATGTCCGTATCAATCAGCGTTGGTTTCATTTGATCTCCGCTGCCCGAATGCCGTATGGCGGCGAGATTGCAATTCGGATTCAAATGCCGTGAAATCCCGTTCCGGCATGTCTGACCAGCATCCAGCGAATTTGGCGATCATCGCGTCCGGGGTTTCAGCCACGGGGGGCGCTGCCGCCAGCCCAATGCGAAAGAAGTGGATCAAGTCGAATATTTCGGCGATCCGTGTGTCCGGTATGCGCTGAATTTCATCAAGCAAGCGTTCCCTCAATTCCATGGAAGTCATTCATTCCTCCTATATTTAATCTTTCTTTCCCACATCCAATCACCAGTGCGGCACAGTATAGCTTGTTTCATCTGTTTGTAGCTTCACGTAAATATTGCTACCAAGAGGGTAGTTTTGTACATGAGTCTGACAAACGAAAAAGAAGCTTTCGGCAAGCGGTTAACTGGCTTGCTTAATGATGCTGGAATCGGCATCGCAAGCCCAACTCATGTCGCGAAAGAGTTCAACAGGCGCTATGTGGGTAAATCAGTTACTGCTCAGTCCGTCCGAAATTGGATTAATGGAGAGGCCATGCCGACAGCGGATAAAATCCGCGCCTTGGCGAAATGGCTGAAGGCTGCTCCGCATTGGCTGTACTACGGGGAAAACAAAAAAAGCGCGGGGATGCAGAAGCTGGAGGAAGAACGTAACACCTATGGGCAAGATGCCCTCTCAACCCTGCCGGAAGATTTTCAGCGCCTGGCACCCAAGCACAAGGTGATGGTGTGCGAAATCGTGCGCGCGTTGTTGCGGGCGGAGAAGCTGTAATACTGTTTCTCCATCATGCCGTTGTCAGTCAGTCCGTTGTCAGTCAGTATTGAAAACCAAACTGTAACCCTATATAGTCACACGATGACAAAACATGAAAAGCTGTTGGAGAAAGCCCGAAACAATCCCGGCGGCTTGTTGTTTGGCGACTTTGAAACGCTCTTGGCGCAATGCGGATGGAAGTTTAAGCGGCAAACTGGTTCGTACCGTTTCTGGAAAGCGCCGAACGGCTCGGTTGTTCCGATTCAATCCGCCAATGGAAAGGCAAAGGAATATCAAGTCAAACAGTTTTTGCGGATCGTGGGAGAAGAAAATGAGTGAGCGTTTTGATGGATTTAGCGTGAACATGTTCGAGGACGATGCAGGTGACTGGATCGCCCATTTTGTTGAGCGCCCGGAAGTCTCTGCTTTCAGCAAGACGCCGGAAGATGCATTGCACGAACTCGCGACAGCGTGGGAAGGTGTCAAACAAACCTATATTGACGATGGAGAGCCTGTGCCGGTGGCACCCGCTCATAAGGAATATAGCGGGCAATTTAATGTACACATTGATCGACGATTACACCGCGACCTGGCCATCGAAGCCGCACAAGCGGGAGTGTCGCTCAATGCGCTCGTAGCGCAAAAACTCGCCCAATCTACACACGTGCATTAAAAGCCCGCACAAGCCACAGTCGCCGATTACGGAAACACCCGCAACGGAACAATTTTGGATTGAGCAGAAAATCTGGGCTGAACAAAATTGATAGCTCGCGAGCGGAATGCTTGCGGTTCCGGAAGATTTTCAGCGTTTGACACCCAAGCACAAGGTGATGGTGTGCGAGATCGTGCGTGCGTTGTTGCGGACAGAGAAGCGGTAGACTAGCATCGACAAAGGGGATGCCACCCTTATAAGCTGGTTCTTATACCAATTCTCCTTCAATAGTGATGTATTGGTGGGAGCGGCCTCCCGGCCGCGACAATATTTATCGTGGCCGGGAGGCCACTCCCACGAAACATTATTCCTGTATTGAATTGGAAATGGAATTAAATGCGCAAGAATCAAGGGGGAGCTTGATCAGTACGTCGCTTTTTTAGAATCCATGTAAGCACGCAACAGGACATTGATGCGGGTTTGGTAACCTTTACCCTGTGCCTTAAACCATTCCAGTACGTCTTTATCCACGCGCATGGTTACCGTTGATTTGGGTTCCGGCATACGAAGCACGGCATTCTTGAAAAACGCCGAACCCTGTTCCCCTATCTCTGTGTAGTCCAAGCCATTATCCTGAGCCGCGTCAACCTTGGCCCAGTCTGTCTTGGATGGTCTTTTTAAAATGTGTTTGCTCACGATTATTCGCCTTTCTGAATGAAATAATCCGAATGAATTATTGACCTCATCCCAGTTAAATTCCATTTGTCATTATTGTAAATACAAAGTGTAAATATTTCAACCCTTAGGCAAAATGGGTAGGTTAGTCATGCTAGCTACACTGGTTGCCTTGATGTCAAGCATAAGAGGATGGTGTGCGAGATCGTGCATGCGTTGTTAAGGGCGGAGAAACGGTAGGCTGGTTCACAGATGATGATGGACAAACGCGCCGAATAGGGATAAATTGCATCAAGCATATCAATTGGGGCAATTGCCATGATCAGAGAAGCAACCGCTATGACTGTTCGGCAGAATCTGGGCGAATTGCTGAACGAAATCCAGTATCGTCAGGATCAAGTGCTCATTACCAAGGGTGGCAAGCCTGTCGCCGCGATGGTGGATGTGGCGCTATTCGACAAGATACGCCTGATGCGCAACGAGTTTGATCGGTTATCTGCGGATTTGGCAAAAGTCTATCAGGGCGAATCTACCGAGGTCGCTGAGAAGGAGATTGCAACGGCCATTGCTGCTGCGAGGAAACGCTGATCTTGCGTGTCGTCCTTGATACCAATGTGCTGCTGTCCGGACTGATGTTGCCTGACAGCACACCCGGCAGGATTATCTCCGCATGGCGTAAGCGGAATTTCTATCTGGTTGTTTCTGAGCCAGCGTTGGAAGAAATCGCTCGTGTGCTGGCCTACCCAAAGATCAGAAAGCGGCTGGGCTGGGACGATGAGCAGATTTCCCGCTATATCGGGTTGACGCGGTTTGAGGCCGAGGTGGTTTCCATTGCAGGGATCGAGGCTAGTGTCCCTGCCGACCCAAAAGACAATCATTTGCTGGCAAGCCTGATTGCCGGTAAGGCCGATTGGCTGATCACCGGTGATAGTGATTTCGATGAGCTATACGGACAATATTCCATTATCGCTCCCAGCGAATTCGTGCGACGGTTCTTGTAGGAATCGCTCCATTGTAGCAAGTACATAATAACCCTGTCGCTTATGCAAGCACTCCTTTCATTTTGAATTGCATCAGCGCGATGTATTGTAATGTTAGTGCGGTTATAATCGCGCCCCGTCTAAATTCAGAACAAAAGGACAACATGGGATTTCTGGCGAACAAACGCATTCTGATTACCGGCATGATCAGCACCCGCTCCATTGCTTACGGCGTCGCCTTGTCCATGCACCGCGAAGGCGCGGAACTGGCTTTTACCTATCAGGGCGAGCGCGTGCGTGATCGCGTATTGAATCTGGCCAAGGAATTCGGCAGCGAACTGGTTTTTCAATGCGATGTCGGCAGCGATGACGACATTAACCAACTTTTCGTCGATCTGAACCAGCACTGGGATGGTTTTGACGGTTTTGTGCATGCTATAGCTTTTGCACCCCGCGAGGCATTGGACGGCGAGTTTCTGGATGGATTCAGCCGCGAGGCCTTCCGCATCGCCCATGACATCAGCGCTTACAGCTTTCCCGCCATGGCCAAAGCCGCGCTGCCAATGATGCAAGGCCGCAACGCCGCTATTTTGACGTTGAGTTACCTCGGCGCGGTGCGCACCATGCCGCACTATAACGTGATGGGCATGGCCAAAGCCAGCCTGGAAGCCAGCGTGCGTTATCTGGCAATGCAACTGGGGCGTCAAGGTATACGCGCCAATGGCATCTCGGCCGGGCCGATCAAGACCTTGGCCGCCGCTGGCATCGGCGACTTCGGCAAGCTGCTCAGCTACAATGAAAAGCACGCCCCGCTCAAACGCAACGTCACTATCGAGGAAGTCGGCAACGCTGCGGCATTCCTGTGCAGCGATTTAGCCAGCGGCATTACCGGCGAAATCACCTATGTGGACGGCGGATTTAATACGACCGCTCTGGGCAGCACCGAAGCATAGCAAGATAGTGCGCCCTGCCGGGCACACCAACAAAAAAGCCCGCTTGCGCGGGCTTTTTCTAATCCAACTACAGAAACCGATTAAGGAGCCTGAATGTTGGAAGCTTGCTTGCCCTTAGGACCTTGAACGATGTCAAAGGTGACCTTCTGGCCTTCTTTGAGGGTTTTGAAACCGCTCATGTTGATCGCCGAGAAATGCGCGAACAGGTCTTCGCTGCCATCATCAGGAGTGATGAAGCCAAAACCTTTTGCATCGTTGAACCACTTTACAGTACCGTTTGCCATGTTACTTCCTTCAACTAAAAAACCGGGTGGATTCCCGTCAAACTGTTTGAATTCCAAGACCGCACATGGCAAAACCAGTAATGCATGTAACTTGATTCAAACACCCACGCGCTTTTTACTCCTGTATTACCCAAACCGTCAAGTGGTTATGCAAATATTTTTTCAGAATACACTTGAAAAAGCCGTTCTAATCGTCAAATATACATCCTAGATACTGCAACAATGGCAACACGTTAAAAAAATGGCTACAAAACACCAAAACACGGCCCTGCTGGAACGGGAACTCGGCAAGAGCAAACCACCGATGCTGTACAAAGTGGTGCTGTTCAACGATGATTACACGACCATGGAGTTTGTAATTGAGGTGTTGCAAACATTTTTTTCGATGGACCGCGAACGCGCGACCCAAATTATGCTCAAAGTTCATAAGGAGGGGTCTGCCGTCTGTGGGGTTTACCCCAGAGACATCGCGGAAACCAAAGTTGCACAAGTAACGGCATTTGCCAAGCATCGCGAGCATCCGCTACGATGCGAGCTGGAGGAAACCTGAATCATGATCGCGCAGGAACTTGAAGTCAGCCTGCACATGGCCTTTGTCGAGGCACGGCAGAAACGGCACGAATTCATCACGGTCGAGCACCTGCTGCTCGCCATGCTGGACAACCCATCGGCGGCGGAGGTGCTGCGCGCCTGCGGCGCGGATATCGACGATCTGCGCGCTGTGCTGATCGATTTCGTCACCGACGCACACGCCGATACTGCCGGGCAACGGCGAGGTCGACACCCAGCCCACGCTGGGCTTCCAGCGCGTCATCCAGCGCGCCATCCTGCATGTGCAGTCGACCAACAAGAAAGAAGTCACCGGAGCCAACGTGCTGGTCGCCATCTTCGGCGAGAAGGATTCGCATGCGGTGTATTTCCTGCACCAGCACGGCATCACGCGGCTGGATGTGGTCAACTTCATCTCGCACGGCATCACCAAGCGCCAGCCAGCCCAGTGCCGCAAAAACCGGCCGAGACCGAGACCGAGCAGGAAGCCGCCAACGAAGGCGCGCTGCGACGACTACACGCTGAATCTCAACGCCCAGGCGCTGGCCGGCAAGATCGATCCGCTGATCGGGCGCGAACTCGAACTGGAGCGCGTCATCCAGACCCTGTGCCGCCGGCGCAAGAACAATCCGCTGCTGGTCGGCGAGGCCGGCGTGGGCAAAACCGCCATCGCCGAAGGCCTGGCGCGGCGCATCATCGAAAACGATGTGCCGGAGATTCTCAAGGATGCGCATGTGTATTCGCTCGACATGGGCGCGTTGCTGGCCGGCACCAAGTACCGCGGCGATTTCGAGCAGCGCCTGAAAGCGGTGCTCAAGCAGCTGTCGGAAGCCAAACACGCCATCCTGTTCATCGACGAAATCCATACGCTGATCGGCGCCGGCGCGGCCTCCGGCGGCACGCTG
This sequence comes from uncultured beta proteobacterium, assembly GCA_963714805.1. Classification (GTDB taxonomy): domain Bacteria; phylum Pseudomonadota; class Gammaproteobacteria; order Burkholderiales; family Gallionellaceae; genus CAIQPV01. Next base: position 243,232 of record CAVQPO010000005.1, on the reverse strand, counting down.
GACGCCTCCAACCTGCTCAAGCCCGCGCTGTCCACCGGCGCGCTGAAGTGCATCGGCGCGACCACCTATCACGAATATCGCGGCATCTTCGAGAAGGATCACGCGCTGTCGCGCCGCTTCCAGAAAATCGACGTGACCGAGCCGACCGTGGAGCAGACCATCGAGATCCTGAAGGGCCTCAAGACGCGCTTCGAGGCGCATCACGGCATCAAGTACAGCGCCGCCGCGCTTGACCAGCGCCGCCGAACTTTCGGCGCGCTTCATCAACGACCGCCACCTGCCGGACAAGGCGATCGACGTGATCGACGAAGCCGGCGCCGCGCAGCGCATTCTGCCCAAGTCCAAACAGAAGAAAGTCATCGGCAAGCACGAGATCGAGGAGATCATCGCCAAGATCGCGCGCATCCCGCCGCGCACGCGTTTCTTCGGATGACCGCAACACGCTGAAGAACCTGGATCGCGACCTCAAGGCCATGGTGTTCGGCCAGGACAAGGCCATCGACGCGCTGGCGCGCGCCATCAAGATGTCGCGCAGCGGTCTGGGCAACCCGCAAAAGCCCATCGGCAGCTTCCTGTTCTCCGGCCCCACCGGCGTGGGCAAGACCGAAGTCGCGCGCCAGCTCGCCTACAGCATGGGCATGGCGCTGCTCCGCTTCGACATGTCCGAATACATGGAACGCCATGCCGTGTCGCGCCTGATCGGCGCGCCGCCGGGCTATGTCGGTTTCGACCAGGGCGGCCTGCTCACCGAAGCCATCACCAAGCAGCCGCATTGCGTGCTGCTGCTCGACGAAATCGAAAAGGCGCATCCGGACATTTTCAACATCCTGCTGCAGGTGATGGATCACGGCACGCTGACCGACAACAACGGGCGCAAGGCCGATTTCCGCAACGTGGTCATCATCATGACCACCAACGCCGGCGCCGAAGCCTTGAGCAAGACGCAGATCGGCTTCACCAAGAGCTGCCGCCGCCGGCGACGAAATGGCCGAGATCAAGCGCATGTTCACGCCGGAGTTCCGCAACCGCCTGGATGCCATCATTTCGTTTGCGCCGCTGGACAACGAAGTCATCCTGCGCGTGGTCGACAAGTTCCTGATGCAGCTCGAGGAACAGTTGCACGAGAAGAAAGTCGAAGCCGTCTTCACCGATGCGCTGAAGGATTACCTCGCCAAGACACGGCTTCGACCCGCTGATGGGCGCGCGCCCGATGGCACGCCTGATCCAGGACACCATCCGCATCTGCGCTGGCCGACGAACTGCTGTTCGGCCAACTGGCGAGCGGCGGCAAGGTGACGGTGGATGTGAAGGACGAGAAGGTGGAACTGGAGTTTGAAGAAGAGGCGGTTCCTGCCTGATCCATTCAATAATTGCGTGGGTTGAGCCAGCTCCCGCTTTTCTTTGCATGCGCCACCATGCACTCCCCAATATCGGGGCGTTTCGCCCTCCCCACGGCCGCTGCATTTCGGTTCTCTGGTCGCCGCCATCGGCAGCTATCTGGATGCCAAACACCATCAAGGCCATTGGCTGGTTCGTATTGAAGACCTCGATACCGCCGCGCACCGTCAACGGCGCTGCTGACGACATTCTGCACACGCTGGAAGCCTTTGGCCTGCATTGGGATGAAGCGGTGCTATATCAAAGCCAGCGCACGGCTGTTTATGAGGAGGCGTTGCATGAATTACTGACCATAGGCGCAGTGTATCCTTGCGCCTGCACGCGCAAGGAAATCGCCGATTCGGCGTTGCATGGGATCGAAGGGCAGATTTATCACGGGACATGTCGCAATGGCGTTCCGGCAGGACGCGAGGGACGCGCGTGGCGGGTGCGCACGGATTACCCTTCCCGTCATTCCTGCGAAAGCGGGAATCCAGCAATTCAAAATGCACTTTTTTTAAACCCACTGGATTCCCGCCTTCGCGGGAATGACAGCACGTTGAATGATGGTGGAATTATCCAATTCGATGATGCCCTGCAAGGCCTCATCACCCAGCACCTCGAAAACGAGATCGGCGATTTCGTGGTCAAACGCGCCGACGGTTTATTCGCCTACCAGCTTGCGGTGGTGGTGGATGATGCGTTTCAGGGACATCACGCATGTGGTGCGAGGTTCCGACCTGCTCTCCTCCACGCCACGCCAGATTTATCTGCAACGCTTGCTGGGGTTAACCACCCCAGCCTACATGCATTTGCCTGTCGCGATAAATGCGCAGGGTGAAAAACTCAGCAAGCAAACACTCGCCGCACCGGTGGATGTTCACAATATTTCCAATACACTGTGGCGCGCACTGGAATTTCTGCGTCAGCAACCGCCAGCAGAACTGGCCTCAGGCAAGCCGGAAGAAATTCTGGCATGGGCTATCGCCCACTGGGATAAAGATAAGCTGAAAGATGTCAGGCAGATAACGATCGGGTAGTAGTGCGTTCCAGTAAAACCGTTACCGTTCGCGGTGAGCTTGTCGAACCGCTTTCTGCCCGCCAATACAAGCCTTCGACAAGCTCAGGCCGAACGGGTTATTTGTAATCGTTTTGGTGGAACGATCTACTAGCTCGAAACCGTCATGTTTCGGCCACCCTTTTTCGCTGCATACAAACGTTTGTCGGCCAGTTGCAGCAACATTTCGACATTCAACAACCCCGTGGTTTTGTTCGCCAGCCCGATGCTGACCGTGAGATGAAAATCCGGGCCCGCAGCGCTGTGGATATTGCTCGCGGCGACGCTCTGGCGCAACCTCTCCGCATACAGATAAGCCTGATCCGGCGTGAGCTTCAGGACAAATCACCAGAAATTCCTCGCCGCCCAAACGGCACACCATGTCTTGCTTGCGCGCAGTTTGACGCAGGACATTGGCCACCTGTTTCAACACGTCGTCCCCCACTTTATGGCCGTAGGTGTCGTTGATCTGCTTGAAGCGGTCTATATCCACCATCATGCATGCCAGAGGGCGGCCATTGCGCTCGGCCAGCGCCCACTGCCGATCCAGTTGCTCGTTCGCATAACGGCGGTTGGGCAGTTCCGGTAAGACGTCGGTGAGCGCCAGTTTTTGCAGACGCTGGTTCGAAGCTGCCAGTTCGGCAGCAAATTTGCGCAGTTGCTGGCGGTCGAACTCCAACTCTTCCTGTAACTGCACCACGCGCTGCGCCGCCCACAACCTGGCTCCCAACACCTTGAAATTGATCGGCTTGGTCAGATAGTCGTTCGCCCCGGCCTCAAATGCCTCCACCAGCCGTTCGGTGCTTTCCTGCGCCGTGACGATAAACACATAGATATTGCGCCAAGCCGGATTCTGTCTGAGCGCCTTGCAAAATTCGATGCCATCCATCTCCGGCATGACCCAGTCGGTGATAATGAGTTGCGGCATGGATTCCTCAACCTTGCGCAACGCCTCCACGCCGTTACGAGCCGTGACCACCGTATGCCCGGCCTGAACCAGCAGGTGTTTGCAGCATCATCAGCATGGCACTGCGATCATCGTCCACCAGCAGGATGCGCAGGCTGTAGGGCGTCACCACCTTGCTGCGCAACGCCTCGACATTCAACATTTCAGGAGCCAGAGGAACCGCTTCCAGCAACTCGGAAAAGCGGGGAACTTCCGCCGAATGAATGCCGAACAGCTTGCTCCACTCATACCACTCTTGCACCACCTTGTCGCCAAACTCGGTGAGCATGTCCGTTTCCACGCCCAGCCGGGTAGCGAGCAGCATCAACCTGGATACCATTTTGCGCCGGTGCGGTTCTTGCGCAAGACATACCGAAGCGAAATAGCTCGCGACATGCAGCACGTTCAGCAAACGCCAGTCCCTGCTGCCTTCCGCGAATCCTGCCAAATCCGGGTCTTCACAGTGCAAAGCGATTTTCTGGAACACCGGCGGCATGCCCCAGTCAGCCAGCAATTCCTTGGTCAACTGGTTGTGGTTCAGACCGAACTCGGCACATTCAAGCTCGGACAGTTCCGCATCCGTTGCCGCAGCCTTTTCGAGTATGTCCGCATATTCTTTCGGATGCGACGTTGCCAGCGCAAGCGAGCCGATTCTTCCCAGCAGGCCGAGGATAAAAATTTCTTCGGGAGAACCAATATGGCTATAGCAACATCAGCTTCTGCGCGGCAATTGCCGTCAACAGCGAGTGCCCCCAGAAACCCTGATAATCGAATTTCTGGCATGCCCCATCGCGGTTCCCCTCTACCAGAGAAAGGCCCAAAACCAACTGCCGCAAGGTGTTCATCCCCAACACCGTGACTGCATCCACCACGGATGCGACAGGCCGAGTCTGGTAGGCCACCAGCGCATTGGCGACCTTGATGACACGACCGGACAATGCGGGATCTGCCTTGATCGCATGGGCGATCTCCTGATTCGTTACATCGTCTTTCTGAGTGAGCCTGATCACCTGCAAAGCAATGCCCTTGGGGGAGGGCAAATTCCCGCTTGCCTTGAGTGCTTCGAATTTTGGATCGCTAACCATAGATTCTACGCAGGCCTTTCGCCCGAATTATTGCTGACCATCACTATACCACCATGAATGGCATGATGTAATGACGAAAATATCATTTAGGGCAGCTCAGCCCCGTTGGCTGCGATGGCGGAAAAATTCACGAATCGCGGGCAAAAAGGAAACGAAGACGATGCCGATCACCATCAGCGTGAGATTGTTCTTGATCACCGGTATGTTGCCGAAAAAATAACCTAGCGCCACGAAACCGCTAATCCAGCAAAAACTGCCCAATGCGCTGAATAATATAAACAGGCGGTAACGCATCAGGCCGACACCGGCCACGAATGGCGCGAAGGTGCGGACGATCGGCAGGAAGCGCGCAAACAGTATGGTCTTGCCGCCATGCTTTTTGTAGAAGGCATGGGTCTTGTCCAGATGCTCGCGCCTGATCAAGCGCGAGCTGGCACGATGCACCAGCTTCTTGCCGACCAGCCGCCCGATCCAGTAGTTGGTGTTGTCGCCGGAGAAAGCCGCCAGCATCAACAGCGGTAGCAGGATATGCAGTTCCATGGAACCCATGCCGCACAATGCGCCCGCCACAAACAGCAGTGAATCGCCGGGCAGAAAAGGCGCGATCACCAGTCCGGTTTCGCTAAAAATAATCAGAAACAGGATGGCGTAAACCCAGTCACCGTATTGCTGTATCAATGACAACAGGTGCGTGTCTAGGTGCAGGACGATGTCGAGAAGCATGGACATTTTCCAGAGTTGGTTGGATTATTGCTTAATATCAGTGGGGGCGGTCGCCGCGAAAGGTTTCGCGGCCAGGAACGCTCCCATAAGGCTACGGCAGCACTTCTTGCGCTTCGGTCTTTTCCGGCTTGATGAAATCCTCGCGCGACACGCCGAACATCATCAGCAGCGGGCTGGCGACCAGCACCGAGGAATAGATGCCGAACAGAATGCCGATGGTCAGCGCCAGCGCGAAATAGTGCAGTGTCTCACCGCCGAGAAACAGCATCGAGGTCACCATCATCTGGGTGCAGCCGTGGGTGATGATGGTGCGCGACATGGTGCGGGTGATGGCGTTGTCGATGATCCCGGCCACTTCGGTCTTGCGCATCTTGCGGAAGTTTTCGCGGATCCGGTCGAACACCACCACCGATTCGTTCACCGAATAGCCCAGCACCGCCAGCACCGCCGCCAGCACGGACAGCGAAAACTCCCACTGGAAGCAGGCGAAGAAGCCGAGGATGATGACCACGTCGTGCAGGTTGGCGATGATCGCGGCCAAGCCGAATTTCCATTCGAAGCGCAGCCACAGGTAGCAGACGATGCCGAGCGAAACCAGCAGCAGCGCCATCGCGCCGTTATCCACCAGTTCCTTGCCCACCTGCGGGCCGACGAATTCGACGCGGCGCATCTCCACGCTGGCATCCTGCGCATGCAGCGTATCGCGCACCTGTTCGCTAATTTCGCGCCCGAGGTATTCTGCTTGAGCGGCACCTGGATCAGCACATCGTGGCTGGTGCCGAAATTCTGCACCTGCGCATCTTTCAGACCGATGCCCGCCAATTGCTCGCGCACCTTGTTCAGGTCGGCGGGCTGGGCATAGTGCATTTCCATCACCGTGCCGCCGGTGAATCCACGCCGAAATTCAGCCCGCGCGTGGCCAGAAAAACGACGGCAACGATAAAAGTAACCAGCGAAATACGGTGGTGACCGCCCGTAGCTCATGAACGGGATGTCGTGTTTGATCCTGAAAAATTCCATGTCGTTTCTCCTCTAGCCTGATCAGCCGACTTTGGTCAAACGCGGCTTGCGGCCATAAATCAGATTGACCAGCGCGCGCGATACCAGCACCGCGCTGAACATCGAGGTCAGAATGCCCAGGCACAGCACCACCGCGAAGCCGCGTACCGGGCCGGAGCCGAACATGAACAGCGCGATGCCCGCGATCAGGGTGGTGATGTTGGAGTCGAGGATGGTGCCGAACGCCTGCTCGTAACCCGCATGGATCGCCGCCTGCGGCGTGTTGCCGTTGCGCAATTCCTCGCGGATGCGCTCGTTGATCAGCACGTTGGCGTCAATCGCCATACCCAGGGTCAATGCGATACCCGCCATACCCGGCAAGGTCAGCGTGGCCTGCAGCATGGACAGCAGCGCCACCAGCAACAGCAGGTTGGCGCCCAGCGCCAGCACGGAAACCCCGCCGAACATCAGGTAGTAGGCGATCATGAAAATCGCGATGGCGGTAAAGCCAATCTGGGTGGAATGAAATCCGCGCGTAATGTTATCCGCGCCCAGGCTGGGGCCGACGGTGCGCTCTTCCACGATTTCCATCGGTGCCGCCAGCGCGCCCGCACGCAGCAGCAGCGCGGTGTTTCTGGTTTCTTCGGTAGTCATCCTGCCGGTGATCTGCACGCGCCCGCCGCCGATTTCCTCGCGGATCACCGGCGCGGTAACGACTTCGCCCTTGCCCTTTTCAAACAGGATGATGGCCATGCGCTTGCCCACGTTCTCGCGCGTCGCCTCCTTGAATTTGCGCGCGCCGATACCATCCAGATTGATGTGAACCGCCGGCTCGTTGTCGCGATTGTCGAAACCGGGCTGCGCGTCGGTGATGCGTTCGCCGGTAAAGATCACGGCCTTCTTCACCAGCAGCGGCGTGCCATCGCGCTCCTTGAACATCTCGGTGCCGAACGGCGCGGCAGAACCTTCGACGTAATGATGTTCCTCATCCACCATGCGCACTTCCAGCGTTGCGGTGCGGCCCAGAATATCTTTTGCACGCGCCGTGTCCTGCACGCCGGGCAGTTGCACCACCATACGGTCGGCGCCCTGCTGCTGGATCACCGGCTCGGCCACGCCCAGTTCGTTGACCCGGTTGCGCAGCGTGATCAGATTCTGCTGCACCGCCGAATCCTGAATGCGCTTTTCTTCTTCAGGCTTGAGTGTGGCAACCAGCAGAAATTCGCCGCCTTCATCCTTGTCATTGAGCAACAATCCGCCAAAGTGTTGCTTGAGTTCGTTTTCGCCCTTGCCGCGCGCTTCCGCATCGCGGAACTTGACGTCACCAGCTTGCCGTCGCGGCTCACGCCGGAATAGGCAATATTCTGTTCGCGCAAGGTGCTGCGAATATCGCTGGCAGCCGCCTCCAAGGCCTTATCCAGCGCGCCTTTCATGTCGACCTGCAACAGGAAATGCACGCCGCCGCGCAAATCCAGGCCGAGATACATGGGCAGCGCGCCGATCCCGGTGAGCCACTGCGGCGAGCGCGGCAACAGGTTCAGCGCCACCACGTAATCCTCGCCCAGATTGGTTTGCAGGATGTCCTTGGCTTTCAACTGGGTGTCGGTATCGGCAAAGCGCGCCTTGACGCTGGTGGCGTCCAATGAAATCGCGTCGGGATTGAGACTGGCTGCCTTTAGCGCAGCTTCCACCCGCCCATCAGGGCGCTATCCGCCTTGACGCCGGGCGTAGCGGCGACACCTGCACCGGCAGGGGATTCGCCGTAAAAATTGGGCAGGGTGTAAACCAGCCCAATAACAAGCGCGGCAAGGATCAGCAGGTTTTTCCACAGCGGGTATTGGTTCATTGCAGCTACCTTAAATCGACTTATTAGATGGCCTTGATGCCCTTGGGCAGCACGGTCTGCACCGCACTTTTCTGGACATTGATCGTTACGCCCTCGGCCACTTCCAGGCTGACATAATTTTCGCCCACTTTGGTGACGCGCCCCAACAAGCCACCGGCGGCCACCACTTCGTCGCCCTTTTGCAGCGCCTCGATCATGGTCTTCTGCTCCTTGGCGCGCTTCTGTTGCGGGCGCAGAATCAGGAAATAAAACACCACGATCAGCACAAACAAGGGCAGAAACTGAGTACATACCGCCATCCGGCGCCAGGTGCGGCTCTGGGCATAGGCATTGCTGATAAACAGGTTAGTCAATGACATCTTGCAATACTCCGGTAAAAATCAAAGGCGCGCATTCTATCATGAAGCGATCGCGTTACGAAGTCGCGCGTGCGTGCCTGAAGCCCGCAACAAAAGCATCGAACCGCCCCGCCGCGATGGCCGCACGCATTTCGCCCATCAACTCCTGATAGTAATGCAGGTTGTGGATGGTATTGAGACGCGCGCCGAGAATCTCGCCGATGCGGTGCAGGTGGTGCAGATAAGCGCGGGTGAAATTGCGGCAGGTGTAGCAGGTCGCACTGCTCGTCCAGCGGACGCATATCCATGCGGTATTGCGCATTCTTGATCTTGATGTCGCCGAAGCGGGTGAACATCATGCCGTTGCGCGCATTGCGTGTCGGCATCACGCAATCGAACATGTCGATGCCCTGCGCGACCGCGTCCACGATGTCTTCCGGCGTGCCGACGCCCATCAGGTAGCGCGGCTTGTCCTGCGGCAATTGCGGCGCAGTGTGCTGGAGGATGCGCAGCATATCCTCCTTGGGCTCGCCCACCGACAGCCCGCCGATGGCATAACCGTCAAAGCCGATACGCTCCAGCTCACGCAGCGATTCGTCGCGCAAATGCTCATGCATCCCGCCCTGCACGATGCCGAACAGCGCATTGGGATTGCCCTCATGCGCCTGCTTCGAACGCTCCGCCCAGCGCAGCGACAAGCGCATGGAATCGCCGGCCTGCTGCTCATCCGCCGGATAAGGCGTGCACTCGTCGAAGATCATCACGATGTCGGAATTCAGCACTTTCTGGATGCGCATCGATTCTTCCGGCGACAGGAAACATTTGTCGCCATTCACCGGCGATTGAAACTTCACGCCCTCTTCGGTGATCTTGCGCAACGCCCCGAGGCTGAACACCTGAAACCCGCCCGAGTCCGTCAGTATCGGCCCATCCCAGCCCATGAAGCGATGCAGGCCGCCGTGCGCCTCGATCACCTCCAGCCCCGGACGCAGCCACAGGTGGAAAGTATTGCCGAGCACGATCTGCGCGCCGATTTCGCGCAACTCAAGCGGCGACATCGCCTTCACCGTGCCATAGGTGCCGACCGGCATGAAGGCGGGCGTTTCGACGATGCCGTGGGCGAGATGTAAGGTGCCGCGACGGGCGAAGCCGTCAGTTTTATGCAAAGTAAATTTCATATTTTGTGGGTGTGCTTTGTTCGCCATAAATAATTTATTGATGATCGCTAGCCTGAGCGGCGGCTATGATTTTACGTTTCCCGGGCGTTTGCCAAAATGAAATTTTTTTGCATTAACTCTGCGACCAAAGGAAGCATTATGAATAAGGTTTTGATCGGAGTGGTTCTGATATTGATGTTATCGACACCAGCTTTGGGTTTAGGAATTTTTGGCGACCTAATTTAACAAAGAAAAACCAAATGTTAAGAAATTACTGTTAAGGGCCGGAGAGTTGCGAATAACAAATCAAGCATTTGATATAATAGGAATTATCTAGCTGCCTGTTCGTAAAAAATGCCTACTTGCCCCCGCCCTGCCACCGATTTTACCCCAGAATAACTCGGATTTCCTCTCGCGCAAGGCCGAGGGTTTGAGCCTGAAAATCGAAATATTGCCTACAGTGCAATGGAAAATGCACGGCGCAAAATTTATGAAACATTCAGGTTAGTGCCATGTAACTTATAACTTCGGATAAAGACGCGTCAGCTTGATCCTCGCTTCCGAGGTTGTGAACTGCCAGCTAATTTTCTTCGAGCGGTAGTTTCGATCCTGTTCCCATGCAGCCACTTCGGCCTTCATATCATCCATGTTGTCTATTCGGCGATCAAGGCGAGGGAAGGAGTCGCCCCCCAAAAGCATTTTCGGTGTATTCTGTAGCATCCGTATCTCAAGTTTCACCATTTGCTTGATATGCCCCCAATTCTTCGCTCCTTATTGATTTTCGATCTGGACGACGCGCATTTCGGCGTGGATGCGACGCTTGTGCGTGAGTCGGTCTGGCTACCGGAACTGACCCCGACCGAGGAGGCACCGCCTTATATTGTCGGCATGTTTAGCCTGCGCAACCAGCTTGTACCCGTAACCGACCTCAAACTACGTTTCGGCCACCCCGCCCGCCCATACAGCATCAGCGACCAAGTTGTCGTGCTGGAAAAAGATAAGTTGCTAATGGGACTGATTGTCAACGAGGTGCGGGAAGTGATTGAGGTTCCGCTTGAGGCCATTCAACCACCACCAAAATTTCATATAGAAACACCTATCAACATTAGCCTGATAGAAGGGGAAACACGGGTTGGCGACGACATCGTAACCCTGCTGGATTCAAACCAACTGGTACGATTGCCGCAAAACCCGTTAACTGCCGCAATAGAACATCCAGCCCTGCATTTTTGTCCTGATGCCACACCCGAACAACATGCGGTGTTCCGTGCGCGCGCCAAGGCGCTGATGGAGAACATCGCCGATGAAGAAGGCGCTCACCTCGCGCTGGTGGTGGTAGAACTGGATGGCGAATACTTCGGCATCGAGCTTGAGACTGTGCAGGAATTCTGCGAAATCGCCCACCGCAGCCCGATACCCTGTTGCCCGCCGCATATTCTTGGCGCTATCAGCCTGCGCGGCAATCTGTTCACCTTGCTCGATCTGCGCAGTGCCCTTAACCTGCCGCATGCAACACGGCACAGCAACAAGATGGTAGTCGCCCGCATCGGCGAGCAAGCTGTAGGTGTCTCGGTGGACGAGATACACGATGTCATCTACCTGCGGCACGAGGAATTGCAGCTTGCACCCGAGGTGTTACGCGAGCAATGCGGAACAGAAATCAAAGGTGCCGTGCATTACGCCGATAAAATGATGGTGGTATTGGATTTGCCCGCTCTATTGGCGCGGGAGGAATGGATCGTTAACGAACAATGCTGATTGATGAATTCGGAATGCGGATTTGGAAATTCCGCATTCCGCAATCCGCATTCGAAAAGGAAAGTTGCCATGTTCGCAAAACTGAAACTGCGCCAGCGCATTTTGCTGGGTTATCTGGTTCCAATTATTTTGCTACTGGGTGTGATGGCCCTGGTCTATTCCAGTGCCAAGGCTTCGTCTCATTTACAGGCGCAATTGGACGAATCGAAAGATTTCATCCCGGATGTATTGGTCGCATCTGAGAATCTGGTACGCATGCAACGCGCGTCATTTGCCTTCGTGCTGACCAATGGTGGCTCATACACCGGCAATCTCGCCTACCCCAAGAAAATCTACGAGACCAGCGCTGCAAAATTCCATGAGCAAATCAAGAAACTGGAGCAGGTAGCGCCTTTGATCGGACAAGAGGAAGGCGTGCGCCAATTGAAAGAGCTCGGCAGCAAAGTCAGTCATGTGACCGGACGTTATCTGGAACTGATCGAACAGGGTAAGGAAAAGGAGGCAATTGACGAAGTGCGCAAAGGCGCAAGCGTCCAGCTCTCCAGCCAGATCGACCCGCTGACCGACGCCATCGCCAAGCAAGTTAGCGAGTTGCGGGAACAACAACGTACCGCCATGAATGATGAAATCGACCGTATGCAGAATGCCGTGGTGTACGGGACATTGGTCGCGATCATCTTTTTGGTGGGGCTGGGATTTTGGCTCGCGGCGCTTATCAGCCGGAATATCAACGCTAGCGTCGCCCAGCTTTCCGCCGCCAGCAGCGAAATCGCCGCCACCATCGCCCAGCACGAACGCACAGCCAGCCAGCAGGCGGCCTCGGTCAATGAGACTTCGTCCACCATCGATGAACTGTCTGCTTCCTCGCGCCAGTTGGCGGAACAGGCGGCGAATTCGGCGGCACTGGCGGAGCGTTCCAGCAATGCCACGGTGCAGGGCTGCGATAGCACCCGGCAAACGGTGGCGGCGATGAATAGCCTCAAGGACAAAATTGCTGCCATGGCCGATCAGATATTGCATCTGGGCGAACAGACCGGGCAGATAGGCAGCATCGCCACCCTGCTCAAGGACTTGGGCGGGCAGATCAATATGCTGGCACTTAACGCAGCGGTTGAGGCTGCCCGCGCCGGCGAACATGGCAAAGGTTTCGCCGTTGTGGCGAGCGAGATTCGCAAACTCGCCGACCAGAGCAAGAAATCGGCGGAACAGACGGCCGTGCTCGTAGCCGATATCCAGAAAGCCACCAATTCCTCTATCATGGTCACAGAGGACGGCACGCACACCGTGACCGAGGCAACCCAACTGGTGCAGAAGGTGGCTGAACTGTTCAATAACTTGGCCAGTCTGGCGGGAAGCGTCAATGAAAATGCCCAACAGATGATGTTGAATACCAAACAGCAGTCCGCCGCTTTTGTCCAAGTGGCGCAAGCGACCGGCAGCATCGCAGCCGGTGCCAAAGAGACCGTTGCAGGGATCGCCCAGACCAGGGCCGGGGTGCAGAATTTGAATAACGCGGCGGAGAATCTCAAGGCGATAGTATGAAGCTGGGGCGGAATCCGGAATGCTGATTGCAGATTGCGGAATGACTTCGCATTAAATTACAGGAGGTTGTCATGTTCGAAAATCTTAAGCTGCGCCAGCGCATCTTGCTTGGTTACCTGGCTCCGCTGCTGCTGTTGCTGATAACCATGATAGTAGTGTTCGTCAATCTGCAAAATGCGGATCAAGCCACGGCGAAGCGCGATCATTCTCAGCAAGTGATGTCCGTTGCACAAGATGTCATGCTCGATCTGGTCAAGTTACAGCGCAGCACACGGGGTTATATCTTGTATAAGAATCCCATTTCCCAACAGGCCAATCAAGACGCCTTGAACGATTACCCGATCAAGATGGAACATCTGTTAGCCATCGTCACCGATACGCAACAACAAGAGACGCTACGCAGTTTCGATCAGGCAGGCAAAGACTTGATCGCGATACTGAAGACCGAGATAGAGCTGGTGGATGCGGGGAAAGCAGAGGAAGCGGCGAACATGCTGAGCAGTAAAGGGCTCAGCGAATCCAAAGCGTTAGAGGAATTGTGGCATCGCTTCGATCAACGCGAGACCGAACTGGTAAAAATATTTAATGCCAACGCGGAAACTGCCATGAGCGTGGTCAGAAATTCCATTATCTATGGCATGCTGGCTGCCATCGTGCTGTCTGTAGCCATCGCCCTGTGGCTCACAGCGGTGATCAGCGGCAAAATTACTGTCAGCGTTACCCAGCTTTCCGCCGCCAGCAGTGAAATCGCCGCGACCATCGCCCAGCACGAGCGCACCGCCAGCCAGCAAGCGGCCTCGGTCAATGAAACTTCCGCCACCATCGATGAACTGTCCGCCTCCTCGCGCCAGTCGGCGGAACAGGCGGCAAATTCGGCGGCGCTGGCGGAGCGCTCCAGCAATGCCACGGTGCAGGGCAGCGAAGCAACCCAGCAAGTGGTGGTGGCAATGGGTAGCCTCAAAAACAAGATCGGCGCCATGGCCGATCAGATACTGCATCTGGGCGAACAGACCGGACAGATTGGCAGCATTGCTATCCTGCTCAAGGATTTGGGCGGGCAAATCAACATGCTGGCACTCAATGCTGCGGTAGAGGCCGCCCGCGCCGGCGAGCATGGCAAAGGTTTCGCCGTCGTGGCGAGCGAAATACGCAAGCTCGCCGACCAGAGCAAGAAATCGGCGGAACAGACGGCCATGCTGGTAGCCGATATTCAGAAAGCCACCAATTCCTCGATCATGGTCACCGAGGATGGTACGCGCACCGTGACCGAAGTAACCCAACTGGTGCAAAAGGTGGCAGAACTATTTAACAATCTGGCCGGCATGGCGGGAAGTGTCAATGAAAATGCCCAGCAGATGATGTTGAATACCAAACAGCAGTCCGCTGCCTTTGCCCAAGTGGTGCAGGCGACCAATAGTATCGCCGCCGGAGCCAAAGAGACGGTCGCCGGGATCGGCCAGACAAGAACCGGTGTGCAAAACTTGAATAGTGCGGCGAATAATCTCAAGGCAATAGTATGAGCACCGTTACTTGATCTACAGGTATAAACCATGATCGAAGACCCACAACTGCATCAGCTATTCAAGTCGGAGAGCACGGAGCATCTCGCCCGTCTCGACGATGGCTTGCTGCGTTTGGAGAAAGATTGCACCGACCAGGCACTGCTGGAAGAATTGTTCCGCGAGTCCCACAGCCTGAAGGGCGCGGCGCGCATGTTGGGGCTGTCCAAAATCGAAATTGTCGCGCACGGCTTGGAAAGCATTCTGAACACGGCACGCAAGGGCGAGACGCCACTTACTCCGGATGTGATCGAACGGATGACCAACGTGCTGGGCGATTTGCGTAAACTGGTGCAAGAAGCGCTTGGCGGCGCGCCGGTCTCTGCCTCCATTCCCCCTCCCCAGCCCTCTGATGGAACTGCTAGCCATTCTGAGGAGCTGACGACTTCAACCCCCTCCCCAACCCTCCCCCGCAAACAGGGGAAGGAGCCGAGTGAAGGACAGGGGAATAAAGTAATTGCCTCCGAGCCATTCCGCATCGAAACGGTACGGGTAGAGACGCGCAAACTGGACGATTTGCTAACTCTGGCGGGCGAACTCAGCGTGATTCAGGGACGGGTGCAACATCGGCTGTCGCTGATGGATGAGATGTTGGAACAATGGGTCATGCTGGAACGCAATCACAGGAAATTTCTCTTCCATCTGCGCGGAGAGGAAACGACAGAACCTGGCACCAAAGCGAGCGAGACCGCATACCAGATGCTGAACGCGGATGGCGAGGTGCTGGCGCTGCTCGGTAGCCGGATCAAGCAAGCGCGGGATGCTTTCTACGAAGACGGCGCGAGGCTGGAAAGCACGGCCAATACGCTGGAGGAGCGCGTGCATGCCGCCCGATTGCTGCCTCTGTCCGCCGTATTTTCTCTATTTCCGCGCATGGTGCGCGATCTCGCCAAGGAACAGGACAAAGAAGTTGAGCTGGTGATTGAAGGCGGGGAACTCAACGTGGATAAGCGCGTCCTCGAAGAAATGAAAGACCCGCTGATGCACCTGTTGCGCAATGCCGTTGACCACGGCATCGAATTACCCGCCGAACGCGAGCGGCAGGGAAAGCCTGGTGGCAGCATGCTGCAACTGCGCGCGACAAGGGAAAATAATAGTGTGTTGCTTGAAGTGCGCGACGATGGTCGCGGTCTGGATATGGATGCCATCCGGCATGCGGCCTTGCAACGCGGGCTGTACGACGAAGCAACGCTTGCCGCCATGACCACGGCACAATTGCAGCAACTGATTTTTTTGCCCGGTTTCTCCACCAGCACTTTCGTCACCGAACTGTCCGGGCGCGGGGTCGGCTTGGATGTGGTACAAGTCAACGTGGAACGACTCAAGGGCGACATCCGCATAGAGTCTGCGCCGCATATGGGCACCACGATGCAGTTACGCCTGCCTCTGGGCCTGTCCACCACGCGCTTGCTTCTGGTCAGTGTGGGCGGCCATCTCTACGGATTGCCGATTGAATTCGTGCGTACCTCGCAGCGGGTACGCAATGAAGATATTTTCACCCTCGAAGGTCGCCCTGCCTTCGAATTGGATGGACAGGCGGTAATCGCTCCGCGTCTGGCTGATTTGCTGGCGCAGTCTGTTGCAGGCCCTAACCCTATCTCGCCCACGGGAGAGGAAACATCTGTGTGTATCGTGATTCAGGTCGGCGACGAACAACTCGGATTGCGGGTGGACGAATTGCTGGACGAAGAGGAAGTGCTGACCAAACCGCTGGGCGCGCCATTGCAGCGGGTTCGCAATGTTTCGGGCATGACCATCTTGGGCAGCGGGGATATTTGTGCGGTACTGAATCCCGCAGATTTGCTGCGCACGGCACACAAGCCGGGAACGAAAATGCGCAGTGCGGAATTCGAGGCACGCAAGCCGGTGTCCAAGGCCGCTATCCTGCTGGCGGAAGACTCGGTTCTGGTACGCGTTATGGAAAAACGCATCCTTGAAGATGCCGGTTACGAAGTGGTCGCCGCAGTTGACGGCAAGGACGCGCTCAATGCGCTGAAAAACCGCTCTTTTGCGGCAGTCGTATCAGACATCAATATGCCCAATATGGACGGTCTCACCCTCACCGCCCGCATCCGCCAGGATCAACGCTACCACAACTTACCGATCATTCTGGTGACCTCCCTCGCCTCCGATGAGGACAAACGGCGCGGCCTGGAAGTCGGCGCCAATGCCTACATCCCCAAGCCATCGTTCGACCAGCGCATACTGCTGGAAACTCTGCAAAGGTTGATCGTGCCATGATCAGAGTGCTCTTGGTAGACGATTCCCCGCTCGTGCTGCACATCCTGCAACGCCTGCTGTCGCGTTCGTCCGAAATCCAGGTGGTGGGCACCGCAGCCAATGGCAAGGAAGCGCTCGATCTGCTGCCCGCCTTGAATCCGGAGGTCATCTGCACCGACCTGCACATGCCTATCATGAACGGGCTGGAATTCACCCGCGAGGTGATGGCCCAATATCCGCGCCCCATTCTGGTGGTAAGCGTCTCCGTGGAGCCGGGGTCGCCCAACGTGTTCAAGCTGCTCGACGCGGGAGCAGTCGACGTTTTTCAAAAACCGCGCGCCATCCTCGACACAGACTTTGACGAGGTTGCCGATGAACTGGCCAGCAGGATACGCATTCTGTCCGGGGTTAAGGTATTTCGCAGAAACAACAGCATAAAAGGCACACCCGTTGCCACGCGACCCATCATCCCTTCTCGCCCGCAGGCCCGACCTCGCATTGTGGTGATCGGCGCTTCCACCGGCGGCCCGCAAGCTCTGCGCGATATCCTGTCGAGCTTGCCCGCCACTTTCCCACTGCCGGTGGTATGCGTCCAGCATATCGGCGGCAGCTTCTTGTCCGGCATGGTAGATTGGCTGAATGAGGCCTGCCGGTTAACGGTACGCAAGGCCTGCCACGGCGAGTCCCCGTTGCCGGGAATTATTTATTTCGCCCCGGAAGATACTCATTTAGAATGGGACGCAGACGGATGCTTTGTTCTCTCAAAAACGCCGCCCATCGGCGGCCATCGTCCCTCGGTCACCGTCACCATGCAGGCGGCAGCACGTTATTTCGGCGGCGGCACAGTGGGCGTGTTGCTGACCGGAATGGGGCGCGATGGTGCCGATGGCATGGCGAGCATTGCCGTTGCCGGTGGCATTACGCTCGCCCAGGACGAGGCCAGCAGCGTGGTGTATGGCATGCCTAAAGAAGCCGTAGCGCTGGGCGCTGTTCAGCATATACTGCCTTTGGAACAAATCGCATCAACACTGATATCAATGCGGAATGCGGAATGCGGATTGCGGAATGGAAAATAAAAACGAATCGAGTACGGAACAGATCGATTGCGGAATTACTCCTCATTCGACCATTCTGGTCGTTGAAGACAGCTTGGTGGAAGCCGAATTGCTGCGCCGCATCTTGGTCAAGGCAGGCTATCAAGTGAAGCTGGCAAATAACGGCAAGGAGGGGTTGCAAGCTTTGCGCGAACACTCCTGCGAGCTGGTGATCAGCGACATCCAGATGCCGCTGATGGACGGCTACGAGCTATGCCGCGAGATCAAACACGACGATAAACTATGGAATATTCCGGTCATTCTGGTATCGATGCTGAGCGAAGCGGAAGACATCATCAAAGCGCTTGATGCCGGTGCCGACAGCTACCTTACCAAGCCTTGTGTCGAGGCCAGCCTGCTGGCCCGCATCCATTCCCTGTTGTCCATCCCGATCGACAGGAGCCGCGCGGAAGAGCGGCGTACCGAACAAGTGGAATACAACGGCAAACGCCACACTCTCACTACCGACAGCCGTCAGATGTTGAATCTGCTGTTATCGGTATACGAGAATACCCTGTCCCAGAATCAGGAACTGATAAGCGCCCAGAACCAACTCAATCGCCTCAATAACTTTCTGGAAGATCAGGTGCAAAACCGCACTGCCGCGCTACGGGAAAGCGAAGCACGCTACAGGCGCATTACCGAGGGACTGACGGATTATCAATATACGGTGCGCATCGAAAATGGGCAGGCCGTGGAAACCACACAAAGCCAGGCCTGCATCACGGTAACCGGCTATAAGCCGGGAGAGTTTGCAGCCAATCCCAACCTGTGGATCCAGATGGTCGCCCCGGAAGATAGGGAATTGGTCACGGAACATGTAAGGCAAATTCTGCGGGGAAAGGATGTCCCGCCGATGGAACACCGCATCATCCGCAAAGACGGTGAGATACGCTGGGTAAGAGACACGAGCATCCTGTTCAAGGATGCCTCCGGCAAATTGCTGTCCTATGATGGCGTAATCAAAGACATTACCGAGCACAAGCAGGCGGAAAGCGCGCTCAACCACGTCAATCGCGCCCTGATCGCCATCAGCTCGGTAAACCGCCAATTGGTCTATGCCCAGGAAGAGAACGAACTGTTGCAGGCAATCTGCGAAGCCGTCGTGGCACGGGGCGGTTATCGGATGGCTTGGGTGGGCTATGCGCAACAGGATGCGGAAAAGTCCATCAAGATCATGGCCCATGCCGGCCATAACGATGGATATCTTGAAAATATGCATATCACTTGGGCAGAGAGCGAACGCGGCATGGGGCCGACCGGGCGCGTCATCCGCAGCGGCACGACGCAGTTGTGCCAGGACTTCGCCAACGATACGCGCCTGCAACTATGGCGCGATGCGGGCCTGAAAAATGGTTTTGCGGCCAGCATTGCGTTACCGCTGGCCGACAGTGACGGCAAGGTATTTGGTGCCCTAACGGTGTATGCCGAAGAAATAAATGCCTTCACCCCTGCCGAAGTGGATCTGCTGGAAGAAATGGCCGGCGATTTGGCTTTTGGCGTGCGCACCCTGCATGTGCGCCACGAACGCGACCTGGCGCAAAAGCAAAACCAGAATTTATCTCGAACAACTGCAAGACAGCCTGGAAGGTACGGTGCGTGCAATTGCCGGCATCGTTGAAATGCGTGATCCTTATACCGCCGGTCACCAGGCTAGAGTGGCCAACTTGGCCTCGGCAATTGCCAGACAAATGGGGTTCTCCGATGAACGGGTGCAGGCCATCCATCTCGCGAGCATCGTGCATGACTTGGGGAAAATAAAAATTCCGGCCGAGATACTGAGCAAGCCGGGAAAACTCAGTGACATCGAGTACCAGTTCATTCAAACCCATGCGCAAGCGGGTTACGATATTTTGAAAGATATCAGTTTCCCTTGGCCGATTGCGCAGATGGCATTGCAACATCATGAGCGCGTCGATGGCACGGGATACCCGCAAGGGCTCACAGGCGATGCTTTTATGCTGGAAGCGCGCATTCTCGGCGTGGCGGATGTGGTCGAGGCGATGTCCTCGCACCGTCCCTATCGTGCCGCATTGGGTACCGAGGCGGCACTGGCAGAGATCACCCAACATCGCGGCATTTATTTTGACCCGCAAGTGGTGGATGCCTGCCTGATTTTGTTCAGAGAGAAGGGATTTGCATTCTAAAGTGCGATTTTTCCCGACCATGGACAACAAGGCCCAACTTGACGAGTTTCAGCAACTGCTCGCGCAAAGAGCTGGCCTGCGCATTCCGCCCAGCGCGCATGACCGCTTTGTCGGAACGTTGCATGAACGCGCAGCACGCTTGGGTTTTGCCACGCTGGAGGAATATCGAATATTTTTGGCCGGCAATAACGCAGGCGCTGAATGGGAAGAATTCGTCCGTGCATTAACTAGCGTCGAGACGTTTTTCTTCCGCGACAATGGTCAGTTCGACCTGTTGCGCTTGCGCCTGTTGCCCGAACTGATCGCGCGACATCGTCATGACAAAACCCTGCGCCTGTGGAGTGCGGGTTGCGCCAGCGGCGAGGAGGCCTATTCTCTGGCCATGCTGGTGGATATGTTGTTACCGGAACGCGGCGATTGGAACATACTCATCCTCGGCACTGACATCGATTCAATGTCGATTGCCAAGGCCCGGCAGGGGCGTTATGGGCAGTGGTCGTTCCGCATGGTTCCCGCAACCTTGCAGCAACGATATTTCCACCCGCAAGGCAGCGAATGGTTGCTGGATGAGCGCATCCGCCGCATGGTAACTTTCCGCGTCGGCAATCTGCTCGGTGATGCGTTTCCCGATTATGGATCGACACACTACCCAGAAACAGAACAGCATGGCATGGATCTGGTTCTGTGCCGTAATGTTTTCATCTACTTCGACCCGCTTGCCGTATCAGCCGTCGCGGCGAAATTGGCCACCGCGCTTGTCGAAGGGGGCTATCTCATGACCGCGCATACAGAACTCATCGGTCACCCGTTGCAGGGGCTGGATTCGAGGCTGTTTGCCGAGGGTATGGTGCATCAGCGACGTGCTAACCTGCCTGCTTATTCAATTTCCAATTCAAAACCGCAGCAGATTGTTTTGTCGGAGCCGACACTCGTCCGCGACAAGCTTGAACATGACCGGAAAGCCGCTCCCACCGCGATCATTCCAGGCGACAAAACCCGACTCAAGGAGACGCAGACGCCAAGCCTTGCCATCGCGCTGTACGCTTCGGCTCGGTCACATGCCGACCGGGGCGAATATGAGTTGGCGGAGCAGATGTGCCGCAAGGCGTTAACCGCCGACCCTTCGGCGGCAGCCACTTACTTCCTGTTGGCACAGTTGGCTCAGCTAAGTGGTAATTTTAATCAGGCCAAGGAGTACCTTAAAAAGACTCTCTACCTTGACCACCGTTTCGTGGCCGCTTATCTGGAACTGGCTGCGCTGCACGAGCGAGCCGGCGAGACGCATCACGCACAGACTTTGCGGCATAGTGCTTTTGGAGTCGTTCGCTCCATGCCAAGCGACGAGCAGATCGAACAATATGAAAGTACGGCGGGGGAACTTGCACAATGGCTCGCACAATGGGAACCGTTGGCAAATAATCACGGTAGTGCCGACGAAAATCATAAATGGGAGGCACAACATGGACAATAAATCACCGGCAGACATTCTGCTCGTCGAAGACAGTCCCGTTGAAGCCGAAATGATGCGCCGCATTCTGGTCAAGGCGGGCTACCGGGTGACTCTGGCACAAAACGGTGTGGAAGGACTGCAAGCCTTGCGCGAGCATCCCTGCGCGCTGGTAATGAGCGACATCCAGATGCCGCTGATGAACGGCTACCAGTTATGCCGCGAGATCAAGCACGATGACACCCTGCGCAATATTCCGGTAATTTTACTGACGGCGTTATCCGAGCCGGAAGATATTATTGAGGCGATCAAAGTCGGTGCCGACAGTTATATTAACAAGCCCTTCGTCGAAGACATTACGCTGGAACACATACGCTCGCTACTGGTCAGCCCGGTCAGCAAGAGAAGCGCGGAAGAGCGCCAAACCGGACAAATTGAATACAACGGCAAGCGCCACTTCATCACGCCCGATATCCAGCAGATATTGAACCTGTTGCTTTCGGTGTACCGGAATACGATCGCCCAGAACCACCAACTGATGTCTGCGCGGACTCAACTCAACCTGCTGAATGACAATCTGGATCAAAAGGTGCAGGAGCGCACTGTGGCATTGCAGGAAAGCGAAGTGCGTATACGGACGATTTTAAATACGGCGTTGGATGCTTTTATCGGCATGGATAGCTCGGGTTTGATTACGGCATGGAACGCCGAAGCCGAGAAGCTGTTTGGCTATACACACGAGGATGTCATCGGGAAAAAACTGGCCGAGTTAATCATTCCACCGGCATATCGTGAAGCGCACGCGAGAGGGTTGAAACATTATATGGAAACTGGCGCAGGCACCTTCGTCGGAGGACGTATCGAAGTCAATGCGATGCGCAGCGACCGCAGCGAGTTCCCCGCCGAACTTTCGATTACCGTAATTCGACAAAAGGGCGACGCTTTTTTCAGCGCGTTCATGCGCGACATAACCGAGCGCAAGCAGTCCGAATCAAAAATCAGTTTTCTGGCCTACCATGACCAACTGACCGAACTGCCCAACCGCGAGTTGTTTTATGACCGTCTGTCCCATGCGATTTCGCAGGCTAAGCGCAAGCATACCCGCCTGGCTCTGCTCTTTCTGGATCTGGATGGGTTCAAGGAGGTTAATGACAATTATGGCCACGAAGCCGGGGATATCGTATTGAAAGCGGTGGCAATGCGTTTGCAGGGATGCGTGCGGGGTGTGGATACGGTTGCGCGTCTGGGCGGCGATGAATTTACCATCATTCTGAGCGAAGTAGAGAAGTCTGCCGATGTAATCATTATTGCGGAGAAAATCATACAAAAGATAACCGAGCCGGTGTTTTTGTATGGCATGGTTAAATGCAACATCGGTGTCAGTATCGGAATTGCGATGTACCCGGAAGACGGCTACGAGCTTGACAAGCTGCTGAGCGCCGCAGATAGCGCCATGTACGAAAGCAAGGCTGGCGGCAAAAAAACCTATACTTTTTTCAAAGATAAAACGAGTGAACAAAGCGGCCAGTTACCCTGGATTGTTCTTGATAGCGACCATTTACTTGGCGTACCGGAAATCGACCAACAGCATCAAGAAATGGCCAACATGATTAACCGGCTGAATGACGCGGTAAAAAATTATGCCTCAGCCGAGGACATTGTTCATCAACTGGATGACATAGTTTTATACGCAACCTCTCACTTCGAAGCCGAAGAGCGCCTGATGGACCAATATGGATACATCGATAGTGACGCACATAAGAATACGCACCAGAGGCTAAAGGGAGAGGCCAATTATTTGCGGGAAAAATTTATCCAGGGTGGTGAATTGCTGGTATTGCAATACATCAAGGATTGGCTGCTCCCGCATATCTTGAACATGGACAAACCGCTTGCCGATTATCTTATTCAACATGGCGTTAACCGATGAAGTTTAACTATTGAACCGAACAGCGAGCGCTACGCGCTTCAAATACGCCTCGCGCGCAATCTGCACATCTTCCAGGAAATAAGGCAACTCTTTCAGCAGCATGGCTTGCGGGCCGTCCACCAAAGCCTTGGGCGGCGCCGGATGAAAATCCACCAGCACCATGTTGGCACCGGCCAATACGCCCTGCGCGGTGACATGCATCATGTCGAGAATGCCATCCGGCGAAGCGGCGCGAGAACCGACCGAATGCGATGGATCGACGCATACCGGCATGCGCGTCAGCCGCTTCACCACCGGAACATGGGCAAAATCGACAAAGTTACGGTGCGGATCGCCCATGTTGGTTTTCATACCGCGCAAGCAAAATACCACGTTGCGGTTGCCTTCCGAAGCCAGGTATTCCGCCGCATTCAGCGACTCGTCCAAAGTAATGCCAAAGCCGCGCTTGAGCAGAATCGGCATTTCGGTCTGCCGCCCGACAATTTTCAGCAACTCGAAATTTTGCGTGTTGCGCGTGCCTATCTGCAACATCACGCCGGTCGGATTGCCGGTCTGCTGCAAGGCCTCGCGAATTTCGTTGAGATGCGACTCATGGGTGATTTCCATCGCCATCACTTTGATGCCGTATTTGCCTGCCAACTCGAACACATAAGGCAGGCAATTCTTGCCGTGCCCCTGAAACGCATACGGGCTGGTGCGCGGCTTGTAAGCCCCCATGCGCGTGCATACCTGACCGTTGTCCTGCACTGCCTTGAGCATGATCTCGACGTGTTCGCGGTTGTCCACCGCGCACAATCCGGCAAACACGTTAAGCGTGTCCTGCCCGAAGCGCACGCCGTTGTATTCGAAGTGGGTAGGGCGCTGATCGTCCTTGTGCCGTCCGAGGATGCGGTATTCCTCCGATACGCGCACCACGCGTTCGACGCAAGGCAGGCTTTGCATGTCACCGATATCCAGGGTCTTGGTATTGCCGATCAGATAAATCTCGGTCAGTGCCTGCTCGGCACCGCGCTCGACATGCACGCGTGTCTGAATGCCCGGCAGCCCGGCCAGATGTGCCGTCAACTGCTGGTAGTCCGCACCTCGTTGATCGGTATTGGAAGAGAGGATCAGGATCATGAAGATTGCCTTTGTTTATTTGCCTGAAAGAATCGCCCACTGTTGCGGCCACTGCGCCATCGGATCGCGCGCGTAGCCGCTTTTACCGAACAACTGCCAGCGCCCGATGACATAGCACAACAGCACGTTGGCCTGCGCGCCCACGTCGATATTCGCATCCAGTTCGCCCTGCGTTACGGCGATGCGCAACGCCTGTTTGAGCGTGGTCTCGACGCGATCGATGAATTGGTTGATGCGTGCCTGCAAACGTTCGTCCTCGTTCACCAGCGCATCACCGATCAGCACTCGGGTCATGCCACGATTCTTCTGCGCAAAACCGAGCAGCATTGCGACAATGCATTCGGTCTGCCTCAGCCCGCTGGTTTCGTCGGCGGTAATTTTGTTCACCAACCCGAACACTGTCTGCTCGATAAATTCGATCAGCCCTTCAAACATTTGCGCCTTGCTGGCAAAGTGACGGTAAAGCGCCGCTTCGGACAGCTCCAATTTGGCGGCGAGCAGGGCAGTGGTAATTTTCTCCCCTTTGGGTTGTTCCAGCATGGTTGCAATGGTTTGCAGAATTTGCAGCTTGCGTTCGCCCGGTTTTGCGGCCATGTTATTCCCTCTTTAAATCAAAACATAAAATCCAGCCACAGAGAACACAGAGAGTGGGGTGGCGACCACATATTTTTCTGCCATATTCACAAAGATGAGCTACCTCTCGACTCAACCGCTTTCCTCTCAGTGATCTCTGTGTTCTCTGTGGCTAAATGTTTTTACAGGTTCAAATCAGCCGCGACAAGGCGCGCGGCAATTCCATCACACTACGAATTTTCATGTCGACATAGGCGGGCGCACGCAGCTTGGCATTGACCCACACCGTGCGCATCCCAAGACGCTTCGCCGCCTGCAAGTTTTCCTCGCTGTCCTCCACCATCACGCATTGCGCCGGATTCAGACGATGTTTGCGCAGCAGCCGCATAAAACCCGCCATCTGCGGTTTGGGCCGGTAGGCGGTATGTTCGATTGCGAATACGTCGTCAAACAAATCGTCCACGCGCAGCAACTTTAACACGGCATGAGCATAGTGTTGCGGCGCGTTGGAAAACACCAGTTTTCTGCCCGGCAATTTAAGCAGCGCATGCCGCAAGCGGGGTTCGCTCAGCACCATCTGCGGCAACTCCGGAAACTGATGGGTATGCCACAAAAAATGCGCCGGATCGGTGTCATGGTGCTTCATCATGCCGGAAAGCGTCGCGCCATAGCGTCGCCAGTAATGCACCCGCAATTCGCTTGCCGCCTGTTCATCCAGCCCCAAATGCTGCTGCAAATAGGCCGTCATGCAGCGGTTGATGTGCGGAAAAATGTGCGGCAAAGCGTTATGCAGCGTGTTGTCGAGATCGAAAATCCATACCACTCCCCCCGCCCTCCATGAGAGGGGTTGGGGGTGAGGGAACTCCCCTTCAGCTCGCTCCCTCACCCTAGCCCTCTCCCGGCGGGCGAGGGAACGGAGGCATATTTCCAATCACGCTCATTTGCTCTTGATGAGCGTCCCCACACCCTCATCCGTCAGAATTTCCAGCAACAGCGCATGCTCCACGCGCCCATCAATAATATGCACCGTTCTCACTCCGCCGCGTGCGGCATCCAGCGCCGAGGCAATCTTGGGCAACATGCCTCCGGACAACGTTCCGTCCGCCACCAGCGCGTCTATCTGCCTCGGTGTCAGCCCGGTGAGCAGGTTGCCGTCTTTGTCCAGCACACCCGGTGTATTGGTCAGCAGCACCAATTTCTCCGCACCCAGCACTTCCGCCAGCTTGCCCGCCACCAGATCGGCATTGATGTTCAGCGTCTCGCCGTCCGGTGCCACGCCGATAGGCGCGATCACCGGAATATAGTCGCCCGAATCGAGAAAGGAGATGATGTGCGGGTCTATCTGGCTGATCTCGCCCACCAGGCCGATGTCCAGCATCTTGCCCGGCTCGTCGGTGCTTTCCAGCATCAGCTTCTCGGCGCGGATAAACGCGCCGTCCTGCCCGGTCAGCCCCACCGCCTTGCCGCCGTGCTTGTTGATCAGGTTGACGATATCCTTGTTGACCTTGCCCAGCACCATTTCGACCACGTCCATGGTCTCTTCGTCGGTGACGCGCATGCCCTGTACAAATTCTCCATGCTTGCCGACTTTCTTCAACAAATCGTTGATCTGCGGCCCGCCGCCATGCACCACCACCGGATTCATCCCCACCAGTTTGAGCAGCACCACGTCACGCGCAAAGCTGTCTTGCAACTGCGGATCGGTCATGGCGTTACCGCCGTATTTGACCACGATAGTTTTGTCGAAGAAGCGCTGAATATAAGGCATCGCCTCGGAAAGCGTGCGCGCTTTCTTATCGGCTGCTGAAGGCGTTAAAGTCATGATTTATCCTATTACTAAACTGGCGCGCATTCTACACTAATCGGGCAGGAGGCAAATATTTCTGGTGTGGCTTTTATAGGACAAATACCGATGTGACATTTCGGTATCTCCTATCGCATATTAAGCAAACCACCTATTCACTAACTGTCACTTGATCGTCAGAATCAATCGCAATGAAAATTTATCCTTACATTACCCATAAACTACTGAGGAATATTTATCATGGCTATTGAACCCAATGAACGGCTTGATGAGGTTGCTCGTGCGTACAATGTGTTAACCACAAAATTACAACAGGCTGAATCCGAGAATGCCCGATTGAAATCAGAACTTCAAACACTGAGCGAGAAACTGGAAGACGCCAATAATGAAATTGGTCGCATGGGTATGGTGTTGAAGCATCGGGCGAAAGATATGCAATCAGACAGGCGATTGGGCATACCAAATGAATGGGCGAAATCGGCGTTCAGTCATCACTAACTAACTTGGCTGGTACCTCACGTTAGCGGATTCGGTATTTTGCCCTTGACCATCAGCCCAAATAAAATTACCGCAACATCATCAATTGCAATATTTTTTGCCGTTGATGTCCTTGCAAGAAGTTTCAGGAATCTTTGCTACCATCGTGTGCTGGCTACCGTCATTGCAATAAACGTCGTTATAGTCATTGTTACCCTTGGTGGGCACCACGTCTTGCAAACCTTGGTGCCCTTCACACAATTGGATTGCATTTGAGATGTCTGCCTTGGACACTTTATCGCAACCAGCCAAGAAACCAATTAGGACTAGAGTGGCTATGAAAATTTTCATTATGAATATTGACTGCTACAAAACAAATTTAGGTGGCTCATAAAAAGCCGCCGAATATTATACCATCAGCAATATACCGTACTGGATGCTTTTCCGACACTGTTGCTTGACGCGAATACCATCAGCAACATCGGTGAGCTTGACAACGACACGCATTCAAAATTAAAAAATGAGGATAGGACTAATACGGATGGGAACCTACCTATTTTGCCAATGTTAAATTTTCCCTAAAAGTTTTAGACTTTTCCTGCGTCATGAGAACAAATTATTTCCGGAGCGTTAATCAGCCATGCGGGGACAATATGCAAAATTCAATACCACACTTTAGGCACTGCCCTAGGGGCGGCTCGGACAAACAATACGGATTCATTGCTATTGATGGAGAATTTCTCCACAAGATAGAAAATCTGGATGAGTTTTATAGGGCATTCGGTTATACCGCCGAGATGGCAAAAGAGGGAATATTGCCAGACGAGTTTATCTGGGATGAGTATATTAAAGACGCCCCGGTGGCTTATACAGATTGCCTGCAAATTCATATTATTGAGTACCTATTAAGACACTCAGATACATTTAGAAAACGATATAGTTGTCAGAGTGTAAGTTGGATTGCTGAACATGTTGAAGCAGTAACGGCGAGAGGCGTGTTGTGCGCCACTTGCAGGATGAAACCATTTTGCTCAAAGCGCGAAATGATAACTGAACTTGATGCATGCTTTGCATAATCGCCGATATCATTAATACACCACGCAACACAAACCTGCCGGGATAATTCCGAATCGGCATCCATTTACGCAGTCTCTTGACCGTGTCGAAGGTCCTCACGCGAAATCACCTGGAGTAGTCAGTAGCGTTTAATTGCCGCCCGAATGCGGCCAATAGTTTCTTCCCTTTGCCCCTTCTTTGATACTTCCAACCCGAGATATTCTGCTATTCTTATAACGTTGGCCGGATCAAGAGGGATGCCATTAGAGTCAATAGCCGAGACTAATTGTTTGGCGCGTCGAATTTCATCCGGTATGTTGTCAGTTGGTTTGAGCCTATTCATAAAACGAGAGATGATAATATTCAACTGTAGGGAACCTCTAAAAATCCAATTTTCTAAGCCAGACAAGGCGCGAGCAAAAAATTGCGACGCAGCATATGCCTGATATGTAAGGAGTAATTTTTTGTGAGCAACGCAGTATCGCGACGAAAATTGGATTTTTAGAGGCTCCCTGTAGTGTTTCTGTGCTTGCAAATAGAACTGGCGTGCAAATATGGTGATAAATGGCAAATCGTAAGAACAGCACAACTGATCATCGTACCCGCGCATGGAAGGAATCGATTGGTCATCAAGACGCCCTTAGAAATGCGGCAAGAAACTCTCGGATCGTTGAAGATTATCTTACAGGCAATTTTACTATGAGTGAGATTGGTATGCGTGAAGGTGTTTCGCGTGAACGAGTGAGACAAATCTTGTCTGATCAGGCACCGGTGGAGTTTAAGGATGTCAGTAAGATACGCAGGGAGACGGTGAAGGCTGAAATTAAATTGAGCCGGAATGCCCGGCGTGAAGCTGCTTATTTTCAGTTATGGGGCTGTGACCGTGAACGGATGGCCTATATTTTGGCGGTATTCCCGGATGCCAAATTGAGATTCAAGGAAAACAAGGGGAATGCGCACACAATGAATCGTCCATGGAAAATGACATTTTGTGAGTGGGCGATGTGCTGGATTAACTCCGGAAAAGTTTGGCTACGTGGACATAAGCACATACACAAATCCGGGCGATACAGTCAGTATTGGATGAGTCTTGTTGATCCTGCTTTAGGCTATGAGGTTGGGAATGTCAGGATAGTTCGTGTTGTTGTGGCACTGAAGGCAAGGGACAAACGAAAATTGGATAAGCATGCAAACAAGTTATTGTGAATGAGAGAGGATTATTGTGAACAAAAAAATTATATTAATTTTGGCGGGTGTAATTTCAGCCGGACTGTCGAATGTCTCTGTTGCTGCACCTGATTCACACAGTGGCTATCTATTGAATTCCTCAGGAGGCATAATCAATCTTAACGGAAAATGTATGCATACCGGTGACTGGACGCCAGAAATGGCGGTTCCAGAATGTGATCCTGATATCGCTGCTGCAAATCAATTGAAAAAAGCAACTGAACATCCACCTGAAAAAAAGCCGGGGCCGGTTATTGACTCACCCCAACCCAAAAAAGCTGAGACAACTAATTAGCCAAGTATGGTATCCACGACAAAGTGCAGCCAAGAACAGTTTCGCCAAAAAATTTATCACTGACGCAATCATAGCCAAGAAATAAGTTCATAATGCCAGCTAGGGATGGGTTCCATCCTTGGCAAGGCACAATCAGCGGCATCAACAATTGGAGATCATCATGGCTAAAGGTCAGCAACGAAAAAACAAGGAAGCAAAGAAGCCTAAAAAGAAACCTGCACCTGTCGCCCCCTAGCAGGTCATGACCAACAGAATTACTGTATCGGGTTCTGAGGTGCGAGTGAATGATCACATCTATAACGGAACCGGCACAAACGCGCATCCAACTTTTGCGTGGGAAACTGTAACTGACGTTCGTCAAGAAGACGGCTTAATTCTATTGATCACTGGCGATGTAAAAGGGCTACACGGTGAATTCTGGCTCGAACCCGATGAACAAATCGTGGTGGTGCGATATCCAAAAAATAATGCATGAAATTTTACAATACATAAAAAGTCACGGTGAGTGCCTCGACACCGAGATAGCTTCAGCAACAAAAATCCCACTTGCCAAAGTTCATCTTCATTTGGCAGAACTTAGGGCCAGCAATCAGATCATGTTGTGCCAGTCAACCCGGTTTGTGAAGGGCAAAGAATTCACGGCAATAATTTGCCGGATATCTGGGTATATTCCTCCCGCTAAGCCGGGGGCGAAATCGAAGGTGAATATAACGTTGTCGTAGTGATAGTGACTCTTCCGGCTGTCAGTCTGCATCACCGAAAGCAAGGTCAAGGGAAAGGTTGTCCGGATTTCTATTGGCAAACACGGCGTCTACACCGCCGACCAAGCCAGACTTCGAGCGCGCGAAATATTGTTGATGATAATGCGTTCAACACCATAAAGTTCGTAATATTTTAATTTTTTCAAACGTAACATCATGATTTCGATAGGAGCTTAAGCGCCTGTCGGATGCCGTCCGAAACGCCGATCTCTGCGGGCAATTGTTTGGCCGCCCAGCTTGCCTCCTTATCGTTGTAGCCCAAAGCCTGCAAGGCATTCACGATGTCATTGCCGGATGAAGAAACAGTTGTACCTTGAACAACATTTTCGCCAGTCGCGACAAACTTTCCTTGCAATTCCAGCAACAGGCGTTCGGCGGTTTTCTTGCCCACGCCGGGTATTTTGGTCAGCCGACCGGCTTCCTTGTTTGCCACGGCTGAGGCGAGATCGGCAAGACTCAGTCCTGACAGTACCGAGAGCGCGAGCTTGGGGCCGACACCGCTGATCTTGAGCAACTGGCGAAAGGCTAACCGCTCTTCATTACTCAAAAATCCGTACAACAAATGCGCATCCTCGCGCACGATAAGTTGGGTGTGCAGCACTACTTTTTCATGCAGCGCGGGCAGGTTATAAAACGTGCTCATCGGCACGTCCAGCTCATAACCCACACCTTGCACGTCCAGCAGAATTTGCGGCGGATTCTTTTCCAGCAGGATGCCGGACAAACGACCAATCATAATTTCCCCTTAACATAACCTGCCGTTACGCATGCGCAACCCTTTGGTTGCCAACGCACCCAGCCCCATTCCCGCGTGCGCATGGCAGATGGCGCAAGCCAGCGCATCCGCCGCATCAGGGCTGGGGCTGCCGGACAACTTCAATAAGCGCTGCACCATTTCCTGCACCTGTTCTTTCTTCGCATGCCCGTTGCCCACCACCGCCTGCTTTACCTGCAACGCGGTATATTCCGCAACCGGCAACTCAGCCAGCACCGCCGCACAAATCGCCGCACCACGTGCCTGCCCGAGCAACAGGGTAGATTGCGGATTGACGTTGACGAACACCTTCTCAACTGCCACCTGCAGCGGCTGATGCTGCACGATCACTTCGCTCAATGAATTCAGAATGACTTTCAAACGTTCCGGCAATTCGCCATCCGGTGTTTTGATGCAACCGCTGGCGACATAACACAATTGCTGGCCGATTTTATCGAGCACCCCGAAACCTGTGATGCGCAGACCGGGGTCGATACCCAGGATGCGGATCGATGAATGAGGGGTAGTCAAAATCAAACCCCCTCTAACTCCCCCTTGTCAGGGGGAGGACGGGAGGCTCCTCCCCTGACAAGGGGAGGCTGGGAGGGGTTAGATTTTCTCCCCTCCTCACTCTTCAATCACCGCCGTAGTATAAACTTCCTGCACGTCGTCAAGATCTTCCAGCGCGTCGAGCAGCTTCTGCATGCGCACTGCGTCATCGCCGGTAAACACCACTTCGGTGTCCGCCTTCATGGTGACTTCCGCCATTTCCGGCTTGAAGCCAGCCGCTTCTAAACGCTCCTTCACATCGACGAAGTCATTCGGCGCGGTTATGACTTCAAGGCTGCCATCCTCGTTGTTGATAATATCTTCCGCACCCGAATCCAGCGCCACTTCCATCAAAGCGTTCTCGTCGGTGCCGGGAGCGAAAATCATCTGTCCGCAATGCTTGAACAGGAACGACACCGAACCGTCGGTACCTAGGTTGCCGCCATATTTGGTGAAGGCATGGCGCACGTCGGCCACGGTGCGCGTCTTGTTGTCGGTCATGCAATCCACCATTACCGCCGCGCCGTTAATGCCGTAACCTTCGTAGCGCAGCTCCATATATTCCACGCCTTCCAGCTCGCCGCTGCCGCGCTTGATGGCACGCTCCACGTTGTCCTTCGGCATATTGTTCGCATACGCTTTTTCCATCGCCAGACGCAGGCGCGGATTGCTGGCTGGATCGCTCTCACCCAGCCTGGCCGCCACGGTAATCTCCTTGATCAGGCGGGTGAAAATTTTACCGCGTTTGGCATCCTGCTTGCCCTTGCGATGCTGAATGTTTGCCCATTTACTATGACCAGCCATGTCGTTTCCTCGTTGTTTAAATTCCTCAGCCCTGGCACTGTGAGAATTGGCATTCAAAAAAGTCGTTTAATATTATCATTTTTGGGTGCATAACCCCAATGCATCGAATATAACCGAACCGGAGATGAAATAAATTTAAACGAGCTCTCCCATGTATCCCCATAGATGTGTGAGAATGGCGGCTGCAAATCATCCATTCAAAATTTCATATTCACCAATAAAGGCGACCCATTGGCACAACCTAATTTTCAATTCGAAAAGCGTCAAAAAGAATTAGCGAGAAAAAAGAAGCAGGAAGAAAAGAAGCAGCGCAAACTTGAAGAGCGCAATCACCAGCCCAACGATAGTTCTGAATCTCCGTCAGATAAGGAAACTGCTTCATAAATCGGGCAAATTGAAGGCGCTGGCAATGAAACGGAGCGGTCAGATCGTAGTTGAGATTGGCGCATAGCGCTAACTCTCATTTTCCGCCTTTCATCTTGAGCCACCAAATGACAAGAATTTTATGCAACAGCCATCCAGATGCGCTAATATTACATTGCCGCTATGGCTACAACCCACAAGGACTTCATTCAAACACACCCGCATTACGCGGGAACAAATGAGCGGACGTGGATCGGTGAATCGTCCAAATTTGCTCGTACAACCGAGTCGTTTTTTTGCCTAAAATCCGCTTTCACCTGTTTGGTTCCGGCTCGTCCGGCTTAGGATAAGGGTGATATACATTGGATGCTAAAATGTGCACCATGTGTCATATCTCAAAGATTGGCAATGGGGGGGCATGTTTGCAGAAGTTTCGATAACCTGTGAAATCAGGATAGGGGATGGTAACGATGAAAATCTATAAATCGTCATACTCGATGCTACTGGTATCAACCTTGCAATTATTTGCGTTGTCGGTACAAGCCTTACAAAACACTCCTTCAGATATTACTTCAGAAAATTATTACTTTCAGGAGATGCCCGTTGTTCTAACGGCATCCCGTCTGTCTCAGCCTTTGTCGGAAGCGCCTAGCGCGATAACGGTTTTGGATAGAGATATGATTAAAGCATCAGGTTTTCGTACGGTTCCAGAATTGATGCAACTGGTGCCTGGTATGTATGTTGGCTATGTCGATGGTAACACCCCAGTTCTTTCATTGCACAATTCGACCGACCAGTACTCTCGCCAAATGCAAGTTTTGATAAATGGCCGCAGCGTCTATATGCCTCCACTTGGCGGAGTTGACTGGGCTGATCTTCCTTTACTGTTTGATGATATCGAACGTATCGAGGTCGTAAGAGGCCCTTCATCAGCCTCGCATGGAACGAACTCTTTTTATGGTGTAATTACACTCCCGTCCTAAACAGATCATGACGTTGGATCATCCGAAGGTGTAAGGTATAGGTGAATCGCCAAACCCACCTACCCCTGACCGAAGGAGACCCAACGTGAGCGCATCATGCAGCATGTTTAGCCAAATACTCAAGCTTATTCCTCGCACCGACTTTGCACGCCTCGTCAAAGAAACGAAGGCGGAACACCGCAGCAAGGGCGTATCGAGTTGGAGCCAGTTTGTTGCCATGCTGTTCTGCCAGCTCGGGAGAGCCCACTCATTGAGGGAAATCGAGGGTGGACTGAAGAGTTGCGAAGGCAAGTTGGCGCATCTGGGTATCGAAGCACCTGCGCGCTCGTCCTTGTCCTATGCCAACAGCCACCGCCCTGCTGAGCTGTTCGAGAAGGTTTTCTACACCCTGTTCGATACCGTCTCCAGTAAAGCGGTTGGCAAGAAAAAGTTTCGGTTCAAAAACAAACTGGTCAGCATGGATTCGACCGTCATTGACCTGTGCCTGTCGATGTATGACTGGGCGAAGTTCCGACGGACTAAAGGTGCCGTGAAATTACACTTGGTGCTCGACCACGATGGTTATCTGCCGTGTTTCGGGCTGATCACCGATGGCAAGGTCTCCGACGTCAAAGCGGCGTGGCAAATTGACTTTGCATCCGGCACCATCGTCGTTGATGACCGGGGCTACAATGACTACCGGCTGTTCTCGAACTGGACAGAAGCTGGCGTATATTTCGTCACCCGCATGAAAGACAACGCCCTGTTCGAGGTGGTCGAAGAACGCGAACCACCGCAGAACCGCAACATCGTCAAGGACCAGATCATCCGTTTGACCGGCACTGGCGCACAAGAGAAGTGCCCACATCTATTGCGCCGGGTCGAAGCCATCCGTGAGGATACGGGCGAAACGCTCGTCTTCCTCACTAACCATCTTGGTCTTGGCGCTTCCACCATCGCGGCCATTTACAAAGATCGCTGGCAGATTGAACTGTTCTTCAAGGCAATCAAACAGAACTTGAAGATCAAGACCTTCGTCGGCACTTCGGCCAACGCCGTCAAGACCCAGATTTGGACAGCATTGATCGCCATGCTATTGCTGCGCTATTTGCAGATGTCATCCAAGTTCGGCTGGAGCCTGTCTAACCTTGTGGCGCTGCTACGCATGAATCTGTTTACGCATCGTGATCTGATGGCATGGCTGAACCAGCCGTTCACCACGCCGCCTGATCCGCAGGATGCACCTCAGACCAGCTTGGCCTTCGCTTGATCTTAGGCAGCATGGAAGCACTATCTTGAAAATACTCCATTACCCGGCCACAAAGGCGTCAAATCAAGGCATATATCGGGGGGGAAATCTATCTTGGACAGCAATGGTGTAATTAATATTATTACCCGCGATGTATCATCAGAAAATAATGCCGCCAAGGTGTCGGTTACAGGGGGCTTTGCTCATGATGCTTCTGCTAAAATTAGCCGCATTGGCGAGCAATTGGATTATCGTATATCTGTAGGCTATCGTTCTGACGGTGGCTATAGTAATACCTACCTGAACGATCATAATCAAACTCGCATTGCTAATTTTAGTGGCAATTATCATCCTAATAACTGGGACAGTTTTGAAGTAGAGCTTGGCAGCAGCAACGGGGTGTACGGCAAGGGTATCGTACAAACCACTGGCGCGGATGCCGGCAACATCAGAACTGACAATCTGTTTCGTGATACCACTGCTCAAAATAATTACCAGCAACTCACTTGGCTACATATCTGGCCGTCAAACGATGAAAGCAAGCTGATGTATTCACACACGGCAGATTCAACCAATGACCCGATGTTTTGCATTACCCCATCGGGTCCGGGCTGCGTTGTGAATGGAATTTTGACCGGACTTGTGCAGAATTCAGTACTTGGTAAACGTGATGTGCTGGAACTTCAAAACACGAACCGGTTAGGCGATGATAACCGCCTAGTTTGGGGAATAAATACGGAGAATGACTATGCCCACGATCCTCTTCTTATGCAGGCTTCTCCGACAATCAAATCATGGCGAATTTTTGCACATGATGAGTGGCGCATAAGTCCCAAAGCGATAATTAATGTAGGGTCGATGTTTGAAGATAATGGCATGGGCTACCAAAGTAATTCGCCACGCGCATCGCTCAACTACCACCTTACTCCGCTACATACTTTACGCATTGGCATCTCTACCGCGACGCGTAGTCCGGCGATGATGGAGCGATACATAGACGCCAACAATGCGCTATTCGGGGGTGCGTATGCCCCGCCTGCGACACCGCTGACGCCCGAAAAAATTCTATCCCGAGAGATCGGCTATATCGGCGAATTTCCTTCCCTCGGTTTAAGGTTAGACACACGTGTCTATATAGACAAAGTGAACGACATGATCCTTGTGGACAAATGCGTGGATGGCGTTTTATGTAATCAAGACAGTTGGAAAAATTTGGGCGTTGCCGAATTTAAAGGTGTCGATGCGACTATAAAATTATTTTGGGATGAGAAGCATAGTTCTTTGACAGCCAACTATGCCTATCAACGCGCCACACTTAGCTTAAGCAGTATACCTACACAGTATTTAAGCAGTTTTCCGACACCGTATTCCACAATTCTCGGCCCTGATGTTCAAACTTTTTACCAAACTCAGGTTCTTGGTCTATTCCCTCAAACAGTAGACAGCAATAGCGGCAGTCTCTTGCTGTCGCAACGTATCGCAGACAATTGGCAATTGAGTGCCGGTTATTATTTTAGAGCGTCGGTGCGGGTGTTGGATGTCTCCACGGATGTGACGCCAGAATCCAGAATAAGTAGACTGGATTTACGTTTGGCCAAAACGTTCAAATTGGAAAAAGGCCGCAGCGCTGAAGTAGCGACCATTGTACAAAATGTAACGCAAGATGTTTACACTAAATACGACACGCTTAACGCTGAAGTTAATGTTGCGTTCACCCGGCGCGGCTGGATAACAGCCACGTTCAATTTCTAGCACTACCCACTTATTTTCTTGGCGATTAATAGAATTTCTGGACTAAGTAGCAGCTTTCCTCTAAGGATGCGTTAATAAATAACTGTAACAAATAAATCGAAGGTGTTATGATTGTCTTCATGGTGATTGAAGACGACGACATCAAACAAATACGCACTCGATTTGAGAAGCTTGCATGGACATTGGACGAGCGCATGAGGCGTCTATTTGCCGCTGCGGAAGCCGCCGTGTTAGGTCATGGCGGCGTTACAAGGGTTGCGCAGGCTACCGGTGTGTCTCGGCGCGCAATTCATGCTGGACTGGAAGAGTTGGCTGCCGAAAAGATGCCCGTTGAAAATCAGGGCAAGCGGATTCGCAAAGCGGGGGCTGGCAGAAAATCTGTCATCGAGAGCGATGCTGGCGTGATGGAGGCGCTGGAAAAACTGGTCGAACCGACGACACGAGGTGATCCAGAATCCCCTCTGCGCTGGACCTGCAAAAGCCTGCGTACTTTAGCCGATGAGTTGACCATGAACGGCCATTCGGTAAGTTATCCGAAAGTGGGAGATTTACTACGGAAGCTGGGTTACAGCTTGCAGGCAAATCGAAAGATGTTGGAAGGGACGGATCATCCGGACCGCAATGCCCAATTCGAGTTCATCAACGACCAGACTAAGCAACGACTAGCGGCAGGCAATCCGGTTATCTCGGTTGACACGAAGAAGAAAGAGCTTGTCGGTACGTACAAGAACAACGGGGCAACTTGGTGTCCTGAGGGGAAGCCTGAATTAGTCAAGGTACATGACTTCATTGATAAGGAATTGGGACGCGCGAATCCCTATGGTGTCTACGATGTGGCCAGTAACACGGGTTGGGTCAGCGTAGGAACGGACCATGACACAGCCAGTTTCGCGGTCGAAACAATTCGCCGCTGGTGGAATACGATGGGCAGGCAGCGTTATCCTGCGGCAACGGAATTGATGATCACGGCGGATGGTGGGGGAAGCAACGGTAGCCGAGTAAGGCTTTGGAAATTGGAATTGCAGCGATTGGCTGACGAGATCAAAATCCCGATCCATATCTCCCACCTGCCTCCAGGCACGAG
Organism: uncultured beta proteobacterium; assembly: GCA_963714805.1. Taxonomy (GTDB): domain Bacteria; phylum Pseudomonadota; class Gammaproteobacteria; order Burkholderiales; family Gallionellaceae; genus CAIQPV01. The sequence goes on along the minus strand of CAVQPO010000005.1, from coordinate 205,178 downwards.
CAAGTGGAACAAGATTGAGCATCGACTATTTTCTTACATCAGCATGAACTGGCGCGGCCAGCCATTGATTAGCCATGAAGTGATCGTCAATCTCATTGCCGGGACGACCACTCGAAAGGGACTGAAAGTCCATGCCGAACTGGACAACTCCGTGTACCCATCTGGCATTAAAATAAGTGACTCGGAGTTTGAAAAAATCCGTATTACCCGGAATGAATTTCATGGCGAATGGAACTACAGAATTGATCCGAGTTTTAGCTAGAATTGCTACACTAAATTTTTAACGGTTCCTAAGTTGACATACAGCAGTGGGTCGTTAACAGATGCTTGCGTTTTTCAATGGTGGTCTTTGATCTTGATACACTCTTCGCAAACCTCCGCTATCCCCTCAACCGCCACCAAGTAGCGGATGCTGTTCTGAGAATTCTGACGACAACACGCCGCGTAGCGGCATGTTACGGCTGAGACTAACCTTCAGGTTATGTCGTAGCCAAAATGTTTGAGCGCGTGGCCACGTAGCGGATCGTGCGAGTTTATGAGAAAGCCTGACCAGTCGAGCAAGGCAGGGAACCTCGAAGAGGGGGCGGATTGGGGGCGCCTTCTTTTTTGGTTTGTTTTTAGGTCACTGGGAGGTGGCTCGACAAGCTCACCACGAGCGGTCTAGTGGGTAATCAGGAAAAAACCTTAAAAACAATAAAGCCGGGAAGCCCAGGCTTTATTGGTTTGATACCTTTCCAAACTTACTCGTCAGCCACTTCAACAGGCAACGCTTCAGCCGGACGATCCAGCAGTTCAACCAGCGCCATCGGCGCATTGTCGCCCTTGCGGAAACCGAACTTGAGGATGCGCGAATAGCCGCCATTGCGGGCTGCATAACGCGGGCCGAGTTCGTCAAACAACTTGACTACCATTTCACGGTCACGCAGACGGGCAAACGCCAAGCGGCGATTGGCCAGGCTGGGGTTCTTGCCCAACGTCAGGATCGGCTCTGCCACGCGGCGCAGTTCCTTGGCCTTGGGCAGAGTGGTCTTGATGACTTCATGACGCAGCAGCGAAACGGTCATGTTGCGCAACATGGCCAGGCGATGGCTGCTGGTGCGATTGAGTTTTCTGAGTCCTAAACGGTGACGCATGATTATCCTTTCTTGCTACTCTTCTATAGGCTGCTGATCTGATAGCAGAGCCTGGCTTATTTCTCAACCGGCGCAGGCCAGTTTTCCAATTTCATGCCCAGCGACAGGCCATGCTCGGCCAGCACTTGCTTGATTTCGTTCAGCGACTTGCGGCCCAGGTTTGGGGTGCGCAACAGGTCGTTTTCAGTGTACTGAATCAGGTCGCCGATGTAATGGATGCTTTGTGCCTTGAGGCAATTGGAGGAACGCGGAGTCAACTCCAGATCGTCCACCGGACGCAGCAGCATCGGATCAACCTTCGGTGCTTGTGGCTTCTCAACCGGAGCAGGCGTGCCTTCCAGCGCGGCAAACACGGAAAACTGCTCAACCAGAACGCGCGCGGCATAACGGATGGCTTCTTCCGGATCAATGGCGCCATTGGTTTCGATGTCCATGATCAGCTTGTCCAGGTCGGTGCGCTGTTCAACGCGCGCACTTTCCACGGCATAGCTGACACGGTGCACCGGGCTGAACGAGGCATCGAGTGCGATGTGACCAACTGAACGAGTTTCACCGGGAGCCTGACGTGCAATGGCGGAAACATAGCCACGGCCTTGTTCGACCTTGATTTCCATGTCCAGCTTGCCGCCCGCAGTCAGGTGGGCAATGACGTGGGAAGGATTGATCACTTCGGTATCGGCATCCGGTAACGATGTCACCGGCAGTGACCACACCTGCACCTTCCTTCTTCAGGGTCAGCACGGCTTCGCTGGAATTGTGCAGCCTGAGCACCAACCCTTTCAGGTTGAGCAGAATTTCCACAACGTCTTCCTGCACGCCGTCGATAGACGAGTATTCATGCAGCACGCCTGCGATCTTGACTTCGGTAGGAGCATAGCCCGGCATGGAAGACAGCAGGATACGACGCAGTGCATTGCCCAGCGTGTGACCATAGCCGCGCTCAAATGGCTCCATCACCACCTTGGCTTGAGTGGCGGAAATTCTTTGTACATCAATGATACGTGGCTTCAGAAAATCATTCTTTTGCATATCCGGCTCCGCGTGGATTACTTGGAATACAACTCGACAATGAGATGCTCGTTGATCGTGGCAGGCAGTTCAGAACGTTGCGGCTTGGCCTTGAACGTCCCTTTCATTGCCTTGGCATCGACTTCGATCCATTCCGGAAAACCGCGCTGCTCGGCGGCTTGCACGGCAGCCTTGATGCGCAAATGCGCACGGGTCTTCTCGGCAACCTCAACCACGTCGCCGGGGCGAACCTGAAAGGACGGAATGTTGACGCGCTTGCCATTCACCAGAATGCCGTTGTGGCGCACGACCTGACGTGCCTCGGAACGCGAAGCGCCGAAACCCATGCGATAGGACACGTTGTCCAGACGCGATTCCAGCGTCTGCAACAGGTTTTCACCGGTAATGCCGCGCTGAACTTCAGCTGCGCGATAGGTCAGACGGAACTGGCCTTCAAGCATGCCGTAAATGCGGCGAACTTTTTGCTTTTCACGCAACTGGCCGCCGTAGTCGGACAGGCGGGTGTTTTTCTTTTGTCCATGCTGGCCGGGCGGATAGGCGCGACGCTCCACCGCACATTTGTCGGTAAAGCACTTTTCGCCTTTCAGAAACAGCTTCTCGCCTTCGCGGCGGCACTGACGGCACTTTGGATCAAGATTTCTAGCCAAGGCTATCTCCTAAAAATTAGATACGACGCTTTTTCGGTGGACGGCAGCCGTTATGCGGCACCGGCGTAATGTCGGAAATGCTGGTGATTTTGAAACCCGCAGCATTCAACGCGCGCACCGCCGATTCACGACCAGGGCCGGGGCCCTTGATGCGCACTTCGAGGTTCTTCACGCCGCATTCCACCGCAGCCTTGCCTGCCGTCTCCGCAGCGATCTGGGCTGCAAACGGCGTGCTCTTGCGCGAGCCTTTGAAGCCGTTGCCGCCGCTGGTCGACCATGCCAAGGCATTGCCTTGGCGGTCGGTGATCGTCACGATAGTGTTGTTAAAAGAAGCGTGCACGTGGGCGATGCCCTCGGCTACGTTCTTCTTAACTTTCTTGCGCACTCGCGTGCTGGTCTTTGCCATGTCTCGAATCCTCTATTAAATTACTTTGGCACTAGTATTTATTGCACAGCTATTTCTTGGCGCCGGCGACTGACTTGCGCGGGCCCTTGCGGGTGCGCGCATTGGTGCGGGTACGCTGACCACGCACCGGCAAGCCACGGCGATGACGCAAACCGCGATAACAGCCCAGATCCATCAATCGCTTGATGTTCATGGAAATTTCGCGGCGCAGATCGCCTTCCACCGTAAACTTGGCGACCTCGTCGCGCAGCTTATCCATCTCTGCGTCGGTGAGATCCTTCATCTTGGTGGATGTGTTAACTCCGGCAGCGGCGCAAATTTCTTGCGAGCGCGTGCGTCCTATGCCATAAATCGCGGTCAATGCGATCACAGCGTGTTGGTGGTTGGGAATATTTACCCCTGCAATACGAGCCATGCAGCTACCCTATCATTTAAAAAACGTCATTAAAAAACCGACATTCAAAAACAGCGTCAAAAAGTTGATTATAACATCCAACCGCGACTTGATTCCATCAACCCTGACGCTGCTTGTGGCGCGGGTCCTGCTGCAAATCACGCGGACCACCCTGTTGCGCCGCACTATCTTGCAGTTGCGGCAAACTTTTTTTACCGATGCCTGTACTTTCATTTGCTTCTCCTCAAATCAATCACTACTGACTTACTTGGCGCGGAATATGATGCGCCCTTTGGTCAAATCATACGGCGTCAATTCAACCGTCACCTTGTCGCCCGGCAGGATGCGAATGTAGTGCATGCGCATCTTGCCGGAAATATGCCCCAGCACCACATGGCCATTTTCCAGCTTCACCCGGAAGGTCGCATTGGGAAGGGATTCTTCGATCTCCCCCTGCATTTGCATCGCTTCTTCTTTTGCCATCAGCGCGCTCAACCCGCCTTTGAAATTGGCCTTCTTCAACAGGCTTTCATACTGGTGCGACATCATGTAAGACTGCACTTGCGCCATGAAATCCATCGTCACCACCACCAGAATCAGCAGCGAAGTGCCGCCGAAATAAAACGGCACATTCCACTTCACCATCAAAAATTCCGGCAACAAACAAACCAGCGTTACATACACCGCACCGACCAGGGTCAGGCGCAGCATGATCTTTTCGACATAACGCGCGGTCTGCTCACCCGGACGAATACCGGGCAAAAAAGCACCGCTCTTCTTCAGGTTGTCCGCTGTATCCTTCGGGCTGAACACCAGCGCCGTATAGAAGAAACAGAAGAAAATAATCGCCGACGCGTATAACAAAACATATATCGGCTGACCGGGAGACAGCTTGTCACTGATATCCTTCAACCAAGTCATGCCGGAGCCGCTGCCAAACCAGCCCGCCAGCGTCGCCGGGAACAAGATGATGCTGGAAGCGAAAATCGGCGGAATCACGCCGGCCATATTCAGCTTCAACGGCAAGTGCGAACTCTGCCCGCCATACACCTTGTTGCCCACCTGACGCTTGGCATAGTTCACCAGTATCTTGCGCTGACCGCGCTCGACAAACACCACCAGCGCCGGTAATCGCAATCACACCGATGACCAGAAACAGTACCAGCGGAATGGAAAACGCACCGGTGCGCGCCATCTCCAAAGTATTGCCTATCGCGTTCGGCAATCCGGCGGCAATACCCGCGAAAATAATCAGCGAAATACCATTGCCCAAACCGCGCTCGGTGATCTGCTCACCCAGCCACATCAAAAACATCGTGCCGGTCACCAGCGTAATGACCGTGGTCAACTGGAACATCAGCCCCGGATGAGGCACCAATCCGGCTTGCGATTGCAACGCCGCGGAAATGCCCAATCGCCTGAAACATCGCCAGCACCAATGTGCCATAGCGCGTGTACTGCGTAATCTTTCTGCGCCCAGCCTCGCCTTCCTTTTTCAACTGCTCCAGCTGCGGCACGGCAATCGTCGCCAACTGCATGATGATCGAGGCAGAGATATACGGCATGATCCCCAGCGCAAATATCGTAAAGCGCGACAACGCACCACCGGAGAACATGTTGAACATGCCCAAAATGCCGCTTTTCTGCGACTTGAACAAATCGGCCAACACCGTCGGATCAATTCCCGGCACCGGAATATGCGCACCAATACGATATACCACCAACGCGCCCAGCAAGAACCACAGGCGGCTACTCAGGTCGCCGTACTTGCCCTTGCTTACACCATTCTTGGCTGCTGCGTTCAAAGCGTTCCTTACTCCGCGATGCTGCCGCCGGCAGCTTCAATTGCAGCACGCGCACCCTTGGTGAGCAGCAAGCCTTGCAACTTGACTGCGCGCGTGATTTCGCCGGCACAGAATCACCTTGGCAGCCAACGCGATAGCCGGAACCACGCCAGCTTGCTTCAATGCCAACAGGTCGATCACATCAACCGGCATTTTTTGCAGGTCGGACAAACGCACTTGAGCCGTGTCATTGCGCGTCAGCGAAACGAAACCGCGCTTCGGCAAACGGCGCTGCAACGGCATCTGACCGCCTTCGAAACCGACCTTATGAAAACCGCCGGAACGGGACTTCTGCCCCTTGTGGCCGCGACCGGCCGTCTTGCCCAGGCCGCAACCGATGCCGCGACCAACGCGACGCTTGGAGTGCGTGGCAGCCTTCGGCCGGCTTGATTTTATTCAGTTGCATTTATGCCTCGCACTTGACCAGGTAATACACTTTGTTGATCATGCCGCGCACAGCCGGAGTGTCTTCCACTTCAACGGTATGGTTCAGACGACGCAGTCCCAAGCCGCGCACACACGCACGGTGAGACTCCTTGGTGCCGATCACGCTTTTGACCAGCGTTACTTTTAATTTTTTAGCCTGTGCCATGATTACCCCTGAATTTCTTCTATGGTCTTGCCGCGCTTGGCAGCAATTTCAGACGGCGTGTTCATCGCTTGCAGGCCATTCAAGGTTGCACGCACCACGTTGTAAGGATTGCTCGAACCGATGCACTTGGCCAGCATGTTGTGCACACCCATCACTTCGAATACTGCACGCATGGCGCCACCGGCAATAATTCCGGTACCTTCCGATGCCGGCTGCATAAACACCTTGGCTGCGCCATGACGACCGATCACCGCATGATGCAGGGTGCCGTTCTTCAGACTGACCTTGACCATCTTGCGGCGCGATTCTTCCATCGCCTTTTGCACGGCAACCGGCACTTCCTTGGACTTGCCCTTGCCCATGCCAATGCGGCCATCGCCATCGCCGACCACGGTCAGCGCGGCGAAACCCATGATACGACCACCCTTCACCACCTTGGTCACGCGATTGATCGAGATCATCTTTTCGATGAGACCATCGCCGCGATCTTCAGGTTGCTGCGTCTTTCCTTGCGCCTTAGCCATCATTCACCCCAATTTAGAACTTCAAGCCATGCTTCGCGCGCCGCATCAGCCAGCGCCTTTACGCGACCATGATATTTGATTACCGGAACGGTCAAATGCCACCTCGACAATGCCAGCGCTCTTTGCCTTTTCGGCTACGCGCTTGCCGACCAGCTGCGGCAGCCTGACGTTGCCACCATTCGCCATCTCCTTGCGCACTTCCGCTTCCAGCGCTGGATGCGCTGGCCAGCACCTTGCCGCCGCAAGCGGAAATCACTTGCGCATAAATATGCAGGTTGGTGCGATGAATCGCCAGGCGATTCGTCTTTTGCTCAGCAATGCGTGCACGGGTTTTGCGTGCCCTGCGCTGACGCGCTTCATTCTTGTTTAACATATCAGCCTCGATTATTTCTTCTTGGTTTCTTTCAGGATCACCACTTCATCGGCGTAACGCACACCCTTGCCCTTGTAGGGCTCCGGCTCACGGAACGCACGGATTTCGGCGGCAACCTGGCCAACCTGCTGCTTGTCGATCCCTTCAATACGATTTCGGTCTGGGTCGGCGTTTCCACCTTCACGCCCTGCCGGCATCTTGTGCATCACCGGATGCGAGAAGCCAAGAGTCAGATTCAGCGTATCGCCTGCGGCCTGCGCACGATAACCCACGCCAACCAGAGTCAGCTTGCGCTCGAAGCCTTTGCTCACGCCCACACCATATTGGCCACCAGCGCACGCACGGTGCCGGACATGGCATTCGCCTGCATGCGAGTCATTGGTGGCACTGCACTGCAATTGCATCACCTTCACGCTGCACTGTGACATCACTGCTTCAATGCTTGCTTCAAGGTGCCCAACGGGCCCTTCACGGAAACTTCGTTGGCTGCCAAGGTCACTTCAACGCCGGCAGGCAACACGATAGGATTTTTAGCTACTCGAGACATGATTCACCCCGTTACGCGACGATGCACAAAACTTCGCCGCCGATACCGTTGGCGCGCGCTTTGTGATCGGTCATCAACCCTTTGGAGGTGGACACGATGGCGATACCCAGGCCGTTCATCACCTTGGGTATATCCTCGCAACCCTTATACATACGCAGACCGGGACGGCTGACGCGCTGGATCTTTTCAATCACAGGACGTCCGGCGTAATACTTCAGGCCAATTTCCAGCACAGGCTTGCCATCGTTGCTGCGACAACATTGAAATCTTCCATGTAACCCTCGTCCTTCAGCACTTTGGCAATCGCCACCTTGAGCTTGGAAGAAGGCATCTTCACTGTTACTTTTTCCGCCATCTGCGCGTTTCGGATGCGCGTCAGCATGTCGGAGATCGGATCACTCATACTCATAAATTCACCCTTACCAGCTTGCCTTGATTACACCAGGAATCTCACCGCGCATCGCGAATTCACGCAATTTTGTGCGACCCAAACCAAACTTGCTGAACACGCCGCGCGGACGCCCGGTCAACGCACAACGGTTGCGCAAACGCACCGGGCTGGAATTGCGCGGCAACGCTTGCAGCTTCTGGCGCGCAGCATAACGCTCTTCTTCGCTCAACTTGACGTTGCCAACAATCGCCTGCAACTCGGCACGCTTGGCAGCAAATTTCTTTACCGTTTCGCGACGCTTCAGTTCACGGTTAATGACAGATAATTTAGCCATTTTGCCCTCAGTCTCTTCAATGGGAATTTGAATGCCAGCAGAAGGGCTTGCGCCTCTTCGTCGGTCTTCGCGGTGGTGGTGATGGTAATGTTCATACCACGCAGCGCATCAATCTTGTCGTACTCGATTTCCGGGAAAATGATCTGCTCCTTGACGCCCATGTTGTAGTTGCCACGGCCATCAAAAGACTTGCCGGAAATACCGCGAAAGTCGCGGATACGCGGAATCGCGACGGTCACCAGACGATCCAGGAACTCATACATGCGCGCCTTGCGCAAAGTCACCTTGCAGCCGACCGGATAATTCTCACGAATCTTGAAACCCGCAATGGATTTCTTGGATTTGGTCACGACCGGCTTCTGACCGGCAATTTTCTGCATGTCGCCCACGGCGTGCTCCATCACCTTCTTGTCGGCCACCGCTTCACCCACACCCATATTCAGGGTGATCTTTTCGATGCGCGGCACTTCCATGATGGACTTGTAGCCGAACTTTTTCATCAGTTCCGGCGCCACGGTATCCTTGTAGTAATCAAACAAACGAGCCATGCTCTATTACCCCTTTACGCGTCAATCACTTCGCCGTTGGATTTGAATACGCGCACCTTGCGGCCGTCCTCCAGCGTTTTGATACCTACACGATCAGCCTTTTTCGACGTCGCGTTATAAATGGCCACATTGGAAGCGTGGATGGACATTTCCATTTCCACGATTCCGCCCGTGCTCACCCTTCACAGGATTCGGCTTCTGGTGCTTCTTGACCTTATTGACGCCGCTCACCAGCAGACGATCATCCAGCACCCGCAGCACATTGCCGCGACTGCCCTTGTCTTTTCCGGCGATGACGATGACATCATCATTTTTCTTAATCTTGCGCATGATTTTTCCTTGACTGCAGATTTTCTGGCTACTGGCTTTGCTTACAGCACTTCAGGAGCCAGCGACACGATCTTCATGAAGCGCTCGGTACGCAACTCACGCGTTACCGGGCCAAAAATACGCGTTCCGATCGGCTCCAGTTTGGCGTTCAACAAAACCGCCGCATTGCCATCGAACTTGATCAGCGAACCATCCGGACGACGCACGCCCTTGGCAGTACGCACCACCACGGCACTGTACACTTCGCCTTTTTTAACGCGCGAACGCGGGGCAGCATCTCTGATGCTGACCTTGATGACGTCACCGACCGCCGCATAGCGACGCTTGGAACCGCCCAGCACCTTGATGCACATGACAGAACGCGCGCCGGTATTGTCGGCAACATTCAAAACCGATTGCATTTGTATCATTTTTTAACTCTCCAACTTTATCCGCTCACAGCGGCTAGTTTTGGAACCCGTTCGGGTTAGGCCGCCGCAAGCGGCGGGATGAAACGAAGCCGCGCATTATATTCAAACTTGCACGTAATGCACAAGCGATAAATGCAATTATATTTGAATTAAATCAGACTGAATTAATGAAACTAGGCCGTTTGGCCCTTTTCCACCAACTTGGTCACGCGCCAGCTCTTGGTCTTGGCCAGCGGACGGCATTCCTCGATGGCAACCACATCGCCCTGATGGAACTCATTATTCTCATCGTGAGCATGATATTTCTTGGACACGCTGACGATCTTTCCCATCAGCGGATGCTTTGACCTTGCGCACAACCAATACGGTAACGGTCTTGTCCATCTTGTCGCTCACCACCGTGCCGGTCAGCGTACGTTTCAGATTCGTTGCACTCATTGCTGCACACCCTTTTCTGTCAATATGGTTTTCACGCGCGCAATGTCGCGGCGCACCTTGCCAAGCTGGCTGTTATTGCTCAGTTGCTGGGTCGCCACCTGCATGCGCAGGCCGAATTGCGCCTTGGTCAGAGACAGCAATTCCTGCTCCAGATCCGCTGCGGATTTCACTCTCAGTTCACTTGCCTTCATTTGAATTCATCATAAGCCCCTACCTGTCTGACTACGAATGTGGTGGCGATTGGCAGCTTGGCCGAAGCCAAGCGGAACGCCTCGCGCGCGATCACTTCCTCCACGCCATCCATTTCATACAACATCTTGCCCGGCTGAATCTCGGCAACATAATACTCCGGACTTCCCTTACCGTTACCCATACGCACTTCGGCGGGCTTCTGCGAGATCGGCTTATCCGGGAAAATACGAATCCAGATACGTCCACCGCGCTTGATGTGACGGGTCATGGCACGACGCGCCGCCTCGATCTGGCGCGCCGTCAAACGACCACGAGCGACGGCCTTGAGGCCGAATTCGCCGAAACTGACTTTGTTGCCGCGCGTAGCAATGCCGGTATTACGGCCCTTTTGCTCTTTGCGGTATTTCCTTCTAGCTGGCTGTAGCATGTTTTGCTCCCGACTTTCTTACTCTTTTTTCCGGTTCGGCCGCAGCTGGCGCAGACGCCTCTTCCACTCCGGTGTACTCACCCTTGTACACCCAAACCTTGACACCGATAATGCCGTAGGTGGTCTTCGCTTCGGCGGTGCCGTAATCGATATTGGCGCGCAGGGTATGCAATGGCACACGGCCTTCGCGATACCACTCGGTGCGCGCAATTTCAATTCCGTTCAGACGACCCGCACTCATGATCTTGATGCCTTGTGCGCCCAGACGCATGGCGTTCTGCATGGCGCGCTTCATGGCGCGGCGGAACATGATGCGCTTTTCCAGTTGCGAGGTGATGCTTTCGGCGATCAGCTGTGCATCGACTTCCGGCTTGCGCACTTCTTCGATGTTCAACGCCACATCGGGCAAGCCCATGCGCTTGCGCAACTCGGCGCGCAGTGCTTCGATATCTTCGCCCTTCTTGCCGATCACCACACCAGGACGTGCGGTATAAATCGTAATCTTGGCATTCTTGGCCGGACGCTCGATGACGATCCTTGAAACACCGGCACCAGCCAGTTTCTTCTTCAGGTAATCGCGCACCTCGATATCCTTGAGCAACATGCCGGAAAAATCCTTGCTATTGGCATACCACTTCGAAGTCCAGTTCTTTTGCACGCTCAACCGGAAACCGATTGGATGAATTTTCTGTCCCATATTTATCCTTAGTTCCCGACGGTTATCGTAATGTGGCAGGTCTGCTTCTCAATCGGAGTGCCGCGCCCTTGGCTCGGGCAATTTGGCGCGCCATCGACGAAGCCTTGTCCACATAGATCGTGACCACCTTCAGCTCGTCGATGTCGGCGCCGTCATTGTGCTCGGCATTGGCAATCGCGGACTCCAGCCCCTTCTTGATAATCACGGCAGCCTTTTTCGGGCTGAACGTCAGCAGGTTCAGCGCCTTTTCCACCGGCAAGCCGCGTATCTGATCGGCCACCAGGCGACCCTTCTGGGCCGAAAGGTGGACACGCTTTACTACTGCAGTAGTGTTCATCATGCCTCCTATTTCTTGACCGCTGCTTTTTTATCGGCAGCGTGTCCCTTGAATGTGCGGGTCAGCGAAAACTCGCCCAGCTTATGCCCCACCATATTCTCGGAGATATAAACCGGAATGTGCTGCTTGCCGTTGTGCACCGCAATCGTCAGACCGACAAAATCAGGCAACACGGTGGAACGGCGCGACCAGGTTTTGACCGGACGCTTGTCGTTGGTCGCGCGCACTGTCTCAACCTTCTTCTGCAGATGCGCGTCAACGAATGGACCTTTTTTAATGGAACGTGCCATATTTATTACCCCTTAAACCTGAAAGCGGCGGCGGACAATCATGCCGCTGGTGCGCTTGTTGCGACGTGTGCGGAAGCCCTTGGCCGGCACACCCCATGGACTGACCGGATTACGGCCGGCCGCTGTCTTGCCTTCGCCGCCACCGTGCGGGTGGTCGACCGGGTTCATCGCCACACCGCGCACCGTCGGGCGAACACCGCGCCAACGCATCGCACCGGCCTTGCCGATGGAGCGCAGGCTGTGTTCGGCGTTGCCCACTTCACCGATGGTCGCCTTGCAATTCACGTGCACCTTGCGAATTTCGCCGGAACGCAAACGCAGCTGCGCATATTCGCCTTCGCGCGCCAGCAACTGCACCGAAGTACCGGCCGAGCGGGACAATTGCGCGCCCTTGCCAGGCAACATTTCGATGCAATGTATGGTCGAACCCACCGGAATGTTGCGCAACGGCAAGGCATTGCCCGCCTTGATCGGCGCTTCCGGCCCGCTCACCAGTTGCGCACCCGACAGCAACGCCCTTGGGGGCGATGATGTAACGGCGCTCGCCGTCGGCGTAGCACAGCAATGCCAAGTGCGCGGTGCGGTTCGGGTCGTATTCCAGATGCTCAACCTTGGCCGGAACGCCATCCTTGTCACGCTTGAAGTCGACGATGCGATAATTCTTCTTGTGACCGCCGCCCATATGACGAACAGTGATGTGCCCGTTATGGTTGCGTCCGGCCGTTCTGTTTTTCTTCTCTACCAGCGCCGCATGAGGTTTACCCTTATGCAGGTCGGGAGTGACCACGCGCACAACGGCGCGGCGCCCGGGAGAAGTTGGTTTAAGTTTGATCAGTGCCATGATGTTTATCCTTGCTCGCCTGCGGCAAAATTGATTTCCTGACCGGGCGCGAGGCATACATATGCCTTCTTCCAATCCTTGCGCCGCCCCATGAGCCTGCCGAAACGCTTTTGCTTGCCCTTGACGACGGCAACTTGCACGTTCTCGACATTCACTTTAAACATCAGTTCGACTGCCGCCTTGATTTCCGGCTTGGTCGCATCCGATGCCACGCGGAAAATCACTTGCTCATTCTTCTCGGCAACATAAGTCGCCTTTTCGGAAATTTGCGGAGCGAGCAGCACGTTCATCAAACGTTCTTGACTGAATTTTTGATTGCTCATGCCAGCATCTCCTCAATTTTCGCCATTGCGTCGCGCGTCACCAGCACTTGCGGGAAACGCACCAGACTGACCGGGTCGGCCTGATGCGCCTCAACCACCAGCACGTTCGGCAGGTTGCGCGAAGACAGGTACAGGTTCTCATCGAAATTATCGGTGATGATCAGCACGCGGTCAGCACCCAGACCGATGCTCTTGATCTTCTGCGCCAGCAATTTGGTCTTGGGCGAATCGACCACCAGACTATCCACCACGGTCAGACGGTTTTCACGCACCAACTGCGAGAAAATCGAAGCCAGACCGGCACGATACATCTTGCGGTTGACCTTTTGGGTGTAGTTTTCATCCGGGCTGTTCGGGAAAATCTTGCCGCCGCCGCGCCACAATGGGCTGGATGCCATACCGGCACGGGCACGGCCGGTACCCTTTTGCGCGAACGGCTTGCGCGTGGTCTTGGCGATTTCGCTGCGGCCCTTTTGCTTGCTGTTGGAGGAACGGGCGTTGGCCTGATAAGCCGTCACCAGTTGATGCACCAGCGCTTCGTTGTATTCGCGACCGAACAGATCGTCGGAAGCAGACAAGCTTGCGGCTGCCTGACCGTTGTCGTTAATGACTTTAAGTTCCATTATGCACCTGCCTTCACTGCCGGATGCACGACCACGTCGCCACCTTTGGCGCCGGGAACCGCACCCTTCACCAGCAACAGCTGGCGATCGGCATCAATACGAACGATTTCGAGATTTTGCACGGTGCGCTGCACGTCACCCAGATGGCCCGTCATGCGCTTGCCCGGAAACACGCGACCCGGATCCTGCGCCATACCGATAGAACCCGGTACGTTATGCGACTTGGAGTTACCGTGCGTGGCACGACCGGATTTGAAGTGGTGACGCTTGATGGTACCGGCGTAACCCTTACCTATGGTCACGCCGGTAACGTCAACCTTTTGGCCGACTTTGAACAGATCCACACCCAATGCACCACCGGCTTGCAAGACCGGACACCTGCTCTGGAGTGGCAGTAAATTCTTTCAGCACGCTACCCGCTTCCACACCCGCCTTGGCGAAATGACCCGCAGCAGCTTTGGTCACGCGACTGGCGCGACGCATGCCAAACGCAACTTGCACTGCGCTGTAGCCATCGGTGGTAGCGGTTTTGATTTGGGTAATGCGATTGTTGGACACGTCCAGCACAGTCACCGGCAACGAAGTTCCGTCGTCAGTAAAAATGCGGGTCATGCCAATCTTGCGACCGACAAGTCCTAAACTCATTTTTTATATCCTTCTTTAAGGGGCTGACTACAATTGGCCAGCCGATTAGTGAAACTTAGCTTGTAGCCCGTAGCTGGTAGCCTGTAGCGTTTGGTTTTGCTACCTGCCACAAACTACTCGCTACCAGCTGGTTACTGCAACTTGATTTCGACATCCACGCCAGCCGGCAGATCCAGCTTCATCAGCGCATCAACTGTCTTTTCTGTCGGATCGATGATGTCCATCATGCGCAAATGGGTGCGAATCTCGAACTGGTCGCGCGAAGTCTTGTTGACGTGCGGCGAACGCAATACGTCGAAACGCTCGATTTTGGTAGGCAGGGGAATCGGGCCTTTTACCACAGCGCCGGTGCGCTTTGCGGTATCCACAATCCGCAGCGCGGACTGGTCGATCAAACGATAATCGAACGCCTTCAGGCGAATGCGAATTTTCTGGCTTTGCATAATATTCACTCAACTTATTGCAACCTGGCTAAATTAAGCCCAGCGGCTGCGGATTAAAGAACGAATTCGCGTGATCGGTGCCACGCGAGGGCGCGCATTGTAGTCTTACTTAATTAACTTTGCAAATAAAAAAACAATTGTTGCTGGTAGCGCTAGCCGTAGCTTGGCATTGTGCTCGCTTAACTACCAGCGCTGCCTTTGCTACAGCTGCACGCTAAGCTACCAGCTACCGTACAAGTACCGCTCAGCTCTATTCAATGATTTTAGCAACCACACCCGCGCCGACGGTACGGCCGCCTTCGCGGATCGCGAAACGCAGACCTTCTTCCATCGCGATCGGGGCAATCAGACGCAACCGTTACCGAGACGTTGTCGCCGGGCATCACCATTTCGGTGCCTGCCGGCAGCTCGACCGCGCCGGTCACGTCGGTGGTGCGGAAGTAGAACTGCGGACGGTAGCCCTGGAAGAACGGGGTATGACGACCGCCTTCGTCTTTGCTCAGAACGTAGATCTCGGCCGTGAACTTGGTGTGCGGGGTGATCGAGCCGGGCTTGGCCAGCACTTGACCGCGCTCGACTTCTTCACGCTTGGTGCCGCGCAGCAGCACGCCGACGTTGTCGCCGGCCTGACCCTGGTCCAGCAGCTTGCGGAACATTTCGACGCCGGTGCAGGTGGTCTTCAGGGTTGGCTTCAGACCGACGATTTCGATTTCTTCGCCGACCTTGATGATGCCGCGCTCGATACGACCGGTCACCACGGTGCCGCGACCGGAGATGGAGAACACGTCTTCCACCGGCATCAGGAAGGCGCCGTCCAGCGCGCGCTCGGGCTGGGGAATGTAGGTGTCCAGCGCTTCGGCCAGGCGGAAGATCGATGGCTCGCCCAGTTCGCCCTGGTCGCCTTCCACGGCCTTCAGTGCGGAACCCTTGATGATGGGGATGTCGTCGCCGGGGAAGTCGTATTTGGTGAGCAGTTCGCGCACTTCCATTTCGACCAGTTCCAGCAGCTCTTCGTCGTCGACCATGTCGCATTTGTTCATGAACACGATGATGTAAGGCACGCCAACCTGACGCGCCAGCAGGATGTGCTCGCGGGTCTGCGGCATCGGGCCGTCGGCGGCGGATACCACCAGAATCGCGCCGTCCATCTGCGCCGCACCGGTAATCATGTTCTTGACGTAGTCGGCGTGGCCCGGGCAGTCAACGTGCGCGTAGTGGCGGTTGGCCGTCTCGTATTCGACGTGCGCGGTGTTGATGGTGATGCCGCGCGCCTTTTCTTCCGGCGCCGCGTCGATCTGGTCGTAGGCCTTGGCTTCGCCGCCGAACTTCTTCGACAGCACGGTGGTGATCGCCGCCGTCAAGGTCGTCTTGCCATGGTCCACGTGACCGATGGTGCCCACGTTCACGTGGGGCTTCGTACGTTCAAATTTACTCTTTGCCATGATTATCGCCTCCTGATTTCTTAAATAGTTAACTGATTTATTTCCTGCTGGTCATCACCGCTTCAGCCACATTCTTCGGCGCTTCGGTGTAGTGCTTGAATTCCATCGTGTAGGTCGCACGCCCCTGAGTCGCGGAACGCAACGCGGTGGAGTAACCGAACATTTCTGCCAGCGGCACTTCGGCCTTGACCGTCTTGCCGCCACCCGCCATGTCATCCATGCCCTGCACCATGCCGCGACGTGACGACAGATCGCCCATCACCGTACCGGTGTAGTCTTCCGGCGTTTCCACTTCAACCGACATCATCGGCTCCAGCAGCACCGGACTGGCTTTGCGCATACCGTCCTTGAAGCCCATCGAAGCCGCCATCTTGAAGGCGTTTTCGTTGGAGTCCACATCATGGTAGGAACCGTCAAACAGCGTGACCTTGACATCCACCACCGGGAAGCCAGCCAGCACGCCATTCGGCAGCGTATCTTCCAGGCCCTTCTTTACCGCCGGAATGAATTCACGCGGCACGGTACCACCCTTGATCGCATCGACGAACTCGAAACCCTTGCCGGTTTCATTCGGCTCGATCTTCAGCCACACATGACCGTACTGACCGCGACCACCGGACTGCTTGACGAACTTGCCTTCGACTTCAACCGCCTTGCGGATCGCTTCGCGATACGCCACTTGCGGCGCACCCACGTTGGCTTCCACGCCGAATTCGCGCTTCATGCGGTCAACCAGAATTTCCAGGTGCAACTCGCCCATACCGGAAATGATGGTCTGGCCGGACTCTTCGTCGGTACGCACGCGGAAAGACGGATCTTCCTGCGCCAGACGATTCAGCGCCATACCCATCTTTTCCTGGTCGGCCTTGGTCTTCGGCTCAACGGCAACGTGAATCACCGGCTCCGGGAACACCATGCGCTCCAGCGTGATCACCTTGATCGGGATCGCACAGCGTATCACCCGTTGTCGCATCCTTCAGACCGACCGCAGCGGCGATGTCACCGGCAAATACTTCCTTGATTTCTTCACGCTCGTTGGCGTGCATCAGCAAGATACGACCGATACGCTCTTTCTTGCCCTTGATCGGGTTGTAAATCGTATCGCCCGAATTCAGCTTGCCCGAATACACGCGGAAGAATATCAATTGGCCGACGAACGGGTCGGTCATGATCTTGAATGCCAGCGCCGAGAACGGCTCATCGTCGCTCGCCTTGCGCTCGCCGATGGTTTCGTCTTCCAGCTCACCCTTGACCGGCGGAATGTCGGTCGGCGCAGGCAGATAATCGAGCACGCGCATCCAGCATGGCCTGCACGCCCTTGTTCTTGAAGGCCGAGCCGCACAGCATCGGCACGATTTCGCCGGCGATGGTGCGAATACGCAAGCCTTGCTTGATTTCGGCTTCGGACAAGTCGCCCTTCTTCCAGGTACTTGTTCATCATCTCTTCGGTGGCTTCGGCGGCGCTTTCCACCATCTTCTCGCGCCATTCTTTGGCCGTCGCAACCAAGTCAGCGGGAATTCGCGCAACTCGAACTTCATGCCTTGCGTGGAGTCGTCCCAGTAGATCGCCTTCATGCGCACCAGATCGACCACGCCCTCAAATTTCTCTTCCGCACCGATAGGAATCTGAATGGGCACGACGTTGGCGCGCAGACGCACCTTCATCTGGTCGTACACCTTGAAGAAGTTCGCACCGGAACGGTCCATCTTGTTCACGAAAGCCAAGCGCGGCACGCCGTACTTGTTGGCCTGACGCCACACGGTTTCCGACTGAGGCTGCACGCCACCGACCGCGCAATACACCATGCAAGCGCCATCCAGCACGCGCATGGAACGCTCCACCTCAATGGTGAAGTCCACGTGCCCCGGGGTATCGATGATGTTAATCCGGTGCTCGGGATAGTTCTTGTCCATCCCCTTCCAGTAACAGGTCGTCGCGGCAGAAGTAATGGTAATGCCACGCTCCTGCTCCTGCTCCATCCAGTCCATCACGGCAGCGCCGTCATGCACTTCGCCGATTTTGTGGGAGACGCCGGTATAGAACAGAACGCGTTCTGTGGTCGTGGTTTTGCCCGCATCAATGTGCGCGCTGATGCCGATATTGCGGTATCGTTCAATGGGTGTTTTACGTGCCACGGTAGTTACCTAAATAAGATTTAAATGTTACTTAGAAACGGAAATGCGAGAATGCCTTGTTGGCTTCAGCCATACGATGAACTTCTTCACGCTTCTTAACTGCACCGCCACGCCCTTCGGACGCATCGATCAATTCACCCGCCAGACGCATGCCCATGGATTTTTCGCCGCGCTTGCGCGCAAAATCCTTCAACCAGCGCATCGCCAACGCCATACGGCGAGAAGGACGCACCTCAACGGGAACCTGATAGTTTGCACCGCCGACGCGGCGGCTCTTGACCTCAACCTGAGGCTTGACATTGGTCAGCGCCAGATTAAATACTTCAATCGGATCTTTGCCGCTCTTCTTCACGACCTGCTCCAAAGCGCCGTAAAGAATGCGCTCGGCAACAGACTTCTTGCCCGCCGTCATCAGGACATTTACGAATTTGGAAAGATCCTGGTTGCCATACTTTGGGTCCGGCAGAACTTCGCGTTTGGGGACTTCTCTACGTCTTGGCATATCAAACCTCGAATTATCTGGCTAATTAAATTACTGATGAATCGTGAAAGGTGAAGCGTGAAATGTGAAACCTCTGCGTTTCACCTTTCACTTTTCACCTTTCACAGGTTTTAAGCCTTCTTGGGACGCTTGGCGCCGTACTTGGAACGGGACTGCTTACGATCTTTCACGCCAGCCGTATCCAGACTGCCGCGCACGGTGTGGTAACGCACACCCGGCAAATCCTTCACACGACCACCACGGATCAATACCACCGAGTGCTCCTGCAAGTTATGGCCTTCACCGCCGATGTAGGAAATCACCTCGAAACCGTTGGTCAGGCGAACCTTGGCGACCTTGCGCAATGCAGAGTTCGGCTTCTTCGGCGTCGTGGTATACACACGGGTACATACACCACGCTTTTGCGGACTCCCCCCAAGCGCTGGAACTTTGCTCTTTACAGGTTCGGCCGCACGGCCCTTGCGCACTAACTGATTTACGGTTGGCATAATCTTAAATATCCCTAAATTCTTTATGTTATCAATATGCTGCAAAAACAACAGCCGTCACAGCAAACCTGCTCATCTCGCCGTGACGGCTAAAAAGACCGCGCATTCTAGTGATGAAAGCCCAATCTGTCAAGCAACTGCGCGTTGTCCTGCGCTTCTGCCGGTTGATCGCCCTCGCCCAACACCACTGGCGGTGCCATATCCAGGCCCAGCCGCTGCTTGCGGCGGGTGGTATGGTAAGCCAAGCCGGTACCGGCCGGAATCAGACGACCCACAATAACGTTCTCCTTCAGCCCGCGCAAATCATCCTTCTTGCCCATGATCGCAGCCTCGGTCAGCACGCGCGTCGTTTCCTGGAAGGAAGCTGCAGAGATGAACGAGTCGGTAGACAAGGAAGCCTTGGTGATACCCAGCAACATGTACTCAAAAGTTGCCGGTTGTTTGCCCTCGGCCACCACGCGCTCATTTTCCTGCAACAACTCGGCGCGTTCGACCTGCTCCTTCGGAATGAATGTGGTATCACCGGCATCCTTGATCTGCACGCGGCGCAACATCTGACGCACGATCACTTCGATGTGCTTGTCGTTGATCTTCACGCCTTGCAAACGGTACACGTCCTGCACTTCGTCGGTGATGTAACGCGCCAATGCCGCCACACCCAGCAAACGCAGAATGTCATGCGGATCAGCCGGGCCGTCCACAATCATTTCGCCCTGGTTCACCACTTGGCCGTCATGCACCAGCACATGCTTGTCCTTGGTAATCAGGAACTCGTGTGCCACACCTTCCACATCGGTGATCACCAGACGTTGCTTGCCCTTGGTATCCTTGCCGAACGATGCCGTACCGGTCACTTCAGCCAACATGCCAGCATCCTTGGGTGAACGCCCTTCGAACAATTCCGCCACGCGCGGCAAACCGCCGGTAATGTCGCGCGTCTTGCTGCTTTCCTGCGGGATACGTGCCAGCACATCGCCTACGCCTACATGCTGACCATCTTCCACGGTAATGATACTACCGGTCTGGAAGGTAACCGAGATCGACAGTTCAGTACCGGCAATCTTGATTTCACTGACCGCTCATCGTCAAGCAGGCGCACCAATGGACGCAACGCGCCCTTGCCTTGTGTTCCGGCACGTTTCGGGATCAATCACCACCAAGGTGGACAATCCGGTCACTTCATCGATCTGCTTGGCAACGGTAGAACCTTCTTCCACATTCTCGAAGCGCACACGACCGGCATATTCGGTAACGATAGGACGGGTATGCGGATCCCAAGTAGCCAACACTTCACCGGCACGCACTGCAACTGCCCTCACGCACGGTCAACATCGCGCCGTACGGTACCTTGTGGCGCTCGCGTTCGCGACCATGATCATCGGTCACCATCAGCTCACCGCTACGCGCCACCACCACCAGTTCGCCGCGTGCGGTACTGACAGTACGCATGTTCGCGCTGTACTTCATTACACCATTAGACTTGCTTTCGACCTGGCTCGCCACCACGGTACGCGATGCCGCGCCGCCGATGTGGAAAGTACGCATGGTCAACTGGGTACCCGGCTCACCGATAGACTGCGCGGCGATCACACCGACCGCTTCGCCCACATTCACCAAGCCGCCACGACCCAAGTCGCGACCATAACACTTGGCGCACAAACCATAACGAGTTTCACAGGTCAGCGGAGTGCGCACATGCACTTCGTCCACACCCAACGATTCGATGGTTTCAACCATGTCTTCGTTGAGCAGGGTGCCCGCTTCATACAGCGTCTCGCCAGTTTCCGGATTGACGATGTCCGCAGTGGCGACGCGACCAAGAATACGCTCGCGCAATGCCTCGATCACTTCACCGCCTTCAACCAGCGCCTTGAACGAGGCACCCGTGGTGGTGCCGCAATCATCTTCGATCACCACCAGATCCTGCGTCACGTCCACCAGACGGCGCGTCAGGTAACCCGAGTTCGCGGTCTTCAACGCGGTATCGGCCAAGCCTTTACGAGCACCGTGGGTGGAAATGAAGTACTGCAACATGTTCAGACCTTCGCGGAAGTTCGCGGTGATCGGGGTTTCGATGATGGAGCCGTCCGGCTTCGCCATCAGGCCGCGCATACCGGCCAACTGACGTATCTGCGCCGCCGAACCGCGCGCACCGGAGTCCGCCATCATGTAGATGGAGTTGAACGACTCCTGCATCACAGCCTTGCCCTTCTTGTCGGTGCGAACTTCGCCGGTGGCACGATCAATCACCGGCTCGCTGCCCAGCTGATCCATCATGGCCTTGGCCACGATGTCACCGGTGCGCCCCCAGATGTCCACCACCTTGTTGTAGCGTTCGCCCTGAGTGACCAGACCGGAGGTATATTGCACGTCGATTTCATGCACTTCTTTTTCTGCTGCGCCGATCAGCTCGTTCTTCTGCGGCGGCACCAGCATGTCGTCCAGACAAATCGAGATACCGGCGCGGGTCGCATAAGTAAAACCGGTGGACATCAATTTGTCCGCCATGATTACCGTATCGCGCAAACCGCAACGACGGAAACTGGTATTGATCAGACGCGAGATTTCCTTCTTCTTCAGCGCCTTGTTAATCAGGCTGAACGGCAACCCGGCAGGCAGTATTTCAGACAGGATAGCACGGCCTACCGTCGTTTCGTAGCGGGTCAGTTTTTCCTGACGCTCGCCGGTTTCATCTGCAACGCGATTCCTTGATGCGCACCACCACTTTGGCTTGCAGATCGGCATGCCCGGACTCGTAGGCGCGCAATGCTTCCGACACATTGGCGAACATCGAGCCTTCGCCCAAGGAGCCCACTTTTTCGCGCGTCATGTAATACAGGCCCAACACGATATCCTGCGACGGCACGATGATCGGCTCGCCGTTGGCGGGCGACAACACGTTATTGGAGGCCAACATCAAAGTGCGCGCTTCCATCTGCGCTTCCAGCGACAGCGGCACGTGCACCGCCATCTGGTCACCGTCAAAGTCGGCGTTGAATGCGGTACATACCAGCGGATGCAATTGGATCGCCTTGCCTTCGATCAAAATCGGCTCAAATGCCTGAATACCCAAACGGTGCAGCGTAGGCGCACGGTTCAGCATCACCGGATGTTCGCGGATCACGTCTTCCAGAATGTCCCACACCACCGGCTCTTCCGCTTCCACCATGCGCTTGCCGGCCTTGATAGTCGTAGCCAGACCGAGAACTTCCAGCTTGTGGAAAATAAACGGCTTGAAGAATTCCAGTGCCATTTTCTTGGGCAGACCGCACTGGTGCAATTTCAGTTGCGGCCCCACCACGATTACGGAACGACCGGAATAGTCCACGCGCTTGCCCAGCAAGTTCTGACGGAAACGACCGCCCTTGCCCTTGATCATGTCGGCCAGCGATTTCAGCGGACGCTTGTTGGCGCCGGTCATCGCCTTGCCGCGACGACCATTGTCCAGCAGCGAATCCACCGATTCCTGCAACATGCGCTTTTCGTTGCGCACGATGATTTCCGGTGCCTTGAGTTCCAGCAAACGCTTCAAGCGGTTGTTACGGTTTATCACGCGGCGATACAGATCGTTCAGATCGGAGGTCGCAAAACGACCACCGTCCAGCGGCACCAGCGGACGCAATTCCGGCGGCAACACTGGCAGCACCGTCATCACCATCCACTCCGGCTTGATACCGGAAGACACAAACGCTTCAAGTATTTTCAGGCGCTTGGCGTATTTCTTGATCTTGGTTTCGGAACTGGTCGCTTCCAGTTCTGCACGCAGCTTCTCCACTTCGGCAGGCACGTCCAGCGCGCGCAGCAGTGCGCGAACCCCTTCAGCGCCCATCACGGCAGAGAATTCATCGCCGTACTCTTCCAGCTTGGCGAGGTAGTCATCTTCAGACAGCAATTGACCGCGATTCAGCGGCGTCATGCCTGGCTCGGTCACCACATAGGCTTCGAAATACAGCACGCGCTCGATGTCGCGCAAGGTCATATCCAGCACCATACCCAGACGCGATGGCAACGACTTCAAGAACCAGATGTGCGCAACCGGGCAAGCCAGTTCGATATGGCCCATGCGCTCGCGACGCACCTTGGACAGCGTGACTTCCACGCCGCACTTCTCGCAGATCACACCGCGATGCTTGAGGCGCTTGTACTTGCCGCACAGGCATTCGTAGTCCTTGGTCGGGCCGAATATCTTGGCGCAGAACAAACCATCGCGCTCCGGTTTGAAGGTGCGGTAGTTAATGGTTTCCGGCTTCTTCACTTCGCCGTAGGACCAGGAACGAATCTTCTCCGGCGAGGCCAACCCGATCTTGATCGCGTCGAACTCTTCCTTTTGCGTTACCTGCCTGAACAAATCCAGCAATGCTTTCATTTGCGACTCCTAAAATCGATGAGTGGAGAGCATGTCGTATGAAACCGCGTAACTAACGACTGATCTACGACTAATGGCGTTCCAGATCGATATCAATACCCAAGGAGCGTATTTCCTTGGTCAGCACATTGAACGACTCCGGCATACCGGCATCAATCTTGTGGTCGCCCTTGACGATGCTCTCGTAAACCTTGGTACGTCCATTGACATCATCGGACTTGACCGTCAGCATTTCCTGCAAGGTGTAAGCCGCGCCGTATGCTTCCAGCGCCCACACTTCCATTTCACCGAAACGCTGTCCACCGAACTGCGCCTTACCGCCCAGAGGCTGCTGCGTCACCAGACTGTACGGCCCGGTCGAACGCGCGTGCATCTTGTCGTCCACCAAGTGGTGCAATTTCAGCACATGCATGTAACCCACGGTAACCGGACGGTCAAATGCCGCACCGGTGCGGCCATCATGCAAAGCGATCTGCCCTGAACGCGGCAAGTCTGCCAGTTCCAGCATGTGCTTGATTTCCATTTCATTCGCGCCGTCGAATACCGGCGTGGCAAATGGCACGCCATTTTTCAGGTTGCGGCACAACTCGATTACTTCGTCATCGCTGAACGCGGCGATATCCACCGTCTGCCCGCTGGTGTTGTAGATCTTGCCGAGGAACTTGCGCACGTCGGCGATCTTGGCTTGCGACTCCAGCATCATGCCTATCTTTTTGCCCAAGCCCTTGGCTGCCCAGCCCAGATGAACCTCCAGAATCTGACCGATGTTCATACGCGATGGCACGCCCAACGGGTTAAGCACCACATCCACCGGCGTACCGTCCGCCATGTAAGGCATATCTTCTACCGGCACGATGCGCGACACCACACCCTTGTTACCGTGGCGACCGGCCATCTTGTCACCCGCTTGCAGGCGGCGCTTCACCGCCACATAGACCTTGACCATCTTCTGCACACCAGCTTGCAGTTCGTCGCCCTGGGTCAGCTTGCGCTTTTTCAGATCAAATGCCGCGTCGAATTCCACCCGCTTTAGAGCCGAGACTTTCCTTCACTTGTTCCAATTGTGCCGCCGCCTCTTCATCTCCAAGACGGATGTCGAACCACTGGTGATGTTCCAGACTGGATAGATAAGCCTTGTCCAGCTTGGTACCCTTGGCCAGTTTCTTCGGCCCGCCGTTGACAACCTTGCCCAGCAGCAGTTTTTCCAGTCGGGTGAACACGTCCGCTTCGACGATGCGCATCTGGTCGGCCAAGTCTTTCTTGTAGCGGTTCAACTCGTCGTCGATGATCTGCTGCGCGCGTTTGTCGCGTTGCAGACCTTCGCGAGTGAACACTTGCACGTCGATCACGGTCCCGGAAATACCGGCTTGCACGCGCAGGCTGGTATCTTTCACATCGGATGCCTTCTCGCCGAAAATTGCGCGCAGCAGCTTCTCTTCCGGTGTCAACTGGGTTTCGCCCTTGGGTGTAACCTTGCCGACCAGCACGTCACCCACACTGACTTCCGCGCCGATATGCACGATACCGCACTCATCCAGACGCGCCATTTGCGCCTCGGACAAATTGGGGATATCACGGGTAATTTCTTCCGAACCCAGCTTGGTATCGCGCGCCACCACCGTCAGTTCTTCGATATGGATTGAAGTGAAGCGATCCTCGGCCACCACGCGCTCGGAAATCAAGATCGAGTCTTCGTAGTTGTAGCCGTTCCACGGCATAAACGCCACCAGCATGTTCTGGCCCAGCGCCAGTTCGCCCATGTCGGTCGACGCGCCGTCAGCGATCACGTCGCCGCGCGCAATCACGTCGCCCATTCTGACCAGCGGACGCTGGTTGATGTTGGTGTTCTGGTTGGAACGGGTGTACTTGGTCAGATTGTAAATGTCTACGCCGACTTCGCCATGTGTCGTTTCGTCATCGTTGACGCGCACCACGATACGGCCCGCATCCACATAATCCACACGCCCGCCGCGCCATGCCTGCACGGTGGTACCGGAGTCAACAGCCACGGTGCGTTCGATGCCGGTACCGACCAGCGCCTTTTCTGCGCGCAGACAGGGAACCGCCTGACGTTGCATGTTGGCACCCATCAAGGCGCGGTTCGCATCGTCGTGCTCCAGGAACGGAATCAGCGAAGCCGCCACCGACACTACCTGGGCTGGCGCCACGTCCATGTATTCAATCTTTTCCGGCGTAGCCAGCACGAATTCATTGTGCTGACGCGACGACACGATGTCATTGGTGAACTTGCCCTTGTTATCCAGTTCGGCGTTGGCCTGCGCGATAGTGAACTTGCCTTCTTCAATCGCGGACAGGTAATCCACATCATCCGTCGCCTTGCCCTTGATTACACGGCGATACGGCGTTTCAATGAAGCCGTAGTTATTAGTGCGGGCATACAGCGCCAACGAGTTGATCAGACCGATGTTCGGACCTTCCGGTGTTTCGATCGGGCAAACGCGACCATAGTGCGTCGGATGTACGTCGCGCACTTCGAAACCTGCGCGTTCGCGGGTCAAACCGCCTGGACCCAGAGCGGAAATACGGCGCTTGTGCGTCACTTCCGACAGCGGGTTGGTCTGATCCATAAACTGCGACAACTGGCTGGAGCCGAAGAATTCCTTCACCGCAGCAGAAATCGGCTTGGCGTTGATCAAATCATGCGGCATCAGGTTGTCCGTTTCGGCTTGGCCGAGGCGTTCCTTCACTGCGCGCTCGACGCGCGCCAGACCGGCACGGAACTGGTTCTCAGCCAATTCGCCCACCGCGCGCACGCGGCGGTTACCCAAGTGATCGATGTCGTCAATTTCGCCGCGACCATTGCGCAATTCCACCAGAATCTTGATGACCGCCACGATGTCATCGTTGGACAGAATACCTGAACCGGTCAGCTCTTCGCGTCCGACACGGCGGTTGAATTTCATGCGTCCCACTGCCGACAAGTCGTAACGCTCTTCCGAGAAGAACAGACCGTTGAACAGATTTTCCACCGCATCTTCAGTAGGCGGCTCGCCGGGACGCATCATGCGGTAAATGGCGACACGCGCCGTCCACTGGTCGGTCGTCTCGTCGGTACGCAGCGTCTGCGAAATGAAAGCGCCCTGATCCAGATCATTGGTATACAAAGTGTGAATCTTGGCGATCCCTGCCGCTTGCAGCTTGCCCAACAGTGTTTCGGTAATTTCGTCGTTGGCATTGGCGATGATTTCGCCGCTTTCCTTGTCAACCACGTTATGCGCCAGCACGCGCCCCATCAGGAAGTCTTCGCCCACGGCCAGCTTGTCGATACCCGCTTCCTGGATTTCACGAATATGGCGCACGGTAATGCGCTTGCCCGAAGCTACGATAACCTTGCCACCCTTGCCCGCGATATCGAAACGCGCGATTTCTCCGCGCAGACGTTCCGGCACCACCTCGAATTGAATGCCTTTTTTGCCCAGCAAAAAGGTGTCTACGTCGAAGAACGCGGCCAATATCTGTTCCGGGGTATAACCCAGCGACTTCAACAAAATGGTGACCGGCATCTTGCGGCGACGGTCGATACGGAAATAGACATAATCCTTGGCATCGAATTCAAAATCCAGCCAGGAACCACGGTAAGGAATAATGCGTGCGGAGAACAGCAACTTGCCGGAGCTATGGGTCTTGCCGCGATCATGTTCGAAGAACACGCCGGGCGAACGGTGCAACTGGGACACGATCACGCGCTCGGTACCGTTGATAACAAACGAACCGGTATGTGTCATCAGCGGGATTTCGCCCATGTACACTTCCTGCTCCTTCACTTCCTTCACGGTCGGCTTGGACGCTTCCTTGTCCAGCAAGGTCAGGCGCACGCGAGCGCGCAACGGCGAGGCGTAAGTCAGCCCGCGCTGCTGGCATTCCTTCACGTCGAACGGCGGCATACCCAGCGCGTAGCTGACAAAGTCGAGGCGCGCATATTTGTTATGGCTCTCGATCGGGAAGATTCCATTGAACGCGGCTTGCAAGCCGTCGTTAATGCGCTGCTCGGGAGCCACAGCGGCCTGCAGAAAAGCGCTGTAGGACTCCAGTTGGGTGGACAGCAAAAATGGCACCGGCAAAGCGCCGATCCGTTTTGCAAAACTCTTACGGATACGTTTTTTTTCAGTAAACGAATAGTTCATGATATCTCCACGACCAGGAAAAAGACAAGGGACAACAGGCGCAACGCCCGCTGACCGTTAACTTCTTGAAAAGCGCAAAAGGCTGACGGAACCCGCCAGCCTTTTGCCACGAGCAAATTTACTTGATTTCAGCGGTTGCGCCAGCTTCGATCAATTGCTTCAGGATAGCGTCAGCATCGGCCTTGTTAACGCCTTCCTTGACTGGCTTCGGCGCACCGTCAACCAGATCCTTGGCTTCTTTCAAGCCCAGGCCGGTAATTGCACGCACCACCTTGATCACGTTCACCTTGGCATCGCCGGCGGCGTTCAGAATCACGGTGAATTCAGTCTGTTCGGCGGCAGCAGGAGCTGCTGCACCACCGCCTGCGGCAGGAGCAGCCATCGCGGCGGCAGAAACGCCAAACTTCACTTCAATTGCCTTTACCAATTCATTCAGTTCCAGAACGGACATGCCGTCCAATGCTGTCAAAAATGCGTCTTTATCGAATGCCATTTTGTAGTTCCTAAATTTAAAGATTAATTGTGGATAGTTAAGCCGCTGCTTTTTGTTCTGCCACAGCGCTCAGTGCGCGTGCAAAACCGGACATCGGCGATTGCAGTAAGCCGCACAGTTGTGCCAGCAGCACTTCCTTGGAAGGTACGGTAGCCAGAGCATTTACGCCCGCTGCATCCAATGCCTTGCCGTTGTAAGCACCTGCCTTGACCACCAGTTTGTCGTTCGTCTTGGCAAACTCATACACCACTTTCGCAGCCGCAACGGCATCGGCGCTGATGCTGTACACCAGCGGGCCAACCATTTTTTCTGCCAAAGTCTCGAATGGAGTACCCTGCACCGCACGGCGTGCCAGCGTATTTTTCAACACGTGGAAATACACCCCAGCCTTGCGTGCATTCGCACGCAATTTGGTGATATCAGCCACTGCCATGCCACGGTACTCTGCCAAAACGATGGTCTGAGCTTGCGCCACTTGGGCACTGACTTCAGTTACCACTGCCTGTTTTTGTTGCAGATTAAGACCCAAAGTCTTCCTCCCTCTAAAATCGGAACACTCGCGCATCCCATTGTTAACAACCGCGTCCTTAAGTCAGGAAGAAAACAAAACTCTCCTGCTTGCGGGCACACCATCTACGTGGGTCAACGAGATTCCCCGTCAATTAAACCGTCCGCATACAGCGCTTCCGGTACCTACGGTCTTTGATAATCTGCCTATCATGCCAGCAGTCCAAAGCCTTCAAGCAGCATGGCGCACTTACTCACCATGCCGCAAATTCAAATAATACTTATGCAGCCAAACTGGCTTGTTCAACGCGGATACCGACGCCCATGGTGCTGGAGACGGACACCTTTTTCAGGTACACACCCTTGGCAGCAGCAGGCCTGGCCTTGTTCAACGCATCAATCAGTGCCAGCATATTTTCGCGCAACGCTTCCGGCGTGAACGAAGCACGCCCGATGGTGCATTGCACGATGCCGTTCTTGTCGGTGCGGTACTGCACCTGACCGGCCTTGGCGTTTCTCACTGCACCCGCCACGTCGGCTGAAACCGTACCCACCTTGGGGTTAGGCATCAAGCCGCGCGGACCGAGAATCTGGCCCAACTGACCGACGATACGCATCGCGTCCGGGGAAGCGATCACCACATCGAAATCCATCTTGCCAGCCTTGATGCTTTCGGCCAGATCTTCGAAGCCAACCACATCCGCACCGGCTGCCTTGGCTTCCTCAGCCTTGGCGCCTTGGGCAAATACGGCCACGCGCACGGTCTTGCCGGTACCCTTGGGCAACACGACGGAGCCGCGCACCAGTTGGTCGGATTTCTTGGCGTCAATGCCGAGATTCACTGCCACGTCGATGGACTCGTCGAATTTTGCCTTGGCGGTTTCTTTTACCAGAGTCAATGCATCTGCCAGCGGATACAGTTTGTTGCGGTCTACCTTGGTAGCCAGCGCCTTATAACGTTTGGAAATGTGTGCCATGTTATACGCCCTCCACGGTAATGCCCATGCTGCGCGCGCTGCCAGCAATGGTGCGCACTGCCGCGTCCATGTCGGCCGCAGTCAGGTCAGGCATCTTGGTTGTTGCGATGTCTTCCGCTTGCTTGCGGGTCAGCTTGCCCACCTTGTCGGTATGAGGCGTCTTGCTACCCTTTTGCACACCGGCGGCCTTCTTGATCAGAATGGTCGCGGGCGGGGTCTTCATGATGAAGGTGAAGCTCTTGTCCGCGAAGGCGGTAATCACCACCGGAATCGGCAGACCCGGCTCAACGCCTTGGGTCTGGGCGTTAAACGCCTTGCAGAACTCCATGATGTTCAAACCGCGCTGGCCCAATGCCGGGCCGATTGGTGGACTTGGATTTGCTTTGCCCGCAGGCACTTGCAGCTTGATATAGCCGACTATTTTCTTTGCCACGTTACTACTCCTTTTCAGTGGGTTAAACGCATACCGCTGTTACTCCGATACGCTCCCCGGTTTAAAACAACTAAATTAGCCAGTAGCTTGTAGCAAGTGCCTGTAGCAAAAGCTACTCAGCTACCGGCTACAGGCTTCCAGCTACTACTCAGGCCTTTTCGACTTGGCCGAAATCCAGTTCCACAGGTGTCGCGCGACCAAAAATGGTCACCGCCACCCGCAGTTTGTTCTTGTCGTAATTGACATCATCCACCGTGCCGTGGAAGTCGGTGAATGGACCTTCCTTGACACGCACCGCCTCGCCCACTTCAAACAACACCTTGGGACGCGGCTTCTCAACACCCGCCTGCATCTGCTGCATGATAGTGTCGACTTCCTTCTGGCTGATCGGCGTGGGCTTCATCGCCGAGCCGCCGAGAAAACCGGTCACTTTGGGGGTGTTTTTGACCAGATGCCAGCTCTCATCGGTCATCTCCATTTCCACCAGCACATAGCCGGGAAAGAATTTGCGCTCGCTGAGAACTTTTTGCTGGCCGCGTTTCTCGGTCGTCTTCAACTCGACCACTTCTTCGACCGGCACCAAAATCTGGCCGAACAGGTCTTGCATACCGGCACGCGCAATGCGCTCCACCAATGCGCGCTGCACACTTTTCTCGAACTGCGAGTACGTATGAACAACATACCAACGCTTGGCCATCACTCACTCCGTCCCATCAGTTTATTGACCACCACCATCAGGCTGGCATCCACCGCCCACAAGAACAACGCCATCGTCACCGCAAACGCGATCACCACACCGGTCGTCTGCATGGTTTCCTTGCGCGTCGGCCACACCACGCGCTTGGCTTCGGCCACCGATTCCTTGCCAAATATGAACAAGCTCTTGCCGGGATCAGTCGTCCAGACAACACCGGCAGCCAGCAACAAGCCCAGCAACACCACTGCCAACTTCATCACGGCAGCGCTCTCGTGCAGCGCGTAGAACCCTGCAATTCCCGCTGCAACCAGCAGGAAAGCCACGCCTAATTTAATCTTGTCCGCCATGCGCTTCTGTCCGTTTACTTGTAACTGGCAGGCCAGGAGGGTCTCGAACCCCCAACCCTCGGTTTTGGAGACCGATACTCTACCAATTGAGCTACTGGCCTAAAACAAACAGCTAGCAGCCTGTAGCCAGTAGCTTGTAGCTTTTCGGCTACCCGCTACCGGCTACAAGCTACCAGCTTATTCGATGATCTTGGCAACCACACCCGCGCCGACGGTACGACCGCCTTCGCGAATCGCGAAACGCAGACCTTCTTCCATCGCGATCGGGGCAATCAGCCAACCGTTACCGAGACGTTGTCGCCCGGCATCACCATTTCGGTGCCGGCCGGCAACTCGACCGCCCCGGTCACGTCGGTGGTGCGGAAGTAGAACTGCGGACGGTAGCCCTGGAAGAACGGGGTATGGCGACCGCCTTCGTCCTTGCTCAGAACGTAGATCTCGGCGGTGAACTTGGTGTGCGGGGTGATCGAACCGGGCTTGGCCAACACTTGGCCGCGCTCGACTTCTTCGCGCTTGGTGCCGCGCAGCAGCACGCCGACGTTGTCGCCCGCCTGACCTTGGTCCAGCAGCTTGCGGAACATTTCCACGCCGGTGCAGGTGGTCTTCAGGGTTGGCTTCAGACCGACGATTTCGATTTCTTCGCCGACCTTGATGATGCCGCGCTCGATACGACCGGTCACCACGGTGCCGCGACCGGAGATGGAGAACACGTCTTCCACCGGCATCAGGAAGGCGCCGTCCAGCGCGCGCTCGGGCTGGGGAATGTAGGTGTCCAGCGCTTCGGCCAAGCGGAAGATCGATGGCTCGCCCAGTTCGCCCTGGTCGCCTTCCACGGCCTTCAGTGCGGAGCCCTTGATGATGGGGATGTCGTCGCCGGGGAAGTCGTATTTGGTGAGCAGTTCGCGCACTTCCATTTCGACCAGTTCCAGCAGCTCTTCGTCGTCGACCATGTCGCATTTGTTCATGTAGACGATGATGTAAGGTACGCCAACCTGGCGCGCCAGCAGGATGTGCTCGCGGGTCTGCGGCATCGGGCCGTCGGCGGCGGATACCACCAGAATCGCGCCGTCCATCTGGGCCGCGCCGGTAATCATGTTCTTGACGTAGTCGGCGTGGCCGGGGCAGTCAACGTGCGCGTAGTGGCGGTTGGCCGTTTCGTATTCGACGTGGGCGGTGTTGATGGTGATGCCGCGCGCCTTTTCTTCCGGCGCCGCGTCGATCTGGTCGTAGGCCTTGGCTTCGCCGCCAAACTTCTTCGACAGCACGGTCGTGATCGCCGCCGTCAAGGTCGTCTTGCCATGGTCCACGTGACCGATGGTGCCCACGTTTACGTGGGGCTTCGTACGTTCAAATTTACTCTTTGCCATGATTTTTCCTCATCAACACCGAATTAACGAAAATAACCTAACAACCAAAACCAAATCTTTGGTGCCCATGGCGGGAATCGGACCCGCGACCTCTCCCTTACCAAGGGAGTGCTCTGCCACTGAGCCACATGGGCCAACTCGAGCAACTCTCGCAGGCGGTCACGCGATTTGCGTTCACACCTCAAAAATCGCCAATTTAAACTCTGGAGCGGGTGAAGGGGATCGAACCCTCGTCGTAAGTTTGGAAAACTTCTGCTCTACCATTGAGCTACACCCGCACTGCTTTGCCGCGAACACGACCGCAACCAAGCACACAATCACCACACCAGCCCACACAAGCAAACCAGCAAAAAAGCATCCCAACAAATTCTTTTGGTGGAGGGGGAAGGGTTCGAACCTTCGTACTCATAAGAGGGCAGATTTACAGTCTGCTGCCTTTAACCGCTCGGCCACCCCTCCAAACTGAACCCGCGATTATCCATGTTCCCACCTACCCTGTCAAAGGGAAAATGCGGTTTGGAGCAAGAAGTGAGCCATTGGGGGGAAATTTGCCGGTGGTAGACCAGCAGTCAGGCCGCTGCTCTTTGGCAGCTTAGGCTAATGCACAGTTGTCATATCGGGAGCCAAGTTTGGGGGAAGATTGTAATCCCCATCAAATCCCCAGCCGCTTCCATATTTCCTGCGATGGCCCGGCTTGGTTCAAGGTGTAAAAATGCAGCCCCGGAGCCCCGCCAGCAAGTAATTGCTCGCACAGTTGCGTGACCACATCGAGGCCGAAGCTCTGCACCGATTCGCTGTCGTCGCCATAGCTTTCCAGCGTCTTGCGCATCCAGCGCGGGATTTCCGCGCCGCAGGCATCGGAAAAACGTGCCAGTTGCGAGAACTTCACGATGGGCATGATGCCGGGCACGATGGGGGTGGTAACGCCCATTTTTCGGCATTCCTCGACAAAGCGGAAGTAGGCATCGGCGTTGTAGAAGTATTGCGTGATGGCGGAATTCGCCCCGGCCATTACCTTGCGCTTGAAATTGGCGATGTCCTCGCGCGGCGATCTGGCCTGCGGGTGAAACTCGGGATAAGCCGCCACTTCGATGTGGAAGTGCTCGCCGGTCTGGGCGCGGATGAACGACACCAGTTCGTTGGCATATTGGAACTCGCCAATGCTGCCCATGCCGGAAGGCAAGTCGCCGCGCAACGCCACGATGCGCTTGATGCCCATATCCCGGTAAGCAAACAGCATGCTGCGGATATTTTCGCGCGTGGAACCCACGCAGGACAGGTGCGGCGCGGCGCTGTAGCCTTCGCTGTGTATCTGGCGTATGGTTTCCAGCGTGCGGTCTTGCGTGGAGCCGCCCGCACCGAAGGTGACGGAGAAGAATTCCGGCTTGAGCATCGCCAGTTGCTTGCGCGTGGCGTTCAGTTTTTCCACGCCTTCCGGCGTTTGCGGCGGGAAAAATTCGAAGCTGAATAATTTAGAGTTTGTCATGGTCTATGGTTATTGGCCCATCGTGAGGAGGCTGCTGTCCGTTCTCGTTTTTCGGAACTAGCAACGACAGCACATAAGAAATAATACTGTATAGCAACGCGCCCATCATGCCCACCC
This sequence comes from uncultured beta proteobacterium, assembly GCA_963714805.1. Classification (GTDB taxonomy): domain Bacteria; phylum Pseudomonadota; class Gammaproteobacteria; order Burkholderiales; family Gallionellaceae; genus CAIQPV01. Next base: position 170,917 of record CAVQPO010000005.1, on the reverse strand, counting down.
AGAAGCCGCTTACCTCGAAACCGCGCAACACCGAACCGGCGAACCAGAACAGCAAGCCGTTGATGACGAGGATGAACAGCCCCAGCGACAGCACCGTGACCGGCAAGGTGAGCAGGATCAGCAGCGGACGAATCAGCGTGTTGATGAGACCGAGCACCAGCGCGGCAACCAGCGCCGATCCGAAGCCGTCCACATGCACGCCCGGCAGCAGGTAGGCCACCGTCAGCAGCGCCAGCGCATTGCAGCACCAGATCAGGATGAGGCGCATATAACCTTAGTAGCGGTAGTGATCCGACTTATACGGCCCTTCCTTCGGCACGTTGATGTAAGCGGCCTGCTGGTCGGTCAGTTCGGATAGTTGCGCATTCAGCGTCTTCAGTTGCAGGCGCGCGACTTTTTCGTCGAGGTGCTTAGGCAAGGTGTACACGCCCACCGGATACTTGTTGGAGCCCTTCACTGATTCAGTCCACAACTCGATCTGCGCAATAGTTTGGTTGGCGAACGACGAAGACATCACGTAAGACGGATGGCCGGTACCGCAACCCAGATTCACCAGACGGCCCTTGGCCAGCAGGATGATGCGTTTGCCGTCCGGGAAGATGACATGGTCAACCTGCGGTTTGATTTCTTCCCACTGATATTTTTCCAGCGAGGCGACATCAATCTCATTGTCGAAGTGGCCGATGTTGCACACGATGGCTTGGTTCTTCATCTTCGCCATATGGTCGTGGGTAATCACGTGGAAATTGCCGGTGGTGGTGACGAAAATGTCGGCCTTGTCAGCGGCATATTCCATGGTCACTACGCGGTAGCCTTCCATCGCGGCTTGCAGCGCGCAGATCGGGTCGATTTCGGTGACCCACACTTGCGCGGACAGCGCGCGCATGGCTTGCGCCGAACCCTTGCCCACATCACCGTAACCGCAAATCACTGCAACTTTACCCGCGATCATCACGTCGGTTGCGCGCTTGATGCCGTCCACCAGCGATTCGCGGCAGCCATACAAGTTGTCGAACTTGGACTTGGTGACGGAGTCGTTCACGTTGATACCGGGGAATTTCAGCTCGCCGCGCGCATGCATTTGGTACAGACGATGCACGCCGGTGGTGGTTTCTTCGGTCACGCCCTTCACTGCGGCGAGACGCTTGGAGTACCAAGTATTGTCGACAGCCAGTTTGGCTTTGATCGATGCGAACAGGCAGGTTTCTTCTTCGGAAGTCGGCTTGCTGATCAGCGAAGGATCGCTTTCCGCGCGCGCACCCAGATGCAGCAACAATGTTGCATCGCCGCCATCGTCTAGAATCATGTTGGAATAGCCGCCATCCGCCCATTCAAAAATACGGTGGGTGTAATCCCAGTATTCGGTCAGCGTTTCGCCTTTAACCGCGAATACTGGCGTACCACCGGCTGCAATCGCGGCGGCGGCGTGATCCTGGGTCGAAAAAATATTGCATGAAGCCCAGCGTACTTGCGCGCCAAGCGCATTCAGCGTTTCGATCAACACGGCGGTCTGAATAGTCATGTGCAGACTGCCGGTGATGCGCGCGCCTTTGAGCGGTTGGGTCTTGGCAAATTCTTCGCGGATCGCCATCAGGCCGGGCATTTCTGTCTCGGCGATGGCGATTTCCTTGCGGCCCCACGAGGCCAAATTGATGTCGGCGATTTTGAAATCGGTGAAACCGGATGTAACAGCGTTCATGCTTCCTCCATTCATGGTTAGTGAATGGGCGCCGTTGCTAAATAATGATTATCCTCCCGAGCCTGACAGTTATTTCTGCTGCAGCGCCCCTCGGGAAGGGGGTAATATTCTAACACAGCCCAGCAGCAACATATATACCACCCCAGCCAATGCGCCATACAGATGGGATTCGGTCAACACACCACCGCCTATGAGGTTTTCGGTAAATTCCGAAGAGCCATAGCGGAATTCCATGACCAATTTAGCTACCAACAAGAACGCTCCAACCCAATAAGGAAGGCGTGATCGTAACGAGACATGCGTTGTGTGCCGCAATCCGTAACATGCGCAGCCCGCCCACAAACCATGCAAGACGCCGGACAGCCCGGCATATGAAACCAACTCGGGACGCAGCCACCACAAACAGACGCTGATCGTTGCCCCGGAGAAAGCGAGCAAACCGATACCGTGCCGTAGCGGCAACTCTCCCCACAATAGTTCGCCAATCAGCAGCAATCCGCACAGGTTGAGGAACACATGCGGCCAATTCAAATGTACCAGATGTGCGGTCAACACGCGCCACATTTCACCCTGCATCAGGGCCGAGCGGTCATAGCGCAAGGCGCTCAACCCATCCGGCCAGCAAGCTGCCATGACCGCAATCAGGCTAATAGTCAGACAGAACAACCATTTGTCTTGAATGGTCAGACGAGCCGGGCAAGCAGCAGAGGTTAAGGTATGCGCGCTCATTATTTTCGCGGGTTGGTGTAGCGGCGGCGCAAACGCAACCCGGCTGCGAGCAAGGCCAATACGGCCAGTGTTGCAGTATCCATGCTGCCGCCACCTTTACTGCTACCACCGGAAGATGCGGCAGAAGCCGTAGTTACTGTGATGCTTACGGTGCCTTGTGCGCTGTTGGCGTTGTAAGGATCGCTGGCGTAATAAGTCAGGGTGTAATTACCGGCGGGTGAGGCATTGGGCCAACTGAAATTTCCCGTTGCACTGAGCGTTGCACCAGCGGCAGGCAGGGATACCGCATTGAAAATGATCGGCGTATCGCCGTCAGGGTCGGTGGCAGTGACCGTGAAATTCAGTGTCTGTCCTGCCGTAACCATTTGTGTGGGCAAGGCAGTTAATACGGGGGGAGAATTGACTACAATTACGGCGGTTGCCGTGCCAGTTTGTCCGGGAGTCCGATTGTCGGTGGCGGTCAGTTTAAATGAGTAAGTGCCAGTGGATGGCGCGGTAAAAGTGGCCATTGCTGTATTGGCATTGTTAATCGCCACCGTGGTTGGGCCGCTTAGCTGCGTCCATGCATAAGATGCGATGCTCCATCCCGCCCCCACAGTGGCGCTGCCGGAAAGCGTGACAACATCGCCGGGAGCGACAGTCGTTGGGATGCTGCCCAAGGTCACCACTGGCGGAGGTACAGATGCTTTGACAACCGTCAACGCCTGGTACGCATCCAGCAGCCCGGCACCGCACATGCCACTCCCATTTGTGGTGCAGACGGTATTGAGCGGAAACGGGCGGGCGGAGGATTGCAAATAGGAGCTTATTTGTGTCGGCGTAAGCAAGGGATTGACCGAATACATCAGCGCGGCAACGGCGGCCACATGCGGTGTCGCCATGCTGGTTCCCGCATAAGCCACGTAGCTGTCACCGCCGGGAGAGGCAACAGGGGTAGTGGTGCCAGTGTTAAGCAGAGAATATACCCCGGGATAGTTTGCTGAGATGCAATTTGTGTTCATGCCCCCGCAGCCACCGCCGGGAGCACTGATGGTTGTCCCCGGCCCGATAGTGGCATACCAGGCATTGTCACCGTCAATGGCATTGGCGGTGACGGCGATGACCCCGGTGCAGTTTGCAGGCTCTTTGGGGACAGATGTGCCGTCATTGCCAGCAGCGATCACGATGACTTTTCCGGTATTGATAATATCCGTCACTGCGCTTTGATAGGATGACGAACAGGTGGCAGAGGTGCCTCCCAAACTCATATTGAGCACCTGTGCCGGATGCGAGTTGGTCGGCACACCAGTCACCGGAATACCCGCCGCCCAGCGCATGCCGTCAATGATATCGGAGTCATAGCCGCCGCATTTGCCCAATACTCGCACCGGCAGAATCTGAATATTGGGCGCAACTCCGGCAATGCCGATGCCGTTGTTCATCTGGGCGGCAACAATTCCGCTGACATGCGTACCATGCCAAGAACTGGGCGATAACTGGTTGATTGGATTTCCAGCGCTATCTAGTACGCCGCATCCATAAAACGGTCCTCCAACAGTGGTATTCTCTGTGCCGGTAATCCAGTCACCCGGATCCAGTGCATCCGAACCACGCCCAACACCATTATTCGCCGTTGGAATATCGGTGATAAAAGTATAGCCAGACGACAACACCACCGGACTGATATTGCCGGAGCTACTGTAGGTGAAGCCAAAATCCTGATGCGGGCGATAACCCGTGTCTATCACGGCGACGGTAACCGCGTTGCTGCCTGTGGTTATGTTCCAAGCATTGGGCAAGTTGGCGCTCCCTAGATTCTGGGAGGCAGGGGCAAACAGGTTCCACTGATAGATGGCATAGTCCGGATCATTGGGGGTGAGTGCAGGACGCTTGCGGCGATCCGGCTCCGCCAACTCTACACTGCTGTCGCGCATCAGGCGTGCCGCAATGACGCGCGCCTCGGAAAGCGTGACCGGGTGTTCCAGACGAATGACGTGCGCCTCGCCCGACATCGGGCGCACCACGGACATAGGCACATTGGATATATTAACCAGCGCCCTCGCATCGTGTGCCTGCAGAGCGGTTTTTAATTCAGCGCCAAGCTGGTATCGCGGTTTTACCATGAGCTGCGACACCATTTCCTCCTGCGGAGCGCCATGGGCAACGGCCAATGCAGACACTCTGGTCGATTGCTGGGCGAACTGGCTCGGATCGGCCACGGCGGCCAATGCGATGGAGGGGATAGTTACGCAAAGGCGTAATGCTGCCCAGCTTGCTCTAGCGATCATCATGCTGAATTCGGAATAAAATTTAACGTGAAATCCATGTGAAAGCGGGTTTGGCAAGACGAACAGCAAGCGGCACCAGTCACAAAGCTTTCTTTTTTGCATCTTGTTCCAGCCATTCTACGGCAGAATGTCGCCGTAGAAGTTCCTGATTTCGCAAAAAATCATTGGCATCCTTTGCCGTCTGTCTGATCACGCAAGCATCGCCCGACATGGGGCGAACATATTCCAGCGCCACCTTGGTCGCCGAAGACAATTGCGCGATCCCTGCGGCATCACAGGTGAAGGTGTTGGGTTTAAATTTGATTATCAATTGCAGTGCCGCCATCGTTTCTGCAACGGGTTGCGAAGACGAGGGGGGAGAGGCAATGGCAGCAGGAGTATTGCATCCGGTCACGGCTAGCACCGCCATTGCATTACACATGATCAACAAGCTTTTATTGCCGGACGGACAATACACGGGAGCCTCCAGTAACGGGCGGTAAAGCCTGCCAAGCTTGCTGCGCACCTTATCTGTTTTTTGAAACAATATAAATTTTCATTGTGGGAGCGGCCTCCCGGCCACGATAAAGTTCATCGCGGCCAGGAGGCCGCTCCCACCAAAATGTCATTTCTAAATCAGAAATGGAATTACAACCCCGCGTCTGCGCGCAATGCGGCAACCTTGTCTGTCGCTTCCCAAGTGAAACCTGGCTCCTCTCGACCGAAGTGGCCGTAGGCGGCAGTATTTTGGTAGATCGGGCGCAGCAGATCGAGCATTTGCACGATGCCTTTCGGGCGCAGATCAAAATGCTTTTTCACCAGTTCCGTGATGATTTCATCCGACACTTTTCCCGTACCGTAGGTAGTGACCATCACGCTGGTAGGATGCGCCACGCCGATGGCGTAAGAAATCTGGATCAGGCATTTATCGGCCAGTCCGGCAGCAACAATATTCTTCGCCACATAGCGACCGGCATATGCGGCAGAGCGGTCAACTTTGGAAGGGTCTTTGCCGGAAAACGCTCCGCCGCCATGCGGGGCTGCACCGCCGTAGGTATCCACGATGATCTTGCGCCCGGTCAGGCCGGCATCGCCATGCGGGCCGCCAATTTCGAAGCAGCCGGTGGGGTTGACCAAATACTTGATTTCTCCCTTGACGAGTTCCTTGGGAAGCACGGGCTTGATGATATCTTCTATCACCGCCTCATGCAGTGCCTTCTGCTTTTCGGGCGAGGAAAATTCCGGAGAGTGCTGGGTGGACAGCACCACGGTGTCGATTGAGTGCGGCTTGCCGTGAACATACTTGACCGTGACCTGGCTCTTCGCATCAGGGCGTAGCCAAGGCAGCCGCCCATCCTTGCGCAACATGGCCTGCCGCTCCACGATACGGTGCGACAAATAGATCGGCAACGGCATCAGCGTATCGGTTTCGTTGCAGGCGTAGCCGAACATCAAGCCTTGGTCGCCTGCGCCCTGATTCAAGTAATCGTCCGAGGCGCGATCCACGCCTTGGGCAATGTTCGGGCTTTGCGTGCCGTAGCAGACATGTACCGAGCAGCCATCCGCGTCGAAGCGCAGATTGGGGTCGTTGTAACCGATGCGACGTATGGCTTCGCGTGCCACTTTGGCATAATTAACCTGTGCCGCAGTGGTAATTTCGCCCGCCAATACGACCAGTCCGGTGGTCACCAGCGTTTCCGCCGCTACCCGCGCATGCGGGTCTTGAGCTAGAATGGCGTCCAGAATGGCATCTGAAATTTGATCCGCGACCTTGTCTGGATGGCCTTCGGATACGGACTCGGACGTAAACTGATATTCGCTCATAACTTTCCTTAAGTTTTCAGGGTTGATTGGCAGGGGCGCGCGAATTATAACAAAAAACTGGTTTTTCTACGCATGAGCTCTTCCCTGGTCGTCCGGATATTCGATTTGCTTGCCCGCTTACCGCTAAGCTTGCTGCATCGCCTCGGCAGCGCGCTAGGCTGGCTGACCTATATAATGTCCGGCGAATATGCTGCGCGTATGCGCGAAAATCTCGGCTACGGGTTGGAGGGCTGTTCAGCGGCTGAGTTCCGCCAAGTATTAAATGCCAGCATCGCGGAAACCGGCAAGAGCTTAGCCGAAATACCCTGGATGTGGCGGCGTCCACTGGCTGAGGTAACAGCTAGCGTGCGTGCCTGTCACGGCTGGGAACACGTTGAAGCGGCGCGAGCAAACGGACAAGGGATTATTTTTCTGACGCCGCATATGGGCTGCTTTGAAGTCACCGCGCTGTATGCGGCGGAACGTATGCCGATCACCGTGCTGTACCGCCCGCCCAAACTGGCTTGGCTGGAAGAAGTGATGCGTTGTGGGCGCGAGCGTGGCCTGTTGCGCTTGGCGCGCACCGATGTAGGTGGGGTACGCTTGTTGTACAAGGCGCTCAAGCGAGGCGAAGCCATCGGCTTATTGCCGGATCAAGTTCCCGGCAGAAGCGAAGGCGAATGGGCGGAATTTTTTGGACGACCTGCCTACACCATGACTCTGGTCGGGCGATTGGTTGAGTCCAGCGGAGCCATCGTGTTGATGGCCTGCGGCGAGCGGCTTCCCGCAGGCGCGGGTTATGTCATGCGCATCACACCGCTAGAACTTGTGCCGAACATTCCTGTCACCAGGCAAATGAATGCGGCGCTGGAAGCTGAAGTGCGCTCTTGCCCCGCGCAATATCTGTGGAGTTATAACCGTTACAAGTCTCCCTCCGGGGCTGAACCCGTCGGGAGAGATTAAGAATTGAAGATTGAGGACAAGCATGACACGTTTGGGAGTTTTCTTGCTGTGGCTGTTGCATTTTCTGCCGTTCCGCGTATTGGTGTGGATCGGCAATGCATTAGGCTTGCTGCTATTCATACTTGCTGCGGAGCGGCGGCGCGTGTCGACCATCAATCTTCAACTTTGCTTCCCCGAACTGAGCGACGCTCAACGCACACGTCTGGTGCGCGAGCACTTCAAAATGTTCGCGCGCGGCCTGATCGAGCGCACTATATTATGGTGGTCTAGCAGCGCGCGCATTTCGAGCCTGATTCGTGTCGAGGGAGTTGAACATTTTAATGCGGTAAAAGGCAAGCCAGTGATTTTATTGACTCCCCACTTTGTCGGAATGGATGTCGGCGGCCAGTGGGTCGCCCAGCACACGGACACGGTATGCATGTATGCCAACCAGAAAAATCGCTACATGACCGAACTGCTGTTAAAAAAACGCGCGCGTTTCGGCAACCAGCTCCTCTATTCGCGCCAGCAAGGGCTGCGCCCCATCCTCAAGGGGATGCGCAAAGGCATGCCGTTCATCTATCCGCCAGACCAGGATCAGGGGATCAAAGACGGGGCTTTCATTCCTTTCTTTGGCGTGCCTACCGCTACCATGACCTCGGTCCCGCGCATCGCGCAGATGACCGGTGCGTTGGTGGTGCCTTGCATCACCCGGCTGTTGCCCGGAGCAGCAGGTTATGTGCTGACCTTCTATCCGGCCTGGGAAAATTACCCGAGCGGAGATGACATTGCGGATACGCGCCGCATGAACGAATTCATCGAACAGCGCGTGCGCGAAATGCCGGAACAGTATTTCTGGCTGCATAAAAGGTTCAAAACCAGGCCGGAAGGCGAAAAGAAGTTTTATTGAGCTGGTAGCCCGTAGCTGGTAGCGGGTAGCCAACCCCGGTTTTGCTACAAGCTACGGGCTACCAGCTACGAGCTCAAGGAATTAAGAATGAAATATCACGATCTGCGCGACTTCATCGCTCAACTGGAAAAGCTCGGCGAACTCAAGCGCATCAGTACACCGGTTTCGCCGCATCTTGAAATGACGGAGATCTGTGATCGCGTGCTGCGCGCGCAAGGCCCGGCGGTGCTGTTCGAAAATCCGACCGGATATAACTTGCCGGTACTCGCCAATCTGTTTGGCACCCCGCGCCGCGTGGCGTTGGGTATGGGCGAGGAGTCCACCGCAGCGTTGCGCGAAGTCGGGCAATTGCTCGCCTACCTGAAAGAGCCGGAGCCCCCCAAGGGCTTGAAAGAGGCCTGGGAGAAATGGCCGGTGTTAAAGCAAGTACTCACCATGTCGCCCAAGATCGTATCTTCGGCCCCTTGCCAGGAAATCGTTTGGGAAGGCAAAGATGTGGATTTGGGCAAATTGCCCATTCAACATTGCTGGCCTGGCGATGTCGCACCGCTTATCACCTGGGGGTTGGTGGTCACGCGCGGGCCGCACAAATCGCGCCAGAATCTCGGCATTTACCGCCAACAGGTGATCGCCCCGAACAAGACCATCATGCGCTGGCTGGCACATCGCGGCGGCGCACTGGATTATCGCGACCACTGCGCAAAAAATCCGGGGCAGCCATTTCCCGTCGCGGTGGTGATCGGTGCCGACCCGGCAACTATTTTAGGTGCGGTCACCCCGGTTCCAGATTCGCTGTCCGAATACCAGTTTGCCGGGTTGCTGCGCGGCGCAAAAACCGAACTGGTGAAATGTCTGGGCAGCGATTTGCAAGTGCCCGCTTCCGCCGAGATCGTGCTGGAAGGCGTGATCCATCCGGATGAAATGGCTCTGGAAGGCCCTTATGGCGACCATACCGGCTACTACAACGAGCAGGATAGGTTCCCGGTGTTCACCATCCAGCGCATCACCCTGCGCCGAGACCCGATCTACCATTCCACCTACACCGGCAAACCGCCCGATGAACCGGCGATGCTGGGCGTGGCACTGAATGAGGTATTCGTGCCGCTGCTGCAAAAGCAGTTTCCCGAGATCGTGGATTTTTATCTGCCGCCGGAGGGATGCAGTTACCGCATGGCGGTGGTCAGCATCAAAAAACAATATCCCGGACACGCCAAACGCGTGATGTTCGGCATCTGGTCCTACCTGCGCCAGTTCATGTACACCAAGTTCATCATCGTGGTGGACGACGATATTGCCATCCGTAACTGGCAGGAAGTCATCTGGGCGATTACCACCCGCGTCGATCCGGTGCGCGACACGTTACTGGTGGAGAATACACCAATAGATTATCTCGATTTCGCCAGCCCGGTATCAGGCTTAGGCGGCAAGATGGGGCTGGATGCCACCAACAAATGGCCGGGCGAAACCCAACGCGAATGGGGTACGCCTATCGTCATGGATGCGGCGGTGAAGGCCAAGGTAGATGCGATGTGGGACGATTTGGGGTTGTAAATTTGCTTATAACTTCCCTTTAGATTTCCGAGCAGGGTAACCAGCATGACGGGGCATGTTCAGCGTGAGCATTTTTCATGCCAGCTAGTGAATTCCTGCCTAATTATCGGGTTAGCAAAATCAAATTATCTAGGCCGAAATTTTCCTTGCATAAAATTCAATATGCACTAGAATTAGCGAAAATCAGGGGGCGAACCACTACATGTAGTGGTTTTTAGTTTTTTAAGCTGGTCTGCCTTTACCGGTAAATCTGGCTTTTTCGATTGTTATAAGGGGAGTTTTATGTTGCTTGCTACAGAAAGTGTTTTGTCTTCTGCTTCAGTGTCTGTCCACGATGTTTCTGAACCCTCCGTTTCTTCAAATCACATGCCGTTTGACCAGTATAAGGTCATTCGCCGCAATGGTTCGGTCGTGCCATTTGAGCCGGCGAAAATTTCCATTGCCATGACCAAGGCGTTTCTCGCCGTCAATGGCGGTCAAGGGGCAGCTTCGGCTCGGGTGCGCGAACTGGTTGAGCAATTGACCGCAGCGGTAGTCAATGCGCTGGTGCGCCGCCAGCCGCATGGCGGTACGCTGCATATTGAGGATATTCAGGATCAGGTCGAACTGTCCCTGATGCGCTCCAGCGAACACGATGTGGCGAGATCCTATGTGCTGTACCGCGAAGAGCGAACCCGCGAGCGCGCCAAGACAAAGAAGGTGCACGAGCCAGCGCATATTTTGCATGTGAAGGAAAATGGCGTGTCCCGTCCGCTGGATGTGGCAAATCTGGCCGCACTCATCAAGGCGTCTTGCGCCGGGCTGGGCGATGCGGTAGATGCCGAGCAGATACTCAAGTTTACGCTGAAAGATTTGTATGACGGAGTGCCGATAGAAGAAGTGCGCAAATGCACGATCATGTCCGCGCGTTCACTGTTGGAACAAGACCCGGCTTATGGCTTTGTTACCGCACGCCTGTTACTGAACAACATTTGCTGCGAGGTGCTGGGCAAGGAAGTGGTGCAGACGGATATGGCGACGCATTATGCCGAGTATTTCCCCACCTTCATCAAGCGCGGCATCAAGGCGGAGTTGCTGGATGAAGAATTGGCGACTTTCGATTTGCCGCGTTTGGCTAAAGAGTTAGATGCGAGCCGCGATCTGCAATTCGGCTATCTCGGCCTGCAAACCTTGTATGACCGTTACTTCCTGCATATCGACGATACGCGCATCGAATTGCCGCAGGCATTCTTCATGCGCGTGGCGATGGGGCTGGCGCTGAGGGAAATCGACCGCGAAGCGCGCGCCATCGAGTTTTACCGCCTGCTGTCCAGTTTCGACTTCATGAGTTCGACGCCGACCCTGTTCAACTCCGGCACCATCCGTTCGCAACTGTCTTCCTGCTATTTGACCACGGTACCGGACGATCTGGACGGCATCTTCGAGGCGATCAAGGAAAATGCGCTGCTCGCCAAGTATGCTGGCGGTTTGGGCAACGACTGGACTTCGGTACGCGCCATGGGCAGCCACATCAAGGGCACCAACGGCAAGTCGCAAGGCGTAGTGCCGTTCCTCAAGGTGGTGAACGATACCGCCGTGGCGGTGAATCAGGGAGGCAAGCGCAAAGGCGCGGTGTGTGCCTATCTGGAAACCTGGCACATGGATATCGAAGAGTTTCTCGAACTGCGCAAGAACACCGGCGATGACCGCCGCCGCACGCACGACATGAATACGGCGAACTGGATTCCCGACTTGTTCATGAAGCGCGTGATGGAAGGCGGAGAGTGGACGCTATTTTCACCGGCGAACTGCCCCGATCTGCATGATAAATTCGGTGCCGAATTCGAACGCGCTTATCTGGCATATGAAGCCAAAGTCGCCAGCGGCGAGCTCAAGCTGTTCAAGAAAGTTCAGGCCGCCAGCCTGTGGCGCAAGATGCTGACCATGCTGTTCGAAACCGGCCATCCGTGGATCGCCTTCAAAGATCCGTGCAATGTACGTTCGCCGCAGCAGCATGTCGGCGTGGTACACAGCTCCAACCTGTGCACGGAAATTACGCTGAACACGTCGGAATCTGAAATTGCCGTGTGCAACCTCGGCTCGGTGAATCTGGCGGCGCATCTGTATCCGAAAGGCCATGAGAAGTATGGTCAAATAGATCAGGAAAAGCTCAAGCGCACCATTACCACCGCGATGCGCATGCTGGATAACGTGATCGACATCAACTATTACGCGGTCGACAAGGCGCGCAACGCCAACCTCAAGCATCGCCCGGTGGGATTGGGGATCATGGGCTTTCAGGATTGCCTGCATGAATTGCGCGTGCCTTACGCTTCGGAGGCGGCAGTCGAGTTTGCCGACCGCTCCATGGAAGCCGTTTGCTATTACGCCTATTGGGCATCCACCGAACTGGCCGAGGAGCGTGGTCGCTATGCCAGCTATCGCGGCAGCCTGTGGGACAAGGGCATTTTGCCGCAGGATACTCTGAACATGTTGCGCGAATCGCGCGGCGGTTTTGTCGAAGTCGATAGCTCGGTCAGCATGGATTGGGATTCATTGCGCGCGCGCATCAAGCAGTACGGCATGCGCAATTCGAATTGCGTGGCCATCGCCCCCACCGCGACTATCTCCAATATTGTCGGTGTGTCGGCCAGCGTCGAGCCTACTTATCAGAATCTGTTCGTCAAATCGAATTTGTCCGGCGAGTTCACCATGATCAACGATCATCTGGTGAGCGACCTGAAACAGATGAGGCTGTGGGACGAGGTGATGGTTTCCGATCTGAAATATTTCGACGGTAGTCTGTCCAAGATCGACCGCATTCCGGCCGAGTTGCGCAGCCTGTATGCCACCGCATTTGAAGTGGAGCCACAATGGCTGATCGAGGCGGCATCGCGACGCCAGAAATGGATAGATCAAGCGCAGTCGCTGAATATCTATATGGCGGGCGTGTCCGGGCGCAAGCTCGACGAAACTTACAAACTAGCTTGGTTGCGCGGCTTGAAAACGACTTATTACCTGCGCACCATGGGGGCGACCTCGGCAGAGAAATCCACCTCGCGCACCGGCGCGCTGAATGCGGTGTCCAACACCGGAAGCATGTCGAGCAATGGCGCTGCTGCGGAAGAAGCCAAGTTTTGTTCGATTGACAACCCTGAATGCGAGGCCTGTCAGTAAATGTAGGGTGGGCTTGCCCACCATGTCGGGCGCAGCCCGACCTACATGACATATCGAACAACCAATATTTAAGCCCACCGCCAGCGGTGGTGGAATAAGGGAACACAAAAATGGGAAAAAGCATGCTGACATTTGATGATGAAGTTATACCGGCCGCATTGCCTGCGGGTTTGCGCTTTGGCGCGTCCTTTGCCACATCTGAGGCTAAAGCAGATGCGTCGGAAGAGCATACCTATACTATCGCTTCAACCAACACCAACCGGATACGTGTGGAAGACAAGGCCATAATCAATTCCCGCGCCGATGTGAATCAACTGGTTCCGTTCAAGCATAAATGGGCATGGGAAAAATATCTTGCCGCTTGCGCCAACCACTGGATGCCGCAAGAAATAAACATGACCGCCGACATTGCCCAATGGAAAACCGGGCAATTGACAGAAGACGAACAAAAGTTGGTCAAACGCAATCTGGGATTTTTCAGCACCGCCGACAGCTTGGCCGCCAACAACATCGTTCTGGGAACCTATCGCCACATCACCTCGCCAGAATGCCGTCAATACATGTTGCGTCAGGCTTTTGAGGAAGCGATCCACACGCATGCCTACCAGTACATCGTCGAAAGCTTGGGGCTGGATGACGGAGAAATATTCAACATGTATCACGAAGTACCCAGCATTCGCGACAAGGATGAATTCCTGATTCCGTTCATTGATACGCTGACCAATCCGGAATTCAAGACCGGCACGCCGGAAAACGACCAGAAGCTGCTGAAGAGCCTGATCGTGTTTGCCTGCATCATGGAAGGGCTATTCTTCTATGTGGGCTTCGTGCAAATTCTGGCGCTCGGACGCCAGAACAAAATGCCCGGTGCGGCAGAACAGTATCAATACATTCTGCGCGACGAATCCATGCACCTGAACTTCGGCGTGGACATGATCAATCAGCTCAAGGCTGAAAATCCGCACCTGTGGACGGAAGCTTTCAAACGAGAAATTGAAGCCATCTTCCGCAAGGCTGTCGAACTGGAATATGCCTATGCGGAAGACACCATGCCGCGCGGCGTGCTGGGACTGAACGCGGGAATGTTCAAGGAATATTTGCGTTTTATCGCCAACCGCCGCTGCCAGCAGATCGGTATCGATATGCTGTACCCTGGCGCGAGCAACCCGTTCCCGTGGATGGCAGAAATGATCGACCTCAAGAAAGAGAAGAATTTCTTCGAAACACGCGTCACCGAATATCAGACCGGTGGGGCTTTATCTTGGGATTAAATTTTGTTTTGCGTTCACGATCTGGGTTACTGTGGCAAGACTAATGTGTTAAACCCAGATAATCCATTAGGCCGTTCGTGGTGAGCTTGTCGAACCACATGTATTGTGGAATCAATACCCTTCGACAAGCTCAGGGCGAACGGAGGTGGGGAATTCATATCGCTTCGCGCCTAATGGATTATCTGGGTTAAAAAAAGCGGGGTCCACTAGCCCCGCTTTTTTAATAGATAGTCGAAGAGCAATATCCAGTTGATAGATCACAATCGATCCGTCGCGCTCAGGTGCTAACTTAACGGGTATTTACGACAGAGACTCTATGTCGGTGTTAGGCTTTGATATTGAGCAAATCAGACAATTGTCCGTAGCAAGAGTGCTGGAAGCTTGCTTTCTATTTGGATTATTTCGGGTCACATAATCCAAGCAATAACATTACTAAAATATTACTAAAATATCGCTTGCATAAAATATCAAATGCCATAAAATTATCGTATGTAGTGCATGCGATGAAAAAAAACCACTACATATAGTAGTTGCGCGACTTTGTAAAGGTTTGCCAACTTTACTGAATGGAACTGGACATTTATCAACCTGACCACAGCTATCCCGAATTCCCATTCCACTTTATTTAAGAAAGTAATGCCATGCCACTGCCGTCCGTTACATCTGATGCCGTCGATTTATCGAGTCCTCGTTCTGGTGGGGAGACGGGCATTTGTTCCACCTGTGGAATGGCATTTTTTCCAATCAAATATAAAAATGGTTGCTGTGTGAAATGCGGTGTTCCAACTTGTGACAGTTGTCTTGCCAAGGCTCCCAGCACAGACAGGATCCCGTCTTCCATTTTACTGATCCCGTCACCGCTATGCCCCAAATGCATCTCCACGATTAGTCCTGATATGAAACATTATCAAGAAGCCATTGACTGCTCCGAAACTATTGTGGTCTACCCACAAACCTCCAAGGCAAAAACTGGAATTGACATCCATCGCCCTACCGAAGTTGTACATAGCGATGGGTGTGAAACATATCAGGATGCGGAACTTCAACTAAAGGTTGCATGTGCATTTTTGGGATATGACATGGTAATTGAACGCAACTACTCCAAACAACAACTCAGGGGCTCATACGTTCGTTCTGAATGGATAGCAAGCGGCAGGCTTTGTTACAGATCTGTTTAGCGTTATAAATTCAATTCTAGAAGATAAGAAACATTTCTGACCGAACACTTTGATTGGCAGGGATTCATATAAATGAATCATCATTGATTTTTAATAGTTAATTAGCAAGAGTAAATTTATTCTGTCCGAGCCGCAAACGTCGCTTTAAAACACCTCTCCTGACGTGTAAAATAACACTTTAGGAGTGAAATTTCATGGCACAGACGACAAATACGGCTGATTCCGTTCCCCAAGCAAGTCCCATTACCAGCACTTGCTCCTCGTGCGGAACGACATTTAGCCCATCAAAACCGAATAAGGGTGTATGTGCGAAGTGTGGGTGCCCAACATGTGACAGTTGCCTTTCACAGGCACCCAGAACCGAAAGCCTTCCATCGTCGGTTCTGGCTATCCCCTCGCCGCTATGTTCCAAGTGTCTTCCTACTATTAATCCTGATGTCACGCGTTATCAACAAGCCATTGTGCGGGCAGGAACCATTGTGTCTTTTCCGCAAACCTCCAAAGGAAAAACAGGAATTGACAACAGTCGCCCTACCTTAAGTATCACCAGTGATGGGTGTGAGACGTATCAGGATGCGGAGTTCCAACTCAAAGTGGCTTGTGCGTTTCTAGGATATGACTTGGTGGTTGAGCGAAGCTATTCCAAACAACAAGTACGAGGCTCAGCCGGTCGTTCTGAATGGATAGCGATCGGCAAGCTTGGTTACAAATCGGCTTAGCTTAAGGTTAAATGCAACTGGAGAGCTTCCCCGTTGCCGATTTATACAATTGGCATATTCTGGATTCACTCACACTCATTTCTATTGCTGATTGCCGCCCACTCATATCGCACATGATGCGCAGAATGATGGCTTTTCTTTCATTTGGCTGCAAAGTATGGAGACAGGCTATTGCCCGGGAATAAGCTTCACGCCGCTCCACGATGGAAGAGGGCTCCATGCTTATATCGGGAATATCTTGCACTTCGTCTTGAAAGTTTTCATCAATCCTCACGAAATTATAGCCATAGGCATCGCTAAGAATGGCAATGATGTCATGTACGCGAACTCCGAGCGCATCCGCCATTTCTCTTTTGGATGGTTCGCGATGCAACATAGCCTGCAATTGCTCGATTGCGTTCGCGACCTTATTAGCACGCCTCCGCGTGCGTTTGTCAGCCCAATCGCCTGCCCGTAGCCCATCCATAATGGCCCATCTAATCTTGTTTCTCGCGTATATATGGAATGGGATGCCTGAATCGGGATGGTACTCACGAAGAGCCATGATCAGCCCTATCATGCCGTCCTGAACCAGGTCATCCAGCATGATGTTAGAAGGTAAGGACCGAAAGATTTTATTTGCGATTACCCGAACCCAAGGCATGAACTCTTTGATGTCCACGAGCATTCCAATAAATGTGTTAATGCGTTATTTATCGGTATAATTTTGGCAAACTTTAAGGGCCTCTATTAAGTCTTGCCTGGGTATATTCGAAATTCCTCAATCAAAATGAAACCGCAAGCCTGAATTTTTCATTAATTTAAGCTACAATACACCGCAATAGTTGCTCCCTAATGCAGCCCTTCCGCATCGACGATCCACCCCATGAAAAAGACTGGAATTCCAGATGAACAAGCCTTGCTCAACAAGGTGTTATGCAGCCAGATCAACATTCCGCCCCAACCTTCCATCCTGCTGGAAATAGACAAGCTGATCAACAAACCGAACAATCAGCTTTCGGCGATCAGCAGCCTGATCAACCAAGATGTCGGCCTGAGCGCTGCAATCTTTAAACTCGTCAATTCACCGTTCTACAAATCTCCCGCCCATATCACCAGCATTCAGAAAGCAATCACCATTTTGGGGCTGACCCAAGTGGTTAACCTTATCAAAGGAATGTCATTACGCAAAGCGATCGGGGGGCAAGAGCTGGCATACGAAAAATTTTGGGAGCGCTCCAATGAGATCGCAACTCTCAGCGCGATCATTGCCGGAAAACAAATCTCGGCTTGCAATATCGCTTCTGACCAAGCTTTTATGGCCGGATTATTTCACGAGTGCGGCGTGCCTATCTTAATGCAACAATTCCCGGAATATTGCAAAACTTTTCGCCTGAATCAGGGTAACAATTGGCCCGATTTCCGCGAAGAAGATAAGCTCCTCAATACCGACCATACTGTAGTGGGTTATCTGGTAACCAAGCATTGGAACTTGCCTGATTTCATATGCCAGGCCGTGCACTTTCATCATGACCGCTTGAGTGTGGATTATGCCGCATTGACACTGGTATCGATCTTGCAGATGGCACGGCACCTGCACAAAATAATTTACCACATGCAGGATGTTGAATGGCCTTCTATCGAGGAACAGGTACTAGAGGAAATCGGTGTCGGGAAAGACGCTGCCATAGAATTCATAAATGATGTGCTGGAAACCTTTAACCAGCAATAATATCTCTTGGCGACGGTTAGTCAACTGAACAATCGGGGAAGCATTGCAGAACGGGTGTATTGCAACGCGGATGGATGTTTGCAAAAACGGCTATAGCCAAAATGGACGACCCAATCACAATCCTTTTTTTCATGACATTCAACCACATCCGTGCCAAAAAACCTGCATACCCGACAGTTTTTGCATTCGTCAGTTTTGAATTCGTCAGATTGGTAATTCATTTTGATTTCAGAAGCCATGACATTCTCCTTGCGCTATAACATCTAACATTAAATTCCAGAACCCGTAAACCGGGTTCTGCCGATATGGGTGGACACGATTAAGTTCCTTATGCCAGCTTACAAATGCAGCTATGCAATCAATGCATGAGAATGAAATAATCGAGCACGGCATAAAAAATAAAACCACCTCCCCACATTAAGGCTTCTCGCAGGGTGTCGCTTGAACATATTCCATATCCCCGGCACGACACATATATCCCAGACACAAGCACCCCCAGCATAGCTAACGCCAAAGTGAATAAGAGCGGAAGTGAGATATTCATTGGTCCCCCTTACAGAGCAAGCTGGGAAATTCGCCAACAGCAGACGAACCCATATTACATCGCGGCATCCAACAATCCTATATGCCAAAAGGCCTAGGTATATCTAGGCAATTTTTCTGGGGGCCTAGATATTCCCACTGCTGATTAGGCCATTCGGCATATACCAATCATGCGCCAAGTTCGTGTCCGCCCCACCAATCGGATGCGCGAGGAAATAGCTGGAATCAGCCAGATGGAAGGTTTTAATGAGCTGAGTGAGCTTTCTGAACGGGGCGGCAAGATTATTCAATGCGCCGCAATGGACAGAGATGAACGGTGCCGCCGAGCAGACTGCAGTTGCCGCAAACGACCCCTAACAATTGGCCGGTGGAATGCGCACTACAATCCATCGTTTTATGATTTAGATAACAACCCCTACGAATCTTCGCCCGACGCACGGGGTGCGTACTTGCGCGCCACGTACTCATCCACAATTTTTTGAAAATCTTGCGCGATATTATCGCCGCGCAGAGTCGTCACTTTCTCGCCATCCACATACACCGGCGCGGCGGGGTTCTCGCCAGTGCCGGGCAGGCTGATGCCGATGTTGGCCAGTTTGCTTTCGCCTGGGCCATTGACAATACATCCCATCACCGCCACGGTCATTTTCTCAACACCGGTGTATTGCCTGCGCCACAGCGGCATCTGCGCACGCAGATAGGATTGAATACTCTGCGCCAATTCCTGAAACACGGTACTGGTCGTGCGTCCGCAGCCGGGGCAGGCAGTAACCATGGGTGCAAAAGAGCGCAATCCCATGGTCTGCAAAATTTCCTGCGCCACCACAATTTCTTGCGTACGATCTCCTCCCGGCTCGGGCGTGAGCGAAACTCGGATGGTGTCGCCTATGCCTTCTTGCAACAGCACGGCAAGCGCGGCGGTAGATGCCACGATGCCCTTGGAACCCATGCCCGCTTCGGTTAAGCCAAGGTGCAGCGGGTAATCGCAACGTTGCGCCAGTTCGCGATAGACCGCGATCAAGTCTTGTACTTCGCTCACTTTGCAGGAGAGCACGATACGATCATGCGGCAAGCCCAGTTCCTCGGCGCGCTGGGCGCTGTCCAAAGCAGAGACGATCAGTGCCTCGCGGGTTACCTCGGCTACCTCCCTGGGCTGAGCCAGCTTTGCATTTTCATCCATCATGCGCGCCACCAGATCCTGATCGAGGCTACCCCAGTTCACTCCGATGCGCACGGGCTTGTCGTATCGTTTGGCGACAGCGATCATGATGGCGAACTGGTCTTCGCCCGTGCGGTTCTTGCCGACGTTGCCGGGATTAATACGGTATTTCGCCAGCGCTTGCGCGCACTCGGGAAACTCGGTAAGCAGGCGGTGGCCGTTGTAATGGAAGTCGCCAATCAAGGGGACATGGCAGCCCATCCCATCGAGAATCTCGCGAATGCGCGGCACCTGCGCCGCTGCCTCGGCAGTATTGACGGTGATGCGTACCAGCTCGGAACCGGCCTGAGCCAGTTGGTAAACCTGCTGCGCGGTGGACTGTGCATTAACGGTGTCGGTGTTGGTCATGGACTGCACGACGACGGGCGCATGGCCGCCGATAGCGACGCCGTCAACCATAACGCGCTGCGTGGCGCGGCGCTGAATAGCGGGATACCGGCTCACGGTTACTCCAGCGTCAGGCGCGCAACAGCAACTTTTGTGTGCGGCCCCAAGTCGACATTCTGCCCCTTGTAGTAGAGGTGTACGTCCTTGGAATTGCCGATCACCAGCGAAAGCGGCGGACTGCCATTGACTATCAGTTCGGAGCCGGCACGATTGAGCTGCGACAGCAGGTGCTTACCATTTTTCTCGGTGATCTCCACCCATGAATCCTGATCAAACGTCATGCGGATAGCAACCTGCCCGGGGACATTGTTTGCGGCAGCCGGCTTAACAAGCGGATTGGCAAGCGGCACCACAACCGCTTGCGCGGGAGGCTGGGCAGGCACGCTCTTGACTTCCTTCTTTATCTCCGCAACATGTTGCTCTCCAACATGGCTTTCTTCAATACGCTTTTCTGCAACAGGGTTCTCTGCAACCGGTTTTTCCGCTAGAGGCTTCTCTGTCGTGAGATTCTCCGAACCGGGCATCCCCGTTGTCGATTCCGTAGCGGGGACGGCAGAAGCAGATGCCGCATCAGGCACGGCAGAAACCGGCACAGCATTCGGCAGCACCAGCGTTTCTACCGTCGTATTCTGCGCATCAGATACGGTTGCCTTCTGTGCATTCTGCTCTTTCCGACTATCGCCAAGCAGCCAGGCGGTCAGCGCCAATGCAACCGCAACCACCAGCGCTGCCGCCAGCCAGATAATGTTCTGCTTGCGCTCCATATAAATATTCGGATAAGGAACTTCAGACTGCGCTTTCACTTCCTGCGACACAACTAGCTCTGGCGCGTGCGGCAATGCAGCCAACAACGGCTCAACATCGAGTTGCAACAAGCGTGCATAGCTGCGGACAAAACCGCGCAAAAACGTGGTTTCCGGCAAATGCTCGAAATCATCGGCCTCCAGCGCTTCGACCTGACGGGGGGCAAATTTGATGTGATGAGATACCTCGCCCACACTCAAACCGAGACGAGCGCGCGCTTCCCGTAGCGCGGTACCGACACTGAACGGTGCAACTTCTTTGTTGCTCGCGTCATCACTCGGAGCAGCGTTTTCTGGTTGATTATCTGTCATTGTCCGTGCAACATAAGTTGAGTTTCGCGTGAATCTGGAAAACGTTTGCGCAACTGCATCGCGTAACTCTTTTCCGCGTTGCTGTCGCCCAGCTTGCGCTCGATACGGACCCCAAGCCACAGGTTCGCGGCCGTCAAACTGTCCAAGGCATCGTGTGCAAAACGTGTAAAAAAGGATTTTGCTGCCGCGTAGTCGCCGCTGGCAAAATCAAGCTCCGCCATCTCTAGCAATGCTTCCGGCATATCGGGATGAACGAGCAATGCCTTTTGCAGGAACTCTTCCGCATCCTTCGTTTCTCCGGCTTTTCTGGAACAGACCCCGGCATTCAGAAAAGCCTTTTCCGGGGTTGCGTACAAAGGGTTCTTCAGCGCGGCAAGAAACTGTTTCACCGACTCGGCTTCGCGCCCGCGCTGACACAAAAACCAGCCATAGTTGCTGTGCGTTTCCGAACTCATTTTATCCAGACGCAAGCTGGTCAGAAAATCCTCTTCCGCTTCCTTGTCTTCGCGCAATGCCATATGCACCAAGGCGCGCACGTCATAGGCCGGCGCGTAGCCGGAATCTGCCAGCATCGCCTTGCGCAATTCTTCCAGCGCCACGCCGAACTGGGCACGCCCGTAATACTCTGCGGCCAATTCGGTGCGCAACTTGGCACTCGCCTGCGAACGGGAAGGCTCGCCGGCTGGTTGCGTGACGCACCCAACCACCCCCATAAGCAGCAGCAAAATGCCCAGCGACCTCATGCACCCACCTCCGCCAAGCGATGCACTCTTCTGGTTTTGTCCTGTACCTGTCCGGCCAATTGCCCGCACGCTGCCGCGATGTCATCGCCGCGAACCTTGCGCGTGGTGGTCACAATGTCGGCCTGCATCAGCACATCGCGGAAACGGCGCACCGCATCCGCCCCGGAGCGTTGGTACGACGATTGCGGAAATGGATTAAACGGTATCAAATTGAATTTGCACGGCACCTCGCGCACCAGCGCAACCAGCTCGCGCGCATCTCTTTCGCTGTCATTCACCCCATCCAGCATCACATATTCAAAGGTGACGAAGTCGCGCGGCGCTTTTTCCAGATAGCGCTGGCAGGCCGCCATGAGTTCACGTAGCGGATATTTCTGGTTGACCGGCACCAGCACGTTGCGCAAGGTATCGTTGGGCGCATGCAACGACACGGCCAGCGCCACCGGGCATTCGTCGCGCAAACGATCCATCGCCGGGACTATGCCGGATGTAGAAACCGTGACGCGGCGGCGCGACAAACCATAGGCGTTGTCATCCAGCATCAGGTGCAGCGCGCTCACCGTGTTTTCAAAATTCAACAGGGGCTCGCCCATCCCCATCATCACCACGTTAGTGATCGGCCAGTTGCCTTCAGCATCTCTGCCAACCTCGCGGTTTGCCCACCACAATTGCCCGATGATTTCCGCTGTCGAGAGATTGCGGTTAAATCCCTGCTTACCGGTGGAACAGAAAGCACAATCCAGCGCACAACCAGCTTGGGTCGAAACGCACAGAGTGCCTCTGTCAGTTTCGGGTATATAAACGGCTTCCACCGCATTGCCGACTCCCACATCCAGCAACCACTTGCGCGTACCATCCGCAGACAGCTCCTCGCGCATCACCTTGGGCGCTTGCACGCAGGCTTGCAGCTTGAGCTTGCCGCGCAACGATAGTGCCAGATCGCTCATCGCATCGAAATCGGCCTCCCCGGATTTATGCACCCAACGCAACACCTGGCGTGCGCGGAAGGGCTTCTCGCCCATCTCCGCGAACCACTCGGCAAGTTGCTGTGCATCAAAGTTGAGGAGGTTTTCTGCCATTAGCTTTTCGCTGGTGTTAACGCGAATAGACATTCATGCTGGGGAAGAAATAGGTGATCTCAACCGCAGCCGCTTCCGGCGAGTCCGAACCGTGTACCGCGTTGGCATCAATGCTGTCGGCAAAATCGGCGCGGATCGTACCCTTGTCGGCCTTCTTTGGGTCGGTTGCTCCCATCAGGTCGCGGTTTTTCAAAATTGCGCCTTCACCTTCCAGAGCCTGCACCATCACCGGGCCGGAGATCATGAAATCGACCAGATCCTTGAAGAACGGGCGTGCGCGATGCACGGCATAAAAACCTTCGGCTTCGGCGCGCGACAAATGAACCATGCGTGCGGCGATGATTTTTAGCCCGGCATCCTCGAAGCGGGTATAAATTTTACCGATGACATTCTTGCCGACTGCATCGGGTTTAATAATGGACAGGGTGCGTTCAACGGCCATGCTACTTTCTCCAAACATATAAAGTTAATCAAAGAATCAGTTTGTTATTTTAACAGTCTTTGTGCCGGATGTCGCTTTCCGTTTGAAACACCCCATCGGTGTTTGTCCTATGCCGCTGCCCCATCAAACTCTGTAAACTTCAAGTTTCGAAATGTACATGACCGCCCCTTGTCCGGAATACCATGGTGCAAAACAACATGATCAATACTCAGATGACCGTGACTGGCAACGTTGAATTGGGCCGCTCAAATCAACGCCATATCAAAGCTTGGAAACCGTTGCTGGTCTTTATCCTTATTACTGTCGCCATCACTATGGCAGGCGACACCCTTTTCCAGCGCCACAAGGAGCGCATAAAGCATGACAAGCAGGACGAGCTGGGCGGTATCGCCTCGCTCAAGACCAAACAGATCATTGACTGGATGGAGCATCGCAAGGCCAATGCGCAAGAAATCAGCAACGACCCGCTGTTTCTGACCGAAGTTGAGCGCTGGCTGCAGCAGGGTGGCCCGCCAGGCGAGACCAAAACAAAATTAATTAAACGCCTGACATCTTTACAGCAAGCCAACACGGCTTACGGCTATACCGCCGTGTCTCTGTTCGATGACAAGACCATGCCGCGTCTATCCTCTCTCGGAGACGCAGGGTCGATTCCGGAACATGAGAAAGAAGAAATGCTTGAAAGCATGCGCACCGGAAAAATTATCTTTTCTGATATTCATTCGGACAAACATGGTGCCGTAGAAGTTATCGAGATTGATATCGTGGCACCGCTGCTCGTTGGAAAAAGCGGAAATACTCGCACCTTGGGCGCGGTTTTTTTCCATATCGACCCTTCTCTCTTTCTTTTTCCTCTCATCCAGCGCTGGCCGACACCCAGCCCCAGCGCCGAAAATATACTCGTTCGCCGCGATGGCAACGAAGTCGTTTTCCTGAATGAACTGCGCCACCGCAAGAACACGGCACTGACCTTGCGCTTGCCGCTCAGCCAACCACAATTACCGGCAGCGATGGCGGCAATGGGACAGGAGGGACTGGCGGAGGGGGTGGATTACCGTGGCGAGCCAGTGGTCAGCGTATTGAACAAGATTGCCGGAACCCCATGGTTTATGATCTCAAAAATAGACAAGGCGGAAATATATGCCCCCGTAACCCAATTGGCTAACTGGATACTGTTGCTGATGCTGACCCTGGTCGGCACGGGCGGCGGCATAACCATTTACTGGCGGCAAAAAGAGAAAAGACAATACAAGAGCGACCTCGAACGTCTGGCACTCGCCAAACATCTGGATTACCTCGCCAAGTATGCAAACGACATCATCCTGCTGATAGACAGCACGGGCAAGATTATTGATTTCAATGATCGCGCCCTTGAGGCTTACGGTTATACCGCAATAGGACTTTCCGGCATAAACATAGATGATTTGCTGGCGGCTGACTCTACGCTTTCGCATGCCGAACAAGTCAAGGCGATAGCTCAGACGGGCGGGGCAATGATATTCGAATCCATGCAAGTCAGGCGGAATGGTGCAAACTTTCCGGTCGAAGTCAGTACGCGGACGATCAATATAGCCGGAGAAGTGTTTTATCAGAGCATCATCCGCGACATCACCGATCGCAAGCAGGCCGAAAACGAACTGGCACGGCAAAAACAATTCATGTGTCAGGTTATCGATACCGATCCCAACCTGATTTACGTCAAGAATGCGGGCGGGAAATTTATAATGGTCAATCAGACACTGGCGAATTTCTACGGTACAACCATGCAGGACATAATTGGGAAAACTGACGGGGAGATCAATCCGGGGCGAAAATGGATTTCCGCTTTCCTTGCATCGGGTGCCGAAACATTCAATGAGCAGCAAGAAGCCATACTGACCGAATCTTTCGTGACGCCGGTTGGCGAGCAACATTGGTATCTCACGATCAAAAAGCCGCTACCGCAAGCGGATGGCTCTATCAACGTGCTGGGTATCGCGGTGGACATCACCGAACAAAAGCTCTCGGAAATCAAGCTGGACGAATCGTACAAGGAGCTGCAACAACTGACCTCACACATTGAAAATATTCTGGAAAACGAGCGCACAAGAATTGCACGCGA
Organism: uncultured beta proteobacterium; assembly: GCA_963714805.1. Taxonomy (GTDB): domain Bacteria; phylum Pseudomonadota; class Gammaproteobacteria; order Burkholderiales; family Gallionellaceae; genus CAIQPV01. Next base: position 145,373 of record CAVQPO010000005.1, on the reverse strand, counting down.
GTTGCATGATGAGATGGGGGCAACGCTGGCCGCATTGAAAATGCGTGTCACCTGGCTGGCCTCGAAACTCCCTCCTGAATTAACGCCCCTCTCGGATGAATGCAGCCACATATCCAATTTGATATCGGATGGTGTCCGCACCCTGCACCAGATTGTCCACAAGCTGCGGCCCAGCCTGCTGGAAGATGTCGGGCTTGATGCGGCAATAGAAGATTGCGTAAGACAGTTCAGGCAAAACACGAATATCGAGTGCATACTTATGTTACCCGAAGAGGGGCTTACGCTGGGGAACGAACAGTCTTCCGCAATATTCCGGATTCTTCAAGAATCCCTGAGCAATATAGCCAAACACGCGCAAGCCAGCAAGGTAGAAATTTTCTTTACCCAAAGGAGCAATTCGTGTTCGATGGTTGTTGAGGATAATGGCCTCGGTTTTACCCATACAAGCAAGGAGAAATCCTTCGGCTTGCTCGGTATCAGAGAACGCGCTTTGATGGCTGGCGGAAAAGCAAAAATCAGCAGCATGCATGGCAAGGGAACGCGAGTGTCGGTAACCGTTCCGTCCCCCTATTGCAAACAAGTAAGCCAGGAATATGCAGATAGTTTATGATTTGTATCATTCGGTGTAGCAACCATGCCACTTGCAAGGAGCAGAACCATGATCAGGGTACTTATTGTTGATGACCATTCCATTGTGCGCCAAGGTCTGAGAAGAATATTGGACGAAGCGAGAGGAATTGAGGTTGCCGGTGAAGCTGCCAACGGAGTCGAAGCCCTAAAAAAACTTCGGGCGGGGAAGATGGATGTCGTGCTTCTCGATATATCCATGCCGGAGAAAAACGGATTCGACACGCTGAAGCAAATCATGGACGGAAACTGCGGGGCCAAGGTGTTAGTCCTGAGCATGTATCCGGAAGATCAATATGCGGTCAGACTGATGAAGGCCGGCGCTTCGGGCTACATGACGAAAGACACCGCGCCGGAACAATTGGTCGAGGCAATCCGCAAAGTGGTGACGGGCAAGAAGCACATCAGTCCCAGCCTGGCAGAATTACTGCTCCAGGAATGCGGCACCGATACCGGAAAACCATCTCACGAACTCTTGAGTGACCGGGAGTATCAAGTGCTGCGCTTGCTGGGATCAGGAAAGAAAGTGTCCGATATTGCCGTAACCCTATCACTCAGCGTCAAGACTGTCAGCACCTACCGCGCGCACATTCTCGAAAAAATGAAATTGAAAAACAATGCCGAGCTTACATTTTATGTGATGGAGAACGGATTGAAAGAGCAGTGAATAACTTACTCCGCATCGTACCTATTGTCGCTGCTATTGAGCGATGCCTTGGTTGATGATTAGCGCCGAGGCGTCGTCATGGGGCTTGTTGCCAGACAGGCTTTCTTTCCAAACCTGGTCAAAAAGTATTTTGTTCAAAGTGTTGCCATATTTTTGAAGAACGTCGTAAACCCAATTTTCTCCCAAGTCGTTGCCGTCTGCTCCTTGAGATTCGAGCACGCCATCTGTACAGGTAAACAGCATTGATCTTTCAGACCAAGGCGATCTGAAAAATTCAAAATCGAGTTTGCTCGAAGGTAGAACCCCAAGAGACAGGTTTTGCGAACCGAATGATTGAATTTCTCCCGCACAATGTATATAAACTTTCGGCGTCCCTCCGAGCCAGCCGGTAAGCTCCGAGTTCAAAGGATTCAGATGCAGAAATGTCCCGGCCAGAAAACGCCCCGGTGGCGAGAGTTCGCGGACTTTGTCATTGATTTCCGGAACAAGTATGTTCAGCGGCATGCCTTTTTTTGACATTGCATAGAATGCCTGTATCGCAGGCAATACATTTATGGCTGCAGGCAATCCATGCCCCATGGCATCCACCATCATTACGTTGAGTCCCCCGTCAGGAGTTTGAGCCACGGAAATCGCATCGCCACTAAAATGGTGCGAGGCTGACAGTATCGAATACTCCACTCTGGGATCGTTTTGGCTCGCGTCAAGGTAGCGCCCCATCACGTAGGCGGCAAGCTCGTCTTCTTCTTCATGTAATGCCACATATTGATTGAGCCGTTTCTGCATTGCATGAATGCGGCTCATGACATTCATTTTGGCGAGGAGCACAGCCGGGTCGACCGGTTTCGAAAAGAAGTCGTCGCCGCCTACTTTTAACGCATATAGCCGGTCTGTTTTTTCGGTGAGCCCACTCAAAAAGATGATGGGCACCCATTCCTTATGCTCGGCGCGGATCAATTTGGTGGTTTCATAACCATCTATTCCTGGCAGTATTACATCCATCAATACCAGATCGGGTTTAATTTGTCGGAACATATCGATTGCCTGCTCACCGGTGTAAGCCAGATGTGTCTTATGACCGAAATGGCCCAGCAGCGCAGCAATCAACATGGCTTGGGATTTTTCGTCTTCGACCAGCAGCACGGTAAGCACGCCGCTAGAACTCTCCTTGATGGAAAGCATCAAGTCCTCGTCGGACATAGCCGCTGCAATAGTATTTATGGTATTCATCTCATTGAGAAACATCTGATCCGACAACGCCCTTCAATTCATGGATGATGTCGGTAAGCTTGTTCTGGATATCGACTTCCGCAGATTGTGCGGCAGTAATTTTTTCCAGGCCGCATCTGACGACATCAGCCATGAATTTTTCGTGCGCTTCGCTCAGTGCCACACGAACGTAGGCTTTTTCCATGTCAATAGTAAAATCATTGATGGCTATGGACGTTGATAGTTTACTTTGGCGTTGGGCGGAATCGACTTCCGTCAGCACTCTGGTCATGGACACTGCGGCCCGTTCGATTGCCGCGCCGCGCCGTCTGGATTCATTATCGGCGATGATTCCCATCGCCTTCAGTTCCGCGCCCTCGGCGAGCATTGCCAGATGGTCACGCAGGCGCCCACAACGCTCCGGGTCTTCTACAGGCATGTTATCAACCAGCAGTGAGACATGGGAGTAAGTGACGGACATTCTGGATTTAAACGCGACAATACGCCCCATTTTTACCATGTGGTTAATCACCGAAACTTCGAGCGGAGTCGCTTCGCCCTGATTGGAGCGGGTTAGCGCTCCCCCACGGTAACGAATTTGCGCCGTGCCTTGCAGCCCATAAAGGGCAAGACCGGACAGTATCGCATCGGCCAAACTCTTGTGATCCGAGCAAGCACTGAAGACTTTCAGGGACTCCAGCAATGCCCCCAATTCGCTCATACTGGTCATGGCCGTCATGGCGGTGCTGGTGGCATAATTTGCCATCTCCTTGAGGGTGACCCGTTCCGAAACTGTCCTCAGCAGTTGGGCTACCTTGGCTTTCAATTCCTGCGGATCGAAGGGCTTGATGATGTAATCCTCGCCGCCCGCCTCATAGCCTTTCAGGCGCTCCTCTATCTGGTCGTGCGCCGAAACAAAAATAATCGGCACTCCCGCCGTAGCATCCGATTCCTTTAATTGTCGGCAGAGTTCGTAACCGTCCATGCCCGGCATTTCCACATCGAGAATAATCAGTTCAGGGTGCTCGGATTGTGCCAGCATCAGTGCATCAGCGCCGTTCTCGGCCGGAGTGACCGCGTAATTTTCGCTCAAGGATTTTGCGAAAATATCGCGCATGAAACTATCGTCGTCTACCACCAAAATTTTAGTTCGCTTGTCCATTTACAATTTCCCTATGTGCTCTTCGATCTGTTCTAACAAAGGCCGCAGCCGGGATGCGACATCCCTCATCTGCACCATGCTGCCGCCATTTTTGCCATGCTCAAGCTGCTGGCACAAGTCGGCAAAGCTCTTTGCGCCAGCCATGCTGGCCGCCGACTTGATACGGTGCCCCAATGCCGCCAGCGCAGCCATATCCCCGTGCTCCAGCGCCGCTTCAATTTCCGCTATACCCTTCTCGGCCGACTGGTGGAACTTGAGTGCAAACTCCCTGATCGTTGCCGGATCATCGCCTACCAATTTAGCCAACACAGAAAAGTCGATGATGCGGGATTCAGGATTTGGGATACAGGATACCGAAGAATCCGCTTTAGCGCTTGCGTGAGTATCCGGGATCCCGTAACCAAAATTCAGATTTTCCCCCGGTAGCCATTTGGCTATCGTCGTATAAAACTGATCGGGTGAAAATGGCTTGGTGATGAAATCGTCCATGCCTGCGGCGAAACAACTATCTCTGTCCGTTTGCCGGATATTGGCAGTCATGGCAATGATCCTTAATCCCTTCATGGCCGGATCGGCACGCAGCAGACGGGTAGTCTCCAGCCCGTCCATCTCCGGCATCTGCATGTCCATCAGCACACAATCGAAACGATGGCGATGAGCCAGGTCGAGCACCTCTTTGCCGTTGTTGGCAATCGCCACACTAGCGCCTCCCAACTCCAACATCTCCCTGGCTATTTGCTGATTGAAAAGATTGTCCTCGGCCAGAAGGATAGAGGCACCCGCTACAGACTTTAATTCAAGAGGAGCAAACTGCTGCTGTTTAAACATTTCCTCTGCCGATACTTGGCCTAGCCTGACGGTAAACCAGAACGTGCTACCCTTGCCAATTTCGCTTTCAACGCCGATCTCCCCGCCCATCATCGTCGCAAGCTGTTTGGAAATCGCCAGGCCAAGTCCGGTTCCGCCGTATTTCCTTGCAGTGGAAGAGTCCGCCTGATGGAAGGACTGGAAGAGCTTGCTTTGTTGTTCCTGAGTCAGGCCGATTCCCGTGTCCTGCACTTCGAAACGCAACAGCATGTCGTGCTCCGTCCCCCCGGCTTTCTTCGTGCGTATAGTGATTGTCCCCACTTCGGTAAACTTGATGGCATTGTTGATAAAATTGATCAACACTTGGCCTAGCCGCAGAGAGTCCCCTTTAAAATATGGGGGCAGCCCGGTATCAAGATCGAAAACCAATGAAAGCTTCTTGGCCTCCAGTTGTTCTTCAATCAATGCCGTCACGTTTTCGAGCAACCTATCGAGCCTGAATATTGCCACTTCAATGTCAAATTTTCCTGCCTCGATCTTGGATAAGTCGAGGATGTTGTTAATCACCTTCAGCAGATGTCCTCCCGCATAATGAATCTTGCCGATGTAGTCATGCTGTTGCGAATTGAGTCCGGTTTTCAGCACCAAGTGCGCCATGCCGATGATGGCATTCAGCGGAGTGCGTATTTCGTGGCTCATGTTGGCCAGAAACTCACTCTTCGCGCGGTTTGCGGCATCGGATGCATCTCTCGCCTGCCGCAATAATTCTTCTGCGGCTTTTTTCTCGGTGATGTCTTCTTTGATAGAGATGTACTGGGCGATATTGCCAAGCTCATCCCGCACCGGCGAAATGAAAGTTTGATCCCAGTAAACCTCCCCGTTTTTCTTTCTGTTGCAAAGCTCACCGCGCCATTCACGCCCGGAGGTGATGGTCTCCCACAGTTCTGTGTAAATTTGCCTGGGCTGCACTCTCGCATTGAACATGCGCGGATTTCTGTTTACCACGTCTTCCAAGGCATAACCCGTCACCTTGCAGAACCTCGGGTTTGCATATTGGATGACCCCTTTCACGTCGGTGATGAGGGTCGCCACCGGGCTTTGTTCGATAGCACTGGATAGCACGCGCAGGTGCTGGGTAGATGCACGCAGTTGCAGCAGCGCATCTTCAGCAGATTTCTTGGCTGCCTGCAATGTCTCTTCCTCCTGCCTGCGCCCGCTAATATCGCGTATCACACACGAGATCAGCAAGCCATCAACCGTCTCGATCGGGGCAAGGCCCAGCTCAACAGGAAATTCGCGGCCATCTTTGGCAATTCCACGCAATCCACGGTCACCCATCGCATGCCGTCCCATCTCATTAAGAACGTAGCTATCCCGCAAATTCGTACTGTCATTGCGGTAGCGCTGGGGTATCAGCATTTCGATAGGCTGGCCGATGATCTCATCCTTGCTGTAGCCAAACAGCGACTCCATCTCGCCATTGACCATGGTAATGACGTTATCGCTGCCGCATATCACCATGGCATTCGGCGCTGAATCGAGCAAGGTACGGAATTTGTGCTCACTGGCAAGCAGGGCCGCTTCCGCGCGTTTCCGCTCCAACACCTCATTGTTCAAGGTGCGTGTACGCTCCTCGACCAGCTCTTCGAGATGTTCGCGGTAGCGCTTTAGTTCATCCTCGGTCTTTTTCTTGTCGGTAATATCTTCGACAATTGACCAGATGTATTTCTCGCCGTCGCTGCCGGCAATCAACATCCCGTTCAGGCGGACGGGAAATCGATGCCCGAATTTGTTTATATATTCCTTTTCATAGGGGCCATATTTTGCATACTTGTTCAGCGACTCTAGTTGTTGCGCTTCCTGCTGCTCATACTCTTGCGGGGTGATGTCCCAGTAGCTAAGCTTATTCAACTCGTCGAGAGTGTAGCCCAGCATTTCCAGCAGCGCGGGATTGGTTTCGATAAAGCGCCCGTCCATCGCGTTTCGCGCCATGCCAAGCGGAGACATATTAAACATCAAGCGCAGCTTTTCTTCGCTTAAGCGGATGAGTTGTCCAGCCTGCTTGCGCTCGGTGATGTCGCGACCGATTCCCTGAAAGAATTTCCGCCCCTCGATTTCGAAGACGCGCATACTCACCTCAAGCGTAAAGGTGGTTCCGTCTTTGCGTTGTGCGATGCTCTCGTAGAATGCTTGCCCCCGCATCTCCCCCAACAGTTGATCTACTCCGCGCCGAGCTTCCGGGGCGCGCAGGTCGCGCAGGTTCATTTTCAGCAACTCCTCGCTGGTGTAGCCATAGGCTTTTTCCGCGCGGTCATTGGCCTGAATAATATCGCCCCGCTCATTGAACAGAAAAATAATGTCATTGGCATACTTGGCAAGGTAATCAAGTTGCCGGGACAGGGTATTGCGCTCCAGCTCCAGCTTATACTGTCTATGCAGATACAGGTAACTGCGTTGTTTGCTCCTCCACCAGAAAAATGCCCCCGTCCAGCAACCAAGGATCATGGTCATGGACAGTGCCCATATCCATTTTGCTAGCCCATTAATGGGAGCATAAATTTCAGCCTTGTCGATCTTGGAGATCATGTGCCAAGGCGTGTCCGGAACACTGCTCAGCACACCGATGACCGGAATACCCCGATAGTCTATCCCTTCCACCACTCCTAACTCGCCTCTTATCGCCTTGACGGCAAGAAGATTGCGGTTATCCAACGGGATTTTTAAGGCAAGCTCCGTGTTTTTCAGATGGCGCAGTTCGTTCAGAAAAATGGCTGACTGCCCGTCGCTCTCGACCAGAAGCGTCTCGCCGCTTGGACTGTTCGTGGGCCAACTCTGGATCAGCGGATAAAGGAAAGCTCGGGGGTCGTTGCGTAACAGGATCACGCCTATGGTGCGCTTACCCGATACGATGGGAGCGGCAACATCCAGTTCGACATTGTGGCTGTTAACCATCCGGATAAAATCGGAAAAATAAACTTTTCCAATTTTTAAAGCTTCCCGCGCAAACTCCTTGTCGGCTGCTACGGGTTCAGTTCCGCTGCTCGACAAGCGAATTTCGGCCTTGTCATCCAGAATAAGCACCGAAGCATAATTGCTATTCTTGCGTAGCGATTCTATTCTTGCCAACAGCCGCGCTCGCCCAGCTTGGTCTTTTGCGCCCGTTTTCAACCAGCGATCCAGTTCGCCCACGAACAATGGATCCTCCTTGAGAGCATGTGCATCGCCCGTACGCTCATTCATCCAGTGGGTAATTTGTCCAGTTTTAAGCTTGCCCACACCATCCAGTTCGCCCTGTATCTCATACTGAATATCTAATTTGTATTGCTGAAAAATAAAGAAGCCCAACGCTGAAATAAACAGCACGAGCAGTATTAATGCCAGCAACAACTTCCGCAGGGAAGATCGCGAATGCGAGGTATCGATGGACAGAAACTTTCCAGCCAGCGTTGCATCGGACATGGCTAGAGTCTCACCGTAGCCACAACCTTGTTGCCTTTACCAAGATATTCCATTGCGTCGAAGCTCATCATTCGGCTCAAGGCAATGCCGCGACCGTTTGGGTCGAAAGCACGTTCCGGCGACATTTCCAGATATTTTCCCCAATCAAAGCCTACACCACAGTCAGTAACTGTCGTGCGTATTTCTGTGGGCAAGCGTTCCAGCAACACGCTGACTACCTTATTGGCATTTTCGGGCAAGCTAAGCCGTAAATTGACTTCATCTTCCCACCGGGCATCCTGCAATAGCACTGACTTCTCCTCGTAGCTGATGCCGAGGTTGCCATGTTCGACGGCATTGATCAGCAACTCGGAAAGGCCGAGCAGAGCGCGTTGTGGGTCGGGATAAAAATCGGCTAGAGCTGTGGCAAGCATACGTGCCTCGCCCAGTGTACGAAAATGAAATTCAATTTGGCGCAACAGGGTAAAACTACGCCGCCTTTCTTCAATCGCATTGTGGGCCAAGGCGCTAGCCATGACATGCTCGCTCACCGCGCTTTGTACAACGGCAAGCATCACATCCTTGTTAATAGGCTTGGTGAGGTAATAAAAGGCACCCGCTTTTATACCTTCGGTTATATCGCACGGGTCGGCGGCGGCAGTCTGAAAAATTACCGGAAGCCGGGAAAAACGGTTGTCGGACTTGATGCGGGCCAGCAGACCCATTCCATCCAGGCGCGGCATCATGCGGTCAAGCAAAATAGCCGAGTAGTCATGTGTCGCATCGTCGAGCATCGCCCACGCTTCTTCGCCATCCGCAGCCAGCGTTACTACATAGCCTGCATCGGACAGGCATTTTTTCAGGATGTGGCGGTTAAATTCCTCGTCGTCCACCACCAGCAAATCAACTTGGCGTTTGTCCATATTATCTCGATTCGCAATGAGAAAAGCGCAGCATTTAAAATCGTTCAGCACCGGATATCCGTGAGTTTATAAGTCGGCCAAACGGCACCCCAAGCATCAGGCTATAATTGGCACTAAACCAGATAAACATGAAGAAATGTATACGAAACTTCTCCATTTTGTCATTTAAGCTTATCTAATGCATTAGTACAATATAATTCACGAAACAATAAAGTTTTACTTTTGGAGTAGAGGAAGTTATGGATATAAAGGTATCGAAAATTGGCTCGGTGGCGAGCTTGGGCATGAATGGCAAGTTTGATATACAAGCGCGAATTGCCTTCAAGGACTCATACACACCGCTGTTAGTTGACAAGGAGATTGTCACTCTTGATATTATTCTGACTGACGTTGATCATATGGACAGCTCAGCGCTTGGCATGCTGCTATTGTTGCACGATCGCGCGAAAGCGGTCGGAAAGACAGTCATTCTGAGCAAGCCGAATTCTACCGTAGCCAAGATTTTCGATATTGCAAATTTCGAAAAGCTTTTCACCATTCGTTAAATATACAAATCCCTTGAAGTTAGGCAACTGTTTGAAGCTTATGTATTATTAAAGTATTACTGTACAACATATGCCAGAATTAACATAAGGCCAAAAGTTTCGGCTGATATCGGATTCATAATTACACTCCTTGTTCCTTGTTGGATATGTCACCATTTCGGTTGGGGCGGCAAACACGCACCTACAAATTTAACTAAATAAATTCACTGCAACTATGTAATTACGTAATTTGCTCCAGGAACGAGCATCAGATAATCGAGCATTGAATAGTCAACAAGACAATAGAGAACGAAACCACTTCCGGCAGCTACCAATGCCGAAATCATAGAGGTAATACTTTTATCACTGCTCAAATTAGACCAAGACCAAAATGGTTCAATAAGCATGGCAAAAGCCATTACTGCCACCAGCAGGATTAATTGAAAAAAGTAAGCCATCTTAATCTCCATATTGAAAATTTAAGGGAATTGAATGTTCCAAAACTGACCAATATTAAAGAGTAATCAAAGCAAAATAATTCGGCAGAGTTACTGCTTAATGCTTCTTAATCTGCGCAGGTTAATTTAATCCTTTTTTTCAAAAATTGTCGTGAATTTTTCATGAATTTTAAAATACTATATATACTTCATGTCGATCCATGAATGTCTTATATATTACATAAGGTTATAGAATATTACATAGGCCGAAAGGCCTAGATAATTAGCCCGAATATATAGATAGAATTGCCTAGATAATTTAGATCGAACTGCATAGCTAGACTCAATTCGTATCGTCCGCTGATGGTCTGAAAAGGCAGTCTGCAACAATGTGAAAGAGTGAGGCCAATGAGTGGACGCAAAAAATAACCCGTCCAACTTCGACGGGTTATAGCACCTTGGCGGAGAGAGAGGGATTCGAACCCTCGGTAAGGCTATAAACCCTACGCTCCCTTAGCAGGGGAGTACCTTCGACCACTCGGCCATCTCTCCGAAAGGCCGCGCAGATTACCGTAATCCCCCGCAAAGGTCAAACGTTATGCTGCTTCCTGATCCAGATCGAAGGCCTTGTGCAGCACGCGCACGGCCAACTCCATATATTTTTCGTCGATAACCACGGAGATTTTTATTTCCGAGGTGGAGATCATCTGGATGTTGATGCCTTCTTCGGCCAGCGTGCGGAACATCATGCTGGCGATGCCAACGTGGGAGCGCATGCCGACACCGACAACCGATACCTTGGCGTTCTTGTTGTCCCCGATTACATCACGCGCGCCGATGTGCGGCTGCACCTGGGTTTTCAGGATATCCATCGCCTTGGCAAATTCGTTGCGGTGTACGGTAAAGGAGAAGTCGGTGGTGCCATCCACGCTGACGTTCTGGATGATCATGTCCACGTCGACATTGGCCTCGCTCACCGGGCCGAGTATCTGGTACGCGATACCGGGCTTGTCCGGCACCCCCCGCACGGTGATCTTGGCTTCGTCGCGGTTGAATGCTATGCCTGAAATGATTGCCTGTTCCATTTTATCGTTTTCCTCAAAAGTAATCAGCGTGCCCTCGCCCGGATCGTCCAGAAACGATGACAGCACACGCAATTTGACCTTGTATTTCCCGGCAAACTCGACCGAGCGGATTTGCAGCACCTTGGAACCGAGGCTGGCCATTTCCAGCATCTCCTCGAAGGTAATACTCTTCAGGCGGCGCGCTTCCGGCACCAGACGCGGGTCGGTGGTATAGACCCCATCCACGTCGGTGTAAATCTGGCATTCGTCGGCGCGCAACGCGGCGGCAATCGCCACCCCCGTCGTATCCGAGCCGCCGCGCCCCAAGCGTGGTGATATTGCCATCCTCATCCACGCCTTGAAAACCGGCCACCACCACCACATAGTTATTGGACAAGTCCGCGCGGATATTCTGCTCATCTATGCTGAGTATGCGCGCCTTGTTGAAAGCGCTATCGGTCAGAATTCTGACTTGCGCGCCAGTGTAGCTCTTGGCCTTCAACCCCAACTCCATCAACGCCATGGACACTAGGCCGATGGTCACTTGCTCGCCGGTAGAAACCACCACATCGAGTTCGCGCGGATCGGGTTGAGTCTGAATTTTTTTCGCCAGATCAATCAGCCGATTGGTTTCGCCGCTCATAGCGGAAACCACCACTACGACCTGATGCCCTTGCGCCTTGAATCTGGCCACGCGCTGCGCCAGGCTCTTGATGCGCTCCGGTGTTCCAACCGACGTGCCGCCGTACTTTTGAACAATCAATGCCACGATACTTGTACCTATCTTACGAAACGGACTGAATTCTACCTTAAGCGGGCATAAAAAACGAGGATGCCTAGGCTCTGTTACACTGCCACATCTTGCAATACCGCACTCGACCTATGCCCAAAACCATACAACGTTCCCACCCCGCAGACCACGCAAAACGCCTTGCCGATGCGGGCATCGCCCCGCTGCTCGCACGCATTTATGCGGCACGCGGCATCTCCGACATCGCGCAACTGGAAACCGGCCTGGCCCGCCTGCTGCCTTTCACGCTGCTGAAAAATGCACAGCAGATGGCCGTGTTGCTGGCCGACGCCATCGCGCAAAACAAAAAGCTGCTGATCGTCGCCGACTACGATTGCGACGGCGCTACCGCTTGTGCTGTCGGCTTGCGCGGCCTGCGCGCATTCGGCGCGCGGGTGGATTTCATTGTACCTAACCGCTTTGAGTACGGTTACGGGCTAACACCGGAAATTGTCAGGCTTGCGCACCAATAGCACTCCCGATATTTTAATTACCGTAGACAACGGCATCGCCAGCGTGGAAGGCGTGGCCGAAGCCAACCGGCTGGGTATGCCGGTGCTGGTCACCGATCACCACCTTCCCGGCGACACCTTGCCGGACGCGCTGTGCATCGTTAATCCGAACCAGCCCGGCTGCGATTTTCCCAGCAAGAATCTGGCGGGAGTGGGGGTGATGTTTTATGTGTTGCTGGCGTTGCGGGCGGAGCTTAGGTCTAGGGGAACGTTCACGGGTGAAATTGCCCCTCACCCCCAGCCCCTCTCCCGCCTGCGGGAGAGGGAGTTTGCCGCTCCCCTTCTCCCGCAGGCGGGAGAGGGTGGCGCGCAGCGTCGGGTGAGGGACGAGAGAGAGCCCAACCTCGGCAACCTGCTCGATCTGGTAGCGCTGGGCACCGTGGCGGACGTAGTAAAGCTGGACGAAAACAACCGTATTCTGGTGCAACAAGGACTCCTGCGCATCCGCGCCGGGAGAGCTTGTGCGGGCATTAACGCGCTGCTGCAAATAGCCAAAAAAGATCATGCGAAGGTTTCCGCTTATGAACTGGGCTTCGTCGTCGGGCCGCGCCTGAATGCCGCAGGACGACTGGAGGATATGGGCTTGGGCATCGCCTGCTTGCTTGGCGATGATGCTAGCGAAGCATCACAGATCGCGGCAAAACTGGACGCTCTCAACCGCGAACGGCGCAGCATTGAGGCCGACATGCAGGAGGCGGCAATGGCCGCACTGGAACATATCAATCCGACCGACAGCTGCAGCCTCGCAATGTTCGACGAGACTTGGCATCAGGGCGTGATCGGCATCCTCGCCTCGCGCCTGAAAGATAAATTCCACCGCCCGGTGATCGCCTTCGCGCGGGCTCAATCTGGCGAATTAAAAGGCTCCGGGCGCAGCATCCCCGGATTGCATCTGCGCGACGCGCTCGATCTGCTATCCAAGCGCCATCCGCACCTGCTGCAAAAATTCGGCGGCCACGCCATGGCTGCGGGCGTCAGCATCCGCGAACAACACTTTGCTGAATTCCAAGCCGCCTTTGAAACTATCGCGCAAAGCCTGCTCTCTCCCGCCGACCTCACCCGAACCATTGAAACCGACGGCGCACTCGATGCAACCGAGTTCTCGCTGGACATCGCCCGCAGCCTGGAACAGCAGGTATGGGGGCAAGGTTTCCCGCAGCCTCTGTTCGAGGGAGAATTCACCGTTAAAAGCCAGCGCGTGGTCGGCGAAAAGCACCTCAAGTTAACCCTTAGTTCAAGCTCGGGACAAACCCTTCGGCAAAGCTCAGGACAGGCGTTCGACGCCATCCGCTTCTTCAGCGCCGACCCGATGCCGGAACGTATCCGCGCCGCCTACAAGCTCGCACTCAACGAATACAACGGCAAGACCATGCTGCAACTCATCATCGAACATTGGGAAGCGGTATAATGCGCACCCTCTAAGGAATCTGGAATACATAGCATGGAAGCCGAAAAACTCAACGCCCTCTCCAACCAACTGCAAGACTTGGCCTTACGTAGCGCGGAATTACGGAGGTATCTTTGACTTCGATAGCAAACAGGAACGTCTGACCGAAGTATGTGAACTCGCCGAAGATCCCGCCATCTGGCAGGACGCCAAACGCGCACAAGACCTGGGGCGCGAACGCAAGATGCTGGAAGGCGTGGTGCTCGGCCTGGTCAAAATCCAGCAAGACCTGAACGACGCGGGCGAGCTGTTTGAAATGGCTCAGGCGGAAAACGACGATGAGAGCCTGCACGCCACGGCTGCCGACATCCAGGACATCGAAAAGCGCGTCGCGGACATGGAATTCCGCCGCATGTTCGCCCACCCGATGGACCCGAACAACTGCTTCGTCGATATCCAGTCCGGTTCCGGCGGCACCGAGGCGCAGGACTGGGCCTCCATGCTGCTGCGCATGTATCTGCGCTACTGCGAACGCAAAGGCTTCAGCGTGGAAGTGCTGGAACAATCCGACGGCGAAGTCGCGGGCATCAAGGGCGCATCGCTCAAGGTGAGCGGCGATTATGCCTACGGCCACCTGCGCACCGAAACCGGCGTGCACCGGCTGGTGCGCAAATCGCCGTTCGACTCCGGCAACCGCCGCCACACCTCGTTCTCCAGCGTGTTCGTGTTTCCCGAAGTGGACGACTCCATCGAAGTGGAAATCAATCCCGCCGACCTGCGCGTAGATACCTACCGCGCCTCAGGTGCGGGCGGGCAGCACATCAACAAGACCGACTCGGCGGTGCGCATTACCCACCTCCCCACCAATATCGTGGTGCAATGCCAGAGCGACCGCTCGCAGCACCGCAACCGCGCCGAAGCCATGGCAATGCTGAAATCGCGCCTGTATGAAGAAGAGTTGCGCAAGCGCAATGAAGAAAAGCAGGTATTGGAAGACGGCAAAACCGACATCGGCTGGGGACATCAGATACGCTCTTACGTGCTGGACCAGTCGCGTATTAAGGATTTGCGCACCAACGTGGAAATCGGCAATACGCAGGGCGTGCTGGATGGGGATTTGGACGACTTCATCTCGGCGAGTTTGAAGCAAGGGGTTTAACCCCAATAATCCATTAGACCGTTCGTGGTGAGCTTGTCGAACCACCAGCCATTCGCTAAGCTTGTGTGGGGTAGATCAGTTTCACTGCCCACGCGGGTTGTAATAACGCTGGCAATTTGCCCAGCTTACAAAGCAGATGGACATTGGGCTGGCACAGCAAGCCGGAAACCGTTAGCATTCGCAAAACTCTAGGCTACGCCACACGGGAGTAAACATGATACTCAACACCGACCACCTCAAACGCTGCATCAACACGCTCGAATCCTCTCTGGTTTTTTATCAGAAGGCTGAATCGGACAGCATAGATCAGGAAGTTTTCCGCAACGCCATCGTCAAGGGCTACGAGCTCGCCCAAGAGACTGCTTTCAAACTCATCAAGCGCGCGCTCAAGGACTACGGCCACGGCGGCAAGAAACTTGATTCAACGCCGGTCAAAGATTTGTTGCGCCTCGCCGCCACCCACGGCCTGATTACCGTGGAAGAAGTGGAGCGCTGGTTCGTCTACCGCGACAACCGCAACAACACCGCACACGACTACGGCGAAGGTTTCGCCAAGGAAACGCTGGCGCTCTTGCCGGGTTTCATAGCAGATACTAAAACATTGGAAACCATTCTGCGCGCTAAATTCGGCGACAAAGCATAACGTCGCCATGCCTGCACTGCAAATCCTCACGCTCGACTTGCCGCAAAAGTATCTGGAACAGGTCAAAGCCACGTTGCGCACCCACGTCCCGTATGCAGAAGTCTGGGCCTATGGCAGCCGCGTTACTGGTGGCGGGCACGAAGCCAGCGACCTCGACCTCGTGCTGCGTAACCCGCGAAATCTGCTCGAAGAAAGCGTTGCGCTCTATGACCTCAAGGAAGCCTTCAGCGAAAGCAATCTGCCGATCCGCGTGGACATTATGGATTGGGCGCGCATTCCGGTAAGTTTTCACCGCGAGATTGAGCGGGCGCATGTGGTGGTGCAGGAAGGATGCGAATGAATCCAAACCGAATTAAAAATGCCCAACGACTTTGCGCCGTGGAAAAAGAAATGATGCTGACCTCGTTATTGGCCGTATGTGCCGACTGCTGCCAGTGACCACAGGCTGCTTTGTCGCAACGAATTTTTTTCGCCACTGGCCGCTTTTGCCCTTTATATTGCTTGGCACGAAGGGCAATGTCGTGCCATCAGCTGATAGTTAAAGTAGTGCGTGCCAATGACTGCAATGTGACGTATTGTGTTGAAAAAGTCTTCCGGTAACCTTTTCGATAAAATTTCAGGGGGCTTCAAACCATCAACTGAAGTGCGTTCGTCGGTTGTAGAGCGTTATGCGAGGCCGACCTTTTAAGGTAATACTTTAATTGCGGCAAGAATCGAGTTTTTCAACACAATATGACGTGAAGCGGCCCTTGGTGTCAGCGATGTCTGACGGGCAGTGACCGGCCATAAAAAGACACTGGCGACCGGCAGCTAACGGGAAGCCAAATTTGCAGACAGTTGGTCAGAAATACCATATCAAGTTTTCAAGGCATTTGAATCCGAATTGCAATCTCTTCGCCATGAGACATTCGGGCAACGGAGATAAAATGAAACACGTTATTGAATCCGCGTTGGCAGAAAAATCTCGCTCACCTTTGGTTTTGTGGACAACTCAAGCGCCAAAGTGGGCGTCGAGTTTGTCGAGCAGAGCCAGGCCACGGGCCGGGTCACCCTTCTCTGCGGCAGCGCGAAACTGAACGGCCACGTCATTCTGGACAAGTAAGATGGTTGCCAATTCGTCGAGCAGCCGATTGACACTAGTGTTACGGCTTGCGGCCAACTGCTTCAACCGCATGTGTTTCTCATCTGGAATGCGTAGAGTAACGACGGACATTTCAACTCTCCTTCAACAAATCGCTTGGCGTCAAGATGCGCAGTCCGGGAAAATGCAACTCTGCACCGACAAAATCGGCACGATTGTAAGTAACAATAACATTGGCACCTGCCGCAACAGCGAGTTCAACAACATGATTATCTGCCTCGTCGCGCAGGTTGGGCCGCCACAGGTAATAAATCTCAGTAAGCTTGCATACGGCGATGAAGGCATGAAACAACTCCTGTCTTTCGGCGGTGTTCAGCGGGGATTCGGCGAATAAGTGCTCTCGTCCCATAACATCTCGATATTCGGCGAACAGCGCCAACGACATACAAGGCGCATACAGTCCTTGCAGGCAACGCCGAATCACCGCCCGTGAAGTGCCATCGGCACTACGCAGCGAAGACACAAACACATTCGTATCAATTACCAGTTCAATCATGCAGCAATGCTATCACCTGCGATAGCATTGCTGCAAGAAATACCTGCAAAAAAATATATTCGGCTTGACTCTTAGGATAACCCCCTCAAATACGAATTAGCCACCTAACAGCGTTTTCCGATGCCTGAGCTCTCTTCGCGATATCTGAACTTTTAAGGCCATCAATGTATTTTCGCTGATCGCCATATGTGGCATAACCTTTTGTCCGAGCCAACCGGCAATAGCCTTTCAGCCATTGGAACAACGTTTGATACCTACTTTCCAAATCATGGCGAATTGTTGCTATCTTCATCCGATCAACCAAAAATATTTTACTGAGAGCTGTATCAGAATGACCAACTGCGAGGCGTAACAAGAACTCATCTGGATAAATCCCCTGCATCATCGGGTGATTTGCAATGACCGGATCAACTTTGGACTTGCTCGCCAATACTTTTATCAGGATAGGATCCTTGGTCACCTCGGCCAATATGTGCAACGATGCCTTAGAATCGACAAACAAATCACGTATCTTGCCATCAAAGCATGACTTAAGTCCTGATGGCTCGTCAATGTCAAACATGTTTGGCTCAGTCGATGAAACACGGCCAGAGCGATACTTTATCTGACTGAATAGAGGATAAATTTTTCCATTTCGTGTGGCGTTAGCGATGGATTCAAGCCGGACAACATTACTTTTGAGTCTCTTAACACTTACGCTCTACCCTTGTTTTTGTTCACGGCCACTATTTCCTGATGGTGGCGCATCGGCTTGATCATTTCCTCCAGTTTGGCATCCGCCGCAGCAATCAGTGCTTGGTAGGTGTCGAACAACGATAGCGCCTGTGACAAGCAAAACACATGCTCTTCCCGCCAGTTGCCTTCGAGGCTCTTCGCAATCGTCTCTTCGCTCGCGCGAATCCGGTAGTTGCGCAGCTTCGCCAACTTGTGCGGGTCTCGCTCCCCCGCAACGATAGCACGAATGATGTCCTGTCCCGTTTTACCGACAATGTCTGTAATCACGTTGGTCAGTTGCACATTCATCTGGGTGAGTGCCTTTTGCATGCGCTGTACCTGTCTGGCTTGCTCGCGAAGCAAGGTATCGCGCTGACGCGATAAAGCCCGTAGCGCACATATGTTACCAGCGGGCCGGAACGCGCCAGACAGCAAACCAAAGCTCATCAATTGCTGGAGCCATTGGCAATCCAATACATCCGACTTCCTGCCCGACACATGCCTGACGTGGCGGGCGTTGACCAGATAGACCTTGAGGCCGCGCGATTCGAGAATCTCATAGGGCGCAATCCAGTACACACCCGTCGATTCCATCGCCACTACATCCACCCCACACTCAACCAACCAGTCGGCCATCGCCTCAATATCTTCGGTAAAACAGCCAAACTCTTTTACTGGCTCACCGCTTTGATCGGGCGAAACCGCCGCGTAATGATTCGCTGAACCAATATCGATCCCCGCCGCATTGGGGTACATCACCGTCAATTCCCGCTTGCGCATTGCCATGATTTCCTCCATCATTTCGTTAAGGAATGCCAAGTCAGTGCGGATACGTCGTTGTACTCATTCTCTCAAGCGGGATGCCTTGCACGGCTCACCAATGTCGCCGACGTTATCCAGAACCATGCTCAGAGGTCGGGCACTTAGCACCAGTGCTGTCTCGGTCTTTGCTGGCTTGGCATTCCGACTATGATAGACAATCAAGCGAAAAATTCGCGCCGCATACTGTTTCCTGCTCACGCCTTGCCTCGCGGACGCGGGGCTTACTTGGCTCAGGGCGAACGGTTTGCGTAACTTACTGCTGGAAGGCGCACAGACCGGGATCTCCGGTTTGGCCGATGCCAACCACTTTGCCTCGCTACGATCCGGCATCAACATCGGAAAGTGTAAAACATGACTGCTCTACGCTGCACGCAAAAGTTACTGACGGCGATGAAGATCGCTCCGTCCGCGCCGCCCGCTCCAGGCGCGAACCGCTTGGGTGATTGGTCGCTGAATCTGTTGCATACGCGCCCAAAACTGGTGGTGGCGATAAGCGAGCATGACCGTCTGGGGCTGGTTCTGGAAGCCGCACCCTACGCCACGTTGCCGCAACGTTTCATCGAGGCGGTATTCGTGCAGTTGCTCGTCATCGGTGCGCCTCCCGATCTGGCGCGGCGCGAGTGCGATGCGATGCAGCCGCTGACCATCACATCCACCACACCTTACGCCAATCGTCTGAGCCTGCAAGCCAATCTGAAGGATTACGCATGGCTGGCTGAAATGTATTTGGCGGAACGCCAAGCCTCTCTGGCAGAAATAAACGCACGGCTGGCCGACAATCTTGTGAGCATCAACGGCAAACTGGAGTATCCGTGGCAGTTTGCGCTCAACAGACTATCGGCACAGTAACTTTGTCGCAAACCTGCTCGCGGTCAGCAGCAGGTACAACAGCTCCAGTCTATGCTGCACCGCGCGTTCGATCAGGAGTTGTGATTCCCGTCCGCCGTAAACAGCGGGCGAACATCAGATATCAAGCGCATCCGTTTCCTCGGCATGCTTTTGAACCTGCGCCCTGATTTCATCCGCGTTGATGGGATCAATACCCAATACCTGCCATTCCTCGGCAGCAATGTCCGTTTGCACTGATTCGGCAATGCCGAAAAAGGGCAGCAGCTTTCCCGCCAGAGAGGTCATGGCAACCAGCGGCTGGTCGACTGCGATGCGTTCGTCAAATATCGAATGGTGGTAGCGTATCACGGCAATGATGGACTCCGGTAAGGTCCAGTGGCGCGCCAATTCCGCGCCCAGTTCGTAGTGGCTCATCTCCAGCATTTGCGCTTCAATTTCTTCAACCGGGCGTCCCGGTTCGGCGGCCAGACGGGCATGCAGTTGATCGCTGAGCTTGGCATCGAGATAATCCAGCGCCAGAAAACCGATGTCGTGCAACAGTCCGGCGAGATAGATTTCCTCATCCGAGGGACAACGCTCATCCGGCATGAAGCGGGCCAGGGTGTCCATCGTCATGGCGACGGACAGACTGTGCTGCCACAAACCATGGATATTAAGCAGGCCGGGCGGCTCCCTGGTCAGGGATGTCATCATGGAGAAACTCAGCGCGATCATCTTGACGCGCTTGCTCCCGAGCAATGCTGAGGCATCGTGCAGCGTCAGGATTTTTCGCCCCGTGCCGAATAGCGGAGAATTGGACATGCCGATGATTTTTGCCAGGATAGGCGGGTCTTTTTCGATCAATTCGAACAGCCCCCGTTCGTCTTCCCCGCTAGCCATTTTCAGCGACAAAATTCTCTTCGCGATGTAGGGAACGGCGGGCAAGCTGTCAAGTTGGCTAATCGCCTGGCGCAGATTTTGGGAGGAGCTCACAAATTGTCCTTCAGGCCGTAATTAACTTAGACGAAAAGGCGGGTGGTTGTTTTTCGCCGATGTCATGTTCATTTTTCTTTTTAACCTGAAGCGGAATATTCGGCCCGCCCCAATTCATCAACTCGTCCGCCGACATCGGGCGGGCAATGCAGTAACCTTGCCCGATTTCGCAACCGATATCGAGCAGCGCTTGATAGTGTTCCACGATCTCGATGCCTTCGGCCACGGTCTGGCGATCAAATGCGCGCGCCAAGGCGGTGATACCCTGAACGATGGCCATGTCGCCCTTGTTTTTCAGCATTCCCCGCACGAAGGACTGGTCTATCTTGAGCACGTCAACAGGCAAGATGCTCAGGTAAGACAGCGAAGAATAACCGGTACCAAAATCGTCGAGCGCAAAGCTGACGCCGAACTTGCGGCATGCCTCGATGATTTCGCGCACGATAGCGATATCTTTTAAAGCGGCGGTTTCGAGCACTTCGATCTGAAGCTTGCCGGGCGGCAGGTCGGGGTAACGTGCGAGTTGTTGCCGGAGCTTTTCCGCGAAGTGGGAGGATTCCAGATGATAGGCCGAGATATTGATGCTGACCTCAATGTCCAGCCCGGCATGGTGCCACTGGTTGATCTGGTCGAGCGCCGTGGCGGTCACCCATTCGCCGATTACAATATCCAGTTCGGTATTTTCGATGGGGCGCAAAAACTCTGCCGGGGAAAGCAGCCCGCGTTGCGGATGGTGCCAGCGGATCAGCGCCTCTGCGCCGACCAGTTGTTTCGTGCGCAAGTTGATCTTGGGCTGGTAGTGCAGCTCAAACTGACCATGCGCCAGCCCGTGGCGGATGTTTTCCAGAAATTCGTGGTGTTTGCGCGCGCGCATATCCAGCGACGGATCGTAGATGTGGTAGCGGTTCTTGCCCGATTGTTTGGCTACATACATGGCCTGGTCGGCATGGCGCAACAGGGTATCCGGGTCTTCGTCATCCAGCGGATAGATGCTGACCCCGATACTGGCGCTTAAGGTGTACGACTTGCTTTTGACAGGGATCGGCTGCGCTATCGTCGCGAGCAGGCGCTTCAGCGTCGCCACACATTCTTCGCCTTTTTCCTGGCGCAGCAGCACCACAAACTCGTCACCGCCCAAACGCGCTACCGTATCACAACCGCGTATGGTGTTCTCGATGCGCCTGGCCACCTCTATCAATACCTGATCGCCCGCATCGTGCCCCATGGTGTCGTTGATGGGTTTGAAGCCGTCGAGATCGAGATAGCAGACCGCCATCATGCTTTGTTCTCGTGCGGATTGGGCAATGGCCTGCTGCATGCGGTCGGCCAGCAGCACCCGGTTGGGAATACTCGTCAGCGCATCGTAATGGGCAACACGGTTCAGTTCGGCCTCATGAGCTTTGAGGTGGCTAATATCCGAGAATACCCCGACATGGCGCAACACTTTGCCATCATCGTCGCAGATGACCGAAATCGACAGCATTCCCGCATAAATCTCGCCAGATTTGCGCTGGTTCCATATTTCGCCGCGCCATGATTTTTTTTGTTTCAGGGATTGCCGCATCGCGGCATAAAGCGTCTTGTCCTGGCAAGCTGAACCAAGTATCTGCGGGTTCTTGCCGATCACTTCTTCGCGGCTGTAGCCGGTGATTTGGGTGAATGCCGGGTTGACGTCCACGATGGCATTGTTCTCATCGGTAATCAGGATGGCTTCTTGGCAATTGTCGAACACGCTGGCGATGGTGCGCAGATTTTCCTCGGCAAGCTTGCGCCCGGTAATATCGCGTGCGATGCCCAATACGCCTATCAGTTTTCCCTGACTGTCGCGCATCGGGGTCTTGATCTTTTCCAGAAATTCACAATGTCCGTCAGCGGCGTAGGTAACCCATTCCTCGCTGATGCTGGGCAAGCCGATTTCCATAACCTTGCGGTCATGCTCGCGAAAAAGATCGGCCAGTTCCTTATCCACGAAGTCGTAGTCGGTCTTGCCGACAATATCTTTTTCCTTCGCACCAAAAAAACGCTCGAAGCGAGGATTGCAAGCCAGAAAAATCCCTGCTGCATCTTTCAGCCAGACCATGTCCGGAATGGTTTTGACGAGAGTGCTCAGGAACGCGCCTTCCGCAATCAGCTTGTCGTCAGTCTGACCGAGTGTGAGGGCATGAGTCATGTCATGCTCGCCAAGCAAACCCGCTACCCGCCCGGAGTGGTCGACCACCGCCAGATGGCGCAAGGCTAACAACATTACGCGTAGCGATATCAATCAACAGCGTGCCCGATTCGATGATAGCGTTAGAAATCGTCACGTAGCCCATACCGATATCAAGCCTGATTGCAAGTCTCAATCATCCGACCGGCTACGCGCAGGCGCTCGCCCATGGTACGAATTACCGCAAGAGCGAAACCCGGGATTACGAAACTCAGAAAGTGGAAGCGCTTTTCGTCAATCCGTGCAAACTCGCAATCTGCCAGAGCCTGGATGGAGAACGAATGAGGAGAACTTCTCGATCAGCGACATTTCTCCGACGAACCGGCCCGGGCCGAATACCTCAACTTCGCGCGTCCCGACCAACATTCTGGCCTGACCCGAGATGAGCAAGTAAAGAACGTCGGGGCTGTCGCCTTCGCGGAATAGATAGCTGCCTGCTGGCAAGATAACCTTGCTAGGTTCGTTTGTGAACATTGATACGGATATCATCGCTTGGTTTCCTTAAAGCGCAATTTAGTCGAAGCAAAGCAGAATTCTCAAGAACTGTAGCTAAAGTTAATTGCAGTAATATGAATGACAATTCTTAACCTGAATTCTCGGGTTCGTAAATATAAATGTCATTAGCCATTAATCAAGCTGAAATGAAATAGGGATAGGATTTCGACTGAAAAGTCATTAAAGCTATTTATCGATAAACATTGGAGGTTGCCATGGCTGCCCCGCATAATCCCAAGCAGAACCGACTTCTTGCCGCCTTGCCGTTGTCGGAATTCAAGCGTCTATCTCCCCACCTGGAACTGGTTCCCATGCCGCTCGGAGACTCTTACCATGAGTCTGGCAGCAAATTACAACATGTCTATTTTCCCACGACATCCATCGTATCTCTGCAATATGTCACAGAAAATGGTGTTCCCGCAGAAATCGCTTCTGTGGGTAACGAAGGCATGCTCGGCATTCCGCTGTTCATGGAGGGCAATGCCACACCCAGCAGGGCATCCGTGCGCGCGGCCGGCTATGGTTTCAAGCTAAAAATGCGGTATTTAATAGAAGAGTTCAATCGCGACGGGTCCATGCGGCATTTGCTGCTCCGTTACACCCAGGCACTGATTACACAAACCTCCCAGACTGCGATATGCAACCGTCATCACCCGGTGGATCAGAAACTGTGCCGCTGGCTGCTGTTGATCCTTGATCGCATGCCGTCAAGTGAATTGATCTTCACCCAGGATTGGGTCGCACGCATGTTCGGTGTAGAAGTTGAATGCGTGATGGATGAGGTAAGGAACTTACAGAAAGCCGGAATTATCAGCTATTGCCGTGACCGTATAACCGTGCTGAACCGAGCTGGGCTCGAACAGCGCGCTTGCGAATGCTACAACGTGGTCAAGATGGAATTTGACCGTTTTCTTGGCTTGGATTGGGATTGGAGGCCGATGCCCGAGAGTGTCAAAACGTGGTCAAGAGCGAGTATGGGATAAAGTGTAACCATCAGAAAAAACCGTGCTGTTTTCTTGACAAGGGAGGCAAATCTTGAATACCGTTCAAATGCATGAAGAAATCCATGAGGCCAACTTCACCTATTTACTGCTCGCGCGACAAATGATCCAAGAGGATAAGACAGCGGCTATCTTTTGTCTGGGCATTACCGAGGAAATGGCCGAGCATGTCGCCAAATTAAATCCCTCTCAATTGATTTGAATTCCCCACTCATACAATTCCAGCGGGAGTGGCCTCATCACCGGATACTTTTGGAGCGAATTTTTGCACGACAGGGCGCATCTTCAATTTCAGGAGACTTTATGTTCGTAGATCGACTTGATTCCAAGAACAGTAATTGAATTGCTGCCTTGTGGCAGGCTGGAGTTTTAAGTGGCCAGTCTCCGACTTGAACCGTTTCATCTTCGAAACCAGCAGCGCCATCTTGTTAACAGCTTTCTGAAGCTTCAAGATCAGTTCACGGCGAGCCGCATGGCTTACAGCGTTTCTACTATCCGGGAAGTGGAGTTTTACATATAGTGCGACATAGTCATGGAAGAGTTTTTGCAAGTTAAATTCAAGGTCAGAATCATTTGTTACAAGATAACGACTGACAGCCATTTCTGTATTCCTCAAGTTAGTTGGGTTGACACAGTCTACCAACACTCTGCCGAATACATGCCTTGAATAGCACTCATTTCCCGCTACAATTTCACCTGTCAATGCAAACTCTGCACCATCTCTAACGCAAGCCAGCCAAGCAGAATGCAAGCTACGAACACCAGGCGATCCGCGCTGGATTTGAATTCTCGCCACATCATGATTTTTTGGGGGCTATTCATTCTTGGGTGATCCTACTAGTCAAAATTTGCGCCATCAATAAAGGAAAATACTTGGCTTGGGAGCGACTCTTCATAATCGGAGTCAAATTCATCCCAGCAGGAATCGTCATTCAGGGCTTTGGCACTCAAGCGCTTTGGCGCAAAGCTATCCGGATTGACCGAGTTAAGGATTGCGTGGGCTACGGGCTTATGATGCAGGTGTTGTGCTTTCATTTTCGTCTCCTTATGTTCAAAATGTTGTCAATATCGACAGTTGCATTTTGCGCGGTAAGACGTGCGGGGAAAATAAGAGGATTGCTAATTCTTGTGTAGGAAGAAGTCGTAGTAACATACAAATGAGGACATCGTGCCATTATGCCTATTTACTGCAAAATCAACGCTTGGAATAGCAGGATATTTTGTAGCTTACTTCAGGCTAAACCACAACCAACCTGAATTTTGCTACAGCTTTTTGCCCACAGATGGTACAGTTAGATAGTGTTAGCCTGAAGTCAGGGAGTTTTTACTATGCAGGATATTTTTATTGCGCGCCAACCCATCGTTGACCGCAAAGAAAGCTTGGTCGCTTTCGAGCTATTATTTCGCTCTGCCCATGGTTCAACCGAATCGGGCGTAGTGGACGATACTCATGCCACCGCACAGGTGCTGGTGAATGCGTTTGGGGAAATGGGTATTGCAGATGTGCTCGGCGCGCACCGGGGATTCATCAATCTGGATGCCGAATTTCTGCATAGCGACCTGATCGAATTGTTGCCCAAGCAACAAGTCATGCTTGAACTTCTGGAAACTATCAAGATCGACGATGCGATCATCGCGCGTTGCCATGAATTAAAAGCCAAAGGATTCAGCCTCGCGCTGGACGATGTGGTGGAATTAAGCGATGAGATCAAACCATTGCTTGGCTTGGTTGAGGTGGTCAAGTTGGATTTGATGCTGATAGATCCGGCCCGCTTGCCCGCATTGGTAAAAGAGCTCAAACGCTTTCCGGTCAAATTGCTGGCAGAAAAAGTGGAAGACCGCGAGCAGGCCAAACGATGTATGGATATGGGCTTCGATTTGTTTCAGGGCTATCACTTTGCGCGCCCCGAGATGCTTTCCGGCAAACGCTCCGACCCATCCAAGATGGTGCTGATACGGCTGCTCTCCATGATGTTGGAAGATGTTGAAAACGATGAAATCGAGGAGGCATTCAAAGAAAATGCCGATTTGACTTACAACCTGATGCGCATGGTAAATTCGGTCGGCACGGGGTTGGCAACTAAAATCAGTTCGCTCAAGCATGGCTTGATGGTACTGGGGCGCCAGCCGTTAAGGCGCTGGGTGCAATTGCTGTTGTATGCTTCAAACAAGGGTACTATCACGGTCAGTCCCCTGATGCAACTCGCCGCAACACGCGGCAAGTTGCTGGAGTTGGTCGCACAGCAGGAGCGGTCAGACGACAAGGATTATGCGGATCGCGCTTTCATGGTGGGCATGCTGTCATTGCTCGACGCCTTGCTGGGCGAGCCGCTGCGCGGAAATTCTGGCGCGCATGAGCTTGCATGAAGAGGTGGAGGCAGCGTTGCTAAAACATGAAGGAAGTATTGGGCACTTATTGACTTCTGTGTGAAAAAATTGAACGCGGCGACGTCGCCGCCATACAGGAAATGTTACATACACATCCCGACCTGACCGTGGATATCCTCAATAAGGCACAACTGGAAGCATTAGGCTGGGCTAATAATATCGTCATATGACGGTGAATTACACCAGCTTTTTTCGCGTCTAGGGTAAAATGCCGCCATCTTTCGAGTGACCATGATCCATGTCTTCCAACCGCATTACCGTAACACCTGAAAACCTGCTCCGCCAGGAAGTGCTCGCCCTGCATGCTTACCATGTGCCGCCCAGCACGGGCATGGTCAAGCTGGATGCGATGGAAAATCCCTATGCGTTGCCGCCGCAATTGCGCGACGAGATCGCCAGTCTGGTAGCGGACGCCGCCATCAACCGCTATCCCGATGCCGGCGCGCGGCAACTGAAAGAAAAAATCCGCGCCGTGACCGGTTTGCCGCAAGGTATGGAAGTGCTGCTCGGCAACGGCTCGGACGAAATCATCCAATTGCTCGCTTTGGCGGTAGCCAAACCGGGTGCCACGCTGTTGGGCGTGGAGCCGTCATTCGTGATGTACAAGATGATCGCGACTTTCACCGGCATGAATTATATCGGTGTACCCCTGACGGATAATTTTGCGCTGGATTTGCCTGCCATGTTGCATGCCATCCAGCGCCATCAGCCCGCGCTGGTCTTTCTGGCCTACCCCAACAATCCCACGGGCAACTTGTTTGATGCCGAGGCCATCGAACAAATCATTAAAGCCGCACCGGGACTGGTGGTGGTCGACGAGGCGTATTACGCCTTTGCCGACGCTAGCTTTATTCCCCGGTTGGGGGCTTATTCCAACTTGTTGGTGATGCGCACTTTCTCCAAGCTCGGCATGGCCGGTTTGCGGCTAGGGTTTCTGGCGGGCAGCAAGACATGGCTGGAACAGTTGGAAAAGCTGCGCTTGCCGTATAATGTCGGCGTGTTGACGCAACTGGTGGCAGAAAAACTATTACAGCACCACGATATGC
This sequence comes from uncultured beta proteobacterium, assembly GCA_963714805.1. Lineage (GTDB taxonomy): Bacteria > Pseudomonadota > Gammaproteobacteria > Burkholderiales > Gallionellaceae > CAIQPV01. Next base: position 117,891 of record CAVQPO010000005.1, on the reverse strand, counting down.
TGTTGCAGCAGGCAGCACAGATCAAGCTGGATCGGACATGGCTGTACGACCGTTTGGTCGGGACGGTGGATGTTCGCGCGTATCCCAGTGAGGCAAATTTTATTTTGTTTCATGTGGCACATGCCACCAAGGTTTTTGAGGGTCTGAAGCAGCGCGGCGTGTTAATTAAAAACATGAATGCCGCACATACTGCTTTGACCGATTGCCTGCGTGTCACTGTGGGCACGCCAGAAGAGAACGAGTTGTTCATCAGGGCATTGCAGGAAAGTATTCATCAATCTAAAAATGGTATTTAGCTGTAGGTTTAATTTGTTTAACTTGAAACAACATCAAATCCCCCCAGCCCCCCCTTTTTCAAAGTGGGGAACAAGTCCCCCTTTGAAAAAGGGGGTGGAGCGAAGCGGGGGGGATTTGTATTTGTTTCGCCAATCAGGGTGGCTATTGCCATGCCCGTTAGGACGAATCATGCGTAGCGCGAAAGTAACACGCAACACCCTGGAAACAAAAATCAGCGTCCAGCTGAATCTGGATGGCAGCGGCAAAGCCACATTCGATACCGGCCTGCCATTTCTCGATCACATGCTCGACCAGGTTGCGCGTCACGGCATGGTTGATCTGGAAATATTTGCCAAAGGCGATTTGCATATTGATGGGCATCACACCGTCGAGGATATCGGCATTACCTTGGGGCAGGCATTCAATCAGGCCGTGGGAGACAAAAAGGGCTTACGCCGATATGGTCATGCTTATGTGCCTCTCGACGAAGCGTTGTCGCGCGTGGTGCTGGATATTTCCGGGCGTCCCGGATTGGTGTTTCATGTGGATTTCGTGCGTTCCAACGTGGGCGACTTCGATGTCGATCTGGTGCGCGAATTTTTTCAGGGATTCGTCAATCATGCGCTGGTGACGCTGCATATCGATAACCTGGCGGGCGACAACGCGCACCATCAGGCAGAAACCGTATTCAAGGCATTCGGGCGCGCATTGCGCATGGCGCTGGAAATCGATCCGCGCATGGCTGGCATGATGCCCTCCACCAAGGGCACCCTGTAACGACTTCAGCATCTATGGCGGATATTGCAGTTGTAGACTACGGCATGGGCAACCTGCGCTCGGTGCAGCAGGCCTTGCGCACGGTTGCGCCAAACGCATCCATCGTGGTGACCGGCGATCCGCACGAAATCGGGCTGCGCGGCGCGCGTAGTATTCCCCGGACAAGGCGCGATGCCGGATTGCATGCGCGAAATGGATGCGCGCGGCCTGCGTGCGGCGGTGCTGGATGCCGCACGCAACAAACCTTTTCTGGGCATCTGTATCGGCCTGCAAATGTTGTTTGAGCACAGTGCGGAAGGTGATATTCCGGGGCTGGGCATTCTGCTAGGCTCGGTGGTACGCTTCGCCAGCAACCTGCATGATGAACAAGGCAACAAGCTGAAAGTGCCGCACATGGGATGGAACCAAGTACATCATGCTCGACCACCCGCTTGTGGGAAGGCATTGCACAAGACGCGCGTTTTTATTTCGTGCATAGTTATTATGTACAGCCGCAGGACGATGCGCTGGTGCAAGCCACCAGCTGTTACCCGCAGCCTTTTGTCTGTGCCGTGGCACGCGATAATTTATTCGCCGTGCAGTTTCACCCGGAAAAGAGCCAGAGCGCCGGGCTGGCTTTGCTGCGAAATTTTGTGGGCTGGAATCCAGCCTGATTTTGAGATTTAATTTTCTTTATTAATTAACATTGACGTGCTGCCATGCTAATTATTCCTGCTATTGACTTGAAAGATGGACATTGTGTACGCCTGCGCCAAGGGGTGATGGAAGGTGCCACGGTATTTTCCGAAGACCCTGCCGCCATGGCAATACGCTGGCTGGATCAAGGCGCACGCCGTCTGCATCTGGTTGATCTGAACGGCGCATTTGCGGGGAAACCCAAAAACGAAGCTGCCGTGCGCAACATCGTGGAAGCGGTGGGGCTGGATGTGCCGATCCAGCTCGGCGGCGGTATCCGCGACATGGAAACCATCGAGCGCTATCTCGACATCGGCGTGACTTACATCATTATTGGAACGGCTGCGGTCAAAGTGCCGGGCTTCCTGCACGAGGCTTGCGATGCTTTTCCCGGCCATATCATGGTGGGGCTGGATGCCAAGGCAGGAAAAGTTGCGGTGGACGGCTGGTCCAAGCTGACCGGACACGATGTGCTCGACCTGGCCAAGCGCTTTGAAGGCTATGGCGTGGAAGCGATCATCTATACCGATATCGGGCGCGACGGCATGATGTCCGGCGTGAATATCCCTGCCACGGTGGAGTTGGCGCGCCAACTGACGGTGCCGGTCATCGCCAGCGGCGGCATCACCAATCTCGACGATGTGCGTGCGCTGTGCGAAGTGCAGGGCGAGGGCATCACGGGTGCAATTACCGGGCGCGCCATCTATGAAGGCACGCTGGAGTTTGCCCCGGCGCAGGCCTTGGCCGACCAACTCACCGAGGAAATGGGCATAAGGATTTAAGTTAGTGCTTACACGCAAACTTAATCTTTCCCTGACAAAGCATGTTAGCCAAACGCATCATCCCCTGCCTGGATGTCACCGCCGGACGCGTGGTCAAAGGCGTCAGCTTCGTCGAATTGCGCGATGCCGGCGACCCGGTGGAAATCGCGCGCCGCTACGACGAGCAGGGCGCAGACGAACTGACTTTTCTCGACATCACCGCCAGTTCAGATGATAGGGGCATCCTGTTCCGCATCATCGAACAAGTGGCCGAGCAGGTGTTTATTCCCCTCACCGTCGGCGGCGGCGTGCGTGAAGTGCAGGACGTGCGCAACTTGCTTAACGCGGGTGCCGACAAAGTGAGCATCAACACCTCGGCGGTGCTCAATCCGCAACTGGTGGCAGATGCTGCAGCGCGCTACGGCTCCCAATGCATCGTGGTGGCGATAGATGCCAAGCAGGTAGCGCCCGGACGTTGGGAAGTGTTCACTCACGGCGGACGCAAAGCCACCGGGCTGGAAGCGGTAGAGTGGGCGAAAAAAATGCAAGGCTTGGGCGCAGGCGAAATCCTGCTGACCAGCATGGATAGCGACGGACAAAAAACCGGGTTCGATCTTGGCGCTGACGCGCGCCGTGACCGATGCGCTGGAAATCCCGGTGATCGCCAGCGGCGGTGTGGGCAACCTGCAACATTTGGTGGATGGCGTGAAGCTCGGCGGCGCAGATGCGGTGCTGGCGGCGAGCATTTTTCACTACGGCGAATATACCGTGCAGCAGGCCAAGCTGTTTATGGAACAGCAAGGAATTGAGGTGCGATTGTGACCGATACTTGGCTGAACAAGGTCAACTGGGCGGCAGACGGGCTGGTGCCCGCCATCGCGCAAGACGCAGCCACCGGGCGCGTGCTGATGGTGGCGTGGATGAACCGTGAAGCGCTCAAACGTACTGCCGAATCAGGCGAGGCGGTATACTGGTCGCGCTCGCGCAAAAAGCTGTGGCACAAGGGCGAAGAGTCCGGCCACTTTCAAAAAGTGAAGGAAATCCGCCTCGATTGCGATAATGATGTGGTGCTGTTGCAAGTGGAGCAGATAGGCGGCATCGCCTGCCACACCGGACGCGCGAGTTGCTTTTTCAGCAAGCTGGAAAACGGCCAATGGCTGGAAACCGATGCGGTAATCAAGAACCCGGAAGAAATTTATAAAAATGAGCCATGATATTCTTGCAACGGTTGACGGAAACGCTACAGGCGCGCAAACATGCGTCGCCTGAGACTTCCTATGTCGCCAAATTGTTCAGCAAGGGCGAAGACGCCATCCTGAAAAAAATCGGCGAGGAAGCGACGGAAGTGATTCTTGCCAGCAAGGGCGGTGACAAGACGCAACTAATATACGAAACTGCCGACCTGTGGTTTCATTGCATGGTGCTGCTGGCGCAACATGGTTTGAGCGCGGAAGATGTGCTGAACGAATTGGCGCGGCGCGAGGGCTTGTCGGGTATAGCGGAAAAGAAGAGCCGGAAACAGGACTAGGAGGTGCTAAATGATAATGAATGACTGTATTTTCTGCAAAATCGCGCGCGGCGAAATTCCGAGCAAAAAAGTGTATGAGGACGATGAACTATTCGCCTTTCACGACATCCATCCTGTTGCACCGGTGCATTTCATGCTGATTCCGAAATTGCATGTAGTATCGCTGATGGAAGCCGACGACAGCCATGCCGCGCTGCTCGGCAAAATGTTGGTGCTCGCGCCCAGACTGGCAAAGGAACAGGGGCTGGACAACGGTTTCCGCACGGTTATCAACAGCGGCAAGGGCGGCGGGCAGGAAGTGTTTCATCTGCATATTCATATCATCGGTGGCGGGAATATTCCGCCCATGGTGCGACGCGATTAACTATTAGGAGAAATAAAATGGGTTCATTCAGCATCTGGCATTGGTTGATTGTGTTGTTGGTCGTGGCAATGATTTTCGGCACCAAGAAACTGCGCAATATCGGCAGCGATCTGGGCGGTGCGGTGAAGGGCTTCAAGGAAGGCATGAAGGGCGAGGAAGACACCCCAAAGAGGACCCAAACAAGTGCAGCAAGGCGGACAGACCATCGAAGGCGAAGTTAAAAGCAAGACTCACACCAACGCATAAACTAGCGGCACTGCCATGTTTGGTGTCGATTTTTCTGAACTGATGGTCATCTTGCTGGTGGCTCTCATCGTCATTGGCCCGGAGCGCCTGCCAAAGGTAGCGCGCACGCTCGGCTTCCTGTGGGGGCGCGCTCAACGCTATGTCAATGGCGTCAAAGCCGACATTGCGCGCGATATGGCAATCGATGAATTCCGCCAGTTGACGGAAAAGGTGCAACAGGAAGCACGCAGTGCCGAGCAAGCCGTGAAGCAAGCCTCGCAGGTCATCGACCAGCAAGTGCGGCAACTGAATGACAGCATAGAGCGCCCCGCACAAACTATCGTGCAGAAGGCTTTGGACACGGTTCAACCCGTTGCAACCGCCCAACAACCCACCCAGCTTGAATTGCAACCACCCGCAGCACAGCATAAATTTCCCGTCGATTGATGAATACCAGCGAAAGTTTCATCGCCCACCTGATCGAACTGCGTACCCGTTTGTTGCATGCTATCGTGGCACTGCTTTTGGTATTTGTTTGCCTGTTCCCGTGGGCGTCCAAGCTATATGCCATTCTTGCACAACCGCTGCTCGCCAAGCTGCCCAAAGGTGGGCAGATGATCGCCACCGACGTGACCACGCCGTTCTTCGTGCCGCTCAAAGTCGCACTGATGGCATCGTTCCTGATTGCGCTGCCCTACATCTTGTATCAAATCTGGCGCTTCGTCGCTCCCGGCCTGTATGCGCATGAGAAGCGTTTGGTGGTGCCGCTGATTGCTGCCAGCACCGTACTGTTTTACTGCGGCATGGCGTTCGCGTATTTTGCCGTATTCCCAATCGTGTTCGGCTTCATTACCGCCAGCGCACCGCAGGGCGTGGCGGTGATGACCGACATCGACAAATACCTGAGTTTCGTGCTGACTATGTTCGTCGCTTTCGGCGTGACTTTTCAGGTGCCGGTGGCGGTAGTCGTTCTGGTTCGCATGGGTATGGTGAGTACCGCCAAACTCCGGGAAATTCGCCCTTATGTTATAGTCGGCGCATTCATTGTTGGTGCCATCTTTACCCCGCCTGATGTGGTATCGCAGTTCATGCTTGCCATGCCGTTATGGCTACTGTATGAGGCTGGAATTGTGGTAGCGGGGTGGACAGAGAAGAAGACGTAATACAACAATTTTTATCGTCCGGATTTCACACGACCTGGTAGTGCGTTCCAGCGAAACCTTTACCGTTCGCGGCGAGCTTGTCGAACCGCTTTCTGCACGCCAAAACAAGCCATCGACAAGCCCAGGCCGAACGGTTTATCTGTAATCGTTTTGCTGGAACGTACTGCTAGTCGCTCTTACTTGCTCATTTCGGCTAAATAGTCTTGTGCGCTACGCAATGAAGAGTGGGCTCGCATAATCAAGCTGTCCATCCCGTCGCCAGATTGTAGCTGACTGATTCCTACAGCAAGTACGATGGGCGGCAAGGCATCACCGCTGGGCGTGACTATGGTTGCCTGGCCGATTTCCTCCAGTAAACGTCGGATGACTCTATCGATGTTTCCCGCTACGGCCTGCGGCAGAAAGATAGCGAACATATCTTCGCTAATGTGTGTAGCAATGTCATTCGGGCGCAGGCAGCGCAACATGGCTTGGGCAACAGTCCTCAGCGCTTGATCACTGCCCAGACTGCCGAAGCGAGCATCGAATTGACCGAAATTCTCAACCTGCAGAAGAATGAAGACACACGGTTGCTTATTCATAGTGTGACGATAAATCAGACGCGCAATATTTTCCGACAGCCAGCGGCGGTTATAAATACCCGTGACGGTATTGACGTAATCCAGCGCTTCATAACCCTGCGTGGACTCTTCGTTATACTTTATATACTCCATGCTTTCGGCCAGAACGCGATTGCTGGAACGAATGCGGTTGGCCAGAATAGTCAGCATATTGTGCGATGCCTGCAAAGATTCGTTGAGAACCGCCCATGCATCGGTATGGGGGATGGAAAGCAGTTCGCAATCAGTGGTCGCGATGATGTAGGATGAAACATGATTGTCATCAAACATGGACATCTCGCCCACACATTCACTCAGGCCAAATATCGCGAGCGGCTTGGTATCATATAAATTGATTTGCGCACGTAGCCTGCCGGACAATACGATGTAGATATGATCATTCAACTGCCCCGGGGTCATCAGGATTTGTTCCGCCCCAAGCTTGATCTGGGTAGAATTCAAAAGCAGGGACGCGAGCATGCTGCTTTTCACTTTCTTGAACAGCGGCGACTCTTGCAGCAGAATGATGACCTCGGTTGAGTTCATGTTGCGTCTCCTGAACACGGCGTATATTCGATGCGCTTGATCTGCATGCTGGTGGACAAAATAAGTCGGGTGGCGATTATAACTTGGTAAATGACCAAAATGGAAAAGGGTTCAGTACAGAAAGCAGCCCCCTCCCCCGCCGAGCTTGATCAGCTTGTCGAGCTATTCAATGCTGGGCGCTATATTGAACTGGAAAATCGTGCGCGCTGGCTGGTTGAACAGTTTCCGGGATCGGGATTTACTTGGAAAGCATTGGGCATCGCTCTTCTGGCACAAGAGAAAGATGCCCTACACGCCATGAAAATGGCCGCCAAATTTTTGCCTGATGACGCCGAAGTGCATTGCAATCTGGGCAATGTCTTGCGCGGTCTAGGGCAATTCGATGCCGCGCAGGCAAGTTACCGCAGGGCGCTGGAGATCAATCCCGATTTCGCCGAGGCACATTACAATCTGGGAAATGTCCTGCGCAGCTTGGGGCAGCTCGATGACGCAGCGACCAGTTACCGCAGAGCACTGGCGATCAATCCCGAATTCGTCGAGGCACACAGCAATTTAGGTAATATCCTGCACGACCTTGGGCAATTAGATGAGGCGGCGGCAAGTTACCGCCATGCACTGGCGATCAAGCCAAATAACGCCGAGTTGCACAGCAACCTTGGAAATGCTCTGCAAGAACTGGGGCAACCCGATAGCGCGATGGAAAGTTATCGGCGCGCGCTGGGGATCAACCCAGATTTCGCCGAAGCGCATTACAACCTGGGAAATGCCCTGCAACAATTGGGACAACTGCAAGACGCGGTAAGCAGTTATCGGCGTGCTGTGGAGATCAAACCCGATTATGCTGAAGCGCATTACAACCTAGGCAACGCTTTGCAAGAACTCAGGCTACTGCAAGAGGCGGTGGCAAGTTATCTGCGCGCGCTGGAGATCAAACCTGATTTCGCCGTTGCGCGGTGGCATCCGGCGACTGCGGATAATTATCATCCGGACGAAACCCTAGCACATGTCAATTTGGGGAATGTGCTATTGGATATGGGTGAACTGGCAGCGGCCAAGCAACATTTCGAGATCGCTCTGCGCCTGAATCCCGAATCGGCACTGGCGCATCAAGGGCTGGCTTGTCTTCTTCAGCGAAGCGGCGATGAGCAAGCTTCCCGCTATCATCGAGACAAAGGGTTCGGCATGCAGCCCCTCACTACGGTGACGTATCGCGGACGAGGCAAGCCTGTCCCGCTATTGGTTTTAGGTTCCGCATTGGAAGGAAACCTGCCCTGGCGCTTTCTGATTGATCGCGAGGTATTTCAAACGACGCTGATGACGGTTGAATACTTTGATGACACGTTGCCGCTTCCCCCGCATCAGTTGGTGTTAAATGCCATTGGCGATGCCGATATCTGTCAGGACGGCCTTGAAATTGCAAATCGGCTCATGGAAAACACTCAAGCCCCCATACTCAATCATCCCCGAGGCGTTGCTCAAACGGGGCGATTGACGAATGCGCGGCGGCTGGGGAGGCTTCCCGGAGTGGTCGCCCCACGCATGGCTGTTATTTCAAAGGTAGAAGTAGACTCCGGAATAGCTTGGCAAAGATTGGCAGACGAAGGGCTTGCGTTTCCTCTGCTGTTGCGTCCACCCGGTTTCCATGGGGGCAATTATTTCGTTCGCGTCGAGAGCCAGGATCAATTCAAATCCGCATTTGCAGACCTTCCCGGAGAAAATCAGTTGGTGATTGAATTTCTGGATTCGCGTTCGCAAGATAACTTATTCAGGAAGTATCGGGTCATGATTATCGATGGCTCTTTCTACCCGGTACATATGGCGATATCCAGGAATTGGAAAGTTCATTACTTTAGTTCGGACATGGATGACAACGTGGAATATCGCAATGAGGAAGAAAAGTACCTGAATAACTTTTCCTCATTTCTTGGTGCCGAGGCAATCGCGGCGCTAGAGCAAATAAGTCATACACTTGGATTGGATTATTGCGGCATTGATTTCGGCATGGACCAGCATGGGAACATCTTGTTGTATGAAGCTAATGCCACCATGCAAATCAGTCAGCCGGACAACGAGAAGCGATGGGATTATAAGCGCGAAGCCGTCTCAAACGCCTTGGCCGCGACCAAGAGAATGTTTGTCGAACGGGGAAGATCAATCTAAAACTGGTATGCCAAACAATTTCTTGAAAATGATTTTGCTTGCCGAGGCTTTTTATAACCTGGGCAACGAACTGCAAGAACTTGGGCAGCTTGAACGCGCTGTAGACAATTATCGGCGGGCATTAGAAATTAATCCGGGTTACGCCGAAGCGCATAGCAATCTGGGCAATGTTCTGCGCGACCTCGGGCAGCTTGATGAAGCGGTGGCAAGCTATCGCCGTGCTTTGGAACTCAAGCCCGATTATGCCGAGGCGCATAGTAATCTCGGCAATGCCTTGCGCGACCTCGGACAACTGGATGATGCAGTCGCAAGCTATCATCAAGCCCTGAAGATTAATTCCGATTGCGCTGTGGTGCATTTCAATCTGGGCAATGCTTTGCGCGATCTGGGCGAGCTTGATGACGCGGTGGCAAGCTACCGACGTGCGCTGGTGATCAAACCTGATTACGCTATCGCGCAGTGCAACCTGGGAAATGTGCTATTGGATAGAGGAGATTTAACGGCTGCGGAGACCCATTTCAATATGGCTCTGTCTCTGGATTCGGAATTGGCTCAAGCACATCAAGGTCTGGCTTGTATTTTCCAGAGGCGCGGCAATGAAGAAATAGCCCGCCATCACCGGGACATGGGATTCGGCAAGCAGCCTCTATCCACCATGGCGTATTGCGGGCAAGGAAAACCCGTGCAATTATTGGTGTTAGGTTCCGCGCTGGAAGGCAACCTGCCTTGGCAATTCCTGATTGACCGCAATGTATTTCAAACAACCATTATGGCCGTTGAATACTTTGACGAACAGTTGCCGCTTCCCCCCATCAAATCATTTTAAATGCAATCGGCGATGCCGATATCTGCCAACACGGACTTGCGATTGCCGGTCGGCTTATTGCGGGAACGAAGGCTCCCATAGCCAATCATCCCGCAGCCGCACTGCAAACCGGACGCCTCATGAATGCGCGGCGACTGGGCGTTATTCCCGGCGTGGTTACGCCCCGCATGGCCCTTGTTTCCAAGGCGGACTGTAGTTCTGGAAAAGCACTCGAAATATTCAAAAATGCGGGACTCGCTTTCCCTCTGCTGTTGCGTCCTCCCGGCTTTCATCGAGGCAATTATTTTATTTGCGTTGAAAGTCCAGATACATTGAGAATAGCCGTGGCAGAACTTCCCGGTGACAACCTGCTGGCAATTGAACTCCTCGATTCGCGTTCGGCAGATAACTTATTCAGGAAATATAGAGTCCTGTCTATCAACGGCTCCTTGTACCCGATTCATATGGCTATATCCGCAGAGTGGAAGGTTCATTACTTCAGTTCCGACATGGACAAATATGAGAATTATCGCCATGAAGAGGAAGCGTTCCTGAATGGTTTCGCCGCATTTTTTGGCCCGGATATAACAAGCGCGTTGGAGAAAATAAGTCAAATGTTAGGATTGGATTATTGCGGCATGGATTTTGGAATAGGCCAAGATGGGAACATCTTGTTGTATGAAGCCAATTCAACCATGCTGATCAATCAGCTCACCAATGAGAAACGATGGGACTATAGGCGCGCAGCCATAGCCAACGCCTTGACTGCTTCAAAGAGAATGCTGGTCGAACAGGTTAAACTGGAAATGTCGATGTAACACCAATTCTCCTTTAATAGTGATGTATTGGTGGGAGTGGCCTCCCGGCCGCGACAATATTTATCGTGGCCGGGAGGCCACTCCCACGAAACATTATTCCCGTATTGAATTGGAATGGAATAAAGCAAAGTCAGCCTGCGTGTGGATGCAACAACCCGTTTATCGTCGTGCCTGTTATCCGGTAAGAAAGATGGTTAGGAGCTGCCAAACACATCATTAGTCTGGCGAGAAACCCGGATGAATGTGGTGCGTTTCGACAACTCCTTCAGCCAGCGTGCTCCCACATAGGTGCAGGCCGAGCGTATGCCGCCCAGAATATCCTGCAGGGTATTTTCCACCGGGCCGCGGTAATCGAGCAACACAACCTTGCCTTCCGAGGCGCGGTAATGGGCAACGCCACCCGCGTGTTTGTCCATAGCGGTGCGCGAGCTCATGCCGTAAAAAGGTACCTTGCGCACGCCATCTTTTTCAACGATCTCGCTGGAGCATTCGTCATGACCGGCTAGCATGCCGCCCAGCATGATGAAATCTGCTCCGCCGCCAAAAGCCTTGGCCAAGTCTCCCGGCGTGGTGCAGCCGCCGTCGGCGCAGATCAGACCGCCCAGCCCGTGGGCGGCATCGGCACATTCAATAATCGCGGATAGCTGTGGGTAACCGACTCCGGCCATCTTGCGTGTGGTGCAAACCGAACCGGGGCCGATACCTACCTTGACGATATCAACGCCGCCAAGAACCAGCTCTTCCGTCATTTCCCCCGTTACCACATTGCCTGCCATGATGGTGATATTTGGGTGCGCACTTCGAAACTTGTGAATAAAATCCACGAAGGATTTGGTATAACCATTGGCAACGTCCACACAGACCATTTCGACGATATCTCCGACGCGATCAAGGACGCGACAGAATTTGGTGTAATCATCCTTGGCAATGCCCATGGAGTAGAACGTGCGGTGGCTGATACCCGGCTCCTGGAAAAATGCGACCAGAGCTTCTTCGTCGTAATGCTTGAGCAGTGCCGTAGAAAGCTGATGTTTTGCCAGCGCCCTAGCCATCTCGAAAGTGCCGACATAATCCATGTTGGCGGCGATGATGGGAATGCCCGAGTACTTGCGCCCGGAATGCAGAAAAGTAAACTCACGGCGAATGTCTACCTCCGACCGTGAGGTCAAGGTTGAACGTTTTGGGCGGATGAGCACATCCGTAAAATCCAGCTTGAGGTCTTCTTCGATGCGCATAGGGCAAGCATATCATTTCTAACTGTCTGGAGGGCTATAGCCACCTAAATAATAGTGGACACCACTCAGCCTGCGCAACTGGTTGGTTCCAAGTCTTTGCGTTTCTCTGCCAATTCGGCGATTGCATTAAATCTGTCTATCAGCCCGTTCTTGGCAAAATGATCAATAACCACCAAAGGAATTAGAGTGTCCGGTTCCCATACTCCCTTAAACCTGAGCGTGCTGCCTTGTTGGTTCGGCTCGATGTCCCAAGTCCCCTGAAATATTTTCGAATCTCCCGTCAGCTGTGTGAAGGCGATACTCGTAAAAGGTTTTTCCGTGTACTCCATGACGGAATGGAGTCGAACATAAAAAAATAAGATATGTTCAGCATCGGTTTGTTCAACCGTGGCCTTGTGGGCAGATTGGCGATATGTCGACGACTCAACCACGCCAGGCAGATTTATTGCAGCGTCATAGTCAGTCAAGTAACGGTAGGCAGCGCATGTGGATAAAGAGGTATCAAAACTGGCATTGAAGGTGTACAAATGACCGTCTCTTTTTACATCCACCAGCAATCCGTGGTAGCGGGAATCCGACCAAGCCATATTATGGTTGGTCATGAATAAGAACAAAAACAAGAATAGTTTCGTCATAAACGCTCTATATACAGAACATTTGTGACACGACGATGACTATCATTTTTCCGTGCTAGAACACCATCCCAAAATATAGACAGGTGGGTGGGCAGGGGTTTTACTGCCCACGCGGTTTGATTCCGCGTGGGCACTGCGGAAGGGTCGCAGCGAAGTAGCGGGTATACCCCCGGCGTACCCTTTACGGGTGCAAAGGCGTGCCCACCGGGCTATACAAGGTTAACCCGGCAGGCTGGCAAGCAACTCAGCATCTCTGATATGTGGTCATATTGCAGCACTCTACAGGCCCAGTCGGTGGCGGGCAATTTATCATTACGCAACCGGCGGGGCAACTCATGGGTGCTGCTTTCGAGTCTTTGATCAGAAAATTCAACCAACTGCTACCGCTTTGGGTTTCTGGAGCAACTTGGGTTGCCTGCGGTTGGGGTTTAGACGGCGCTACGGTTGCATCGGCCGCCCAGGCAGGCGCGACGGACAAGGCCAACAATAACAGCAGTGTTTTTTTCATGATTTCTCTCCCATTTGATTATTAAAATAATACGGCTCGCGCCGCCCTGCAACAACAACATTCGCGGTTAAAGCCAATACCGTTCACTTAAGAAAAATCCCGTTCGTGGTGAGCTTGTCGAACCACCAGCTACGCAACCAGAACCCTTAGACAAGCTCGGGGCGAACGGTTAAGTGAACAGCATTGCGGGTAAATCCGCTCCTATAAATCACCAGGCATTTTTCAGGTTGGCGTACAGCATCCGCCCGTTGCTGAAACGCGGGTTAAGCCTGTCGATATCCGCATATTGGAAGCGCTTGTCGAAAGCGTTGCGCACACCCGCATTCAACTGGCCGCGCGAGCCGTTGAATTTCCAGCTCAAGTCTGCATCCAGTTGATGGAAGCTATTTTGAAAAGCGGGAAATATTTGAATGTAGTTTGAATCATATACGTTTTGTGTGCCGAATACTTGGTTGTGACTCCATTTCAAATCCGCCGTCAAACGTTGGCTAGCGTACCATTTCATGTCCAATTGTTGCTGGTTCAAGCCCTGCTCGTTGACAGAGTCGATTGCAAAAAATGAATTGCCGTTATATGTGGCGTCGTTCCGGATACGCTCATGGTCGTAGGTGAGGCTCACGGCAAAGGGGTGCACTTGCCAGTGCAAGGCCAACCGGGAAGTATCGACTTGCTGTCCGATCAAATATTGCTGATTTGAGCTTGCATCTATAACCGGGTTTTCAGTCTTGCGCCGCTGTAATTGCGCGTCCAGCAACCAGGATTGACTCAGTTGCCTGTCTCCACCCAAGGCAAATGAATGCACCAGTTTTCCGTCATCACCGGGGCGAGATAGCAAGAACCCCGCGAGCGTGACTGGTGCCAGCGAGGCATCGCCCGAGGCAAGCATGCCTATGCCCTGCCATGCCGCGAAGCGCAAATGCGTGGCCGCATCGGGCGTGTAAACGGCTCCGAGCTTGGGCAGCCAGCGCGCGAGCCTAGTATACAAACCCATTAATTACGAAACATAATGCCGAGCCATTTTTGTATCTGCATCCTGCCGAGTGAACGACCACTCGATGCCACGTTGTTCCGTGTTCCGGCGCAACTGCCAAGCATTCACTTCTGTGATGATCGTGGCCTGATCCGGCAAACGCCGATCAAGGCACTGGCGATCAAGAATGCCGATTTCGATTTCAGCCATGTTGAGCCAACTGGCATGTTTCGGTGTGTAGTGAAATACAACACGTCGCAGCAGCGCATTTGCTTTCTTGACGCCGAGCACTTCCTCGAAGCATTTGCGAAAGTGGGTATTGAGATTATCCATCACCAGATGAATGCGTCGCGCTGTGGCATAAACCTGCTTGAGCAGGTGCTGTACGAAAGCCACGAAATCGGTCTTGGCACGATGATCGGTGACTACGACTGTCCGCCGCCCACCTTTGGGTTCGACCGCCACGAACAGGTTGCAAGTGCCCGCACGGCCATACTCGCAATCCTGCTTTGCGGGCGAGCCGGACTGGATTGGCAAAGGCGGACGCGAATCCTTGAGCAGTTGCTTGCTCTTCTCGTCCAGACAAACGACAGGTTCCTTCGGATGGAACGGGCGGGCATAAAGGTCGAGCAGATCGTACATTCGCTGCCGATATTCTTCGGTCAGAGCGCCAATGCACCACATCACCTTGCACCATGGCTTGAGGCAGTTTTTTTTAGCAGACGGCGAATCGTCTCGCGGCTGATCGAGCCTATATCCGCCTGCTTCTGTGCTGCCTGCTCCAGCAATTCGAGTGTCCAGTGCTTGGCGCCTTCTGGAGGCTCCGAGCAGGCCAAGGCGGCAATCTTCGCCTCAACGTCGGTATCGTACTCCCGTGGCTTGCCTGAACGTGCGACATCGCACACCGCGTATTCGACACCGCCCTCCAGATATGCGCCCCGTGTCCGCCAGATGGCGGTTCGCCCAACGCCGAGAACTTCCATGATCTGGGCTTCGGGTATCCCGCGATCAAGGGCAGACAAGATATGCGCCCGGTTGACTTCTCGGGCATGGCGCAAACCCTTTGCTCGATATGATTCGATCAACTCGCGATCCTCGTCGGTAAGATGCAGTTCGGTCTGTCGCATTGCAAGCTCCTCGTTATGGGGTGGGCATGCGACAGTATGATACATGTTTCGTTATTTATGTGTTGCTATACTAGTGCTGTTGTCACTTGGAATTTTAAGATTATCCTGCTTGTCTGTTTTCCCCCAGCCGATTCCAACATCCAATTGCCAATGCGGGTCAAGCTTCTGCTGCCAGGCTGCATACAGTTGTTGTGCGTCGCTCGTATTATCGTTGTTACTCGAATCAATTATTCTCCCACGAGTGTGTTGCACTCCCCATTGCGAGGCATGGTCAGCATCGCTGAGCAGATATTGCAGTTCCTCGCTGTGTCCGCTGCCGCTGGAATAAGTGAGATTATAGGGAGAGGGAACACCCGCATAATTATTCGATTCATCGGTCGTTTGGTTGCTCCATAAGCCGCGCAACTCGCTTTCATCACTCAGGGTATGGCGCAAGCCTAGACGCGTTGCCTTGCTGTTGTCCGTGATCGTGTCGGAAAGAGCCAATGCGGAACCCGGATAAATCACCTCGCCATGCTGTGAATTAAAAGTTTGGTGAGACAAGAATGCCTGAGTGGATGGGCTGGGAAGCCACTGCACGATGCCTTGCGCGACATGGTTGTCGAGGCTATCGAAAGGTGCGAAACCGTCGGTCTTGAATTGGCGCTGGGCGAAGCTTAAGCCCAGCGTGTCGTTGCCCACCCCCAACCGGATTTGTTCCCCGCTGCTATTTTTGCTGCCCAGAGTGGCATCGGCTTCCAGCACCGTGCGCTTATCGAACAGTTCGTCATAATTGTTATAGCTCGCTTGCTGCGCATTGAGTCCGCTGACTACGCCATGTTGCGGAGAAGACGATCCGGCTTGCCACGCATCGTCGCTATAGATATCCAATGCTGACAGCAGGTTGCCCGGTTTTTCGCCGAACTGGCTTTGCAGCAACAGGCTGCGCCGCGCCGATTCGGCGAAGCGCTGGCCTTGCAAAATATCGGCCTGATTCCTCAAGCTGGCCGAATTATTTTCGCCTGACGAATCGGACAGGGTTTGAAACGCGAGGTTTTCCAATCCCAACTGGCGCTGCACTTCGGCGAGATTGGCCTGCAATAGTTGCCGGTCTTCCTTGAGCAGATTTTCGCCGCGATAAACCGCGCGATAGGCCACCCGCTGTTGTGCTTCGCGCAAACTTTCGCGCGCTTGCAGCGGATGGTTTTCCTGCAATTCAGCCTGTGCCTGAAACAACCAGGGCATCGGGTCTTTGGGGTCGGCTTGTTGGGCGCGCTGCCAGCTTTCTCGCGCGGCTCCGGTTTGTCCGGCTTGCTGTTGCGAGCGCCCCAGATAGGTGAGTATCAGCGCGTTGTTGGGAGAAGCTTCATCGGCAGCCTGCAATTTTTGCTGCCCTTCCGAAAAATTCCCCAGCTTTATTTCGGCCAGCCCCAAACCCAATAATGCCTTGGCATCTTCGGGATCGCGCTGCAAGGTTTTTTCAAACGCGGCTTTAGCTTCTTTAGCTTTTCCGCCTATTAAAAGAACCAGGCCGCTCACGGCGATGACATAAGAATCCGTGGGTTCACCTTCCAGCGCCCGATTTACCAGCGCCTTTGCCTGTGGTGTCTGGCCTAGCGTTAGCGCGAGTTCGGCCTCGCGCGCCAAGGTGATCGCCTGTGGGGTAGGTTTGTTAAAGCCGTGCATCACATCGAGCGCTTCAAGCAAACGCCCATTTCCCTGCAATGCGTAAGATAAAGCGAGATGAGGCAAAATACCGCCATTCAATTCGTGCGCATGAAGCGCCGTTTTCAGCGCTTCCGGCATTTCCCCCTGCTTCAACTGGGCCATGGCCGTAAGCGCGTAAGCATCTGCGGCATAGCGGGGCTGGTCGCGAAAAGGTGCCAGGATTTCCAACGCCTGACGGGACAGATTGCCTTGCAGAAAAAAGCTGGCGCGCAACATCTCGGCATCGCTATCCGCGCCGGCCTTATCAAGCAATATCTGCGCATCGACAAAACGGCCTTCATGCTGCGCCTGCAAAGCGGCTTGAATGACGGAATCGGGCTGCAAAGGATGATATTGGGTCGCGACCAGAGGCAGAGTCCAGAGCGTGCTTTGACCGCGCCCTACTGTTTGCTCAGTCGGCGAGCGAACTGCCCCCAGAAAGGTATCTTCGTCGGATGCCTGCGCCACTCCGGTAGCCAGAGTTAAGCCTGCAATGCATAGCGACAGAAAAATATACGGGTACTTCATCGCATGTTACGAAAGTTTGATAAGTGAAATGTTATACCATTACGGCGGACAAGAGATTATTTTTTCGTTCTTTAATTTCTAAATATGTTCTGACAAGATAAATGTTTTGGTGTGCGCTTAATTTCGCCAGCCGCGTTTTTTGCGGGTTTGGGTTGCTGTTTTATACGGCAAGCCCCGCTTGCGCCCAACCTCAGGATATTGCCAAACAATTTGACGTCACCATTGTACTGAGCGAGAAGATAGGTTCTTACGCAGAATTTGGCAATGCGCTGGACACACTTCTTTCCGCTAAGAATATCCGTCATCAGGTGATCGATTCAACCGGGTCTATCCCTTATTCCGGGCTGGTTGTCGGAGTCGGGATGAAAGCTGCCACAGCCGTTGCGGCCAGCAATGCGCCATCCGTTCTCAACGTCCTTATCTCTAAAGTAAACCAGGCGAAGTTGTTGCGCGCTTTTCCCAAACGCTCGGACTCGCGCAGTTTTTCGGCCATTTATCTGGATCAGCCGATCAGCCGCCAAGCCCGCCTGATTGCCGCTATTTTGCCCGGCAAACGCAACGTGGGGCTACTGTATTCAACCCCACCAAAAGAACTACCCCTGATACGGCGCGAGCTGGGCAAGCAAGGTTTGATTCTGCACGAACAGGAGGTTGACCCTGCCAGACCCTTGCAAGACGCCCTGGAAGAAGTTCTGGCTAACAGCGAGGTATTGCTCTCGTTGTCGGAAGTCGAGGCCTATAACGATTTCAGCCTTTACGATATTTTTTTGCTGACTTTCCGCAAAGGCGTCCCCTTGATCGGATTTTCACCGAGCTATGTCAAGTCCGGCGCGCTATGCGCGGTGTATAGCACACCAACCCAAATTGCCGCGCAGGCTGCCGCGCTGATTCTCAAGTTCAGCGATTCCCGCGTGCTGCCAGCCGCCCAGTACCCGCGCGAGTTCGAGGTCATGCTAAACGGGCCGGTTGCCCGTTCTATGGGTTTGCCGGCCAAGAGCCTATCCGCGCTGCATGACGAAATAAACGCTGAGATAGAGGAAGCGCCATGAAGCATTACGGCATTCAAAAACAAAACCAGGTGGTGGTGCTGATCCCCATCCTGTTGATGGCGATATTGCTGGGGTACTATTTTATTTACGCGCGTTTTGACGATCTCGAAAGTGCGTTGCTGGAACGCTCGCAATCGTTGGCGCGCCAGTTTGCACTCTCCAGCGAATATGCGATTTTTTCGCGCAATACCGAATTGTTGCAACAGAATGTCGATGCCGCTCTCGCCCAACCCGACGTGAGCCGCGTGCTGGTGCTGGATGCCTCCGCCAAGCAGTTGATGGACAAGGGCGCGGACGAGCTGGCGGTCAAATACGAAAACCTGTTGGCGAAAGCCGATAGCTCAACCCCGGTTTATCAGGATGATGATGGGTTGATTTTGTATGAGCCCATCAGCGCCACACAGATCAAGTTTAATGAGCTCGATAGCGAAAGAGGGATGAGCTCGGCCCCCGCCAAGCCAGTCGGTGCGGTCATCGTCGAAATCAGCAAACGTCGCCTGATCGCCCAGAAATACGAAATATTGTTACTCGGCTTTGCCATCACCCTGCTGGTTATGATGGTGGCCCTGATGCTGGCGTTGTGGGCAACGCGCAGAACTACGCGCCCTATCGTGGAAATGAACCGGGCAATACGCAGCTTCGGACAAGGGAATCTGGATGCGCGAATTTCGCAGCCGACCAAGGTGATCGAATTGAATGAGCTGTCTCTGGGTTTTAACGAAATGGCCCAGAGATTACAACATAATCAGGAGACGTTAGAAACCCGTGTTGAAGAGAGAACCTCGGCGCTCGCGGCAAGCGAATCGGAGTTGCGTACCATACTCGAAAATACTCCCGATACGATCGCACGTTACGATAGGGATTTGCGTCGTATCTACGTCAATCAGGCTTTCGCCGACATCGCCAAAAAAGACACCGGTACATTGCTGGGAAAAAGACCATCAGAATCTCCTGGCGGCCCCAATTCAAAACTCTATGAGGCGAAAATTAAAGATGTATTCGCAACAGGGGAAAATGCTTTTTTTGAACTGAAATGGGAAGGCCACGACGGCAAAGAAATTTATAGCCAGATCCGCTTGACGGCGGAACGCGATTCGCAGGGAAATATTACCTCGGTGCTGGGGATTGGGCGCGACATCACCGCGCTCAAGTTGGCGGAACAGCAACTCAATGACCGCAACGCAGAAACGATAATATTGCGCGATCAGGCGGTGGCGGCGAACGAAGCCAAAAGCGAGTTCCTCGCCAACATGAGCCACGAAATCCGGACGCCGATGAACAGTATTCTCGGCATGGCAAATCTCGCACTGGGCATTAAACTGCCTGTTAAGGCAAAAAATTATATTGAAAAAATCCGTCTCTCCGGCCTGCACCTTCTCGGCATCATCGAAGAGATTCTGGATTTCTCCAAGATCAGCGTTGGCAAAGTCGAAATAGAAGAAGCCGATTTCGATTTGAATGAGCTGTTGGAGAACACCAACATTCTGTTTGAAGACAGGATTATGGAAAAGGGGCTGACATTCGCTTTCGATATCGATCCCGCTCTTCCCCCCGCCTGCACGGCGATCAGTTCAGGCTGGGGCAGGTGTTGATCAATTACCTCAGCAATGCAATAAAGTTTACCGAAAAAGGCGGCATTACAGTTCGCGTAATTAGGGTTGATGAAAGCAAAAGCGGCGTGCGGGTGCGTTTCGAAGTGCGGGATAGCGGCATCGGCATCAGCGATGAAGCCCAATCCCTGCTGTTCCAACCTTTCCAGCAAGCCGACACTTCCACCACCCGCGAATATGGGGGCACGGGACTCGGGCTTGCCATAAGCCGTCAACTCGTGGAGCTGATGCAAGAGGGCGAGACGGGCGTGGAAAGCACCCTTGGGCAGGGCAGCATATTCTGGTTCAGCGCGCGGCTGGGTATGCCCCATGCGGCGGCGCATGAACATATAGATGAACCCGGTGAGCTATCCGACCAAGCGGGCAGGCTCCACGGCGCGTCTATTCTGCTGGCAGATGACAACCCGCTTAACCGGGAGGTGGCAAACGATATCCTTGTCCATGCCGGTGCCGTTGTGCGCATGGCGCGGAATGGTGAGGAAGCGTTCGAACTGCTCAAGAACAATCGCTTCGATTGCGTGCTGATGGACATCCAGATGCCTGTCATGGACGGTTTCGGGGCGACCCGGCTAATCCGCCTCGATGCAGAATTGGCGGAAATACCCGTGATCGCCATGACGGCAAACGCATCGAAAGAGAACCGGGAGCGATGCCTTGCCTCCGGTATGGACGACTTTATCAGCAAGCCTTTCAACCCCGAGCAATTTTATCAGACGATTGCAAAATGGCTGAATAGGGAGGGTGTAAAAAGTGAAACGGGAAAGGTGAAACCGGATGAGGCGACGGATTTTACCGAATATCAAAGCATGAATCCTGAGTCCTGCCTTTTAGACCTGTCGGTGCTGGCTGAGATGGTCGGAGGCAGCAAATTGAGGATGCGGAAAATGGTACTAAAATTCGTGAAAACGACGCTGCAGGATATGAGCGGGATGGAGCCGGCGCTGGTGCGCGGGGATTATGCGGCGCTCCGCAGATTGGCACACTATGTTCGCGGGCCAGCCGAAATGCTGGGCGCGAAAGATTTTGCGATACTGTGTATGGAATTGGGAAAGCGTTGCAAGGAAGAGCCTGATGCAGAACAGGTGCATGATGTTGTCAGGCAAATGTACGCCATGCTGGATAAAATAAACGAGATTACGTCATATCTGTAAATCCGTTCTGGATCGCGTAAAAAGTGAGTTCATCGTTATTACGCAATTTCAATTTTTCAAGAATCATCATACGATAAAAGCTGATGGTCTTTGGGGCTAACGACAGAATTTCGGCGATTTCAGCAAATTGCTTTCCTGAACCCACCAAGCGCAATATCTGATATTCCCTGTTGGTCAGGAGTTTGTGAGACTTGCTAGAATCTTTGCCTTCATCCTCAAGCAGCAATTTCGCAAGGTTCGGGCTGACGTATTTTTTGCCCTCAGCCACTTTGCGGATCGCCCCGACCAACCGTTTCGGCACAGCATCCTTGGTAAGGTAGCCGGAAGCACCTGCTTTCATCAGGCGAACCGCGTACGAATTTTCAGGATGAATACTCAGGATCAGTATTTTGGCTTCGCTATTCCAATCCATAATCTCCTTCAGGGTGTCGAGCCCGTCTTTCTTTGGCATCGATATGTCGAGGAGCACGATGTCAAACTTCCCCCTGCGAAGTTTTTTTAGAGCTTCAACCCCATCCTCAGCCTCACCGCCGACTTCCATTCCGGTAGCCGCATCCAGCATCCATCTAAGCCCTTGACGCACAATGGGGTGGTCATCAACTATAAGCGCACGAATCATGGTTTCATTCCGTTAAGAAATTGAAGAAACAATATAACTTACAGGTGCGAATCATGCAACGCGAAGCAAGCACCATTAATGTTTTGTTTGGCCTTGCAGGGTTGTTTGGTCCTCATCGTCGCAAACATATTCTCCAGGGATACGCGCCAATAATGTCTTCCACTCTTCCTCGTTTAACAGCCCGCACATGTAAAACGCACCACAAAGACCGACCGCCACGCCTTGTCCACGCTCAGAATCAATATCAGTGAGCGCGTCCTCGATCACATCGAGCGCTTGGCGTTTATCAAAGTGTTCCATTTATTTTTGGGGGATAGGTAATTCAATCGCATTTTCCGAAGTATCTTCGACCATGCTCTCCCAGTCAATATTATTATGTCATCAGATGCAAAGCTTAAGGTTGCCACTGTCAATTTAACAGTGTACTTTGTACCTCCCATTTTTTGTTTACTCCCAATTGAGCGCCATGCTGGATTTCACTGAATACACAAAAATATTTATCAGCCTGTTCGCCATTCTCGATCCGATCGGGATTATTCCTGTCATCATCTTGTTCACCGCAGGCATGACGGCCCCCAAGCGAGCCCGGCTTAGCCGCCTCTCCTCGCTGGCAGTATGTGCCATTTTATTGGTTGCGCTGCTGATAGGTGAGCCGCTGCTGTCATTCTTCGGCATCAGCATCAATTCGTTCCGCGTATCGGGGGGCATTCTGCTAATGCTGATGGCGATCAAAATGCTGCTGGGTAATCTCAACCAGGTCGCCACCAAAAATGATAGCGCCGCCGATGACGGCATCGATGGCGAAGGCATCCCGGCGAATGCCATCGTACCTTTGTCCACCCCCTTGCTGGCAGGCCCAGGCTCGATCAGCGCGGTGATTCTGGAGGCGCATAAGGCGCACGGCATCGAACACTATTTGATCATGGGGCTGGAAATTATTTTGCTCAGCATAACCGTCTGGTTAATTTTCCTGATCGCCCCTTGGGTGGCACGGCGCTTGGGCAAGATCGGCATTGACGTTTTTACCCGGCTGATGGGCTTGATACTCGGCGCCATCGCCGTGGAATTCATCGCCAGCGGCATGCGCGGCCTATTTCCGGCATTGGGTTAAGCCCACGAAAAGCAGAATGCTTACAAAATTGCCTTCCGCCAATCTACGAGTTACCATCCTATCTACTACCCTATCTTAAACACTACCTCTAATGTCGACCGCAGTCGAAGAAAACGCTAAGCAGAGAATGGCAAATCCTCGCCGCAAGATTTTGTTAGCTGAAGACAGCGCAACTTTCCAGAGTATGTTCAAGGCCATACTTAGCGAGAACGACTGCGAGCTATTAGTCTGCGCCAATGGCGAAGAAGCGTTGCGCCTGATCGGCAGCCAATACGTCGACTTCGTTTGCTCCAGCTTCTATTTGCCCGACATGGAAGGCATCGAACTCTGCCGCCGTGTGCGCGACCTGACAAAACAGGCCCCCAAGCCGTTTGTGTTGCTGACTGCCGGCGATAGCTCGGATGATCTGGCGAAGGCGTTACCCGCAGGTGTGACTGACGTTTTTCACAGGAACGATGTATCGCAGTTGCTGGCCTTCATCAAACGTTTCCCTTCAGCGCATACGAGGATCTTCGGGCGCGTGCTTTACGTTGAAGACGAGAGGAGCCAGCGTGTTGTGCTCAAGGCAATTCTGGAACGCCGAGGGCTTTCGGTCGACGCTTTTTCCTCGGCGGAAGAAGCCTTACAGCACTTTCAGGAGCATGACTACGATTTGGTGTTGACTGATATTGTGCTCGAAGGCACGATGAGCGGCATAGCTTTGGCCAATTATATTCGTCGACAGACCAGCGCAAAAGGGGATACGCCGATCATCGCAGTGACGGCTTTTGACGACCCGATGCGCCGCATTGAACTGTTCAATATAGGCGTGACAGACTACATCCTTAAACCGTTAGAGGAAGAGGAGTTGCTGGTGCGCATCTCCCACCTGATCGAGAATCGCCGCCTTCAGGCCGAAATTGAATTCAACCGGCAGCAACGCCACAAGGAAGAATTAGCCCGCAGCGAGAGTAGCCTGCGCACCCTGCTTAACACCATTCCGGATCTGATCTGGCTGAAGGATTCCGAGGGTATTTATCTGGCCTGCAACCATCGCTTTGAAAGATTCTTTGGGGCATCCGAGAAAGACATCATAGGAAAAACCGACTACGATTTTGTGGGCAAGGAACTTGCCGATTCATTCCGTGAACATGACCGTATAGCCATGATGAAGGGCGGCCCAAGTGTCAACGAGGAATGGGTTACCTTTGCCGACGATGGGCATAGAGAGTTGCTGGAAACCACGAAATCTCCTGTGTTAGATACCCAAGGTCGTCTGGTTGGGGTATTGGGAATCGGCCATGACATCACCGAGCGCAAATTAGTCGAAGATCGGTTGCGGGAATCATCGGTTGCGTTTGAGACCCATGAAGCCATAGTGATAACCGATGCCAATGCCAACATCGTTCGCGTTAATCGAGCCTTTCAGAACATCACCGGCTATAGTGCAGAAGATGTGCTTGGCAAGAACCCTCGCATCTTGAGTTCTGGCAAACATGACAAAGAGTTTTACGCTGCGATGTGGGAGCAATTGCTGGGAACCGGCACATGGACTGGCGAGATCTGGGACAAGCGCAAGAATGGTCAGATTTATCCGAAGTGGTTGACCATTACCAGCGTAAAGAACATTGATGGAGAAATTGCTTCATATGTTGCAATTTTCAGTGACATCTCGGATCGCAAGGCATCCGAAGAGAAGGTTCTGCATCTTGCCTATCACGATCCGCTGACCGGCCTGCCTAATCGTTTCGCCATGCACGATAGATTGACGCAGGCGCTCAGCTTTGCCAAGCGCAACAGAAAACAACTGGCAGTAATGCTGATAGACCTAGACAATTTCAAGACCATCAACGATACGCTCGGACACATGACCGGCGATCAACTTCTGGTGCAGGTGGCGAAGAGCCTGAGCGAATCAGTGCGGCAAAGTGATCTTGTAGTGAGATTGGGTGGAGATGAATTTGTCATCATATTGCCCGACATCGACTCTCCAATCGATGCCGCTTACGTGGCGGACAAGGTTCTACTCTCCGTGTCAAAAGCTTATTTGATCGATGGTAACGAGTTGCGAACATCGCCGAGTATCGGCATCTGTTTGTATCCGGATGACGCCATTGATGACCAGGATTTGATCAAGAAAGCCGATGTGGCCATGTATCATGCCAAATCGTCGGGACGAGCAAATTACCAATTCTTCACCGAAAATATGCAGCAGGCTACCATGCGGCGAATTGGCATAGAGAACGATCTTCGCATGGCGCTCGAACAGCGACAATTCATGCTTCATTATCAACCCCAACTCGACTTAAACACCGGCCTGCTGGTGGGCGTCGAGGCACTTGTGCGCTGGCAACATCCCGAGCGTGGCGTTGTTTCCCCCATGGAGTTCATCCCGATTGCAGAGGAAACGGGTTTGATCGTGCCCATCGGTGACTGGGTGCTGCAAGAGGCTTGTCGACAGTTGGCAGAATGGCAAGCAGGAGGCATCAAGCACATCAAAATGTCGGTGAATCTTGCCGCCAGTCAATTTGCCGACGTGGGTCTCCCCTCGCGAATTCAGGAGATCATGGCCGAGAATGGTCTTCAGGCTGGCAGCCTCGACCTTGAAGTAACCGAATCGATGACGATGAAATCGCCCAAAGACGCAGTGGAAATGATGAAGGTACTGACCGCCAATGGACAGACCTTGTCGATCGACGACTTTGGTACAGGTTATTCATCAATGGCCTACCTCAAGTTGTTCCCAATCAGTACGCTGAAAATCGACCGCTCCTTCGTCAAGGATATCGAGACCGACCCCAATGATGCCAGCATCTGCGACGTAACGGTGTTGCTTGCCCACAAGCTGGGCATGAAGGTAGTCGCCGAAGGCGTAGAAACAGAAGCCCAGCTAAAGTATCTGCTCTCAATCGGCTGTGAAAAAATCCAGGGATACCTGATTAGCAAGCCGCTTCCCGCAGATCAGGCGGAACACTTCATCCGCAATACCCCGCGCATGGACAGTTTAGGCACGGTTGATCTCTGGTAATACTGAAAGTGGCTTTTAAAGAAAAGGCATAGGTAAAAAACTATCTAGGCCGTTCGACATAAACGATAACATTCAGAACCACGGTGATCCAATGCCCAGGTTTATATGGACGGAACAACAAAATATTGGGATTGAGGCAATTGACCAGCAACATCGCAGGATCGTGGACTGCATCAATCTGTTGGATGAATCTCACTGTAATGGAGACCCGCGAGAGGATATTGCTGCCGTGATTAGTCAATTGATCGACTACACGCAATCTCACTTCGCCTTTGAAGAAAAAATGCTGGAAGATGCGCAGTATCCGGCTCTGAATGAACATAAAAAAGTACATGAGCAGTTTATCCGGCGAGTATCCGACTATCAGCTCCGCTTCGACAGGGGTGAAGACATTGCCTTGGGATTGAGTAGTTTACTGGTCATTTGGTTATTTAACCACATCAAACAAGACGATGCCGATTATGCTAGATCAATAAAGGCGAATCTTCAAAAGCAGAGCGGCTCTGTAGAGAAGAAGCAAGGGTTTCTGTCTTGGCTATTAAAATAACCATAATCAATCATAAAGGATGTCCACCGTGAGCAAATATCGGAAAGCTCTGCTACCCCGCATTGCTATTCCGCTATGGGTATTGTTCGTGCTGCTGGCGGTCGCCGATATTCCTGCCTTTGCAGAAGATGCGCTTCAACTGAGCGGTTTCGGCTCAGTTGTCCTTCGCACCCTGATTCACCCATTTATTCAAAATTTCAACCTTCTCCTTGGGGAGCCCGCCCTTGATGCCAAACGGCATACTTATCGCCGGGTCGGCGTGCCCGCTGACCAGAACATTCAAAGTGCTGGTCAGGCTTGAGCCGGGCGTGATGACTGGGCCGAATTTTGTGCCTTTCATCAGGCTTTGATAAGTACGCAGATCAAGCCCGCTTTTTTCATACCCTTTCCCTCCGGGCACGTGGCACCCCATGCAATAATCATCAAGAATCGAACGGACATCCGTCTTGAAACTGATCATTTTTTGGACTGGGACATACGTTTGTGCCCAAACCGGTAATGAACAGGTGGCAAGCAGGAAACTACTCAGTAAGATATTGGTTTTCATGGTGTCCCTTTCTTATCCAACTATGTGAGATGGGCAATTGATCAATCGAGGAAGTTTATTTTGCCAAGCCCGCAATATATTCTGACATCGCCTTGATCTCAGCGTCGTTCGCGCCCATGCCCTTTGGCGGCATGACTCCCAGTTTCCAGCCAAACGCACCGCCTTTAGTAATACTGGCGGCGATCTTGCTGACTGCTTCCGTATCACCCTTGTATTTTGCCGAGATATCCTTAAATGACGGGCCCACCCCCTTTTTGTCAACGGTGTGGCATGCACCACACTTAGCTTTACCGGCTGCCGGCATATCTGCTGCCAATGCGGAACCTGCAATAATCAGACTTGCTGTTGCAACCATGCTCACGATAACAGATTTCATTTTTTTCTCCTTTTGGTTTGTTTAACTCATATGATACTCTAAGCCATGATTATTTTTCATAGCCGCTTATGCTAACTTGTGCTTATCAAGCATGCCATGTTCGGATGCTATCCCATCGTTCCATGGCGGCAACAGTTTCGTTACCAGCCACAGTACAACATAAGGGCAGATGGAAATAATTAACACCGTGAACAAACTTTCACGCCCAAACATCTCCGGATAGAAGGTCAGCAGCCCCTTCATGGTCTTGGACAATTCCTGACCGCCAATCACCACGTTCCAGCGCATCGCCAGCACGCCTAATCATCATGGCCAATCCGCTGGCGAATAGCCAGGTCACCAAGCGCTTGCCATGTACGTCGAATAATAATAACGCCGATGTTACCAACAGGGCAAAAAGGGACATTCCCCATTGAATGTACCATGCCGACCCAGATCGGTCCGGCAATCAGCGCCCTCACGGTTTCGATACCCTCGCGCGCCTTGTAAACCATTTCCAGCATTTCCAGCCCTTCGATCACCATCACGATGGCGACGCCGGTAAACATCACATACAACAAACCTCGCATGGTATCGTCTGCTATCGGTACCTTGCGGAACTTGGATACGATCACATACAGCACGATGACCAGCCCAACGCCTGAGCCCACGGCAGACAACAAGAAGATGACCGGCATCAAATCGGACGACCACCATTCGCGCGTTTTTAACGACCCGAACACGAAACCGACGTACCCGTGCAAGCCGCATGCGCTGGGTATACCGATCATGGCCAGTATGCGCGCAATTTTATGATCGATAGCCAGCGCGCGCGGCGAGACATCATCCGAACCCAATGTCAGCCAGCCATAAACTTTGCCCATGATTCCGGTTTTGATTTTGGACATCGCGACAATATCGGCGCGGAACGCAAACCAGATTTCCAGTATCAACAGGCACAAATAAAACCCGGCAACATAACCGAACGCCGCCATCGCCGAGGTCCAATGCGGTGTGATCACCGCGTTGAACGCACGGGTCGGCTGCCCCAGATGGAATAGCAACGGTGTCGGCGCGAAAATCATGAAGCACAACGCGGTCAGCAAGGAAAATCTTGAAATCGGCGCAAATCGCTGAATGTTAAAAACATGGTGCAGGCTGGATACCACGAACGCACCTGCCACCAACCCGGTGATGTAGGGATAAATTACGATGAGCTGGCTCCATGCCATATCGGTTTCGTTCGGGTAAACGTAACCGACATAGGGAGTGACGTGACTCGAATACGTGTTCCATCAGACCACCTCCTTATCTGTTCCTTTATAAAACACATTGGGCGCGTTGCCCATTTCCGGCTTCAGCACTTGCACGTGATTATTGCGGATAAATAAACTGATCGGACTTTCCGGATCTCTGCGATCACCGAAAATGCGCGTCCCCGTCGGGCATACTTCGACGCATGCCGGATTAAGTCCCTTGGTGATACGGTGGTAGCACCAATTGCATTTCTCGGCAGTCCCCCTTTGTTCATTGAAGCTGCGCGCGCCATAAGGGCACGCCTGAACGCAATACTGGCATCCGATACAATAAGTCGTATCGATCAACACCGGACCGTCTTTGGCCTTGAAAGTTGCTCCGGTCGGGCACACCTGAACACAGGACGGATGCTCGCATTGGTTGCACAGCTTGGGTACAAAGAACGCCTTGTCCACTTTGACATTCTTGTAGCGGTTGTCAAAACGGAATTTTGTTTCCGACCCGGCATTTTCGATATTTTTCGGATCGGTCTGGCTGTCGACGATAGCGGTATTCGAACCTTCCAGATAGACATAGCGCTCGACCCAGGTTCGATAGTGATTGGCATCCATCTGCACGCTGTTTTCCATCTTGCAAGCTTCCATGCAGCGCAAACAGCCGATACAGCGATCCGTATCGACACCCATCGCCCAATCATGGTCATTCCAGTTGTAACCGGGCACCTTGGGCGGATTATTGACCGATTCGGCGAACTGCTCATCATTTTGCTGAAACCCGCGTTTGCTGTCACCAGTTCAGTTGAGCCAATCGCGCTACCCGCACCGACCAGTGCTCCGACACAAGCGACCCCCTTGCCGAGCCATGCCAAAAAATCGCGGCGCGACAAGGCATCGGCTTCTTCTGTTTTCGTATCCTGAGTAGTCATTTTTCCCTCACTCGGTAATTTACTCATTTGCAACTCGCGCTGGCGAAATAAGCCGCCAGGTTGTCGATATCGGAGTCAGACAATGTCTTGGCCATGCTCGACATGACCGCGTGACTGCGGCTGTCATCCTTGAATGATTTGAGCGCATTGGCAGATAATCTGCATTTTGCCCGGCCAGATTAGGCCATGCCGGAACTCGCACTGATTCCGGTGGTGCCGTTGCCGTGAAGTCCGCCGGCGTTGTGGCAGGCCGCACAACCCGTCTGCCACCTTGGCTTTACCCAGCTCGGCTTTGGCTTTGTCGCCTCCGGTCACCCCGCATCTGGCTTTGGAAAAATAGGCGGCCACATTGCGGATATCCGCATCGCTCAGACCCGCCGCCATGGGAGCTCATCGTGTCGTTTTTGCGCGCTCCCGATTTGAATGCCTTGAGCGAATCAACCAAATAGTCGGCATGTTGCCCTGCCAGATTCGGCCATGCCGGATTGACGCTCATCCCGGCCTTGCCATGGCATGCTGCGCAACTGCGCCACAGACTTGCCCGCATTCGCATTGCCGCTGCTTTGCCTGCCACGTGCAGTCTTGCCTGTGACGGGATCATACGGCGGCCTGGGCTGGGCAAAATTGATTTTGGGTGAGTGCGGATTGTGGCAAGTTGTACACAGTTCTCCTTGCCGCTATGCGTATCAACCGCGATCTGACGCTGCTCTTTAGGGCGTGCCTCCAATTTGTCATGGCAGTTGAGGCACAGACTCCGCATATCTTCGGGGCTCAACATCAGATTCCTGCCCGGCACATTGGCCGGATGATCTTTATGTTCAGGATGGGTGATCGTGGTTATCTGATCCTCGATGGAAAGCGGCATGGGTTCTTTGGAGGGGTGATTGCCTGCCGGACCAGTGTGACAAACTTCACAACCCGGACCATATTTAATAGACCAGACCCTGAACTGCGTCTTTTCTGGTGGCTTTTCGATGGATGCCGGCTGTCCATTCGGTCATACGCCTCTTTGTGACATGACTGGCAAGATGCCGACCCTTGGAGTTTGGGAACTTTGGAAGCAATTTCTGCTACGGCATTACCCCGGTAATGCCCGTACTGATAAAACGAATCCGCTCTTAAAAATCTCTTTGCCGAAAAAGCAACGGTCGCAACTACCGCGATCAGAATCAATAAACGAACTATGTGCTTAGGCATAAAACCTCTCCACAATTTATTCTTGCAAGCTAAGTGGGCACCCCAATGTAATTTTGGGGTGCTAAAGGAACATATGCGTATTTGATGGGTAACATCAAAGCACATGCAAATCTGATGGGGAATTTTAAAGCGGGCGGAAAGATGAACAGCAGAATCCGGCTCATCGTTCTCAAATTTTGCAAATTAAATCTGGCAATAAGATCAACACAATACAGCAGCTTTTTAGGCGCTGTACTCATGCGAAACCCCATTTGTAAATGCTGTAACACTTAACACACCATTTTTAATTTGTGGTCATCCTACTCTTCTTTTTTGGGAATATACACCCCCAGTTTTACTCAACAATTCTCGTATCAAATCCGGAAATGTCTTATGGATTGTTCTAGCGTGCTGGATAGGGCTTCTAGGTTTTCCACAGTGCCGAAAACTTCTCTGACTGCTTCACTGTTTTCTTCAGACATTTGCGCGACTTTTTCCACGTTGACGGCAATCTCGCGGCTGGCTACGCTCTGCTCCCTGATAGAGGCGGAAATATCCTCGACACCGTTTAGCACTTGGGACACACCATCGTTGATTTCAACAATGGAGCCGCCCGCTTTTTCAGCCATAACCGAACCCGCCTTGACCATCTCGACTGTAGCCACCATTTCGGCAATTGCGTTGCTGGTGCTCCCGCGTATTTCGTCCACCATTCCGGAAATTTCCTGAGTCGAACGCCCGGTTTTTTCGGCCAGCTTGCGCACTTCATCCGCCACCACGGCAAAGCCCCGCCCCTGCTCTCCCGCCCGCGCCGCTTCAATCGCGGCATTGAGTGCAAGAAGATTGGTCTGGTCGGCGATTTCCTTGATCACCTTGACCACATCCTGGATCCGATGCGATTGCTCGCCCAATTGCTGCATGGTTTGCGCGGTATTCGTGACCGCCTGATTGGTTCTCGCCATATCGTCCACAACCTGCTGTACTATCCTGCCGCCTTCGCTTGCCAGAGAATTGGAATTTTCCGAAACGCGTTTAACCTCTCCGGCATTTTCCGCAATCTGGTCTATGCTTGCCGTCATTGTCTCTACCGATGATGTCATGGTGTTTGCCGCTTCCGATTGCGAGCGGGAGCCTTCCGACACTCTTGTCATCGCTTCCGACAAATGTTTGGCGCGGCCATCAATATGGCCGGATACCGTGGCAATTTGGTCGATGATTGATCCCAGCAACACCTTGGTCGATTGGACGGAGCAAAGTACTTCCCCCATTTCGTCACGACCGGAAATATCGACTTGACTGGTCATATGTCCATTGATGACTTCACTCAAGTGCTCTTTTATTTCATCGACCGGCTTTACCACAAAGCGGCGAACGATCAGCCTGATAAAAAAGAACAGCACCAGTTGAAACGCAATCTGGATGACAATCTGCTCGACAATAACCTTTTGCAGCTTGGCATAACCTTCGCTCAAATCGATCTGAATATCGGAAACTCCGATCACGCCGCCATTCTCAACCTTGTGGCAAGTCATGCAATCCGTGCCGTGAAAATCATGGCTTGCGGTATAAGGCGTCACCGCACGAAAGATCGGCTTGCCATCCAGGCTCTCAATCGCATAATAAGGTTTTTTGCCTGCAACGGCATTGCGTTGCACCGCATCCTGAATTTGCTCCTCCGGCAACCCGGAGCCAAATTGTTGGTCGGCGCGCATGAGGCGCATCCCGACAATATTCCCCGAACCGGAAAGCTTCTTTATCAGTAGTTTTCGAGTGTCAACGTCACCGATCTGCCCCGTAACCATCAGCATGTTTGCACTATCGATAATCTCGTTAGCCACCCCTTCGGCATGTTGTTGCGCCGAATCAAACATGCTGGAGCGGTTATCGTTGACGATGGCAAGGCTGCCGATGCCCAACATCAGCAACAGGGCCGGCTGAACTAAAAGCTGAAGCTTGGTTTGCAGGGTGAGATTCTGGAACCGCTTGGATAACGGGACTTTCGCGGAAGGGGCGCCACCCGATTTGTATAGCGCTTCCGCGGCCGAGATTTCGGCGCGCGTCGGCTTTTTGCGCAATGAAATATAGCCGGTGACCGTGCCGTGTTCCGTGATCGGCGATACGGTGGCACGCACCCAGTAATGGTCGCCACTTTTGGCGCGGTTCTTTACAATGCCGCGCCATGGATGGCCGCCCTTAACCGTATCCCACAAGCTTTTGAATGCCCATTCAGGCATATCCGGATGACGGACAAGGTTGTGGTTCTTCCCGATCAATTCCTCGCGGGAAAAACCGGCGATCTCCACGAAAGAGTCATTCGTGTAGGTGATGATCCCCTTGGTATCGGTCTTCGTAACAAAGACTTTGCTCTCCGGATAATCGATTTCACGTTGCGTGACGGGTAAATTTGTTTTCATATTCATTTCGCACTGAGCAGGTAGTTCAACCTTACTATCGGAAATGTATAAGATTTCTTTAGGGAGCCTCTAAAAATTCAATTTTCTAAGCTAGACAAGGCGCGAACAAAAAATTACGACGCAGCATCATTGCTGTCCAAGATAGATTTCCCCCCCGATATATGCCTTGATTTGACGCCTTTGTGGCCGGGTAATGGAGTATTTTCAAGATAGTGCTTCCATGCTGCCTAAGATCAAGCGAAGGCCAAGCTGGTCTGAGGTGCATCCTGCGGATCAGGCGGCGTGGTGAACGGCTGGTTCAGCCATGCCATCAGATCACGATGCGTAAACAGATTCATGCGTAGCAGCGCCACAAGGTTAGACAGGCTCCAGCCGAACTTGGATGACATCTGCAAATAGCGCAGCAATAGCATGGCGATCAATGCTGTCCAAATCTGGGTCTTGACGGCGTTGGCCGAAGTGCCGACGAAGGTCTTGATCTTCAAGTTCTGTTTGATTGCCTTGAAGAACAGTTCAATCTGCCAGCGATCTTTGTAAATGGCCGCGATGGTGGAAGCGCCAAGACCAAGATGGTTAGTGAGGAAGACGAGCGTTTCGCCCGTATCCTCACGGATGGCTTCGACCCGGCGCAATAGATGTGGGCACTTCTCTTGTGCGCCAGTGCCGGTCAAACGGATGATCTGGTCCTTGACGATGTTGCGGTTCTGCGGTGGTTCGCGTTCTTCGACCACCTCGAACAGGGCGTTGTCTTTCATGCGGGTGACGAAATATACGCCAGCTTCTGTCCAGTTCGAGAACAGCCGGTAGTCATTGTAGCCCCGGTCATCAACGACGATGGTGCCGGATGCAAAGTCAATTTGCCACGCCGCTTTGACGTTGGAGACCTTGCCATCGGTGATCAGCCCGAAACACGGCAGATAACCATCGTGGTCGAGCACCAAGTGTAATTTCACGGCACCTTTAGTCCGTCGGAACTTCGCCCAGTCATACATCGACAGGCACAGGTCAATGACGGTCGAATCCATGCTGACCAGTTTGTTTTTGAACCGAAACTTTTTCTTGCCAACCGCTTTACTGGAGACGGTATCGAACAGGGTGTAGAAAACCTTCTCGAACAGCTCAGCAGGGCGGTGGCTGTTGGCATAGGACAAGGACGAGCGCGCAGGTGCTTCGATACCCAGATGCGCCAACTTGCCTTCGCAACTCTTCAGTCCACCCTCGATTTCCCTCAATGAGTGGGCTCTCCCGAGCTGGCAGAACAGCATGGCAACAAACTGGCTCCAACTCGATACGCCCTTGCTGCGGTGTTCCGCCTTCGTTTCTTTGACGAGGCGTGCAAAGTCGGTGCGAGGAATAAGCTTGAGTATTTGGCTAAACATGCTGCATGATGCGCTCACGTTGGGTCTCCTTCGGTCAGGGGTAGGTGGGTTTGGCGATTCACCTATACCTTACACCTTCGGATGATCCAACGTCATGATCTGTTTAGGACGGGAGTGACGCAGCATATGTTTTATATGTAAGGAGTAATTTTTTGTGAGCAACGCAGTATCGCGACGAAAATTGGATTTTTAGAGGTTCCCTTTAGTTTGATAACACTCAATCAGGGAGCAATAAATTGTGCAATTAACTCGATCGGCAAATAGGCGACTTCAACAACTTCCAGCTCATCCACCCCGCCGGGAATATGCAAGGTCACCACATCACCCGCACGCGCCTTGAGCAGCGCCCGCGCCAGCGGCGAGACCCAACTTATCAATCCGCGTCCGGCGTCGGCCTCGTCGACCCCGACTATACTGTACGTACGCTCTGCACCATCATGTCCGCAAACAGTCACTGTAGCACCAAAAAATACTTGCTCGCAATCCATACGCTGCGCCGGATCGACCACAACGGCGTTATCCAAGCGCTTGGAAAGAAAACGAATGCGCCGATCAATCTCGCGCAGTCGCTTTTTGCCGTAAATGTAATCACCGTTTTCCGAACGGTCGCCGTTGGAGGCGGCCCAAGTGATAGTGTTTACCAGCGCAGGGCGCTCGACTTTCCATAACAGGTCGAGTTCGTCCCTCAGGCGTTGGTATCCTGCAGGTGTAATGTAATTCTTCAGTCCGACGGGAATTTGCTGGGGCAGTTCCAGCTCTTCCTCATCATCTGTTTCCTTGGTGAATGCTTTGCTCATGGTCAAAAATAAATATAACTCCCGGCAATGCACGAGGAAAAGTTCTGGTTGAAAAACAGATCAGGAGTTTTTCTCGCTTACAATCAGCCAGTGGCCTTGCGTATTTTTCAGGCCAAGTTCCTTTTTGGTTCGTATCTCCATGTGATTATCGGCTCTGAAATCCTGAGCGAAACTTACACTTGCGGCATTCCCTCCAAGATAGTTAATTTTTATATTTCTCAGCGTGACTTTAATTGATCGGTACTTGCCCAATCTTGATTTCCGTTGTTCCTCCCAATCTGCGCGCCGCATTCCTTCCGGGGGGATAAAGTCGGTCGCATAAAAAGAGAGATAAGACACTGCATCACGCCGTGACCATGCCTCCGCCCATTGCATGACCGACCGGCGAATTTCCTTTTCTCCACGCTGCTGCGATTTGGCAGCATGATCGACCTGATCGAGGGCTGCATTCATCTTTGGAACCGGAGCAACGGTTGCCTTTATCTCCGGTACCGCAGCAACGGCTGGTGCCAGCGGTGGAACCGGAGTGGCTGTAATCTCTGGAATTGAGGTAATGTTTGCTTTAATTTGCGGAGCAACAACCGGAATTTCCGGTGCTGGCGGAGGATTAACTTTAACGCTGACAGGTGCCGCTTCTCCCCCAGACCAAACAGCGACCGCACTAGGCTTATTATCGATATTGCGGGAACCGCCTGCCATAAAGTAAATCCCCCCGATGACCAGTAAAGCCACGGCAAGGTAGCCAAAATAACGCCGGTTCAGGACTGGGAAGGGTAGCCTGAGAGAAGACACGCGCTCAGATGCTCTCTCCTGCCCGTGACGAGAGGTCACTTGAATTCTCTTAAGCGGAATTCCCGCTGCTTGCTCTTTTAAGGGGAGTGGCCGCTCAATCGCCGGCAGTCGCAGTTCTTCGACAAATCGGACGGTGCGATTTTCTGCTCCTCGCACATTTCCTATCCCGCTTTTTTGCGCTGCCTCTATCGGTGCTTCGTGGCGTTGCGCTTTTGCCGCCAACTCTTCGACTTGGAGTCGGCTTTCCATTGCTTCGCGTTCGGCGATAGCCAACCTAAGTTTTTCTTCATTCGCATCCCGTAGGGATACTTGTTCAAGTTCGAGTCTTTCTTGTTCAATCCGCGCTTCTATTTGGGCGGTCAATTGACGCTCTGCCTCAATGCGTCCTGCAAGAGCCGCCCGCTCCGATTGTTCAATTTGCGTTCGTTCCCAGGCAAGCTCTTCCAACCGCGCCTCTTCTTCACGCTGGGCAGCAAGCTCTTCTGCTCGACGCATTTCATCGGCTGTACGTTTGCGCGCCTCCTCTATCGCCGCCGCTTGAGACTCAGCTTGAGCCGCAGATTCTTCGATGCGCAGTTGGCGTTCCTGCGCCTCGCGTGCTGCAACTGCAATGCGCAATTGTTCCTCGTGCAATATCCGCTTGCTCGCTTGGGCTCGCTCTATCTTTTCCTGTTCGATCCGCACCTCAATTTGAGCAGTCAATTGACGCTCGGCTTCGATGCGCGAAGCAAGCGCCATCCGCTCATCTTCTTCAGCCTGAGCCCGTTCACGGGAAAGTGCCTCAAGCCGCTTCTCCTCCTTTAGTTGGGCGGCAAGTCTCTCTGCCTCCCTCACCTCTTCCTCAGCCTGCCGGCGTGCCTCTTCTATCGCCGCCTCATATAGCCGAATTTGCGCTGCACTTTCCTCAGCCTGCAGCAGGCGTTCATGTTCTTCGCGTTCTGCTATAACCCGCCTGAGCTGCTCTTCTTGCGCTGCCCGTTGCGCGGCTTGCGCACGCTCGATTTTTTCCTGCTCGATTCGCATCTCAAGCTGGGCCGTCAATTGACGCTCCGCCTCGACGCGCGCGACAAGAGCGCAACGTTCCTCTTGCTCTGCCTCTGCCCGCTCGCGTGCAAGAAGCTCAAGCCGCGCTTCTTCCGCAAGTTGTACGGAATGCTCTGCGGCCAGCCGCACCTCTTCCGTCGTGCGTTTGTGTGCTCTTTCTATCGCCGCCACATGGAGCCGTGCCTGATTTGCCAACTCATCTATTCGCAACTGACGATCTTGCTCCCCGCGTTCGGCAGTTACCAAATGCAGTTGTTCTTCAGTCGCCGCTCGTTGGCTGATAGGCGCACGCACGACCTTTTCTGGTTCGCTTCGCGTTTCGGGTAACGTCAACTGATCGTAAATCCTGCTCATGCAGCTATTCCCCTGGCATATCCGGTCATCGAGTTACCGCCTTGTTGACCATGCACCGACACATTGTTTTGAATAAGGGCACCTCAGAAGGGTTATCATGAATAAATATATGCGGAACAGTAAATATTAATAATAAATACAATGCATTATACATATTTATTTCTATATATTTTATCCAATACGAAACTAATCATATATTAACGTCTATAAAACTCTAAAATTTGTTTCGTTTTTTTCTGCCGTTGAATAATAACAAATTTATGTGGTACATCATCAACTTTTCTATTTATAGCAAATGCTCAATGAGATCCAATGTTTGATAACTTATATTATCAAGCATTGGAAATCCATGTATTTTTAGGTTTACCTAGAATTAATGATAGGTAACTTAATGAATGTAAGCATAGTTTTCTACTGCAAGGTAGCATTGGGAAGACTGAACGAACTTCATGAACTGCGGGATACTTTGCTTGAGCAACTAAAGAAACTTATTCAGTAAAAATGTTGGCCTGCTACGGTAATTTGAGTGAAGGATGATAGGTGAATATTCATACCGCAATTGGGTTGCTGAACCGGAATGTCGCCAAATTCCGATATCGGAACGTAGAATCGTGAAGTTGTAAATTACCGCAATTCGGGCCAATACGGCAAATTGATCATCTGCATTGTGTCAGTAGACATCCTCAATAATGACAAATTATTCGACAAATATCGCAAACGAATCCCTGTATTGCAGCGCATTGACAGTGATGCTGAACTTGACTGGCCATTCGATGCCGAGACTGTTTCAAGGTTTTTAATCTAATGCTTGTTGTCGGTTGCGCCGAGGAAAAGGCAGCCTAATTACAAGAACGCTATTGACGCCTCTTTCCCTCAAGAACTAATTCAGCCTTAGGTTGTGCGCTCGGTGCATGCACCCCAACTCCAAACTATCCAAATAGGTAATTTGCCAATATATTAGTATGTGCTAATATGTTACCGTATTTCAATAATATTACATTAGTTACAAAAAATGTTCGCCAACGCCATCAAAGAAATTGATGCATCTGAACTCGCTCAGTGGGTAAAAAATGCTGACCATCATCTGCGTGTAATTGATGTACGCCAAATGCAAGAGATTGCAACGGGTGCTGTTCCGGGGGCGGAAGCTCTACCATTACACACGCTGCCGTTAAGAATCCACGAACTGTCCCCATTGGACAAGCTGGTTATTGTTTGTCGAAGCGGAGCCCGCTCCTCACAAGCCTGTATGTTTCTGCAGCAACAGGGATTTTCAAACGTCTACAACCTGCGTGGTGGAATGATTAGCTGGATGCAGAGCGGCCTTCCAGTTCACCAATTGGGCTGAGTTTTGCGCCGAGGCTCTGCCCATCCCGTGGCACTAAAGATTTGACAAATTATGCCGTTTCCTGAAGTTTGCAAAGTTGAGTAGCTGATCATAAATGACACAGAAAACTAAGGGAGAATAAAATGCTATTTGGCAATAGGAAAATTGAATTACAAAGGCTTAAAGCAGAAAATGCAGAGCTGAAAGCCGTTCTCCAACAAAATGAAGGAGCGCTTGTCACCGCAGTTTTACGCGCCGACAATGCTGAACGGGAAGCGACTCAATGTCGCCAGAAGGCAGAGGAGTTAGAAGGACTGATTAGCAACCTGCAAACATTTGGGCAATCCATTAGTGATGTACAAGTTTCTCTGGCAACCCTCGCAAACACGATGCGTGAGGAAAAGAATAATGCAGCCAATGCTCAGGGAGTATCACTAACCAGTCGGGAAGCTATTGAACGTATTGCCGCCAATTTGGGTGACATGGCAAATAATTCACAGCGGGCAGCGGTTCAGATTGGAGAACTTGATGCCCGTGCTCATGAAATCAGCAGCATTGTGAATCTCATTAAAGAGGTGGCTGACCAAACCAACCTGTTGGCACTGAATGCCGCTATCGAAGCCGCCAGAGCTGGAGAGCAAGGGCGAGGATTTGCAGTGGTTGCTGATGAAGTACGTAAATTGGCAGAGCGTACAGCCAAGGCTACCAGCGAGATAACGAACTTGGTGGCACAAATCAGGGTAGACAGTACAAATAGCCGTGACCAAATGAACGCATTGGCTGAACAGTCCTTAGGATTTAGCCAAGATGGTCAATCTGCCGCAGAAACCATGCGTCAATTACTGGCATTATCTTCCAACATGGAGGAAGCGATTGCGGGGTCGGCACTTCGTGGATTCTGCGAACTTGCCAAGGTTGACCACTTGCTCTACAAATTTCGTGTTTACAAAGTCCTGTTTGGAATTTCAGACGAAAACGAAAATCAATTTTCCTCCCATACCACTTGTCGCCTTGGCAAGTGGTACTATGAAGGTGAAGGTAAAGCTTGCTTCTCTCAATTGTCGGGCTATCGGGAAATTGAAACCCCACATAAGCGGGTTCATGATTCAGCCCTGAGTGCGCTACGTGCTCACGCAAACAATAACGTACAGTTGGTTCTTGAGCAAGTGTCAATTATGGAATCAGAAAGCCTGTCTGTGCTACAAGGATTGGAGCGCATGGCTGCGAGTGGTGAGCAAGACCCAAAGCTATTATGCAATTCGTAGGTTGCCATGAATAATATGGGAGGCAACCATCGACACCTTTGATTTTGACGAATGGGCAATGCTGGCCAGTTCCGCCCCAGAAGTTTTTGAGCGTCGGCGGTATGAACTTGTTGAGCACTTAATGCCCTCTTGAGTTGGCTTTGATTAGTTGATAGCGCTTTAAATCCCTTCGCACGGACCACGGGGGCTAGCTGCAAGGAGCTAAGCTACGCCGCTACCGGCTTCTTGCCGCGATCATCTGGATTGAGCGCAGCAATTCCCCCACATCAAACAAGTCGAGCGCAACCCAAAGGGCAGACCTGATCTGGCTGTTGAGGACGGATCAAAAACGCTAATATT
Source organism: uncultured beta proteobacterium (assembly GCA_963714805.1). Taxonomy (GTDB): domain Bacteria; phylum Pseudomonadota; class Gammaproteobacteria; order Burkholderiales; family Gallionellaceae; genus CAIQPV01. The sequence continues at coordinate 77,440 of CAVQPO010000005.1, read as the reverse complement.
TGCTGCTACATGACCAGTGACGGAGCAAACCTTACTTCTTCCTGCGCTCCATCAAACAGTGCAAAATTGGTGTAAGAATTATTTCCATCGCATAGCTCATCTTGCCGCCCGGTACAACTAAGGTGTTTGCGCGGGACATGAAGGAGTTGTGGATCATGTTGAGATAATAAGGAAAGTCAATGTCCTTGTGATTTTTGAAACGTATCACCACGAAACTTTCATCCAGCGTTGGGATGTCTCGCGCAACGAAGGGGTTGGAGGTATCAACTGTTGCTACGCGCTGAAAGTTGATGTGGGTGCGTGAAAATTGCGGCGTGATGTATTTAACGTAGTCCGGCATACGACGCAGGATGGTATCTACAATCGCCTCTTCCGAATAGCCACGCTGCTCCTTATCGCGATGAATCTTCTGAATCCATTCCAGATTAACGACCGGCACTACACCGATGCCAAAATCAACAAACCTGCCCACATCAATGTCGCGATCCTTTACCATACCGTGCAAGCCTTCATAAAACAGCAGGTCTGAATTCTCTTCGATGTCCTCCCATGGGGTGAATACTCCCGCCTTTAGGTCGGTTAGACCAAAGTGCTTGTTGTGCAACACTGCCTCTTCATCGCTATGAACATAGTAACGTCGTTTGCAGGTGCCATTTTCACCGAATGACTTGAACATCGTTTCGATCTTGTCAAAATAATTCGATTCTGGGCCAAAGTGGCTGAACGAATGATTGCCATTTTTAGAGGCCTCTGCCACTGCGGCACGAAATGCCAAACGATCCAAACTGTGCAAGCTGTCGCCTTCTACTATGGCGGCGGATATCTTCTCCCTGCGAAAAATATTCTCAAAGGCTTGTTTGACGGTGGTGGTTCCAGCACCTGATGAACCGGTTACCGCAATCACGGGATATTTACGGGACATAAATTATTTCTCCAAGATGAATTGATCAAATAATTTTAATGGCTTGAGTATCTTGTGCCTTACAATACCGTTGCACTTCAAGCCAAATTTCAGTTGTTGTGTTTAACGGCAAACAATACAGCCGCCTCGACCCTTGATGTGAGATTAAGCTTAGTTAAGATGTGGCGAACATGCTGTTTGACAGTATCAGGGCTAATGCCCAATGTCTGGGCGATAGTTTTGTTGCTTTCTCCTTGCGCCAGGAGTTGCAGTATTCCGTTCTCTCGTTCAGTTAATCCCTTCAAGCCTTTTTTTTCATTTTGTTCTCGAGGGTCGCCTTGCAAAATCCCGATCATCTTTGCAGTCAATGCCGGAGCCACCACTAACTCACCAGCGGCAACTCGGAGGATTGCATTGGATACATCGTCCGGGGCCATATCTTTGAGTAAATAGCCACGCACCCCAGCTCGCAAAGCATTGGCAAAATCAGATTCTTCATCGCTCATGGTTAGAATAATTACAGGCGTGAAAAAACCTTGCTTGCGTATCAGATTCAGCATATCTAGGCCATTTACCGGTTCCATGCGCATGTCCATGACAAGTAGGTCCGGACTCCAATCGCGCAACAGATCAGTCAGTTCGCCGATATTGTCTGTGGCACCGATCACCGACATGCCGTAGCGTTTGGATAGAAGCTCGGTCAGGCCGCGTCGACATAAACAGTGATCGTCGACCAGAATAATTCTAATATTTCCACTCATTTGGGAGGTTTTAAAATTTTAATTGTGTGAGAAGGGAAATAATAATGCTTATGACTTTCTCATTCAGTTTAAAGGGAAGTAAATTATATCCTTGACCAGCGAGAATATTAGCGTATGATTATAAACGAATGCACTGTATCTCCCCTTTGCATTTTTTATACCTCCCTCCTCGGCTTGCCAGTTTGACTGGCAAGCCATTTTTTTGCTTAGCTATTGGGGAAACATCGGATTATTTTCGTCTATTTAGAAGAAGATCAGGATTATCATGGATTAATAAAGCAACCAATGTATGCGCTAATTTTTCATTCCCACCCGAATAGGTGAACCATTAAACTGCAATAATATGCTAATATTATTATATTACTTATTGCTGTATTAGCAGAATATTTTCGAACGCCATCAAGGAAATTGAAGCTTCAGAACTCGCGCAATGGGTAAATGATGCCGATCATAAACTGCGCGCGATTGATGTTCGACAGATGCAAGAAATTGCAATGGGCACGCTACCAAAGGCGGAAGCACTACCTCTTCACGCTCTACCAATGCAAATTGCCTCAAGATAAAAGTTACCGAGGATAGTGGGTAATCAGGACCGTTGCCTCAAGTTAAAGGTTACCGAAATTAACACGGGTATGACCGGTAGCCCAGAGCCTATTTATGAAAAATATATGCTCAAAGTGTTTGGCCTCAACAGCATGAGCAAATAATTCAAATAATCATAACGAGTTGCACCTTTTCATTGAAAGGCAACTAACGCGTGATTAAACAAGGACTTCTTATTATGTATCAACTCACCCTTAACGATAGCAACCAGATTCAAGTGTATTACAAGAACCATATCATCACCTATGGTCAAGACGGGAGTCTGCTCAACCCACTGGAAGCTACGTATGCCGCACTTGCTGGCTGCGCGGGCGTCTATTCACGCAAAGCATGCAAGGCATTGGGCAACAGTGCAGAGGGTATCGAGATTAATTGTAAGCCGGTAGTGCGCACCGGCAATATTCTGATTCCATCACGCTATGTGACCGAAGTGAAATTCCCTGAACGCATCACGCCGCTGCAACGGCAATCTATCCTTGGTGAAATAAGTCGTTGTGCAGTCAAGCAGTTAATCCATGATGGTGCAAATATTGAGTTTGTTACATGTGAGGCTAAGACTGAGTAAATATTGTTAGCTTTTTGCTGAACTATAAAAGTAAAATTTCCGTGCCTCGGCAGTGGAATTGCGGCAGTATCCGATTTGAGCCAGCAAAACTGGGCGAGATTGTGAATTTAATAATGGAAAGTATGACATTTTTCAAAGCCATCTTGATCAAGGCGGAAATCGTAGATTTGCTCTGCTGTGCAAGCGGAACACGAAGTGGTATGGCAAAGCTTTTGTTAAAGAAGAACGGCTACTTGAATGTTTATAACATTGGCACTTGGAGCAATTTTTTGGACTAATCTTCTTGGAAAGCGGGAGGCTAGTGAAAGTCCACACGAGGAGTTATACAGAATTATATAGCCGTTGACGAAATGGCTTGCCTCTACTTGCAAGCCAAGGAAAAAATAACATGGTAAATCTGGAATCAATAATAATTTGATAAGAATGGCAGAATCAATTTTATAGCTGGTGCGCTCTTCCTCAGAGTACCTTCCACTTGTATCAACTCCTTGCCCTCCGGGTCGGTCAGATGTACTGCGCAGGCAATGCAAGGGTCGAAACTGTGGATGGTGCGCAGAATTTCGATGGGCTGTTTCACATCATGAAGTTGATGTCCTTTCAAGGCAGCTTCATACGGCCCCTGATTCCCCTGCGCATCGCGCGGGCCAGCGTTCCAGGTGCTGGGTACGATGGCCTGATAGTTGGCAATCTTTTGATCTTCGATGACGATCCAGTGTGAAAGTCCGCCGCGCGGTGCTTCCATGACGCCAACCCCTTGCGCATGGCTCGGCCAAGTTGAAGGATCCCACTTCGATTCGTTGAAGGTTTTGACATCGCCCGCTTTGATGTTGGCAACCAGTTGGTCATACCAGCCCTGCATCGCGTCGGCCACGATCTTGGTTTCCAGCGTGCGCGCGGCGGTGCGGCCCATGGTCGAATACAGTGCCTGCACCGGCAGATCGAGTTTCTTCAGGGTCATGCCGACCAGTTCTTTGGTCTGCTCATGCCCTGATGCGTACATCATCAACACGCGCGCCAGCGGCCCGACTTCGACAGCTTTGCCCTTCCAGCGCGGCGACTTCATCCAGGAATAATCCTTGTCCACATCCAGTTGTTGATATGGCGGCTTGGGGCCGGTGTAATCGAGTTTGGTCTCGCCCTTGTAAGGATGCAGGCCCTGTTCTTTACCTACGGAATATTCGTACCAGGCATGGCTGACGAATTCCTGAATTTCGCCTTCCGCATTAAGGTCGATGGGGTGTATCTTGCTCAGATCGCGATCCAGTATCACGCCGGAGGGAATCATATAGGAGGAAGGGTCGGACATGCCCTTGGCCGGAAAATCGCCGAAGGTCAGGAAGTTGCCGACGCCTTCGCCCTGCGCAAACCAGTCCTTGTAAAATCCGGCGATAGCCAAGGTATCGGGCACATAGACCTGATCGACAAACTCGCGCATCAGGTTGATGGAGTTCTGTACCGTTTGCAGTCCGACCTCGTTGAGTGCGGTGCCGGAATTGCTACTGTGGAAATGCGCTCCATCGACTATCACCGGAACGGTTAGGATCGATGCTGATGGCGCACGGCACACCGCCAACCAGAAACATCGGGTGCGGATTTTTGCCGCCGAAAACGGCATGCAATTTCACCACATCGCGTTGCCAGGCCAACGCATCCAGATAGTGTGCCACGGCCATGAGGTTGGCTTCGGGCGGCAATTTGTAGCCAGGGTGTCCCCAGTAGCCATTGGCAAATATCCCCAACTGACCGGCATCAACGAAGCCTTTCAACTTTTTTTGCGCATCGCTGAAATAGCCCGGAGACGATTTGGCATAACCTGACAGGCTCTGTGCCAGCGCCGAAGTGGCTTTGGGGTCGGCCTTCAGCGCCGAGAGCACATCCACCCAGTCCAGCGCATGCAGGTAATAAAAATGCATCACATGGTCATGGATGTATTGCGCGCCGATCATCAAGTTGCGGATCAATTGCGCATTGCTCGGCATTTCGATCTGCAGCGCATTTTCGACCGCGCGCACCGAGGCGATGCCATGCACCAGCGTGCATACGCCGCAGATTCGTTGTGCAAACGCCCATGCTTCGCGCGGATCGCGACCGCGCAGGATGATCTCGATGCCGCGCACCATGGTGCCGGCGGATGAGGCGCGGGTGATGCGGCCTTCAGCATCGGTTTCCGCCTCGATGCGCAAATGCCCTTCGATGCGGGTCACCGGATCAACGATGACGCGTTTGTTATCCGGCTGGTTCATGGTGCTTTTTCCTCAACGAGATATTGGGCCAGCAATTCGGTCAGGCCGATTACTTCAACATTCATATGGTAATGCTCAAGCGCTTCTTCCATCACGATGCGGCAATTGGCACAGGCGGTGATCAACGTCTCCACACCGGTGGTTTCGATCTGCATCTTCTTGTGCTTGAAAGCTTGCAGGCGTAACGGTTCTGCCCGCGCGATGGCCGAGACGCCGCCACCTCCACCGCAGCACCAGTTCATCACGCCGGCATCGGGCATCTCGCGAAAGTCTGCGGCGACCTCAGCCAGCAAACGGCGCGGCTGTTCCACCACGCCACCGCGTCGGGCGATTTGGCAGGGATCGTGATAAGTCAGCGGACGCTTGTCCTTGCCCTTGGTTTTGAACTTGCCTGCCTTATGGAGTTCATCCAGCACTTCGAGGATATGCTTCACCTCGAAGCCGAAAGGTTTGCCCATCAGGTTCGGCCCTTCCCAGCGCAAGGCGGTAAAGGCATGGCCGCATTCCGGGCTGATCACGCACTTGACCTTCAAGCGTTCGGCCGCCACCACGATGCGGCTGACGATCTCGCGCGCCAGATCGGAAGCGCCGATCTGAATGCCGCTGTTGGTCGCTTCGAACGCATCAGATGCCAGCGTCCAGGTGACTCCGGCTTGTTTGAAGATGCGGCTCAGCGCGGAAAGATATTCGGGAAAGTTGATGATCTCCATCGAGGACATCAACACCAGATAATCTGCGCCTTCGCGCTCCACTGGCACCTCGATACCGGTCTCGGCTTGCACATGTTTGATTTGTGCCAGTACCGCAGGCCACTTGATGCCCATCGGGCTGCCGATGGTAATGGAACGTGTCGTCGCAGCGATCAGGTCTTGCGGCGCATGTCCCGATGCGGACATGCCTTCGCGCATCTTGCGGATCATGTAGGTGAGATCGTTGCCTACCGGGCAGACCATGGAGCAACGACCGCACAAGGTGCAACTGTCATAGACCAGCGGTTCCCATTCCGTCAACTCTGCATCCGTCACGGGTTTGCTCAAGCCGAGCAGTTTGCCCAATTTCCCCAACAGCGTGTATTCCTGCTGCCACACTCGTCGCAACGGTTCCAATTTATGGATCGGCGTGTATTTTGCCTCGCCGGTTTCGGTGTAGAACAAGCACGCCTCGGCACACAGCCCGCAATGCACGCAACTGGAGAAGAAGCTGGCGATCGGGTGCATCGATCACTTCCTTGAAGGAGTTAATGCCCTTGGCGAGCGTTGCGCTCATGATAACTGCTCCTGCCACTGCTCATGATGCCGTTCCTTTACGCCCAAAAATGTCGCCGTTGTACCAGCGCGAAATGAACACCGAGAAAGTGTGGAACAGTTTGGTGAACGGCAACAATACCAATAACAATTCTACCGAGAACAAGTGCAGTGACAGCATCAGGGTGTATTCGGCAAACAGGTGGTGATAGGCCAGATAACCGGTCAACAAAGGGAGTAACGTTGCTGCCCACGCGACATAATCACCGATGCCGGACAACAAGCGCTTCACCGGATTGTTGAGCCGATGCGCCAGCAGCACGGCCAATGCGACTATCGCAGCCACCGCCGAGGCATCGACCAGCGGCGTAGGCAAATTCGGCCAGACTAGCCCGGTCATGCTGCGAAAAAATTCAATGTGCGGCGCAAAAAATAATATCGCTATCAGCAAGCCAAAGTGAAAGACATAACCGCCGATGTAAGTCATCGGGTCGTGTTTCAACATGCCTTGCGGCGGCAATGAACGAGTGAAGATTGTACGCCAGCCGCTGCCGGGAGAGTCGCTGCGCGGCCTTGCCAGATCGGATTTGCGACCGAGTCCGAAGATCTCGAACAGGCGCAACACGATCCGGCCGCACACAGCATCAACGCCCAGTTCAACGCGCTGCCACGTGCGAAAGTCAGGAGATCAAGATGGTTCATGATTTGCCTCCTGCGTCAATTCCTGCACCGTCACTTTTTCGTGTGCTGCTTTCGCCGCTGCCTTGGTCGAACGGTTGTGCCAAGTGATTGCCACCCCTGCTGCCGCGCCGACTGCTGCCGCCGCACCCAGCATGGAAGGGGTCGCCGATATCGGCATGGACAGGGCTTTGTAGAGTGGCCCGGCATCCCAGAAATTCGGCTCGGAACAGCCGATACAACCGTGGCCGGACTGAATGGGGAAACTGGTGCCGTCGTTCCATTTGGTCGTGGCACAAGACGTTGTAAGTTACCGGCCCTTTGCAGCCCAGCTTGAACAGACACCAGCCTTGCCGTGCCGCATCATCGTCGAAGGTCTGCGCGAATTTGCCTTGGTCATAGAATGGGCGGCGGTAACAACGGTCATGGATCGTCTCGCCGTAAAATGATTTGGGGCGCCCCAATGTATCCAATTCCGGAATGCTACCGAAAGTCAGAAAATGCGCCAGTACCCCGGTCATCACCACCGGAATCGGCGGGCAACCGGGGACGTTGATGATGGGTTTATCTTTGATGATCTCGTTTACCGCAACCGCGCCGGTCGGGTTCGGGTCGGCCTTGGGAATGCCGCCGAAAGCCGCACAGGTTCCTACCGCGACGATGGCCGCAGCTCCTTTGGCTGTTTCCATCAGCATGTCGTAGTTGCTGATACCGGCGATGGTGGAGAAACCGGGATTGCCCATCGGAATAGCACCATCGACGATCAATAAATATTTCCCGGCGTTGTCCTTCATCGCCTGTTCACGGGCCTGTTCGGCGGCTTCTCCCGAAGCCGCTTGCAGCGTGTGATGGTAATCGAGAGAGATCAGGTCGAAGATCAGATTTTCCAGCGTCGGCGAATGCGAACGCGTGATGGATTCGGTGCAGCCGGTGCATTCCTGAAAAGAGAGCCAAATCACCGATTGTCGTCGAGCTTTGGCGATGGCCTCTGCCATCGCGCTCGCCATCGAAGGCGGCAACGCCAGAAGCGCCGCCAAAGAGGTGCAGAATTGCAGGAATTCGCGGCGACTGATACCACGCTGCGCCAACCCTTCTCCAACGGTTCCGGGCAGTAGGTCAGGTGGTTGCGCTTGCTTCATGTTGACTCCCAGCGGGGGAAAGTAACCTTACAACGTGTGAACATTCTGCGCGTTCGATATTTGCCAAGTCAATTCACATTCTCAGACATCACCGAATTCGTCAGGCTGGCAAAACGATCAATAATCTCAGCGGCAATATCGCATACTTCCGGCATCGCTGCCGCGACTGCTGGTGTCAGTGTTTCGCCCCAATTCACCAATGCTGGCTGGATGCCGATCAAAGCACGGTGTTCCGGCCAATGTCCGGTCGAGGCGCGAGATGGACATCAGGTCGAGCAATCCCACTTCATGCACGCTGCTCTTGCGATTTTCGCCAAGAAAACGATCCATCTCATCGCCTTCAAAGCTGCGTACCGCGCCCGGCACAGCGCCAAGCTCTGCTGCATCAATTACCAGCAAGGCGGTACATTCGCTGATTGGCACCGCCAATGTGAAAGACAGTGTGCCGCCATCAATGAAATTCCATTTCTTCGCGAGTGCCGAATCGTGCTTTCAGTTCGCGCATGGCAACGATGCCTGCGCCTTCGTCGGCGAGTAAGGTGTTGCCGATGCCCAGCACGAGTATCTTCATGTGCACCTCATGGCTAAGCTAAGCAAGCTTGCCAAGCTTCCTGAACAACGTCCTTTCGCTCACCCCCAAGCGTTCGGCTAATTCCTTGCGCCCCAAGCCTGAATAACGCGCTTGCCATTCCAGATAGCCGCGTTCCATTTCATCCAGTGTCATGATATCGCTGAACCCGTGAACGGAGCGTAGCGTTTCGAGTTTGTCTTCGCAGGGATCGGGGAAGTGCTCGGGCATCAATACATCGCCAGCGTGTCAAGAAAGGAAATAAGTTGGGAGACGGCAGTTTCAGTCATTTTGATTGGCATGCCGACAAATTTGGCAGTCTGCGCTCTAAATCTCATCAAAATCAACCGCAATTTTTTGCTTTTACATTTATAAGAAAATTTGCGGCATCAACCAAAAATAATAAATAGAATTAAAAAAAAACAATGTATTAAAAAATAAATCGGAAGCTGGCACAGATGCTGAGATGTCGGTTGCGCAAGAACAAAACTTTGGAATGCAGATGAAACCTTATTCCGACCATTCACTCGCCAGAAAAATTGCTGTCGTGACCGCCATCAAGCTGCTCGGCTTGCTGGTTATCTGGTGGACATTTTTCAGCGAACATGAAGCATGTCAGCGAGTGTCAGGCAATGCATGTCGTTGGTGACTCAAAAGCCGGCAAATATTGGACCGGATTCTGCAGATTGCCACTAGAGTGTCAAGAAAGGAACTCAGTTGGGGAATGGCGGTTCGATCATTTTATTTGCCTTGTGACATAAATGGCAGTATTGGCTGGTATTAAATTAAATAAAACCGCCATATTTTGTTTTGCCTGAACTATACAATCTGTTAGCAAGAAGTGAAAAAATAGATAAATCATAACATTTCAATATGTTATTAAATTTAATCGGGGGGTGGCATAAATAGTGCTGTTATTAAAATCGGGAAAACTGAAATCAGCTCTAAAGATCGCTTAATGTTACAAGAGACGCTTGAATCTGGATTATTTTCAAAAGCTCTTCGTTTGCGTAAGTTGCAGTAGCGTAATTCAGATCTCTAATCCTTTGGCTAATAGAGGGTAGAAACATGGGACAACAAAACAGGCAGTTGGCAACAAGTGCGGAAAGTATCACACGGCCCGTCAATTTCTCGACACACGAAGGACACGTGTCTAGTTTTAAAGAGTCTGCTAAGGAAGCAAAGATGTCGTCCCCGAAGTTTCATTGGCCTAGACGTGCAACGCAAATTGCATCGCTGCTGCTGTTCGTTCTGATTCCGGCTACAGGGCTTTTCCGAATCGACTTGGTTGCCGGGACTTTCGTGGTACTGGGCCGCCAGATATGGTGGTCGGACATCGCCTTGATGCTGGGTTTCGGAACCTTGCTGGTCTCTGCTGCCATCATGACCTACTCGACCGTAGGAACGGTCTGGTGCGGCTGGGCATGCCCGCAAAACACGGTGTCGGAATGGGCGAACAACCTGACCCACAAACTGCTGGGCAAACTCGCCAACGTCAATGTCGAAAGCATGAATTCCCAGGTCGCGGCCACCAAAAACAAGGCGCTAAACTGGATCATCCTCAGCCTGTGTTTCCTGGCGTTCTCACTGCTGCTGGGGCTGATTCCGTTTTTCTATTTCTTTACGCCGGATGAGGTCTGGTCGTTCATTACCTTCAGTTCAAATTCCAGCCTGTCCAAATTCATGCACCTCCTTTATTTCGTGAGCGTGGTGGCTTTTTTTCTGGATATCTCAGGCATTCGATATTTCTGGTGCAACTACGCTTGCATGTACCGCTTCGGACAACGATTTTTCAAGACCCAAGATGCATTGCACGTAGCGTATGACGCGAGCCGTTCATCCGATTGTTCCAAATGTAATTATTGCGCGGCATCGTGCATTGTCGATATCGATCCAACAAATTTGAAATCCACGGACACCTGCATTAACTGCGGCGAGTGCGTGGACGCATGCGACCGGCTACATGACAAGGATGGTTCCGCAGGTTTGTTGCGGTTCAGGCTTGCCGAAACAAAACCGCCCTCCCAACCGGGTGGCAAAGGCGGCGGGTTGCTCAACCGGGTGAACGTGTGGGTGGGTGTGTTATTTCTGCTCGGCTGCGGCCTGTTTGCCTGGAGCATGGTCAATTATTCGCCCTATAACATCGTGGCCTACCGGTCAGAAAAATCTTCCGGGTTATCGGTCAGCGATTACCAGATACTCGTGTCGAACAAGCTGTATGCGCCCGCGCAACTGGCTCTATCCATCAAGGGGATTCCGGAGGGGAGCTACAAACTCGAAACTGAAAACCTGGATCTGGCTCCCGCTTCGCGTGCAAGCATCAATTTGCATATCTCTCCCGATCTTCCGAAAGGCCTGCATCAAGTCATCGTTGAAGTGCATGCCAAAGATGGGTGGGTTGGGCATTTTGGGGTGGAGCATTTTTCGGCGAGAAACTGATCAGGAAGTTCGTCAGGCTTGGCTGGAATAGAAAATGGGGCAGCGCCATTCCGCTGCAAGTAAACATAGGAGCAAAGATATGTCAGTGCCACTTGGTTTTATGACCGGGATCATTATTGGAATAGTGCTCTTCTTCGTACTGGAGCGCATGGGGGTGATATATAAATGGTTCGATAAGTGGGATAAATAACAATAGTCATCGTGTGAACAAATGATTAAGGGCATCGCCCTGTGGTCGCACACGGATCGGGACAATCTTTCACGATAATTGCTGGGCTTAATCAGCGACTAATTGGATTTATGGAGAATGAAATGAATCAACAACTAATGCAGGCAGAGTGCAACGATCTAGTCATCAATCAAACGAAACCGGCAGCAGAAAACAAGCCTAAAAGGAAAGCCAGTTGGTTGCTAACCATTCTATGGATGATTTCAATGATTCTGCTCGTCAACGTTGCCATGTGGACCATAGCTTACTTTTTATTTTTTCGGAAATAAATAACCTTGGCCGCTTTCGCCCCCGCAGGCATCTGGGTGGCAAGCAGCATGCAGGGCTACGTCATCACAGACATAATCGATCCCAATGCGATGCCTTAAGGGTACCGCTAGCTATGGTGTTTAAACGATCCTGTTAATTCAACGCCACTCTGGAATATTTTTGAGGAAACATGTCACATATTGTCATCCTTGGTGCGGGAACTGGCGGAACTCAGGCAGCTTTCGAACTGCGCGACACACTGGGCAAGCAACATGAAATTACCCTTGTCAGCGCAGCCGAAACCTTCCAATTTGCTCCATCCTATCCTTGGATCGCACTGGGCTTGAGAAAACGCGAGGATTCTTCGTTCAAACTTCGTCCTTATCTTGAAAATAGGGGCATCGGTTTTATCGTATCGCTATCTGAACGGATTGATGCTAAAAATAACTGCATTTACTTTGCGGATGGAGAAACAATCGACTACGACTATCTGATCATTGCTACCGGGCCGCGTTTGGCCTACGACCTGATAGAAGGCTCTGGCCCGAGAGGGCATACACACTCAATTTGCAGCTTCGATCATGCCTGCAATGCTTATGACGAATACGAGCAATTTTTAAAGAATCCTGGTCCTGCTGTAGTGGGTGTGTTCCAAGGCGCTTCCTGTTTTATTCCTGCCTATGAATATGCGCTGGCTATGGAAACAGACTTGTGCCGCCGCAAACTGCGTCCAAAAGTTCCAATCACCTACGTTACCCCGGAGCCCTACATAGGGCACCTCGGGCTGGGCGGGATCGGAGACTCAAAGGAACTGATCGAGTCCGAGATGCGTCACCGCAACATTCAATGGATATGCAACGCCAAGACCACCAAGGTTGACGAGGGGAGGATGTACGTCGAGGAATACAATAACTTTGGTGAAAAAATTCATGACCACGTATTGGAGTTCAACTATTCGATGATGTTGCCTCCATTTCGTGGAGTAGGCGTAGTCGCCAACGTAGAAGGTCTGTGCGATACCGACGGTTTCGTTATTGTTGATCAATACCAGCGAAGCCCGAAATATCCCAACATATTTTCTGCCGGAGAGTGCATCTCCATCCCTCTAATCGAACAGACTCCGGTACCAATCGGCACGCCCAAGACTGGCTATATGACCGAATCAATGGTCTCCGCCATTGTTCACAACATAAAGGATGAGCTGGAAGGACGGCCAATTGTAACCACAGGCATCTGTAATACCATTTGCCTGGCTGATTTTGGTGAAGAAGGAGTCGCTTTCGTCGCCTTACCTCAAACATTACCACGCAGTATGGCTTGGTCCAAGAAGGGAAAGTGGGTACACTTGGCGAAAATTGCTTTCGAGAAATACTTTATTCGGAGTATCAAGACGGGTAGCTCAGAACCTATCTATGAAAAGTATATGCTCAAACTGCTTGGCATCAACACTACGAGTCACTAAAGTAATTTGAAACAGCGTAGCGCGCCTTTTTAATCGAAGGGCAGCTTAACGAATTAAACAAGGATTGGAGGGCTGAGCTTCCCTCGGTTTTCCGTCTTCCAAGGGGTGGCGTTCAATAATTACCCGAAACAATAAAAAAACCCCAGATGAACTGGGGTTTGGTGTTACTTGTTTCGTTATTTTAAAAATGCAACGCGTTAAAAAGGAATATCGTCATCAAAATTGTCGAAGCCGCCGACCTTGGCTGGCGCGGGTTTGCTGGCGGCAGGCGCGCTATATGAAGTGTCGGATGGTGCCGATGCCACAGGTTTGTCCACCACTTCGAAGTTGCCGCCACCGCTGGATTTTCCGCCCAGCATTTGCATCTGATCAACGATGATTTCGGTGGTGTAACGATCTTGCCCTTCCTTGGTCTGCCATTTACGCGTTTGCAGTTTTCCCTCCACATAAATTTGCGAACCCTTCTTGACGTATTCCGCGATGATCTCGGCCAGCTTGCGGTAGGCCACGCAGTTATGCCATTCGGTCTTTTCCTGCTTCTCGCCGGACTTGTCCTTCCAAGTCTCGGAAGTGGCCAGCGAGAAATTTGTCACCGCTTCGCCGTTGGTCATGTAACGCGTTTCCGGATCCTTGCCCAGACGCCCCACCAATATCACTTTGTTGACCGACATTTCACGCTCCTTGAGTAATTGCGAATGGACAATAAAAAAATCACATCTGATAATTATACTTTCGATTAATCCTATTTCACACTCATTTACACATTTCACTATACTGCACACGTTTGCGGTTGATCTTGTATTGTCGTTTTACAAGCTGCTCCGCAAAAAGAAATCGAGCAACATTATAAGCTACTGGTTAGGCTAGCAATCATTTCATGACCATGCTCGTGTCTATAGGGAAAACGCCGATAAGGGTTTACCGGCTTTTCTTAACGCATATCAAGTAAAGCACTGATTGCTTAAAAAACACCGTATCGTCAATATATAGCGACAGGAGTTCTTGCAATTCTAATTATGAGAAATGTCATGTCAATTTTAGTTTAAGTTGATGGCAGTAAGCTCGTTATTCATTGGACAAAAGTCATGATGAAAAGACCGACCTTGACGATTGAGTGGGATGATGAGATGAATGTAGGCATCCCGGAAATTGACGAAGACCACAAACCAATTATTTCCCTTATCAATGGTCTTAATCGCGCCATCACCGAAGGAAAGAGTCCGACAGAAGTCAAGCGACGATTGCAGCTCATCGTTGACGATGCTATGCGACATTTTAGCCAAGAAGAAATGCTATTTCAGGAATGGCAATATCCAGACAGCGCCGCTCATGCAAGAATGCATGCTCACATTCTGAATGCACTGAAGGCAATAAAGGCCGAGCTCATTCCTTACGGCCTCGATACGTCATGGATAGATGTTGGGTTGAGGATCAAAAGAATACTGATAGATCACTTCCAAAATGAAGATGTGAAGTACGCAGAGTTTTATCGAATTTACAATAATGTCCAGTAACGTCTATTCAGTTCGGCATTAATCCTCTCCCTGAGTTCCTTTCCAGCCATAAATGTTGGCACGGATAATTCACTATTGATTTAAAATTAACGCTATACTAAACGTGCGGGAATACTTAATAACATGGTGGTTTTGTGATTCCTGAATATCCGGAAACAAAAGGCGGTACTCAAGGGAAGTCCTCGACAGTAGCCACTGAGCATAGGAAGCATTACAGGCATCCGATTCATTGGCGCATAGCCCTTATCCACAAAATTGGCGACAAGAACGACACATATCATGGCAAAAGCCATGATATGTCGATGATGGGGGCGAGTATTCTCATTGATCACAACATATTCGTGATGTCCGAAGTGGTCGTTTTGCTTTCAATCCCTCCGCTTCACGCCGGGCAAAAAGAAACCATCATTGAAATCCAATGTGGAATGGTCTATACCGTACTCGACTCGGAACAGAATCTCTTTCGGATAGGATTGCTTTTCCGGCATTTCAAAGGAGAGGGCAGACATTTTCTATCGGACATTTTATCCAAGCGAGCGCTGCCCAAAGATACACAAAATTCCTATGTAGTGGAATAGCTTATCATGGCGCAATATACCAAAAAAAGACCATCGGTTCCTGCTAGTGAAAAAAGTAAGGCTAATGATTTTCCGGAAGATATTGCCAGTTTACTTGGAGCGAGCTTGGCTGAAGCACCAAGTCAGTCAGCGCAAGAACGCATGGGGCGCGATAGAAGAAAGCATTACAGGCATCATGTACACTGGCGTGTCGCAATCGTGAATAAGAATAGCGGCAAAAATGAGATCTATCATGGACGCACTCATAATGTGTCAACGAGTGGGGTAAGTATACTTGCAGACCATAATATTTTTTTTACGACAGAAGTTGTAATATTGCTCGCTATCCCTCCAATGCATCAAGGAATGAAAGAAACCATCCTAGAAATCCAGTGTAGCCCGACACACTCGGTTTTAGACTCGGAGCATGGACAATTCCGTTTGGGGATGAAATTCAGTCATTTTAAAGATGACGGAAAGAGAATCTTGTCGGATATTCTGTCAAAGCGAGTTATACCAAAACAAACTTCTAGAACCTGAAGGATGGAGCTACCCATATGGCTAAACTTAAAATTGATGACTTGGTAATGATTTGTGGGGAACTTACTCGCAGAGTTTATCGGATCATGGAGTTTCGTCCGGGTGATGTAGTAGTTCTTGGCCTGGAGAACTCGGATGGCAGGGTAGTTAAAGCGGGAAAAGTTGATATGTGCTCGTTGCTGATACCCACTCACGAAGACTTGATTGCTGCGGGATACCATGAGGCAACCCCAGACAGCCTTCCCATTCAGCCTCCGAAAAAAGTTTTCGATCCAACGGTTACCTGCATGGGCTTGGACTATTTTTCGTTGTTGGCTGATGTGGATAGCCCCCCTGCAGACCACAAATGAAGAGTTGTTGTAATGTTCAATTGCCGACATTTCCTAGAACAAAATTGGCATTGCATTTGATGAAAGTGTACAGTAACAACTTCACCTAATATCAGAGCACGGTAATAAACCAATGAATGAAATCCTCTTACAACTGCAAAAACACGGCGAGTTGATGGATACAGCCATCGCTAAAGCCACAGGTATTTCACTTGCTAATGTTCGAACTTATGTGGCGGAGCTTACTGCCAAGAAGGAGATTACATCTTGCCATTTGATTCGATATGAAAAGGGCAAGCAAGTCGAGGGGATAGTATGCCGGATATCCGGTTATATCCCACCAGCCAAACCGGGCGCAAAACCGAAGGTACAGATAACTTTGTCATAGACATGACATTTGCGTCATTGGCGGAAGTGGGCAGACAAACAGCCCACAATCTTTTTCATGAAAATCCGCCTTGCTTCAGCAGCACTTCAAACTCCTCGACCGGCACTGGCTTACTGAACAGGTAGCCTTGGTAGGACAAGCAATCATGATGTTTGAGGAAAGTGAGCTGTGCTTCGGTTTCGACACCTTCTGCAATCACGTTTAGGCTGAAGTTCTTTGCCAGGTCGATGATGGTTTGCACCAGCATCGCATTACTGCCGCTGTCGGTTATGGCCTGAACAAAACCCTGATCGATTTTGATCTGGTCCAGCGGCAAATCCTTTAAATAGGACAGCGACGAATATCCGGTACCGAAATCATCCATCGACAAATGGATGCCGAGACTCCTGAGTTCATGCATCTTTATTACCATGTCAGCCAAATTGTTCAGCACAACACTTTCGGTCAACTCCAGCTTCAGGAGAGCGGGATTGATTTTGTGCTTTTGCAGCAAAAGGGTTACCTGCTCCACGAAGTTGGATTGCGCAAACTGTTTGGTACTGACATTCAATGCCAATGTCAGTCCGCTCGTTTGTGGATTCATGGCCCACTTCGCCAGTTGATGGCAACCGGTATCAAGTACCCAGTGACCGATGCTCAGAATCAACGTGCCTTCTTCGGCAATCGGGATAAATTCGCTGGGCAAGACTATGCCGCGAACCGGATGGATCCAGCGCAACAGCGCTTCCGCACCTATTGGGCGACTGCTATCCATTTGAACCTGGTAGTGCAGATGCATCTGTCCATCCAAAATGGCATTGTGCAGGTCATTTTCCAGGCTAGCACGGCTCGAAACTTTTTCCTGCATGAGCGGATCGAAGAAACGTACCGCATTGCGCCCGGATTCCTTGGCTTGATACATCGCCATGTCGGCTTGCTGGATGAGGTCATCAACGGGTTTTTCGTTACCATGGTACAAGCTGATGCCGATACTGGGCGAGCAGTGATGTTCATGGGACTTGAGTTTGTATGGCTGCGCCAATGTGTCGCGGATTTTTTCGGCAATCAGGCCGATTTTGCGCGATGTCTCATCCTGATCATCGCTGACGCCTTCAATCAGCACTACGAACTCATCGCCGCCCAGCCTGCGCCACCGTATCCATCTCACGGACGCAGGACTTGATACGGCCGGCAACATCAACCAACAGCAGATCACCGTAATCGTGTCCCAGTGTATCGTTAAGTATCTTGAAACGATCCAGATCGATGAACAGCACCGCTCCGAAATCGTTGCGGCGCGTGGAAATGGTTAGCGCTGCGCGAAATCGATCCATGAACAGACGGCGGTTCGGCAACCGGGTCAGCGAATCGTAAAACGCAAGATTGCGAATTTCTTCCTCCGCCTGTTTGCGGGCCGTAATATCGCTGAAAATAGCCACGTAATGCGAAGTCTCCTGCCGATCATTTTTGACGGCGGTGATGGTCAGCCACTTCGGGTAAATCTGTCCGTTCTTGCGCTTGTCCCAAATTTCTCCTCCCCACGAACCGGTGTGCAGCAACTGCTGCCACATTTCGATGTAAAACGCCTTGTCCTGTCTCCCCGAACTCATGATGCGCGGGTTTTTGCCTATCACTTCATCTTCGCGGTAACCGGTAATGTCCGAGAAGGCGCTGTTGACACGGACAATATTGCCCTGAACATCGGTAATCAGGATGGCTTCATGGGTGTCGAACGTCGCCGCCGCAATGCGCAGGGCTTGTTCGGATTGCTTGCGTTCGGTTATGTCGGTGTGCGTTCCTATCAGCCTTAGCGGCCGGCCATCCGCCGCACGGCTGACGACCTTGCCGCGCGCCAGCATCCATGCCCAGCCGCCGTCTGCGCACTGCATGCGGTATTCGGCGCTATAGGTGGGAACCTTGCCGTCCAGATAGGCTTCCAGCATCACCATCGCCTGCTGCATTTCCTCTGGAGCAACATGGTTCTTCCAGTCGTCGAGGCAGTTCCAATTGACGTTATCAGAATACCCGAGCATTTCCAGATAACGTTCGGAGAATTCGATCTGGCCAGTTTCCAGATTCCAGTCCCAAACGCCGTCGCCGGAGCCATCGATAGCGAAGTGCCAGCGCTCTTCGCTTTCGCGTAGCGCCTGTTCGGAAAATTTGCGTTCGGTGATGTCGTTGGCGATCCCGACAAGGTATTCAACCTCTCCTTTGTCGTCCAATAATACCGTGTTGTGCCAGTCGAATAGACGTGTGCTGCCATCCTTGCAGCGCCAATGGTTCTCATAGCGCGAAACAATATCACCGGCACTTAGACGGTCAAATGCCGCAGCCACCCCGGCACGCTCATTTTCCAACAAAAAAATATTCCAGAAAGGTTGCTCACGAATTTCCTCAAAGCGATAGCCGGTAAGTATCTCGCCGATTTTGTTGAGCCGCAAAATATGTCCTTTGCGATCCAGCACGACTATAAGGGTACCTGCCGTGTCGAGAATAGCTTGGATGAAATCGCGTTCCTTGCCAAGTGCCACTTCTATCTTCTTGCGTTCGGTAATGTCGCGGCTTGCCGCATACACGTAGACCTTACCGTCAATCTCGACGCCACAAGAAGTGATCTCGACTTGGATCAGCGAGGTATCTTTACGCCGTTGCACGGTCTCTAGCTGGACACTACGTCCAACAATCGATTTGAATCGTTCGCGCAACTCTTCCCGCGACCACTGTGTATCCCAGTCTGCCACGTTCAACCGGAGAGCTTCTTCCCGTGTATAGCCCAGCATATTGCAGAAGGCACTGTTCGCCTCGATGACGTTGCCCTCGACATCCATGATGAGGATGCCATCCATCGAGTTCTGCATCAATGTCTGGTTGCGGAGCAGCAACGCCTCGGTTTCATACTGCAATCGCCGGTTCTGCTCACGTTGCGCATGGGCAGCAATGACGCGCCCGACCACACCCGGCAACAGCTTCAGGTACCGCCCCTCGGTATCTTTCACGAGATAGTCGTCGGCACCGTTCTTCATCGCCTCGACGGCCACCGCTATGCTGGCGTCTCCGGTCAGTATGACGATGGGAACGGGGGTTTTCAAAAAATCGGCCAGCCTCTTCATGAAACTGAGTCCGTCCATATCTGGCAGGTTGTAATCGAGCAGAATCAGGTCGGGGCGATTCGAGTCAGAACTGACTTCGACTATGCGTGCTATTCCCGCCTCCGCTGACATTGCAGGAATCAGCTCGTAGTCGAAATCTTCGAGCGTTCGCCGATATAGAAGTTGATCATCTGCGTTATCGTCGACAATCAGGATGGTCTCATTCATTCTGATTCCTTAAGCAACCCAATATTTGATAAGAAGTGTATAGGGAATGCTTGTCTGGTGATATAGGACAAACACTGATGGGGTATTTCTGGCATTCAGAAATGCTAGATTATTGATTTCCGGCATTTCAAAAGAAAGGGTTCCTCTAAAAGCTTGTCGATTTGTCCAGCAACAGTTTTACCGGTTTAATCTTTGCAGGCTTGGAGATATGAGTCCCTGAAACTTCATTGGCTTGCGCCTCGTGCTGGGGTATTTGTGGCTTGGGAGGGGCAATGGTCTCGGTCACTGTATTATTTATAGGCCCCGCGTCCTGCAACCCCAGTTTTTCGCAGGGCTTGTCCGTATAAGTTATCCGATTCCCATCTGTGCATTTATTCAAGATCGAGTCAGCGAAGGATGTTTGATATCCAAAAAATATCGCGACAGACAAAGCGAGGAGAGCTGGCCTAAGCATTTGGGAGCCTCTATTAATGTGGCGACCAGTCCGGGCTGTCCTTGTAGTGCTTGAGACCATCTTCCTGCCCCCCATTTTTCTTCGATGGCGGATAGTCATCTGCGATGCTCTTGGCGACTGTCCAGCATATTATCATCACTATCATATAGCCAGTTGCTCCGATAAACCGAAGATGAATAATGCTTGCCAACATCGCGACACACGCGGCCAGACTGCCTATGCCAAGAGCGATTAGCCAGAACCAACGCTGAAATATTAGCACAAAACAAATTATTAGCCCGGCGATGACTAACCCCGTTTCCATTCTCGTTCCTTGTCGCTTTCAGTATATTACTTATGCGGAACCATTGCCATCAGCTTTCAGGACGGGCAACCAGAATGGCGATTCGTCGCGGTTGCGCTAAGCAAAAAATCAGCAACGATTTCCGAACTCGCCGGTGAACTCACGCGGTTTGAAGGCGTCGAGAATTATAATCTTGCTCACGCCCGCAATTAGAACTCGTCATAGCCGGGCAAATCCTGACACGCAAGAAACCCATCCTCCGGGCTAGTGAAGCTTGGTAATCCCCCACTTGACGGCGGTTATCCTCAAAAAGTTTAGAACAACCTGCGCCAAGGAGTCACCCTTGAACTGGGATTCGTATTCTTGCCAATCGAAATCATCCATCCCCTCTTCATCAAGGAGATGGAGCGAGAATAAATACTCCGGCGCAACAGAATAAAGCAGGCCGTGTGAATATGATTGTTGTTTGTCCATCGCCGCCACTCCAGTCAAGTCAGAACGCTAAAAATATCGGTAAACTATATATACAGTATTACTATTATTTTGTCCAGCGTTAAGCCCGCAAAACTCAAAATATTATTGCTTGAGCCGCTTGATAGATTAAGCTTTTATGACAATTGTCGGGGTCTGGATAGGGAATTACAGCCATGTTCGAAAGGCATTGCGTCGCCGTAAGAGACTTTGCATTCGGAACTATAGAAATAAAAAAACCCGCTGAGCGGGTTTTTTCTTACAACGCAAACCAGGCAAAAACTACTTCAGCTTGGTTTCTTTATACAGCACATGTTTGCGCGCCACCGGGTCGAATTTGCTGAATTCGAGCTTTTCCGGAGTAGTGCGTTTGTTCTTGTTCGTAGTGTAAAAATGTCCGGTACCTGCACTGGACTCCAGCTTGATTTTCTCGCGTGCGCCTTTAGCCATGCTCGTTCTCCTTAGACTTGCTCGCCGCGGGCGCGCATTTCAAACAATACTGCATCGATACCATTTTTGTCGATGGTACGCAGGGCGGCATTAGTCAGACGCAAAGATACGAAACGGTTTTCGCTCTCCACCCACAGACGACGACGCTGCAAATTCGGCAAAAACCGGCGCTTGGTTTTGTTATTGGCGTGGGATACATTGTTACCCACCATCGGGCGTTTTCCCGTTACTTGACAGACGCGTGCCATAGCTACTCCAACCAGTTCTAAATTTAAAGAGGCGCGATTCTATCCTAAAACCCCCCGCCTGTTCAACCCTGAATTTCACTTAATTTTTTTGGGGCACCTTTACACGCCATTTAATCCTGACAAATCAACCCTCGACCATGCGCCGGATGACAGTATTAAAATAGGCTATCCATTCCGGTGCGAACTGGTTGTCGCAGGCATTAATCTCCGCGATGGCGCGCACCAGCGAACGGTTGCCGCCGTGCTTGCTATGTTTCAGCATCACCGCCTCAAAAGTGTCGATAACCGCCAGTATTTTAGCGCCGGGCGTGATCTGGTCGCCCTTTAAACCATAAGGGTATCCGCCGCCATCCGGCATTTCGTGATGTTGCAGCACGATCTCGGACGCAAGCTGCCAGCCCTCCATCCGTTGCAACAAGCCGCCACCGAAGCCGGGATGATTCTTCAGGAGCCGTTTCTCCTCGTCAGAAAGTTTGCCGGCCTTAAGCCAAACCGACTCTGGCAGAAACAGCATCCCCAGATCATGCATGTAGACTGCCGCCTTGAGTTGCAAAGGATCGATAGGATTACCTGCAATCTCATTGCGTATCCATCGCCAATTGCAGTTGGCGCTTGCTACGCCCTTTGAATAACGGCGAACGGGCTTCATACTGCAATGCCAGCGAACGAAAAAAATCCAGGTCAGCGTTAACGCTCGCCGAACTGCTTACCACCGAAGGGTGGTGCGCTTTGATGCTTTGTTTGGCGCTGGCCGGGCGAAAACCGGTCACCGCCTCGATCAGATGCACGACTTTTTCGTCGATCATGTCATTCGATGATCCGGCCAGCCCCTCAAGCCCTTTGACCAATTCGACCAGCTTTAAATGTCCAAGTGACTTTTGTCCGCTGACCAGCGCCTCGGTAGCCAGTTCGAGCCTGTCCATTGCCAGCAGAATGGCCTCGGCAAGCTGGTCAGAGAACGCAGCCTCACCATTGCGCACTCGCCCCAGCAAGGTCTCAATGGGATGGGCAATCATCACTCCCAAGTCAACCTTGCATAGCGCGGCATCGCCCTTGATATTGTGCAGCGCGCGGAACAAATCGGCGATCAACGACTTGTCGCTTGGAGCACGTTTGAGTTGGGCAACATAACGCTCGGTGTTGGGAATCTGGTCATTCAAGGCATCGTGAAACTCATGTAACGATTCACTGTCGCGGATGCGCGGCTGCAACAGAGCGGTGATATCCATGGCTTCCCCTTTCTTCAAGTGCTTTATTTTTATTGTAAGCTTAAAACATTTATCACAATTGCGATACTGGCTGACAACTTATCATCACACCATACCCCGTTCCGCAAACGACAGACACCCCGATCCCGCTACGATAAAATGATCCAGCACGCGCACGTCCACCAATGACAACGCCTGCTTCAGCGCATCGGTCAGCATCCGGTCGGACTGGCTGGGTTCGGCTACGCCAGAGGGATGGTTGTGCGCGAAAATCACTGCCGCCGCATTGTAGTACAGGGCGCGCTTCACCACCTCGCGCGGGTACACGCTGGTCTGCGTCAACGTGCCGCTGAATAATTCTTCGGAAGCCATCACGCGATGTTGCGCATCGAGGAAGATCGCCATGAACACCTCCTGGGCGCGCCCGCTCAACAACAGCCGCAAATAGTCGCGCACCGCTCCCGGCGAATTCAACGCATCGCCGATTTCCATCTCCTCATGCAGCACCCGCCTCGACAATTCCAGCACCGCCTGAAACTGCACATACTTTGACGGCCCCATGCCGTGGATGTCGCAGAAATCTTTTTGGCTCGCGTTGAACAGTTTGGTGAGATTGCCGAATCGGGTAATCAAGTCGCGCGCCAAATCCACCGCGCTCTTGCCCTTTACGCCGATGCGTAGAAAAATTGCCAGCAATTCGGCGTCGGAAAGCGATACTGCGCCGCGCTGGAGCAGTTTCTCTCTGGGGCGCTCGCCTTCCGGCCAGTTATTGATACCCATGTTTTGTCCTCCATTCCAAATACAAGCCGCACATGGATTTGCAGGGCAGGCAATCGCCCAAGGAAAGGAATGGGATGACTGGAGAATAGCACGTTAATTCGAGCCGCCCCCATTTGTTCGCGGCGACTACCAAGTCCAATAGAATAAAACCCGCGCTTAGTGCAGCAGGCATCATCCAAAATCACGAGCTTAGTCCTTGGACTCCGAACAGTTGTCCAACTCCATGATTGGAAAATCCTCGCGAGGCAGATCCAAAGCCTCCAGAACTTTCAGCGCCGCGTAGGCATCATTTGCCGCGTAGAGCAATTGCTGCGACGTAAGTCGGGGTTGCGACCAGTTGGAAGTGGTCACATGCCTGGACTTGACGAAGCGCTGCTTCAACACCAGGGCCACCGCCGCCCGGACACCCATTTCTTTGTGGTAGCCGTCCATGCTGAACACCGTGTTGAGATCGACCACCCCGCCGAAATGCACGCCCAGTTTCGCGTAGATATGCCGGCGATCCGATTTAAGGCCGAAGCCGACTTTGATGAGTTGTTCCGATTGCAGCAACTCGATCAGGAACGGTAGCCCTTCCGCCCGATGCAGTTGAAACAGGTGGGCCTTGTCGTGCAGCGCAAACTGCACCACGTGCGGCCCTTCGCTGACATCGCCTACAACAAACGTCGGCTTGGATTCGGTATCGAAACCCACGATGCCCGCCGCCTTGATCTCGGCAGTGGCGGACGCAAATTCTTCGGTGGTTGTCGGCACATGGATGTGCGCAAGCGTGAGGCCAACAAATGGCTCCAGCAACGCGATCTCAGCTTTGGACGGGGCAAATTTTTTCATATGCTGATAGTACCAGTTGTAGCCTGGATGCAGCGTAGCGGAATCCGGGGATTTTTGATTTTTTCATCTGAGAAAACCCTGCACCCTGACGGGCACTCCCGGATTCCGCTGCGCTGCATCCAGGCTACGCGGCTTTCACTGCCCGTGCGCGCAACTGTCCGCACGCCCCCTCGATCTCCTGCCCTGCTGAATCGCGTACCTTGGCGAGGATGCCATGCCGATGCAGGGTGTGCGCCATGAATGCAATTCGTTCGTATGAAGGACGGCGATAGTCGAGTCCGTCGACCTCGTTGAAAGGGATAAAATTCATGACGGCGTATTTCCCGGAAAGGAGCTGGGCTATCCTTTCCACCTCGACTTCGCTGTCGTTGATGCCCTCGATCAAGGTCCATTGATATTGCACCGGATAACCGGTGGTGCGCGCATACACTTCGGCGCGCTCCACCAACTCTTCGATAGCGATCTGCGGTGCATGGGGCAGCAATCTGGAACGCAATGTCGCATCGGTGGTGTGCAGTGAAAGGGCGAGCGCGGGCTTTACCTTTTCCTGTGGCAGACGCTCGAACACACGCAAGTCACCGACTGTAGATAAAACCAGATTCTTGTGGCCGATATTGCCATGCGTGCCAAGCAGTTCAATCGCTTCGAGCACGTTGTCGAGATTGTGGGCCGGCTCGCCCATGCCCATGAAAACCACCTTGCTCACTGCGCGTCGTTGGCGCGCCAGCACCACCTGAGCAACGATCTCGGCGCTGCCTAGCTGGCGTTGCAGTCCATCGCGACCGCTCATACAGAAAACACACCCCACGGCACAACCCACCTGCGTCGAAACGCACAGACCGCCACGCGGCAGCAGCACGCTCTCCACCATCTGTCCGTCGGCCAGTTCCACCAACAGCCGTGCGACCTCATTATCGGCAGGATATTCGCCATGCAGGCGCGCCAGTCCATGCCACTCCGCTTCAATGGCGGGCAACTCATTGCGCAGTGTCAGCGGAAAGAAAGTTTCTGCGGGGCTGTGCGCTCTATCGTACGAGCAAACCTGACTCCAGCCGCGCAGCAAACGATCTTCGTGGCACAGCTTGGCACCGAGATCACGCAAACGTTGGCGAAGATGGACAATACGCATCGGAGAAATTGTAACCCACCATTCAGGCTGTTCTGCTTTTACCTTATTCCTTTTGGGGGGCGTGGCGTGCACACCATTCCTGCCATAGCTGCCGGTATTCTTTCTCAACAGCCCCGGTATAAGCAGCCTGATCGCCGATCACCGATGACGTAAAAATACTCCGCAGTTGCTTGCGAAGTGCCGCCAATGACTGCAAGTCCGATGCTTTTTGAATGGCAAGCCGAACGTACTCCTCCGGGCTTTCCGCAATCCAGCCAGACAGCCCCAACGTGGTCAAGATCGACGCGGATAATCGTCCAACCACAGTCGGCCAGCGTAAAGCTATTATCGGTATTCCCATCATCAATCCTTCCATCGCAGTTACCCCGCCGCCATGCGGAAACGGGTCGAGCGCGAGGTCAATCTGGTTATAAGCGCGCATGTGGTCATACCATGACGAGCCTCCCAACATAATGATTCGTTCAATTGCCACCCCAGCTTTTATAAAATGCCCGGCAACCCGCTCTTTGACGACAGCATCATTAAATTCTGCCGTCTTCAAAATCAACCTGCTTCGGGGTATCGCCAACAATACTTCAGCCCAGGCTTGGTAGGCTTCTTCCGATAACTTCGCCAAGCGGTTAAATGAGCCAAAGGTAACGACTCCGTCCGACAAAGCGGGTAGTTCATTTACCTCCGGGAGCTGCTCAATATGGAATGATCCCACCACACTTGGCAAATATCGGATTTCTTCGCTGAAATATGATTTTTCCTGCGGCGGCACCATCACCGGATCGGTAAAAAATACGTCCATTGCCCGCATTCCTGTACCCGTTGCGTAGCCCCAGGCGGTTATCTGGATAGGTGCCGGTTTGTGCGCAAACACCAGCAGGCGGTTGCCGGCAGAGTGCCCAGACAAATCAACCAGAATGTCTATATTGTCTTCACGGATCATCGTCGCGACAGCCTCATCCGGCATGCCAACGATGTCTCGCCAGGCTGTCACGTTTTGTTTGAACAGCTCAGTAAACACATCGTCTTTGGTCTGGCAATTGGAGTAGGCAATAACATCGAACGTTGAGCGGTCGTATCCGGTAAGCATTCCACCAAAAACTCTTGCGGCAGAATGCATTTTTAAATCGCCAGAAACATAGCCGACTCGCAGGCGGCGATGGGGAGTCGGGGCGTTTGTGTGAGGAGATTTTTGCCATAATGGGGCCGCATAAGTTTCATCCCATTTCTTGCGTTCTTCTTGTAACTCGGACATATCCGCGTTTGCAGCCAAGTCCAGACTAAAAATAAGGTTGCTGTGCGCCTCGAAATAATCGGGCTTGATTTTAAGTGCGTGGCGGTAACTTTTCACCGCTTCGTCGACTTGCCCGAGGGAATGTAGGGCATTGCCCAAATTGCTAAGAGCAAAAGCGTGATCTGGCTTCAGTTCCAGCGCGCGACGGTAGGATGCTTCAGCTTTGTGAAGGTGCTTGGCCGCCAGAAACAAGTTGCCCAAATTGTAGTATGCATCGATGTAATCCGGTTTCAGTTCTAGCGCACGGAGGTAGAACGCTTCGGCTTCGGGAAAGTGCTTGTTATGCAAGAGCAGGTTACCCATATTGTTGAGAGCATCGATGTAATCCGGTTTCAGTTCCAGTGCGCGGCGGTAGTAATCTTCGGCTTCGGGCAACCGATATGTTTGCATGAACAGATTGCCCAGATTGTTGTAGGCTTCGGCGTAGTCCGGCTTAACTTCAAGAGCGCAGCGGTAGGCTTCTTCTGCTTCAGGGTATCGTTTGCTCTGATGGAGTATGCTACCCAAGTTATTATGGGCATCAGCGTAATCCGGTTGCAGTTCAACTGCATGGAGGTAGGAGGCCTCTGCTTCAGAAAGGCGATCTGCTTTCAACAGCAGGTTGCCGAGGTTAAAGTGGGCACTGGCATAATCCGGCTTGATTCTAATTGCAGAACGATAGAATGCCTCGGCTTCAGGAAGCCGTTCATTATTCTGGTGCAGATTACCAAGATTATTATGGGCATCGGCATAATCCGGTTGCAGCTCCATCGCACGACGATAGGACGCTTCAGCTTCTGGAAGACGGTCGGTTTGTTGAAACAGGCTACCCAAGTTGTTATAAGCGTCGGCATAATCCGGTTTTAGTTCAAGCGCACGACTATAGGATGCTTCGGCCTCGGGAAGTCGCTTGCCTACCAATAGCAGATTACCGAGGTTAAAGTGGGCACTGGCATTATCGGGTTGAAGTTCCAGAACACGGCGGTAGGATACCTCGGCTTCTGCAGGACGATTGGTTTCCGCAAGCAAGATGCCAAGGTTGAATAGGGTACTCGCATGATCCGGCTGTAACTCCAGAGCGCGGCGATAGCATGCTTCGGCTTCAGGAAGTCGCTTGGCCTCCAAGAATAAATTACCCAGGTTGAAATGGGCGTCAACGTAATCCGGTTGCAGTTTCAGCGCACGGCGGAAAGATGCTTCGGCTTCGGGAAGACGCTTGGCTTCCACGTGCAAGATACCCAGATTAAAGTGGGCGTTGGCGTAATCCGGTTGCAGCTCCAGGGCGCGGCGGTATGAAGCTTCGGCTTCTGACGGGCGGTGGGTTAGATGGAACAGGTTGCCCAGATTGTTGTGGGCTTCCGCGTAATCCGGTTGCAGTTCGATGGCATGGCGCAACAAGAGTTCAGCTTGCGGGAAATCCCCGCGTTGCGCGGCGATGACGCCGAGGCTTTGCAACGCGGCAGAATGCTGCAACGGGGCTGACTGCTCAGGAACGAGAGCAATTACCCGGCGCAGGCTCTCTTCTGCGGCATCGGCCTGTCCGAGGCTCTGAAGGGAAACACCGAGGTTTAGATGGGCTTGCAACAGTTCCGGTTTGA
Organism: uncultured beta proteobacterium; assembly: GCA_963714805.1. Taxonomy (GTDB): domain Bacteria; phylum Pseudomonadota; class Gammaproteobacteria; order Burkholderiales; family Gallionellaceae; genus CAIQPV01. The sequence continues at coordinate 49,019 of CAVQPO010000005.1, read as the reverse complement.
GCGCGACCGCCTTGCGGAATAAAGCTACCGCCTCACCCAAATTGCCTTGTATTTTATATACCAAGCCGAGGTTGGTGTACGCTTCGGCATAGTTGGGATTGCGCGCGATGGCCTGCCGAAAACAGGCTGCCGCCTCTTCCAATCTGCCGTTGTTTAAATGGGCATTACCCTGATCCTTGAAGGCTTCGCTTTCACTGGTTGCAAGTTGAGTGGCTGGTTCATCTTTTTGTGTGGCAGTAACTTTTATTTCTGCTGCCCCTTTGGCAACGGAAGCGGTTTTCTTTAACCAGTTGAACATGGTGAGCCTTGTAAAATAAAAAACTTAAAGAGCCGACAATAAAATGCTTCAGCAAGCGTTGCCTTGGGGTGCTTGGCTTGCGCACCACTCCTGCCATAGTTGCCGGTATTCCTTTTCTACCGCCCGCGCATAAACGCTCTGATCACCGATCACCGATGAGGAAAACAGGCTACGCAATTGCTGGCGAAGTGCTGACAACGATTGCAAATCCTTTGCCTTGCGGATGGCAAGCTCGACGTATTCTGCCTGAGACTCGGCAATCCAGTCAGACAGCCCCATGGTCGTCATGATCGATGCCGACACCCTGCCAACAACAGTCGGCCAGCGCAAGGTAATTGCTGGAACGCCCATCATCAGTCCTTCCATCGTCGTAACCCCGCCGCCATGCGGAAACGGGTCAAGCGCGAGGTCAATCTGATTATAGGCTTGCATATTCTCATACCATGGCGTTCCTCCCAGCATAACGATTCGGTTCGCAGATATTCCTTCTGTTACGAAATGTCTGATGACTAGCTCCCTTATCGTTGGATCAGCTAATTCAAGCGACTTCAGAATCAGCCTGCTCCGGGGTACTGCTAACAAAATATCAACCCAGGCACGGTAAGTTTCTTCCGAAATTTTTACCAACCGGTTTAATGAACCGAAAGTGACGGTGCCATTCGATAAAGCGGGCAGTTCATTGACATCAGGAAAGTGATCCTTAAAGAATGACCCCACGACGCTGGGCAAGTATCGGACTTCTTCGGTGAAATATTGCTTATCTTGCGGCGGCACCATCACCGGATCGGTAAAAAACACGTCCATAGCGCGCATCCCCGTACCCGTTGCGTAACCCCAGGCGGTGATCTGGATCGGTGCCGGTTTACGCGCAAAAACCAGCAGGCGCTTACCCGTAGTGTGGCCGGACAAATCAACCAGAATATCTATCCGGTCTTCGCGGATCATCTTCACAACGGCCTCATCCGACAAGTCGGCGATGTTACGCCAAGCCGTAACATTTTGCCTGAACAGCTCGGTAAATCTGTCGCCCGTGCCTGCATAATTGGAGTAGGCAAAGACATCAAATTGTTGGCGGTCATACTGGGTCAGCATGCCGCCAAAAACTTTAGATGCGGAATGCTCTCTGAAGTCAGCAGAAACATAGCCAATCCGCAGACGGCGAGTGGGAGTGGCGGCGTTCGTGTGGATCGGGTTTTGCCATAAGGGGGCAGCATGAATGTCATTCCATCTTTTGCGCTCTGCGTACAATTCCGATATGTCTACGCTACTCATCAAATCCAAAGTAAAAATTGCGTCGCTATGGGCATCAGCATAATCAGGCTTGATCAGTAGCGCTTGGCGAAAGCATGCAACTGCCTCACCGAACTGCCCGAAATCGCGCAAAATACTACCTAGGTTGTTATAGACCTCAGCGTAATTCGGCCTTAACTCAAGCGCTCGGCGATAGGAGACCTCAGCTTCGAGAAGGCGCTTGCTTTTATGGAGCATGCTGCCCAGATTGAAATGAGCTTCGGCGTAATTCGGCTTCAACTCAAGCGCGCGGCGGTAGTAAACTTCAGCTTCGGACAGTCTCTGGGTTAGCTGGAGCAGATTGCCCAAGTTGTTATTGGCCTCGGAGTAATCGGGTTTTAGTTCCAGAACACGGCGGTAGGATGCTATAGCTTCGGGCAGACAATTGGATTCTATGAGCAAATTACCCAGGTTGAAGTGGGCGTCAACGTAATCCGGCTGTAGCTCTACAGCGCGACGATAGCAAGCTTCAGCTTCAGCAATGCGCCGGGCTTCCATGAGCAAGATGCCCAGATTAAAGTGAGCGCTGGCGTAATCCGGTTGCAGCTCCAGGGCGCGGCGGTATGAAGCTTCGGCTTCTGACGGGCGGTGGGTTAGATGGAGCAGGTTGCCCAGATTGTTGTGGGCTTCCGCGTAATCCGGTTGCAGCTCGATGGCATGGCGCAGCAAGAGTTCGGCTTGCGGGAAATCCCCGCGTTGCGCGGCGATGACGCCGAGGCTTTGCAACGCGGCAGAATGCTGCAACGGGGCTGACTGCTCAGAAACGAGAGCAATTACCCGGCGCAGGCTCTCTTCTGCGGCATCGGCCTGTCCGAGGCTCTGAAGGGAAACACCGAGGTTGAGATGGGCTTGCAACAGGTCCGGTTTGAGCGCGACCGCCTTGCGGAATAAAGCTACCGCCTCACCCAGATTGCCTTGTATTTTATATACCAAGCCGAGATTGGTGTACGCTTCGGCATAGTTGGGATTGCGCGCGATGGCCTGCCGAAAACAGGCTGCCGCATCTTCCAATCTGCCGTTGTTTAAATGGGCATTACCCTGATCCTTGAAGGCTTCGCTTTCACTGATTGCAAGTTGAGCGACCGGTTCATCTTTTTGTATAGCGTTGCCTTGGGGTGCTTGGCTTGCACACCATTCCTGCCAAAGTTGCCGGTATTCCTTTTCTACCGCCCGCGCATAAACGCTCTGATCACCGATCACCGATGAGGAAAACAGGCTACGCAGTTGTTGGCGAAGGGCTGACAACGATTGCAAATCCTTTGCCTTGCGGATGGCAAGCTCGACGTATTCTGCCTGAGACTCGGCAATCCAGTCAGACAGCCCCAAGGTCGTCATGATCGATGCCGACAACCTTCCCGTCATGGTCGGCCAGCGTAAAGTAATCACCGGCACGCCCATCATCAGCCCTTCCATCGCCGTTACCCCGCCGCCATGCGGAAACGGGTCAAGCGCAATGTCTACCTGATTATAAGCTTGCATATGCTCATACCATGGCGTTCTTCCCAGCAGAATAATTTGCTCCGCGACGGCCCCTTCTTTGACGAAATTTTCGATCACCAATTTTTGTATCGTCGGGTCAGATAATTCCGGTGCTTTTAGAATTAACCGGCTCCGTGGGATTGCCAGCAATACTTTTGACCACGCCCGGTAAGTTATTTTCGAAACTTTCACCAAGCGGTTAAATGAGCCAAATGTGACATTCCCATCTGCCAATGCAGGCAGATTATTTACATCTGGGAAACGATGAGTAAAGAATGATCCCACGACGCTCGGCAAGTATCGGATTTCTTCGCTGAAATATTGCTTGTCTTGCGGCGGCACCATCACCGGATCGGTAAAAAACACGTCCATAGCGCGCATCCCCGTGCCAGTTGCGTAGCCCCAGGCGGTGATCTGGAGCGGTGCCGGTTTGCGCGCAAAGACCAGCAGGCGGTTGCCCGTAGTGTGGCCGGACAGATCAACCAGAATATCTATCCTGTCCTCGCGGATCATTTTTGCAACTTCCTCATCCGACAAGTCGGCGATGTTTCTCCAAGCGGTTACGTTTTGCCTGAACAGTTCGGTAAACATGTCATCCCTGCCCTTGTGGTTGGAGTAGGCAAAGACATCAAATTGTTGGCGGTCATACCGGGTCAGCATCCCCCCAAAAACTCTTGCTGCGGAATGATCCTTAAAATCAGCGGAAACATAGCCAACCCGCAGGCGGCGAGACGCAGTGGGGTCATTCGCGTGGGTCGGGTTCTGCCATAAAGGTGCCGCATAAGCCGCGTCCCATTTCTTGCGTTCCTCGTGCAATTCTTCCATGTCCGCAGAGGCCGACAAATCCAAGGTGAAAATCAGGTTGCCGTGGGCATTTGCCAGATCAGGCTTGAGCAATAGCGCTCGACGGTAACTCGCCACCGCCTCATCTATCTGTCCGAAGTCGCGAAAAACACCGCCAAGGTTACTTATGGCCTCTGCGTAGTCCGGCTTGAGATCTAATGCGCGGCGAAAACTTGTTACCGCATCATCAAGTCGTCCGAGGTCATATAGGACGATGCCCAGATTATCATGCACTTCGGCAAAATCGGGTTTGATTTCCAGCGCTCGACGGTAATTTGTCACCGCATCATTGAGTTGCCCAAGTTCTTTCAGGGCATTACCAAGATTGACGTAGGCATAGGTGTAATCGGGTTTGATTTCCAGCGCCTTGCGATAACATTTCACCGCGTCATCGAATTGACCGAGTTCATTCAACACATTGCCCAGTTTGTAATGAGCCTCGGCGAAATCGGGTTTGATTTTCAATGCGCAACGGTAACTATCCATTGCCCCATTGAGTTGTCCGAGATCTTTCAGGGCAAGCCCAAGATTGTAGTGGGCTTCAGCATAATTGGGGTTACCAGCAATAGCCTGCCGAAAACAGGCTGCAGCCTGTTCCAGTTTGCCGTTGTTTAAATATACCGTTCCCTGATCCTTAAAACTTTCACTCTTTGCGAGTTGAGAAATATAGTCATCGCCCTGGTGGGCGGCAACCGTTGTCTCTGGTACCCGATCTGTCAACGATGCAATTTTTTTGAACCAGTTAAACATAGTGCCTTGATAAACCTTAAGCAGACAGCGAATTATCTGATGTTTTCGTTGATGTAGGGATCTTGGGATAGTTGGCTTGCGCACCACTCCTGCCACAGTTGCCTGTATTCCTTTTCTACTGCTCGCGCATAAGCGAGCTGATCGCCGATCACCGATGTGGTAAAAACACTGCGCAATTGCTTACGCAACGCTGCCAGAGATTGCAAATCCCTTGCCTTCTGAATGGCCAGTTTGACATACTCCTCCCGAGTTTCTGCAATCCAGTCTGGCAGCCCCAAAGTCGTCATGATTGACGCCGAGAGCCTTCCCGTCACGGTTGGCCAGCGCAAGTTAATCACCGGTACGCCCATCATCATGCCTTCCAGGGTTGTCACCCCGCCGCCATGCGGAAACGGATCCAGTGCGATATCAATCTGGTTGTAGGTTTGCATATGCTCAAACCAGGGCGTCCCCTTTAACGTAATGATTCGATCTGCCTCAACGCCGGCATGGGTGAAGTACCCGACGACCCGATCTTGGGTCGATGCATTATTTAATTCCGGTGCCTTCAGAATTAACCTGCTGCCGGGCATCGCCAATAATATTTCAGCCCATGCCTGATAGGTTTCTTTCGATATTTTCACCAAACGGTTAAAGGAGCCAAAGGTAACGATTCCCTCTGACAAAGCGGGCAGTTGATTGACATCGGGCAGTTGCTCGGTAAAGAACGATCCTACTACACTGGGCAAGTATCGGACTTCTTCGGTGAAATATTGCTTGTCGTGCGGCGGCACCATCACCGGGTCAGTCAGGAATACGTCCATTGCGCGCATGCCCGTACCCGTCGCGTATCCCCAAGCGGTAATCTGAATTGGAGCGGGTTTGCGCGCAAAAACCAGCAAACGGTTGCCCGCTGAATGCCCGGATAAATCAACAAGAATATCTATCTGGTCTTCCCGGATTTTCTTGGCAGCCTCTTCATCCGATAAGTCGGCAATGTTTCGCCAAGCCGTCACGTTTTTCCTAAATAACTCAGTAATCTCGTCATCCTGGCCTTTGTGATTGGAATAGGCAAAAACATCGAACAGTGAACGATCATACTGAACCAGCATGCCGCCAAATACTCTTGCTGCAGAATGAGTCCTGAAGTCGGCAGAAACATAGCCTACCCGCAAGCGACGGGCGGGCGTTAAGTCATTTGCATGTTGGGGGTGATGCCATAAATGGGCAGCGTACGCCGCATCCCATTCCTTGCGAATTTTATGCAACTCGGCCATGTTCACAGTAGCCGACAAGTCCATGCTAAATATCAGATTACTGTGCGCCCCGAAGTAATCCGGTTTGATTTCCAGTGCCCGGCGAAAACTTGCCACCGCTTCATCGAGCCGCCCGAGCGTTTGCAGGGCATTGCCCAGATTATTATGTGCTTCGGCGTAATCCGGCTTCAATTTCAATGCACGGAGAAAAGACGCTTCAGCTTCTGGAAAACGTTTGGATTGAGTGAGCATGTTGCCCAGATTATTCAGCGCTTCAACATGATCCGGTTGCTGTTCCAACGTTCGACGGAAAAAAAACTCCGCTTCGGGCATGCGATTGGCTTCCACGAGCAGGGAGCCAAGATTATAGTAGCCGCTGGCAAAATCCGGCTTCAGTTCGAGCGCGCGGCGGAATGAGTTTTCTGCTTCGACCAAGCGCTTACTTTCCGCAAGCAGAATACCCAGATTGTAATGCACCTCAGCAAAGTCGGGTTTGATTTCCAGCGCCCGGCGGTAACTTGCCACTGCGTCATTGACTCTTCCCAGCTCTTTCAGGACATTACCAAGGTTGACGCATGCATAAGTGTAATCGGGTTTGATTTCCAGCGCCCGGCGAAAACATTTCTCCGCCTCATTGAATTGACCGAGTCTATTTAGAACATTTCCTAGCTTGTAATGCGCTTCAGCATGTTGGGGATCCCGTAGAATAGCCAGTCGATAACATTCAGCGGCATCCTCTAAGTTGCCTTCGTCAAAGTAAGCGTTACCCCGATTTTTCAAGGTTTCGCTTTCACTAATTTCGGTTTGAACAAACGGGACAGCGTCTTGGATCTCGTCAATATCTGAGTTTGTCTTGATTTTTAGTGCAACGGTATGTTTTTTTAACCAATTTAACATTAATGAAAACTTTTCAATCTTGCGAAGATTGCGTTTTCCGGTTCAGCGCCAGAATAACTTCCTTAGTCAGGTCATCCACAAATTTGCTGTCATACCCTTTATCTAACAAATTCCACTTAAAAGCATTGCCCAGTTTTGCTTTCTTATAGACATTAAGGCGGTGCGCCTGCCCAAATTCTCTTACAACCGAGGTCAGCTTTCCAAGCAACTTTGCGCGTTTATTTACGGTGCTGGCCTTTTCCTTTTTTTTGTCAATTATCGAATAAGTTGCCGCGTACGTTTCGGCAAGATTTTTCCCAAACTCTTCAGCTTCAGTTGCGTCAAACCAGTTTAATAACATGCATCCTCCATGAGAACCAAGGGAGCGGTGCTTGACAGCGCACATTTAATTTTGAAGTGGCGCTGAAAGACCTCAACAGTAAGGATCAGAAATTACTATTATGCTATGGAATGATTGCATTGGAAAGGCGTGCGTAACACATGTCGCGATTTCTTAACACGTGCTTAGAATTACCAAAATTGCCCAGAAGGTGACACAATTTGTCACATCAAGTGACGTAATTGGGCGCACCTCTAGGCCTAAACAGGCTTACCTTAACAGGCATGGCAAAAGCCACCTTGCATGTAAAATAACATCGAATCCCCCCTAGCCCCCCTTTTACAAAGTGGGGAACAACCCACTTTGTAAAAGGGGGTGGGGCGAAGCGGAGGGGGATTTTATGTCGTTTCACGTTAAGTACAATGGGGCAAAGATCACAATAATTTGACCATATTTAAGCGCTGGTACGAATCATGCTTGATGAATAAGCAGCTTTAGTGCAGTACGTTATTAAATAACGCATTAATTTTATGTGGTTCAAGCAATACTTTTTATTTAAGGAGAAACAATCATGAAGCAACTACAAAAAGGTTTTACCCTGATCGAATTAATGATCGTGGTCGCGATTATCGGTATTCTGGCTGCAGTAGCAATACCAGCCTATTCTGATTACACCACCAAAGCCAAGCTGTCGAAAGTTGTTGGAGCAGTCGATCCTATCAAGCTGGCAATCGTCGATTACAATAATAGCAATGGCGGTACATCCACATTTACTACGGCTAGCAACTGGGCATCGCTTGGTTTTACGACTGTACCAACGGCCACAACCGAGGTCAGTTCTTATACCGTTGCCGCATCAACCATGGCGATAACAATCACAACCAATGCGATTTCGAACATCGTTACGGCTGGCTCCACAATAACTTTCACTCCACAATTTGGGACAACAGGGGTAACTTGGGCCGTTACTTGTTCCCCAACCGGTTCCTCTTACGCTCCGATGAACAAGGTATTTGGTTGCGCGTAATTTTTATACTGACAGTTTTAAGTTATCTGTTAATACAACAAGAAAGTCCTCCGCAAGAGGACTTTTTTGTTTATAAGTCGTGAGTTTAGGATGTTGAGTTTTGCAATAATTTAAATAAGCTTCGCCAACGAAGTGAAGCACTAATTTTACAAAAAAATTATAAACAAACAAGGGGGCAATCTTAAAGGAGAGCTTTAATTATGAGACAAATGCAAAAAGGATTTACATTGATAGAATTGATGATCGTGGTCGCGATCATTGGTATTCTGGCTGCGGTTGCGATTCCCGCCTATTCTGATTACACAACCAAAGCCAAGCTATCGAAAATTGTTGGCGCGGTTGATCCAATCAAGTTGGCAGTGGTTGACTACAACAATAGTAATGGCGGTTTGGCTACGTTTACGACAGCAAGCAACTGGGCTTCGCTTGGCTTTACGACCCAGCCAACAGCCACAACCGAGGTCAGTTCTTATACCGTTGCCGCATCAACCGGCAAGATAACTGTTACAACGAATGCGATATCGACTATTGTTACGGCTGGCTCAACCATTTCTTTCACTCCCACATTTGGAACCACAGGCGTCACTTGGAGCGTGACTTGCTCGCCAACCGGTTCCTCATACGCACCAATGAACAAGGTGTTTGGTTGTTCGTAATTCGAATAACCTTTGTTGTGCAGCCCCTCTTTTGAGGGGTTTTCTTTTTGTGGACGAAAAATTGAATTGCCGGGAAAAATTATTGAGTTATCTTAGCCAGCGCAACCGGGGCTGGCTATTCACGCTGTTCGCTGTGGTATGTATCGTTTATTTGCCGTTTCTCGGCAACCCGTTTGTGTTTGACGATCTGAATTTTTTTCAAGCCGATAGCGTTGAACACTTTGCTCATTTTCCTTTCCAGTTAGAGTTACGTTGGTTACCTTATGCTAGCCTGAGCTGGACCTATTCCATTTTCAGCGATGTGTTGCCCCATCCCTACCATCTGGGTAATGTGCTATTGCACTCGGCCAATGTCATCCTGTTGTTTTTTTTGCTTCGCCAACTGGTAAACACAGGGATTCCAGATGATTCAAAATCTCCATCTGCCATTTGGGGAGCTGGGTTCGGTGCGTTAATTTTTGCCTGTCATCCCGTTGTTGTTTATGCGGTCGGCTATGTGATTGAGCGCAGCATCCTGATGGCTGCACTCTTTTCATTGCTGGCGCAATTGGCCTATTTGCGCGGATTGCTAACCGGAGAAAAACGTTGGCTTCTGATTACGGTATGCGCATATTTCATGGCCTGCCTTTCCAAGGAACATAGTGTAATGACTCTTGCCTTATTGGCGGCACAGACCATTTATGTGCGTGCGAAAATCATAGCCGGAAAGGGGGCTCTATGGGCAACATGGATTTCGCTTTTTGCAATTGCGCTGATGCTGATTATTTTGCTGATGCGTGCCAAAGGAGAGTTAGGAATTACTTATGAACCTATGGCATCCAATTCTTTTGGACAACATGGAATAGTTGAAAGCTCAGCTATGCTACATGGGTTGAGCGCGCTGACTCAGGCCGGATTGTTTTTCAAATATCTGCTGTTGTGGAGCATCCCTAATCCGGCGTGGATGTCGGTTGATATGCGCGAATATTTTGTGCCCACTTGGTTAGCCTGGCAAGGCTGGCTGGGTGCAGTTGGTTTTGTGGCGTATGGAGCGTTGGGGTTCTGGCTGTTATTACGCCCCAGATGGCAGGGATTGGCCGGGCTGGCGCTGTTGTACCCCTGGTTGCAGTTCGTAGTAGAGTTTTCCGCCATTCGCGTGCAGGAACCCTTCGTGCTATACCGCAGTTATTTGTGGATGCCTGGCCTGATGTTGTTTTTTCCGCTGATTTTGGAAAAGTTGCCTAACCACAGAAACAAAACACAGCTTGTCATGGGGGTTGTTGTACTGCTACTCATACCGCTGGCATGGAATCGTTTGTGGGTATTTGCCGACAGCTATCGCCTTTGGAATGATGCTGTACTGTTGCTGAATAACGGAAGTGAAGCGGGTGCTGATCGGATTTTTTATAACAGGGGCAACGCCGAATTATCAGAACAAAAATGGGAAGCCGCAAGTGAGGATTTTCTGCGTGCAGTATCGCTCAGCCCACAACTTGCGCCTATTCACTACGGGCTTGGTATCGCATATATGAATACGAGACGTAATCAGGATGCCCTGAAACAGTTTGATATGGCGATTACCCTAAAGCCGGATGATGCGAGCTATTACTATGCCAAGGGGATGTCACTAAAACGGCTGCATCAGGATGATCTGGCAATGCGGCAAATGGAAAAAAGTTGCGAGCTGAAAAACGTTATGGCTTGCATGATCGTTCAATCGAAGACGAGCAAGAAATAACCGGCATTAGAGTTGCTCTTTAATGTTTCATATGTGCCGCCGCAATCTCCCTGAATTCTTTGAGTTCGCTCTCAATCGTGGAAAGTTCGTAGTAGTCGGAGCCGGACTGTTTCGCCAACTCCAGTTGTTCGATTGCGCCGTGCAGATTGCCGTGTAACGCATAAGTATAAGCGAGCGCGTGGTGTTCTTCCTGGCGCTTGTCGAGAGCCGCATAACTTCGTGCCTGAAGTTCGTACAGACGCGAGTCGCTGGGGTGGCTGATGATCTGTTCGTTGAGCAGTTTGAGCGCATCATTGAATCGCTTGCCTTGCAGAAGCAGTTCGACATAGTCGTAACTTAGTGCGTCGTATTGGGGGAAATTCTGCGTGGCGGTACGGTAGAATTCAATGATGTCCTTGCTTTTCGTTGCCTGCCTGATTTGTCCATCCAGTGTTGCGATCATCGGGTTTTGTGCAGACATCTCGTGTAGCGGGGCGAATTCCTGCTTCGCGCGTGCTGCTTGTCCGCCGCGCAGCAGAGACAGCGCCAAACCATAGCGCTGCGCGGTCTGATTGCCATATTTTTGATCGCCTAGCGCGTCTCTGAAAAAGGTCACCGCGTCCTTGGGTGTTTTCTGCATGGCCTCTAGTTTGGCTCGCACCAAATTATAGCTGAGGCTGTCTGCAACAAGGTGAAAGGGTATTTGTTGTACACGGTTGGCGATATCGGCGATGCGATCGCTGGTAACCGGATGGGTGCGGAAATAGGACGGGGTACTTCCTTCCAGCAGGCGCGTTGCAGTTTGCAGACGCTCCAGAAAAATGGGCATGGCATGAGGGTCGAAGCCGGACTTTTGCAGCAGGTCGAGGCCGATGCGATCTGCTTCCTGTTCGTAGCCCCGGCTGAAATTGAGTTGCCGCTGGATGGCTCCTCCCTGCGCGCCCATAATGGCGGCCTGTGATGCTTGCGGGTTGCTGCGCGCAGCCAATATAGCGACCGCAATGGCGACCATGGAGGCGATCGAGTCTATTTTCTGACCTGCAATCATGCGGATAACATGATGCTGGGTGGCGTGCGATATTTCGTGCGCGAGCACCGAGGCAAGTTCGGACTCGCTTTGCGTGATTAGAATCAGGCCGGTATTCACCCCGATAAAACCGCCGGGCAGAGAAAACGCGTTGATGGCGTTATCGTTGATGGCAAAAAACTCGAACCCCAGCCCCGGTTCGCTGCTGTTGGCCGCCAGACGGTAACCGATCTGGTTCAGGTAATCGTTGATTTCCGCGTCGTCTAGATAACTTTTGTCGGCGCGGATCTCGAACATGCTCTGTTCGCCGAGCTGGCGTTCCTGTTGCGGCGAGATGGTGGCCTGCGAAACATCGCCCAAATCGGGTAGCCCTTCCGCGCGGCACAGAAGCGACGACATGCCCAACAGGATTAGCAATAATTTATTCATATGTTTGGTGGTGGAGTTTAACAAAATAACAAACGCCAATGTAAATTTTCTGAGCGAACTAGCGGAAACCCGCGTGGTTACGGGATCATCGCTATGATCTACTGGTAATCGCCGCCCTTGTAGAGTGCGGATATTCGATTCACCGATTTGCAATCGAATAGGTCATTTGGTTAGATTAAAAAGGGTAAGGATCGTCGGCCCAAGTTGAGCTGCCGGTCGGACTGGCATTATCTCCAAATGGAATTTCAGTATCTTCAAATTGCTTTGATTCTTGGGATGAAGTTTGGAGTGGCTGGACGCCAGATTTTCCGCTGAGCATCTGCATTTCACTGACAATTATCTCAGTGGTATATCGATCCTGTCCCTCTTTGGTCTGCCATTTGCGAGTTTGTAGTTTTCCCTCGACATAAACCTGGGAACCTTTCTGCAGGTATTGTCCGGCAATTTCTGCTAAGCGTCGATAAAAAACCAGGTTGTGCCACTCAGTTTTTTCTTGTTTCTGGCCAGATTTATCTTTCCAGTTCTCTGAGGTTGCCAACGTCACATTCGTCACTGACTCACCATTAGTCATTTTTTTGACGTCAGGGTCCTTCCCGAGTCGCCCGACAAGAATTACTTTGTTTACCGACATTATTTTTCCTTGAATATTTGGTCTAACGGATGATGCTACCAGAATTCGTGGCACACCGATTACGAAGGTAGAATAAAATGCGAGGATGACAATTCCAAAAATAAATTTTCTGGCAGCGGGGAGCGTAATTGGCGCTGCATTATTTTGGGGGTGGCAACCGCTGGTTTCATTGTTTACCGGGGATTTCAACGAGAACCTGAATGTTCAAATCGTTTCCGAGACCATCGAGACATGTCAGCCGGAGAAGTTGCTTGTTTTACATATTCAGCCACAAAATCATGGAAGTGTACCAATAGAGATCGGCGGCAAAAAAGGCGGGGCAATGGTTGTCACAGTAAAGCGCCTACCTCCTTCGTTGCCGAATGAAAAATGGGTTAATCCCAAAGCTTTACCAAACTTGTCAGAAATCGATATTTTGCGAGAACATCCTGGCGGGTACATGATTGATCGCGGCATTGCATACGATGAAATTGAAACAATAGCTCTCCAGCCTGGAATCTACTGGGCGGGTGTAGTGGTGAATATGAGCGATGGGGATTATGTTGATCAGTCGATCATCGTTAAAGTGACGGAAGAGTCTTGTGAGTCGGGCAAGGATAAGCCGAAAAAAGCTTAGTAAACAATTCAATGAATCAACTTAAACTTAAGGATTAGTAACGGAATGGAATTTAGTCCAAGTCGTGCCTTAGCGTTACTTCGCATCGGCTCAGGCCGCTCTGATGCGGAATTCCGCGATGGACAAGAGGATGCGATTCGTCACGTCATCGAAGGACGGGGGCGCTTGTTGGTTGTCCAAAAAACCGGGTGGGGTAAAAGTTTCGTCTATTTTATTGCAACAAAATTAATCCGTGAGGGTGGTGGCGGACCTGCACTCTTGATATCACCTCTACTCGCCCTAATGCGAAATCAAATCGCTGCTGCTGAACGTATGGGGGTGCGTGCTGCCACCATCAATTCTGACAATCAGGACGATTGGACTGATGTTGAATCTAGGTTGGCGCGCAACGAGATTGACATCCTACTGATTTCTCCAGAGCGCTTGGCAAATGAACGATTCCGAACACAGGTTCTTGCTGGCATAGCTGCGCAAATTTCTCTTTTGGTTATTGACGAGGCTCACTGTATTTCTGATTGGGGACATGACTTCCGCCCCCACTATAGATTGCTTGAGAGGATTGTCAAAACGCTACCCCCAAATCTAAGACTCTTGGCAACAACCGCGACAGCAAATAACCGGGTTATGGATGATCTCGCTTCTGTATTAGGGCCAAACCTTGATGTTTTGCGCGGAGATTTGAATCGCACGTCGCTGACGTTGCAAACGATAAGGTTACCTAGCCAGGCTGAGCGACTAGCTTGGTTGGCAGAACAACTTTCCACTCTGGAAGGCCATGGAATAATCTACACACTTACTGTAAGAGATGCGAATCAAGTGGCTGACTGGCTTAAGACCAAAGGATTCAACGTTGAAGCATATACAGGCGAAACGGGCGACCGTAGAGAGCATCTTGAGCAAGCGCTTTTAAACAATACAGTGAAAGCTCTCGTAGCAACCACTGCCTTGGGTATGGGGTATGACAAGCCGGACTTGGCATTTGTGATTCATTATCAGATGCCCGGTTCAGTCGTTGCTTACTACCAACAAGTCGGTCGTGCTGGACGAGCATTAGATTCCGCCTACGGCATTTTGCTTAGCGGGGATGAGGAAACTGACATTACTGAATGGTTTATCAAAAGCGCATTCCCAACAAGAAATGAAGCTGCAGATGTGCTCGAAGCTCTCGAGGCAGAGTCGAGCGGGCTATCCGTTCCAGAACTTCTTGGCAAAGTGAATATAAGCAAAGGAAGGATCGAAAAAACGATTGCACTGCTGTCACTCGAATCACCTGCTCCTATAGCAAAACAGGGAACCAAGTGGCAACTTACTGCTGCAACATTGAGTGAGAAATTTTGGGCTCGGGCCGAAAGACTGACAGCATTGAGACGTGATGAGCATCAGCAAATGCAGGAATATGTTGGCCTGCCCTTTGGCGGGCATATGGGATTTCTCATCAGCGCTCTTGATGGTGACCCCAGTGTCGTTACACCTCCAAACTTGCCGCCATTAGCAACTAATGTGAATGACGCTTTAGTTCGAGAAGCAGTTGGGTTCTTACGTCGAACGAGCCTACCGATTGAACCCAGATTGCAATGGCCAACTGGTGGCATGCCTCAATATCGCTTGACTGGAAGAATTCCAGCTAATCTCCAAGCCAAGCCAGGAAAGGCTCTATGCGTTTGGGGTGATGCTGGATGGGGGGGGTTAGTCAGAAAGGGTAAGTATCAAGACCGCCATTTTTCAGACGACTTAGTCAAAGCATGTGTAAAGATGATTAGTGAGTGGAATCCACAACCCGCACCAACGTGGGTAACTTGTGTTCCTTCACTACGACATCCCGACCTCGTACCCAATTTCGCGCAACGCATAGCTTCAGCTTTGGATCTTCCATTTCATATGGTAATTTCAAAGACTGACGACAGACCTGAACAGAAGACGATGGCAAACAGTACCCAACAGGCACGTAACATAGATGGCTCGCTTTCACTCGATACTCATCCGGTACCTTCTGGTCCGGTATTATTGGTCGATGACATGGTTGATTCACGCTGGACACTTACCGTGTCTGCATGGCTTTTACGCAAGAATGGCAGTGGTGAAGTTTGGCCTATTGCAATATCACAAACAGGGCACGACTGATGACTCCGGCGCTTTCACCTAATACTCAAGCGATCCTACTATTAACTGCGCCATTGATTGCAGGGCGTGTGGGGACTGCTCCAGAACTTCTAACACCAGGCGAGTACAAGCGTCTTGCCCGTCACCTCCGTGAAATGCAACGTCAACCAGCCGATCTCTTGACTTCGGATGCAGCGGATCTACTTCGTTCGTGCAATCCTATTATTGATGAAAGCCGCTTGCAGCGCTTGTTAGGGCGTGGTTTTTTGTTAAGCCAGGTTATAGAACGGTGGCAATCGCGCGCCATATGGGTCGTCAGTCGAGCAGATGCCGAGTACCCACGACGCATTAAAACCAGATTGCGTGAAGACGCCCCTGCTGTTCTTTACGGCTGTGGAGATATAACTTTGCTTGAATTTGGGGGGCTTGCTGTAGTTGGTTCCCGTCACGTGGATGATCAGTTAATTGACTACACGATGAGTGTTGGTGGACTTGCTGCTCGTTCAGGCAAGTCGGTTGTTTCGGGAGGAGCCAAGGGAATCGACCAGGCTGCAATGAGGGGTGCATTGGAGGCCGGAGGAAAAGTCTGTGGCGTACTTGCAGATAGCCTTGAAAAAACGGCCATGAACCGTGAGCATCGCAATCTACTCATAGATGGACAGATGGTGCTGATTTCCCCCTACGATCCGAACGCAGGGTTCAACGTTGGAAATGCAATGCAGCGAAATAAGTTGATTTATGCGTTGGCCGATGCCTCATTAGTCGTTAGTTCTGACCTTAATAAAGGGGGGACATGGGCTGGCGCAACAGAGCAGCTAGATAAACTCCGTTTTGTTCCCGTGTTTGTGCGAACTAATGGTGAACATCAGCCTGGCCTTAAAGCTCTTCTGGACAAGGGAGCTTTATCATGGCCGAATCCTCAAGATAAGGAATCATTTGGAGAGGTATTCAATGTGGCAATATCTCTCGCTCCATCAGAGGCTCAGGTTGGGCTATCTTTGTTTTCAAGTGACAGTTCTCCAGATCTATTACAAGAAACTAAAATCATACCCAACACAGACTTAACCATTGAACCGGACAACGAGGCAACTCTTATTGACGCGGCAGTTTCTGAGAATATATCAATGGAGAATGCGGTTGATGATTCAACACTGGTTAAACTGGATTCCCAGAACATTTCTACTGACAAAAAGGTGCAGCTGGAACTGATTCCTTCGGAGGCTTTATTTTTGGCTGTTCGTGAGATTATTCATAACACTCTGACAAAACACATGAAAGAATCCGAAGTGGCAGAAGCCCTAAATGTTTCGAATCCTCAAGCAAGAGTATGGTTGCAACGCCTCGAAAGCGAAGGATTTATTGAAAAAGATAAAAAGCTTGGGTACCTCAACAAGCAGAATGATTTGTTCGATTAGGCTAATTCATACATTTTTTCCCTCGATCGATATGGAAGTTTTTTAAGATTTGAATTTTTAATTATTTCGTTGGGCAGGATAATAAATTCAGAAAGGCATGAAAGGGATCATTGTTGCAGCATAACTGGAAATATGACGGAAAGCGTATATTGCTTGTTGACCAGATGGATAATTCAATTTATCCGACTGCTCAGCAGGTATATGCTTGCGCGTTCGGAGGGGCGTCTACTGTTGGTGATATGCTTGTTGCTGGCAATCCTCTTGAAATTCTTCCAGAGATTACGTTTTCCCGATACCCAGGTGAGCCCGCAGTAAAAATATCCGGGTCTCCTCCATTGCCGCTTCATATATCTGTTGGAGTGCTTGTCAATAATGAGTTTGCAGTGCTTACAGATAACCAAGACCAGATCGTGGTTGCAGGAAGATGGTATCCAATTGATCTAGACTCGATGACGGAGGCAATCAACTGGTTGGCTAGTCTCGGTATTTCATCGATAGAGTCAATTACGATTGGTCAATTGATAGCTCTTCGGGGAGCGAAAAGCCCACCAATAGCCATAATCAATGACACGTCTATTTCCCCAGTTGAAGTAGCAACTAAAGCGGGACAAGGGTTTAATGAAATTCCCGGACTGGTTGCTACCCTTTATCCTTACCAGCGCGATGGCGTCGCATTTCTCGAACTTGTAGCAGCTCAAGGTGTGGGGTGTGTTCTTGCTGACGAAATGGGGCTTGGCAAAACACTTCAGATAATTTCTCTTCTGCAGGCAGAAACCAACGCAGACAGAGTTCCATCATTAATTGTCGCGCCGGCTACGCTTCTTGAAAACTGGCGTCGGGAAATAAAGCAGTTTGCACCTGAACTGAAATGTTTGGTACATGCCGGGGCATCACGGGCTGGAATCAGTCAGCACTTAATTGGTTACAACGTCGTAATCACGTCTTTCGAAATGGCAATCAGAGATGAGTCATTACTTGCTGGCATCCAATGGAATATCCTGGCTGTTGATGAGGCACAAGCGATAAAAAATCCTGAAGCTCAGCGTACACAAGCCATAAAAAGGATTCCACGCAGGGTTTCTATCGCAGTCACAGGAACACCTGTCGAGAATTGTCTTGGTGATCTCTGGTCAATTTCCGATTTTGTTCTTCCCGGACTTCTTGGCACAGTTGATCGATTCCGTGCAGAATTTACTGACGATGTTAATGACGCAAGCAGACTCGGACCGCTAGTTGCGCCGATTCTTCTCAGAAGGAAAGTTTTAGACGTTGCTAAAGATCTACCATCCAAAATCGAGATTCTTCAGCCAATCGGAATGAGCCGTGAGCTTGCCGAACTTTATGATCTGGTAAGGAAGCAAACCCTGGATGAATATGGCCCAGCTGCTGGAATGGTCGCAACTACTAAATTAAGAGTGCTGTGCGCGCACCCTTCATTGGATCAAAGCTGGGACATCGATCCCGCATACGAAATGCCAAAATATCTCAGACTATTGGAGATACTTGGAGAAATTTTTGAATCAAACGAAAAGGCTCTCATATTTACATCCTATCAGGGCATGTCAGATCTGTTCATGACGGATGTTCCGCGTCGTTGGCCAACTGGTTTTTTCCGACTTATAGATGGTCGCGTACCAGTTTCTTCAAGACAGCCTACAGTAGACGATTTTTATGCGCATGGGGGATACGGCGCTTTATTTCTGAACCCTAAAGCAGCTGGTACCGGACTAAATATAACAACGGCAAATCACGTCATTCACTATAATCCGGAGTGGAATCCAGCCCTTACTGCGCAAGCAACAGGTCGGGCATATAGACGCAAGCAACAACGACCAGTAACTATTCACCATCTTTTCTTCGCAGACAGCATTGAGGAAGTAATGATCGATCGAGCCGAATTCAAACGCCAGCTTGCGGAGGGTGCAGTTACAGGACACGAGGGAGACTTGGATCCTTCAATAATGTTGCGTGCCTTGCAAATATCACCCCTATCAAGTTTTGAGTGAGTATAGCCATGAACGTGAAAATATCGAAGAAGCTCAGCGCTAATGATGTGGGTACAACAGGAGGCCACCAGGCTGGAATTCTGGTTCCTAAGGCTGACAGGATTTTGTCATTTTTTCCGTCTCTGGATTCCCGTGCAAAGAATCCTCGCATGACACTTGTTGTGCGGGAACTTGCTGATTCTTCAAGGTGGGAATTCAATTTTATCTATTACAACAATGCGCTTTTTGGCGGAACCAGAAATGAATACCGTCTTACTTGCATGACAAAATATCTGCGAGCGATAGATGCAAAGGTCGGTGATGATCTTGTCTTTTCGAAGGATGAAAACGGATCAATTTTTGTCGACTGCGTTCGTGCGGTGACCAATCAGGCAACGGTGAATGATCAAGGCATCCTTGTGCTTGGGGGCGGCTGGAAGATCATCAATATCTAATCAGGGAGAATAGTTATGACTGTAGAAACCATTGACGTACCCCCAAACGTCGCACGAGTCAGTGAAGGACTTCGCGATACAGGATATGAGTTCAACACTGCTGTTGCAGACATTATCGACAACTCGATATCTGCAGGCGCTACGGTAGTTGACGTCAGAATGGGTGCCGATTTCTTAGGAAACGTAGTTGTTTCTGTGGGTGACAACGGCTGCGGCATGGATCGTCTTGGCTTGGTAGATGCCATGAAGTACGGATCAAAGAAGCGTGAAGACCCTTCAAGTCTTGGGAAGTTTGGCCTTGGACTAAAGACCGCATCAACTGCCTTTTGCCGACGGTTGGCTGTGATTTCACGAAATGAAGATGGAGCTCAACCATTGAGAGCTGCTTGGGATCTGGATTTTATGGGCCAATCCAACAGTTGGGGCTTGGAGATTGCCACCCCGCTCCCGCATGAAATCCAGTTATTGAATGATGTAACTGAAGAAAAAACAGGAACTGTTGTTCTTTGGGAAAAAATTGACAGGGTACTAACAGATTTCAAAAAGGCTGATGGCAAGCCACTTAAAAATGCGATGAAGCGACTGGAGGAATCACTTCGGGATCATATCGCACTTGTTTATCAGCGTTTTATTGATCCGGCAGACAGTAGAGGTCGGACACTGAAAATAAAGCTCAACGGCATTAATGTAGACGCATGGGATCCTTTTTGCGTCGCAGAAACAGTAACGCCAGTTGTAGACAAAGCTGTGCCAGTACAATTGCCGAGTGGCCAGACGACAAGCTTCTCTGTGCGCGTGTTTATTCTTCCACGCAAAGAAGAATTCTCAAGTGAACAAAACAGAATCGCCGCAAAAATATCAAATGAGCGACAAGGTGTCTATGTATACCGGGAAAATCGCCTGATACACGGACCTGACTGGCTTGGAATGTATAAGCAAGAGCCTCACTTTTCTCTTCTGCGAATTGAACTCTCGTTTAATCATTTGTTGGATGATGCATTTCAGGTTGATATCAAAAAATCCAGAATACTTCTGAACGAACATTTGTATGAATGGTTAAGAGACTCGTTCTTGGCTGCACCTCGGCGTGAAGCGGAGACTAGATATCGCAAAGGAGCGGCAGGTGCTGCGACAGGAGCAGCAGTTTTGTTACATACTCCATCAAGCAACGCAATACATCAAAAGGTATCAGCATTAAAAGTTGCATCTGTGAGCGGAGTTGACCCTGCTACAGGTCAAGCTCAAATTACAAACAATACCGGTCAGTCGACTGCGAAACTTCATATTATCACCACCAATGAACCAAATACAATTCATGTAGCAACAAGCGAAACACTCGATAATGGTGTTCTCTGGGAGGCATCGCTCGTTAATGGTGGTGCTGGCGTAACTCTGAATACAGGTCATCCCTACTATCCCAAAGCCTACCTTCCAAACAAATCGAACAGTGTCGTAATTCAGGCGCTTGACTTCTTGCTATGGTCATTGGCGCAGGCTGAACTCAATAATGTGAATGACGACAACAGGGATGCATTTGAAGAGTTTCGTATCGAAGTTTCTCGCAATCTGAAGAAACTCGTTGCTGACCTTCCTGATGTAGTCGACAACGAGACAGAGTAATGACTTTGCTTGACGCCAGCCTGCTTGCGCACAGACTTGAGGCGCGATACGGACTCGGACTATCCGGGGGCACACAGGAGGTCGAAGGGGGGACTTTTGCCGCCGTTCGTCCAAACGATCTTGAGCGCCCGAATGGTTTCTCAATAGTTATTGCACGAACGCCAAGAATTGTTGAGGCGAGTCTTCGGCTTGATGGATTTACTCGCAGCTTGTTGCGGCAGATGTCAGAGGCAGATGACGTACAGAGAGCAACATTCGTTATTCTCGCAAACCAAGCTGCCAACGACGAATTCAGAATTGCAGTTAGCGTCAACGAAAACCATATTGAAAATCTCGAGGATATTCCTCATGGAGAGTGGACAAAACTGGAAGTTGATTGTGACCGCAGATTGCCCACTGGAAAAATATCAGAAAAAGAACTACATGACTGTGCCTTGGAGGTAGCATCAGTATGCCTTGGTCTCGTGCTGAGCCTTTTGTCTGTAGAGGAAGTAACAGATTCTGTTTCAGGATTCGAGCCTGGACTCCCGGAAGGAGCAAAAATTCGCGTTGAAGTTAACCGTTATGAACGAAGCCCGGTAAATCGCGCGGCATGCATCTCCCATTTTGGAACCAAGTGTCAGTCCTGTGGTTTTGATTTCCAAGAGAAATACGGGGAACTTGGCAACGAATATATTGAGGTACATCACCGCGTCCCCGTATCTGAAATGGCTGGTTCTTATCGTCTGGACCCAGTAAGAGACCTGGTTCCTGTATGTTCAAACTGTCATGCCATGATTCATCGTGCCAAGCCACCTCTGACAGTTGATCAACTCAGTCAGATCATCAAATCACAGGGAAGTATTTAGCCGACCTTACGGATTAAGTACTTTTCCGTCACAGGTCATATTTAACAGGGAATGATCCGTCTGATTTTGTGAATTCTATAAAATTTGTTACCGATCCTGTCCGGATCCAGTCTGACAGATTATCAAGCAAGCCACAAATTTGCTCTTCTGTCTTTCCCTTAAGAGCACACTCCCAGACAGTAGCTACTCTCCAACTGGAACTTATAAGAGCCTTGACTGATTGAGCATCACGCAAGATGTTCTTTTCAATTTTATTTCTCCAAAATTCAATGCGGGTTGATGGCAGCTTGAAATAAGTGCAATCTTTATGACCATGCCAAAAACAACCATTAACAAAAATCACAACGCCGAACTTGGGTAAAACTATGTCAGGCCTGCCGGGTAAATTTGACAAATGAAGGCGAAATCGGAATCCATGACGGTGTAATCCTCTTCGGACGACAAGCTCAGGAACAGTATTTTTTCCGCGAATTCCCGACATCATTCGGGATCGAGTCTGTGAATCTACTACATCCACAGTATGTCAGGTCCCGAACAACCGTTTCTGTATGCGATTTTCTTCAGCCCGGTTGATCAGTTCCATTATGTGTACTGCCATGTGGCCAGCAACTGCCTTGATTGCCGGAACTGCTACAGAATTACCAAATTGTTTGTATGCCTGCATATCAGATACAGGAATTTTGAAATCATCTGGGAATCCCATTAGCCGCGCGCATTCACGGGGAGTGAGTCGGCGTGGTCTCGTTGTTTTTCCGGTTCTGATAAGAACTTCGCTACCGTCTTTGTAGTAACGGGCTGACAGGGTTCGAGAAACGTCATCACCAGAACACATACCAAATCCGAAGCCGTTACCCTTAGCCTTGTGTTTTGCGGCATAAGCTTGAAGATATTCCCACAATCGTGGAGTCAGTGTGTACTTATCCAGAATTTTCCCTTTCGGGCAAATAAATCTACCTTCATCAACATCAACCTCAGTACCATCCTGCGGATGAAGTATGTCCTTCAGACGTGGGCCTTCGGAGATAGGAGGTAATTTCAATGCCTCAAAATCAAATCCCGCATCTTCACGGAACCCAACGATCAAAATTCTCTCTCGATGCTGTGGCAGGAAATGTTTGGCGTCAATGATTCGCCATTGAACTTGGTAGCCAAGCTCATTCTGTAAAGTGTCCAGTATGACTCTGAATGTATTGCCCTTGTCGTGGGAACGCAGGTTCTTAACATTTTCCAGCAGAAAAGCTTTTGGCCGTTTCTCTGCAATGATTCTGGCAACATCAAAAAATAGCGTGCCCTGTGTGGAGCACTGGAACCCATGCGGTCGTCCAAGAGAGTTCTTTTTCGACACACCGGCGATACTAAAAGGTTGACATGGAAAGCCAGCCAAAAGCACGTCATGATCTGGTATTTCAGCGGCATCAACCTGAGTGATGTCGCCGTTGATTTCATGTTCCTCCCCAAAGTTCTCGCGGTAAGTTTTCTGACTATAAGGATTCCATTCAGATGTAAAAACACATTTTCCGCCATGTGCTTCAAAGCCAATACGCGTACCTCCGATTCCTGCAAATAAATCTATAAATGAGAATTGTCCCGTTGTTTGTCGGTCATTTCCTTTATGTAGAATGTCCAGCAGTGCAGGCACCAAATAGGTAGGTGGCGTTGTCTGACCTGTTCTCCAGCGAGTGATCGTTTTCGGATCCTTTCCAAGCATTTTGGCAATTTCACTTCGTTTGTATCTTGAGCAGACCTGTTCTAAGACATTAATTGTTTCAGCAGTGGTCATATGTAGCCTTGTTTTGTTAATCTGGGATAATTGTGGGACATTTTGCCCTTTTGTCGGCCTCGCGTCGAGCATTTTTTGTCATATTATTGCGACAACACAGAATTTGCTGCATTTCTTGACATGGCTATTCAAGGAAATCAAGCTGGTACATTGTTGGGTGTACCTCAAAATTTTGTTATTTCTACTTGCCATTCATCGAAAATGAAGCAATGATGAATCCGTCAAAACTATTAATCGTGAGGCATTCAATGGCACGTCGATTTGTTCCAAAACAGATATTTGTTCTCCGGGCCAAAGTTGGAGAGACCCTGATCTATGCCGCAGATCCGTTAAATCTGGAGCCAGCGCATACTGATAAAATCGAGGATGCAACTAAGTTTGATGAGCGAGATATTGGACGTTTCCCAACATTGATAAGATTCAGGAAGGCAATAACAAGTCTCGACTTTGAGGCTGTACAGATTAACTGATTTTTGCAGTTTGATTTGTTGCGAGTTCCCTGGAAACTGGATCCATACAAAACTTTCTGCTATCGAGCCAAGTCGGTAGCCAGTTCATTGACCTCAGTAGCTTGTTGCCGATACCACTTCTGAAACTCCACCACCATCAGCGTTGTCTGCGCCGCATCCTCTGCTAGTTTTTGGCAGGCGGTGCTGTTGGTTGGATGGTCTGCAACAGGTATAACGTCGGCGGTGGCTGCATCAAGTCCGGCGGCAATGACGGGAACGCCGAACACGGTGCTGGCACTATTCGGGATGTCGACGCGCACCCGCTCAGGAACGCGGGCCAGCAGAATGTGGCGATCAGCAGAAAGCGCTGCCTTTGTTTTCTGGAATTCATTCGATATCTCCTGGTTGATTGTTGATTGCTGGACCGTGACGGCGGCAACATGTTCGGCTTGCTTGGTAACGACTTGTGCCGTTGCGGTCTTTTCGGTATTCCATTTGGTTGTGATGCGGTTTTCGCCGTACTGGCAGCCTCCGACGAACAACACGGAGGCCAACGCACAAGCTGCAACCAGCCGCCACGGCAAAGCAGCGAAAAAGTTCATAAAGGGAATCATCCGGCACCTCCGTCAAGGTCTGCCAAACCATGCTGGTTGATGATGGAGATGAGTTTTGAGGCATAGTCCGGATCAGTCGCGTAGCCGGCCTGTGCAACGGCAGTGGCGAATCCTGCACCGTCCGTGCAATCGAAACACGATGAATATCGTTGGTTCTGATGCAGAAACGCAGCGTGGTCATCCATGCAGGATTGCCAGTCGTCATACTTCCGCCAGCGCGCCGGCACCATCACCCAGGTGCCATGCAGGAATTCACGGGTATTGAGGGTCAGTACATCGCCCGTCCACGAAGGGTCAGCTTTTACACCGAAGAGATTCATGCCCTGTAGGGCAAGCTGCGACGCACCCCATCCCGACTCCAATGCTGCTTCCGCAACTGTGAAACTGGCTGGCACGCCAGTATTCTTTGCGGATGCCTGTGCTGCCGGCCCGATCAAATTGATAAAATCCTGAGCGTTCATCACAACACCTCCTTCACTTCTTTGGCCACATCATCAATTGAAGCGTCCCGGTTTTTCTCGATAAAGTTGAACACCCAGCGCACAATCGCCCAGCCAGGCAAGCCGCACCCGAAGATCAAGCCACCCAGTGCAAAAAGCCCGGTGAGCGATTGCACCCAGTCATGCAGACCAAAATATTCAACGGTGATTGCACCACCGCCAATCCCGGTGACCACAGTACTGATCAGTCCGACCGCCCATTCCCGCTTCGAGCGCGGTGGGGTCATGAGCATTACGACAATTTCCGCGAGCATTGCGCCGCCCACAGCAGCCCCTCCGATTGCTTTGTAAGCTGCGGCTCCTGCTACTCCACTACTGGTTGGTTCCGGCATTTTCAATTCTCCAAATAGAAACAGCCGCCAGAACGAACTGACAGCTGCTTGGTTAAAACCCTCTGACAGCAGGATTGCCGCAAGAGGGGTGTTGCTTGATTAAATCGTGAAGGAGGTGGAAGGCAGCGCCGAGATATCCTGCAATCCGCCGCCCACGCTGTTGTAGGCCACTGCCTTGAAATAAACGGTCGATCCGATCAGTGATGGGTTGTAGGCATATTCGAAAATGCGGTTGTCGCAATACACAAACCTGGCACCTGTGGTTGAGCCTTGGGTGCTGCCATAAAGCCCACGATGCATCGTGGTCAGGTTCTGGGTATAACTTCCTGTTGTCGTCGCCGTCTCGAAAGCCAGAAACTCATTACCAACCAGACACAGTGTTTCGTACAGATTGAAAGTGGTCGCATTGACCGTATTCAGATATTCCTTGCACAGCGACATATTGATGGTCAGTGTGCTGGTATTGTCCGGATCGCTGCCCCCATACGAAGCTAGGTTCGCTGTCGTCACTCCCTCAGCCGAGGAGCCGGTCATTTTTCCGATATAGAAGAATGTAGTGTTGTCATAACTCATCCACAGCTGGCAGCCACCATAATTCGCATCCAGATTGGTTACCGCAATCCCCAGTGTGTTAGCTCCTAGGGCCGAGGGCATATGAAAAACGGTAATGCCGCAGTCGATCGACGGGACTGTGGCATAGTTTGGCTGGTAGCCCAGCGCTGCCTGTATGCCGTACTGCTGTGGATTGCAGTAAATCGGGTTGTATTCTTCCGCCTTCACCGTCAGGATACCGTCCGCACTTTCATCGATCTCGATGATGCGCACCTGGGCCTGGTTCAAGCCCAAGCCGGTATCGGTGAGTGTCACTACGTCCATCGGCTCAAGCAAGCAATATTTAAGTGACAGTTTGAATTCATAGTTGTTGCGAATGTATAGAACTCGCTGCAGAATAGTCTGCGCCACGGTTCTGGCGGTAGCCGGAATGCAGATCGAATGCAGCGAATTGGTCGGCTGCGTGCGTATGCCATAGGCTTCAATATTGGCCTGATCTTTTGCCTCGGCAATCTCGCTGGAATATTGAAATCCCCGGTCCAGAAATTCCACCATCACATCATTGAACGCATCGGCCTGCTTGCTACGTGTCATCACCACCGGATCTTCGTTGTCGCTCACGATGAAATCATCGTCAGTCAGGTTGTAGCAAACCGAGGCCGTGCCGCCATAGGGTATAAGCTTCAGCAGACCTTCGCTCCAGACCGTACCGACATTGGCAATCTGCGCCCATTCAGAAATCCACTGTGCAGCCGGCTGTTGCGACAGCAGTACCGGGCTGATGTAGATGTTATTGGCCACACAATAGGCCGACATGGCCGTAGTCGGGCCAATGTACGCGCCCGGAAAACCGCAGCCATAGTTTGCATTCGTCAAAAAATCCGTAATGACGTTCGACGGATTTGCGTCCGGATACAAACCTGCCGAATTGTAGAAAACTCCTTGCACCTCGACGGTATGACTTCCAAGCGAGCCAGTTCCCAGCGTGTAGTTCGCGCCGCATAAATAGCCTACCCCCTGATAGCCGACAGCCTGAGTCGGGTGGTTGGTGGTCATGAAGCCCCACGGCGTTTGCGGATACGTGCCGTTGAAAACCGTCAGTCCTGCCAGCGCTGCCGAACCATAAGCCGAGTTATTGCGCCAGATGGTACCTGTTCCGCTGATCGGACCTTCGCACATACCAAGCACTACTGTGGCTGAATAGGTATAAGTTGTATTGGAGATTGTCGATCCCCCCCCTTTCCCGCCTCCTCCTGAAGTTTGTGTATTGGGAATTGCAGTCCAGTCCGCGTACTGGATCAGATTGGGAGAGACCTTGCCAAGTCCGTAAACAATCGGGATCGCCACGCCGTAGCCGGACTGCTGAATCTGCAAGCCGCTGATGACCGGATCTGAGGTCGAGATAGATTTACCAAACAGGCCGCCCATCATTTACCCCACAGCGAATAGAACAACACCTCTCGTTTTTCCAGTGCCCCTTTCAATCCATCGGCAAGCACGACACCTTCCCCGCGATAGGAATGAATTATTTCAGGCCACTCAAGCACGATCGCGGCATGAGAAAAACAACGCCCGAATTTCCACAAGGCAATGTCGCCCCTTTGAGGGACTTCAACACGCCTTGCATATTTTTCCACCCAACCCAGATAGCGCTTGTCACTCCGGTGCATCGCCCAGTCGATCGGATAGTCGCCCACATCCACTTTTTCAGCCAAGCCAACGGCTGAATACACCTCGATCAGAATCTGGGCGCAATCAACACCAACACCCTTGACCGAGGCGTGATGCAAATAAGGAGTGGTCAACCACGTCATGGCCTCATCAATGACGCTCTGTCTTTGTTCGTATTCGTTCATTACATGCTCACTGTCGGTGCCGGAATAAAGGGGAAGCCACGGAAATTGGACAGATTGTCGAAGGTGCCCGGAGCGCGCATGGTCTGTGTTCCGGTGCCGGTCGTAGTTACATTAATCGCCGCACCACCGCTTGTTGCTGAAAGCTGTAGAGTGAGCGAGGTGGCATTGATGACGTAATACAGTGATCCGACTACCAGCGGTGCCGGGGCCGTGGTTGTGGCTGCCACCTTGACCGGCTGTCCGTTGGTATAGCCGTGAGGTTTTGCGAAAGTAAAAATGTCGGTCGAAATCGATACCGTGTAAATATTCGGCGCACCACCGCAGGTGGACATTTGCTTGTCACAACCGGCATAGGCAGTGAAAGCATCCCCGACCGAAGGTGCATAGGGCAAAGGCTGAGCAAGATTAAGCACACCGGAGGTATAGGACTTCACCGTTCTACGGACACCCGAGTTGGCACCGCTGGTAAAACTTACCGTCCCCAAGTTGAAATAATTGGCTGGCTGCGCAAGACCGCAGTTGATGGTTGATGCGGTTGAGCCTGCTCCGGCGGTTGAAGAAGAACCCCAGCCGACTTTTGAAAGGCTGCAACCGGTATCAAACAAGGTATGGCTGCAGCCGGGCTGATAAACATTCCTGGGCATCTGAAGGTTCAACAACACCAGCATCGAACTGACTTCCAGCGTCAGCGCAGTTCTCGAGGGCGACACACCCGTCACCTGACCAAGAAATACATTTACCACTCCGGAAGTGGTGTCCCCCCAGGAGCCCATAAAACACCTGTCGATCCGCACGGTCGCATTGTCAAAGCCGCCATTTGCAGCGAACTGCGGAAAAGAAATTCCGCTGATCAAATCGGAAATCGGGCTGGCATAGATGAGGACATTCGTCGTATCTACCGTAATGTCGACGGTTGACTTGCAGCCATCAAAGGAAATTTTCGGGCTGGAACCGATGAACGTGTTCCCTCCAAAAACCAGACTGCCATCCGCATCCGTGTAATAGAGCACCGTACCGGACTGGAGCGTAAGGGTAAACAGATGGGCGTAGAGATACTGCTGCGAGGCAAGCAGCGCAATTAAAGCCGGGCTGGCGGATTTCATCTCAGACCTTGTTTATTACCGAGCCGATGAACTCAAGTTGTTTCAGTTCATAGAGGTTGTACATAAACTGGTTAAATTCTGCCGTGTCATTCACGAAGCGGACACGGTAATAGAATGTTCCTGTCCAGGTCAGCACCGCTGAACCCGCCGGTGCGGTTACAAACGTCACCATGCCGGTTGGACTTATCGAGTAATTCGTTATAAGCGTTTGCAGCACACCATTTACATAAATGCTTGGCGCTGCGTTGAGGTTTTGCACAGGCTCGGTAAAACCGCCGTAAGTACGCGTTAGCTGAAAACTCAAGGTAGAGCCGTTTCCGGTACCGAAAGTTTGTGCTGTCACCGCATTGTCAGTTGGATCGGTATAGTAGAACGCAGCGAAACTCCCCTGGCATTTATTGAAAAAGCCAACCAGCGTTTTTAAATCAGAGCCTGATGAAGAGCTGTCCGCCAGCAATTCGAACGCGAGCGAGAATTTCCACAGCGGGTATTGCATCAGGGCATTGCGCACTTCGTAACCTGAAGCGGAGCGATGCGTGGTGGTATTAAAGGTGGGGGTCTTGGAAATATCCCAGGTGATCCCCTGGAAAGTTGGAAACACATTCATGACGGTACTCCCTGTTGTTCCTGTAAGTTCTTTAACCAGGCTATAAAGCGCATTGAGCCAGGACCAGTCTCCCGAATACCTTCCGTATTCAACCGAGGCAAATAATGTCGGCGCGATGGTTTCAGTCCACATCGCTCCTTTGGCATGCGTGTCCTTGATGAACGGGTTCTCGATGCCCGCACCGTTGTGGTACGGATCAACCCGGTATTCATGCAAGGGAATCCAACTCGCAGTCAGCATGGAGGGCCGGGAGGATCTTGCCGTGCGCTGATAGAAGGCGATCATTCCATTGAAGGCAGTCAGGTCGTTCGCCGAAGCTGTGAGGGTGTGATTGACGATCCCTCCTGCTGGCGGCCCGTTCACCAAAAGCGCATAGGCATTAAAAATCTCCGCTGCCTCCCACCCGGCATGGGAATTGGAAAACGAGCCTGCATAGTCATCAGTCAGATAGGCGTTTCCCGTCGCACCCGAGCCATCGCCGCTTATGGTTGCCACGCAGGTTTTCATGCCACTGCCGGGCGTCAGGACGTTGTAGTGAGTACATTTGCCGCCTGCCAGATTAACGCTCGCTGTGGGTGCGACAGCCCCGGTTCCTGAGATGGCGAAATTCACGGTGGCTGTGGTGTAGTTTTGTCCTTCTGCTGTCGGATAAATACCGCCAAGTTGGCCGGTCAATGTCTGGTAATTTGTGGCAAACAGCGAGTCAAGCATGTGCTCGGTACCACAGCAGCGCGCTTGAATCTCCGTCCACCCAATATTTGTAGATGCAGGTGGCCGCGATACAGGCGTAGGAATACACCGGCGAATAGGAATAACTTACCGAACCGTCCGTATTGAAATCCCAAAGGTGCTTGCCACCAACTCCCGGCATAGGGAATTATCTTTGCGTTTAGCCAGGACATGAAGCCATCAAGAATTGCTTTTGCCTCTGTACTGCCGGAATAAAAGTAAGTCTGGGCAACAGAGAGGAAGGCTCTGTAATGATAGCCGTACCAGTCTCCGCCTTCCGGTATGTACCATTTATTATAGGTATTGTTCACCCAGGAACCAGAGACATAGCCGCCCGTGGTCAGGGCTTCCCAGGAGGGCCGCCCGTATGCTGAAACCATGATGCCGGGAGTCTGCGTCGGATATTGGGAGGCATAAGCCGCCTGGTTATCCGAGAGAAAATTCAGAATTGAGTCCAAAATTAATCTGCCGTTATCAGGATTGATAATCTGGCTTTGGAGCCATCCGGCATTCCATAAATAGCCGATGCCGGTAGGGCCACGCCAGGCGGAGTAGCCGACATAACCGTTGACCACATTCCACTTGTACGTCCATCTCGGGAAGGCCCAGGTAGCGCTCTGGATCGGCAGGCGGCCCGTCCAGTATTCCCATATTGAAATTGATCGAGCCGAACGACACGTTGTAGGGCGTGCCAAGGCCATTGGACGGGAAGGCAATTTGCACGCCATTCAGTACGGTAGGTGATGCAGTTGCCATGGTTTGCACTGTGTCATAGGACATGGCGTCAAACATGATGGTATTGACTTCCTGACCTGAAAATACACTCTGCACCAGGCTGATGCCGGCACTGGCCAATTTTGCCATCATAGTGAGAAACTGCGAATAGTTCCAGAAATAAACTCATCGTGCTTTCAGGCACTGCCGAGTAAGTAAAACCTGTCACCGGGTGCGTGAAAGTTGTCCCTGTAGTACCGGGGCCTCCAAAAGTTGAAGTACCCCCCGTCCTAGTAATCCCGGAAATTGTCGTAAGCGCACCTGTTGTCCAGCCTATTGATCCAAAGACACTCGCTCCGGCAGCCCATACCGTTGCCGCGACGATTGCATACCCCGCCGCATTCAGGTGCAACACATCATTAGTTGCCACCATCGATAGCGGACCGCCGCTTGAGCCGGCAGTTTGGCCGAAGGAAACCACATAGACACCCGCGCCCCCTGTTGTACCGGAGGCTTGGGGACAGGATCATTGTGGAGTTAAAGCCGGAACCTGACGCCGGTTCAACAATCATGCCAAGGGTAAGTGCTGAACTGCCACTTCCCATGATCGTGACTGTGAGATGGTAGGTTGTGCCGGAAGTTGTGAGATATCCGGAGAAGGTCGCCGTACCGTCATTTTGGGACGATCGTTTGCCGTAGTTTGAAAGGTGGGGTCCATTGCTTTCGCGGGTTGTTGCTGTAGCGTGTTCGACGGGGAAAACGACGGCTTTTCATTTCTCTCGTCCAACAGCAGTGACCGCGCAAACGCCCGAATCGTGATCAACAACAACAGCAACGCCAAGAAAAAGAAGTCGTGAATCTCGCCGTCTCTCGTGCTCTGTCATGTGTCGGTGTGTGTGTTTCGGATTGTGTGTTCCGTCGTTATTTTTTGTGCGCGCAGCGGCAAGCCAACCAAGAAAAGAGATCCGCCAACTCGCCAACACACGCCATGCCATCGTCGTCATCATCAAGGCTGATCGTCGTTCTTCGGCGGCGGCTGCAGCGTCGCGCGCTCCTTGCGGCGCACGATCAGGCCCTTGGCCTGCGGGATGCCGCAGCAGCTCCAGTGCACGCGCTCGTACTCGCGCAGCTCCTTGGCCGACACCGCCGCCGCCATGGCCTCCAGCGTCGGGTAGCCGAGGCCGAAGTAGCTGGGCTTCTCGCCGCAGTGCGTGTTGCGGTTCGGGACGCCATTTGCGCGGTAGACGTGGCGCGCGAACTCGCGCCACAGCCGGCGCAGCTCCTCCAGCGCCGTGTCTCGCCCAGCGACCGGAACACGTTCTCGACCTCGTCCAGGCCTTTGACGAGCACGTTGCCCTGATTGAATACGGGCTCGAAGTCGCCGTCGTCGCGCCGCCCGATCACGAGCACCGTCAGCTTGCGCAGGCGCAGCGGCACGTCGTCGGTCAGCGCCAGCAGCCGCTCGCGCAGCGCCGGGTAGCCGACGTGCGCGACGTCCTTGATCACCTCCGCCGCGCAGCTGCCGCGCGCAAGCCCGTCCTTGAGCAGCGCCACGTACTCGGGCATCGTCGACGCAGTGACCAGGCGGCGCACCAGCTCGTCGACGACCTGCTTCTTCTCCAGCTTCAGCTTCGCAACGACGTCCTTGCGGTACTGGTTGGCGTACTGGCTCGCGACGTAGCCCTCCAGCAGCGCGCGCTGCGCCTCGACCGCGCCGAGGTCCGAGAAGAGCATGCGCCGGTTCTTGTCGTCGACGCGGTCGGCCTTGGTCGGGCACAGGAACGCCTGCACCACGTTGGCCAGCTTGAACCGCTGCAGCGTGCGCGCCGCCGCCGCCTCGTCGTCGACAGCGGCCGCGTCAGCGCCGTCGTTGTTGCTGTTGTCAGCGAGGCCGAGCGCGTCGCAGATGACGCGCGCCGACTTGGCGCGGAAGTTCTTGCGGAAGTGCGCGACCGCGTCGTCGGCGCCCACGGCGGCCAGCGCGGCGGGGATCAGCGCGATGTAGTCGATCCACCACATCTTGCCGGCCAGGTCGCGCAGCATCGCCTCGTTGGCGGCGTAGCCGCAGTGGTGGTCGAGGTCCTTGGCGTCGGGCTCCGCCTCGAAGAGCGGGCGCAGCGGCGTCGAGCGCTGGTTCAGGTCGACGCCCAGCAGCGAGTGCAGCTGCGCCTGGATGAACGCGTCGGGCTCGGCCTCGTGCTTGATCTGGCGGCGCACGACCTGGTACACCTCGAACGCGAAGATGGCGCGCAGGATGCGCTGCAGCGTCGTCTTGACCGCCGCCGCGTCGCCGCGCAGCTCGTGCTTCGCGCGGTCGCGCATCATCGCCGGGCTCAGCAGCTGCATCAGCGGGTCGAACATGTTGGTGATGCCGTTGTTCGCGATGTAGAAGCTCATGATCGGCGTCGTCGCTGCCGACTTGGCCGACGACTTGCCCGGCGCGACGACAGCAGCGGCGGAGAGCGACTCGTTGTGCTGCTGCGCGACGTAGTCCAGGACGTAGTCGAAGTGGTTGCGCATCGCCGCGTGCATGTCGTTGCAGAAGCCGACGAAGATGCGCACGTTGCCCTCGGTCGGCGCCGACGACAGGACCTCGACCATCTTCCACGCCGCCGCGGCGATGGTGTACGTGTAGGTCAGCGGCACGTCGGCCAGCACGCGGCGCATGCCGACCGACGCCGTGTACTCGAGCAGCGTCGGCGCGTAGCGGAACAGGAAGTGGTGCACGCGCGCGTCGTCGAAGACGGGGATCACGTTGGTGACGTCGACGTCAGGGTAGCCCGGCGCGGTCAGCGCGCGGCCGCCCGACTGCACGTGCGCGACCAGGATGTCCGACAGCGACAGGTGCGTGCCGGGCAGGATGCGGTCGACGCGCCACGTCATCGGGTCGACGAAGTTGCCGATGGGCGCCGCGCACGGCGCGCCGACGATGTTGGCCAGCTGCAGGAAGTCGGTCGCCTGCATCTCGTCCAGCTGCTCGTCCGACAGCGAGCACAGCGCGCGGATGCCGCCGAGCGTCGTCTCCATCGAGTAGAACGACACGGCGTGCGCGCTGTCGTCGATGCCGCGCAGCTCGTCGGCGTGCGCCTTCATCGCGCGCACCTCCGACGCAATCGTCGCCGCGAAGTCCAGGCCCTGCCCGAGCGCGCGGCGCGCCAGCGCCTTGGCGTTGCGGTTCGACCCCTCGACCGTGCGCAGGTAGTCGGCCTGCTGCGCCGCGCTCAGCTTCGCCACCTTCTCGTCGTTGGCGACCTCGTTCATCAGCCCGAAGAGCGAGCCGCGCCGGCGCGCCGCCATGGCGCGGAAGTACTCGAGGCGCGCGCGGATCGAGCGGTTCTGCAGCAGCTCCGCCAGCGTCAGGTCGCCCGACTGCACGAAGTTGTCGAAGCGCTCGAAGTAGCCCAGGATGGCGCGGATCTCGCGCAGCGTGCCCGGCGTGTTGACGACCTTGAGCATCTTGATGCGCTGCACGTACGAGTCCATCAGCGGCTTGAGCCAGCCCGTCGTGTCGGCCAGCGCGACGCGCGTCGTCACCTCGAAGTCGACCGGCACCGCCGTGCCGCGCAGCTTCAGGCTCTTGGGCGCGCGCGTGAACCAGACGTAGTTGACGCCCGGCTTCAGCGCGACCGTGCGCTTGCCGACGGCCAGCCCCGCAGCGGTCGCCACCGCCGTCGCTGCCGTCGTGTTTTCAGCCGCGGCCGCGTCCTCGCCGTCCTCGTTCACCGCAACAACAGCCGCCGCCGTCGCGGCAGCGGGCGCCGCCTGGGTCGCGTCGCCGCACGCCCACGGCGTCGCGAGCAGGATGTCGTCGTCGGCCTCCAGCTCGGCGCACATGTCGAGGCCGTCGCCCACGAAGGATTCCGAAATGCTGTCGGCGATGGCGTCGTCGGCCATGCTGGCGCTGAGGTCCATCAGCAGCGGGTGCCCGACCGTGTTGAGCGCGAGCACCGACGCGAGGCCGCGCGTGTCGGGCTGGCTGCTGGACGTGAAGAAGCGCACCGCCTGCGTGTTGATCTTCATCGCCCGCACCTGCTCGGCCAGCTGCGTCGACTGCGCGCACGTCGCGTCCTGGTCGTTCAGCTCGCCGTCGGACAGCACGAGCAGGCGCACGGGCGCCTCGGCGTCCTTCAGCACCTCGCGCGCCGCCGCGATGACGGCCGGCGCCATGTACGTGCCGCCGCCGCACGTCAGCGGCGAGCGCGCCATCTCGGCCAGCGACAGGTTGAGCGTCTGCACCTTGTCGTCGAAGGCGATGATGACGCAGGCGCGGTCGCCGTCCTTGGCGCCGAGCCGGCGGCACACGGCGGGCAGCACCGTCTGCACCAGGCGCCGCACCGAGTTGCCCATGGACCCGCTGCGGTCGAGGATCGCGACGAAGCGCGGCGCGCCCGTCCGCGCCGTCGCGTGCGCGGCGAGGTAGTCGGCGCCGAGCGTGATCTGGCCGACGCAGCCGCCGTCCATGATGGGCCGCAGCGTCATCTTGAGCGGGCCCTGCGTCGCCGCCGCCGCGACGGCCGCCGCGCGGTCGCGGCGCTGCGGCAGCGCCACCTTGGGCGCGGCCAGCGCCTCGAGCCCCGCCACGACGGCCTCCTGGTCGGTGTTGCCGCGCGCGTCGGTGTGCGCGACGATCAGGCTGCGCACCGCCTCGATGTCGGTCACGCCCTCGCCGAACGCCGTCATGAAGAACTCGACCGCCTCGTCGACCCGCTTGCTGGTGGTGGTGCCGGGTCGCTGGGACATCGTTGTGGTTGTGGTTGTGGTGGTTGTTATTTGGTGAATGAGGAGATACGGCAACGTGAAGGTTGCCGATGCGACGCCTCAAGTGTTGATTGCGTGACAGAGCAAAACATCCGCGGGGGAAAAAGGTATCGGATTACATGAACAAGATCACGTTGCGGAACGCTGGGTAGCACTCCGACAGCCGGTGGAAGGCGTTGCCGCGCGCGCCGTTCTCCGCGGCCAGGAACGCCCACCGGCGCCGCAGCCAGTCGCTCGGCTTCATCGTGCACACAATCGCGGCGCTGCGGTAGTACCAAGAAGCGGCGCAGTCACAGTTTCCGTAGGAATGCGCTTGGTTCGCCACGCTGCCGAACCCGGCGCTGATCCAGTACGTGTCTTCGATGAAGGGCGCCAAGGTCATGAGCTCGTCTTCGCTGCCCTCGCGCGAGGGCTCGAAGTTGGGGCGGAACGCGGCGGTGAGCCAGACGTGCGGCTGGTTGCCGGCGATCTCGTCGAAGGCGACGCCCGGGCAGAGGCGGCGCGTGAGGAAGACGGGCGTGACGACGCACTGGAACCTCTGCGAGATGACCCGGTGTGCGACCGCGTCGACGCCGCGCAGGGCCTCCCACGTCAAGCCCGCCGGCGGGTACGCGTGGCGGCACAGGACGCCGAACGCGGTCGGCACCTCGTTCAAGGTGCGGCGCTTCTGCGTGGTCAGCCCCGCGAAGGCGGCCTTGAGCGCCGGCGCGATGGCGTCGACCTTGTCGATGAGCATGCGCTCGCGCGGGATCCGCATCGTCACCGACCCGCGGCGCAGCAGTTTGTACGTCAGCACGAAGCGGTAGCCGGACTTGAGGCTATTTGACGTCGTGCAGCGTCGACGTCAGCCACGCCGCGTAGTGCAGCGGCGTCGCCGTGCGGCCGCGCGGGCTGCCGGCGCTTGCGGCTGCTGCCGCTCTCGCGCGCGCGCGGCGGCCGCGTTTGCAGCAGCGACAGTCGCTTCGTTGACGACGGCGTGCGGGTCCGGCGCGGGGCGCGGCGGGTCGGGGGCGCGCGGTGGCAGCGCGAGACTGGACGTCGACATCGAATGAGCAGGGACACGACCTTGCAGTTCGTCTGCTTGGTAGTTCTGCAGCAGGACCGACGCGACGAGCGGCTGTCGGTTCCCGTGGGTCGGCCGTACTCGGCCCACATTCTGTTCTTCACCGCTTCGACCGGGGCCGTGCCTTCGGGCATGCTGACTCGTCAATTCCACATCGACAGCGGAATCCAACCGGACGCTGCCCGTCGGGAGCTTGTCGGCGCTGTAATCGGTGATCGGGTTCGCGACGCGGTTCTGCCACCAGGGGATATCGCGTTCCTCGAGGTAGGCCATCGCGCCCTGGGGTGACGTGAAAAGATTATTCGGCCGCCCAGTTGAGTTCGCCGCCCCAGGCCGGATCGTAGGATTCCGCCGCGCTGCCGGCGGCATAGGAGCCGACCAGTGACAGCAAACACGAGAACATCAAACCGTTGAGGCATCGACCGATTGGCTGCTCCCGTGTCCGCCTCATTTAGGAAGGCCCCGCCTGGCCCATTCTTTCGGATTCCACAATTCATCCTTGATGAAATAGGCCTTGCGCAGATGGCGCTCATAGGGACTGAACTGGCCGCTGCCCTGGCTGGTGACTCCATACCACTCTTCGTAGCTCCATCCGTCGGGGAACGGCCCGCCGAACTGCCCGACGATATCGTGCACTTTGGGATCGTACTGCGGCGGAGGTGAGGCTTTCCACCACTCATCGCAGCCATTCAAAAACGATTCCGCCGAGCGCATTGCCCACGCCGGGGCCGCCGCCCAGGTTCCATTCGATGTCTTCCCAGTTGTGCTTCAAATACTCGGCCTGCTGCACCTCCGCCACCTGTTCACTCGCCAGATGATTGTAGGCCGGACAGCCGTATTCGCTCACAAACGCCGGTTTCCCCACTCATCAGCGATATCGTGCCAGAAGCTGTCGCCAAAACCGTGATCGCCCCGATAGGCGTTGGCGCCATAAATATCAACATCCGGACACCACTTCGCCGCCTTATCAAGGAAGAGCAGATCGCCATTGCAGAGCGCGACGGGATGGTTGGTATCCAGCGATTTGATCAGCTGGGCGGCCCGATTGAGGAATTGATAATAGGCATCGGGATTCTGCCGGGAATTGTTCGCGTTTCCATAATTGTTTTCGTTTCCCAGCACCCAGTACACGATATACGGTTCATCTTTATATTCTCCACCATCTCCCGCACGGAATCGCAGCATTTTGGCCTGCTGCTTCGGATCGGAATAATCCGTGCCGGCATACCAGTCCGCCCCGGAACCGATCGTATAGGCGCCCAGGTAATCGCCCATGATCACGCGGATGCCGTAGGTCTGATAGAGATCCTGCAGCAGCGCCTTGTTGTAGCCGTGGTGATACAGTCGGAGGGTGTTGACGCCCATCGCCTGAAGAAGCTTGAAATCTCCGACCGGTTTTTGGGCGCCGTGTCCAGCCAGGAATCGTACGGTCCGTCGATCTTCCCGTTATGGTTGTCATCGGCCAGCATCCAGTCGCGGTGCACGACCAGCGTCCCATCATCCGGCGATTTTCCGATCGGCGGAGCGGAGTAGGCCAGCCCCGCACGACATAGGGAGCGCTGTCGACGATCATCTGCCACTGATGATTGGAGTACTGCACGAGATGCACGCGCCCCTGGCCCAGCTGACGGATAATCGGCAGGGCGGACAGATCGGTGCGTTCAATCTTAGGCGGCTCTTTGGACGCCCCGAGGAACAATGACGCCCGGATCCACTTCAAAAATCTATCATTATGCGTATCGTCGTCAAAACGATTGAGGATTCGAACGCGGCCTCCGCGCAGCTCCATCCCCAGCTCCGGATGGTGGCGGATCAGAAAGGCGATGCTGTCGAGTGAGGTGGGCGCCGGATACCAGGGCGTTTTCCAGAAGGTATTCCCCACCGTTTTCGGGAAATGAATGATCACCGCCTGGTAGGCCTTGATCGCCTGCGCGATCAGCCCGGCTTTTTCCAGCATCTGCGCGATATAAAACTGCCGGAGACCGGCCACCTGGTCGTGGTTCGAAGACCACTTGAAGAAATTCGCCTGGACATTTCCGGAGTTCACGAAATCCCAGACACTGCCCTCCAGCTGGCCGCTGGCGAGCATTTTCTGATACGCCGGATCCTTCAGAAGGCCGCTGACATTGGGATAAATCCCCTCGCCCACCACCTGGGATAACCCCGGCCGGTCTTTAATAAAGTAGCGGTACTGCGACGTCCCCAGACCGGTGAAGACTCCGTATTTTTCGTAATTCACGATGGCGTTCCGTTCCGGCGTCAAAAAGCTGAAATGCGGGAGGGGCCTCATGGGATTTTTTTGCGGAGGTCAGTTCTGGAACGAGCAGGGCCAGAACCAGTAAACCGGAGAGCTGAAGGGTCGATTGAATTTTCATTTAACTCAAAAGGTTCTTATTTGTACAAAAAATCAGCCGATTTGAATATAGGTCCTCTATAACTTTTTTTATGGGCAGAAAGACCACGGCGCAGAGACCTTCAATGCACTACGTCTTGATGGCGCCGGCGGTAATCCCCGCCACAATGTAGCGCTGCATCAGAAAGTAGAGGGTAATGATCGGGACGATCGAGATCACGATGCCCGCCATCAGCAGCGGATATTCCGTGATATGCGAGCCCTGAAAGACCATCAGCCCGCGCTGCAGCGGCATCAGCGACCGATCGGACAGCACGAGCATCGCCAGAAGGTACTCGTTCCAGACGGCCAGCGCGTTAAAGACCGCGAGCACGGCGACCGCGGGCTTCGCCAGCGGCATCGCCACATGCCGATACACCTGGAATTTATTGCAGCCGTCGATGCGCGCGGCGTCTTCCAGATCCTGAGGCAATTTGTCGAAAAAGGTCTTGAGGAGGAAGATGCCCAGCGCCAGGCCGCCGTTGATTTGCGGCAGGATGTAGCCGAGGCGGGTGTCGATCAGACCCAGTTTCATCCAGCACCACATAGAGCGCGATGAAAGATCCGGGGATCGGGATCATCATCGTGGAAATGAGAAGAATAAATAAGAAATTTCGTCCGGGAAATTCCAGCCGGGAGAAGGCGTAGGCCGCCATCGAAGAAATCAGGATCACGCCAAGGTCCACAAAGTACGTATAAAGGAGGCTGTTGAAAAAATACTGGCCGAAATGGCCGCGCGTCCAGGCCTCATAATAATTGTCCCAGTGGGGATGCCGGACGAGGAGGCCCATATCGGAGAACACCGTGCTCTGCGTTTTGAGGCTGGAAGCGATCATCCAGACCAGAGGGAAGAGACACCCCAGCGCCACCGCCAGGCAAATGCTCGGCGACCCCGTGCCCGATCCAGTGCCTGAGTTGTGATACAGCTCAGAGCTGAAACTCTTCCTGGAAGCCGGCGGGAGGCGATGAATGTCAGGATTTCAGGCAAACCGTGAAGACCACTTGGAAAGCTGCATCTGCACCATCGATACGGCGAAGCAGAATCAACCCGAATAAAATCCCCAGGGAGCAGGCATAGCCGAAGCGCGACGATCCGACCATCGCCACCAGGATCCGCGTGATCGGAACTTCCGTATGGTAGCCGGACCGCCGTTGGTCGTGGACACGATGATGTCGTAGATCTGCATCGTCCCCAGGACGGTCAGGATCGAGACGAGAAAGAACACCGGGCAGCATCAGCGGCACGGTGATGCGCGAAAAAATACGCCATTCGCCGGCGCCGTCGACACGCGCGGCTTCGCCGAGTTCGCGGGGGATCGCCTGAAGACCGGCCAGCAGAATCACAAACCCCCAGCCAAAGCCTTTCCACATGTGGATGATCGCCACGCTGAAGAAGCGCCGTTTTCGGATCCGCCAGCCAGGCGCGCGTCCAGTGGCCGAGACCCATCGACGCCAGCGCGTAATTGAGCAGTCCGTGCGAACCGTCAAAAATCCAGTTCCATACGAGCCCCACGACGATGCCGGAGAGCACCGGCGGCAGATAGAAAATC
Organism: uncultured beta proteobacterium; assembly: GCA_963714805.1. Classification (GTDB taxonomy): domain Bacteria; phylum Pseudomonadota; class Gammaproteobacteria; order Burkholderiales; family Gallionellaceae; genus CAIQPV01. The sequence continues at coordinate 8,404 of CAVQPO010000005.1, read as the reverse complement.
ACCCGATAAAAATTTTTCCCTCGGATCTCGCGATCCACGATCAAGGCCAGCGTCAGCGCGAAGAAATTCTGGAGGCTCAGCGCCAGCAGTGTAATCACCGCCGCGTTGCGCATGGCCATCCACCAGGAAAAATCCCGGACGAGCGCCGTCTCGAAATTTCCCAGACCGACCAAACGCATCGCCAGCGAAATCCCGTCCCAGTCGTAAACGCTCAGACGGAAAACCTGGAAAACGGAATCAGAGAAAAAACGACGAACAGAATTAGCGCGGGGAGAACGAAAAGGTACGTCGTGGTCAGATCTTTGAAACGGGCCAGGCGCATCAGGGTGTCTGCCGCTGCCGTTGCTTCAGGGCTTCCACTTCGGCGCCCACCTGCTCGGCGGTTTTTTCTCCGATGAGGATGGACTGAATGCCCTTGTCGAGGGCTTCCGTCACGATCGGCGATTCGGTCAGGGGCCACTGGGACGGGTGAGTCGTCGCGTCCATCTGATTGGCGAAGGCGGCCAGCGCGGGCGAAAGCGACGCGCGGCTCTGCCGGTTGGCCGGAATATTGGCCGTTTCTTTCGTCAGATAGGCTTCCTGCTCGAGGCCCGTCAGCCATTTTAAAAATTGCGTCGCCTGGTCTTTCTGGGGTGACTGCGCGTTCACCATGAAGCTGGAACCGGCGCCGCCCCAGATCCGCATCGGATGGGCGTTGGTCGAGACGCGGCGGCAGCATGACGCCGAACGCCAGATCAGGATTCATTCCTTGATAGACGATTCACGCACCAGGAGCCGTTGAAGGTGAACGCGGCCTTTCCATTGGCAAAAATCTGTTCGGCCGCTTTGTTGACCATCGTGACCACGCCGCGGGACGAGAAGTCTTCCTTGCGCATCTCTCAAAGAGGCTCAGAACGCGAATCCAGTCCGGATCGGTGTAGGGCACCGCGCCGCGGAAGGTCTCCAGCACTTTGGCCTCGCCCATGATGTTGAAGGCGTAATTATTCGCGAAACAGTCGATCATCCAGGTTTCGCCCCACCCGCTCGCCAGGCCGGGGATGCCCGCCGCCTTGAGCTGATGCCAGTCCGCGATGAATTCCGGCCAGCTCTGCGGAGGCCGCTCGGGATCCAGCCCCGCCTGCTTGAACAGCTGCTTGTTATAGAGCATCTGGATATTGGTCACATCGATCGGGACGCCGTAAATGCCGGGGGGAACCTGATAACTGTTGCCGGCCTTGAAGGTATTGGTGGCCAGCGCCTTGGCGTAAAACCGATTGAACCAGACCCCGTGATCCGCGTTCATCGCCGGCGCGACATCGGCGATGTGGCCCGCTTTCACAAACCGCGCCAGATCTTGAGTCTCTCCCAGGACGCTGAAAATGTCCGGCAGGGTGTGGGTCTGAGCGGCGGCGCGCACTTTGGAGGCATATGCATCCGAAGGGGCGTAAAGCTCCATCCGGACTTTGATACCGGTATTTTTTGAGTAGCGGTCGGCCAGGTCCTGAAGGGCGTCTTCGCGGTCCGTCATCCAGTGCCAGACGAGGATTTCCCCTTGGCGGGCCGCGGACGGACGCGCGCAAGAGGCCGCGAAACAGCCGGCGCCCAGAGCGAGGCAGGTCCCGATTTTCCGGACGGAACGCAAGGAAGGTTCCCAACGCATGGTTTTGAAAAGTCGCGGGATTATACTTGGTGCCTCCGGACGGGTCAAACATTTTCCCCTGGTTGTTTCTATTCTCAAAAGAAGCGCTTTCCGGCCGTTTTCTGAATCCGCCTTCCAGGTGAACGGCACGCCAATGGGGTATAATGGGGCCCGCTGAGATCAGCGCGAGTTTCCCGGGCTCTTTACAATTCCTTTACATCGTGCTAACCTTCGTTTTATCGCTTGACAACAAACTCAATTAGGGACAGCCTGAAGCCTTGAGGGGGAACCGCATCGAGTGAGAGTTCTGGTGGTCGAAGACGATCGTTCCATTCAGATGGTTTTGGAATTTGTGCTGTCGCGCGCGGCGAAATGCCAGGTTCTGGTCGCTTCGGAAGGCCGGCAGGGATTGGCGATGATCCAGGAGCATAAACCGGACCTTGTCCTGCTGGACCTGATGCTTCCCAACATGGACGGATTTGAAATCTGCGAGCACGCCAAAGCGGATGAAAGCACCCGCCACATCCCGATCATCTTTTTGACGGCACAGCCGCAGCCCGCTTCGGTCGCCAAGGCGATGGCGCTGGGCGCGGCCGGCTATATCGTGAAGCCGTTTGATCCCATCCGGATCATCGACCAGATCAACGAGGCGCTCGCGCGGGTCCAGGCCCCGCTGCTGAAGTAGGGGGCCGTTAAAAAAAGGTTGTCGAAGCAACCATTTTCTGGTAGATGCTGGGCAGGAGGCCGGATGGCGAGCGAAACGAGTTCACCAGAACCCGTGTTTGACATGAGCGAAATCATTCTCCTTTACAAGGGGGATGCGCAGAAGATGGTGGTGGACATGCGATCGGCGCTGGGGCGATGGGATGAAATGACTTCCGGCGGAGCGGCCCGGCAGGAATTGCGGCGCCTGGCGCATCAGCTTCGGGGCTCCGGGCGCACCTACGGATTTTACAGCGTGACGCGCATCAGCAAAGCGCTGGAGAAAATTATTCAGAAGCTGGACGCCCGCGCCCTGTCTCCCGATGAGCGGATCCGGAAGTCCCTCTCGGAGAAGATCGAGCGTTTGGCGGACATTTTCAACGGGGCGTAGGAGGTTTCGTGTCACTCGAACAAACACGTTCTATTCTGGTGTGTGAAGATGATCCGGCGATGGCGCGGATCTTCCAGTTCCTGCTGCGTCAGCAGGGGATCCGCAGTATTTTCACGACCGCCCGCGGCGAAAACGTCCAGGCCGATGGCGCAAAAACGCCCATGGACCTGATTCTGCTCGATCTGATGCTTCCCGGAAAAGACGGCCTGACGGTTCTGCAGGAACTCAAAGCAGAATGAAAACTCGCGCTTATCCCGGTGATCGTGGTCTCGGGGAAAGAATCCCAGGAGCAGGTGCAGCAGGCCATGATGGCGGGCGCGATCGATTACGTGATTAAACCCTTTGAACCCATGGAACTGGGCGCTGCGCATCAAAAATTTCCTGGATATCCCTGGACGCTCGTCCGCGGCTCGAACCGTCGGCGCCTACCGGGCCCGGAGGCTCGCGCTGATGGCTCCGACCAATCTTCTCCGATCCCGCCAGCATCCGTCCAGGCCGCCGCTCCAACCTGGGCGAAATCCTCGTCGAAGTCGGCGTCATTTCGCAGGAGCAGCTGAATCAGGCGATGGCCGCCGCCGGCGGATCGGAAAAAGATCTCGGCAAGTGGCTCATCGATCTGGGCTTCACCACCGAAGAAAAAATCATGAAGGGCATCGGCATCAAGGCCAAAGTGCCCTACTTCACGAGCCTCGAAGGCCTCTACACCGCCGAATCCAGCAACATCATTTCCGAGGAGCTCGCGCGCCGCCTGCAGGTGGTTCCCCTCTTCAAAATCGACAATGTCGCCACGGTCGCGATGGTCAATCCGCTCGATGTCTTCATCATCGATACGCTGGTCAAGACCACGGCTTACCGCATCGATCCGGTGGTCTGCATGCGCACGCACGATCTTCGAGACCATCAACAAGCTCTACGGCGGCTGGGAAAGCTCGCAGCTGCCCCTGCAGAATCGCAGCCCCGCTGCCCGCGTCCGCAGCCGTGCAATGGCAGCCGCGTCTGGTCATCGAATATTCCCGCCTCGGAGATAGCCCAAACCCGCCGCGAGCCATGCCGCCGCCCCGGCGCCGCTCCAGCATGCCCAGACCAAGCCGGAAGAAATGCCTCGACAAACTGATGGAAGACCTCAAGACCAAGATGCCGGAGCAACGAAGATGTCCGCAGATGGACATCATCCAAAGGGACATCCAGAAATCCAGCGAAGACATGCCGATCGTGCAGCTGGTCGACGCCATTTTCCGACAGGCCGTCGCCAAGAAGGCCAGCGATATCCACATTGAGCCTTATATCGGACCATACGGAAGTCCGCTTCCGCATCGACGGCGTTCTGCGCCCGATCATGACGATGCCCGAAGGAATTCGAAAACGCCCTGATCTCCCGCATCAAAGTCATGGCGAACCTGGACATCACCGAGACCCGCCAGCCTCAGGACGGCCGCGTCATGACGGAGGTCGGCAACCGCCCGTGGATCTGCGTATCTCCACGCTTGCCGATCATTCACGGCGAGAAAACCGTGATCCGAATTCTGGACAAAGGCTCCACGCAATTTGAACTGGCGAAACTGGGATTCAGCGAACGGGCGAGAAGATTTTCATCGGAAGCGCTGGAACAAGCCCAACGGCATCATCCTGGTCACCGGGCCCGACCGGCAGCGGGAAATCCACGACGCTTTATACCGGCTCTGACGATCCTGAATTCGCCGGACACGCAATATTGTCACGCTGGAAGACCCGGTCGGAATATCAGCTCGCCGCGCATCAACCAGGTCCAGGTCAACACCAAAGTCGGGCTGACCTTTGCCAAAGGCCTGCGCTCCATCCTGCGGCAGGATCCCGACGTGATCATGGTCGGAGAAATCCGCGATCTGGAAACCGCGGAAATCGCCATCCAGGCCGCGCTGACCGGACATCTGGTGCTTTCCACGCTGCACACCAATGACGCCCCCAGCGCCATCACCCGCCTGCGCTACATGCGCGTGGAACCCTTTCTGATCAGCGCCTCGCGTCCTGCTGATCATCGCGCAGCGCCTGGTTCGCGTGCTCTGCCCGGATTGCAAAGAACCGTTCGAGCCGCCCGACGGCCGTCCTGCGAGAAACTCGTGAAAGCCGCGGCCGACTTCCATGCCGGGGCCCAGACTTATTCAAGCCGAAAGGCTGCGACAACTGCAACCAGACCGGCTTCAAAGGCCGCAAAGGGCTCTACGAAATTTTCCACATGACGACGCGCCTGCGGGAATTGACGGTGATCCGAAGACTTCCGCTCGAAGAAATCCGCAGCCGTCGTGCGCGAACAGGGCATGCGCACGCTTTATGAGGAAGGCGCCTGGCGGTGATGGCCGGGTTGACCTCCATTGAAGAAATGATGCGCGTCTGCACGCTCGAAGAATAACGGTCGTACCTTGCCCAAATTTCAACTACATCGCCGTCGACCGCCTACGGCGAATCCGTCCGCGGCGGTCTGTCGCAGGCCGCCGGACGAAAGCGGATCTCGCCAAAAAACTGAAAGAAAAAGGCCTCTTCCTCGTCTCCTGCCGCTCCGAAGACGCGAGGAGCCGTCGCCGATGCGCCGACGCCTTCGCCGCACCCCGCCGCCTGCGAAACGCCCTCGCCGACACCAGCGCCGACGGCCTCCGGCGGGCGCCAAATGCGGCTTGCTGGATCCAGTCCGATGATCGGGCGCAGCCAAGACCGTCGATCCGAACGTCCCGCCCAAGGGAAAAATCACTTTGAAAGAGCTGGTGGTCCTCACCCGCCAGATCTCGATCAGCATCAATGCCGGAATGTCCTTTGTCGACGCCCTCCAAAGTCTGGCCGCAATACGACGCAATCCCCGGATGGGCTGGGTCCTGCGCACAGTCCTCGACGATGTGCTTTCCGGCAAGAAATTTTCCGATGCGCTCGCCGCGCACCCGGACGTCTTCAAACCGGTCTACGTGAGCATGGCGGCGGCCGGAGAAGCCGGCGGCTTTATGCCGGAAGCGCTTGAACCGCACGGCCGAATTTCTGGAAAAGGAAATTGAACTGCAGTCCAAAATCAAGTCGGCCATGGTCTATCCCGGCCGTGATCGCCATCGTCGCGACGCTGGTCGTCATCGGCATGATGATTTTCATCGTTCCCGACTTTCGTCAAAGTGTTTCGAGGAAATGAACGCCCCCCTCCCCGTGCCGACCCGCATCCTGATCGCGGCCAGTGCTTTCACCCGGCATGGCGGATTTCTCGCCCCGTTCGGCTTTGTGGTCGTGCTCTGATGTTCATGCCAAGCGCCTGCGCAAGAACCAACGAGCCTTTCCGCGTCTTTTGGGATGAAAAAGTCCTGAGCGTCCCGGTCTTTGGGAAGCTGATGACGCTGGAAATCATCACGCGCTTTATCCGCACGCTGTCCAGCCTCGTCGTCCAACGGCGTCATGGCGCTGCAGGCGCATCAGCGGTCGCGCGGCAAGTCGTTGAAAACCGCACCATCGAACATGTGGTCGACGATATTTTTTCCAGCGTTCAGCAAGGCAACGGAATTTCCCCGGTCCTCTACAAAAGCAAGTATTTCCCGTGCTGGTGGCCAACATGGTGTCCACCGGCGAAAAAACCGGCGCGATCCCCGAAGTGCTTGACCAAGATGGCGGATTATTACGACGCGGAAGTCGTCGGCGCCATCCGCGACCTCCTGACCATGATGGAACCGCTGCTCGATCGTCGTCATGGCGGTCATCGTCGGCTTCATCATCGCCGGCCTGATGCTTCCCACGTTCCAGATGTCCAGTTTGGTCAACTGATTCTCCCCTTTTTCCATTCGGCCGATTGTCCCGGAAGTAAGAATCTGATATCCTGACGCTTGTTCCTTCTCACCGATTTTCTCTCTTTGTGGTGGCTATAGCTCAATTGGTTAGAGCGCTGCCCTGTGGCGGCAGAGGTTGCGGGTTCAAGTCCCGTTAGCCACCCCATTCTTTACTATAGATAGAACTTCTTGGTTGGATTTGTTGCTGTCCCCGTTCATCGCGATGATTGGGAGTGCATATTCGATGACTCCGCTATCCTTCTTGTCCATGACGATCTTCTTCACCCAGGAGCGCAAGAAGGATTTCCTTTCGACGATTGAACCCTTGGCGAGCAAATCCTGTAAGTCCGTCACGTAGCCCTCGACCTCTGCCTCAGTTGTCTGGATCGACTGACCGCCGCGCTCTGCCAGTGCCGTCTTGGCGCGTTCCAGATTCTCGATCTGAGCCCGGAGGTCCTTGATTCGCGGGGCAAGATCGATGAGATCTAAATGGCCGGTCTCGAGAGCGTCGTAAAGTTTTCGGAGCTTTTCTCTCGCGGCGGTTATCTGCGCTTCCTTCTCTTGGATCAGCTCTTTACTTTGATCGAATGCCGTTTCTAATTCGTCGTTGACCAACATAATAAGTTTGGATAGATTCTCCGACGTAAGTTCCCGGCTTTTCAGCCGGTCTATGACAGCGTGTTCCAGACGGTCCTTGTTAACCAAACCGGAATGACAACCAGCATCTCCCCGCCTCTGACGATTCCGGCAGCCATAGTCAAGATGTTGATGTCTTTGCCGCGCAGCCGACCATGTGCGATCCGCACTGCCCGCAATGAAGAAGGCCGCTCAGAACATACTGGCTATTGATCATGCGCGGGTGAACGTACTGCGGACTCCGTTCTTTGATCAAGACTTGAGCCCGGCAGAAAGTCTCCTTGTCGATGATAGCCGGGTGCGCATTCCGACACGAATCGTGTCCTCAATTGGACGTTCGATGGCGTGAACGGAGTTCTTGCTGACTCGGTTAAAAATCAATGTCCCCGTATAAGTCTCGTTGCGAAGAATATAAAGGATCGCGTTGATTTCCCAATTTTTATCTCGGCGCGTTTTCAAACCATCAGCGTTAAGCGCCTTTGTGATTTCCTTCCCGCCTTTACCCTCTAGACACATACGGAAAATTCTTTTTATGACCGGGGCAAGAACCTTATCTATGGCTAGCGTCGCCTTCTTATTTGCTCCAACATGAACGACGGCTCTCTTATAGCCGGAAGGCGGAGTGCTTCCATTAAGAAAGCCCCACCGAGCATTTTCCTTCATGCCTCTGATGGTGTCGCAACTGAGGTTGGCACTATAGAACTCGTCTATGGACTCTATCATGCCTTCTAAGAGTTTACCCGACGGCGAGTCGTCAATTTTCTCATTTATCGAAAAAACGCTGATGCCGTGCTTCCGTAGTAGGGCCTTATAAACGACTGATTCCTCTCTGTTTCGGGCGAACCTCGACAGCTTCCATACGAGTATGGTGCTGAAATGGAGGATTTTTCTGCTTTGCTGCGCCAATCATTTCTTGGAACATTGGCCGATCGGCGGTCCGGGCACTCTAGCCTCATCAATATATTCTTGGTAGATGTCCCACTCTTGACTGAGAGCATAATCACGCAAAGCCTTGAGTTGTGCCGGGATTGAAAGATCCTTTTTCAGCCTGTTTTTCCGAAGAGCACCGGGCATAAAGGACGACGTTCATCGAGGTTTCTCATGCTTTTCTTGCTTTTCCAGGAGCTCTAGGAAGTCGACCAATAATTTACGCCGTACTGGTGATAATTTATCGTAAGCCTTAAAAAGATGATGAGCCTCAGCCATCTTCAAGGTTCTTTCATCAATATATCCTGCTTCTTTAAAAAAACTCGATAGGCAAATCGAACGCCAGGGCAAGTTTAGAAATCG
>CAVQPO010000004.1:0-1011563 GCA_963714805.1 uncultured beta proteobacterium | reverse complement strand
AGTGAAAAGCTCCCTCGCCGAAAGCCCAAGGTTTCCTGCGCAACGTTCATCGGCGCAGGGTGAGTCGGCCCCTAAGGCGAGGCAGAAATGCGTAGTCGATGGGAAACAGGTTAATATTCCTGTACCGAAATAGAATGCGATGTGGGGACGGAGAAGGTTAAGCAAGCCGGGTGTTGGATGTCCCGGTTCAAGCGTGTAGTGAGATCCTTTAGGCAAATCCGGAGGGTCAATCACGAGGCGTGATAACGAGGCACTTAGGTGCCGAAGTTGCCGATACCAAGCTTCCAAGAAAAGCCACTAAGCTTCAGTTCTATTTCGACCGTACCGCAAACCGACACAGGTGGGCAGGATGAGAATTCTAAGGCGCTTGAGAGAACTCGGGTGAAGGAACTCGGCAAATTAGCACCGTAACTTCGGGAAAAGGTGCGCCCCGCTAGAGTGTAGAGACTTGCTCTCGAAGCTCGATGGGGTTGCAGTGAAATGGTGGCTGCGACTGTTTAATAAAAACACAGCACTCTGCAAACACGAAAGTGGACGTATAGAGTGTGACGCCTGCCCGGTGCTGGAAGGTTAAGTGATGGGGTGCAAGCTCTTGATCGAAGCCCCAGTAAACGGCGGCCGTAACTATAACGGTCCTAAGGTAGCGAAATTCCTTGTCGGGTAAGTTCCGACCTGCACGAATGGCGTAACGATGGCCACACTGTCTCCACCCGAGACTCAGCGAAGTTGAAATGTTTGTGAAGATGCAATCTACCCGAGGCTAGACGGAAAGACCCCATGCACCTTTACTGTAGCTTTGCATTGGACTTTGAACAGATCTGTGTAGGATAGGTGGGAGGCTTTGAAGCTGGGTCGCCAGACTCAGTGGAGCCAACCTTGAAATACCACCCTGATGTGTTTGAGGTTCTAACCTGGTTCCGTAATCCGGAACGGGGACATTGCATGGTAGGCAGTTTGACTGGGGCGGTCTCCTCCCAAAGAGTAACGGAGGAGTACGAAGGTATCCTAGGTACGGTCGGACATCGTACTGATAGTGCAATGGCAAAAGGATGCTTGACTGCGAGACTGACAAGTCGAGCAGGTGCGAAAGCAGGTCATAGTGATCCGGTGGTTCTGTATGGAAGGGCCATCGCTCAACGGATAAAAGGTACGCTGGGGATAACAGGCTGATTCCTCCCAAGAGTTCATATCGACGGGGGAGTTTGGCACCTCGATGTCGGCTCATCACATCCTGGGGCTGTAGCCGGTCCCAAGGGTATGGCTGTTCGCCATTTAAAGTGGTACGTGAGCTGGGTTTAAAACGTCGTGAGACAGTTTGGTCCCTATCTGCCTTGGGCGCTGGAAATTTGAAGGGACCTGCTCCTAGTACGAGAGGACCGGAGTGGACGGATCTCTGGTGTACCGGTTGTCACGCCAGTGGCATTGCCGGGTAGCTAAATCCGGAAGAGATAACCGCTGAAAGCATCTAAGCGGGAAACTCGCCTTGAGATGAGATTTCCCTGGGGGTTCAACCCCCCTGAAGGGTCGTGGAAGACTACCACGTTGATAGGTCGGGTGTGGAAGCGGGGTAACCCGTTAAGCTAACCGATACTAATTGCCCGTGAGGCTTGATCCTATAATATTAAGTAGTGCAGATGTTACAAGTGAAGGGTGAAGAGAGAAGGGGGAAGGGTAAAACCTGAACCAAACCTCCAAACCATCGCGTTGCATTCAAAACCCTCTTACTTCTTCCAAATTATGGCCGATCCGTTATCTCCGCAAGAGATAACGAGTCAGCCGCCAGTTATGTCTGACGACCATAGCGAGTTGGCCCCACTCCTTCCCATCCCGAACAGGACAGTGAAACGACTTTGCGCCGATGATAGTGTACATACGTATGTGAAAGTAGGTCATCGTCAGACTCCTTATAAACAAATCGCCCCTCCAGTAATGGTGGGGCGTTTTGCTTTATAGAATTTGTTTGTGACCTGCTTGAACGGCGTGACAACACGCGCTAGAGGCGCTTGTTGCGGCGGAGGCTAATATTCGCTTTTGAATGTTAAGCCCCAGCGGGGCGGCCATAGCCAAAGTAGGTCATTTCTCCTTAAAAATCCATTGGCTCGTCATTCCGGCAAAGGCCAGAATCCAGCAAAAACATACATCCCGCGAAACGGTCAGATTCCACAGCCTTGCTCAACTACCTGATTATGGTATCTTGGAGTTTGTCCACACATCGAAACGGAGCAAACGTCAGTACTGAAAAATTGCGCAGTCCCTCACGCGCTAAAATCTTGCCAACAAACGACAACGAATTGATATAAGCCAATTCAATCCTCACATCCTGGACAGGACAGTAAAGAATTGGACAACCGATAAACGCAGACGCAGTGGCGGAAACATCAGAAGGTAATTTGTCGTAATCAACCCACATAATGCACCCCCGACAAAAATAGATTACAAAGCTTCATCTTCTTAGTCTCCAAAATTGATGTCACGCTTTTTGTCTGTTTTAAAGAGCCGAGCATATTTATTGTGACGAACTAAATGGGAGCAATAGAACTTTCGCTCCCAAAAGCTAGGTATATAGCCGCAAGCAAAAAAACGTTTAAAATCGGCAAAAGTTCCACCCACAATCATGGCAAAACCTATTGCCAAAAAAACTCTGTTCCACATTTTTTCCACCTTGCATCAGCGCAGTCAGTTCTGATAAATGTCCCCCGTGCGCTTGGCACGGGGGATACGGGGTATTGAACCAAAGCCTGTGCAACTATTTTTCTCCAGACTTGGTCTTGCCGGCCTGAATATGCCCCCCCTTCTGAGCAGGCGTTTGATCATCGTCCCTGTTGTAACGGTGATCGTGACTGCCATCCTTTTTGTTCTTCCCGTAGGGAATAGCCCCCATACGAGGTGACGGCGAATTCTTTCCGGTGAATAACTTGTCGAAAAGTCCCATTTACTTCTCCTTTCAATTAATTTGGTTGATGCAAGCGACAGAAACCAAATGGTTTCTGCCGTTAGTGCGTTACTCGTCGGAGTCGTCCTTGTCATTGGCCGAATCTTTCACTGCGTCATATGCATCATTCACGATGCGTGCGGCGACGGTGCCCAGCACGACGGTGCCCAGAGTTTCCAGAAGGGGCGGAACAGCGAACAGAAAAAACATAATTACTTCCTTTCATAAAAACCAGCGGAAAACCCGCCGCTGGGTCGGGATTGGTGCCGCATAACAGCGGTGCCTAATTCAGTGAAGTACGCGCGAGATCAAGGGGCGGAGTTCGTCGATGGTCGCGGTGTCTGTGGCAACGGCTGCTAATGCCGGATGAATTGTTTGATCCCACCCGATAACGAAAACCTTTTTCCCAGCTCGTTGAGCATAGAGAACAGAAGAGGTCATTCCACCATCACCGGAAAGCAAGCAAATGGAGTCACAGTCAGGTGAGTTGGCAGCAGCACGAATAAGTGTCCTCACGTCGCCATCCACCAAAGCTTCATTTTCAGAAAACTCGCCGATATTATTCTGAAGCGCAAGATGCCGATAAATGCGCCACCCAAGTTGCTTTAGGTGACCGTAAAACGACATCTGGCTTTGTCGTTGCGCACCAAGCGGTTGAGATACCACAATAGAAGCAGAAACCAAGAGATCGCCGCCGAGAAATTTTAAGACTGGGTCACCATAGTCGATTCGAAAGTCCCTGTCGCGTCCACCTAGAAGGATGTTTGAGTTATCGACGATGAGATAAGTGCGACCGACAATTGCACCTGAGAAACGAAGCGCGCGGCTTAGTGTTGAGGTTGATTCAGGATGGGGGATTTGCTGATGGATGTTTTTGGTGTGTACTCTAGGTGTCGCGATCATTTTGATTACCTCTTTCTAGTTTAGGCGGTACGCCGCCTGTCGGATGTGCGCAATATGGTGCGCACTGTTTTAATAATTACATACAAAAGCCAACACGTCAATATATATATTTATTACGATCATACGCGCACCTAAGGTGCTGTTATGTGTGTTGATTGATGATAGTTTAAATCGCCCATTGATACGGAGGCTTAAATAGGCGACTGGATCACGCATAACCCAATACCGCACAAGATTTTTGCAGCAACCAGCTCTTTAGGGGCTCCGGACAAATTATCAAGTAATTTGAGCGAAACAGTGCGCAGCAAGTCAAAGTAACTTTTCATATTTGATGTAAAGCCCCTCTCAAATACGCCACTTCAGCAAGGATTACCATCTTGATGATTAATGACTGGCAATAAATAATGAATGCGTAATATTAACGCACCAAAGGTGCGTATTTTATTGTTCTGTGTCATTGCATGATACAATTCGTTCGCAGTAGCAACTTATATTCAAGGAGGACAATCATGGGCGCAAAAACATCTCTTTCAGATAGCTTTCTAGCAGAACTCGAAATCTCAGTAACAGAACTTGCAGCTCTTCGGGGGGTATCAAGACAATACGCAACTCGCGATCTTGAGAACTTTCTGAAAAATGCCAACGGCTTGACCGACCTATGTCGGACACTGCTGGTTATCAACACTGATAGCTCGCGTGTGATGGCTGATCGGTTGAAAAAATTCTCGGCAGAGCGGCTAGAAATAGTAATTACCGTTGGGGCCGCTGCTGCAAACTCAAAGACATATTCACAAATTTTTGCTGAGAATAAGGAATTGTGGATTTGGGCTGCGTCACCACTAGATGTCGAGCGCTCAGTGTACTGGGAGAAGCTATGCGCAGAATTTTTGGACAAAAAAGGGAGACTGCTCACCTATTTTGTTCCTACGCTCGAACTTGCTGATCGCTTGGCTTCGCGATTCGAAAAAGAGCTATCTAGCCGTCAATATGATGCTGATGGGAACCCAATTGAAAATGCCGAAGGGTTTGGTGCTACTGTATTTATCATTGTCACAAACTTGGCAGCATCTATGCCCTATGTGGTCATAGCGAACCCAGGCTCAGCCGATTTTGCGAAGGATGGCATATCTCAGACTGTCTGGGCGATTGGGAAAAAAGAACAGGATTTTTTTGAGTTACCCAGTAGCTTCGGTGATCAATTGATTCAGAAAGTGCGCGCAGCCGGATTAGGCGTTGCGCGAAACCCAGACAATTTTTTCCCAATGGGGCAAAGTCTCAGAGAGTCAGGTATCCCTTTTCGGAACTACACCAATAATCTCGATCATCTAATTGGTATTCAACTTGACCATCCCGTTGGACTATTTGATGGAGAGCCAAGCTTGCAAAATCGGCAAGCTTCACAAGACACTGATATAAATCAGGAGGACGAGCACGCTGACACTGCGCGGAGTCACCCACTTAAGTTTTTTCCCGTTTTCATAAAAGCTTATCGAAAAAAATCTGGGGAGCTTTCAAAGAAAACTGCACAATCAACAGAAAAAAAGAATTTCTTTAAATTCTAATGAAGAATGGAGAAACAAAGGGGGCAGATTTAATTTATCCTTAGAATATTTGCAGGTAATCTTTAAAAATGTAATAAACTGCCACAGTCAAATGGTAGTAATACAGCCGTTAAAGGAGAGTGGTTATGTCCACCTTGGTGATCGAACATTTCAAAGCCAGTGAATTACCTCCGCAATGGGCTCAAGGCTTAAAGGTGCGACCTGAGCAAACCGTGACTGTTCGTATTGAAACAGAGGCCACTCAAGCTGCCCACACTCCAGAAACGTTTGTGACTGATGGTCCCGCTTTTGGTATTTGGCGTGATCGAGAAGATATGGCTGATGTGCCCGCCTTCGTGCGGCAACTGCGCGCTGCGCGATATGCATCTGATGGCACACGTCAGGGCGAGGATGCTTAATGCTGGTTGATACCGATGTGCTGATTTGGCATTTGCGCGGCTACCCACAAGCCACGCAAAAGCTGGATAGTTTTTCTACGTTGACGATTTCAGCCGTCACTTATATGGAATTGCAGCAAGGCGGAAATGAACGCATTGCAGCAAAGCTTGGCGATGCGCCACACGCAACGCTTACCGATCACTCCCGCGATTTCTGAACGAGCAACATCGTTGATGGAGGGAATGGTGCTATCAGATGGCCTGCAAATGGGTGATGCGCTGATTGCAGCAACGGCGTTGGAACATCAACTTCCCTTGCTTACCGGCAATGTTAAACATTTTTCGGCCATTGCAAATCTGCGCGTCGAGCGATTCGATATCAAATAAAGTTAGCCGGAATAGAGTGTGACGCCTGCCCAATGCTGGAAGGTTAAGTGATGGGGCACAAGCTGTTGATCGAAGCCCCAGCAAACGGTGGCCGTAACTACCGGATGCCCCTAAAAATCCAATTTTCGTCGCCATACCGCGTTGCTCACAAAAAATTACTTCTTGCAAATAAAACATATGCGGCGGCGCAATTTTCTGCTCGCGCCTAGTCTGGCTTAAAAAATTGAATTTTTACAGGCATCCTTAACGGTCCTAAGGTAGCGAAATTCCTTGTCGGGTAAGTTCCGACCTGCACGAATGGCGTAACGATGGCCACACTGTCTCCACCCGAGACTCAGCGAAGTTGAAATGTTTGTGAAGATGCAATCTACCCGAGGCTAGACGGAAACACGCCGCGCAGCAGCTTGTTACGGCGTTGGCTAACGTTTTGCGTAGCACAACGTTAAGCCCCAGCGGGGCGGCCATAGCCAAAGTAGGTCATCGTCAGACTCCTTAGACTCCTTACAAACAAATAACCCCCAAGTGAAAACTTGGGGGTTATTTGTTTGGTTCGGAATATTTCGTATTTAGCTCTGCGGGGTTGAACTTGTGCGGGTCGTAGGCCATTTTCTCAAACAGTGCGTAAGTTTTGGAGGTCAAATCATACGCCAGTTTTCGGGCGGTGGCTGGGCTTCGCGTCTTGAGTGAGCAGAGGATTTCCCGCTTGCCGATGGCTGGGCGCAAAGGGACAGGAACACGCATCCGAAAATAGAAGATTCCGCAGCGTGAAAGTTTCAGGTGGTGTGCGAGATTTACGGGCATAAAAAAGGGACAGCAACCGTTAAGTTGTGTCCCTAGTTTGTGTCCCTACTAGCCTAAACCGTCCTTTAATATGATTATTAAATCATTTTAAATCAACGACATAGACGCATTGTGGCGGAGTGGACGGGACTCGAACCCGCGACCCCCGGCGTGACAGGCCGGTATTCTAACCAACTGAACTACCACTCCAAAACTTACTGGTGGGTGCTGACGGGATCGAACCGCCGACAATCGCCTTGTAAGGGCGGTGCTCTACCAGCTGAGCTAAGCACCCAACAAGCCCGCTAGTTTACAGCATCTTTCAGACCTTTACCAGCACGAAATTTCGGAACTTTTGCGGCCTTGATTTTGAGAGCCGCGCCAGTGCGCGGATTACGGCCTGTGCGTGCGGCACGTTTGCCCACATAAAATGTGCCAAAACCAACCAGAGTAACCAGATCACCTTTCTTCAGTGACTTTTTGACGGCGTCAACTGTCGCATCCAGCGCACGACCAGCAGCAGCCTTGGAAATATCAGCAGATTTTGCAATTGCATCGATCAGTTCAGATTTATTCATATAAGCGTCCCCTTGTTTGTGTGTTGTTTGTGTGATTGGTAAGTGACAGGAAAGTCCTGCAACGGCTTTATATCAAGGGTTGCAGAAGGGGTCAAGCCATTCAAAAATTTTTTGTTTGCGCGTGCGGGGTATTGAAAATGCCCCGCACGTCACATCAGTGCTTGATGACAGCCGTGCTGCGAGCTTCTTCCACGGGAGGAACCGGGCTGATCTCCGGGGTGACTTCGGGCAACGGCACCGGCTTGTGCTCCAAAGCCATTTCCAGCACTTGGTCGATCCACTTCACCGGATGGATGTCCAGCTTGTTTTTGATGTTGTCCGGTATTTCCACCAGATCCTTGGTATTTTCTTCCGGGATCAGCACGATCTTGATACCGCCGCGTTGTGCTGCCAGCAGCTTTTCCTTCAATCCGCCGATAGGCAACACTTCACCGCGTAGCGTGATTTCACCGGTCATCGCCACATCCGCGCGCACCGGGATTCCGGTCAAGGCTGACACCATCGCGGTGCAAATGCCCACACCCGCGCTTGGTCCATCCTTGGGCGTAGCACCTTCGGGCAAGTGGATATGCAAATCGTTTTTCGTGTAGAAATCTTCGGCGATGCCCAGCGCGCGAGCGCGGCTGCGCACTACGCTGAGCGCGGCCTGGATAGACTCCTGCATCACCTCGCCCAACTTGCCGGTGGTGGTAGTCTTGCCCTTGCCCGGCAATACCGCGGTTTCAATGGTCAGCAACTCGCCGCCGACCTCGGTCCACGCCAAACCGGTCACTTGACCGACCTGATTGACCTTCTCCGCAATGCCATATGAGTAGCGCCGTACGCCCAGATATTTATCCAGATTGCGCGCATTCACCATCACTTTGGTCACTTTGCTTTCGCGTCCCTTGAGCAGCAGTGCCTTGACCACTTTGCGGCAGATCTTGGAAAGTTCGCGCTCCAGCCCGCGCACTCCCGCCTCGCGCGTGTAATAACGCAAGATGTCGCGGATGGCACTTTCTGAAATGCTGATTTCTTCCGCCTTCAGGCCGTTGTTCTTCAGCGCCTTGGGGATCAGGTAACGCGTCGCGATGTTGACCTTCTCGTCTTCCGTGTAGCTCGACACATGAATGATTTCCATGCGATCCAGCAACGGCGCGGGAATGTTCATGCTGTTCGCGGTAGCCACGAACATCACATCGGACAAGTCGTACTCGACCTCGACATAGTGATCGACGAAAGTATGGTTCTGTTCTGGGTCAAGCACTTCGAGCAAGGCCGAGGAAGGATCGCCGCGAAAATCCATGCCCATCTTGTCCACTTCATCCAGCAGGAACAAGGGATTCTTCACGCCGACCTTGGCCATGTTCTGCAAAATCTTGCCCGGCATGGAACCGATGTAGGTGCGGCGATGGCCGCGTATTTCAGATTCGTCGCGCACTCCGCCCAGCGACATGCGCATAAACTTGCGGTTGGTCGCTCGGGCGATGGATTGCCCCAACGAGGTCTTGCCCACGCCGGGTGGCCCCACCAGGCACAGGATAGGCGCTTTCATTTTGTCCACGCGCTGCTGTACCGCCAGATATTCGACGATGCGTTCCTTGACCTTTTCCAGACCATAGTGATCCGCTTCCAATACCTCTTCGGCATTTTTCAGATCGGTGCTGATTTTGGTTTTCTTTTTCCAAGGCAAACCGACCAGTATGTCGATGTAAGTTGCGCACCACCGTCGCCTCGGCGGACATGGGGGACATCAGCTTCAGTTTTTTCAGCTCTGCCTCTGCCTTGGCGCGCGCTTCCTTGGGCATGTGCGCAGCCTTGATCTTCTTTTCCAGCTCATCAATGTCCGCGCCTTCTTCGCCCTCGCCCAATTCCTTCTGGATCGCTTTCACCTGTTCGTTCAGGTAATACTCGCGCTGGCTCTTTTCCATCTGGCGCTTGACGCGTCCGCGTATGCGTTTTTCCACCTGCAGAATGTCGAGTTCTGCCTCCAATAACCCCAACAGATGTTCGAGGCGCTTGCGCACATCGAAAATCTCCAGCACTTCCTGCTTCTGTTCCAGCTTGAGCGGCAAATGCGCGGCAATGGTATCGGCCAAGCCGCCCGGCATCGTCTATGCCAGCCAATGAAGTCAGAATTTCCGGCGGGATTTTCTTGTTGAGTTTTACATATTGGTCGAACTGGTTGATCAACGCGCGGCGCATTGCCTCAGCTTCGGAACCAAGGCTGTCATCCAGGCTGCACCGGTTCGATGTCTGCATCGAAATGCGATTTTTCATCCAGCACGCGCAACACTTTGGCGCGTTGCGTGCCCTCCACCAGCACCTTGACGGTGCCGTCCGGCAATTTGAGCATTTGCAAGATGTTGGCCATGCTGCCGATGCTGTATAAATCTTCGATCCAGGGATCGTCTTTGGCAGCGGATTTTTGCGCCACCAGCACAATACTCTTGCCCGCCTCCATCGCGGATTCGAGCGCCTTGATGGATTTTGCGCGCCCGACAAACAAGGGGATCACCATGTGCGGGAACACCACTACATCGCGCAACGGCAGCAAAGGATACAAGCCAACGGTAGCAGGGGTATGATCTGTCGTGTTCGGTCATGGCGGGACTCTTCAGTTAATTTAATATGAACAGTTAGATGGGGGTGCGGCCAAATAATTCAAGCTGCCCGTACCACCTTGTTTTTGAAGAATTAAGCGGCTTTAGGTGTATCCGCGTACATCACGACAGGCAAAATCTCGCCGCTCGCGCTGTTTTCATCCAGCACCACCTTTTCCACATTTTCCATGGAGGGCAGGTCGAACATGGTGTCCAGCAGGGCGTGCTCCATGATAGAGCGCAAACCGCGTGCACCGGCCTTGCGTACCAGCGCCTTTTTGGCAATGGCCTGCAACACTCCTTCACGAAACTCCAGACCCACGCCTTCCATCGCGAACAGTTTCTGGTATTGTTTGGTCAGCGCATTTTTGGGCTCGGTCAGTATCTGGATCAACGCGGCTTCATCAAGTTCCTCCAAGCGTGGCCACCACCGGCAGACGACCGACAAACTCGGGAATCAGGCCGAACTTGATCAAGATCTTCCGGCTCCACTTCACGCAGCACCTTGCCCACACCCTTTTTGTCATCGCGTTTGGCTCAGGTTGGCGCCGAAGCCGATACCGGCCTTTTCCGAGCGGTTGCGGATGACTTTTTCCAAACCGTCGAACGCACCGCCACAAATGAACAGGATGTTGGTGGTATCCACTTGCAGGAATTCGGTGTTCGGATGCTTGCGCCCGCCCTGCGGCGGCACCGATGCCTTGGTGCCTTCGATCAGCTTGAGCAGCGCCTGCTGCACGCCTTCACCGGAAACATCGCGGGTGATCGAAGGGTTGTCCGACTTGCGCGAAATCTTGTCGATTTCATCGATGTAAACGATGCCGCGCTGCGCCTTCTCCACATCGTAATCGCAAGCCTGCAACAGCTTCTGAATAATATTCTCGACATCCTCGCCGACATATCCAGCTTCGGTCAAAGTGGTGGCATCAGCCATCACAAACGGCACGTTAAGCAAACGCGCCATGGTTTGCGCCAACAGAGTTTTGCCGGAGCCGGTTGGGCCGATCAGCAAAATATTGCTCTTGGACAACTCTACGCCATCCTTGTCAGTGTTCTTCAGGCGCTTGTAGTGGTTGTACACCGCCACGGACAGGATTTTCTTGGCCTGCTCCTGTCCGATCACATATTCATCGAGACTTGCGCGAATTTCGTGCGGCACCGGCAGGTCGCTTCTGTCCGCCTTGCCGGGCACCGCGTTGTTGTTCTCTTCGCGGATAATATCGTTACACAGTTCGATGCACTCGTCGCACACGAACACAGAAGGACCCGCAATCAGTTTGCGAACCTCGTGCTGGCTCTTGCCGCAAAACGAGCAGTACAGCAATTTGTCACCCTTGTTTTTATCCGACGACATACAAAATCCTCGCTGTTATTTAAGCTAGTAGCTTGTAGCTGGTAGCGAGTAGCGCAAACAAAACCGCGCGAAGCGCGACTTACCTGCTACAAGCTACCCGCTACTAGCTACTAGCTAGATTCTTAAACCCGCTTCTCCAACACCTTGTCCACCAATCCGTACTCAACCGCCTCGGTCGCAGTCAGGAAATTATCGCGTTCGCTGTCGCGGGCGATTTCTTCAATGGTACGCCCAGTATGATGGGACATCAAGGCATACAAACGTTCACGCAAACTCAAAATATATTTGGCATGAATTTCAATGTCCGATGCCTGTCCCCGGAAACCACCCAATGGCTGGTGGATCATCACGGTTGAATTGGGCAACACAAAGCGTTTGTCTTTGGCACCCGCTTGCAGCAGGAAAGCGCCCATCGATGCCGCCATGCCTATGCACAGCGTGGATACATCCGGCTTGATGAATTGCATGGTGTCGTAAATGGCCATGCCGGCTGAAATCGAGCCGCCAGGCGAGTTGATGTAGAGGTGTATCTCCTTGTCAGGATTTTCGGATTCCAGAAACAGCAACTGGGCGACCACCAGGTTGGCAACGTTATCGTCGATTTCGCCGACCAGAAAAACCACACGCTCTTTGAGCAAGCGCGAAAAGATGTCATACGCACGCTCGCCTCGACCACTGGTTTCAACCACCATGGGAACCAGACTATTTTGCGGCTCCATATTCATTTGCGGCGAATTGCTACGCATCATTTGATTTCCCCATCAGCTCATTAAAATCCATCGCCCGCTCGCTCACCTTGGCCGTATCCATCACCCATGCCACCAGATTTTCTTCCAGTACCATCGCCTCGGCCTCTCTCAAGCGCGACGGATCGCTGTAATGCCACTTTACCACTTCTTCAGGGTGTTCAAAACTCTGCGCATAATCTTCTACCAGCGCCTTGACTTGCTCGGCTTTGGCACCCAGATTGTGACGTTTGACCAATTCCGCCAGAATCAAGCCCAAGCTTGACGCGCTTTTGCGCCTGCTCGACAAACAAATCAGGCGGCAAAGACATCCCCTGAGGAATTTTCATGCCGCGCTCTTGCATATCCTGCATGGCTTGCCCCATCAGGTTCTGCACTTCGGAATCCAGCAACGCCTTGGGCACTTCCAGTTGGCATACTTTCAGCAACAAGTCCATCGCATTGTTCTTGTTGCGGCCCTTGATGCGGCGCTCGGTTTCACGAGTCAGATTATCGCGAATTTCAGCCTTGAGCTTGTTGACGTCACCGTCTTCAACGCCTAGCGACTTGGCAAGTGCGGCATCCAATTCAGGCAGGCGCGGAGCTTCGACCGCGTGTAGCGTAATGGTGAAAGTCACCTGTTTGCCCGCCACATCCTTGCCGTGATAATCCTCTGGGAAAGTCATGTCGAAAGACTTGGTCTCGCCTGCTTTCATGCCGACGATGGCATTCTCGAAATCCGGCAACATGCGCCCCAGACCCAGCACCACCGAAAAATCCTTGGCCTCGCCCCCTTCAAATACCACGCCATTCAGTGTGCCACTGAAATCGATGCGCACCT
Source organism: uncultured beta proteobacterium (assembly GCA_963714805.1). Classification (GTDB taxonomy): domain Bacteria; phylum Pseudomonadota; class Gammaproteobacteria; order Burkholderiales; family Gallionellaceae; genus CAIQPV01. The sequence continues at coordinate 998,542 of CAVQPO010000004.1, read as the reverse complement.
GATCCTCGTTTTGTGCCGCGCGGTCAGCGGGTTCAAACACGGCACGCTGCTTGCGCAAAGTGGTGATGGTATTGTCGATATCGGCATCGCTCAGGGTGTAAGTTACACGTTCCACGCTTTCCGCGCCGATATCTCCGACTGTAACTTCCGGATAGACCTCAAAGGTCGCGCTGTATTCAATCTGTTCGGAAGCAGTATCGGCAGGCTTGAGTTCGAAATTAGGGTAACCCGCCACCTTCAAACTGTTGGCCCGCGTTTCATCGGCAAAAGAGCGTTGCAAAGCATCGCCCAGCACCTCTTGATGAACTTGAGCGCCATACTGCTGTTCCAGAATTTTGAATGGTACCTTGCCCGGCCTGAAACCGTGCACCTTGGCGGTGCGCCCCAACCGTTTAAGGCGTGCCTCGACTTCGCCACGAACCATCTGTTGGGGAATAAATGCATTAAGACGGCGCTGTAATGCACCCAGGGTTTCTACACTAGCCATACTGACTTTCCTTGAAATATATAAATGAATTCTCTAAACCCATCAGCCATGATACTCACACAACTGCCTCAACAAGGCAGTTTTTAGCCCATTTCGGGGGGAAAGATCACAACTCCGCAGTGTTAAGAATATCACATGTTGATGCCAGTCTAAAAATGTCACTCGAATTGTGGTCACCTGTTTGCCGCGATTTTGCGGGCGGATTGCCTGTATTTCTCAATTTTGTCGCCCAACTGCGTTGCTTGCTAGTTAAGGTTTTTTACTTATTGTCAGGTTGCTTCCAAACAAATGGCGGATTTGCACCAAAATATTCCGGCCTTGCACCAATATGATGATTATCTTTCAACTGTAGGTTCGGCTATTTGCATCGTTTTTTCGAATATGAAGTTCCTCTAAAGCCCCGGATTCCAGTGGCTATGCCGCGAGGCATTCAAATAATTATCATTATATATTCAGCCACATGCTTGAACTTGATTTTTCTTGTACCTTGTCTGGCGCAGAGGCTTGAGGATGCTCTTAAAGCTTATCTTATTGGATTAGCACGAATTTTGCTTTCTTTTATCCCCTTGGAGGAGATTATGCAAATTTATAAAAATATAACGCAAAAGGAAATGAAACCATGGCTTTGTACAAGGAAGTGGAAATTGATGATGGGCTAGTCAATCTGATTGGCCGTATGGGTAAAGTGGAAGAATATCAGGAGAGTCTCCAATCACTGCAATCTGTATGGGACAACTTGACGCTGCTCGGGCATCTTTCTGGAACCGGTGCCGACATGTCCGAAACGCGCACTGCTTTTCAGCAACTGACCGGTAGCCTGCTCAACCAACTGGGGCGGGAAACGTTAAAAAAGACTGTACTTGAAATGAAGTCTAAAGCCCAGGTGGCAGTAGACATCATGATCCGCAATTTGTTCGAACGTACAGCGGACATCGGATTTCTGGCGATGGACGGTAAGGTGCGCGATTATCTCGCGCAAGCCGAGTTACTGTCTGTACGCATCAATGAAGGTGATACATCGGCGGCAGCGGAACTCGAACAACTCAATCTCGCAATGTGCAATCGCTTCCGCGAGTACGTGCGCAAATATTCGGTGTATTCCAACATCATCCTGCTGGACACGCAGGGTAATGTGCTATTGCAATTGGACAGCAGCAACCCGGCGCGTAAAACACTCGATCCTCTGGTGGCCGAATCGCTTTCCACCAGCGGCGGCTACGTGGAAACCTTCCGCAAAACCGATCTGCTGCCGAATGAAAATACCGGATTGATCTATTCCTATCGCGTCACCGATTCTGAAGCCGGGCGCAATCTCGGCGTGTTGTGTCTGTGTTTCCGTTTTCTCAATGAAACCGAAAAGATTTTTGCCAATCTGGTCGATGAGGAAGACTGGAGCGTGATTACGCTGCTGGACAGTGACGGGCAAGTGATTGCCAGCAGCGATCCCCACCACATCCCGGTGGGCGCGACTTTGCCCCGCATATTGGATAGCGACTGGAAAGTGGTACGCTTCGCCGGACGCGAATATCTCGCTACTTCACGTGCTACTCAAGGCTACCAAGGCTATATGGGGCCGGGTTGGTACGGGCATGTCATGCTGCCGCTCGATCACGCATTCGAACACGAATCGGGACAGATGCTGAATAGCATTTCGTCCGATGCGCTGGAAGCCGTGATGGGCAACCAGCAACTATTCAGCGAGGCATTGCGGGAAATTCCGGTGCAGGCAGGACGTATCCAGCGCGGTCTCAATCGCTCGGTTTGGAATGGCAACGTCAGGCAGAGCGGCGACCGCAAGGCGCTGAATCCGGCGTTCTCCAAGGTGCTGCTATGGGAGATCAGCAACACCGGCTTCAGGACTCAGGACGTGTTCGAGCGCTCCATCGGCAACCTGCACCAGACGGTGGTTTCCTCAATCCTGCAGGATAGCCAGTTTCAGGCCGCACTGGCGATAGATATCATGGATCGCAACCTGTACGAGCGCGCCAACGATTGCCGCTGGTGGGCACTGGCTCCGGAGTTTCGCCGCGTGCTGTCGTCAGCTTCGCCGGACGAGGCGGCCCTGCGCCAAGTGGGCGAGACGCTAAAGCACATCAATAGTTTGTATACGGTGTATGATAATTTGGTGGTGTTCGACAAGGCGGGACGCGCGCTGGCCGTTTCCAATCCGCAGTACCTCGAATGCTGCGGTCGCGGGCTGAGTGAGGATTGGGTGCGCCAGACCTTGGCGCTGGGTAATGGGCAGAGTTACACCGTTTCCAGTTTTGCCGCTACTCCGCTGTACAACGGGCGGCACACCTACATTTATGCCGCCGCCATTTTCGCTCCGGACAACGAACGTAACGTGGTTGGCGGCATCGGTATCGTGTTCGATTCCGCCCCGCAATTCGCCGCCATGCTGCAGGATGCCTTGCCGCGCGATGAGAAAGGCGAGGTTCCTTCAGGTTGCTTCGGTGTATTCGCCGACCGTGAGCGGCGAATTATCGCATCCACTCATCCCGATTTAAAATCCGGCGCGCAGATTGACCTCGACGACAAATTCTTTCGTATCGGCAATGGAACAGGTTCCTCCAACATCGCAGTATTTAACGGCACCTACTACGCGGTGGGCGCCAGTATGTCCAAAGGCTATCGCGAGTACAAGGGCGAGGGCGATTCCTACAGAAATGACGTGGTCGCGTTGATTTTTGTGCCGCTAGGTGAGAAGCATGACCATGATCGCCGATCTGCCGCGCCTGCGGTGCGCCGTACGCAAAGTCGCAACACCAAGAGCAACGGCAACGGAAATAACTCTGTGGAAATAGCCACGTTCTATGTGGACAGCCATTGGGTCGGCATACCTTCCGAGCATGTGATTGAAGCGATAGATGTGAAAGGTGTAACCAGAGTACCCAATGCGGGTGAAAATGCCATCGGCTATATCATGTTCCGCAACCAATTGGTTCCGGTAGTTGGGCTATGGGGCATGCTGGGCGAGGCGGGCCGCCGACGCCCCAACCATGAGCCGCAAATCGTGGTGCTGGAATTGGCCGCCGAAGTGCTGATAGGCGTAATGGTTGATGAGTTGGGCGAAATCCCGGAAATCCAAAGCGAGTACATCGAGAAAATATCCGGGATACTGGCAGGCGAAAACATGCTGACGGAAGGCCTGGTCAAACCGGACGAACGACAGAGCCGATCTGAAATGATCGTCCTCGTCTCACCCAACCGGCTACGGAACAGGTTTTTGGCGGCGCAGCATTGATTGTTTGACTGCGAAAGCAGCCGCAGGATAGGCCGTGATGGCAACGGCCCACCCCGCCAAAACATTACTGCCCCGCCACCGTCTATTTTCAACCAACCCGCGTAAGGCGCAATGGTGTAAACGATGTAGGGCGCCAATAAGCTTGGATAACTGAAAATTATCGTACACATCAGAGTCATTTCATATTAATTATATGCCTCTGAACTATTTTCAGGATGCTGTTTCCCCACTTTGACAAAGGGGGGTAGGGGGGATTTGAGACGTGCAAAATCCCCCTCAGTCCCGAATGGCACTTACTTAAGGCAACTACTTGAGTTGATATATTAAAAGGCTGGCTCAAGGTGATAAGGTGTGAGCTGCGAAACACACTACCCATCACTAGAGGAGCCAGCCTTCATGCATTCTAACCGCCGCGCGTGCGCCCATCAACAGCGACGTGTCCACCGACGTGCCGTCAACAGCGATTCCTATGCGTTCTTCAACCTGCTCACCGGCCCTGAACTACTTGATCGAGTCGAGTCCCTGTTGCCCGATCATCGGGAACGGCTGTTTCCGCCGACCGAGACGCTGTCGATGTTTCTGGCTCAAGCCTTGAGCGCGGATCGCTCGTGCCAGCGAGCGGTGAACGAGAACGCGATCAAGCGCCTGGCGGGTGGATTGCCAGGTTGCAGCACACATACCGGCGCCTACTGTAGCGCCCGTCAACGCCTGCCGACGCAACTGCCCTCGACACTGGTCTGCCACACGGGCCGGTTGATGGCCGAACAGGTGCCGGACGAATGGCATTGGCGAGGCCGTCCGGTACGCTTGGTCGACGGCACGACTGTGCCGATGCCCGACACCCCGGCCAATCAGGCCGCCTATCCGCAACCGCGCAGCCAACAACCCGGCTTGGGCTTCCCGCTGTGTCGGCTGGTAGGCATCCTGTGTCTTGGAAGCGGCGCGCTGCTCAATGCGGCCATCGGGCCGTAGCGGGGCAAGGGGACCGATGAGCAGGCCCTGCTACGCCGGCTCCTCGACACCCTGCAAACTGGCGACCTGCTGTTGGGCGATGCCTACTACGCGACCTATTTTCTGCTGTGTGATTTGCTGGAACGGGGTGTGGACGCGGTGTTCGAACAACAGGGTGCGCGCCAGCGCAGCACGGACTTCCGCTGCGGCCAGCAACTCGGACAGCGCGATCATCTGATCACGATCACCAAGCCGAAGATCAAGCCAGACTGGGTGGTTCAAGCGGATTATGATCGCACCCCGTCCACCCTGACGGTGCGCGAGTTGAGTGCTGGCGGCAAGGTGTTGGTAACCACGCTGCTGTGCCCGAAACAAACGCCCAAGGCCGCGTTGAAGGAACTCTATCAGAGTCGCTGGCATGTGGAACTGGATTTGCGCAACATCAAAACCACTCTGGGTATGGAACGACTGAGTTGTAAAACGCCGGAGATGGCCGTCAAGGAAATTTGGGTATATTTGCTGGCCTACAATCTGATCCGCCTGATGATGGCACAGGCGGCCTTGCTTGCTGACGTGCTGCCCCGCGAACTCAGCTTCAAACATACCTTGCAGCTTTGGGTGGCTTGGGGGCAACACGGAATGGAAAGCCATCAAAACGACAATCTTTCCGTGCTGTTTGCCCTAATCGCCCAACAGCAGGTCGGGAACCGTCCTGGACGCATTGAGCCAAGAGCCGTCAAGCGACGACCCAAACCGTATCCCTTGCTCACCCAGCCACGCACTGTTGCCCGTGAAAACGTTCGGGTGCATGGGCATCCCAAAAAGCTTAAGTAAGTGCCATTCTGCTCTGACCCCAGTTTGCCCCCCAGTTTGCCCCAGTTTGCCCATGACCCCAGTTTGCAGGATGAAACAAAAGAAAATCCCCCTCCGCTTCGCTCCACCCCCTTTTTTAAAGTGGGTATTCCCCCCACTCACGCTTGTGGGTATCCCCCACACTCACGCTTGTAGGCTCAATTTTCTCCGCACCATTACGGTTCGGTAATCGCTTCGTCCGATGCCTTTAGCATCGGCCACAAGATGTAGGACATCACCGAACGTTTGCCAACCACAACTTCTGCTGTGAGGGACATGCCCGGCAACAATCTGCCACCCTCCGGCATTTTTTTCAATTGTGCTGATTTTAAGTGAATACGGCCTATATAGTATGAATCCGCGCTTGATGCAGCGGACGACTCACGATGAAACGCATCCTCGCTGATAGTGCGCACTTCACCTTCCAGCATGCCGTGCTTCTGGTACGGGAAGGCATCAAACTTCACGTGAACCTTGTCGCCCACTTTAAGATAGCCCACATCCATGCGCATCAATTTGCACCTCAGCTTCCAGTTCGGCATCCAGCGGAACCAGAGTGAAAAGTTTTTCAGCTCCCTGGGCGACCGAGCCTTGGGATAGTTTTGCTATATCAAGAACGACGGCATCGATGGGGGACGTCAGTTCCACCAGTTTGCTGCGCTTATCGGCCTTTTGTAACTGTTCGTTCACGGCGTCTCGTTCGCGCGAAACATTGAGTAATTCTTCCATCATTTTCTGACGCCAGCCCGTCTCGAATGAAACTTTTTCTGCCTCAAGTCCAGCAAGTTCGCGCCCGATCTCGATTTGTCTGTTTTTGGCCATTTCCAAACTTCGTTCTGCCTCGATCAGCCTGTCCTGTACCTCAAGGAGACGAGATCGTACGGCATATTTTTGGTCAACCAGATTTTGCTGCATCGCTTCCATTTCTCTCAAAACTTTAACTCGCGAAGCCAGACCTTGTTGATCGCGCAATTGGTTTCCAACGTGGCACGAGAGCGGGCAGATCGATTCTTCCAGTTTGCGAACTTGAGCTGATAACTGGCATGACGCTCTCCGGACAAACTCGATCTGCAACTGGCTGTCATCATCCGCACCGGCAGTGCTTTCACCATTTTTTTACCTGAAAGTTCCGCATCCATTTGCTGGAGCTGGTTATCGAGACTGTGGAGACGCGTGCGCAGTTGGGATTCGTCTGCTTCCGTGAAAGTCGGATCCAGGGTCGCCAGACGCTGGCCTTTTTTTACGACCTGGCCGACGCGGACATCAATGCTCTGGATGATGGATGTCTCCAGCGGCTGAACGACAAGATTCGGTAGGGGGGTCACGAGGCGGCCGTGGGTCACCACATCCCGGTCAACATTTGAAAAAATTGCCCACAGGATAAATACAACGAACGCCCCCACAAAAACGTACATCGTAATGCGCGCTAAAGGCGGAAGAGGACGGAGCTCGATTTCGTCTGCGTCAGGCAGGAAATCGAGCGCCCTCGCAGCCGATGGCTTCTCCGCCTTTTTCAGCAGGCCGAATTTAGCCTTGGCTTTCGCCAACAGGCTTAGAGATGACTTGTTTGCTGGTTCCATAATTGCTGATAAGTTTGGCAACGCGTTAGTAATTCTTCATGACGACCGGCATCGGCCAAACGCCCCTGCTGCATGACCAAAATGGTATGGGCGTTAACCAGAGTCGAAAGGCGGTGAGAAATCATCACAACCGTACGTCCGACCGCAATCTGTGACAAATTGCGAATAAAAATGGCCTCACTTTCAGGATCCAGAGCGCTGGCCGCTTCATCTAGAATCAGGATGCGCGGTCTTGACAACAAGGATCGCGCAATGGATAAACGCTGCTTTTGCCCCCCGCTCAAGTTGGATGCGTTTTCCTCCAGCATGGTATCGTAGCCTTGTTCAAGCCGCTCAATGAACTCGTCGGCACCGGACGCTCGCGCAGCGGCAACGACTTCCTCAAAGGTGGCATCCGGCCGGGTTACGGTGATGTTTTGACGAACCGTGCCACGGAACAGGAAGTTTTCTTGCAGCACAACGCCAATCTGTTTACGCAGATGAGACAGATCGATTTCGCGGGCATCCAGCCCGTCGAAGCGGACGACCCCTTCCTGCACCGGGTAGAGTCCCTGAATCAACTTGGTAAGAGTCGTTTTGCCGGAACCGCTACGACCGACGATGCCCACCACTGCGCCTGCGGGAATCGTGAATGTTGCCCGATCAAGCGCGGTCGTGCTGGCACCAGGATAGCGGAAAGTCACTTCATCGAAAGTGATCGCTCCTTCCAGTTGTGGCCGCAAGCCGCCGCCGCCGCGCCCCTCTGACGGACGATTCATGACCGAACCGAGCATGCGTACGGACAAAGCGGTTTGTTGGTATTCATTGATCAGACCGACGAGCGACAACAAAGGACGTGCTGACTCGACCGGAAAACATCTGGAAAGCGATGAGTGCACCCACGCTCATTGTCTGATCGAACACGCTTTGACATCCGATGACAATGATGACTATCGGCATCAATCTGCCAAGCAAGTCTGTAACAAAATTGCTGTTAAGACCCAACTTCGAGACACTATAGTGTGCCGTGATGGATTCGGCAGAGAACTGGTCCCACGAACGCCGCTGCGCCGGTTCGATGGCGAGCGCTTTTACCGTGCGCATCCCGTGTATGGTTTCAACCATTAGCGCCTGCCGCTTGCCCTCGGCGGAATATAACTTATCCAGACGGCGCTTGTAGGCCGGTAAAACTCCGGCAATGATGCTTCCGATGACGATGGTAAATGACAGAACAATCAAAGTCAGTTTGAAAGAGTACGAAAAAAGAATCGGAAAGAATATCAACAACGAGATCGTGTCGAGCGCGGTAAAGAAAAGCCGTCCGGTCAGGAAGTTTCGTATACTCTCCAGTTGCTGCATATGGCGGGTGATGACCCCGGCTGAAGTGGTCTCAAAATAATCAATCGACAGCGAAAGAAGGTGCCCGAACACGCGGCGGGTAATTTTCATGTCGATCTTGTTGGTTGCCACCAGACAGAAGCAACTGGCGCAAATAGCCAAAGACAGATTCGAACAACATGGCAATAACGACACCTATAGCCAAGATCCATAAGGTGGATGTGCTTTGATGAACCAGCACCTTATCAATGACTATCTGAAAAAACATCGGCGAAGCCAAAGCAAGCAGGTTCAACGCCATGGCAGCAATGATGATGTCCCTGAAGGCTGCTTTCTGTTTCAGTATCTCGGGAATAAACCAGCGCAGACTGAATGGCTGGTTGGGATCGGTGAGAGAATGACTGCGCTTCAGAAAAACAACATCACCATCCCAGAGAGCACTAAACTTCTCGCGGTTGACCCACGCGACGGCGGTCATGTCGGCCAATGGATCGAGAACCGCCAAACAATCTTCGCCCTCGCCGGTGCGGATACCGACAACGATGACCCCTGTTCCGTCGGTACGGCGGGCCAGAATCGGGAATACGCCTTCTTGAACAAAAAAACCACTCCAAGAAAGCTTTTCGCCTCTCGCTTTTAGGCCCATCTCGCTGGCCATTCGGAGCACCAATGGGAGCTCGGGTTCCTGGTCAGCCAATGCGTATTCGTGGATCAGCCGCTCGGGATTGATTTGCAGTCCATGATGCTGGGCAATCGCGGTGAGGCACTGAACAACGGTGTGAGGAAATTTATTAGCCATCATCGGGTCTCTTAAGCAGGGCTATGGAAAGCGGCTTCATTTGTCATCTCTGGGAGATGACGGTTGTTTGCAACAGCAGGCTTGTCGGCAGTGTCGGCGACAGCATTAACCAGCGTGGCGCGAACCCCCTCCTTGCGCTTAAGCGAGCGCAATATGACTGAAGCCTCGCGGGGCTGAGTAAATAGCCCGGTGCGCACCGCATAGCGAGTTCTATGCTCGGCATCCTTGATCTCGCATATGAATACATCGTAACCACGGCTGTGCCATTGCGTCTGTGCTTTGAACGCATTTTCCTCAGTTGAAAATGCCCCCAATTGAATCGAGTAAGCAGGTTTTGCTTTGTCACCGCCATGCAGCGCAAACGGTTCATGGGAGGTGTCAGTTGACGCGTTTTTTTGCACATCCGACGCTTCTGCTGCAATCAAAGAGGTAATCTTTTGGCTTTGCGGCGAGAGTTTGCTGATGTCGACAAATTCGGGCGCGCCTGTTTTGTCCACAGCCGTTTGCACCACGGTCGCCGAGACATCTTCCTTGTGTTTGAATGTCACGGCCAATGCGGAAGCGTCGCTCTTGTTCTGGAATGCGCCCGTGCGCACAACATATCGGGTTTCTCCATCAGTATCCGTGATTTCTGCAACGTAGACATCGTATTCTCTGGAACGCCACAAAGCATGTGATACAGCAGCATTCTCGATGTTTGAGAAGGCACCTAATTGCACCGCGTAGGCCAGTTTATCTTTGGGGTTGTCCGGCGTTCCTGCAATTTCGTCAGCCCCAACAGGAATCTTGTTGGCTGCAAGCGATGTCGGCTCGTTCTCTGAACTTGGCAAGGAGGCCATAGCAGGAGCAGATTTTGTATCAGGTTCCCCTTCAGATATGTTTGGCTATCTTTGGACCAATCTATAACAGGGGATGGACGGTTGGCCTTTCTTCGACGAAATAGGTATCAAGAACCTCTTCGTCCGAACGCGAGGAAACGACACGGCAACGCTGGAAATTTGCCTTGAGCGCCGCGCACAGTTCATGGGCGGCTTCCGGGGTTGTGAATTTGCTTACGTACAAATGATATAAGGACAGTTGCTCATCCGTGCTATTGTCTTTATCTCCATCCAGGCGAGGGCGAACAATATGGCTTTCCATCAGTTTGGGGTAACGCGTGCGCAGATCGCGCCAAGTGGCACCAATCGTCGAGCGATGGTAAAGGCCGGGCAATTCGACCTGCCAGAAATTCTCGACTTTCAGCGAGCCCCCGATCTTGCTTGAAAATCCGGCAGACCAATCAATTCCATCAGTTGGAAATTCATTTTGCGCGACATCAAGAGGGAGGGCGGAAGCTGCATGAGCCACAGAACCCAAGGCGGCAGTTTGAGACGAAGTTGGGCGAACTCCCTTTCCGGGAAGTTGCTTAACAAAATTTACCCCGCCGCCCAATGCCTGGAACAAGGTGATATACCCACGGTAGCTGTCCGCTTTAATCTGCAGGTACTGGTTCAGATAGTTGTGATAGTTGCGTTCGGCATCTAGCAAGGTCTGATAGTCGAGCCCTCCAACCGCATAGACTTTGGCACTGGTATCCCAGGCCAGTCTGGCCGAGGTGGTGGCCTCCTGCTGCGAGGCGAGGCGATTGCCGGTCAAGCGGATGGCAGCGAGCGCGCTTTCCACTTCTCTGGCGGACTGATAAATGGTACGCGCGTAGTTTTCCACCATTTCTTCATGTACCGCCTGAGCATTTTCCTTGTCACTCTTTAGTTTGCCACCGTCAAAAATACTGACTGTCAAATTGCTGACCGCATTCCAGAACAGGGACGTAGGTGAAAGAAACTGCGACAGGGCAAGGCTGTTATGGCCCACTTGCGCCGAAAGATCAAGAGGGGGCAGAAGACGGGCGCGAGCCACATCGATATCCGCATCTGCCGAGAGCAAGCGCGCTTCTGCCATACGTACATCAGGGCGACGCAGCAGCAGGGAAGAAGGCAACGCCGGAATAACGGTGGGCAGAAAAAGCGTGTCAAGACCATCGCTGGAAAGCTTTAGGGATCCGGGAACCGATCCTACCAGAAAAGCGATGGTGGTCAGCGCATCCTCGCGTTGTTGCTCAAGAGTGGGTATCGTCGCCCTAATAGAAAAAATAGAGGCTTTTTGCTGGTCGAGTTCTATCAGTGTCGCGTCGCCGATAGCTACCCGTTTTTCAACGCTGGTTAACATGCGGCTCAATACTGCGTCAGTTTCGCGGGCCACCCGCAAACGATCATTCAGAGAAAGATAATCGACATAGCTGGCGGCAAGACTGGCCACCATATTTCTTTGAACGTTGTCGCGGTTAAACGCCGCCTGCCACATCTGAAATTTGGCAGACTCGGCCAAAGAACTTCGCTCACCCCAAAGGTCGGCACGCCAGTCCCCTTGCAAACTCGCCTGATACGACTTCTGGGAGACATTCGAGACTCCCGGCGTGACGATGCCTATGACCGCCCGGTGCCTGATTTGCAATAATGGGCGCGCTGAGGCTAGGCAACATACCTGCGCGAGCCTGATCAACACGCGTCTTGGCTTGGGCCATTTGTTGGGTCGCGATGCGTACGTCCGGGTTATTGGCCAGCCCGCGGTCAATCAATTCAACCAACTCCGAATTTCCGAAAGATCTCCACCACTCGACCAGCCCGACATCTTGCGAGACATCAGGAGTGGCCGTTTTAGCGGCTGGCTCGACCTTCTTCGCCGCAGAAGCGGGCGAATCTTTTGACGAGGAGTTTTTGTATTGAACTGGCAAAGGTATCTCCGGAACATCGTAGCTGCTGCGCTTGGTCATGCATCCTGATAATAGTGTTGCCATCACACCGTAAAACGTAAACCGGGCAATCCTTCCATGCATGGACAAGCGAGTGCCAATAGCAGCTTTGCCAAGGCCAAGACAAGTCAGGTTTTCCCGGAGTAGATTCACGCTTTAAGTGCAACCATTTAAATACATCGTTTAAAAACCTTAATTTCTTCATGCAATTGTTTTGCGTTCATCTCAATCACCATGCCAACATTCGAACCTTATTCCAACGATCTCATTTTGTAAGCAAATGCGCCCGGAAGAAATAAGATGATGGCTAATTCTCTTGTCGGAAGGAGCCTTACAAGACATGAGGAACCGGTATGGCTATTATCCGAATCCGGCGAATAAGTGGTGGGGGAAATAACGGGGGGTTTGTACTGCTGTTTAAAATCATGCCGGAGAATACACGGCACAGAAAATCACTCAGGGATCGACAAACAGCCAACCTTTGAGTAATTGATAGCGGGAAAACCTTTATTTGTTATGGTGTGTCGCCAAGGATATTGCGCCAAAATTCCGGCTCATATTTCCACCAGGCGTGTCCGCCCATGGGGAGTTTGCCGCCATTCACGGCAACATAATAAGAAGGCTTCAGTTCGAGGGAAAACCTCGATGCGGTGATTTCATTGGGCATGACAAAATCGCCGGATAGCAGCCCCATAAAAGAAAAAAACAAATCCTCGCTTGAGCCGGAGCGGTTGAAAAAATCGATAGCTTCGGGGAATTCCCGCAATAGTGGGATGCACTTGCGAATCCGGCGCAAGCTTAATCCGCCATTACCCACCATAGCGCGTAGCCTTCTGCCTCGGTCTCCTTCGAATCGGCCGAGGTTGACAAACAAGTCAACGCCATCAGGCCACGGCGCGCCGACATAATCGAATGGTTGCGCGCACCAATAATCCAATTCGTCACGCAACACGATGGCATCGGTTTGCAGGATCAACATAAATTCGAATTCCGCAAAACGCTGATAAAACTCCGGGTTTAATAGCAGGCGGTTATAACCTTGAATGGAAGCAAAACTGTCTTCGTCAAAACCGATAAATGGGATCGATGGATAACGTTCCGCATACAAAGTCAGATCCAACCCGCTTGGCCCTATGAAGCGAATGTTTCTTCCAGCCAATACAGATAAGGACGTATCCAGAGAAAACTGCTCTAGTGCATCCAGATAAGGCCTGTAAATTGGGACGAGGACGATCATCTATTAACTCATACCGGAAAATTTAAAGTCCAGTTAAACCCAGATAATCCATTAGGCCGTTCGTGGTGAGCTTGTCGAACCACATGTACCGTGGAATCAATATCCTTCGACAAGCTCAGGGCGAACGGAGGTGGGGAATTCATATCGCTTCGCGCCTAATGGATTATCTGGGTTAAAAATAATGAAGGATGGATTTCTGACGGCAATGCAGCCAAGACTATATAAAGTTAATGTGTGGAACATCTCTATGTACCAAACGATCCAGATAGCGGTTAACTTCATCCATGCGACAGTTTAGCCGGCATTCATGGATATCGAGCTGGTTCCGTACGTAGTGGAAGTTTTCCCGTCGGAGATCGCCTTCCCATATGCTCTTGAACGAAGATTCATTGATGTTCCCATATTCAAAACGCTTGTCCAGCAAATAAGCACTGCATCCGTAAAGAGCCCCTGTTGCCATGACGTAAGCCCAAAAAAATGGTGTGGCATGACATTTTTCGTATCTGGCTTCTTCTCCCGCATCGTGTTTCTTCATCGTATTCTCTCGAAACACCACGTTGAAGTGATCGTTGTTCAAGGCTTGAAGACGGACTCCAAGATCGTGGTAACCCTGATACTGAACGCTCTGGTATTGTTTTGTATGGCTATAAGCGTGCTGGGAATAAGGTTTGACGACAAGGTAATCAAGACCAATTTCGTCCCGGCAAATTCGCGCTAATCCTTCAATCTCTGCGGCGTTTTCAGGGAGTAAAATAGTCTGCGCGCCAAGAACGCAGGAATAACCTTTTTCCCGTCGCACATCAGCCATTCGTTTCAGATTGGCCAATACTTTGTGAAAGTCGGCTTCTTTGGTTTGGTGTATTTTGGCGTAGGTTTCGGGAGTTCCAGCATTGACCGATGCCTTAATCCAAGATATTACAGGCAGCGCATGTTCGATAAATGCATCAGAAAGAACGGAAGCGTTGGTTGTCATTGCCGTATCGATTCCAACCTTTGCTGCTGCAGCCACCATTTGATCAATTTCCTTGTGCAACATGGGTTCACCTTCACCGGCGAACATCACGCTTTTGACCCCTTGTTGCGCCATTTCCGCTAATACCCGTTCCACAACTTCAACAGAAAGACGTGTCGGATTGTAGCCAATGTAGTCGACCGCACAAAAAGTGCATCGGTGATTGCAGGCACCGACCGGCGAAATTTCCACATACAGCGGATAAACACTTTTAGCTTTTTCCCACTCATCTCCTGCATCAAGAAATTGCGCTACACGTTGCGGATGGTAAATAAGCTTGTGGCTGTCTATTGAATAACGGTCTGACATATAGAGGCGCTTTCAAAAAGGGCCGCGAAATTCCGATTGAGGAACGTCGTGGGGGGTTGATCGGAAAAGTTTACTCACGAGTTCTGCATCCGGAATATTTATGCCGAGATGAGCGGATATAGAACGGGCCAGATACAATGCATCCGGATAATAATCGCGGGTCAGGTGATGTGATGTCGGCACAGGAATATCGGGAAGAGTGACGCGTAAGGGGGGGCTGGTCAGGGCATCAAATGCAGTTTCGGCAACCCCGGCAATAACTTCACCTGCGATCCCTCCCGCCTTCCAGCCGGTATCCGCGACGATTAGCTTGCCGGTACGCCGAACGGAATCGACAAAAGTATCCATATCGAGCGGGCGCGCAGATCGGGCATCAATAACCTCAAGATCGATGCCAAAATCACTTAATGCTTTGGCCGCAAGCAGCGCTTCGACTACCATATAAGAGAACGCGACCAGCGTCGCATCTTTACCCGGCCTGCAAACCAGCGCCTTATCAAGAGGGGTGTAGTATGGTTCTAAAGGCACATGGTCAACTATGCCTTGCAGCCAGCGGTGTTCAATAAAGATTACCGGATTATCGTCGCGAATTGCCGCCAACAACATCCCTTTCGCATCGCGACCGCTGGTTGGCATGACCACTTTAAGACCGGGAATGTGCGCAAACAGGGCTTGCAGACTTTGCGCGTGCTGGGGGCCTGGCCCCCATCCGCGTCCGACAATGACCCTGATCACCAAGGGTACGTTTACTTGCCCCGCAAACATATAACGCCACTTCGCGGCGTTATTGACAATTTGATCCATGGCCAGCAGTGCAAAATCTATGCGCTGATGAACCATTACCGGGCGCATGCCCGAAATGGCAGCGCCAATACATATCCCCGTCATTCCGTTTTCAGAAAGAGGGCTATCAAAAACACGAGCCTTACCGAAACGATCCTGCAGGCCGGTTGTGGTTCCAAAAATCCCCTTGGGATCAGGAACGCCCTCACCAACCAGAATGACACGCTCGTCTTCAATCATGGCCTGCTCAAGCGCTTCTCGGATAGCTTCGGCCTGAGAAATCTGACGTTCTGCATCACGCATACAAATATCCTATCAAATCCGCACGATCAGGCAGTTGGCTAGCCAAAGCGGCAGCAAAGGCGGCCTCAATTTCGGCAGCTACAATTTTTTCAGTGTCCTCGATAAATTGCGCCCCTTCCGGTGTTTTGAGCAGCTCCTCTGCCAGATGATGAATTGGACAATTCTCCATCCATTCGGAAAGTTCGCCGTTGGGTCTGTACCCAAGCTTGTCATCAAAATCCGGGCCACAATGTTCGAGCCAACGATAAGTTGAGCACTCAAGAAATACCGGTTTGCCACCGCCACGCAGGTGGCTTACCGCATTCTTGGCGACCTCAAAAACTGCCCGCACATCATTGCCTTCAACAAAAAACGACTCGCAACCATAGGCTGCTGCCACACCATGAATCGGACGAACAGGCTGGCGGTCTGTTAGGCGCGTATAGCAGGCATAAAGATTATTTTCGCAAACAAAAAGGACTGGCAGATTGTGCAGCAATGCAAAGTTGATCGATTCATGCACTACGCCTTCTTCGAAAGTGCCATCTCCAAAAAACACGGTGATAACTTTGTCTTCGCCACGCAACTTGGCCGCCCAAGCCGCACCGACGGCCAGTGGTACGGTGGCTCCTACAATGGGTACCGCACCAAGAAAAGCCGGCATCCAGATCAATCATGTGCATTGAACCACCCACACCGCGACAGCAGCCCTCGTCCAGGCCATAGATTTCCGCCAGCATGGCCTTCAAGTTGCCACCTTTGGCAAGATAATGAGCGTGGGCGCGGTGGCTGCTAAAGACACCATCACGTTGCTCCAGCGCTTCGCAAACACCGACGGCAACCCCTTCTTGCCCTATCGAGAGATGCACCGGGCATCGCATTTCTTGTGCCTTATAGCGTTCCGCAATCGCTTCTTCGATGCGCCGGATACGCAACATGCTTTTGTAGAGATCGAATAGGGTCATTTCAGGAGGTGCCGGTCAGTTTTGCACGCACTGCGTCGCTAACCACTTGCACGGATATATAGTTCATACAAGGTGTCTCTTTAACGCAGAATGATTCGACGCAAGGTATGCATTCCCAAGAGACGGCAGGTGTTATGCTGACCAAACCGGCACCGTCGACTTCGCTGGCAATGGTCGGGCCGAACAGTGCAATTACCGGCTTGCCTAGCGCCAAACCAATGTGCAGGCCAAGAGAATCGTTGGTGACTAACACGCGGCAACTGGCGATCCAATCGATGTAGCTCTCAATATCACTCGTACCTTGTTGCCAGCAGACCGAGAGATCGGTTGAAAGCTCTGCGTGCAATTCTTGCCAACGCTCCTCCGGCCAACGCTTGAGTGGAAATTTGGCACCGATCAAATGATTCAGGCCGACATCGTACAGAACCTCCGTTCGCGGCTTGTAGCCGAGAACATAGGGTTGCCCATCGTAGTGGTGCCCCAGCATCTCGTAAAGAACGCTGGACCAAGATTTCGCCTTGCTGCGCTTGGCCCCCGCATCAGTGGTAAAGCTGAGCGCCTCGTCAGCATGGTCATAGGAAACGGCGGCATGTGTTTGGTGATCCAGTCGAAAGCCGTAACGACGCCAAGCGGGTATACGGTCTGAGACCGCACATATTCCCGGTTCTTTCTCGAAGTTTATTACGATGTCGAACCATTCCGAAAGCAGCAGATGTGGAGTAAATGCATTAACCACCAACAGCCGGTGAATAAATGGATTGGAATGGAGTAACGGCACCCCCTTTTGATCTACCAACCATGTTACGTGATATTGCTCGGATGGAAAGAGATGCAAAATTACCGTGGTACGCAGGATATCACCGAGACTGACAATTCCACTTGTGTCGGGATCCAGTGTTTCGCTGTAGCCAGGTTTGATAATAAGAACACGCTTGCGTTTTTCGGCGGGCAAATTTTCGACATTATCCATGCTTGCTATTGTCCATGTATGGGGCTGAGGAATTGCTGACACTGCTCCAGATTATCAATTTTCTCAAGAAGGTGGGAGGGCATCCTTATATTTTTTATTTTCACTGATGTATGGGGAACGCCTCGATCAGAGTAACTTTGAAACCGGTCATTTTTAATTTTTGTATCGCAACCAATACAGCGGCCATACTGATGGCAAGGGCGGAATATATCGAGATCTGCCATGGTGAAGTCAGGATCAAGAATGTGTCCAATCGGCGCAATTGCCTGTCCCTCAAAGATTTTTGCACCATGCTTGGCGTAACGAAACTCTTTCGATTCAATTGCGGCAAACTGTGCTTTAGGACCACCGTGGCTCCAACCCTCATAAAGGTAATAGTGGCATCCCCATATAAATCCCATCGGGTCAATGAGCAATTCCGTAGTTTTGCATTCGCAAGATAAGGTGGTCGGGTGAATGCCGCGCGAAATTAAGTCGGTTGAAAAGGGATAGAGGTAATGCCCGTAAAGGGTTCCTTCGTGAACGCCAAGGAATTCCTTGGTCTCAAAAGGAACGCGCCCCTCGTATGCAGCTTTCATCTCTGGCGTCACCACATTGTCGGGATGTTCGACCATATATATTCCGACATCGCTTTCGGCCTTGATCGGCGAAACACGAAAGCCATAATCCCTGAGGGCTTCGCAACGATCCACCAACTCTTCAAAACCTCGTCCTTTCCAAGTCCGGTTCATTTCGTCGGCGTGATAGCTCACCCGAATAGATGGATAAGGAGCATCTCGCTGAAGTTTGGCATGCTGACCGTTAAGGCTAAGAGATAGAACCTCGGGCTGAAGCGCAAAGTTTGTTAATAAATCAAAATAATGTGGCACTTCCGCCAAAAGAATGCCGAGCCCCTTACTTCCCCAATACAGTGAGGGTTCTCCTCCTTGGAGAGTAATGGGAAGATCTTGTCTGAAGGGGATACGCTGTAACGCGGTCGCCCACTCCGCTGGAGTTAACCCTTTGCGCACAGATTTGGATATGATCGGAAATAAATCGCTGCGACGACCTAATTGCTGAGGGTCATTAATGCAATAACTACAATTCAAGTTGCATTCAAGCGCCAGAAATACACCAATGTAATTTAGAGTGTCCGGCAGTTGGAGCGCTGGCAATGTCATGCGGCTACTTCCTCTCAAGGTAAAGTTTGAAACAGTTGAAGCATATATTTCTTGACTTCAATGCCGGTTAACTTATTGATCCGGGATAAAAATATAACTCACTTCGGCCTGATTTTGTCGAAATGGCTTTGAAGTCCGCAGCAATTCGACAAGCTCAAAACGAATGAGTTCATATTCTTTTCTTGCTGAATCCATAATAAGAAGAAGCTGGCTCAACAACCTGATTAAATAATAACATGTTAACCTAACCACCGTAAATCCATTTGAATTCGTGCTGAAAAACATGGTACGAGGATTCCGGGTAATAGTATTCCTCCGACTGCCGCCCTGACAGAAAGTCGTTGTGTCTTGATGGATGGGTGAGTTCGGCCCAGAAAAAATAGTCGCTATCATTTATGAGGCGAAGATTATTTGACCGATAAGCCGAATCAACGAAATCATGATCAATGGCATAAAAACTAGCCATGGAATTGGGGCCGCAAAGGGGGTTCCGCAGCATATGATCCAGCATTTCTTCCCGCGCGTAGAAACACAAAGGCGGGGGAGCCCAATTTCTTGCAGAATAATAGCTTCCTTCGTCGCGATAGCGGAGACAGTTGCTGTCGTTCTTCAAGGCCAAATAAGTTTGCGGATGCATAAAGTCCGTCATCGACCTGCGCACGAATTCGCGCGAATCGAGCCCTTTGTTAGCCGCGTTGGCAAAATAATTTTTTAACTCCGGGTAGACAACCACCGAGTCAATTCTTGGCATGGCACAGACTACTGTTTCAAATGGCTTCATATCGTTTAGTACACGATATATGGAGCCGGAAATGATGGCGTCGGGCAATGACATAACCACGGCAGACCGCAACGCGAGAGATCGTTTAACTTGGTCAATGATGGGGAGAGACAAGATCGAATAAATTTCCTGAGAAAAAGACAATAGCTCAACATTAACCCGATAGCGGATACCGCGAAGAGTGAGTTTATCCAGGAAACCCTTCAGCAGTTTGAAATCGGCAGGTGTGGTGTAAATATTGTAGAGAGCTCGGCGTTCTTTGAGCAGCTTATCGAAGCCTTCTGTCGCAGACAGGGCCGGATAGGCTACGTGCTCAAGGTATTCAATATGCTCTCGCCCCACCACCATGCAAAAAAACTCGACGACTTCGCCGAATTCGAAACCGGCGTCTTTAATCTGGATTTCGGTATTGTCAATAATGGCCCGCTGCCCCGTACAATACTGATTGGCAATATTTTCCAATTGATTGAATATCAGGCGAGTCGCCAAAGGGCCGGGTAACAAATTAAGCCCCCAACTGCCTTTTTTCTCATGCATCCGACAAGCTTGAAAGCAAGTCTTAAGCGCATCCTCTTTATGCCCCATTTTGTGCTGGATATCGGCCAAACGCAGATACGCATCTGGATTATTGGGCGCCATTTCCACATTTTTTTCATGAATGGCAAACGCATATTCCGCGCGCCCGCATTTTTCCAGCATGTCGGCGTAAAGTTGACGGAGCTGTATCCAGCCTGGTGCCTCGGTCAGCAGTTCAATAAAACCTGCCTCAGCTTCGTCCACCGCTTTTGGCGGACGAGTGCTTGCACTAAACTGGCGCGTATAAGTAGATCCGTAGGCTTGAATTTCAGGTAGTCGAGACATAATTGTTCGGCATCGACGATTCTGTCCAGCCGATTCAGCAAGTCCAGCAGTAACTGATAGGGGCGAACGTCCTCATTGTTTATGTCGATACAGCGGCGAAAATGGTACTCTGCCGCTGAAAAATCTCCCAATTGCCACCATAGGCTGGCCAAAGCAAAGATGTGATCATATTCATCTCTAGCATTCGGCTTTAAATCATCAAGTACCTTTGCCGCTTCCCATTGGCGATTAAAACTAATTAGCAGGCTGGCAAGTCTCATGCTTGCTTCAAGATTGCCGGGGACCACTTCAAGTGCGGCACGGCACGCCTTTTCGGCATCAAGACCCGTAAGCAAATTGCTTAGCTTCATCCAGGCTGCAAAATGGGCAGGATTCGCTGAAACGCACCTTTTCAGCATTATGGTTGCACCCTGCCTGTCATTTCGCTGTTCCATGACAAGAGCATCCTCATAATGACGATCCGCTTGAGAGATGCCTATTTGGGTATAAATACCCAACGCTTCCGTTACGCGCCCTTCGCCGGATAGCATCTGCGCTTCGTTAAAGCCCGGTTCCGAGAATATATCCAGAAACGAAGCTGTATCAGCCGATTCACTCCCCGTAGCAGCAGATTTCATATTGTTGATCATGGTTATTTCCCTATTATAAAATTCAAATTTCGTGAATCTTCACTTTTGCCACCGAATGCAAACCAGATGAAGCGATCTAAACCCCACTATAATTTTTTGTGGAAAATTCAGTTCGGCTAATTAACCGGGATGTCATAAGGCAAAAAAGTAATAATTGAGCCATTGTCCGGTGACGGACACACGAACAATTTTGCACGTTTGTTCAAGATCGCGGCACTGGCAGCAAAACCACCGGTACTGGTTCCGAGAATGTCACAATTCATCAAAATATAAAAATCTTGAAGATATTCGTTGTTCTTCCATGGTTCAGTCAAATCGTCCAGCGAAAGTGGTTGATAATGCGAGAAGTCATTTTTGACCGAATCGATATCATCGCTGGCAAGAAAAAGTACGGGGCTCTCCAGCGTAGGCCAGATTTTGGCAAGCCAATCAAGATACAGCGAGGTACGGGTAATGTCATTCATGGCGACCCGGTCGCCGCGCCGCAAATGTAAAGCCACGATAGTGCTTCCGGCCGCGTTTAGCTTGTCCAGCGCGGGCTGAAGATACGGCATCCATAATTGTCTGGGATTAAGGCGCGACTGTACAATGTCGCGGTCTGCGGATGACAGCATCGGAGCGCCAAGCGACCAATTATCCCAAGGACCACCCGGCGACCAGATGTCGACATCCGCAATTGGCGGAATTTCTTCATTAATAATATTTTGCCGTAACAGGTTACCCTGTCCCTTGCGGGTGACGTGTTGGTTATGGGCCAGCATGGGGTCATCGAGTTCGAAAAAATAGTGTCCCACCCATTCCGGCGTTTCCAAAGTCAAGCCATTTTTTCGAGCGTATAGATACAGCAAAAGATATTCTCCCATCTGCTGACCAAAACGACCGTAATTCGATACGGATGAAATGGAAATCGACCTGTCCGGGGGGAGGTTGTTGGGAAGCCGATGCGGTAGCTCCGTCCCCGTTTTGAGTAGAGTCATTCTGAATTGCGCGATCGAAGCGGTGACAAAAGTACGCGACCATGTGGTACCGGCAAAAGGAGTGATTAAACTCAATGCCTGTTCTGTTGCGCCTTTCGCGAGCAATGCATCTGCAATTGCAGTGGCGCACAGCGTATGATTAAAGCCGCTTTGCGCTAATTCGTTAAAAATGGCAATGCAGTGGTCAAATTCATTTTTGTTGACCAATACCTCGCTATAAATTCTCAGTATCTCGCTCGGATTTATCTCGGCAACCTGACTGCCTGACTTTATCAGATCGATACAACGACGAGCCATATTCTCTGTGCCGCTCATGTCGCCGAGCGCGTTTAAAACGATACAAGCCCAGCCCGCGTAATTTGCATTGTCGGGGACCAGCTTCAGGAGTCTCTGGCCAACGACACCGCCTCTTCAGTTTTTCCTCCCTCAAAAGTCAAACGCGACAACATAAACAAAATTTCATGACTATCCGGTGCCAGGTACAAAGCTTCACGCAGCAAGTCTAACGCATCGATTAATCGTCCTTTTTGCCAGTGATCGACAGCTTTCTTGGTCAAGGTCTGAGTCAGGGCTTGCGTGGCCATCGGGTGTCTTGGAAGGAGATGCAGCACCTCGCGCAAGATGGCCTCGGCCACCTCCAGTCGACCGCTATGGAAATGACCGATAGCCTGATTGAGCAAGGTAGTTCCCAACGCGCGTATGGCATCAGTATGATCAGGCTGCAAGCGCAGGGCTTCGCGCAGAGACGAAACCGTTTTATCGGACTCCCCGGAGCGGGATTGTTCAACACCTTTTAGAAACAGTATATGGCAGAGCGCGTGGCTTGCCTGCGGATATTCGGGAATCATATACAAGACTTCCCGCAGTGCCGCTTCAGCTTCATCTTTCTTGCCGGATTGAAATAATAAGATGCCTTGATTAAGCAATGAATGAGCTAACACGCCAACATCTTCCGGATGCTCGCTCCCCCAGCATAACACGGAGCGAAGCGAAGCCACAGCAGCCATTGCCGAGCCAATATGAGGGGATGAAATCTCATTACTCATATCATCACGCAGGTGATTTTGCCGCATTGCCTTTTTCACACATCAGGAAAATGCTGGAGCACAAATCCGGATAGTGCTGCCCCAGTTTGTAGCAGCCCTCTAAGTATTCATGGGAAATGATGTCAGTTTGCAACAGACGATCCCATTGGAAGTTTGCCAGAGCTTTGAAGAATATCCCCGAACGATGAACCACTTTCAATCCCGCCGCCACGGCATCCCGCTCCAAGGTATCCAGAGTGTAGGTGCATCTGTGTCCATGCTCGGCTTCTGCCGGGGTGACTGCGGAATTATGCGTGATCAGCCCCATCTTCACCGCGATCTGTCTGGAAGGGGCGTTGGCGTTGGGGCACACCAGAAAGAATCTGCCGCCCTCGGCCAGCCATTCGTCATTAATGCGTTTCAGCACCAGCACAGGATCGTCCAGATGCTCCAGCACATGGGTCAGTACGATGTTGTCATAGCGCTTCGGCAGCGTCGCTTTCTCGAACAGCGAGTTGACGAATGTCACCTTGTCGCCCAATTTTTGTTTGGCTTCCCCGACCGCGACCTCCGATGCTTCGACACAGGTGACATCGTCAAAGTAAGGCAGGAATCTTCTGGTGAAATCCCCCTTGAAACTCCCGAGTTCAAGCAGGCTTCCTTTGTTGAAGAAAGGCTCAAACGATTTGATCATAAAAGGGTGCATCACATCGAAATCGAAACCGTAAGCATACTTGTGGTCGTTCGTATCTTTTATCTCGTCGTTGTAGTCACGTTTGCCGTTCATGTTCTTCCCCGTTTTTCAAATAATAGATCCATAGTGACGAATGGCGGATTCGCTTTGGACGCAACGAATCCGCTCTTTTCATACAGTTTGATGGCGGGCGCATTATCGCTCGCCACCTCAAGACTGATTTGCCGCATCCCCATCGCTTGCGCATGCTCGATGCATAGATTCGTCAAATCTCTTGCAATGCCTTTGCCCGTCCACTCGCGCAACACGCTGACGCTGGTAATGTAGGAGATGCGACTCTCACTATCATTGCAATAAGCCGCTACCAATCCGATCAAGGTGCCGCCCGACCATGCTTCGAATCTCGCCGCTTTATTCGCGATTTTTTGCGCATAGTCATTTATATTGACTCTGTCGCTCAACGGCGGCACGAAATCGACATCGCAACGCAACAGGTGCTCGGCGAGCTCAACTGCGGATGCCTGGTTCAAATGATATTCGACCGGTTCGCTCATCGTTCCAATATCGCCAGCCCGAAACCGTAGCGCCCGAACTCGTTGCCGTTATAGAGCAAGTAAACTTTACCCTCGCATTCGAACACATGCGGGTAGCACAGCATATCCGCGTCCCAGTCGCCTGGTGTAACGTCGAGAAGCGGGTTCTGGTCGTCGCGCGTCCAGCTCGCCAGATCATCCGACCAGGCATGGCCGATACGATAGCCGCGACTCTTGTTCTTTCTGAAATCGAAAGACTGGCGATAGCAGAAAAACATGTGATACCTGCCATCAATCTCGATCACCGTGGGCAGCGCTTGGCTTTCATCCTCCCCCAAGCGGTCGGTGATGATCTGTCGCGCTTCTTCCTTGCCCCAGTTGATGCCGTCGCCGGAAATCGCATGACCGATCTTGTAGGTGCGATCCGGTGGAGAATCTTCAGAGAACCTCTTCCATCCCGTACCAAAAATGTACCACATGTGAAATACGCCACCGATGACTTTCACGAAGCCATCACCAACCAGACAGGGTTCGTGCAGCGACGCGGCCAGCACGGGGCCATCGCCGATGCGCTGGAAGGTGAGGCCGTTGTCGCGGCTGATGGCGAGGCCGATGGCCGTATCCACCGACACTGACACGCGCCGATTCCAGCCGCAGGTGTAGCCATACACATCATTGCCGTGACGCATCACGCTCATCGGGAAAATGCCATGCTCATCAAAACAACCGAGTTCGCCGAGCGGGATAACGGTTTTATCGGATACGCGAATAAGCTCGCGGAAGTTTTTCTGCATATCGACGAAAGCGATATGACTGAGGTACTTGCCGTTGCTCTTGTCCACCGAACGCGTGGAAAAATAGATACGCACGAAATCGTCGAACACCAATGCTTGCGGCGACTGGGCGAATTGCACGCAATCGTTCGGCAGAGCGTGCTGCGTAGGGTCAAAAATCTTGCCGAGTTTTTTCCACTTCATCGCGCTCATCTCTTACTCCAACTTTCCATCCAGCACGGCCAAGCCGAAGCCGTGTCGGCCGACCTGGTTGCCAAGGTAGGCCAGATAGGTCTTTCCATCCAGCTCGAACACGTGCGGGTAGCTGATCATTTCGGCATCCCATCCTTCTTCCGATACGTCGATACCGGCTTTCGCGTCATCTCTTACCCAGTCAATCAGGTTGCTGCTGGAGGCATAACCAATGCGGTAACCGTTGGCTTTGCCCCGGTAATGACTGCTGTAGCGGTAGCAAAAGAACATGTGATATTTGTTGTTGGCGTAGAACACATCCGGGCTAGCCTGCGCTTCATCTTCTTCGATGCGGCTTCCGATCAGGTCTTTGTTGATTTTTTCCCAATGGATGCCGTCGTTCGAAGTCGCCATGCGGATCTTGTAGACCGGCTCCGCACGGCCATCTACCACTTTCCATTTGCGTCCCGCGATGTACCATAAATACCAAATATTGTTGAAGCGCCGTATCTTCGGTCCGCTCAACACGAAAGGCTCGTCCGGCGAGTAAGACAACACCGGGCCGTTGCCGAGCTTGGCGAAGGTTTTGCCATCGTCATGACTGGTTGCCACGCCAATCGCCACGTTAAAAGGAACGGATTCACAGCGCGTCCAGCCCGCGTAATAGGCACGCAGCTCTTCACCGGCACGAATCACGGAAACGGGATAGGTGCCAAATTCATCGAATTCACCCAACCCGCCCAGGCTCAAAATAGGTTGTTCGCTAACATGTCGTACCTTGAACAGGTCGGTGCGCTCCAGATCGACATAAGCGGAGTAGCTCACGTATTGGCCATTCTCATCTGCCGGCGGGCGGCAGGAGAAATAGACGCGCACGAAATCGTCAAAAATCAAGGTCGCCGGAGCTTGAGCGAATTCCTTAAGCCAACTGCGCCCTTCAACTTCTTGCGGCGTAAACACCTTGCCTAATTTTTTCCACTGGAACATGGTTCAGATCAACTCGTAGTTAGTCGTGATGCAGGTTTGAATGGCATCGAGCGAATTGAACATCATTACGTCTACGATAGACAGCCAGGGGACGAAAGCATCACCGAACTGAGGATATTCGAACGGCCCGGACTTGATGAATTTCAACTCGATTCCCTTCTCCAGAAAAGCTTCTTTTGTATACAGTTCCACGCCGCCGATGGCGTTCACATAGGTGTTCGCACCGACCGCCTCACACAAGGCGAGAACCTTGTCCTGATTCTTCAAGCCGTGGTCGATAGCGATGTCGGAAGAAACACGGATCTTCGTGGTGATGCCCAAGTGCTCGCAGGTTCTGACTATAGAGTGGTGCAGGAAGCGGAAAAGATTGAGCTCTTCATGCCGTACGATCTGCTCGACCAGCGGGAATGTTTGATCGAAATAGGGGGCACGTCGGTATGCCCCTTTGAGTTGGTTGAGCAGCTTGTCGCGATTGAAGTCCGCCGCCAGTTCCCGCTCGCAGATATCCAGAAAATCCGAATCACTTTTTAACGGCAGCGAGAACATCACATCTTTGCCGTTTTGCAGCATGCGATTGCGGTTTATCCATCCCTTTTTGGTGTATTTGATATTGTCATACACGATGAACTGATCGGCAGCAGCGATCAGCTGGAAGTAGCCGATATAGGGGAGGAAATAAGGCTGCATGATGGACACCCTCATATTGCCCATCCCTTGGCAGTGTTCGGTTGCGGTGTATTCATTGTTATTGTGCCGCAATGAAATCAGTGATTTGGTCGACCACCGACATGTCCAGATCGGGGTAGATAGGCAGGCAGAGTACCTGCTGCGCCGAGATCGTTGCAATGGGAAGGTTATCCCGGTGCGCGGAAGGCAAGCCGCGATACATGGGGAACTCCGAAATCAAAGGATAGAAATAGCGGCG
Organism: uncultured beta proteobacterium; assembly: GCA_963714805.1. Taxonomy (GTDB): domain Bacteria; phylum Pseudomonadota; class Gammaproteobacteria; order Burkholderiales; family Gallionellaceae; genus CAIQPV01. The sequence goes on along the minus strand of CAVQPO010000004.1, from coordinate 971,429 downwards.
GGGGTGGATGCCGTTATCTTTGAGCTTCTGGTAAAGATCGTCCCGGCTGATCGGGTAAGTTGCTTCAACCAGAATTGGAAAATAGGCATAGTTGGCAATTTTTTCGCCCGCATCTTGCAAGCAGCGGATTCCTCGCACGCCATGCAAACGCTCACGGTAAGCCGCATCGATCTGTTTGCGCCGTGCAAGTGCCTGGTCTATGTATTTCAATTGCAACAACCCAAGTGCCGCGTTGAATTCGCTCATCTTGCCGTTGATGCCGGGCGCCACCACCGTCACTTCGCCTACATGACCAAAGTTCTTCAGTTGGTCGATACGCACTTTGGTCTTGGCATCCGGACACACGATGGCGCCGCCTTCGAAGGTGTTGAACACTTTGGTCGCATGAAAGCTCAGCACCGACAGGTCGCCATGCCGGAGTATGCTGCCATGCCCATCTTCAACGCCAAAAGCATGCGCGGCATCATAAATGACTTTAAGGTTGTAATTGTCGGCGATTTTCTGGATGGCCTCGACATCGCAAGGATGTCCGTAGCAATGCACCGGCATGATGGCCGTGGTCTGCGGTGTGATGGCGGCTTCAATCTTCGCAGGGTCAAGGTTAAGCGTGTTCGGGTCGATGTCCGCGAACACCGGCTTGATGCCGTTCCACAGCAAAGAATGCGAGGTGGCGACAAACGAATAGGGGGTGGTAATCACTTCGCCGGTAATGCGCAAGGCCTGCAAAGCCGTGACCAAGGCGATGGTGCCATTGGTGAACAGGGCGATATGCTCCAGGCCAAGATGCTCGCACAGAGCCTCTTCAAGCTGATGATGAAATGGTCCGCAATTGGTGAGTACTTTGTTGTCCCATATCTGTTTCAGGTAAGGGATAAATTCCTCTAGTGGCGGCAGGTAAGGTTGCGTGACGAAAATATCTTTTTTCATACTTGACTCCAGTCTATGGTTGGCGACAAATAGCCTTCCATGCAGTGCGTGGCTAAACCGGGAATCGGAGTAAGTAACACCCGTCCTCGGTTCGAGCATAACTCAGTGAATAGATAGTGATCCTGAACCTCTAGCGACCACAAATCAAAATCCTCGATGAGTGTCTTTTTTCTCAACATAAATGTTCCGCAAGTGCTGGGGGTAGTACGCCAATGATGGGTTCTGCTAACAAATAATTTTGCGGTCAGGTCGTTGTACATCGGGTAGAAATATTTATCCATGTGATCGTACAACGAAAGGTAATCTATTCGAATTTCAGACGAAAATAGTTCAAAAACTTTATCTAACCAACCGGGGACATGCAGATAATCATTCTCCACGAAATAAATAATGTCCGAGTCTGGGATAGCTGCGTTTTTCGCCTGATCTAATGCGACATGCCACGATTTCATATTCGAGCCAGCCGGTGCGATTTTGATGTACGTTTTGAATTTTCTCGGAATGGCGCAATACTTGTACATGAAATCGGTCAAGAAATCCGCTTCGCTACCATCATAGATTACCGTAAGGGTTACGTTCGCACCGAATGCCGAGTTTTCCAGCGTGTCGAGCAAATTGCTAAAGCATTTCTCGTAACTAAACCATTCGGGCCGTCTTTTGTTTGGGTCGCGGCTGCGGCCTTCTTCCTTTTGATGAACATGCCGATAAAAAATATGCAATGCCCTGTTGGTGTCAAGCATTTTATAGCCCTTCTGCAATTCCTGATGATATCAGCCTAATCCAGCTTTGACTTAATTTGCCATGCTCGCATGTTCATGGTCAAAAATCACATATGGGAAATCACGTATTCGTGCGGCAGGCCCAATACATTAAGTTTATACAGGTAATTGGAATATGCTTGCTTGAAACTTTCCATCATTTCGGCATCCTTCGTATCGCGATTTCCCACGCCAACAAAAAACAGGCAAGTTGTATTATCAAACGAAGCGTAATTGGAAAACCAATGCTCAAGCTTGAAAGCGTCAGTAAAATCTTTGGTAACCAGATTTTTATAGTAATCGGTTGTTTCCGCCACGTGGGGAGCAGCCTCGGGCAAGGTTAGTCTGGTTCCGTGCTGGGGTCTTCCATGACTGGCACAGGTGAAAATAATAATCCCGTCGCGCTTAACCAACCGCAGCATATTGAGGAAAATCAGATCCCAATCCTCGGTATGCTCGAAAACCTCGGTGGAAATAACCACATCATATTCGCCTGCTGCGCCCGAGAAATCTTCGCCTTTGCAAATCACGTCTACGCAAGAGCCTGGGCCTATATCGATGCCGGTGTAATCACAATCCTCAAAAAAGATGCGAACAGTGCCATTAATGTTGAGCGCACCGATTTCCAGCACCTTCGTTTTATGGAAGAAGTGAGGAAAAAAATGCTTTACGTTCTGAAAAAAATACATCTGTGATTCATGTGCCATGTCGCCCGTCCCCCATTCCAAATTAATGTAGTTCTACTATGTTACCGATGCACCACAGCTTATTGCGAGTCTGTCAAAGTTGATATTGCCGCCACATTGCAATATATGCGGTTCCTAGATTACGACAGAATCCTGCGATATAAAACAGTGAATAGCTTACATTATTACCCATTATTCGCAGCCTTATCACTGTCATCTCCAGCCTGTCGTTGTCCCAGCGCAGTGTTTCGATTTTCATTATTTAATCCCCCTCGAACTCGCACAGCGCAAACACCTTGTGCCCGAGTTTCTCCAGCCGCGCCCTTCCGCCGATGTCCGGCAAGTCTATGACAAAACAGCATTCGACAATTTCGCCGCCCATCTTCTCGACCAGCTTGCAGGCCGCTTCCGCCGTGCCCCCGGTGGCGATGAGGTCGTCCACCAGCAGCACCTTTTCGCCGGGCGCAATCGCGTCGGTGTGGATTTCGATGCGGTCGGTGCCGTATTCGAGCTCGTAGTCGTGGCCTATGGTTTCTGCCGGCAGCTTGCCTTTTTTTCGGATCGGGATGAACCCCTTGCCCAGGACATAGGCCAGCGGCGTGCCGAGGATGAAGCCGCGCGCCTCGATGCCCGCGATCTTGTCTATTTTCGTGTCGGCATAGCGGCGTGCCAGCTCGTCTATAGTGACGCGGAGACCTACCGGGTCTTTGAGCAGGGTGGTGATGTCGCGGAATTGGATGCCCTGCTTGGGATAGTGCGGGACGGTGCGGATTCTGGATTTGATAGGCATTTGCTTTTTTCCCGTGTAACGATTTTAAAAACTATTTTTGCGGGGCATCGTTTTTTATTTCTTCAGCACCCGCCCTGCCACCGCGTCCAGTTGCTCGACCTTCGCCGCGTCGCGCGCTTCCGGCGCGGTGATGATGGCGTATTCCAGCGCGGTGCGGCAAGAACAGCTATTGCCTTGGGAATCCCCAATCACTTTCGGCGCGACCTGTTTCACCAGCGAGCGCGCCTTGTCGGCATTCGCCAGCAACACCTTGACGATCTGATCCACCGTCACGTCGTCGTGGTCCGGATGCCAGCAATCGTAGTCGGTCACCATCGCCACCGTGGCGTAACACAGTTCGGCCTCGCGCGCGAGCTTGGCTTCTGGCATGTTGGTCATGCCGATCACGTCGCAGCCCCAGGAGCGGTAAAGCTCGGACTCGGCAAGGCTGGAGAACTGAGGGCCTTCCATCACCAGATAGGTGCCGCCGCGCAACGCGGCTATGCCCGCCTCCTTGGCCGCCTCTTCGATGTGGTCGCCCAGCCTCGAACATACCGGATGCGCCATGGAGACATGCGCCACCAGCCCGCTGCCGAAAAAGGATTTGGTACGCGCGAAAGTGCGGTCGATGAACTGGTCCACGATCACGAACATACCGGGCTTCAGATGCTCGCGCAGCGAACCCACCGCGCTCACCGAAATCACCTCGGTGACCCCGGCGCGCTTCAGCGCGTCAATGTTGGCGCGGAAGTTGATCTCGGACGGCGGTATCTTGTGCCCGCGCCCGTGGCGCGGCAGAAATACCAGTTGCTGCCCGTTCAACTCGCCGAATAACAATTCATCAGAAGGTGCGCCGAACGGCGATGAGACGGATACCCAGCGCTTGTTGGCCAGGCCGTCTATGTCGTACACGCCGCTGCCGCCGATGATGCCCAGTATGGAATTTTGTTTGTTCATTTCCCCCCCCCATTTGCATTTGTGGGAGCGGCCTCCCGGCCGCGAAATGCAAAATCGCGGCCGGGAGGCCGCTCCCACAAGTTCTGAATTTAAATCACCCGGTCGTTCCCGCCATCGACCGGAATCTGCGCCCCGGTAGTCTTGGCAAACAATGTCCCGCACAATTCAGCCGCCAGTTCCGCCACGTCGCGGCTGGTCACTTCGGTCTTGAGGACATTGTTTTTCTTGTACTCGTCCACGCTCAGGCCGTAGTGCCTGGCGCGCGCGGCCAGCACTTCTTCCGTCCACAAGCCGGTGTCGAATACCGCGTTCGGGTGCAGCGAGTTGATGCGGATGTTGTCAGCCCCCCATTCCAGCGCCGCGACGCGCGCCAACTGGTTGAGCGCGGCCTTGGAAGCCGAATAGGCGGCGGCGCCGGGGCCGGGCGCGGGGACGTTCTTCGACCCGACCACCACCACCCGCCCACCGCGCGGCGCGAGTTTGAGGAAGGGGTGGCATTCGCGCATCAGCACCAGGTTGGCGTCGAGGTTGACTCGCATCACTTTTTGCCATTCTTCGGTCTTCAGCGAGTCGATGCGGCAGCCGCCGGGGAAAATGCCCGCGTTCAGCACCAGCATGTCCAGCCCGCCAAATTTTTCTATGGCTTGCACCAGCGCCTGTTCGAATTGCGCTTCGGAGGTGAGGTCGCATTGCAGGCCGAGGAAATTCGCGCCGCTTTTCAAGGTGGCTACCCCGGCGTCCAGATCGAGCGCCACCACCGCCGCGCCGCGCGCCAGCAGCGATTCGACGCAGGCCTTGCCGATGCCGGAGGCGGCGCCGGTGACCAGCGCCACTTCGCCGCCGAACGGCAACGGCTTGCCGCCCTTGCGCAGCTTCGCCTGCTCCAGGTCCCAATATTCGACATCGAAAATGTCCTTGGCAGGCAATGCGCGGTAGCCGCCCAGAGCGGTGGCGCGCTGAATGATGTCGACGGTGTGGTCGTAAATGTCGGCGACGATGCCCGCTTCCTGCGCGCTCTTGCCCGCCGCGCACAAGCCCAATTCGCCGTCCAGCACCACGCGCGGAGCCGCATCCAGCATGGTCTTGCGCTCCTTGGCTTGCGGCTCGTAAATCCGGAAATATTCCCGGTAGCTCCCGGCATATGCCGCCACGTCGCGCCCCAGCATCGGCAAGCGCTTGGTGCGGATCACGTGGTCCGGTGTGGCCGGGCCTTGCTGCGAAATCGCGGAAATATCAGCGCGGCGGACAAAGGATAAATTCTTGTCGCCGGCGTGGCGCGAGACGATGACCGGGAAGCCCGCCTCCCCGGAAATGTCGGCGCGCAGCCTGGCTTGGACGCGCGCCAGCCCCATGGTGTGCGCCGCAGTCGCGCCGGACGGGGCGATATCCCACGCGCCGTGCCGTTTGAGATAATCCTCGGCACGCCCCACCAGCTCTATCATCCTTTCGTAGGATTCCTTTGCGCTCTGCCCGAACGAGAAGATGCCGTGGTTCAGCAGCACCATGCCGATGGTGTTGGCCCCCGCTCCGGCGGCGAAGCTCTCCGCGCACATCCGGGCAAGATCGAAGCCCGGCATGACATAGGGGATAACGACCACGGTGTCGCCGTAAATCTCGCGGATTCTCGCCTCGCCGTCCGCCGTGTTGGTGATGGCGACGATGGCGTCGGCGTGCGTGTGGTCCACATAGGGGTATGGCAAGATGGCGTGCAGGATCGCCTCGACCGAGGGAACCGGCGCCTGGGCGCGGGTCTGGTGGGTGACCAGTTGGTTGACCATCTCCGGGTCGGGCAGCGCGGGCAGTTGCGCCAGCTTTTTCAGGTGCCCCAAATGAACCGGCGCGAACCCTGCGGCGGCGATAGTTTCCAAATCCCAGCCGCTGCCCTTGACATAAAGCACCGGCTCTTCTTCGCCGAAGACATTTTTCTCGGCGAGCTTGACCGAGGTGTTGCCCCCGCCGTGCAGGACTAAAGTCTTATCTTGTCCCAGCAGGCGCGAGCTGTAAACGCGCAGTTCGAGCTCGCCGGTGCAGGTTGCCGCTTCGTCATCTTTCCACTTACTATGCATCTATAAAATCCACCCTGAATTTATTCACCAGAATCTGCACTCATACACTTAAGGTTCCCAAACGGCTCAAGTATAACCGTTTGGCATCAAACAGCGAACAGCTTGGTTTAAATGTTTAGGGAAACGCAGATTAAATCCGTTCGTGGTGAGCTTGTCGGACCATGATCGGATTTAATCTAAAATAATCAGTTCGTTCCGCCAACCCTTCGACAAGCTCAGGGCGAACGGGTGAATTAATCAGCGTTTCCTTAGCAGAAAGTCTATGCTTTCCAAAGGCCCTGTGCCCTGAGCCAATTTCAATAATTTGTTGAAAGTCCCCGTTTTGTGGACAACCAGTTGCATGTTGGCAAGATGCACAAATTGCGCCGATTGCAATTGGAGTTGCAGTGCCTGATCGTGTCTGACCAGCAAATAATATTTTCCTTTGGGCTGGTTAAGGGCTTCGGCAGTGTCGATCTCGTAGCAAGGTGCTGCGCTATATAGAGCTAACTCTCTCGCCACTTCAGGCATTTGATACACATAAATCGGTGTGTCGGACTGCTTGCCTAATAATTTCACCGCATTATGCGCTACGCTGTACTGCGTGAAAGCCAGAGCAGTCAATAAGGTTAGAAACAGGTACAAAATATCGATGGCGAGAACAGAGTACAGGGTGGCGCGGAAATTTAATGACTCTGCTCTGGTGGTGTAAAGGTAATATGACAACCCGATGCAACTCGCTGATATCGTAACCAGTAGAGTGAAGTTCATCACGTAAATGCTCAGCCCAACCGCTAACAAAGCGAGCAGGGATACCAAGCCCATCTGGGTAATAAACAAAGGTTTGCCGATGGCTGAGTTATTTAAAAATCGGGCACAGAGAATGGCGGCAAAAGGAAGGATGATGTCTATGTAATAATCAAGTTGAAACTTGGTGGCGCTGAACATCAAGAAGGTGCAAAAAAACATGCTGCTCAAGAAAATGAGCGCCGCGCGTTCGGACGAAATGGCATGGCCGAACGCTCTGAAATGAGCATACATAGCGGAAAAAAATACTATAGTCCAAGGTAAAAAGGCCCATAAGAAAACCAGGACGAAATAAAATGGGTGTCCGTTATGATTCTGGATCGGGCCAGTGTTAAAAAAACGCCCGAATTGACTATCCCAGAAGAAAAATTTAAAACTGGAAACCGGAGCTCCAATATCCGTGCTTGCCGTATTTTGATTGAACTGTAAATGCAGTGCGACCAGTTCCGGTGCGACAAATAACAAAGATAAACAGAGCGCAACCAGCCATTTGATGCTGAATAGCTTGGACCATTGCTTTTGGTATAACCACAAGCAGACCAAGCCGCTGGCAATGGTGAATAGCGTAAAAATGCCTTTGGTCATAATGGCCATGGCGGTAAATAGCGCACCCAATATCAGGTATTTGAAACGGAATTTCGTGTCATAGCGCAACCAGTAATAGCAGGCCGGCATGATTTGACCGATCAGATAAGTTTCTGCCTTGACTTCGATGCTCGCATCCATCAGGTTGAAAATGGAGACGTAAACCAATACCGCAAGGCTGGCCGCCTGCTTGTTATATAGCAACTTGGCTAGGAGATAAGTGTAATACGCGCCGATGAGGTGAAAAATAAAACCCGGCAAGATGTAAGTGAATGAACTGACTCCGCCTATTTTGAAAAATAGCGCCGTGATCCAGAATGGAAAATGAGGTTTATCTAACCAGTCATGCCCATCCAGCACCAAACTAACCCAGTCGTTGCTTAAAACAATATGGTGCGCGATGGTCGCGTAGGTAATGGCGTCGCCGCTGTTGATGATGGGGGAGAACATCGCGGCGGCATTGATCAACACCGTGAAAATTGCGATCCATTGAAGATGCTTTGAAAAATTCATAACTTCGATTTATCGGGTGAGTCCAAGAGTGATTTTAGCTGATCTTTCAATCTGAATATCTGTAATTCTATTTGAGTGCTCTCGCTAAAAATACCGTTACTTCCTCGCGGTCATGGTAGAGCTGTTTGGCTTCCAGCCGATAGCGCAACCCTTTTGCATCGAGTACCTTGCGGACGCTATCGAGCGCATTCGCCAATGCCTCAACGCGCTTTTTCATCGGTAGCTTGAGGTTAAAAATGGCGCGGGTGGTCGCGCCAGAGGCGACCCACTCTGCCATCAGTGCTGCAACCTTCGCGGGTTGCTCCACCATGTCACATACCAGCCAATCGACTGCTTGTTTCGGGCGATAGCGGAAGCCGTCCTGGCGCAGATGCTTGATAGAGGGATGCTCCGCCGCGACACCTTTAAGTGGGCCATTGTCCACGGCGATGACTTTCAAGCCGCGCTGCACCAGTTGCCATGTCCAGCCGCCGGGGGCGGCACCCAGATCCACCGCATTTAGGCCCGGTTTGAGCCATTTCTCTTGTTCTGCCTTGCTGAGAAAAACTTCGAATGCTTCGGCCAGTTTGAGGTAAGAGCGGCTGGGCGCATCGTGCGGTATTTTCAGGCGCAGGATGCCCATGTGCGTGGCGGCGCTATTGTGCGGTTCGCTGGTGCCGATGAGGGCGCGGTTTTTATCCGGGAAAAAGATATGCAGACGCGGAAGGCTAGTATCATCAACCAACCCTTCGACATGCCAGCCCCGAGCAGAGCCGGAGGGCTCAGGACGAACGGATAGACGCCCTTGTTCACGCAACTTTTCTTCCAGCAGCGGCTGGAAGCGCCGGGTGAAGCCGGATAGAGTTTTTCCTTCGTTGGTGTCCGGGGTTTCCAGCCACAGCGTGCCAAATTGTTGCGGCTCGGTGGGCAGCGCAGCCAGAAGCGGTGCGAGGCGGTCGCGTTCCGGCAATTCGTGTACTTCGCCGTGTAGCCGGATCAGTTGGCGGGCAAAGGTCAGTTGCGCGTATGCCAGACGGGGCTTGCCCTGCAACACGACAAAGCCGCTGTCGGCTGCCGCTTCAATCTGTTTGGCCTGGGTTTCCTGCACGCAATCGCGTTCGAAGCCGGGGCGGCAATAGAGCAGCCAGTTTGGGGGAGTTGTAGTATTCATGGTGCGCAATGCTAGCACGGATGTTTGAGCATGTTAGCAAAGTGATCATGCAAAAATGGTAAACTCCGCGCCTTAATTTTTGGCGGGACAGCATGACAAAGCGTTACGATTTAATAGTGTTCGATTGGGATGGCACGGTGATGGACTCGACTGCGGTGATCGCAAGTTCGATTCAAGCCGCATGCCGCGATCTGGATTTGCCAGTGCCTAGCGATGAAGCGGCGCGCCATGTCATTGGCATGGGGCTGCTGGAAGCCTTGCGCCATGCGGTTCCGGATGCGCCGGAGTCCATGTACGAGCCGCTGGTGGCACGTTACCGGCATTATTTTCTGGCGCAGGACGAATCTATTTTGTTGTTTGCCGATGCGCGTGAAACCATAGTCGAGTTGCATGCGGCAGGCTACTGGCTGGCTGTGGCGACCGGAAAAAATCGCAATGGTTTGAATCGTGCGCTGCAATCGAGCGGGCTGACCGATTATTTCCATGCCACGCGTACGGCTGACCAGACTTTTTCCAAGCCTCATCCGGCGATGCTGCTGGAAATTATGGACGAGTTGGGGCTGGAGCCGGAGCGCGTGTTGATGGTGGGCGATACCACGCACGATTTGCAGATGGCGATCAACGCCGGGGTGGATGCGGTGGGCGTGACACATGGCGCGCACCCGGTTGAACAGTTGCGGGCATTGCAGCCGTTGGCGTTGCTGGACGACTTTACGGAACTGCGGGAGTGGTTCAGGGAATATGCCTGATATACTGGGGCTGTTTTTATCCTAGAAAAAGTTAGCCACAGAGAACACAGAGTTCACAGAGAAAATCAATTTTTTACCGTAAATTTTGATTTCACCAATCAGGTGAACATGAAAAATATGGGGAATCTGCATCATCATCTGTGTCCTCTGTGATCTCTGTGGCTTGAATTGCGGTTCTTGGATTTATTGAGAGGTGGTTATGTCTGATCAAAATAACAATTGGGAACGTGGCGTGCTGGAAAAGCTCGCCATGTCGGCCATTCAGGAACAGCGTCGGGCGCGGCACTGGGGTATCTTTTTCAAGACTTTGACGTTTGCCTATCTGTTCATTTTGCTGGCTTTGTTCATGGGCTGGATGGGAGCCAGCAAGGCAGAAAAGGCCTTGAGCGGCAAACACACTGCACTGGTGGAATTGAATGGGGTGATCTCTGCGGACAGTGCCGCCAGCGCCGATAATGTGATCGACGGCTTGCAGGAGGCGTTCAAGGATAAGCATACGGAAGGGGTGATTTTGCGCATCAACAGCCCCGGCGGTAGTCCGGTGCAGGCGGGATATATCAACGATGAAATCCGGCGGTTGCGTGCCAAGTATCCCAATATCCCGTTGTATGTGGTGGTGGAGGATATGTGCGCTTCCGGCGGTTATTACGTGGCTGCGGCGGCGGACAAAATTTACGTGAATAAGGCCAGTATCGTCGGCTCGATCGGGGTGTTGATGGATGGCTTCGGTTTCACCGGAACCATGGATAAGCTGGGCGTGGAGCGCCGCTTGCTGACTGCCGGCGAGAACAAAGGCTTCCTCGATCCGTTTTCGCCCATGGCACCGAAGCAAAAAGAATTTGCCATGACCATGCTTGCCGAAATTCACCAGCAGTTTATTGACGTGGTGAAGCAAGGCCGTGGCAAACGGCTGAAAGAAACGCCGGATACCTTTAGCGGTTTGTTCTGGACCGGGCAAAAGAGTATAGAGATGGGTTTGGCCGATGAGATGGGCAGCGTCGAAAGTGTCGCGCGCGACGTGATCAAGGCCGAGGACATCGTAGATTTTACCGCTCACGAGGGCATTGCCGACCGCCTCGCCAAGAAATTCGGCGCAGGCGTGGTGAGCGCTTTCCCAGGATTTTCTTCGCAATCGAACGGGGTAAGTTTGCGCTGACGAGGATACCAAGGGCGCGGCGAGTTATCCGCCGAATAGAATGTACCTGAAATCGTCATTTTACTGGGTTTTGCTGGCCACGCTGGCAATCAAGCTCGTCCTTGCCTGGATTATTCCCATGTCAGGCGACGAAGCCTATTTCATCGTCTGGGCAAAACATCCCGATTTCGGTTTCTACGACCATCCGCCTATGGTGGGCTGGTTGCTCCAGTTGATGCTTTACCTCGGCAGTTCGGAAGTCGTTATACGAATTCCCGCGATATTGCTTTCAACGCTGATCGGTATCGGCATATACCAGTTGCTCAAACCGCATGACGAAACCAAGGCTACGCTGGTCGCAATCCTGTTTCTGGTTTCGCCGCTCAATATATTGAATGTGCTGGTCACCACGGACACCCCGTTGATACTGTTTGTGTTCCTGTCCGCCGCCACGTTATTCAAGGCGCTGCAAAAAAATAGTCTGGCCTGGTTTGGACTGTCAGGTGTTTTGTTCGGGTTGGCGTTTCTTTCGAAATACTTTGCCGTGCTGTTGGGGCTGGGCTATCTGGCGTATTTCATTTTCTCCGGCAGAAACAAGCAAAATATCAGAGGGTTCATCCTGCTGTTCTTGGTGGCGTTGCCATTCGCACTGCTCAATGTCTACTGGAACTATACCCACTGCTGGGACAATATTCTGTTTAACCTATACTACCGCAACGAGGGCGAGGAGTTCTCGCCGGATAAGGTGGCAATCTTTTTTGGCACGCAGATATATTTAATGACTCCACCGGTTATTTATTATCTGTTTAAGCATCGTGCTGAGTTCAGGCAGAAGATCAAGCGCGACCACTTCAGATTATTTGCCTGGTTGTTCTTGCTGCCCATAGCGGCTTTTGCGCTGCTGTCGCTGAAAAAAATTATAGGGCTGCACTGGGTGTTGGCGTTTTACCCTTTCCTGTATTTGCTGGTGTATCTGTTTTTGTCGCGCGAAGAATTGCTGAAGTCGATCAAGTTCATGGCGTGGTTCAGCATCGCTCATCTTGCCGCCATTGCTGTCATTGCCGTCATGCCGATGGAAACCTGGAAACCGCTACAATCGGTATGACGGCATTGTGTTCATGTTTCAGCAACGACTGAGATCGTGGAGAAAGTCCGCCCCTATGAGCAGCAAGGGTTCGTATTGACTGCCGACGGCTACACTCCGGCAGCCATTATTTCGTACCACTATGGCAAGAACTTTTCCGTATTCGGCGAAGGTTCGCATTACGCGCGACAGGACGACATCATCACCGATTTTCGTCCAGCTTAACGGGCGCGACATACTGATCGTAAAAAAATCCGCGCCCGATATGGCGCAGTACGCGCCCTATTTCAGGCGGGTGGAGGTCAGACCGTTCACATTGCGCGGCGTGACTTTTTATTTCGTGCTAGGTTACGGTTTTGACTACGACAATTATAAAAAGCTCGTGCTGAAACCGATCAAGGAAAAATACTACAACATTCCAGCATTTCTTCCGCATGCGCCCTGTTATTTTTGCGAGAAATATTTTCCGGATGAGAGGAGTTAAATGGCAAGGCTAATCACCCAGCTTTCCGGATGGGGACGCTACCCGGTACAAACTTGCGAACTGGAGCGTCCGGAACGCTATGCCGACCTGCGCTATGATGCCTCCAGCCTGATTGCGCGCGGGCAAGGGCGCAGCTACGGGGATGCCGCGCTGAATGAAAACGGGCGCGTGCTGCTGACAGAACGTGTTAGACGCTTGCTGGATTTCGATGTGGAGAATGGAATCTTGCGTGCCGAGGCCGGGGCGACGCTGGCGGATATTCTTGAGGTAATCGTCCCCAGAGACTGGTTTTTGCCGGTCACTCCTGGGACGAAGTTTGTATCTCTGGGCGGCTGTGTGGCGGCGGATGTGCATGGCAAAAATCATCACCATGATGGCTCCTTTGGCGATCATGTGATCTCCATCGAACTGATTCTGGACGATGCCAGCCGCGTGAAATGTTCTGCTTCCGATAATGCTGAACTGTTCTGGGCAACGGTGGGCGGCATGGGGCTGACCGGCATCATCGGCGAAGTGACGCTCAAGCTCATCCCGCTACCCAGTTCCAGCATGCTGGTGCGCCATTACCGTGCCGGAAACCTCGATCAGCTTTTTCAGTTATTGCAAAGCGCTTCAACAGATGATCGTTATAGCGTTGCCTGGATAGACAGCATGGCAAGCGGGCGGCATTTAGGCCGAGGCGTAGCGATATGCGGCCATCATGCTTTGGCGGAAGAATTGCCGATGGATTTTAACTCTGCTCAACCCAGACGTGGTTTTTCGATTCCTTTCGACTTCCCGAATTGGCTGCTAAACCCGCTTAGCATAGGTGCTTTCAATGCGCTGTATTATCGGCGGGCAGGCAGGAAGCAGCCGTTCATCAGTAGTTACGATGAATTTTTTTATCCTCTGGATGCAATCGGCCAGTGGAACCGTTTGTACGGTAAGCGCGGCTTCCTGCAATATCAATGTGTCATCCCGGAGCAGACAGCATTCGAGGGCGTCAAAGCTTTGCTGCTAGAGATATCCTCCAGCAGACGGCCCTCGTTCCTCGCTGTTCTAAAGCGTCTTGGCGCGCAGGGCAGGGGACTGCTGTCCTTTCCCATGGCAGGATATACCTTGGCGCTGGATCTGCCCATCCGCGACGCGGGCTTGTTTGAGTTACTGGATAAGCTGGATAAAATTGTCGTGCGCCATGGCGGGCGCGTGTATCTCGCCAAGGATGCGCGACTTTCTGCGGATTCTTTCCGCGCCATGTATCCACGTTATGAGGAATGGCTCAACACCAAGAATGCGGTTGATCCGCAAAATATTTTCAGTTCCAGCCTGTCGCGCCGTCTGAAAATCGGGGACAAAACAACATGAGTGAATCCGTTTTAATACTGGGAGCGACTTCCGCTATTGCGCGCGGCACTGCTGCCGCTTTCGCCGCGCGCGGAGATGCCTTGTATCTGGCCTCGCGCGATCTGGATGAATTACAGCGTTTCGCCTTGGATTTACGCTTGCGCTATGGGGGCGATATACGCTACGGTTTGTTCGATGCCGAGGCGACGGAAACGCATGCAGCGTTTTGGCAATCCGTACTCTCGGAAATGCCGAATCTCTCGGGTGTGGTGCTGGCTTTCGGTTATCTTGGCGATCAGCGGGCGGCACACGACTTCAAGGTGGGCGAAAAAGTCATCGCGGTCAATTTCACTGGTGCAGTTTCCATCTTGAGTTATTGTGCGAATTATTTCGAGCCGCTGCAACGCGGCTTCATCATCGGCATCACTTCGGTGGCGGGTGATCGCGGCAGACAGAGCAACTATGTATATGGTGCCGCGAAAGGGGCGCTGAGTTTGTATCTGCAAGGATTGCGTAACCGCCTGTTTGTCAGCGGTGTGCGGGTCATCACCATCAAGCCGGGTTTCGTGGATACCGCCATGACCTATGGTTTGCCGGGGCTGTTTCTGGTGGCGTCGCCCAAAGATATCGGCGAGCGCATTGTCGCGACGTTGGGCAAATCGGCTGATGTGGTCTATTTGCCCCGGTTCTGGCGCTACATCATGCTCGTCATCAAACTCATACCGGAATCCATTTTCAAGCGGCTGAAATTGTGAGCGAAGCGAGAACAGATAAACCCGTCGTGGCGGCATTCGATTTCGATTGCACGCTCACGCGGCGCGATACTCTGCTGCCTTTCCTGTTGCATATGCTGGGTGCGGCGACATTTGCGCGCCACGCACTCGTATTATTCCCGACCATGACGGCTTACGCGCTGGGTCTGATTGGCAACGATGTTGCGAAAGAACGGGTGTTCGTCCGCTGCTTCGCCGGAATGCGCATGGATGAATTGCAGCAAGACGCCGAACGGTTTGCGGCGCATGTCCTACCGGGACTTCTGCGTCATGAGGCCATGCAACGTCTCGCTTGGCACAAGCGGCAAGGGCACCGCTGCGTACTGGTCAGCGCATCATTGGAGCTTTATGTGCGGCCTTGGGCGCAAAGGGCGGGCTTCGACGATGTGCTCGCCACGCATTTGGAAACGCGGGGAGACGGATGTGTCACCGGCAAGTTATCCGGAACGAACTGTTTCGGCGTTGAGAAAACGCGGCGGCTGGAAGCCTTGATGGGCGCGCGCAATGGCTATACCTTGTACGCATACGGGGATAGCCGGGGTGATCGGGAATTGCTGTCATTGGCAGATTGCGCTTACTATCGGCAATTCCCGAATTCGTGAATGATTAAATTGCTTGATCTCTTACGTCTGATGCGTCCCCACCAGTGGGTGAAGAACGTTTTCGTGTTCACCGGCCTGCTGTTCGGTCATGTCTGGCATGATCCTAATCTGGTCATGCAAGTGGTGATGGCGTTCACCGCATTCTGCTTGGTGTCCAGCACTGTCTATGTGTTCAATGACCTGGTTGATCTTGATCAAGATCGCCTTCATCCCAAGAAATGCCTGCGACCATTGGCGGCAGGACGGGTGGGCAAGTCTGCGTCGATTATGCTCGCGGTGCTACTGGGAGTGTTGGGTTTCGGTTTGGCCTGCGCGGCATCGTCGAAGGTACTCTTCATTCTGCTCGGATATGCGCTGATGAACCTCGCCTATTCGCTTTGGCTCAAGCATGTGGTGATCCTGGATGTTTTTATTATCGCCACCGGCTTCATGTTGCGCATTCTCGCCGGGACACTCGGAGTCGGCATTCCCCCTTCGCAATGGCTATTGTTGTGCGGCCTGATGGTGGCGCTGTTTCTGGGCTTTAGCAAACGTCGTGCGGAAATTATTGCACTGACCGAAGACAAGGCAACCCACCGCAAGGTGCTGGAGCATTATAGTCCGGTATTATTGGACAAAATGATAGGAATTACCGCTTCCGGGATGATCATGAGCTACAGTCTCTACACCATGAATGCCGATACCATACGCATTCACGGTACCGCCAACCTGACCTACACCGTACCGCTCGTGATGTATGGTGTGTTTCGCTACATCTATCTGCTGCATCATCAGCGCTGGGGCGGCGACCCGGCGCATGATCTGCTACGCGACCCGCATTTGTTCATCGTGGCCGGAGTGTGGCTGGTAGCGACCGTCCTGCTGATTGCATGACAAACGCCGTTTTGTCCGGCTGGCGTTTCCGCGCGTTATTACTGATCGTGCCGCTAAGCTAATTACAGTACATGCTAATTTGCCTGTTGGCTTCTTCGATGCCTTGTTGGCGTGCCGAGTCATCCATGAGGCTTCTTTCGCCCTTGTCATTGTAAGTGGCGACAGGTGCGTGACTTTCCAACGTGTTCAGATTGGTTTTGGCACCCGCGCAATTCTTTTGTTTGGCAAGCTCGGACTCTTGTTGCTGTGCAGCTTTCTGAGCGGCTTCCTCTTTGGCTTTCAGCGATTTCTTTCGTTCTGCCTCACGTTCGGCAATGGACTTTTGAGCGGGTACACCACTGGCTGCGGACGGAATAGCCAGAGTCTTGGATTTTACATTGGATGGGGGCGGCTCGTCGGAATAGTGGACTTTGCCATCGGCATCCACCCATTTATTGAGTGCGCCGTGAGCGCTGACGCTGAGAAATAACAAAAAAATTGGTAGGCAACGTTTCATGGGGTATTTTCCATATATGGTATGGGCGATTGTTAAAAGCTAACGATTTATCTCGGGCGCGTCAACTAAATATTTCTGAAACCATGTAAGAATGCGAACTATTGATTTGCTTGGGGTAGGACAAACACCGATGGGAGATGGATAAATTTTCTTATATACTGAATTGCTATATACTAAAACTTTACTAAATAATTAGAGGGCAGCAAAAATCATGAAAACCGTATTTCTCGTTGATGACTCAGCAACCATCCTGCTAAGCATGAGCGCCATTTTGTCCAAAGCCGGTTATGCGACAGAAAAAGCTGCCAGTGCAGAAGAAGGGATGACAAAACTTAAGGGCGGGTTGAAGCCTGATCTGCTCATCACCGACCTCAACATGCCCGGAATGAATGGCATCGAATTCATCAAGGAAGTGCGCAAGCTGCCCAATCTGCGCTTCATGCCGATTCTGTTCCTTACCACCGAGTCGCAGCAGTCCAAGCGCGACGAAGCCAAGGCGGCCGGAGCTTCCGGCTGGCTGATCAAACCGGTGAATGCGGAGCAGTTGATTGGAACTATCAAGCTTGTAGTCAAGTAATCAGTCAAATAATCTCCCATGCTGGGAGGGTGTGCCAAATGTCTTTAGATGCAGTCCAAGTCAAACAGCGGCAACTGATTGTTGCATTGCTCACCGCCGCAACTTGCGCGGCAGGGGTGTACCTGTTGCATGAGCCATTTCACGATTGGTTGCACGCGGCGGTAGGCATGTCAGACAGGATCGCCGATACGGTGGGAACCCTCATCATCGTCCTGCTCAGCTTCATGATCAATAACATGGTTTCCATGGCGATCTTCAAGGATGTTTCGCTGGGGATGCGTGCGATGCAACAGCAACTCGACCAAAAAGTATCCGGTGACGAGGCCATCATCAACAGCGCGGCCAGCGACCTTGGCGACCTGCCTGCGCTAACCAGGTTGCTCAATGACCAGTTGCATGCCATCACCGTGGAGACCGAACGTTCCGCGTATGGCATCATGGAACGCTTGCAGGCCATCGATGGGGTCATCAATGAACTGATGTCCACCGTCACCGCCAGTGCTCAGGAAGCGGATGTCATGATTCAGGCCGGCGAAAAAAGTGTCGGCTCGAACGTGGAACTGATCGAAAATCTTAACCGCTACATTCAGGAGCGCTTTGCCGAAACTGATGCTGACCGCGAAAGCATCGCCATTGTGGTGCAACAGGCGAAATCGCTGTCTGCTCTGGTGGAAATGGTCAAGCACATCTCTTCGCAGACCAACCTGCTCGCGCTCAACGCGGCTATCGAAGCGGCGCGCGCAGGAGATGTGGGGCGGGGATTTGCGGTGGTGGCGGACGAGGTGCGCAAGTTGTCCGGTGAAACCGATCATGCCGTATCGAAGATACAGGAAGGTATCGGCAACGTGGCCAAGACCATCGAGGAACAGTTCCGCAACAAGCTCGAACATTCCAATATCGAGCAGCAGAAAGAAGTGCTGGAAAATTTTTCCAAACACCTCAACAGCATGGGCAGCAACTATCACAGGCTGATGCAGCGCGATGAACAAACGCTCGCCAACCTCAGCAATACCAGCCACAAATTGTCTTCCATGTTCATGGATGTGCTGGCTAGCATCCAGTTTCAGGACGTCACGCGGCAGCAAATCGAGCAGGTGCAGAAGGCGCTTACCCGACTTGACGATCACGTTGCCCAGATGGTGGAGATGATGCGCAGCAAGGACTTCTCCAACGCCCCATCAATCAAGGAACACATTGACCAGATATACGAAGGCTATGTCATGGAAAAGCAGCGCGACGTGCATGCCTCTGCGATGGGTGGCAATGTTCAGGCCGGCGGTTCCGGGGCAGCATTGCAGAAGATTGAGTTGTTTTAAATGCGTTGTGGTGTAATGCGACTGACACACTTGTAATGCAACATGTCAAATAAAGGGGGGAACACATGGCAGAATCTGCGCAGGAGCGCCTCAATATAACCATCAACGAAGACATGACCATCTACAACGCGGCGGCGCAGAAACCCATGCTGCTGGAAGCGTTGGCCGATTGCCGGGAACTGGATCTCGACCTGTCGCAAGTCAGCGAGATGGACACCGCTGGCTTTCAGGTGCTGCTGCTGGTCAAACGTGAAGCGCTCAAGGCAAACAAGGCCGTGCGGCTGACGGCGCACAGCAAAGCGGTGACCGAATTGCTCGACCTGTACAACATGGCGAGCTACTTCGGCGACCCGATGGTCATTCCGGCCAAGGAACATGCTGCCGGGAAATAAGAACTAAGTACAGGGGGAATAATATGGATGCTATCCAACAAGCCTATGTGGTCGAAAGCCGCGAACTGTTGCAGATGATGGAAGACAACCTGTTGCAGATGGAAGACAACGGCGGAGACTCGGAAACCATCAACTCCATCTTCCGCGCGGCCCACACCATCAAGGGCGGGGCGGGCGTCATCGAGTGCAAATTCATCGTCGAATTCACCCACGTGCTGGAAAACGTGCTGGACGAAATGCGCTCCGGGACGATCAAATCCAGCCCGGAGCTGGTCGAAGTGCTGCTCGAAATGTTCCGACCACCTGAGCACGCTGATGGGCTGCGTGGAAAGCGATAGCCGAGCCGGACGACGCGTCAACAAGGTCAGCGCTTCTTTGCGCGAGAAGCTGCAACACTACTTGGGCAAACCGCCCGCCGCCACCGGCAAGGATGTCGTGCTGAGCGAGCCTAAAGTCACGCCAGCGGCGGCGGCGAAATGGAAACGGACAACTGGCACATCTCGCTGCGCTTCGGCCCGGACGTGTTGCGCAAGGGCATGGACCCGGCGTCTTTCCTGCGCTACCTGCTGGAGCTGGGGCAGATCGTCCACCTCACCACGCTGCCCGACGCGATGCCGGAAGCCGCCGAGATGGACCCGGAATCCTGCTATCTGGGTTTCGAGATTTCCTACCAGTCCGATGCCGACAAAGCCCGGATCGAAAGCGTGTTCGACTTTGTGCGCGACGACTGCGTGATCCACATCTGGCCGCCGCACAGCAAGCTGGCCGATTTCATCAGCTCCATCGAAACCCTGCCCGAAGACACCATGCGTCTGGGCGAAATCCTGGTCAAATGCGGCGCTCTGACCCAGAAGGAACTGGATCTGGCATTGAATGCCCAAGCCGACCTGGAACAGGAAACTGGCATGCCTTCCCAGTCCAAGATCGGCGACGTGCTGGTCAACCAGGGTGCGGTCACTTCGGAGCTGGTAGATGCCGCCGCCGCCAAACAAGGAAAGGTCGCAGAAAAGAAAACCCTCGAATCGCAGCTCATCCGCGTGCAGGCCGCGAAGCTGGACCAGCTAATCGACCTGGTGGGGGAAATGGTCATTGCCAGCGCGGGTGCCAATATGCTGGCGCGCAAGAGCGGCGAGACCGCGCTGGTGGAATCGACCTCGGTGATCACCATGCTGGTGGAACAAATCCGCGACAGCGCCCTGCAACTGCGCATGGTGCAGATCGGCGAAACCTTCACCCGCTTCCAGCGCGTGGTGCGCGATACCAGCCGCGAACTGGGCAAGGACATCGAACTGGTGATCAGCGGCGGCGAGACCGAACTGGACAAATCGGTGGTGGAAAAGCTGGGCGACCCGCTGATGCACCTGGTGCGCAACGCGCTCGACCACGGCATCGAATCGCCGGAAGCGCGCGCCGCCAAGGGCAAGCCGGCGAAGGGAACACTCAAACTCAACGCCTACCACGAGTCCGGAGCCATCGCCATCGAGATCACCGACGACGGTGCCGGGATGAACCGGGAAAAGATCCTCAACAAGGCGCGCGAACGCGAAATCATCGGCCCCAACCAGACGCTGACCGACAGCGAGATATTCGGGCTGATATTCGAGCCGGGCTTCTCCACCGCCGACAAGATCACCAATATTTCCGGACGCGGCGTCGGGCTGGATGTGGTGAAGCGGAACATCACCGCGTTGCGCGGAAGCGTCGAAGTGGAAAGCAAGGAAGGCGAGGGCTCGACCTTCCGCATCCGCCTGCCGCTGACGCTGGCGATCATCGACGGCTTTCTGGTCGGGGTGGGCAAATCCTCCTATGTCATCCCCTTGGGGTCGGTGGAAGAATGCATCGAGCTTTCCGAGAAGGACAGAGCCGAAACACTCAAACACCAATACATCAACCTGCGCGGAGAAGTGTTGCCGTTCGTGCGGTTGCGCGAGCAGTTCGAAATCAAGGAGCGCGGCGGCAAGCGCGAAAACATCGTGGTGGTGCAACACGGCGGACAGAAAATTGGTCTGGTGGTGGACGAACTGATGGGCGAATTCCAGACCGTGATCAAACCGCTGGGCAGCATCTTCAAGCACATCAAGGGCATCGGCGGCTCGACCATCCTGGGTTCGGGGGATGTGGCGCTGATCCTGGACGTGCAATCGCTGGTGGCGCTGACCACCGCGCAGCAGAATCGTACGCAGGTAATGGAAGCCGTCAGAGTTTAAATTTTTTGTTTTGTTATTTTGTTAGTTATCTAGGGAGATAAAAATGTTTAAGAACATGAAAATTGGAATGAGGTTAGCAGCCGGTTTTGCTGTCGTGCTGGTGCTTCTGATTGTTATTTCCGCAGTCTCAATTATGCGCATGGATGCTATAAATGCGGCTACCGAAGACATTGTCAATAAACGCATTCCCATAGACTGCGATGTCCAGCGATCTCGAGAAAAACTTACTGCTTATCGCGCGGGCGTTGCGCAACGCATTATTGACTAATGACAAATCCTTCCAGAAGGCACAACTGCGAATTCTCAATAACACCAGCAAAACAAACGGCGAAATTCTTGAAAAACTCAAGCCTATGATCACATCAGAAAAGGGTAAGGAAATTAATAGGGAAGATTGTAGAAACACGCGTCAAGTATAGGGCGGCAGTGGAAACTATTATACCGCTTATCGACGAATCATCCCCGCAACATGACGCAGCGAAAGCGACTGCGTACCTGTTTGGCGATTACACCAAGATTGCCAACGAGTTTGTTGGGCAGCTAGATGAATTCTCCAAATTCCAAAGAGAGAATGGCTGATATATCAGGAAAGGAAGCAGCCGAGACAGCCAGTGCAGCTAAGACGCTGGTGATCACGCTGAGTATTATCTCCTCCATTCTTGCAATCTTTTTCGGATGGTGGATCACGCGTAGCATCACCAACCCGCTGAATAAGGCGGTAGAAGAAGCCGGAAAAATTGCCAAGGGCGATCTTTCTCGCAACATCGTGGTCGACAGCAAAGACGAAACCGGCCATGCTTCTGGCTGCATTTGTCACCGTGCAGAATGCATTGAAGGCGATGGCAGAAGATGCCGAAAAGCTGATGAAGGCGGCGGTTGAAGGACGCCTGACGACCCGTGCCGATGCCTCCAAGCATCAAGGCGATTATCAGAAAATTGTTGCTGGCGTGAACCCACGCTGGACGCCGTGATCGGCCCGCTGAACGTGACCGCCAACTACGTTGACCGTATCTCCAAGGGCGACATCCCGCCGAAGATCACCGACACCTACAACGGCGACTTCAACACCATCAAGAACAACCTCAACGCGGCCATCGACGCCGTCAATTCGATGGTGGCCGACGCCAACATGCTGGCCAAGGCCGCAGTGGACGGCAAGCTCTCTACCCGCGCCGATGCGACCAAACATCACGGCGACTTCAACAAGATCGTCGCCGGCGTCAACCAGACGCTAGACGCCGTGATCGGCCCGCTGAATGTGGCCGCCAACTACGTCGACCGCATCTCCAAGGGCGACATCCCGCCGAAAATCACCGACAGCTACAACGGCGACTTCAACACCATCAAGAACAACCTCAACGCCTGTATCGACGCGATCAGCAGCATGGTGGTGGAAGCCGGCAACCTGGAAAAGGCCGCCGTGGAAGGCCGTCTCGCCACCCGCGGCGATGCCAGCAAGTACCAGGGCGATTACCGCAAGGTGGTGGTGGGCGTGAACAACTGTCTGGACGCCGTGATCGGCCCGCTGAACGTGACCGCCAACTACGTCGACCGCATCTCCAAGGGCGACATCCCGCCGAAGATCACCGACAGCTACAACGGCGACTTCAATTCGATCAAGAACAACCTCAACGCGTGTATCGACGCGATCAGCAACATGGTAATCGAAGCCGGCAACCTGGAAAAAGCCGCCGTGGAAGGCCGCCTCGCCACCCGTGGCGACGCCAGCAAATACCAGGGCGATTACCGCAAGGTGGTGGTGGGCGTGAACAACTGTTTGGACGCCGTGATCGGCCCGCTGAACGTCACCGCCAACTATGTCGACCGGATATCGAAGGGCGACATCCCGCCGATCATCACCGACAGCTACAACGGCGACTTCAACACCATCAAGGGCAACCTCAACAACGTGGTCAAGATGATGAACGACCTGCTGGCGCAGACCGACATCCTGATCCAGGGCGCGGCCGACGGCGAACTGGACAAGCGCGCCAACGCCGAGCTGTTCCAGGGCGGCTGGAAGAAACTGGTCGAGGGCGTTAACCAGACCGTGATCAACATCGTCAACCCGCTCAACGTGACCGCCGACTATGTGGACCAAATCGCCAAGGGCATCATCCCGCCGACCATCACCACCGAGTACAAGGGCCAATACAACGTCATCAAGGGCAACCTGAACAATGCGGTCAAGATGATGAACGACCTGCTGGCGCAGACCGACATCCTGATCCAGGGCGCGGCGGACGGCGAACTGGACAAGCGCGCCAACCCCGAGCTGTTCCAGGGCGGCTGGAAGCAACTGGTCGAAGGCGTCAACAAAACGGTGGTCAACATCGTCGACCCGCTCAACGTCACCGCCGACTACGTGGACCAAGATCTCCAAGGGCATCATCCCCCCGACCATCACCACCGAGTACAAGGGCCAGTACAACGTCATCAAGGACAACCTCAACAACGCGGTCAAGATGATGAACGACCTGCTTGGCGCAGACCGACATCCTGATCCAGGGGGCGGCCAACGGCGAACTGGACAAGCGCGCCAACCCCGACCTGTTCCAGGGCGGCTGGAAACAACTGGTGCAGGGCGTCAACCAGACCGTGACCAACATCGTCGACCCGCTGAACGTCACCGCCGACTACGTCGACCAAATCGCCAAGGGCATCATCCCGCCAACGATCATTACCGAATACAAGGGCCAGTACAACGTCATCAAGCTCAACCTCAACAGCGCGGTCAAGATGATGAACGACCTGCTGGCGCAGACCGACATCCTGATCCAGGGGGCGGCGGACGGCGAACTGGACAAGCGCGCCAACGCCGACCTGTTCCAGGGCGGCTGGAAGCAGCTGGTGGAAGGCGTCAACAAAACCGTGGTCAACATCGTCGATCCGCTGAACGTCACGGCCGATTACGTCGACCAAATCTCCAAGGGCGTCATTCCCCCGACGATCACCACCGTGTACAAGGGCCAATACAACGTCATCAAGGGCAACCTCAACAACGCGGTCAAGATGATGAACGACCTGCTGGAGCAGACCGACATCCTGATCCAGGGGGCGGCCGACGGCGAACTGGACAAGCGCGCCGACGCCGAACTGTTCCAGGGCGGCTGGAACCAGCTGGTGCAGCGGGGTCAACCAGACGCTGGACGGCATCATCCTGCCGGTGAACGAAGCGGTGGCGGTGCTGATGGAAATGGAAAAGGGCGACCTGACCGTAACCGTCAAGGGCAACTACAAAGGGCAGCTCAACGACTTCAAGAACACCATCAACAACACCATGGGCAAACTGGCCGAAACCATCACGGCGGTGAACCAGAGCGCGGACGCGCTGGCCAGCGCCTCGGAAGAGATCAGCGCCACGGCGCAGAGCCTGAGCCAGGCCTCGAGCGAACAGGCGGCCAGCGTGGAAGAGACCAGTGCCTCGATCGAGCAGATGACCGCGTCGATCAACCAGAACACCGAGAACGCCAAGGTCACCGACAGCATGGCGGGCAAGGCGGCGAAGGAAGCGACCGAAGGCGGGCAGGCGGTGAGCAGCACGGTGGACGCGATGAAGAAGATCGCGGGCAAGATCGGCATCGTGGACGACATCGCCTACCAGACCAACCTGCTGGCGCTGAACGCGGCGATCGAAGCGGCGCGGGCGGGCGAGCACGGCAAGGGCTTCGCGGTGGTGGCGGCGGAAGTGCGCAAACTGGCCGAGCGCAGCCAGATGGCGGCGCAGGAAATCGGCGAGCTGGCGGGCAGCAGCGTGGGCCTGGCGGAAAAGGCGGGCAAGCTGCTGGACGAGATCGTGCCCAGCATCAACAAGACCTCGGACCTGGTGCAGGAAATCGCCTCGGCGTCGTCGGAGCAATCCAGCGGCGTGTCGCAGATCAACAGCGCGATGGGGCAGCTGAACCAGATCACGCAGCAGAACGCCTCGGCCTCGGAAGAACTGGCGGCCACGTCGGAAGAAATGGGCAGCCAGACGGAGCAACTGCAGCAGCTGATGACGTTCTTCAAGCTGGATACGGGAGGTGCCAAGGGCATCACCGCAGTGCATCACACATCGGGCAGAGCCATGCAGCTAAACCGGCCAAGGTAACCAAGGCCAGTGCCCCCAAGCATGCGGACACGCATGTGGCCGGAGCGCCGAACGAACAGGACTTCGATCGCTTTCTAAAGGGAGACTGCCATGAGCCAGGCGAAAAATATGCCGGTCGTCGCAGGACACGTGATGGCCGAAGAAGATCATCAATACCTCACCTTTCTGTTGGGCGGCGAAATGTTTGCCATCGCCATCCTCAACATCAAGGAGATCATCGAGTACGGCAGCTTGACCGAAGTGCCGATGATGCCGGGCTTCATCCGCGGAGTGATCAACCTGCGGGGGAGCGTGGTGCCGGTTGTGGATTTGTCGTCGCGCTTCGGTCGCAGCCGGACCGAAGTGTCGCGGCGCACCTGTATCGTCATCATCGAAGTGGAAAACGGCGACGAAAAGCATGACATCGGCGTGATGGTGGACAGCGTGTCGGAAGTGCTGGAGATCCCGCGCAGCGAGATCGAACCGCCGCCCGCTTTCGGAGCCAAGATACGGGTGGACTTCATGGCGGGCATGGGCAAGGTGGCGGGCAAGTTCGTCATCATCCTGAATGCCAACAAGGTGCTGTCGGTGGACGAGTTGTCCATGCTGGGAGAGGCTGCGGGAACGGTGCCGGTGGAGCAGGCGGTGGCGGTTTGACATGCGGTGTACGCTACCACGTCCATGAACCTTAAGCGGAGGTCGCCGTAGGGGAGCGATTCAAACTGAAGTGGGGTGTAATGACATTGTGCTGATCGATCCTCACCGATAGGTTGCGATACTTTTGTGGGAGCGACCTCCCGGTCGCGATGGTTTGGGAGGTTTTCATCGAATCGCGGCCAGGAGGCCGCTCCCACCGGTGACGGGACATAAGGATTTTTGTACCGCGCTGCTCGGTCAAAAGTTTTCGGACAAGGACTAAGCCTGGCGCCGGTATTCCCAATTGCCATCGGGGAGTTCCTTGAATCCCATTTTTTCCCAAAATTCACGTGCTGTGAAGCGGACGCGGTCGGCGACGAGAACGCTAAAGCGGCTCTTGAGCATGTCGATGGTGGCTTTGCCGTAACCGTTGCCCTGAAATTCAGGAAACACCTGTATCGAATACACGATCACTTTTTCGCCCATGAAACGGCAGCGGACGCTGCCCACTCGCGCATTGGGCAGGTCGATGTCGATGTGGTCGTAGCCCGCCAGCGAGTCACGGGGGGTGATGATGAGTTCCGGCATTTGTGTCATCGGCTTCTCACTCGAAACCGCGACAGAAGGCGAGAACGTTCTTGCCCAGGTCGGGAATGTAGTAGCCTCCTTCCAGCACGGCGAATCGGTGCTGGTGTCCGAGGCGGATGGCATAGGCTTGCAGCAGTCGTCCCAAGGTGAAGTAATCCTCGGTGGACAGCTTGTGTCCGAGGTCATGAAGGTAAGCATCGAAGCCGGCCGAGACGGCGAGGATGTCGACTTGAGGCGCTCCCATCAGCCGCTCTTCAACGACGCGAAGATATTCGGCGGCATTTTCACCGTAAGGGTTGAACACGTGGGCCTCGGGCCAACCGCGCAGCACGTCAATGGTGCCATCGCCAGTATGCAAGTCGAAGTCCACAACGTAAGCCGAACGGATCAGCCCTTGCTCGCGCAGCCGCAGTAGCGCCAAGGCGACATTGCTGAAAGTGCAATGGCCCCAAGCCATGGAGCGATTGGCATGATGTCCGGGCGGGCGCACGCAGGCAAATGTCGGCTCGCCCCGGACGGCCAAGTCGGCGGCGAGGATGGCGGCTCCGGCTGCCAGAGTAGCCATCGCGAAAAGGCGCGGCTTGCCCTCAACCGAGGCTACATGAGCTTCGCTGTGTCCGCGTAGCAAGTCGGCCCGTGTTGCCGGTGTGGGCTCTACGACATCATAACGCCCTTCGACGCGCAAGGCATCCATGATGCCGACCAGCCGTCCGGGATCGGCAGCATTGTCGTACTTGTCCTCGGGATAGTCCGACTCGTGAAATTTTTCATGAAAAATGATGCGCATGATCAAACTGCCTCGATAGTTATGCGGCATATAATACCAGTCCGTTGGCGGGACTGCACCGCGCTATGAGCCATGAACACTTTTGATACGGGGTTCAGAGCCATTCTTGCCGCTATGGTTTTAAACTGTTGTGTAAGTTATTATCACGTGTAGGCATCATTGCTGAGGGATTAAAAATGAAGAGTGTTTCTGGATGGTGGGGCAGGGTCGGGTTGCAGTTCAAGTTGCAAATTCTGATTCAGGGATTTCTGTTCGCCATTCTTGTCGCCGCCCAGCAATGGATATCTGACCAGTTCGAAAGCCAGGTTTTAAACGCCGCCAAAGAGCGGGCAAATGTGGTGGCGGATGGCACCATTAACGGTTTGAACACGTTGATGGTGACCAAAGCGGGCAAAGACGAAGTTATTAGCAACAAGGTGAGCCGTGCACTTTTCATCCAAAAGATGGGTGCGTCTGAAAACATAAAGGAAATGCGGGTTGTCAGAGGCAAGGGAGTTGACGACGAGTTTTCTGGAGCTCTTCCACAGGAAAGTCCTGTTGACGATATGGATCGCAGCGTTCTCGCCAACGGTAAAACAGAATACAGAATGATCAAGAACGGTGACGGTGAAGCATGGCTGAGAACCGTGGTGCCGTTTATCGCAAAGAAGGAATTTCGCGGTATCAAATGCCTTGAATGCCATGGGGTTGATGAGGGTTCTGTTCTTGGTGCGGCCAGCGTTATCATTGATGTCAAGAACGACATGTCCATCATCAGGAAGGTTGATACCTGGATATGGATTGGTCAGGGAATTCTGCAGGTTATATTGTTCTTTGTAATTGGAGCCATCGTTCGGCGTTTGCTCAAGAGAATTGGTGGCGAACCTGAATACGCCGCCGAGATTGTGAGAAAAGTTGCCGCAGGCGATCTGAGTTCCGATATTAAACTCAACGCAGGCGATACCACAAGTCTGATGGCGGCGATGAAAAACATGATCGACACCTTGAGGGGATTGCTGTCTGATACCGAAGCTCTTGTCGTGGCAGCAGAGGAAGGAAAGCTTAATGCCCGCGCCGACGCGAGCAAATATCAGGGGGAATTCCGCAAGCTGGTAACGGGCGTGAACGATACGATGACTCACATTGTTAATCCGCTGAACGTGGCCGCCAACTACGTTGACCGCATCTCCAAGGGCGACATCCCGCCTGTCATCACCGACAGCTACAACGGCGACTTCAACACCATCAAAAACAACCTCAACGCCTGTATCGACGCGATCAGCAACATGGTAATCGAAGCCGGCAACCTGGAAAAAGCCGCCATCGAAGGCCGCCTCTCCACCCGCGCCGACGCCGCCAAATACCAGGGCGATTACCGCAAGGTGGTGGTGGGCGTGAACAACTGCCTGGACGCCGTGATCGGCCCGCTGAACGTCACCGCCAACTACGTCGACCGGATATCGAAGGGCGACATCCCGCCGAAGATCACCGACAGCTACAACGGCGACTTCAACACCATCAAAAACAACCTCAACGCCTGTATCGACGCGATCAGCAACATGGTAATCGAAGCGGGCAACCTGGAAAAAGCCGCCATCGAAGGCCGCCTCGCCACCCGCGCCGATTCCAGCAAGTACCAGGGCGACTACCGCAAAGTGGTGGTGGGCGTGAACAACTGCCTGGACGCCGTGATCGGCCCGCTGAACGTCACCGCCAACTACGTCGACCGCATCTCCAAGGGCGACATCCCGCCTGTCATCACCGACAACTACAACGGCGACTTCAACACCATCAAGGGCAACCTCAACAACGTGGTCAAGATGATGAACGACCTGCTGGCGCAGACCGACATCCTGATTCAGGGGGCGGCCAACGGCGAACTCGACAAGCGCGCCAACGCCGAACTGTTCCAGGGCGGCTGGAAGCAACTGGTGCAGGGCGTCAACCAGACCGTGGTCAACATCGTCAACCCGCTCAACGTGACCGCCGACTACGTGGACCAAATCTCCAAGGGCATCATCCCCCCGACCATCACCACCGAATACAAGGGCCAGTATAACGTCATCAAGGGCAACCTCAACAACGCGGTCAAGATGATGAACGACCTGCTGGCACAGACCGACATCCTGATCCAGGGCGCGGCCAACGGCGAACTCGACAAGCGCGCCAACCCGGAACTGTTTCAAGGCGGCTGGAAGCAACTGGTGCAAGGCGTCAACCAAACGGTGGTCAACATCGTCAACCCGCTCAACGTCACCGCCGACTACGTGGACCAAATCTCCAAGGGCGTGATCCCGCCGACCATCACCACCGAGTACAAGGGTCAGTACAACGTCATCAAGGGCAACCTCAACAACGCGGTCAAGATGATGAACGACCTGCTGGCGCAGACCGACATCCTGATCCAGGGCGCGGCCAACGGCGAACTCGACAAGCGCGCCAACCCCGACCTGTTCCAGGGCGGCTGGAAGCAACTGGTGCAGGGTGTCAACCAAACGGTGGTCAACATCGTCAACCCGCTCAACGTCACCGCCGACTACGTGGACCAAGTCTCCAAGGGCATCATCCCCCCGACCATCACCACCGAGTACAAGGGCCAATACAACGTCATCAAGGGCAACCTCAACAACATGGTCAAGATGATGAACGACCTCTTGGCGCAGACCGACATCCTGATCCAGGGCGCGGCCAACGGCGAACTGGACAAACGCGCCAACCCCGAGCTGTTCCAGGGCGGCTGGAAACAGCTGGTGCAGGGCGTCAACCAGACCGTGACCAACATCGTCGACCCGCTCAACGTCACCGCCGACTACGTCGACCAAATCGCCAAGGGCATCATCCCGCCGACGATAGTGACCGAATACAAGGGCCAGTACAACGTCATCAAGCTCAACCTCAACAGCGCGGTCAAGATGATGAACGACCTGCTGGCGCAGACCGACATCCTGATCCAGGGGGCGGCGGACGGCGAGCTGGACAAGCGCGCCAACCCCGACCTGTTCCAGGGCGGCTGGAAGCAGCTGGTGGAAGGGGTCAACAAAACCGTGGTCAACATCGTCGACCCGCTCAACGTCACGGCCGACTACGTGGACCAAATCTCCAAGGGAGTCATCCCCCCTACGATCACCACCGTGTACAAGGGGCAGTACAACGTCATCAAGGGCAACCTCAACAACGCGGTCAAAATGATGACCGACCTGCTGGAGCAGACCGACATCCTGATCCGGGGCGCGGCGGACGGCGAGCTGGACAAGCGCGCCAACGCCGAACTGTTCCAGGGCGGCTGGAAACAGCTGGTGCAAGGGGTCAACCAGACGCTGGACGGCATCATCCTGCCGGTGAACGAAGCGGTGGCGGTGCTGATGGAAATGGAAAAGGGCGACCTCACAGTAACCGTCAAGGGCAACTACAAAGGGCAGCTCAACGACTTCAAGAACACGGTGAACAACACCGTGGGCAAACTGGCGGAAACCATCACCGCCGTGAACCAGAGCGCGGAAGCGCTGGCCAGCGCCTCGGAAGAAATCAGCGCCACGGCGCAGAGCCTGAGCCAGGCATCGAGCGAGCAGGCGGCCAGCGTTGAAGAGACCAGTGCCTCGATCGAACAGATGACCGCGTCGATCAACCAGAACACGGAGAACGCCAAGGTCACCGACAGCATGGCTGGCAAGGCGGCGAAGGAAGCGACCGAAGGCGGGCAGGCGGTGAGCAGCACGGTGGACGCGATGAAGAAAATCGCGGGCAAGATCGGCATCGTGGACGACATCGCTTACCAGACGAACCTGCTGGCGCTGAACGCGGCGATCGAAGCGGCGCGGGCGGGGGAGCACGGCAAGGGGTTCGCGGTGGTGGCTGCGGAAGTGCGCAAACTGGCGGAGCGCAGCCAGATCGCGGCGCAGGAAATCGGCGAGCTGGCGGGCAGCAGCGTGGGCCTGGCGGAAAAGGCGGGCAAACTGCTGGACGAGATCGTGCCGAGCATCAACAAGACCTCGGACCTGGTGCAGGAAATCGCCTCGGCGTCGTCGGAGCAATCCAGCGGCGTGTCGCAGATCAACAGCGCGATGGGGCAGCTCAACCAGATCACGCAGCAGAACGCCTCGGCCTCGGAAGAGCTGGCGGCCACGTCGGAAGAAATGGGCAGCCAGACGGCGCAACTGCAGCAACTGATGACGTTCTTCAAGCTGGATACGGCGGGAGGATGAGGCAGCTAGCCATTCGACGAGGCTGGGTCGAGAGACGTGTTGTTATCGTAGGGAAGAAATGCTGCCATATTGGCAAGCATACTAAAACAACTCGATCTTTTTCACAGTATCTATCTTTTGCTTTTGTGCGGTAAGAGAGCGCTCGTAATCCTGCTCAGCCTTGGCCACTACGGCGGCGCTGGCTTGAGTAGTAGGAATGCGCCGACAAAAAGCGTCGCCGGTCTGGGGTACAAAGACCACCTTGCGCGACCACGGACCGTTAAAATCGGATGCGACGAGAGGGATGCCCTCGCGTTCCAGCCATTCGTGGGCGAATGCTGAATTGCGCCCGCCTATATCCATGTTGATGGAACTAATAATTGTTCCGCCGCCGAAGGCCTTGGCAATCAGCCTGGATTTTTGGGCACCCTTGTTGAGCAGGCCGTTGACCAATACCTCCATCGAATAATCGCCATTCAAAATTATGTCGAGATCGGAATTGTCGGCACTGGTGCGGCTCGGAAGCAGGAAGTGGTTCATGCCGCCGATTTTGAGTTTCGGGTCATACAGGCAGACGGCAACGCAGGAACCGAGCAGCGTTGAGATGGGGCGTTCAGACTCTATCGCCCAGCCGCCCGGATTAATGTTCCTGGCGATGCGTTCGAAATCCTTGCCTGTCTGGTGGGTATCGTCGTTCATGAAATGGTGCGGCGGTATAAATCGGTACAACGTCATTTTGTATCAGTTAGGTGTATTCTACATGTAATATACGATATCGGCATTAACAGTCGTATTGGAGCTATACGACAATAGGGATATAAATCTTGTCGGATATAAAAATTAATGCATAACATGTATGATACATACCATGGATAAACGTGATATTTTCAAGACAATCGCAAGTCAGGTAGAGCAGGGCGAATTGGCTTTTCCGACGGGTGCCCAAGTGGCACTCAAGGTTCGCCAAGCACTTGATGACCCAGACTGCCATGTCGAAACTGCGGCCAAATTGATTCAGGCGGAACCGTTGCTCGCGGCGCGGGTGATCGCCATCGCCAACTCTTTGGTTTACAACCGTTCAGGCAGGGAAGTTACCGATGTGCGCGTAGCCGTGACCCGGCTTGGATTCACTACGGTGCGATCATTGGCGATGGCTTTGGTAACGCGTCAGATGGCAGGAAAATTGGCCGACCAGAAGCATCAGGAATTAGTCAATAAACTTTGGGAACACACGGCTCACGTTGCTTCGCTCGCCCACGTGATCGCCCGTCACGTAACCCATCAGGATCCGGAAACAGCCATGTTTGCCGGTATCATTCACGAGATTGGCGGCTTTTACATGCTCTCCCGCGCCGGGGATTTTCCGGGTTTGCTGGATGGTGATTTTACTGACTGGATCGAAAGCGGTGAGATAGAAGTCGGCCGTGTGGTACTCAAAAAACTATCGGTGCCGGAATCGGTGGCAGCGGCCATTGGAGCATATTGGGACGGCTTTCTTGCCATGCCCCCCATGACTTTGGCGGATACGTTATTGCTTGCCGAAGAACTTAGTCCGGTGCCATCCCCGTTGCATCATTTGGATGGTGCAGTTGTCGGCGAGGATATGACTGCAAGCATCGAAATGGTGATCGGCGAGGAAACGCTAAGCCGCATCCTCAGCGAAGCCGCAGAAGAGGTCAGTTCGCTGACCCAAGCATTGCAGTTCTAAGCCGGGTTTTAGCATAATGAATTACGAAATAAACGATACAGAATTTAAACGCCTGAGTAGCCTGCTATACGACATTGCAGGCATAACCCTATCTGATGCAAAAAAGGTGCTGCTCACCGGCAGGCTGTCCAAGCGGCTTGCCGCGCTGGGGCTGGACACTTACACGCAATACTTCAAATACGTAACGGATCCCACCCATACTAAAGAACTCGATTTCATGGTGGACTTGCTTACCACCAACGAAACTTATTTTTTTCGTGAGCCCCAGCATTTCGATTTCCTGAAACAAATTCTCCCATCTGCGGTCAAGCAGGGGCAGACTTTTAGAGTTTGGAGTGCCGCCGCTTCCATTGGCGCGGAGGCCTATACCATTGCCATGGTGTTGGCAGACAAGCTGGGGGAGGGCGGAGCATGGGAAATTCTTGGAACCGATATCAGCAATTCCGTTTTGGAGCAGGCACGGCGCGGACACTATCGCATTGCTGAAGCGGAAAAAATTCCTTCAGAGTACCTGAAAAAGTATTGTTTGAAGGGCAAGGGTGAGCAGGAGGGGACTTTTCTGATCGACAAAAAATTGCGCCAGCATGTACATTTTGAACAAATGAATTTGAATGTCGGCGGGATCAAGAGAGTGGGGGATTTTGATGTTATTTTTTTGCGCAATGTTCTCATCTACTTTGATGTTCCAACCAAGCAGCGGGTCATCGCCAATCTGGTACCATGCTTGAAGAATAACGGCTATTTTATTGTCGGTCATTCCGAATCGCTGAATGGAATCACTAACGCCCTGACGCAGGAGAAGCCTACTGTTTACAGAAGGCTGTAAACATGACAGCGATAGAAGCGGTTCGCGAGGTCTATCTCAGGCCGGGTGATTTTTGTTTCGGGGAGGGCAAGCTACGTATTACCACGCTATTGGGGTCATGTATCTCGATCATCTTGTGGCATCCCTTGCTTGCCCACGGCGGCATGTGTCATTTTATGCTGCCCAGCCGGAACAAGCCGCGTGGCAATCTTCCGCTGGACGGAAAATATGCCGATGAAGCAATGGAATTGTTCATGCTTGAACTAAAGAAGCGCCGTACTATTCCTGCCCAATATCAAGTGAACGTGTATGGCGGCGGAAACATGTTCGATGATAGTGCATCGAAAGGAATAGATATCGGAAAACAAAATATCGAGAAGGCGTACAGCCTGCTCGATGAATATGGATTCACCTTGGCCTATGACCATCTCGGTAGCTTTGGTCACCGCAAGATCGCATTCGATGTTTGGAATGGCGAGGTGAGCTTGATCCATGTGGATCACAGGAAAACAGGAATCTAAAGGCATTCAAATGGCAAAAATAAAAGTCTTGATTGTGGACGATTCCGCCGTGGTGCGTGAAGTCGTCAAACAAGTGCTGGAGGCCGACCCCGCTATCGAGGTTATCGGTTCGGCCATGGATCCTCTTTTCGCCATGGAAAAAATGAAAGCGCAGTGGCCGGATGTGATTGTGCTGGATATTGAAATGCCGCGTATGGATGGGCTCACCTTCCTGCACAAGATCATGGCCGAACGCCCGACACCGGTGGTGATCTGCTCGACGCTTACCGAGAAAGGCGCTCAGGCGACCATGCAGGCGCTTGCGGCCGGTGCCACCAGCATCATCACCAAGCCGAAGATCGGCGTAAAACGTTTTCTGCAGGAAGATGCGTCCAACGATCTGGTTGATGCCGTCAAATCGGCTGCACGAGCCAATGTACGCAGACTGGTAGATACGACTTTACGTCCCCAAGTCAGCGTCAGTCCAAAACTTAATGCCGATGCCATGTTGGCACCGCCGGGTGCAGCTCGTCTGGGGCAAACTTCCGAGCAGATTGTTGCCATCGGTACCTCTACCGGCGGCACACAGGCTCTGGAAGTTGTGCTGACTGCGTTGCCGCGTATTTGCGCGGGTATTGTGATCGTGCAGCACATGCCGGAAATGTTTACCGAAGCCTTTGCGCAGCGATTGAACAGCCTGTGCCAGATCGAGGTGTTGGAAGCCAAAAACAATGATCGCGTGATTCCCGGCCGCGCACTGATTGCACCGGGGGGTAAGCATATGATGCTCAAGCGCAGCGGCGCGCAATATCACGTAGAAGTGATAGAAGGGCCGCTGGTGAACCGTCACCGTCCTTCGGTGGACGTGTTATTTCGCTCGGTTGCCAAGTTCGCCGGCAAGAATGCGCTGGGTATCATCATGACCGGAATGGGCGACGATGGCGCACGCGGCCTCAAAGAAATGCGCGATGCGGGTGCTCATACCATCGGAGAAAACGAAGATACCTGCGTGGTGTATGGAATGCCGAAAGAGGCAATGAAACTGGGTGCGGTATGCGAGGAAATACCGCTACACCAAATCGCCGGAAAAATCAGTGCAGTTCACGCCATGATTTCTGGAAGATAGTTTGATTTACTAAGCAATCTGCCGCAACAGTTCCTCGCGCAATGCCGCGACGGCATGCAATTGGATTAATTCTGCTCCGGCAATGTGGAAGGTATCTTCGGCGCGAGCGCCCAGAGTGTTGATCTTGGCACTGCGCAGATTGATGTGGTGGCGCGCCAATACGTACGCGATACGCGCCAGCAGGCCGGGACGGTCTCCGGCGACGATGGAAAGCATGTGCCGCCCTTTTTCGTCGGTGGTGATGCTGACCTCCGGAGTAATGGGGAAGTGTTTGAGTTGGCGGCTTACCCTGCCTGCCTGCGGTGCGGTCAATGCCTCGGTGCTGCTTAATTGCTGCGCCATTTCGTATTCGATGTAATTCATCACGTCGCGGTAGTTGGTCTTGTTGTTGCCCGCCTCCATCACCAAAAAGCTGTCCAGCGCATAGCCGTGCTGGGTGGTGTGGATCTTGGCTTCCATGATGTTGTAATGGATGCGAGCAAAAAAACCGCAAATGCGCGCGAACAGGTAGGGCTGATCCGGGCTAATACACCATCACTTGTATCCCTTCTCCGATGCGGCTCAGGCGCGCTTTGACAACAGGCGTTGCGCTGTTGACCCGATGTGCCAGCAAACGGGTGTGCCAGGCAATTTCATCCGGCTCATGGTGCAGAAAATACTCCGCGTCGAACTGTCCCCACAGTAGTTCGTAGCGTTCCGGGCCAATCGCGTACAGGTTGAGCAGTTCGCGCGTGCGGCTGCTGATTTCACCGACCTGGTCGGCGATCTTGCCGCCCACCATGAAGCGCCTTGTTGCATGGAAGAGGTTTTCCAGCAGCTTGCCCTTCCACACGTTCCAAATCTTTGGGCTGGTGCCGCGTATGTCTGCCACGGTGAGCAGGTAGAGCGCGACCAGATAACGATCATTCTGGATATTTTTGGCAAAGGCTGCGATGACATCCTGGTCGGACAAATCATGAGTCTGTGCGGTATGGGATAAGGAGAGATGTTGCTCCACCAGCCATGCCACCAGCTCGCTATCCTCGTGAGTCAGACCATGCTGTTTGCAAAAGCGTGCGGCATCGGTGCGCCCCTTCGTCGCATGATCGCCGCCGCGCCCCTTGGCAATATCATGGAACAGTCCGGCAATATACAAAACTTCCGGGCGGGCAAAATCTTTCATCAGCTTGCTGCACAAGGGGTATTCGTGAGCGTGTTTATCCAGCGCAAAACAGCGCAGGTTATGCACGACCATCAGGATATGCTCATCTACCGTGTAGACATGAAACAGATCGTGCTGCATCTGGCCCACGATGCGCCCGAAAGCAGGCAGGTAACGTCCCAGAATGCCGTTCCGGCTCATGCGCCGCAACACGTGAGTAATGCCCTGCGGCTGGCGCAGAATTTCCATGAACAGCGCGCGATTGCGCGGATCGCGGCGGAATGCCGCATCAATTTTATGCCGGGTACGCCACATCGCACGCAAGGTCGGTGCAGAAAGCCCGGTCAGTTCCGGATGTTGGGCCATCAGCAAAAAACTTTCCAGAATCGTCGAAGGTTCGCGTTCGAATAGCTGCTCATCGCGTGCTTCGAGCCGGTTATCGCGCGCCACGAAATGTTCGTTGAGCGGCTGCACCGTCACCTCTTCGGGAAACAGGTGCGCATGCAAGTTTTGCAACAGCACCGCATTCAGCAGCAGCACCGCCCGCTTGGTTTTGTAGTAACGCTGCATCAGGTGTTCGCTGGCACGGCGCGTTTCCGTCGCGGCGATGTGCATCTGCTCTGCCAGCTCGGTCTGGTAGTCGAATAGCAGGCGGTCTTCACGTCGCTTGGCGATGTAATGCAGGCGGATGCGCAGAGTTTGCAGCAAAGCTTCGTGGCGCGCGATGGCGTGCGCCTCTTGCGCGGTGATCAGCTCCGCTTTGGCGAGCTTGCGCCAAGAGCCGCCGAAGCCGCTGGCGCGGCTGATCCATAATATGGTCTGCAAATCGCGCAACCCGCCGGGACTCTCTTTGAGGTTGGGTTCAAGGTTGTAATCGGTATCGATGAAACGCGCATGGCGCTTTTCCTGTTCATGCACCTTGGCCAGATAGAAATCGCGGCGACTAAGCTGCTTGGTCAGCGCTTCGCGCATTTCCAGAAACAGAACATGGTCACCGATAAGCAGACGCGTCTCAAGCAAGTTGGTTTGCACCGTCACGTCCGTGGATTCGGCTATGCACTCGTCAACGGTACGAATGCTGTGACCGACCTCCAGCCCGATGTCCCACAATATACCGATCAGCTCCTGCAAGCGTTGCTGCAAGACTTCGTCCGGTTGTTGCGGGAGCAGGATCAGCAGATCGATGTCGGAATGGGGATACAGCTCGTCGCGCCCATAGCCGCCCACCGCGACCAGTGCCAATTCGTCAGGCATGGCGAGCATCTGCCACACCCGGCACAGATGCTCGTCCACCAGAGTGGCGTGGGCGCGCAACTGGCGCTGCGGCTGCGGATGTTCCGCAAAATCTTGTTGCAGCGCGGCACGAGCGGCTCGCAGGCTCAGTCGGATTTTGGCGGCGCTTTGCATGGGGAAATTAAATTGGAGGAGGTGGCGAACCGGCAGAAACAGTCAGCACTTCGAAGCCGGTTTCAGTTACCAACACGGTGTGTTCCCATTGTGCCGACAGGCTGTGATCCTTGGTTACCACCGTCCAGCCATCGCCCAGTTGTTTGATCCCTGCCTTGCCCGCATTGATCATCGGCTCGATGGTGAAAATCATCCCCGCTTCCAGCTTCAAGCCGCTGTTCGGTTTGCCGTAATGTAGCACTTGCGGCTCTTCGTGAAATTTACTGCCGATGCCGTGGCCGCAAAATTCGCGAACTACGCTATAGCCCAACGCTTCGACGTAGTTCTGGATGGCGTAGCCGATGTCGCCCAGATGCGCTCCGGGCTTGACGATGCGAATGCCGCGCCACATCGCCAGATAGGTGACTTCGCACAATCGCCGTGCCTGGATTGACGGTTCGCCGACATAAAACATGCGGCTGGTGTCGCCGTGATAACCATTTTTAATGGGCGTGACATCGATATTCAGGATGTCGCCGTTCTTGAGTCGTTTGTCGCCGGGCACGCCGTGGCACACTTGATGATTGATCGAAGTGCAGATGGATTTGGGATAGGGGGTATGCCCGTGCGGCGCGTAATTAAGCGGGGCGGGAATGCAATGCTGCATGTCCACCGTGTACTCGTGGCATAGTTGATCAAGCTCACCGGTCGTGATGCCGGGCTGTACGAAGGGTTTAATATAGTCGAGCAATTCGCTGGCCAAGCGACCGGCAATGCGCATTTTTTCGATTTCCTGCGGAGTTTTGATACTGACGGCCATAGTTGATTGCGATTAAAAAGAGAATTGGCCGCAAGGATAGAGGATAGCGGCGCAGGGCGCAATGGAGTTACACCGGGATTTTTGCCGTTGTGGTCGTCACGCTGTAGTTTCCTTATGAAAAGCTACTGGATTTCGGGTCGATCTCACGCAGGATTTCGCGCGCCCATGGATTGATCTCACCATAGGACTTGGTCAGCTTTCCTTCGCTTGTGCGGAACAAAAGCTGTGCCGGTGCATTGTCCACCGAGTTGTCGTAGATGTAGGCACGGTCAGCGATGCGTGTTGCCACCGAGCAGTTTGCCAATGATCGGGTATAGCGAGCGATGATCTTGCTGATGGGCACATCGTGCCCGCCTTCCATGACGCGCAGTGCGACGCGCATGGCGTTGATGGAAGGATTATCTGTGCCAACGAAAAACAGCCGGACGAAGAATCCCGCTTGCTTCGCACGTTGGATGAAATCGATCTTGTCCGGCATTGACAGCACAGTCTCGAAAGCCAAGCTGCGACCATCCCGCACGCACTGTTCGCGTATTTCGGCGGCGCGGATGGCTGCTTTTCTAACGGAATCAGGTGCATTCCAATCGCCAAATTCGTCACGGGCAATGTAGTCGGGATTCACGTATTCGCAACCGCCCATCCACTCGTGGCGGAGCAACTGCTCGGTGATCGAAGTCTTGCCAGCGCCGTTTGGGCCTGCGACGACAATCAAGCGTGGCTTGAACGTCTCGCTCATGCGGTGATCAGTGGACGATTATTGGCGATGACAATTTCTTCGCGCAGCCGACGCATAAGTTCCTGACGTGCCAGCTCGGCACGCCGGTTCGCTTCGGTTGCCACGGAATTCATCAAGTTTTCCAACTGAGCATCCGTCGGCTCGTGCTGGATATCGTTCAAATCAAAACCTTCGTTTTGCATGAGGTAATCCTCCAAATGTATGTCGGCTACTGTCGATTCTACCGGATTTTGCTTGTGCTGCTACGGTCATAATATTGGGATATCAACTTAAAACCCAGCAATAAAAAAGCACGCCGTAGCGTGCTTTTTTATAATTCAGTGAGAGCTTCGCTTACGCGACTCTCACGTTACCTGTTGCCGTTGGTGTTACCGCCGTTATGCCCGCGTCCCAGTGAAAAGCTGCTGGTCGGACGGCGTTGAGCCGTAGCGCCCCCCGTCGTATTGCCGGGATTGGCGCTACGCGTGGGGGCGACGCCGGTACGGGTGTTGGGAGTGCGGCGTTGGGCCGTATCAGCGAAACGATTGTGCGTTTGCCCTTCGCGGCGAGCGCCGTTGCCGTTGCGATCATCACGTGGCGGAAAACCGTGGCGGCTATCCGGGGCGGTGTGACGCCCGAAGCCACCGGGTTTGTTGCGCGGGTTGGAATTGCCACGCGGGCTGGAAGAACCCGAGCGCGGTTTGAACTTAGGCTCCATCCCGACAACGGTATGGGCGGTAATGCTCTGACCGGTGTAGCGTTCGATCTTATGCAGGTTCACCGCATCGCGGTTGGAGGCGAACGATACGGCAATGCCGGAAGCACCGCCGCGACCGGTACGTCCGATGCGGTGTACATAGTCTTCGGCGAACTTGGGCAGGTCGAAATTGATTACGTGCGAGATACCAGCAACGTCAATACCGCGTGCGGCCACATCGGTGGCGACCAGAATACGTACTTGCCCACGGCGCAGATTGGTCAGCGTGCGGTTGCGCTCGCGCTGGTTCATATCGCCGTGCAAAGCGGCAACGGAATGGCCTTGCGCCGACAAGCCATCGGCCAATGCATCGGCGTCGCGCTTGGTGGCGGTGAACACCAGTGCCTGATTCATTTCTGTATCGCGCAACAGGTGATCCAACAGGCGGTTCTTGTGCGCCATGTCATCCACATACATCAGGCGTTGATCGATGTTTTCATGGCGTGCCTGCGCTGCCGTAACGCTGATGCGCTTGGGCGATTTGAGCAGCCGTGTTGCCAGGTTGCCGATCACGCCATCCAGCGTGGCGGAGAACAATAGTGTCTGGCGGGTGGACGGGGTAGCGGCGGCAATGCGCTCGACGTCGTCGATGAAGCCCATGTCCAGCATACGGTCGGCTTCGTCCAGTATCAGCATTTCCAGGCGCGAAAAATCGATGCGGCCACGGTCGATGTGGTCGATCAAACGACCCGGTGTAGCGACCAGAATATCCACGGGGCTGGACAGCAATTTGTTTTGCAGCGGGTAGGGCATACCGCCCAGGATACTGACCACTTTCAGGCGCATGTTCTTGCCGTATTTTGTGGCAGCATCGGAAACTTGTTGTGCCAGTTCGCGTGTCGGTGTCAACACCAAAACGCGCGGGCCTTTGCTTTTTACGGCAGACGGTTCGGCGATGCGGTTGAGCGCGGGCAGGATAAAGGCGGCAGTCTTGCCGGTGCCGGTTTGGGCGGAGGCCATCAGGTCATGTCCGGCCAGCACTTCGGGTATGGCCTGTGCCTGGATCGGCGTGGGCACGGTATAGCCGGATTCTTCCACGGCCTTGAGTATGGACGGATTCAGGCCGAGGGTGGCAAAAGTGATGCCGGTTGTTTCAGTTGCAATAGCTTTAGTGCTTGTGTTTTCAGTAGACAAGGTAATTCCTTAAAAATAAATCACGGCGCATGCGTGGCTTGATAAAGCCACACAATAAAATTCAGTAGGGGGTATTGATAGCCTCTACCGGCGCAAATACATCGTCGCTAACCGGTGAACAGCAAGAGTGCGCCCAATAGTGTTGCTTTACATGGGAACGCTGGAGGTCAGGAAACGATGAACCAACGCTGCACGAACATCGCAGCGAGGCGCGCATTATATGCAGATAAAGTTGGAATGCAAGCGAAATTTACAACGTGTTGGGTTAATCCAGTATTTTGCCCCATTGAAATTATTTCTATATCACGATGCTATGACAACCAAACAAAGGTTTTGTAATAAGTATCGTTTGCAATTGCGCGAAAAATACCATGAGCCGATGCAAGTGCATTTGGTTGGCGGAATATTAATGCTAAAGGGGGCCTCTAAAAATCCAATTTTCTAAGCTAGACAAGGCGCGAACGAAAAATTACGACGCAGCATATGTTCGATATGTAAGGAGTAATTTTTTGTGAGCAACGCAGTATCGCGACGAAAATTGGATTTTTAGAGGTTCCCTAAATTCGATCTGGTTACGGCAGTGGGAGCCGTCCCGTGCCGCGTTACATTGCTCTGGCTTGCAAGGGGTGGGAAGCCGAGCATCAAGAACCCGCGTAGCTCGCGCTTAGAAACAATCGAACGGTTAATTTCATTTCCTCTGCGGCCTGCCCCGGCGCACGTAACCCACTTTCAAATTCAATGCCGCTTCAATTTCCGCTTTAAACTTATCGTTACCCAGCGGAGTCCCGGTTTGTAAGGCACACCTCAATAGTTCCAAATCATCAGCATCGGGCACCCGGTCAAACAGGCTGCGATAAACAGATTGGCGCTCGACGGGCAAACGGCCCAAAGCAGCATACTCGGCCTGCATAGTCAGGATGGCATTGCTGGTGCCGAGCGCATTGGCTGCGTAACTGGACCAGCGGTATTGGGCAGGATGATCCACCATGCCTGCCCTGACCGGATTCATCTCGATATAACGCATGCACGACAGCAGATAAGCCTGAGACTCGATGACATTGCACTTATAGCGCCCCTCCCACAAACCGCCATGGCGCTGATAGGTTTTATTGATATGCCGCACATAATGCCGCCCCACACCCTGAAACAAACGGCTTACCGAGTCGGCGCGTTCCGGCGTCAACAGCAAATGCACATGATTGCTCATCAGCACATAGGCATGAACCGCGCAGCCGCAGCTATCGGCGGCCTGCTTCAGGCAGCGCAGATATTCGAGATAATCGAAGTCATCGAAAAAAACTGCGGAACGGTTATGTCCCCGCTGCACCGCATGAACGGGCGCTCCGGGCACATAAAAGCGCGGTTTTCTCGGCATGTTATGGGAATTTTAATTTAATCCGTTCGTGGTGACTCTTCGATTCGCTCAGAACTAAAGGCATTGTCTATTTAATCCGTTCGTAGTGAGCTTGTCGAACCATGAGCGGATGGCGCACGCGCAACCCCTTGAAACGGCGAAACCCCTTGTCGGTGGTGACCCAGTCGCAATCCCACTCCAGCGCCAGCGCCGCATGGTATGCATCGGCAATATCATTGCCCTGCGCGGAAACCTGCCGCACACATTGCAAAAACAAATCCCAATGATTTTTACCGGGGGCAAAACAAACCGCGTGCTCCGCCGACCTGAGTTGCTGGGCAAAAGCGATTGCCGCTTCCGGGGAACTCGGTTTTTCAAAAACTTTTGGATGGGTCGCCACACGGATAAAGCCGCTCAATACCAGTTCAGAAAAACCGTATGCCACATTGGAATTTATCACGGACTCCAGCCAATCGCGGTACGCAAGATGATCTTTGGTGTCTTCCCGGTGCGCATACACCAGCACGTTCACATCCATCAAAATCATGATGGATCATCCATGATGTCCGATAACGAACGCCCATTATCCAGATCAACCCCCGGTTTCACCCCAGCCCCGGACGCAGTGACCAAGCGTATCTTTTTGCGCTTTGCCTGCGGCTTTGCCAGAGATTCGCGCAAAGCATTCTCGATCACGCACGCGAGGGAAACGCTCTGTTCGATGGCCCGATGCTTTGCGGCAACAAGCAATTGATCGTCGAGATTCAACGTTGTTCGCATGAGGTCTCCTTGGTTTGATGATGAAGGGATAATGATGAA
The DNA here is from genome assembly GCA_963714805.1 of uncultured beta proteobacterium. Lineage (GTDB taxonomy): Bacteria > Pseudomonadota > Gammaproteobacteria > Burkholderiales > Gallionellaceae > CAIQPV01. Next base: position 927,716 of record CAVQPO010000004.1, on the reverse strand, counting down.
GGGATAAGGTAGCATCAACCTGAGAATGATGTCAAGATGACTATTTTATAATGGGTCTGACACCTTTATTTTGACAGACACCTTTATTTTGACACCTTTATTTTAAGGTTTTCATGTATTCCTTATGGAGAGGGTTCTGCAAATATCGACCAGGTTGGCATTGCACCATCCCTTTCCTGTCGCCATTTACTGAATTTCACAATCTCGGGGTTCAAGTAAACCGAGCCGTCGCGCAGTTTGGTCGTGCCGGTGAGATTGGTGGTATATGTCTCGGTACGTCGGCTGCCTGTTTCCTCATTGACCTTGCTGCCCACATATGACCAGTCGGAGTTTTTGTGCTGATGCCCGTTCAGCCACGCAAACATGAAGTGTACAAATACGATGTCACCATCCGGCAGGAAATTGTAGCAAGCGATTACGTGCCACCCGCTATGCCCGTTGTGGCTTTCCCCGCCTTTGCGCACATTGACCGTGGTCTTGACTTCGAGTCCTTCACCTTTGCTATTGTTGGCTTTCTTGCAGATGAGGTCGGGATAACGTTGGTCATGGTTGTGCTTGTAAGGCGAGCACTGATCCATGGAATTGCTGAAAATATTCGACACCAATCCGGAAAAATTATTCCCCTGTATCAGTTCTTGCAGCGGCAATCCGACTTCCATAACCATGTTCTGGTTCATGCGGTGAACGATGGATTGGGTCAGGTTCGCAGCTTCTTCTATATGCGCGATGGTTAACCTATCGGGAAGGGGCACTTGTGGTCTAAAATAGCGGCGATCCAGTCTGGGGGGCTGGGTGCCATGATAGGCGGCGACAACCAGCGTGCGTAACGGCAAATCGAGAGCCTTCGCGATTGCTTCCACTACCTGGATGGAAAAGTTCTCTTTTCCTGTTTCAACGCCTGACAAATACTGGTAACTGATGCCAGCCTTTGCCGCCAAGGTTTCTTGAGATAGGCCACGCTGTTCCCGGTTGGCCCGGATGCATGCGCCAATAACTTTCTGTGCCTTGTCCATAGGCGCATTGTAGATTGCCATGAGCTTGACAGTCTTTCAACTATAGGCGAAACTGGTTATATGGTTCAATTTAATTTACATCACGCGGATTGTTTTGAGTGGCTCAAAACGCAACCGGCAAACAGTATCCACGGGGTTTGCACTGACCCGCCGTTTGGGATTGTTGAATTCCTGCCGCACGAGATGGAAAAGCTAAGGAAGGGCAAGGGCGGGGTTTGGCGTCTGCCGCCGACGATGGGGGGGAGCCAACGCGACCCGTTACCTCGTTTCACCACGTTGAATGCCAAAGAGCGCGAGCACATCCGTACTTACTTCAGAGAGTTCGGCGAAGGCCTGATGCATGCACTTGTTCCCGGTGGACATGTAATGCTCGCGGGCACTCCCATGCTTCAGCATCTTGTGCAAAGCGGTATGGCGGAAGCGGGCTATGAGGTTCGCGGAGCCATCATGCGGCTATACCGAGGATTCAGGGGCGGAGACAGGCCGAAGGGGGCGGAAAAGGAGTTTCCCGAAGTTTGTGTAACGCCGCGCGGCAACTATGAGCCATGGATGTTATTCCGCAAACCCATTTCCGAGAAAACAGTTTCCGAAAACCTGCGCAAATGGGGCACAGGAGGCTTGCGCAGGCTAAACACAGACCAGCCGTTTCCTGACATTATTCAGAGCGGAAAAACCCCGGCAAACGAAGAAATGATCTCCCCGCATCCGACGCTCAAACCTCAGCACCTGCTACGGATTCTTGTCAGAAGCATCCTGCCTATGGGAGAGGGTGTCGTGCTTGACCCGTTCTTTGGTTCCGGATCAACCATCGCAGCCAGCCAAGTTGTGGGTTATGACTCTATCGGAGTTGAGATCGATGAGGAATATTTCAATGCGGCAAAAGCGCACATCAAGGCGTTTTCAAGATTATTCCCCCACTTCAAGGGCGAGACGCTGGAAATTCCTATTGAATCAGAGCTCATTAAAGATCGCGTTTGGAAGGTTGGCGATAGGCAGGCTAGTTTTTTGTAACGAATAGCAAACCCGTTAAAGCCGCTGCTCTTGCAATGTCTTGTCATGGCTTCAATAAGGCCTGACCCCGTGCCCCCCGAACCCCGCTAGGTATCCGGTTAATCGCTTTATTGTGATGAATCGTCGCAATACTTTTCGTATTCCTTAAGAAACAATCTCTCGGATTCATCTGTAAACTCTTGCTTCCGATCTCTGAGGCCCCGCAGCTTTTCGAGTACGCTCTTATACACAATTTGATGCGCTTGGTTCTTTATTGCGTTTTCGTCATACTCATCGAACTCCACGTCTTTACTCAGCGTCAAATTCACGAGTCTTAGCAGTTCATCTTTCGTAATCTTGTCCACCGGGATGGGTTGACCAGACTCGCCAAGATAATGCCCCAAGTTGTCCTTAATGCTTAATAGCTTCATATCCTTGCCTCCTGATGTCATATGCATCCATGCCTGCTTCGAGTGAATCCATTACTATTCCATGACTGCTAATTGATTTTCCATCTACTGAAAATAGCATCTTGTCTGTAGGGTATCCTGTATAAAGCCTGTAAACGGACTTGCCTTGTTCCAATTCCTTTTTGGCATACAGAAGATAATCAGCCCCAACCGAAGCACCAACTGTACTGTTATGTGTAACCACAACCACTGGCATTGATCTCGATATTTCTTTTAGTATCTGGTTTACGTCGCTCTTTAAAAAAAGGTTGTCAAATGAAGACTCAGGTTCATCAATCAAGAGAACGTCATATTTCTGAGCATCTGTTATCTCCTGTAGAAGCCTAAATTCGGATCTTTCTCCACCAGAAACCTCAAAACCATCACTGTTTAATATTCGGTAGCTGATTTTTACAAAAAGCTTGTATAACTCTGAGCGAGTTAAGTCCTCTTTGGACAACAACACACATAGATATTTGTATGGATCACCATATTCCTTAAGGGCTTCACTAAACGCACCCTTATTTCCGTTTGCGCTCTTTATCTCACCAGCTCCAGAAAATGGCTCTTTCCTTGCTTCTACACGGAACCCTTGGATGTTGTCCTCGAATACTACGGCCTCTCTCTTAAGAAACCCTACAATTTCCCTAAATCTCTCGACTCGCTTCCTATCCATGCTCATTTTATATAGATCGACATCTTCAACCTGAACTGCCGACGTGCGCATTTTTAGACGCTGCTTGACATCCTTAACCAACCCATTCACGAGCGTTTTTTTCTTGTCTTCAAGCGCTTTGTTCCAGAGAAGTTCAATCAACTCACATGCAAGCCTTTTAAGCGATTCAACCTTCAAGTGTTTTTCAATTATTGATTTGTACTCAACGTTCTCTATCACCTGTCGAACGGACTCGATTAAATCCTTAAGCGTGTTAGTCTGTCCTACAGGAAAATCCACCTCATCAAAGAGCACGGTTTTAGAAAAGGCGTCCCGCCTATCTGCTTCTTCGGCTGACTTCAGAAGGGTGGCAACATATTGCTCCACCTGTTGGTCATTTGCGTCCAAATCGACACTCATAACATTGTCAAGGACGCTTTTCAGGCCGGACAAATAATCATCTATAAAACAACTTCGCTTTCTCTGTACATCGTTGTTGAATTCGCGTTCGTATGAGGCTTCGTCTTGCTGAACTAAAGCAAATTGTTTTATGTACTTTACGTTCTCGATAGCGCTGCTTATCTTGTTGAGCGTATAGGTCTTCCCGGATGAACGCTCACCAAGGAGTATATTCAGTCCAGTCGATATTTTTTGACCGTCTTCGAATATTTGCCATAATTTGTTCCCATCTTTTTCAGACAGGGAAACTTTTCTTTTATCTCTCAAGCATGACTTAATTGCATCAAGCGTCAAGTCTCCGCAGTCAATAAAGGTTTGCCTTGTTGGCAGTTTGGTGAGGTCATCTTTAATTCTTACGTCGCTGAACAATACAGGTGTTAATTTTGTTTCGTCTTTTATGGCTCGAATAAATTTTTTTGCGCTATCAACTTCTCCAGCAGATACATATAGCTTGATTTTCTCTAGTGTTTCTCCAGCGATTGAGGGGCTTTTGTCGTAGTGAGGTATTACCAAATAGTTGCCAAGGTCGCCAAATATCTTTTCCAGCTCTTCAACCGATATGCTGTCTCCGATTTTGGTAATCTTCTTCGATACCAAATTTGTTCTGTCCTCAAAGTCTTCCAAGTTTGAGCCATCGCCAATTATCAATACGTGCCCTTTATCCAGATTCACCTCTATTCCAGGAAAGACAGTTATACCCAATGCTTCCTTGATTTCCCTAAATTGCGTCCCATCGAATATATCGTGATTGGTTACAGCCACAGCATCCAGGTTCGCTTCTGCAACATACCTCTTGAACACGTCAAGGTTGAAGACGAACAGGCTATCGCTTATGGTCGGAACTGTGTGGATATGTAGGTCTATCTTCTTCAAAAGAATCTCCAAGTGTCATGATTTTCTAACGCATCAAATTAAACGGGGCAACACAGCAATCATTCAATTCTAAATGCAAATAATGGGGACGCTACCTTTTAATTTGCTCTGGTCGGAGCAACAAAGGGTAGCGCCCAATTTTTTCTAAGATTTATTATTTCGCGAGCGCTACACCAGCTTCTCTTGAGCCACAGACATCATCTATTAGCCTCTTGTCGATAGTAATTTTTTGAGGTGTCCAATTCGGATCAAGGCGTTTCATTCCATTTACAAAGTCGTCTGAATTCATCAGCAAATACTTCGCTGATATCCGCAGCAAATCTACCGTCCTTTTCGGGAGCGCGAAGGATGTCGGTAGTTCCTGCAAACAGGTTCGAAGATGTGGGTCTGCAATGTCGTCAAAAGTGAGTTCAGTAAAACTAAAATCAGTAGTTAAAGGGTTGCTGATTCTGGATATGCCCGGACACGATCTGCTCACGTATGCATTACAAGAATCGACGGTTTTGCCAAGTTGCTTCATGTCTTTGAAATGCTCGCTAATCATTTCAACGCTATCTGCGGAAACATCATCCATGGGGCCGCTAGTAGTGACATCAAGTACTGCGCCCAAGCCTGGTGGCGTGCTTGAAGCATCCCAGTCTCGGTGCTTGGTCGTCTTCGCGTTAGCGGCTATGACAATTAGTTTGCTCAGATTATCCTTATTTATTAGATGCAGAATGCTCCATGCACTATCGGTGGTGGTTACCGCCTGAATAGGCCCTCGTAACCCGAGATTGTCAGACAGCCCTCCGTCCAGCAGATGAGTAAATTTGCGACCTGGGTCACGGTAAGATTGTGCGGCTAACGCCTCACCATAGCGCTGCTTGGTATTTTGATCCTTGTCCAGAGCAAGCTTTACCCATTTGGGGAGAGCCCCACAACTATCTTTGTAGTTATTTAATGTAAGCGGTGCAAACGCAATGGGGAAATTGGACGATGCAGCAACTGCACGTGCAACATCGACACCACTCAAATCCGAACACAAAAGATCGAACTGGTCTTGGTTGAACTCGAACTGATGACCAATGCTAATATTGGTGGCGTTGAGAACTAAAAATGGAGATGTCCCCATTGGCTTTTTTAGTAGATCGCCGAATGTCTTGCGTTCGAAAATGGTCTCGTTATAAAAATCGCTGGCCATATCTATGCGGCTGAAATTTGGCGAAGCAACTTTCACTAAATTGATCGGATTTATTAACCTCTCCACTAACTCTTTTTGAATATCTCGATATAAGAATGCCCCTTGGAAAGAGGTGAAAAATTTCTCTGGGAAGAGGGTGTAATATGCCGAAGTAAAGCTTCCCCCTGAGACTGACGAAATAATTTCGACATCATCTAATAACCGCCTCGTCTCTCCCGTATTCGTGGTGTATTTAACTTCGTTAAGTTCCTCCATCAAGCCGAACGAGAAGGCGGCAGCGCGCGTCCCTCCACCTGAAAAAGCGAGTATGACGAAGGGCTTATCGCTGGTAGGTTCGAACCTTATGTTTTGATAGCGATAGCCTTTGTTCGGTGACAAATCCGTGAGTGGTGGATTTTCTGGATAATGCGCGCAGCCAGCACCTAAGGCAGCAATAATAAGAATGTTGAACCAAGCTAAAGTTCTCATGGAAATGGCACCTCCAGCGGTGCGATGGGGTCTGTTCCGCCTATATTTACAGTTTTCTCGGGATAACTTTTCCCACTTAAACAATTCAATGCAACTGAATGAAGGCCACTATTACATTGCTTGGTAAGTAATATGCCTGTTGCGTCTTTGTTTGCTCCTTGGTTAATACCATCCAAGATTACATCGCCAATGTCAATGCTAGTACATACAAAGAACTCCATTTTTGCTCCCTATTATTATTTGACAATTTGCCCAGCTTAAATAACTGGGTCAGGGCAAACTTATACGACCCCCAGTTATTCGTTTTAAATTTACTCTTTCCCCGGTTAACTGCCAGTTAACTGCAAAATAACTGTTCCAAAACACCTGAAATAAATACGTGCGGCGGCTTATAGCTGCTTTACTTAATCTTGTTTACAAAATCGCTGGCCTGCTTGTTTACGGCAGCAGGCAGCATCAACTCGCTAATACCGCAAAATGCCCCAATCATGAACGCGAGCCTAGGGTCTGTCGAGATTTTGGTTATCGAATAACTGCCCACGCTGATTTCTACCGCGCCGAGCATGAACATGATGCCGAGTATCATCGTAAGTGCTCCGGCAAACAGCATGCGCGTTACCGGCTGCAGGTAATCGATGTCAGTTTGGGTCAAGTCCGCAAGCGTAAAGTTTGTAGTACGGATACCATAAGAAAGCCAGACGCCAATGAAACAGCCAACCCACAGCAACATGAAATTCGCGAGGACAGGCGGCTGTATGCCTATCAAGCCAAGGAAGTCATCCAGCATGCTCTTAGACGGTATCAAACACATTAAAATATAAACTGCGATAGGCAACGCTGACATAGTCGCCGCCACCTGAGCCAATCTTTTCAAGTGACCATTCTTGATCCGACCGGCTTCGTCAGCAACGAGATCCGCCGTAATTGTGGTCAAATCGATTTGTGCAACTTCGGGCGATGCGCTGGCACCCTCAAGCCCCAACTGTGCGAGGTAAAAGAGACGAACATAGTAGCTGCGAAACTGCGCTTTGCAGCGCGCCACCGAACCTTGCTTGTGTGGCTTCTCCGAATCTTCATCCGGCTTAAGGTATAACAACTGCACGGTACGCAATACTTTTGCTATATTCTGTTGCAAGTCAATCTGGTCTTTGGGAAACGGAGAGGGCGCATTTCCCACAACGCCAAAATAAATATCCGTCGCTTTATCATCCGTCGGTTCAGGAGATTCAGGCGGTTGCCCTTGCGGGGGCGTAGGATTCCCCAAGAGATTTCCAATCTCATCAGTTGTCCAGATTCTGTAGGCGCCTTGTGCCATTTGTTTTACCTATAGTTAGTTGTAGTCAGGGAGTTTTTGGAAGCATTCATTTCCGACGAAAGCCATGGTGTTCCCCGGCGGCAGTTTGCCAACGGGAGCAGACTTCTTTGCGGCGTTTTTTTTGCTGGCTTAGACATTACGGTTTAGCCGCTACTTTTTTGCTGCCGGTTTGGTTGCCGTCTTTTTTGGTGCCGGTTTGGCTGCCGCCTTTTTTGGTGATGCGCCAGTTTTCTCTGGTGGCCATTTGCCGACGAAAGCCATGGTGTTTCCCTGCGGCCATTTGCCAACGGGAGCAGGCTTTTTTGCGGCGGGTTTTTTCGATGTGGTCATGCAAGTCTCCCTGATTAAATAATTCAAACAAAATAAAACAAGCCAATGGCATGGATTACGCTCGCCCACCCTGAAACATTGTTCCCATCGATAGTTCGTTACGCTTCGCACCCCCTATGCCGAGCTTGTCTAAGCATTACACCCACAGGGCGCGAGATCTTCAGCGAACCATCGAAGTTTTTTTGCCCGCCATAAAAATTGCTACGCACAATAATTCTCCACTAAAAAAACACTTAATGTAACTATCTGTTCTGATAGTTACATTTTTTATAAAAATGTGGTAGGAGGGGAGCTTGTTGGGCTGCCTGAGCAACTCACGTAGGCCTGATTGTGGATGGAGATTTCGCCGGTTGTGTCCGGCACTGTGCGGGGAGCATTGCCTTAACTCGACAATAAAATATGTGCCTCTGAACTATTTTCAGGTAGCTGTTGTTTCCAACTTTGACAAAGGGGGAGGGGAATTGGATAAGCGCAAAATCCCCCTCACTCCCCCTTTTTCAAAGGGGGAAGCAGACTGGCTGCGCTCATTCGGTGAATAGTCTGATCCTTGATGGCGCGCAGCGCGTTGCTTAACAGGGATGACAGCACCAGGGCAACGCAATTTTGCAGGTCCGTAATCTGGAAATCTTCCTGTGGGTCGATGCGGATCAAGGCGCGTTGAGCGGAAGTCAACGGATATGCGCCTGCGCGGGAATGACGAGTTTTTGGTCTAATGGATTATTTTGCTTTAAGAAAACAGAATTATTTTAAGAAAGCGGGAGCGCTTTAAGAAAAAAGAAGGGTGTTGCGTTATGCGCCATGCCCAAGATATTGGGCAATACCAACCCTCAAGTGTTCGACCGAGCGCGTAAGACTGGCATCATAGGTCAAGGGGGCAATCGAGGTTGCCCCTAACTTTACCACCGTACTCGCCGAAAGTATGGGGCTTGCAACCGGCACGCCCGCTGCACCTTGTTTCACAGCTTGACCTTCTGCCACAACAGCAACTGCCGCTCCGCTGTGATCACCCGCATGGTGCAATCCTGTTGCAACCGTATTAATCGTGCTCATGGCTTATCCTCCAAACAGGGAGCGCGCTAAAATTCGCATCCCGTGCAAGGATTATCCTGCCGTCCAGCCTTAACTCATCAAATGAAAAGACGGGGAAATGCTACCTTTAAGAAAAAACAGGCAGAAGAAACACGCACGCAATCACGCTCTGAACCCCTTGCATCGTACAGCGCTGCATCCACTTTTTGCGGCATCGTATCCAACGTTAACAAGTAGTCAAGATTTGCGCTTTAACCCCCGAAGGCCGTTCGCTGGTTCTTATCATATTTTATCTCGCCTATCTGTATGTTACCGCACAGTGCCGCAGCAATTATGAACGTATTGTGGCATCAAACCCTTTGACTGAATCTCTGGGCGAGCGGCGGTAGGAAAGCCATATTGTATTGCGACTTATGGCTTGTCCGGGTTTGGCTGGCATGACAGCATCATTAACAGTAGGAAATTCAACATGAACCGTTTTCTAATTGCAGCAGAAGTAAGGCGATGCTCATGACCGTGGTCGTGATCACTAAGACATAAGGTTCCCATAACATTGGAATCTCAAAATTGACAGCGCATATTGTTGGGTCGTGTAAGTTTAACTGAGGTCAAGCTGGAGTGTCTTAGGCAGTTTCTTGATAAATTAATTGGAGAAATATAATGAATAAAAGCTTAATTAATTTTTGTAGCCGGGTACTGATGATGAGTATGTTCAGCCTGAGTTTATGGACGCCGAACGTGCAGGCAAGCATGGTCAGCAACGAGCAAGTAATTTCCAGTCAGGCCGCACAACTTGAACGAGAACACTTGCGTAAGGTGTTTGATCGCCAGGATGTGCGTGCGCAGTTACAGGCAAAAGGAGTAGATGCTGATGCGGCCCGTGCCAGAGTGGATGCGCTGACCGATGATGAAGTCGCTACTATCAACGGCAAGCTCGATAGCCTGCCCGCAGGAGGTGATATCGTTGGCGCGATAGTGTTTATATTTATCGTATTGTTGATTACAGACATTCTGGGCTTGACCAAAGTATTTCCTTTTACCAGATCCATTCATCATTGAATTTAATCTGAATGATCTGTTGGCAAAACGCCCGTCAGACTGCGGGCATTTTTCTTCTGGTACTGCTTGCAGCATGCGCTACCCCGCAAACATCGGCGTTGCGCAACGCTTTGCCGGCTGGAATTCCAGTGCGTGCAGAGCTGGACCAAGTGGTGTTCTATCCGCAGGAAGAGCATCAGTGCGGACCGGCATCGCTGGCTATGGTATTGCAGCATGCGGGGAAAAATATAGCCCCAGATCAACTGAAGCCACTTTTATATCTACCTGAAAAACAGGGCAGCCTGCAAGCAGAAATGCTGGCCACAGCACGTCGTTTTGGAACGCTGGCATATGTTCTTAAGCCCGAATTGCAGGATGTATTAACTGAGGTTGCTGCGGGCAATCCTGTGCTGGTTTTGCTGAATCTGGGACTGGATTGGTACCCGGTGTGGCATTACGCGGTAGTGATCGGATACGATGTTCGTAGTGAGGAAATGATTCTTCGCTCCGGTACAGATCGCAGGCAACTTCTGCCATTTTTTACTTTTGAAAACACTTGGGCGCGCAGTGGGCATTGGGCCGTGGTTGTACTGCCGCCGGGACAGATACCGCAAACTGCCAGCGCGGAAGGATATGTCCAGAGCGTGATTGCGCTGGAGCACACAAGCCCTGCAAGTGACGTGTGGCCTGCTTACAGCGCTGCAATGCTGAATTGGCCTGATAGTCTGGTGACAAAAATGGCGGCAGGGAATTTCGCTTACAAACGCGGCCTGCTGAATCAAGCACAAATAATTTTTCTGGAGACTACAAAAGAACATCCCGACTCTGTTGCTGCCTTTAACAATCTGGCTCAAACGCTAAGCGATCTTGGCAAGCACGAAGCTGCGTTGCGTGCTGCGCGCCATGCCGTGGCTATTGGGGGGCCGCTGAATGCGCTGGCACGCAGCACTTTGGTTGAAATTGAACAGCGCATTGCTGATGATAAGAGTAAATGAAATACCAGCGCCATCTTATACCAATTCTCCTTCAATAGTGATGTATTGGTGGGAGTGACCTCCCGGCCGCGACAATATTTATCGTGGACGGGAGGCCACTTCCACGAAACATTATTCCCGTGTTGAATTGGAAATGGAATTACTATCCCCACCTCTTCCAGTGCAGTACCCCTTCATCCCAGTGCAACTTCGCGAGAAACGTGGTGACTTTCCGGCGGCAGGTATGGAGGGTACTCCGTATTCCTCCGTCAGGCGCGCCACCAGTACGTCGAAGCTGAAGGTTTTTCAATAACTCTCAGATGCGAGAATCCACCGCGTTCAGGCTATCGTACTGTCATCGCGCATCCGCAACGCCTCTTCGATATCCACCGCCACGACGTGGGACACGCCGCGTTCCTGCATGGTCACGCCGACCAGTTGCTGCGCCAGTTCCATGGTGAGTTTGTTGTGGCTGATGAAAATGAACTGGGTCTGCACCGCCATTTTCTTGACGAGGTTGCACAGCCGTTCGGTGTTGGTATCGTCCAGCGGCGCATCCACCTCGTCCAGCAGGCAGAACGGTGCGGGGTTAAGCTGGAATAACGAGAACACCAGCGCAATCGCAGTCAACGCTTTTTCGCCGCCCGACATCAGATGAATCGAGGCGTTTTTCTTGCCCGGCGGCTGCGCCATCACCTGCACGCCGCTGTCCAGAATTTCCTCGCCGGTCAGCACCAGACGCGCCTCGCCGCCGCCGAACAGCACCGGGAACATTTCGGACAGATGGCGGTTCACTTCGTTGTAAGTCGCCATCAATAAATCGCGGGATTCCTTGTCGATACGGCGGATCGCGCCTTCCAGCGTATCCAGCGCCTCGGTCAAATCTTTCGCCTGCGCATCCAGATAGGTCTTGCGCTCCTGCGCTGCCTGCAATTCTTCCAGCGCCGCCAGATTGACCGCGCCCAGTGCCTCGATGCCGGCGCTCAAGCGATTCAGTTCATTTTGCAGCACAGCCGGTTTGGCATTGCCGCCTTCCAGCAGGGGCAACAGCGCCGCCTCATCCACGCCCTGCAATTGCTCGGCCCATTGCTCGTAATGCAGGCGCGCTTCCTGTTCCTTGAGCGACAGTTCGCCGGATTTCTCGCGCAGCGGATTCAACCTCTGTTCGCAGGACATGCGCTCCTGCTCCAGCTTGTTCAGGTTGACCGTGGCAAATTCCATCGCATTGCGCGCCTCGGCCAGCGCCTGTTCGCGCACCACGCGCAGCTCCAACGCTTCCCGCAATTGCTGCTGGCTGCTGCCGTCGTCCATGTGCGAAAGCTCATCGCGGCTATGCGCCAGAGTCTGCTCCAACTGCGCCAGCGTCAATCCGATCTGCTTCAGGTTATGTTCCAGGTCGCCGATTTTTTCCGCGCAGGTCTTGGCGAAGAAGCGCGCCTCCTGCAACTCGTGCTGCGCCTTCTGCGAACGCTCGCGCTGCTCGCGCAGCTTGGATTCCTGCACGGTAGTCTGGTGCCGCACCTGCTCGGCATCGGCCTGATGCGCACTGATTTTTTCGCGCATGATTTCCATGCGCTCGGCAATCTCTTCGCGCTGGCGCTGTTCACCGGCGGCCTGATCGGCCAGTTCCTGCAACTCGTGGGCGATTTGCGTGGCGCGCTCATGGCTGCGCTCGTTGGCCTGGGTCAATTTCAAAACTTGCATTTGCAGCGTGTGCTGGCGCTGCTGCAATTCGCTGCCCGAGCTGCGCAGCGGCGCGATGCGGCTTTCGATGGCGTGATAATTTTCTTCTGCCTGCACAGCCTGTTGCTTGCCCTGCTCAAGCGCTGCCGCCTGTTGTTGCGCCTGCTGCTGCAAGGACTCGATCTCGCGCTGGCGGGCCAGCACGCCATGCACCTGACTGTCCGGTGCATGGAACAGCACGCTGTGCGCGCCGACCAGATGACCTTGCGGCGTGACCAGCCATGCTCCGGCAGGCAATTGCTCGCGCTGGCTCAAAGCCTGTGCCAGCGTTTCCGTGGCATATACGCCGGACAGCCAGTCCGCCAGTACCGGCGCGGCGCGCTCGTCCTGACAAGTCACGAATTTCGATAGCGGGGTGAGTTCGCTGTGTTGCTGCGCAGAGGCACGCCGCGCCATCTGCCGCAAATACCGCCAGCTTGCCCGGCGGAGCATTATCCCAAGCCGCCGCCTCATCCAGTTTTTGCAGCGCAATCGCATTGAGGCGCTCGCGCAACACGGCTTCCAGCGCATCTTCCCAGCCCGCCTCGATGCGGATGGATTGCCACAGGCGCGGCAGATTATCCAACTGATGATTGGCCAGCCACTGCTTCAAATTCTTGTCGTTATCAGTCTGTTGCTGCAACTGCTTGAGCGCGGCGAGTTTCGCTTCCACCTGCGCCAGTTGCCGCTCCAGTTCCTGCGCCGCGATGCGCTGGCTGCGCCGCGCCGCATCGGCGACCGGCAATTGTTCCTGCAATTGCGCCAACTGCTGCTGCTGTTCTTCGCGCTCGACTTCCAGTTCGGCAATTTGCTGCTGCGCCTGGTCAGTGCCTCGGTATCCGGGCGCGGCAGGTTGTCCTGCTCCAATAACAAGCGCGAACGGCGCGAATCCAGTTGCTGTACGTTGCGCTGGATATGTTCGCGCTGCGTCTCGGCCAGTTGCAACTGCTGCTGCAACACCAGTTGTTCGCGCTGTACCGCGTTGTAGCGTTCCTGCGCGGCGCGCGCGGCCTCTTCCGCCTGCGGCAGGTGTTGCGCCTCGGTGCTGGCATGGCTGTCGCACACCTCCACCCGGACGGCTGCTTCCTGCTGTTGATGCTGCCAGTGCGCCAGCAAAGACTGCACGCCCTGCAACTGGCCGCGCTGCTGCTCCATCTGCAATTCGCCGCCGGCAATCTGCTGGGTCAGGCGTGCGCGCTGGTCTTGCAGGTGCGCGATGTGCTGTTCCAGCCGCGCAACCTCGGCATTGCTGGCATAGAGCTCGCCCTGCTTGCTGTGCATCGCATCGGAAAGCTGATAATGCCCGCTGCGCGCTGCTTTCCAGTTGGCTTTCCACCTCGCGCAAGCGCGCGGTTTCGGCTTCCAGTTCGTTTCTGGTTTTTTCGATCTGCTGGGTATAGCGCACGCGGCGGGCTTCGGCATCCTGCTTGTTTACCAGCCACAGCAAATGCTGCGTGGTGTCGCGCTTCGCTTCCAGTTCGCGGTATTGTTTGGCGACCTCGGCCTGTTCGGTCAGATGGGCGAGCTGCTTTTCCAGTTCCAGGCGAATGTCGTCCACGCGCAACAGATTCTCGCGCGTATCGCCGATGCGCAATTCGGTTTCGCGGCGGCGGTCGCGGTATTTGGAAACGCCCGCCGCTTCTTCGAGGAAGATGCGCAATTCCTCCGGCTTGGCCTCGATGATGCGCGAGATCATGCCCTGCTCGATGATGGCGTAAGCGCGCGCACCCAGCCCGGTGCCGAGGAAAATATCGGTGATGTCCTTGCGCCGCACGTGCTGGTTGTTGATGTAATAGCTGGAATCGCCGTCGCGCTGCAACACGCGCTTGATGGCAATCTCGGCGTAGCTCGACCACTGCCCGGCGGCCTTGCCCAGGCTGTTGTCGAAAATCAGCTCGACGCTGGCGCGCGACACCGGCTTGCGCTTGCTGGAGCCGTTGAAAATCACGTCCTGCATGGATTCGCCGCGCAACGCGGAGGCCCTGGATTCGCCCAGCACCCAGCGCAGCGCGTCGATTACATTCGACTTGCCGCAACCGTTGGGGCCGACGATGCCGACGAGTTGCCCCGGCAGGGCGATATGCGTCGGATCAACGAAGGACTTTGAAGCCGAGCGAGCTTGATGTGGGAAAGGCGCAATTTGGAGATCTAGTGGCATTGAACGTTATAATTCCGCTATTCTAACCGAAGCGGAACCCGACTCAAAATGACTACGCCAACCGACTAAAACTCTGGAAACTTTCGCCAACCCCAATCCCCGGCGCGATTACCATATCCATATGGAAATCCCCGAGTTTACCTGCCTGTGCCCCAAGACCGGCCAGCCGGATTTCGCCACGCTGATTCTCGACTACATTGCCGACGAGCAATGCATCGAACTGAAAAGCCTCAAGCTCTATATCTGGTCGTTCCGCAACGAAGGCCATTTCCACGAGGATGTGACCAACCGCATTCTGGACGATCTGGTCGCCGCCACGCAGCCCCGCTTCATGCGCCTGACCGCCAAATTTTATGTGCGCGGCGGCATCTTTACCAATGTCGTGGCGGAACACCGCAAGGCGGGATGGCAGCCGCAGCCGGTGGTGGATTTGGCCCGATTTGAGAACGCAGTCGAATACGCGGGGGTAAAAGATAAGTTTGTAAGCCTGTTGTAAGCCGTGATCTCTAATATCCAAGTAGATTCGGGGGTTGCACTTCTGACTTGAATCTGCGAAGCTTGGCTAAAAATATCAACACAGAGGAACCGACATGTCTACCAGTATTGAATCCGTAATGCACGAAACCCGCGTCTTCCCACCTTCCCCAGCCTTTGTCCAACAGGCCAATGTGTCCGGCATGGCAGCCTATCAGGCGTTGGCGGATGCGGCACAGCAGGACTATGACGGCTACTGGGCCAATCTGGCGCGCGAAAATATCGTGTGGCACAAGCCGTTCACCAAGGGACTGAATGAAAGCAATGCGCCATTTTTCAAATGGTTCGAGGATGGTGTACTGAATGTTTCTTACAACTGTCTGGATAAACATCTCGCCACGCAAGCGGAAAAGACCGCCATCATTTTTGAAGCGGATGACGGCAAGGTTACCAAGGTCAATTACCGCGAATTGCATGCCCGCGTGTGCCAGTTCGCCAATGGGTTGAGGGCGCGCAATATCAAAAAAGGCGACCGCGTGTTGATCTATCTGCCGATGAGCATCGAGGCCGTGGTGGCGATGCAGGCCTGCGCGCGCATCGGCGCAATCCATTCGGTGGTGTTTGGCGGTTTCTCTTCCCAGAGCCTGAACGAGCGTATCGTGGATGCGCAAGCGTGTGCCGTGATTACTGCCGATGGGCAAATGCGCGGCGGCAAAGTGATGCCGCTGAAAGCACGCCGTGGATGACGCCATCGCCATGGGTGGCTGCGATTGTAGTGCATCAACGTGATCGTTTATAAGCGTGCCAGGCAACGAAGTGCAGTGGAATGCAGAACGCGACTTGTGGTGGCACGATGTGATCGCCGGTCAGGCCTCAATTTGCGAACCGGAATGGGTGGATGCCGAGCATCCGCTGTTTATTCTGTACACCTCCGGTTCCACCGGCAAACCCAAGGGCGTACAGCATTCCAGCGGCGGTTACCTGCTGGGCTGCATCATGTCCATGAAATGGGTATTCGACTACAAGCCTTCCGATATTTTCTGGTGTACCGCCGACGTGGGCTGGATTACCGGCCACAGCTATGTGGCTTATGGCCCGCTGGCGATGGGCGCAACCGAAGTTGTTTTCGAAGGCATCCCCACCTATCCCGATGCCGGACGTTTCTGGAAAATGATCCAAGCGCACAAGGTGACCACTTTTTACACCGCCCCGACTGCCATCCGCTCGCTGATCAAGCTGGGCGGCGATTTGCCCAAGACAATATGATCTGTCCAGCCTGCGCCTGCTCGGCACGGTAGGCGAACCGATCAATCCGGAAGCATGGATGTGGTATTACACCGTGGTCGGACAATCGCGCTGCCCTATCGTGGACACTTGGTGGCAGACTGAAACCGGCTGCCACATGATCGCGCCGTTGCCCGGCGCGGTGCCGACCAAACCCGGCTCCTGCACCCTGCCTTTGCCCGGCATCATGGTGTCCATCGTCAACGAAGAGGGCGACAAAGTGGAAGACCAGCATGGCGGATTCCTCGTCATTAACCGCTCTTTCCCATCGCAAATCCGCACCATCTGGGGCGACCCGGAACGCTATCAAGCAAGAGTTATTTCCCGGAAGAAATGAAGGGTGCGTATCTGGCAGGCGATTCGGCACAGCGCGACGAAGACGGTTACTTCTGGATCATGGGACGCATCGACGACGTGCTGAAAGTTTCCGGCCATCGTTTGGGCACCATGGAAATCGAATCCACCCTGGCGGCCAATCCGCTGGTGGCAGAAGCCGCCATTGTAGGTAGGCCGCACGATATCAAAGGCGAGGCCATTGTTGCCTTTGTGGTGCTGAAGGGTGCCCGCCCGCAAGACGCGGCAGCGGCCAAACAGCTTGCTGAAACTCTGCGTGCCTGGATAGGTGAAAAGATCGGCCCGATTGCCAAACCGGACGACATCCGCTTCGGCGACAACCTGCCCAAGACCCGTTCCGGCAAGATCATGCGCCGCCTGTTGCGCTCCATCGCCAAGGGCGACGAGATAACGCAGGATACTTCGACCTTGGAAAACCCGGCCATACTGGAACAATTGAAAGAGGTCATACGCTAGTGCTAGTACGCACGTTAGGTTCCGCAATGAAACCGCTAGCCCATGTGGGAGCGGCTTTAGCCGCGATGGGCAGCAGGATATTCAGCCAGTATCGCGGCTAAAGCCGCTCCCACGGGGCAAGTTAAGTTCCAAGCAGAATGCAACACTACACTAGCATGGGGTAGGCGGTTGGATAATCTCAAAGGATAGCCTCATGGGCGTATTCAGGCACTTGTTCGGTTTCGATCAGCAGCAGGATACTCCCGAGCTTTTGTCAGCCATTGAACATGCGGTTTCCGGGGTTGAGCCTCTGCTCAAGCAGGCGGGCAGGTATCCGCAGGCTTACCGCAAACCGGTCATGACAGCGCTGGAATATGCCCATAACCTGGCTCATAGCGTACCCGGCCCGGTAGAGGTCAATCTCGATTCCTATGCCAAGGATGCTTATGTCCATGCCATATTTCCATCTATGGATTTCGTTTCAGATGCATTCGGGGCCAGCCAGGCCATTCAGGAGTACTTCCGCGAAAATCCTGCTACCCATGAGATTTATGCCTTGATGGGTATGCGTCGCCGTGAGAAAGCAATGATAGGAATGGAGTTGTCCGGCGAAGTCATACAACGGGAGGTGCCTCAACAGGTGGTTTATTTTATCAGCCATACCATTGCAGATCCCGCGCCCAGTGAGCAGCAGGCCAGAGATCGGGTAGCTTGGGGCTTTTTCAACAATCTGGTGGGCAAGGTGGCGGCAAGGGTGAAACAGCGCAAGCAGGAATTGCAATCACAGCAGCAAGAGATGGATTTGTTGAAGGCCCGTTTGCATGCGGCCGATGCAAAGTCGCGCCCCGCTTTACAGGAAGAGCTATCCAGAATGCTGACCCGCATGCAGACCACGACCCAGTCGCTCGATTTGCACAATTATCTGGATGACTTCAACGCCGTGTTACTTAATCCGGAACAACATTTACGAATGGAGCAATTTCCCATGATTTTGGACAGCATGGGCATCAAGCGTGATACTGACGGAGTCACTCAAGGGGAGCCCATAATATTTAACGACCTGATCGGATTTGACCGCCGCGATTGGACGGTGACCATGGTGTATTGCAACAATATTAAGAGCGAAACTTTCGCCGCACGACTGGAAACCGAACTTCGCAGGCTTTCCCTTTAGGGCGCTTCTAAAAATTCAGATTTCGCCCAAATGCAAGGCGTGGAAAAAAATTTCGCCGCGCCGCATATGTATGATATGTAAGCAAGAAATTTTTTCCGCAACGCAGCAGTTGGGATGAAATATGGATTTTTAGAAGTGCCCTTTAATGATTAATGACGACTGCGGTTTACCCCCAATCGCCTCCGCCCACATCTGAGCTACTGTCAGCGATGCTTGAATTATCTTCCCAAGAGGAGTTGTCGGCTATACCAAAATCCGAGCCGCCCATGTTATTGGAAGAACTTCCCCACGAATCTGCAACAGGAGCTACATTCCCCGCCTCGCTATGCCCCCCATCCATGAAGTGATGGGCCAGAGCTTCACCTGCCACCATACCCACGCCAACCGCAGCGCCGGTAGCAAGTCCACCCATGATTCCGCTACCCATTCCGCCTCCGACCGGGCCCATCTGCGCCATGCCTCCGCCATAGGGTTGCATGGGCATAGGGGAAACGGGAGAGTTTTGCATACCCGGCTGGTAGTTGCTTGGGAAATTTGCAGGGTTGCGCGCATTCATCGCACGCATAACGAAAACTATAATCGCGATGACACCGAATCCGAGGAACAGCATGCCCCATGGGAAACTGCTGGCTGGCTCAGCTTGATAGCTTACTGGTGCCTGACTCACACGATGGCTGGAGGCAATCCGATTTCTTAAATCTTCCACGGCTTGCGGTTTTGCAAATGACAAATCCGGTTTCAAACGTTCAGCGGTTCTCAGTTCATCCTCGGCTTTACTCATTTGACCTTGCTTGGCCGATAATTCGGCTTCCACAAAATGGGCCTTGGCGCTGTTGGGATGTTCTTTAAGCACTTTGTCCATCATTCCTTGCGCTTCGTCCACTCTTCCGGCATGGGCTGCTTGATACACTTGATCCAGAGTTGGAGAATCATCTGCAAGTGCAATTCCAGACGAAAAGCACATTGCCGCCGACAATACAAAACCGTAAATTACATTTTTTAACATATCAAAATCTCCTTTAGACGCTGGCATCAATATAGGGGCAATCCGGGTATATTCAAGAGTGCCCATTCCTCGATGAGTTCCCCAATTGTATCCTTGTCAGAAAATTTTAGACATCATGCGCCAAATGTAATGTTGTAACTATTTGATATAAAATAAAAATATTCAACTAAATAACGCGCCGATCGGCATTTCTACCCGCGTGATATTTTGTTCTTTCAGGAAGCGTGCCTCGTTCTTGGTCAGATCGCCTTCGATAAGTGCCCAATGATGGTCAGATGAGCGCTTCATAATCTGTTTGGCAAAAATACGGTCGAGTTGCGAGCCGAAACGGCAGCCGACGAACAGAAAGCTTTTGCCGATTCTGCGTTGTTGCACGATTTCCGGGATCGGAGTCTGGATGTCAATCTCGGTCAATATCTCGACATAGTCCGAATCCGACACGATGTAGTTGTTGGCCGGGCTGGAGGAACCAAGAGGGAGATAAAGCAGTGTTTGCCATTTGGATGCCGTTGCCGCGTCCGTCAGTTCGCCTTGTGCCGTGTAATAGCGCACCCATTCCCCCTGATGTTCAGCCTGGCTCACGCCTTGCACTTGCCCCCAGTCCGGATGTTGTGCCAAGGCTTGCTGCATGGCATCGTCGTACCAGGCGTCCACTACTAGCGGCAATTTGTGCAGCGAGGCAATGAATTCGTGCATCTCGCTGGGCGCGGATTTGCCTTCAAAGGCAGTCTTCATCAGCCCTACCAGCGTCTTGCGATGCTTGAAGTTCTCGATGTATTGCGCGGCACCGGTCAGATTTTTGCGCAGCTTGGGCGAGACTGTGACACGTTCGGTAAGCTTGGCTACCAGTTGCAGAGGGTCGGCAGGATGGGCAGGCGGCGTTGCTGCCGCAGCCCAAACGCCATTGCCGAGATAGGGGACGATCTGTCCCGCTTCAAGTCCCACCAGAATTTCTTTGATCGCTGTGTTGTCAGACATGGTGATTTCCTTATCATTCCACTTCGGCAACAATCACGCCGTCGGCACATTCCAGTTGATCGGTCAGGCGAATACAGGCTTCGCTGCGATCCAGCAGAAAGAGCTGATATTTATTGTTGGTGCGGTAGGGGGGCGAATCCATGTCCTGAGCGTTGCATCGCACGAAGGTGATGCCCGGAAACATGCTGCGCAACCCCGGCACTAACGGATTTCCGGTCGCCATCAGTGCCTTGATCGAGGCTTCGATGGCTGTGATCTGGGTTTCGGTCAAGGGCATGATGTGCTCACTCGCGATTGACGTGCCGCGCCTCGACCGTGATAGGCAAACGGGTGTCCGCCGCCATCTCCGGCAATTCCAGTTCCCAGCCGTTGCCCAGCGTTACGATGCCGCCCCACATGTCGGGATTGGTCATGGATACGATGGGTTCTTCCAGATCTTTTTTGGGGGCATAGACCGAGGCTACGCCCTTGGCATTTTTGCGGATCATTACTTTCATGGTGCGTTCCTTTCAAGGATACAATTCAAAATTAAAATGCAGTCTGGTGGGACAACAGCTTTTCGTACCATAAGTTTTTATGGCCAGAATACCCGTTCCTCATCCGGCAACAAAATTTCCAGCGCGGCATTCAGCGTGCCCACCACACTGTGCAGCACCCAAGTGCTGTACTCGTGATCCTTGCGGTACAACAGCCAATGCGGCTTGAGGTATTTCAACAGCGCAATGTCGATGATGCCGCCAGCAGGTTCCACGTTGCGCGAACAGCACGGGCTTTCGATGCGGTAGCCGTGGTCTTCCTCGTCCGGAACAACCTGCGGCGTGACGTAACGGTAGCGCTCGCGCTGCGCCAGCGCACGTTCAATGCGCTTGCAGTCGAGCTGGTTTGGATGCGCACCCATATTCGCCTAGGCGGGCGCAATCTCCGTTTCCAGGCAGCCGATAACTTTGCCGCCCGGGAACTCGACTAGATAAATCGGCGTGTTCGTTTCCTCGTGCATTCCGGTCTGTACGATTTCGCCTTTCGTGCCACTTTCGATCAGTAGCGCATCCAGTTCCGCTCCCGGAAAACTGCCATCGTTAATCAGGTCGGTCAATGCGACGACAGGCTGTCCCCATTGGTATTTAGGTTGTCTGATATCAAGCATGCTCGTCCTCGCTTTCAACTTTCTGTTCAAACGCCAACAATTCTCGTGAGCGCATTCCCACCAACGTTCCGCGTTCGTAAAAATCTACGCCATAGATATAAAACTGCTGCAAAAAAGTGCCGATGCTGGAGACATAGCCCACGTCGCCTTTCTTAACCAGCAAATCGCCGATATCCCTGCCCCGGTAAGTTCCATCATTGCGAATATTGAAGCGCGCCACCACCTTGTCGCCGTAGTCGTACAACGGCGGGCCATCGAGTTCAACAATATCGCTGTCGCGGCTAATTTTTGCCATGTCCCCTCCGGTCAGTTTCGTTTGCACCCATAGCGTTTTCCATCAGACGCATGAGCGCCATCTCTTGCACCATCGTATCCTCGTCTTGCGCCAACTCCCTCAAGTAATCGGCGGCGATGCGACTTGCCACTTCATAGCGCACGCGCCAATCGGCATCGTGGCGCAGCAAAACCAACTGCTGTTCGGACAGGCGCTTGGCGACGGCAAGACGCACTCCACTCTCCGGGTCATTGATCATTGCCGGAAGCAGGCTGTCGTCTATCCTGTCGACCACCGCTTCACGCACGCTGCTGTCCGGGTCGCGTATCATCAATGCCAGCATGCCTTGCGGCAGGCGTTTTGCCACTACGGTACGCACGAAATAATCTTCGTCGTGCATCATCGGTTCCAGGTCGTGCGGCAACAGTTTCGATGCCACGCGGATACGTACTTCGCGATCCGGGTCGTTGCGCATTTCCAGAAGTTGCCGTTGTGGCAGTCGCAACACCACCATGCTGCGCACGGTTTCATCCGGATCGTTGCGCATGCGCGACAGGTGGAACACGTCCAGATATTTCGATGCAATTGCGCGCACCTCGAAATACGGATGAGTGACGTAGTTCTGTGCCAGTTCCGGATGCTGCGCAAAAAATCGGTCTATGCGCTTGGCGTAGCGATCATGCACGCATGCCTGCATCGGTTTGCATCCGCCGCTGGCGAGCAGGATGAAATTCTCGCAGGAAGAACAATCCATCTCCCTTCCTTGCCAATCCAGCGTTTCGAGCGGGTCATTCATCACATCATGGCATTCAACTCAATGCCTGCGCTGGATGCTGGCAATACTTACCGTGGCGTTTTTCGGTGGTGCGCTGCTGCCGGAACTGCTGCACGCGCACGACTGCGCATTCGGGTTAATGAAACTCAATCCGGTGGACATGGCCGTATCGGCGAAATCAACAGTCACTCCTTCCAGCAAGATGCGGCTCTCGGCAGGCAGGAACACTTTGGTACCGTTGCTGTCCAGCACCGCGTCGCCTTCCAGCGGAGCCGCTTCCACGGTGAAGCTGGAATTGAAACCGGAACAACCGCCGGGTGTAACTATCAGCCGAAAACCGGAGTCCGCCGTACCGCCATTGAAGCGGATCATGCGGCGCATATAAGTTGCAGCTTTTTCTGTGATGTTGATATTCATCTGAATCTCCTAGGCGGCGACGTAGCGCGGGTAGTTCTTGTCGATGATACAAGTATCATCCACCGGACAGACTGCCACGCACTGTGGCTCGTCGAAGCTGCCGATGCACTCGGTACACTTTTCCGGCTTTATGTAGAACATGCCGCTTTTTTCATAGATAGCCTGATTGGGGCATTCCGGTTCGCAGGCGGAACAGCCGGTGCAAAAGGTATCGTCAATTTTGTATGCCATGATATTTCTCCTGTAATTAAAATCTAAGCAGCCAAATAAGCCCCTTGCCGTATCTCGGCATCGCCGCGCGCCTGATGCACAATCTCGCCTGCCTTTACGCGCTCGCGATAGTCTGCAAACCAGCTCAGCGCCGCCTTCTCGATGTACTCATGCGCATATTGCTCCACCGGCTCAATCCCCGCTTCTTTCAGCTCGTTGCGCGGACAAGCACCAATCTTGGCGACCAGAACTGCGTGGCAATCGTTGATGGCGGTGACGATGGAGGGCAAAACGTCGTCCTCGCCCCAGCCGCCTTGGCAGTAGTGATCCACGCGGCGGTGCCCGATGAAAGCGGTACCCGTCGCCGAGACTTCATAAATCTGGAATTCATGCGCATGGCCGAAATGCTCGTTGACTTTACCGTTTCCCTTGGTTGCCACCGCCACCAGCACTTTCATGCCGTCATCGGTCTGCTGTGCCGCCAGAGCGGCCTTCTTGGCCGCTACTTGGGCTTCGCGTTGTGCCTCAACCTTCTGCTGGTAGGTGCGGCGTTTGTCGAGGTCGTACACAACCTCCATTTCTGCGACTTTCTCCAGCGTGAACTCATCGCTGCGGTCTTCGCCCAGCAACCCAACCGCATCGGCGCGACACTGGCGGCAATGGCGCATCAAGTTCGCGCCGCCCATACAGGCGTCCTGCACTTCCTTGAGTTCCTGTGCCGAAGGGCCGCGTTGGCCGGTGAGGCCGTACACCGTGCCGTGCTCCGCCTCGGAAATCAGCGGCATGATGTTGTGCAAAAATGCGCCACGCGCCTTCACCGCTTTGTTCACCTCGATCAGGTGCTGGTCGTTGATGCCGGGGATCAGCACCGAATTAACCTTGGTCAGCACGCCGCGCGCGGTCAGCATCTCCAGTCCCAGCATCTGGCGCTCGGTGAGAATTTGTGCCGCTTCTCGACCATAGATGCGTTTGTGGTTGTAGAAAATCCACGGATAGATTTTTGCGCCCACTTCGGGATCGACCATGTTGATGGTGATCGTCACATGGTCGATGTTGTACTTGCAGATTTCGTCCACATAGTCGGGCAGTGCCAGCCCGTTGGTGGAGAGGCACAGCTTGATGTCCGGTGCTTTCTCCTGCAACTGGCGGAACGTTTCGAAGGTTTTCTGCGGACTCGCCAACGCATCGCCTGGCCCGGCGATGCCCAACACGGTCATCTGCGGAATCTGGGAAGCTACCGCCAGCACCTTTTTCACCGCCTGGTCGGGCGTGAGTTTTTGCGACACCACGCCGGGGCGCGACTCGTTGGAGCAATCGTACTTGCGGTTGCAATAATTGCATTGAATGTTGCAGGCGGGTGCCACGGCAACGTGCATGCGCGCAAAATGGTGGTGCGCCTCCTCGGAATAGCAGGGATGGTTCTTCACCTTTTCCCATATCTCCGGCGGCATGTCGGCGGGCCCGGCGGAAGAACCGCAACTTGATTTGCCCGCGCCGCCCGTCGTGCCGCAACCCGATTGTCCGGCTATTTCAACCTTGATGCCGCCCAGCGGTTTTAGTCTGGATGGGGTGCTGCTTTCAAATTGGGATGCCATGCTGACCTCGATTAGTAAGGGATGACGTGGTTTGTCTTGCCTTGATGATTAGCAAGCCCCGTGCCAAATAAAAAATCTTGTCAGATCAGTTGGATGGATGTGGCGGCGAGGGTGAGGCGCAAACGGCTGTAAGTATTGCGACAGCGTTATGAATGGTTTGCTACAGGCGAATCAATGGCAGTAGATTGTTTTTGCAGGTGTGCTATTATGCTTCACACATGCCTAAATCTCACTCGGAAATCCTGCTGGAGCAGGAACGTTTTGAACTCAAGCTCAAATCGGGCGGTGGGCTTTTGAACTACGAAGTATGGGGTTATAAGGAAAGGGGCAAAACCATTGTCACGAAATACGCCCTGACCTATATCAACCTCGCAATATGTCAGCAGGATAATGGTCGGGTTCTCGGCTTTGATAATGCACACGGCTATCATCACCGACACTACATGGGCTCCATCGAAACTGTTGAATACAAAAGTTATGACGCAATGCAGGAAAGATTTCAGCGAGAGTGGATGGGGATAGTTCGTCAATTTCGAAAGGAAAAACAATGACAAAGAAAATCGTTGTTCGCACTGGCGATGTCGCTGGTTTTTTTGAACGTGCAAAAAATGCCGCACAACGCGCCGATCAAGGCGGCGAATTTGATGGCAAGGTGACGCTATCGTTTGAAGACCCGCAGAGGATGTTCACGGTGCTTTCCGTGTCGCGCCGCCGTTTGATGCAGGAAATCATGCAGGAACCCAAGACCATCAATGAACTGGCTGGGCGACTGCATCGTGATCGTTCGGCCATTACAAAAGATGTGGGATTGCTGGAGCGGGTGGGGCTGATTATTTCCCAGCGTCAGCCCAACCCCGGCCACGGAGTCCAAAAACTCGTCAAGGCAGTGGCTGCCAAAATTGAGATGGTAGCGACGCTAGGTTAATCGAAACCATGAGCCGTACAGAAATATCAACTGGCTCCGTGTCTGTTAGCCGCAATAAACGTAGTGAATTGCACGGGATGTTTTCGTGCGGCGCAATGCCCGTTGGTTATTGACGCCCTACGCCTTACGTGGGGTGTTTCATAGAAAGAACCTTGCGAGAGCAATAACTGACACGACGAAGGCCAAGAGCGCAATGTTATTTGCGCGATTGGAAAGTGTAGTTGCCTTCTTGGTATTCAAACGACGATCAAGTTCCGCTTCAGACACAACTCCCCGAAGTTCGGCGTAGATACCAACAGACTGTTCCGCTGGGTCGTCGATGTGGATTGAGACATCTTGCTTCCTGCACTCTTCAATCAGACGTTGCTTGCGCGTTAGTTGAATACCAGACGTAAATGAGGAAAAGTCTGTTTCTTTTGATATTGGCCTAAGTAACCCTAATGCTTTAAATATCCGCTTAATGAATTCATATGGACTCATGATTTATTCTCCTATGTTAATTAATGGTCGAAGCATCAATGTATAGCCGCATCCCATTGCTTTCTAGCGGGGTATTTGTATGCGAATTCCGGTTCAAACTGGACACGCATTCCACGGCAAACTGGACAGCCATTCCAGAGCAAACTGGACACTCAGTCCACGGCAAACTGGACAGTAAAATAGGGATGTAGCGGTACGCGGGATAACCGTGGCAACCTCGGGGATTTTTTACCGAGGAGCCACATGGCCAACAACAGGTTATCCATGCGCAAGATTACAGAAACACTCCGGCTGCATTTCGAATGCGGTCGCTCCAATCGGGAGATTTCCCTCGCTATTGGCGCATCGCCGACCACGGTTGGCGATTATCTTCGCCGCGCCAAGGCCGCAGGCATAGGCTATCCGCTGCCTGAAGGCTTGGATGAATTCGGCCATGGAACTGCGGCTATTCCCGCCGATTGTGCCTTCTGATGTTGTCCGATCCGAGCCGGACTGGGTCTGGGCGCACCGCGAAATGCGCAAGAAGAGCGTCACGCTGGAATTGCTGTGGCAGGAGTACAAAGCCGCGCACTCTGATGGCTACCAATACAGTTGGTTCTGCGAACGCTACCGGCAATGGGTGGGCAAGCTGTCGGTCACCATGCGGCAAACGCACACGCCCGGCGAGAAGCTGTTCGTCGATTATGCCGGACAGACCTTGCCGATCATTGACGGGCTGACAGGGGAAATCCGCCACGCGCAACTCTTTGTTGCCGTGCTCGGCGCATCCAACTACACCTTCGCCGAAGCCACCTGGACACAGCAACTATCCGACTGGATTGGCTCCCATGTGCGCGCCTTCGAGTTTATTGGGGGCGTGACGGAAATCCTTGTGCCAGACAACCTCAAGTCAGGCGTCAAGCATCCCTCCTATTACGACCCGGAATTGAACCCGACTTACCGCGACTTGGCCGCGCACTATGGCGTGACGGTCTCTGCCGGCACGTAGCCGCAAGCCGCGCGACAAGGCCAAGGTGGAGAATGGCGTGCTGGTGGTCGAACGCTGGATATTGGCACGGCTGCGCAACCAGCGCTTCTTCAGCCTGGAGGAAGCCAACCGCGCCATATCGGCATTGCTGGCCGACTTGAATCAGCGCCCGTTCAAGAAGCTGCCCGGTTGCCGCCACAGCGTGTTCGTAGAACTCGACCGCCCGGCACTCAAAGCGCTGCCAGCAGATCGCTATCAGTTCGCCGAATGGAAGATCGCCCGTGTCGGCATCGACTACCACGTCGAGATCACCGGCCACTATTACTCGGTGCCGTACCGGTTTGCCCGCCAGGAAGTGGATGTGCGTTTCACGGCAACGACGGTAGAGATATTCCATCGCGGCAGCCGCATCGCCGCCCATGCCAGAAGTTTGCTCAAAGGGCGGCACACCACCATCGATACGCACATGACACCGGCGCATCAGCAAGTGGCAGGCTGGAATGCCAAGCGTTTGCTCGACTGGGCGCAGAAGGTGGGGCCGAACACACACGCCACCGTGGAGAGCATGCTGGGGCAGCGCAAGCATCCGCAACAAAGTTACCGCGCCTGTCTTGGGCGTGTTGCGCATGGGAGGCGATTACGGCAATACAAGACTGGAAGCTGCCTGTTCCCGCGCGCTGGCACTGAATGCGGCCAATTACCGCAGTGTCAGCTCCATCCTCAAGAATGGGCTGGATAAACAAATCCAGACCGAATCCGCGCAAACCACTTTGCCGCTCACGCACAGCACGGTGCGCGGCCCCGAGTATTACCACTAACCAAAGGAGAAGCAGCATGTTGAATCACCCCACCTACCAGCAACTCAACCAACTGCGCCTGTTCGGCATGGCGCAGGCGCTGAACGAGCAGCAACGATTGCCCGACCTTGACCGGATGTCGTTCGAGGAGCGGCTCGGCCTGTTGGTCGAGCGCGAGACCAGCGAACGCTCATCGGCACAGACCTCAGCACGATTACGCCGCGCCAAGCTGAAACATGCGGCAACGCCGGAAGATGTCGATTACCGCGTGGCGCGCGGCTTGGATCGAACCCTGTTCAACAGGCTGCTGACCGGCGCATGGATCAAAGAGCACCAGAACGTGTTGATCACGGGGCTAACCGGACTGGGTAAAACCTGGCTGGCCTGCGCGTTGACCAATCAGGCGTGTCGGCTGGGCTATTCGTCATTGTATGTACGCGTGCCGCGCCTGTTCGAGGAGTTGGCGATTGCGCATGGTGATGGGCGTTACGTGAAATTCATCACGCAACTCGCCAAGGTCGATGTCCTGCTGCTGGACGATTGGGGCGTGGCGATGCTGACAGATTCCGCGCGACGGGATTTGCTGGAAATACTGGATGACCGTTATAACCAGCGCTCGACCATCATCACCAGCCAGTTGAAGGTGGACGACTGGCATGATTCGATCGGCGACCCTATCCTGGCGGACGCCATTCTGGATCGGCTTGTGCATAACGCACATAAACTGGATCTGTCCGGCGAGTCGATCAGAAAGAGCAAAAGAGGTTTGACTAAACCCACAAATCAGGAGTAAAAAACAACCCCCGCGTCGCTACGCTCCGACTGTCCAGTTTGCTGTGGACTGAGTGTCCAGTTTCCGTGGAATACGCAGTATTTGTATTTTGCGCAGTAACAAAGTTCAGATTTACAGGATAGTTAAACTGGCTTTTTCGACATGGTAGTTTCTGCCCAGTTTACGCAGTGGTAGTAACTGAGGTAGGTTGTAAATAGTGGACACCAACGGTTTCATGCAGCCAATCTTTTTTCGTAAAATTGGCGTTCAAAAGCGGCTGGGGATAAATAGCCCAACCGTGCCTGCGTACGCTGCCGTCGATAAAATATTTCGATGTACTCTGTGATCGCCTGGATGGCCTCGGCACGCGTTTTGAATTTTCGATGATGCACCAGTTCATTTTTGAGCAAACCCCAGAAGCTTTCCATGGGGGCGTTGTCGTAGCAATTTCCCCGGCGTGACATCGAAGCCTCCATGCCAAACTGATCGAGCAGCTTGCGGTATTCATGAGCGCAATACTGGCTGCCACGATCCGAGTGGTGAATCAGCCCGCGTGGTGGGCGCTTCTCTGCAACGGCACGAAATAGAGACTGGCTGACCAGGTTTTTCGTCATTCGCTCGCTCATGGCATAACCTACCAGATCGCCGCTGAACATATCCTTGTGCCCCGCCAGATAAAGCCAGCCCTCATCAGTTTGAACATAGGTGATATCTGTCAGCCAGACCTGATTGGGGGCTGTTGCCGTAAATTTTTGCCCCAGCAAATTAGGTGCGACTGGCATGTCGTGGTTTGAGTTTGTCGTCGCCTTGAATTTCCGGATTTGCTTGCAGCGTATCCCCAATTTTTTGCGCAACTTTCTGACGCGATAGATTGTTGTTTTTACGCCGTTCTTATCCAGATTGTCTTTCAGTCGCTCGGGGCCATACGTTTCACGGGTACGCTGATGGGCAGCACGGATCTCCAGTTCCAGCCGCATATTTTCCTGCTCGCGTTTTGACGGCGAACGCCCAAGCCAAGCGTAATAGCCGCTCGGCGAAACGTCGTAAATTCTGCACATCACCGACATCGGGTAATCTTTGTGCAACTCTTTCATCATCGCGTACTTCACCTTATTTCCCTTGCAAAGTACGCTGCCGCTTTTTTTAACAGATCACGCTCCATCTTGACTTCAGCCAGTTCTCGCTTGGTTTTGGTTAACTCCATCTCGATCTCTGTCAAGGGGCGTTGTGTTTTGCCGATCTCGCTCAATTTCCCGCCTTTCGCGGCTCTTAACCAACTCTCCAACGTAGAGGGCGGCATCGATAGACGCTTCGCCGCCTCCTTTGGACTCAACCTCTCGTCAGCAACCAGCTTGACCGCCTGCTCGCGAAATTCTTTGCTGTAAATCGTCTTCGGAATTCTCTGCTTCATGTGACACCTCCGTTCCAAGTTTAACAAAACATTGGTGTCCACTTTTTTCAGCTTACCTCATACAGAGACAAGATGAAAACTGTAACAGTAGTTTCTGGGAACGGCAATGTAGTAACCGTCAAACATCAATACAACCACAAACGACTCTGGAAGAAAATTACGTTAAATGATCGACGTGATTACTAATGGTGGGCGGTGTGTTAATGCAAGACATGTCTCCGAGCGAGCAGCTCTTTGAAGCATAATTGGCTCCTCCAACTAACCAACATCAGGGGAAGAAGAAATGGCGACTCTCATAGAAATGTTTTATCCCTATCTAGCAGATGTTTTTCCAGAAGACGCAAAATTTGTCGATGATAGCGGACAAAGTCTCCGAATTATCTACCCAATAAACGAATCCGAACCTGGTAAAAGCTTTAACCGCCCTATAGTTATCGTTTTTGAAATCTTGGTAATTACGGAATGTCAGGCCGCCATTGATAGTGGTAACGTACTGCGCCAAGATCGCATAGGCGATGCGCTTTGTGAAATTGTGAATCATGCATTAGAGCAATATGATGTTCATGGGGCTTGCGACTCGGCGTTCACGATTCAAATCAATTTAGAAGCCACAGGTTTGTAACCCTGAGAATGCTCTCTAAATCCATCATCCACCGTAACTGTGCAAAAATATCTGTAACAAAAAGAGGGGGCCGCAATGCTTAAAGCTATTTTGATAATACTACTGGCTGTTGTGAGTAATAGCTCTGCGGCTGGATGGCTAGAGGTTGGAAAAAGTGAAATTAGTAAAGGTGATTTAGTAACTTCTTATATTGATCCAGCTTCTATTCGCAGGGTGGACAACATGGTGAGAATTATGATTCTAACGGATCTTAGTGCAGTTCATACATCCAATGGTAAGTCGTACTTGTCGGGAAAGGTGCTTTATGAATTTGACTGTACAGAGGGGGGGCAGCGAATGCGAACACTTTCCTACTCTTCATTCACTGGAAATATGGGCGAAGGGCAAGAAGAATCCGTCGTTTCTACCCCTGGAAAATGGGAATCTGTCGTTCCTGGTAGTACAGGCGATAATTACAGTAAATTTGCCTGTATGTATGTGAAAGGCAGTGCGTCTGCCGAGTGGGTTGCGGTTGGTAATACTGACAATGGAACTGCTTATGCCAACCTATCCAACATGCAAAAGAGGGGCAACAGGGTAAAAATGTGGAGCATGATGGATTTTAAGACAGCGCTAGAGTTCAACAGTGGCAGCTATCACATGTCAACTTTGTCATTTAAGAAGCTCAAGGAATACGACTGCAAGGAGAAAAAATCGCGAAAACTTTCTTATTCGATGTTCTCTGGAAATATGGGAGGAGGTGAGGTGAATTATTCTGAGTCTGTCTCGGACAAGAAATGGGAGCCAGTACCGACAGAAAGTATTGATGAAATTCAATGGGAATTCGCCTGTGGGAAGCGAGTGATGTCAGCTTCTCAAAAGCCATCGTAACTAGGAAGGATAGATACGACAATGCGCACGGCTCTCATCGTCAACATCTTTTGGGCGTGGTCACGCTCATTGACACCGTACCAATTGCGCGGCGCACTCAAAAATAAACCACGATCAGGTGACTGATGCTGGAAGAGGCAAAGAAAAATAGCGGGCAGCAACTGCCCACCCCTCTAATATTAGCCACCCTTGCGCTGGCTTTTTCTTTGCCTGCATGGACATCTGACCTGCCTGACCCGATGCTTACTCCAGGCGCAATTAATCCCAACATTACTCAGGAAAATATCCAGCAAACGGTGTGTGTGAAAGGCTATACCAAAAAGATTCGCCCGCCCGCGCACTTCACCAACAAGCTCAAGAAGCGGCAGCTTCGCGCTTACGGCTATACCGACACCAACCCCAAGCGTTACGAAGAAGATCACCTGATCGCGCTTGAAATCGGTGGCGCGCCCGATGATCCGCTGAACCTTTGGCCGCAGCCATGGAACAGCGAGTGGGGAGCCAAGAAAAAAGACCAGTTGGAAAATGCTCTTCACAAAAAGGTGTGTGCGCAGGAAATATCACTCGTAGAAGCGCAACGTGCAATGGCAACGAACTGGATAGAGGCGTGGAATCGGTATGTGTTATCCCGGCAGGGAAGTTACGAAATAGCCGGAAATTCCGACGACAAAAACAACGCGGAAAAACGCAAGAAAAAATGACGGTGCTTTGATCAGTGGCTGTGCAATTTTTCCTGCAACCACACTTTGATGAGTGACTGGTACGGCACATCACGAGAGTTCGCGGCGGCCTTGATGGAATCAAGAAGATGCTGGGGCAGACGCAGTGAAATCGTTTTTGTCGTGGGCTTCAAGTTTGGCAGCACCACCCGTTGGGCTTTCGTCCAATCCAGATAATCAGCGGAGTCGTGCTTTTCCCAAAAGGCCTGTTCTTCCGCCTCGTTGGCAAGTTTGGGAACCGCTTTAAGTTGTTTGCTCATAAATCGTGCGCTCCTTCTTGTGCATGTCTCTGGCCGAAATCACGCGAATCTTTTCGCCAGCTTTACGCAGGGTGAATGTGATATGCAATGTTCGCCCTTCGTCTGTCTGACCTAATGCATGAAAGCGGGACTCACCTCGACTGTGTTTTGTATCGATAATTAACAAGAGTGGTTCATTGAAGAAAATTTGTTCTGCTTCAGCCGTTGAAACTCCGTGCTTGTCATTTTTTCGGGCGTTTCCATCGTCCCAATCGAAGCCGGAAATTCTGGTCAGATCAATCATGGGTGTATATTATGAAGATATACAATAAAAAGCAAGCTTCGTTGTTTCTTCTCTCTTTTTGTGGCTCGTCTAATCGTTCCACATCAAATCGCCGCACAGGACGATGATTAGTTTGCCGCTGAACACTGCTACTGAGAGTGCTACACACATGTTTTCTCCTGCGATGGAGAGGGGTGCGCGCCTTAACAAAGCGGCGATTGTGCAGGGGATGGTGAGTTTGTAGCCAGCAAGGGCGCATGCGCTATTGTTAGGCGCACTCAAGAATAAACCACGATCAGGTGACTGATGCTGGAAGAGGCAAAGAAAAATAGCGGGCAGGAGAGTTACGAAAGAGAATTGCCTACCTTCGGTGCAATAACGATGTACGCGGACTTTAACCCAATTTCCGTAGCACGCCATCCCAGAATTGGATGCGTGCCTCAATTGCTGTGCAAGCTGCGGCCTCAGCTTCCCGCAAGCGCGTTTCATCTCCCGCGCACAGTTCATTGAGTAATTGCAAAGAGATTGGTCCGTGGAAATCGGCATCCAGATAGATATGGCGCTTCAAGTAATAATGGAAAATGGGGGCGTCTTTTTCGCTGATGCCCATGTGTTCGAGAAAGGAACGGAACATGCCGGGGATGATGTGTTCGCGCCCCAATGCAAAAGCCGCTGCAACGACATGCGGTTTGCCGCTGGCAAGGAAGTCGAAGGTGCCAGTCACGAATTGACGCGAAGCGCCCGGCACGAAATTTAGTGCCAGCGCAGATTCGATGCCTTGGGTGGCGGCGATATCTACGAAGCTCAATATGGGGGCAGGATCTGCGCCGATTTCGCACATGGCAGCGCAGTAGAGTTCGAAATGGCTGGCATAGGTCGGGTTGCCTTGCGGATCGGGCAAGCCTTGATCGGACTCTTCTTCCAATACCAGTTGGTTAATGAAATAGCGAACCGACGGCAGGCCGCGAGGCTTCCAGGGGAAGGTTGTCGGAGCGATCTCCTGCTGTAGATATTTTACTACCGACATAAAATCCCAAACCGAAAATACATGGTGCTGCATGAACAGGCGCAGATCGTCCAGCGTGCGCACGGCTCCGTAAACCGGATGATTGTCCAGCGTTTGGCGCAATGCAGTGACTGCTGTGATGTTGAATTGATTTTTCACGATTTACGAGAGAGGTATTGGCGCTAATCGTTCCACATCAAGTCGCCGCACAGGACGATCATTTCTTTGCCGCTGAACACGGCTACCGACAGCGTCACACACATGTTGCCTCCCGCGATGGAGAGATAGGGTCTACTGACCTGGATTTCGCTTGGCTGGTTGATTGCGCGCCGGAAATAATGGCGGCGTTCCCAGATGGCATCGCTGCTGTCGGACAGAGGTTTGAAGCGCGGATCGGAGAGCGAAGGGGAAGAAAATGAGACAAAGTTTCTACCTAATTGTTTGCCGTCTTTGTCGAGAAGATAACAACGCTCTGTTCTGGGCAAGCCGAGAAATCCCTGGCATGCGGCACCGGTTTCAACACCTGCATTGAACTGTTGCAGGAATGCCTGAAACGCTTCCAGGTAGGCGTGCAACTTATTTTTGTAGACTCCCGATTCGTTCTTGCTCGCGAGCGTGGATTTTTTGCAAAGATCATCTATGGAACTGCGGCTCAGGTTTCCGGAGGGAAGGAGTCTCGCGGGCCTGGCGAAATAATAACCCTGTACGAAGTCTATATCCGAGTCGATGGCAATCAGCGCTTCATCTTCTGTTTCTACACCCTCCATTAAAGCCAAGCTGCCCGCTTCGTGGATGAGGTTGACCAGATTCGGGATGACCCGGCGCACCGAAGGATTGAGTGCCGCTTGGGTAATGATGCTGCGATCCAGTTTGACGATGTGCGGCTGGATACGCCAGATACGGTCAAAATTTGAATGTCCCGCACCGAAATCGTCTATGGCGACCAGACAGCCCAATTCCTTGAAAAACATGACGGCATCCGCCAGCAAACCCTCATCATGAATTTTTCCTTCCAGAATTTCGATGACGACCCGGTGCGGAGATATTTGGTAGCGTTCCAGGACATCGGTAAAGAAAGTTCCGTGCCGCTTGCCGTATACGGTGACCAAAGGATTGATGTTCAGAAATAGCCAGTTGAGGTCGTCAGACTGTGCCAAAAAGTTTCGGATATGGACGATACGGCAAAGCCGGTCGAGAAAAACGTTTTCCTCTTCGGATTGCGCCATGTCGAAAACGGCAAGCGGCGAGAGCGGGGAGCCGTCGGCGGCATGCGGTCTGAGCAAGGCCTCGAACCCAACCGCGCGCCGATGTGCCAAACTGAAAATAGGTTGAAAGCCGCTGTCGATGCGAATATCGCGAAACTTCCCGATAACGTGGGGAGTATGAAACTGGATAAACGGTTCGATATGGTCGAGCGTCAGCCGGGTGGGCAGCGAGTTTAAATGCAGGGTGGGACTCGTCATTGTTTATTCAAAATCATAGTGCGTTTTTTGCGGATGCTATTTTGCCATGGTTTAAAAATTAAGGAATAGCCTATTTAAAATTAATATCGCTTCATATCAATTCCATATTTGGTGATCGCGTAGCCCATCTGTCTCGGGGTAATGCCGAGCAAGCGGGCAGCCTTGGCCTGCACCCAGCCGCATTTTTCCAACGCTTCGATGAGCTGGTACTTTTGTGGATCACCGTATTCACCCAGAGGTACCGTTGGTTCCGTTTCCTCTGGTATGTGGGAGGGGGCTTCTCTGGTCACGGGATGAGAGTGCACCGGCGCAGCGACAATCGGAATCACGGAACGTTTGCTTTGCTGTTGCCACATGATAGAGGAGAAGCACAGGTCGCGGTCGCACAGCAGATCTTTTTTGCGTATGACATTTCCCTGCGTCATAGCGGTGATACGCTCGATACAGTTGGATAGTTCCCGCACATTGCCGGGCCATTGGCAATTGCACATCACCTGCATGGCTTCGGCAGAAAATTTCAGGCGCTTGCCGCTCTCAGCATTGGCCTGTTCCAGGAAAAAATCAGCGAGGAGCGGGATATCTTCGCGCCGTTCCCGCAGGGGGGGCAGGAAGATGGAAACCACGTTGATGCGGTAGTATAAGTCGGCACGAAATTCGTTTTTAGCTACAGCTTCTTCGAGGTTGCGGTTAGTGGCAGCGACCAGTCGCACATCCACCCTGATAGTCTTGTTACCGCCAACGCGCTCGAATTCGCGTTCTTGCAACACGCGCAATAGCTTGGTCTGGAAGGAGGGCGAAATGTCGCCGATCTCGTCCAAAAACAACGTGCCGCCGTGCGCCATTTCAAAGCGCCCCTTGCGTTCCTGCGACGCGCCGGTGAACGAGCCCTTTTCATGGCCGAACAATTCCGATTCCAGCAGGGTTTCCGAAAGTGCCGCGCAGTTCACTTTGATGAACGGTTTATCCTTGCGCGGAGAAAGATGATGGATGGCGCGCGCGATGGCCTCCTTGCCGGTGCCGGACTCGCCGCGCAACAGCACGGTGGCCTTGGAGGCGGCGACCTGATGCACCTCGGCAAATACGCTTTGCATGATCTTGCTCTGCCCGATGACATTATCGATGCTGTATTTGTCGTGCAGTTCGGATTGCAGCCGCTGCTTTTCATGCATCAAGTTGGCGCGGTCCTGTGCCACTTTCTGGTGCAGGCGCACCGTTTGTCCGATCAGGTTGGCCACCATGGACAGAAAACGCACATCGTTGCCGAAATTGTGCAAGTTTTCCAGATTTTCCTGGTCAAAGCTAAGTACGCCTATGGTTTCCCTGCCTGCTTTGATCGGTACCCCAATGAAAGAAATGACGTTCTTGCTTTTGCCCTTGCGTGAGCCGGTACGGTTGAGGAACAGCGTCTCCTTGGCGATATCCGGCACCACGGCGGGGACGCCTGCCTTCAGAATGTTGCCCATCACGCCTTCGCCACTCTTGAAGCGACCATGAGCGATTTCGTCTTGATCCATGCCAGTGGCGGCAATAACTTGCAGGAAGCCATCTTCCTGCAACAAAGCGACCATGCCGCGCTGCATCTGCAAATGGCTGGACAACACGTTCAGCACATTACGCATGGTTTTGTGCAGGTCGAGAGACGAATTGAGTATCTTGCTCACCTCATAAATGGTGACCAATTCGATGTTGTCATTTTTTGAAACGCGCACTGTGGATTCCTTAATCATACATGTATACCTAAAACATAAAGCAAATTGTATGCCTTTAGAGACAATACATTCTCTTAATGGTTCATAACCGCCACGTCGGGATTTTGTCACGAAAGCTACAAATTCAACGTATATCATCGGAGTTTACATGATGCAAACCTTATTGCTATGTAGTTTTTCAGGTTGGCATAGTCCTTGCTGCATCCAAGCTGGTAGCGAACCCGGTTAGCTGCAAGCTGATTTACATAAGGACAAAGCCATGACTCAAACAGAAATTGCAGTACCGCTCGATTTCACAGATAGCGCAGCCAGCAAGGTAAGCGCACTGATTTTGGAGGAAGGCAACCCGGAGTTAAAGCTGCGCATTTACGTGTCCGGCGGCGGGTGTTCCGGCTTCCAGTACAATTTTGCTTTCGACGAGGCCAAGAACGATGACGACACCGTGATCGAAAAGAACGGTGTGTCGTTGCTGATTGATGCAGTGAGTTACCAGTACATGGAAGGCGCTTCCGTGGATTATCAGGAAGGGCTGGAAGGCGCGCGCTTCGTTATTTCCAATCCGAATGCCTCATCCACCTGCGGATGCGGTTCATCTTTTTCTGTCTGAATTTTTAAGGAGGGCAACATGGCAATCACCTTGACTGCAAGCGCCGCCACACGGGTGCAAAATTTCATGAAGAACCGTGGCAAGGGCGTGGGCCTGCGCCTGAGCGTGAAGACTTCCGGTTGCTCCGGCATGGCTTACAGCCTGGAGTTCGCCGACGAGTTTGATGAAGAAGCATCTGACTTTTGAAAGCTTGGGCGTGAAGCTATTGGTAGACCAGAAGAGTTTGGTTTATCTGGATGGCACCGAATTGGATTATGCCAAGGAAGGCTTGAACGAAGGTTTCAAGTTCAACAATCCCAACGTTAAGAACACCTGTGGTTGCGGCGAGAGCTTTAGCGTTTAGTTTTGCTCTGACTTCTCCAGTGCAACGGTTATCTTTGAGTTCTTGAGATACAAATCGCGTTGCGGGAAAGGTATCTCGATATTGCGTTTGCTCAACTCGGTTTCCAGCGCCCATACATAGTTTGCCTGGATCGTTCCGTGGATTTTGACGGATTCCTGATTGATCCACACGATCAATTCGAATTCCAGTGCGCTGTCGCCCATACGCACCAGCCAGACATCGGGTTGGTGGGCGTCGTCGTTTATCGTGGTGGGTACGCTCATGGCTGCGGCAATGCCCGCTTCTCTGACGATATCCTTGTCCGTGCCGTAGGCTGCACTGAAGGGGACATGGATACGCCGGATCGGATCGGCGAAAGTCCAGTTCACCACGCGTCCGCTGATGAATTCTGAATTGGGTACCAGTATGTCTATGGCATCCGGTGTGATGATGCGGGTATAGCGCAGGTTTATTTCGGAAACCTTGCCGATGACGCTGGATTGCAACTCGACGATATCGCCGACTTTGAGCGATTTTTCAAACACGATAATAATCCCGGCCACGAAGTTGGAAAGAATGTTCTGTAAGCCGAAACCCAGCCCCAAACCAACCGCGCCACCCAGAAAAGCGAAACTGGAAAGCTCGAAGCCCAGAAAATTCAAGCCGACAAGTGTTCCGATAATCCATACGAAGTAGCCCGCGAAACGGCTTAATAAATATACCGCATGATCGTTCGGGTCGGGGTTTAGTCTGTTGATCGAACGCTTGGTGATTTTGGCGATTTGAAACACCGCAGCAACGATGAACAGCAATCCCAGTAAACGTAAAAGTGTTAAATCCGTATTGCCGATACTGACCAAAGGATCCCTGGCAATCTCAAGAGTGTCCTTCCAGACTTCATGCAATAAACTCATTCAATGTTCTCCGTTTGCCTAATGTTCCGCACATCGAATCAGCATCCGCGTGGTCACAAAATCGTGCCCACCCTGCCAGCTATGAAATCGTTGGAAAGGCTTGTGAAGCGTGCTTGACCCGCAAAATCTCTACAACTTTCTTTTTCTCCGACACGCGGTAAATCACGATGTAATTTGGATGCACCACTAATACGAGAGTGCTGCGCATTATGCCCTCTCGGCCTATCTTTGGATTTTCTCTCAATCCCCGTGCTTTTTCCTCGATATTGTCGGCCAATTCATCGGCTGCGTCCGGCTTGTCTTGGGCAATGTGAATTACGATTTTTATCAGGTCGTTGCGTGCCTGCTTTTTCCATAACAGCTCATACACGCTTTGATGCCCTTGCCGACGCGGTTGCCGCTCTTACTTCCTTCATTACTTGGTCATGGGGAATGCTTGGGCTGGTGTCGTCGATGGCTTCTTGTATCTCAGCTTTGAGCCATTTGTTATAGGCGGCGGCTTCATGGGCATTTTTCATGGCTTCGGCGCGATCAGGACGATTGTGGGTGGTTTTTAAGCTTGCCGCATCGTAGTTTTCGGCATCCACCTCGAAACGGGCAATGCCCACGCCCTTGAGATAGCTCACCAGTGTTTCGAATTTACGAAAAATTCGTACTTGCTGGCTACGTTGTGCGGCCAATGCCCGTTCAGTCAACCCGCATTTAACAAGGATGCCCCAGCCACCACGCTGTCCAATAATGTGTGCGCTACTAACGGCACCTGCTTCGGCAAGGCGGGAAAGGGTGGTGTGGTCTATCGTTTCGGTACTCATGCTTTGCTCCATATTTACGCAGTTTGAATTAATACAGGCTCCCTAACGCTTACATTATCCGCAAACTATAGAACATTGCAAGGCGTGTATTTATTAGATGCGTATTCTTTTTGTCCTAAAGGTTACCCTGCGCCGCAATAAGTTCGCTACGCGAACGTATTGTGGTTATGGCCAACCTGAAGGTTACCCTGACGCCGCAATAAGTTCGCTACGCGACGTATTGTCGCAAACGCTACAATCGGTATTTTTGTCGGTTAGACACTTCCTGGTAAAAACTTCAAAGCAATCTTTATCAGATTGATCTGCCGAAATAAAAAGTAACGCCAAAGCCATGGCACAGTTGTTGCTGAACCTAAGTCCGAGAGGGATAAATCATGCGCAACGAACACGACAGCAACATGGTGACGATCAACGACACGACGCTGCGCGATGGCGAGCAGACTGCCGGAGTGGCTTTTACTGCCGAGGAAAAAATCCGCATCGCCCATGCGCTGGTTACCGCCGGAGTGTCCGAATTGGAAATCGGTGTGCCGGTGATGGGCGAGGAGGAGATCGAGTCGATCAACGCCATTGCCGAGCAGCAGTTGCAGGCCGGACTGATGGTGTGGGGGCGGATGCACGAGGCTGATATGGCCGCGATTTCGCGTTGCAAAGTGGATTGGGTGAACCTGTCCATTCCGGTGTCCGATATTCATATCAGCAAGAAGCTGGAGAAAGACCGTGACTGGGTGCTGCGCACCGTGCGGCGGTTTGTCCGTGAAGCGTGCGATATGGGATATTACGTCTGTGTTGGCGGGGAAGACTCCTCGCGTGCTGATATTGATTTCGTCCGCCGTGTGGCAGAAACAGCGCAAGATTGTGGCGCGTTGCGTTTTCGTTTTGCCGACACGCTGGGCATGCTTGATCCGTTCACCACTTTTGAGCGCATCGACCTGCTCAAAAAGACTACCGATTTGCAAATTGAAATTCACGCCCATGACGATTTCGGTCTGGCTACCGCCAATTCGCTGGCTGCCGTGCGCGCCGGGGCGACGCATGTCAATACCACGGTGAACGGCTTGGGCGAACGCGCCGGAAATGCGCCGCTGGAAGAAGTGGTGATGGCGTTGCGGCATCTTCATGGCATTGATACCGGCGTGGACATGTATTTTTACCATGACCTGTCGAATATGGTGGCCAAGGCTTCGGGGCGCGGTGTGGCTGCGAACAAGAGCATCGTCGGCTCGGCGGTATTTACCCATGAAGCCGGTATCCATGTTGACGGTCTGCTGAAAAACCCGCTCAATTACCAGCCGTTCGATCCCGCCGAAATCGGCATGGTGCACCGTATGGTACTGGGCAAGCATTCCGGTGCCAGCGCGGTAATCAAGGCTTACGCCGACATTGGTATCGTGCTTTCCAAAGGCGAAGCGCAGAGGATTTTGTCCAAGGTGCGCGAATTTTCTTACCGTACCAAGCATTCACCGGAGCAGGATGATTTGCATCAGATTTATTTCGAAACCGTGGCGTGTTCGTCCAGCCATTCGTGAGAGAGATTAACATCATGAGTGAAATTTAAATGCATTGGGCAAACTTTCTTCGGCGGAAGAATTCCTGAATTTTCTTGAAGTGGAATATGATCAGCGCGTGGTCAACGTTAACCGCCTGCATATCCTCAAGCGTTTCAATCAATACATGGCGCGGCACAGTTTCAGCGGCGGCAGCGATGAAAGCGATCAAGGCGGAATACAAGGCGCTGCTGGAACGCGCTTACGGCGATTTTGTGAAGTCGGACGCAGTGACAGAAAAAGTGTTCAAGGTGTTTCAGGATGCGACCGGCGTGAAAAAATTCAGCGTGGATAGTTTGCGCGCTTCCATGCCGGTAAGGAGCTTGTAGCCGAACTGGATTTGCACCTACCATGCATTCGAACGCTAGAACGCTTACCACGCTAAATTAATTTTAAGGAGATTCAAATGGCAAAGCCAGTAAAACATGTTTTCGTCTGCACCCAATCCCGTCCGCCCGGCCATCCGCGCGGTTCATGTGGAGCGAATGGCAGTGTGGTCGTATTTCAGGAATTCATGCAGCAGTTTGAGCAGCGCCAGTTGTGGGGACGTTTTGCGGTAACCGGCAGTGGCTGTCTCGGTACCTGCGGCAACGGTTGCAGCATTCTGGTTTACCCGGAAGGGATCATGTACGGCGGGGTAGGGAAAGATGATGTGACCGCCATCATCGAAGAACATCTGCTGGGTAACAAGCCAGTGGAAAGATTGACAAGTGCCTGCCGAGATTTGGGGCTGAATGGCAGCTTGTAGCCAGTCAGCTGGTAGCGTTGTAGCCAACCAGCCGCTTCTACTACCTAGCTAACTGATTTATTTAAACTAAGGAAATAAAACCATGAGCACCTCCCCCATCCAGATTCTGGACGAACAAAAACGTCTGCTTAGCCCCGTGTACAAAGGCGCATTGAAAAAAGCCGATGAAGGATTTCGCGGCGAGATCGCACTGAAATTTGCCGTGCAGTATGCCGACGAAGCACGCCCGCCGGAAATTGCAGCAACCCAGACGATGTTTTCAGCCACCGGCGGCAAGTTTGATTTTATTGCCTGTGAACTGGACTCGTTGGGCTATCTGGAAAATTTGCGTTCCGTACTGGGCGATTTCTTGAAACCGGAAGGTCAATATTTTGCGTTTGCCGGAAATCTGGATATTTCCAAAAAATATACTATCACGCTGGACGGCATTCCATTCAACGTCCTGCCGCTGGACGAAGCGACTGTGTACAACGAACTGCTCGATCTGATCGGATTGGAGCGCAACGACCTGAAGAAACTGGATACCGCTGCCAAGCTCGACAAAATTACCGAGGCCGCCGTAAAGTTCAAAGGCAAATTTCCGGTTATCACCTTCGAGCAGGGCGTGAAGGAAATGGGGCCCATCAAGATTCCGGAAAATCGTCCGGTGTAATATGTTCCGTCATTCCCGCTTGTGCGGGAATGACGGGTCGAATCATCCTGTAATTGGCTACCTTCGCGAAAAGCTAAGAGCTCAGGCTAATGGAGCAGCAAC
Organism: uncultured beta proteobacterium; assembly: GCA_963714805.1. Classification (GTDB taxonomy): domain Bacteria; phylum Pseudomonadota; class Gammaproteobacteria; order Burkholderiales; family Gallionellaceae; genus CAIQPV01. The sequence goes on along the minus strand of CAVQPO010000004.1, from coordinate 884,976 downwards.
TCATAAAACAACGTATCGCCTCGGCAACCGCAACATGGCGCTGAGCTGATCACCGCATTGCAGGAAAAAATCGCCAAGCTCAACCTGCCGGGCGAGACCATCACGATCCCTCCCTTTGAAACGGCGCGCTTCACGCTGGAACACGATCTATACAATGGTGAGCAAACGTTGCGCGCGGCCTTTTTTCCGTCGCAATCCTATTGCATCGGTTTCCTGCTATTCCATTTTGATGGCAGCAGTTTTGCAGAATTTCATGTGATGCGTCAGCATCCGACACGTCCGTCACTTTTTATCGAGGCGGTGGAAGCTTGGGTTCGTGATGGAAAAATCCAAACCGATTTGCGTTTGGCAATAATGCCCAAGTAAGCAGTAGCAAACACCGCAAAATTGGATTTTTTGCAGCGCTGATATCCTGCACGTTTAATCTTGCCCCGGATGTTTATACCTGCATACGACAACTCCGATAATCGTTGTATTGAAAGCTACATAACGATGTTACAATTACGACATATTAACTCCCATAAAATATTAATACACTGATATTAATAAATAAAAATATATTGGCATATGTTTTGCTGTTAATGAAGCAGCATCGTTATATATTATAATATATAACGCATTCATTAACCATTCCGAGAGAACATTTATGCCTACTATACCTCACTCATTTTGTTTGCGCCCCCTCGCTACACTCATGCTGTGTTATTCAGCTTTTGCACACGCCGCAAACCCTGCCGCCTCCGACGTGTTCCAGCTCGGCGAGATAGACGTAAAGAGCACCTCCGACCAGCCCCAAGGCTTCAAGGGCGAGACCATCAGCGAGCAGACCATGCAGAGCATTCAAGCGCTTGACGTTGGTCAGGCGCTGTCTAATGTTACCGGCGTTACGCCCACCATGACCGGCCAGCGCAATGAGTCGCAGGTATATATCCGTGGCTTCAACCAGAACCAGATCACGCTCAACGTGGACGGCATTCCCATCTATGTTCCGTATGACGGCAACGTGGACTTGAGCCGCCTTTTGGTGCCAAACCTGTCGGAAATCGTGGTGACCAAGGGCTTGGGTTCGCTCATGTATGGCCCGAACAACATGGGCGGCACGATCAACCTCATCACCAAGCGTCCCGATAAACCCCTTACCATGGACGCGAGCGGCGGCATCACCGCCAACCAAGACCAGATATACGGCGGCAATGGCAGCGTGCAAGTGGGCAGCCGCATCAACGGGCGCTGGTATGTGACCGGCGGCATTGCCTACAGCGGCGACAGCAGCTACCCGCTGTCGGGCGGCTTCACCGCCGTGGCGGCGCAGCCCACCGGCAACCGGCTCCATGCGGGCAGTTCCGTGGATAACTTAAACCTCAAGGCAGGTTTCACGCCGAATGCGAGCGACGAATATTCGTTCGGCATCAGCACGGTGAACAGCACCAAACAGTCCGAACCCTACACCGGCAACACTGCCGTGACAGGGCAGAAAGTGGCCTACTGGGACTGGCCGCAGTGGGACAAGCAGAGCTATTACTTCATCGGCAACACCGCGTTGGGCGCGGGCTACCTGAAGACGCGCGTGTATTACGACCGCTTCGTCAACCGCCTCACTGCCTATGACAACGCCACCTACAGCACCACCAACAAGCCGTTCGCCTTCGTGTCAAAATACGACGATCACTCCAGCGGCCTCAACCTCGAATGGGGGCAGCCGATAGGTGCCGAGCATCTGCTGAAAGTCGCCGCGTTCTACAAGGAGGACGTGCATACCGAAATCGCGCTGGCGGACGGGTCACCAGGCCTACAACAGTCCTTGGTTGCACTTCACGGCGAATACCTTGTCGGCTGGGCTAGAGGACACCTGGCATCCGGACAAGGCGACCGAGGTGACGGCGGGGCTGCGCCACGACCGCCACGACTTCACCCAGGCGGAAGTTTATACCTCCGCCGCAGATACTGCGGTCGCGCCCCAGACCATCGCCCCGTCCACCGATGCGAACAACTGGCAGATCACCGCACAGCGCGACCTAGGCGACACTCCGGGAACGGATGCGCCCGTGCTACGCGCGGGCATAGCCCACAAGACCCGCTTCCCCGGCATTAAGGATGTGTATTCGTTCAGATTGGGCACGGCCATCCCCAACCCCGCGCTGGGACCGGAAGCGGCGCTCAACCGCGAAATCGGCGTGTCGGGACGCTACAATCAGGCCAGATATGACGTGGCAGCATACTTTGATTCGCTCTCCAATGCCATCGAACTGGTCGCGGTCGGCGGTGGAATATCACAAAACCAGAACGTCGCCACGGCCACTAACAAGGGGCTTGATGCGAGCCTGAAAATGCCGCTCGCGGCCAACTGGCTGGGGCTGCTCAACTACAGCTACCTCGACAGCACGCTGGGGCAAAGCGGTCTGGTGGCGACCGGCACGCCGAAAACCCGCGCAGGTGCCACCGTGACCTGGCTCGCCTCGGAATCGGTGGAAGCCTCGGCTGACGTGCAAGGTAATTCGAGCATACAGACGGCAACCAATGGCCTGCAACCTGTGTCCGGCAACATCGTCGCCAATCTGCGCATGACCGGCCACATCAGCAAGGCGCTGACTTTCAACGGCGGCATATACAACCTGTTTGACCGGAATTACCAGTTGGTCGAAGGATACCCGATGGCTGGACGGTTGATGAAGCTGAGCCTTAACTATCACATGTGAGTCACACGAATATGAAAAAATCCTTGCCGGTTACAAGTGTTCCCGCCGCCCCGATTGCGGGGCGGGAGGCTTCAGTTGACGTTACGCGCCGTCGCGTCATAGTGGGGCTCGCAGCGGGGGCTGTGGCGTTCGCCGCCGCACCTGCGCGCGCGGCGGACGCGCTGCTCAAAGCGCCCGAACCTATCGTCGTGCTGACTGCGTATCCCGACGACGTGCTGTCGCGTTTCGAGGCAGCGTTTGAAAAAGCGCATCCAGAATACCGGCTCCAGATCGTCTGGCGCATGCCGCACGACGCCCTGCCATATTTGCAGAAGCCTAACCAGAGCGGCGTGGACGTGTACTGGTCGGCCTCGCCGCGCACCTACGCGGCGCTGGCGAAACAGGGCGCGTTGCAGAAACTCGACATAGACCGCAGCGGCCTGCCCGATCATCTGGGCGGCACTCTGCTTTCCGACCCGGACGGCTACTACGTCGCAACGGAAATGGCGGGCTACGGTTTCGCCGTCAATCCTCAAGTGCTGGCGCGGCAAAAGCTCGCTGAGCCTGCCGACTGGACTGATCTCACCGACCCGCGTCTTGCCGGACAAATTGTCCTGCCTTCGCCCGCGCGCGTCGGGTTTGCGCCGCCGCTGGTGGAAATCGTGCTGCAAGCCTACGGCTGGAACAAGGGCTGGGCGCTGTGGAGCGAGATTGCCGGGAATTCCGTGCTGCTCGATAGAGGCTCGACCTTCGTCACCGACGAAGTGAGTTCTGGCCGCCGCGCGGTGGGGCTGACCATAGATTTCTTCGCGGCCTCCGCGCTTGCCAACGGCGCGCCGCTCAAGTTTATTTACCCGCCGCACAACGGCGTCAATCCCGCGCATATCGCCATCACTGCCTCCGCCACCCACACGGCTGGCGCGAAAGCGTTTGTTGAATTCGTGTTGTCCGCGCAGGGACAGAAAATACTTGCGCATCCCGATATCCGCAAGCTGCCGGTGCGCCCTGCCGTGTATGCGGAATTGCCTGCCAGCCAGTTCAATGCGTTCACGGTTGCCGAGAAAGGGGGCTTCGCCTTCAACGAGGAAATCGCCAAGCCGCGCATGGGGCTGACCACCGCGCTGTTCGAGCAATTCTCTGGGCGCGCCGCACGACGATCTTGCTGCATTGTGGGCGCGTGTGCATCAGGCGGAGGCGAAGGGCTTGCCGGTTGCAAAGGCGCGCTTACTGCTCTCGGCTGTACCCCTGAGTGAATCGGAAAGCCTCGATGCCGCGCTGCAACAGAACTTCCGTGACCGGATCGAGGGTCACACCGTGACCGCCGTGACCGACGCTGAGAACGCATGGCGTGCGCGCGCCGACAAAAATCGTCTTGAGGCCAAACGGCTGCTCGACGCGGTGGGGGCGTGATGATGCGGCATGTGTTCGTGATAATTGCCGCGCTGTTGGCAGCGAATGCGGCAGGCGAGACCATACCAACCCGCGAGCGTTGCTGACGACAGTCGAGAGGCTTTTACCGCATCCCGTTGCTGGTTTGAGCGACGCGCAGCGCGAGCAATTTTTCCGTGGCCGCAGCCTGTTCCAGCACAGTTGGATAGTCGCGCCCTCAGCTGACAAGGAGTTTGTCAGGCTTGGGGCCGCTGTACAACCGCCTTGCCTGCGCCTCCTGCCACCAGAAAGACGGGCGCGGCCATGCCCCCGATACACCGCAGGCACGCATGCAGTCCATGCTGGTGCGGCTGTCAGTGCCCGGTGTCGGGCCGCACGGCAGCCCCAAACCACACCCGGCCTACGGCGGCCAGTTGAACGAGGAAGGTGTGCCGGGCGTGCCCGGCGAAGGGCGCGCGAGCCTGTATTGGCAGGAGACGCAGGCTACACTCGCCGATGGCACAACGGTGCCGCTACGCTGGCCGCGCCTGCAATTCGAGCAACTGGCCTATGGCCCGCTCGACGATGCGCTCACTTCGCTGCGCGTTGCCCCGCCCGTGTTCGGCCTCGGCCTGCTTGAGACAGTGCCTGTTGCGGCATTGGAACGTAGCGCGCGCGAGAAAAAACCGGACGGCGTTTCGGGGCGCGTCAACCGCGTGTGGAACGAGCAAAAACATGCAACTGTAGCGGGACGCTTCGGCCTCAAAGCCAATGCACCCAATGTGCGCCAGCAGATTGCAGGGGCGTTTATTGGCGATCTGGGCATCACATCGCCGATATTTCCGGATGAGAACTGTACGCCCGTTGAGACGGCCTGCCGCCGCTCGCCTTCGGGCGGGCATCCGGAATTGAGTCGAAAGCAACTCGACGACATCGAGTTTTACGTCGCGCACCTGGCTCCGCCCGCGCGCCGCGAGGTTGATGATGCTCATGTGAAAAACGGCGAGGCGGTGTTCATCGCCGCAGGTTGCGCGGTCTGCCACCGTCCATCCTTGCCCTCGGGCAGGCACGCGAAATACCCGCTGCTCTCTAATCGCTCCATCGTCCCTTACACCGATTTGCTTATCCACGACATGGGCGAGAATCTCGCCGACCACCGCCCCGATTACCGCGCGGGCGGACGCGACTGGCGCACCCCGCCGCTCTGGGGCATAGGCTTGGTTGCATCGGTCAACGAGACGGCCAATTTTTTGCATGATGGGCGCGCGCGCAATTTCGAGGAAGCCATCCTCTGGCACGGCGGCGAGGGGCAGGCGGCACGCGACCGCTATGCGAAGCTGGAAAAGACCGAGCGCGAGAATTTAATACGTTTCCTACAGTCGCTCTAGGATGTATGCGTTTCTCCGCTGAAAGGGCATTTTTCACTTCTGGGATGCTCTCTCTTTTTTATGCCGCAAACACAATGGATGGACAAATAAAGCGCGAACGGATGGCGGGTCTGCTCTTCGTGCTCGCACTGCACGGCGTGGCGCTGACCGCACTGTGGCGTTTTCACATCGTCGGAGCGGGCAAGGAACCGGCTACAGTGATGGTGGGGATCATCAATCCGCAGCCTCTGCCTTCCACTCCCGCCGCACCGCAGCCTCCCCGACCGGCAAGGCCGAAGCCGGTTAAGCCACCCGAACCGCAGCAAATGGTAGCCGGAGCGCCGGTGGTGAAAACCGATGAGCCGGTGGCATACGTGCCGCCCGCGCCGGTGGTAGTAGCGCCGCTTGCCCCGCCTCCTTCTCTCCCTGCTCAGCCGCAGCCGGTGGTGCTGTCCGGCGAGTTGGCGGTGGTCTGCCAAGAGCGTTCGCCACCCGACTACCCTGTGCAGTCCAAGCGCATGAACGAAGAGGGACGTGTGGTGCTACAAGTCGAGTTGGGGGAAGACGGTCATATCGTCCATGCGCAGGTGAAGGCCAGTTCCGGTTTTCCCCGCCTTGATGCGGCTGCGCTCGATGCGGTAAAAAACTGGCGCTGCAAGCCGATCATGCGCAACGGCACTGCAGTACGCGCGGTGGCGGTGCAGCCGTTTAATTTCAGGTTGGAAGGGGGATAGGATGGAGCAGGATATAGGGCTGGCACATTTTATTTCGCAAAGCGACGCGATAGCCAAGGGCGTATTGCTGGTGCTGTTAATGCTGTCAGTTGCAAGCTGGTACTTGATTGTGACCAAGGCTCTCGCCAACATGAGCGCGAGAAAGCGCGCGGACGCATTTTTGAAACAGTTCTGGGAGGCGACTTCCTTGCAGTATACCTGCCATCAAAACAAGTGGTCATGGAGGCATGGTGCACTCAGATACCTTCGACGAAGTATTCGCACCGGTTCGCTACATTGGCATCTGTCACGTATCCTACAAAGTAACATTGTGATTGTGTACAATCGTTATGTATTAATTCCTATAACGAATTGGTGTAATTGTTATTTCAAAATTAGGCACAAGTCTTGCTAATGCTATTTCGTCGTATATAAAAATACATTACGATGCGGGACTGCACACTAAAAAAGGCTCAATATGGTTAATGCGATGCAGGTATACGGCGGCCTCTGGATGGGGCGCGACGAGGATGTACAGATCAGTGATGTGCGCATTTCCCTGTTGGAAAAGATAGGCGAATCTGGCTCCATCACCCAAGCGGCCAAGGCGGTCGGCATCAGCTATAAGACTGCATGGGATGCTGTGGATGCGATGAAGAACCTTTCCGGCGAAGCGCTGGTGGAGAGTCTGACCGGCGGCAAAGGCGGCGGTGGCACCCGCCTGACCGAAGCAGGGCAGAAGCTCGTGAAGACCTACCGCATGATCCAAAAGGAGCAAGAGCGTTTTTTGTCCAGCATCAGCGAGGGGTTGGACGACTTTGATAATTCTTTTCAATTGATCAGGAGACTTTCCATGAAAAGCAGTGCGCGCAACCAGTTTTTTGGCAAGGTTACCGCTATTCGGGGCGGCTCGGTCAATGCCGAAGTCGAAATTTCCCTCAACGGCGAAGACAAGATCGCAGCCGTCATCACTCACGAAAGCCTGGAAAATCTCGGCCTCAAGATCGGCAGCGAGGTGTGGGCGCTGATCAAGGCATCATGGGTGATCCTCAGCACGGAGGACGGCGACTTTAAGATCAGCGTGCGTAATCGCCTGCGCGGCACGGTTTCACGCCTGACCAAAGGCAGTGTGAACAGCGATGTGGTGCTGACACTGGCGGGCGGCAATACGGTCAGCGCCATCGTTACCAACGACAGCATCGAGCATATGGGCTTGGAGGTGGGGGCAAAAGCCTGCGCTTTATTTAAAGCTTCCAGCGTCATTCTGGGCGTTGCCGCCTAAACCAACCTTGTGAGGATAAAAATGTTAAAAGTTAATAAGATGGTTAAAACAGTTCAACTGCTTGGAGCATCTGTGCTCTTGCTGTTGTGTGGCTCACTGGCAAGCGCTGCACCGCTCACTGTCGCGGTGGCCGCAAACGTAAAATATGCCTTCGATGATCTGGCGGTCGAGTTCAAGAAAGAAACCGGTATTGAAGTGCAGGGGGTATTTTCTTCATCCGGAAAAATCACTACACAAGTGAAGAACGGCGCGCCATTCGATGTATTCGTCTCTGCCGATACCGAGTTTCCTGAAGCCCTCTACAAAGATGGCTGGGCCGTGAACAAACCCAGGGTGTATGCCTATGGGGTACTGGTGTTATGGACGACGAAAGATTTTGATTTGAGCAAAGGCCTGCCGCTGTTGAGCGATGCCAAAATACAAAAAATCGCGATTGCGAATCCAAAAGCCGCGCCTTATGGGCGGGCTGCCGTGCAGGCTTTGGAGAGTGCAAAGCTGAATGCAGCAGTTGAGGCCAAGCTGGTTTACGGCGAGAGCATTACGCAGACCACACAGTTCGTGGATTCCGGTGCAGCGGATATCGGTTTCGTCGCCAAATCTTTGGTGATTGCGCCGGAACTGGCAGGAAAGGGGAGGTGGGTAGAAGTGCCAAAAAATAGCTATCAGCCGATTGCGCAAGCTGTGGTCGTGTTAAAACATGGTGCGGAGACGCAATCCGAAAGCGCCAATAAATTCGTGGATTTTTTGTTTACGTCCAAGGCACGTGCCATCTTTGAAAAGTACGGCTACGTATTGCCATGAACCGCCTGCTCGGCACCATCATCGCCATTGAGTCCAACGAGCACCTCTCGCTGGTGGATGTGGTTGCCGGGCAGGATACCTTTACCGCTATGTTGATGGAAACGCCGCACAACGCGCCGTATCTGAAGGTGGGGAATACGGTAGCGGTGCTGTTCAAAGAGACTGAAGTGTCGCTGGCGAAGAATCTTTCCGGCGAACTCAGCTTGCGTAATATTGTTCGCGGTATTGTGCGGAAGATACGTTGCGGTGACATTCTTTGTGAAGTGGCACTGGATATTAATGGACAAGCGCTGACCAGCATCATCACCACACGGGCGATCAAGCGCCTCGGATTACAAGAGGGTGATGAAGTGGATGCGCTGGTGAAGGCAAACGAGGTATCGTTGATGGAGGTGCGCGATGAGCTATGACTGGCAACCGCTGTTACTTACTTTCAAACTGGCCGCCATCACCACGCTTATCCTGTGTTTGATCGGCATTCCCTTTGCCTGGTGGCTGGCTCAAACAAAAATTCGTTTCAAGCCGGTGCTGGAAACTTTGGTCAGTATGCCGCTGGTTTTGCCGCCTTCGGTGCTAGGCTTTTACTTGTTGCTGGCATTCAGTCCGACACATTGGTTTGGACGCTTCATGGATCAGGCCGTCGGGTTGAAACTCGCTTTTAGTTTTCAAGGACTGGTACTGGCCTCGGTGATCTTCAGCTTTCCCTTTCTCGTGCATCCGGTGCAATCCGGATTTCAGAATCTATCGCCCAGTCTGAGCGAAGCCGCCTACACTTTGGGTAAGAGCCGTTGGCAGACTTTCATGCATGTGCTGCTGCCCAACATCAAGCCGCAGTTGTTGGCGGGCGTGGTGCTTGCGTTCGCCCACACCATAGGAGAATTCGGCGTGGTGCTGATGATAGGCGGCAACATGCCGGGTCAAACCCGAGTGGCCTCCATCGCCATTTACGATGAAGTCGAAGCGCTCAACTACGATGCGGCGAATTTCTACGCACTGGTACTGTTCGGCGTGTGCTTCGCTATCCTGCTTACGGTTTACCTGCTCAACAAAAAATTTCTCACAAGACTTGGCGGAACATGATCGAACTCGACTTCAAGAAGAAGCTGCTGGGGGCACAAGGCGAATTTTCGCTCGGACTGCAATTGCGGATCGAGCAAGGTGAATTCGTCGCCTTGTTCGGGGAATCGGGAGCGGGGAAGACCACCTTGTTGCGGTGCCTGGCAGGGCTGGCAGCGCCGGACGAGGGCAGTTATCCGCGTCAATGGCGAGACCTGGTTCGATAGCGCAAAGCAGACGAGCTGCCCGCTCAGCAGCGACGCGTCGGCTACATGTTTCAGGATTATGCGCTGTTCCCTAATATGTCGGTGCGCAGCAATCTGGAATTCGCCCTGCGAAAAGGCGCAAACCACCAGCGTATCGTCCGAGTTGATCGAGCATCATGGCATTGGGGGAGTTGCAACATCGCAAGCCGGACACTCTTTCAGGCGGGCAACAACAACGCGTGGCATTGGCGCGTGCACTTGCCGCCGAATCTCACTTGCTGTTGCTGGATGAGCCATTCTCCGCACTTGACCAGGAAACCAAAGTGCGCCTGCAAGATGAAGTATTGCGATTGCAACGTCACTTTGGATTGACCACCATGATGGTCAGTCACGACGTGAGCGAAGTATATCGATTGTCCAAACGCGTGTTCATCATTGAGCAAGGTCGCATCGTGCGCGAAGGCTCACCGGCCGAAATGTTCGGTGCCGGTCAAGCCGGTGGCAAATTCAGTTTCGCCGGAGAAATCCTCGCCATTGAGGCTGCCGATGTGGTTTTTGCCGTTACTCTGCTGGTCGGCAACCAGATCGTGCGCGTCATCGCCACGGCAGACGAAGCGCAAAGCCTCAAACCCGGTGACCGCGTGACGCTGATGTCCAAGGCATTCAATCCGGTGCTGGTGGCGTGCTGACAATTAATAGGAAAGAACCAAATACAGATAAGTCAGATTATTGTCTTTGGCCGCGCGCAGATTGCCCGAACTGTTGTCGATAAAGGTGGGGCCGCCGAGGAAGTTATTGTAGAGAGTTTGTTGCAGGGCAATATGTACGTGGGGAGTTGGCTCATAGTAAAGCTCGACCCCGTAACCATTTGTTTTTGGGCTACCGTTTGCGGAGCAAAAAGCTAGTTGGGAATTGTTTTGGTTGCATGCTCCCGTTACCACGGTTTGATCCGGGTTGTAGGCCCAGTAATTTTTGTCCGTGCTACCGGTGGTGTAAAAGGTATAGGCATTGCTGCCGAACTTGCGTTTGTAGTCGTAGGTCACTTTCGCCTTAAAAGTGTTCAGTTGGCTGTGGTTGGTGTCGTGGTTCATGCGGATGACCGCCAGGGGATTCCAGTCGACATTTTCGGTGATATAAGCCAACTGCATCGACCATGAGTGAATATTGGTAATGTGCTGATATTGAAAATCAAAACCTATATCGGTGTACTTTCCCCCGGAAGACCCAGGAATGTTCCGATCACGTTTTAAAGTCGTGATCATGCCAAACGTACCCAACATAATTGAATCAGTATCTCGTACCGAGTTGTAGGCTAAGCGCCAATATGGGTTGAAGGATTTAGACACCAGTGTTTACCGGCCCATCTATCGATGTGGCCGGCAGCGGAGATAAATTGCTGATGTAGTCTGCGAATTCAGCGTAGAGGCTGTCATTCAGCATGGCGTATATACCGACGCCATCTATTTGGGCGCTAAGACCACCGTCAATCAAAGTTGTGGGCCCGATACTGTCCAATGCCCCACGCACTCAATAAGCTCGATGTCCTGTAGGGATATCCATTGACAGGCGAGATGTTCCACATATCTTGAATCGTCGGGGCATTGTTAAGAGTGACCCCCATCACCACATCGCCGTTATTCACTTTAAATTTCCTGGAGTAACGAATTTCGACGCATCCAGAAGATAGTCGCCTCCCACTTTAGTGCCGGTTTGTATGCCTTGAGAATTGAATAAAGGGGAGGTGTTCGCGTTATTAAGTGTCCACCTCACCAAACCGCCCAAATCCTGATAAAACTTTCCCGCCATCATAAGACTGGCTTGCTCCGGAATAACCGAACCATTTTTGGGCATGGTTACACTCGGGTTAATGCTGCTGGAGGCACTGCGAATTTTGGTATCGGATACAACGCCAATAAGCGATAAGGGAATCACATAATCACCCGCCGAGTACCCCATAAGCTTAAATTGGCGTCCTGCTGGGGTAAGTTCCCCGATATTCAGATGGCAAGTGGCGCAGTTTTTTCCTGTTTGGCGTGAAAAAGTTGGCAGGGCATAAATATCCTGTATGACCGAAACAAGCAGAAAAACAGCGAGGATTATTCGTTGGGATATCAGCATTGCAGTTCGTTATTAATACAAGTTACTCCAACAGCGTTGTCGGAGAGGGGGGCTAACTCTTGCAGATGGCTGCTGTTATCCGGTTTATTTGGTCAAGCCAACAATGAACTCGGACATCAGATTGATTTGATCGTCGTTTGCTCCCAACCCTCTGGCAGGCATACTGGTATTCCCGGATTTCCATCCAAACACGCCACCTTTGTTGATGCTGGCAATGATTTTTGCCTTTGCATCCTTATCGCCCTTGTACTTGGTCGAAATATCCATAAATGAGGGGCCGACCAATTTTTTGTCGACGCCATGACATGCTCCGCACTTAGCCTTGCCTGCTGCTGGCATATCTACTGCCAACGCTGAACTTGCAATAATAAGACTTGCTGTTGCAGCCATACTTACCATGATAGATTTCATGTTCTCTCCATTTAGATTAATACACCCAATCTCCATTATTAAGAGATTTGTCGTCCTCGTCTTTCGACATGCCATGAAACGACTGCATGATGTTATTGATAATGCCTTTTTCTAACAGGGTATTCATGCAGTTGACCACCGCCGGATCGAAGTGTGTGCCCGCCATGGATTGAATTTGGGCAATTGCCTTTTCGACCGGCCAAGGCTCCTTGTAGGGGCGGCGCGATGTCAGCGCATCAAATACGTCTGCCACGGCGACGATTCTGGCCGATAAAGGGATGTCGTTGGCTTTAAGACCTTTCGGGTAACCGCTGCCATCGAATTTTTCGTGATGCGCGCTGGCAATCTCACGCGCAATATCGAAGAAAGGATTCGCACCCAGTATCTTGACTCCGAACTCGGCGTGATGCTGCATTTGTGACCATTCCATATCGTCAAGCTTGCCGGGCTTTTTGAGGATGAGATCCGGGACATAGAGCTTGCCGATGTCATGCAGAATACTCATAAGGCCATAATGATCGGCATCTTCGGCGGACAACCCCATGGCGAGCGCCAATTGCTCGGTGTAATGCTGCACCCGCAGCACGTGGAAGCCGGTATCCTCATCCCTGCCTTCGCAAGCCACGGATAACATGGTTACCACATCAATGTAACCTTTCTTGAGTTCTGCGGCGAAGTGTGCGACTTTTCGCTGCAAGGCCAGGCTTTCCAGCGCGCGTACCACGGTTAGCCGCAACATCTCCGGTTCCCATGGCTTGGAAATGTATTTGTAAATTCTGGCTTCGTTGACGCATTTAACCAAGGAGTCCATGTCAGAATACCCGGTCAGCAGAATACGGATCGCTTCCGGCTGCGTCTCCATGGCGAATTTGAGCAGCGCATCGCCTGTTACCTCCGGCATGCGCTGATCGGAAATGATCAGATCAAATGGTTGTGTTTTGATCAGTTCAATTCCCTCAGCCCCAGAGGTGGCGGTCACGACATCGTAGTCTTTGCGGAAAACCCTGCGCAATGTGCTGACGATATCAGGCTCGTCATCCACGCAGAGAATCTTGAATTTTTCTACAACCATTTTAGACGGACATTGTTTAATGGTACCCTTAAGATTGGACGATCATTATAGGCGGTATAAAGGGTCGAACTCTTCTCTCGGTACATGGTGAAACGACTTCATGATATCTTGAATTTCGCCTTTTTCAAGCAGGTCTTGCATGCATTTGACGACAGCCGGATCAAAGTGCGAACCCGCCATGGATTGAATTTGGGCAATCGCCTTGTCGATAGGCCAAGGTTCCTTGTAGGGGCGGCGTGAAGTCAGGGCATCAAACACGTCTGCCACGGCGACAATTCTGGCCGACAGGGGAATGTCATGACCTTTAAGTCCTTTGGGGTAACCGCTGCCATCGAATTTTTCGTGATGCGCGATGGCGATCTCCCGCGCAATATCGAAGAAAGGATTTGTACCCAGTATCTTGACTCCGAACTCGGCGTGATGCTGCATTTGTGACCATTCCATATCGTCAAGCTTGCCGGGCTTTTTGAGAATGAGATCCGGGACATAGAGCTTGCCGATGTCGTGCAGAATACTCATCAGGCCATAATGGTCGGCATCGTCGGCGGGCAACCCCATGGCGAGCGCCAATTTTTCAGTGTAATGCTGCACCCGCAGCACGTGGAAGCCGGTATCCTCATCCCTGCCTTCGCAAGCCACGGATAGCATGGTTACCACATCAACATAGCCTTTTCTTAGCTCTTCGGCAAAGTGTGCCACTTTCCGCTTCAGCCCCAGACTTTCCAACGCGCGTACCACGGTTAGCCGCATCATTTCCGGCTCCCATGGTTTGGCAATATATTTGTAAATGCCGGCCTCGTTGATGCATTTGACCAATGACTCCATGTCCGAATATCCGGTCAAAAGAATACGGATCGCATCCGGTTGCTCCTCCATGGCACATTTGAGAACCATGTCACCCGTTACCCCCGGCATGCGTTGATCGGAAATGATGAGATCGAATGGCCGCGCTTTGATCAGTTCTATACCCTCTGCCCCCGAGGTGGAAGTCACCACCTCGTAGTCTTTACGGAAAGTCCGGCGCAACGTGCTGACAATATCCGGTTCGTCATCTACGCAGAGAACCTTGAATTTATCTTCAATTACTTCCATATTTAAGCCTCCTGCCTTCTGTCGACTTCGGGTTCAAGATTAATCGTTCTTCTCTCGATCATGGGTTTCAGTTTGAGGCTAATGATAAATCGTGTTCCTTTACCCACTTCGCTCTCGACTTCGATTTTGCCACCATGTTTCTCGATAATTCCATAAGAAATGGACAAGCCAAGAGCCAGTACCTTCTCCCACTTCTTTGGTGGTGAAGAACGGGTCAAATATTTTACCGATTATATCCTGCGGAATGCCTTTGCCACTATCCTCAATTGTAATAATGGCCCATTCCCCTTCTTTGCATGTGGCAATGGTCAGGGTGCCTTCGCCGCTGATGGCCTGGATACCATTATAAATCACGTTCATAAATACTTGATTGATCTGGCCTGCAAAGCACAATACTGGCTCGTTGAGCCGGTAGTCTTTTACTACCTTGACGCGGCCCTTGGTCTGGTGGTTAAGGATGGCCAGCGTGTCGTTAAGGCCGTCTTCCAGAAGCACGTTTTTTAGCTCTGCCTCGTCCAGACGCGAAAAACTGCGCAACGAGAACACAATCTCCTTGATTCTGGAGGCACCGGATTTCCCGCTACGGATGATTTCCAGAATGTCTTCGCGCAGGAAATCCAGATCAATATTTTTGATCTCCTGTTCAGCCTGTTTGAGGCAAGCTTCGTCCATCGGCAGATTCAATAATGCATCGATCAGCGCCAGCAAATCCGTGACGTACTCTTCCAGTTGCGGGAAGTTGGCGTAAATAAAACCTACAGGATTATTGAGTTCATGCGCCACCCCGGCCACCAGTTGACCCAGCGAAGCCATTTTCTCCGATTGTACCAATTGCCCTTGCGCTTCTTTGAGTGCATGTATGGTTTTGGTGAGGTCGGCGTTGGCGGATTCCATGGCGCGGGTACGCTCTTGCACCCTTTGTTCCAGCGTGCGGTTCAGCTCTTCCAGTTCCTTTACAAAGCGCTCGCGATCCGTGGTAATGCGGTCCAGATTTTCGGTCATCTGGTTGAATGCTTGTGCCAAGGTACCCAATTCATCCTGCGAACTGATACTGGCGCGTTTTGAAAGATCGTTGCTGGAAGTAATGCCGGTGACGAAGTCTGTCAGTTCATGCACCGAATCAGTGAGTTTGTGTGACAGAAAGCGAATCGCAAACGCGATAGGAACGCTTAACAACACGCCGAGCGCAATCAGTTCAAGGGCGATCCGGGTGAGCGGTGCCATGGCATCACTCTCGTTCTTGAGCGCTACAATCTGCCAGCCAGGCGTCCATGCGTCGCGGTTGCTCGAACGCCCCGCAATGTAGTTTATCCCATTAAATGATAGGGATTTTTCCTTGCTTTCGAGCAAGTTTATATCGATGTCGCTGTCCATATCCGAAGCCAGAATCGACGGGGGGCTGCTCCGTTGTATGAGCAGTGTTTTGTGGTCGGTATCAAAAACCAGCTTTTCCAACTCATTCCATGGATAAGTGATGGCGAGATAACCCAATTTGTAATCCGGAGAAAAGCTGGCAGTAAGAGGCATCACCAAGGCAACCATCGGGGTTGGCGCAAGACTGTTTTGGTGTTTGTCTACCACCTTGAACTCGGTAACGGGCAGCCATTGTTTCGGCATGACAATATCGGTAGCCGTTTGCCGCGAGGATGCCGCAATCAGTTTGCCATTCGCATCAAAAGCATAAATATCACCGCCATTCAAACCGCCGTATTTCTGCTTTAACCCTTCCAGTGTGCGTGATACGCGTTTGTCCACATCGCCGGTAATGAGGTCGTTCATTACCTCCAGACTGGACCAAGCGCGCAGATTGGTCGTCAGTTGTTCGAACTCGTTTCCAATGCGGTTTAATTTCAGGTTGGTATATTGAGAAAGCGATTCGGTTTCCGATTGCGTGATTGACTGCTTGGCCCCGCCATACACAATAAATGCAGTCAACATATAGGTTGTGATAAACACCACGACGAAGGAGACTACCAGTTTATGGGCAATCGATTTAGTAAACCACTCAATCATTGGATTTCGGCCAGTACCTTGACATTTTTCAGTGGCAAGGAAGCGCTGACATAGCCTATCGCCCCCGGAACCCTTTGCACGAAAGCCAGCACCGACAGGTCGGATTCCTGAACCAGCGGCGGCGTGATGCCCTGGAAATGCATTTTGTCCCAATAAGCGTTCAGCGAGGATTGCGACTGCCTGAGTATGCGGGTTGAAAACTGGTTGCGTGCACTACTGCCGGATTCGCGATTGATGGGAATAATTCTCGCACCGTTATCCCAGGCGTTTGTTCTGAGCAGATAAATGTCAGACAGATCATCCGTAGTTATCGAATCGACCGGTACACTGGGGTTCGCAATGACGATGAAATCTGCGGCCCAGATACTGCCGCATCCCAACAGCAGCAATCCGTAGAGCAATAATTTGCTTAGTTTGATCATGTCGGGTCAGAAGAGTCTCGATAACGAGGCATACAGCCCGGTTGGAATATCCAATAACGTCCCCGTCTGCTTTATGTATTCAACTTTCCAGACCAAAGGGGAATCTGTTTTGTAGGTAGTTCCGAGCAAAGTATTTTTTGAAGCGTTAATCGCTGTCCGTTCGGCAAAATATTCATATCTGCCGATTAGTTTCCAGTGCTCGTCGAGCTCGTAAGCGCCTTGCAAATAGGTACCCCATTCGTTATCCCGCACTCTGGGTTGGGTGACATCGGTGCCGGAAATATGTGTGCGAATCGCTTCTGTTTCAAATGCCAGAGGGCCGAATTCCTTGCTGTAGTTGAACCCGGCCAAAGTTTGTTGTGTTTTCGAATGTTTTATTTGTGCATGCTGGAGAGATAAGCCCAGCTTGTCGTTGAGCCCGAAAGGCCAATTCAGGTGCAGGCCGGAGACATGCTCGTATTCGTGCATGACCAAATCCAGCGTTCTCGGACGGAGTTCGCCTCCCGGTTGCATATAAATCTGCATGTCCGGTAGCAGTCTCTTGTCGCCGGTATAGATCAGGGACGCTCCGGTGACAAATTCGCTATAGCCATAATAAGTGATGTCGGGGCGCGTTGTGGTCAAAACCAGCGGGGCGGCGTGAATAAGATTCCAATTGCCAACGGGCGACAGCATCTTGCCGATCCGCAGGGTGAGCTTGTTCGTCAAGTAACTATCGTTATAAAGCCGCTCCAGCAATAAGTGTGGGGTACTGGCCGATAATGGATTGCCTCCCTCAAGAAGGAGCGTGTCATTAGCATATTCGGTTTCGAAAAACGGATTTAATATCTGGTTAAAATGCCCGGTGCCAAACAGGCTCAGGTCGTCCAAGCTCAGATTCATCAAGCCACCGGCAGGCGCGTTGAAAGTGAGACTGTGCCATAGCCGGAAAAATTAAATTCACTCATTTTGAATTTGACCGGAGTTTCTGGTTGCGGTTCATCCGCAGCAATTGCGGCATGAAATCCCCCAGCCAGCAAGCCGAGCAAAAGAACTTTCAGTGTAAAAAGGTGACGCATAGTTTCCCGTCTAAATAGTGAGATTAGTTAAACCGCGTGATTATATTCATAAAAACAACTTTTGTGAATGCGGGGTTGCGGCATTGCGGATTATGTCCTCGTAGGCTATCTATCTAGATGTATGAGGCATCCCTTGTGGATGTTGGTCAAGGTTCACTAATATCAGCCCCTCAGCAGGCAGAGTTGGGAGGTATGGAGAAAAGTTATTTAAGCACCGTCTCGATGCAATGATTCGGCTGTATAAGAGGACATTTAACGTTGAATTGATTGCTCTTGAAACGTTTAGTGAAACATCTCTATGCGCCAAGTGATAGATACAGTGTCATCGGGTTGTCACGGCAAGGCATAAATCCATAGTGCTCATAGAAGGCTTTGGCTTTCTCTCCCTTCGCATCGACCACAAGCGCGTATGCGGCCACATATTTGCGAGCCTCTAAGCATCGTTCAACTGCGCACCCAATGAGCAGACGTCCCAGACCACGACCGTGATGAGCCGAATGCGCAGCCAAACGCCCTAGACGAAAGCACGGTACTGGGTAGCGAGGTAATTTTTTCTGAGTAGTCTCATCCATTTGTACGGCATCAATTTGAGCGGCGCTCAAACTGTAGTAACCCAGAATTGTTTTGGGCATGTCCGTATCAATCAACACACGCACCACGGCAATGCCTTTCTTACTTTGCTGAACTGCGAAACGATGAAGGTACTCATCAAGCTCGGCAACACCACAGGTGAAAGCTTGGCGGTCATGGCGATGGGGATCGAGCATCTGCTCTTCAAGCACGCTTGACCTCGCGTGCGATGGTCATCGCATTTTGCAAAGCGGCATTGGGCTTAAATGCTCCATTAAGAGCCATCGTGAATGCATGAAAATCCCGATCTGACATTGTGATGCGCGATTCTTTATCTAACAGTTCGCGAGCCTTTTCTTTGGCTGCCGTGCGCACGAATGCAGCCATCGTAGTGCCAACTAAGGCAGCAGCGCGAGAAACAACATCCTTTTCTTCTATATCCATTTTCAAATCAAATCGAGCAACCGCTGACATGGCAATCTCCTAAAGTACGGTAAATTTACGTATACGGTAATATACCGTACTGAGAACGAGCATGCAAGTATCACTTTTAGAGTTTTGCACCGCATACCTGATCGCTCTGCGCGAAATATTTAATCTGGAGTACGGTGCCACGGACAAGAACCCGCTGATGGGGATTGAGAACATGGAGGTTGTAAAGAAGTTGCCGGATCCGATGTCGATTGGTGAGCGCGACAAAATACTTGATTACATGACAAATCAATACGATCCGCGAGTCTTAGCATATTTTATCTGGGTCTTTTATACCGGCATGCGCCCGGAGGAAGTAATTGCACTGCGCTGGTCTGATATTGACTGGTCACGTCAGACCATACGCGTTCAACGCGTGCGTACCTTCAGAGGTTCGGCGCGGGATGGAAGCAAAACCCATACCGAACGAGACGTGGATCTGGTACCACAAGCGCTTGAAGCGCTCATGATAATGAAGCCATATACATTCATGCTAAAGGGGGAGGGCGATGATCAGTCGGCGGACATTTTTCAGAATCCTGTGACCGGTCGAGCCTGGCATGATAAGAGGTCGCAGCGAGACCACTACTGGAGGCCTACATTAAAGAAATTGGGGATACGTTGGCGCAAGGCATATAACACGCGTCATACCTATGCGACGGTTGCGCTGATGGCGGGCGTACCGCCAGCTTATATTGCCATGCAGCTTGGGCACAGTGTGCAGATGTTATTGGATAAGTACGCTCGGCGGATACCGTCAAATGATCAAGGGGGCGCTCGACAGCTATTGGCCAAAGCCATGAGCGGCAATAATTCTTCCCTGGTTCTTCCCCAGACAGCCAAATTTCGAGGCACGATTGCACTTGAATTCATCGCGCAAACCGGCATGGATACTAGGTTTGCTTATTTTTCAATTTTAAAATACCAACAAAAATGCCAACAATTGATCGCGGTTGGTTAAATCATTCCACGCTCGGCAAAGCTCATTGTTTTGTTTCCGGCAACAACAAAATGATCCAGAACACGAACATCAACCAGTGACAAAGCTTGCTTGAGGGCATCGGTCAACATCCTGTCAGACTGACTCGGTTCTACAACACCTGACGGGTGGTTGTGAGCGAAGATTACTGCTGCGCAATTGTGCTTTAGGCTGGCTTTCACGATCTCGCGCGGGTAAACGCTGGTCTGGGTCAAGGTGCCTCTAAATAGCTCGGATGCCTTGATTACGCGGTGTTGCGCATCAAGGAAAATTGCTACAAAACTTTCGTACTCTTGTCCCGCGAAGTGGAGGGTTAAAAAGTCCTTTACTACCTGCGGTGAATTCATTGCGTCGCCTTCCTTCATTTCTTCATGTAGCCAGCGGGTGAGAAGTTCACGGGCAACCTGGAATTGTGCTGGTATACATTTCGCCTCTTGCCTTGCGAACAGAGCATTTAAGCTGCCGCCTGTGCTGTAAATTTTTTTAGCCTGTGCTGCGCCTATGAGTTTTCCAAGCAGCTCAATGTCTGAAAGCTTCGAGTAGTTGAAAACATCGGGTTGATGTCCCTCGCTGGGGCGCGAAGAGCGCGAAGTTGATTTTGTTTGCTTGCCGGATTGATTGATTTGCGTGTTCATGATGTACCCTTTCGTTTTTGTGTTTATCATCGGTTCGAAGCCGCCTCACCCGCCGGTGGAGACTGCCGGGCGCTTTGATGTGGGCAATGGACACGACACAAAAAGTTGAGTGGTGCGGCCAGCGCGGAAGGGCGAAGCCCGGCACTGCCTCGGTCGGCTTGACTGTTGGGGCAATTGCGCTTCTGCACATCTGCCAGGTGGTTGAAACAGGGGGGCTTAGAAACGGTGATTGATAAAACGATGGTGGAATGCGCTAAACGGTTTTCAATCCGGCAAGCAAATAGGATTTTCGATCAGCCGAGTGGGGGTGACTAAATTTTAGTCAGAAATTGTGTGTGGACGTGATGCCAAGAGACATCACCGATACGCACGGACTTAGGTTAGGCATCGAGTGATGGCAGAATGAAGCCAGCGAATGGAATATTACGTGCGAGGTGAGGTAGGTTGTAAATAGTGGACACCAACGGTTTCATGCAGCCAATCTTTTTTCGTAAAATTGGCGTTCAAAAGCGGCTGGGGATAAATAGCCCAACCGTGCCTGCGTACGCTGCCGTCGATAAAATATTTCGATGTACTCTGTGATCGCCTGGATGGCCTCGGCACGCGTTTTGAATTTTCGATGATGCACCAGTTCATTTTTGAGCAAACCCCAGAAGCTTTCCATGGGGGCGTTGTCGTAGCAATTTCCCCGGCGTGACATCGAAGCCTCCATGCCAAACTGATCGAGCAGCTTGCGGTATTCATGAGCGCAATACTGGCTGCCACGATCCGAGTGGTGAATCAGCCCGCGTGGTGGGCGCTTCTCTGCAACGGCACGAAATAGAGACTGGCTGACCAGGTTTTTCGTCATTCGCTCGCTCATGGCATAACCTACCAGATCGCCGCTGAACATATCCTTGTGCCCCGCCAGATAAAGCCAGCCCTCATCAGTTTGAACATAGGTGATATCTGTCAGCCAGACCTGATTGGGGGCTGTTGCCGTAAATTTTTGCCCCAGCAAATTAGGTGCGACTGGCATGTCGTGGTTTGAGTTTGTCGTCGCCTTGAATTTCCGGATTTGCTTGCAGCGTATCCCCAATTTTTTGCGCAACTTTCTGACGCGATAGATTGTTGTTTTTACGCCGTTCTTATCCAGATTGTCTTTCAGTCGCTCGGGGCCATACGTTTCACGGGTACGCTGATGGGCAGCACGGATCTCCAGTTCCAGCCGCATATTTTCCTGCTCGCGTTTTGACGGCGAACGCCCAAGCCAAGCGTAATAGCCGCTCGGCGAAACGTCGTAAATTCTGCACATCACCGACATCGGGTAATCTTTGTGCAACTCTTTCATCATCGCGTACTTCACCTTATTTCCCTTGCAAAGTACGCTGCCGCTTTTTTTAACAGATCACGCTCCATCTTGACTTCAGCCAGTTCTCGCTTGGTTTTGGTTAACTCCATCTCGATCTCTGTCAAGGGGCGTTGTGTTTTGCCGATCTCGCTCAATTTCCCGCCTTTCGCGGCTCTTAACCAACTCTCCAACGTAGAGGGCGGCATCGATAGACGCTTCGCCGCCTCCTTTGGACTCAACCTCTCGTCAGCAACCAGCTTGACCGCCTGCTCGCGAAATTCTTTGCTGTAAATCGTCTTCGGAATTCTCTGCTTCATGTGACACCTCCGTTCCAAGTTTAACAAAACATTGGTGTCCACTTTTTTCAGCTTACCTCAAGGGGTTGGGGCGTAGTGAAGGGCGCTAACGACGGCGTGATGGTGCTCTGCTGCGATTTGACATGATGGCAACATACGTTGAGGGGTAGGCGCGCTCATCAAACCTCGTGACAACTAACGACCCGACAAAAGTATCGCCGGTTGCTTGGTTAGACTATTTTCTTGACCGCCCGAACCATCTCTCGCAGTTTTTCAACACCAACATTGGAAGCTGTTTGAATAAGGAAAGCACGCATTTCTTCAGCAGTTTCCTTGTTGCTGAAAAGAAACAGGTCGCGCATTTCCACCTTAAAAATTAAGGAAATTTTTTCAATCGTATCCAGCGATGGGTAGTGTTTTCCACATTCAATCCTGCTCACAGAGTTCGGGTCAATACCGATCAACTCAGCAAACTTCTCCTGTGACAGTCCGACTTTTTTTCTTAATTGACGGATGCGACTTCCCAACAACTCTCTGTATTTCAAGATATTGCCCCCACGTTTAATGTGAGGATGTTTAAGCAAAGCGGCCTCTTAAACAAATACGTACAAAGCATTGGACTTTCTAGATTCCAACCTATCGCGTATTGATAGGTTGCTATTACACGAGTATCATCCTTCGGTTTTTTATGTAATACGTGATTTATCGAACTGGCAACGAACAAGCATGTTAGAGATGTATCTATCCATCTCTACAGCCCCTATCTTGCGGACAAAGTTGCCACTTTTTGTTGAAGGATAGCAATCTTGTGAGGCACCGACTAGATAATGGCACAACAGCATTTGTCTGAATAAAAGTCGATTCAATAATATGGGGAAAAAATGAAAAAACATTTGATTTGTGCTGCGTTGTCGAGTGCCATTGTGGCTGGTTGTGGCAGCAAGACTGATGCGAACGAAAAAAACTTCAGTGCTGTTATAGCAGATGAATTAAAGAAAGGTGCAATTTGCCTGCCGTTTGATAAGTGGCCATATAGAGTAGTAGCGAGCGATACTGTTAGGATGGGTCAACTAGCAGTGCTTGAGACAGCCGGCCTAGTATCCGGTGCGGACTTTGAGGCCGATGAGCAAGGTTTTCTCAGCAGGCCAACTGGCCGCAAAATCAAGCTCAAGATTTTCAGCCTGACCGAGGAAGGCAAAAAGTTTTTCCGCGAGAATGACACTGCTAAAGCCGGTGCGGTCGGAATTGGCAATCTTTGCTACGCCAAATTTGCACTGGTCAAGGTAATTAAGTGGGAATCACCAACGAACCAAAAGGTGAATGTAACCTTTACATCCAAATTTGACAGCTTTGCGGATTGGGCAACAAAACCAGAGTTTCAGGCTGTCTTTCCCGGTGCTGCTGCTGTAAATGCAAAAACCGTTAATGAGCGCTTGGCAGGTATAGAGAATAAGATACCCTTAAAACTGACTAATATTGGCTGGGAACCAGACGAAGAACCATTGGGTATTTTCGGAAAGAAAAATGAAATTTTTACGCCAGATACATCTTCTATGAATCCGGCGGATAACCTCCCTGTTGCCACTCCAGTGGTACAAGCAACAGCACAACCCATCTCGCCATCAGTACCTAATTCTGGCAATAATTCCCCGTCGACCACGGCAGTAAGCATTAATGGCAACTGGCAGGGAACCTACGAATCACACGGCCATGCGCCTATCCCTTTTTCGATGGTTATCAGCAATCTCAATAATGGGGTGTTTGATGGATCGGCAAGTGAACAAATTGCATCGGCGGGTGTTGTCGAGACAATTCCATCAAAATTGATGGGCACGTTAAATACCACGGCTGTTTCCTTTACAAAAGAATTCACTTTTAAGGGGAAGTCATATTCAGTCCAATACACAGGAGCATATGACCCCGCCACAAAACGCATTCAGGGTAAATGGAAAGGCTTGACAGGCCACTCTCACGGATCGTTTCTGGTGTGCGTTAACAATCATTCAAGGACGTAACATGAAAAAGTATATTTTTGCAGTGATGGTCGCGTTGTTTTCCAGTCTGGCCTATTCTCAAGTTGTCGACGATACGCCTGTCAGCAAACCTTCACTGTCCCACTCCCCTAAAAAAGCAAGCCAACAAGCCAAACAGCCCGCAGTGCTTGAGGAGATAAAGGATGTTCTGCCGCCACCCAGCAAGGCTTCCTTGGGGTTCAATCAGGCGGCTCGGAACGCAAACTACGACATGATGGATTTGTACCTCCAACAAGGTGCGGATATCAATTGTCTGAACTGCGATAACTTTCAATTGACTGCATTATT
The DNA here is from genome assembly GCA_963714805.1 of uncultured beta proteobacterium. Taxonomy (GTDB): domain Bacteria; phylum Pseudomonadota; class Gammaproteobacteria; order Burkholderiales; family Gallionellaceae; genus CAIQPV01. Next base: position 860,720 of record CAVQPO010000004.1, on the reverse strand, counting down.
CCGTACATTAAGCAGAGGAAGCCAGAAAGCGAAATATCAGTTGGCTGATTGGCTTATTCAGCATGGAGCGGACATAAATATCCCACAAGACTCCGGTCAAACAACGGGCGTGACAATAGTGATGCGCATTACCTCCTCGGAAGATATACCCAACTTGTCAGATTTTAATTATCTCGACAAACGAAATGCTGATTTCAAAGCGGTGGATTCAGATGGGCGTAACGCATTGCACTACGTTCGCTCATGGAAGTTTATTGGAAACGAACACAGTGACTGGAATAGAAAAAGTATCGCTCTCGTTGACCAGTTGGTATCTCACGGAGTAGACGTGAATCATCAGGATATAAGCGGTGTTACACCGTTGATGAATGCGTCGACCTCCTGTTCTCCCGGTTCCATAAATCTGCTTTTGTCGTATGGAGCCGATCCTGCTCTAAAGGACAAACTTGGAAAATCTGCTTTGGATAGAGCTATGGAACGTGCCACTCAATCAGGCCAAGGTGGAGGCTGCAACGAAGTGGTCAAGATTTTAAGGAGCCCCCAATCAGATTTAACCGTGCATGACGATGGCGTCCCAGTGATGGTCCGCATTCAAGGCAAAAAATACGAAATCGGCAAATACGTGGTGACGCAAAGCGAATGGAAAGCGGTGATGGGCAGCAACCCCAGTCATAATAATAAATGTGGGGATAACTGCCCAGTAGAGGGCGTGAGCTGGAATGATGCACAGGAATATATTCAGAAGCTGAATGCCAATACAGGCAGACAGTACCGCCTGCCAACTGAAGACGAATGGGAGTATGCATGTTATGGTGGTAGCAAGACAACATACTGCGGCGGCAATGATCTTAATGTTGTGGGATGGGCAGATGGCAATTCGTTTTGGGGCAGTACGCATCCTGTAGGTCAGAAGCAAGCCAATGGCTATGGCTTGTATGACATGACATGACAGGAAATGTTTGGGAATGGATGAGTGATTGCGATAAAACTAATTGTGGTGCTCGCGGAGGCGGATCAGTCAGCGGTCCACAGTACGTGATCGCGACGTTTCGTGCCGAGTTCAAGTTAGATTCACGAGGATACGACATGGTAGGTTTTCGTCTTGCGAGGTCACTGCCATAACCCGCGTAAGCCGGGTGGGCAAGGTTTTATTTGTCCACCCGGCTCAAAACCGACATGTATGTTCAACAAGAGCCGGTTTTGGGAAGTTTAAATTCAGCACTTTATTTTTATGATTACTGGTAATGGGCACTATGGGTTTGTTGCACTGTTCAAATTGCCGATGAGTTGATTTATTACTAAATCCAGTATCTCTTTTTTATATTTGATGGGAGAACAACCCTCGCACGGCGTTCTATATGATGCGCATTGCGTTGCGGACAAGTCGCGCTCTGCTGCGACTCCATCCTTAAGGCCCATGGCGTAATTATCAAAGCCAAGGACAAAGGCAATCCGTTGAATGTCTTGGATGAAGTCCTGCTGAGCGTCCAAGCAGCGTTGCATTGCCTCTTCCTTTGTGTCGACAACACCCCAGCAATCTGTCTGAACAACTTTCGGTTCATTATCTCCGGAAAGGACTTTCCATCCGCTATCTATTTTGTTGAAATAGACGCGCCAACACCACTTTCCGAAGCTATATTCATTTGTCTTGTCAGGATATTGGCTTATCGTAAAGTGCCCCACACCATCAACATCAACTTCGATCCAGCCGTTTTCTTTTTGATGCCAAACAACGCCACCGAATTCAAAGGAGGCGGTTTCGCTTGTTGTCTTTGTTTTTTTAGTTGGCTTGATCATGTTGTTTCTCCTAGGATAAATAATTACTGCACAAAAAATATTTGCATACAGTCATTTTTGTTTATTTCCAGAGGGGTCAGTCTGTTGTTATTTCTGTGACGGCTGCACGCGGCAATATGTCTGTAAACCAGTCCTGATGCCATTCTCTGCATTCTGTTCCACTATAGGATTTTTGGAGGTACGCGCGAGCTGAGCTTGCAAACTTCTCCCCGATTTTCGGGAAATACCTATCGGCTGCGTAGGCACCAGCATAGATAATCACCGCGATGCAAAGCAGACGCAGCACGCCCCCTAACAGCGTTATATTTTGTGAATTTTGTTGCTTTGCCATGTTGGTCACCTCATTCTTATTAAAAAAACGTATACCGATATTTGGTTTAAATCCCTTCGGGCCAGTTATTGAAACTGAAAAACTTAAAGCGTACTTTGTGCTTTTCTTCAAGTTTCAAGAACTCACCGTTAAATCTGAGGGTTTCTATTTTGCAGAAAGAGTTGCGGATAAGTTTCTCTATGCCATCCGGCGAAACAAAATGCACTTCGTGATATTTTCCGGCCTTGATTTCTTGAAGATACAAAACGATCAGCTCGCTGTACCGTTTTGGCGTCTTGGCAAAACGCTCGATCTCGATGGCGATGCGTTTCCCAACCAGATCGGTCACAACCGCATCAGGAATTTTCTTCATTTTTTCCGTACGCAGGGCGCGCTCGGGTATCCAATTTGTCCAGCCTACGGCCTCCGCCCGGATACGCATGCGTTGCGTGTCCAAGCGATGGTTGATCCAGCTTGGATTCGTGCGCCCCAACTCGAAAAACGGCGCACCGAAACAGTTTGCCATGGCAACGCCATGCGGCGTTATGCCGTAAATTTTGAGCTGGCGGGTATTCACGGAATGCGTCTCTACCTTTATCGCGCCAGCCTTGCAGAGCGTAGCAAGGCAAGCGGAAGCACGGCGGCGGTCGATTTGCAAAAGGTCGCTGGCAATATCGGCGACAGTGTAAATCTCGCCGCCGCCCAGAAACTTAAGCAGGATTTCAGCTTTTGCTGCCGCACGGGCAACACGCTCGGCGTGAGTCATAATTGGTAGTGGTGCGCGCATTTGTTTTACTCCGGCCTGATTGATAAAAACAGAATATCAGATCGCCAATTTCGTTAAATTATCCTCAGGATGCCGCGCAAGCGCATCGTTGTAAGTCACGCCAGCAATAGGCATCAGTGAGATGCTTGCGCGCTAACCACTTGCGCGAGCAGGTGCGCAACACCTCAGCGCAAGCTGAATGGCGCTTGCAATTAAAAAAGTTCATCATGGTCAGCGTGAGGGGTCGCAGCAACAGGGGCGGATTGAAATGGTGAGGATGATGAAATAGGCGAAGCTGGAACAGTGCAATCAACATCCAGCAAGTCAGCAGCGCGGGTGCTTATAGGCGATTCCGTTACTGGAACGTCCAGCGCTTCGGCGGAAGTTTGCAATAACGCCGCATTAAATTCATTGGCAACAAGATTCGCATGATCTTTAATGGCATTGACCGGACTTGAAAAGGCAAATTTTGGCAAGCCAAGGCCGAAAATAATGCCAAGCCTCTCATGCAGATTCATTATCATATTTTCATCGACAAAATACCGCTCAGCTTGGCGGATCGAGCGCTTTCCGTCCACAGTTTCACTGAGAGCGATATTTTTTTCGACACTCCGGCTTTCATCATCAACGAGAATTTTTCCAGATTTCTGAGCAAGCCACTCTGCGGTTTCCGGGTCTTCAATCTTGTAGACCAGTTTTAATTTGCAATTTTCCATCACGGCACCCATTACAGCTTCCTTATCAAGATCGGCACCGCACCGGGCAAAGTCGGCAAGAGCTTGATGCGCTAGAGTGATGTGCATGCCCTTATCGCGTGCAGCGCCAAGTCCCTCCAAGGTCGGTTTGCTGATGTGGTAGATAAATTCATCAAGCACTAGCGAGATCGGACGAAGTTTTGTACCTCCTGTCCGGTCGCGCTCTTCTGCAAGGTGAATTAGCTTGATGCTGAGCATTTTTTGTAGGCGCATTACTTTAGTATTGCGCATTGAGCCAACAATGTAGACCGCCCCGCCATCGCGAACTATGGCGCGCAGATCAAGACCTTCAATGGCATTGACTGCCGGAATTGAAGCCATTTCCTTCAGGTACCCGGCAAATTTTTCTGCCTTCATTTCGGTTTTAATTTGGCCGTAAAACTCATTGCACAAACTCCCTGGAGTCGCGCCGGGATTAGTGGCCTCTGTAGCAAGCCAAGCTGCTGCCTGCCGGTCAGCAATCGAATAGAAGTCGCTTGGGTTCCCGGTTTCAGAAAGGCCGAATCCGGCTAGAAACAATTCTTCGATTTGCGCGATGGTCGCGCCTGAGAAAAAATTGATCTGGGGCGGGGATTCTGGATTGAGATTTATGTAGTGGTACGGTTTGCCGTACCGTTTCGCTGCGGTCGCAACTACATGTGGCATCCATTCATCGTTTTTTGGGTCAACCACAAACACAGATTCACCTTGGCCGATGTTTTGCGATATCAGCATGCCGATGAAAACGCCTTTACCACTCCCGGTCGTACCTGCAACTTCGACGTGCGGCAGTGTCTTGCCCTGTGGCCAATAAATTGGATTGTTGCTTTCATCGAGACCTAAAAACGTGCCTTTTGAAAAGTCGATGTATTTTTCAATGTCGTACTGATCCCTTGCTGGCGGCAGGAATTTGTTGATTTCCCGCACATCGGTTTTCTTGTTCCTCTCTTGCGAACTTGTCAGCGTCAATTTGATTTTTGCTGTGTCAAATAACTGCACACCTCGACGCAGCATGAAAACTGCCGCTCCAATACCAAAAGCGAATGAAATGTAGAAAATAGACATATCAAAGACCGACGAAGTTATGAGGATGCCGTAATAAAAATATGTCAGTAACGGAATCGAAACAAAAACGCAGAGCAGGAAAAGAGGTGGGAGTGCGAGGACTGAAAACAGCTTGGCGCGAAGTGTCGGCTGGGTGTCGTAAGTTTTTCGGTTTATTGCAAAAACAAGGAAGGCGGACAGCATCCCGGCGAACGGAAATGCATGAGCGGCTTGAAGCATGAATGTGAGCAAATAAGTGTTGATGGCGTAGATCATTTTTAATTTCTCCTTCAACGTGATTGTTGTAAAAATAATTTAGCACATGACACTTTTTGTTAAATTCGCACACAGGCGAAATTGGATAGCATGGTAAATGCAAGCCGCAATATGCGCAGGCCGACAGGCAAGGCAAGCGCAGATTCATCGCGCGCGGAATGATGATTGAGCGTAGCGATAATCGAATGCAGGGGCACCGATTCACACGGCTTCATCGTGAGAATCGGGGGCAAGCCGTCAGGCGCAGACCTCCCGAAGCCCCCGGCGAAGGGATGGGGGGGCCGAATTCTATTTTTGCGCCCAAGCGAAAAAAAGCCCACCCCAGAGGGCGGTAGAATTTGGGGGCGAAGCCCGCGTCCCCGAGCAAGCTCCGCGCTCGGGCAAACCGTTTTAACGATGGGCGAACGCACACCTGACCAAAGGGAAGGCGACGCACTGGACGAGGCGCAGCCGAAGCTCCAGAAGAAGTCTTAAAACGGTTTGCCCGAGCGCGGAGCGATGCGCGGGGACGCCATGAGAAAACCCAAGAGGCGCGCCCCCAGGCGCGAGTGTTCCGTTCCGCCCTAGCGGATTTTTTGCGCAGAAAAAAAGGGACACGTCCTTGGGTTTTTGATTGCTTTTGATCTGTGAGCGATATGGCGCGAATGCCCGTAGTGGCGAAGCTTTCGAGACATAATGCTGATTTTATGAAGTGGCTGCACACAATAGAATTTGACTTAAAGTGCTGCCTGAACGAATACCAAATATCGAAAATTATGAGGCCGAAGGCCGATTGATTGTCGCAGTTTGACTGCGCCAATGTGTCGCGCATATCGGCGGCGCATAGCGCGATTTGCGCGACGCGGCGCAACCCGTGGCGCAGATATGGCAAAATATAAAAGGATGCGCGAAAAAATAGCACAGGTTTTAATCTGTGCTATTGAAAGAATCGTGTAAATTATTTTATTGCTTTGGTTTATTTTCTGCTGCGATTCGGGAGAATGCCAAGCGCAATATATGATCTGGCAACGGCAAAATATTTATTAGTTCCTGCATGTTGATCACTTCGGATTTACGCTTTTCAATGACCTGAGCTGAGGCGATTTCAGCCTCAAGTGCTTCGCGCTTTCTCAAAAGCGAAGTTAAACTTTTCTTGGTCATTTATCGCCCCTCTCTTTCTCGATTTTCAAAATTACAGCTTCTTGTTTTTCGCTCAGTTTAAAATCGTCTCCGCGCGAATTTGCACGTTCAAGCAAATCGGAAACAAAAGTTTTTTCCCAAGCGCTGAGTTTTTGATTTTCTGAAAGCGTTGTCAGTTTATCAATCATTTTGTACCCCAGTCTGGAATTTGATGATGCCGGTAGTTGGTTGCATTTCGTATGTCATTACATGACTCCTTCAATAATCCGAGATTGGATAAAGCAAGCGTATCAAACTGCCTTATTTGTTCGAATTGCACAACACTGCTAATAGTAAAACATCATTCCAGTCCTTCTTCACTGGCCGCATCCGGTATGTGCCAGGCACTGCTTCGGCCAGCCTAACTGAATAATTTTCACCTGCCTCGTCCGAATCGAATGCCACCATAAATGGCGGCTTCAGGGTTTTTAGGTAGTCAATCGTCGCGCTGGTCAATCCGCCACCTGTGCTAATGATCCTTCCTTTATGCCCCAGCATTCGTAAACTAACGGCATCGATGGCCGATTCAACGACTGCCGTCGGCGAAAGTGTGTTGACAGGCGGTAACTCGAATACTCCCGCCCGACCCCGGCGTCCAGCGAACTTTGTTGAGCCGGTTCCGCGCAGTTCGCAGGCATCGCCTGTGGTGCAAACGAAAATCGCATTGTTGAAACAATCGGCGAACAGCATACCGTTCTGATATAGTGCGTCGATGATTGCAGCGTCGAGGCTTCGCACCTGTGTTAACCAGGTGCGAACACTCGTCCAAAGGTCTGGATTGGGATCAGGTATTTCCGAGTTAATAATTTTCAGTTTTGAGCCGCCAGAGACTCTGGAGGCTGGTGTAGCTCCTGAAGGTGCAACCCCAGCACCGCTAATAGGAAAAGAAATCCCAAGCAGATAATTTAACGCTGCACGGCTGCCGCAACCATTTATCAGCATCATCAAGTCGATCGCACCGGAACCGGCTTTACCGCCAATTTCAAACCAGGCATATCCACTAACAACGAACTTCCGTCCGTCCGCCAACCTGTATTTCTGGCTGCGTCCTCGCTCAAGTAGTTCACTGCCTAATTGTGCCATTACATGATCAATAGGAATATTTCTTGCTGATTCAAACAGAGATTTTGTATTCATTAATTTTCCTATTAGCGGTTTTGGTATTTTTAGTGGTGATAAGGTTTAAGTGGAGTAGTGGGGTTAAGTGGGGTAATCTCATACACCGTTACAGCAAACTATTGCTATGGAGATAGTTGAAAATACCCCACTTAACCCCACTACCCCACATTCAACTGTCTGAATCAATCTTTACCTTATCAATGAGCCATTGCTGGTTTCCGTCAAGCTTCCCTGCCTGACGCAACACAAGGCCGTCAGCAATCCGATCCTTATGTTTAGCCAGCCAGCGCCCAAGATTGATGGTGGCAAGCCGTCCACGGCGGTCTGTTGCGGCGGGCTGAAGCGCATCAAAGAGCGCACCATGATGGTTGCTGTCAGCAGCATCGATGACAGTTTTTGATGTCATCGGCTTTCTGCCGAATTCTTCGTGCCACGCTTTTAGAACTGAGACAAGAGTGTTCCGGCGTGGGTCTTCGTCAAGGCTGTCGAGCATCCGGTGAGCCGGATCAATGCCTGTCGCCCAAGCGATTGGCAAACGACACAATTTATTCCAGTTCTCGAAGCTGCCGACGCCTGCAAACTGCTTGCGAATGGCATCATGCTGGCCGGATTGCAGATATGCCAATTGAATGGTTATTGCAGCATCAATAACTTCATTCCTCCGTCCCGTAACGTCCGCAATCGGGTCATAATCATATTGCCGTGTCGAAGGCTTTTCACAACGAGGATCGAGCCGGATTTGCAAAATTCGACGTGCGGTGTCCGCCGTGGGCGTAATGTTGTTGCCGGTCATTAAAACAAGCGTGTTAGTTGACAACGTGATTTCGGTGTTGCTGCCTAAAACCCGGCTAGACAGCACTGGTGAAGTCGCCAGTGTCCGCAGAGATGGCGAGTCAATTTCTGACATCGAAACTTCGTCATAAAATATTACAGGGTGACCGTTTTTGAGGCGTGACACGAGGTCTTTATGGATTTCGTCGTGGTCGGCGCTCTGAATGCAGGTTGGAGGCTCGTCATCGTGGGCAAAATGCGCAATGACCCTCGCCAAAAGCCCTTTTCCACTGCCCGGCACTGGCGCGTTGATGACGATTAGCGGAGATGTCGGTAAGGCTGGTCGTGCAACGGCTGTCAGGATCGCGCACAATGCCCCTGCTTTATCCTCATCTCCTAAGTCGAAGTCGAACGTTACAAGTAATTCAGAAAGAAGGGCTACAGCGTAGGCCACGTCCTCTTGTGATGGATTATCCGGAACTTTCGAAATGTGGCTACCCATAACAAAAATCCCGTTTTTATCGTTATATCCTTCATTTGAAAGCGTGCCGTCAATATCAAGGAGGTGGTGGTCAACAACTGCATGGAGAGTCTTAATTGTTGGCCAAGTTCCAGCCGCCACCAACGCCTCCGACACATCCTTTGGTGGGTCGGAAGGGTTGCGAACAAGCCCATATTTTGTTTCGCACTCCTGCACCCAAGTAATTAGCCTGGACAAGTGATTAACGCGCAAATTGACAGATTTGCAGGTTTTTATCTTCCCGTCCTCGATTGTCACAAGCATACCAGCGCGACAATAAAATCCGTTCTTTGCCAGTACAGCTTCAGCCTGAGTAAACTGTTCGTGCATATCACCTCTGTTCAACAAAATAATAGGCTTACCCTGTGCAGGCTGGGATGGCGTCGGTAAAACTATGATGTTGGATTTAGCTCTCATAACTTTTGCCTTGAAACAAATTTAACTGAATCATCGACAGCTCGGCCCAATTGATAGGCTTGCACCCTGATATTTTTGGCAACTTTTTAGCTTTCAAATGATCGTGTTCGCCAAAAATATCGAACTGGAACCATGATCCAATCACCATCTGTTCTTTATTCTTTATAGACATAGGGTTAAACTTAATCGGCGACTTGCCCACCATCTGCTGCTGAACCATCATTGCTAACACCCGGCGGAAATTAAACCGGACAGATGTAACATCGTTTCCAGAACCTTCAACCAACCAGAAAAAGTCGGATGATCCAACCACTCTTTCCAATCGCTTGTGTTCTTTGACGCTGTGGCGCATATGGATTTCATCTTGCAATTTATTTAGGACGATTAGGCACTCAACACGATGTTCGTTCAGAATTTTCCGGAAGAAGCTCACAGCTTGTTGTCGTGACATTCCGGAAATTGATCCGCTAAACTTTTCCAGCGGTGCGAAATCCTCTTCAACGCGTTCTTCCATGATCGCGACTCACTTTGCAGTGCTGCGGCTTGCTTCCCACTGCAACAGGTCATCAAGTTTCCAGCAGGTCGTATTTGCACCCAATCGAATTGGGGCAGGTAGGCCATTTGTGTTGCACCAATTCCAGATTGTTGAGCCGCAAACTCGATAACGCGATTTCATATCGGCAAGGCGCAAATAGGCAGGGGGCTGTGGGGTTTGTTTTGATTGCATAGCATCGTTTCCAGTTCGCCGTCAGGCGACGGCACGATGCTATGGTAAAGCTGGCCTAGAGTAGGCAGTCAATCTGGGCAGGTGGGCATTTTGCTGCCCACCTAACGATATCTATTTGTTTGAATATTTTTCGTGGTTACCTAATTTGAAAAGCTTAGCTGATAGCCCAACTCTCCATGCATGGTCGAAACCTGAATCTGTAAATACATCAGGGCGAGTTAAACAGATAACTTTGATTTTTGCTTTGCCACCATTTGGGATTTGTAGTGGCTCAAATTCTAAAGCCGCTATGACCGCAAGGATGATTTCGAGTTGTTGCTTTCTGGGGCCAAGTTTATCGACTGATTCTGGCGGTACAGCTTCTTCTGATTCCTGTTTGGGCGTATACAGGCCCCACTCGATTGCATGATCTAGCCAATCAATTTCAAAATCTTTGGATAGTGCCCAATCCACGAAAAGCTTCAAAGGCGTGGGCTTTGGGTGCACGGCTAGGTCGCAGTAAAGAAGCCAGTCGTTATATTTCTTAACGTAACCACTCATGGTATTTCTGATAGCTTTGCTAGCTTCACGATACGCTTCAGGGCAATCCCTGTCCTCTGTTTCATTGAGCCATTCAATCGGAAAGAATTTACCGCGTATTTTGATTTTAGCCAAATCAGATTCTGAGAAGGATGGCAGTTTTATTTCACTGCCATCAAGAAGTGAAACACCAGCAGGATGTCGACCGGAAGCAATGTCCATTCTATCGTGTAATTTTTGGCCTGATCCTAATTCAGTCATTCTGCTTATATTCGCTGCATCAGGCTCAAACCCAAGAAGAAGGGCGATACCTTCCTTACATGACAGATCGAAAACATTAAACCAATGCTGTAGGCGTTCCTCCAGTATTCTTAGATCGCGTACGGGTTTTATTCTTTTGATTCTCATGTAGTACTCTTTCTTTCCTGGTTCGCTTGATTCATGAGTCACCTCAGCAGGCATGTGCCCGGCGCGCTAGGCGTGGATAACTCGAATTATGCGCGAAGTGGTATCACTTCCGCACCGACCTTGAGCTTGTTCAAGTAGTCTGCCCACTGCTGCATCATCTTCCGGCGTTCGGCGAGATGCGCTGTGCGGTTATATGCGCGTCCGTTTGGATCACGCACGGCGTGGGCAAGTTGGTGTTCGATGAAGTCCGGGCGCACCCCCAGCACTTCATCAAGGATGGTGCGCGCCATTGCGCGGAAGCCGTGACCGCTCATTTCATCCTTGGCAAAACCCATGCGCCGCAGAGCCGCAAGAATCGCATTATCACTCATCGGCCTGCCGTTGGTACGCGCTCCCGGAAACACATAGCGCCCGCCGCCCGTCAGCGCGTGAAGATCGCGCAAAATTTCCACAGCTTGAGTGGACAATGGAACAAGATGCGGTTCGCGCATTTTCATTCGAGCGGGGGGTATGTTCCATTCCGCTTTGTCCAGATCAATTTCCGCCCATTCAGCCTTGCGCAGTTCGCCGGGGCGCACAAATACCAGCGGGGCAAGGCGCAGGGCGCACTTGGTAATGAAAGAGCCTTGATAGCTATCCATGGCGCGCAACAGTGCGGCGGCAGCCTTGGGGTCGGTAATGGCGGCACGGTGTTCTTTAATGGGTGGCGGAAGTGCGCCGCGCAGATCGGCGGAAGCATCTCGTTCAGCACGCCCGGTTGCGATAGCGTAGCGGAATATTTGCCCGCAATAGTTGCGCATACGATGAGCGCTTTCTACAGCGCCGCGTTCTTCAATTCTGCGCAGCACTTTTAATAATTCAGGTGGGGTAATGTCGGCAATTGGCCGATCCCCCAGCCAAGGAAAGGCATCGTTTATTAGTCGCTGGATAATCGCATTAGCATTGGAGGTTGCCCAAGTAGGCGACTTCCTTACATGCCACTCGCGCGCTATCACTTCAAAGCTATTTGCTGCCTTCTCATTTTTCGAGGCTTTTTGTGCCTGTTTCACAGCGCCGGGGTCGGCATCATTCGCCAGCAGCTTGCGTGCATTATCGCGGCGGCCTCGTGCATCTGCCAAGCTCACATCAGGATAAACCCCCAATGCCAGCGTTTTTTGTTTGCCACCGAAGCGATAAGCAAGCCTCCAATACTTTGAGCCGTTGGGTTGCACCTGTAGAAACAAACCGCCCCCGTCTGTCAGCTTCATGGGCTTATCGGTAACTTTTGCCTTCTTAACTTCAATGTCGGTCAGTGCCATATTTCCTCCGTTGTTGGTATCAGGTGATGCCAACATACCAGATGCCAACGAATATGCCAACAATTCGCACTGGATGCCAACAAACGGGGATGGTTTGTATTGGACAACAAAAAACCCGCAAAGCTGATAGCTGTGCGGGTTTTGTGTGCGTCATTGGACTGCTTTGGACTGCAAATTGGTAGGCACGATTGGATTCGAACCAACTACCTCTTCCATGTCAAGGAAGCGCTCTAACCAGATGAGCTACGCGCCTGTAAAAGGTCGCGCATTGTAACCGAACTGCCGGTTTGGTTCAAATTTAAAATTTGAAAGATATTAAAAATATCCGACCTACTCCTCGGATCGATAGTGCCTGTCATGAGCGGCATTTTCAAAGCGCGTGTATTCGCCACGGAAGGTCAGTCCGACTGTGCCTATCGGCCCGTTACGCTGCTTGCCGATGATGATTTCCGCCGAGCCTTTGTCGGGGGAGTCGGGGTTGTAGACCTCATCGCGATAGATGAACAGAATCAAGTCGGCATCCTGCTCGATGGCGCCGGACTCGCGCAAGTCGGACATGATCGGACGTTTGTTGGGGCGTTGTTCCAAGCTGCGGTTAAGCTGCGACAAGGCGATTACCGGCACTGCCAGTTCCTTGGCCAGCCCCTTAAGCGATCGGGAAATCTCGGAAATTTCGGTGGCGCGATTTTCGCCGCCCTTGCTTGAGGTGGAAGACATCAATTGGATGTAGTCGATCACGATGAGTCCCAAGCCATCGTTCTGGCGGTGCAAGCGGCGTGCGCGCGAACGCAATTCCAGGGAGTTCAGTGCGGCAGTCTCGTCGATAAAAATAGGCGCATCGTTCAGACGCCCCAGCGCATGGGTCATGCGCGACCAATCGTCGTCTTCCAGTTTTCCGGTGCGCAAAGTATGCTGGTTGAGTTTGCCGACCGAACCGATCATACGCATGGCCAACTGGGTGCCGCCCATTTCCATACTGAAGATCGCCACAGGTTTATTGACTTCCAGCGCGACGTGTTCGGCGATGTTGATGGAGAAAGCGGTCTTGCCCATACTGGGGCGTCCGGCGACGATGATCAGGTCGCCGGGTTGCAAGCCGGAAGTCATGCGGTCCAAATCGGTAAATCCGGTCGCAATGCCGGTGACATCGCTGGCGTTATCGCGGCTATACAGGGTTTCGATGCGTTCCACCACCTGAGTCAATAGCGGTGGGATAGGGACAAATCCCTGGCTGCCGCGTTCGCCGGCTTCGGAAATCTCAAACACACGGCTTTCCGCCTCGTCCAGCAACTGTCGTGCATCGCGCCCGCCCGGATTGTAGGCGCTGGTGGCAATTTCGCTGCCGACTTCGGCCAGTTGGCGCATGATGGCGCGTTCGCGCACGATTTCTGCGTAACGCCGAATGTTGGCCGCAGAGGGCACGTTCTGCGCCAGCGAACCCAAATAAGCCAGCCCGCCTGCCTTGTCGAGCTCGGCGTTGTTTTCCAGTGACTCGGCCACGGTAATCACGTCTACCGCCTTGGCGTGTTCGGTCAGGCGCCCGATATGTCTGAATATCAGGCGATGCTCGAAACGGTAAAAATCACGCTCGGTGATCAGGTCGGCGATCTTGTCCCATGCAGTGGTGTCCAGCAGAAGGCCGCCCAGTACCGACTGTTCTGCCTCGACGGAATGCGGAGGTAGCTTGATCGCATCAAGCTGGGAATCGGTAACAGGAATGGAGTAGTTTTGCATGATGCCGGGTTATTGATCGCGAATTAGCGGTGTATTTTACCACTGGAAAAACACCTGTCGGCGGAAATAAAAAGGCTGTTACCATCGGTCAGCATTATTAGCGTGGTATGAGGATGCAGGACAATCAAGACTATTGCTTAGCAATAATATGTAAGCCATTATGCACGTCGGTATTTTTAGGAGTCCCACATGCCATCTCTGTCCACTTATCGCCGCTACGTAGAATTTCTTGAACAGCGTATAGCGGCCCAACAACGCTTGCCAAAGGAACTCCTGCTAACGGAAGACAGTGTTAGGTATTCTTTCTTTCTCGCCGCGCTTCAGACGACTGATATAGCTCAGCACGAGATAATCCTTGAGTTTCCGCATCCAAAATTCGAGGGCAAAAAGATTGATACATATATTCCCGCAGCAGGTGCGCGACCAAAGTTGTACATTGAGTTCAAATTTCATCGCGTCTCAGATAGCACCTCTCCAAAGCCTCAAAAAGCTGGTGCCCTTTTCAAGGATTTTAGTCGATTGTCGTCAATCGAGTCCGAAAACTCTCGCTGCCTTGTCATCTACTTGACTGACTTTGAAATGGCGAATTACTTCGAGAAAAATGCGGATGCCTATTCTGCTTTCTGGCATATGAATCAGGCTGGTGATAACTTCCTTTATGACAACGAATTCCGAGAAAATAGAACTGAGACTTTTCGGAAGTCTAGCGGTGTTTTCTACGAGGCGAGAGTCTATGTAGAGTTTTGCGCGCAACTTGCAGACAACCATCATTTGCGCATATTTGAAATCAAGAAAGTTTAACAGGGTTCAACTTGATCGTACTGTATCGACTGCTCAGCTTTGACAGAATGCGATAGCCTCTAACTGTGAATTTGTAGCCGGGATGTTTTTGCATGATGCTTGGTTATTGATCGCGAACGAACTTGATTTTTTGCCAATGTAAAAATTACTACTGGTGGAATAATAAAGAGTTGATTGGACGGCGATCAATGCCAAGGTGCTGTGACTTCAAGCTGCTCAAACCTCCGGGCGCAATCTGCATTCTGGATGGTGTGGTCAAGCTCGGCCAGTTATACTGGCAACCTTATCCTGAAATTATTCATAGATTATGCCGCTACACAATCCTGTTCCCAAGGTAGGTTTTGTTTCGCTCGGCTGTCCCAAAGCGACAGTGGATTCTGAGCACATCCTTACCCGTCTGCGTGCCGAGGGTTATCTTATTACCGGCAGCTACCACGATGCCGATCTGGTGGTGGTTAACACTTGCGGCTTTATCGACAGCGCGGTGGAAGAGTCGCTGGAAGCCATCGGTGAAGCATTGGCGGAGAACGGCAAGGTCATTGTCACGGGTTGCCTCGGTGCCAAGGGCGATGTGGTGCGGCTGGCGCATCCCAAGGTGCTGGCCGTCACCGGCCCACACGCTACCGACGAAGTGATGGAGGCCGTACATGCGCATCTGCCAAAACCGCATGATCCCTATTCGGATTTGGTGCCGCCGCAAGGCATCCGCCTTACTCCCAAGCATTATGCCTATGTGAAAATTTCTGAAGGCTGCAACCACCGCTGCACCTTTTGCATCATTCCCAGCCTGCGCGGCGACTTGGTGAGCAGGCCGGTGGGCGAGGTGATGGAGGAAGCGCAGAATCTGGTGAATGCGGGTGTGAAAGAATTGCTGGTTATCTCGCAGGACACCAGCGCTTACGGCGTAGATGTGAAGTATCGCACCGGTTTCTGGGGCGGCAGGCCGCTGAAGACACGCATGACCGAATTGGCGCAAGCGCTGGGCGAATTGGGCGTATGGGTGCGCCTGCATTATGTCTACCCCTATCCCAGCGTGGACGAGGTGATCCCGCTGATGGCGGAAGGTAAAATTCTGCCCTACCTCGATATCCCGTTCCAGCATGCCAACGCGCGCATTCTCAAGCTGATGAAACGCCCGGCCAGCAGCGAGAATGTGCTGCAACGCATCAAGCAATGGCGCAGTATCTGTCCGGATATCACCCTGCGCAGTACATTCATCGTAGGTTTCCCCGGCGAGACGGAAGAAGAGTTTCAGGAATTACTCGATTTTCTCGAACAAGCCCAACTCGATCGCGTCGGCGCATTTACTTACTCTCCGGTGGAGGGCGCGCTTGCCAACGAGTTGCCGGATCATGTGCCGCCCGAGGTGCAGGAAGAACGGTTGGGGCGTTTGATGCGGCTTCAGGAAGGTATCAGTGAATGTCGTTTATTGGGCAAGGTGGGGAAAACCATGCGGGTGCTGGTGGACAGCGTGGACGAGGAGGGGGTGGTTGCGCGCAGTTCAGCCGATGCACCGGAGATCGACGGACTGGTGTATATCGACAACGGCAGCGATTTAAAAGTGGGTGATTTTGTGAATGTGCGTATCACGGATTCCGATACGCACGATCTGTGGGCAGAGCTTGCGGAATGATGGGCACCTCAGGCGGCCTGCAACACCCCATCTACCAGCCTTAACTGGCGTTGCATCTTACCTGCTAATTCCAGGTCGTGGGTCACCACGATGAAGCTGGTATTGAGGCGGACATTGAGTTCCTGCATCAGTTCAAACAGCGCATGGGCGCTGGCGCGGTCGAGGTTTCCGGTGGGCTCGTCAGCCAGCACGCAGGCAGGCCCGGTGACCAGAGCGCGTGCCACGGCGACGCGCTGGCGCTCTCCGCCGGAGAGTTCGGAGGGGTGGTGTTGCGTGCGCTGCGCCAGCCCAACCTGTTCCAGCATTGCAGCGGCAATCGGTGCTGCCTCCGCGCGTTTCATGCCCCGGATCAGTAGCGGCATGGCGACATTTTCCAGCGCGGTGAACTCTGCCAGCAGATGATGGAACTGGTAGACGAAGCCGAGCAGACGGTTGCGCAGGTCGCCGCGCGCCTGTTCGTTCATCGCCTGCACGTCCTGTCCGAGGATGGCTACGCTGCCGCCGCTGGCGTTATCCAGCCCTCCGAGCAGGTGCAGCAAGGTGCTTTTGCCGGAGCCGGACGCACCGAGGATGGCGATGCGCTCGCCGCGCGCCACGTCGAGATTGACGCCGTTCAGCACCGGTACGTTGAGTTTGCCCTGTGTGTAGGTCTTGCGCAGGTCGCGGCAGCTAATCACCAGATCATTCATAGCGCAGAGCCTCCGCCGGTTGCGTCTGCGCCGCCCGCCAGCTTGGATAGAGCGTGGCGAACAGGCTGATCAGGAATGACATGGAGGCCACGGTGATTACGTCACTCGCTTGCAGGTCGGATGGCAACTCGCTGATGTAATAGAATTCCTTGGACAGGAATTGCACCCCGAACAAGTGTTCGATAAACGGCACGATGGTGCCGATGTTGACCGCTATCAGTACGCCGCCAGCCACACCCAGCCCCATGCCGACCAAGCCGATCAGCACACCTTGCACCATGAAAATTTTCATGATGCTGGCCTGCGAGGCGCCCAGCGTGCGCAAAATGGCAATGTCGGCCTGCTTGTCGGTGACGGCCATCACCAGCGTGGATACGATATTGAACGCGGCGACCAGCACGATGAGCGAAAGGATGATGAACATCATTTTCTTTTCCATCGCTACCACGCTGAAATAGTTGGCGTTCTGCCGCGTCCAGTCGGTGGCATAAGTATCCTGCGGTAACTCGTGTTCCAGTTCCATCGCCACGCGCGGTGCCAGATCGAGGTCTTTCAGACGCGCGCTGATACCGGAAACTGATGATCCCATGCGAAACAATTTTTGCGCATCTTCCAGATTGATCAAAGCGAGCGTATTGTCATAGGGAGCCATGCCGATCTCGAATATTCCTACCACATGGAATTGTTTCAAGCGCGGCAGCATCCCGGCCGGAGTGACCTGTCCCTGCGGCGTGATGAGCAGGATAGTGTCGCCCAAATGCGTGCCAAGCGAACGGGCGAGATCGCTGCCGAGCACGATGCCGAATTCACCTGCGCGCAAATCGGTGAGGCTACCGGATTTCATCTTGTCGCCGAGGCCGGTCAGCTTGCTTTCACCTTCTGGCAGGATGCCGCGCACCATGACACCTTGCACGTTTTCATCTTGCGACAACATACCTTGCCCATTGATGTAGGGCGAGGCGGCTCGCACCTCGGCATTTTGGCTAACTTTGTCGAGCACGGATTGCCAGTTTGATAATTGCCCGCCTTCGCTGATGATTTGCAGATGCGGTGTAATGCCCAGAATACGCGCCCGAATTTCCTTCTGGAATCCGTTCATCACCGACAGCACGATGATTAGTGCGGCCACTCCCAGCGCGATGCCCAGCATGGAAATGAGCGAGATGAAGGAGATAAAATGGTTACGCCGTTGGGTGCGGGTGTAACGTAGCCCGATTAGGAGTTCGAATGGTTGCAAGATGAGTTGTTGATGTGACGGAACGGGCGTAAGTGTGCCATAAGCACGGCATCTATGACAGTATTTAAGTGGTGGACGAATAATCCTTTGGGCGAGAGGTTAAAGTTTGTTAGAATACAAAGCTAAAGTAGCATTGTAAAATTGATTGGGGTAAAAAGTATGTTTGAGAGTTTTAAGAATGTTGGGCGAACTGTTTTTGTGCGCAGCGCAAGTGCGCTGTTGCTAGCTTTTACAATACAACTTCCGCTGCTCGTGTTGGCGCAGGAAGCCGGGAGCGATACCACACTTTCAGGTATGTCCTTGGGGAACGGGGTATCTACCGATGTCGGTAATGTGTCGGATCCCTGTGCGAATGCAATGGATAAAGCGGCTTGTGTAAAAAAACTGGTCACGGGACAGGCGAAATCGTTGCAAGCCGTACCCGATGCTAATACTGCAATTCAGCGCCCTAATATTAAGACCAAAACTCCTCTGCTTCCCCAATCGAACGAATATCAGGATTTTATTGCCGCATCGGTGGGCAAGAGTCTTCCCCTTTATGCCCACAGCTTGTTTGAAGACGCACCCGACACTTTTGCACCGGTGGACAATATCCCGGTTACACAGGATTATCTGATCGGTCCGGGCGATGAAATTATTATCAACGCTTGGGGCGGGGTAGACATTAATATTCACGCGATGGTCAACCGCAACGGGACGATAGAACTGCCCAAAGTGGGGACGGTCAATGTGTCCGGTGTGCAATATCAGGCATTGCAGGGCCATCTTAAAACTGCCATCGGGCGCGTATTCCGCAATTTCGAGTTGAGTGTCACCCTCGGAAAATTGCGTTCGATCCAAGTTTTCGTGGTGGGGCAGGCCACTCAGCCGGGTCTTTTCACAGTCAGTTCGCTAAGCACCTTGATCAATACCTTGTTTGCATCCGGCGGGCCATCGGTCAATGGCTCGATGCGACATATCCAGGTTAGACGCGATGGAAAGGTGGTTACGGAACTCGATTTGTATGAATTTCTGCTGAACGGTGACAAAACCAAAGATATATCGCTGTTGTCGGGCGATGTCATCTACATTCCGCCTGTCAGGCAATTAGTGGCTATTTATGGAGGCATCAACAACCCCGCCATTTACGAACTTAAGGACGACAAAACCACGCTTGCGGATTTGCTGCAACTGGCTGGCGGGTTGACCACCACGGCCTCCGGGAAAAAAGTCCTGTTGGAGCGTATTCAGGAGCGCAAGGTGCGCAAGGTTGACGAATTTTCCATGGATAAAGCTGGCCTTGCGCACTTGCTCAAGGATGGCGATTTAGTGAAAGTGGAGTCCATCGACGCACATTTTGACAATGCGGTCACTCTGCGCGGCAATGTGGCTCATCCCGGGCGTTATCCATGGAAAGATGGTATGCGAGTGAAGGATTTGATCCCTGACATGGAATCGCTCATCGTTCCTGAATATTGGCTCAAACAGAACGAATACTTGCTTAAGCAGAACCAGTCGACGCAACTTAATAGTAGCGGACAGAACTTGCAGAACGGACAGCAGGGCCAGTATGGGCCGCAGGTCAAGATTTCTCAGGCCACAAAGGAAGACTTAAACCGTTTGCAAGCTGACGTCAAGCATACTGTCGCAGAAATAAACTGGGACTATGCAGTTATCAAGCGCCTGAAGAAAGACGATTTGACCAGCACACTGATTCCATTCAATCTGGGTAAGGCTATTAGCGGCAAAGACGATGAGCAGAACCTGTTGTTGCAGCCGGGCGATACCATTACCATCTTTTCCAAGGATGACATTCAGGTGCCAATGGCAAAACGTAATGTTTACGTCAGGCTGGAAGGCGAGGTCAATGCTGCCGGAGTTTACCAGGCTCTTCCGGGAGAGACGTTGCGTCAGCTCGTGGCGCGCGTTGGCGGGCTGACCCCCAACGCTTACTTGTATGCTTCTGAATTGGATCGGGAATCCGTGCGTGTGATCCAGCAACAAAAACTGAATGAGATGATAGACCGGATGCAGGAGGCCGCTGCCCGCAGCCAGTTCAATAAAGGGCAAGCAGCAATAAGCCAGGAAGACGTTTCAATCAATCAGAATCAGGAAGCGACGCAAGCCGGATTGATTGCACGTATGCGCAAAGTCCAAGCGACAGGCCGTGTGGTGCTTGAGCTTTCGCCGGAAAGTTCAAGTTTGAAGGATATACCCGATCTCGCGCTTGAAGATGGAGATCGTTTTTCAGTGCCGGCCAAACCCTCCGTGGTCAGCGTAATG
This sequence comes from uncultured beta proteobacterium, assembly GCA_963714805.1. Lineage (GTDB taxonomy): Bacteria > Pseudomonadota > Gammaproteobacteria > Burkholderiales > Gallionellaceae > CAIQPV01. The sequence goes on along the minus strand of CAVQPO010000004.1, from coordinate 840,500 downwards.
GGTATGGTATACAACCAAAATGCATTTATGTACCGCCCTGGCAAGAGCGTACACGACTATCTGGATCAGGCAGGTGGCCCGACGCGAGATGCGGATGTGGCATATATGTACCTGTTGCGCGCAGATGGTTCGGTAGTGAGCGCGAAAAATTCCAGTTCGTTTTTCAACTCTTTTTCCAGCGGAACGCTTATGCCCGGCGACGCCATCGTGGTGCCCGAGTTGTTGGACAAGTATGTGTTCACAAAGGACTTGAAGGATTGGACGCAAATCTTCTACCAGTTCGCCATGGGAGCGGCCGGTCTCAAAGTACTGGGGCTGTGATTTATCCACGAGTAGAGGTGGCCTGAATTCCAGGGCACCTCTAAAAGAAGATTTTGTAGACACAATAATTGTGCCTACCTTTCTATGAGCTTATGAACTCATTGCCTGCCACATCGTCAACCTCTCCCCTGCGCAATCGCAGTTTTCTCATGTTGCTGGCTTTCCGCATTCAGATCGTTCTGGCCTATCAGATCGTGATGGTGGTGGTCGGGTGGCATATCTATGAATTGACGCACGATGCCTTGGCGCTAGGTTTAATCGGCTTGGCTGAGGTCATCCCTTATTTTTGCTGTGCGCTGTTTGCCGGTTACGCAATTGACCATTATTCGCGTCGAATGTTTGGAGTATTGGCCAGTTTGGTAACGAGTTTATATGCACTGGTATTGGCTGCAACCACGACCGGCTTAGTGCAGGACAACCAATCGCTGTGGATTTACGGAGCCATCGCGTGCGGAGGCTTGGCGCGTGCCTTTATCGGCCCGTCTTACAATGCGCTATTCGCTCTGGTATTGCCGCGCAACCAATATGCACGCGCTGCCGGGGTCGGCAGCTCGGTCTTTCAATTTGGATTGGTAGTCGGTCCTGCTCTGGGCGGAGCGCTGGTCGGCTGGGTTAACATGACTACCGCTTATGCGGTGTCAGCCGCTCTTGCCTTGAGTGCGGCCATCACCTTGCTGTTATTGCGTGTCGCTGAGCCGCCGCCTGTCAATCCGTCACCGGTTTTCTCCAGTATCGGAGAGGGCGTGCGCTTTGTGTTCGGCAACCAGATCATTCTTGGAGCGCAAGCTCTGGATATGTTTGCAGTGCTGTTTGGCGGTGCGGTAGCCATGTTGCCTGCGTTCATCCGCGATATTTTCCATTACGGGCCGGAAGGCTTGGGCATCTTGCGTGCCGCACCTGCAATTGGGGCCATTATCGTCGGGATTACGCTGGCCAAATATCCCCCCAACAAGCATGCGGGACGTTTGCTGCTGGTGGCCGTTGCCGGGTTTGGAATTTGCATTATTTCATTTGCTCTCAGCGCCAACTTCTGGTTGGCGGCATTATTGTTGATGCTCTCCGGCATATGCGATGGCGTTTCTGTGGTCATGCGCACTACCATCATGCAACTGATCACTCCCGACGTGATGCGGGGGCGTGTTGCCGCCATTAACGGAATTTTCATCGGATCCTCCAATGAATTGGGCGCATTTGAATCCGGTCTGGCAGCCCGCATAATGGGCTTGATCCCATCAGTCATCTTTGGCGGTATGATGACACTGGCAGTGGTGGCGTCGACCGCGCATTTCGCACCCAAGCTGCGTAAGCTGGAACTGCATAAATTGCATTAACAGTTACGTAACCACTTCGTGAAAAAACCTTCTCTCAACAGCCAGATCCTTCTTGGCGCTTTGGCGGGTATAGCGCTCGGGCTATGGATGGCAGGGCAAAAAGACGCTACCGCATCGCATGCCGGAATTTACGTTGCCGGTCTGCTTGGCGGGATATTCGTGGATTTGCTCAAGATGGTGATGGTGCCGCTGGTTTTTTCATCCATCGTGGTGGGCATCGCCAATTTGCGTGCGCATCATCAAATTCACCGGGTGTGGATCACCACCCTGATTTTCTCCATCTCGACCATGTCGATATCGGTGGCTATCGGCATCACCTCGTCGAATCTATTCTCGCCCGGCAAGGGCTTGAATCTGGAAATGTTCCATGACGCCATGCATGGCGTCGACATGTTACATATGACCTTGGCTGAGTTTGTTGCAAAATTTTTGGGCAGCCTGTTTGTCAATCCATTTGCCGCGTTGGCTCAGGGCAATATCATGGCGATAGTAATGTTTTCGCTGTTCACCGGCATCGCTCTCGTCGTGGGGGGCGAGCGCTACAAAAATTTGCTGGCCTTGTTGCAGGAAATATTCGAGTTGAGCTTGCGCATCGTCGGATGGATTATGGTTGTCGCGCCACTTGGTATCATGGCATTGCTGGCAAAATTGATCGCGACGCAGGATGCCGCACTTATGGAGACACTCATCAAGTTTGTCGCTGTGATTTTGGGAACGACACTATTTCACGGCCTGATCGTATTGCCTCTGATTTTGTATGTGGTAACCCGCATGTCGCCCATGCATTTCTTTCTTGGTGCCAGAGAAGCATTAGTTACCGCTTTTGCTACCAGTTCAAGTTCGGCCACCATGCCGGTGACATTGCGCTGCACCGAGCAGCATTTACATGTCAGCCCCGGCATCACCGGATTTGTGGTGCCGCTAGGTGCTCATCTCAACATGGATGGAACGGCACTTTATGAGGCTGCCGCTGCGCTGTTTGTAGCCAACTTGACAGGCATCGAGCTCAGCCTGATGCAGCAATTGCTCGTGTGTTTTACCGCAATGATTGCTTCAGTTGGTGCGCCGGGCATACCCAACGCTGGCATGCTGACCATGGTGATGGTATTGCAGTCGGTGGGTCTACCGATTGAAGCCATTGCCATTTTGTTGCCAATTGATCGTCCCTTGGATACTTTGCGCACAGTCGTCAACGTGGAGGGCGACATGGTGGGATGTCTGGTGGTGCAGAAATTTGCAGTCAGGAAAGATTGAATCAAATGGATGAGTGGATTATGTAAGCCATCTCACTGAGCACCATTTTTTCATCGGAGAAAACAAGTGACTGAACCAGTATTCCAAGGAATCGAATTGCTGCCTGAGTCGGGCGCGGTCAAGCAGCTCTTTATTTTGCTGCACGGTGTAGGTGCCAGATCATCAGACCTCGTGCCACTGGCCAATAAATTGCAAGGCGTATTTCCCGACGCAGCATTCCTGCTCCCAGATGGGGCCTTCCCGTTCGATGGTGGTGGTAATGGTCGGCAATGGTTCTCAATACGCGGAGTTACCGAAGAGAATCGGGCATCGCGGGTTGCCGAGGCCATTCCGGCCCTGCATACGCTCGTGCGCCAAGCACAGGATCGCTTCAAGGTTTTGCAGTCGGATACCGCACTGGTGGGTTTTTCACAGGGGGCGATTATGGCCCTGGAATTCAGCTTGATTCATGATGGACATGTCGGAAGAGTGTTGGCATTTTCTGGCCGGTTTGCGAAACTTCCGGAAAAGGCTCCCGAGTTGACTACGTTGCACCTGTTACACGGTGAGGATGATCCTGTTATCCCGGTCGAACATGCCTATGCGGCCTATGAAAAACTCACGCAACTGCAGGGTGATGCGACTCTGGATGTCGCGTCATCCGTTGGCCACGAAATCCATGACGTACTTTCCGACCGTGCTATTACGCGTCTGCAAACGTGCATTCCACTTCGAAGCTGGAATCAGGCATTGAATAGTACAAAATTCTGAAAAGCTGATTTAACCACAGAAATCACAGAGGAAGTGGTGTAGGCAGGGATGAGCGGGTTTTTGCCCAACTTTGCACCAAAATTAAAGCGTCGCGCAAGCATTGTGGCGCAACTCAATCTGCATTAATATCCTGTCTACTTGTAGCGGCTAGTAGTGCGTTCCAACAAAATGATAACAGATAAACCGTTCGGCCTGATCTTGTCGAAGGCTTGCATTTGTGCGCAGAAAGCGGTTCGACAAGCTCACCGCGAACGGTAAAGGTTTTGCTGGAACGCACTACTAGAGAAACGCTGATTAATTCACACGTTCGCCCTGAGCTTGTCGAAGGGTTGGCGGAACGAACTGATTATTTGAGATTAAATCCGATCATGGTTCGACAAGCTCACCACGAACGGATTTAATCTGCGTTTTCCTAGTGGTGGGTTGTATTTTCGCAGGTTCGATTTCCGACCGCATGATAGGTTCAAATGACTTCCGCCGGATCGGCAAGGGTGGGAGCAGATTTAGGAGAGTATGTTCGCTTTGTCAAAAAAAGATGTCGCCCTGATTTTCGGGGTGGCGTTACTGTATTTCCTGAGTGCGAAGCTGGGCTTAATGCTCTCGTTGGTGGGCAAGTCGGTCACTTTGTTCTGGCCCGCGTCCGGCATTGCGCTAACTTCTTTGCTGGTATTTGGGTTACGCATCTGGCCCGGTGTGTTGCTGGGAGCCTTGTTGGGCAACTACGCTGAAGGTTTGCTGCCATCGCTCGAAATTTCTTTCGGTGCTACGCTTGAGGCGGTGGCGGGAGCCTGCTTGTTGCGCCGGATTCCCGGCTTCAACCTGTCTCTGGTAAAGATCAGGGATGTCTTCACTCTTCTCGCTGTCGCGGCGCTTTCTGCATTGCTGAGCGCGCTGAACGGACCTTTTTGGCTGGGGTTCAACGGTGTCATGCCTTGGCTGTCCTATGTCAACGCCATGACCTGCTGGTGGATGGGAGATGTGCTCGGCATCATCCTGTTTACTCCTTTGCTGCTCGCATGGGCACGTCACAGGCCGCTTGTGCGCTCGTCGAATATCCTGCGCGAGCTTGCTGCCTATTTCATTACACTTTTCCTGCTTTGCTTCATGGTGTTCGGTAACTTGGGCGAGTGGTTGTTCCATACCAAGGTCGGCCCGGTTATATTGTTGCCTATCATTGTTTGGGGAGCATTACGTTTCAATATGCGCGTGTCCGTGCTGGGCTCATGCATGGTATTTTTATTTTCCATTGCGGGCATGGTGCAAGATACGGGGGCATACGCTCCGGTGACAGCGGAATCTATCCTTAAAGTTTGGATATTTAATTTGGTGATGGGCATGACCGGTTTGATTCTGGCAGTCACCAACTACCAGCGTAAACGTATCATCAAATCGCTGAAGACAAGCGAGGCGGACTTGAGGCGCGCCCAAGCGGTTGCCAAGACCGGAAGCTGGCAACTGGATATGCGCAAGGATGAATTGCACTGGTCGGATGAAACTTACCGGATTTTCGGCGTGCCCCCCGGAAGCCTGCCGATATTGCAAGCCGTCCGCGACAGCGTACATCCGGAAGACCGAGAATTCGTGATGCACGCTTGGCAAGATGCCTTGCATGGAAAATTGTACGAGATCGAATATCGCATACTGGCGGATGGCAAGATCAAGTGGGTGCAGGAAATAGCGGAAGTGGATTTCGATGATCACGGCCAGGCAATCGCAGCCATTGGTACCGTGCGCGATATTACCGCACTCAAGGTGGCCGAGAAACGGCTGCATCTCTCCGCCAAGGTTTTCGATAACAGCGGCGAAGGCATCATGATCACCGATGCAGATACTAGGATTATTGCCGTCAACCGCGCTTTTTCCGAGATGACAGGCTACAGCGAAGCCGAGTTGGTGGGGAAAAATCCGAATATTTTTGCATCCGGCAGACATGATCCGGAGTTTTACCGCGAGATGTGGAACTCAGTTAACAAGGATGGCTACTGGCAGGGAGAAGTTTGGGATCGCCACAAAAGTTGGCGCATCTACCCGAAGTGGATGACCATCACCGCCGTCAGGGATGCGTTCGGCGAACTGACTAACTACATCGCCATTTCCACCGACATCACCGAGCGCAAGGAAGCCGAGAAACACATCAACCTGCTGGCTTATTACGATGTGCTGACCGGCCTGCCTAACCGTACTTTGCTGCATGACCGTCTGGAGCAAATGCTGGCGGCGGCGCACCGCGACACTCACCAGTTCGCGCTGATGTTTATCGACCTTGACCGTTTCAAGTACGTGAACGATTCCATGGGGCATGCCACGGGAGACAAGCTATTGCAGACGGTGGCGCAGCGGCTGCTGAAATGTGTGCGCGAGGGCGATACCGTGTCGCGTATCGGCGGCGACGAATTTATTGTTCTGCTGCGCGAAACGGATGCCGAAGGGGCCGCGCATGTTGCCGGAAAAATACTTGACGCTCTGGTGGTTGCCTGCGATATCGAAGGCACGCAGATTTCCACCTATGCCAGCATCGGCATCAGCATTTATCCCGATCATGCGAACGACGCCAACACGCTGATCAAGAATGCGGACTTGGCAATGTACCGGGCCAAGGATGGGGGGCGCAACAATTTCCAGTTTTATTCGCCGGAAATGAATCAGCGCGCCGACCGTCTGTTTTCGATGGAAAAGGATTTGCGTCTGGCGTTGGAGCGCGAAGAGTTCGTGCTGTACTATCAGCCGCAACTGGATTGGGCCAGCGGCAAAGTGTGTGGTGCGGAAGCGTTGCTACGATGGAAGCATCCGGAAAAGGGCTTTATCTCGCCCGCCGAATTTATTCCGGTGGCCGAGGAAACCGGGCAGATTATCGAGTTGGGGGAATGGGTGTTACGCACTGCCTGCGCGCAACTGTCCGCGTGGCGGCAGCAGGGAATGCCGGTATTCCCGATATCGGTGAATTTTTCCATCCGCCAGTTGCGCCAGCCCGATCTGGCACAGATGGTGGCGGCGGTGCTGGAAGAAATGCGCTTGCAGCCCAATGATCTCGAACTGGAGCTTACCGAAGGGATCATGATGGACGACACGGAAGAGGCCATGACTTTTCTGACGCAGATGCATGAGTTGGGCGTACGCCTGTCCATAGACGACTTCGGCACCGGCTTCTCCAGCCTGAGCTACCTGAAAAACTTGCCGCTCGACCGGCTGAAGATAGACCAATCCTTTGTGCGCGACATCGAAACCGACGTAAGCGACGCGGCCATCGTGCATTCCATTATCAGCTTGGGGCACCGCCTGAAATTGAGCGTTATTGCGGAAGGAGTAGAATCGCTGGAGCAGCTCGATTTTCTGCGCGTTCGAGGATGCGACGAAATGCAAGGATATTACTTCAGCCGCCCGCTTCCTGTTGACGAGTTTATGTGCTTTATCAACAGCCACTCCAAAGTTGAGGAAATTGCGTAATTTCGCAGGGGGCAGACAGGGTTTCCGGCTGATGTAAGCACTAAAATCGTGCCCAGCCTTGGCTTGCGCGATTGATAGTAACGGCCAAGAGTTTTCTCACTGCCCGAAACCAGCCATTCGCCAAGCACAGCTATCGACCCACAACCGTACTGCAGAATAAATTTCTGTATGAGAAAGGAACGGGTTAATACTCCTCACCTTCCTCCTTCCACATCTCTTTGACAAAGCGCAGCACCTTGTTGCGTCCAGTTTCCTTCGCCTCATAGAGGGCGATGTCGGAAAACTTGACGCACTGCCAAAAACCATCTGCATCAGTCGGGAATACCGACATGCCAATGGAGATTGTCTTCTTTAAAGGGCCATGCGAGGTCTGCACTGCACTAGTCGCCATGCTAATGCGAATGCGTTCAGCTGTTTGCATCATTCCTTCTTCGGTCGTGTCCGGCAACAACGCGATAAACTCCTCGCCACCATAGCGAACCACGATGTCGGATTCACGCACCTCACGCACAATGATTTCGGCGAGCGATTTCAGAACATGATCCCCGATATCATGGCCATGCTCATCATTGACCTTCTTGAACCAATCCACGTCCAACATCAAGATTCCAAGCGTGCTCTTGCGACGGGAAACGCTCGCAGTGAGATTGCGGGTATATTCCTCAAGAAAGCGCCGGTTATACAACCCGGTCATGGGGTCGCGCAAGGTGGATTCCTTGAGCGAATGCATCAGGCGCTTGGATTCAATCACGGGTGTCGCCACCGCCATGTGCGCCTCAATCGCTGATCTCAATTCCGGTATCTTTTCGGCTTGCGCACGATCCACGATCACCTGCAGCACATTACCAACGTGATCAGAGAGCATCAACGGAATGCACAGGTGACAATCATCTTCTCGTTCCGGACGATAGGCGGCACAGATATTGGGTGTCTCGCAAGAGCATAGGCTGTGTGCGGTGCGCTTGGCACGGCAGTGATCGGAATCGACCAGGATGGTAGCCTCGCACCACATATCACGATCATTTGGCATTCCTTCGGCATAGATCAGGTGCATCTTGCCTGACATCTTTTCGATCTCGTAGAGGCAAAACCGTTCCAATCCAAAACGATCATGCAATATCCTGCGCATGCGCTGATAAACCTCGTTCAGGTTGAGATCCTCCTCGATCTCCTGCTTGAAGCGGGCGGCATCGACCATATCATCCACCACATGCATGGTATGAGTAAGCAGATCCTGCTTTTGTTGACTACCACCTCGGGAACCCGAGCTGATCGCCTCGATCTTTTTACTTATTGCACCAATACTGTTTTCCAGCGCCTCAATGAATGCATTGGTGTTGACTGCGATCTCTCCCACTTCGTCGTTACCGCGCACCACTACGCGATGGGAGAAATCCCCCTCCTTAGCTTGTCCTAGAACCATTTTGACTTCACCTGCCGTATCTACCAAGGGATCAAGAAGTCGTTTGAGAAAATAAGCGATCACCAAACCAAAAGCCACCATAAGCAGCATGATCGGCAGTATCGCCATCAGTGCCGCATTGCGTTCACGCTCCAGGGAGAAAGTAAGGGTCACTGCGCCATTGACGGTGCCTTCTGGCACTTGGTGGCAATTCATGCAGTTGATATCGTTAAATCGGCTAGCAATAAAAGGAATGGTAACCTTGTAAATGTTGCTATTGATCTGACTCATGTCTTCAGCCAGATGGCCAGTTTTTAGTACCTCATGCTCCTCAGGGCTCCTCGGCTTTTCGCTCTCTTGCCCTGGGCCGAACTGGTTAATCACCGGCTGACCGCGCACAACATGGACATCTTCCAATCCCGGCACTCGATTCATGCGAGATATCAGATCAGCCCGTTCGGTGATCAACCCCTTCTCCATCTCCTCAGTCAACGCAACCCGCACCATCTCTGCTGCCATCCGCGACTGACTACGCACGGTATTCAGGCTAAAATAACGAAATGATATCAATGAAACCACAGTGAACAGCACGACCATCACCGACATCGACACTGCCACAAAGATATTTCTCTTTTTGCGCAGATTCATTTAACACTCCATTCCATCTGGCATCTAATCAGTGGATACCATAAAAAATCCATCAAAATCATCTTTGGCACAAAGCAAATCATCCAGCATTTTCTTGCAAATGATCACTTTGCTATAGATAGCTGGCCTTCATGCCAGAAATGTGAAGCGCTGCTGTGGCAGAACCCGCAGATCATTTCACATCCACCAGCGATCTTGAATTTCTGCTCATGGCACGTCGCTGCCAGCCAATCTTGTTTTTATTTTTCCATGAAGCTGACGCTCATGACTTGCACCTGTCTGTCATGGGTTTACGCCGCCTGCAGCATAAAATCCACATGCACAGCATCAAACGGAAATACAATTTTGCCGTCATCGGTTTTATCCAGTAGTCCGGCATTTAGCAAAGCGTGAACGTCGGTATGTACGCCTTTAACATCACGTCCCACCCGCCGTGCCACTTCACGCAAAGATAATGCACCTGCCCCTGTCATCGTCTTGAGTACATCCCAACGTTTGGGCGAGAGTGTGCGCCAAAGCTCCGCCGGACTTTCAAAGCTGCGATAAACTCCTTGTGGCTTGCCTGTTTTCAGCGCACTCATAATGCGCGCGTTGGCTTTTTCGCGGCTAGATACCCCGATCACGACTGTTTTCATGCTTGTCTCCATTGATCCACCTGTTGCCAAAAGTCGTTGAGCAGCGCAGGCATCGTGGTAAAACGGTGGGGTACCTCGACCTCACCTTGGTGATAGTGATCGCCTTTGCCGACTTCATTGTCATAGCGCAACACGCATTCGCCTTCTGCTACCAGCGACAGGCTGTATTTGAAAGTATGCGCACTGCCGCGCACCGACTCGGGAACTTGCGCCACCCGCAACTCGGCAAAGGCGTTATCGCTCTGCTTAATCGGTTCATCCACCAGCACTTGCGCTTTCATGTTGTAAATGATGACAACAGTTTAGGTTGCTGTCAATTTATTTAACACTATTTGGCTAGATTTTTTCGACTGGCATGGGGCCGTGTGGATGCGGTTCGCAAGTCTTTTGGGATTCTTAAGTATCGTGGCTCCAGCAATCCTACCAAGTTGTGGTGCTGCGATTTTCCCAAGAAGATGCTGTCGCTTCCCGCATCAGTTCTTGCAGAAATCCCATCGCCAATTCCATGCGCTGCTCGGCCTCGGGCGAAAGCGCTTCGCCGAGTTCGAAGCGCTCGCCGCGTATGCACAGCACAAATGCCGGGGGCGGGGTTTGTTGGTAGACTTGCAGGTAGGTGGAGAGGACGGCTTCGGGGGTGATGGCGTGGTTGAATAGCGTGCGGCTGTCGTTGTTTTTGGCGCGGTAGAAGGAGTAGGGCGCGGGAGTATCTAGGCCTGCATCTATGAACAACACCAATTCGCGTCCAACCATGTCTGTGGCATGCTCGACTTGCAACTGGAAATCTTCGAGCAGTTCAAACCGCCCGGCAATATTTCCTGTGTCCAACCACGCGGCAAGCCTGCGCAGCAGCAGGGGGGCGATGGCGTCGTCGCCTCGCGATTCATTGCCGATGGCGAAAATGAGGATGGGGGAGGGCATAGAGTGGCTCCAATGCTCATTAAATCACGATAATTATGCAGGGGATGTGGGAGCGGCTTCAGCCGCGATTTATCGCAGTTTCGCGGCTAAAGCCGCTCCCACAAAATCATCGTTTTGAATAGAGATCATTAACTGAACACGCCATCCGCCGAACGTGAAAGCGTAGACAGCATGCTGCCCTCGGCATCCAGCAACTCAACCTCCAACGGCATCTTGCCGAGCGCGTGGGTGGCGCAGGATAGGCACGGGTCGAAGGCGCGGATCGCCACTTCGATATGGTTGAGCAAGCCTTCGGTGAGTTTGCGCCCGTCGAGGTATTGCCGCGCCACCTGGCGGATGCCTTCGTTCATCGCCTGGTTGTTGTGCGTGGTGGAGACGATCAGATTGCAGCGGATGATCTGGTCGTGTTCGTCCACCTTGTAGTGATGGATCAGCGTGCCGCGCGGGGCTTCGATCACGCCTACGCCGCGCTCCTGCCTTTGCCCCTTGCTGACCAGATCGGTGCCTTGCAGGTCGGGATCGTGCAGCAATTCGCGTATCTGCTCGGCGGAGTGCAGCATTTCTATCATGCGCGCCCAGTGGAAACCCAGCGTGGCACCTGCGGCCGAGCCGCCGTTGAAGGCCAGAAATTCCTTGCGCGCCTGTTCGGCCAAAGGCGTCGGGATGAAGTCGCATTGCGATACGCGCGTCAGCGGCCCCACGCGATACCAGCCTTGTTCCGGCCCGAGACTGCGCAGGAACGGGAACTTCATGTATGACCACGGCTTCACGTCTTCGAAAATCACATCCCAGTAATGGCTGTAATCATAGTGGTCGAACAGCGTGTTTCCGTCCATGTCGCGTGCGCGCAATCCGCCGTGGTACAGATCCATGGCGCCATCTTCGCGCACCAGATTGAGAGTGTGCGCTTTGAAGCGCCCGAAGTTGTTGTAGAGGTCGAGGTTTTGCTCGAACAATTTCTGCGCGATACCGACTGAATCGCGGCTCCAGGCGACGATCTGTTCAATGTCTTTAAGCAGGTAATCGCGTTCTTCGATGCTGACGTTCTTGTTCACTCCGCCGGGGATCGAACCCGTACCGTGAATACGCTTGCCCGCCGTGACACGGATCACTTCCTGGCCGTATTTGCGCAGCAGCACGCCTTGTTTGGCGATCTCCGGATAGGCGGCGACGATGCCGACGATGTTGCGTTTCGCCACATCGGAATCGAAGCCGAACAACAGATCGGGCGAACACAGGTGATAGAAATGCAGAGCGTGCGATTGCAGCATTTGTCCGTAGTGCATCAGTCTGCGCACTTTCTCCGCCGTGGGCGTGAGCGTGGCTCCCACGATCATGTCCATTGCCTTGGATGCGGCGAGATGGTGGCTCACCGGGCAGATGCCGCATAGCCGCTGCACCATCACCGGCGCTTCCCAGTAGGGGCGTCCCTGGATGAATTTTTCGAAGCCGCGAAACTCCACGATGTGCAGCCGCACCTGATGGATGTGGTCGTTCTCGTCCAGCAGCAGGGTGACTTTGCCATGCCCTTCGACGCGCGATACCGGGTCTATCGCTACGCGGCGCAGGGTTTCGGGATGGGCGGCAGTTTCCAGATTTTCGTAAGTGTTAGTCATATTCGATCAATCCATGTCCAAGTTCCGGCGTCTTGCCCGCGATGAGGTCGGTGAGAAATTTCCAGATGGCATCGCCCGAGGGCGGGCAGCCGGGAATAAAGTAGTCTATCTTGACGACCTCGTGCAGCGGATGCACCTTGTCCAGCGGCAGCGGCAGTTCCGGGTCGTTCGGGATGTGGCCGTGCGCCAGCCCCGGTTCGGTGAGGTACACCTCGGTCAGGCAACTGCCCAGATCAAGATGGTTGCGCTGTGCGGGCAAACCGCCGGTGATGGCGCAGGAACCGATGGCGATGAGGATTTTGCAATTCTTGCGGAATTCGCGCAGTACATGCACGTTCTCACCATTACAGATGCCGCCCTCGATCAGGCCGATGTCGCATGGCCCGCAGTGCTTGATGTCGGTGAGCGGCGAACGGTCGAATTCGACCAGTTCTAGCAGGGTAAGAATACGTTCGTCGATGTCAAGGAAGGACATGTGGCAGCCAAAGCAGCCCGCGAGCGAAGTTGTTGCAACGCGCAGTTTTTTCTTCTCACTCATGCTGGGCTCCCGCAGGTGAACGTGGCGCATCATCCAGTGCTTGCGCGCTGATCGGTCGCTTGTCATAACGCCGCTCGCCGATGGGCTGGCTGAAGCCGACTCGTTTCTTCAAAATCACGCCCACCGGGCAAACTTCCATCGCCTTGTCGGCCAGTGCGATATTGGTGTCATTCAGTAAGCCCGATTTGGCATTGACGATGAGGTGTTTGGTAATGCCGCGTCCGGCCAGCGCGAACACGTTCTTGCCGTCAACCTCGCTCGATGCGCGCACGCACAGTTCGCACAGGATGCAGCGATTGAAGTCGAGCAGTATGTCCGGATGCGATGCGTCCAGCGGGCGATCCGGGTACATGTGGCGGAAGCCTGCGGTATGCACCTCCAGATCATAGCCCAGCGCCTGCAACATGCAGTTGCCGCTTTTTTCGCATGACGGGCAGAAGTGGTTGCCTTCGGCGAACAGCATCTGCACCAGCGTGCGGCGTAAGGCATTGAGCTCTTCGATGTCGCTTTCCACTTCCAGTCCGGCCTCGGCGGGCATGGTGCAGGAAGCGGCGGTGCGTCCGCCGACTTTTACCGTACACAGCTTGCAACTGCCGTGCGGCTTGAATTCCGGGTGGTAGCACAGGTGCGGGATGTAATGTCCGGCGGCCAGCGCGGCCTGCATCACCGTCTGCCCGGATTCGAAAGGGACGGCAGCGCCGTCGAGTTGGAAAGTTGGAGTATCGTTCATGATTTTTTCTGCCTCGATATGTGCCCCGGCGTCATCGCGTCCCGTCATCTGGCGCGCGCGCGCCAGTGCGCCATCCAGATCGAAAGCCGGTTCGAAATCCAGCGACTTCAAGCGGCTCTCGTAAGCGGGGCGGAAATGTTTGAGCGTGTGCAATACGGGATTGCATGCGGTGCGTCCCAGGCCGCAGTGGGAACTGGTCTGCAATACCTGGTCGAGATGCTCGACCTCGCTCAGGTCATGTTTGGTGCCGTGTCCATCGGCAATTTTGTCCATGGTCTGTTTGAGCATCGAGGTGCCGACGCGGCACGGTGTGCAGAAGCCGCAACTTTCATGCGCGAAGAAGTGCACGAAGTTGCGCGCCACCTCGAACATGTCGCGGCTGTCGTCGAACACCATGAATGCGCCTGCGGTGGGCAGATCCTCGAAACCCAGTTTGCGATGGAATTCACTTTCGGCGACACATATTCCGGAAGGGCCGCTGATCTGTACCGCGCGCGTGTTCACCGCGCCGCAGTCTTGCAGTATCTCGCGCACCGTCACGCCGAACGGGTATTCGTAAATGCCGGGACGCGGGCAGTCGCCGGACACCGAGACCAATTTGCTGCCGGTGGATTTTGCCGTGCCGATGGCGCGATACTTTTCCGCGCCCATGTGTATCGCCAGCGCAGCCTGACAAAAAGTTTCCACGTTATCCAGTGCGGTCGGCTGTTGCATATAACCGTGGGTGACCGGGAACGGCGGGCGGTTGCGCGGTACCCCGCGCTTGCCTTCCAGCGATTCGATCAGCGCCGATTCCTCGCCGCAGATATAGGCGCCCGCACCGAGATGGATGGCGATGTCGAAATCGAAACCGGCATGACCGAGGATATTGTTGCCCAGCAATTTCGCCTCGCGGCGGCGTTGTAGCACGGCTTGCAAAGGTTCGAGCAGGTAACGGTATTCGCCGCGCAGATAGAGATAGCCTTGTTGCGCGCCGACGGCCAGCGCGCACAGCGTCATGCCCTCGAACACGAGGTCGGCATGGGAAGTGAGCAGCACGCGATCCTTGAATGTGCCCGGCTCGCCTTCGTCGGCATTGCATATCACATGGCGGATGCTGCCCGGAGCGTTGCGGCAGGCTTCCCATTTCAAACCGGTAGGGAAACCGGCACCGCCGCGACCTCGCAGGCCGGATGTTTTGACCGCGTCGACTATGTTTTGCGCACCCAGTACCAGCGCGGCACACAATGCATCGCCGGGTGCCAGCGTGTTGCCCAGCAACAAGCCTTTACGGTGGATGTTGTCCTCCACACGGAAGAAATCTGCGGGCCAGTCGGCGAGATGCGTGCGATTGCGAATCAATTGTCCGATTTCCTGTACGCGCTGGTGCGTGAGACGGGTGATGGTGCGACCGTTCACCAGCATGGCCGGCCCCTGGTCGCACATCCCGGTGCAGGAGGTTGTGCCGATACTCACCAGCCTGTCTTCCGACATCTTGCCCGGTTCAACCCAGAGTTGCTGACACATCTTCTGCATCAACTCGGTGCTGCCCAGCATGCGGTCGGTGATGTTGTCGGAAAACAGGACTCGGTATTCACCATGCGGTTGCAGGTGAAGGAAAGAATAAAACGTCGCTACGCCTTCAATTCTTAGCCCGGGGAATTTGCAACTTGGCGATGAGATAATCTATCGCATCAGGATGGATGTAACCATAATGTTCCTGCGCCTCGCGCAGGATTTGCAGCAGATTGGTCGCGGCGTATCCGTACCGTTCAAGTATCGGATCCAGATAAGCGGCATGCAAGTCAACATCCGATGCCATAAATACCCCCTTAACAGGTTTACATCAAATAATTATAGGATAACTCGGTTAAAGTTTTACTACACTACCCAATTCAAGGTATTCCGCTTACTTAGAATGCGCTAGAAAGTGATTAATCAAACCATTGGTCGATGCATCGTGCGAAGAGACTTGCTGCTTTACCTGTAGTTCGGGGAGTAATTTTCCGGCGAGCTGTTTGCCGAACTCAACGCCCCATTGGTCGAATGAATTGATATTCCACACTACGCCTTGCACAAACACTTTGTGTTCGTAGAGGGCGATCAGCATGCCTAGCATGCGGGGATCCAATTTGTCGAACAGCAATGTATTGGTCGGGTGGTTACCCGGAAATACCTTGTAGGGCAGCAACGCTTCGAGAGCCGCTCCGTCCAGTCCTTGCGCGGTGAGTTCGGCAGCGAACTTCTTCCGTTGTCTTGCCCAACATCAGGGCTTCGGTCTGCGCGAAGCAATTGGAGAGCAACATCGCATGATGCTCGCCCATCGGGTTTTGGCTGTTATGGGTGCCAGAAAATCAGCGGGTACGAGACGCGTTCCTTGATGGATAAGCTGGTAGAAAGAATGCTGTCCGTTGGTGCCAGGCTCACCCCAAATGATAGCCTGGGTCGCGTAATCCACCGGATTGCCGTTGCGGTCCACGCGCTTGCCGTTGCTCTCCATTTCGAGCTGTTGCAGGTAGGCGGGGAGGTGTTGCAGATACTGGTCGTAGGGCAGGATGGCATGGGATCCCGCATCGAAGAAATTGGCGTACCAGATACCGAGCATGCCGAGCAGTACCGGCATGTTGCGTTCCAGCGGCGCTTCACGGAAATGGCTATCCATAGCATGGGCACCGCCCAGCAATTGTTCGAAGTTGTCCATGCCGATGAACAGCGCGATGGGCAAGCCTATCGCCGACCACAACGAATAGCGTCCGCCGACCCAATCCCAGAATTCGAACACGTGCTCCGGGTTGATGCCGAATTTTGAGGTAGCCTCAAGATTGGTTGAGACGGCCGCAAAATGTTTGGCGACTGCCTCTTCGGCACCCAGATGCCCGATCAGCCAAGCGCGCGCCGAATGCGCATTGGTAAGTGTTTCCTGGGTGGTGAAAGTCTTTGAACTGACAATGAACAGCGTGGTTTCCGGATCGAGGCGCTTGAGAGTTTCCGCCAGATCGGTTGCATCCACATTGGAAACGAAATGGGCGTTCAATTGTGTGCTGCCGTAAGGCTTGAGCGCCTCACACACCATCAACGGCCCCAGTGCAGAGCCGCCGATGCCGATATTGACCACGTCGCGCAGTTGCTTGCCGGTATGGCCGCGCAATGAACCGTTACGCACGGCATCGGAGTAGCGGCGCATGTGATCCAGAACCCGATGCACGTCCGGCACCACATCTTTTCCGTCGGCATGAATTGATAAGCCGCGCGGCGCGCGCAACGCGGTGTGCAGCACCGCGCGATGTTCGCTGGTGTTGATTGTTTCACCGTTGAACATGCGTGCAATCCATTCGTCCAGATGCGACTGACGCGCTAAGCTCAGCAGCAACGCGCGCGTTTCTTCGGTGATGAGATTCTTCGAGTAGTCCAGCAGCAGACCATCGAGGCTTGCAACGAAAATTTATCGAAGCGCGCCGGGTCGGCATGAAACATGCCGCGCATGCTCAGATTGCTGATAGCAGTTTGATGCGCTGACAGGGCCTGCCAAGCAGGCGAGTGGGTCAGGTTGGACATGGTTGGGTAATAGTTTTCAAGAGCATTTTAGCCACAGATTAACATGGTCGTACACGGGTTGTCTGTCGTTTGACCAGCCGCAGCAATCCCACAGAGTTACGACCCTATGAAGCTGTCTGCATCAAATATATTTCCGCCATTGCAACGCGGGAAAGATGCACGATGTGTTATCCGTGCATATCCGTGGCTAAGCAATATATCAGTTTACGAATTGAGCATTGCGTCAATTTGCACTTCGCTGGCAGCCCAGTCTTCCGCCTCGTGACCCGTGGCAAATCCACGTTTTTCAGCGCGGAAATAGGCGGCTTCTCGATCATTCGGTAGCGCTCTTCAGGGGTAACGGTGATTTTCTTTGCGCTCTTTTTGGGAGCGTTTGCTCGGGCTTGCTGGTGTGTTTTTCAACTTCTGGCGCACTCACATTTTTGACCGGGGCAGGCGCTGCTGCTTTAGTGGTTGCCGGAGTTGCGGTTTTGGCCGGCAGCTTGCTGCTTTAGGGGCTGCCGGAGTTACGGTCTTGGCCGGGGCAGGCGCTGCTGCTTTAGGTGGCTGGCGGAGTTACTGTTTTGGCCGGGGCTGCTGCCGCTCTTTATGGCTGGCGAGTCGGTTTGCTGGGATGGTGCTGCTTTGGCGGCGCTGGTTTTTTTGGCACGGTTTTGGCTGGAGGGGGAGTTTTCTTGCTGCTTGTGGCCATGGTAATTCCTTTCATTAAATTAATTAGTAAGGTATTTTAGCCTTATTGCAAGAATATGACATTGTTACTGTGTTGTGAATTATTTAACAGGGTTTCAGTGTTAGAGCCAATGTCGCCCCCGCGAGCGGTGGCAATTCAATCTTTGCGGGAGTCAAGAATAACAGCCCGCGAGCGGCGGCAATTCAATCTCTGCGGAATAAGGTTGTCCCATCCATGGTTATCTGTTCGGCCTGTATTTCGCCCGACATTGCCCATGTTGCTGCCGCCATAATATTCCGAATCGCTGTTAAAAATTTCCCGGTAAGCGCAATTGAGCGGCAACCCGATACGGTAGCGGTTGCGCGGCACCGGCGTGAAATTGAATACAACGATGACTATCTCTCCGTTGCGTCGCATGACGCAGGAAGGAGAGCAGGGATCGTTGCAGCATCCTGGCAGTCCAGCCAGGAAAATCCGCTTTGTTCAAAATCCAGTTCATGCAGCGGCGGGAGGTCGCGGTATAGGTGGTTCAAATCCCGCGTCAATTTTTTGTATGCCTTGATGCGATTCATGCCCGAGCTGCCACCAGTCTACTTCCCAGCCCGAGTTCCATTCCGGCCCCTGCCCGATTTCGTTGCCCATGAAGTTGAGTTTCTTGCCCGGGCTGGTCATCTGGTAAGTCAGCAACAGGCGCAGGTTGGCGAATTTTTGCCACGCATCGCCGGGCATTTTGCTGAGCAGCGAACCCTTGCCATGCACCACTTCGTCATGCGAAAACGGCAGCATGAAATTTTCGGTATAAGCGTAAAGCTGGCTGAAGGTGAGCTGGTTGAGGTGGTAGCAACGGTGTATCGGATCGAAACGCATGAAGCTGAGCGTGTCGTTCATCCAGCCCATGTTCCACTTCATGGAAAAGCCCAGTCCGCCGAGATATACCGGGCGCGACACCGCAGGCCATGAAGTGGATTCTTCGGCCAGCGTCAGCGCGCCGGGAAATACTTCATGCACCATGATGTTGAGTTCGCGCAGGAAGTCGATTGCTTCCAGATTCTCGCGGCCGCCGTATTTGTTTGGCAACCATTCGTCGTGCTTGCGCGAATAGTCGAGGTACAGCATGGAAGCGACCGCATCTACGCGCAGGCCGTCGAAATGGAATTCCGACAGCCAGTAATGCGCGCTCGACAGCAAAAAGCTTTTTACTTCGTTGCGGCCATAGTTGAAAATATGCGTCCCCCAGTCCTGATGGAAACCCAGGCGCGGGTCTTCATGTTCGTACAGTGCGGTGCCGTCGAAGTGTGCCAGCGCAAACGCGTCCTGCGGGAAATGTGCCGGCACCCAGTCGAGCAATACGCCGATACCCGGCCTGGTGGCAACTGTCAATGAAATAGCACAGATCATCGGGAGAGCCGAAACGGCTGCTTGCGGCGAAATAACCGGTGGCCTGATAGCCCCAGGATTCGTCGAGCGGGTGCTCGGAAACGGGCATCAACTCGACGTGGGTGTAGCCCATATCCTTGAGGTAGGGGATCAGGTATTCGGCCAGTTGGCGGTAAGTATAGACGCTGCCGTCCGGGTGGCGTTTCCACGAACCAACATGAATTTCGTAAACATTGAGCGGGGCATGCAGCCAATCCCATCTGCTGCGTTGCTCCATCCATTCCTGCATCCTGCCAGGTATGGGTGATTCCGACTCCGGCGAGGCCGGCGGTGCCGGGGCGCAGCTCGAAGGCGTTGGCGTAGGGATCGGTCTTTACCATCAATTTCCCCGCGCGGTTGTATATCTCGAATTTGTATAGTGCGCCCAGTGCAATATCCGGGAATGAACAGTTCCCACACGCCGCTGGAGCCGTGCACTGCCATCGGGTTGATGCGTCCGTCCCAGCGGTTGAATTCTCCCACCACGCTGACCCGTTCGGCATTGGGTGCCCACACGGCGAAGCGAACGCCGGAAATGCCGTCAATCTGTCTCGCATGCGAGCCGAGTACGCGATAGCCCTGATGCAAATTGCCTTCATTGAACAGATGCAAATCAAAACTGGAAATTTGCGGCGCAAATGCATAGGGATCGTACATCAGGCGATCGGCGCTGTACGCCATCCCCGGGATGTTTTCAGTAATGCGGAGCTGGTAGGGGTGAGGGCGGCTGTCGCTGCCACGCCATTCGAATAAACCATCCGGATGGACGCGTTGCAGTGGCTCGTTGCCGTGTGCGGTCACCAAGCTGATTTCGATGGCGTAAGGTTGGAATACGCGTACCACATGGATATCTTTTTCGCTGTGCGGGCCCAGATAGGCAAAGGGATCGTGCAAACGCCCCTGAAGCAGTGCTTCGGCGCGAGGATCAATTTTTAGAGTGGATTTTTTTTTCATGGTGGAGAGATTTTTTCAGTAATTGAAATATCTTGGTTGATTGATTATAACCACAATTGGCCGCACCGTTATAGTAATATTCTGATACAGTGCTAATAGCTAACAATAATTTTTGTGATATTTTTTTGTAATATTTATGGGGTATATTACGATGCATAAAGAGCAAATGGATCGACGCACGCGTTTTGTAAGTTCGATGACCAAGAACACCTATGCCATGATTCTGGCGGGTGGGCGAGGGAGTCGTTTGTATAACTTGACTGACTGGCGGGCCAAGCCTGCGGTGCCGTTCGGCGGAAAATTCCGCATCATCGATTTCGTGTTGTCGAATTGCGTCAATTCCGGCATCCGCCGCATCGGCGTGGCTACGCAGTACAAATCGCATAGCCTGATCCAGCATATCCAGCGCGGCTGGAGCTTCCTGAACGGCAAATTTGGCGAATTCATCGACGTGCTGCCCGCGCAGCAATGGGTGCAGGAAAGCTGGTATCTGGGCACCGCCGACGCGGTATTCCAGAACCTGGACATCTTGCGCGGAACCAAGCCCGACTACGTGCTGGTGCTGGCAGGCGATCATGTTTACAAAATGGATTACGGCAAGATGCTGGCCTATCATGTGGAAAAAAAGGCCGACATGACCGTTGCCTGTATCAATGTGCCGATCAGCGATGCCACGGGATTTGGCGTGATGGGCGTGGATGCGGAATCGAGGGTGGTGGATTTTACCGAGAAACCCGGAACATCCGACGCCTATTCCCGGCAATCCTGGACGCGCGTTGGCCAGCATGGGCATTTATATATTTAATACAAAATTTTTGTGTGAGCAACTGGAGCGCGATGCGGCCGATCCGAATTCCAGCCATGATTTCGGCAAGGACATCATCCCGCATCTGGTATCGGGAAATTACCGCGTGATTGCCCAGAGCTTTGAGGATAGCTGCGTCAAAATGAACGGTGAAATGCCGTATTGGCGCGATGTGGGAACGATAGATGCCTATTGGGAAGCGAACATGGAACTCACCAAGGTGACTCCCGACCTCAATATGTACGATCAGGAGTGGCCGATATGGACCTATCAGGAGCAATTGCCGCCGGCGAAATTCGTGTTCGATGACGACAATCGCCGTGGCATGGCGGTGGATTCGCTGGTGTCCGGCGGTTGCATCATCAGCGGCGCTTACGTGACCCGCTCACTGCTGTTTTCCAATGTGCATGTGCACAGTTATTGCAATGTTGAAGATTCGGTGCTGCTGCCTAACGTGACGGTATCGCGCAGCGCCACGCTGAAGCGCGTGGTGGTGGACAAGAATTGCGTCATTCCGGAAGGTATGACCGTTGGGGTCGATCCCGAGGAAGACAAGAAGCGTTTTTTTGTGACGGACAAAGGCATTACGCTGATTACGCCGGAAATGCTGGGGCAGGATGTGCATGGCAGCGGCGTACGCATCTCGTTAGCTTTGCGGTATGCCAACTTGTAGCTATCTAGTCGCGCTGCGCTGTTCCAGGCTGGCTACAGGACGCTACTAGCTCGATTCACAGGAATTAACATGAGCAAACCCCTGGATTTGGTTTTTCTCTGGCATATGCATCAGCCGGATTACCGCGATTACAGCACGGGTGATTTTGTGTTGCCGTGGGTATATCTCCACGCCATCAAGGATTACACCGACATGGCCTATCATCTGGAGCAACATCCGCAGGTGAAGGCGGTGGTGAATTTCGTGCCGATTTTGCTGGATCAACTGGAAGATTACGAACATCAGTTCGCCACCGGCCAAATACGCGATCCTTTGTTGCGCCTGCTGGCACGCGAAAATCTCAATGACCTTGAGCGAGGTGGAGCGCGAGCTTGTGCTGGACAGTTGCTTCCGCAGCAACCACACCAAAATGGTCGCGCCATATCCCTCCTACAAACGCCTGTTCGACCTGTTCAAGGCAGCTCGAACCCGGCGGCAATGCGGCGTTGTCCTACCTGTCCGGACAGTACATGGCCGACTTGCTGGTCTGGTACCACTTGGTGTGGTGCGGCGAAAGTGTGCGCCGCGAACATGACATGCTCATCCACATGATGAGCCGGAATGAGGGCTTCAACTACGAAGACCGCAAACGCTTGTTCGACTTGATAGGCAAACTCATTGCCGGCGTTATTCCGCGTTATCGCAAATTGGCGGAGAGCGGGCAAATCGAGATTTCCGCCACGCCCCATTACCACCCGCTCGCGCCGTTGCTGCTGGACTTTAACAGCGCGCGTGAAAGTCTGCGCCGGAAAGCAGTCTGCCACAATCGTCGTGCTATCCCGGAGGGAAATCGCGGGTGCAGGCACATTTGCTTTCCACCGAAGAAAGCCACCGCTCACGTTTCGGGGTCACTCCGCAAGGCATCTGGCCTGCGGAAGGCGCGGTTTCAACCGCACTGCTGGAAGTGCTGGCCACGCAGAAGTGCCGCTGGGCAGCGAGCGGCGAAGGCGTCCTGGCGAATAGTTTGAGAAGAGCAGGAAACCTTACGGAGCGCGCGAAATATCTATATCGCCCTTATCGCTCTGCAAGGAGCAGCGAAGAGTGTGAACTGTTTCTTTCGCGATGACCACCTGTCCGACTTGATCGGTTTTGAATATTCCAATTGGAATGGCAAGGATGCCGCACTGCATTTTGTCGCGCAACTCGATGCGATTGCGCAGCAATCAACCGAGGGCGAAACGCCACTGGTCAGCGTTATTCTGGATGGTGAAAACGCGTGGGAATATTATCCGTATAACGGCTATCACTTCCTGAACGATTTATATACCACGCTGGAATCGCATGCTGAAATTCGCACCATGACGTACAGTGCTTATCTGGATAGCCGCGATGCGCAAGCCGGCGCCGGGATACGCCAAGGAAGGAACGTTGCCGGGTCTGGTTGCGGGCAGTTGGGTGTATGGGACTTTCTCTACCTGGATAGGTTCTCCGGACAAGAACCATGCTTGGGATTTGTTGTGCATGGCGAAACAGAACTATGACATGGTCATGGCGGGAGGGCGCCTGAGCGAGGCAGAGATAAAAGGCTGCCGAAAAGCAACTGTCGCTCATGCGAAAGCTCGGACTGGTTCTGGTGGTTCGGCGACTACAATCCTTCCCATGCGGTAGAAAGTTTTGACCGCCTGTATCGCCACAATCTGATGCAGCTTTACCGTTTGTTGAAATTGCCAGTACCCGCGAATTTAAGCTATCCGATCAGCCAGGGCGGCGGTGCGGCTGAAGCGGGCGGCACGATGCGGCGCGGCTCCTGATGTTGACGGATCGCGCCAGCGGCATATTGCTGCACCCAACCTCGCTGCCCGGCGCATTCGGTGCGGGCGACTTTGGCACCGATGCATACAAGTTTGTCGATTGGCTGGTAAGCGCCGGACAAACCTATTGGCAAGTTCTGCCCTTGGGCGAAATTGGTCCGGGAAACTCTCCGTACATGAGCAGTTCAGCCTTTGCCGGCAACATCCTGCTGATTGATCTTGTCGAATTGGCCAGCCAGGGCTGGCTCGTTCAACGAAGATCTGACCCCCCATCCCGAATTTCGGGCTGATCGTGTAGATTTCTCACTCTTGAAAACGTTTCGCTTGGAGCGGCTACGCCGTGCCGCCAAGAAGTTTTTTTGCCAAGCGAGTTTCCTTACACTCCGCCCGATAAAGTGCACAGGGCATATGATGAGTTCTGCGCGGCTGAAAGCGAATGGCTGGAAGACTACGCATTGTTCATGACGATTGCGGAGAGCGAAAATTGGCGTGAGTGGAATCACTGGCCCAAAGATCTGCAACACCGGAAGCCACTGGCGCTTACGCCGTCTGGAAAAGGATTGTGCAGACGAAATCGGTTTCTGGAAATTCTGCCAATGGTGCTTTACGCGCCAATGGTCAAAATTGAAACGTTATGCCAACGAGCGAGGAATCCGCATCATCGGCGACGTGCCGATATTTGTGGCCTATCAAAGTGCCGATGTATGGTCGCATCAGGAGCTGTTCGATCTGGACGAAAATGGACGCCCATCTGTCGTTGCCGGTGTGCCGCCCGATTATTTCAGCGAGACCGGACAGTTGTGGGGGAATCCGCTCTACCGCTGGGATGTCCACAAAGAGACTGGCTATGAATGGTGGATAGCTCGTTTGCGGCATGCACTCCGGCAAGCCGACTTGGTGCGCGTCGATCACTTCCGGGGTTTTGCCGCTTACTGGGAAGTGCCGGCAGATGCCCCCAACGCCATTACTGGAAAGTGGGAACCAGGCCCAGGGGAAAAACTGTTCGAAGCATTCGAAAAGGCTTTTCCGAACCTGCCTATTATCGCCGAAGACCTGGGTTGATTACCCCTGATGTGTTGGAATTGCGCGATCAATTCAATCTGCCGGGCATGCGTGTTCTGCAGTTCGCATTTGGCGACGGGGAGAACAACCACTTTTTACCGCACCATTATGTGGCTAACACGGTCGCCTATACCGGAACCCACGACAACGACACCACCCTCGGCTGGTGGAGCACCGTGTCCGATCATGAGAAAAACTTTTGCCCAACAGTATCTTGGATTGCGACGGGGAGGCGATCAATTGGGTCATGATGCGCGCCCTTTCCAAATCAGTGGCAAATATGGTCATTTTCCCCATGCAGGATGTACTCGATCTGTCCAGTGAATGTCGCATGAACTTTCCCGGTCATCCGACGGAAACTGGGAATGGCGTTTTTCATGGGATCAGCTTCAGAGTAAGCATACGGTGGCGTTGGCGGAGATGTCGGCAGAAAATGGGCGCGGTAGGGGCTAGGGGGTATTGCCTTGGTCGATTGCGTTAACTCAAGGTTTCCTCAATATTTCTTTAAGGATGATTCGACATGCAGCAAGACAACCGGGAAATTTATCACGCATTAGTTCTCAACTTGCATCAACCGGCAGGGAACATGCAGGAACTCCTCGATCATAATCCGTGGGAAACTCATGAAATCCTGTATGCTCTCGACAGAATGCCGCGAGCGCTCTGGGGCTACGAGGATGTGGCTAGAGTGCATCTCTCCCTGTCCGGCACGCTGCTGGAAACACTGGCTGATCCTGATTTCCAGAGTAGAATGTACGGTGTGGTGGATTGCGGCTCGTTGCTGTGGTATTTACAGAATCGCTCTTTGTTCAGCATCCTCGGCACCGGCTACTACCACCCTGTACTGCCGCTGATTCCCGAGGCTGATCGGGTTGAGCATCTGGGGCGCTGGCAGGGAATCAGCAGCCACCTGTTCGGACGTACCGATTTTCAAGGATTTTGGCCTCCTGAAATGGGTTTCTCGATGGAACTGATTCCTTTGCTCAAGCGTATGGGCTATCGCTACGTGTTGGTGGACAGCAACCATGTTGAGGCGGTTACGCCCATGTCATGGCAGGAGCTGCGCTACCGCCCTCACATCGCGCGTTATGGCGATGATGAGATTGTGGTAGTGGTGCGGGATCGCGAGCTATCGGACGCCCAGCTCTCGGGAATGGATTTGAACTGGTTTACCAATGAGCTGAATGAGCGCACCAAGGGCTGCGATTTCCCCCCGCTGGTGACCACCGCCACCGACGGCGACAATGGCGGCTGGTTCCGCAATCCGCAAATGCAATCCAACTATTGGGGGCTGTACCGGAATTTGCTGGATCAAGCCCGCAGTGGAGAAAGCCCAATCCGTCCGACTTTTATTGAAGATTATCTGGATCGCTACGGTGTTCATGGAGAGGTTAAAGTCGGAACCGGCGCATGGAATACCGGCTGGCATCACGGGCACGGTTTTCTCCAGTGGACCGGTTCTCAAGCCCAGAAAGATGCGCTGGCACGAGTCAAGGAAACCAGCCGCGCCGTGCATGAGGCTCGTTGGCGGGCAGGTGAAACTCACAGCCAGGACGGGGAGCTGCATTACTGGCTGGAGCAGGCAATGTGGCGGTTGTTGCGCGCCGAAACCAGTTGTAATTTTTTCTGGGGCGAGGCGTGGGTGCCGCGTGTGCATCATGATCTGGATGGCAGTTGGGAATACATCAATCTGGCTCGCCAGCGAATAAATATTATCATTTAAAACAGGAGTAACAAACCATGTCTCAATTGCCCGAATATATTGATGGTCTTCCCAACATTTCAGGATCGGAAAAAGAGATCGAACGCGTCATTGCCGAATATAGCGATCGGCCCGTGTTTTTGCCCGAAAGCCATATCGATTTCAGCAGAGTAAAAAGTGCCTATGCCATCGCCCTGCACATGCACCAACCCCTGATTCCGGCGGGCTCAGATGATTTGCGTTCTGCGGAAATCATCAGCAATCTACAGTACATGTTTGAACACCAAGGTAGCGGCGACAATCATAACGCCTCGGTATTCAACTGGTGCTACAAGCGGATGGGCGAATTCATCCCCCAGTTGCGCGGGGAGGGTAAAGAACCCCGCGTCATGCTGGAGTACTCCGGAACGCTGCTGCACGGGTTGCGCAAGATGGGTTTAAACGATACCGTGGACAGCTTGATAAACATCACCCGCAATCCCGACTATCGCCGCTGTGTAGAATGGCTGGGAGCGCCTTGGGGTCACGCGGTTGCCCCATCCACTCCGGTGCAGGATTTCCGTCTTCATGTGCGCGCTTTCCAACATCATTTCGCCGCCATTTTCGGCAACGAGGCATTGGGGCGTCTACGCGGTTTCTCGCCTTCCGAGATGGCGCTGCCCAACCATCCGGATGTGGCGTATGAGTTCGTTAAAACCCTGAAGGATTGCGGCTACACTTGGGTGCTGGTGCAAGAGCACAGCGTTGAACAGCCGGCTGACGGACATAACCCGCGCGAGCCTCATTTGCCTCACCGTCTGGTATGCACCAATTCCAAGGGAGAAACCGCAAGCATTATCGCTATCGTCAAAACCCAAGGTTCAGACACCAAGCTGGTCGCCCAGATGCAGCCCTGCTACGAGGCGCGCGGCTTGTCCCGCAAGTCATTGAACGGGCGCGAACTGCCCCCATTGGTCACGCAGATCGCCGACGGTGAGAACGGCGGGGTGATGATGAATGAGTTTCCTTCCAAATTCATGGAAACGATGCGCGACAGCAGCGGAACAGATACCCCGGTCATGAACGCGACCGAATACTTGGAACATCTGTTTAATATGGGCTTCAAAGAGAGCGACTTTCCGGTCGTCCAGCCGCTGTTCCATAAATCCATCTGGGAGCACATGAAGCCCGGCGAAGGGCCGGACAAACTGGCCAAGGTCATCGCGGAACTGGCCAAGGAAAACCATCGCTTTCACATGGATGGCGGGAGCTGGACCAATAGTTTGTCTTGGGTGCGAGGCTACGAAAGTGTCCTCAAGCCCATGGAAGAGGTCAGTTCGAGCTTCTTCGAGAAAGTGATCAAGCCGGGCGTCGCAACTTCCGAGTCTCGTTACCGCAACGCCCTGTTCCACCTGATGACTGCCGAGACCAGTTGCTTCCGCTACTGGGGCGAGGGGCAGTGGACCGACTATGGTCGCGAACTTTGTCGTCGTGGAAATGAGATAATAAAAAACGATTTTTAAATAAACAAGATTGGAATCTGACATGAAGAAATCGTTACTCCAAGATGATCTGCTCCAGATCAGCGAAGCCCGCCACCACGATCCTTTTGCCATCCTTGGGCGGCATCCGGACGGGGAAAAAACCGTGGTGCGTGCTTACATCCCCTACGCTGCCGAAGTTCACATCGCAGAAGGTGGTTTGGTTCTTGATCGTCTCCCGGAAAGTGACTTTTTCGAATGGCGGGGAAGTTCTAAAGAGTTGCCCGAACATTACCGGCTGATTTGGCGTGACGATGCCGGTTACGAACATATGGCCCACGACCCCTACACCTACGCGCCGCAGCTTCCCGATTTTGACCTCCACCTGTTCGGCGAGGGGAACCACCGGCATGCTTACCGTTTTATGGGGGCTCATCAGCACGAAGTCGACGGCGTGCCCGGAATTCGTTTTGCGGTATGGTCGCCCAACGCGCAGCGGGTCAGCGTGGTGGGGGATTTCAACCGCTGGGACGGTCGCCGCCATCCCATGCGGGTGAGAG
This sequence comes from uncultured beta proteobacterium, assembly GCA_963714805.1. Taxonomy (GTDB): domain Bacteria; phylum Pseudomonadota; class Gammaproteobacteria; order Burkholderiales; family Gallionellaceae; genus CAIQPV01. The sequence continues at coordinate 812,287 of CAVQPO010000004.1, read as the reverse complement.
GAGGTAGCGGGGTATGGGAGCTGTTCATTCCCGATTTGAAACCGGGTTGCATTTACAAGTACGAAATCCGTTCGCGCCATAACAACCAGATACTGCTCAAGGCCGACCCCTATGGGCAGCGGCATGAACTGCGCCCGCGCACCGCATCGATTGTAGCAGGCAATACCTCCTTCAAATGGAGCGACAGCAAGTGGATGGAAGCGCGCAAGCAAGCGGACTGGCAACACGCTCCCATGTCGATTTACGAGATGCATCCCGGTTCCTGGCAACGGGGCATAGAAGGCGAATTCCTCAACTATCGCGAATTGGCGCACCGTCTGGTGGATTACGTCAAAGACATGGGATTTACCCACATCGAGCTGATGCCGATCACCGAACACCCTTACGACCTTTCCTGGGGCTACCAGACCACGGGATACTACGCACCTACCGCACGTTTCGGCGAGCCTGATGATTTCCGCTATTTTATGGATTATTGCCACAAAAATGGTATCGGTGTTTTGCTGGATTGGGTGCCGGCACATTTCCCCAAGGACGCGCACGGCCTTGCACGCTTTGACGGTACGCCGCTGTATGAGCATGAAGACCCGCGTCTGGGTGAGCATTTGGACTGGTCTACCTTGATTTTCAATTTCGGGCGCAACGAGGTAAAAAACTTTCTCCTTTCCAGCGCGATGTACTGGCTGGAAGAGATGCACATCGACGGCTTGCGTGTGGATGCGGTGGCTTCCATGCTGTATCTGGACTACTCGCGCAAGGAGGGGGAATGGATTCCCAACCAGTATGGTGGGCGGGAAAATCTGGAAGCCATCAATTTCATCCGCGAACTTAACGTGGCGGTACATGAGGAGTGTCCCGGCATCCTGATGATTGCCGAGGAATCCACCTCGTGGCCGCAAGTCAGTCGCCCCACCTATATCGGCGGACTGGGCTTCGACCTGAAATGGAACATGGGCTGGATGAACGACACCCTGTGCTATATGGCCAACGAACCCATACACCGTCAATATCATCAAGGCGAACTCACCTTCAGCATGCTTTACGCCTTCACCGAGAATTTTTTGTTGCCCTTCTCGCACGACGAAGTGGTGCATGGCAAGGAATCCATGCTCAACAAAATGCCGGGGGACGAGTGGCAACGTCATGCGAACCTGCGAGTCCTGTACACCTATCAGTTCACCCACCCCGGAAAAAAACTCCTGTTCATGGGTACGGAGTTCGGTCAGGGCACGGAATGGAACAGTGCCAAGGTGCTGGACTGGTATGTGCTCGAATATCCCTTGCATCTGGGATTGCAGCGTCTGGTCAGAGACCTCAACCATCTCTACCAGAAATATCCCGCACTTTACCGCAACGAGTTCGACTGGCAGGGTTTCGAATGGATCGATTGCCACGACCATCAGCAATCCGTCCTAAGTTTCCTGCGCAAGGGCAATGACGGCGAAATTGCGGTTGTCGTCCTTAATCTCACGCCGGTACCGCGCCACAACTACCGGATCGGCGTTCCGTTGGCGGGTGACTATCGCGAGGTGCTCAACTCCGACTCGGAAATCTACGGCGGCAGCAACGTGGGAAATGGTTCTTCTCCAATACTGGCCGATGAGCAGCCATGGATGAACCGTTCCCATTCTCTGTTGCTGACGATTCCCCCGTTGGCGGGAATCGTGTTGACCTACGAGGGCGCGCGCATAATTGAAACCAGTGAAAAACTGGAAAGCGCGGAAGTGTCTGTACCTGTGAAAGCGAAAGCGAAGACGAAGGCGAAGTAAGGTGCGGATGAGGATGCTTGCTGCCGTGCATTGCATTGGGATTGACCCAAAATCCGGATGTGGTAAGTTCCCGAACCGCATCAATCGAGAATATGCCTCTGAACTATTTTCAGGATGCTGTTTCCCCCCTTTGAAAAAGGGGGGTAGGGGGATTTGAGACGTGCAAAATCCCCCTCAATCCCCCTTTTTCAAAGGGGGAAGCAGTTCGTTGGCGTTCATCCTGGAAATTGTTCATAGTCATAATCGAGAATGATGCTGCGGCGTTTTATAGAATCTAAAAACTGTAATTCAAGCCACATAACCAGCGACTTGGCTGACGTAGTTTGGCAGCTTAGTCGAATGGCTAGTAGTTCCATCAGAGATCACAGAGGACACAGAGAGAGTGAAGGTTTAGAACGTTTCCTTGACTAAACCAAGAGGTAATCCGTCTCTCGTTACAACCGCTTTTTCCTCTGTGATCTCTGTGTTCTCTGTGGCTAAATGTTTTTCTAGGTTGAACAATTTTTCGTTTATGACACAGTAAGACCAGGGGCCTACTTGAATAAAATATCTTTACCCGGTTTGCCTTATCCGTTGGGTGCCACGTTTGATGGTCATGGGGTGAACTTTGCCCTTTTTTCGGCACATGCCGAATGGGTAGATCTCTGCCTGTTTGATGATGCCGGTCAACGCGAGATTTCGCGCTACAGACTTGCGGAGACGACGGATGGCGTATGGCATGGCTATCTTCCCGAGGCGAAACCCGGACTGGTCTATGGCTATCGGGTGCATGGCCGGTATGAGCCGTCGCATGGTCACCGCTTTAATGCCAGCAAGGTTTTGCTTGATCCTTATGCCCGCAGCGTGGTGGGTGATTATCAAAATGATCCGCGCAATCGGGGTTACAGTGCCGAAGATGCACATTTGCCCGACTCGACCGACAATGCCCCCATAGCCCTCAAAGCGCGGGTGCTTGATGAAAAGTTTGACTGGTCCGGCGATGCGCATCCCGGAACCCCATGGGATCGCACGGTGATCTATGAGGCGCATGTAAAGGGCTTGACCCGTTCTCATCCGGGACTGCCGCCCGAGTTGCGCGGAACCTATGCGGGTCTAGCGCATCCCTTGGTCATTGCGTATCTGCAGAAACTCGGTATCACGGCAATAGAACTGTTGCCCGTTCAGCATTTTCTGGACGAGCCGCACCTGATGGCAAACGATTTGGTCAATTACTGGGGATATAACCCGGTGGCCTGGTTTGCCCCGTCGCCGCGTTATGCGTCCGGCAGGGCCGGCATTACGCCGCTGGAGGAATTCAAAGCGATGGTGAAGTCGTTGCATGATGCAGGGATCGAGGTCATTCTGGATGTGGTTTTCAATCATACGGCTGAAATCGACGCACCTGGTCCGACGCTATCTTTGCGCGGAATTGATAACGCAAGCTATTACAGCCTGGATCAGAAAGGTGAATATATCAACTGTACGGGTTGTGGTAATGCCCTGAATCTCTCGCATCCGCGCGTGGTGCAACTGGTAATGGATAGTCTGCGTTACTGGGCCGGAGAGTGTCATGTCGACGGTTTTCGTTTTGACCTCGCGGTGACACTGGGTCGGGTGCGCGGTGATTTTGATCCGGCAGCGCCACTGTGGGTGGCGATCTCGCAGGATCCGCTGCTGTCCCGCTGCAAGTTGATTGCCGAGCCATGGGATATTGGCTACGGCGGCTACCAGGTGGGGCGCTTTGCACCGGGCTGGGGCGAATGGAACGATCAATTTCGGGATTCCATGCGTCGCTTCTGGTTGGGTGAAGGCGGAAATCGTGCGCAGTTTGCCCAATCCTTTGCGGCATCATCGCATCTGTTTCAATCCCCGTTGCGTCTGCCTGCTGCCTCCGTCAATTTTATTACGGCGCACGACGGTTTCACCTTGGCCGATCTGGTGAGTTATAACCATAAACACAATCTCGCCAACAAGGAACACAACCGCGACGGAAGTAGCCAGAACCACAGTTGGAATTGCGGTGTCGAGGGCCCCAGCGACGATCCGCATATACACCTGCTCCGCTTGCGGGTGCGCAAGGTTTTGCTGGCCACGTTGCTGCTTGCGCAAGGTACGCCCATGTTGTTGGCGGGCGATGAGCGCGGTCACAGCCAGAATGGCAATAACAACGCCTATTGCCAAGATAACGAAATGACCTGGTTGAACTGGGATGACAGCAATGATGACCTGAGCAATTTCGTCGGGAACCTGCTGGCAATCCGCAAAGAAATTCCCGCCTTGATCAGCAACCGCTGGTGGTCTGGGAAGCCGGACGACCAGGGGATAGTTGATGTCATGTGGCTTAATCCTTCTTCGACGCAACTGGAGGTTCATGATTGGGAAGACAGTTCAGGAAAGGCGTTGATGATTCTCCTGTCTGACAACTGGCTGCTTTTGCTGAACGGTTCCGCGCACCAGATCCATTTCCGTTTGCCTGCGAATAACTGGTGCGTAAGGCTCTCTACCGAGGAAACCGAGACGCATCCGGTTGGTAATGAATTCATATCCTCTGCGCGTAGTGTGGTGGTGATGTGTTGCGGTAACCCGTGAAGGTGAGTTTCATTTCACCCATCATCTTTTATCAGCTATAATTAAACTTAACTATAATGTCTGTCTCAATACCTCACACTGGAACATAAGCAGATATGCAGTCGAAAATCATCCAGCACGCTATAGGACTGCATCTTCACCAGCCTGCGGACACTCTGCTCAAGCTGTTGCGGCAGGACGAGAGCGAGTTGCGCAGGGTTTTGCTTTGCTACGAACGGCTGGCCCGTCACGCCCACAAGTACGCGCACGTTGCGCGTCTGCATGTGGCACTTTCCGGGATGTTGCTGGAACAGTTGCGCGACCCTGTGTTCATCGAGGCCAGCCGCCACTTGGCCGATGTTCCGGCCATCCTTGACAGTCTGCGCAGTGCCCCCAACATCGAATTCGTCGGCACCGGCTATCGCCATGCCCCCTTGCCCCTGATTCCGCCGGAAGACTGGGAGGAGCAATTGCGCAACGAGCGCGTAGTCATGGAGTCCGTGCTGGGGCGGGTGCTCAAGGGCTATTTTCCGCCCAAATCCATGTTCACCCCCGAACTGATACCGGCGCTGGTGCGCGCGGGATACGAGTATGTGCTGTTGCCCAACACGTCACTGGTCATGCCGGACGGCCACGGTGCCGACCCCTATCGCGCCTACCGGCTTTGTCACCTTGATTTCTCGCTTGACGTTGTGCCATGGGATCGGGGTTTTTCGCATGCTCAGGAATCGGGCCTGGATGCCGCTTGGCTCGCCGACGAGGTACGCAACGGCGTGGCTCAATCGCCGGAATCCAGCGCTCCCTACCTGCTGACCACATGGTCGGATGGCGATGACGGCGAGTGGTTTCGCCGCATGGACGAGGAGCAGGGTTTCTTCGGCCACTTTTTTTCACCATGCATGGAATTCTGCGAAACGGGAGAATTCCCCGTGCAGCCGATACAACTGGCAGAATATCTGCGCCAGCACCCACCGGCAACGGAAGTTGAGCTGGTGCCGGAGATACAGGCCGAAGCCTTGCTCGTCGACCTTGGCGCGGAGGCTCAAGCCGCGCGAAAACGACTGTTCGCCGTTGTCGCCCGCTACTGGTCGGCAGCCAGAACGACCACCAAGGAATCCGGCCTATCGCGCGCGACTTTGCGGGAAGTCAGGGAGCTGACACTGCAGGCGGAGGCAAGCGATTTGCTGCTTGGCGATGCATCCTGTCGCGAAGAAATGCTCGATATGCTGGAGCGGGCGGATAAGCTGTTGGCGTCTAAGCCCACGCAGCCCAAGAATCCTGCTCAACCCGAGCCGCCCAAAACAGTCAAGGTAGTGCCGCAGGTACCCACGGAGACACCGCCGATCAAGAAAGGTGCAACAGCGAAGGTGGAAAAGATCGTGCAATCCCAGCCGACCAAGAAAACTGCGGCCAAGAAAACTACGGCCAAGAACAAGAAGAAGACGCATAGGAAATGAATTTAAACGTTTCAGACCGGATCGCAGCACATGGCAAGGACGTGACCGCAGATCGCTCGCGAGTGACACGGACGCGCGCGACAAGAAAGGGCGTGCGACCTTTCAGCGCAGACGAACTGCAGCAGATCGGTAAGGACATCGCGGCGCAGTGGTTTCGCCCGGTCGAAGCAAGCTGCCTTACGCTGATGGAGATTGATCCTTGGAACGTGCATGCCTACTGGAATATTGCAGCAGCCGATCTCGCCGCCGCCCGTGCGCGACTGCCAGCCCAAGGCCGCGACGCCGTGTTGGTGCTGCGATTCACCGATATTTCTCCGCAACTGGATGGCGCAACGCCCCACGATCAGTTCGATATCGAAGTGCAACAGGAAAGTCATAACTGGTACGTCAATCTCTGGCGTGACGCTTGGCATTATTCTGCGGAACTCGGTCTGCGCGCAGCCGATGGCGGTTTCACCCCGCTGTTGCGCTCCAACGAGGTGTCTGCGCCGCGTGCCGGGCCGTCGCGCGAACTCGATTTTCGCGAACTGGAGGTTCGTTCGCCAAGTCACGCTGAATCCCTCCGGACGGCAGGCGAATCGGGCGTGACCGACCTTCTGCTCAGGGAACTGTTTCCGAAGCAGTTGCAGCCCCACGACGACTATCCGCTGGTAGCAGCCGGGGTCGAGGACTCTGCCGTCGCGCTCGATGAACCGGAATTTCCAAACCTGAACGAGGAGGCGGACGATGCCGACCTCGCGGATCTCCTGCAACAACTTGCGGCAGATGCAGAAGTGTCGGGGAGCAGTTCAGGTTTTGCCGCGCGCGAGCGCTCCGGGAATTTTCCCTTCATCGCTGCCGCCGAGATCGCGCCTTACCACGACTTGGCCAGACAAACCAAACGCCAGGTTCTTGCCCGCGCGCCGTTGCCCCTGCCGCCCTTGCCGCCGATAATGCAGGATGCCGTCGCGCCCACCGACGTGGAGCTGTCGCCGCAACCGTTGCCGATTCCAATCCCGATTCCGCCAACAACAGAGGACAACGACATGGCGGTAGGCGGGATAGTCGATACCCCGCTCGGCGCAACGGGCAGCGACAGCGCTGTTGTGACAGATACCCTATCGCCGACGGCGAAAGGTAATGTTTCCACAGTCCGCACACCCGTTGCGCTGGAAGCTGTTCTGGCGGGTACCGTGTTTTCCTCGGGGCAGGGTGATGCCCCCGCGCTGGCGGCGGCGAACGTCATCATCGAAGGGCAGGCCGCGCCCGATACGCCGCTGATGCTGTTCGGTAAACGGGTGAAGTTGCGGGACAACGGCAGCTTCAAGTTACGACTGCCGCTGCAGCGCGGGCCGGAACTGGTCGCGTTGCTCCACCACCTGCATGGCCGCTACGGCGACTGGGGTGAAGGTTGATGGCCGCAGGTCAACAGTGCATTGTCCTGCACGCGCATCTGCCGTACATACGGCACCCTGAATGCGCATCCTTTCTCGAGGAGAACTGGCTGTTCGAAGCCATCACCGAGACCTACATCCCGTTGCTGCTGATGCTGGAGCGTTTATGTGCGGACGGGTTCAGGGACTGCCTGACGCTTTCCCTGTCTCCCACCCTGATGACCATGCTGCGCGACCCGTTTTTGCAGGCGCGCTATCTCGCCCACATGGACAAGCTGTGTCGGCTGGCCGAGCACGAGGTGCGCCGCACCAAGAATGATCAGGCATTCGCGCCGCTGGCCAAGCTCTACCAGCAACGCCTCGCAGAAGCGGTGGCGGCGTTCGATACGCGCTATAACCGCGATCTGCTGACGGTCTTGGCCCGGTTGCAGGCTGAGGGTGCACTGGAACTGATTACCACCGCGGCCACCCACGGTTACCTGCCGCTGATGAAGACCGAACCCGCCGCCGTGCGCGCGCAGTTGCTGGTGGGCGCACAAGCGTTTCACGACATGGTTGGAGTTCCGGCGCGCGGCGTGTGGTTGCCCGAATGCGGTTACTACCCCGGCCTCGAAGGGCTGATCGAGGAGGCGGGCTACGCCTATTTCTTTGTCGATTCGCATGGCATCCTCAACGCCACCCCCAGACCCTACTACGGCTTGGATGCACCTGTGGTCTGCCCCAACGGGGTGGCCGCTTTCGGTCGCGATCCCGAGTCCTCGCGCAAGGTGTGGAGCCGCGACGAGGGCTATCCCGGCGATTTCCAGTACCGCGACTTCTATCGCGACATCGGTTTCGACCTGGATTTTAAGTACATCAAACCCTTCATCCTCGACGGCCACACCCGCATCCACACCGGCTTCAAATACTACCGCATCACCGGACCGGGCGACCACAAGCTGCCCTATGACCCCGCAGCGGCAGCCGGGCGCGTTGCCGCGCACGCCGAGGATTTCGTCGCCCGCAGCCGCAGCCATGTCGCCGCCACGGGCGGGCGGAATCGGCTGACGCCGCTGATCGTCTCGCCGTATGACGCCGAACTGTTCGGTCACTGGTGGTTCGAAGGGCCGCAGTGGCTGGAGGCAATTGTCAGGCGCATGGCGGAGCAGCCGGAGACGGTGGCTCTGACCACGCCTTCGGCCTACTTGAAGCAACATCCCACCCTGCAATCTGTCACGCCATCGGCCTCCAGTTGGGGTGACGGCGGTTACAATGCCTTCTGGCTCAATCCCGGCAACGACTGGATCTATCCGCACCTGCACGACGCAGCCGGGCGCATGAACGCCTTGGCGCGACAACACGTCAAGGCGGCACCGGGTTCCCTGACCTACCGGGCGCTTCAGCAAGCAGGCCGCTCACTGCTGCTGGCGCAGGCGTCTGACTGGGCTTTTATCATGAAGTCGGATACGGCCAAGGACTACGCCTTGCGCAGCACCCGCGACCATCTGGCGCGCTTCAACTACCTTGAGCAGTCGGTACGCGACGGCAGCATCGACGAGCGCCAATTGCTGGCGCTGGAGGTTATGGATCAGGTGTTTCCGGGACTACAGCCAGAGGTTTATTGCTAGTCAGCGCGGAACGCTCAACAGACAACGATTCAGGAAGGAACAAAGAACATGTACATCGCGATGGTTGCTTCGGAATGCGCGCCAGTTGCCAAGGTTGGCGGCCTGGCCGACGTTGTACACGGTCTGGCGCGGGAACTCATGCTGCGCAACCATGAGGTGGAAGTCATCCTGCCCATGTACGACTGCATGCGCTACGACCGCATCTCGGGCCTGGAAAAGTGTTACGCCGACCTGTGGGTGCCCTATTACGATCACAGTGTCCGCTGCGACGTGTTCCGTGGCGTGGTGGACAACATCCTCTGCCTGTTCATCAAACCGCTGTCGAAGGATAATTTCTTCGACCGCAACATCTTCTATGGTCACAAGGACGATGCCGCGCGCTTTGCCTTCTTCTCCCGCGCCGCTCTGGAGTTCATGTTTAAGAGCGGTCGTCGGCCGGACATCATCCACTGTCACGACTGGCAGACCGGGCTGATGCCCGTGCTGCTGTACGAGATATACCAGCCGCTGGGCATGAGTCACTCGCGGGTCTGTTATACGCTGCACAATGTCCGCCACCAAGGTGTTACCGGGCCGCAAATTCTGCGCCAATGCGGTCTCGGCAACCACCTGATGACAGGAGATAAGCTCCTCGACAACACCCATGCCGGCGCGGTCAACCTGATGAAGGGCGGCATCGTCTATTCCAACTTTGTCACCACGGTTTCCCCCCGTTATGCCGAAGAGATCAAACACACCGCACTTGGTCACGGCCTGCAAGGCACGCTCAATGCCCATGCCGGTAAGTTTGGCGGCGTGCTTAACGGCGTCGATTACGGTTCATGGAATCCCGAGGTGGATAGCCACATCCCCCACCGCTACGGCATCAATGACTTCGGCGGCAAGTTTCACAACAAAACAGCCTTGCGCCAGCGGCTGCTGCTACAGGACAAGTTCAAGCCGATCGTGGCGGTGGTCAGCAGGCTCGACCAACAGAAGGGCGTGCAACTGATAAGCCACTCTATCTTTTATGCCCTGGCCAACCGCGCCCAGTTCGTGCTGCTGGGTTCCGGTCCCGAGAAGGAAATCAACGACCACTTCATCGGCCTAAAGCATAGACTCAACGACAATCCAGACTGCCACATCGAGATCGGCTACGACGAGGAACTGTCGCACCTCTACTACGCCGGTGCCGACATGCTGGTCATTCCGAGCGCCTTCGAGCCCTGTGGGCTGACCCAAATCATCTCTATGAAGTACGGTACGGTACCTGTGGTGCGCGCCACCGGCGGCTTGGCGGACACGGTGTTTGATGCCAACTACGGCCACAAGCCGCACGAAGAGCGCACCGGTTTCGCCTTCGACGATTTCAGCGTAGCGGGATTGGAAAGCGCCCTCGGACGTGCCATCGGCCTATGGTACCGGTTTCCGCGCTACTTCCAGCAACTCAGGCTTAACGGCATGCGCCAGGACTACTCATGGAATCGCCCGGGAGCCGACTACGTGAATATTTATAACCATATTCGTCAAAAATAAACCCTCTGTGACCAAGTTATAACATGTTAAAGGATCGCGCAAGCGGCATATTACTGCACCCAACATCACTGCCCGGCGCATTCGGTGCGGGTGACTTCGGCACCGATGCTTACAAGTTTGTCGACTGGCTGGCAGATGCCGGCCAGACCTATTGGCAAGTTCTGCCCATGCGTGAAATTGGCCCGGGAAACTCTCCGTATATGAGCAGTTCATCCTTTGCCGGCAACATCCTGCTGATTGATCTGGTGGAACTTGCCGAACATGGTTGGCTAATCCATGAAGATCTGATACCCCATCCCGGATTTCGTGCGGACCGCATTGATTTCACGCTTTTGCACCCGTTTCGTCTGGAGCGGTTACAACGCGCAGCCAGAAGCTTTTTTACCAGTTCCAACGTTAAAATGCGCCGGGCGTATGACGCATTCTGCGCGGCGGAAGGCGAGTGGCTGGAAGACTATGCATTATTCATGACGATTGCAAGGAGCGAAAATGGGCGTGAGTGGAGTCACTGGCAGAAAGGCCTTGCCAACAGGAATCCCCAGTCCTTGTACGGTATCAAAAAGGCTTGCAGCGGAGAAATCGGCTTCTGGAAATTCTGCCAATGGTGCTTTGCGCGCCAATGGTCGAAATTGAAGCGTTATGCCAATGAAAGAGGCGTTCGCATCATCGGTGATGTACCGATATTTGTGGCCTATCAAAGTGCCGACGTATGGTCGAATCGGGAGCTGTTCGACCTGGATGAAAAAGGTCGCCCAACAGTCGTTGCGGGGGTTCCGCCGGATTATTTCAGTGCAACAGGGCAGATGTGGGGAAATCCTCTTTACCGTTGGGATGTTCACAAACAGACCGGCTACGAGTGGTGGATAGCGCGTTTGGGGCGTGCGCTCCAGCAAGCCGACTTGGTGCGTGTTGATCATTTCCGGGGTTTCGCCGCTTACTGGGAGGTGCCGGCGGGGGCACCTAACGCTATAACCGGAAAATGGGAACCCGGTCCTGGAGCCAATCTGTTCGATGCCTTCAAAAAAGCTTTTCCGAACCTGCCCATCATCGCGGAAGACTTGGGGCTAATTACGCCGGACGTGTTGGCACTGCGCGATCAATTCAATTTGCCGGGCATGCGTGTTTTGCAGTTTGCGTTTGGCGATGGTGACAGCAATTATTTTTTACCGCACCACTATGTGCCGAACACCATCGCCTACACGGGTACCCACGATAACGACACAACACTGGGTTGGTGGAGTACCATCTCCGATCATGAAAAAACTTTTGCCCAGAGGTATCTTGGCACCGATGGAACGGCAATCAATTGGGTCATGATGAATGCCCTTTCAAAGTCAGTGGCCAATACCGTCATCTTCCCCATGCAGGATGTGCTCGACCTCTCCAGCGAATACCGCATGAACTATCCCGGCCATCCGGATGGAAATTGGGAATGGCGCTTTACATGGGATCAACTTAAGCCCGAGCATACTTTGGCGCTGGTGGAGATGTCGGCGGAAAATGATCGCGGCGGGGTGGCGTAGGACTAGCGGTTTTATGGTTCGATAAGCTCATCAACGACGGATGTAAACCAACAAACGGCCCCTTGAACCTGTTATTCCATTTCCAATTCAATACGGGAATAATGTTTCGTGGGAGTGGCCTCCCGGCCACGATAAATATTGTCGCGGACGGGAGGCCACTCCCACAAATACATCACTATTGAAGGAGAATTGGTATTAGCTGTTGTCATATTTAATTAACCTAATGCCCATAGAATAATTGGCGGTATTTTGTTTTTTTGAATAGGATAAAGTTACTAACTTAATGAACGAACAGAAATTAACTTCACTCAAGTCTGGTGAACTGCACCCCTATGCCAGCTTGCTGAATGAACTAGAGGATTTGCAGAGCGAACTGAAAAACGTTCGAACTATCGTCAAAGGCATTGCTGCAAGATATCAATCCTCTTCATCTGGACAGTGCCATTAATCTGGTACATTACATTGGCCTGAGGCGGCGGGATATACGTCCATTACAGGAAAGATTGGCGGCGGTTGGTCTTTCATCTTTAGGTCGTATGGAGTCGCACGTCTTTGCTAATCTTAATGCCATCATTGAACTGTTACGTTGCTCGCTAGGAAAGAACACAATTGAAAATACGCTCCCGCTCCCGGAGCAGACTGGGGCAGCGCAGCTTGCAAGCAATACCAATAATTTATTTGGAAAGCCGCCCCTAAATCGTCGAGTCCGCATTATGATCACGCTGCCGAGCGATGCGGCAGACGATTATTCATTGATCAAAGACATGCTTGTTCTGGGTATGGATTGTGCCCGAATCAATTGCGCGCATGACACACCTGAAATATGGGCACGCATGATTGAGCAAATCAATCTGGCTCGTCGTGAAACAGGAAGGCTTTGCCGTATCCTGATGGACTTGGGTGGCCCCAAGTTGCGCACCGGGGAAATTGCCCAAGGCCCTGCTGTGCTCAAGTGGAAACCGCAACGAGATATGTTTGGCAATGTGATTGCCCCCGCGCGAATATGGCTGCATCCCGAAAGCGATACCTCTGCCAGTCCGGCTCCCGCCGATGCTTGCCTGCCTATACAAGGTAATTGGCTTGCCAAAGTGACATCGCGCGACATCATCGAATTAACTGATTCGAGAGGGGCGTTGCGCACTCTTAAACTGGTTGAGCAGGTCGGGGCGGGGTTTTGGGCAGAATCCAAACAGACCACCTATGTTATACCCGGTACAGAACTCAAGCTATTAAGAGTATTGAGTAATGGACATTCGCGCCGTGTTGGCCGCACAGGGATTGTGGGAGCGTTACCTCCATTACCCGAATCGATCCGTCTGCATATGGGAGATATTCTAACCATCACGCGTGATCCGTTGCCGGGCAAGCCGCGCCCAATTCGATTCCAGCGGACGTTTATTGCGCACAGCCAGTATTGCCTGTTCTCTGCCGGAAGTATTTCTTAATGTCGAGCCGGGTGAGCGTATTCTGATCGATGATGGCAGAATCGGTGGCGTAATCCGCAGTGTCAGCAAAAGTAAAATAGTGGTCGAAATCACGCAGGCCAGTGAAGGCGGGGAGAAGCTGCTGGCGAATAAAGGAATCAACCTGCCGGATAGTCGGCTTGAGTTGAATGGCCTGACGAAACAGGACATCGAGCATCTGGAATTTATCGTGCAACATGCCGATATGGTCGGGCTTTCATTCGTCCGCAATCCCGCCGACATCAAGTTGTTGCAAAAACATCTTGCAACGCCTTGATGCCGAGAAGCTTGGCATCGTGCTGAAAATCGAAACACGTGCCGCATTCGAGAATTTGCCGGAACTGTTATTTACCTTACTGCATTCGCCAACTGTCGGCGTCATGATCGCGCGCGGTGATCTGGCCGTGGAGTGCGGCTATGAAAGATTGGCGGAGTTGCAGGAAGAAATCCTTTGGTTGGCCGAGGCAGCGCATTTGCCGGTTATATGGGCCACCCAGGTGCTGGAGGGGTTATCCAAGAGCGGCAAACCCAGCCGCGCCGAAATCACCGATGCGGCGATGGGCGTGCGTGCCGAATGCGTCATGCTGAACAAGGGGGCGCATATTATCGAGGCCATCCAGTCCTTGGATGACATCCTGCATCGCATGCAATCTCACCAGCAGAAAAAAAACTCATTGCTACGCCGACTTCATTGGTGAGTATTCACCCGGTAATTGCTCTCTCGCTCACGTCAAGTACCGAGCACATCTCGTCCAACTCATAGTTCTTGCATTGCCCATCAATCCAAGCTTGCTTCACAGAGTGTTTTTTTTAAGTGTTTCAACACAATAATAGCCCCACAATTCCATTCGCACCCAAATATTACAGTTCAGTAAACGATGTTTACCGTATATACTGTTTATGTCAAGCTTTAAACTTTAAGGAAGAATCAAGTTGGAAAACACTAAAATATCCAAAGCTAAACCAGCATCCCGCACGCCTGCCAAGGGAGCATCTGCCACCAAGCTCGTTAAGAAAGTCCCGGAGCCAAAAGGCAAGAAAGTAAACAACAAAGTGGAACCCAAGGTAAAGGTTGTACGCGATAGTTTTACCATGCCGCAAAACGACTACTCAAGACTTGAAGAACTCAAGCTGGTGTGTATGAAAGCAGGCTTGCAAGTGAAGAAAAGTGAATTGTTGCGTGCGGGTCTTCGTGTGTTGGGCAACATGAGCACGGCGCAACTCAAGAAGACGGTTGCGCAAATAGAGCAGATCAAAACAGGGCGACCGAAAAAGAGCTGATGATTTTTACTGTCAATCTGCGAGCAAAATCATGAAAGTTATTTTAATCGCCAATCCCAAGGGAGGAAGCGGCAAGACCACGCTTTCGACCAATATCGCTGGCTATCTGGCATCGCGCGGTCACCGCGTAATGATGCTGGATTTGGACAGGCAAAAATCGTCGACGCATTGGCTGACTAATCGCCCATTTGAATTGCCGATTATTGACTTGCTTGAGACAGGGGGAGAAGAAAATCACTGCTGACTGGCTGGTGATTGATTCTCCCGCAGGACTGCACGGCAAAAGTCTGGAGCGCGCATTGAAATTGGCGCACAAGGTCGTCGTGCCCATTGCACCGTCGCTGTTCGATATCCAGGCCAGCCGAGAATTTATGGAAATCCTTGGTCAAGAAAAATCTATACGCAAAGGCAAAGTATTTGTTGGCTTGGTGGGCATGCGCATGTCACCGAATACACGTGCAGCGAACATGCTGGAGCAATTCATCGAGGGGCTGGACTTGCCTGTGCTTGCCTATCTGCGTGAAACGCAGGTATATGTGAATGCGGCTTTCGAGGGAAAGACCCTATTTGATCTGCCGCATTCCTTGGCTGAACGCGAACTTGAACAATGGGATTATCTGTTGAGTTGGCTGGAAAAAAGTAACTGAAAGCCTGTTTTATTTCAAGGGTGCAGCCATGGTTTACGGCAGTGAATTTATTTGAATGGAAAGGATAGGCTTTTTAACAATATTGAAATAATTATCGTCTACAGTATTACTGTATATATAGTATTGGTTGATTTCATCAACGATATGCGTTTACTGGAGCGGACATCAATGGAAAAGCAACAATCATATTCACACGGCCTGCTGTATTCTGTAGCACCAAATAATTTCTCCTTTTTACATTTGCGTGATGAAGATGGGAAAGATACGTTCGATTGGGAGGCCTATAAATATAATTACGAAGACGACTCTTTCATACAGAACGTTATAAGTTTTCTAAAAACGACCGCCGTGAACTGGGGAATAATCAAGTTTCACTAGCTTTAAACAGATCCCGTTGAGCAACAATGTGATTAGCCCTTATGCAACAATGCCTCAAACTGATCAATTGGCACCGGCTTGCTATACAAATATCCTTGGTAGTGAGTGCAACCATTTTTCAACAAAAATCTTCGCTGTTCTTCAGTCTCCACGCCTTCAGCAATGACATCCAAATTTAAACTTCTTGCCATGGCGATGATGGTGCTTACAATCGCCTTGTCGCTGTTATCGGTCGCAATGTCTCGCACGAACGACTGGTCGATCTTGAGTTGATCGAGCGGCAGTCTTTTGAGGTACTGCAATGATGAATAGCCTGTACCGAAATCGTCCAGAGAAAACCGGACGCCGATATTGTTCAAAGAATTCATTGTTGCAATGGTATCTTCGATATTGTCTAACAACAGGCTCTCGGTCAGTTCCAGCTTGAGCAGCATCGGGTTGATGGCATGGTGTTGAATGGCAGCTTGCACTTTAGCCACAAAATCAGATTGGCGGAATTGCTTTGCACTCACGTTCACCGCCAGTGCGAGTTTGCGGGTTAGCGCATTTTTCTGCCATGCCTGAAGTTGGACGCAAGCCGTTTCCAGCACCCATTGCCCTATGGGCAGAATGACTCCGGTTTCTTCCGCCATCGGTATGAATTGGGCGGGGGACACCAGACCCAGCTCCGGATGTATCCAGCGTATCAATGCTTCTGCTCCCACCGGACGGTGTGAAGCATCCACTTGAATCTGGTAATACAAATGGAGTTGCTGGTTTTCAACTGCGTAGCGTAATTCTCTTTCGAGCGTCGCACGGACATTGATGGAATTTTGCATCTGCGGGTCGAAGAAACGCAGTGTGTTTCGTCCATCCTTCTTGGCCTGATACATGGCGATGTCGGCTTGCTTCAACAGCTCCTCTAACCCGTATTCCAAGCCTTTAAATAGGGTAATGCCGATGCTGGGAGAGCTGAAGCATTCGTGTGCGCCAATCTGATAAGGCTTGCGAATCGATTCAAGAATTTTCTTGCCGACGCTTTCAACTTGTCCTGCCGCTCCTAGGATATATTCATTCAGATCTTCCAGCATCACCACGAACTCATCACCACCAAGACGGGCGACGGTGTCGCCACCACGAACACAAGACGCTAGGCGTTGTGCGACCTGTTTGAGCAGCAGGTCACCGATGTCATGACCAAGGGTGTCGTTGAGCGTCTTGAAATTATCCAGGTCGATAAACAACAGAGCATTTTCATTTCCGGTACGCGCGCTTGACGCCATTGCTTGTTGTAATCGATCAAACAGCAAACGGCGGTTAGGCAATTTCGTCAAAGGATCAAAAAAAGCCAGATGTTTGATCTCATCGACAGTAGCTACGATCTCTGCAATATCGGTAAATGTGGCTACGTAATTAGTAACGATGCCATCGGCACCTTTTACTGCGGTAATACTAAGGCGTTCAGGATAGATTTTGCCATCCTTGCGTTTGTTCCATATCTCGCCTTTCCATACGCCAGTATTGGTGATGCTTTGCCACATGGCCGCATAAAAAGCCTTATCGTGCCGACCAGACTTGAGCAGGCGAGGATTTTTGCCAATAGCTTCTTCGGCGGAATAGCCCGTGATGTTGGTGAAGGCGCTGTTCACGCGGAGTATCGTGCCATCCGCATCGGTAATGGTCATGCCTTCCTGAGCTTCAAATGCGGTGGCGGCAATGCGGAGCTCATGCTCAGACAGCTTTTGGTCGGTTATGTCTTGTATGGTTCCGTACAATTTTATGGGCCGACCTTGGAAATCGAATTCAAGTTTTCCTAATCCATGTACCCAACGCACTGCCTTGTCGTTTTGGCGGATGATTCGATATTCTTTAACAAATTTGTGGCAAAGACCGATGACTTCGTTTTTAAGGTAATCCTCCATCATTGTCCGGTCATCAGGATGAGTCAAAGACTGCCATCCTTCGACGGTGCGCTCGAATGTCTCATCTATTCCAAACAAGCTATCGAGTACGTCCGAGCTTTCCCACCATCCAGTTTTGATATCCAGAACATAGCTGCCCAGACCCGCAATAATTTGCGACTCTCTGAGTAGTTGAGCATTGCTTTTCAATAGCTCCCAAGCCCGTTTAAGTTCGGTTCGATAATCGTTCAATTCAGAAATATCGCGCCCTACCCCCAATATCGAGGTTATGGTGCCGGATAAGTCGCTTTCCGCTGTCAATCGGATATGGCTGCAAAACTCTCTGCCATCCTTGCCTGTCCATTTCAGCTCGAACTGAGCATCTTTGCCGGTTGCGAATACTTCTTTAATTTTGGTTTCGTAGAGCTCTGTGTTGAGTCCGCCCGGATACTCCGAAGGCTTCTTGCCCAGCAATTTTTCTATCCCGCCATCGACCGCTGCTGCAAAAGCCGGATTGACGTAGATGCGGTGGCATTTATTGTCGTAACGGGCAATAGTATCGGGAGAGTTTTCAATCAAAGTGCGCGATTCCTGCTCGCGGGCAACAAGATTTTCCTCTAGCCGCTTGCGTTCGGAAATATCACGAACCAGTCCCATAGTGAAGCACTGTCCATCGAATTCAAAATAATTAGCATTGATCTCGACGGGTAACACGCGCCCATATTTGTTACGTTGGCTGCCTTCAAAAGTAATCGCGCTACAGCTCTTGATATGCTGCCAATGTTCTTTCCAGTTTTCTTTTGTCATGTTCGTGCTAATGTCAGGCACGCCCATGCCATAAAGCAACTCCTCACGGGTATAGCCGAGCACCCGGCAGGCTTCATCGTTCACGAACTTAAAATACCCGTCTTCATCTACTAAAAAGACTAATTCTTTTACGTGTTTCAATGCAAAACTTAGCTGTTTCGCCTCCCATTCCCGACTCATGAGATCGGGAATGCAGCAACCTTTTTCCGGCTCGTTGGTTAGACGATTCTCGTTAATACTACGATCACCCATATATGCATCCAAACCGAAAATAATGAAGTGCGAAGAAATGGCTTTGGGGGTTTTAATCTAGCCTTGGTATTGTTGTTTGAGAAAGCTAATGGTCTGGAGGTATGTTATACAGAGAAATTAATGATGTAAATGCAAATGTAAAACCATCGCTACGATACTGGCAGTATATTGTTACGAGGTTATTAATTTCTGGAATTAAGTGGTTGCTCATCTATCAAGGTTATCTTTTTGGCAAGCCCGAGCCGATAGAGCAGTTTGAAGCATTAAAATGTCAGGCGGGAATCTCCTGACGCTAGAAATAGACTGGCAGCTTTTCTTAACAAATAGTTCACATATGTTTCAGATTAAATTAAAAATAATTGTTGCGCCTGTACCCGACTCCAGACTTTATTCTTTATTGAAAAACTATGATGATTGAAGCAGGCTATGGAAGCAAATAATAAAAAATTAAATCAAGCAAAGCTAACGATAGGTGCCTTGGCAAAAAACTGCGATGTGGGTGTAACCACCGTGCGTTACTACCAGCAAATCGGTTTGTTGCCTGAACCATCAAAACCTAAGCATGGAGGTTACCGTGTATATGATGAATCGCACATAGAGCGCCTATGTCAGATAAGAAATGCTCAGTCGTATGGATTTAGTTTGAAGGAAATTGAATCAATTCTTGACTGCCGCAAGAATGATGATTGCAAGTCAGTAAAGTCCCTCATAGCTGAGCGAATAACAGCTTTACATGACCAAGCGCATATGATTAAAGATTCTTTGAAATGCCTTGCCAAATTGGCTGGCTGCTGTGACGGTAAACATGGCAAAGGAGAGTGTCAACTTTTCCAACAGCTTGGAAGAAAGAACGATTTATAAACCAATTGCTAATCGATCGAAATTACACAAGGCTCAAGGAGAATGAGTGATGAACCCTTAGATGAGAGGCAAGTTGCCCTTAATGCGTGTTCATGTCCACGCAGTGCGGGTGAAATCTTATCAGCCCCTAAATGTGCTGCAAAACATTATATTCCTCCTTTCAAATCCGACGGAAAACCTCTGTTGTTCGTGAAAAATTCTCATGTTCAATGCCTCCATTTAGTTCCTTTAGGTCAAGATTATTTCTGTAATTGCGCAAATCGAATAAAGTTTTATAGCACTTACAAATTCTGACTTTAGAGGTTCCCTTTCTGGGATCTTGAATGTGCCTAGTTGAGCCAGTCGCGTTTCGAGGCAAGCAACTTGGCAACATGAAGGACCCTTCAGCAAAAGCCGATTTTTCCCTTTTTGCCGGAAGTGGTTTTCCGGTTATGCAAATCGGTTGGTAGCAGGTAATCACGTTTAGCCAACTTGGCTCTGCCAAAGGCATCGACCAGCACCTTACGCATATCCCTCGGCGCTTCTTCAGCCAAGCAGTCCAGTACGTCATTGCTTGGTTCGGCATCGAAGACCCATTTGTGCTGGTCGAGGATGTCCCGATATATCGACAGCGCGATTTTGATGGAGCCATCATGATCCGGACGTTCAATAACGTGTACATCCATGCGATTCAGGATCGGTTCTGGGATACTGCTTTCGTCGTTGGCGGTGGCTATCCAAAGGATGTTGCTGGCATCAATATTGACCTCGACGAACTCGTCCTTGAAGTGCAACGCCGTGTCGTGTTCCAACAAACCGTAAAGCGAGCCCATCGGGTCGTATCGGCTATCGCCGCCAGCTTTATCCAGTTCATCCAGGGCAATCAGGGGATTGGCAAACTCACCGCTAATCAGTGAGCTCGCCACTTTGCCCGGTTTGGCATTGTTCCACTGGGAAGAGGCACCCGAAAGAATCCATCCGGCAGTCAGTGAGCTCATCGAGAGGAATTCAAAAGAGGTTCCCAGTACTTTAGCCATGCATTTTGCAAAGTGAGTTTTGCCTAAACCGGGTTCACCCAGCAGCAGCATAGGCGTGAATTGCATCGGTTCGTTGCCATCGATGGCTAGCGCCATGTGCCTCTTGAGGGCATCGATTACCTCGGTGAAATTCGGGGATGATTCATACAAATCGTCCAGCCCGTTGGTGGAAGAAGGTTTGACAATAAAACGCACCCCGCCACTTTTTTTCATGCTTTCGTAAAAGGCCTGTAGCGTTTCGTTGCGCTTGGAACAGGAATCCTCCATGGCGCGCTCGACATCCGCGACATTGTAAATCGTTTTGTATTCGGCAATCGGGATGTGGCAGGTAGACATGTTCATGATAGCCTCCTAAATCATCAAATCAATCCTTCTTCCTATATCAAGCATACGATACCTCTTGGATTGTTATCGGCAATAGATAGACTTAACTTAGCGCTGAAAGAAATCCTCAAGCGCTGATACGAGTTGTTCCGGTTGATCGTGCTGAACGTTGTGACCGGAGTCAGATACTGTTACGACGCGACCATTTGAGAAGCATTCAATACGACTGCGATATTCATCGGATTCATTGCCAAAGCGTTGGATTACAAATCCATGGTCGGGAATTGCCATCAAAACAGGTGCCTCAATTTTCCGCCAGCATGCTTTGGAATCCTCCACTCGATACGGAACCGGGGACGGAATTTTGTGCCATGGATCACAAGCCAGCTCAATTTGGCCATCAGGGCGAATTCGACTGACCGTACGAGACAGAAATGTTGCATGCTCTTCGCTAAGGCGATGATTGGCCTGCATCAAACGATTAGCTAACATTTCGTGATTGGGATAAGTTCGCAGTTTCGGCACACTCTGGACACCTTCGAGCCACTTTCCTATCACGGTTGGATTATCAATATTGTTTTCCTGCTTTAGGCCAAGGAAATCCAGCATCACAAGTTGGGCAATACGTTCCGGACGAATTGCCGCATACGTACTGGCGATATTGGCCCCCATGCTATGTCCAACTATCCGGGTTGGCAGATCGCTCGAAAAGTGCCTCAAGAGACAATCCAGGTCTGCGTAGTAATCTGCAAACCAATAAGGGCTAGACAGCCATTCGGACGCACCGTAGCCACGCCAGTCCGGAGCAATTACATGCCAGGATTCTTTGAGCGCATCCACGACAAATTGAAAGGTTGGGGAGGAGTCCATCCTGCCGTGCAGAAAAAAGAGTTTTGGTGCGTCAGGCGCACCCCAGTGCCGGATGCAGTATCGCAGACCCCGCACATTGATTAGTTCTGTTTTAGATTCGACATGCTGCATGGTTATTGGGAGAGATCAAATTTGTCTCATGTCTGTATTGTTATCTGACAGTCGTTGTATAGCATAATACATTACGCCGTAATGTTTGCGACAAAGTGAAAGCAATAAATTATCATCTAATTGTTAATTAAGGATATTATTCTTTGGCATAGGTTTTGCTCATAGTAAAGTAGCATGAAAGGATAAAATAATGGACGATTTGTGGGAAAAACAGTTGCCCGGCGAATATCGGTATCGTGTTGTCACACCAGTTGCTTTCGAACGCCACACGGAGCCATCGGCCAACGCAGTAAGAATCATAGGTTTCGATTCTAGCGGAGCCAAATGTTTTGATTGCCATTCATTCGTATTGACGGAAGAGGGCTTTGACGCCGACGAATTTCCAATACAGTTTGACGTGTATTACGAACGCGTTATTTCCTGGCGGTTAAGCCATGGGCAATGGATAAAGCTTAAAAGCTTCGCCGACAAACTTGATCACTGCAACAGACATCTGACAACGCTGCCTATAGAGTTGACGAAGACGGCATGATTTTTTTGCATATTGCGTGCATGATCAGCAGCTTTTTCGCTCAGGCTGAAGAGCTGACAGATCATACGCAGACTAAGAATTTAAATGTCGCTACTCATGCCCGAAAAAATGCGTGAATTCGGGCAAAATATACACCGGTCTGCGAATGAGTTTGCCGCCAAGGCCATGAGAGCTACCGGATGTAATAGGCAGGGTAGCTCCAAAAAGCGGTTAAGCTGCGACTCCCAGAATCACGGACGAAGCCTTGAATACGGCGCTGGCATTTGTCCCCTCCTTGATACCGAGCTCGTTGGCGGCATCGTGGGTAATGGTGGCAAACACAGTTGCGCCACTGGGCAATGCAATGGCAATTTCAGAACTCACCGGACCGTTGCTCAGTTTGCTCACTTTACCGGCCAGCATGTTGCGGGCACTGAGCATGATGTCACTGCCATCCGTCATCACCAAAACGGATGAGGCTTTAATCAGGACGGTGACTGCCTTGCCGCTAATCAGCCCCAACTTTTGCACACTGCCATTGGTGACGATGGCAACAATCTTGTCGTCACCACCCAGCGCCACGTCCACTTCACTGTTAACACTACCTGGTTTGACCTCTGTGATCTTGCCTTGAAATACATTACGCGCGCTAATTTTCATGATGCTCTCCTTCCACTTAATCCACTTAACCAAGAATAATATGATGCTACTGAATGCAGGATATTCCAACACGTCATAAAATATCAACCATAGCGTTCCGCAATATTTTTAAAATCCAAATCGACAGCAATGAGCTTTGTAGTACTCTAGAGTAATGTCAAAGCACACGAGCGCTCAAAACGAGCGCGCACTTTTCTTGGAAATTTTCCTGATCTTTCTCCGGCTGGGATGTACCTCTTTCGGGGGGCCGATTGCCCATCTGGGATATTTTCGTCAAGAGTTTGTCGCGCGACGAAAGTGGCTTGATGAGCATGCCTATGCTGATCTGGTATCGCTTTGTCAGTTTTTGCCAGGGCCAGCCAGTAGTCAGGTAGGCATTGCCCTTGGGTTGTCGCGGGGCGGGATGCCGGGTGCGATTGCATCTTGGCTTGGTTTCACTTTGCCCTCTGCCATCGCGCTGGTTCTCTTCGGAATATGGATTTCTTCTGTGGGCCATAACCTCGGAAGTGGCTGGTTGCACGGACTCAAGATAGTCGCGGTAGCGGTGGTGGCACAAGCGCTTTGGGGCATGGGGAAAATTCACAGTGCGGATAAATCTCGTGCGACGATCACCATTTGTTCCGCAGTTGTCGCAACAATAATTCCATCCACCCTCGGACAGATGGCTGCAATCCTGGCCAGCGGGCTCTTTGCTTGGGCGTTCCTAAACGCTTCGGCAACGCTTCCACATAGCTATATCCAAACTAAAGTCAGCAAAACAGCCGGGATAATATGGCTAACAATCTTTTTTCTTCTTCTGCTGGTACTTCCTGTTGCAGCGATTAGTTCAAACAGCTATGCCGTTAAATTATTCGAGAGTTTTTACCGCACGGGATCCTTGGTCTTTGGTGGCGGGCATGTCGTGCTTCCACTCCTTCAGGCTCAAGTTGTACCTTCCGGGTGGGTCTCCAATGAGGTTTTCCTTGCAGGCTATGGTGCAGCACAAGCGGTTCCTGGGCCACTGTTCACTTTTGCCGCATTCCTTGGCACCGTATCCACGCAGACACCTTCCGGATGGATGGGAGCGGTGATTGCACTCGTAGCAATATTTCTGCCGTCATTCCTGCTGATTATCGGCATTCTTCCGTTTTGGGAAAGCCTGCGCCGCCACGACGCGACGCGGGGGGCGATGGTTGGAATCAACGCGGCGGTGGTGGGGCTTTTACTTGCAGCTTTTTACAATCCAGTGTGGATAAGCGCTATTCAAAATGCGGCCGATTTCTGCTTGGCAGTCGTAGCATTTTTGCTGCTCATATACAGGATTTCTCCTCCATGGCTAGTCGTAGTGCTGACTACGATGGTAACAGGGCTATGGCTTGGTTGAATGACGTTGCTTCGCTTTCGTACATGGAGTTTTCCACCAAGCGCATCAGCGCCATCTCATGCACCATGGCTTCCTTATCCTGCGCCATTTCGCTGAGGTAATTATCGGCTATACGTTTCAGCGTATGGCCGCAGATTCTGCCGCGACTGATCGACGTGACGGTTTACCGCTGGGAGCACAACGTGCGCGCCGCTACCACTTTGGGGGTGATTGGCGCGGGCGGACTCGGTCTTGAGATTATTACCGCGTTCCATCTGTTTGAATACCGGGAAGCACTCGCGCTCATTCTTGTCCCGCTTGGGCTGGTGACGGTAATCAACATTATTGGCGCGCGTATCCGCAGTAATTTTCTTGAGCCTGCAAACTTACGGTGAATGGAAAGGAAATTTATGATTTTTCCAAAGCACGGTACCAACACGCTACAACTACGCTAACTTTTTCAAACCAACAGGAGGTATGCAATGTCCGTCCCATCAAACAAGGAATACATCACACGTATGCGCGAGGATGAAATTTTTCGTAAAACTATAAATGATTGCACCGACGAACAGGCCAACTGGGAATTTCTCAAAACGAACGGATATGAATTCAGCGTTCAGGAATTCAAACTGGCGCAGGAAGAGATTTACCATGAGTACGGCATTACGCCACTATAATTAGGGATTAAGCCACGTTAGTGTTGTCCGGCTAATTTGTGTATCGCCTCAGCAAAAGCTTTGAAGCTGGGCGAGCAATTCCGCTGAAGATTGAGATGAACACCTATACGGCGTGCGCCGTCCCGTTTTTGGTATGCTGGTATTGCCTTACGAAGTTCGGCAACCGGGCTACCCAAGCGATCCTGGATCACGGTAAATTGCCTTGCTATTCCAGTCTGCCACGCGTGGCAAGGAGAAGCCCTCCGCCACCGCAGCCCAATCGCCAACAAACCAAGCCTCCAGTTCACGGCAAGCGATGCGTACAAGGGTGTCGGGGCGTCCGGCCTCACTACATTTTTCCATCAACCCTTGCTTGATGAGCCGACAATCTCCGTTATCCTGATCACGCAGCACTACAAATGAAGTATCCGGTCTGAGCCAGGCACGCATGCGGCGACCTATGCGTTTTTCCAAATCCTGCTTTCCCTCAAAAACCATGTACTCAACATGAATCCCCGCAGGAAGAATAGAAGGCAAAAAACCTTGCAAAGCATCCTGCGCCGAAGGTTCTTCCAGCATAAAAACCAAAGTTCTCACAGTGGATTAGCTCCATGAAACAGCCCCTCTTTCCAGAGGTAGCCCATTTGATCTCCCTCGGCAATATAGGCAGAAACTTGCTTGTCTTCCTCGGCACGTTTGACAACGGTGTAGCCATTTTCCTTTACCAGCCAGAAAACCTCGTTCAGCTGCACTGCGTTAAGAAAATCAGGCGAATGGGTCGAAACAAAAACCTGCCCACCCCGCATGGCATAGGAGCGAAACTCTTCCGCCAAGTCCCATAATAGTGATGGATATAGCTGGTTTTCCGGTTCTTCGACACACAGCAAAGGGTGTGGCGAAGGGTCATACAGCAACACCAGATACGCCAGCATTTTGATCGTGCCATCCGACACGTAACGCGCAAGGAAAGGATCTTCGAAAGCCCCATCCTGAAATTTCAGCAACACCCGTCCTTCTTCGGTTGTCTTGGCTTCAACATTGGAAATTCCTGGAACACGGTTTTTTATTTTTTCCAAAACATTGGCGAACACATCCGGATGATGTTTGTGCAGATATTCCACCACCAAGGAAAGATTTTCCCCTTCGCGCGAAAGATGCTCGGCGTAGCCCGCCTCCTGCTCAGGCCGCGCACGGCTGATATGGAAATCCGACAGATGCCAGTTCTCGATCAGATTGCCCAGCGCCACCACGGCGGGAAAACGTTCGAATTGTGCCAACCCTTTTATCGCCAGAATGTCCGGGCTTTTAAGTGTTTGCGCTTCCCGTTTGAGGTCTTTTGCGTCGGTCACAGACTCTAGCTCATTGGTGACCGCCTCACCGGTACCGTGACTGAAATCCAGAAAATGCCAAGGCTGCCCCTTGCTGCCGCGCCGATAGCGTAGAATTTCGCGGGCAACGACAGGCTTGCCGCGTTCTTCGTCAATAGTCAGGCTGTAAGTAATCAGCGTGGAGGAACCTCGCCCCAAATCTGCACGCAATTTCAACTCAATTTCGATTGGGCCGGTACTTCCCCTGCTACGTACTTCCTGAAATCCCCGGCTCCCGCCTAGCTTGCCCAATGCCGCCGTCAAATTGGTTGTCATCGCATCGCGCAAAAAACCAAAAACGGAAAACAGTGTACTTTTCCCCGATCCGTTTGCGCCCACGAGAACACAAAAATGCGGAATATCACGCAAATTAACATCCTGAAATGCACGAAAATTCTTCAGTTTGATTGCTTCGATTCTCATATATTCATTCCTTCCTCGCACAACTCGACCCAAATGTTCTTCTTGAGCTTGAGTAAGACGTAATGTATAAATCTCTCATCCAAAGCGAAAACCGAACAACCCGCCATCTTCCGTCTTGTCGGATAAGCGCGTCTTTAGCACTACATTTTTCACGTCTATGGATTTAGCCAATGGGAGTCGATCAAAAATATCCGAGTTCATGGTTACGATATATTGTAGGCCTTGCCCCTGACTTGCCTTAAGGCCCTGCAGCAATGCTCCGGCAATCTGGCGCTCATCGACACCATCGAACAAATGGCTATCATGAAAAAGAAATCCTGAGCCTCCGAACCGCTTGGTTACAACTTTGAACAACGCCAAGTCGAAGCAGAATATTTCCATATTAGAAATACCACCGCCTCTGTCACCTTCGATAGAGATGCGAAATTCAGGGCCATTTTCTGTTGCATCAACAACGAAGCTTCCCGCCCGATCATCGTACAATTCCGCTATGGTTTCCGCGATTATCAATATTGATTCAGTGAGAGCTGCATTACGGGTTTGATGATCCTCCTGAAGTCGTCTCTTCAGATTGCCCCTATCAATATCAAGCTTTGTTGCTTCGCCCTCCAGAACTTCCGCTGCCTTAAAGCGCTCGCGTAACGTCGCCGCCTGCGCATCGCACTCTGCCAATTCCCGTTGCAAAGTAAGAAAATCGTCCAGTGCCCCCTTGCCCTCTAGGTTCCTGAGTATTTCGCTACGTTCTTTGTCAAGTTGTTCTAAGCCAACTTCGTTGGCAGCGATTTGAGTCTTAATCCCGGCAATCTCATGCTCTAGGTGTGTCCGGCGATTTGTGATTACCGATTCATAGAAAATGCTTACCTCATCAAATCTGCGTAACGCAACACCAGGAAGTTCGATACCAGCAGCAGCGTAGAGTTGTTGGATATCTGATCGTTGAGGTGGCCTCTCCGATTTAAGGGACTCTTCCAAGTGCTCCAGATTCTCATTCAGTGAAACGTTTTGCCGCGTGATATTCTGCATCTCCGTTTTTGCTTGAGCTGCACGTTTCGATAATGATTTATAGCTTTCGACTACTTCAAAATTTGCAATTTCTCCGCGTAATTTGTCGGCTTTCGCGTTAGCGACAGTTACTTGCGGGCGTAATTCTGCGACGGTGCCAACAATTTGCCCCAGAGCACCACCCTTTACAGCTTTTTTCAGTTCTTCCAGCGTTTTTTCGCGGGCACGGATTTTATTAAATTCAAATGGAATTTGCCAATCAAGACCCAGAAGGTAGGACAGATTAACCTGCCAATCCCAACGTTGTTGTTTCTCTGCTTGGCGCTCTGGGCTAATAAAACCACCAGAGTTCCGCCGTCTTGCGAAATATGAAAACATTGCGCGAAACGTTGGCGTATAAGACTCATCGAAAACCGTGCCGTTCTCGTCTGCTGGCAAGCCAAACATGGCGTGCCCCAAGAAATTACACCAATGTGTATTAGACACGTAAATCCGCTCGCTCGCTTTGTCTATTTTCTTGATCAGGCTGCTTTGCTTTTCTCCTCCCACCAGTAAAAAAATCTTCGATGGATCAGATCCGCTACGCTCAATCGTGAACTCTTCGCCTTTGATGCGGAAACGTCCCTTGAAAGTATGTTCAATCAACTCGCTGATGCGGAAAAGTGAGTCTGCTTCACATTTCGCTCCATATAGGAAATGAAGCACTTCAATGAGGCTTGTCTTACCGGCGCTGTTCCGAGTCTGCTTGTCAGTGGATGCAGCACCCTTGTCTGACAGAAGGACGTTTAATCCTTCATGAAAAGTAATGGGCTTGAACGTGGAAAGCGAGCTTTCAATCGTGAGTATCATCGCGATACCTCGCAGCGCACGAGTCCGTTTTTGTATTCGACGGCAGCAATTGCATACAGCAGATTAAGAGCCAATATAAACCAGTCAAAAGATATTGGTGCCGCGTTGTACTTGGCATTTCTTATTCCTCGTACACGATCCCACAGCTCAGAGACAGTACGCGGCTCTTCAAGCTGGGTCAAAATATCACCGCCAACACTTAAGAGCGCACGTTCGTGTGGTAGATATTTGGTTGGAAGGATCACGATGTTAATTATCCAGGCTTACGTTCAAATATGTCGCAATTCTCAAATAGAAATGCGAGCAAGGCTTGAGATGCTACTTGCTGTTGCGGCAGCACATTGCCTTTCCCCATTACGACCTCAAATAGCGCGGCCATGATCTCGCCAGGCTGAAGATTCTGTAACTTGAAATAATCATAGCGGTCTCTGAAAAGCTTTGCCACCTTATCACCGGTCAAGGGATCGGAGTGACGCTCAAAATATGAAGCGACGATGTGAGCATTTTGCCAGCCGCCTGTGATAAGGGATTTCCAGTGATTTGGAAGATTGTTGTAGTCCAGCTTATCGGGAGGTACCGGACGAAGATCAACCGTATCAAACGCTACTGCGTCGGCTGCAATGGCTAAATCATGGACAAGCTTTCGTAACGTTTTGATATCGAGATTTTTTGTCTCGTAATCAGAAGCGGCTGGACCAAGCAAGTTTGTAATCTGTAATGGCGTTAGCTTGAAGATGCGTTCCTCAAAACCTTCAAGCCCGATAAAACCGAACTTTTTCCCCTTGTTGGCGGTTTCAAGCCCTTTAAGTGTTTGTACTGCTTCGACGGGTAGTCCATCTACAAGATTATGCACCATATGCCACTCTTGCATAATTGCTCCAAGGTTGGTTGCTGCCTTTCCATAATCGGCAATCATTTTTTCGGTCAGCGTAGCTACCTGTTTGGGTTCACCGCCGAGCGCGCCGTAGCATTGGTATAGCTGACCGGAGGACATGATATAACCATCACAGCCCTTGTCACCCAGAGCGCCGAACGGGCGGACTCGGACAAAATCATCGCCATGAATACATGCCATGACCGTCGAGAAAAAATCCTGGAAGGCATCGCCACTGGATTTTCTCAGTCTCAGCTTCTAGCGCGATGCGCCACCAGTAACGCTGCTCCGTACTTATTTCTGTATTCAGGTTCATGGATGTTTACTGATTGAACGTATGTTTATCTTACCCTACATTCACCGGCACGAGCGTCATTGTGTCGTTGCCGAAAATATCAATCACCTTGACCGCTACAGTATACCGCCCTGGCCGATCATAGGTATGGTGAGCAGTCGTCAGCTCCAGGTCGCGGTTTTGTCGTGTGCGAAAACTCTGCCACTCGTTCTCGAAGATATAGCCGCCCGTCCAGCGTTCCTCGAATTCGGGCATGGCAAGCTCGCCTTGCGGTGGCTCGAAGCGGGGTAGCGACGAGACGCCGCCAAGACCTGATCCAACGGGCACTTTGATGATTTCCTTGCGGCTCATGTAGTCGAAGTCAACCGCCCAATAGTCTACCCAGTCCGTCCAGTTTTTGGTAAGCCGATCTTTGGTTACGATCCCGTCCTTGTTCTTGCTCACCTTGTAGAGCTGACCCTGTTCGCACATGACCTCGCTTTTGCCTTCCTTCATGGAGGCAATCGCGGCCTCGGCTGCGCCTTGAGAATAGTAAACGGAAAAGTCTGTCAGCTCGATGCTGACGGCGCGTTTGTTTTTCTTGTCATAGCGCGGAGTGGCTTCGACGAAGCTAATGTCATGGAAGACCACCTGGCCTTTATCCACTGCCCTCTTGTCGAAGACTTCGGCTGGAATATATTTCGGGGAAAGGTCTATGCCCTTGCCGCGAGCTTCTTCCAGCACGGCGGGGAATAACCCCATCTCAAACTCGAATGCCAGCACGTCCACACGGGACGCGCCGCGCTTGCGACATTCGGTGATGACCTCCTCAACGAACAACCGTCCCACCGGTAAATTGATCGGGCCGATTACGACCAAGCGCCCATTGCGCGCGCCATGGAAGAATCCGTCCTGCACCTGTGTGCCTTCGCTACCGCCAAAGCCCGTGGCCTTGTAGGCGCGCAAGATTAGCTCGCGGAATGCATTTTCCTTTTGGGCAAGAGCTTGCTCTTTCTGTGCGCCCGTTAACCGACCGCCGACATTCAGATATGCCTGCCGCTCGTAGCGGCCAAGGTTCAGTACCTCGAAGGCACGGAAATCTTTCTCAGCGGCCTTCTTCTCTCGCTGTACGCCAATCAACCGCTTGCGCGTGGTGTGGATACCGAACTTGCCCAAATCGGTTGCGATCCACTTGCGACCGAGCTTTTCTGCCACCGCTGCTGTTGTGCCGGAGCCACAGAAAAAATCCGCCACCAAATCGCCTTCGTTGCTACTGGCTTTGATAATGCGTTCTAGGAGTGCTTCGGGTTTTTGGGTTGGGTAGCCTGTGCCCTGAGTTGAGGATGCACCGAGCCCAGTGATGTCATCCCATAGAGACTGAACGGAGACGCCCTCACCATCATCCAAATATTGTTTTTTCTGAGGCACGGTTCCTGGCGTGGTTTGAACAACCATCCCTTTAGCTATCAAGTCTTTCATCGTTGCTTGGCTATAACGCCAGTATCGCGTAATGCCCATAATCTCATAGTTGGGATTTCCCTTGGCCGCGCCGCCCGGTCCAATCATGCTAACGAGCCTGTATTTTCTTCCAGTGCTGGGATCGGTATATTTGAAAAATGAATCAATGTATTCCTGCGAATACGGAATGAATATATTGTTGAAGACATAGGCCGGAGATTTTGCGTAAGCAAATATTGTGTCCGTATTTGCTCCCATGTACTTGCTACCTTGGCCGATGTTGCCTTTCACTGTGTGAGCGCGTTTCCATGTAATTTCATTGATGAAGTTGTTTGTTCCGAAAACTTCATTTAAGGCAAGACGGATGAAAGCATTTACCCGCCAATCACAATGGACATAAATACTTCCATCTTCAGCTATTAAATCCCGCATCAGCACCAGCCGCTCGTAGATCATCGAGATAAAGCTATCTGTGCCTCGCCCCCAAGTGTCACGGTAGGCGATTTGCTCCAGCAGGTTCGCCTCCTTATGAAAAGTCTCGCCGCCAATTTCAACATCCATACTGAAATCCGCGCCCACATCGAAAGGCGGGTCGATGTAAATAAGCTTCAAACCGCCCGCATCCTCAATCTGCTGGCGTAATGCACCTGCCTTGAGCGACGATAGTATAAGTTTGTTATCGCCCCAAATCAGTTTGTTCGTCCAGCCGTGCTGCTGACGGCCACGACTATCGAACAAGTCTTCCTGCATCTTGGTTTCGGTGCGCGGCTCGTCAATGTGTTCCAGCGTTTGAAAGGGCAACACCGTGGTGCATATATCCCGCGTCTTGCCATTCCAGACCAACTCAACTTCGCGCTTATCCTCAAACAGGATGAAGCGATATTTCTCCGGCAGTGCTTTGCCCTGTTGAATCAGCGTCACCAAATCGCGCTGTTCTGCTTCGCTTAATTCATAGGATTTCTTATCTTGCCGCGCCATCGTTAGCCCTCCTGATATTCACGGAAAGCGCTCACCAGTCCCGCGAACGATGACGGCTTGTGCTGCTCGAAACTTTCCTGATCGACGTAGACGAAACCGTAGCGTGTCCCGTCTTCCTTTTTGCTGGCCTCGGTCGCGTCTATGCACCATTGACGCAACCGCGCCATCTTTTGCGGTACGTCCAGCTCCTCGCGTCCTTTGGTCTCGACGATCCACACCGATTTATCTTGGGTGCGCACCATAAAATCCGGCGCATAGGTCGATAGCTCGCCACTGGCCTTCACATAGTCCACTTTGAAGCCAACGGCCATATAGTTTTTGCCGAAGGCCTGCACGTCGGGCGCAGTTTCCAGAAACGCGGCGAAGGCCAACTCCAAGCCGTCCGCATTGTTTTCTCCGACGATCCGGTTGAACACGGAACGCTTGGCAGGCAGAAAGCCGCGCGGTTCGGTGCGGAAGGGTCGCGTGTCGCGCAGCCGAATATGGCCTTCGATGCGCGAACTGCCGCTGTCGTGGATCGTCAGCGTGTTGATCGCGGTGCGGAAATGGTCGAACAGCACCTTGCTGACTTCCGGCTCGGACAGATTCCGCAAGATCACAGGATCATCCAGATCAACTGAGCTAGTGAAAAGGTCATCGCGGATGAAGGTTTTGACCTTCGGATAGAGCAGATCGTATCCACCGACCAGACGCAATTCCTTGAGCAACTGGCGGGCAAAGAAGGCGACCACGGAGCGGTAATCCGCCGTGCCAGCGCTGTCGAGCTGGATGGTATGATCGACCTCGGATTCCAGCATTGTCTTGAAGACAATCTCGCGGGTTTCTTCCGGCGTGAAAGCTTTGATCGGCAGCTTGGCGTTGCCGAATGATGCAGGATCGAGTTTGCCCAAGTCTTTAAACTCGCGATTAAAGCGACGAGTAAGCCTGGGCAGGGCAATGTCCAACGCATCAATGTCCTTGTCAGTGGCGGCAGTGTCCACCTCGACAACCAGAGAGTCCTTCCGCTCGCGCCCGCCTTGACCACCCATCGGCACATGCTCGAAGGTTACGCCTTCGCTTTGGATGGATTCCACGAATTCCATGAAGGCAGGCGTGCCCATGACCGAGACTGTTTCGCGCTGGTCGCTGCCAAAATACATGCGGCGCAGGCCGCGCCCCAGGGTTTGTTCCGGCAGAATGTTGCTCTTGGCGGCATAGGCGCGCAGCCCGACGATGACGGTCACATTGCGCACGTCCCAGCCTTCCTTGAGCATCAGCACCGAAACGATGGCTTTGAAGGGCGATTTCCAGGTGTCGATCTCGTTTGACTGCTTGCGCAAAATCTCCAGCTCATCCTTGCTCTTGCCGGAGGATGCCTCGGAAATCTCGCCGTTGGCCTTGGTGTGAATCACCAGCACCGCGTCCTGTAATTCCGGGCATATCTTTTGCAGATGCGTGCCTACCTCGTCACAGTTTCGGGTGTCATCAACCATTACGAACAGCACGGCTTTCTTGCCCAGCTTTTCGTGTTCGGCGTAGCTCTTGCGCCATTCCTCGATGCCCAGTTGCAGGTAGTCGGCATATTTCTCGGAAATGATCGGGCTTTTGTGCTCGGCCAGTTTGGCGCGGCTGGCTGCATCCGGCAGCACGGGGTGCTTCACCACGTTTTGCGCAATAGCCTCGACCAGCGGATAGTCGCTCACGGTTTGCACGAATATCGCACCGTTATCATGGCGCGGCGTGGCTGTCACGTCTATCTGGATCGCCAGCCGCAGGTCTTTTTGCAGCAATTGATGATGAATATCCTGGATGCACTGGAACCATGCCAGACGGTTGTCGTGAATGTGGTGCGCCTCGTCATTGAAGACGGCGAGTTCATCAATCTCGCGCACGATCTCGCCCAAGTCAGTTTTGCTGTCGGTGGTCTTGCCTGCCGGGCTTTGCCCCAAATGGCGCTAAGAAGTAGTCGCGCAAATCGTCATCGTCAAGCGTAGGCTCCGGCACCTCGCCGAGATAGACGCGGTGAATGTTGGTCAGAAACAGATTGCCGGTTGGACGGACGATGCGTACATCGTCCTGAATGTGCAGTGCGACCTGAAAATCGTCGCGCCAGTTGCGTCCCTCATGGCCGTTGTCGGGCAACACCGGGTCCTTGAAGAAGATGCGCAAGCCGTCAAAGTCAGCGCGCAACCGATCCAGCACGATGATGTTGGGCGCAATCAGAAGGAAGTTTCGCGCGAGCGACGAATCCGTCTCGTAGAGCTTGTGAAAGTAGCTCCAGGCTATCAGCAACGATAAAACTTTGGTCTTGCCCGCGCCCGTAGCCATCTTGACCACGAAACGCGGCCAGTCCTCATCAAACATATTGCTCGAAACCGCGCCGGAGGCATCGAAGCGCAGCAGGTCGAACTTGTCGCGTGCGTGGCGCACATCGTAGAGCCAGATTACGGTTTCGACCGCTTCGCGTTGTGCGAAATAGTAACGGAACTGACTTTGTGCGCCGTCTGCTTGCTCGGTCAGGTGATCGGTTGCGAACCACCAGGTCAGCAGAGCGCGCGATGTGGCCGAAGCGCCTGCATAACCCGCATCGCGCCAAGCCTTGACCTCTTCTCGTACCTTAGCCACCAGCGGCGGCAGCAGTTTTTCATAGGCCGTGCTGCGCAATTCTTCCGCTGCGGGGAACCAGCGAAGCTCTGGAGATAATGTTTCATAGGGTGAGCGTGGAAAGTCTGGATGCAGTGCCATCTGGCGGCGTTCCTTCGTTTTTCTTTGGTGAGCGGTTATCTTTGGGATTGAAGTCATCGAACAAGGCAACGAAGCATAGTCGGAACCTTGCTACTTTTCCTATCATTATAACGCCCATTTACAAAGGCTAATGACACATTTCGACTACTCACAAGTGATCGGATTTGGCCGTTAGTGACAGCGAATCTTGTCAAAATGGGTATCTAAAGTTTTTTAACTTCGACCTGGTATTTCTGTACGGCATAGCCAAGCTGCCGTGATGTGATATTGCGCAGTCGAGCGGCGTTCGTCTGCTTCCGGTCACATTGTTTCCCAAGATAAATTTGCCTGCTCTTGACGATCTGTCTATCCTCTTTTTCCGACAATAGGGAGCGGAGGGGCAGAGCGTTGCTTGACGAAACCTTGTCCACACAGCTCTGAGGTGCCAGTGAATAGGCCACCGACGCGAGGGGGCATTGAGAAGCGCAGTATGGATAAATCCTTATGGGAATGTCGATAATAATGGAATAAGGTACTATTATGCCGAAGCAATAACATATGTGATGGCTGATTGTCAGGATAGGTGGATTGAAGAACCAACTGCAAACGGCTTAGCTACTATATTTATGATGATCGCCCGAAAATATCTCTATCTGATTGCCTTGGCCGCGAGAAACATTTTGGTCGCGCCGCAGTGGCCTGTCACATTTCTCCCTCGACACTTTCGGCTGCGATCAGCGACCTTGAGGCTGAACTCGGTGTCGCCGTGGTCGAACGCGGTAAACAATTCACCGGACTCACCCCGGAAGGACAATGTGTGGTTGACTATGCTCATCGCATGGCCGCAGGAGCAGAAGGTTTGCGGCAGGAATTGGCTAAGCTGCGCCATGGTCTCAGTGGTCATCTACGCTTGGGAGTGATTCCCACAGCATTGACTGTGGTCGCCTCGCTCACTTCCGTTTTCTCGCGCCGCAATCCACTGGTAACGATCGAGGTGCTGTCACTCTCCACCAGCGATATTTTGACACGAGACTGCAAGATTTCGAACTCGATGCAGGCATCATTTATGTTGAGTCCGGTCTGGCGTCAAACCAATTGCTTACCGTGCCGTTGTGGCAAGAGAACCACGTACTGCTGACCCCGTCCGGTGGGACTTTCGAGGGGCGCGATAACGTGACCTGGCTTGAAGCTGTACAGGTACCGCTGTGTCTGCTCACACCAGATATGCAAAATCGCAAGACTATTGATGGGGTCTTTGCAGAACTCGGCAGTAAAGCGCGACCAACGCTGGAAACGAATTCCATTGTCAGTATGCTGGCGCATGTGTGTTCGGGTGCCTGGTCGGCTATCCTGCCGCGCAGTGTGCTCGATCTGATTGGAATACCCGCTGGTGTGAGGGTTTTACCTCTGATTGAGCCGTCTGTAGTTTGGGCAACGGGTCTGGTTGTATTGCAGCGTGAACCCCGTCCACCGATGATAGAAGCACTGCTCGCGGAAGCACGCGGCCTCAACATTTCATTCGTTAAAGACGAATAGCTCATTCGGTAATTTCCCACTTTCCCCATCTAAATATTGTCGTAGCTTGACTACCGGCGGGAATAATCCACTATGTCGCATGGGCCATTCCCAAGTTATTCGCAGGCACGGTGGAATTTATAAATAACAAAGGAGAAATTCACTATGGACGACCGCACTTGCCTCAGCAACACCTGCGACCCCCGGATTTCTTAGATAGAGAACGCACCATCGCCAGGCCGGGCTTTAATCGCTGGCTGGTTCCGCCCGCCGCCTTGTCGATCCATCTCTGCATCGGTATGGCCTACGGTTTCTCGGTGTTCTGGCTTCCGCTTGTCCCGGGCTATCGGTATTACCCAACCGTTGCCTGCCCAAGGACATGAGGCTTCTTCGATGAGGTGTTTTACCACGACCTGCGACTGGAAAATTTCGATGCTGGGTTGGATGTTCACCCTGTTCTTTGTTTTTCTGGGTTCTTCGGCTGCCATCTGGGGCGGTTGGCTGGAACAGGCTGGTCCCGCGCAAGGCGGGTGTTGTGTCGGCTTTTTGTTGGTGTGGCGGGTTGGTGATTTCGCCATCGGTGTGATCACCCATCAGATATGGATGCTCTGGTTGGCTCAGGCGTGATCGGCGGTATCGGGCTTGGCCTTGGTTACATCTCACCAGTATCAACTCTGATCAAATGGTTTCCGGATCGGCGCGGCATGGCCACAGGCATGGCCATCATGGGCTTCGGTGGCGGAGCCATGATAGGCGCCCCGATGGCCGACAAGCTGATGACTTATTTTGCAACGCCGGCTTCTGTCGGTGTTATGGGAAACTTTTCTGTTACCTGGCAGCAATATATTTTGTGTTCATGATGGCTGGAGCGTTGGGCTATCGTGTTCCCGCTGAAAACTGGAAACCGGCTGGCTGGACGCCGCCAGGCCAAAGCCAAGAACCGATGATCACTGACAATCACGTACATCTGGATGTGGCATGGAAGACACGTCAATTCTGGTTAGTGTGGGGGGTGTTGTGTCTGAATGTAACAGCCGGTATCGGCATCATAGGCATGGCATCGCCGATGTTGCAAGAAGTTTTCGGCGGCAAACTGATTGGTGTCGATGTCGCTTTCAATGATCTAACGACGGCGCAGAAGGACAACCATTGCCGCTATTGCTGCGGGCTTTACCGGCTTGCTGTCGCTGTTCAATATTGGCGGTCGTTTCTTCTGGGCCTCGCTCTCGGACAAATTCGGACGCAAGACTGACCTACTCATCTTCTTCCTGCTCGGGTTCGCCCTGTATGCCGCGATCCCTACATGGCAGCAGGCCGGAAGTCTGGCGCTGTTCGTGGCCTTCTTCTGCATCATCCTCTCCATGTACGGCGGCGGCTTTGCAACAGTACCGGCCTATCTGGCAGACATGTTCGGCACCAAATTGGTCGGTGCCATTCATGGTAGGTTGTTGACGGCTTGGTCGACGGCTGGTGTGTTCGGCCCGGTGCTGGTGAACTACATTCGCGAGTACCAGCTCGATCACGGCGTGGCACAGGCAGATGCCTACACTATCACCATGTATATTCTGTGCCGGTCTGCTGATGCTTGGTTTTATCTGCAACTGGCTGGTCAAGTCAGTGGCTGAGCAACACTACATGAAGCCGGAAGAGGTGGCGGAAGAAAAGAAAATTGGCCGATGACACGCATCAACATTTTGTCGCCGATGTCGCCGCCCTGCGCAGTGAAGTCAAGTCATCACTGGGACGTCACTTTAGCCTGGATGGCGATTTGGATTCCTCTCGGTTGGGGCATCTGGATGACGTTGCAGAAGACCATCATCCTGTTCAAATAGAGTCATTGCCATGATCGCCACATTGCATGGATATTGTGCAGCGCATCATCACGGCGAGGCATCAGCCCGGAGCGTTGCTGCCCATCCTGCACGATATCCAGCATGCGCTGGGTTTTGTGCCGGATGATGCCGTGCCACTGATTGCGAAAGAACTCAATCTGTCGCGTGCAGAAGTGCATGGCGTGATCACCTATTACCATCACTTCCGGCAGACGCCGCCGGGCAAGCATGTCGTGCAGGTGTGTTGTGCCGAAGCGTGTCAAGCGAACGGCAGCGAAGCGTTGGCAGAACATGCAGCGGCAACGCTTGCAAGATGGCGATATCACTCTGGAGCCAGTTTATTGTTTGGGTTTGTGTGCTATCGGCCCCGCCATCCAGATTGATGAAGACAACATTGCATGCGCGTGTGACACCCAGAAAATTCGATGCATTGATCGAATGCTCTGGGAGAACGCAATCATGAGTATCACCGTCTACGTTCCCGGCGATGCTGCCGCGTTGGCGCTCGGCGCGGATGACGTTGCCGCTACGATTTCAGCGACTGCCGCAAAATATAAACTGGATATCGACATCGTGCGCAACGGATCGCGTGGATTGTTCTGGCTGGAGCCGCTGGTCGAGGTCGTCACCGCACAAGGCCGCATTGCTTATGGCCCGGTGACAGTCACCGATGATATCCAGTTTGTTCACTGCGAATTTCACCAGCGGCGGCCAGCATCCGCTGCGCTTGGGTGACATCGAAGCACTTCCTTATCTCGCCAGGCAGCAACGCGTTAGCCTGCGCCGCGTCGGATTGATTGATCCGCGTTCACTGGCCGATTATCTGTCGCATGGTGGCGGCAAAGGGCTTGCGATTGCGCGCACACTGACGCCCTCTGCCGATATTGTGCACATGATCACCGACTCCGGCCTGCGCGGACGCGGCGGTGCAGCTTTCCCCACGGGTATCAAATGGAAGACCGTGCTCGACACAGCTTCCACGCAAAAATATATCGTGTGCAATGCCGACGAAGGCGACTCGGGCACCTTTTCCGACCGCATGCTGATGGAAGGTGATCCGTTCTGCCTGATCGAAGGCATGGCTATCGCCGGTCTGGCGGTCAGGTGCGAACAAGGGCTATATCTACGTTCGCTCCGAATATCCGCATGCGCTCGCCGCATTGAATGCCGCACTGGAAAAAGCGGGTGACTGGCTGGGTGATTTTCAGCATCGAAGTACGCAAGGCCGCAGGCGCTTATGTGTGCGGCGAAGAAACGGCGCTGCTGGAAAGCATCGAAGGCAAACGCGGCATCGTGCGCAGTAAACCTCCGCTACCCGCAATCTCCGGCCTGTTTCGGCATGCCGACGGTCATCAACAACGTCATCACGTTCGCCAGTGTGCCGGACATCCTTGCCCAAGGAGCGGCGTTCTACCGCGACTTGGGCGTGGGGCGTTCGCGCGGGACGTTGCCTTTCCAGCTTGGCCGGCAATATCAAATTTGGCGGGCTGATCGAAGTACCGTTTGGCAGCACGCTGCGCGAGTTGCTCTACGACTTTGGCGGCGGTTCACGCTCGGGTCGCCCTCTGCGTGCGGTGCAAGTGGGCGGGCCGCTGGGCGCCTATCTGCCCGAATCACAGTTTGATACGGTGCTCGACTATGAAGCTTTTGCGGCTGCGGGTGCAGTGCTCGGTCATGGCGGTATCGTCGCTTTGACGACACCGTGGATATGGCGAAGCAGGCTCGTTATGCGATGAAATTTTGCGCGCTCGAATCCTGCGGCAAATGCACCCCTTGCCGCATCGGCTCTACGCGCGGTGTCGAAATCATCGACCGTATTCGCGCCGGAGCAAACGAACAGATTCCGTTGCTGCGCGACCTCTGCGACACCATGACCTACGGCTCGATGTGTGCCATGGGCGGCATGACGCCCTATCCGGTGCTGTCGGCGCTGAATCATTTTCCGGAGGACTTTCCAATGAACGACATTGACTACGGCACACCTGCAGTCGTCGCTGACCGCCAAGTCACTTTGAATATCGACGGCGTCGCCGTCAGCGTGCCCGCTGGAACCTCGGTTATGCGCGCCGCCGTCAAGGCGGGCGTGATGATTCCCAAGCTATGTGCCACCGACTCATTGAAGCCTTTCGGCTCCTGCCGCCTGTGTCTGGTCGAGATCGAAGGACGGCGCGGTTATCCGTCCTCCTGCACCACGCCCGCCGAAGCGGGGATGAAGGTACGCACGCAATCGTCTAAGCTCGCCCACTGCGTCGCAATGTGATGGAACTGTATATCTCCGATCATCCGCTCGACTGCCTGACCTGTGCCGCTAACGGCAACTGCGAACTGCAAACCATGGCGGGCGAAGTCGGGCTGCGCGAAGTGCGCTACGGCATGGCGGGAGCCAACCACTTTACCGATGTAAAAAAGGACGAATCCAATCCTTACTTCACCTACGATCCAGCCAAATGCATCGTGTGCAACCGCTGCGTGCGTGCCTGCGAAGAACAGCAGGGCACATTCGCGCTGACGATCTCCGGTCGCGGCTTTGATTCGCGCGTGACTGCCGGGCAAAGACAAAGTTCATGGATTCGGAATGCGTCTCCTGCGGCGCCTGCGTCAATACCTGTCCTACGGCGACGTTGATTGAAAAGACGGTGATCGACAAAGGTCAAGCCGAGCATTCAGTGACGACGACCTGCGCTTACTGCGGTGTTGGCTGTGGCTTCAAGGCCGAGATGCAAGGCACTGAAGTCGTGCGCATGGTGCCGTGGAAAGACGGCCGTGCCAACGAGGGACATGCCTGCGTCAAGGGTCGCTTTGCTTGGGGTTATGCGACACACCCGGATCGCATCACCAAGCCGATGATTC
Source organism: uncultured beta proteobacterium (assembly GCA_963714805.1). GTDB lineage: Bacteria > Pseudomonadota > Gammaproteobacteria > Burkholderiales > Gallionellaceae > CAIQPV01. The sequence continues at coordinate 771,312 of CAVQPO010000004.1, read as the reverse complement.
GGGCCAAAACCATCCGATCCCGTGGCGCGAAGTGTCCTGGGATGAGGCATTCACCTATGCGGCCAGCGAGTTCCGCCGCATTCAGGAAAAGCATGGACAAGAATTCCATCGGGGCTTTAGTTTCCAGCCGCTGCACCAACGAGGAAGATTACCTCGTGCAAAAACTCGTGCGCGCTGCCTTCGGCAACAACAATGTGGATACTTGCGCCCGTGTTTGCCATTCGCCAACAGGCTATGGCCTCAAGCAGACGCTGGGTGAATCCGCCGGGACGCAAACCTTCAAGTCGGTTGAAAAGGCAGACGTGATCATGGTGATCGGCGCCAATCCAAGTGAAGGGCATCCGGTCTTTGCCTCGCGCCTCAAGCGCCGTGTGCGTGAAGGCGCGAAAGTTGATCGTCATCGACCCGCGCGAATATTGATCTGGTGAACTCCCCCCACATCAAGGCTAACCATCATCTGAAACTCAAGCCCGGCACCAACGTCGCCAGTACTCACGGCGCTGGCTCATGTGATCGTGAACGAAGGACTGCTGGCTGAAAATTTTATTGCTGAACGCTGCGAGGCACAAGCCTTACGTCGACTGGCGCGAATTCGTCGCACGTGCCGAAAATTCACCCGAAGCAATGGAAGCCAAAACGGGTGTGCCCGCCGCAGAAGTGCGCGCCGCGGCAAGGCTTTACGCCACGGGCGGCAACGCGGCTATTTACTACGGCCTCGGTGTGACCGAACATTCACAGGGATCGACGGCAGTGATCGCCATCGCCAACCTTGCGATGGCCACAGGCAATGTCGGTCGTGAAGGCGTGGGGTGAATCCGCTACGGGGACAAAACAATGTGCAGGGCTCCTGCGACATGGGCAGTTTCCCGCACGAGTTGCCCGGCTATCGCCATGTCTCCGACACCATCACGCGTGAGTTGTTTGAAAATGCCTGGAACGTCAACATCCAGTCCGAACCGGGGTTGCGCATCCCCAACATGTTCGAAGCCGCGCTCGACGGCAGTTTTCTCGGACTCTATTGCCAGGGCGAAGACCCCGCGCAGTCAGATCCGAATACGCAACACGTGCAGGCCGCACTTGCCGCGATGGAATTCGTGGTGGTGCAAGACCTGTTCCTTAACGAGACCGCAAAGTACGCGCATGTGTTTCTGCCCGGTGCTCTTTTCTGGAGAAGGACGGCACTTTCACCAATGCCGAGCGGCGCATTTCGCGCGTACGCAAGGCGATGCCGCCGCTGGCAGGCAAGGCCGACTGGGAAGTGACGATGGGGCTTGCCAATGCGCTTGGATACAAGATGCAATACGACCATCCGTCACAAATCATGGATGAGATCGCGCGACTGACGCCGACCTTTGCCGGAGTCAGCTACGACAAGCTCGAACGCTTGGGCAGTCTGCAATGGCCGTGCAACGACGAAGCTCCAGAGGGAACGCCGACCATGCATGTGGATAAATTCGTGCGCGGCAAAGGGCGTTTCCTGATTACGCAATATGTGCCGACCAGCGAGAAGGTGACGCGCAAATTTCCGTTGCTGCTGACGACGGGCCGCGTGCTTTCACAATACAACGTCGGCTCGCAGACGCGGCGTACCGAAAACGTCCGCTTCTACGACGAGGATAGACTTGAAATCCATCCTCACGATGCCGAAGAGCGCGGGATTGTCGATGGTAACTGGGTAGGCATCCAGTCGCGGGCGGGCGATACGGTGTTACGGGCGACGGTGACCGCGCGTGTGCAACCCGGCGTGGTCTATACCACCTTCCACTTTCCGGAGTCTGGTGCCAATGTGATCACCACCGACAACTCCGACTGGGCAACCAATTGTCCCGAATATAAAGTAACGGCAGTGCAGCTGGTACGCGTTGATCAGCCATCGGAATGGCAACTGCGGAATGCGCGCGAAAATAAGAAACAGCATCGCTTGCTGGCAGAGGGCAACGCCACATGATGTCCCAGGATACAACTTGCCGTGACGCGACCGGGTAGTTCACCTTGCCTTGATACTGTGGCCGAGGAGGTGCCTGTCGCCTTTGAGTACAACGGCATCGCCCACACGGTGATGTTAGCCACTCCCGCCGACCTCAAGGATTTTGCGCTGGGCTTCAGCCTTACCGAAGGGATCGTGACACGCCGTAGCGAAGTGTTCGACATCGAGATTGAAGAAGCGCCAGAGGGCATCACTCTCCAACTCGAAATCGCAGGCGGAGCTTTCGCACAGCTCAAGGAACGCCGCCGCAGCCTCGCAGGACGCACCGGTTGTGGCTTGTGCGGTGCTGAGAGCCTGACACAGGTCATGCGCGATTTGCCGCCTGTAGCGGACATATCTCGCTTCCCGCTTGCCGCGTTATACGAAGGTCTGCACCTTTTGCCAAGTCAACAAACGCTACAACAAACGACGGGGGCAGTCCATGCAGCGTGCCATATTGCAACCGATGGCAGCATTAGTCATGTGCGCGAAGACATTGGCCGCCATAACGCATTGGACAAGACTCTGGGCGCACGGGCGGTTATCGATGCAGAGGCAGACGGCGCACTGCTCATCACGAGCCGTGCCAGTTTCGAGATGGTGCAAAAAGCGGCTGCGTTAGGTTACGGCATCCTCGCGGCAGTCTCGGCACCGACTGCCGCTGCCGTACGGTTGGCGGATAAGCTCAATCTAACACTGATCGGCTTCTTGCGCGGTTCCGGTTGCGCCATCTATACCCATGAGCAACGTATGCTAGGAACCACAACATGAATCCTGCCAACCTCATCAAAATGGCCAATCAGATCGGCGCTTTCTTCGAAGCCATGCCCAACCGCGAACAGGCAGTAAAGGATATTGCGGCTCATATCCAGAAGAATTGGGATCCGCGCATGCGTACCGCGCTGCACAATTACATCAGCAGTTGCGGCGATGTTGAACTGTCACCTATGGTGAGGGAAGCGCTGCTGTTAGTGCAGAAGGCTAGTTGAGGTTTGGCATGATAGCAACATGAGCAGCTTATAAACTATTTCAAAGTGCGATTGAAGTTATTATCCCCCAACGTAACCCGTATAGAAATAAGTCGACGATCCCATGGCAACGATCAACCCGGCCACCCTAAATGACATTCCACAGCTCTGCCCCCTGCTCGGAATCCTGTTCGCCCAAGAGGCAGACTTTCAGCCAGATGCGGAGAAGCAATCTGTCGCACTGCGCGAGATCATCGAGCGCCCGGAAACAGGATGCATTCTGGTACTGCGCGAGGGCAATTATATTTTTGGCATGGTCAACTTGCTATATACCATCAGCACCGCCTGCGGCGGCAAGGTCGCCATACTGGAGGATATGATCGTCCATCCCTTGCAGCGCGGCAACGGGTTCGGTAGCACATTACTGCAAGCCGCGATAGGTCATGCGCGGCGTGAAGGCTGTTTGCGCATGACACTCCTCACAGATCGAGTCAACGATTCCGCTATCCGTTTCTACCGGATGCACGGGTTCGGAATATCTGAGATGATGCCGTTACGTCTCAGGTTGGAATGAATACTGTCAACAACATTGATCAACCAAGCATTGATCTACCTGGATCCACATCCAGCATTTATCCCATCACCTCGAAAAAGTCCGTAATCCTAAGTCCAAGAAATCAATCGAAGCCCCATCGAAGCTCAACTCCACGTTAGCCAGAGAAGTGGCTGAGTAGGGGGGCGTGGAAACAGGTCGTAGTGAAATTGCCAAGTGGCGGTAGATTGGCTGGTTATTATGTTGATGGCAAACTATAAAATTGCTATTAGTTACTTAGCATTCCCGGTTTTAACCGGACATTAAGAACTTTGAAGGATAAGGGATCAAAGTCACACTCATAAACAAAGTTTTGATATGTTCCCATCTCATTCCTAAATTCAATCTTGTCCCCAAGATATGTAATTGTTTCTCGGTTTTTGTCCAGCCATCTAAAGTGACTAAATAATGGTGCATTAAATCCATTTGTCCAATGGGCACTAAACTGGGAGAGGGCCACAATATTATTTTTACAATTAACTTCGGCGGCTATCCTGTTTTTCTCACCCCAACAATCAAGTTCAGATTTACAACTGTCCTTCCTTTCATCTTTGACTATACTTGTACTGATTGACGGGTTTTGAACTGTATTCCATAAATAGAAAACAAGAATAAAGGCAATCCCAACCGATAAGCTAATACTTGCGGTATTCCAAGAGTTTTTGATTTCGCAAGGATTAACAATTCCGCAATATGGACAGGTTAACGTTCCTATTTGAATATTTCTCTTGCAGACTTTACAAGTTGCCATACATACACCAATAGCTGGGCTTAGAAAATAGTGCCTGATATTGACAGGCCCAGCATCAACTAAAATCAAACCGGATCAGAGTTAAGATTCTCTTTAATCCATTCATGTGCATCTTGTACTGTCCGAAAATCTGCCACCCGTCTCCCGGATAAGTACAATTTGCTGGCAAACTCAACTAGACTTTCTTGCATTGGCGATTGAGAGACGTAGGCCACATAGCGTGCATTTTTCATCAGCACTTCCATGCTCGTGACGGCCTCCGCACTCAGCGAATATGATCCTATCCTATTTATGATGGAAGTAACGGGCTGGTGTGGTGGCAATCCTAATTCATGGAGGATAACTATAGAAGCCCATTCTACATCTGCCAAACCTAACTCACCAGTATGATAGATTTCAACCAGAGGAATATCATCAAGCACTGATATCCTTATCTTTCCGTTATCGAAAGCAATGTTGTTGGCGAGAGTCATAATTCCTATGCCTGTGCAGGTTGATTTTTAAACCATGATATTTGTATTATTACATGGCTAGCCTCCGCAGCATTAACAGCAAGCACAAGGACTCAGCATGAAATTTATTAGGCTAATTCTAATCATATCCACCATTGTATATTCCGTGAATATCAATGCGGTCACTATTATGGGAGACATGACTTGTTTCCAATGGGTTGAACACCACGCTGATGAAAAAGACAATGCATCCGGAATTGCCGATACGGCTTGGCTTATGGGATTGTTCAGCGGGCTTGTGATCGCCACAAAAAACGATGTTTTGAAAAATACAGACGGCGAATTTATTCATTCGTGGATAGATGATTATTGCAAAAACAATCCATCGGGCGATGTATCAACTGGCGCAAGAATTCTCTTTCAACAACTACGGAAGAAAAAGCATTGAAGCCTAACAGCAGAAGTAACTCTTAATCCCTATCAATTCAGACATCCTTAGTCAACTATTAGTTACTACTTTGCAATTTTCAATGTTTATTAGAATTAATAGTTACAACGAATTTCCTTGAATATGGATCGTCACAATAATAAGTGTCTGACGAATTTGACCACAAGCACCTAACTGACTCCATCAAACATTCTTGCATTTCATTTTCAGCTTTAAAATTCAACTTACAGTTTTTACAGGGATCGACTTGGTATTTTGAAGGGTGGGCAGGTTGATGTTTGGCTGAAGTCACTGTCGTTGCCATGATCTTCTCCCTTATCAAAAATAGAGGAAGTAACCATAACTCCATTCCACAATATTTAATATATGCCAAACGGCCTAGATAAACTCTGAATTGCCTATATATTCTGCCTGGAAATATATGAGCTAATTCATGTTGCGAATTCTTAAAGTTGTGAACTAGTTCATAGGACAAACGCTGACGGGAAATTACCTCTTCTTCTTAAGCCGAAATATATAGGCCTTTCGGCATATATGAAAATTTTATATTACGGTTTATCTTACAGTGCGGCGGTTCTTATCTATTTTGATATTTCTGCGCAAGAGGAATCATCGTAACTGCGTCTATATAAACTGCCCAATGCGATTTGCTCATGTCATCAATTCGATGGGATATAGAAAGGAAAATACACGTGCTTAACTTGAACAAGACCAACGAGGTTGCGATGCAAATTAAAATCCCACATTTTAAGTTCCATTCCAAAGACCCAACAAATAAACGCCCTGGGGTCATCGAATTGAAAGGAGAGGTAGTTCACTATATTGATGACTTGAATGCGTTTTATAAAGTATTTGGCTACACCACAGAATTGGCAAAGGCAGGGATATTGCCAGACGAGTTTATATGGGAAGAGTACCTTAATGATTCTGCAAAAAAATGTAATACATGCTTTCGGCTGCATATTATTGAATACCTTATAAAGCATTCAGAATCATCGAAGGAAAAATATGGGAAGCTCTATGCCAACTGGATTGCTGCTCATGCAATGACAACATCAGCAAGTGACAACAATTGCGCTGCTTGCAAATATCAACCGGCATAGCAAGTGTATGAAGGAAATTCTGGATTATTTGAATAAGCATGGCGAGTGTCTCGACACAACCATTTCACTTGCTACAGGTATTCCTCTTGCTGAAATAAATCTGCATTTAACTAAACTGGCTTCCAAGGGTGAAATCACTGCCTGCCATACGATTCGATATGAGAATGGCAGGAAAATTGAAGGAATAAGTTGCAGGATTTCTGGATATATTCCGTATGCTAAGCCGACGAGAGTGAAGTCGAAGCCACGGTTGGATTTGTGCAGATAGTTGTCTGAACTGGCCGAAAGTACGGGTAGCATCTTCAGTTATTCCGGCATTTTTGTAATGTCCCATGAATGAAATTTTTCTCTACCTTAAAAAGTGTGGCGAGTGCCTCGACATCGACATAGCATCTGCCACAAAAATCCCACTTGCTAAAGTGCATCAACAGTTGGCAGAACTCAAGGCCAGCAATGGGGTAATGCTGTGCCAATCAACTCGGTTTGTTAAGGGCAAGGGAATCACGACAATAATATGCCGCATATCTGGATATTCCACCAGCTAAGCCGGGGGTGAAGAGCAAGGTGAATATCACGTTGTCGTAGTAGTAGCGATTCTCCTGCTATGCATCATATCCATTTCCTACAGAATTTCACTTAACGCGGTTGTGTGAAATAAAATCACCCAGTTGCCTGTCCATATTTGATATGTGGCTGAGCAACCATTGTTTCAGTGAGTGCAATACCGCCTGTAAATGGCGCGGAAAAGGATACCAAATGGCGGAGTAAAAGGGAGCCAGTCGGTTGGTTAAAATGGGCTCACGGGAGCCCGTTTTTTTGTTGCTTGATTCTTTATTCTTGCCTTGGGCAGCGAACGTAGCGTAGCGAAGTTCGATGCCCAAGGCAAGACGGTGCCAATCAGTCAGTGTCGGTGGCACCCCCTTTCTGTTCCGAATGCCCATGGTTACTGGCATCTGGCTCCGCCATTGCGCTGGCTTTCTTGGCGCGCTTTTTGGATGTTGCCAGCCTGTAGCTTGCCCCGTTCATTTCCAGAATATGAACATGATGGGTCAACCGATCTAACAGTGCCCCGGTTAGTCGCTCAGAGCCGAAGACGCTTGTCCATTCATCGAATGGAAGATTGCTGGTTATCAACGTAGAGCCATTCTCGTAGCGACGGCTTATCACTTCGAACAGCAGTTCCGAGCCTACCGCCGTGAACGGCACGTAGCCAAGTTCATCGATAATCAGCAAGTTTACTTTTGCCAACTGTTTTTGCAGTGAGCGCAAGCGACGCTCATCACGCGCCTCCATCAGCTCATGAACCAGTGCTGCGGCTGTAACGAAGAGGACGCTGTGATTCTTCTGGCAGGCAGCAAGACCCAATGCCAGTGCTGTATGTGTCTTGCCGGTGCCCGCAGGCCCTAGGGCGATGCAGTTCTCCCGACGCTCGATCCATTCGCAACGCCCCAGCTCCAGAACCAGTGATTTGTTGAGGCTGGGAATTGCCTTGAAGTCGAAGGTATCCAGGCTCTTCGTCTGCGGGAAACGAGCCTGCCGAATACGTCGTTCCATATTGCGTCGGTTCCGGTCAATTCGCTCCAGTTCGCATAAACGCAACAGATAGCGTGGGTAATCAACCTGATCCCGAACGCACTCGAAAGCAACCTTCTCGTATTCCCTCGCAAATGTGGGCAGCTTGAGCGATTTCAGATGATGGATCAGCAGCACTTGGGGAGGTACCGTAGCTTCTTCATCAATGGTGCTCATGGCGACACCTCCTTCTGCGCTTGATTGATCCTCTCCTGCAACAGCGCCAGATAGTCACGTACATCGGTGATGCCAACATTTGCTTGTGGCAGAAACGGATAGGCCGAGAGATCCAGACGTGGTGCGCGACGTTCTATCTTGGCCAGCACCAGATGCTTGACGGCATCGTAGCTGATTGCCGACATGCGTATCGCATCCTCGACGGCAACGGCCACTTCTTCTTCGCCGAAGGTTTCTATCAAGCGCAACATCTGGATATATTCCTTGCGGCCTTGTTTGCCCATTCTGGCTTCCATCAGGCGACGCAGATGCTCGAAATCCTCTGGCAATTCCCAGTTCTGCAGCGGCGCGGCCTGGTCGAGAGCTCTTGGCTTGCGCTCCAGTAGCGCCAAGTAGTGAAGCGGGTTGTAGATGAAATCTTCTTTCTCATAACAACGCTTATGGGTGGCAATAACTTCACTACCGCAGGAAATCACCACCTGATTCACATAACCGCGCACCAACACGTCGTGATGCCCGTATGCTGTCGGTACTGAGTAGTCATTGAGCCGGTATCGCACCAGCGCCATTGACGAGGCGCTGGTGGAGACAACCTCGCACGGGTCAAATGAGTCCGCTGGCAGCGGTAAAAATGCCAGAAGATCACGTTTCATCCGTTCGCCGATGCTTTCCTTCTTCCCGCGCAACACTGCGACCTGCCGTTTCTCGCAAGCTGTCAGCAGGCGGGCATTAAATTCGTCTATGGTGCGAACCCGTGGCAGGGGAACCATGAAATTGCGCCGTGCATAGCCCACCAATCCCTCAACCTTGCCCTTGTCGTTGCCTTTTGCTGGGCGGCCAAATTTATCTTCGAATAGATAGTGGCTCTGCAATTCGCTAAAAGACTTGGTACGCGTGCGCTTTCCATCGCCGAGAATTCTGGCTACAGCGATCTTGGTGTTGTCGTAGAGAATCGATTGGGGTACGCCACCGAGCCAGGCAAAAGCAGCAACATGCCCATCCAAAAACGCTTCGGTCGTCTCAGCCGGGTAGGCTTTAACGAATATCGCATCCGAATGCGGCAGATCCATGCAGAAGTAGTGAATGCGCGTCTTGATTCCGCCCAGATAAATATCGGCTTCACCGAAATCTGCCTGTGCATGACCGGGTGGGTGCGCCAGAGGAATAAAGACTTCCTTCTGCCGCAGGCGTTCCTTGGCGACAAATTCGCGCACGACGGTGTACCCGCCCGTGTAGCCGTGCTCATCTCGGAGTCGTTCGTAAATACGAACCGCCGTGTGGCGCTGCTTCTTGAGAACTTCACGGTCGTCCTGCAAGATTTGATGAATGATGCCGACCATCGGCCCCAATTTGGGGGATGCCGGACTATCCTTGCGCTGGTAGCCAGGCGGTACTTCGTGTTGGATCATCTTCTTTACTGTCTTGCGGCTGATCCCAAACCGCTTTGCTGCTCCGCGCTCGCTCAGGTTCTCCACCATAACGGCGCGCCTTACTTTGGCGTATAGGTCCACGTTGTGCATCCTTTCTGCCTTTCCCGATCTGTTGAAAGATCGAAGGATAAGGCTCAGGACTGGTACCGACTACCCCGCTAACTGGCTCCTTTTTACTCCGCCATTTACAACCGCCATTTCACCGCCATGATGGAATTTATCTTTTAGATATTCAAGCTCATCAATCAGTCGTTTATGTTCCTTCTTGTGATCATCGTTCTTGTAAGTATCGTTGTCGAAAAATCCATACTGATCCATTAGGCACTCTTCCTGTTGGAAGTGGGATCGTATTTTTGTCGCCAATTCATTTAACAACTGAGTTGTAACCTCAGAAGGTTTGTTGCTCATTACCGCAATGTTCAGGTCGTTTAGTATGTTTACCAATTCCAGATGACCCTGATCAATTTTTGGAACACCAATCAAATGGGTTCTATCTAGAGCGATCCAGTTCTGATTATCTAAATCCCAGTGTGCTTGCACTCTTGAAAGCGTATATGTATTTTTTCCTCTTGCCCATCAAAAGCAAGTTGGTGGTCAAAGCATCATTGGCGAATCCTTGGTTCGTCAACGCTGGCATACTATGCACATTGGCATAGTCGGCGGCGACATATATCCTGTCCATCTGGTTTTGCCCAAGCAATACCAGGCCAATCAGGCCCAATGCCGCTGAAAAAATCAGAAGATATAATCTGTGTGCGACGGTCATTTTGGGTTCAATGAAGCAGGTTTAACTTGTTTTAAGGATGCTTCAAACTGCTCAATCGGAACTGCCTTGCCAAACAAATATCCTTGGTAATGGGCACAGCCCTTTTTGAGCAGGAGTTGCTGTTGCTCTTCGGTTTCAACTCCCTCGGCAATAACATTCAGGTTCAGGCTCTTTGCCATCGCTATGATAGTGCGGACAATCGCTTTGTCATTGTTATCAACAGTAATTTCACGAACAAACGACCGGTCTATCTTAAGCTGGTGGAGGGGCAGCCGTTTGAGGTATTGCAAGGATGAATAGCCAGTACCAAAGTCATCCAAGGAAAACATGATGCCGATTTTATTAAGTGTGTTCATCGTCGCTATGGTTTCTTCAATGTTCTCCAGCAATGAGCTTTCTGTAAGTTCCAGCTTCAACAGCATCGGGTTGATGGCATAGTGTTGGATGGCATTATTCACTTGATCTACGAAACCAGCCTGACGTAATTGCTTGGCACTTACATTTATTGACAGAACTAGGTCACGAGTGAGCGCATCTCGCTGCCATTCTTTAATTTGTGCGCAAGCGGCTTCCAGCACCCATTGCCCAATAGATAGAATGACACCTGATTCTTCCGCCAGAGGAATGAATTGATCGGGCAAAACTAATCCACGTTTTGGATGTATCCAGCGAATCAAAGCCTCTGCGCCCAAAGGGGCGTGAGAACCATCCCCTCGGATGCCGTCAACTTGAATCTGGTAATACAAATGGAACTGTTTTTTCTCTAACGCTTTGCGTAATTCGCTTTCGAGAAACGAGCGATTATTAAGTGCATCCTGCATCTGCGGGTCGAAGAAACGAAGGGTGTTTCTTCCCTCCTTTTTAGCCTGATACATCGCAATATCGGCTTGTTTCATCAGTTCATCAATCGACTGACGTTTATAGTTGAACAGGGTTGCACCGATACTGGGTGTGCTATTAAGTTCGTGTGATGAAAGCTGGTAAGGTTGATTGAGTGTAGAGAGTATCTTATTGCCTACTGCTTCTGTCTGCGCTGCCGCTTCAAGAGAGTCATTGCTGAGTTCTTCCAGAACCACTATAAAATCGTCCCCCCCGATACGAGCCACGGTGTCCCCCTCGCGTATGCAGGAACCCAAACGCAGTGCTACCTGTTGCAGCAGCAGGTCTCCGATTTCATGACCGAGGGTGTCATTAATTGCATTGAAGTTGTCCAAGTCAATGAACAGGAGCGCACCTTCCCGTCCAGTACGGGTACAGGAAGCTAATGCTTGCTTCAATCGATCCAGCAAAAGCCGTCTATTTGGCAAAAGTGTTAGCGCATCGTAAAACGCCAGATGCTTAATCTCTTCCTCAGCCTTCTTGCTTGAAGTAATGTCAATAAATGATCCGAGGTAATTCGTAACAATTCCATTTCCGTCTTTGATTGCGGTGATGGTGAGATATTCAGGATAAACCTCGCCGTTTTTTCGCCTGTTCCAGATTTCGCCTTTCCACGATCCTGCGCTGTTGATGCTTTCCCACATAGCGGCATAGAATGCGTCATTGTGGCGACCCGAACTGAGTATGCGTGGATTCTTGCCGACAACCTCATCCTGAGTGTACCCAGTAGTGGAAGTGAAAGCCGTATTCACCCTGAGGATATTGCGATTTGCATCTGTGACGGTCATGCCCTCCAACGATTCAAAGGCAACGGCGGCGATGCGTTGTGCTGCCTCACTTTTTTTGCGTTCAGTAATGTCACGTACTAGCCCCATAGTGAAGTCGCCACCATCAAACTTAAAATAATTGGCATTGACCTCCACCGGGAATTCGTTCCCATCTCTATCACGTTGGTTCGATTCAAAAGTGACTGAGCCGTGACTCTTGATATATTGCCAATGCTCTAGCCAACTTTCTTTTGTCATGTTGCCGCTTATGTCCAGCACGCTTCTGCCGTCAAGTAACTCTTCGCGGGTATAGCCCAGTGCCTGACAGGCTTCATCATTCACGTATAGAAAGTGCGAGTTTTCATCCGCCACTATGACTTGCTCTTTCACGCAGTTCAAGGCGACTGCCATCTGCTGCAACTGCCATTCCTTTTTCTTGCGCTCGGTAATATTGTTGGAAACAATCACCACTTCTCCATTTGCCGGGGAATATATGGAAAAATAAAACCAGCGATCTAGGTCTGCAAGATAGTGTTCCCAGTGCCTTGGTTTGCCGTCTATTGCAACGCTACCGAAAGTTTCGATTGATTCAGGATTGTTTTGGCTGTAGCCGGGAATAACGGTATTTACCCTGCGTCCCACCAAATCCTTGAGCCCGGTTATCTGCTCGAAAGCAGGATTGACAGCGAGGTACTCCATATCTACAGGCTTACCATCTTCGAAGATAATTCGGCAATGCGCAACGCCATCCAGCATGTTTTCAAACAGGGAGCGGTATTTCCCCTCGCTTTTGAGTACAGCATCCTCAATCTGTTTGCGCCCGGTAATGTCACGAGCAATTGAAAAAATGGTTCCATCCGCATCTGGCGTTGCACTCCATTCCAGCAAAATGTAACTGCTGCCTTTGCAACGATAGCGGTTTACAAATTGAATGGTCTTTTTACCAGTTTTTAGTCGCTCGATTTCCTTGATGGTTGCGTTTTTGTCCTCAGGATGAACGAAATCCAAAAAAGGTGTGGAAAGTATTTCGTGCTCGGGATAGCCAAGCTTCTCCTGCCAGCGGGAATTGATTTTCAGAAAGCGACCAGCAGTGGTTGCAATGCAAGCTAGGTCAGGCGTGAGGTTGAAGAATTTGGTAAATTCATTTTCGGCTTGTGGATGGTGCAAGGACAATAACGAGCGAGCCTGTTGAGAATCTAAGGCTTGCTCAGTATTCTCTTGATTGTTTGGCTTCTCGCCCATCGATTCCCTCACAGATGTGCCGAAAAATAGGTCTATTTACTTTGCTTTAGATACACAGAAGCCGCTTGTTAATCTATGATGACATTGTAGATTATGTTCCCTTATTGCTTATTATGCCATCAGTGTTTGTCCTATACAGATAATCCGTTATTTCAAGTAAAATCGCCGCCGTTTTAAGCACAAGATATTTTTCAAATGACCTTCACTATCCTTTAATCGATCCCCGTTCTCCTCCATTAATAACGGCACCCGAAATGGTGCTGTTTTTTCGTTGATATGGTCATTTGAGCTACTGCATTTACTTATTTACCTATATAGTGCTGTGCTAAATCTTGCGAAATAATAAATGCTGATCAATCAAGGGGCATGTTAATGAATAAAATTTTCCTTTTTACAGTAGGGTTACTTTGTACACATCTCGCGTTTGGTGCTGCTCAGCCTTGCGATAAAGAATTGTCGGGTAAAACAGCCTGCGTTGTAGGTGAGATGATGTTATGCAATAAGGAATTCAATCCTACGACTCATGACTTTAGGTATGAGTGGCACGGCATCAATAATATCGGTCAATCTTTTGATATTTATTTAGATTCGATGTACAAAAAGGTGCCAGGCCTTACACCTGCGACGTGTTCTAATTCTCCCATCAAGCAGGGCAATTCTATTAAGCCCACAGCAAAATGAAATGCGTTGAATCCTTGATTTGATAATATTTTTTCTATTGGTCTAACGCTAGATAGGATTAATGTCTGGCATTTCCATTTCTTCCTGACGAAGAGGCTTGCTGTAGGTCTAATTGGTCTCGCGGTAACCGAGCGAAGAAATAACCCAGCCAATGCTGGCGAAGAAAACGCCCTCAAAAACCCCGACCTCGATAGAATCCCTATAGCCGATTTTCTCTGTCACGGATAACTTAATTTGAAATTACCCCATCAATGATCTGGTAAATATCTTCCCGCGACTCATTACTCCTAACGGCTTCGTTCAGCCTATTGAACGTGCCAACGAGCATCATATGTTGTTGGTCAATTTCGGACACACCGGACATTTTTACTACACTCCATTCCTAGCAATTAAGCTACCGATAAACAAACAAAACTAACCACGAACAACTGTCGTTGTTCCGGGCTCATCGCTTCGCTCTTCACGCCGTAGCGGATGCGCCTGAGGTACGCCACTTCCTGAACCAACGCCTGAATCTTGATGTCCTGTGAACGGATGGTTGAAGTCTGGGAATTGATGATTTCGGTGAGCCTGATAATTTCGGCGTCACGCAAAGGAATTTGAGGGGATAAAGCTTCGCCAGCGGGGGCTGATAAATCGATTGGATTAGTTGCTTTATTCCGTGAATTCATTTTGCTGAATCACTACCGACAACCGGTCGATGCCCCAGCGCATGTCCACCGGCTCCACGGCCAGAAACACCTGACTGGGCTGCATCACTTCAGCCATGCCCCCAACCACTGAGCGCAAGCTTCCGCACCAGCCATGGGTCAGCGGATGTTAATCAGGGTCGCACCGCGCCGAATATCGAATTGGATATCTCCATCTGGGGCCAAAGTGTTGGGCGCTTCGAGCTGAACCGGAACAAGCTTGGCGGGTGTCGGTGCAACAGGAAGAGTGGTGCCGACAGGAAATTGCCTCATCCAGCGGCGCAACAGATTGGCGTTCAATCCATGCGCCAGTGCTACTGCTGAAACAGAGACTCCAGGTTGGCGGCATGTCGCAACCAAGTCCGTCTTGAATTCGGTTGTACGAGTGCGGCGATGGCGTGCTGGCAGAACGGTAGTCATGATAGTGTCCACTAAAAATTAGTGGGCACTATGCTCTTATCTTTCGCTTGCTCAATCAATATGGGACGGTAGGACGCTTACCGAAATTGATGCGGTTCGCAAGGCTCTCCTGAGTTTGTCGAAGAGATCACCCCACCCTACAAAAGTCAAGAAAGACACGGGGTATAGCAAGCACGATACGAATAATAGTCGGGCTAATGGAACTACCAGCCATTCCACTTAGCAATCTAAAAACGATTGCTAAGTGGATGATTATAAGACAGCAAGCTGCCAACGCATCAATCAGGCTGATGCCGATTAATCAGTTCGGCTTGTTTTGTGTTTCGATCTGCACCAACGGCTCGCTGCTTTCCATGCTGTACACCTCGCGCGGACGCGAGCGACGGCGCGTTGTGGGCTGTTGAGCAGTTTCGTCCTGCTGGACAGCCGCAACGGCAGCGAGTTTGGACGGTGCCGTTTCGATCTGTATCAGATTGCTGGCGGTTATCGGGCTGCTGTCGATCATCGGCAAGCTGGCCTGAACCGGAGCTGGGGGAGCAGGCACGAACACGGGAGCAGGAGCGATTTCGGGTGCAGGAACAGCCGCCACAACTTGTGCAACCGGTTCCGCTTGCCGCTCGACAACGACAACAACCGGAGCCGTTTGTTGCTCGCTATGATCTTGTTCCGCAACAGGGCTGGAACGTTGTTCGGATGCTACGCCATGCTGTTCCGCAGCCCGTTGTGCCATTTCTGCCGCGAACGACACCTCATTGCCGGCTTCATTCTTTGCGGTCTGTTCCCCTGCACTTGGCTCGGTTGTTGGCTGTTCGCGACGCTCGCGTTCGCGTTGACCACCGCGCCGACCACGCTTGCGTCCCGAGCGGTTGCCATTCTCGTCGGTTGGCCCAGAACCGGTAGCATCGGTTTGCGGCAAACTTTCCAGGGCAGGCTTTTCGACCGCGACACGGGGAGGGCGCGGCGGGCGCTCGGCACGAGGTTCCTGTGCTTTGGGAGCGGCTTCCGGGCGTGCCGGCTTTTCCGTGCGGGTGTCATCGCGGTCGCGGCGAGGCTTGTTGCGCTGACGGTTGCCGTCTGGCCGGTTACCTTCCGGGCGAGTTCCTTCTGCTCGACCACCTTCAGGACGATTACCCTCGCGTTCACGGCGCGGCGCACTGCTGCTGCGCGGTTTTGCGGCAACGGCTTTTTCTGCGGGAGGTGGCGTGTCTTTCGCTTTGAACCATCCGAAAAGTTTGCCGAAGAAAGAAGGCTGTTCCGGCGCTGCCTCAACCGCACGCATCGGGGCGGGTTGTGCCGGTGTGATGCCATGCACTGCGGCCTGTGGGCGTTGCGCCTTGGTTTCTTGCGTAGCGGCGGCAGATTTGCCTTCTTCAGGGCGTTCCACCAGTTTGTAGCTGGCTTGCTGGTTCTCGCTGGTCATGTCGTCTTGGCGCAAACGGGCCACGCTGTAATGCGGGGTTTCCATATGCTGGTTGGGAATCAGCGTGATGCTGACCTTCAGGCGCGATTCGATGCGGTGGATATCCGAGCGTTTTTCGTTGAGCAGGAAGGTGGCAACATCCACCGGCACTTGCACATGGATGGCGGCGCTGTGTTCTTTCATCGCCTCTTCCTGGACGATGCGCAGGATATTCAAGGCCGAAGATTCGGTGCCACGGATGTGGCCGATGCCGTTGCAGCGCGGGCAGGGCGTGTAGCTGGTTTCTTCCAGGCTGGGTGCCAGCCGCTGGCGCGACAGTTCCAGCAGGCCGAAGCGCGAAATTTTCCCGGTCTGTACGCGTGCGCGGTCGTAATGCAACGCATCGCGCAGGCGGTTTTCCACTTCGCGCTGGTTGCGGCTGCTTTCCATGTCGATGAAGTCGATCACGATCAGGCCGCCCAAGTCGCGCAAACGCATCTGCCGGGCGATTTCGTCGGCGGCTTCCAGATTGGTGTTGAGCGCGGTGGTTTCGATGTCGCCGCCGCGTGTGGAGCGCGCCGAGTTGATGTCGATGGCGGTGAGCGCTTCGGTGTGGTCGATCACGATGGCACCGCCCGAAGGCAGGTTGACCTGGCGTGCATGGGCCGATTCGATCTGGTGCTCGATCTGGAAGCGCGAGAACAGCGGCACATCATCGCGGTAGCGTTTGATGCGATCCACGTTGCCCGGCATCACCGTGCTCATGAAAGCTTGCGCCTGCTGGAAAATGTCGTCGGTATCGATCAGAATTTCGCCGATTTCCGGATGGAAGTAATCGCGGATGGCGCGTACGACCAGGCTGCTTTCCAGATAGATCAGTGACGGGGCTTTTTCGGATTTCGCCGCATTTTCAATGGCATCCCACAACTGCGTGAGGTAGTTGAGATCCCATTGCAATTCTTCCAGATTGCGCCCGATACCGGCAGTACGGGCGATGATGCTGGCACCCTGCGGCACTTCCAGTTGCGCCAGAACATCGCGCAACTCGTTGCGGTCTTCGCCTTCGATGCGACGCGAAACGCCGCCGCCGTTAGGGTTGTTCGGCATCAGCACGATGTAACGACCGGCCAGACTGATGTAAGTGGTCAGCGCTGCGCCTTTGTTGCCGCGTTCGTCCTTTTCCACTTGCACCAGTAGTTCCTGACCTTCGCGCAAGGCTTCCTTGATGCTGGGGCGACCGCCGCTGCCGTTGAGGTAAAATTGCGGGGAAACTTCCTTGAACGGCAGAAAACCGTGGCGGGTGCCGCCGTATTCGACGAAAGCAGCTTCCAGGCTGGGTTCGATGCGGGTGATGATGGCCTTGTAGATGTTGCTCTTGCGTTGCTCTTTACCGGCGGATTCAATGTCGAGGTCGATGAGTTTCTGACCGTCAACAATGGCGACACGGAGTTCTTCCGGCTGTGTCGCATTGAATAACATGCGTTTCATTATATTTTTCTCCCGCGCTCCGGCACGGGCAGGACCAAGCTACACGTGGCTAACCGCGCGCGAGAAAGCGAATAAGGGTCGTGCAATCACTTTTGAGATTGGGATGCAGACGGTCGTTCAACGTATTGTTCTCGTTATCAGTTATCAGATTGTCGTGTGTAACAGGTGTCGCCGATTTTGTCATAAGGGCGGCACGGTAAAATCCACAGGTGCCCAAAATCCCGGGTGCCTAGAGCGCGCAAATCAATTACCATCACTGCTTCTCCCGGTGAGTGATATTAACCGGATTGCGGCTGGGTCGGGGCGGCGGCATCGTTGCCTGCTCCACGCGGACGGGGAATTTACATCCCGTCTCCCGCTTAACCAACACGCGAGCGCGAAGTATAAGCAAAATGAATGATTTACGCAAAGAATCTGTAACATGGGCAGAAATTGACGAGGGCAGTTGCGAGCAGCGCATCGATAATTTCCTGTGCAAACACCTGAAAGGTGTGCCCAAGAGCCATATTTATCGCATCCTGCGCAGCGGCGAAGTGCGCGTTAACAAGAAGCGGGTGGATCAGACTTATCGCCTGCAACTGGGCGATCAGGTGCGCATTCCGCCGGTACGGGTGGCCGAGTCCGCGGAACGGGAGTATGTTCCGGCGCTCGAATTTCCGATTTTGTACGAAGATGATGCTTTGCTCGCGGTAGATAAACCCTCCGGCGTGGCAGTGCATGGCGGCAGCGGGGTCAGCTTCGGCGTTATCGAACAATTGCGCAGCGCCCGCCCGCAGGCTAAATTTCTGGAACTGGTGCATCGTCTCGACCGCGAAACTTCCGGCGTGCTGCTGCTGGCCAAAAAACGCTCGGCTCTGACCAACTTGCACGAGCAGATGCGCGACGGTAAAACCGACAAGCGCTACCTGACTTTGGTATTGGG
Organism: uncultured beta proteobacterium; assembly: GCA_963714805.1. GTDB lineage: Bacteria > Pseudomonadota > Gammaproteobacteria > Burkholderiales > Gallionellaceae > CAIQPV01. The sequence goes on along the minus strand of CAVQPO010000004.1, from coordinate 752,600 downwards.
GCAGTGGAAAAACGCCAAACAGCACGTCAAATTGCCGCTGCACAAATTTGACACTCAGGATGGCGAGAAACGCGTGATGGTGCGCGAAGACGGCAAGGAGTCACATACCATCTTTACCTTGCAACAAGCATGGTCAGACTACACCCTGCTTGAAGCCCAACTCAAAACCGGGCGCACCCACCAGATCCGGGTGCATCTTTCCCATCTCGGCTTTCCCATCGCCGGAGATGACAAATACGGCGACTTTCCGCGCAATCGGGAATTGATGAAGCAGGGCTTGAAGCGCATGTTTTTACATGCTTATTCGATAGCGCTGACCCATCCGCTCAGCGGTGAGCCGCTACGCTTTACCGCGCCGTTGCCTAAGGAGTTGCAGAAGTTTTTGGATAAGTTGAATACTATTGAGAAAGGAAGTTAGTCGTGTAGCCCGGATGCAACAACGTGGAATCCGGGAGCGCTCCTCTGAATGCAGAGGCTGCCCAAGCACGCAATGGATGTCATGAATCCCGGATTCCATTGCATTGCATCCGGGTTACTCGGGCTCGGCGCAGTTGTGCGAAGTTGCATTTTCGCCCCACCGAATGAGTTAATTACGCAACTTATTGCCATCTGATTGGCGTTTGCCGATTATATAATTTCAGATATCTTTACGATAAGTGAAACTAATGCGCCGATTCAGAGCGAAAAGACAATGAAAACAAATTTGCCCGTGACTCAACGTGAGATTGATTATCCTGAGAGCAAAGTCTTTATCACCAAGACCGATACCAAGGGGATTATCACCTACACGAATGACTCGTTTTCGGAGATCGCCGGATTTTCCCGCGAGGAATTGCTCGGGAAGAATCACAACCTTGTCCGCCATCCGGATATGCCTGAATGGGCATTCAAAAGCTTGTGGGATACAGTTAAAAGCGGCCATCCATGGCGCGGCATCGTAAAGAACCGCGCCAGGAGTGGCGACCATTATTGGGTGCGTGCCACCGTATCGCCGATCACGGATCAGGGTAATATTATCGGTTACATTTCGCTCAGGAAAAAACCGACACGCGCCGAAGTCTCGGCGGCGGAAGCCTTGTATAAATCGGGCAATGTTCCCTCGGAGAAACTCTCCATAGCCGAGCGCTTCAGGAATCTTTCCCTGCAAACAAAACTTCAATTGTTAATCCAGCCGGCCCTGTTGTTGATGTTGGGCATCGGCAGTTTTGCTATCGTCAACGATAATCGGTCCAGCATGTTTGAATCGGCGCAACAGCGTGCCCAGGTTGCGGCTGACGACATTATCGATGGCGCAAACATGCTGATGGTTACGGGGCAGATTCGTGACGTCAATAACAGGACAATGTTGCTAAAGAAGATTTCATCTTCGGGGAGTATCGTTGGGGTTCATCTGGTGCGCACCGAACAGGTCATCAAACAGTTTGGTCCCGGGCTGCCGGAAGAACAAATACAGGATGACGTGCAACGCAACGCCATTGCGAGCAAAAAGCCCTATTTCGCGCTTGAGACTCGGGATGGTAAACCGGTCTTCCGCGCGGTGACGCCCTATATTGCCAGCCACGATTTTCACGGCACGGACTGCCTGGCTTGCCATCAGGTAGCAGAGGGCAGCGTTAATGGCGCATCCGATATTCAGATTGATTTGAGCGAAGGTTTTGCCAAGCTGCAAAAAGTTATTATCGAGCAGATCGTTATCCAGATTGCGTTTCAGTTGGTGCTGTTCTTTTTTATCAGATTGATCGTTCGACGTTTCGTGGTAAAGCCGGTCGATGAAATCAAACAACACCTGAGTGAAGTCATTAACGGACACATGTCCAGTCAAGTCGATATTTCCGGTCGCGACGAAATGGGAGAGGTACTCTGCTCCGTCCAATCGACCAAGGTGTTGCTGGGATCAATCATTGATCAGATTGCGTCGGTATCGGGACACATTGAAGGCCGTGCCAAAAACTTGTCGGAAGCGATGACGAAAGTGTCGGATGGCTCCCAAGCCCAATCTGAAGCTGCGTCCAACATGAGTTCCGCGATTGAAAAAATGACTACAAGCATAGACCAGATCGCGGAAAATGCCGGAGAGGTTAAACGCGTTTCGGAAAATTCCAATTCTCTGGCAAGCGAAGGCGGCAGGATTGTGCAGCAGGTTGTGGACGATATGGCGAGAACCAATCAGGCAGTCATGAACACCGCACAAACCATGCAGCAACTGGGCGAGCAATCGGACCGGATCCAGGATGTAGTTAAGGTAATCAAGGAAATTGCCGACCAGACCAACCTTCTTGCGCTCAATGCCGCGATAGAAGCTGCACGGGCCGGAGAGCAGGGGCGGGGCTTTGCCGTGGTGGCGGATGAAGTGCGCAAGCTGGCCGAAAAAACTGGTCGCTCGACCCAGGAAATTGCCGGAATGGTGGATGAAATACGCGGGAGCACCAGCAACGCAATTGCCGAAATGGTGGCTACGGTCGAGATGGTCAAGGCGGGTTCTGCTCTGGCTGAGAAAGCGGGCAGCTCTATCGTTGAAATCAACGACGGCGTGTCTCAAGTGCTCAACGGTGTCGGGGACATTTCAGCGTCTATTCAGGAGCAGAGCGTGGCCAGCCGCGAGATTGCCGTCAACGTGGAAAAAGTCGCGCAAATGTCTGAAGAAAACAGCGAGTCCGTGAAAGAAGTTTTTGGCACGGTGGGAAACCTCGAAACGTACTCCAGCGCACTTGAGCAATCCGTCAGGCATTTCCGAATTTGAGGCAGGGTAGCTAATACTTGCGAAACTGGCCGACGACGATGCCGAAAATTTCCAGATCGCCTTGGGGGCGGATGATGGGATAAGCAGGATTGGCGGGGATCAGCACGAACCTCCCCTTTTCCCTGCCGAGAGTCTTGAGGGTAAATTCGTTGTCCACGATGGCAATAACCATGTCGCCCACGTTCGCCGAGCCGCGTTTTTCCACTACCACCGTATCGCCGGGCATGATGCCCGCATCAATCATCGAATCGCCTTTCACCGTCACCAGCACGGTGCTGGACGGATGGCTGACCAGATACTCGTCGATGGTAAGTGTGTCATAGCGCGAGTCCCCCGCCGGGCTGGGAGCGCCCGGCACGCACGCTGTCGAAAATGGGGCGCTCGAAAAAATCGTTTGCCGGGTTTAAGACGTTTTTCCGGCGTAGATTCCAGAAATCCCAGCAGCTTGAGTCTGGCGATTAGCGCCGCCACCGGCGACTTGGACTTGAACCCCAGCAGCGTCATGATGGTGGAATAGGGCGGCAATACGCTGTGGTCAGCGTAATAGTCCTGAAGCTTGGCGAGATAGCCGGCATCGTTTTCCATAAGTGCATACAATATGGAACGAACGTTCGTTTGTCAATATGCATCAATATAAAACCTGCATCAGTGCGAACGGATACAGTATATTACTTAAACTCGCAGAGCGGATGGTTATCACTCTACCTCTGCCCATTGAGACGCAAACAGCCTGATAACAGTATAGTTCGGCAATAACCAAGAGGGATGGGCATGGCGCTGGAAACGCGGGAACACAAACTGACACTGTCTGAGGTACTCAGCACGCTGGTGGACGATGGCATGGTGGCGCAGGCTGATGCCGATGCGCTGATTGCGGAACGGCGTCTCAGCCGTAACGATGCTCATCCGCTGGTGGCGGTCGCCAATCAGAACTGGAAATCACTGTTGCCGCCGCATAAACCGCTTGCATCTCGAAGCGCTGACGGAGTGGCTGGCAGGCCATGCCGGGTTGGAATATTTTCACATTGATCCGCTGAAAATCGATTTCTCCGCCGTCACCGACATCATGTCCAACGACTATGCCACGCGCTTTGGCATCCTGCCGGTGCAAGTGACTGCGCACGAAGTGGTGATCGCCACTGCCGAACCCTTCCTGCGCGATTGGGAGAAAGTGCTCAAACATATCCTGCGCAAGGATATCCGCCGCGTCGTTGCCACGCCGGAAGACATCAGCCGCTATCTGGTCGAGTTCTATAACCTGGCACGCTCGGTAAAAACGGCGGCACAGAAAGACCGTCAAGGCGTATCCGGACAAGCCTCGTTCGAACAACTGGTGGATATGGGCAAGACCAACCGCCAGTTCGATGCCAACGACCAGCACATCGTTCATATCGTGGATTGGCTGTGGCAGTATGCTTTCGAGCAGCGCGCCTCGGATATCCACATCGAGCCAAGGCGCGATATGGGAATTGTGCGTTTCCGTATCGATGGCGTGCTGCATCAGGTGTACCAGATCCCGATGTCGGTGATGACCGCGATGACCAGCCGGATCAAGATTCTTGGCCGCATGGATGTGGTCGAAAAACGCCGCCCGCAGGATGGCCGCATCAAGACGCGCACCGCCGAAGGACAGGAAGTAGAGTTGCGCCTGTCCACCCTGCCGACTGCTTTCGGCGAAAAGTTGGTGATGCGGATTTTCGACCCGGAAGTGCTGGTGCGCGATTTTTCCGAACTCGGTTTTTCCAACGAAGATCGCGCGCGCTGGGATCAGATGACCAAGCAGCCGAACGGCATCATCCTCGTCACCGGCCCGACCGGTTCGGGCAAGACCACCACGCTGTATTCCACGCTCAAACATCTGGCGACGCCGGAGGTGAATGTCTGCACCATCGAAGACCCGATCGAAATGGTTGAGCCGGCCTTCAACCAGATGCAGGTACAGCATGGCATCGACCTCGAATTCGTGGACGGGCTGCGGGCGCTGATGCGGCAGGACCCGGACATCATCATGGTGGGCGAAATCCGCGATCTGGAAACCGCCGATATGGCGATTCAGGCGGCGCTGACCGGCCATCTCGTGCTATCCACGCTGCACACCAATGATGCGCCGTCGGCCATCACCCGCCTGCTCGATCTTGGCGTGGCGCCTTACATGATCAACGCCACCGTGCTCGGCGTGATGGGGCAACGGCTGGTGCGCACGCTGTGCCCGCACTGCAAGCAACCGCAGCCGCTACGAGCGGATGAAAGCGAGCTGTGGGATATCCTCGTGGCGCCATGGAAAGCCAATCGGCCAAGCCAGTTGCAACACCAGACGGGCTGCCTGGAATGCCGCATGACGGGCTACTCGGGGCGCATCGGAATTTATGAAATCCTGCTGATGTCGCCGGAATTGCGCAAGCTCGTCACCCCGACCGCCGATGTCGCCCGCATCCGCGAAGTGGCCTGCAGCGAAGGCATGAAACCGTTGCGCATTTCCGGGGCGACGAAGGTGGCTGCAGGAATAACCACGCTGGATGAAGTCATCAAGGTGGCGCCGCCAGCGAATCAGCCGTAGCTTTAGTATCAGTAACACTAAAAACCAACCCCCTCAGTCCCCCCCTGTCAGGGGGGAAGCCTTTAAGCCTCCCCTGATAAGGGGAGATTTGGAGGGGTTTAGTTTGCGAATACTCTAGTGTGACATGGTTCTGGTACATAGTGAATTATCTTGGAGGGCGTATGGCAATACGCCCCTGTGCAAGGGGTATCTCTGTTTTGAATGCCAATTAATCCAACCTATTTCGCTCCCGCGTCAGGCTCATCCCACGTGATAGATTGCATTGCGGCATTCAATTTTTTCTCCTCCCAATGCGTCGGTGTCAGTGGCAGTTTGTTGGCATCTTGTACGGTGGAACCGTCACCCGGCTTAGTAATTTCAATTCGTCCGGCCGCATTTTCAATATAGATGCCTTTGCCGCCAAGCAATGCCACATCCAAAGCCTGCGAAAAATAAAATCCGCCCCAGAAATCGGTGCCCCTGATACCGATAGTACCCATCGATGTTTGCACCTTGAAATCGCGCTCCTTCAGTTTTCCGATGGCACCGGTTACGGCCCGAAATACGCCCTTGATCAACTCCAACCTCGCCGTGCCTTTTTCCGCCTGCTCCTGATAGCGGTAATCATTTACCGCGAACTCGGTATCCGCCCCGAGGCTTAACAGGGCACCGTCGACCATACGCAGGCCCACACGGGCGTTACGTCCGGTCACTACATGGTCGCCCACCTGTATCTGCATCCCAGGCGACAGGTTGGTGGACGAGTCACGATGGTTGGCAAACGCTGCACCTTGAACGTGTATCACCGTGCCCGCCACGGAGGGCTCTGCGGCCTTTACTGCCGGAATAGACAGTAACGCAAACAAACTCCAGACCAGCCAATGCCGCGCGTATTTTTTCAAAGCCATTTCTCCACCATACCTTTGCTGTCGATTAATCTGATTAATGTAGCACTCAAAAAGCAAAAAAGGCAGCCTCGCGGCTGCCTTTTTTGCGTATTCGAATAATCAGCCAGTCACGCGTTTTTTGAACTCATTGGTGCGGGTGTCGATTTCGATCTTGTCGCCGATTTCGATAAATGCGGCAACCGGCAATTCAAAGCCGGTATTGATCTTGGCCGGTTTCATTACCTTGCCGGAAGTATCGCCGCGCACGGCAGGTTCGGTGTACACGACTTCGCGCACGATGGTGTTGGGCAACTCGACGGAGATAGCCTTGTCGTTGTAGAACACCACTTCGCACGGCATACCGTCTTCGATGTAATTGATCGCATCGCCCATGCTTTCGACTTCGATCTCGTATTGGTTGTAGTCGCCATCCATGAATACATACATCGGATCGGCAAAGTAGGAATAAGTGCATTCCTTGCGATCCAGAATGATCTGGTCGAACTTGTCGTCGGCGCTATAGATCGCTTCGCTGGGCGCCTCGGTGAGCAGATTCTTGAATTTGAACTTCACCACCGAGCCGCTGCGTCCGGAGCGGCTGTATTCGGCCTTTTGCACAACGACCGGTTGATCGTTAACCATCACGACGTTACCGGCGCGGAGTTCTTGAGCTATTTTCATAATGTTTACCTGCCTAAGCTAAAATTTTAAGAGTCGCGCATTCTATCAATATTGCTGGAAAAATCCAGTAGATTCAACGCAAGCTTGTTAACGGAAAGTTTCTTTGTCCAATCAATGGCATGCTGCCGCAGTCTTGAGCTGTGCCTACAGAAATCGTTCCACAGAGTTTCCTGTTTTTGCCAAAGCGGCCTGTCCTGAGCCATCCCCACCGTTCCACACCTCCCACAGCCCATGCAGCACTTGCGCGGCATCAGGCGGTAATTCGGCGCAATATCGCTGCATAAAGGCACGCAGCTTGTGCAGATGCACGCCATCATGCTGCGGATAAATGTGCCAGATGAAGGGATGGCCTGCCCACTGTGCCCGTACGCAGGAATCTTCGCCGCGCACAAAATTAATGTCGCACGCCCATAGTAGCTCGTCATAACGCTCCTGTCCCACGAACGGCAGCACTCGCACTTCCAGATTGCCGCGCCGCCACATCTCTGTACCGTTCGTCCTGAGCTTGTCGAAGGACATATCTCCAAAATACTGCTCAACTTGTGGCAGGATAAGTCCTTCCGGCACAAGGCACAGCACAGCTTGTGTGCCTCGTGTCCAAGTGTCGAACAACTCGTGCAGCGCGGGATTTTCATAACTGAACAGTGATACCTTCAGCGTGTCCGCAGCAGGGATGTCCAAGCCGATGGATGTCCAGAACGCCTGTTGTTGCAACACGTCGTTTTGAAAGGCATCGCGGCGTGCCAGCAGGTCGCTCTCCAGCAGCAATCCGCCAGTTTTGGGTGTGAACCCGGGAAAGAAAAAATATTTGACCAGCGGCAGCGAGGGATGCGGCGAAGGCAGCTTGTGGCAGCCCTCGACCCAGTCTTCGGCGCTCAAATACTCAAGGTTGATCCACACCGGTTTGGGTTCTTGCACCGCCATTGCTGCCACATAGTTCTCCGGCAATTTACAGGCGAACGCCTCGATCACCAGATGGGCGGGTTCGACCTCCGGAAACGGCGCGTTCCAATGTCTGATCTCCACTTCGCGGCAAGGTTGCTGTGCCAGAGATGCATCCACCTCCGGGCACAGCTTGCTAAAACTCGCCAGATCGTCCACCCACAGCCGCACTGCAACGCCGTACTCATGAGCCAATTGCCGCGCCAGCCGCCAGCACACGCCGATGTCGCCGTAGTTGTCCACCACGGCGCAGAAAATGTCGCAACGCATCGTCGCAAAGTCACTCCTCATGCAATGCCTCCACCGGATCGAGCCGCGCCGCGCGTCGCGCGGGCATCACACCTGCGGCTAGGCCGATGCTGACGGCACTCAGTTCGGCGACCAGCGCGAACAGCCAAGGGGTATGCACCGGCATGGCCGGAAACAGCCAATGCAAAGCCTGCGCGATGCCTATCCCAAGAGCCAGTCCGGCCAAACCGCCCAACGCGGACAGCAACATCGCTTCGCCCAAAAATAGTGTCAACACTTGTCCTTCGCGTGCGCCGAGCGCGCGCAATAAACCGATTTCCGCCGTCCGTTCGGTGACGGCCATAGTCATGATGGTGAGGATGCCGACGCCGCCCACCAATAGCGAAATTCCGCCCAGCGCACCCACCGCGAAGGTAATCACATCCAGCACCGAACCGAGCACTTCGAGCGCTTTTTCTTGCGGGATCAGCGTGAAGTCTTCGCGTCCGTGCCGCTGTTTGAGCAACGCGGTAATGGAATGTTCCACGCCATCCAGATCGGCGTTAGGCTTGTAGCTTAACTGGATTTCCATCAACCCCGGACGATTGAATAATTCCAGCGCGCGCGCGGCCGGGATAAACACGGTATCGTCGAGATCGAAGCCGAGCATCTGTCCCTTGGGTTCCATCACCCCGACTATCCGGTAGCGTTGCCCGCCGATGCGCAAATAGCTGCCGAGCGGATTTTCTGCGGCGAATAATTCCTGGCGCACTTTGGAACCCAGCACGACCAGCGCGCGCGGCTGGGTGGGATCGTCATCGGGCAGCGAACTGCCCATCTGTATCTTGCTGGCCATGACCCGGGTGAAATCGTGCCCCGCCCCGAACACGGTGGTGCGGCGCGTCTTGCCTTCGAAGCGCACCTCGGCATTGCCCGTTACGCTGGGGTTGATGTATTCGACATTCGGCAAATGCAGCAAGGCTTGCGCGTCCTCGATGGAAATCGTTCTGACCGAGCCGAAGATACCCACATTGCCGCCCTGCGTCTGCGTTTTGCCGGGTTGAATGGCGATCAAATTGGTGCCGAACTGGGTGAATTCCGCCAGCACGAACTGATGTAAGCCTTCGCCGATGGAGGTGAGCAAAATAACTGCCGTGATACCGATGGCGATGCCCAGCCCGGTCAGGAAGCTGCGCATGCGGTAGGCCAGGAAACTGGAGGTGGTGAGTCGAATCAGGTCGGGAAATAGCATAGGCTCGTCATTCCCGCGAAAGCGGGAATCCAGTGCTTTTATTCAACCTGCAGTCAGGTTCTGTCCCGCGTTGCGGCAATTCATTTAATGGCTGGATTCCCGCTTTTGGGGGATAACCAGCGACTTGGCTGGTGTCTATTGACAGCCTAGTCGAATGGCTAGTAGTCCTACCAACGACGATACCCTGAGTCGCACAGGTTTCCATGTTCATTTCCCTATCACCGCTTCCGCGTCTTCCAGCTCTTCCTTGCGCCGCCAGTAGCCGTGTTTCTCGTTCCGCCGTCGCGCCTCGGCGATTACCAAGCTTCTCGTCTCATCAAAGCAGCCGTTCGCCAACCATCACTTTCGACCCTAAGCGGACTAAGATTTGAGAATAAATCTGTATGCGTGACAGTCTCCTGCTGGCCGGTACGTGCCCGACTGTCCTCGCAATTTAGACGGGCAGCAATGCGATCTACACCGGACATAACAAACAGATCATTCCATTGAGCACTGGTTACTAGTGACAGTCGTCAGGCTTCCTACGGGTGAAATTTTCCGAACATTTCGTTCCAAGCCAAGATAGCCTCGGCGATTGCAATGGCCTCGTCCTTGTCCGCCATCGGAACCGCTGGACCGAGTTGTCCGCACACAGGACAAACAACGCGATAAACGATCTCGTCACGCCCATCCGCTGTGCGGCGAATACTACGACGAACATCTGCTTCAGCACCACAGGTGCAGTGTCTTTTTTCCATCGGCAATTGAATAGTCAGTTTCTGGCAAATCCCAGAAATACATTGTGCCATATACACCGCTTGAAAGCAGCCGGTCGAGAGCAATCTGATCAACTTAGAATTCTACTTCCCGTTTGCCGCTGTTCGTGACCCGCAGCAATCGACCCAAACCCGAAATTCAACCTAAGACTAACTGAACTACCACCAGCTAAAGCTGGTGGGTTAGCGCAGCAGTCGCAGATGACTAAAGTCATCTCCCCGCTCCTGCTAAACGCGCAACGCCAAGGGAAAGTGATGCTGTTGTTCCACTCTCGCTGAATTAGCAAGGCTAAAGCTGACCGGCTAAAGCCGCTGGATTTAACCTTATGATCGACATTAAGTCAGAATATCTCAATTTGCCATAAAACAATATACGCAAACATGATTATGGAGAGTCCACCTAAACCCATACTGATTTTTTAGCAAAACAAAGAAAAACGGACAAGCGCGTTTTTTCGCTCCAGATTATGAAAAATAGTTATAATTTCCCATTGCATGTGAGCGCATTGGAGGGCGTAACCCATGACATATAGAGACATTAACCAACTGGTTCATGACTACAATGATTTGAAGTTAAAGTTTGAGCTGAGCAATGCCGAGATGGTAAAGTTCAAAGCGGCACAGGTAGCGGCAGATGAAGCACTTAAAAACGCTCATGCTGCGGCACAGATGGCATTGACTGCGGCGCAGTTTGCGGAAGATAAAATCCACGATGAGGCAAATATTAAGGCGCTTGCTTCAGTAACTCAGGCGCTGGCAAATACAGAGGCAGCACTTCTCAAAGCACGGACGGCGATGAATGCGGCTATCGAAAAAAGGGAATGGCACCCTCTGTCCTCACAAAATATTGTCACTAGCTAGGTTAATACTAAGTCATTGTCATTCGTTGAGGGTGCGCACCTTTCATTTCAGACCTAATCCTCGCCGATTCTGTGGCGCAGGGTCTTCGGATTTATTCAATCTGCCACTGGCGCAATGCCTTAGCCAACGGTACGCGCCCAGAATAATAAAATCTCACGGAGCTGCATAAGCTCATGAGTTATATCAAATAAACATTCTGCTCCAGCACGCTTGCAGCGTTCAATGCATTCCGCGTCTGCCCAGTGAGTGAAAACGATGACTTTAATATTAGAAAAGAATTTTTTGATGTATTCCAGAACGCTAATTCCGGAGCCTGATTGCAAGCCTAGGCTCAGGATCACTACATCGGGCAGCAGCGCGCCAATACGTTCACAAGCCGCGGTTTCATTCATTGCATGACCAATCACCTTTATCTCTGGCATATCAGACAATACGGACTGTATGCTGTTGCGCACGTTCAATGAATTTTCTACTATAAATAAGTTCATCACATTCCCTTTGGGTGTAGCCACCAGCAATATTTGTAGAGTTGATTTATTTAGTTTCGCAATTTAAATGTTACGAAGCTATTCTGAGTTTATCTGTGCGGCAGCACACATAACAATTGAATTACTCAATTTTGAAGAGGGCACTAAGTTCTGGTTTCGACCCAATGCTACTAACCGGAGTAGCGCATCTGCAAGGTAATAAACAATTATACAGGCTGATCTGGAATCTCTTGCTCAACGAGTTTCGCAAGCTGTGCAAGCGACTCTTGCCAGCCGAGATAGCACATTTCAAGCGGAATGGCCTCAGGCAATCCTTCTTGCACTACATTGAGTTCAGTTCCGCACGACACTTTCTTCAAGGTCACCGTTGTCTTCATTTCTCCGGGCAAGTTTGGATCGTCGAACCTGTTCGTATAGCAAATCTTTTCGAATGGCACGAGTTCCCGATATTCACCGCCAAAAGAGTGGCCGTGGCCTGTCGTGAAATTCGTGAACAACATCTTGTAGGTGCCGCCAACTTTGGCATCCATGTGGTGAACCTTGCAGGTGAAACCGTATGGGGGATGCCACTTGGCCATTGCTTCAGCGTCTAAAAAAGCCCGATAAATGCGCTCCAAGCTTGCACGGAGTACGCGATGAAGTCGGATAGTTCCTGTGGACATGGTCTATTTTCCTTTCGATTCGCCGTCCGTTGGCTACCGGGGTTATGCTGCGTCTTCGTCCAGCCACTGCGGATTCCAGACAACCTCCCACAGATGTTGGTCAGGGTCTTGAAAGTAGCCTGCGTAACCGCCCCAAAAAGTCTCTTGAGGCGGTTTGACTATTATTGCCCCAGATTTGCGTGCCTGCTCCATTACCGCGTCTACTTCCTTCCTTGAGGTGACGTTGTGACCGATTGAGAGTTCTGTTGCGCTGGGCTGTCCGAGTGGGAGTGTGGAGTCGAGAGCAAGGCTCTTACGTGGAAAGAGAGCAAGCTTCAGACCTCCCGCTAGATCGAAAAATACGACTGCACCGTACTCGAACTCAGTTCCGATGATGCCCTCTGTTTTTAGGCCTAGACCATCACGGTAGAATCGGAGCGATCTTTCGAGGTTATCGACACCAAGGGTAAGGACTGTAATGCGTGGCTTCATAACTGGCTTCCCTTTTTGGAAAGTTTCAGATGGTCATCTTGCAAAATTGGCTGCCGAATATCGGACGTTCGTGAAGGGCAGGTTTTGGCCGCACTGGGTCAGTCGGCATTCTACTACCTGAATGGCTCTTATCGAATGAGCTTCAGACATACAAATTTAATTTCAGTCTTCGGCGCCAGCTAGTAGAGTAGATATGTGGCGCGGCAGCGGTTGGTTTGCAGCATCGCATCGCGCTTTTATCGCCTCGTTTAGATTGTCCATGCTTCGCATCCTTTCAAAATGCACTTTCAATAAGCAACCCCCGTCAGGCCGGTGAAAGAGTCCGGCTTTTCACCCGCTGAAGTTAGGCGGGGGTTTAACTCATATGCATTTAGAAAAAACGCTCAGCTATCCATTTTCCCAAATACCATGCAGTGGCAATCACCAGTAAATATGCGAATACAATTTTTATAAGCCACCTTTTTCTAACCGCTTGGTCTTTCTCATACTCAATACGGTCTTTATGTGTTTGGAAGTCCTGTCCCATTTCGCACCTATAGCAATTATTCAAATTATGCCACAGCACCTGATTTCCAAATTCATTCAGCTATCTCAATTTAACAGTTCCTGTTACCTTCAATATATCTTCAAGTTTATTTATCAATTCAACCAATGTGGCTTGCGTTGCTCCAGCAATATCGTAAAGATCAACCAGTTCATACGTCCGACTCTTTACCATTTCAAGTATTTGTTCTTCATGTTGTTCTGATAAGCCTACATGGGCAAGTGTTGACAGCAAGTCGTCAAGAAGCCTGGCTGTGTGGAACGAACCTTTAACTCTCGCATCTTCATAGTTCTTACTATAGGTCAGAACAGTTTGTTCGATAGCCTGCAAAAGATTGTGCAGTTCATCCTGCATTCTTGACTTGTCAAAGACGTTTTGTAGCGCAACGAGTTTTGCCTCTGCACTTTCAGCAACAATAGCCAGAATGTCCCTTATTCTTCCACAAAGATCAGGATCATTAACTGGCATATTAGTGATCAGAATCGTGATATGGTCAAAATTGTATGAGGCACGGCTTTTGAACATAAAGATACGATCCATAGTGCGCACATTGTTGATAACGGCAACTTCAAGCGGCCAATTCTCTCCTGCTTTACTATAGGTTCGCTCAAGATTTCTCATTCTTATCTGAATGACTCCCTCCAGATGAAATGTGTGAATCAGATTCATCACGGCATTTACAACATCCTGGTATTCTGTACATTCGTTCAGTTTGCGCAAAAAGCCAATGAGGGTGCTGTACTCGTCCAGATTGGTTAGAACGACATTCGAAAGTTCATCAGAGGATTTGAGCTGCTCTTGCAAAGCAACTCTCGTTTCTTCTAGCTGGAAAATGATTTCCAATTTGCGATAAAGCTCACCCACATCGAATGGTTTTGCAATGAAGTCTTGACCTCCAGCATCGTAGCCCGCCCAAGCATCTTCAGGAGTGTCATGGCCGGACAGAAATATGACCGGGATATTTTTCCAATCGGGAGTGTCTTTGATCATTCGGCAAACTTCATAACCATTCATACCTGGTAGTTCAATATCAAGCAGGAAAAGTTCAGGAGATTTTTGTTCAGTGCGCTCAAGACAAGCTTCACCAGATTCAAATGCCTCAACGATAAAATGCTTGGATAGCATATGCTGTAGCAGCATCCGCACCCCTGAATCATCATCAACAATATATACAGTATGGTTGGAATACATGTGTAACTCCGTTTTTAAGTTAGTTAGTGCCGGGTAGTAACTATTCCATTTAGTGAAAACCATTCGAAAACCCGAGGGGATATTTGATTAGCCTAAACTTGAAATTCGAGAGTAATTATTTTAATGGTTTAGGCATAGAAACCCCTCGCTCAGCAGCCCACAATCTCAGCCATGCAGGTGGCGCAGGCGGTTTTTTTGGTACAGGGATTTGTGTATGGTTCTCGCGGATTGCAGCAACCAACTGCCAAGCCCCCACATAACCGTATTGCCGAACCGATTGAGAGGTTTTGCGTTGATTACCATCAACCATTATTTTTGCCTGCCAATGAACTCGTCTTGGATCATCGTGATTATCCACAGCCAGTAATATGCCAACAACACCTGATTTATTATTTTTGTGCCTGACACAAAAACCGTTACCCGCGTAGATTCGTAGTGGGATTTTGTTGGTGGTTATTACCTTGTCACGGTATGCAATTGCAGCAGTCAAACTTGCATCCTTGTTGCCATATTCCTTGTCTGAAAAATACATCTGGCCAAAATCTTTACCATTAAACGTTATCCATACCCGCCACAATTTATCAGGCATTCTGATAATGTAACGGAGTTCTGTATCGGTAGTGTTTGGGCGTGACATGACGAATGTGCTTATTGTTTCGAATCAAATGCTCGATGCCATAATGCCAGCATCAATGCTGAACTTCAACAACCGAGGTTAATTTAGTGGCTCAACTGCTGCATTGCCCTGAGCTACGAGCAACGGACATAATCTCAAGACCGAGAAACAGCCGAAGCACCACCGAATTTACTGTCCACGTTAAGGCGGGGAGGAGCTGCGGGAGAGCGTGGATTACAGGTCGTTGTTGGATGCTGGACGGTCAAATTGTTCGCATGGACTGAAACCGCCCTCTGTTGCCTATGTACATTCCAAAATACCTAGGCCGTTCGGCTTAGGTGTTTGTCTTATATTTACCTCTGAGATTCTGCTGTACTCTTCGCTACGGTCATAAACCCACTGGTGAGCCAGTAGGTTCTGTATGTAAATTAAAAAAGGCAAACCTGCTGAAAGGCAGGGACGCAAAGTTTCCGATCTAAGGGTTAATACCTATGACAGCGGGACCGCCAAAATACATTTTGGTCGTTCCTCTGCCTGTGACATGAATGAGGAAGATTGAAAATGGAAAATATCCAACCGCTTAGCCTGCAAGTCAAAATCATTCGACAGGTGCAAGCCCAAGAAGGGCATGCCCTTAAAAGGTCGGCCTCGCATAACGCTCTACAACCGACGAACGCACTTCAGTTGATGGTTTGAAGACCCCTGAAATTTTATCGAAAAGGTTACCGGAAGACTTTTTCAACACAATACGTCGCATTGCAGCCGTTCGTGCGTTCCACTCTGAATAACTGCAACTGGCACAAAACAGCAGTTCATTCTGCCAAATTGGATGCCACTCACGACTGACCGTAGCTAGCCGGAATTTGACTGTTCACGGTTGAATCTTTCAATGTCTCTTCTTCGCTTGCCAACAGTCGTAAAACTTTTCCTGACTTACTTTCTCGCCAGAGGATTTGGCGTTGGCTCTGCGAGCTTCGTCAACGTATTTCGATCCGTATGATGAAAGGGTTCGCTCGCCCCCTTGATCATAAGTACTGTATCCTCATCGTAAGACCATGTACCGTCAGGATTGATTGTTACCTTGATCCGGAATTCGATTGTCTTGAATGCGTAGTCAAGAAATGGCGCAGATCGAATACCAAAGTTTTCGGAGTCATGAGTAGCTATTAACTCAAACTCTTTAGCATCAGCACTCGCCTTCCCAGCAGTCATGACGACTTGGCCGCGCGGAATCGTAAGTGTATGGATCACCGTATTTGTGGAAGGCTCCCATAACCAGTATCCCACCTGGTCATGATATGTCTTAACCTGGTCTGGCTTTACTACATGAGTGTGATAACGTAGGCCATATAACAATTGTGGCCCATTGGTCTGTGGGTCTATCGGTTGAAGTTCAATATGTTCGACAAAAGCCTGTTTCTTTGGCCCATCAACTTTTGGCTTAACGTCCAAGCCGCGAGTACCTTGCCAAATACCCGCCATACCTCGAAGGGGGCCAAGATTTTTCAGAGTATCAACATCAACATTTGATGGCTCAGTATAGATGTCTTCTGGAAATTCGGTCATGAGCGTATTCTCCAAGTGGTAAGAAACTGTATTGGCTATAGACAATGGCATTATCCATAGTATTTTTCGTTCATTGTCATGTCAATTGCACAATGCCTGTGATTTTAGTTTGAGTAACCGCATGTGATAGTGCTTCGATTGCTTGGGGGCGAGTGAAACCCTTGCGCCATGCCAGTGCGATACGCCTTGACGGCACGGGTTTGGCAAACTGAATGACTTTCAGTAATCGACTGCGATAGCGGACACTGTTTGCCGAGGCAGGCAGAACAGTGATTCCCAGCCCGGAGGCGACCATGTTGCGTATAGTTTCCAGCGAAGTGCCCTGTTGGATATCTGCACCTTTTCGGTTTATATCGGGGCAGGCTTCGGCTACCTGGTTGCTGAAACAGTGTCCTGAATCCAACAGCAGCACTTTTTCTTCTGCCAGTTCTTGTGCTTTTATGCTGCGACGGTCAGCCCAGCGATGCTCGTTGTTTACCACCACATCGAACGGTTCGTCATATAGAGGATGGGTAATGAGGTTGGTATCGCCGAACGGGAGTGCGATGATAATGGCATCAAGTTTTCCGTTGCGCAACAAAATGTCCAGATTCGCAGTGATGTTCTCTTCCACTGCCAGCGGCATCTGGGGGGCGATCTTCTTTAGTGCGGGAATGAGGTCTGGCAACAGATAAGGGCCGACGCTGTGAATTAGGCCGATGTGCAACGGCGCAGCAAGCTGGTTCTTCCCATGTGTAGCGATTTCGCGAATGCTTTCCACTCCTTCCAGCACGCGCTGCGCCTGCTCGATAATGGCGTTACCTACTGCTGTGATGGTGAATTCTGTCTTTCCCCGCTCAAATATCTTCAAGCCTAATTCATTCTCCAGCTTTTGTATCGCCAGAGACAGAGCGGGCTGGCTGATGAATGACTTTTTTGCAGCACGGTGGAAGTTGCGTTCTTGTGCCACGGCAACGATGAAGCGCAGTTCGGTAAGTGTCATTTCGATCTCCTTATGATTTGTATAATAAATCAATTATATTTAAACAATCAATTCGATTTATTAGTTGGCAAAGCCTATATTGCGTCCGTGGGCAGACAGCCACATTACTAACCAACAAACAGGAGAACATCATGCAACGACCAGAGATCAAAACGATGGCCAATCTTGAGGCGGCATTTGCCGGGGAATCGATGGCGCACATCAAATACCGCTACTTCGCCAAAATTGCGCGTGCGGCAGGCGATGAAGAAACCGCAAAGATATTTGAAGAGACGGCGAATCAGGAAGTGCAACATGCATTGGGGCATCTTGACCTTCTTTACCCGAAAGAAACGTTGAATCCGGCACGCTGCCTTGAAATGGCGATAGCAGGAGAAACTTACGAGTACACGGAAATGTATCCGGGCTTTCTCAAAACAGCTCAGGAGGAAGGGCATGCTTCTGCAGCCTCCGAAATAAACGGCCAGATTGCCGAATCCAAGGAACATGCCGCACGATTTGCGGCAACGCTGGAAAAGGCGGCCAAGCGTTTTGCGGCATTGGCGAAGGTGGAAGAGCGCCATGCCAATCAATACCGGGCCGTATTGGCAAAAGTATCAGCTTAATTTTAAAGACAAAGGAGAGCGACATGAAAGTATGGCAATGTGTAGTTTGCGGATTTATTTACGATGAGAAAGCCGGTTTGCCGGCAGAAGGTATCAAGCCCGGCACGGCTTGGGCGGATATACCTGATAACTGGTCATGCCCGGATTGCGGCGTAGCCAAGGCGGATTTCGAGATGATTGAGGTCTAGCAGGGTGCATGGAAGCGCATGAAAAAATTGTGGATGTTATGCGGTCTGAGGGAGAGATGAATCGTGAAACCAATAATTGTGCTTGGCAGTGGTTTGGCAGGGTATACCGCCATACGGGAATTGCGGAAATTGAACCCTGATGTACCCATAACCTTGGTGTCGCGCGACAGCGGGGATTATTACTCCAAACCGATGCTATCGAATGCCTTTGCACAAGGAAAAGATGCCGCAAGTTTGGTATTGACTCCCGCATCGGGTATGGCCAAACAACTTGACATCGGACTGCTGGCCCACACGGAAGTAAACTTTATCCACCGATTCGACAAAAAGTTGGATACGTCATCCGGCACTCTTGAATATGACAAACTGGTATTGGCATCGGGTGCTGATCCGATTCGCATTCCGTTACAAGGCAATGCTGCCGAGGCAGTATTGTCAGTGAACGATCTGACTGATTACGCCCGATTGCGCGATGCTCTTGTCGGGGCAAAATCCGTTGCCATAATGGGCGGAGGGCTGATCGGCTGCGAATTCGCCAACGATCTTGCGGTTGCAGGATATGCGGTTACCGTCATTGACCCCGGCCCCTATCCTCTTGCCAGCCTGATGCCGGAACAAGCTGGCAAGCAGTTGCTTGAGCCATTAAACAAACTTGGTGTTACATGGCGCTTCGGCACGGCGGCACAAACTATCGATTCGATTCTGACCGGATATGCTCTCACCCTTACCGATGGCACATCTTTACTAGCCGATCTCGTGTTATCGGCAGTCGGCTTGCGTCCGCGTATACAACTGGCTCGAGAGGCGGGGCTTGCTGTAAATCGTGGCATAGTGGTGGATGGACGATTGTGCAGTAGTGACGAATCGATATTTGCACTGGGCGATTGCGCAGAGATTGAAGGAAACGTGTTGCCTTATGTTATGCCCATCATGCATGGCGGGAGAACCTTGGCGCGGATATTAAATGGTGAAAAAGCACAGGTGATGTTTCCGGCGATGCCTGTGGTAGTAAAAACCCCTGCTCATCCCATCGCTGTGCTGCCGGTGTCTCGTGGTGCTGTTGGCTCTTGGCAGACGTTGGCATCCGGCTCGGGAACCAAGATGGGATTTTTCGATGAACAGAATAAGATGACCGGGTTTGTACTTACTGGAGAGTTTGCCGGTGAGCGGAACGATATGACAAAACAACTTGCCTTGGCAATGCTTACAACCGCGATAGGCTCATGACCTCGCCAACGCCATCACCGGATCAAGCTTTGCCGCGCGCCGCGCCGGCCATACGCTGAACAGAATCCCCGTGCCCAGCGAGGTAGCTATCGCCGCCAGCACCGCCCACCAAGGCGCGACCACCGGCAACGACGGATAAATCTTGCCTATGACCGCTACGCCTGCCTCACCCAGTATCAACCCGACCACGCTGCCGATGCCGGATAGCAAAATCGCTTCGGCAAAAAACAGATTCCTGATTTGCGCGGCGGGAGCACCCAAGGCTTTGAGCAGGCCGATTTCCTTGACGCGTTGCGACACGGCGATCAGCATCACGTTCATGATGAGGATACCAGCCACCGCGAGACTGATGGAGGCAATACCGCCGACTGCCAGCGTCAATGCGGTCAGGATACGGTCGAATGTTGCCACCACGGCGTCCTGCGTGATGACGGTCACGTCGCGTTCACCATTGTGACGACGCAATAAGATTTCTTCGGCATCGTGTTTGGCTTGCTTGATCGCATCGCGGCTTTTTGCTTCCACCAGTATACGGAACAGGCCGGAGGTGTTGAACAGCATGTGCGCCGAAGCGACCGGCACGATGACGATCTCGTCGGTATTGAAGCCCATGGATTCGCCCTGGCTCGCCATTATGCCGACCACGCGAAAACGCCGGTCGCCCAGCCGCACCCAAGCGCCGATTGCCTGTTGCTGACCGAACAACTCGGTCTTGATTTTGGTGCCCAGCACGCACACCGACTCGCTGGAATGCACATCCCCGGCAGGCAGGAATTGGCCTTGCGCCAGACTCATGTGACGCACCTCCAGCAACTCGCTGGTTGATCCCAGCACCACCACTTCGCGGTTGAGCGCGCCCATGGATATTTGCGAGGAGCCTACCGTCAGCGGCGCGATGCGCCCGACGGCCCGGCTGCGCAACAAGGCTTGCGCATCGTCCAGGCTGAGTTCGCGCGGGATTTGTCCGAGCAACATGCTCGGCCCGATGCCCGCCGTTTCGGTACGTCCGGGCAACACGATGACCAGATTGGTGCCCAGCGAAGAAAATTGATTGACGACATAAAGCCGTGCGCCTTCACCCAAGCCGGTCAGTATTACCACCGATGCCACGCCGATAGACATCGCCAGGATCATCAATAAGGTGCGGGCGCGGCTGCCGCGCAGGCTGCCGGAGGCAAAAAGCAGGGTGTCGGAAAGGTTCATGGCATAGTGGCTGTATTGATGCCACGGCAAATCCCCCCTAGCCCCCCTTTTTCAAAGTGGGGAACATTGCGAGTCCTGAGATACCCCACTTTGCCTCGCAGAGGTTCTTGCACCTTCTGAGTGAAAAAGGGGGGCATAACCAGCGACTTGGCTGTCGTCTTTTGACTGCCTAGTCGAATGGCTAGTAGTTCCATCAGGGGGGATTTAAAAGTCGCGCGTAACATCATGCCCAACTCAAACATTTCGCTGTGCAGCATTTACGATCTCCCCATCCACCATATGCAACTGCCGCGTCGCACGTCCACCGATCACCGGATCGTGAGTGACGAGTATCAAAGTGACTTTCTGCGCGACCAGTTGTTCGAGCAAATTCATCACTTCCTTGCCGGTAGTCTGATCGAGGTTGCCGGTCGGCTCGTCGGCCAGCAACACGGCAGGATGCATGCTGGTGGCGCGAGCAATCGCCACGCGCTGGCGCTGCCCGCCTGAGAGTTGATCTGGGCGATGATCGGCGCGATCCGTCAAGCCATAGTTCTCCAGCAACTGCACCACGCGCGCTTTGCGTTCGGAGGGAGGAATACCCGCCAGAATCAACGGCAACTCGATATTCATCGCGGCGGTGAGCCGTGGTACCAGATGAAACGACTGGAACACGAAGCCGATTTTTTCGCTGCGCACCTTGGCTTGCTGCTCGTCATTCAGCGCGGTGACGTTGCCGCCATCCAGCTTGTAAGTGCCGGAGCTCGGGCGATCCAGCAAGCCGATCAAATTAAGCAGCGTGGACTTGCCGGAGCCGGACGGCCCCATGATGGAGACATAATCGCCCGCCGCGATATTCAGGTCGATGCCGCGCAACGCGGCGACCTGTTGATCGCCGACCATGAAGCTGCGGGTGACTTGGCTAAGGGCTATCATTCATTCGGGAATCTGCATTAAATTCCGGTAAACAGCAAATCCAGCGCGGCGATGATTTCATCGCGTTTGGTTTTCAGCGAGGCAACCTTATCGCCCAGCAAACGGTTGGAGACACCCGCGAGTTCGGCACTGGACATGACCACTGCCGTACCCTTGACCTTGAACTGCGGATTGAGGTGCTTGGCTGCCAACCCCATCTCTTCGGCTAGAATGAGCGGCACTACGACACGGGTTGCCAATCTGTCCAACAGATCAGCCTGCACATCCAGCAGGTAAGGAATGGCCTTGCTCGTGTCCGCATTCGGATTGAGGTAAACATCAAACTGCGCCATCAAAACCGCCGCAGGCCATCACTGAACGTGCCGCGCGTTTCAATGCGGCGGTTGTATTCATCCAGAGCATTCTTGTTCTCTTCCAGCCATCGGCTGCTTTGCGCTTGCCGAACAATTTCGACCAGATGCTGCTCCAGCGTCTGTGAAAGATTGATATTGAGTTGTTTTGCTTGCTGCAAGAGATCGGCGTTAATACTGAGATTGGCGGATTTCTTGGGGGCGGCAGGGTTAAAAATAATATTGTTCACCACTTTTCCTTAATACACATGATGCGCATAATCTACGCGCATCAATTACACGCGTCAAGGTTGGAGCATTTTCACACGTAGCTAACTTATTTCGCCGTCTTTCCCACCTCTGGTCGCGCCAGCGCTCCGGCCTTCACTCCTGCTTGATCGAGCGACATTACGATCTGCTCGCCTTCGCTTAATCCTGAGGTAATTTCGGTGCGATCCCAGTTAGCCAGACCCGTGGTTACGGTACGTTCTTCCAGTACGCCATCGTCTGGTCTGTAGACCAATACCCGTTTGCCTTCCAACATCGCTTGCGTGGGAATGCGCAATACATTTTCGTGAGAGGTATGCATGATCTCGACATCGGCGCTGTAGCCTACCAATAAATTTTCAGTGGTAGGCGGTTTATCGAATTCCACTTCCACTTCTACGGTGCGCGCCTGCTTTTCCACTTCCAGCACATAGGGCGCGACGCGCTTGACCTTGCCCGCAAAGGACTTACCTTTGATCGCGTCCAGCGTGATGCGGCTACGCTGCCCCGCCTTGATGTTGGCGGCATCCACTTCATCTATCGGCGCGCTGACAAACAGGCAGCGATCATTGATCAGGTCGATGGCGGGCGGCGTGGGAATGCCGGGCGGGGAGGGCGTGGCGAATTCGCCCAATTCCCCGCTGATCTCAGCCACGACGCCGTCGAACGGCGCGCGCAACACCATGCGGTCCAGCCCTGCACGCGCCGCATCGATGCGGGAATGACTCTGAGCGATTTGACTTTGCGCGACCTCACATCCGGCACGCGCCACCTTGGCCGCAGATGTTTTCTGATCCAGACCTTCGGCAGAAATAAATCCGCGCTCTTTCAATTGGCGCGCCCGTTCGGCTTCCTTGTCTGCCTCGTCAGCCTGGGTGCATGCCTGCTGCACCTGCATCTGCGCCGCACCGAGTTGCTGCTGCGCCAAGCGCTCTTGCGCCTGCAAGTCGTTGTTCCACAGCTCCAGTAATATTTGGTTAGCTTTGACGCGTTGCCCCTTCTTTACCAGCAAATGCGCGATTTGTCCGCCAGCCTGAGGCGCAATCTTGGCGCGTTGGCAAGCCTTGATGGTGCCGGCGCGCGTGTTGCTGACCGTCGCTTCGACTGTGCCGCGCTCCACTTTCGCCAGTACTACGGCAATCGGCTTGGGACGGGTAAAAACCCATGCGCCTAGCGCCAGCAAAATGAGCAGGAAAACGGCCGCAATGCGTCGAAGCGGAAATCCACGTTTACTTGATGCTGGCAGAGTCATTCAATACCTTTCTTAGAATGTACCATATTCGTCGGCTGCACCCACCGGCTAAACTCTTCTTCCGTGACATAGCCCAATGCTAACGCCGCCTGTTTCAGTGTGCTGTCATCCCGTTGTGCCCGCTTGGCGATCTCGGCGGCGCGGTCGTAGCCGATATGCGGGGTCAGGGCGGTCACCAGCATCAACGAGCGTTCCATCAATTCGGCTATGCGTGCCCGATTGGCTTCGATGCCGCGCACGCAATGCTCTTCGAAACTCGCCATGCCATCGGTAAGCAGGCGCACGCTCTGCACGAAATTGTAAGCGATGAGCGGCTTGAACACATTCAGTTCGAAGTTGCCCGAAGCACCACCGAAGTTGATGGCGACATCGTTGCCGAACACCTGGCAGCACAGCATGGTCAGCGCTTCGCATTGAGTCGGATTAACCTTGCCAGGCATGATCGAACTGCCCGGCTCGTTTTCCGGGATGCTGATTTCCCCCAAACCTGAACGCGGTCCGGAGGCCAGCCAGCGCACGTCGTTGGCGATTTTCATCAGTGCGGCGGCGAGGGTCTTGAGCGCGCCGTGCGCGGCGACCAGCGCATCGTGCGTGGCCAGTGCGGCAAATTTGTTGGCCGCACTTTTGAATGGTATACCGCTCGTTCGAGCCAATTCCGCTGCAACGCGGTCGCCGAATTCGGCATGGGTGTTCAGCCCCGTTCCCACTGCCGTGCCGCCGACCGCCAGTTCGTAAAGCGGTGTCAGCGCATGGTTGATCACCGACTCCGCCAGATCGAGTTGCGCGACGTAAGCGGAAAATTCCTGCCCCAGCGTCAGCGGGGTCGCATCCTGTAAATGGGTGCGCCCGATTTTAACGATGCCATCAAATACATCAGATTTCATTTTCAGGGTTGTGCGCAAAGTGTTTAATTCAGGCAACAATTTTTGCCGGATGCCGGTTATGGCCGCCACATGCATGGCAGTCGGAAAAATGTCGTTGGACGATTGGCCGAGATTGACTTCGTCGTTGGGGTGAACCAGGCGGCCTTCACCGCGCACACCACCGAGCAGTTCCGAGGCGCGGTTGGCAAGTACCTCATTCACATTCATGTTGCTTTGGGTGCCCGAACCGGTCTGCCATACAGACAAGGGAAACTCAGCGCCAAGACGGCCTGCAAGCACTTCATCCGCAGCTTGGGCGATGGCGTTCGCTTTGGCTTCATCCAGCAGGCCGAGGTCGGAATTGACGGTTGCACAGGCACGTTTGACTTCAGCGAGTGCAAGAATAATTTCCTCCGGCATACGCTCGGACGAGATATGAAAATGTAGCAGCGACCGTTGCGTCTGTGCGCCCCAAAACCGCTCTCCAGGAACTTCGATGGTGCCGAACGAGTCGCGTTCTTTCCTGCTGTCCATATGTATACCTATGAAAATTTAGCTATCGGCCAACCTGATAATGCTACCAGTTGAAGTTTACACAGTACAACGGGGTGGAGCTATAACACAAATGCTAATTTGTTTTAGGGAAATTTAACTTATTAAACAAAAGAGTTGCTTCAGGTTCTTGCGTATTCTGATAGATATATTAGTATGCCAACCTTTCGGCAACGAAAACTCTTGCCGGCCGGGTGATATTTATAAATGAACATGGAAAAACATAACAATCAAGGCTATCCGGTCTTGATTATTGGAGCCGGGCGCGGAGGCTCCGCCTTGCTTGAAATGTTCATGGAAGACAGGTTGGTTGAGGTTATTGCCGTAGTAGATTCGAATCCTGCCGCACCTGGAATAAAAATGGCGCAAAGTCACCGGATTCCAACTTATACCGATGCCGCCGAGGCCATTCGTGCCTGCAAGGACTTTCCAGACTGCATTGTGTACAACTTGTCGCACGATGATTCCATTGCGGCAGAGGTGAGCAAAGTTTTTGGCAATGATAAAAGGGTGGCCAGCGGCTTGGAAGTCAATTTGTTTTGGCAGATGGTGACGAACCTGAAACAGGTCAAAGTCGAGCTTGAGAAAAGCCAAAATCAGTTGCAAGCCATTATTCATAACGCGATGGACGGCATTATCACTATCAATGAAGCCGGGCTGATACTTGGCTTCAATCCGGCTGCCGAACAAATCTTTGGTTATCCTTATCAGTATGTATTAGGCAAAAACATGAGCATGCTGATGCCCGAGCCTACGCGCAGTGAGCATGATTCCTATATCAGCCGCTATGTGGAAACCGGCGAAGCAAGGATCATAGGCGTAAGCAGGCGAGAAGTGGTTGCCATCAGGAAAAATGGCGAGCAATTTCCGATGGAACTGTCCGCATCGGAAATGATATTGGGCGGGCAGCGTTTCTTCATCGGCATTGTCCGGGATATTACGGAACGCAAGCAGGCCGAAGAAAAAATAGCGCATTTGGCCCACTACGATTATTTGACCGGCCTGCCGAACCGGGCGTTGTTTCTGGATAATCTCGAACATGCCCTATCTTTGGCCAAACGTAACACTTACAAAGTGGCCGTATTATTTCTTGATCTCGATGGGTTCAAAAATGTCAACGATACGCTGGGGCACGATGCGGGCGACCTGTTGTTAAAGGGGGTTGCCAAGAGGCTGAAAGATACCATCAGAGCTTCGGATACAGTCGCACGGGTAGGCGGGGATGAATTCATTTTAATATTAAACGAAATAGGGGCGGAAGAGAACGCCGCTTTGATGGCAAGTAAAATAATTATCGCGTTATCGGAGCCATTCGAACTAAAAGGACAGCAATGTCATGTCGGAGGAAGTGTCGGCATTTCCATATACCCGGATAATTCAACCGAGACTAAAATACTTATTAAACAAGCCGATGATGCAATGTATCTGGCAAAGCAAAGCGGGAAAAATACCCATAAATTTTATCGGGATGTGTTGGCGAAAAGATCGGGTGAATAATTCGCCGGTTCAACCCACATCTCCATCCACATAGAACCATCGCCCATTTTCACGCACAAAGCGGCTCACTTCATGTAACCGATGCGCGCGACCATTGACTTTATAGCGCGCCACAAATTCCACCAGAGCATGATCCGTTTGTTTCTGCTCATGGCGTTTTACTTCCAGCCCCAGCCACTTGGTTGCCACATCATGCGCAAGCCCCAGCTCACTGGGGCGCGTGGAGCGGTACCAGGTCGCCAGCAAATAATCCTCGCGCAGCAAGGTGTATGCGGTGTAGCGCGAGCGCATTAATATTTCGGCAGAGGAGGCGATTTCTCCGCCGTCCAAATAACGACCGCAACAGTCGGCGTATTTATGCTTGCTGCCGCATGGGCAAAGTATCGTTACGCCTGCCACAGCGGCGGCTCCTGCATTAAAGCGATCTGCTCGCGCAGTTCGAGAATGCGATCCTGCCAATAGCGTTGGGTGTTGAACCACGGGAACGCTTGTTTGAAAGCCGGGTCGTCCCAGCGTTGGGCCAGCCACGCCGAGTAGTGAATCAAGCGCAGAGTACGCAGGGCTTCGACCAGATGCAATTCTCGTTCGTCAAAATCATAGAAATCTTCATAGCCCGCCAGCACGTCGCCCATCTGCCGCACCATGTCGGCACGTTCGCCCGACAGCAGCATCCACAAGTCTTGCACCGCAGGCCCCATGCGACTATCGTCAAAATCTACGAAGTGCGGGCCGTCGTCCGTCCACAGCACGTTGCCCGCATGGCAGTCGCCGTGTAGGCGCAACATTTTCACTGCGCCCGCACGGTCGAAACAGTGGCGTACGCCGTCCAATGCTTGATCCACCACGCTGCTGTAGGCGGCAAGTAAATCGCCCGGAATAAAATCATGCGCCAACAAATAATCGCGCGGTGCGACTCCGAATGTAGCGATGTTCAATTCGGGGCGATGCTGAAACGGTTTGAGCGCGCCGATGGCGTGGATGCGACCGAGAAATCGTCCCATCCATTCCAGGGTATCGCGGTTTTCGAGTTCGGGTGCGCGTCCGCCGTGTTTTGGGAAAACAGCGAAGCGAAATCCCTCGAAATTATGCAGTGTTTTTCCGTCCAATAGCAACGCCGGGACAACCGGAATTTCGCGCTCAACCAGCTCCTGCACAAAGGCGTGTTCTTCGAGTATGGCAGCATCCGTCCAGCGCTCCGGGCGATAGAATTTCGCTACCAGCGGAGCGCCTTCTTCCATGCCGACTTGGTATACGCGGTTCTCGTAGCTGTTGAGCGCCAACAGACGCCCATCGCTGCGAAAGCCCACGCTTTCCAGCGCGTTCATCACGCAGTCTGGGGTGAGGGTTGAGTAAGTTTTTATGGTCATCGTTAACGTCGCTGAGCTGGTAGCTCGTAGCTTGTAGCCAAACCAAAACCGCGCGCAGCGCGACAAGTCAGCTACTAGCCACAAGCTACCAGCTACGAGCTAATGTTTTTGTCCTTCTGCACGTCCGCCAGCCCCAATTCATTCCAGCCTTCATGTCCCAGGCGACGCATGGTCTCGATGTTGTTATCGAAAATCTGCGCGGCATCGGGAAACGCTGCCACCGCCTGTTCGATACTGGCTTCGCGTAACAAATGCAGGGTGGGATAAGGCGATCGATTGGTATAGTTGCTTATGTCATCCGGCTCGGTATCGGCAAATTGATACTGGGGATGCATGCTGGCTACTTGCAACTCGCCGTCCAGTTCAACTTCCACCAGTGCCGCGTCCACCACTGCCAGAAAATCGTTGTAGTCGAGAAAATCGGTCAGCACGTGGGGATGGATCAGCAATGTGGTATCTATCGTTGCGGCACTCGATTCTGCCAAAACCTCGAACTCGTTCAACAAATCGCGCAGCAACTCCTCAGGCGTCTGCGCCGCGCTCACTACGTAACGAATCTGGTTTTTGACATGCACCGACTTGGCGAACGGGCACAGGTTGAGGCCGATCACCGCGCGCTCAAGCCATAGCTTGGTCGCAGCGATAGCTTCTTCATTGGATATATCTGTATCCATTTAAAATTAGCGCCCACGTCCACCGGAACGATGCAGCACGGGCGCTGCTCCTCGCCCCGCACCATGCCCGCCCGCAGGCTTGCCACCTGTTCCGCTGCGCGGCTGCCCGCCACCGGCACGCGGTGCTGTCTGCGTACGGCTTTGTCCTTGCCCGCGCCCCTGGCCTTGTCCGCGCCCACCTTGACCGCGATTTTGTCCATTCAAAATTGGCTCTGCCTTGATGCGCGGGTCGGGTTCGAAACCCGGAATCTGCACTACCGGAATTTCACGCTTGATCAGGCGCTCGATGTCCTTCAATAACTTGTGTTCGTCGATGCACACCAGCGAACTCGCCTCGCCTTCGCTGCCCGCACGTCCGGTACGACCGATGCGGTGGACGTAATCTTCCGCCACATTGGGCAACTCGTAGTTGACCACGTGCGGCAATTCGCTGATGTCGATGCCGCGCGCAGCGATGTCGGTGGCGCACAGCACTTGCAGTTTGCCGGTTTTGAATTCCGCCAGCGCACGCGTGCGCGCAGCCTGGCTCTTGTTGCCGTGGATGGCCAGTGGCGGTGATGCCGTCCTTGTTTAAATGTTCCGCCAAATTGTTCGCGCCATGCTTGGTGCGGGTGAAAACCAGCACCTGAAACCAGTTGTGTTCCTTGATCAGTTGGGTCAGCAACGCGCGCTTGCGTTCACGATCCACCGGATAGATTTTCTGTGTAATCAGTTCGGCGGTGGCATTGCGGCGCGCCACCTCGATCAGTGCCGGATTATTCAGCAGGCCGTCGGCCAGCGCCTTGATCTCGTCGGAGAAGGTGGCGGAGAACAGCAAGTTCTGCCGCTGCTTGGGCAACAGCGCGAGGATCTTTTTGATGTCGCGGATGAAGCCCATGTCCAGCATGCGGTCGGCTTCGTCCAGAACCAGAATCTCCACGTGCGACAGATCAACCGTCCGCTGCTGCACGTGATCCAGCAAGCGTCCGGGAGTGGCGACCAGAATATCCACGCGGGTTTTCAGGCGCTGAATTTGCGGGTTGATATTGACCCCGCCGATCATGGTCATCGAATTCAGCTTCAGGTATTTGCCATAGTCGCGCACGCTCTCTTCAACTTGTGCGGCGAGTTCGCGCGTGGGGATCAGCACCAGCACACGGATTGGTGCCTTGCCGGTGGTGGGTTTCGCTGAAGTGGAAAGCAGTTGCAGGATAGGCAGAGTAAAACCGGCGGTCTTGCCGGTGCCGGTCTGTGCGCCGCCCATCAGGTCGCGACCAGCCAATACGACTGGAATTGCCTGCGCTTGGATTGGTGTGGGTTCGGTGTAACCGCGCTCGGAAACGGCGCGGAGGATTTCTTCGGACAGGCCGAGATTTGCAAATGACATATAAACCTTTATGAGATACATCGGCCTGTCGCCATTAATGGCGCCAGTCTTAGGCAGACGGAGGAAACAACAAACCGGAATCGGTAGCGGGCAATCAAGACTGAAGCGATTGCCGCGCGGCGCATTGTAACAGAGGCGGGGCAAGGACGCCTTGCATTTTAGACGAACTTCAAGCGGTAACCGGCACTTTCAAAATTACCCGCTCCACCTGCACACTTTCGTTGCCATCGCTCAGCCACACCTGTCCATCCTGAATCGTGCATTGCAACTGCATATTGCGTTGCGCCAGCTTTGCGATGGCGCGCGTGCTTTCCGTCGGAAGGTTAATCACGGTAAGATTTTTGAGTCGCTCGAACTGGCTGCTATTTTGTGCGAACCACATGTCGGCAGTGCGTCCGCCATAGGTGTAGACAATCACCTGGTTGGCGCGCCCGCAGGCTTTGCGGATCAGTTTCTCGTCGGGTAGTCCCACGTCGATCCACAACTCGATTGCCCCGGTTAAATCCTTCAGCCACAAGTCCGCCTCATCATCGGCGGTCATGCCCTGGCCGAACTCCAGATACTCGTGCGCGTGCAGGGCGAAGGCCAGCAAGCGCACCATCATGCGCTCATCGGTCTCGGAAGGGTGGCGCGCCAAGGTCAGCGCGTGATCCTGATAATAGTGACGCTCCATATCCGCGATTTGCAGATTGGCTTTGAAGATGGTTGCTTTGATGGCCATGAAGTGTCCGGAATTATGTTTGGGTACGTAGGCGCGAATTCATTCGCACGCGCTATATTTTTTATGCGAATGAATTCGCACCTACGATTACTCCATTACTCGCCCGCGCATACTCTTCACCACGCCGCGCCTGACCTTGTTCTCCAGTCGCTTCTTCTCCGAGCTACGCGTAGGCTTGGTTGCGCGCCGGACGGTCGGCAATACCGCGATGCTCTGCACCAACTCTTTCAAACGCCGCAATGCCTCGCCGCGATTCTTGTCCTGGCTGCGGAATTCCTGCGCTTTGATAATTACCACGCCCTCTTTGGTGATGCGCTGGTCGTTCAGTTTGGTCAGCCGCTCTTTGAACTCATCTGGCAGCGAAGAAGCGGCTATGTCGAAACGCAAATGGATCGCACTGGAAACCTTGTTCACGTTCTGCCCGCCCGCACCTTGAGCGCGTATGGCGCTGATCTCGATCTCGCAGATCGGGGATAGTCACGTTGTGGGCGATGTATAGCATTTAAATGACAGTGATGCGCACATCGCCCAGCGTTACCACTGAGCCGGCACGAATTTTACAGGTTTTGCGCAACTCGACATGTCCATCCACCGACACCACGCCTTCAGCGACCAGCGACTTGCCAGCGCCGCCGCTGTCGCACACGCCCACCAGCTTGAGCAGTTGGTTGAGTTCGATATATTCGCCAATAATCTTAAATTCGAGTTGTTGCATGGGGGCCATACCGATAAAAGCATTACCGGACATTACCGGACATTACCACATTGCCCAGTCCAAGCATATATGAAACGATGCGGGATTATCGGATGCTCGTGCGGAATTCCGGTGCTTTGTTGTAATACTTGAAACAGTCGCGCAGCTTGCGGTTCGCTTCGTCCGACATGCCTTCAAAAGCAATGCCACATTGATTCTTTCCATCCTCAAAACGCTGCCAACTGACCCGCCCCCGCAACTTGAGCGGATTTTGCCTTTCATATTGGCCCAAGTCGTCCTGCGGCAAGCACACCGCCAGTTCCACCATGCCCGCATTATCCAACTTTTGGTTGAGCGCCAGACGCATTCCGGCCAGGCTGAAGTCGAGACTGGCGCACTCGAACGACTTGCCGTTCTGAGACGCTTCCACCAGCAGCCTGTTAGTGGCGCGGGGGTAAGTGCGTTTCTCGTTCTGCGTCGGTTCAATGACGTTAATGCTCTCGAAAGTAAAGCCCGACATCAGTTGGTTTAACGCGCCGGTCACCTTGTGCAGGTTATCACCGATTGCAGCAGTGGTTTCTACCTTGGTCGAGCTTTCGTGCAAGGTGGCAAATAGTTGCACCAATGTCTCCTGCAGTAAATTGACATTTCTGATCTGTTCGCCGCTGGCTCCGGAAATGCCGTCATTGGCGCCGGCGGTTTCAGCAACCTCGCCTGCCATATGCTCAATGACAGCAGCGGTTTCACCGGCCACTTGCTGATTTTCGTGTACCTTGTCCACCACCACATTCATCGAGGCCGTAACCTGTTGTACTTTGCCGCCCAATTGCCCGATAATTTCAGACACCTCGCCGGCAGAACGCGTCGTGCGTTCCGCCAACTTGCGCACCTCGTCGGCCACTACGGCGAACCCCCGCCCTTGCTCTCCCGCACGTGCCGCCTCAATTGCGGCGTTGAGGGCCAGTAGATTAGTCTGCTCGGCAATTGTCTGGATGGTCGTGATGATCTCGTGTATCTGCCCCGCAGACTGTTCCAGTTCGGAAATTTTCTCGACAGCCTGATTCACTTCTTGGGCCGTGCCTTCCATTTCAGAAATATTCTTCTGCACCATGCGGATGCCTTCACGCGCCCGCTCCTCGGTCTGCTTGGCGCGGCTTGGCCGCACCCATCGCTTGCGTCTGCACGCTCTCTGAAACATGTTGCAACTGCATGGTAACGGCGCTCACTTCATCCGAACGGCTCTGCTCATTACGCCCCACTTCGGCAATCTCGTGCGAAATTTTTGCGATCTGGAATGCCGATTGTTCCATTTCCTTACCGCTGGCATCCACCTCGCGCATGATGTGATTTAGCTTGTTCAACACCTCGTTGAAACTCTCCTCCAGCATGCCGATTTCATCTTGAGAGCTGACCTTGACACCCTTGGTCAGATCTCCTTGCACCACCGCCTTGAGCGCATGACACAAAGTCTGGATTGGCCTGACGAACACTCCCGCGACTACACCGATAAGAAAGAATTGGAGCGCAAACTCCAGGCCGGACTCCCAGAACGAATTAAAGATATAGGCGCTATGGTTAGCCTCAAGCTGGCTGATAACTTGGGCGCTGACACCGTTAGTGCGGGCAATATCGACCATCTCTCCAAGTTCGTGCGAAGCGAGCAGGCGGTTGTATACGGTCGTGACCATCGTCACCAAAAAGAAACCAAATTGCAGCTTCCAGCGGATACTTAGAGAAAGGAACCAGTTACCCATCGCACTCTCCTGATTTATTGCAACTGTCGTGCCATTGATCGGTACTCACCATCCCCAATTGGGATGAATATAGTTTAGCAGTTTACGAATTATCGGCTCAATTCAATGGGACGAATATACTATGAATCTCCCCTGAATTCGTGGTTTTGTTTTGCGGGAGGTGCAGTGGGTCAGCAGTTTAAATTCGCAGAAGTTATTTCGTTTCCAATTTGGAAATGATATTTCGTTTGGTGGGAGCGGCCTCCCGGCCGCGATAAATTTGATCGCGGCCGGGAGGCCGCTCCCACAAGATGATTTTTCCTGTTAAATTAAAATGAAATTACAACTTCACCGCATGCTCTCGCGTGGTGTGAAATACCACTTTCGGCCAGCGTTCCTGCGTGAGTTTTAAATTGACGCTATTCGGCGCGAGATAGGCCATATTGCCTGCAGCATCGTAAGCAACGTTATTGCGATAAAGTCTTTTCGAATTCGGCCAGCATCTTCTTGTCGTCGCAGGTGACCCAGCGTGCGCTGGTGGTGCTGGTGCCTTCGAACACCGCATCCACGCCATATTCGCCTTGCAGCCGGCTGGCGACCACATCGAACTGCAGCACGCCCACCGCGCCCAGAATCAAGTCGCCGCCGTCAACGCGGCTTGAATACCTGCACCGCACCTTCTTCGCCGAGCTGCTGCAAGCCCTTGTGCAGCTGCTTGACCTTGATCGGATTGCGGATGCGCACCGAGCGGAAAAAGTCCGGCGCAAAATACGGAATCCCGGTGAACTGCAATACCTCGCCTTCGGAGAAGCTGTCGCCGATCTGCATGTTGCCGTGGTTGGGCAGGCCGATGATGTCGCCCGCGTAGGCCTCTTCGACCTGCTCGCGGCTGGAGGCCATGAAGGTGACCACGTTGGACACGCTTATCTCGCGGTTGATGCGCAGATGCTTGATCTTCATGCCGCGCTCGAAACGCCCGGAGCACACGCGCAGAAAGGCGATGCGGTCGCGGTGGTTCGGCGTCCATGTTGGCCTGGATCTTGAACACGAAGCCGGAGAAACGCCTGCTCGGTCGGGTGCACGGTGCGCACGGTCGCATCGCGCTCGATCGGGCGCCGGCGCCCAGTCGATCAGCGCATTCAGAATCTCGCGCACGCCGAAGTTATTGATCGCCGAACCGAAGAACACCGGCGTCTGCTTGCCATCGAGGAAAGCGTTGCAGGTCGAAGGGGTGCGATGCGCCGCGCACCAGCTCTACTTCCATTCTTCAGCTGTTCGATCTCGCAGCGGGAACATCTCGGCCAGGCGCGGATTGTCGATGCCTTTGATGATCTCGAATTCCTGCGTCGGCGCGCTCCTCGCCCGCCGCAAACAGCATGATCTCGTCGCGCAACAGGTGATACACGCCGCGAAAAGTCTTGCCCATGCCGATAGGCCAGGTCACCGGCGCACACTGGATGTTGAGCACCGATTCCACTTCATCCAGCAAATCCAGCGAATCGCGGACTTCGCGGTCCATCTTGTTCATGAAGGTGATGATGGGCGTGTTGCGCATGCGGCACACGTTGAGCAGCTTGATGGTCTGCGCTTCCACGCCCTTGGCCGCATCGATCACCATCAGCGCGGAATCCACTGCGGTGAGCACGCGGTAAGTATCCTCGGAGAAATCCTGGTGACCCGGGCGTGTCGAGCAGGTTTACCACGTGGTCGCGGTACTCGAACTGCATCACCGAGCTGGCGACTGAAATGCCGCGCTGCTTTTCAATCTCCATCCAGTCCGAGGTCGCGTGGCGACCGCTCTTGCGCGCCTTCACCGTTCCCGCCAACTGAATCGCGCCGGAGAACAGCAGCAGTTTTTCGGTCAGCGTGGTCTTGCCCGCATCCGGGTGGGAAATGATGCCGAAAGTACGGCGGCGCGCCACTTCGCGCGTAATCAACTCGCGCGGCACGGCTGCGGGTTCGGTTAGTTCGAGGTCAGCGGACATGATGAAAGTCGGTAAAAAAGTGCGCAAGTCTAAAGGGTGCGCGGGAGAATGTCTAAAGTATTTTAGTTCAGTGTTGCGTTATAATATTAAAAACTTACCTCCCATGTCCCAACACACTTTTAACATTCCCGCTGATGGCAGCATGAGTCCCAAGGCCTGGTATCAGGCCGCCAGTGAGTTGCCTAACTTTCTTTTCGACTCTTCGCAAGCTGCCGCTATTGATGAGCTGGATGCTCTCTGGCATCAGTTGATGGATTTTAAAACGAAGCGCAACCAATTTCTGGGGCGTAGCCTGCTAAGCCCCGAGGTGCCGGATGGCTTGTATCTATGGGGCGGAGTGGGGCGCGGCAAGACTTTTCTGATGGATGCATTTTACGAATGTTTGCCGTATCGCCGCAAACGCCGTATTCACTTTCACAACTTCATGGCTGAAGTTCATCACGAGATGAAGTTGCTGGCAAACAAGAATGACCCGCTGATCGCCTTGGCCAAGAATATTGAAAAATCCACCCGCGTGTTGTGTCTGGATGAATTTCATGTCGAGGATATTGCCGATGCGATGATATTGGGGCGGTTGTTAAAGGAAATATTGGAACACGGCGTGGTGCTGTTAACCACTTCCAACTATGCTCCGGATGATTTGTATCCGCATGGTTTGCAGAGACAAAACTTTTTGCCTGCAATTGATCTGCTCAAGCACAAACTCAAGGTATTGAACGTGGATGGCGGCAATGATTACCGCCTGCGGACAGAGGCTCGTGCGCCGCTGTTCATTGTGGCTGCCGATGCTGAAAGCGCAAAAGCCAGCGAGGCACGCATGGACGTATTGTTCGAGCGGATAGCTGCGGGGACGCGGCACAATGAGCAGTATATTGAAATTACGGGACGCCATATACCAGTGAAAAAGTCGGCGCGAGGAGTGGTGTGGTTTGATTTCAAAGAACTGTGTTGCGGGGCGCATGCGCAGGAAGATTATTTGGAAATCGCCCACCGCTATCCCACCGTGTTCTTGTCGCACATTCCGCGTATGACCTCCCACAATGCTGCCGAAGCCAGGCGATTTACCTGGCTGGTGGATGTGCTTTACGATAATAATGTCAGACTGGTCGCTTCATCGGCGGCCACCCCGGAAAATATTTGGTGCGATGGCGCGGCATCCGGCGAGTTTTTACGTACCGCCAGCCGTCTGACCGAAATGCAAACCAGACATTATTTGGAACTGCCGCATCACTCGCAAAACGTGACGTTGCACATCTGATGTATTATCCGGGTTTAAGGAAAGTTGGAGAGACACAGTGATCCGAGTGCTATTTTTCGGCCCGGTCGCAGAGCGCATCGGCAAGCGAGAATTGCAATCCGCTTACCGTCCCGGTATGTGCTTGCAGGATTTGCGCGACGAATTGGCGGAACAATACCCGCAGGCATTCGAGATGGTATGTCTCGCGGCAATGAATGGCGAACATATACGCGACATGTCGCTGGCGCTACCCGACAACAGCGAAGTCGCTTTCATGGCCAAGTTTTCCGGGGGATAGCATGCAACAGGCAGTGAGAATCCAACGGGAAGATTTTTCTCTGGACGAGGAGATCAAGGCGCTCAAGGCCGGGTCGAAGCGCATGGGGGGTATCGGCACGTTTCTGGGATGCGCGCGTGATTTTTCGGAAGGGCGAGAAGTGTTGGAGATCAGTTTCGATGCTTACGGGAGCATGGCACTATCCGAGATGAATCAATTGCGCAACGACGCCATAGAAAAATTCAGTTTGCTGGGCGCTCGCATTGTGCATCGCATTGGCACGGTGAAGGGCGGCGACAACATCGTGTTGATCGTCGCAGGAGCGGAACACCGCGTCGCGGCGCTCGAAGCCTGTCGCTGGATCATCGATGAACTGAAGCAGCGCGTGCCGATCTGGAAAAAAGAGATGACCCCGCAAGGTGATGCATGGGTGATGCCGCATCCATGAATCCTTCTGTCATAAGCATCGTCGGACACTCGGGATCCGGCAAGACTACATTGTTGGAAAAGTTAATCCGCGAGTTATGTGACAGGGGCGTGCGAGTCGCCACCATCAAACACGCTCATCATAAGGTGGAACTGGATACGCCCGGTAAAGACAGCAGGCGTTTCAAAGATGCGGGGGCGGTAATGAGTATGCTGCTCACCCGTGACGCGCTGCAATTGGTGGCCGATGCCAAGGAAGCGCGCGAACCGGAGCAGCTGGCTGCACGTTTTCTTGGCGAGGCGGATTGGGTGCTGGCTGAAGGATTCTCCCATGCCGGAGGCAGGAAAATCGAGGTGTTGCGCCGTGAGTGTGCACAGCCCCCGCGTTGCACAATTGCTGATGGATTGATCGCCATGGTGACCGACATGGACGAGGTCTACCCGCAGCTTCCCCATTTTGCGCTGGATGACATTGCCGGAATTGCGCAATTTATTCTCGACCATGATTAGGGATTGTACGGCCATTGTCATGGCGGGAGGCGAGTCGCGCCGCATGGGGCAAGACAAAGCGAATTTGTTATTGGGTGGGCACACCTTGCTGCACAGTGTGGCGGACACGATGCGGCAGGTATTCCCGCAAGTGATCATCAGCGTGCGGCAATTGCGTCCTGCATCGGAGTATCTGCAAATTTGTGATGATCCTGCCCACAGCGGCCCACTGGCCGGGTTATTGGCGGGATTGGCAAACGCAGACACGCCATGGATATTCGCCGTGGCTTGCGACATGCCATTCATCACCCCGCAAATAATCGAAGGCTTGTCCCGGTATCGGGAGGGCGTCGAGGCAGTGGTGCCGCTAGTGCAAGGCTACCCGCAGCCGCTGGCCGCGTATTATGCGAAAAGTTGCCTGGAAATGGTGCGCGAAATTTTGAACGGGGACGGCAAACACAGTTTGCGTGCGGTACTGGATAGACTGGCTGTACGCTATGTGGAAGAAAGCGAAATGCCGGAAGCCGCTCTCGCTGGGCGTAGCTTTCTCGATCTGGATACGCCGCAAGATGTGGAACAGGCAATGAATCGGGAGAACACAAAATAATGGAACATCTGCAAGTCAGTGCAGCTCAGCGCATCATCCTGGAATCAGTCGTAGCCCCCGGTGCCGAGTCCGTGAAATTGGAACAGTCGTTGGGACGGGTGCTGGCCGAAGAAATTTGCGCTAATCGTGACCTGCCGCCTTACGACGTATCGGCGATGGACGGCTTTGCCGTGCGCAGTGAGGATGTGGCGAGTGTTCCCGTGACACTGGAAATCATTGAAGATATCAGGGCTGGCGACATGCCAAGTCTAACCGTTCAATCTGGACAGTGCGCACGCATCATGACGGGAGCCCCGATGCCGCCAGGTGCGGATGCGGTGGTTCGCGTGGAAGATTCGCAACAGCTTACTGCGAGCAGGGTGCAGATTGCCAAGGCGGTGAAGGCCAGCAAAGATGTTCGCCCGCAAGGTGAAAACATGCGCACCGGTGATGTGGTGCTGAAGCCGGGCACCGAAATTACTCCCGGCGTGATCGGTGTGCTGGCTACCGTGAAAGCGGCACAAATTCAGGTGTTCCGTCGCCCTCGCGTGGCGATACTTTCAACCGGAAACGAACTGGAAGGCATGGGCGAAGCGGTCGATCCGAACAAGATTCCCGATTCCAACAGCTATGCCCTTATGGCGCAGGTACAAGCGCTGGGTATCGAGCCAATACTGCTCGGCATCGCGCGCGATGATCCCGAAGAACTGGAGCGTTATTTACTGCGCGGCCTTGAGTTTGACGTGTTGCTGGTTTCCGGCGGCACTTCGGTGGGGGTGCATGATTATGTGCGCCCGACTATCGAAAAATTGGGTGTACAGATGAAATTCTGGCGCGTGGCAATCCGCCCCGGCCATCCCTTGGCATTCGGCTCGACCAGCAAAACGTTGGTGTTCGGCTTGCCCGGCAATCCGGTATCCAGCATGGTCTGCTTTGAGGAATTTGTTGCTCCGGCATTGCGCGGCAAGCTGGGCAATGCGCGGCGTTACCGCCGTACCGTTACGGCGCGTCTGGCTCATCCGGTCAAAATTCGCCCGGGTCGAACCGAATTCATTCGTGTACAGTTGACGCATGATGATGCGGGCTACAGCGCCAGCTCCACCGGCACGCAGAGCAGCGGTGTACTCTTGTCGATGGCGAAAGCAGACGGTTTGCTGGTGGTTCCTGCGGACAGTTCGGGTTTCGCGACAGGAGAGCAAGTGACGGTGCAATTGCTGGATGGTACGGTCTTTCAGGATGAAAACGGATACAGGGAATAATACCAATTCTCCTTCAATAGTGATGTATTGGTGGGAGCGGCCTCCCGGCCGCGACAATATTTATCGTGGCCGGGAGGCCACTCCCACGAAACATTATTCCCGTATTGAATTGGAAAGGGAATAAGTTATGAACATCGCACGTATCGGCATTCTGACCATCTCCGACCGCGCCAGTCGGGGCGAATATGAAGACAAAGGCGGCCCTGCCATTCAGGACTGGTTCGCTCGCGTATTGATCAGTCCATGGGAAGCGTCTGCGCGGGTAATACCCGACGAGCAATCGCTGATTGAAGCGACACTCATCGAGTTGAGCGATGTGCTTGGGTGCAGCCTGATTGTGACCACAGGCGGTACCGGGCCGGCATCGCGCGATGTAACGCCGGAAGCCACCGAGGCGGTTTGCGAGAAAATGATGCCGGGCTTCGGCGAACTGATGCGTGCCGCTTCGCTGAAATTTGTGCCCACCGCCATTCTGTCGCGCCAGACCGCAGGGGTTCGCGGCAAGAGCTTGATCATCAACCTGCCGGGAAAACCTTCGGCTATAGATGATTGTCTGAATGCAGTATTTCCCGCAGTTCCGTACTGTATCGACCTGATCGAAGGCGCGTATCTGGAGGCCGATGCGGAGCAATGCAAGGTATTTCGCCCGGCGCACGCCAAGCCGAGGTAATTGCCCTTATTCTGTGGCAGCAGCGACCGGCAGCCTTACCGTCACGCTGAATCCGCCCCCGGCCGGGTTGTCGAATTTGATCTTGCCACCCAACTGCACGACGCGTTCGCGCATGCCGCGTAATCCGTAAGAAGTCGAGGCAATGGTGTGGCCTTCGGGCAATCCGCGCCCATTGTCGCTGATCGACAAAACCACTTCTTCGTTGTCCCGACGGAGACTGACTCCCACCTTGGTCGCGCCGGAATGTCGCACGACATTAGTAAGGCTTTCCTGAGTAATGCGGAACAGATTGATGGCTTGTGTTCCGTCCATAGTGTCTTCGCAGTCTTTCTCGCCGGTGCAGACGACCCGGCATTCAATACCCGTGCGTTTGTGGAATTCGGCACACTGCCATCTGAGCGCCTCCAGCAAGCCGAGATCGTCGAGCAGGGTCGGGCGCAGGTCGGTGATAATGCGGCGTGTGGCAAGCACCGCAGCATTGAGCTGGCCGACCATAGATAGTGCGCACGCATGCAGTGGCTCCATCTTTTTCTCTTCCGCTAATTTGTTCGCCAGCCAATATGCGTCCATCTTGAGCGCGGCCAGCGTCCCTCCCAGATCGTCGTGGATTTCCCTGGCAAAGCTGGCTTTTTCTTCCTCGCGCACGGTCTGCAGGTGCGCCGATAACTCGCGCGACTCTTGTTCCGCGCGCTTATGCGCGTCTCGTGTACGCAGTGTCTCAATCCCAAAGGCAAGGTTGTTGGCGAGCTCTTCCAGCAATGCCACTTCTTCATGGCTGAATGCATCGGGCTCGACCGAATAAATAGTGAGCGCACCGAATAAATGTTTATTGCTGGCAAGAGGAAGCGCTATGCTCGACCGGTAACCGCGCTTTATTGCAGCTTCACGCCAAGGTGCCATCGTTGGGCTGGTCAGGCAATCCGGATTGATAACCGATACTCCCGTTCTTATCGCGGTACCGGTTGGCCCTTGTCCTAGTTTCGTATCAGACCATGTCAATTTTACGCCGTCCAGATATCCTTCTTCATAGCCTGATTGCGCGACTGGGCGCACGGATTTGGCCGCGTCATTTTCAGCAAACCCCACCCATGCCATCAGGTAACCACCGGTTGCCACCGCCAATTGACAGATATCTTCCAGCAGTCGTTGTTCATTTTTTGCATGTATCAGTAGCGTGCCACATTCGCTCAAAAGTTGGAGAGCACGGGTAAGCTTTCTCTTATTTTGTTCTGATTTCTCGCGCTCGGTGATGTCCTGAACGATGGCAAGAAATACCGGAGACTCAGATTCCATAAGCTGGAGCCGCACTTCCACCGTATAAGTCGTACCGTCCTTGCGGCGATAAACGGTATCAAAAAGCAAGGTTTGTTGTTCGCCATTTCGAAGCGGGGCAATTAGTTCCTCGAAGCTCTCCAAGTTGTACATGGGGCCCAAATCCAGCGGAGTCAAGTTTTTTAGCTCGTCGGTTGAATAACCCAGATTATTCTGTGCGCCTTTGCTGACTTGCAGGAAACGTAGGGAGTAGGCGTCAAACAGGTAAATTTCGTTAAACGAGTTTTGCAGCAATTGACCAAACTGTTGTGCCAGTAATTTCGCGCGTTTGCGCCCGGTTTCGTTTTCCAGCCGAATCTCTTCTTCGGCTTTTTTGCGCTCGGTGATGTCTCTGGCGAAGCCGACCGTGCCCAGCACCTTGCCGTGCACATCAATAATCGGCGTCTTGAAAGTTTCCACCCAGTGGGTATGTGTGCCATCAAACGACGATTCCTCGACATGTTTCTGTTGGCGTGCCGCCATTACCTCGGCATCATCCGCGCGGTATTTTTCCGCCAACTCCTTGGGTTGCAAATCCAGATCGGTCTTGCCCATAGCCTGTTGAGCGTCATCCAGCCGGAGATAATCGGCAAACACCTTGTTGATCGTGATGTAACGCCCTTCGGTATCTTTCAGCCAAGTCAGATAGGGCGAATTATCCAGCATGGCGCGCAGGTTGGCTTCACCCTTCAGTAACTTTTCCTCGGTTTGCTTGCGCTCGGTGATATCACGAACGATGCTGAGGACGCTCGGACGACCATTTAGTTCGACAGCTCTGGCGCTGATTTCTACGGGCATCACCGAGCCGTCTTTACGCACATGGGCGGATTCAAATATGGCACAACCTTTAGTCTGAATTTCGACGAATCTATTGCCCACCTTGGCGGCAAAGTTGGGTGGGTCGAATTGGGCAACGCGCTTTCCCAGCATTTCCTCTTTGGAATAGCCCAAGCGCTCGTGCCCGGTTCGGTTGATATCCCTGATGCGTCCATCCATGTCGAGTATCATGATGCAATCACTCGCAGATTCGAACAGGATACGAAATTTATTTTCGCTTTCACGTATCGCATCATTCGCTTTCTTGCGCTCGGTGATATCGTGGCTGGTGGCAAAAAGGAAATGCTGCCCTTCGATTTTCATGCCGGAGGTGCTGATCTCGACATCGATCTGTGCTCCGTCTTTCCGCCGGTGCACCGTCTCGAACCGGGTATTTTTACCCATGAGCCACTTGAAACGTTCCCGCAATTCTTCAACCGACCATTGTGCATCCCAATCCGCCACGTTGAGGCGAGCCATTTCTTCCGGGGTGTAACCCAGCATGCGGCAGAAGGCGCTATTAGCCTCCACGATATTGCCCTGCATATCCATTACGTGGATACCATCCATGGAGTTTTGCATCAATGCCTGATTGCGGAGCAGCAACGCCTCGGTTTCTTTCTGGAGCAACCGGTTCTGTTCGCGTTGCGCATGGGCCGCCATGACATGTTCGACCACCCCCGGCAACACCCTCAGGTATTGCCCTTCGGTATCCTTGATAATGTAATCATCGACGCCGTTCTTCATCGCCTTGACGGCCACCTCCGCATTGCCTTCTCCGGTCAGCATGATGATGGGAATGGCGGTATCCGAATATTTGTCTAGCTTCTTCATGAAGCTGAGTCCGTCCATATCCGGCAGGTTGTAATCGAGCAGGATCAGGTCGGGCTTGGCATCGGCTATGCGAGCAAATGCGACTTCCGTCGACGACGCCATCACCAGGTTGAAGGAAGATTCAAAACCCTTGAAGGCGCGGCGGTAGAGATGCTGGTCGTCTTCGCTGTCGTCGATGACGAGGAGGGTCGTAGTCATAATAATTTAATTTCGTGATTCATGGGGGGCAAACGTCGAATCATCAGTTTGATACCTGTTCCCGTTAATTTGAGCCGGGAGTTTACAGAGTTTATCTGGCTGTCGGTATAGGACAAACACCGATGGGGTACGACAGTTTTCGTCCAAATTTCCGAGTGACTGACGCTGTGAAATAGTTCAAAGGTTCTCAGGTCATCCGGATGGCGCAATTGCGCCTAAGCGCTCAACTGTTCTTTAAGCGCCGCATGATCCAGTTCTTTTTCCCAGTTCGATACGACCACGGTAGCGACGCCGTTGCCGATGAAATTGGTCAATGCACGGGCTTCCGACATGAAGCGGTCAACACCGAGAATAAGCGCCAAACCGGCTACCGGGATCGAGGGTACGACGGCCAGCGTTGCGGCGAGCGTGATGAAGCCCGCACCGGTGACGCCGGAAGCGCCCTTCGAGGTCAACATGGCGACGCCGAGTATGGTCAATTGCTGCGTTAACGTTAGATCGATATTGAGCGCCTGGGCGACAAATAATGCCGCCATGGTCAGGTAGATGTTGGTGCCATCCAGATTGAACGAATAGCCGGAGGGTACCACCAGTCCCACCACCGATTTAGAGCAGCCGAGCCGTTCCAGTTTCTGCATCAGCGGCACCAGGGCCGACTCCGAGGAAGAGGTGCCCAGCACCGTCAGCAGTTCTTCTTTGATGTATAAAACGAAGCGGAAAATATTGAAGCCGACGAGCGCTGCGATGATGCCGAGGACGATGCTCACGAACAATATGCAGGTCAGGTAGAAGCTGCCCATCAGCATGGCCAGCGGTTTGAGCGCACCGATGCCGTACTTGCCGATGGTGAAGGCCATTGCACCTCCGGCACCCAACGGTGCCGTTTTCATGATGGTATTCATCATGGCGAAGAAAATGTGTGAGCATTCCTCGATAAAGCAGTGAACCTGTTGTCCGGCTTTGCCCAAATGCATAATGGAGTAGCCGAACAGGATAGCGACCAGCAGCACTTGCAGCAGATCGCCGGAGCCGGTGAATGCGTCCGTGAAAGTTTTCGGGATAATGTGCAGGATAAAATCCACCGAATTTTGTTCGGTGGCCGCCTTGGCGTAATTGGCTACGGCTTTGGCATCGAGCGTTTTCGGGTCAACGTTGAAACCGTCGCCCGGACGGATGAGGTTCATCACCAGAAGCCCGATTATCAAAGCGATTGTCGACACGACCTCGAAGTAGAGTAGCGCCTTGCCCCCGACACGCCCGACTTTTTTCATGTCGCCCGCACCGCAGAT
This sequence comes from uncultured beta proteobacterium, assembly GCA_963714805.1. Taxonomy (GTDB): domain Bacteria; phylum Pseudomonadota; class Gammaproteobacteria; order Burkholderiales; family Gallionellaceae; genus CAIQPV01. The sequence continues at coordinate 708,368 of CAVQPO010000004.1, read as the reverse complement.
ACCCAGCACTACCGTACAAAATATCACCGGGCTGATCAGCATCTTGACCAGGGCGATGAAGCCGTCCCCAAGCGGCTTCAGCGTCACCGCAGTGGCGGCATCGAAATAGCCCAAAGTGCCTCCGGCAAGGATGGCCAACAGCACCCAGAAATACAAATGACCGGTTAATCGTTTCATTTTTCTCCTCCTTGGGCCGAACACTGCGCCTCTTTAGTTATTTATCACCGCTGCTTGCCGGATGTATACTACCACTCGGTTGAATGGGGCTCTACTGCATTTTGAACCGTATTTCTCAAAGGGGATATGAGAATGACAGGCAATCCAATCTGCTGGTTTGAAATCTATGTGCAAGACATTGATCGTGCCAAACGGTTTTATGAATCGGTATTGCAACTCAAGCTGGAGAGGTTGAACAACCCGGAACTGGAAATGTGGGGATTCCCGATGGCGATGGACAGCTTTGGTGCCTCGGGGGCATTGGTCAAAATGGCAGGCGTTGCTTCCGGTGGGAATAGTACTTTGGTTTACTTCAGTTGCTTGGATTGCGCTGTTGAGGCCGGGCGTGCCGTGGAATCTGGCGGGCATATTCACAAAGAGAAAATGTCCGTTGTCCAGTATGGTTTTATTGCGTTGTGTATCGATACAGAAGGCAATATGTTTGGCTTGCATTCGTTGCAATAGTTGCAGAAATCCAACGCGGCCTAAAAAATGCAGAAGGGGGTTTTATGTTCAGACTAAATCACTTGATTTTGCCCAGCGCATTATTCTTCTGTTATCAAATCGCCTGCGCTGAATCGATCATGAATAAATGTACGGATGGGACTGAAATCACCTATACGGATAAGCCATGCGAGAAACTGGGGCTAAAGAGTGCCGGGCCGATTAAATATAACGTGACCATAACTCCGGCTGTTCCGGTCACCCAAATTCCCCAGAATAGAGTTCGTGCAAAGGATGCGTCAGCAACTGCTGCCCCCACATCTACTGTAGCGAATAGTGATGACTACCAATGCACAAGCTATTACGGTAATGTGACTTACAGTAGCAGCCCTTGCCCGGAGTTTAGCTATGTAACTCAATTAGGTGTCAACAAGCCTGTCCAGCAACAGACAATCAGCCGGAAATCGGCTTGTGAACAAATGAGTGCCAATCCTGAAGCTCACTCCGGTAGCAGCATTTCATGCCCATAACTTTGGTTAATAATAGCATCGGGAGTGGTATATGCCGGTAAGTCATGTTGGAGATTTAATCTCGCGTTCTAACGTTCGTTTCGGTACCAGCGGCGCACGGGGGCTGGTGGCAGATATGACGGACGAGGTGTGCTACGCCTATGCGGCCGCTTTTTTAAAAAGTGTGGGCAGCATGGCCGGAAAGGTGGTTTTAGGGCACGACCTGCGACCGAGCAGCCCGCGAATTGCGGCGGCGTGTGCGGCAGCAATTCGGGACTCGGGTCGGCAGGTAGTGTATGCCGGTGCGTTGCCCACTCCGGCATTGGCATTTTATGCGGCGCAGTTGGGGGTTCCAACCCTGGTGGTTACCGGTAGCCACATTCCTTTCGACAGAAACGGTATCAAGTTTTATCGCGCCGAGGGTGAAATTTCCAAAGCCGATGAACAGGCCATGTTGAACGCGGTGGTGGAGCTGCCGGAGGTGGTGACGCCGGTGAGCCTGCCGCCCCCCGATGAGCGTGCAGGTGAAGCGTATGCGCGGCGTTATCTGGATTTCTTTGGCACCGGTGTGCTTGCGGGGATGCGCGTGGCGGTATACGAGCATTCCAGCGTGGCGCGCGATGTGTTGCGGGGTATTCTGGAGGGGCTGGGGGCCGAGGTGATTTCGTTGGGCCGTACCGATACTTTTGTTCCGATTGACACCGAAGCGGTTCGCCCTGAAGACGTGGTACAGGCCAAGCTGTGGGCGGAGGAGCATGCGTTCGATGCCATTTTGTCCACCGATGGCGATGCGGATCGCCCGTTGATCGGTGACGAGCGAGGCGGTTGGTTGCGCGGCGATGTGGTGGGCATCTTGTGCGCGCAATATCTTGGGGCTGCTGTGGTCGTGACTCCGGTAAGCAGCAACACCGCCGTGGAAAAGTGCGGATCGTTTGATATCGTGGTGCGCACCCGTATCGGCTCGCCCTATGTGATTGCGGGTATGGAAGCATTTCTTTCCAAGAACGGTGACGTGGTGGTGGGCTACGAGGCTAATGGCGGATTTTTGCTGGGCAGCGATGCGGTTATTCAAGGTCGCCGTTTGCGGGCACTGCCCACGCGCGATGCGCTTCTCCCGATGCTGGCTTTGCTATGTCTGGCGCGGGAACGGGGCTGCAAGTTGTCGCAGTTGACGCAGGGTTTACCCGCACGCTACACCGCCAGTGACCGCTTGCAAAGTTTTGCTACCGAAAAAAGTCAGATGCTGCTCACCCGCTTGCTGGACTCTCCAGCCATCTTGAAACAAACCCTTGCCCCGCAAGCGGGCGCGATATTGGGCATAGACCAGACCGATGGTTTGCGGGTGACTTTCGAATCTGGCGATATCGTGCATCTGCGGCCTTCGGGAAATGCGCCGGAACTGAGATGTTATGCGGAGTCGAGCAGCGCTGAACGCGCTAAAATCTTGTGCGACGAGTGTTTGCAGCGGGCGCTGAACGAGGCTCAATGACCTCTAATCGTTCAAATTTTGAAAAATATTGCCGAATTAGGCTATATGGCTCTTGGCAAACATTGCGACTTGTTGATATAGTAGCCAAATAGCATATCCATATCAGCAATTCTGGTGGCTGGCAGTAACTGTTGGTCACGGTAATTACGGCGGAAATATTCGGTGAAGATTAATCAGGTTAATTTTTCATTTGTCCCACTGGAAGATCGTTTGTTATTCAGATTTAATACGCTGAATAAAACCGAATTCCGAATGTGGTTGACCAGGGCGATGAGCATCAAGTTGCTGGACCAACTGCATCAGGTGGTGAAAATCAATCTGTTGCGCGAGCAACCGGATTTTGGAACCATTAACATGGAGACGATCGGGGAATTCAGGCGCGAGGCTGTTCTTGCCAAGGCGGACTTCGTGCAATCATTTTCTTCCGGGGCCGAAATATTTCCTCTGGGCGCACAACCAATTCTCGTGACTGATATTATAATGGATTCTTCCAAACCGGTTTCTGTGGTAACTTTCCGCTTGGCGATTGGGCGGGAGGTGAGTTTGTCCCTTAACCATGACTTGGGGGTCGCAATCAGTAAGCTATTGTCCGATGTGATGGACGGGGTGGATTGGGGGATCGGAATGACGAAAGAGTTGCCAAGGGCAGGTGCTGGCAATTTTGGCGAAAAGATGATGCTTCATTAAATGTGGCACATACCGCGTGCGCGGGGTTTTTTATTAATCTAACGAAGGGGGTTACATGAACAGAAAAGAATTGGCCGAAGCTCTGGCAAGCAAGACAGAAACAAGCAAGGCGGAAGCAGATCGCACTATCGGTGCTTTCATTGATATTATTTCCGGCGCACTGAAGAAGGGTGATTCCGTTTCTTTGGTTGGTTTTGGCTCTTTCGAAGTGCGCAAGCGCGCAGCTCGCGTTGGTCGTAACCCAAAGACAGGTGCGGAACTGAAAATCAAGGCATCCAAAGTACCGGCATTCAAAGCCGGTGCGACGCTCAAGGCTACTGTTAATGGCGTAAAGAAGTAACACAAAATCCCCCTCCACCCACGGTGGAGGGGGACGTAACACTCCTCCTGTATTTCTTTCGTTCCCGCAAGATGTAAAATGGCTCCCGGTCTTCCGGCTTGAGAGCTTGTTTTTTCGTGGAACAAATCTATGAATAACTTATTGATGAGAGTTTTATCCAGATCAATTCTGTTTGTGGTGCTGCTTGCGTTTTGCGCGGTAGCACAAGCGGATTTGAAAGGTGCGCAAGATGCTTATGAGAAAGGCAACTTCTTTTTTGCCTTTAAGGAATTCAGGCGGCTTGCGGTCCAAGGCGACGCGCTTGCACAGTTCGGCCTTGGGCAGATGTACGACAAGGGGCAGGGGGCGCCACAGGATTACAGAATGGCCTTGTTGTGGTATCGCAAAGCGGCAGAGCAGGGGAATGCGACGGCCCAATACAATGTGGGAACAATGAGCTGTGAGGGGAAAAGGGTCAAGAAGAAAAATTGCGCAGAGGCTTTGTTGTGGTATCACAAGGCGGCGGAACAGGGAAATCCTCTTGCGCAAAAGGCACTGGCCCGGATGTACTCTACAGGGCTAGGGGTGGTGAAGGATATAAAGGAAGCGGCAGTGTGGTATCGCAAAGCGGCAGAGAAGGGAGATGCGGCGGAGCAATTTAATCTCGGACAGATGTTTGCCAAGGGAACCGATGTGCCGAAAGATTATAAAGAAGCTGCGTTGTGGTATCGCAAGGCGGCTGATCGGGGCAACGTAGCGGCGCAGCGCAGTCTCGCGCAGATGTACTCCAATGGAGTTGGCGTGACCAAGGATGTCAAGATGGCCGAGTCATGGTATGTCAAAGCCACAGAGAAGGGAAATGCTGCGGAGCAATATGCTCTGGGGGCGATGTACGCTAAAGGCAATGGTGTACCGCAGGATTACAAAGAGGCCCTATCCTGGTATCGCAAGGCGGCGGAGCAGGGATATATGTTGGCCCAGATGAGTTTGGGGGAAATGTACAGCAATGCCCAAGGCGTGCCGCAGGATGGCAAGGAAGCCGCATTGTGGTTCAGCAAGGCAGCGGAGCAAGGCAATCTTGCCGCGCAATTGCATCTCGGGAAAATGTACTCCGAAGGACAAGGAGTCAAGAAAGATTATGCTGAGGCTTTATCGTGGTACCGCAAGGCAGCGGCACGTGGAGATGCATCGGCCCAGTTTGCTTTGGGGGTGATGACCGCCAATGGGCAAGGTGTACAGCAGGATTACAGTGAGGCAGTAATCTGGTATCGCAAGGCGGCCGAACAGGGTAATGCGATGGCACAAAACAATCTCGGTGCGAAATACTTTAATGGGCAAGGCGTGTCGCAGGATTACAAGGAAGCGGCAGCGTGGTATCGTAAAGCGGCCGAGCAGGGCAATGTGTCGGCACAGAGTAATCTCGGATTGATGTACACTAAGGGCGACGGTGTGCCCTACGATTTGGTTCAAGCGTACAAATGGCTTAGTCTTGCTGCGGGAGCGGGGGAACCTGGCGCCATGGAAGGAAAAAGAATCATCGAAGCCAGCATGACTCCCAAACAAATCGACAACGCGCAAATATTGGCACGGGAATGGATGGCTCAATCGAGTGTATTACCCCTGCCATCGGCGGCTTCGAAAAATATGTCGAACTAAGCGGCGGTGTCCATCAGCTTCCTCAAAACGGTTTTGGGCGCATATTGCCAGAGAAAAATCAGGGAAAAATCATCATCATGATGGAAAAATTTAAAAATTATCTAACCCAATATTTCGAGCAGACATTTGTGCTGCTGATTTTGTTGGCAACCAGCGCGCTGAATTATTTTGTTCCGTACAAAATTGCGTTTTTGAATTTTTATTTTCTGCCGATTATTCTGGGTGCTTATTATCTTGGGCAGCGGCGCGCCATGTTGGGGGCCGTATTTTGCCTGGTGATGGTTTTAGTGTATATGATGCTGGATCCCGAAGTCTTTGTTTCAGATAATTCGACCGCAGGGGTTTACCTTCATTTAACCATCTGGGGTGGTTTTCTTGTTCTCGCGGGAGCCGTGGTTGGCAAACTTCAGGAAAATCTGAAACTGGAAGTGGACAATGTACTGTTGCTGAACCGGCAATTGGAACAGAGCCAGCAGGAATTAAATGAGAGCAATATCCAGTTGCGCGACAGCAACCAGAATCTGGAAGAACGCGTGCAGGAGCGCACGCTGGAACTGCAACAATCCAAGTCCGCAGTGGAAAGCCTGAAGTCCAAAGTTGAAAACGCGCTTTACAGCACGATGGATTCGGCGGTCGTCAATTTGATGATCGAAGGGCGTTTGCGCAACGAGAAGCGGCTGATGAGCGTGATGTTTGTGGATTTGGTCGGTTTTACTACTTACTCTGAAAACACCCAGCCGGAAAACGTGGTGGCCGATCTGAACCGGTATTTGCAGGATATGGAACCCGTCATGCTCGCCTATCACGGGCACATCGATAAATACATGGGCGACGGGATCATGTGCGAATTCGGTGCGCCGCAGGAATTTGCCATGCATCGTCTGATGGCCGTCACCTGCGCCTTGAAAATGCAAAATAAACTGGTCGAATGCAAACATCCTTGGCAGATGCGCGTCGGTGTTGCTTCGGGAGCCGCCATTGCCGGCCTGATCGGCTCGCGCCGCCAGACCTATACTGCCATCGGCGATATCGTGAACCTTGCTGCCCGGCTGGAGCAGAATTGCACGCCGGGACGCATCCTGATAGATCGTTATACGCATGAGGATGTCCAACAATATTTTGAGACGCGCAAATTACGTGTTTTGTCCACCCGCAAGGATCTCGATCTGCAGAAAGAGCAGGAGCTGGAAAAACTGGGGCGGGAAGTTATCGAGCGGCCCGATGCCGCCGAGCTGCATTACCAGATAGGTCAGATCCATTTGCAGATTCAGGAACCTAATGAGGCGTTGCAATATTTTGAAACGGCCTTGCGGCTGGACCCGAACAGTGACACGTTCAAGATAGCCTATGCGGAAGCCGGGCTGAAAGCAAAAGAGTACGAGAAAATCAGCGTGAAAGGCAAGCGCAAGCGGGTTGAGGCTTTTGAAGTTATCGGCATGAAAGACCCGCTGAAAAATCGCAACAAAATACCTCAGGCGCTATATGACCAATACCAGTATCTCGGCAATGAAATCAACATTCCGGAAGATGTTACTTTGCCATCCGAAGTGCTGGATGGGAGTATCGGCCAGTCGCGTGTCGTGGCGGCCCTGTCATTTATTCTGGCAGATAGCATGGGATTATCTGAAAGTGAAAAGCGCGATATTCTGCAAGCCGGTTTTCTGGCGGATATCGGCAAGGAACTGATCCCGGCCAATTTGCGCAATCGCCGTGGCGGACTTACCGCCGGTGAATTCGAAGTGATCCAGCAGCATCCGGAAGAGTCTTGCCGCTTGATGCGCAAGATGGGCTACACCAATCCAGCCGTGTTGAATATGGTCAAGCATAGCCACGAGCATTACAGCGGGAGCGGTGGCTATCCCGGCAATTTCAAAGGCAATGACATTCCCATCGGGGCGCGTATCATCGCGGTTGCCGATGCCTATGATGCATTAACCTCCTGGCGGCCTTATCGTGAACCGTGGGAGTGCCATGCCGCCATTGGGGAATTAAACCGTGAAGTTGAAAAAGGCACCTTCGACCCATTGGTGGTGTCGAGATTGGCTGAGCTGATCGCCTGAGTGCATCCTTAAATCAGCGAGTTCACAAAGGCGACAAGAAAACGCTTTCGCGCAGCTTTTTCAACTGGTCGCGCAGATCGGCTGCCTTCTCGAACTCCAGATTTTTCGCGGCCTGCAGCATGTCCTTTTCCAGTCGCTTGATCTCTTTCGACACATCCTTCTCGCTCATCGCCAGATACTTGGCCTGAGTTTGTGCAGCCTTCAGCGACTTGCGTTCGGCATCCATGTCATAGGTGCCTTCGATGATGTCCTTGATGCGTTTGACCACGCCCAGCGGAGTGATGCCGTGTGCTTCGTTGTAGGCCTGCTGCTTGTGCCGTCTGCGTTCGGTTTCATCGATCGCGCGCCGCATCGAATCGGTGATCCTGTCCGCATACAGCAGCGCCTTGCCGTTGATATGGCGCGCGGCGCGGCCCATGGTCTGGATCAGCGAGCGTTCGGAGCGCAGGAAACCTTCCTTGTCGGCATCGAGTATCGCCACCAGCGAAACCTCGGGAATATCCAGCCCTTCGCGCAACAGATTGATGCCTACCAGCACGTCGAACATGCCGAGGCGCAGATCGCGGATGATTTCCACGCGCTCCACGGTTTCGATATCGGAATGCAGGTAGCGCACCTTGATGCCGTGTTCGGAAAAATAATCGGTGAGATCTTCCGCCATGCGCTTGGTCAGCGTGGTCACCAACACGCGCTCACCGACTTTCACGCGCAGGTTGACCTCGGACATCAGGTCGTCCACCTGATGTGTGGCGGGACGTACTTCGATAATCGGATCAATCAGCCCGGTGGGGCGCACCACCTGCTCCACCACTTGCCCGGCGTGCTCGGCTTCATACACCGAGGGCGTGGCGGAAATGAAAATAGCCTGGCGCATGATCTTTTCGAATTCGTCGAAACGCAAGGGGCGGTTATCTAGGGCAGATGGCAGGCGGAAGCCGTAATTGACCAGGTTCTCTTTTCTGGCTCGGTCGCCCTTGTACATGCCGCCGATCTGCGGAATGGTGACGTGACTTTCGTCGATGAACATCAGAGCATCGGGCGGCAAGTAATCAATCAGTGTGGGCGGAGGTTCGCCCGCCTTACGTCCAGACAGATGGCGCGAATAGTTTTCGATGCCCTTGGTGAAGCCGATTTCGTTGAGCATTTCCAGATCGTGCCGGGTGCGCTGCTCGATGCGCTGTGCCTCCACCAGTTTATTTTCCTTCTGGAAAAACGCGATACGTTCGGCCAGTTCCACCTTGATGGTTTCGATGGCATCCAGCGTGGTACTGCGCGGCGTGACGTAATGGCTGGAAGGGTACACGGTAAAGCGCGGCACGCGGGTGAGAATGTGGCCGGTGAGCGGATCGAACAGCGACAGCGATTCCACCTCGTCGTCGAACATCGTCAGGCGCAACGCGTGTTCGCTGTTTTCCGCCGGAAAAATATCGATCACGTCGCCGCGTACGCGGAACTTGCCGCGCTGAAAATCCACATCGTTGCGCTCGTACTGCATCTCGATGAGACGCTTGATCGCGTCTTGGCGCGCGATTTTTTCGCTCTCGCGCAAATGCAAAATCATGCCGTGGTAATCCACCGGATCGCCGATACCGTAGATCGCCGACACCGTCGCCACGATAATCACATCCTGCCGTTCCAGCAACGACTTGGTGGCCGACAGGCGCATCTGCTCGATCTGCTCGTTGATGCTGGAATCCTTCTCGATATACACATCGCGCGACGGCACATAAGCCTCGGGCTGGTAATAATCGTAGTAAGAGACGAAATATTCCACCGCGTTTTCCGGGAAGAAATCGCGCAACTCGGAATACAACTGCGCCGCTAATGTCTTGTTTGGCGCCATCACCATCGCAGGGCGTCCTTGTCTTGCGATGACGTTGGCCATAGTGAACGTCTTGCCGGAGCCGGTCACGCCGAGCAGGGTCTGGAACGACAACCCCTCGTTAATGCCCTCGACCAGTTGCGCGATGGCCGTAGGCTGGTCACCCGCCGGTTCGAACGGCTGGTGCAGGCGGTAGGGGCTATTGGGGAAGGTTATGATGTTCATGGTGAGGGTGCAACGCTTTTATGGGTATCTCAAAAATCCATTTACAGTCACCGTCATACCGCTCGATTTACAAAATTATTTCTTGCATATCAATTCTTGCGCCATCGCGATATTTTGGTCACGCTTTGTCTGATTTGGAAATTAAATTGTCAGAGAAATCCGTTTGAGAAATTCAAGCTGGCTTTTCTGTATTTGAAATATTAATGCTAAACATTAAAACAATTGATTGGTTAAATAATACGTGTTTGACTTAACCTTAACATAATAAACAAGCGGTTTCCAGAATCTTTAATGAGTATTTCAAGTTTGTGCCATGGAATAATTTACCAAACCGGCTTTCGGACTGAGGTAAAGTCCATATTTTGCTATTCACGTACGATAAGCAAAAATTTGTAAGATTTTCTGGCTATACTGACAAGTATTAATTGAGATACGGACAGAATAAATGCCTATTCAACATTTATCGACTTCCGATGCAGCCGCAATTCTGGTTATTTCTTAAATCATGTGTTGGGCATCGGGATTAATTTTCGGGAAGCAATAATGGACAAGACTCGCCCCAAACACCTTGCATTGCAGCACATCAAGTTTCCTTTGCCGGCTATTGTGTCCGGCCTGCACCGTATCAGCGGTTTTCTGTTATTTCTGTCTTTGCCATTTTTGTTGTGGACGCTGCAATACAGTTTGCGCTCCATCGAAACTTTCACCATGCTGGACGGGATGCTGCAACACCCGCTCAGCAAGTTATTCTTGATCGGCGTCCTGTGGGCGTTTTTGCATCATTTTTGTGCGGGCATCCGCTATATGGCGATTGATCTGGATTTCGGTGTCAGGCTGGCTCAAGCGCGCGCCAGCAGCAAGTGGGTATTGATGGTCAGTTTAACGTTGACGGTTTTATTGGGAGTGCGGCTATGGTAAACCGCGTGGTGACCGGCGCGCATTACGGTTTGCGCGACTGGATAATGCAACGGGTTACCGCGATTGTCATGGCGGTTTATACGCTGTTGATGGCGGGCTGGTTACTGTTGCATCCCAATGTCGATTACGATGCATGGACGGGGTTGTTTGCCAGCAATGTGGTGCGCTCGTTCTCTTTGCTGTTCCTGCTCGCGGTGTATTGCCACGCCTGGGTAGGCATGCGCGACATCGTGATGGATTACATCAAGTCGGCTCATGTGCGCCTGGCTATCCACGTGGCGGTGATCTTGGTGCTGATTATGTATTTGATCTGGTCGGTGCAAATTTTGTGGGGCTTCTAACCCCTCCCGACCTCCCCCGCTTCGACAAGCTCAGGGCAGGCTTATCAAGGGAGGAGACTGCTCGCCCCTCCCCTGACAAGGGGAGGCTGGGAGGGGTTGGGTTTGCTTCGGGGCCCGGATCGCTTTGGTCGGAAATGTGGAACTAAGGGAAATAAAATGGCAGTGGTAAAACGGACATTTGATGTAGTGGTGGTGGGTGCGGGGGGCGCGGGAATGCGCGCGGCTTTGGCGTTGTCGGAGGCCGGGCTGAAGGTGGCGGTGCTGTCCAAAGTGTTTCCCACGCGCTCGCATACCGTGGCGGCACAGGGGGGTATCGCGGCATCGCTGGGCAACGTCAGCGCGGATAGCTGGCATTGGCACATGTACGATACGGTGAAAGGCTCGGACTATCTCGGCGATCAGGATGCTATCGAGTTCATGTGCCGCGCCGCGCCCGAGGTGGTGTACGAACTGGAACATTTCGGCATGCCTTTCGACCGGACGGAGAGCGGCAAAATTTACCAGCGCCCGTTCGGCGGACACATGCAGGACTACGGAAAAAACCCGGTGCAGCGTGCCTGTGCCGCCGCCGACCGCACCGGTCATGCGCTGCTGCACACGCTGTATCAGCGCAACGTGCAAGCCAATACCAACTTTTTCGTGGAATGGATGGCGCTGGATTTGATCCGCGACCAGGATGGCGATGTGCTCGGTGTGGTCGCGATGGAAATCGAAACCAGCGAGGTGATGATCTTGCAGGCGCGCGCTACGTTGTTCGCCACCGGAGGGGCCGGGCGCATCTTTCAGGCCAGCACCAATGCCTACATCAACACGGGCGACGGTCTGGGCATGGCGGCACGCGCGGGCATTCCTCTGGAGGACATGGAATTCTTCCAGTTTCATCCCACTGGCGTACATGGCGCGGGCGTGCTGATTACTGAAGGCGTGCGCGGAGAAGGCGGTTATCTCGTCAATAAAGACGGCGAGCGTTTCATGTCGCGCTATGCCCCCAATGCCAAAGATCTTGCCAGCCGCGATGTGGTATCGCGTGCCATGGCGACCGAGATCAAGGAAGGTCGCGGCTGCGGCAAGGACGGCGATCATGTGCTGTTGAAGCTGGATCACCTCGGCGAAGAGGTGATCAGCCATCGTCTGCCCGGCATCCGCGAGATAGCAATCAAGTTCGCGCACGTGGATCCGGTCAAGGATCCTATTCCGGTGGTGCCCACCGCGCATTACATGATGGGCGGGATTCCCACCAATTACCACGGACAGGTTGTTGCACCGTATCACGGCGGGCCGGAAGAGATTGTGCAGGGGTTTTATGCTGTTGGGGAATGTGCCTGCGTGTCGGTACACGGCGCGAACCGTTTGGGCTGCAATTCGCTGCTCGACTTGATTGTGTTTGGACGCGAAGCGGCAAGGCAGATTATCGAAGACTTGAAAGCTCATCCGCATCCCAAACTGTTGCCGAGCGATGCGGCGGATCGTTCATTGGCGCGCTTGGCCAGGCTGGAAGGGCAAAAGGATGGCGAGAGCGTAGCCGAAGTGGGTGATGCGATGCGCCGCGTGATGCAGGCGCATTGCGGAGTTTTCCGCTTCCCCGATTTGCTGGCCGAGGGTGTGAAGAAAATTCGCGAAGTGGCCGAGCGGGTTAAGCGCACTGAAATCAAAGACCATAGCAAAGTGTTCAACACCGCCCGCGTGGAAGCGCTGGAACTCGACAACCTCATCGAAGTGGCGCAAGCAACCATGACTGCCGCTGCCGCGCGCCAGGAAAGTCGTGGCGGCCATGCGCGCGATGATTTTCCGAATCGCGATGATGACAACTGGCTAAAGCATTCTTTGTATTTCAGCGAAGGGCATCATCTGGATTACAAACCGGTGCGGCTGAAACCGCTCACGGTGGCATCGTTCCCGCTCAAGGCGCGGGTTTATTAGTTTGTTCGTCTGAAAAATGATTAAAAAAGAACTTGATCCGTTTGTGACAGAAGACAAGTATGCTGCTGCCGGACAGAAGGCAGAAGAGCAAATGGCGTTCTATTTGAAACGTTTTTTTGCCTCCAGCCCGGATGTGTTTGTACTCAATGGTATTCGCCTTGAGCACGTTGGTGATGCTGCACAGATGGATCATTTGGTATTGCATCGTTACGGTGTCATGGTAGTAGAAAGCAAGAGTGTCGCGGGCAAGATACAAATCAAGGACGATGGTCAATGGATACGCTGGTATGGCAAGGAGTCCACTGGTATGGCTTCGCCAATTACCCAAGCAAAGCTGCAAGTGAAGTTCATGCGTGACTACTTGAATCTTGCCGTCAACCCAAAAGGTGTTTTTGATCGCTACGCATTTGACGTGCAGGTGGCGATTTCCGATAACGGCGTTATTCTGTGGCCAACTACTGGAAGTTTGCCGGAGGTCTGCAAGGCGGATCAAGTGGCCGAACGTATTGAAAATCGAATTGCTGAACTTGAAAAAAAGCCAAATACCCCTGCTGCATTGACATCAGGAACATCTGTCCAAGATAGCTGATTTTCTCTGCGCTGCTCACAAGCCGCTGCATCTGCGAGTGGAAGAAAATTTATCATCGAAATATCAGCAGGCTGCAGTTGGAAAAGTATTAGATGTTGAAAAGCAAGTGGCTGGGGTGCAAACACTTATGGCTCAGCCTGCTTCTCGCATCGCTTCGAATATGATGGCGTCTCTTACTGCACTGCATGAGGTTGCACAAAAAAGGGAAAATGACAGCAAACAAGGTGCCTTAGCAATCGCAATAGATGGGGCCGCTGTTTCTGTTATTCCAGCTATTAGCAAAAGGCTGGTCGGCGGTGTGTGCAAGCATTGTTCTAGTGAAGATGTTTCAATTCTTTTTGGTCATACCTACTATTTTCACTGTAACGCTTGCAATAAAAACAGCCCGTTGAAATCGATGTGTTCAAGCTGTGGCGCGGTTGAAATGCCACATAAGAAAGGTAAAGAGTTTTTTCTTGAATGCAAGTCATGCAATACCAACCGTTTGTTTCACGTCAATGGTTAGGAAAATGAAATCATGAAATTCCGTATTTACCGCTACAACCCGGAAACCGATGCCAACCGTCCATGCAGAGATTTCGATCTGGATTTCGAAGCGGGTGACGCGATGTTGCTGGATGCGTTGGTGCATGCTCAAGGCACAGGACGACAGCCTTGGTTTTCGCCGGTCCTGCCGTGAGGGGGTGTGCGGTTCGGATGCGATGAACATCAATGGGCGCAACGGGCTGGCTTGCATCACGCCGCTGTCGAGCCTGAAGCAGCCCATCGAATTGCGCCCTCTGCCCGGCCTGCCGGTGATCCGCGATCTGATCGTGGACATGACGCAGTTTTTCAAACAATACCATTCCATTAAGCCCTATCTGATCAATAACGACCCGCCGCCGGAAACCGAGCGCTTGCAATCGCCCGAAGGAACGTGCCGAATTGGACGGTCTGTACGAGTGCATTTTGTGCGGTGCTGCACCACTTCCTGCCCTTCGTTCTGGTGGAATCCGGACAAATTCGTTGGCCCTGCAGGATTGTTGCAGGCGTACCGCTTTATTGCCGATACGCGCGATCACGCGACCAGCTGAGCGGCTTGATAATCTAGAAGACCCATACCGTCTGTTCCGTTGCCACACCATCATGAATTGCGTGGATGTGTGCCCAAAGGAATTGAATCCGACAGAGGCCATCGGCAATATCAAAGACTTGATGATCGAAGCGTATGGTATGAGATGCGTCCATGAAAAGCGTTGAGAGGATACGCTGGCGTGCCGGCGAGGCCTGCTGGAACTGGATATCGTGCTGACACGTTTCATCGAGGCACATTACGCTCGGTTCGATGAAACGCAAAAGCAGGCTTTCGAGGCATTGCTGGATATGCCCGACAATCAACTCTGGGATATGATTGCGGGTAGGCAGGAGGCGACGCACAGCGAACAGCAATCATTGCTGAACAAGATCAGGGCCGTTTGAAAATAGGCCGTTTAACTTTTTGGGGATCTTTGAATATGGAGAAGAGTCAACGTATTGCAACGTTGACCATGGATGACGGGCGAAGCATCGAACTGCCTATCATGTCCGGTACGCTGGGGCCGGATGTGCTCGATATTCGCAACCTCAACAAGCTTGGGGTGTTCACTTACGACCCGGCATTTTTTGCCACGGCCAGTTGTACTTCGGAGATCACCTTTATCGACGGCGATGCCGGTTTGCTCTACTACCGGGGCTATCCGATCGAACAACTTGCCGAGCATTCCGATTTTCTTGAAGTCAGTTATCTGCTGTTGAACGGCGAATTGCCGAACATGCCGCGCAGAAGACAGACTTCAACGCCAAGGTGACGGACCACACCATGGTGCATGATCAGATGGCGCGCTTTTTTACCGGCTTCCGCCGCGATGCCCATCCGATGGCGGTGATGGTTGGCGTGGTGGGCGCGCTGTCGGCTTTCTATCACGATTCGCTGGACATCAATAATCCGCGAGCACCGCGAGATTTCGGCAATGCGCATGATGGCGAAAGTGCCGACCATTGCGGCGATGGCGCACAAGTACCACACCGGCGCTCCGTTCATGTACCCGAAGAACAACTTCGGCTATGCGGAAAACTTCATGTACATGATGTTCGCCACCCCGGCTGAGGATTATGTGCCCAATCCGGTGCTGGTGCGCGCGCTGGATCGCATCCTCATTCTGCATGCCGACCACGAACAGAATGCTTCCACTTCGACGGTGCGCCTGGCCGGTTCGAGCGGGGCGAATCCGTTTGCCTGTATCGCTTCCGGCATTGCCGCGCTTGTGGGGTCCGGCGCACGGCGGGGCGAACGAAGCCGCGCTGAAGATGCTGGAAGAGGTCGGCGACATCTCGCGCGTGAACGAATATGTGCAGGGCGTGAAGGACAAGAAATATCGCCTGATGGGTTTCGGCCATCGCGTTTACAAGAACATGGATCCGCGCGCTGCTGTGATGCGCCAGACCTGCCATGAAGTGCTGACAGAACTCAAGCTGGGTAACAACAAACTGTTTGAGCTGGCGATGGAGCTGGAGCGCGTCGCCTTGAGCGACCCGTATTTCATCGAGCACAAACTGTATCCGAACGTAGATTTCTATTCCGGCATCGTGCTGCGCGCGCTGGGTATTCCGACCAACATGTTCACGGTGATTTTTGCGGTGGCGCGAACCGTAGGCTGGATTTCGCAATGGAATGAAATGATTGCTGATTCCGATCACAAGATCGGCCGGCCGCGCCAGTTGTATCGTGGCGCGACGCAAGCGCGATTATCGTGTCCGGATGGAGACAACGTTGAACGAGCCTATGTCCGCACAAAAAAATTACATGCAGGCCATGCGCGACAGTTCCATGTTGTTCGGGATGAATGACGTCGTTCATCGAGGGCTTGTACGAGGATTATCTCGCCGATCCGGCTTCGGTCCCCGAGGCATGGCGCAGCTATTTCGATGCGCTGCAAACCACTTCCCGGCGCGCGCTCATGAGGCGGCGCATAGCCCCATCCAGCGAGCCTTTGCAGCCTTGCCGCAATGCGGCTCTGTCGGCGCTGTTTATTCACGAAGCCGACCTGGAACGCAAGCAAGTCCGTGTGCTGCAACTCATCAATGCGCATCGTTTCCTCGGCGTGCGTGTCGCCAATCTCGATCCGCTGCATCGCCATGGCAAACCGGTAGTGCCGAACTCGATCCGGCACATTATGGCCTTGGCGAAGCCGATATGGATACCACTTTCGAGACCGGTTCGCTGGTGGGCGGGGCGCGCATGACTTTGCGGGAAATCCTGCAAGCTGCTGCGCCAGACTTATTGCGGCAGCATCGGCGCGGAATACATGTACATCAGCGATGTGGGGCAGAAGCGCTGGATACAGAATCGTCTGGAAGGTGCGCGCGGCGCAAGCGGATTAGATGCGGCGATGCGCCGCCGCATCCTGGAACGATTACCGCCGCGGAAACGCTGGAACGCTATCTGCACACCAAATATGTCGGACAAAAGCGCTTTTCGCTGGAAGGCGGCGAGACACTGATTCCGCTGCTCGATCATTTGCTGCAACGCGCCGGTGAGCAGGGCGTGCAGGAAGCCGTGATCGGCATGGCGCACCGCGGCCGACTGAACGTGCTGGTGAATATTCTGGGCAAGCAGCCCTGCATGCTGTTTGCCGAATTCGAGGGGATTCATGCCGAGCATCTGACCTCGGGTGACGTGAAGTATCATCAGGGCTTTTCCGTCCGACATCGTCACGCCGGGCGGCGTAGCTGCATGTCGCGCTGGCGTTCAATCCCTCGCATCTGGAAATCGTCGATCCGGTGGTGGAAGGCTCGGTGCGCGCGCGCCAGCATCGCCGCAAGGATTTTGAAGGTGCAAAAGTATTGCCCATCCTGATGCACGGCGATGCCGCATTTGCCGGGCAGGGCGTGGTGATGGAAACGCTGGCCATGTCGCAGACGCGCGGCTACCGCACCGGCGGCACGGTGCATATCATCGTCAATAACCAGATCGGATTTACCGCTTCCGATTCGCGCGACACCCGTTCCAGCGATCTATTGCAGCGATGTGGCGAAAATGATCGACGCGCCGATCTTCCATGTCAATGCGGACGATCCGGATGCGGTGCTGCTGATTACCGAGATCGCGCTGGATTACCGCATGAAATACAGCAAGGATGTGGTGATCGATCTGGTGTGCTTCCGCAAGCTGGGGCACAACGAGCAGGACGAGCCGCTGGTCACGCAGCCGTTCATGTATCGTTTCGTCCGCCAGCATCCTGGCACGCGCGCGCTTGTATGCGCAGCGTCTGGCCGTGGCAGGGAGTGATCCAGGCCGACGAAGCGGATGCGATGATCGCGACCTACCGCAAGGTCGATGGATGAAGGGCACAACTCCATCCATGCCCGCGCTGAAGAAGAGCAGCAAGGTCAAGCATGAGCCAGTCAGACTGGACGCCGGTTCAAAAGTGACACGTGCCGTGGAATGTGGCGGTGAATACCTCCGTTCCGCTGAAGCGCCTGCAGCAACTGGCTCATGCCGCTGACCACTGTGCCGGAGAATTTCACGCTGCATTCGCGCGTGCAAAAGATCGTCGAGGATCGCGTTGCGATGGCACGCGGCGATTTGGCGCTGGACTGGGGCATGGCGGAAAACCTCGCCTATGCCACGCTGCTCACCGAAGGTTATCCGGTGCGCCTTGTCCGGGCAGGACAGCCAGCGCGGCACGTTCTTCCACCGCCACGCCACGTGGCATGACCAGAACCGCACGGAGCGGCTACGCGGGGGCCTATACCCCGTTGCAACATCTCGCGCCCGGCCAGGCGGATTTTGTGGTTATCGACTCGCTGCTATCCGAAGAAGCGGTGCTGGGATTTGAATATGGTTATGCCACTGCCGAGCCGGATTCGCTGGTGCTGTGGGAAGCGCAGTTCGGCGATTTTGCCAACGGCGCACAAGTGGTGATCGACCAGTTCATCGCCTCCGGCGAAGTGAAGTGGGGCAGGTTGTGCGGGCTGGTGATGTTGCTGCCGCATGGCTATGAAGGGCAGGGCGCTGAGCATTCCTCCGGCCGCATCGAGCGCTATTTGCAACTGTGCGCCGACTACAATATTCAGGTGTGCATCCCTTCTACCTCCGCGCAGATGTTCCACCTGCTGCGCCGCCAGATGCTGCGTCCGATGCGCAAGCCGCTGATCGTATTTACGCCGAAGAGCCTGTTGCGCAGCAAGGATGCGGCTTCGCCGCTTGCCGAATTTACGCAGGGGCGAATTCCAGCCGGTGATCGCCGAAGTGGACACGCTGGATGCCAGCAAGGTTCGCCGCGATCATCGCGTGCAGCGGCAAGATATATTATGAGTTGCTCGCCGCAGGCGCGCCAAGCCTGGGCGATACGTCGCATTGAACCTTACCTCCGGAAGATATGGCGATCATCCGCATCGAACAACTTTACCCGTTCCCGCACGATGATTTTGCCGCGCAGATTGCCGCGTATCCGAATGCCACGGAAGTGGTGTGGTGTCAGGAAGAGCCGGGCAACCAGGGGGCGTGGCATCGGATCCAACATTATTTGTTGCGCCACCTGCGCAAGGTATGCGGCTCGACTACGCGCTGCGTCCTTCTTCTGCCGCACCCGCAGCAGGCTATCTGGCGGTGCACCAGGAACAACAGAAGGCGGTGATCGAAGCCGCCTTCCGCGACGATCTCGACAACAAACCTAAACCGGGAGCAACCCACCATGAGCATCATTGAAGATCAAAGTGCCGCAACTTTCCGAATCCGTCTCCGAAGCAACGCTGCTGACCTGGCACAAACACGTCGGCGAAGCGGTGTGCCGAAGGCGAAAACCTGATCGACATCGAGACAGATAAAGTGGTGCTGGAACTGCCCGCCTTCAAGAGCGGGGTACTGACCAAAATCATCAAGGGTGATGGCGAAAAAGTGATCAGCGAGGAAGTGATCGCGCTGCTGGATACCGAGGCTACAACCCGCCGCGCCAGCGCCTTCCAGGCCTGCTACCGAAGTGCAAGCACAAGCTGCGCTTATGCCAGCCGCGCAGAAAATTGCGGCAGAAAATAAGGTGGATACGGCGGCGATGCAGCGGTAGCGGGCGCAGATGGACGTGTGCTGAAAGAAGATGTGCTAAGCGCATTGGAAACGCCTGCTGCACCTGCTGGCAGCCATTCCGCCAACGCACTGGCGGTGGACCGAGTCGAGCAGCGCGTACCGATGACGCGCATCCGCCAGCGCATCGCCGAACGTCTGCTGCAATCGCAACAGAACGCTGCCATCCTGACCACTTTCAACGAAGTCGAATATGCAGCCGGTGATTGAGTTGCGTAACAAGTACAAGGACGCATTCGAGAAGAAGCACGGTGTCAAGCTTGGCTTCATGTCCTTCTTCGTCAAGGCGGCAGTGCTAGCATTGCAGAAATTTCCGCTGGTGAACGCCTCGGTAGATGGTACCGACATCATCTATCACGGCTACTATGACATCGGCGTGGCCGTGGGCAGCGAGCGCGGCCTGGTGGTGCCCATCATCCGCGATGCGGATAAATTATCCTTGGCCGATATCGAAAAACAGATCGCCGATTTTGGCGCACGCGCCAAAACGGGCAAGATCACGCTGGAAGAATTGAGCGGCGGCACCTTCTCCATTTCCAACGGCGGCGTGTTCGGTTCCATGCTCTCCACTCCGATTATCAATCCGCCGCAAAGCGCCATCCTCGGCATCCATGCCACCAAGGACAGACCGGTGGCGGAGAACGGCCAAGTGGTCATCCGCCCGATGAACTATCTGGCGCTGTCCTACGATCACCGCATCGTAGATGGCCGCGATGCCGTACTGTTTCTTGCCACCATCAAAGAAGCATTGGAATTTCCGGGGCGGGTGCTGCTGGATATTTGAGGTGGGCAGCGGAAGATTTTGTGGGAGCGGCTTCAGCCGCGATTATGATGTAATCGCGGCTGAAGCCGCTCCCACAACGCCCCTATATCGCATGGAGTATTGTCATGAATTCGCATAGTCAAGATTTGCGCAAAGGGAGGCATAATGAACCCAACAGGATTTATTTGCTGACGACTAAAACATGGCAAGGCGAGTTACTCTTCAATGAATGGTCAGTGTCACGAATTGTGATTCACGCGTTGCGTAATCAGGTTGAAACCAATCAAGTAGAAAGTTTGGCATTTGTCGTTATGCCGGATCATTTGCATTGGTTAATCGTTCTGCAAGGCAATACTACATTGGCCACCCTGATGCGCTCGGTTAAAGGGTGTTCCTCAAGGCGGATTAATCAACTGCGCGGCAAGAGTCAACCAGTTTGGCAAGATGGCTACCATGATCATGCGGTGAGAGAGGATGAAGAGTTGGTGCATATTGCCCGCTATATTGTTGCTAATCCTTTGCGGGCTGGACTGGTCAAGAGAATAGGAGATTATCCGTTTTGGGATGCTAAATGGCTTTGATTGGTTAGCTGTACTTGTAACATTGTGAGAGAAACTTGTGGGAGCGGCTTCAGCCGCGAAGATTTTCAATCGCGGCTGAAGCCGCTCCCACAGGAGGTTATTCCCACAAGGCTGAACAAAATTTACATAACGAGGTAAAAATGTCGGTTAATAATTTCGATGTGGTGGTCATTGGTGCCGGACCCGGTGGCTATGTGGCAGCGATACGTTGCGCGCAATTGGGTTTGAGTACCGCTTGCATAGACGAGTGGAAGAACGCGCAGGGCAAGCCGAGTTTGGGCGGGACTTGCCTGAATGTGGGTTGTATTCCTTCCAAGGCATTGCTGGAATCATCAGAGAATTTCGAGCGCGTGATGCACGATTTTTCTGCGCACGGCATAGTCGTGGATAACGCGAGTTTGGATGTGGCGAAGATGCTGGCGCGCAAAGACAAAATCGTGTCTGATTTCACCTCGGGTATCGTCCAGTTGTTCAAGAAAAATAAAGTGACTTCCTTGCATGGGCGGGCGCAGTTTCTTGGACGTGATGGTGATGTTTGGCGCATTGGGGTAGTGAATGGTGAAGAGGTTCGGGCAAAGCATGTCGTTATCGCCACCGGCTCGACACCGCGCGCTTTGCCGCAAGCGCCTTTCGATGGCACCCGCATCGTGGATAATTCCGGTGCCTTGTCTTTCACCGAAATCCCCAAACGTTTGGCCATCATCGGCGCGGGAGTCATCGGGCTGGAGTTGGGTAGCGTGTGGCGCAGGCTGGGAGCCGAGGTGACGCTACTGGAAGCGATGCCTGCTTTCATTCCTGTTGCCGATGAACAAGTGGCCAAGGAAGCAATGCGCGCGTTCACCAGACAAGGGTTGAAGATACATCTTGCTGTGCAGATTGACGGCGTAACTCAAGCCGACGATGCGGTGAAAATCAGTTGGCGCGATGCGCAAGGCGCGGTGCAGGAACTGGTTGCGGATAAACTGATCGTTGCAGTGGGGCGCGTAGCGAATACGCAGGGCTTGGGTGCGGAAGCGGTCGGGCTGAAACTGGATAGTGCGGGGCGTATTGAGGTGGACGAACACTGCCGCACCAATCTGCCGGATGTTTATGCTGTGGGTGATGTGGTGCGCGGCCCGATGCTGGCGCACAAGGCGTCGGAAGAAGGCGTGATGGTGGCAGAACTGATTGCCGGGCAGGCGGGCCACTGCGACTTGAATCAGGTACCCGGCATCATGTATACCGCGCCGGAAATTGCCTGGGTGGGCAAGACCGAGCAGCAGTTGAAATCCTCCGGGGTGGATTATAGGGCCGGGAAATTTCCCTTCATGGCAAATGGCCGCGCCCGCGCGTTGGGCGAAACAACGGGCTTCGTCAAAATTCTTGCCGATGCGAAAACCGACCGCATTCTCGGGGTACATATCATCGGGCCGATGGCTTCCGAACTGATCCAGCAGGCCGTGCTGGCACTGGCGTTCTCGGCCAGCAGCGAGGACTTGGCGCGTATCATCCACGCCCATCCCTCTTTGTCTGAAGTGGTACACGAAGCGGCGTTGGCGGTGGATAAACGGGCGATTCATATTTGATGGACTGAGTCTTAAAACCTGAAGTTTATTTTGTGGGAGCGGCTTCAGCCGCGATGGATTCTTGTTCGCGGCTGAAGCCGCTCCCACAATAAAGACTTCCTGTTTTGAATTGGAGATGGCATGAATTCGCAATTTCAGGCATACCGTATCTTCAACGAAGACGGAAAAATATCCAGCCGCTTTGTACAGATGACGCTGGACGAACTCGATCCCGGCGAGGTGGTGATCCGCACCGTCTATTCCGGCGTCAACTACAAGGACGCGCTCGCGGCAACCGGCGCAGGAAAAGTTATCAGGCGTTTTCCATGCGTGGGCGGGGTGGATGCGGCGGGAATCGTGGAAAGCTCGCAGGATGAACGCTTCAAGCCGGGTGATGAGGTGATCGTCACCGGCTATGACATGGGAGTAGCGCATGATGGCGGTTTCGCGGAGCGTGTGCGCGTGCCTGCCGATTGGGTGGTCCCGCTCCCTTCTGGGTTGAGTTTGTTCGAGGCGATGGCATTGGGAACGGCGGGATTCACGGCGGCACTGGCAATCCATCGTTTGCAGCAGAACGAACTGTCACCGGACAAAGGAAAAGTGATCGTTACCGGGGCGACTGGCGGCGTGAGCAGTCTGGCTATTCAGATGTTGGCGCAGCTCGGTTATCACGTGGTGGCGCTGACCGGGAAAGACAGCGAACACGAATACCTGAAAATGCTGGGGGCCAAAGAAATTCTGTCGCGTAGCGAGATTGATCTGAATAGCACGCGGCCGCTGGAATCGGCGCAGTGGGCAGGGGCGCTGGATGCGGTAGGCGGTGCCATGCTTTCTTGGCTGACTCGCACCATGCAGCAGAATGGCGCTATTGCCAGCTTCGGCAACGCGGGTGGCGCAGAGTTGCATGCAACGGTGTATCCCTTTATTCTGCGCGGTGTGCGTTTGCTCGGCATTGATTCTGCCGCGACCGCCATGCCGTTACGTCAGGAAATCTGGCAACGCCTGTCTACAGATCTTCATCCGGGCTTGCTGGATCGGGTCGCGCAAGCTGTTGATTTTTCCCAATTGCCCGAGGTATTCCAAAAAATATTACAAGGCAAATCGCGGGGCCGGATGGTGGTGAATATCGCCGCTAGTGATAAGATGTGCCATGAATAAGTGATTCGGGAGCCTTGATGTTTCGTCATGTTCTAGCTCCAAAAGTAGAGGGCAGGTATTTGTCGCCGCTTCGGCTATTGCTGGTCTTGGCGCTCACGGTGTTTGCCGTGGAAATGTCGATTATGTTAGTTCTCGACGTATTTCCCATACCCGAACCGGTATCCACTATTCTTGACGCCACTACGCTGGTCATTCTGATTTTTCCGGTATTTTATTTTCTGGTGTTTCGGCCGCTGACTTTGAATGTGCAGGAACTCGCCCGATTGGAAAAGGCACGAAGCGCCGACGAGGCCAGCCTGCGCGCCATGCTGGATAACTCCCCCTACCGGGCATGGCTAAAAGATGCGGAGGGGCGTTTTTTGGCGGTGAATGAGCAGTTCGCCGAGGCATGCGGAATGAATAGCCCGGAAAGTGTGGTGGGCAAGACGAGCCGGGACATTTGGCCGGAGGCGATGGCCGAGAAATTCTGCGCTGAAGATCAGTTGGTGATGGAATCGCGCAAGCAGAAGCACGCCGAGGAAAAGACAATCGAGCATGGCGAGGAAAAATGGTTCGAGACTTTTAGGAAACCGATTCTCGACGAGCATGGCAAGGTGCTCGGTAGTACCGGGTTTTCCCGCGACATCACACAGCGCAAGTGGGTCGAAGAACAGTTGCGGCTGACGGCCAAGATTTTCGAGAGCAGCCATGATGCCATCATCATCACCGACACGGACGGAAATATTATTTCGGCCAATCCCGCATTTTCGGAAATTACCGGCTATTCCTCTGAGGAGGTGGTCGGCAAGAATCCGCGCATCCTGAATTCCGGGAGACAGGGGCGGGAGTTTTATGAGGAAATGTGGAGGATCTTGCGGCAGTTCGGTTACTGGAACGGCGATGTATGGAACCGGCGCAAAGATGGCGGGATTTATGCCGGGCGACTGTCTATCAACGTGTTGCGCGACGATGCGGGCAACGTCAGCCATTACATCGGGGTGACCAGCGATATCACCGAATACAAGGCGGCGCAGGAACGCATCCGCAACCTGGCTTATTTCGACCAGTTGACCGGGTTGCCCAACCGCAGCCTGTTGCGTGACCGCGTCAACCAATTGATCGCCTCCGCGCAACGCGACAAGCAGGAATTTGCGGTGCTGTTCATCGACCTCGACAATTTCAAGAACGTAAACGATTCGCTGGGACATCATGCGGGGGATTTGTTATTGCAGGGTGTCGCCGAACGTTTGTCCGCTTCAGTGCGAGAAATGGATACCGTATCGCGCTTGGGCGGCGATGAGTTTGTGGTGATATTGCCGGGAGTGGGCATCGAAGGTGCGCAACAGGTGGCACGCAAAATAATCGGCCAGGTTGCCAGTAATTATGCAATCGAATCGCACAATCTTACCGTGACCACCAGCCTGGGGATCAGCATCTATCCGGGCGATGCGACGGATATGGAATCCTTGCTGAAACACGCCGATACCGCACTTTACCGCGCCAAGGCAAAAGGCAAGAACGATTACGCGCTATTCACGGTTGAAATGAAATCTGCGGCTTACGAACGGATGACGCTGGAAAACGACTTGCGCCGCGCATGGCTGAATAAAGAATTGTTGTTGCACTACCAGCCGCAAATCAATCTGGTGACTGGACGGATAATCGGTATGGAGGCGTTGCTGCGTTGGCCGCACTGGGAACTCGGCATGATCCCGCCGGAGCAGTTTATCCCGATTGCGGAAGAGTGCGGCCTGATAGTTGAACTGGGGGCATGGGTAATACACGAGGCCTGTCGGCAGAACCGGCAATGGCAATTGAGCGGTTTGCCCGCCATTCCGGTTGCTGTGAATGTGTCTGCCAAACAGTTGAAGAATGCGGACTTGCTGGATACGGTGAATGCCGTATTGCGCGATACCCGCCTGGAGTCCAGATATCTTGAACTGGAGTTGACCGAACATGCCGTGATGGATGATGTGGAAACGGCCATTACCCAGATGAAGATGATTGGCGAGTCGGGGGTCAAGTTTGTCATGGATGACTTCGGTACGGGCTATTCCAGCCTTGCTTACCTGAAACAGTTGCCGCTCGATAAAGTCAAGATCGACAGGACGTTTGTGCGTGACTTGCCCGCACACAGCGATGACCGAGTGATCGCCAACGCAATCACCCTGCTGGCGCATACCCTGCGCTTGACCGTCGTGGCTGAGGGGGTGGAATCAAAATCGCAGATGGACATCTTGCTCGGACAAGGCTGCGATAGCGTGCAAGGCTACTACTTCAGCAGGCCGCTGCCGCCGCAGGAATTTGCCGCATTCTTGCGCGCCGCAAGAGCTGCCTGACGGGATGGCTGTAGTGCCATAAGCTATGCGTGTCGTTATGGGGTGCGATTCAAACTGATGTGGGAATGTTTCTGTTAGCTCATTAAATTCACCAGTCGGCCAATTGCGGCACAATCCTCGTGGGAGCGGCCTCCCGGCCGCGATGGGTTGGGAGGTTGTGCATCGAATCGCGACCGGGAGGTCGCTCCCACTGGTACTCGGCCCCACATCAGTTTGAATCACACCCGTCGTTATGTCAGGACGAAGTTTACGTTAACGTGTGTGCTACAATTGCGCCCATAAATGAACCGGGCGAAAGTGGCGGAATTGGTAGACGCACTGGATTTAGGTTCCAGCGCCGCAAGGCGTGCAGGTTCGATTCCTGTCTTTCGCACCATAGGGTATAAATACTGACGTTACAGGGAAGGCATACAACATTGCTAAACGCTGAATTAATTGATTGGCCACTTGCGTTTTACAGGTAGCCGCAGTGTCAGGCGCGTGCCAGCCCCGTTCGATTCGAAACAGATTTTAGCGCCGATGGATTCTGCGCGTCGCATCTGGTTGGACAGTCCCTTGCCACCGTTATTTAGCGCGTGCTCAACCGAAAATCCCTGACCGTTGTCGGCAATCGTCACCGCCACGTAATCGCCCTCCACTTTGGTGGCGACGCGGATTTCCGTGGCATGGGTGTGCTTGATGATGTTGGTGAAGGCCTCTTGCAGAATGCGTAAAATATGCAGCGCGTTTCTGGGGTTGAGCCAGTCGAGAGCTGGAACGTTTACAACCTCCCAGCGTAAGGCGATGCCCGTACTTTCCAGACGGGGACCCAAGCGAAAGCGCAGGGTCGCCAGCAACAGTAATAAATCGGCTTCCACAGGCTCCATCGAATCGATCGCCAGCTTGAGGTCGTCGATACACCCGATGAGCACCTGCGCAATATCAGTTTCGCCGATTTGGCCGCGCTCCACCAACCGCAGTGCGCTGATCAGCGACGAGCCCAGTCCATCATGCATATCCTGCATCAAACGTTGCCGCTCTTGGCTCAGTATTTGGCGCTGTTCGATGTCGTGCAGCCGCTCGCGACTCGCCAATGCCTCGCGCTTGCTGCGCGCGGCGGCGATGGCGAGAAAACTGACTACCACTGAGGTAAAAAAGAAGATCAACGCATAGATCATGACGTTGCGCTGCCACTTGGCGAGAACCTCGTCGAGCTGCCGCGAAAGAATCAGGCCAAGCCCCGTATCGCCCACATCCCGGACGAGGAAAAGCCGGGTCTTGCTGTTCTGGGCAGAAGGGCCGATGTGGCGCGTTACCCGAATCCCCGCGTTGGAGTGTTCTTGAAATATCGTACTGACCCCGGCGATGTTGAAATCGAAGAACCTCTCCGGTTCATCGCGGCGGAACACGATGTCGCCGTCGCGGTTAAACATGACGGACATACTTTCGGAGTCGTCGGAATTGATCGCTTGCAATACCTTGGGAAAAAACTTGAACCCGATGGTGACACCCGCGATGCCGAGAAATTTTCGGTCGGTGGCGACAATGGGCAAGGTGAAGGTAATGGCGGCGACCCCGAGCAGGCGCTTGTCTGGGCGCGACATAAACAGCTTCGGTGTTTTTTCCCTATCGAGGTGGGCCGTAAAATACGGCTCTCTGGAAACATCCCGCCCGACAATCGCCGCATTCGTGGAAGTGAGGATACGCCCGGAAGCATCCGTCAGCAGCAGTGTGCCGAGTTCAGGAATATCCTCACGGTGCCGGTCGATCACCTCAGATGAGCTCTTATCCCGATATGAACGTTTTTCCCGTTGCTCCTCAGAAACCTGGTTGGCAATCTGGCTCAGCAAGCGGTCAATCTTGTCCATTGCTCCCGCAACTTGTACATCGGCGTTGCGCGCGTGAGCTTCGAGTAAGCGATATTCCGATTCCTGTGTCTGCCGATACTCGTCGTAGGCGACCCAGCCGAGGGTGGCACCGACGATCAGCAGCACGGCAAAGGGAATGATGCCGATGTCCCAGAAGAACTGCGCGAGGTTATTGTGCCAGTATTCCCTGATTGCGCGCTTCAAAAATCGCCTCGGCTCTGGAGTTCACTTCAAGTTTTGCGTAAATGCGTCGCACGTAGGTTAACACGGTATGGCGGGAAACATTTATCAAGACAGATATTTCATCGGAAGTAAATCCTTTGGTAATGTATTCCAGCACCTCTTGTTCGCGCGCGGACAATGCGGTGTTCTGCTTGTCTGAAAAGGCTTTCAGCCGGCAACGCAACGGGTTTGTCATCATGCCGGAAGCGCATCAAAATCTGCCGCGCGATCATAGGGCTGATCGGGCTGCCGCCGCTATACAGGCTACGGATTTCGAACATCAATTTTTCCGGGGTGCTGTCTTTAAGCAAATAGCCGGACGCACCCGCTTCAATCGACTGCATGACGTGCAGCTCGTCGCCGAAGGTCGTGCAGACCATGATGCTGCAAGCAGGCCATTTCACCAGAGCTGCCTTGATCACATCAATTCCCGAGCCATCCGGCAAGCCGAGATCGACCAGCAGCACATCCGCCTGCACCTGATCCAGTGCCAGCAACCCCTGCTCGCGGGTGCCCGACACACTCAGCAGCGACATGTCGGGTGCAGCCTGAATGGCCTCCCGCAAGGCATTCTGAAAATGAACATCGTCCTCCACCAGCGCAACGCGGATGATAGAACTGTTTGGGGGGTGTTGCATAAACAATAAACCTTCTGTGATCGCTGCACAGATAGTGCCACAAATCTATTGTTGCTTTGTAGCTAGTTCTAGTGACATACAAAGGTTGCCGGTTTACCTACTATCGTATCGGGAAAATATAAATTATGTGCAGTACAGTTTTGGCGGCAACTTGGCATTCTTTAATGAATCAGCCCGGTGCCATTTTGCCTAGCCCGTTCGGCCTATATAATTTATTAAATGCATAGGCCGTTATAGATATATCTATAATTTATAAGCGCCTGTATAAAGCCGAAGCTTAGAAATTTGTACCGCACCGCTCAAACGAACGATTTAACCATAGGAACACGACATGAACCGTATTTACCGCCTTATCTGGAGTCGAGTATCAAAAACATGGGTAGCAGTTTCGGAAAACACCAAGGCGTGCGGTAAATCAAGTTCATCACGAAGCAGAGGGGTCGTCGGGGCACTCGCCCTGATTAGCCCCCTGGCATTGGCAGGGCCAACCGGCGGGCAAATAAATGCGGGCGCGGGGGCGATAACCCAGGCCGGAGTCAACACCACCATCAACCAAAGCAGCCAGAATCTCGCCATCAACTGGCAGAGCTTCGGCATCGCCGCCAACGAAGCGGTGCGCTTCAACCAGCCCAACGCAACCGCCATCGCGCTCAACCGCGTACTCGGCCAGGACCCCAGCCAGATACTGGGCACCCTCAGCGCAAACGGCCAAGTTTTCGTGATCAACCCCAACGGTATCCTGTTCGGTGCCGGTTCGCAAGTTAACGTCGGCGGTCTGGTCGCTTCCACCCTCAACCTCAGCGATGCCAACTTCATGTCCGGCAAATACGCCTTCGGTAATGGCGGAGCGGCTGGCTCAGTCATCAACCAAGGCACGCTCAACGCTACCAACGGCGGCTACATCGCCCTGCTCGGCCCCCAAGTAAGCAACCAGGGCGTGGTTACCGCCACCCTCGGCACCGCCCTGCTTGCCGCTGGCGACAAAGTCAGCCTCAACCTCAACAACGGCTCCCTGTTGGGCTACACCATCGACCAAGGTGCCCTCAAAGCCCTCGCCGAAAATAAACAACTCATCCAGGCCGATGGCGGACACGTCATCATGTCGGCCCAAGCCGCCAACACCTTGACCACCGCCGCCGTCAACAACACCGGCATCATCGAAGCGCGCACCATCCAGAATCAGGGCGGCACCATCAAATTGCTGGGCGACATGCAAACCGGCACCGTAAACGTTGGCGGTACCCTCGACGCCTCAGCACCTGTCCCCTCTCCCACCGGGGGAGGGCTAGGGTGGGGGAGCACTCCATCAAACACCTCGCCCGATAAATCGGCCTCCCACAATGGAGGCTTTATCGAAACCTCCGCCGCCCATGTGGAAGTCGCCAACAACGCCATCATCACCACCGCCGCGCCCAACGGCAAGAGCGGCACCTGGCTGATCGACCCTCAAGACTTCACCATCGCGTCAACGGCTACGGGTACCGTCTCGGGTTCGCCGGGTACGCCATCGGGCGATATTTCAGGCGCGACGCTGGATGCCGCTCTGGGCAGCGGCAATGTGACCATACTCTCCTCTCAGGGTTCGAACAGCGGCAGCGGCAACATCAACGTCAACGATGCGGTAACGTGGACTTCCAACCTGCTCACCTTGACCGCCGCCAACAACATCAACATCAATGCCGTGATGTCGGCCTCGGGTGCCGCATCGCTGACCATGAATCCGGCTACGGCTAATGGTGCCGATTCTGCTGTCACTACCGGAAGTGTGCTGGTAGGAATGAACGGCTCCGGATTTACCGGGCGCGTAGACTTTAGCGGGTCGGGTACTCTCACGATAAGTAATAACGTCTATACCGTCATCAACAGCCTTGGCGCGCAAGGTGACGAGTTGACATCAGGAAATGTCACTCTGCAAGGCATGGCATATGCGGGTGCCAACCAAGCGGGTTACTACGCACTCGGCAGCAACATCGACGCTTGTCTTACTGGCGGTAATTGCATTAGTGGTGCTACCACTGCCTGGAACGCAGGCGCAGGCTTCGTTCCCATCGGGAATCCCTATACCACATATTTCACCGGCACCTTCAACGGGCTGGGCCACACCATCAGCAACCTCACCATCAATCAGCCATCACAGAGCGTGGCCGGAGGTTTTGTCGGGCTATTTGGATACATGGCGGGTTCCATCAGTAACGTAGGTCTGGCCAGCCCTACCGTAACCGGGAATGGGTCTGCACAAAAGGTCGGCGGACTGGTGGGCTATAACAACGGTACGATCAGCAACAGTTTTGTCTCTTCGGGCACCGTTAGCGGTACTACGGCCGATATCGGTGGGCTGGCGGGCAGTAGCCAAGGTTTGATCAGCAACAGCTACGCCACGGGCAGCGTGAGCGGGAGCAGCTACGTCGGCGGTCTGGTGGGAAGCAACGTCGGCTATGGCACGATCAGCAGCAGCTATGCCTCCGGCAGCGTGAGCGGGAGCAGCAACGTCGGCGGCCTGGTGGGCTATAACGACCAATACTCCACAGTGAACAACTCGCACTACGACATAGATACCGTCTCGATCAACGGCAGTACGGGTGTTGTTACCCGGGGTGGTATTTACGACGCGCAATACAACGATTGGTTCTCGAACGGCATGGCGCTGAACATCGCCAATTACACAACGTTGGCGAATGTCGGCATCAACAGCTATACCATCAACAGCGTGCAGGGCATGAAAGACTTGCTGGGCTTCGCCGATAATGCGTCCTACACCTTCACCTTGAGTGGCAACATCAGCCTGACGTCCGGACTGTACATCCCTTACTTCGCGGGAACCTTTGACGGCGCAAGCGGTTCAGGATTTACCATTTCCAACCTCACCGTCAACCTGCCAAACGACAATCTCGGCTTGTTTGGAGCCACTGGCTCAAATTCCGTAATCCAGAACGTGGCCTTGACCGGTGTAAACGTGAGCGGGGGCAGCAACGTCGGCGGACTGGTGGGGTATAGCCGCAGCAGCACGATCAATAACATCACCGTTGCGGGCACCGTGAGCGGTACCGGCAATTACAACGTCGGCGGGCTGGTGGGGTTCAACAACTACGGCACAATCAGTAACAGTTCCGCCACGGTCACCGTGAGTGGCAACTCCACCGTTGGCGGGTTGGTGGGGGACAACAACAGAGGCAATATCAGCAACAGCAATGTCGCGGGCAGCGTGAACGGCACCGGTTCCGTCGGCGGTATGGTAGGTTTTAACGGTTACGGCACAATCAGCAACAACAGCTACTCCGCGAGCAATGTGACGGGTAGTGGCACCAACGTAGGCGGCCTGGTGGGGGATAACCGAGGTACGCTAAATGGCAGCTACGCCACGGGCAACGTGAGCGGGACTGGCACCAACGTCGGCGGGCTGGTGGGTAACAACGAACCCTATGGTAATGGTGCTGTCATCAACAGCTATGCCACGGGCAGCGTGAGCGGCGCAAGCTACGTTGGCGGGCTGGTGGGGAAAAACGATGTCTCGATCAGCAACAGCTATGCCACGGGTAGCGTGAGCGGTTCCAGCTACATCGGCGGGCTGGTGGGGAAAAACGATGTCTCGATCGGCAACAGTTACGCTACGGGCAACGTGAGTGCCTCTGGCAACTACATAGGCGGACTGGTGGGGAAAAATATCACCGGTAGTTCGATCAGCAACAGCTACGCCACGGGCAGTGTGAGCGGCGGTACCATGATCGGCGGGCTGGTGGGGGAAAACCTCGGTGGTACGATCAGCAACAGCTACGCCAGCACGGGCAGCGTGAGCGGGGCTAGCCGTGTCGGCGGACTGCTTGGGTATAACAACTTCGGTACGGTCAGCAACAGCTACGCCACTGAGAATGTGAGCGCCAGCGGCACTTACGTCGGCGGACTCATCGGAGAAAATTACACGAACGGAACGGTCAATACCAGCTACGCAACAGGCAGCGTGAGCGGAGTTTCTAATGTCGGCGGGCTGATAGGAAGCAACTATGGCGCGACCAGCAACAACTACGCCACGGGCAATGTGAGCGGCAATAGTCAAATTGGAGGCCTGGCGGGGTACAACAACGGCACGATCAGCATCAGCTACGCCACGGGCAGCGTGAGCGGCACCGGCAGCAATATTGGCGGGCTGGTGGGGTTTAATTACAACAACGGCACGATCAGCAACAGCTACGCCACGGGCAACGGTACAACGATTATTGGTACCGACAACACTTCAGGAGCAGGACTTACGAACGTCTTGTCAACCGTTATTGCCGGCAACACAGTGGGATGGACAGGCGGTGGCGACGGCGTCACTTGGACAGATGCGGCCAACTGGGGCGGAACTCTGCCAACCGTGTTCGATACCGCCGCCATAGGCGCTAACAGCATCAACATCCCAAGCAATGTCATGGCGTATAACGTCACGGCAGCGACCGGCAGCGCGCTCAACTTTACCGGCACGGTAGTGAGTTCGCTTGCCATCGGCGCACCGGGAACCATCGGAACAAGTGGTTCGCTGGTCACCTCCCTCAATTTCAACACCAGCGGCAAGCTCAACCTGCCCTCGGCTCAGACTCTCGACCTTAACGGTGCCAGCTATACCGTCATCAACACTCTGGGTGCCAGCAATGCCAGCACCACCGGCACAGATTTGCAAGGCATCAACGGCCATTTGGGCTACAACTACGTCCTCGGTCTCGACATCAACGCCAGCGCCACCAGCGGATGGACGAACGGCTTCACGTCAATCGGAACCTTCACCGGCACTTTGAATGGGCTGGGTCACACTATCAGCAACCTTAGCATCAATAGCGCGACATCTGGTGTTGGTCTGTTTGGATATTCAACAGGAACCGTCTGCAACGTAGGGCTGGTCGGCGGTACTGTTAGCGGTAACTCCTCCGTCGGCGGACTGGTGGGAGTCAACCATGGCACAATCAGTAACAGCTATTCCAGCAATGGCACCGTGAGCGGTACAAACTCATCAGGTGAGGCTGGTGGGCTGGTAGGGCACAACTACGGACAAATCACCAATAGTTACGCTACGGGCAACGTGAGCGCCAGTGGTCATTACGTCGGCGGGCTGGTGGGGTACAACAACGGTCAGATCAGCAACAGCTACGCTACGGGCAATGTGACCGGGTTAACCGCAGTCGGTGGGCTGGTGGGATACAACGCCGGCCAGATCAGCAACAGCTACGCCAGCACGGGCAGTGTGACCGGCACAAACGGGAACGATGTCGGCGGGCTGGTTGGGAATAACGACACAACCGGCACAATCAACAACAGCTACGCCACGGGCAACGAGATAGGTACTGCCTACGCGGTCGGCGGGCTGGTGGGAGGCAATGGCGGCACGATCAGCAACAGCTACGCCACGGGCAACGTGCATGGCCCTACCACCCAAGTCGGCGGGCTGGTGGGGTTCAACTACGGCACGATCAGCAACAGCTACGCCAGCACGGGCAGCGTGAGCGGGTCAGGCGGCGTCGGCGGGTTGGTAGGGTTCAACTTCAGCGGTGGCTCGATCAGCAACAGCTACGCCACGGGCGACGTAACCGGCACTGGCAGCAGAGTCGGCGGGCTGGTGGGCTACAACAACGGCACGATCAGCAACAGCCACGTCACGGGCAACGTAAATGGCTCTTCAGCAGTCGGCGGGCTGGCGGGATACAACAGCGGCGCGATCAGCAACAGCTACGCCAGCACGGGCAGCGTGAGCGGATCTCATCAAGTCGGCGGGCTGGTGGGGTTCAACAACAACAGCGGCACGATCAGCAGCAGCTACGCCACGGGCAACGTGAGCGGCACTTCTTATGGCGTCGGCGGACTGGTGGGCTTCAACTACGGTACGATCAGTAACAGCCACGCCACGGGCAACGTGAGCGGCAATAGCGCCGTCGGCGGGCTGGTGGGCTACAACAGCGGCACGATCAGCGGCAGCTACGTCAGCACGGGCAGCGTGAGCGTTTCCGGCAGCAACGTCGGCGGACTGGTGGGCTACAACAACGGCGCCGTGAGCAATTCGCACTACAATATTGACGCAGTCCAGATCGACGGCAGTACGAGCGTGGTTACCTTGGGCGGTCTTTACAACACCACCAGCGTTTCCGGTGATCCCGCCGCCGGACAATACACCGATTGGCTGACGAACGGGTTTGCGCTGAACATCAGCCATTACGCATCGTTGGCAAATGCAGGAACCAACAGTTACACCATCAGCACCTTGCAGGGCATGAAAGATTTGCTGGGCTTTGCCGACATTTCGGGCAATACCTACACCCTGGCAAATAACACAACCGTTCCTCTTGCACCCGGTTTTTACATCCCTTATTTCGCGGGAACTTTTGACGGCGCAAGCGCCTCAGGAACAACCATCACCGGCCTCAGCCTCAACCTGCCCAACAGCTATCTCGGCCTGTTTGGAACGGCGGTTGCGGGTTCCACCATCAAGAATGTGGCGCTGGTCGGCGGCAGCGTGAGCGGCGCAAGCTACGTCGGCGGGCTGGTGGGGAAAAACAGCGGCACGATCAGCAACAGCTCCAACACGGGCAGCGTAAGCGGCACTGGCTTCGTCGGCGGGCTGGTGGGGTACAACTCCGGCACGATCAGCAACAGCTTCAACACAGGCAGCGTGAGCGGTTCCAGCTATGTCGGCGGACTGGTGGGGAAAAACGATACCAGCGGCACGATCAGCAGCGGCAGCTACGCCACGGGCAGCGTGAACGGCACTTATTTCGTCGGCGGGTTGGTGGGGAATAACTCCGGCACGATCAGCAGCAGCTACGCCAGCACGGGCAGCGTGAGCGCCAGCGGTAACTACATCGGCGGGCTGGTGGGGGAGAACACCGGCACGATCACCGGTACGACAGCTTCCAACAGCTACGCCACGGGCAGCGTACACGGTGCTACCTCAGTCGGCGGGCTGGCGGGGTACAACAACGGCACGATCAGCAATAGCTACGCCAGCACGGGAAGCGTGAGCGGCACTCAGAAAATTGGCGGGCTGGTGGGAGAGGGCAACAGCGGCACGATCAGCAACAGCCATGCCTCGGGCAGCGTGAGCGGCACTTCCGATATCGGCGGGCTGGTGGGGAGTAACGCAAGCAGCGCCACGATCAGCAGCAGTTACGCCTCGGGCAGCGTGAGCGGCACTGCCTCCGTCGGCGGGCTGGCGGGTTCCAACTATGGCACGATCACCGGCACGTTCCTTTCCAACAGCTACGCCACGGGCAACGTGAGCGGCATTACCATCTATGCCGGCGGTCTGGTGGGTAGAAATGCCAGCGGCACGATCAGCAACAGCTACGCCACAGGCAGCGTGAGCGGTTCCAACTACGTCGGCGGGCTGGTGGGCGAAAATTACAGCGGCAACACGATCAGCAACAGCTACGCCACGGGCAGCGTGAGCGGCACCACCAACGTCGGCGGGCTGGTGGGTTACAACTACGGCGGCACGATCAACAGCGGCAGCTACGCCACGGGCGACGTGACCGGCACAGGCAATAGAGTCGGTGGGCTGGTGGGGTACAACAACGGCTCGTTCAGCGGTGGCGCGATCAGCAATAGCCACGCTACCGGCAACGTACACGGCGCAACCTCAGTCGGTGGGCTGGTGGGGTACAACTTTGCAGGCACGATCAGCACCAGCTACGCCAGCACGGGCAGTGTGAGCGGGGCGACCAAAGTCGGCGGGCTGGTAGGGGTAGCTTATATCGGAGCGATCAACAGCAGCTATGCCACGGGCAATGTGAGCGGGAGTGGAGGTTCTGCCTACGTCGGCGGGCTGGTGGGGTACAACGATAACAGCGCGATCAGCGGCAGCCACGCCACAGGCAGCGTGAGCGGGGCTAAATACTCCGGCGGGCTGGTGGGGAACAACTCCGGCACGATCAGCAACAGTTACGCCACGGGCAGCGTGGGTGGGTCTAAATATTCCGGCGGGCTGGTGGGGTTCAACAGCGGCGTGATCGGCACCAGCTATGCCTCTGGCAACGTGAGTGCCACGGGCAGCGTGAGCTTCAACAGCGCCGTTGGCGGTCTGGTGGGGATTAACCACGGCACAATCAGCAACACCTACGCTATTGGCAACGTGAGTTCCTCGGTCAGCGGCACCGTGAGCGGCTCCAGTTCCGTCGGCGGGCTGGTGGGGAATAACAGCAGCGGCTTGATCAGCACCAGCTACGCCACCGGCAGCGTGAGCGCCACGGCCACCGTGAGCGGCACCAGCTACATCGGCGGGCTGGTGGGAGTCAACAGCGGCACGGTCAGCGCCAGTTTCTGGGACAACGTCACTACCAGCATGTCGACGGCGGGCATCGGTGGCGGCACGAATACGGGCGCAACCGGCCTGAGCACCGCGAATGCCTTGCTCCAGGCCAGCTACACTCCATCCGGTACGGGGGTAGGTAACTGGGGCTTCACCGACAACACCGGCGTCTGGTACATGGTGGATGGTTATACCCGTCCGTTCCTGCAAATGGAGGCGAGCACCGGCGCGATCACCAACGCGCACCAGTTGCAGTTGATCGGCATGAATACCACTACGTTGGGCTTGAGCTACACCTTGCCGAACAACCTGGACCTCACCGCCGCACTGGCTAACCCCAGCGACATGTGGGCTACGGCTATCAACATGGCGGGAACGAACTCCTCCAGCGGCTTCGTGCCGATCGGGAATAATTATTATTTCACCGGTCACTTCGACGGGCTGAACCACACCATCACCGGCCTCACCATCAACCAGCCATCAAACAATTATGTTGGTTTGTTTGGATATACAAATTCGACAGCCGTAATTCAGAACGTGGGCCTGATCGGCGACAGCGTGAGTGGGAATAACTACGTCGGCGGCCTGGTGGGGCAAAACGGCGGCACGATCAGCAACAGCTACGCCACGGGCAACGTGAGCGCCTCCGGCGCCGATGTCGGCGGGCTGGTGGGGTACAACTACGGCACGATCAGCGGCAGCCACGCCAGCGGCAACGTACACGGCGCAAGCAGCGTCGTCGGCGGACTGGTGGGGAACAACGGCGGCACGATCAGCAACAGCTATGTCAGCTCGGGCAGCGTGAGCGTTTCCGGCAGCAATGTCGGCGGGCTGGTGGGGTACAACAACGGCACGGTGACCAATTCGCACTACGATGTCGATGCTGTTTCGATCAACGGCAATACGGGTGTGGTTACCCTGGGCGGTCTTTACAACGACCACGCTTCGGGCGACGGTGCCGCAGGACAATTCACCGATTGGCTGACGCACAGTTTGGCGCTGAGCATCAGCAATTACGCATCGCTTTCCGGTAGCGGAACCAGCTTTACCATCAGCAGCACACAGGGCATGAAAGACTTGCTGGGCTTTGCCGATATTTCGGGCAATACCTACACTCTGGCAAACAACGCAACCATTAATCTTGCATCCGGTTTTTACATCCCTTATTTCGCGGGAACCTTTGACGGTGCAAGCGGCTCGGGATCAACCATCACCGGCCTCAACCTCAACCTGCCGAATAGTAATCTTGGCCTGTTTGGAACGGCGGCGGCTGGCTCCACCATCCAGAATGTGGCTCTGGTCGGCGGCAGCGTGAGCGGCGCAAGCTACGTCGGCGGTCTGGTGGGGAATAACAGCGGCACGATCAGCAACAGTTCCAACACGGGCAACGTGAGCGGCACGGGCTGGGGAGTCGGCGGTCTGGTGGGGGGCAACCACGGCACGATCAGCGGCAGTAACGCCACGGGCAACGTACACGGTGCTACCTCCGCCGTGGGAGGGCTGGTGGGAACCAACTACGGCACGATCAGCAACAGTTATGCCAGTTCGGGCAGCGTGAGCGGTGCTAGCCGCTACGTCGGCGGGCTGGTGGGGTACAACAACAGCGGCGGCACGATCAGCGGCAGCTACGGCACGGGCAGCGTGAGCGGTGCTAGCTGGGCAGTCGGCGGTCTGGTGGGAGCCAATTACGGCACGATCAGCAACAGCTACGCCAGCTCGGGCAGCGTGAGTGGGGGTAGGGGCGTTGGCGGGCTGGTGGGATACAACAACGGCACGATCAGCGGCAGCCACGCTTCGGGTAACGTGAGCGGTTCCCGATCCTCGGTCGGCGGGCTGGTGGGGTACAACGGCGGCACGATCAGCAACAGCTACGCCAGCTCGGGCAGTGTGCGCGGCACCCAGATCGTCGGCGGCCTAGTGGGAGATAACCAAGGCACGATCAGCAATAGCTACGCCAACTCGGGCAGCGTGACCGGGACTGCTGGTAATCAAGTCGGCGGGCTGGTGGGGCGCAACGGCGGCACTATCAGCAACAGCTATGCCACGGGCAACGTCAACGGAGTTGACTCCGTCGGCGGGCTGGTGGGGTGGAACACCGGCACGATCAGCAACAGCTATGCCAGCTCGGGCAGCGTGACCGGGACGTTTTCCGCTATCGCCGTCGGCGGGTTGGTGGGGCACAACGATTCCAGCGGCACGGTCAGCGGCAGCTTCTGGAATACGGCAGCCGCAGGCGTCAGCAACGGTATTGGTTTTGATAATACGAACGGTTCTGCCTCCGGCAACGTGGGTGCTGCCGGTATGGTCAGCGGCGACATGATGACACAGGCAACCTTTACCACGGGCAATATCAACAG
Organism: uncultured beta proteobacterium; assembly: GCA_963714805.1. Lineage (GTDB taxonomy): Bacteria > Pseudomonadota > Gammaproteobacteria > Burkholderiales > Gallionellaceae > CAIQPV01. Next base: position 669,379 of record CAVQPO010000004.1, on the reverse strand, counting down.
CTCGACGGGCAGTAACGCCGGCAGCGGCGTGACGGCTCCCGCATGGGATTTCGGCAGCACCTGGGTGATGTATGAAGGCCAGACGACTCCCCTGTTGCAGGCGTTCATGTCGCCGCTCACGGTGTCGGCAACCAACACCACCACGACTTATAACGGATTGGTGCAATCCGGCAGCGGAGTGACTTATTCCGTCACGCCTAGCACGTTCAATCCGCTGGGCACGCTGAACATGAATAACGTGTTTGGTACGACAAGCGTGAGTGGTAGCGGAACCAATGCGGGAAGTTACACCCTCACGCCGAGCGCCGGACTTTATTCCAACCAGCAAGGTTATATCATCAGCTACGCAACCGGTTCACTGGTTATCGACAAGGCCAACCTGACCCTGAGCGGGACTCAGGTGTATAACGGCACGACGGCTTTTGCTGGAGCTAACCTGACCGCGACCGGCGTCAATGGTGAAACTTTCACCGTGACCGGCTCGGGCGACACGACCAATCTGCTCAGCAAGGATGTGCAGACCGGCTCGACCTTGAACAGTGTGACCGGGCTTGCACTGGGTAACGGTAACTCGGGTGTTGCGCAAGCGACCAACTACAACGCCATTGCAACGACCAACTCATCGGTCAATGTAACCCCGGCAACCCTGGCGATCAACGCGGTGACAGACAGCAAGACCTACAACGGCACGACAGCGTCGTCTGCGGCCCCTGCGGTCGGCACGCTGTACAGCACGGACACGGTGACGGGTGCGGTGCAGGCGTTCGGCAGCAAGGACGTGCTGGGCTCGGGCAGCAGCACGCTGAGCGTGACCGGCTACACGGTGAACGACGGCAACGGCGGCCGCGACTACAGCGTGACCAGCAACACCGCCACCGGCACGATCACCCCGGCAACCCTGGCGATCAACGCGGTGAGCGACAGCAAGACCTACAACGGCACCACCGCTTCGGGCGGCGCGGTCAGCGTGGGCACGCTGTACAGCACGGACACGGTGACGGGCACCTCACAGGCGTTCGGCAGCAAGGACGTTCTGGGCGCTGGCAACAGCACCCTGAGCGTGACCGGCTACACGGTCAACGACGGCAACGGCGGACGCGACTACACCGTGACCAGCGCCACCGCTGCGGGCACGATCACTCCTGCGGCACTGGCGATCAACGCGGTGAGCGACAGCAAGACCTACAACGGCACCACCGCTTCGGGCGGCGCGGTCAGCGTGGGCACGCTGTATGGCGACACGGTGACGGGCACCTCGCAGGCGTTCGGCAGCAAGGACGTTCTGGGCACGAACGGCAGCACGCTGAGCGTGACCGGCTACACGGTCAACGACGGCAACGGCGGACGCGACTACACCGTGACCAGCGCCACCGCTGCGGGCACGATCACTCCTGCGGCACTGGCGATCAACGCGGTGAGCGACAGCAAGACCTACAACGGCACCACCGCTTCGGGCGGCGCGGTCAGCGTGGGCACGCTGTATGGCGACACGGTGACGGGCACCTCGCAGGCGTTCGGCAGCAAGGACGTTCTGGGCGCTGGCAACAGCACGCTGAGCGTGACCGGCTACACGGTCAACGACGGCAACGGCGGACGCGACTACACCGTGACCAGCGCCACCGCTGCGGGCACGATCACCCCGGCGGCACTGGCGATCAACGCGGTGACCGACAGCAAGACCTACAACGGCACCACCGCTTCGGGCGGCGCGGTCAGCGTGGGCACGCTGTATGGCGACACGGTGACGGGCACCTCGCAGGCGTTCGGCAGCAAGGACGTTCTGGGCGCTGGCAACAGCACGCTGAGCGTGACCGGCTACACGGTCAACGACGGCAACGGCGGACGCGACTACACCGTGACCAGCGCCACCGCTGCGGGCACGATCACTCCTGCGGCACTGGCGATCAACGCGGTGAGCGACAGCAAGACCTACAACGGCACCACCGCTTCGGGCGGCGCGGTCAGCGTGGGCACGCTGTATGGCGACACGGTGACGGGCACCTCGCAGGCGTTCGGCAGCAAGGACGTTCTGGGCGCTGGCAACAGCACCCTGAGCGTGACCGGCTACACGGTCAACGACGGCAACGGCGGACGCGACTACAGCGTGACCAGCGCCACCGCTGCGGGCACGATCACTCCTGCGGCACTGGCGATCAACGCGGTGAGCGACAGCAAGACCTACAACGGCACCACCGCTTCGGGCGGCGCGGTCAGCGTGGGCACGCTGTATGGCGACACGGTGACGGGCACCTCGCAGGCGTTCGGCAGCAAGGACGTTCTGGGCGCTGGCAACAGCACGCTGAGCGTGACCGGCTACACGGTCAACGACGGCAACGGCGGACGCGACTACACCGTGACCAGCGCCACCGCTGCGGGCACGATCACCCCGGCGGCACTGGCGATCAACGCGGTGACCGACAGCAAGACCTACAACGGCACCACCGCTTCGGGCGGCGCGGTCAGCGTGGGCACGCTGTATGGCGACACGGTGACGGGCACCTCGCAGGCGTTCGGCAGCAAGGACGTTCTGGGCACGAACGGCAGCACGCTGAGCGTGACCGGCTACACGGTCAACGACGGCAACGGCGGACGCGACTACACCGTGACCAGCGCCACCGCTGCGGGCACGATCACCCCGGCGGCACTGGCGATCAACGCGGTGAGCGACAGCAAGACCTACAACGGCACCACCGCTTCGGGCGGCGCGGTCAGCGTGGGCACGCTGTATGGCGACACGGTGACGGGCACCTCGCAGGCGTTCGGCAGCAAGGACGTTCTGGGCGCTGGCAACAGCACGCTGAGCGTGACCGGCTACACGGTCAACGACGGCAACGGCGGACGCGACTACACCGTGACCAGCGCCACCGCTGCGGGCACGATCACTCCTGCGGCACTGGCGATCAACGCGGTGAGCGACAGCAAGACCTACAACGGCACCACCGCTTCGGGCGGCGCGGTCAGCGTGGGCACGCTGTATGGCGACACGGTGACGGGCACCTCGCAGGCGTTCGGCAGCAAGGACGTTCTGGGCGCTGGCAACAGCACCCTGAGCGTGACCGGCTACACGGTCAACGACGGCAACGGCGGACGCGACTACACCGTGACCAGCGCCACCGCTGCGGGCACGATCACCCCGGCAACACTGGCGATCAACGCGGTGAGCGACAGCAAGACCTACAACGGCACCACCGCTTCGGGCGGCGCGGTCAGCGTGGGCACGCTGTATGGCGACACGGTGACGGGCACCTCGCAGGCGTTCGGCAGCAAGGACGTTCTGGGCGCTGGCAACAGCACCCTGAGCGTGACCGGCTACACGGTCAACGACGGCAACGGCGGACGCGACTACACCGTGACCAGCGCCACCGCTGCGGGCACGATCACTCCTGCGGCACTGGCGATCAACGCGGTGAGCGACAGCAAGACCTACAACGGCACCACCGCTTCGGGCGGCGCGGTCAGCGTGGGCACGCTGTATGGCGACACGGTGACGGGCACCTCGCAGGCGTTCGGCAGCAAGGACGTTCTGGGCGCTGGCAACAGCACGCTGAGCGTGACCGGCTACACGGTCAACGACGGCAACGGCGGACGCGACTACACCGTGACCAGCGCCACCGCTGCGGGCACGATCACTCCTGCGGCACTGGCGATCAACGCGGTGAGCGACAGCAAGACCTACAACGGCACCACCGCTTCGGGCGGCGCGGTCAGCGTGGGCACGCTGTATGGCGACACGGTGACGGGCACCTCGCAGGCGTTCGGCAGCAAGGACGTTCTGGGCGCTGGCAACAGCACCCTGAGCGTGACCGGCTACACGGTCAACGACGGCAACGGCGGACGCGACTACAGCGTGACCAGCAACACCGCCACCGGCACGATCACCCCGGCAACACTGGCGATCAACGCGGTGACAGACAGCAAGACCTACAACGGCACGACAGCGTCGTCTGCGGCCCCTGCGGTCGGCACGCTGTACAGCACGGACACGGTGACGGGCGCGGTGCAGGCGTTCGGCAGCAAGGACGTTCTGGGCGCTGGCAACAGCACGCTGAGCGTGACCGGCTACACGGTCAACGACGGCAACGGCGGCCGCGACTACACCGTGACCAGCGCCACCGCTGCGGGCACGATCACCCCGGCAACCCTGGCGATCAACGCGGTGACAGACAGCAAGACCTACAACGGCACGACAGCGTCGTCTGCGGCCCCTGCGGTCGGCACGCTGTACAGCACGGACACGGTGACGGGTGCGGTGCAGGCGTTCGGCAGCAAGGACGTGCTGGGTTCGGGCAGCAGCACGCTGAGCGTGACCGGCTACACGGTGAACGACGGCAACAGCGGCCGCGACTACAGCGTGACCAGCAACACCGCTAGCGGCACGATCACCCCGGCAACACTGGCGATCAACGCGGTGACAGACAGCAAGACCTACAACGGCACGACAGCGTCGTCTGCGGCCCCTGCGGTCGGCACGCTGTACAGCACGGACACGGTGACGGGCGCGGTGCAGGCGTTCGGCAGCAAGGACGTTCTGGGCGCGAACGGCAGCACGCTGAGCGTGACCGGCTACACGGTGAACGACGGCAACGGCGGCCGCGACTACACCGTGACCAGCGGCACCGCTGCGGGTACCATCATTCCTGCGGCACTGACGGTGACCGGATTGTCCGGGACGAACCGCATAGCCGACGGTACCACGGTGGATGCACTGAGCGGCACGGCGGCGTTGTCCGGTCTGGTCAGCGGTGAATCGCTGACGTTGGGTAATACGGCTAACGGCACGCTGGCGAGTGCGAGTCCTGGTAGCGAACCTGTCAGCACGGCGATCACGATTGCCAACAACGGATCGTTCCTGGCAAGCAACTACGTGCTGACGCAGCCGAAATTGGCTAACGTGACTATTTCTCCAGTACCTTCAGCCGGAGTTTCACCTACCGTGGTTAATTCGATCACCAATTCATTAACGAATAGTGGATCTACCCCGGCGCAGGTGGCGCAGGTGGTGGCGGTCTATGCCGCAGCATCGAACACCGTAGCAGCCCCGGTTGTTCCATTCACTCCACCTGTCACGTTATCAAACCTGCAATATACGAGTACGACATCTGGGAATAGTGGTTCCGGGAATAGCAGTGGGGGCACATCTCAGAGTGGTGGCTCGGGTACGCCGCAGACTGGCGGTGGCGCAACTCAATTTACTGCCTCTGTAGGCATTTTGAATGGCGGCGTCAACCTCGGTGGCGGTGGAGCAGTTGGTGGAGGTGGTGCAACCAGTGGAGGCGGCGCGGTTGGTGGGGGCGGTGCAGCCAGTGGTGGCGGTGACGCAGGTGGAGGTGGAGCAACTAGCGGAGGTGGTGCAGCCAGTGGAGGCGGTGCATCTAGCGGTGGGGGTTCAGCCAGTGGAGGCGGTGACGCAGGTGGAGGTGGAGCAACTAGCGGAGGTGGTGCAGCCAGTGGAGGTGGTGCAGTTGGTGGAGGCGGTGCATCTAGCGGTGGGGGTTCAGCCAGTGGTGGTGACGCAGGTGGAGGCGGTGCAGCTAGTGGAGGCGGCTCAGCCAGTGGAAGCGGCTCAGCTAGTGGAAGCGGCTCAGCAGGCGGAAGCGGCGGGGGCAAATCTAAGTCCAAGAAAAAAGGTACGTAATGAATCGCCCGATGAATCGGCCTCCTACAGGGGCGGTTTTGTAGGAGGGCAATTTATTGCGCGATGTTTTGAGAAATCGCCCGATGAATCGGCCTCCCACAAGGGCAGCACGTAGGATGGATGGAGCGTAGCGTAACCCATCAATGCCGCAACCAATCGAAAACAAAACGATGGGTTGCCCCCATCCTACGGAAAACAATTTATAGGCTTAATTAATTAAAAAAATGAATAATTTTATGAGAAATCAACAAACTCAACGCTTGTCAATGTTTGCACTGGCTTTGCTGTCCAGCCTGTCCGCCCACGCAGCTTCCCCTCCAGATTCCGGACAGATGTTACACGAACTGCAAAAGGAACCCGAGTTGATTGCGCCGAAGGCTGTCCCAATATTGCATATTGAAGGAGAAGGCGCTTCCAATGGCTCGGCCAATAACGATGTGCGCATCGAGGTGAAAGGAATTCAAATATCCGGCAATACGGTATTCACGGCGGATAAGCTGAGTGCATTAGTCGCCGAGCTGATCGGTGTCCACAGCCTCGCCGAACTCAATGCGGGGGCTGCGCGCATCACCGCTTTCTACCGCGAACACGGCTACGTGGTGGCACGGGCTTATCTGCCGGCACAGGATATCAAGGACGGCGTGGTTGTTATCAACGTGCTGGAAGGAATTGTCGGACAGAAACATATCGATAACAAATCGCGATTGTCCAACGAGCGGGCCGACGCTTATTTGAACGACATCAAAAGTGGCAAGGTATTGCAGGCGAAGAATGCTGACCGCGCGTTGTTGCTGTTGAACGATACCCCCGGTGTGGGCAGCGCACGTGCCACGCTGCAACCCGGTGCCAGCGTCGGTTCCTCTGACCTGTTGATCGAGTTGACGCCAGCCGCACGCTTTGTCGGCGACGTTGAAGTGGACAACTATGGCAATAGCTCAACCGGGCAAAATCGTCTGGGGGCTGCGTTGATGTTTAACAGCCCGTTAAATATCGGCGATCAAATCAGCTTGCGTGTACTTGCAACCAGCCAGAACATGAACTATGGACGGCTCGCCTACCAGTTGCCGCTTGGCAGCAGCGGCCTGCGCGTGGGGGCGGCATATTCCGATACCAGCTATCGCATAGGGACAGGGGTGTCGGCCCCCTTGCTGAAACATGGTACCGCCACCGACAGCAGCATTTACGCCATTTACCCCTTTATACGCAGCCAGAACAGCAATCTTTCGGGTACCTTGACGTGGGAAGACAAGAAACTTAACGACTTGTCCGATGCCGCCGCGAACATTGCGTCAGGATTATATTCAAACAAGGAGGTGAAGCTCGCCAACTTGGATTTGTCAGGGAATCATCAGGACGCGCTGGGCGGTGGCGGTGTCACTTCGTTTGACGCATCATTGGTGAGCGGGTCGCTGAATATGGATGCGGCAACGGTTCCCAATTTTGGGGCGCTAAGCAACGGTTCGTTTGCCAAGCTTGCGTACAGCCTGAACCGCCTGCAACGTCTGTCCGACACCAACATGTTTTCGGCTGCGCTCTCCGGTCAGCAAACCGACAAGAACCTGAACTCTTCCGAGCAGTTTTCATTGGGTGGTGCCTATGGCGTGCGTGCTTATCCGCAGGGTGAAGGTATTGGCGATCAGGGCTGGATGACAAACCTTGAACTGCGCCACAGCTTCAGGGATAACCTGCAAGGCGTACTGTTTTACGATGCGGGGTCGGTAACGATCGTACATAGCCCTGTCAGTACCGGTGTAAATAGTCGTTTCATCTCCGGCGCAGGCTTGGGTGTGAATGCTAGTGTTATTGGCTTGCAGATCAAGGCTTACGCGGCATGGCGCGCGAGCGGCGGGTTGCCCTTGTCGATCCCGGCCTACGATGCGAAAACTCCGATCTTGTGGGTACAGGCGACCAAGACGTTTTAATTTAATGCGGATTGCTTGATTGGGCGATAGTTCAACGGATGCAAGAATCAAACCCCCTCTCTAACCCTCCCTCGCTTGCGGGGGAGGGGGCGCAAATTTCCCGCCGAGCCAACCCACATCCCAGCCTTCCCCCTTGCAGGAGGAAGGAGCAGTTTAGCTGTATTGGACAATTTGGGTTAATCCTTGCCGTTTTCTGTGTTTTTGTGCTTAAGTAAGTGCCATTCCCCTCAGTCGCCTTATTTCTTGGTATATCATGGATTTTTGAATTTTTAGATGCGCCCTTATGCCGACGAAAACACATAGTCTCTGTCCAGTTTGCTATCGCCATATCAAGGCAACGCTGTTCGAACGTGATGATATCGTCCGGATCGCCAAGTGTTGCCCGGATCATGGGCAGATGGAGTCCGTCGTCGAGAACGACGCAAGCTATTACCAACGAATAGTTGCTGACAGGGGGCGATACGCGGAACCGCAAAATATGGTGGTTCTCGATGTGACGGATAAGTGCAACCTGACATGCTCACATTGCTACCATATCCCGGATAATCAGTCTGACAACAAGTCCATTCAGATGATCATGGAAGATGTGAGTATGACCCCGGATTCGTTCAGCGTCATCCTCGGGGGGGCGGAGCCAACGATCCGGCGAGATATTGAGGAGCTTGTTCAGGAGGTCGGCAATGGTGGTCGTGCCGTCGGCGTGCTCTCCAACGGGGTCAGGTTTGCCGAGCGGGAGTTCGCCAAGCGCGTGGCCCCCTTGCTGAACGGCATCGCGCTGATCGGGCTTAACCACCGGGACTATCACGGGCCGCTGATCCACGAGAAGCAACTGGCCGGGATACGCAATCTCAACGATTTCGGTGTCAGGCCGATGATTGGGTACACGGCTGAATATGAAGATCTGAAAGATATTCTCGAAGAAGCTCTGGGGTTGTTCGCGGTGAACAGGCTTGCCATGGTCAGGTTGCGTTTCGGGGCCAATATCGGAAGACATCCGGAATTGCCTACACTGACCCTGTCAGACCATCTCAAGGAAGTTGTCGGGGCATGCAGGGAATTGCGCCTGGATTACGAGGTGCTGACCAACGCGGACAATACGATTTACCATCAGATGATGCTGATAGCGGGCATGCCCGTGCGCGTGATTCAGTGGCCGGACGAACACAATATTGTGATGGGCGAACTGATACTCGGGCCGTGGGCGAAGTTCTGCGATGCCCCGATCAGCAATTTCGCCCATCAGATCATTCTGCGGGATGGGATGGTTCACAAGAAACTGCCCATGCTGGACGAGATGCCTGAAGTCTATACCATGCAGCATTTCATCAAGGCGGAAGAGAATAAGGTTGCTTTGGGAAAGGTCGGTTTTTCGCCGGCAGTTAGTCCCGACGTTGCCAGAGACGGATACGGCAATGCCCGCTACATCGAGAATTTGTCCGGTGTGGCGGTAGCCAATCTGCATGGAAGGATGTCGGCAGCGCAGCGCGATGCGCTGGTCAGATTCTGGCTGGAAAGCGGGGCAATCCAGGATGAACGTGAAGCATGGCGACGTACTGACGAAGTGGTGCATCTCGGATTCGACGAAGCGGGACGGATCGTGGCGGTGAATACCTGCTTTACCTATACTCTGGATACGGGAAGCGGTACTGCACCATACTGGCTCTACCGGCAGTTCGTACACCCGCGCAGTCGAGGGGTTCGCCTGTCGCTCGCTCTGGTGCGACTCACTGCAGCTTACTTCACCGAGGTCTTCCGCCAAGAAAACAGCGGGCCAAAAGGTGTCGCGATGTATTTGGAAAACCCCAAACTGTACAACCGTTCCGGCCGCCGGGCGCTCGACTGGCTAGGCATGAAATTGTTCAGCAAAGATGCGCGCGGTGCCGAGGTGTGGATCCGCGATTTTTAAGCAGCTTCGACGTAACGTTTACATGAAAAACATACACAACCACAACCGTTCCAATTTTATGACATCCGCTCCGTCACAACTTTCTCTGGATCAGGCCATGGAACTGGCGACGCAACTCCAAGCGCAAGGACGCTTGCAGGAGTCGGAACATCTGTTGCAGCAGATTTTGCAACATCACCCAAACCATGCGTTTGCCTTGCATCTGCTGGGGGTGATCGCGCATCAGGTCGGCAAAAACCCGTTGGCGGTGGAACTGATTCAAAAAGCCATCCAGTCCAATGGCAATGTCGCGCTGTTCCATGCCAATATCAGCGAGATACTCCGGATACTGCATCGGCTGGATGAGTCGATTGCCCATGGTGAGCGAGCCGTCGCGCTGGATCCGCAGATGGTGATGGCGCTCAGTAATCTGGGCATCGCTTATTTCGACCGCAAGGATTACCAGAAGGCAGAAGCTTGCCAGCAGCGCGCGCTGGCGCTTGATCCGAACTGCGCGCAGTCGCTCAACAATCTGGGCAGCATCCGGCGCGAATGCAAGCATCATGATGAGGCGATCATTTTGTACGGCAAGGCGAGTGCCGCCAATCCGAATTATCTGGAACCGCTGAATAATCTCGGAGCGCTGCTGCTGGAAGAGGATCGTACGCCGGAAGCCATCGAGGCGCTCACCAAGGCATTGCAGATCAACCCGAATTACGCCGAGGCGATTTGCAACATGGGCGGGGTAAATCTGGAGCTGGAAGAAAATGAAACCGCTCTCGTCTACTACCGGCGCGCTTTGGAGCTTCGTCCCATTTATGTCGAGGCGCAGATGGGGCTCGCCAAGACTTATCAAGCTATGGAAAAGCTTCCCGATGCGGAAGCCAACGCCCGGTACGCCATACAGATCGACCCGAACAATGCCAAGGCGCACGCGCTGATGGGTAGCATTTATGCTGAACTGGCACAGCCCGAACTGGCCGAAGCGGAATACGATAGGTCGCTGGAACTTAACCCAGAATGCGATGATGCGCTGCTCGGTCTGGGGCATCTGTGCATGGAAAACGGCCAGATGGAAAGGGCTGAAGAATTATTTCTGCGCGCGCTTGAATTCAAGCCGGATAATCTGGGCGCGCGCATCCACATCGCCCAAGTGAAAAAGGTCAAGGCCAGCGATGACAATTTTGCCGCCTTGCTTGAAGAGGAAAAGAAGTCTGCCGTTTTTTCAGAGAACAAAAAGATGTCGCTGCATTTCGCGCTGGGCAAATGTTACGACGACAGCAAGGATTACGATCACGCCTTTCCGCATTTCCTCGCGGGATGCAAAATCAAGCGCACAAAACTTTCCTACGACCCGGAGCAAGCTGCGCGACAGTTTGCGGCGGTGGAAGAAATTTTCGATCAGGCGCTGATGGAACGTTTGAGCGGCGCGGGCGAGATGTCCAATTTGCCGGTTTTCGTGCTGGGCATGCCGCGTTCCGGCACCACGCTGACCGAACAGATCATTGCCAGCCATCCCGATGTGTATGGCGCGGGCGAACTAAACGATTTGTTGGGCATTGCGAATGATAATATCTCTCATCAAACACTTCCGTTTTTCCCGACAATCTGCGTTTTCTCGACCGGGAACACTCTCCGCATGGGGAACAAAATACGTCGCCGGATTAAAGCAACGCGCGCCGAACGCACAGAGAATCACCGACAAGATGCCGGCGAATTTTTTTGCCGTCGGGCTGATCCATCTGATGCTGCCGAATGCGAAAATCATTCATGTGAACCGCAATCCGGTGGATACCTGTTTGTCCTGCTTCACCCGCTTGTTCAACCGCAAACAGGAACACACTTATGACTTGGACGAACTGGGAAGGTACTATGTCGGCTATGCGCGGCTGATGCAGCATTGGCGCAATGTGTTACCAGCCGGTGCTTTCCTCGATATCAGCTATGAGGACATTGTGGCGGATCAACAGGCGCAAGCAAGAAAGCTGATCGAATATTGCGGACTGGAATGGGACGATGCCTGCCTGGACTTCCACAAGACGCAACGCTCGGTGCGTACCGCCAGTCTGACCCAGGTGCGCCAACCGATTTACAATTCGTCTGTGGAACGCTGGCGGTCATATGAGAAATTTCTGGGGCCGCTGCTGGATGCGTTGGGCGATCTTGTCCCGGCTCGTTAATGGAAAGCTATCACTTACGCCACATTTCGATAAATTCCATGTAGGGCAAATCAAACTTGAAGCCAGACTCATTGATCCGCACAATTGTCAGAAAGGTTATTTAGCCCCTGATTTTCGTGCGCAAATGATGCATGCCTGTCTTTGCCGCTTCCGCTGACGTTAACTATGTAGATGCTGTCAAAGTCGGCGTCATCCCAAGTGGCGACAACTGCCGGGTCGCCTCCTGATGTCACCAGTAATTGCTTTGCAAGTTTCTCGGCAAAATGATGTTCCCAAGCAACAATCTGTGTACCCTCCGTTCGCGCAAGGAGGGCTTGCGCAAGCTGGTCGGTGTCGTCCATGCCAAAGTCGAGGTTGATAGGCAGCCCCACCCTGATGGCTAACGGTTCTATGGTGGCAAGTGGGCGGACATAGGCGTATAAAGCGCCCTTGTCGAGCTTTTTGACCGCCGGGTTCGGCGCATAGATAACTACGGGTTTGCCGTAGCGGGATAACAATACAGGTGCCAGAGCCAACGAACGGTTGAGTCCCCGGCAGGTTAATTGACCTTGGCCCAGCGAGGTTTTTTCACCATGGCGCACGATGATAATTGAAGTGTCGGCATGAGCAAGCGGTAGCAGCAGGCAGGCAGCAACCACGCAAACAGATAAAACGTGATTAAGAAATTTCATTTAGACTCCTTTCGCGGGAATGATGAGTTTTTATTCTGGCGGACAATTCGGATTAAATATTGCGGTGCTTTTTGATCAGGTCATGGGCAAGCTGGATTTCTTTTGCCTGCTCGGTCGCCATCGCGATCATGTCAGCCGGAACGCCTTGCCCCATCAGCTTGTCCGGGTGGTATTGGCTCATCAGTTTGCGGTAGGCGCGTTTGATTTCCTGATCGCTGCTCTCTTTGGTAACGCCCAAGGCTTTGTAGGCATTGTCCAAGGCTGAGGCGGGGTTGCTGTCACCTCTGGAAAAGTGGGATTGATTCAATACCATATCCAGCATCTGCTTGAATGCGGCGTGACTGTAGCCGAGCCGGGCGGCGATATCCGCCAGCAAAGCTTCTTCAGCAGGATGAAAAACTCCGTCCGCCATCGCCATTACGATGAGATAAGCCAACAGCACCTGTTTCAAATTTCTGGTGTTGCCGCAAGCGGCCATGAATTTCTGGTAGGTGGAAGTGAGGTCAAACTCGGGAAGGGTTCCCTGCTGGAACCAGGCGATAGCCTGCAAGCGATGCTCAGTGGTCATGCCCAGCTTCTGCATGAACTGCTCGACATGATCAATCTCATCTTGAGATACATGCCCGTCGGCCTTGGCCAATTTCCCCATCGAAATGAATAGCGTTTCAAGGAAAACGGCTTGGCGCAACGCATTTTGCAACGGGTTCATTCCACCGGAGCCGTACGCCCTCATACGGTCAATCATCGAGCCGACGAACAGTCCAAAGATCGCTCCGAAGAACCCGAACAGAAGATAACCTGCAATGATGCCGATGAATTTAAACAAGACGACTCCAGAGTTTAAGATTAAGCAAAAATAAAATCAGCCACGAAGAGGGGGCATTATACCCTCAGACGTTTTCTCTCCGCCGTGTCTGCCCATCACCTTCTTTGCCCGGTTTAACCCAGATAATCCATTAGGCCGTTCGTGGTGACCCTTCGACTACGCTCAGGACTAAAGGCCTTGTCGAACCACATGTATTGTGGAATCAATACTCTTCGACAAGCTCAGGGCGAACGGAGGTGGGGAATTCATATCGCTTCGCGCCTAATGGATTATCTGGGTTTAAGATAAGGCAATTTACTACGTACTATGGGCAATTCTGTGGGCAAGCGCTACAATTGGAACCGTACCAGCACATATTCAGAGATTGAGATTGCCCCTTCGGCTGTATCCTATCGGAACTTTTGCATTCGCTTCGAATACCATTTATGAAACTGAGACTGCGTTTCTTGCTGTTGATGACCGCGATTTTCATCGGGTTCGTGTCTATCACCTGGCTCATTTCTTTGCAATTGGTGAACCGGATCAATGTGGAATGGGGAAAGAAGTTAATTGAGCGGCAGGTGGTATTTGACAAATACCGTACCTTGTCACCCCTGATCCATGAGATCGAATTGGCAAGGAAGATGGCCGCCGATCCGGATATCATCCGGATGGCCTTGCACGAGAACGATCCCCGGTTGAAGAAGCGCGGCATTGCCGCGATGGAGAAATATCGCTTCGGCTTCAGCGATCATAGCTATTTTGCCGCTATAGCAAACTCGGGTAATTATTATTTCAACGATGCGGCTAACCAATATCAGGGAAAACAGTTGCGCTACGTTCTGTCGCCGGCTAATTCCAACGACAAATGGTTCTACGCAACTGTTGCGGATGGCAAAGCATATCAGGTTAATCTGGATCCGGACGTACACCTTGGTGTTACCAAGGTATGGATTAACGTGCTCATCAAAAATGGCCGGGATGTTCTGGGCGTGATCGGCACCGGTATAGACCTTACGAATTTCTTGAAAGAAACGGTCAATATTGAGCAGCAAGGAGTACACAACCTGTTCATTGATAAAAACATGGCGATTCAGTTACACAACGATCCCGGCCTGATCGATTTTATGAGCATTGCCAAAGATGCCAGTCGCCGCATCAAGGTAGACGTGCTGCTCAAGAGCACCGCAGATTTAGACCGATTACAACTCGCGCTACGTGAACTGGAGGCAGCCCCGGATAAAACTCAGACGTTTTGGGTGAATTTTGAGGGTGAAAAACAACTGCTCGGCATAGCTTATCTTCCGGAAATCGGTTGGTACGATCTGACCTTGATGGATACACAAAGCCTGGTTTTGATCGAAGATAAATGGCTGGTACCGATCCTGTTCGGTGTGGCATTGCTGCTCGCCTTGGTAACCATGGGTGTCGCTTTGAGGCGCTGGGTGCTTAAACCCATCTCCTTGCTGCAGGAGTCCACCGACAAGATTCATCATGGCGACTTCGACATCGATCATCAGGTGTTGGGTTCCGGAGAAATTGGACATTTGTTGGAATCCTTTGCCGGCATGGCGAAATCCGTGCGCGACACCAATCGTGAACTTGAAAACAGGGTACGCGAGCGTACCGAGGAATTGCGTAAGCTGGTCGACCAACAAAAGGCAATTCTGGATAACCGCCTGGTTGGCATTGCCACGCTGCGGGATCGAAAGATTACCTGGTGCAATCCCGCATTTACCACGGTGCATGGCTACGCCGATGGTGAATTAATCGGTATGCCAGCAAAACAGCTCTACGCCAATGAGGCGGATTATCAAGCTGTCGGTATAGCCTACGCGAATATTGCAAGCAATGGCATCGTGCGCAACCAGATTGAGTTTGTACGCAAGGATGGCAGCCATTTCTGGTTGGACATAAGCGGTACGGAGCTCAATAAGGAATCTGGCGAATCACTTTGGGTTTTCGTCGATGTGACCGAGCGCAAGCTCGCGGAACAAAAACAGAAGCAGCTTGCCCGCGCGCTGAAACTCCTTAGCCAATGCGGCTCAGCCTTGGTACGCATTGAGAGTGAGCAGGAGTTGCTGGCAGAAATCTGCCAGCTTACAGTGGAAATCGGCGGTTACATGATGGCCTGGGTGGGGTTTGCGGAACACGATGCGGATCAGACCGTGCGTCCCGTTGCCCAATCCGGTTATGAAGAAGGATATCTGGGCAGCATCAAGGTGACATGGGCCGATACGGAATATGGGCAGGGTCCGGTGGGAACCGCAATCAGGACGGGTAGCACATCAGTCATTCGGGATTTTCACAACAATCCGAAAATGGCGCTTTGGAGCGAGGCCGCAATCAAGCGTGGATACAACTCTTGCATAGCGCTTCCTCTGTCCGTGAATAAGCGGGTATTAGGTGCATTGGCCATGTATTCGGTCGATCCTTTCGCCTTCGGCAAAGAAGAAGTCGAACTGCTGGAACAACTCGCCAACGACCTTGCTTATGGAATTCAGACACTGCGTACGCGTGTCGAGCATAATGTTGCGCAGATTGCCCTGAAACGTGAGGGCGAGAAGAATGTCGCGCTGTTGCGCAATGCCAGCGATGGAATTCATATCGTTGATACGGAGAGTAAGGTCATTGAGGTCAGCGATTCATTCTGCGCCATGTTGGGATTTCAGCGTGATGAGATGATCGGGATGAACATCTCCCAATTCGATGCGGACTATAACTCCGCAGGGTTCACTCAATTAATGAGGCAGGAGTTAATACAACAGGGGCGACTGGAATTCGAAAGACGCCATCGGCGCAAAGATGGAACCGTTTTCGACGTTGAAATAAGTGCCTCCCCGCTGCAACTCGACGGCGAACCCGTACTGTTCTGCTCCTCGCGTGATATTACCGAGCGCAAGCGTGCCGAAGCGATTCTGCGGATTACTGCCAGCGTGTTCGACAATACTCAGGAAGGGATACTGATCACCGATGCAAACAACGCTATCATAGATGTCAACCCCGCATTCACCCGCATCACCGGCTTTTCTCGCGAGGAAGTGCTCGGCAAGAACCCGAATTTGCTGAGTTCGGATCGTCATGGCAAGGAGTTTTACGCAAAAATGTGGCAATCTTTGAACCAGGAAAGAGTCTGGCGCGGCGAGCTATGGAACCGGCGCAAGTCCGGGGAAATTTTTGCGGAACTGCTTTCGGTTGCGGCCATCGTCGACGACGATGACCAGGTGGTGCGTTACGTTGCGATGTTTTCCGACATCAGCCACATCAAGGAGCACGAAGCGGAGTTGAACCGCGTCGCCCATTATGATGCGCTGACGGGTATCCCTAACCGGGTGTTGCTGGCCGACCGCATGAAGCAGGCCATCCACCAGACGGCACGCGATCAAAACATGATGGCGATTTGCTACCTTGATCTGGATGGCTTCAAACCCATCAACGACAATTTGGGGCACGATGCGGGCGATCAGGTGTTGATCGAGGTGGCCAAGCGTATCGAGCACACCATACGCGGCGGAGACACCGTCGCCCGTATGGGCGGAGACGAATTTGTGGTGCTGTTGTTGGGACAGGAAAAAGGTGAAGAGTGCGTGGCGACGCTCGAACGCCTGCTCGCATCGCTGGCCCAGCCTATCACCGTTAAAGACAAGCTGTGTACGTTGAGCGCCAGCATCGGAGTCAGTATTTATCCGCTGGACGATGAAGATCCGGACACCCTGTTGCGCCACGCGGACCAGGCCATGTACGTGGCCAAGCAATCGGGCAAGAACCGCTTTCATATTTACGATCCCGCACTGGATAGAAATGCGCGTGACCAGAACGAGTTCATGAAAAGCATACGCTATGGCTTGCTGCACGGCCAGTTCGAATTATTTTACCAGCCCAAGATTAACTTGCTCACCAAAGAACTGGTTGGTGCCGAGGCGCTGATCCGCTGGCGGCATCCCGAGCGCGGCCTGCTTTCCCCTGCGGAGTTCCTGCACATCATCGAAAATACCGAGCTGGATATCGAACTCGGCGAGTGGGTCACCGCCACGGCGCTCGTCCAGTTGAATCGCTGGCGAAGCGCGGGGCTGGACATCGAGGTCAGCATCAACATCTCGGGTTACCACATGGAATCTCCGCGTTTCGTGGAACGCCTGCAGCAGCAACTCGCGCGTTATCCCGATCTGCCGTTTGGCAAGCTTCAGATCGAAGTGCTGGAAACGGTAGCGCTCAACGACATCGCCGTGGTGCGGGAAATCATCGAGACCTGCCGCAGATTTGGTGTGGGATTCGCGCTGGATGATTTCGGCACCGGCTATTCCTCGCTGTCTTATTTGAGCAGTCTGCCGGTTGACGTGCTCAAGATAGACCAATCCTTCGTCAGAGACATGTTGGAAGACAAAGGGGATATGGCCATTGTGCAGGGGATCATCGCTTTGGCGCGGGCATTTGAGCGCCAGACCGTGGCCGAAGGCATCGAGACGGAAGGGCATTACCGGGTGTTGTGCGACTTGGGCTGCGAAGTCGGGCAGGGCTACGGTATAGCCCGCCCGATGCCTGCTGGAGAACTGGCCAACTGGCGGTTGGTATAAACCTGTTGGTATAGGATAGACGCCGATGTGAAATTCCAGTATTTGCTTATAGTAGTTCAAGTTATTCGCCTATATTTTAATTTTCTCTGAACCGTCAAAATACGCTCTCGAACTCAACCTTTGGTTGCAGTAGTTACGCGACAAATGGTGTGGCTATTTATTTACCGTCTGTCGAATTGAAATTTATTGATCAAGAGGTGACTATCATGATGACGACACAACAATCCGAGAGAATGGCTTTTGAAAAGATGGATATTGAAAAGTTGGAGAAGTTTGTAAATGAAACGGTCTCGACCATGGCTTCTTCGGCAAATATTCAGCCGAGTGAGGCGCTGGATATCTTGGAAAATATTCAAGTGGAAATGATTGGCGAATTAAGGAGTGCGGTTAAAGCACTTGGAAGCGAAAATGAAGTGGTCAGTCGTGTGGATCCGGCAAAGTTGAGCTGGGAAATCGAAAAAGCCATTGGGGCCATTTCGAACGCAACCGATCTCAACACCGATGAGATTACAACAATTTTCTCGAACAAACCGGGTGCCAGCCTGGCAGACGTGGCTTACCGGCTGCACGTGCAAAGTGCGCATGACCGTGTAAGTTTCTAGTCGCTTGCCATAGTGTTTCGGGGTGCCCCGATTATTTTGGTTTAAGGAAACGCAGATTAAATCCGATCATGGTTCGACAAGCTCGCCACGAACGGATTTAATCTGCGTTTCCTTTCCCGTTTTCTGCGTTTCCTTCCCGGTGTCCTATGGCATAAACCCAGATAATCCATTAGGCCGTTCGTGGTGACCCTTCGACTACGCTCAGGACTAAAGGCCTTGTCGAAGCACATGTATTGTGGAATCAATACCCTTCGACAAGCTCTCAAGAAACAGCTTTTTTATCTTAATAAATTCATGTGGTTATTTCAATCACGGCAATGTCATAAGGTTCATCAAACAGCTTCGATTGGCTGCATGCTGAAGCCAAAAGCAGCTGCTTTGCGCTTCAAATAAGCCACCGTTCTTTTGCGCATTTGATCCTCGTATTGCTCCTGTGAGCGCTCGACATATTGCCCGCCTTTCGTCAGCATGGCAAAGATCAGTCGCGCCAATTTATGTGCCGTGGCAGTGATTGCTTTACCTACGCCCATGCGTGCAGCCAACCGCCGATAATATGCCCCGAGAGCGCATTGGCTGCGATGCAAACCTTGCGCGGCCAATTTGAGCGCTTGCGCGACGCGGTTAGGAATACGTTTCGACGCGCCCGATAACTTCTTCCCACCCGATATCTTTGTGCCGGGGCACAAGCCCAGCCAGGAGGCAAAACGCTTTGCATTTTCGAATTTAGACAAGTCCGGGCCGACCTCGACCAACACCTTGAGCGCAGTATTCACGTCAATCCCACCTATGCGCGTCAAGTCCACGCCCGCCCACTGGTACAGCGCATTGCGCACATCAAAGGCGGGCGCATTCTTGGCTCTACCCTTGTTTTTGTTCACGGCCACTATTTCCTGATGGTGGCGCATCGGCTTGATCATTTCCTCCAGTTTGGCATCCGCCGCAGCAATCAGTGCTTGGTAGGTGTCGAACAACGATAGCGCCTGTGACAAGCAAAACACATGCTCTTCCCGCCAGTTGCCTTCGAGGCTCTTCGCAATCGTCTCTTCGCTCGCGCGAATCCGGTAGTTGCGCAGCTTCGCCAACTTGTGCGGGTCTCGCTCCCCCGCAACGATAGCACGAATGATGTCCTGTCCCGTTTTACCGACAATGTCTGTAATCACGTTGGTCAGTTGCACATTCATCTGGGTGAGTGCCTTTTGCATGCGCTGTACCTGTCTGGCTTGCTCGCGAAGCAAGGTATCGCGCTGACGCGATAAAGCCCGTAGCGCACATATGTTACCAGCGGGCCGGAACGCGCCAGACAGCAAACCAAAGCTCATCAATTGCTGGAGCCATTGGCAATCCAATACATCCGACTTCCTGCCCGACACATGCCTGACGTGGCGGGCGTTGACCAGATAGACCTTGAGGCCGCGCGATTCGAGAATCTCATAGGGCGCAATCCAGTACACACCCGTCGATTCCATCGCCACTACATCCACCCCACACTCAACCAACCAGTCGGCCATCGCCTCAATATCTTCGGTAAAACAGCCAAACTCTTTTACTGGCTCACCGCTTTGATCGGGCGAAACCGCCGCGTAATGATTCGCTGAACCAATATCGATCCCCGCCGCATTGGGGTACATCACCGTCAATTCCCGCTTGCGCATTGCCATGATTTCCTCCATCATTTCGTTAAGGAATGCCAAGTCAGTGCGGATACGTCGTTGTACTCATTCTCTCAAGCGGGATGCCTTGCACGGCTCACCAATGTCGCCGACGTTATCCAGAACCATGCTCAGAGGTCGGGCACTTAGCACCAGTGCTGTCTCGGTCTTTGCTGGCTTGGCATTCCGACTATGATAGACAATCAAGCGAAAAATTCGCGCCGCATACTGTTTCCTGCTCACGCCTTGCCTCGCGGACGCGGGGCTTACTTGGCTCAGGGCGAACGGAGGTGGGGAATTCATATCGCTTCGCGCCTAATGGATTATCTGGGATAAAGAGAACCTCTAAAGTCTCCTCCATAAGACAAACACTGATAGTCAATTACACGGTTTACCTAATAAATTTTTGGAAAACCGCTGATATTTTAAAGCTTCCCGTATCGCCAAAATGACAACCCCAATAACTACATTGCGTGAATCAACGCATGTCTGGAGCTAATAATGCCTATCCCACATAGCCCAACCCATAACCATATTCTCTCTTCGTTGCCTGTGGCAGAACTCAAGCGTTTGTCTCCCCATCTCGAACTGGCGCCGATGCCGCTGGGCGAAGTTTACTATGAATCGGGCGGCAAGTTGCAACACGTCTATTTTCCGACTACGTCCATCGTGTCCCTGCACTATGTCATGGAGAATGGCGCTTCCGCAGAAATTGCCGGTGTGGGCAAAGAAGGCATGCTCGGCATTTCTCTTTTCATGGGCGGGAATGCTACACCCAGTCGGGCCTCGGTTCGTGCTGCCGGTTTCGGTTACAAACTGAAAGCAAAAATACTGATTGAAGAGTTTAATCGGGCAGGGTCGCTGCAACGCATGTTGTTGCGCTACACCCAGGCGCTGATTACCCAAACATCGCAGACTGCGGTATGCAACCGCCACCATACGGTGGCCCAGCAACTGTGTCGCTGGCTGTTGATGACCCTGGATCGCATGCCCTCGAATGAACTGTTTCTGACGCAGGAGCTGATTGCAGAAATGATCGGGGTGCGCCGCGAAGGCATTATGGAAGCGCTCGGGAAATTGCGGCAAGCCGGAATTATCAGCTATCGCTATGGGCGCATTACGGTGCTGAACCGTTCCGAGCTGGAAGATCGCGCGTGCGAGTGCTACAACGTGGTCAAAAATGAATTCGACCGCTTGCTCGGTCTGGATTGGGATTGGCGGCCGATGCCGGAAAGTGTCAATGCCTGGTCACGAGCGGGTACGAATCTTTGCGCGCAGATGTGATGGGTAGCCCTGTTATTCCATTTCCAATTCAATACGGGAATAATGTTTTGTGGGAGTGGCCTCCCGGCCACGATAAACCCAGATAATCCATTAGGCCGTTCGTGGTGACCCTTCGACTACGCTCAGGACTAAAGGCCTTGTCGAACCACATGTATTGTGGAATCAATACCCTTCGACAAGCTCAGGGCGAACGGAGGTGGGGAATTCATATCGCTTCGCGCCTAATGGATTATCTGGGATAAATATTGTCGCGACCGGGAGGCCACTCCCACCAATACATCACTATTGAAGGAAAATTGGTATTACGGCTGGTATGATTAGAGGCTCCCTAAACGAATTGCCTTGCGGATGGATGGTTGCAAAAACGTGCATTCCCAAAATGCATTCCCCACTGGCATGCTATTCCTTCCATCAGACACTCCACTAAGTTAGTGTCGCCAACTATACGCATCCGACAATTTTTGCAGTCGCTTTCGATGGCATGAACGGCTTTGTACCTTGTTTTCAGCTCATGGATTTTGGGTGAAGTTGGGGCGGAATATGCGTCTGAACGCAATCTGCAGAACGGGCTAAGCACTTGATCAACTGGGCAATCTTCTAAATCTGGCTTAACGGATGACATGATGCTTCCTTAATATAAGTACGTATCCCTTCATTGCTTCCAGGCAAGAATCAACGGTTCCTTCCTTGAGGTGGCGGCAGTTTCTTCTTTCGGCACGCCCACAATGATCGGCGCGACCGCGTTGAATTCTGCCGGGATACCGATTTTTGCTTTCACTTCCGGAACGTTGAGCGTTGCGACAGCGGAGCCGATAACGCAACTGCCTAGCCCGATGGAGCAGGCCGCCAGCATCATGTTTTCTGCGGCCAGCCAGCAGTCTGCCTCAATAAAATGGCCGGATGATTTGGTGCCGATAACGATGAGCGTACCCGCGTCATGGAAAATATTGAAATCCGGGTTGGCAAAGATGTCGAGTGCATCCCCACCATTCGGGTGGGTGCGATGCAACCTTTCAATGAGCAGCGGTTTGGCGAGATCGGACAATTGCTTTAATAGTGGCTTGTCCTGCACGATGACGAATGCCCACGGCTCTTGATGCATCGCCGTAGGCGCACGCACGGCGGCTTCCAGCAAGGTTTGAACAGCCTTACGGCCAACTTCAATCGGTGCATAAGCGCGCACGGAACGTCGTGCAAGAATCGCCTCGAAGACGGTTTTTTCCGGTAATTTCTCGTTGGCAGGCAGGTTCATGATCTGTACTTTCTGTAAGAAGGTTACTGAGTCATCTGCGGTTCTCGCGGTCTGCCGCAGTCACGTCAAACATACGTCAGCCCATTACGCACAGCGTACTTGGTTAATTCTGCAACATTATGCAGATCGAGCTTTTTCATGATATTGCGGCGGTGTACATCAACCGTGCTGGGGGAAATGAACAGCCGTTTCGCGATCACCGGCGAACTGCCGCCTTCCGCCAGAAGCTGTAGTACCTCGCGTTCGCGCGGGCCGAGGTGCGGAACCTCTATCTGGTTTTGGCCGACATGATTCGCCACCACATCGACCACTTCCATGCACAGGTATTTTTGACCTTTCATGACAGCGCGCAATGCATCGGCCAGCTCGCTGCCTGGATTTTCCTTGATGACATAGGCGGAGGCACCCGCCTCAAGCATGTCCAGAACATTCTGCTTCTGGGAAAAAGTCGACAAGGCGACAACTTTGACTTTGGGGTGTTCTGCAACCAGCCTGCGTGTCGCTTCGATGCCGTTCATGTCCGGCATACAAACGCTCATCACCACCGCATCCGGCCGCAAAGTAGCGTAGAGTTCCTGCACTGCGCGACCATCGGTGGCCACGCCCACTACCTGTATATCCTTCTCGTTATTCAGAAACGAACTTAAAGCATCGAGCAGCATTTGTTGGTCGTCGGCAAGAATTACTCGAATAGTCATGGCGGCTTATCCCTGTGTTAAATGTTAGTCGTGAACATCTATGCAGTTTTTGATTGGGCTCCTTCCGACTTCCATAATCGGAAGTGCTCCATCATTCCCCGCGTGATGTTCGCCCATAACGCCAAATAATGAACCCATAAATATTTCAACTCTGTGCGCTAGCACGCAAAGCTTGAAATGGAAGTTACCGCAGTATTGCGACAAAATAAATACGTGCAACTACATACGTAGAAATACGTATATGTTCATCGCCCTATTCGGAGTAGTATTCTCCGGGAAGGCGATTTGTTGCGTACCTGGTCAAGACGCACTCAAACGCGGACGGAGTGATACGGAGTTATCATGAGTAACAAACCCAACGAGCAAGAGCCACTGCGCGCAAAAGCCGAGGCCCAACTCGCTCAAGCACCGTCGGTAGAGGCAGCAACCCGTTCTACCGAGGAGCTCCTGTACGATCTCCATGTACACCAGATCGAGCTGGAAATGCAGAATGAGTCATTGCGGCAATCCCAGATCAGCCTGGAGGAGTCCCGCGACCGTTGGGTTGATTTCTATGACTTCGCCCCTGTCGGTTATCTTACCCTCAACAACAAAGCCCTGATAACGGATATTAATATCACCGGTGCCACGCTGCTGGGGGAGGAACGCCGCAGGCTGGTGAATGGCCGGTTTTCCCGTTTCGTTTCCCACGAAGACAGCGACCGCTGGTATCAACATTTTATGGGCGCGTTGCAACACGACAGCAAACAGACGTGCGAGCTGGCAATCCAGAGAAGTGATGGGGTGCGCTGGTACGCTCAGCTCGATTCCATGCGCCGGCTGAAGAGATGACAACAGGTGCGAAGTTCGCAGCGTACTTTCCGACATTACCAAGCACAGACAAGTCGAGGAGTCGCTGCGTTCAAACGAAAAGCGTCGGTACTTGCTGCAACAGTTCGAAATTGTGCAGACCTCACTGGATGGATTTTGGGTGGTGAATGCAAATAACGGGAATATCCTCGAAGTCAACGATAGATTTTGCACATTGACGGGTTATACGCGTGAAGAGCTGCTGACCATGAATATTCAGGATATTGATGCGCTTGAAACGCCTGAGGACACAAAAGCCCGCATCAAAAATATCCTGGAAATCGGTTATGACCGCTTTGAAACTCGCCATCGGCACAAGCAGGGACATTTGATCGATTTAGAGGTCAGCGTATCCAACTCGGAAATTGACGGCGGCAGAAATTTTGCATTCTTTCGCGACATCACCGAGCGCAAGCGCGCGGAGGAGAATGTCAGGCAATCTCGTGACCAGTTAAAGACCTTCATCGAACAAGCGCCTATCAGCATTGCCATGTTTGACCGGAACATGAACTATCTGGCCGTCAGCGGACGCTGGCGTGAGGAATTTAGCCGGGGATATGCCGACCTGATCGGGCGCAATCATTACGAGGTACATCGTGACATTCCCGACGAGTGGAAAGCTGTCCATCAGCAGGCTCTGGATGGGGCGACTTTGGAGAGTCACGAGGACATGTGGCTGCAGGGCGACGGCAGCAAACACTGGCTGCGCTGGGCGGTGCTGCCCTGGATCGACCAGAATAAAGCAATTGGCGGTATCATCATTTCTACCGAGGATATCACCGACAGCAAAAAGTTGGAAACTGAAATTCTGGAACGGCGCAATGAAATGGAAAATCTGCAAAAAATGCATGTTGCCGCGCAGACCGCCTCGGCCATCGCCCACGAACTGAATCAGCCATTGCTGGCTGTCGCCACGTATAGCGAAGCCGCGCTCATGCTGATGCAGGCCGAAAAGCCTAACCTTGAAAAAATCGGCAAGGCGGTTGCAGGAAGCGCAAAACAAGCCCAGCGTGCAGGACAATCTATCCGCGAACTGCTCAAATTTTTGAGTATGAAGGAGTTCACGACCGAGGCCTTTGACCTCAATCAGGAAATCATTGCGGTCATGAACGATGCCAGGTCTCAGCACGAACTCTATTTCCAGCCCGTTCTTCGGCTGGAAGAAGAGTTGCCATGGGTTCGGGCCAACCGCATTCACGTACAAAAAGTGTTGTTCAATCTGTTGCACAACGGCATCGACGCCATGCGGGAAGCCGGAGTGCCGCTGCCCGCCATTACGGTAACGGTGCGCACCATGAAAGGGAGGGGCGTTGCTCAAGTGACGATACAAGACAATGGGCCGGGCATTAAGCAAGAAGATGTTCAGCGATTGTTTGAGCCGTTCTTTACCACCAAGGCCAAAGGCATCGGCATGGGGCTGGCGATCAGCCGCTCGCTGATCGAGGAGAATGGCGGACAGTTGTGGGTTGATCCGCAAGAGGGGCCCGGTGCCATTTTTCATCTTACTTTGCCCTTTGCATCATGAACGACATGACCCAAGTATTCATCGTGGACGATGACGCCGCCGTGCGGGATTCACTCGCCATGCTGCTGGATGCGGTCGGTTACACCGTCGCAACCTTCTCGGGCGCAGAGGAATTTCTCGATGTCTGTACCCCAGATACGCTGGGTTGTATCATCCTCGACGTGAATATGCACGGCATGGATGGACCCACCTTGCAGGCAGAACTAAACCGTCGCGGCCTGCGGCTGCCGATCATCTTTCTGTCGGGACAAGGCACCATACCGGTAACGGTGCGCACCATCCAGGCGGGTGCGTTGGACTTTCTGACCAAACCGGTGGACGGTGCGGTATTGCTGGCGCGCGTGCGGGAGGCCTTGGCACGGTGTTCAGTCCAGCAACAGCAGACCGAGGATTTACACTCTGTCGCCGCACGGCTGGCCAAGCTGACCGAGCGCGAACGGGAAATCATGATGCTGGTGGTTGCGGGGCATACCAGCAAGGAAATTGCAGAGCGCCTGAGCATCAGTTATCGGACAGTGGAAATTCATCGCTCTCATATTATGCAGAAAACCGGCGCATCCAACATGCTGGAACTCGCGCGTATTGCCAGCCGCTCGTATGAAACGCCTGAATGATTTTCATGCCAAGTATTCTCCGCCATTACGTTACGCAATGGCGGGAGGTATTTTTGTCATCGCTTTACTGCTGCGTTTTTTGATAGCCCCAGCCGAGTCGGGTTTTCCGTTTGTGACCTTTTACCCTGCCATGGTCATCGGCTTCTATCTGTGCGGCATCTGGCCCGGCATTCTGGTCGTAGTGTTCAGCGCAGTGGTTTCCCATTATATTTTTATCACCCCATACTGGTCATTTGCTGCCAAAAAAGGAGATATTTCGGTTGTGGCCTTTCTGATTGCCGCTTACCTGATAGGCCTGATTATCAGGCAACTGCAATCCACACTTTCCTCGTTGCAGCAGAGCGAACGCAGCCTGCGCGAAGCGCAGGAGGCAGGATGCATCGGAAGCTATGTGTTCGACATTGCGGGCGATGCTTGGCGGAGTTCACCGGTGATGGACGAAATTTTCGGTATCGGGGCGGACTATCCACGCACGTTGGCGGGCTGGACGCAGATTGTGCATCCGTCCGAGAGGGAACAAATAAATTCGTACTTTCGCGAGATCATTGCAACACACCGGCCTTTCGAACGAGAGTACAGCATAGTGCGAGTGAACGATGGCGCAGAACGTTGGGTGTTGGGCTTAGGCAAAATCGAATACGACGCAAGTGGCACGGCTGTGCGCATGACAGGCGTTATTCAAGACATCACCGGGCGCAAGCAGACAGAAGCTGCGTTGCGCGATAAAGAATATCTCCTGTCGGAATCACAACGCATCGCCCATGTTGGCAGTTGGCACTATGATTTGACCGGCAAGACAACTTGGTCTGACGAGACGTATCGCATTTATGGAGTCTCGCCAAGCTCTTTCACCCCGAATGTCGAGGCGCTCATTGCCCTCATACACCCTGATGACAGACAGGCGATGCAGTCATGGATCGCTGCCTGTGCGGCAGATAAAAAGCCCGAACCCTTGGAGTTTCGCATTAAAAGGTCAGATGGCGCTGTGCGTGTTCTCAATGGCTACGGTGAATTGCAGTATGACGCCGAAAATAGACCAAGAAATATGATCGGCATCGTGTATGACATCACTGAGCGCAAACAAGCCGAGACATACCTTCGCATCGCTGCCACGGCCTTCGAGACACAAGAAGGCATGGTGGTCACCGATGCCGATAGCGTAATCCTGCGGGTCAACCGCGCCTTCACCGAAATCACCGGCTACACGGCAGCGGAAGTCGTAGGTCAGACACCGCGACTGCTCAAGTCAGGTCGCCACGATGCGGCTTTTTATGCGGCGATGTGGGAATGTCTTCAGCGCAATGGGGCTTGGCAGGGCGAAATATGGAACCGGCGCAAGAACGGTGAAATCTATCCGGAGCAACTCACCATTACCGCAGTCAATGGGAAGGACGGTGAGATAACCCATTACGTTGCCACGCTGCACGACATCACGTCACGCAAGGCGGCGGAAGAGCAAATTCGCCATCTGGCCTTTTATGACACTTTGACGCAACTCCCCAACCGCCGCCTGCTAAATGATCGCCTGGGGCAAGCGATGGCCGCCAGCAAGCGCAGCGGCCGTTATGGTGCCGTGTTGTTTCTGGATTTGGATAATTTCAAACCGCTAAATGATACGCATGGACATGGTGTGGGCGACCTGCTGCTGATCGAAGCGGCGCGCCGTATCACCCGTTGCGTGCGAGAGATGGACACCGTCGCACGTTTCGGCGGCGACGAGTTTATTGTGATGCTCGGCGATCTGGATGAGGATAAAGCCGAATCCGCCGCACAAGCCGGCGTCATCGCCGAAAAAATCCGCACCGGTTTGGCGGAACCTTATTTACTTAATATCCGGCACGATGAAAAAGCGGAATCAACCATCGAACATCAATGTACGGTGAGTATCGGCGTGACGTTGTTTATCGATCATGAAGCCAGCCAGGATGACATCCTCAAGTTTGCTGATGCCACAATGTATCAGGCGAAAAAAGATGGGCGGGATTTGATCAGGTTTTATGGCTCGTAATATTTACCTTTGAACCCTTAGATAAAAGTTTTCGGTTGGCGTTGCAGGCGCGCAAAGTCTTTGGAAGATAGAATGTCTTCCAGAAATGCCAGATTGCGCTTGATCGATTCTTGCCATGGGTTGTTACCGCCGGTATGCGCTTCGACCAGGCGGTGGACGCCCTGAAATTCTTCCTCCAGGCGCTGTTGAATTATCCCGGTGTAGAAAGCGGGGGTCTTGGTCAGCAAGGTTTCGCGATCCGGATAAGGGCTTTCAGCCTTGCCGGCGAGACCGAAGGCGCTGAATTCCACAAACAGGAAGTCCCGGCATTTTTCCAGATAGCATCGGTCAGCCATTTGGCTCAGCAAATCAGCCGATGCCACCAAACTGGCGAGCGTTCTGTCAAACGCGCTCCACGTGTCGGGCATCTTGAAAATAAGCTTGGTAGGCATGATTAAAATCGATTTTTCCGCAAACGGAGCGAGCGTGGTCAGAGCGAGATAACGCTGCATGAACTCGACCCCGCGTTCCTCATGGATAGGCGTAAGCATGGGCCCCCACAGATGAGACTCGGATTCTCGCCGGAGTAAACCGATGTCGTGGAACAGCGCGAGTAGCACTGCCAGCAAGGCATGCTGGGCGGTGATGGGTTCACTCTGATGTCCGGAAGCCAACGATTTCGCGTGACCGTCAAGCAGGCGTGCCGTGGTCAGGCCGACCTCCAGAGCATGGCGCAGATCATGGTAGAGGGTGTCGCAACGAAGCAGTCCGGGATAATCGCCGCGATAGGCTTTTACCAAATCTTCGATCGCGCGGGTGAGTAACGCCGAGTCGTAGTTCTCACCATAAAGCGGATCAAGAATCGCTTGAATAGTCTTGTCGACCATAACCGGATCGCCGAGATGCACTTCGCCGGTCGGGTCCAACTGGGACCAATAATCTGATGACTGGTCGAAATCAATTAAAGAGTCGAGCATGGGTCTCTCCTCAAGAATTGTGTTGGGTAAGGAACTCCCCGAACATTTGCTTGCGGGGAAGTCTGCTACCTGTTTTGACCACTGTTGGCCTGCTTGAGTTCGCTAACATCGGTAAGCGCAACGCGTAGTGTCGTGTTGTTGTCGATAGTCGATTTTTTGCAATTCAGTTGGATATGGCAGGCCGTCCCATCGCCGCGCTTGAGTTTCAGATCGCAACGCGGGCAGTCGTGCTGCAACATACTTTGCAAATGAAGGTGCCAGAGATCGGAGTCCTCCGGGCTGACAAAGCTGGCAAAGCGGCGGTCAACAATCATTTTGCGGTCTACGCCCAACAGCGTGGCAGCGGTGAGATTGGCCTCGGTGATAATGCCTTCACGGTCGAGTGTGAGGTAGCCGACGGGTGCGAATTCATAAAGATCCGCGTAGCGGTCGCGCGACTCTTCCAATGCGACCTGCAATCTGCGCAGCTCGTCGTTCTGCATTTCCAGTTCGATCTGGTGAACCCGAAGTTCGTGCAGGAGCTCGTGCAGAAGCTCCTCGCCGGGCTGCGGCTGCACCAACGTCACGGGCTTGCGAGTGACTTGTGCTTCGGCTTCGGTACGCAACGAACCGGGTTCGTTTGGCTTCTTGCTCATGGTGTTTCCTTGCGTAGTTGGATTGAGGCTTGCTTAGTCGGCGTTCTTGCTCACGCCTACCGCTACGCCTTGAATATTTTTCTGCCCCGCCCATGAAACAAGATCGCCATCGATAATCGCCAAATCTCCAACCGTAGGCTGAATGTCAGGATCAATTACCACGTGGTCGCCGGGATAAATGACCATGCCGCGAGGCGTGTGGATTTCTTGCACTACCTCAACAAGAAATTGTTTGCTTGTGTGTGAAATGTCTTTAGTCATGATGCACCACGTCCCCACAATCTCAACTAATGAACTGAGGGGTAATTATATAGTTTGCCGTCAATCTTGTCGTGAATCTGTAATGTTTTTGTGGTGAGGACTCATTTCGAATAGGCGGCGGGCGCTGAGTTGGATGGGGAAGTGCCTTACCGGCGGCTAAACTTTGCCTGTTCTTTGCCGATAATTCAACTGGGATGGTTAAGCTGAAAACGGTTGGAGATGCTTCATGAAACTACCGTTCGGGCTATAAGCGATGCGCAGGAGGAAATTGAAAATGTTTTCCACAATAGGTTTGTCAACAAGTGGCGTTGCGGACAGCAGTTCCAACAGTTCGCAGATTGCTGTTCTCAAAAAGCTGCTGGCCTTGGATCAGAAGATGTTGGAAACCGCACAGAAGAATGCGACGACGCAGGCAGCGCAAGTGGCCGTTCAGCAACTTACGGAACAGATTATTGAACTCAAAGTAGAAATCGCCCAGATGGAATCTGCGCAAACTAACAATGCAACGAGCACAACTTCTGATGCCCAATCAGGTTCAGCAAGTTTACCGGCCATCCTGCCGCCGAATTTGGGGAAGAACGTCAACGTCACGGCCTGATAGCAAGCCTGGCAATAGGTATGAATAGCTCGAACGAAATTCAATGCCGCACTGATTTTGCAGTAAAAATGGCTAATCCGCTGAGAGATTGGAAGGTGGTGGTAAAGTGTGGCAAATATCAAGGAAGATTCAATCTGTCGTATTCATTTGCGCGGGAATGGTCGGAAGCCTTCCTGCGTTTGCTGTGCCCAGCCACTTTTCGGTCACCATAGGCTCGGCGCTTTTGTGCCGGGATCAAATTGACAGCTTCTTCTTTAAAGACTATATGGTTGCTAATTTTGGGCCGCCCACTAAGGTGGAAGGGGGCGCTTATTGGTGGACCGTTTCAAGCACCTTGTTCGGGGCAACGCTGGATTCAATATTTGTGAGCAAGGAGGATACGAGTTCAGTGTTTATTGGTGCCATTTTTGTTGATGCCCCAGATGCTTTGCGCCAAAAAATTCAGGATTCAATCGGGGTGACATACAAGGTAACTAACAATCCTGAACGATGGATTTCACCCGAGTTTAGTGTAATGCTCAAATATAACTCGCCGGTAACGCCCAGCAAGATGTATTGTTTAAAGTAAGTTACCCACGCACAGTCGCTGCCCGAAATTCGTCGCTATGATATCGGTATGGCTATCATTATGGAGGGCAGGTAGGGATTCTCTTAGTTAGTTGGCGCGCTGGAATAACGTGTAAAATTCCGCAATGACCATTCCTGAATTAGTCGCATCGTTCGGCTACTACGCCGTATTTTTTGGCGCGCTGTTCGAAGGCGAGACCATCTTGATCTTTGCCGGATTTGCCGCACATCGCGGCATGCTCGACCTGCGTTATGTTATTGCCATAGCTTTCGTGGCCAGCACGTTGGGCGACCAGATTTTCTTCCATCTGGGGCGATGCTATGGCGTGGCTATTCTCGATCGTTTTCCGATACTGCGCACGCGCGTTCCTGCCGTGCAGCAGATGCTTGCCAAATATCACACCACGCTTATTCCCGCCGTGCGATTTCTTTACGGGCTGCGTATTGCCGGCCCCATAGTTATCGGTATCAGCGGCGTATCTCCAGCCAGATTTGCGCTTCTCAACATGCTAGGCGCGATCGTATGGGCCGTGATCATCGCTCTCGCCGGTTATTATTTCGGCGCATTGCTTGAAATGCTGCTAAAGGACATCAAGCATATTGAGGAAGCCATATTAGTCGGAATTCTGCTGGCGGGCGGGGGGCTTTGGCTTTTGCGGCGAAGCAAAAATAAGAAATGATTTTTTGAACGGGGTGTAGGGCGATCCCCCTTCGCTTCTTGTTGTCAATACTCCCAACCGATTGTTGAAAAGCTGAGGTGGCACTTTTGATGTCAGCTAAAGTATTCCAATAACAAGTCGATAAGGTTGACATAGTGGATAGTCTAAGCATGTATATGCAATGATTTTGCTGTACGAATTGTAAATCCTGACTTAGAAAAATTTAATCTCACCTTGAAATTTAAGGTAATTGTTCCGAGAGGATGGCATCATGAGCTCAATTGTTATCGGCATTAGTACAGCGGATATTCCTGCGGTGACAACAACGCAGATAACGGGGACATGGTCAACGGCTGATATATTTGCGCTCACTACGGATCAGATTCAGGCACTTACCACGCTCCAGATTAGCGCGCTGACCACGACACAACTGGCTCAGGGCTTGACCACCACTCAAGTTGCCGCAGTGACTACTACGGATGTGGCCGCACTGAAAACCAGCCAGCTTGTGGCGCTGACCACGCTGCAGATTAATCAGGGGCTGACCACCGCCCAGGTCGCCGCGCTGACTACCACGCAAGTGGCCGCGCTGACCACGACCCAGATTTCCCAGAGCTTGAACACCGACCAGCTTGCCGCGCTGACCACGGCCCAGATGGGGGCGCTGACCACGACGCAGGTATCCCAAGGGCTGACCACGGCGCAGATACACACCTATTTGAGCACGACGCAGGTCGCGGCGCTGAGCACGACCGGAGTGACCGCGCTGACCACTGCGCAGATCGCCCAGGGCCTGACCACCGACCAGGTCGGCGCGCTGACCACGGCCCAGGCGTCCGCGCTGACCACGGCGCAACTGGCCAAAGGCCTGACCACGACTCAGGTTGCCGCGCTGTCGACCACGGATGTGGCCGCCCTGAAGACCAGCCAGATCACCGCGCTGACCACGACCCAGATAGCACAAGGCCTGACCACCGACCAGGTCGCCGCGCTGACCACGAAACAAGCCGCCGCGCTGACCACCGCCGAAGTGGCCGCGCTGACCACGAACAGCGTGGCCGCGCTGACCACGGACGAAGTGTCCGCGCTGACCACCGCCGAAGTTGCGGCTCTGACCACCTCCGGCGTGGCCGCATTGACCACCGCCCAGGCGGTCGTGCTGACCACGGTTCAACTGGCCGCGCTGACCACGGCCGAAGTGGCCGCGCTGACCACGGCTGAAGCCGCCGCGCTGACCACGGCGCAAATCGGCGGTGCGATGACCACCGCGCAAGGTGCCGTTGGGCTGACCACGTCTCAGGTCGCCGCGCTGACCACCGACCAGGTAGCCGCGCTGACCACCCTCCAAAACGCCGCCCTGAACACCAGGCAGATCGCCGCTTTGGGCGCAGGTGCCCTGGGCCTGACCTCCGACCAGATCGCCGCGCTGAGCACGGCGCAAGTCGCCGCGCTGACCACCGCCGGGGTATCCGCGCTGAGCACGGCCGCAGTGGCCGCGCTGAACACGAAAGAAGTTTCCCAGAACCTGACCACGTCCGCCATCGCCGCGCTGACCACGTCGCAGGTCAACGGCGGTCTGACCACCGCCCAGGTCGCCGCGCTGACCACGGCCCAGACGGTCGTGCTGACCACGGCCGAAGTGGCCGCTCTGACCACGGACGGCGTATCCGCGCTGACCACGGCACAGGCGTCCGCGCTGACCACGAAGCAGATCGCCAGCGGGCTGACCACGACCCAGGCCTCCGCCCTGACGACCACGGACGTGGCCGCCCTGAAGACCAGCCAGGTCGTGGTGCTGAGCACGCAGCAGATCAACGCCGGCCTGACCACGGCCCAGGTCGCCGCGCTGACCAACGCAGAGGTTGCCGCGCTGACCAACGCGCAGATCGCCCAAGGGTTGAACACCGACCAGCTCGCCGCGCTGACCACGGCCCAGATGGGTGCGCTGACCACGGCGCAGGTAACCCAAGGTTTGACCACCGCGCAGATACACAGCTATTTGAGCACCGCGCAGACCGCCGCCCTGTCCACGTCCGCCGTGGCCGCGCTGACCACGTCCGAGCTGGCCGTGCTGACCACCGACCAGATCGCCGCGCTGACCACCGCGCAAGCTTCCGCGCTGACCACGGCACAGATTGCCGGGACATTTACCACGACGCAGGTCGTCGTTCTTCCGGGGCTGAGCAACACGCAGGTCGCCGCCCTGTCGACCACCGACTTGGCCGCGATGAAGACCACCCAGATCGCCGCGCTGACCACGTCGCAGGTCAACCATGGCCTGACCACCGACCAGGTCGCCGCGCTGAACGCCGCCGAAGTGGCCGCGCTGACCACGGCGCAGATCGCCCAGGGGCTGACCACCGACCAGCTTGCCGCGCTGACCACGGCCCAGATGGGCGCGCTGACCTCGACGCAGGCATCCCAGGGGCTGACCACGGCGCAGATACACACCTATCTGAGCACGGCGCAGGTCGCGGCGCTGAACACGGCCGCCGTGGCCGCGCTGACCACGTCGCAGATCGCCCAGGGGCTGACCACCGACCAGGTCGCCGCGCTGACCACGGCCCAGGCCGCAGCGCTGACCACGGCGCAACTGTCCAAAGGCCTGACCACGTTGCAGGTCGCCGCCCTGACGACCACGGACGTGGCGGCCCTGAAGACCGCCCAGATCGCCGCGCTGACCACGGCGCAGATCGCCGCGCTGACCACAGACCAGGCCGCCGCGCTGACCACGAAACAAGCCGCCGCGCTGACCACCGCCGAAGTGGCCGCGCTGACCACGAACAGCGTGGCCGCGCTGACTACCGCCGAAGTGGCGGCGCTGACCACCGCCGAAGTTGCGGCTCTGACCACCTCCGGCGTGGCCGCATTGACCACAGACCAGGTTGTCGCGCTGACCACGGTTCAACTGGCCGCGCTGACCACGGCCGAAGTGGCCGCGCTGACCACGTCCGAAGCCGCCGCGCTGACCACGGCGCAAATCGGCGGGGCGATGACCACCGCGCAAGGTGCCGTTGGGCTGACCACGTCTCAGGTAGCCGCGCTGACCACCGACCAGGTAGCCGCGCTGACCACCCTCCAAAACGCCGCCCTGAACACCAAGCAGATCGCCGCTTTGGGTGCCGGGGCACTGGGCCTGACCTCCGACCAGGTCATAGCGCTGAGCACGGCGCAAGTCGCCGCGCTGACCACGGCCGGGGTATCCGCGCTGAGCACGGCCGCAGTGGCCGCGCTGAACACGAAAGAAGTTTCCCAGAACCTGACCACGTCCGCCATCGCCGCGCTGACCACCGCGCAGGTCAACGGCGGTCTGACCACCTCCCAGGTCGCCGCGCTGACCACGGCCCAGACGGTCGTGCTGACCACGGCCGAAGTGGCCGCTCTGACCACGGACGGCGTATCCGCGCTGACCACGGCGCAGGCGTCCGCGCTGACCACGAAGCAGATCGCCAGCGGGCTGACCACGACCCAGGCCTCCGCCCTGGCGACCACGGACGTGGCCGCCCTGAAGACCAGCCAGGTCGTGGTGCTGAGCACGCAGCAGATCAACGCCGGCCTGACCACGGCCCAGGTCGCCGTGCTGACCAACGCCGAGGTTGCCGCGCTGACCAACGCGCAGATCGCCCAAGGGTTGAACACCGACCAGCTCGCCGCGCTGACCACGGCCCAGATGGGTGCGCTGACCACGGCGCAGGTAACCCAAGGTTTGACCACCGCGCAGATACACAGCTATTTGAGCACCGCGCAGACCGCCGCCCTGTCCACGTCCGCCGTGGCCGCGCTGACCACGTCCGAGCTGGCCGTGCTGACCACCGACCAGATCGCCGCGCTGACCACCGCGCAAGCTTCCGCGCTGACCACGGCACAGATTGCCGGGACATTTACCACGACGCAGGTCGTCGTTCTTCCGGGGCTGAGCAACACGCAGGTCGCCGCCCTGTCGACCACCGACCTGGCCGCGATGAAGACCACACAGATCGCCGCGCTGACCACGTCGCAGGTCAACCATGGCCTGACCACCGACCAGGTCGCCGCGCTGAACGCCGCCGAAGTGGCCGCGCTGACCACGGCGCAGATCGCCCAGGGGCTGACCACCGACCAGCTTGCCGCGCTGACCACGGCCCAGATGGGCGCGCTGACCTCGACGCAGGCATCCCAGGGGCTGACCACGGCGCAGATACACACCTATCTGAGCACGGCGCAGGTCGCGGCGCTGAACACGGCCGCCGTGGCCGCGCTGACCACGACGCAGATCGCCCAGGGGCTGACCACCGACCAGGTCGCCGCGCTGACCACGGCCCAGGCGTCCGCGCTGACCACGGCGCAACTGGCCAAAGGCCTGACCACGTCCCAGGTCGCCGCCCTGACGACCACGGACGTGGCCGCCCTGAAGACCGCCCAGATCGCCGCGCTGACCACGGCGCAGATCGCCGCGCTGACCACAGACCAGGCCGCCGCGCTGACCACGAAACAAGCCGCCGCGCTGACCACCGCCGAAGTGGCCGCGCTGACCACGAACAGCGTGGCCGCGCTGACCACGGACGAAGTGTCCGCGCTGACCACCGCCGAAGTTGCGGCTCTGACCACCTCCGGCGTGGCCGCGCTGACCACCGCCCAGGCGGTCGCGCTGACCACGGCTCAACTGGCCGCGCTGACCACCGCCGAAGTGTCCGCGCTGACCACGGCCGAAGCCGCCGCGCTGACCACGGCGCAAATCGGCGGGGCGCTGACCACCGCGCAAGGTGCCGTTGGGCTGACCACGTCGCAGGTTGCCGCGCTGACCACCGACCAGGTAGCCGCGCTGACCACCCTCCAAAACGCCGCCCTGAACACCAGGCAGATCGCCGCTTTGGGCGCAGGTGCCCTGGGCCTGACCTCCGACCAGGTCGCGGCGCTGAGCACGGCGCAAGTCGCCGCGCTGACCACCGCCGGGGTATCCGCGCTGAGCACGGCCGCAGTGGCCGCGCTGAACACGAAAGAAGTTTCCCAGAACCTGACCACGTCCGCCATCGCCGCGCTGACCACCGCGCAGGTCAACGGCGGGCTGACCACCGCCCAGGTCGCCGCGCTGACCACGGCCCAGACGGTCGTGCTGACCACGGCCGAAGTGGCCGCTCTGACCACGGACGGCGTATCCGCGCTGACCACGGCGCAGGCGTCCGCGCTGACCACGAAACAGATCGCCAGCGGGCTGACCACGACCCAGGCCTCCGCCCTGACGACCACGGACGTGGCCGCCCTGAAGACCAGCCAGGTCGTGGTGCTGAGCACGCAGCAGATCAACGCCGGCCTGACCACGGCCCAGGTCGCCGCGCTGACTACAAGTGAGGTTGCCGCGCTGACCAACGCGCAGATCGCCCAAGGGTTGAACACCGACCAGCTCGCCGCGCTGACCACGGCCCAGATGGGTGCGCTGACCACGGCGCAGGTAACCCAAGGTTTGACCACCGCGCAGATACACAGCTATTTGAGCACCGCGCAGACCGCCGCCCTGTCCACGTCCGCCGTGGCCGCGCTGACCACGTCCGAGCTGGCCGTGCTGACCACCGACCAGATCGCCGCGCTGACCACCGCGCAAGCTTCCGCGCTGACCACGGCACAGATTGCCGGGACATTTACCACGACGCAGGTCGTCGTTCTTCCGGGGCTGAGCAACACGCAGGTCGCCGCCCTGTCGACCACCGACCTGGCCGCGATGAAGACCACCCAGATCGCCGCGCTGACCACCTCGCAGGTCAACCATGGCCTGACCACCGACCAGGTCGCCGCGCTGAACGCCGCCGAAGTGGCCGCGCTGACCACGGCGCAGATCGCCCAGGGGCTGACCACCGACCAGCTTGCCGCGCTGACCACGGCCCAGATGGGCGCGCTGACCTCGACGCAGGCATCCCAGGGGCTGACCACGGCGCAGATCCACACCTATCTGAGCACGGCGCAGGTCGCGGCGCTGAACACGGCCGCCGTGGCCGCGCTGACCACGACGCAGATCGCCCAGGGGCTGACCACCGACCAGGTCGGCGCGCTGACCACGGCCCAAGCCGCAGCGCTGACCACGGCGCAACTGGCCAAAGGCCTGACCACGTCCCAGGTCGCCGCCCTGACGACCACGGACGTGGCCGCCCTGAAGACCGCCCAGATCGCCGCGCTGACCACGGCGCAGATCGCCGCGCTGACCACAGACCAGGCCGCCGCGCTGACCACGAAACAAGCCGCCGCGCTGACCACCGCCGAAGTGGCCGCGCTGACCACGAACAGCGTGGCCGCGCTGACTACCGCCGAAGTGGCGGCGCTGACCACCGCCGAAGTTGCGGCTCTGACCACCTCCGGCGTGGCCGCATTGACCACCGCCCAGGCGGTCGTGCTGACCACGGCTCAACTGGCCGCGCTGACCACCGCCGAAGTGGCCGCGCTGACCAC
Organism: uncultured beta proteobacterium; assembly: GCA_963714805.1. GTDB lineage: Bacteria > Pseudomonadota > Gammaproteobacteria > Burkholderiales > Gallionellaceae > CAIQPV01. The sequence goes on along the minus strand of CAVQPO010000004.1, from coordinate 631,133 downwards.
GGCCGAAGCCGCCGCGCTGACCACGGCGCAAATCGGCGGGGCGATGACCACCGCGCAAGGTGCCGTTGGGCTGACCACGTCTCAGGTAGCCGCGCTGACCACCGACCAGGTAGCCGCGCTGACCACCCTCCAAAACGCCGCCCTGAACACCAGGCAGATCGCCGCTTTGGGCGCAGGTGCCCTGGGCCTGACCTCCGACCAGGTCGCGGCGCTGAGCACGGCGCAAGTCGCCGCGCTGACCACGGCCGGGGTATCCGCGCTGAGCACGGCCGCAGTGGCCGCGCTGAACACGAAAGAAGTTTCCCAGAACCTGACCACGTCCGCCATCGCCGCGCTGACCACCGCGCAGGTCAACGGCGGGCTGACCACCTCCCAGGTCGCCGCGCTGACCACGGCCCAGACGGTCGTGCTGACCACGGCCGAAGTGGCCGCTCTGACCACGGACGGCGTATCCGCGCTGACCACGGCGCAGGCGTCCGCGCTGACCACGAAGCAGATCGCCAGCGGGCTGACCACGACCCAGGCCTCCGCCCTGACGACCACGGACGTGGCCGCCCTGAAGACCAGCCAGGTCGTGGTGCTGAGCACGCAGCAGATCAACGCCGGCCTGACCACGGCCCAGGTCGCCGCGCTGACCAACGCAGAGGTTGCCGCGCTGACCAACGCGCAGATCGCCCAAGGCTTGAACACCGACCAGCTCGCCGCGCTGACCACGGCCCAGATGGGTGCGCTGACCACGGCGCAGGTAACCCAAGGTTTGACCACCGCGCAGATACACAGCTATTTGAGCACCGCGCAGACCGCCGCCCTGTCCACGTCCGCCGTGGCCGCGCTGACCACGTCCGAGCTGGCCGTGCTGACCACCGACCAGATCGCCGCGCTGACCACCGCGCAAGCTTCCGCGCTGACCACGGCACAGATTGCCGGGACATTTACCACGACGCAGGTCGTCGTTCTTCCGGGCCTGAGCAACACGCAGGTCGCCGCCCTGTCGACCACCGACTTGGCCGCGATGAAGACCACCCAGATCGCCGCGCTGACCACGGCGCAGGTCAACCAGGGCCTGACCACCGCCCAGGTCGCCGCGCTGACCACGGCCGAAGTGGCCGCGCTGACCACGGCGCAGATCGCCCAGGGGCTGACCACCGACCAGGTTGTGGCGCTGACCACCAGCCAGATGGGCGCGCTGACCTCGACGCAGGCATCCCAGGGGCTGACCACGGCCCAGATCAACACCTATCTGAACACCGCGCAGGTCGCGGCGCTGAACACGGCCGCCGTGGCCGCGCTGACCACGACGCAGATCGCCCAGGGGCTGACCACCGACCAGGTCGGCGCGCTGACCACGGCCCAGGCCGCAGCGCTGACCACGGCGCAACTGGCCAAAGGCCTGACCACGTTGCAGGTCGCCGCCCTGACGACCACGGACGTGGCCGCCCTGAAGACCGCCCAGATCGCCGCGCTGACCACGGCGCAGATCGCCGCGCTGACCACAGACCAGGCCGCCGCGCTGACCACGAAACAAGCCGCCGCGCTGACCACCGCCGAAGTGGCCGCGCTGACCACGAACAGCGTGGCCGCGCTGACTACCGCCGAAGTGGCGGCGCTGACCACCGCCGAAGTTGCGGCTCTGACCACCTCCGGCGTGGCCGCATTGACCACAGACCAGGTTGTCGCGCTGACCACGGCTGAAGTGACCTCGCTGACCACCGCCGAAGTGGCCGCGCTGACCACGGCCGAAGCCGCCGCGCTGACCACGACCCAAATCGGCGGGGCGCTGACCACCGCGCAAGGTGCCGTGGGGCTGACCACGTCTCAGGTAGCCGCGCTGACCACCGACCAGGTAGCCGCGCTGACCACCCTCCAAAACGCCGCCCTGAACACCAAGCAGATCGCCGCTTTGGGTGCCGGGGCCCTGGGCCTGACCTCCGACCAGGTCATAGCGCTGAGCACGACGCAAGTCGCCGCGCTGACCACCGCCGGGGTATCCGCGCTGAGCACGGCCGCAGTGGCCGCGCTGAACACGAAAGAAGTTTCCCAGAACCTGACCACGTCCGCCATCGCCGCGCTGACCACCGCGCAGGTCAACGGCGGGCTGACCACCTCCCAGGTCGCCGCGCTGACCACGGCCCAGACGGTCGTGCTGACCACGGCCGAAGTGGCCGCTCTGACCACGGACGGCGTATCCGCGCTGACCACGGCGCAGGCGTCCGCGCTGACCACGAAGCAGATCGCCAGCGGGCTGACCACGACCCAGGCCTCCGCCCTGACGACCACGGACGTGGCCGCCCTGAAGACCAGCCAGGTCGTGGTGCTGAGCACGCAGCAGATCAACGCCGGCCTGACCACGGCCCAGGTCGCCGCGCTGACCAACGCAGAGGTTGCCGCGCTGACCAACGCGCAGATCGCCCAAGGCTTGAACACCGACCAGCTCGCCGCGCTGACCACGGCCCAGATGGGTGCGCTGACCACGGCGCAGGTAACCCAAGGTTTGACCACCGCGCAGATACACAGCTATTTGAGCACCGCGCAGACCGCCGCCCTGTCCACGTCCGCCGTGGCCGCGCTGACCACGTCCGAGCTGGCCGTGCTGACCACCGACCAGATCGCCGCGCTGACCACCGCGCAAGTGGCCGCGCTGACGACGGCTCAAATCGCCGGAACCTTTACCACGACCCCGCTCGTTCTTCGGCGGGCTGACCACCCTCCAGGTCGCCGCCCTGTCGACCACGGAGCTGACCGCCTTGAAGACCACACAGATCGCCGCGCTGTCTTCGACGCAAGTGGCTCAGGGGTTGACCACCGCCCAGGTTGCCGCTCTGACCACGGTGAAGTGGCCGCGCTGACCACGACGCAAATATCCAAGTATCTGACCACCGATCAACTCGTCGCGCTGACCACGGCCCAGTTGGGCGCGCTGACCACGGCGCAAATGAGTTCGCTATCGACCAATGAAGTGCTTGCATTGACCACGACTCAGATTTCACAAGGTCTGACCACCACTCAAGTTGCGGCGTTTAACACAACTCAGGTAATGGCACTAACGTCCACTCAAGTCGGGTCGTTCACAACTTCTCAAATATCTCACCTGACGCTGTTCAGTTCGCCTCTGGTACTGGATTTGAGCGGTAATGGCATCACGACGCAGAGCGTTACGGCGGGAGCCCAGTTCGACCTGAATGGGACCGGACAGGCAGTCAATACCGGCTGGGTCTCCGGACCGGGTCAAGGCATACTGGTATACGACCCGACCAATGGCCCGATCACCAGCGGTAGCCAGCTCTTTGGTACCGCTACCGTTCTGCCAAACGGACAGAAGGCCGCCAACGGCTTTGCCGCTCTGGCTGCTCTGGACACGAATGGCGACGGGGTCATTACCAGCGCTGACGCGGGTTGGTCTAACCTGAAAGTTTGGGTTGGCGAGAGCTCCACTGGCGCTGTTCAGGGAGGACAGTTGGAAAGTCTGAGTTCGCTGGGTATCGTCCAACTTAACCTGTCTTACACGAGCGATCCGACGATGAATAACGGCAACCTTGTGGGTATGGTTTCGAGCTTCGTGACCAGCAATGGTCAGACGCATCAGATGGCGGATATCTGGTTCCAGACCAGTCAGATCCAGTCCACCAATACAGTTGTTGCGCCGGCAGCGGCTACGTCATCAGTCGCTCAGAGCTTGGCTACGACGCAGGTTGCCGCCTTGACCACGACGCAGATCGCTGCGCTGGCACCGCCCCAAGCGAGCGCGCTGACCACGGCAACCGGTTTGCAATCGCAGGTGGGTGGATTGGTGCAGGCGATGGGGTCGTTCAGCCAGTCGCAATCACCGGCAGCCAGCACGTCGGGTGTGCCGCTAATCAATACCCAGCCAAATGCATCTGCGGCGACGGGTGTGGTCGCGGTGTCGGTCAGTGTAGCCGGAATGGTCGGGGCGTTGCAGCAATTTGGCCCGAATGGCACTCCGGTGGCGCCGCCGCCGGTAGTTGGCAGCGTAGCAACCGGGACGACACTGACATCGCCTTTGCCGAATCCCGCCAATAACGGAATTCTGGCAACGGGTAAGTAGTTAGCTAAACGGAGAGAAGTATTTGCAAATGGCATGTGTGTGGGGGCGGCTTCAGCCGTGAAACCCGAATACATCGCGGCTGAAGCCGCTCCCACATCGGGTGGAATTATTATCGTTTTTAACGAGAATTGGGATTAGCTGGCGCGTCCGCCAGTTGCTAGGACGGCCATGCGCGCATGGGCACAATGCTTCCTGCCAATCCGATTCCCTTTCCAATTCAATACGGGAATAATGTTTCGTGGGAGTGGCCTCCCGGCCACGATCAATATTGTCGCGGCCGGGAGGCCGCTCCCACCAATACATCACTATTGAAGGAAAATTGGTATTAATCGTCAATGCACAGTGATGTTGGTGCAAGGTGATGATAGACTTTCCTTCATGAAAAGCGCCCATCTGGTTATTCCCGATTTATTCTTGCCGCAACATGTGGCCGCCGAAGCTTGCGTTGACCTGGCTTTGCCTGCCTTGCAGACTTTGCTGGTACGGGCTCAGCCTGCGCATTTGTCGTCGGGGTCGTTGGAGTCATGGTTGTGTGATATTTTTTGCGAGGGCGATCAGGCTATTGCGCCGGTTACTTTGCGGGCGGATGGATTGGAGCCGGGAGAGTCATACTGGTTGCGCGCTGACCCGGTGCATCTGCGTCTTCAACGCGACCAACTGATTCTGCAAGCCGAACTATCGCTGGCTTCTGATGAGGCGGCACAATTGTGTGCAAGCCTCAATGCGCATTTTGTTGCCGAGGGGCTGCGTTTTTTTTCACCGCATCCGCAACGCTGGTATTTGCAACTGGATGCTGCGCCAGAGATGAATACGCATCACTTGGCGCAAGTGGTGGGAAGAGATGTTCACGGCTACTTGCCGCAGGGCTCGGATGCTTTGCGCTGGCACGGCGTGTTCAATGAGATTCAAATGCTGTTGTTCGAACATGCGGTGAATCAGGCACGCGAAGCGCGCGGCGAGATACCCGTCAACAGTGTGTGGCTGTGGGGTGGCGGGCGCGCTGTAGGAGAATTGGCACGGCCATATGCCAAGGTGTATAGCGACAGTGATCTGGCGAACGCATACGCACAGGTTGCGGAGATTCATTATGGTTCTTTTCCGGATGGCGCATCGCAGTGTATTCCTGAAAATGAGGGTGGTAATGTGCTCATGGTTTGGGAAGGGCTGCGCCACGCGCTACAACAAGGGGATATTCATGCATGGCGCGAGGGTTTGCTGCGTTTTGAACATTGTTGTGTCCAACCTTTGCTGGATGCATTGCGTGCCGGGCGCATTGATAGCCTGACGCTGGATGCCCCTCAAACCGGGGCATCGCGCCGTTTTGTATTAACGCGCGGTGGGGCGTGGAAGCTGTGGCGGCGGCCAAAGCCGTTAGCTGGTTATGCGGCGTAGCATGTCGAGAGCCGGGCGTATTTACATATATTCCCAAGATATCATCTATCGCTTTCTTGGCCTCAACGCCTAGTCTCCTGTATCATTCCGCCCGAACAAACAAAGGCACGTTAAGATATGAAAGTTACCTTCCTGGATTTTGAACAATCTGTCGCCGAATTGGAAAGCCAGATCGAACAACTGCGCTACGTGCAGGATGACTCTGCACTCGATATTTCCGAAGAAATAGGTCGTCTGCAAAAGAAGAGCCAGACGCTGACCAAGGATATTTACGCCAAGCTTACGCCTTGGCAAATCTCCCAAGTGTCGCGCCATCCGCAGCGCCCCTACACGATGGATTACATCGAGCACCTGTTCACCGACTTCGAGGAACTGCACGGCGACCGCAATTACGCGGATGATGCCGCCATCGTGGGCGGACTGGCGCGCTTCAATGGTCAAAGCGTGATGGTGATCGGGCACCAGAAAGGCCGCGACACCAAAGAACGCCAATACCGCAACTTCGGCATGCCGCGCCCGGAAGGTTACCGCAAGGCGATGCGTTTGATGCGTCTGGCGGAAAAGTTCGGCATCCCGATCATGACGTTCATCGACACCCCCGGCGCCTATCCCGGCGTGGGTGCGGAAGAGCGAGGCCAGTCGGAGGCCATCGGCAAAAACTTGTATGTCATGGCGGAACTGCGCGTGCCGATGATCTGCTCGATCATCGGCGAAGGCGGTTCCGGCGGCGCGCTGGCGATCGCGATTGGCGATGCGCTGCTGATGCTGCAATATGCCACCTACTCGGTGATCTCGCCGGAAGGCTGTGCCTCGATACTATGGAAAAGTGCGAGCAAGGCACCTGATGCGGCGGAAACGTTGGGTATTACTGCGACCCGTTTGAAGGCGCTGGGTTTGATCGACAAGATTGTCAACGAGCCGCTGGGCGGCGCGCACCGCGATTACCCGGCGATGATGCAGACCATGAAAAAGGCCTTGCAAGACTCCCTTAAACAAGCGGAATCCCTGCCCATGAACGACCTGTTGCAGGCACGTTTCAACCGCGTGATGGGTTATGGAAAATTCAAGGAAGTCGAGTTGTAATCTAGCCGGGCGCGTCGCCGACGCGCTCTTGCCCGCGCTTCCTGCGGGCAGTACTATCCTTTTGGGGCTGAGCGGAGGCGTCGATTCCGTCGTGCTGCTGCACCTGCTGCATCAGTTGGCTCCGCGTTATTCCTGGCGCTTGAGCGCACTGCACGTCCATCACGGCATCAGCCCACATGCCGATACCTGGGCGGCATTTTGCAAAGATTTATGCGCACGTTACTCCATTCCTTTCCAGGTTGAACAGGTAGACATCGCGCCGTTGCGCGAACACGGCATCGAGGCAGCCGCGCGCCATCTGCGCCATGCGGCGCTGGATCGGCAGCCCGTGAATTTTATCGCGCTCGCCCACCATCAGGACGATCAGGCCGAGACCTTGTTGTTGCAACTGCTGCGCGGTGCCGGTTTGCGCGGGGCGAGCGCGATGCCGCTTATCAGGCAGCGCAACGGACAGCCCACACAACTGCGTCCTTTGCTCGACGTGGCGCGCAGTGAATTGCAGGTCTACGCACAACAGCATGCTTTGCAATGGTTGGAAGACGAAAGCAACCTTGACGAGACCTACCCGCGCAACTTTATGCGCCATCGCGTGCTGCCCTTGTTGGAGCAGCGCTTCCCGGCCTATCGTGTCACCCTGGCGCGTAGCGCACAACATTTTGCCGAAGGCAGCGAATTGCTGGATCAATTGGCACAGATGGATGCTCGGGATGCTTTGCATAACGGTGGTCTGGAAGTGGCGCGCTTGCAGGAGTTGAGTCTGTCTCGCGCAAAAAATTTGCTGCGCTATTTTCTGCACAGCCTTGGCGCACCCATGCCGCAAGCGGTACAACTGAATAATATGCTGCAACAACTGTGCGACGCGCGACAGGGCGCGGCTGTGCAGCTTAACTTCGGAAATTGGCAGCTCAGGCGTTATCAGGGGAGGGCGTATGCTTTCCCGGAGCTGTCCGAACCCGATGTGGAATTTTGTGTGAAATGGCAAGGTGAGGTCGCGCTGGAATTACCCGAACTGGGCGGCACGCTGCATTTTGAACCCGCTATCGGCTGTGGCTTGAGCTTAGAGAAATTGCAGCAAACCACGGTCACCGTGCGGCTGCGTCGCGGTGCAGAATATATCCGACTGGACAACAAACGTCCCACGCGCACCCTGAAGAATTTGTTGCAAGAGCAGGGCATCCCGCCCTGGCAACGCGACAGGCTGCCGCTGCTGTTTTGTGGTGAAACGCTGGTCGCCATTCCGAGTATCGGTGTGGAATGTGCATATCAGGCGGTAGGGGAAGAGGCGGGGGTGGTGCTGAGGTGGAGTGGTGCTGCCCAAGGAGCGTCATGACTGTGCAGTCCCGACTATTTTCCTTGATTTCCATTGTTCCTTACTATAAAGTAAGGAAAGATAAAACAGGAGGAATTTATGTCGACCGCAACTCTATCCAGTAAGGGGCAAATCACTATTCCTGCCATCGTGCGATCCGCACTCGGAGTTGAGGCTGGAGACCGAGTAGAGTTCGTTCAGGTTGAACCCGGACATTTCGAGCTAGTGGCCGCCACGCAGTCGGTGACTGCTCTGAAGGGGCTAGTGCGCAAGCCTGCCTCGCCCGTAACGATAAAGGCGATGAATGAGGCAATAGCGACTCAGGGGGCTAAAGCAAAATGATTGGTTTAGATACTAACGTTCTCGTTCGTTATATTGCGCAAGACGACTCGAAGCAGTCCCCCAAGGCAACACGCCTGATCGAGTCGTTGACGGTGGATGCGCCGGGCTACGTCAGCACAGTTTCGGTGGTGGAGTTGGTGTGGGTGTTGACGAGTTGCTATGCATTAACCCAAAGCGAGATCTACGAGGTGCTGGAAACACTGTTGCGCACCAAGGAAATTATCGTGGCACATGCCGATACCGTGTGGAAAGCATTGAGGTTATTCAAACAAGGCAAAGCTGATTTTGCAGACTGCCTGATAGAGCGGTCAGCTAATGAAGCGGGATGCGGCTATACGACAACATTTGATCGCGACGCTGCCAAGCATTGCGGCATGCAATTGATCGATTGATCAGGGAAATTCGCCCTATTCACACCGAAGAAGACTATAAAAATGTTATGCGCGAAGTCTCGGCGTTTTTTGAAAACGAACCCGAACTTGGCTCTCTGGAAGGAGATCGTTTTGAGATGTTGCTGACCTTGGTTGAAGCCTATGAGTCCAAGCATTTTCCCATCGAACTGCCTGACCCTGTTGAAGCAATCAAATTTCGCATGGAACAATGCAGCAATTATAAGACTGAATTAGCAATTAAATATCAGAAGCGTTTCGAGAAAAATGCTCGAAAGCTTTTTACATTTCTCGACTACGATAATGTACCTTGGAATAACAATAATGCAGAGCACGCGATAAAGCCATTAGCATTACTTCGCCATGTTTTTAGAGGGGTAAGTTCGCCAAAGGGCATCAGCGATTATTTGGTTCTGCTGAGCGTTGAAGAAACCTGCAAGTATCGAGGTATCAGTTTTCTTGACTTTTTGCGATCTGGCGAACTGGATATTGACAAGTTCTCAGCAGGTGGTCGTTTGCGACTAAAGGTTTAGACCGTAAATAATTACGTTATGGGATAATATGACATTGATAACGGTTTTTTGAACTGGAACTGAAGACATGAAGCGCAAGGTTTACATTGAAACATCTGTCGTCAGCTACCTGACAGCGCGCCCTAGTAAAACCATACTCGGCGCTGCTCACCAGCAAATTACTCTGGCGTGGTGGCAAACACGCAACCAGTACGAATTATTGGTGTCGGAGTCGAATGGCACTTACTTAAGCTTTTTGGGATGCCCATGCACCCGAACGTTTTCACGGGCAACAGTGCGTGGCTGGGTGAGCAAGGGATACGGTTTGGGTCGTCGCTTGACGGCTCTTGGCTCAATGCGTCCAGGACGGTTCCCGACCTGCTGTTGGGCGATCAGGGCAAACAGCACGGAAAGATTGTCGTTTTGATGGCTTTCCATTCCGTGTTGCCCCCAAGCCACCCAAAGCTGCAAGGTATGTTTGAAGCTGAGTTCGCGGGGCAGCACGTCAGCAAGCAAGGCCGCCTGTGCCATCATCAGGCGGATCAGATTGTAGGCCAGCAAATATACCCAAATTTCCTTGACGGCCATCTCCGGCGTTTTACAACTCAGCCGTTCCATACCCAGAGTGGTTTTGATGTTGCGCAAATCCAGTTCCACATGCCAGCGACTCTGATAGAGTTCCTTCAACGCGGCCTTGGGCGTTTGTTTCGGGCACAGCAGCGTGGTTACCAACACCTTGCCGCCAGCACTCAACTCGCGCACCGTCAGGGTGGACGGGGTGCGATCATAATCCGCTTGAACCATCCAGTCTGGCTTGATCTTCGGCTTGGTGATCGTGATCAGATGATCGCGCTGTCCGAGCCGCTGACCGCAGCGGAAATCCGTGCTGCGCTGGCGCGCACCCTGTTGTTCGAACACCGCGTCCACCCCCCGTTCCAGCAAATCACACAGCAGAAAATAGGTCGCGTAGTAGGCATCGCCCAACAGCAGGTCGCCAGTTTGCAGGGTGTCGAGGAGCTGGCGTAGCAGGGCCTGCTCATCGGTCCCCTTGCCCCGGTACGGCCCGATGGCCGCATTGAGCAGCGCGCCGCTTCCAAGACACAGGATGCCTACCAGCCGACACAGCGGGAAGCCCAAGCCGGGTTGTTGGCTGCGCGGTTGCGGATAGGCGGCCTGATTGGCCGGGGTGTCGGGCATTGGCACAGTCGTGCCGTCGACTAGGCGTACCGGACGGTCTCGCCAATGCCATTCGTCAGGCACTTGTTCGGCCATCAACCGGCCCGTGTGGCAGACCAGTGTCAAGGGCAGTTGCGTCGGCAGGCGTTGACGGGCGCTACAATAGGCGCCGGTATGTGTACTGCAACCTGGCAATCCACCCGCCAGACGCTTGATCGCGCTCTCGTTCACCGCCCGCTGGCACGAGCGATCCGCGCTCAGGGCTTGAGCCAGAAACATCGACAGCGTCTCGGTCGGCGGAAACAGCCGTTCCCGATGATCGGGCAACAGGGACTCGACTCGATCAAGTAGTTCAGGGCCGGTGAGCAGGTTGAAGAACGAATAGGAATCGCTGTTGACGGCACGTCGGTGGACACGTCGCTGTTGATGGGCGCACGCGCGGCGGTTAGAATGCATGAAGGCTGGCTCCTCTAGTGATGGGTAGTGTGTTTCGCAGCTCACACCTTATCACCTTGAGCCAGCCTTTTAATATATCAACTCAAGTAGTTGCCTTAAGTAAGTGCCATTCGTGTCGGAGTCTGTATTGCGAGAGTGCGGGGCTGGCGACACAGGCGCAGCCCAAAAGCGGCTTGACGTACTATCGGACGGCGGGCGTGAATCCTTTGACGCAGCTCCATTCCGGGCGCAGCCCAAAAGCGGCTTGACGTACTATCGGACGTGCCATTACTGTTAATCAACGAGCAAGCGCTCAATATCGCGGAGGCTTTGGTGGATCAGGGAATTGTTCCATCTAAAGCAGCGGAAGATGCTTTGCACATTGCGGTCGCTACAGTTTACGCTGTAGATTATTTGCTGACGTGGAACTGTCGGCACATTGCAAACCCGGAGATACAAAGAAACATTGTCGCGTATCTTGAGCAAATTGGTTTGTTCTTGCCGTTTATTTGTACCCCTGAAGAACTTCTTGGAGAAGAAAATGCTGAATGATGAAATCGTCGATGAAGTACGGGCCGTTAGGGAAACTCACGCCGCCAAGTTTGGCTATAACCTGCGAGCGATTTATGAAGACCTGAAGAAATCCGAGGCAGAACATATTGCGGCTGGGCATCCGTTCGTTGCCCCACCATCTGCGCCTTCTGATCCTACATCTGCGCAACGGATTCGATTCGCTCATCGTTGAATTTAATTATTGACGGCCTGTTTTTGATAGCACCAGGTCTAATTTAAAAACTGGATGCAGGAAAGCTGCTGGTCGCCAGTGGCAGTTATGGGTTAAAGGACTAAACCGCTCCGCGTTAGGGGCGCTCCGTTGATGCGTCCGTGGTTGGTTATAAGGTTGTAGGTAGTTGACAGAAATATGCTGTTTCTTAATTTGAGAAGTGAGGCAATTCCGCCTCATTTTTCATAAGGAGCGGCATCATGAACAAAACGACTCAAACGATCAGCCCGTTGCACCAGCGCTTTCTCGACGACATGCGTATGCGCAAACTCTCCCCCAAGACGCAGAGCCAATATGTCCGGGTCGTGCGGAAGTTGGCCATCTTTCTGTTGCGCTCTCCTGATACCGCCACCGCTGAGGAATTGAGAAGTTATCAGTTGCATCTGGTCGATCAAGGTATTTCACCGGTCTCACTCAACGCGACGATTACCGGCCTGAAGTTTTTCTTCGAAACGACGGTGGGTCGCGGCGAGTCGATGAACGGTATGCAGTCGGTGCATGTTCCGCACAAGCTGCCGTCGGTGTTGAGCCGCGAGGAAGTGGCGCGCCTGATCGCGGCAGCCGACAATCTGAAATACAAGACCGCACTATCGATTGCCTACGGTGCCGGATTGCGCGCCAGCGAGGTGGTGGCGCTGAAGGTGAGTGATATCGACAGCGAGCGCATGGCGCTGCGCATCGAACAGGGCAAAGGCAGCAAGGATCGCTACGCGATGCTTTCTCCGGTACTGCTCGACAGCTTGCGCACCTGGTGGAAGACGGCGCGAGCTCAAGGCAAGATGCTCGATGGCGGCTGGCTGTTCCCCGGCCAGAACCCGGTCAATCCGCTCAGCACCCGTCAACTCAATCGGGCCATCCATGCAGCAGCAAAGGCGGCGAAGATCGACAAGCGAGTCTCGATGCACACCTTGCGCCACAGTTTTGCGACTCACCTGCTGGAACAGAAGACTGATATCCGGCTGATTCAGGTGCTGCTCGGGCACAAGAAGCTGGAAACGACGGCGCTCTATGCGCAGGTGGCCACCGATCTTTTGCGCGAGGTGATCAGCCCGCTGGAGACCCTGCCTCCCGTATAGATTGCGGTTATCGTGCGTCCAGCACTGGAGGTCGCGGATATCTTCCGCGCCCATGGTTCTGCCTGGAGAAATGCTCAACACGCGCATTTGAGCCTGGGGCAACTCAAGGTCATGTCCGCGATCGAGCAGTGCCGCAGTGCCGCCCTTGGCGGTCATGCGTTGCATTGTCCCGCCTGCGGACATGACGAGATCGCCTACAACTCCTGCCGCAACCGGCACTGCCCAAAGTGCCAGGCGAGCGCGGCCAAGCGCTGGCTCGAAGCCCGTCAGACCGAGCTGTAGCCGGTGGATTATTACCATGTGGTGTTCACCTTGCCCGCGCCGATCAGCGCCATCGCCTACACCAACAAGGCGGCCATCTACCGCCTGCTGTTTGAGGTCGCGGCGGAAACGCTGCGCACCATCGCCGCCGACCCCAAGCATCTGGGGGCGAGGATCGGTGCGACGCTGGTGCTGCACACCTGGAGTTCATCGCTGGCACACCATCCCCATGTGCACGGCATTGTTCCGGGCGGTGGTTTGTCATTTGACGGGGAGCGTTGGGTCAGTTGCAAGCCCGGTTTCTTTCTGTCGGTGCGCGTGCTGTCGCGGTTGTTCAGGCGGCGCTTCCTCGAAGAACTGGAACAGGTGCACCGCACCGGCCAGTTGCAATTCTTCGGCGAGCACAGTTCATTGAGTGATGCGACTGTTTTCGCTGATTGGCTTGCGCCACTGCGCAAATGCGAATGGGTGGTGTATGCCAAACGCCCCTTCGCGGGACTGGCGGCGGTGCTGGCGTATCTGTCGCGTTATACCCATCGGGTGGCGATTTCAAATTCCAGATTGGTCGCGCTGGACGAGCGTGGCGTCACCTTTAAATGGAAAGACTACCGTGCCAAAGGCAAGACGCGCTACAAGACCATGACGCTGGATACCGGTGAATTCATGCGACGCTTTCTGTTGCACGTCTTGCCAGGTGGCTTTCACCGCATCCGACATTACGGGCTGATCGCCAACACCGGGCGACGCGAGAACCTGGCACGGGCTCGCGAGCTGCTGCAGGTCGCCCCGGTGGCGATTGAACAGATGGCCGATGAAACAGGCTCCGATTCTGCGCAGCCTACTTTCGTCTGCCCGCATTGTGGCGCACCAATGAATATCATCGACACTTTGCCACGCGTACAGCGCATTCGTGCACCACCTTCGCTTCGAGGTGCATCATGATCTCGCACTTTACTCGCCATCCAAACAGACATCGCTGAGCGCTGATGCGGGTAGGCTTTGTCTTGCGCGGTAAAAACACCGTATGTGGCGTTTCATCCAAACGAAGAATCTGGCTTGTTTGTTCCGGTACGGCCAATCAGCGTACGGTCATCCTCAAACAGACCAGCTCGTTCGTCACATTAAACGGCAGAGTTAAAACTCAAATCCCCATAGGCCGTTACCTGTACAGAAGCTTGCGGTAACATCACCGCAGTTTCCTCCACTAAGGCTTGTCCGACGCCTGCCCGCATAGGGTTGCGGTATCATCATTGCTACGTGTTTTAGGGCAGGCATCAGACAACCCTCAATAGGAGCCGTCAGTGAGGTAGATTATTTTTATCAAAAATGAACGACCGCTATGTAGTCTATTGTGTTGAAAAACTCAATTTTTCCGGAGTTAAAGTATTACCTTAAAAAGGTCGGCCTCGTATAACGCGCTACAATCGACGAACGCACTTCAGTTGATGGTTTGAAGACACCTGAAATTCTGTTTGGAAGGGTGCCGGAAGAGTTTTTCAACACAATATCACCGATTGCGGTCGTTCAATTTCAGAAATTTGACGTGCAGCTCCTAGGGCCTTGCTGCCCTTCGCTGCACGTAAATGCCTTCCTGCATGCGGAACTTCATGACGCAACCACCAGAACACCCTGATGGCTGCATTATGGACAATTATTTCTTGGTGCCATTAACCGTTGCTTTCAGCGTGGCACCTGCCTTGAATGCGGGCTGCTTTGACGCCTTGATCTTCAGTTCTGCACCGGTCTTAGGATTGCGGCCAGTGCGCGCAGCACGCTTGCGCACCTCGAATGAGCCGAAGCCGACGAGTGAGACTTTATCGCCCTTCTTGAGTGCACCGGAGATAACGTCGATGAAGGCTGCGATGGCGCGGTCAGCACCTGCATTGCTCGTGTCAGTTTGCTTTGCCAGTGCTTCGGCGAGTTCTTTGCGGTTCATGTGTGTAACTCCCTGTAGTTGTGGTAGATGTAACAGGGGAGGATTGTTATGGATATTCGGCACGCTGGCAATAGGGACTGGTCAGATATTTAACAGTTCACTCCGAGTATCTGGCGGGTTTAAAACATCACAATGCAGTCGCAATGGGGGAGGGGAGGGCACTATGCGGTTATCGGTGCCGGTTTAACATGCATCGGTGCAGCCTTGAATCGCTGCTTTGCTTGCCACGCGTCATAGGCACTTTGTTCTGCCAGCTATAGACGCGCTTCGCTGCCACGCTCTACACCTTGCCATGCCTCGATACGCAAGGCCATTTCAGGCGAGATAGTGGCGCGGCCATTCAGCATAGATGCCTCATGGGTTCCACAGCTAGGCTTCAATGCTGCCAAATCCTGACTGCCAGAACGCCTGCACTGCAAGTTGCTTTGCATTTGGTGGGTACGAACTACGCTGATTTCACTGCTGTGGGACGCCGGTTCAATTCCAGAACGCTCAATGACCAAGTCATTCGATCACGCTGGGGGTATTATTGGGGGTATTGACAAAAATATAACCTGATATTTATTGGCAAACATCAAGTACTTATAAGGCGTCAATTGACGCGGGTTCAATTCCCGCCGCCCCACCATTTAGTAGTACAGCAACATCCAACGCCGTCCACGTGACGGCGTTTTTCTTAATAAATCATGATGTGATCGTCCATTGTCGTCTTGCGCAATCCTGCAACATCCGTGCATACGCGCAGTTTTATCTGGGTTGTGACGGACAGTCCGAAGCCCAATCAGAAAATAAGCCCTTTTTTCGCCTTTATTCCGGGCATGCTTTGACGGCTAAACTGTTACCTTAGCGCTGTGCCAGTCCATCTGGCGCTAATTCGCGATTGGGGCAGATCATGTCAGCACAAAAAAATATCAGGTTGGTTAGAGTTCAGTCAGAACAAAGTGTTGCCGAAGCTTCGGCGATTCAGGAATCTCGCGCACGCGTCAAGGCGGAAACCGAGGCGCAACTTGCCGTGCAGGTGCGCATGAGGGCTGAAGCGCAAGCGCGTGCGATTGCCGATGATATGGTGAAGCATGAAAACGAGCTGGCAGCGCAAATGGAGGCCAGAAATCGTGCCGAAGCCGAGCTGGCCGAGCAAGTGCAGGCGCGTCTGGCATCCGAACGCGAATTGACGCTCGCAACCCAGGCAAAATTGCAGGCCGAAATGCGCGCTGCCGAAGAATCCCAAGCCAGGTTGCGTGCGGAACAGCAGGCACAAAACGAACAAGAAAAACGTCTGGCGGCGCAACAAGCCGCGCGCGCAGCCGCCGAGAGCCGGGCCCAGCAGGAGCGCGATGCCGCTTTGCGGGAGCAAGAAAAGGCTCAAGCCGATACATTAATCGCCCAGTCATTGCAAAGCAAGATAAACGCCGAAAAGGAAATGCTGGCGCGCATCAATGCGAAGGCGATGGCCGAGGCTGCTGCCGCCGAAGCGGTTCAGTCGCGGATGCGTGCGGAAGCTGCGGCGGTAGCAGAGAAAGAGGCGCGCATTGCTGCAGAACGAAAAGCCGAACAGCTTGCGCTGGCATGTGCCGAAAGCGAGCGGCAAGCAGCCGAGTGTATACGGCAAAAGATGCAAGCCGGGCAACAAGCACAAATCGAGATCAATGCCAGACTGGAATTGGAACGCGAGGCGAATGCTGTAGCGAACGCTTGTATTGCGCAAGAACAACAGGAGAAATTGGCGGCAGAACGAAAACTGCATGCTGAGCAAGAGCGGGCGGCGCTGTTGGCTGCACGCATTGAGGCAGAACAATTTGCCGCCCAGCAATGCGAAGAAGCCAGCGCTTTATTGCGTCAGGCAATTCAGGAAGAACAAAACCGGATGGCGGCAGAAATGCAGGCCAAGCAGGTTGCGCAACACAAGGTGCAGGCAGAAAAGAATTTGATCGAGATGGCACAGCAACGCGCGGAAGCTGAAATGCGTGCCGCACATGGTATCGAATTGCAATTGCAAGCAGAGGCGGAGGCTATAGCGGCAGCGAATGTTCGCGCTGAAGCGGCTGCACAAGCCAAGCCAGCGGCCGAACGGCGTGCTGCTTTGGAGAAGGAGTTAGCAGAGGCCGAACAAGCGCGTTTTATGGCTGACCAGACAGCGATTCAGGAGATTGAAGCCAAGCTGCAAACCGAAGAATTGTTGGCGCAAGCGGCCCAGCAACGTGCCGACTTGGCGACTGCAGCACATCAGGCCGAAGAAGAAAAACTGGCGGCGCTGAATGCTGCCATCAAAGCGGCGAACGATTGCCTTGCAGCCGAACACGCGGCAATTGCAGCAGCACGGCTTTGCTGCGATCTGGACGAGCAAGCGACCTGCTTGGCTCAAGTTCGTGTGGAAGCCGAAATACGCGCACTGAATGAAATTGAAGCACGGATGGAACTTGAGCTGCGCACCATTGAAGCGGACAACGAATGCTACGCTCTGGAGGAACGTGCCAAAAAGCACGCGGCGGATAAATTGAAAGCGACCGAAGAAGCCTTGGCTGCGGCCAGAGCCAAAGAAGAGTTCGAGCTTCGTGCTTTACACATGGAGAAACTCCGTGCCAAAACGGAAGCCAAAGCCGCGAAGACGGCCTCGGAAGGGCTGAAAGCCGAAGCTCAATCGGTTGCCTTAGCCCGTCACCGTCTTGCTGCCGAGCGTAAAGCCATACAGTTGGCTGAAGAACGAGATCGGGTTGAACAGCTTGCGGTTGCTGAAATTGAAGCTCGTATGGAAATTCAATTGCAGGCTATTGAAGCGGACAAGGCATGTCATGAATTGGAAAAACTTGCCAGAGAAGCTGCCGCAACCAAGTTGAAAGTGACGGAAGAAGCCATCGCAGCAGCAAAAATCAGAAGAGAAACCGAAGAGCGTGTTGCGAATATGGCCAAATTGCGCATCGAAACTGAAACCCAAGCGGCACAGCTCGAAGCCGAGAAATTGCAAGCCGAAGAATGGGCCTTAATGTTGGCACGCGAACAACTGGAAGCGGTGCAAAAGCAGGCAAGGCAATTGGACGCGGAATTTTTGCGTACCGAAAAGCAATACATCGAACTGGCCCAGAAAAAATCCGATGCAGAAATCAGTTTGCGGGATATGCAGCATGCACTTTTGAAGACTGAACGGCATGCGCTGGTGGAAAACAAGGTGGAGCTTGCTGAAGAAAAAGAAGCTATTGTGGTGGCGCGTACACAGCTACCTGCTGAGCTGAAAAATATGACGAACCGGGAAGATACGCAGGTTCAACAAGTCGTCAAGGCAGAGATCGAAACGGAAAAGTTGTTGGGTAAACTATCCCGGTTCGGTCAACGCGGTGTGCTGGCTCAAGCGATATTGTTTGTATCGATGTTGTCCGGCCTGGTGATGGTATTGCCGTCCTTGCTGCCATCCGCTTTGGCTATGGGTAATACCGTTAATCAGAGTACACAGCCAGCAGATGATACGTATTCTGCAACGCGCGAAATCCATGGTAATTAATTACTCTTAAACCCAATGCTGTTCACTTAAACCCAGATAATCCATTAGGCCGTTCGTGGTGAGCTTGTCGAACCACATGTATTGTGGAATCAATACCCTTCGACAAGCTCAGGGCGAACGGAGGTGGGGAATTCATATCGTTTCGCGCCTAATGGATTATCTGGGTTAAACCGCTCGTGGTGAGCCCTTCGATAAACTCAGGAGAGCCTTGTCGAACCACCTGCTATGCAACCAGAACCCTTCGACAAGCTCAGGGCGAACGGAATTATTATTAAGTGAACAGTATTAACCTTAAACCGGACAAGCCGGAACCCAATGTACAAAAATGATAGGGCGTGTTGCCATATGTCCTATCACGCATCACACCATTCCCATAAACAATTCATCTCTGCCGATCCAGTGTTCCCCGCGCTGCTGCAACGTGCGCAACCGGATTAGGGTCTTCTGGAATATCGGGTACTTTTCCTTTCGAGTCGGTCTGCCGGGGACGGTCTACACCTGAGTTAAGCTGATAAACCGCACCGGGAACGGAATAGGTCGCGGCAGCTTGGTTGGCAGTAATCAAAGCGTGGGAAGCCGCATCCACCAACAAGGCCTGGAGCACGCTTTCAGCATTGTCGAACTTGATCGGCGGCGTTGTAATGGCAGCCGAGGCTGTTGCTGTAGCGGTCGTCGGCAAGTTGCCGGTGACCGTGCCTACCGTCGCAGTATTTGCGGTGGCAACAGTTGAAATGCTGGTTTGGATAACGGTTGGTGTAGTGGTCTGGACAATAGTCGTGGTTGGCTCGCCAGTGGTTGCGGCAATTCCTGTTGTTGGCAAATTCCCTGCAAGCGCAGTTGTGCTTTCAGCAAGTAAACTTTCAAAAGTGTTCGCACTGGAGGCAGTGGCGATGGCCGTTGCTAATGTTGCAGCAGTCGCAGCAGTCGCAGTGGTCGCAGCGGTCACGGCAGTCGCGGCAGTCGCAGCAGTCGCGGCAGTCGCAGCAGTCGCGGCAGTCGCAGCAGTCGCGGCAGTCGCGGCAGTTGCCGCAGTCGCAGCCGTTGCGGCAGTTGCAGCCGTTGCGGCCGTTGCGGCAGTTGCGGCAGTCGCAGCAGTTGCGGCAGTTGCGGCAGTTGCCGCAGTTGCCGCAGTCGCAGCGGTCGCAGCGGTTGCGGCAGTCGCAGCGGTTGCGGCAGTCGCAGCGGTTGCGGCAGTCGCAGCAGTTGCTGTAGCTACACCCGATTCCACTAGGGTGGCATTCGTAGCGAGTGTAGTAGCGGATGGAACCTGAGTTGTGTTGCCAGCGGGCAAGGTCGCTGAGGCATTGCTAACTGCTGTCGCGGGAATATTCGAGGTTGCTACAAGATTCTCTGCCGTTGTTACGTTCGGGTTTGCCGTTGGCAAATTTTCTTGAACCTCTGCCGTGTTGGCAGCAGGCACGTTTGCAGCTACGCCCGAAGTATTAAGGGAAACGGGATTGACTAGATTCGTTGCCGTCCCAATAGCGGCAGGAGCTAAGTTTGCAGCCTGATTGATATTGACCGCAGTTGGATTTTCAGTTGTGGACGCTAGGTTATTGACGTTCGTATTGGCAGCATTGATCGTATTAATTGTATTGCTCGTGTTGCTAGCCGTCGTGGCTCCAAGCTCGAAGAGAGTCGCAAACACGTTATCCGCAGCCTGGCTGGTGGTAGATGCAGGTACCCCTGCGATCTCGCCGTTGGCATTAAGAAAACTTGGAATGAGCGAATTGCTTGTTTCCGTGGTTGTGCCGCCCACCAGTACATTAACCAGATCATTTGCCGGGTTGGCTGGCGTCAATAATTGATTGATGGCGTTAGTGAGATCGGCGCTTGTCGCATTGGCACTCAGCCCCAATGCTAAAGCCAGTTGTTGCTGCTGCGCCGGAGTCAGGCCCGTTACCGAAAACGTGGGTGAAAAAGATTGCAACAGGCTGATTGCGTCATAGGTCAATGTGTCTGAGGTGGGGGTAGCGCCGAGCGTAGTGATCGAACTGGCAGTCACTACCGCCGAAGAGGTCACCGTCCCATTTTGGTTAACCTGCCTCACCACGTACAGGGGCGTGACCGCATTCGCGTTATTCACATTCGATGTCGGTTGTATTAAGGTTGTCATTGCCATCCCCCCAATTGTCAAACGTGTCACGTACCGACAATTACACGCCTATGTGTCTGACAGGTCAAGAGGAAATTGGTTCGCTAGGGAAACGCAGATTAAATCCGTTCGTGGTGAGCCCTTCGATAAACTCAGGAGAGCCTTGTCGAACCATGATCGGATTTAATCTAGAATAATCAGTTCGTTCCGCCAACCCTTCGACAAGCTCAGGGCGAACGGATTTAATCTGCGTTTCCTTAATATTCCAGCCACCAACCCGTACATCAATATTCGGCTTTACATTCCCGGCAACACTTGTTATCTTTAGCTCTGGAGATGGCATGCCTCCCGGAGTTTACACACCGAACCGCCCGCAAGGGCTGATGATGCCTACCGATACTCCGGCGACGGGGCGGTAGGCATTTTTTCCGCCCCTCAGCCACAACTTTCAATTTGGGCGGAGAGTGAATATGGGTTTTTACAGTGTTCTTGCAGTGGGTGTGGGTGCAGCTTTAGGCGCATGGTTGCGCTGGTGGCTAGGCATCATGCTCAATCCGGTTTTTCCTACCTTACCCTTTGGTACGCTGGCGGCCAATCTGATCGGTGGTTATCTGGTCGGCGTGGCGGTCGCTTTCTTTTCCGAACATGCGGGTATGCCTCCTGAGGCACGACTGTTTGTTATCACCGGTTTCATGGGGGGGCTTACCACCTTCTCAACCTTTTCTGCCGAATCGGTCACGCTGATTTCTCGAAACGAGTACGCATGGGCTTTGGCGCACTCGGCAGTTCATCTCGGCGGTTCGCTGGTCATGACGGCACTGGGCATATTGACGGTCAACCTGTTAAAAGCCAACGGGAGTGCATGATGAGCAACGGCACAGCAAACTGCCCGTTCTGTCAGCCGGATGGCATCCTGTTCGAGAACGAGCTGGCCTATGTCCATCCCTCAAGGCAATCCTAAAAAATCGAAAACTAAAGGAGAAAATACCATGCAAGGCATATATCTCAAATTCTACGTGCATGAAAACCGCAAACATCAGCATAGGCTGGTCTATGAATGGCTGCTCGAACAAGCGAAAAAGCTTGGCATACATGGCGGTTCGGCATTCAAGGCCATCGCCGGTTTCGGGCGTCATGGCGTGTTGCATGAAGACCATTTCTTCGAGCTGGCGGGCGACCTGCCGGTGGAAGTGGAATTCGTGGTAAGCGAGGAAGAAGCCGAGCAATTTCTGTCCCTGCTACGCAAGGAAAAACTGATCTTGTTCTACGTCAAAATGCCGGTGGAATACGGCGTGCTTGGCATGGAAGAAAGCCATGACTGAAATCTGGGCGCAAGCGGCATTGTGGCTTGCACTTGCGCTGGTTGCATCGCTGTTGTCCATCTGGCTCAGGGTCGCAACAGCCCTGTCGGAAATCGTCGTCGGTACCATCGCGCAACTTATCCTCGGCGTAGTGCTGGGTTGTGCGCTGCTGGCGGGCGACGCCACCTGGATCAAGTTCCTCTCCGGGGCAGGAGCCATACTGCTGACTTTTCTCGCCCCTCACCTTCGGTACTATTTCGGCGTTGTTCGGGCTGTCGCACCAATTGATCGACCAAGGACAGTATTCGGCGTTGGTGGCAGCAGTGATCGGCAGCGCGGTGGTGCCGATGCTCATCGCCAATGCATTCTTCCTGCCCCGGCATTTGCTCAAGGCTATCAATGAAAAAGATACCCACAATTAAGGAGACCACCATGATACGCAAACTACTCATTGCTTACGATGGCTCGGATTCGGCCAAAGCCGCCTTCGAATTTGCCTTGGACTTGGCAGGTAAATACGGGGCAGAACTGCATGTGCTCGCAGTGGCCCGCCCGCCGGAGTTCGGCTCGGAGGTGGAAACCGAGGCCATCATCGAGAATTCGCGCCAGCATTACACCCACTTGTTGCAGTCGCTGAAAGAACGGTACGTAGGCTCGATGGAGCTCTTCGAAGTCATGATCGGGCATCCGGCCGAGAGTATCGTGCTCTACGCCGAAGACCACGGTATAGACCACATTGTGGTTGGGCATCGCGGCCATAGCCTGTTCGAGCGCTGGCTGCTCGGCTCGGTGGCGCGCCAGGTGATCGCTTATGCGCCTTGCGCGGTGACGGTGGTGCGAAGTTGAGTGGCTAATACCAATTCTCCTTCAATAGTGATGTATTTGTGGGAGTGGCCTCCCGGCTGCGACAATATTTATCGTGGCCGGGAGGCCACTCCCACGAAACATTATTCTCGTATTGAATTGGAAATGGAATAACTATGCCCCTTGCGGGTGCAGCCCGCCCAACATAACCGCGTTGTCATTTAGAAATGCCCTTTAATCAAAATCTGTATCTTGGTTTAATCGGGAGCTCACCAAATTTCAGGGTGCCCTTCATTTTCCAAACCCGGATAGCGGACGTGATCGACCATCTCCTGAATATCTTTGTCCGGTGCCGCAGTCAGCAG
This sequence comes from uncultured beta proteobacterium, assembly GCA_963714805.1. Lineage (GTDB taxonomy): Bacteria > Pseudomonadota > Gammaproteobacteria > Burkholderiales > Gallionellaceae > CAIQPV01. The sequence goes on along the minus strand of CAVQPO010000004.1, from coordinate 608,317 downwards.
GCTGCCGATGATGACTCCGGCAAAGCCGACAGGCATTCCAAAAATACCGGCTGAGATCGGGCTGATGTCCCACCACTGCGGTGCATTCACCCCGAAGAAGGGATAAGTGATATAGATGTAGAACATACATGTGCCCAAGCCACCCAACATGCCGATAATCGCCCCCATTTTGTTGGCACGCTTCCAGAATATGCCCAAAGCCAGCGCGGGGAAAAAAGCCGAGGCCGCCAGCGAGAATGCCCCTCCGACCAAGAGCAAAATGTCGCCCGGTTTGAGCGAAGTAATATAGGCCGCAAATACCGCCACCACCAGTAACAAAGCCTTGGAAATGACCATGCGTCGAGAGGTCGGAGCATTCGGGTCGATCATCTTGAAATACACGTCGTGCGACAGAGCGTTGGCAATGGTCAGCATCAGGCCGTCCGCCGTGGAAAGCGCAGCGGCCAAGCCACCCGCCGCCACCAGTGCGGTAACCACATAAGGCAGGTTGGCAATTTCAGGAGTTGCCAGCATGATCAGGTCGCCGCCGATGGTGATTTCGCCCAACTGCACGATGCCATCCTTGTTGATGTCGGTTACGCTCATCAGCGATTTATCCACCGATGCCCAGGCAGAGACCCAGCTCGGTAATTCGGAAAAGCTGGAACCCACCAGCAAGGTATACACGTCATACTTGGCCAGCACCGCCAAAGCCGGAGCGGTGATGTATAGTAAAGAAATAAAGAGCAGCGCCCAGAACACCGATAGCCTGGACTCTTGCACCGACGGGGTGGTGTAGAAACGCGTCAGAATATGCGGCATGGCTGCGGTTCCGACCATCAGGCACAGTACCAGCGCCAAAAAGTTTTTGCGCTTCTTGTCGCGCGTGGCTTCATCCGGGCCGGCAAACGGTTCGGCGTGCGCCGAGATCGGCCCGGCCTTGATTCTGTCTGACTCGGCAGCCGTTCGCCACAGGTTGCGGGCGGACGAGACATTAGCAGGAAATTCAGCCAATGCCAGGTTGGCGGCTTCGATTGCCTTGGGGTCTGCGCCTCGTTTGGCTTTCAGGGTAGCTAACAATCTGACCAGTTTGGACTTTTCTTCATCCAGATAGGCAGCCCCCCCTGCCTCCAGCGCCTTTAGTCTGGCTTCGGCCTGTTCCTGTCTTTGTTTGAAAATGTTGCGCACTTCCGCCTCGCGCGCTCCTTCCGGCGTATTCGGATCGTTCAGCACCTGCTCGCGTGCGGTGACCTGATTCAGCACGTAACCATAGGCGAGTTGCGGTACCGGATTGCCGGTGTGCTTTGCCGACAACCAGATCACCGGGATCATATAAGCCACGATCAGAATGACGTATTGCGCTACCTGCGTCCAGGTCACCGCGCGCATCCCGCCCATGAATGAACACACCAGAACGCTGCCCAGACCGACGAATACGCCGACCCCGAAATCCAGTCCGGTGAAGCGACTGATGATCAGCCCCATTCCGTAAATTTGCGCAATCACATAAGTGAACGAACACAGGATGGCCGCAAATACCCCAATAGTGCGGGGAATATTCCCGCCATAGCGCGCGCCCAGAAAGTCGGGGATGGTGAACTGGCCGAACTTGCGCAGATAAGGTGCCAACAATAAGGCCACCAGACAGAAACCGCCGGTCCAGCCGAGAACGAAGGCGAGGCCGTCGTAACCGGATAAATATAAGGTTCCTGCCAGACCGATGAAGGTGGCCGCCGACATCCAGTCCGCTGCGGTCGCCAAGCCGTTGAACAGGGCAGGGACACGCCGTCCGGCCACATAATATTCTACGACATCCGTGGTGCGGCACATGATACCCATGCCCGCATACAACAACACGGTCGCACCCAGCAGGAGGTATCCCAACACCTTGTTGGGCACCCCCATCTGTTCGAGGATGGCCAGCATGACGACGAAGCCGATGAAGCCGCCCGCGTACAGAGAGTAGTAACGTTTGAGTTGCGCGGAAAAAAGTGCCTGCTTTAGCCCGGCCATTACTTGTTATCTTCTTGCACGCCGTACTCGCGATCCAGCTTGCCCATGCGGTAGGCGTAGTACCCGACCAGGATCACATAGATCACCAACGCTCCCTGCGCTCCCATATAAAAGGGCAACGGGAAACCCAGTACGGTGATCGACTGCAAATCTCTGGCGAACCAACTGACAACGAAAGTCGCGGCGAACCAGATCACCAGCAGCAACGCCGTCAGCCGCAGATTCTTATGCCAGTATTGTCGGTGCTTCTCGGTAAGTTGCATGCTTGCCTCAAGTTATAGCAAATCAAGGCGTTGTCCAGAGATTTACCGTGCCCAGGTCGCTCCTCGGTACGTAGTTGTTGATAAAGTCCTTGGCCATGTCTGCCACTAAAGGTTTGCTGATAAGAAATCCCTGAATCCTGTTGCAACCTATGCTTAACAGAAATTTCAATTGCGCCTCGGTTTCCACCCCTTCTGCAACCACATTGAGCCCCATTTTGTGCGCCAGCAGAACGGTTACATCGCAGATGTCCGCATCGTTGGTGTCGATTTCAATGTCTTTGACGAAAGAGCGGTCAATTTTAAGCGTGTGGATAGGAAAAAGTTTCAGGTAGGCCAGCGAAGAATATCCTGTCCCGAAATCATCGATGGACAAAGTCATGCCGGATTCAGCGAGCACCTGCATGATGGCGATGGTATCGGCAGGCGATGACATAGACATGGACTCGGTGACTTCGAGGTCGAGACAGTCGGCATCAAGCCCTGTTTCTGCCAATATTTCCTGAATGTGTTCGGCCAGATCTTGGTCAAGAAACTGGAGGGCGCTCAGGTTGACGGACATGCGTATACCCGTCACCCCCTCTTCCTGCCATTGCTTGAGCTGCCTGCATGCTTCACGCAAGACCCAGCTTCCCAACTGCACGATCAGCCCCATTTCCTCGGCAACGGGGATGAATTCTGCCGGTGGAACCAAACCCCGTGTCGGATGCTGCCAGCGCACCAAAGCTTCTACACCAGTCAAATTCCCGGAATTTAAATCCAACTGGGGTTGGTAATAAAGCACGAACTGCTCACGCTCCAAAGCGGTGCGCAAATCCGCTTCCATGGATTGGCGCTTCATTACTACCTGATTCATTTCGTCCGTAAAAAATTGGTAGTTGCCGCGTCCCTTGGCTTTTGCATGATACATCGCGACATCACCGCTTTTGAGCAGCATGCCGATTTCATTGGCGTCATCCGGATAAAAACAAATACCTATGCTGGGGCTGGTGCGCAAATCATTGCCCGAGATCAGATAGGGGGCAGAAATCATCTGGACAATTTTGTCTGCCACATCCGCCGCATCGGACGGGGATTCAATCTCGGTGAGCACCACGACAAATTCATCCCCGCCCAGCCGGGCGACGGTATCGGTTTCTCGCACCGACAGGGTCAGGCGGCGTGCAACCTCGATCAGGAGAAGATCGCCCACATGATGGCCCAAGGTATCATTGATCACTTTAAAACGATCAAGGTCGATTAACAGCAAAGCAAACTTATTGTGGTTACGTTTGCTCAGGCTGATGGTTTGTTCCAGGCGTTCATGCAGATTCAAGCGGTTTGGCAGATTGGTCAATGCATCATGGTAGGCAAGGCGAAGAAACTTTTCTTCTGACGATTTCCGCTCGGAAATATCGTTGAAGCTGCCGATGTAGTTAGTCACTTGCCCGTTATGGTCGCGGATGACGCTGATGGATAGCCATTTTGGATACACTTCTCCGGACTTTCGACGATCCCATAATTCCCCTTCCCATGCATTCCGTTCGACAAGGGATTTCCACATTTGCTGATAAACCTCTTTGGGGGTTTTGCCGGACGATAATATTTTCGGGTCTTTCCCAGCAACCTCTTCAGCGGTGTAACCGGTAAGTTTTGTGAAAGCGGCATTGGCCGTGACGATTTTGTTTTGTGCATCCGTAATCAGTATGGCTTCACTGCTGTTGGTGAATACCTTGGCCATCAAGTTGAGGCTGACTGATTCGAATATTTTATTGTTTTCCATTTTCAGTATGGAACATCATCAAGTCCAGGCAGTATTTTGGTGCATAAATTGAGATTGTTCTACATTTGCCGCATATTGACAATGTGTATTATTCGATAACGATAACTTGACCTGACAAAAACCGCAATCTGTATTATCTTGATCGGCAATTGATTCAACCAATCGGGAATCGGGAAGGAAATATGGCAGAGGGAACGTTGAAGCGTTTGCTGGATGCGGAGACGGAAGCCGAGCGAGTTGTCGCGCGCGCAGACGAAGAGCGCCAGTCTATCATCGGGCAGGCAAAACGTGATGTCAGCGTAGCGGAGCAGCAGCACGCCGAGCACATAGCCAAAATTCAGGCTTCCTTGCTCGCTCAGGCGGAACAGCGGGCGCAACAAACCATTGCCGCCATGCAACGGCGCTATGCCGAACAGGCGCTCGCATTGCGCACCTCGGCGGAACGCCACGAACAGCAGGCAATAAGCGCAGCTACCGCCCTGCTTGTCGGCGTGCCTAAACCTATGGACAAGCCATGAGCACCGCGCAATATGCTTACCTGCATACCCGCATCAGCCTCTATGCCGGGCAGTTGCTCGGCCTTGATCGGATCGACGCTCTGATCGACCGCCCGTACGATGACAGCACGCGCAATGGCGTTCAAACGAATGCCACAGGAAGCCCGGTAGCGCAATACACCGGCGATCTGGATCAGCACAATGTGACCATTCTGCTCAACGAACTGGCCGTGCTGATTCGCCCGCTGGCGGGCGCGCCGCGCGAGTTGCTCGGCTATTGGGCGCACCGTTTTGAACTCGGCAACCTCAAGACCATCATTCGCGGCAAGATGTCCAACCAGCCGCGAGCGGCAATCGAAGGGCAGTTGCAGGATATGGGGGCATTTACCAGCCTGCCTATCGCCGAGCTCTTGCAAAGCGACACGCCCACGGAATTGCTGCGCCGTTTGGAACAGACGCCCTACGCCGAGATTGCACGCCAGGCACGCCATCTGCTGGAACAGGGAGAAGCGCTATTCGCGCTCGATGCCGCGCTGGACAGGCGCTATTTCGCGGGACTGGCGAGGCGCAGTGCGGCGATAGAAAGCAACTCCGGACAGCCTCTGCGCACGCTCGTTGGCAGTATTGTCGACCGCGTGAATTTGGTATGGCTGCTGCGCTACCGCTATGCTTACAACTTGTCCCCGGCGCAGGCCTATTACCTGCTCATCCCCGCCAGCCACCGTCTGCTTCCGCAGCAGATGCAGCAACTCGCGCAGTGCTCCAGCTTCGAAGAGGCCATCGGCAGCCTGTCCAGCCCGTTCGACCGGATACTGGCAGGCGCGCGCAACACCACGGAGGTGACGCTGAAACTGGAGCAGGAGAGTTGGCGTATTGCCGCCAACACATTGCGCCACGGCAGCTTTAATATAGCACGCGCACTCGCTTATATGATGCTGCGCGAGCGCGACCTGCGGCGGCTGCGCGCCATCGTCAGCGGACGCAGCATGCATATGGGGGGGGCCGCGATCCGTTCCGCGCTGGGTCTTGCCGAGAGCAGGTTGGGGGTGAACTGAATGTTCAAGCCCTTGCCCATGCTGCGTATCGAATTGAGCCTGCTCAAGGACGATGCCCCGCAGGCAGCGCTGCTGCTTGCCAACTATGGCAGCTTCGATCCGGAGATCAGCGAAATCACACCCGAACAGTTTCCCGAACTGCCGGGAGAAGCTTATCGTCAGGCTTATGCCGAAACCCGCGCGCATCTAGACAAGATTCTGGCCCACTACGAAATTGTCGCGCCGGAAACCGTCGATGCGCCCATGCAGACGGTCACACCACAACAACTCACCGCAACCGGGGCGTGGCTGAAATCAGTGTGGGGCAAGTGCTCGGAACAGCAAGAGCGCATGCATAGCCTACGCGACGAATACCGCCATACCGTGCAACTGCTCAGGGCGCTCGACCAATTTATGGACATCGGCATCGACCTCGGCTTGCTGCAAAAACAGAGTTCACTGCTGGACGTTCGGGTCGGCACGTTGTCGCGCACAAACTTCCAGCGTTTTGAAGAAGCGCTCGGCTTGGCCGGATATATCGCCATCCGTTTCTTTACCAGCGAGGATCAGATACACCTAATCATCGCGGGGACGGGCGGACAAGTGCAGGAGATCGAGCGCGTGCTGCAGGCCGCAGGTTGGCGCACCATGGAGATTCCCGCCGAATTTCATGGCCGTCCGGACGAGGTGCGCAGTGAGCTGAGCGAACGCTTGGCACAAATAACCTCACAGCAAACTCGGGAAAATGCAAGCCGCCGCGCGGAACCGGCGCAACAGCAACTGCGCGAACGTTTGCTCGATGCATCGCATATTCTTGCCCGCGCCGCCCCCTACGCAGAGTTGGCCGGGCTGATGCGCGGGCGCGGCAGCTTGGTCACGGTGAGCGGCTGGATACCCGACAGCCATTTGCCGCACCTGAAAAAAATGCTGGCGGCAAGCTTCGGTGATCGCTACGCGCTGCAAGTGCGTGCTCCTCGTGCCGATGAGCGCCTGCGGGTGCCATCGGCGATCCGGCACCACCGCTGGCTGCAACCGTTCGCCGGTCTGGTGCTGAACTACGGCGTGCCGCGTTACGGCGAGATCGACCCTACCGTGCTGTTCGCCGTCTCCTTCGTGCTGATGTTCGGCATGATGTTCGGCGATGTCGGTCACGGCGCCACCATCGCGCTCGCCGGTGTACTGCTGCGCCGCCGTCTCGGACCCTATGCGATACCGGCCATCGCTGTCGGCATCAGTTCGACGGTATTTGGCTTGCTCTACGGTAGCGTGTTCGGTTTCGAACAAGTATTCTCCGCGCTGTGGATGTCGCCGTTGTCCGACCCTATGCGCATGCTGGGTGTGGCGCTGGGCTGGGGAATCGGCTTTATCCTGCTGGCTGCCCTGCTGACTATACGCAACCGTATCGCCGATGGGCGTTTGCGCGAAGCGCTGCTGGAGAGCCAGGGGGCTGCGGGTCTCCTGCTATATCTGGGATTGCTTTTCAGCATCTGGAATTTTACGACTGCTGGTCAGACCGGCATCATTCCACTGCTGGCAATATGCGTCGCCCTCGCCGCGATATTCGCCCACTCATGGCAGCACAACCGGGGCATCGCCAGCGGAGAAAGGCTGCTGACTGCACTGATGGAAGGTTATGAGGCGATCATGGCCGACATCTCCAACACTTTGTCTTTCCTGCGGCTGGCAGCTTTCAGCCTTAACCATGTGGCATTGTCCTTCGCCCTGTTTATTCTGGCGAACATGTTGCAATCTGCCGGATACTGGGTCGCTGTGGTACTGGGCAACCTTTTTATTCTGGTGCTGGAAGGCGCGATTGTGGCCATCCAGACGTTGCGTCTGGAATATTATGAAGGCTTCTCGCGCTTCTTCGGCGGTGATGGGCGCGCGTTCCGCCCGCTTACGCTGGGGCATAAGCTGGTAGTGGGTAGTATGAATCTCTCCCCGGACACGCGTTGTATTTGATACCCTTCTCACTATCGGCTATAATGCGCACCTTGATCTAGAGCGGGATGAACGAAACGGTTCGTCCCGCTTCTTTATGTAATCTTCCATGTTTGGAGTATCTGGTGCAGCAAACGAACCACGCCATTCTTGTATTAGCCGATGGGACGGTGTTTCGGGGCATTGCCATCGGCGCTTCCGGCAGCAGCGTCGGCGAGGTGGTATTCAATACCGCGATGACCGGCTATCAGGAAATTCTTACCGACCCGTCTTACTGTAAACAAATTGTCACGCTGACCTATCCGCATATCGGTAACGTGGGCGTGAATCCGGAAGACGTGGAATCGCGTCAGGTGTTCGCCAGCGGTTTGGTGATCCGCGACTTATCGTTGACCGTAAGCAACTTCCGCAGCACGCAATCTTTATCAGATTACCTCAAGGCCAACAACGTGGTGGCGATCGCCGACATCGATACGCGCAAACTGACGAGCATCCTGCGGGAGAAGGGCGCGCAGAACGGCTGCATCGCCACCGGCACGGATGAAGCGGCGGCACTGGCTGCTGCTCGCAGTTTTGCTGGACTGGCAGGGATGGATTTGGCGCAAGCGGTTTCTAGCGACAAACAATATGACTGGACGCAACGCGAATGGAAGTTGGGCAGCGGCTACCGTGATGTCGCTGAATGCAAATTCCATGTGGTGGCTTATGATTTCGGTGTGAAGCGAAATATTCTGCGCATGCTGGCAGAACGCGGCTGCAAAATCACCGTGGTGCCTGCCACGACCGTTGCGGAGGAAGTGCTGGCACTGAAGCCGGATGGCGTGTTTCTGTCCAACGGCCCAGGCGATCCGGAACCGTGCGATTACGCGATTAACGCGACACGCAAATTTATCGATGCGGGGGTGCCGCTGTTCGGCATCTGTCTCGGCCACCAGATTCTTGGTTTGGCTGTTGGTGCGAAAACCGTGAAGATGAAATTCGGCCATCGCGGCGCGAACCATCCGGTGCAGGACATGCAGAGCAAGCGTGTGATGATTACCAGCCAGAACCACGGCTTCGCGGTGGATGCGGCGACGCTGCCCGCTAATGCGCGCGTGACCCATGTGTCGCTGTTCGACGGCACGCTGCAAGGTTTCGAACTGACCGACAAGCCTGCGTTCTGCTTCCAAGGCCATCCCGAAGCCAGCCCGGGGCCGCATGATGTGGATTATTTGTTCGACAAATTTATTGAAATGATGAAAAGAGCTGGTAGCTAGTAGCCGGTAGCTTGTAGCCAAGCCCGCGCCGACAAACAGCTACAAGCTACCCGCTACAAGCTACAAGCTGAACCTTATGCCAAAAAGAACCGACTTAAAATCTATCCTAATCATCGGTGCCGGCCCCATCATTATCGGGCAGGCGTGCGAGTTCGACTATTCCGGCGCACAAGCCTGCAAGGCGTTGCGCGAGGAAGGCTATCGCGTCATTCTGGTGAACTCGAATCCGGCCACGATCATGACCGACCCGAACATGGCGGATGCGACTTACATCGAGCCGATCACCTGGAGAATGGTGGAAAAGATTATCGCCAAGGAAAGACCGGACGCGATCCTGCCGACCATGGGCGGACAGACCGCGCTGAATTGTGCGCTGGATTTGGCCAAGCATGGCGTGCTGGAAGAATACGGCGTGGAGATGATAGGCGCGTCGCGCGAGGCCATCGACAAGGCGGAAGACCGCGAGAAATTCAAGCAGGCGATGACCAAAATCGGCCTGGCTTCGGCGCGCTCGGCCATCGCGCACAGCATGGAAGAAGCGTTGCAGGTGCAGCAGGTGATGGGTTTTCCGACCGTCATCCGCCCGTCCTTCACCATGGGCGGTTCCGGCGGCGGAATCGCGTACAACCGCGAAGAATTCATGGAGATTTGCGAGCGCGGGCTGGAGGCTTCGCCGACCAAAGAACTGTTGATCGAAGAATCCCTGCTCGGCTGGAAAGAGTTCGAGATGGAAGTGGTGCGCGACCGCGCCGACAACTGCATCATCATCTGCTCGATAGAAAATCTCGATCCGATGGGCGTGCATACCGGCGACTCGATCACCGTGGCACCGGCGCAGACATTGACCGACAAGGAATACCAGATCATGCGCGACGCGAGCATCGCGGTGCTGCGCGAGATCGGCGTAGATACCGGCGGCTCCAACGTGCAGTTTGCCACCAACCCGGTTGACGGGCGCATGGTGGTGATCGAGATGAATCCGCGCGTGTCGCGTTCCTCGGCGCTGGCTTCCAAGGCGACCGGCTTCCCGATTGCCAAGGTGGCGGCCAAGCTGGCAGTGGGCTATACGCTGGACGAGTTAAAGAACGAAATCACCGGAGGCGCGACCCCGGCCTCGTTCGAGCCGACCATCGATTATGTGGTCACCAAGATTCCGCGTTTTGCCTTCGAGAAATTTCCGCAGGCCAATGACCGCCTGACCACGCAGATGAAATCGGTGGGCGAGGTGATGGCGATCGGTCGCACCTTCCAAGAATCATTCCAGAAAGCCTTGCGCGGGCTGGAAGTGGGCGTGAATGGGCTGGACGAAAAATACACCGATCTCGATGCGATTACCGCCGAGTTAGGGGCACCGGGGCCGGATCGCATCTGGGCGGTCGGCGATGCTTTCCGCCTGGGCATGAGCGTGCAAGAATTGTTCAACCACAGCAAAATCGATCCGTGGTTTTTGGTGCAGATCGAAGACATCGTGAAGCGCGAGCAGGCACTTAAAGATCGTGCGTTGGACAGCCTGACGGCGGATGAATTGCGCCAATTGAAGCGGCGCGGCTTTGCCGATGCGCGCCTGGAAAAGCTGTTGGGCAACGATGCCGCCGCCGTGCGTGCGCGCCGTCATGCGCTGGGTATTCGTCCGGTGTTCAAACGCGTCGACACTTGCGCCGCCGAGTTCGCCACCAACACCGCTTATATGTATTCCACCTATGAGGAGGAATGCGAAGCCGCGCCTACCGGCAATAAAAAGATCATGGTGCTGGGCGGCGGGCCGAACCGCATCGGGCAGGGCATCGAGTTCGACTACTGCTGCGTGCATGCCGCGCTGGCGATGCGCGAAGACGGCTACGAAACCATCATGGTCAACTGCAACCCGGAGACCGTATCCACCGATTACGACACTTCCGACCGCCTGTATTTTGAACCGCTGACCTTGGAAGACGTGCTGGAAGTCGTGGAGGTCGAAAAGCCCTTCGGCGTGATCGTACAGTTTGGCGGGCAGACGCCGCTGAAGCTGGCGCATGGCTTGGAAAAGGCTGGGGTCAATATCATCGGCACCACGCCGGATATGATCGATTGTGCGGAAGACCGCGCGCGTTTCCAGCAGATGTTGCAGCAACTTGGATTGAAGCAGCCACCGAACCGTACGGTCAGCACGTCCGAGCAAGCCAACCAAGCGGCGCAGGAGTTGGGCTATCCGCTGGTGATGCGTCCTTCCAACGTGCTGGGCGGACGCGCGATGGAAATCGTGCATGGTCAACCCGATCTTGAACGCTATATGCGCGATGCGGTGGAAGACGCGAAAATTTATCCGGAACGCATGCCCATCCTGCTCGACCGCTTCCTGAACGATGCGATTGAAGTGGATGTGGATGCGATTTCCGACGGCAACGAAGTGTTGATCGGCGGCATCATGGAACACATCGAGGAAGCCGGGGTGCATTCCGGCGACTCGGCTTGTTCCCTGCCTCCGTACAGCTTGACCGCAGAGATGCAGGACGAACTGCGCCGTCAGACCCGAGCGATGGCCAAGGCGCTGAATGTGGTTGGGTTGATGAACGTACAATTCGCCATTCAGGGCGAGACGGTCTATGTACTGGAAGTGAACCCGCGTGCCTCGCGCACCGTGCCCTTCGTGTCCAAGGCAACCGGCGTGCCGCTGGCAAAGATTGCCGCGCGTTGTATGGCGGGTCAAGCGCTGGCGCAGCAGGGCGTGAGCGAGGAAGTTGTGCCGCCGTATTGTTCGGTCAAGGAAGCGGTATTCCCGTTCATCAAATTCCCCGGAGTGGATATTATCCTCGGCCCGGAAATGAAATCCACCGGCGAAGTGATGGGGGTGGGCGAGACTTTTGCCGAAGCTTTCGTCAAGTCGCAACTGGCGGCGGGGGTAAAGTTGCCATCATCCGGCAAGGTGTTCATCAGCGTGCGCGAAGCCGACAAAGCGGGCGCGGTGGAAGTGGCCCGCAGCCTGCGCGAATTGGGCTTTACCGTGCTGGCGACGCGCGGTACGGGCGCTGTTTGTGCGGAAGCGGGAGTCGCGGTGACAGTAGTGAACAAAGTGGCAGAAGGGCGTCCGCATATCGTGGATATGATCAAAAACGGTGAGGTCAGTTTGATCGTCAATACCGTGGACAGCAAGCCCTCGGTGATGCGCGATTCTTACTCCATCCGTCACGCGGCACTACAGGGGCGGGTGACTTATTACACCACCTTGGCCGGAGCGCGCGCCGCCTGTCTGGGGATGCAGCATATGGCGGAATTGCAAGTCTACGACGTACAGGCGCAACACCGGCGCTTGTAAAACAAAATTAAAAAAGCGTAGTTAAAAATACTAGGGGAACAACATGAGCAAGATTCCATTGACGGTAGTCGGCGCAGAGCTATTGCGCAACGAATTACAGCAACTGAAAACGGTGGAGCGCCCTTCGGTGATTAACGCTATTGCCGAGGCGCGCGCGCAGGGCGATCTTTCCGAAAATGCGGAATACGATGCGGCCAAAGAGCGCCAGGGTTTTGTCGAAGGGCGCATCGTGGAGCTGGAAAGCAAGCTGGGCAGTGCTCAAGTCATCGACCCGAAAACCATCAGCGCCGATGGGCGTTGCGTATTCGGTGCGACCGTGGTGCTGGAAGATGTGCAGAATGGCGATGTTGTGACCTATCAAATTGTGGGTGACGACGAAGCTGACATCAAACAACGCAAGGTTTCCATCAGTTCGCCGATTGCCCGTGCGCTGATCGGAAAATACAGCGGAGATATTGCCGAAGTACAGGCACCGGGCGGGGTACGGGAGTATGAAGTGGTGGATGTGCAGTATATCTAACCCCTCCCAGCCTCCCTCATTCGACAAGCTCATGACAGGCTTGTCAGGGGAGGAGCCGATTTGTCCCTCCCCTGATGAACTACTAGCCATTCGACTAAGCTATCAAAAGACGATAGCCAAGTCGCTGGTTATGACAAGGGGAGGTTAGGAGGGGTTGGTTTTAACGGCTTCCTAACTGTTTCTTAGTAAGCGTCTTACCTTTGCGTTTAGGCAGTTTTTTCAAGGGAACTTCATCCTCCGGCTGCGGTTGGTACACCACCAGAATTTTGCCGATGTGTTGTACCGCACCCGCGTTTAATTGGGTGCAGATTTCTTCCAGCATGGCTGCGCGTGCATCCCGGTCATCATTCATCACACGGATCTTGATCAGTTCGTGACTCTTCAATGCGCGGGCGATCTCTTCCAGCACAGTGGGGGTCAGACCGGCGTTGCCGATCATGACGGTGGGGTTAAGCGGATGGGCGCGCGCCTTGAGGTTTTTGCGCTGTAATACGGTGAGCGTTAACATGGTAGCCTTTCAATATGAGGCGCGGATTTTACCCCAGAAACAGCTTAACCACGAAGAACACGAAGATTTTCATTGGTTGCAAAAAAGCGGCGCTTCTTCGTGGTCTTCGTGTTCTTCGTGGTGAAATGTCTTTATAGATTTGACTGATGAAACCTTCCAAAACCAGCAAACAATGGATGAACGAACATGTGAACGATCCTTATGTGCAGCGCGCGCAGAAGGATGGCTACCGCTCGCGCGCGGCATACAAGCTGCTGGAGATAGACGAGCGCGACCATTTGATCAAGCCGGGCATGGCGGTGGTCGATTTGGGGGCAACCCCAGGCGGCTGGTCGCAGGTGGCCGCTGCCAAAGGCGCTAAGGTGATAGCGCTGGATTTGTTGCCGCTGCACCCGATACCCGGCGTGGAATTTATTCAAGGCGATTTCCGCGAGGACAGCGTATTGGCGCAACTGGAGAAACGGCTGGGCGGCAAGCGCATCGGGCTGGTGATATCTGACATGGCACCCAATATGAGCGGTATTGATAGTGCCGACCAGGCACGCGCAATGCATCTGGCAGAACTCGCGCTGGATTTTTCAGTGCATCATTTACAGCCGGGCGGAGCGTTTCTGGTCAAGCTGTTCCAAGGGGTTGGCTTCGAAGACTACATCAAACTGGCGCGCAGCCATTTCGCCCGCGTGGTGACGCGCAAACCCAAAGCCTCGCGTGACCGCAGCAGCGAACAGTATCTGTTGGGGTTGGGGAAGTTGGACAACCAGACTAACTAACCCAAATAATGACAGGATGCGGGCTGACGGGTGAAGTTGCACGATTGGGCGTGGCCCCAGCGGCAGGTGTTCACCACACAGTCACGAAGGTAAAGGTTAATGAGGCTCTGGTAAGGTACTCCTCGCTCGCAGTGACAGACCAGAAGAAGTGTTGCGCCGCTGCTTATGCCGAGCAGTAGAAAACGGTCTTCGTCAACGGAGTTTTCTTCATCGTAGAACTGGACGGCCAATTCATCGTGAAGACCGCCTTGGCAATATCGGCTGGGTTAGCTCAAAAAAACTCGTATTCCAATCGGGCTAAAAGCGTTTTGTCAGGAGCGCCCGGATTGATGCCGAAAACGACACCGAGGCTGTATTCCAGTTCGCTTCCCTTATTGGTTCTCAGCTCTCCGGCAAAGACCGGGCCGATTTGGTAAGCGCTGTCACCGGGGCGATAGTAGGCTTCTAGGCCGGGCGAATAGGTCGCCTTGTCGGCGTGAATATTGTAGCTAATGCTGTAGGCGGAACGGAAGGTATAGGCACCGCTTGCCCCGCCGCCAATCTGTTTTTCCCAAATGAGATTGAGTCGCTGGTCAATGTGTCCCGACATCTTCTCCAGCAGCGGGCCAAATTCGGCATTGCTCGTTATGCCAGGTAATTTATTGTGGGCATACGATGCTAGAAACCCTACATCTGCCCAGTATTCACCTGGAGTGGTAAGTTGAAAAGTGTTCTCCAATTCGTAACCTGAAGGATGCGTTGTTCCTCCGGAGGCGCGATTGAATTCTCCGATATATACTTCCGGCTTCCACCAACTGCTTACGGCATGCGCCACCGAAATGTTATAGCCACTTGCTCCATCGAGATTGCTGCGAGCATCCCGAGAGCTGAATCCGTATATTTCAACTTCACTTTGTCCTTGGACCACATAAGGTGAATAGACGATGAAATCGTTGTCCGCATGTGCAGTCTTTGCACCCAAACCTGACAGCAATGCAAGCGTTATAACGAGTGGCGGGATGGGGTTCGTTTTCATCTGTATTAACCTGGGCTTCCCATGGGCTTTACCCGAACCCTGCGGTTACTGCCATTGTTGCGCATCAAGATCAGGATGGTCAGCAACGTGCCCAGGTAGAATACGACTTCAATACCTGATGGGCGGGCAATGTAACCCACCAGAATGTGCAGCAACTGCCCGATCAGGCTGCTCTGGCTCAAGATGTTCGAAGTGTTCCACACGTTATTCCCCAAGGCGGGTAGCAGGCCGGCCTGATTAAGAAAACCCGCCGCCTGGGCCGCAAGACCGGCAGCAAGAAGCAGGATCAGCCAACTCGTGATCGAAAAGAAATGCCTGGTGGGAATGCGCAATAAACCGGCATACAATAGCAGGCCGACCAGGACGCCGACGACGACCCCGCCCAAGCCTCCCACAACCATATTCAAGCTTTGTTCGCCGCTGGTGGCAATCGCCCAAAGAAATAGCACCGCCTCAGATCCTTCGCGCATGACTGCAACCAGTGTGATAACCAGTAATGCGGTCATCGGGCGGCGACCAGACTGAACATCCGTACCGACTGCCATGACTTCCGACGAAAGTTGTCGGCCATGTGCGCTCATCCATACGTTATGCCATGTCAGCATGACTACCGCACTCAGCAGGATCACTGCGTTAAGGATGGCTTGCCCGTCTCCGGAAAAAACGGAAGAGGCGACATTGGCCAGAATGGCCACGATGGATGCGCCGAGTAAGCCCAGACCGATACCGCCGAGTACCCATCGCCCACGACCCTCGATCCCACGGCTTGCCCCGAGAACGATGGCGATGATTAGAGACGCTTCCAGCACTTCACGAAACATGATGATTGCCGTTGCCAACATGATCAGTTCCCCTTGTTGACGGTAGTTTTCACCACAATGGAGCCCTGCATATCGTGGTTGAAATCATTGAAGAACTGGTAGGTGCCCGGCTCCAGCGGGCCGACAAAGATGGTAACTTCACCATGCCCCGCCACGATAACCTCACGGGAAAGATCTGTGCTTTCGAATTCGACGGGTAAGCCATCCTGATTATTGACGACAAGCTTGACCTTCTTGCCGGACGGGATGGTCAATACGGAGGGTTGAAAGTGATGATCCTTGATGGTCAGCGTCGTGTCGGCATCGGCTGCCCAAGTGCCGGGCGGGAGCAGCAAGGAGATGAGCAGCAATTTTTTCATGACAAATCCATAAGGTTAATTATGCTAATGATAATCATTCTCATTTGCATTTGCAATAAGTTTCTGACAAAATGTTTAAAAATCTCCTGTTAAACGAAAGTACGCACATGCATGAACTCAAACACCTCAAGAGTGCAGGACTGAAATCCACTTTACCACGACTCAAGGTGCTGACCCTATTCGAAACCAGCATGGAACGCCATCTAAGCGCGGAGGAGGTTTACAAGCTGCTGCTCGCCAGTGGCGATGATGTGGGTCTGGCCACCGTTTACCGTGTGCTGACCCAGTTTGAACAGGCCGGGCTGTTGATCAGGCACCACTTCGAGGGCGGCAAATCGGTATTCGAACTCAATCAGGGGGGGCACCATGACCATATCGTTTGTATGCAATGTGGCCATGTCGAGGAGTTTTACGACGCGGACATCGAGGAACTCCAGAAAAAAGCCGCTACCGAGCGCGGTTTCACCGTCCACGAACACTCGCTGTATATTTACGCGGACTGCAACAGGCCGCAGTGTCCGAATAAAAACAAAAGTTAAATACATAAGCTGTAATGCTTGATGTGCTAGAATGCGCGCCCTTTGAATCTTTGCAGGTAGTAAATCATGTCGCGCGCAATCCGTAATATCGCCATCATCGCCCACGTTGACCACGGCAAGACCACCATGGTGGATAAGCTGCTGGCCCAGACCGCCACTTTCGCCGCGCACCAGCAAGTCGCCGAGCGCTTCATGGATAGCAACGATCTTGAAAAAGAGCGCGGCATTACCATTCTGGCGAAGAACTGCGCGGTGGATTATGAGGGCGTGCATATCAATATCGTGGATACGCCGGGACACGCCGATTTCGGCGGCGAAGTGGAGCGCGTGTTGTCGATGGTGGATGGCGTGTTGCTGCTGGTAGATGCGGTGGAAGGCCCGATGCCGCAAACCCGTTTTGTGACCAAAAAGGCGTTGGCGCTGGGCCTGCGCCCCATCGTGGTCATCAACAAGGTGGATCGCCCCGGTGCGCGGCCTGACTGGGTGGTGGACCATACTTTTGATTTGTTCGACAAGCTGGGCGCGACCGACGAACAACTGGATTTTCCCGTGGTGTATGCCTCGGCGCTGAACGGCTATGCCATGCTGGACTTGGCCAAACCCGCCACGGATATGCGCGCGTTGTTTGACACCGTGCTGAAGCATGTTCCCGCACCCTGTGGGCGACAGCGATGCGCCGTTGCAATTGCAAATTTCCGCGCTGGATTATTCCAGCTTCGTCGGTCGTATCGGCGTGGGGCGCGTGACGCGTGGCCGCATCAAGCCCGGACAGGAAGTGATGGTGATGAATGGCGACAAACCGCCGAAGAAAGGCCGCATCAATCAGGTGCTGGGTTTCCGTGGAGTCGAGCGGGTGTTGATGGATGAGGCTGCGGTACGGCGACATCGTGCTGATCAACGGCATCGAGGAAATCGGCATCGGCGTCACGCTGGCCGACGTCAACCAGCCCGAAGCGCTTGCCCATGCCCAAGGTGGATGAACCGACTCTGACCATGAACTTTCAGGTGAACAATTCGCCCTTGGCCGGGCAGGAAGGCAAATTCGTCACCAGCCGCCAGATCCGTGATCGCCTGAACAAGGAATTGCTGATCAACGTGGCATTGCGCGTGGAAGATACGGCAGATACCGATTCCTTCCTGGTGTCCGGGCGCGGCGAATTGCACCTGACCATTCTGCTGGAAAACATGCGCCGCGAAGGTTTTGAATTGGCCGTTTCCAAGCCGCGCGTGGTGTTCCGCGAAATCGACGGCGAGAAATGCGAGCCTTACGAAATGCTTACCGTGGACGTGGAAGACGGCCATCAGGGCGCGGTGATGGAAGAACTGGGTCGCCGTCGCGGCGACTTGCAGGACATGCAGCCGGACGGCAAAGGCCGCGTGCGTCTGGAATACCGCATTCCCGGCGCGCAGCCTGATCGGCTTTCAGGGCGACTTCATGACCATGACGCGCGGTACCGGGCTGATCTCCCACGTGTTCGACGACTACGGCCCGGTCAAGCCGGATATGCCGGGGCGCCACAACGGCGTGCTGATTTCGCAGGATGACGGCGAGGCGGTGGCCTATGCCCTGTGGAAACTGGAAGACCGCGGCCGCATGTTCGTTGCTCCCGGCGACAAGCTGTATGAAGGCATGATTATCGGCATCCACAGCCGCGACAACGATCTGGTGGTGAACCCGATCAAGGGCAAGCAACTGACCAACGTGCGCGCTTCCGGCACCGATGAAGCGGTGCGTTTGACCACGCCGATCAAGCTGACGCTGGAAGCCGCCGTGGAGTTTATCGACGACGATGAACTGGTCGAAATCACCCCGCAGTCGATCCGCGTGCGCAAGCGTTACCTGACGGAAAACGAGCGCAAGCGCGCTTCTCGCGCTTAGCAAAAATCATCAGGGTAGGAGCTTTGAACGCCGTGAATTTCACAGAAATATGAAAATCACGGCGTTATTGCATTCCAGTCTACTGATCGCCGATCTTGAACGGTCGCGCAATTTTTATGAGGTATTGCTGGGGTTGACACCCAGTTCGGCGCGTCCCGATCTGGGCTTCCCCGGAATATGGTACGAGGTCGGCACGAACCAGCAAATACACTTGATGCAACTACCCAATCCGGAACAAGGTTTACAACGCCCACCGCACGGCGGGCGCGATCGCCATGTCGCATTGGCGGTAAATGATCTGGAAGAATTGTTGGGGCGACTGGAAGAGGCAGACATTCCTCATACCTTAAGCAAATCTGGCCGCCGCGCCTTGTTTTGCCGTGATCCGGATGGTAATGCGTTGGAGTTTGTTGAGGTCGCACATTTTGGCTGAATCATTTTGTTAGGTCGGGCTATGCCCGACTGATCCGGCGATAGGGTGAAAAATGAAGGAGTGCGCGCGCAGGCGTTGTACCCAAAGTAGTTTACGGCAGTTCAACCTAAAGGGTATGGCAAAAGCCACTCTGAATGATGAAACGACATCAGGCCCCCTCGCAAGCTCTCCCCCCTGGCCCCCTTTTACAAAGTGGGGAACAACCCACTTTGTAAAAGGGGGTGGAGCGAAGCGGAGGGGGATTTGAAGTCGTTCAACCTAATTGCGGGTATCATGCAGTGGTCAGCCCATATCCTGTTTTGTTGGCTGTGGCAAGACATCAGCTCGCTTGCGGATTTTTGTTTCTCCGCTGCCTGCACTTTTCCGGCAGCGCAATTGCCCAATTCTAGGTATTGCGCTCGCAGCCATAATTCTGCAATCTATTGCGGTTAATCTGGCGGAGAAAGCCAAATAAACTGTTTGTTCTTTGTCGTCTAACATTCTTAAGGAGACCTTATGTACACATACATCGAACGTATTCATGCCCGTGAAATTCTCGACTCGCGCGGTAACCCAACTGTTGAAGTAGAAGTCACTCTCGAAGGTGGCGCTTTCGGTCGTGCGGGAGTTCCGTCCGGTGCCTCAACCGGTGTGCATGAGGCTTTGGAATTGCGCGACGGCGACAAGAAACGCTACGGCGGCAAAGGCGTGAAAAAAGCGGTCGGCAATGTCAATAATGAAATTGCCGCAGCACTCACCGGCATGGATGCACTTGACCAAGGTGCGGTAGATCGCGCCATGATTGAGTTGGACGGCACACCCCACAAAGAAAAATTGGGTGCTAACGCTATTCTCGGCGTCAGTCTGGCTACGGCACGCGCGGCGGCGGAGGCTTGCGACTTGCCGCTGTTCCGTTACCTCGGTGGTGCGGCGGCCAACCGCTTGCCGGTACCGATGTTCAATATTCTCAACGGTGGTGTACACGCCAACTGGCAGGGCACCGACTTGCAGGAATTCATGATCGCCCCGGTGGGTGCACCCAACTTCGCCGAGGCGTTGCGCTGGGGCAGCGAGATTTATCACACCCTGAAAAAAGTGCTCAAGGACGCTGGCTATACCACTGGCGTGGGCGACGAGGGCGGTTTTGCCCCCGCACTCAAACGCAATGCTGACGCCATGGATTTGATCGTCAAATCCATTGAAGATGCGGGCTATCGCCCCGGCGAGCAAGTAGTGATCGCCCTCGACCCCGCATCCAGCGGATTCTACGAGGACGGACTGTATAACCTGCGCACCGAAGGACGCAAGGTGGATGCCGCCGAAATGGTAGCGATGTATGCCGAGTGGGTGAAGAAATATCCCTTTGTGGTGCTGGAAGATGGTCTCGCCGAAGACGACTGGGAAGGTTGGAAGCACCTGAACAGCGAACTGGGCGGCAAGATTGAGTTGGTGGGGGACGACCTGTTTGTCACCAACGTGGAGCGCATCCAGCGCGGCATTAATGAAAATGTCGCCAACGCGGTACTGATCAAACTTAATCAGATCGGAACGCTGACCGAAACCATCGCGGCAGTGAACTTGGCCTATGGCGCAAACTGGGGCGCGATGGTCTCGCATCGTAGCGGTGAGACGGTGGATAGTTTCATCGCCGACCTCACCGTGGCCTTGGGCACCGGACACCTTAAGACTGGCGCACCATGCCGTGGCGAGCGTCTGGAAAAGTACAACCAGTTGATGCGCATCGAAGAATACCTGGGGGCATCGGCGGTGTATGCCGGACGCAAGGCGTTTGTGCGTTAAGCTATGGTAGTTTACAGCCAACCATGAACTTCAAGCTGGGGGGGGATTTTATAGGTGGGCTTAAATTCCCTCACCAAGCTCTCCTCCTTCTTCAAAGGGGGAGTTTTCTTTATTGACCGGCGCACGACCCAATGAACTGACAGCCCTGCGCTGGCAAGATGTGGTCTTTCAGTAGAATAGCCTGACCATCCGTGACAAGGTAGAAGGCTTGCGCGTCATACCTCTAACGCCCTACATGGGGCAATTACTCTCGCCACTCCCGCGCTGTAATGGGTTTGTTTTCAGCAGCCCTACCGCACCAGACCGGCCTTAGCGACCCACACGATAGCAGTCCTGAGGCTAACACCTTACGATTTGCACCGTAACTTTGCGACTCTGTGCGAATGGATAGAGATGCCAGCCGGAATTGCAGCACAGATACAGGGATACAAGCCAAGCGGCGTATGGGAAAAGCACTACATCCGCCGTCTGCTTGATCCTAACGGGCATGGCAAAGGCCACCCTGAATGATAAAACAACATCGAATCCCCCTAGCCCCCCTTTTACAAAGTGGGGAACAACCCACTTTGTAAAAGGGGGTGGAGCGAAGCGGAGGGGGATTTGATGTCGCTTCACTATTGCGCGTGTGGCACGTCAAAATTGAAGCATGGATATTGGAGCAAGCTGGAATTGAGTTTGTGCCGGGGCAAGCGGGTTTGCGGGTGGTGCAGGCTGGCAAATAAATGTAACTACAAATAACTATTGACTTCACTATTAAATATAACTACATTAAACACCATGCAAATCACATTCGACCAAGCCAAAGATGCACTTAATAAAACCAAGCATGGCTTGTCATTATCCGAAGCGACAAAGTTGGAATGGGACGACGCATTGATATGGCAAGACACCCGCCGCGATTATGGCGAAGCCCGCATGGTTGCATTGGGTGTGATAGGTGCGAGGCTGTATTGCGTGGTGTATGTTGACCGTAACGATGCACGAAGAGTAATCAGCTTGCGCAAAGCAAACTACAAGGAGGCAATGGATTATGCAAATCAAAACTAAAACTGGGCGGACATTGATATTACCAACACCGGAAGAGGATGCGCAAATTACCGCCGCCGCGCTTACCGATCCAGACAATCTACCACTGACTGATGCAGAGTTAAGCCAATTCAAGCGCGGGCGTGGAAGGCCAATTGGGAGCGGAAAAAAAGAGCAAGTAACACTTCGGCTGGATACGGAATTGCTGGAGCAGTTCAGAGCTACAGGCAACGGCTGGCAGACCCGAATAAATGATGCGCTGCGGGATTGGGCGAAACATCACTGACAAGGTACGAACTTGAAATGATTGCCTCGCCGGTTCGGACTTGAACTAGATGCCTGTAGTCCAAAATGTATAGACCTTTATTCCACTTGTGCGGAATGGTTTTTGCGGGTAGATTGCGTTTCCATGTATCCGTAGCCCCCGTGTTACTTGAACTGGGAGTACTAAAAATCAAACATTTCCCCCATTGGAAAAATATATGAACATAGCAATTCTAATTGGAATATCTGAATATAAATCGGAAGCGGCATTACCTGCATGTGAACTTGATGCAGATAATATGTGTCAACTGCTTACAGCATCCAAGAAATACGACGACATTCAGTGCATAAACCACAAGACAGACGCTGCACAAATAAAGGATGAGCTCCGCGCTTTTTTTGCGAAATATCAGAACTCTTCTGATATTTCTGAAGCTTTAATTTACTTTTCCGGTCATGGAGTCTATCAGAATGACGCACTGCTATGTTGCTCTGACTTTGATGCGGCTCGTCCCTCAACAACTTCAATTAGTAATACCGAACTTGATGATTTATTAAGAAGCGTTAAGCCTGAGGTCGCAGTAAAAATTATAGACGCTTGTCAATCTGGCTCGCCTTACATTAAAGATGCTAGTGCTGGTTTTGAAAAAGCGCTCGGTGCCAGTAAATTAAAATCATTCATATGCATGGCCTCAAGTCGTCAGGATCAGTTGTCCTACGCATCAAAAACCGAGAGTATATTTACATCAAAATGGATCAATGCGGCACTTTCCAAATCTGATGGAACAGTTTTCTATCGCGATATACAAGCGGCGCTTGCAGATGCATTCGTGTCTAATCCAGATCAAACGCCACACTTCGTGAACCAAGGCACGGGGTTAGAGGTCTTTTCTACGGTAACGGCAGAGATGAAGAGCCTCAGTGCAGCCCGTGCCAAATCAGTACTTCCCGAAAAGCCTGATAATGCCGTAGCTCAACTAATTGAACAAGAAGTCGCCAAGATAGACAAAAGGTTTGTTCCTCATCAGTCAGTTATAAAAGCTATTGAGGAAAGCAAGGCAGGACTCAATGCCTACTTAATTGCAGAACCTATAGTGAGAAATTTTTATTCTAAGACGGTGACTACGGATATTAAATTGTCTGCCATACCTAAGGCGCGCGCAGTTGCAGATTTTGCTGCGGAACAGGCATGGCCTAAGCGGTATTTTGTAAAAATTATCACTGAGACCTATCAAGTGCGCGCTCTGAAAGACCCATTTTCAGCATTTGCCTTAACTAAGCTATATGCAAAACGCGACGATTCAGAATATGTTACTGAAACAAAAACTCGTCCGGCACACTTAGAGACGACAGAGACGTTGCCATTCGAAGTGGCTGAGATATCGTATACATCCTCTCATTCATCATTGGCTGCATTTCAAGTTTACATTGGGATTGTACACACGCTAACTGATGTCATGATCTTGTCCGCTACAGTTCGTCTTGCACAAAGAGGATGGTCGCAACGCACGCCAGAACTATCGGAAGTACAGTGGAGATATGAGAGTTATGCATGGACGGATGTTGTAAGCTCCCCTGAGATGATCTGGAAAGCCTCGCTCTTGCGAGGGGAGGCTGATATCCGCACTTACCTTGAATCACTAATTCCGAAAAATGATGCTCCACCCGAAGAGGCTGGAGTGAAGCAAGGCTAAAATGTTATGGCAAGTTGAATATTAATTTCCAGTGTACAGACTCGTTCGATCCGGCGAGCATATCAACCTGCGTACAGTTTTGACAGAACTCGAAAGCGGCTTCGCCGCAAATGCGAATTTGTTTTTCAATGTGCCATTGATGCAGGCGTGTGGTTTGTACTTTTTATCAACCAAACAAATTGCTTCTTAACATTTTGATTATTAATGGAGGCGGAGGCCGGAATCGAACCGGCATAGACGGATTTGCAATCCGCTGCATAACCATTTTGCTACCCCGCCGTGCAGGAAACTGTTAGAGTATTCAGAGAATACCAGAAGCTAAAAAACTAAAGGGAAAGCAGGTGCCTTCCCAGAGAAATTTGGAGCGGGAAACGAGACTCGAACTCGCGACCTATACCTTGGCAAGGTATCGCTCTACCAACTGAGCTATTCCCGCAAAAAACGAAGTCCGCATTATAGGGATATTAATTACAGTGTCAAGAAAAATGGCGAAAAATGGCGTAAATAATGGTGTAATTTGTTTTAATCTGCATGCCGATGTTTTCGCCAACGCGGCGCGCATCTCTGTATAATGCGCGCCTGCGCTTTAAGCCTGTCGGCTTAAATATGCCAACCTGAGTTCCATCTTGCCCGGGTGGTGAAATTGGTAGACACAAGGGACTTAAAATCCCTCGGCTGGAAACGGCTGTACCGGTTCGATTCCGGTTCCGGGCACCATCACTAAATGCTGAACAAACTCAATCCTGCACAACGCGAAGCGGTGAAGTATCTGGATGGCCCCTTGCTGGTGCTGGCTGGAGCGGGCAGCGGCAAGACGGGCGTCATCACCCACAAGCTGGCTTATCTGATCGAGCAATGCGGCTATTCGCCGCGCAATATCGCAGCCATTACTTTTACCAATAAAGCAGCCAACGAGATGCGCGAGCGTGTCGGCAAGCTGCTCAACGGGCGCGACAGCAAAGGGCTGACCATCAGTACCTTCCATGCACTGGGCATGCAAATTCTGCGCGAGGAAGGCGGGCTGCTGGGCTATAAAAAACAATTCTCCATTTTCGACAGTGCGGATACGGCGAAAATTATCAGCGAGTTGCTGGGCGCGCCGGACAAGCAGGATATCCGCATCGCACAAAGCGTGATGTCCAACTGGAAATCCTCGTTCACTTCGCCGGAACAGGCGTTGACTCTGGTGGAAAGCGAAGCGGAACAACGCAATGCGCTGTTGTATGCGCGCTATCAGGAAACCTTGCGCGCCTATCAGGCGATGGACTTTGACGACTTGATCCGCCTGCCGGTCGAGCTGTTCCAGAATTTCCCCGAAGCGTTAGAGCGCTGGCAGCAACGCTTCCGTTACCTGCTGATAGACGAATATCAGGATACCAACGATTGCCAGTATCAGATGACCCGCTTGCTGGCGGGCAGTCGCGCCGCGCTCACCGCCGTGGGCGACGACGATCAGGCAATTTATGCATGGCGCGGGGCGAGTATCGCGAATTTGCAGAATTTGCAAAACGACCATCCGACATTGCGCGTCATCAAGCTGGAGCAGAATTACCGCTCTTCGCAACGCATCCTGACTTGCGCCAATCATCTGATCAGCAACAACACCAAACTGTTCGAGAAGAAGCTGTGGAGCGACCACGGGCCGGGCGATCCCATCCGCGTGTTTGCGGCAAAGGAGGATGCCCACGAAGCGGAGTCGGTGGTGCTGCGCCTATTGGCGCACAAGTTCGAGCACCGTACCCGCTTTGCGGATTACGCCATTTTGTACCGCAGCAACCATTTGTCACGCATCTTCGAGCAGCAGTTACGCGAACAAAATGTGCCTTATACGGTGAGCGGCGGCACCTCGTTTTTTGATCGTGCGGAAATCAAGGATATCACCTCTTATTTGCGGCTGATTGCCAACACTGACGACGATCCCGCTTTCATCCGCGCCATCACCACGCCCAAACGCGGTATCGGGAACCAGACGCTGGAGAAACTTGCCAGTTATGCCGGCACGCGCAATATCAGCCTGTTCGAAGCCGCATTCGAAAGCGCTATGGAGCACCAGCTCAACCCCCGCCAACATGAAGACCTGCTGACATTCTGCAATTTCATCAACCGCATGGAGGCACGCGCAGATCGGGAAGCCTGCGCTCCGGTGCTGTCAGACTTGATGAGTGCGATCAATTACGAGGCTTGGTTATTCGACAGCCACGAGCCGCGCCAGGCTGAAACCAAATGGGCTAACGTGATGGATTTCGTCGGCTGGATCAACCGCAAATCCGAGGCTGACGGCAAGACGCTGCTGGCAATGACGCAAACTATAGCTTTGATGAACCTGCTTGAGTCGGGAGAGAAGGAAACCGATGCGGTCGCGCTTTCCACGCTACATGCGGCGAAAGGGTTGGAGTATGGGCATGTGTTTATGGTTGGCGTAGAGGAAGATATTTTGCCGCACCAGCGTAGCGAGGCACCGGAGCAGATCGAAGAAGAGCGCCGCCTGATGTACGTCGGCATCACACGTGCCCAACGCTCGTTGCAAATCAGTTACTGCATCAAACGCAGGCAGGGCAAGGAATGGCATGCCTGCAAGCCGAGCCGTTTCCTGCAGGAATTGCCCGCAGAAGAAGTCGTCTTCTCGGGTGCGCTACCCGCAGGCAGCGCACCCGAGGTGAGCAAAGGGGAGGGGATGGCGAAGTTGGCGCGATTGAAGGCGATGTTGGGGTAAGTTATTACATCATAACAGCGGCTCTAATTTCAGCAATATCCTGTGCAGAATCAGCGGCTGTGCCTGTGCGACGGGATGCAGGTTATCGGCCTGGAACTGTTCCGGCGCGATGCCTTCCAGCATGAATGGAAGCAGCGCCACATGATAACGTTGAGCCAGTTTCGGATACATGTTTTTGAAGCGGGCGGTATAGTCCACACCATAATTGGGCGGCAGTTGCATGCCCAGCAGCAGCACCTTGGCGTGTGCTTGGCGCGATTTCTGGATCAGGTCTGCAAGATTGGCTTCTGTGTCCGCGATAGGCGTGCCACGCAGGCCATCATTTGCGCCAAGTTCGAGGATTACAATGTCAGGCCGATGCTGGAGCAAGGCAGCAGCGATGCGCTGGCGTCCACCCGTGGTCGTTTCGCCGCTGATACTGGCGTTGACCACCTGGTATCGCGGATGGCTATGTTGCAACTGCTGTTGCAACAGGCTTACCCAACCCGCCTCGCGCGGGATACCATAGGCCGCCGATAGGCTATCGCCGAACACCAATATCGTCGGCTGTGCAGAGCCGACAGTCGGTAACAGGCAGCAGGCACCGAATAAAACCAGACGGAAGAAAGCGGAAAATTTCATGGTATCTATTGTGCGGGCAGTGAATCTCGGTAAGCAAGTGGAAAGTCCATCAATGGAGGAAAAGGCGCTGCCGCTGGTTATCCTGCACGAGGTTAATTTTGCCGTTGAGATGGGCGAAAGCCTCGCCATTACCGGCAGTTCCGGTTCCGGCAAGTCTACCCTGCTGGGGTTGTTGGCCGGCCTGGATGCGCCCAGCAGCGGGACGGTATATCTCGATGGTATCGATATTTTTTCCTTTAATGAGGATGAGCGCGCACGCTTACGCGGGCGTTTGGCGGGCTTCGTGTTCCAGTCTTTTCAGTTGCTTGCCGCCATGACTGCATTGGAAAACGTGATGCTGCCACTGGAGCTGCACGGCGCACCGAATGCGCGCGAACGCGCGGCAGAAGCCTTGCAGCGTGTTGGGTTGGCGCAGCGCATGGATCACTTGCCCAAACATCTTTCCGGAGGCGAACAGCAACGTGTAGCGATTGCGCGCGCGTTTGTGGTGCGACCTAAAATTCTGTTTGCCGACGAGCCCACCGGCAACCTCGACGCGGCTACCGGCAGCCAGATTATCGAACTGCTGCTGGAAATGAACCGTGCGCAGGGCACCACGTTGCTACTGGTTACTCACGACGAAGCGTTGGCAAAGCGCTGCACCAGACAGTTACATTTGTCGGCGGGGCAAGTGGTTTCGATGTAAGGGGGCTTTTCACATTAACGGGTGGCGATAAACTACCACCCGTTGTCGAGCAACTTCAAGCAATCATCCCCGCCGCAACCGTATTGTTCGTCGCTTCATCAATCACAATAAAGCTTCCGGTAAAACGGTTCTTGCTATAGTGGTCAAGCGCCAGCGGCTGTTGCACTTTCATCGCCACGCGCGCGATGTCGTTCATGTTCAGCTTGTCGGTTTCGTGATGCGCCAGGGTGTTCACGTCCACGCGATATTCCAGGCGCGAGAACAGGCATTTCACCATGCGCGTGGTGTGCTTGATGATGTATTTGCGGTTCGCGTCCAGGGGTGATTCGGACAGCCAGCACAGCATGGCTTCGAATTCCTTGGCGACTTGCGGCATTGCGCTCGCTTTGACGAACATGTCGCCGCGCGAGATGTCGATCTCGTCATCCAGCGTGAGCGTGATGGATTGCGGCGCGTAAGCGCGTTGCAGATTGCCGTCGTAGGTGACGATCTCTTTTACCTTGCTGGTGCGGCCCGATGGCAGTACGGTGATCTCGTCGCCGACCGCGATCTCGCCCGATTCGATGCGCCCCATGTAGCCACGGAAATCGTGATACTCCTGGGTCTGCGGGCGGCATACCCATTGCACCGGAAAGCGGAAGTCGGTGGTGTTCACGTCGTAATCGATCACCACGTTTTCCAGAAATTCCAGCAAGGGCGCGCCTTTATACCAGCTCAGGTTGTCGCCGTGCTCCACCACCATGTCGCCATTCAAGCGCGGACATGGGGATGCAGGTCACGTCATGGATGCCGAGCTGCGCGGCAAAGGCGCGGTACTCGGCCACGATGGCATTAAATGTCTCTTCCGAGTAATCCACCATGTCCATTTTGTTCACGGCCAGCACGATGTGCGGCACGCCGACCAGACTGGCAAGGAAAGTATGGCGGCGCGTTTGCGTCAGCACGCCTTTGCGCGCATCAATCAGGATGACCACCAGATTGGCCGTGCTCGCGGCGGTCACCATGTTGCGCGTGTACTGCTCGTGCCCGGGCGTGTCGCCGATGATGAACTTGCGTTTGGGTGTGGCGAAGTAGCGGTAGGCCACGTCGATGGTGATGCCCTGTTCGCGCTCGGCTTGCAGGCCGTCGGTGAGCAGCGAGAGGTCGACGGCGGCCATGCCGCGTTTTTCGCTGGTTTTGGAAATGGCGGAAAGCTGATCCTCGAAGATGGATTTCGAGTCGTGCAGCAAGCGGCCGATCAGCGTGCTCTTGCCGTCGTCCACGCTGCCGGCGGTGATGAAACGAAGTAGTTGTGTTGTGTTGCTCATAGTTGTCCTTAATCAAAATTTGCTTGCATTATGCGTGCTCTTCGATTGGGAAACCTTTCCACCGTAAAGGGTGCTTCAGAAATACCCTTCTTTTTTTCGCAATTCCATCGAAGCCTCAGAAGTCTGGTCGTCCATGCGTGTGGCACCGCGTTCGGTGATGCGCGTGGTCGCCGTTTCTTCGATGATCTCCTGCACGTTGCGCGCGGTGGATTCCACCGGCGCAGTACAGGTCATGTCGCCCACGGTGCGGAAGCGCACCGACAACACTTCCACTTTTTCACCCGGCTTGGGTTGCACCAGATGCGAAACCGGAATTACCGAATTGCCGCGCCGGATCACTTCGCGTTCGTGTGCGTAGTAAATTTCCGGGATGTGCAATTTTTCGCGGCCGATGTATTCCCAGATGTCCATCTCGGTCCAGTTGCTGATCGGGAACACGCGGATGTTTTCGCCGTTGTGCACGCGGGTGTTGTAGGTATCCCACAGCTCGGGGCGCTGGTTCTTCGGATCCCACTGGCCGAACTCGTCGCGGAACGAAAAGATGCGCTCCTTGGCGCGCGCCTTTTCCTCGTCGCGGCGCGCACCGCCCATGCAGGCATCGAAACCGAACTCGGCGATGGTCTCCAGCAAGGTTACCGACTGGTAGGGATTACGCGGTTTATCCGGATCCTTGATGACGATGCTGCCGCGCTTGATGGAATCTTCCAGCGAGCGCACGATCAAGCGCTCGCCCAGGTCGGCGGCCAGTTTGTCGCGGCAGGCGATCACCTCGGGAAAGTTGTGCTCGGTGTCGATATGCACCAGCGGGAACGGAAATTTCGCCGGACGAAACGCCTTCTCCGCGAGGCGCAGCATCACGATGGAGTCCTTGCCGCCGGAAAACAGCAGCGCCGGATTTTTGCACTCTGCCGCGACCTCGCGCATGATGTGGATGGATTCGCTTTCCAGCGCGTCCAAGTGGGTAAAGGTGTGGGAACTCATTGTTATTTCTTTCTCGCTAAGTTTCATCTTATGCCGCCTGTAATTGCTTAATTTCAATTATTCTTCGCAGCATGCAAGCCGCATTCCTTGTCTTCGGGATTTTCCCACCACCATCTTCCGGCGCGGATATCTTCACCCAAAGTGATTGAGCGGGTGCAGGGCGCGCAGCCGAGGCTGGGGTAGAACTGATCATGCAGCTTGTTGTAGGGCACATTGTATTTCCTGATGTATGCCCACACGTCCTTGTTCGACCAGTCCAGCAGCGGATTGAATTTCTGCAGACCATTGTCTGCATCATATGAGGATACTTCCAGCGTGCCGCGTGTCACTGCCTGATCCCGGCGCATTCCGGTGATCCACGCCCCTTTGCCTCGCAGGGCACGGCGCAATGGCTCAACCTTGCGCACAAAGCAACAAGCTTTACGCGACTCCACGCTATTGTAAAAACCGTTCACGCCGTTTTGCGCCACGTATTCTTCTACCGCAGCACTATCCGGGAAATAAACTTTTAACGGCACGCTATAGTGCTCACCCAATTCCTGCATCAAGTCGTAGGTCGCCTGCGGCAAACGTCCGGTATCCAGACTGAACATTGAGATGTCAAACTTGTGTTTGGCGATCAGATCGGTCAACACCATATCTTCCGCCCCCAAACTGTTGGCGAAACATACCGGCGAAAAGCTGCGCACGGCTTCGGCCAGCACTTCAATTACCTGATCAACTTTGTTTTGCTAATTCACTCATACCTGCTTCCTTATTAATTATGCCGCCACGGCAACATGCTTTGCTGCGATTGGCTGCGTTGGTGCGACTGGCGATGCCAATTGGGGCAATGCCTCGGATAGATCGAGCTGCTCATCCCGCGCGCTGCAGAATGCGCCCGCCTGCACTGTCCATGCATCGACCGCACGGTTGATTATTTGCAAGGCCGCATCGGTCATTTCGGGTGTGCCGCGCAGCAATCCGACCAGCCGTCGCAAATTCGGCTGGCAAGTTCGCCCGGAACGAGTTGTCCGAGTTGGGCGACCAGTTTCGCCAAGTCATCTTGGCGTACCCCGCCGATCATCTGCGCCAGACCACTGCCTAACAAGCGCAGGATGGCTTCGACGCAATGGGCCGCTTCATCGTACTTGCGCTGAAACACCAGAGCATTACGGTATTCGCGCTCGTGTGCCGCCTCGAAGAAATTCGCTCCGATCAACACTTGCGATGCGCCCGCGCATTCGCCGCCGCCCAGATTCACCACGCGGAAATCGCTGGTATCGCCGTGGTCGCGCATGACTCCCGCAACATCCGCAGCCTTCACTTCGATAATGTCGGCCAACAATTGCTGAAAATAATCGGGTTGTTGCGCGCGCGCCCATGCGAAGAAGCTTTCCATCGCCACTGTCCTGATGCGCCTGCTCCACCCGCGCAATCGCTTGCTCTGCGCGTGCTGCGGGTACCGCCGGTCCCTTCAGCGCAAGAGCGCCGCCGCCCATGCCATTACCGCCAAAATACATTTGGTAGTGCGGCACCAGTTTGCCGTGCACCCGCTTGCCTTCACCGTAAATACCGATATCGCCGGTCTCGGGTTGCGCGCAACCGTTATGGCAGCCCGATACGCGGATACGCAAATCCTTCACGCCGCCGGACAGCTTGGGCGCCGAGCATGGTGCTGGAGGTAATACCCAAGCGGCAAGTGGAGGTGCCGGGGCAAGCCACCACATTGTCGCCCACACCGGGTTCGCGCAAACCGAGCGCGGACAATACGGCGCGCATGGCGGGAATGATTTTCTTGCGACACATTCGGGATCGCCAGGTTCTGGTCCTGTGTGGTATGAATTTCGCCTAGATTATACGAACGCAACAAGGTTGCGATACCGTGCATCTGCGTCGGAGTGATGTCGCCTATGGGCAAGGCAATCGGCAGCACGAATAATCCCGGCTGGTGTTGCGCGAACAGCTTGCGCGGCGCGCCGGAACCGGGAATCTCGCTGCCGCTCTGTTCGCGCCACTCGCCCTTGGGATAGTCGCGCCCTGCCAGCGCTTCCTTGGTGCGAGCAAATTCTTCGCGGTATTTTTCCACAAAACCCTGCACGCCAAAACGTTCGACCAGAAACTTGATGCGCGATTTGGCGCGCTTGGTGCGGTCGGAATACTTGTTGTGCAAGGTCACCAGCGCTTCCAGCGAAAACAGCAGTTCGCTTTCTGGAATGAATTCTTCCACCACGATGGCCTCGTGCGGCTTGTGTCCCAAGCCGCCTCCCGCTTTCACCATGAAGCCATGCTTCCCGTCCTTTTTCACTGCCACTACCCCGGCGTCATGCAGCAACGATTGCGCACAGTCGGCCTCGCAGCCGGAAAAGCTCATCTTGAATTTGCGCGGTAATTGCTGGTTGAGCGGATTGCGCAGGAAATGCCGCGTCGCGCCATCCACATGCACGCCCACATCCACATGCTCGCGCGGGCATACCCCGGCCAGCCCGCACGCCGTCATGTTGCGCACCGCATTGCCGCATGCCTCGCGCGTGGTCAACCCGGCCTGTGCCAGACGGCGCAATGCATCGGGCGATTTGGCCAATGGCACGAAGTGAATCTGCATCGTCTGGCGCGTGGTGACATGCCCGATGCCGCGCTGTGAATAAGTCTCGGTCACGTCCGCCAATGCATCCAGTTGCGCGGGCGTCAACCGCCCACCCGGTGCCTTGATGCGCACCATGTTCACGCCTTCCTGACGCTGGCCGTACACACCCTGTTGCAGGCGGATAGCGGTAAAACGATCGGCGTCTATGTGGCCGTTGAAGAAGGTCTGCACCGCTTGTTCGAAGCGGTCGATTTCCTCCAGATCAGACAAATTACCTTGCATTTACACTCACTATGCTTCTCCTTACAAAATTCTTATGACACCATCAGCTTGCCGCCGATTATCATCAACATGGTCGCCAAAATTGGGCGCAATATCCGATCCGGTATTTTTACGCCGAGGTGGCTGCCCAGCCAGATGCCCGGCAGAGAACCCAGCAGCAGACTGCCCAGCAGCCCGAAATTCACCGTCCCCAGCGCCACATGCCCCAACCCGGCCACCAGAGTCAGCGGAACCGCGTGGGCAATATCGGTGCCGACTATCTTGGCCGTTGGAATGCGCGGATACAGGAACAGCAGCACCACCACACCCAGCGCACCCGCACCGACCGATGAAATGGTCACCAGCGTCCCCAGCACCGCGCCGGTCAATATGGTTGCGCCGGGCAAATGGTGCGCATGCAATTCG
The DNA here is from genome assembly GCA_963714805.1 of uncultured beta proteobacterium. Lineage (GTDB taxonomy): Bacteria > Pseudomonadota > Gammaproteobacteria > Burkholderiales > Gallionellaceae > CAIQPV01. Next base: position 575,116 of record CAVQPO010000004.1, on the reverse strand, counting down.
TATACCGCGCCATCTTGGTTGCGTCCCAGCTTTTGTAAATAGGGCTTGAACAACAAGGCCAGTGCCGTCAGCACCAGCGCCACGCTCAACACGCTGGTAATCAGCGATTTCAACTGTTTCTCATCCAGCGACAGATAGTGCAGCAATGCCATGCTGAGCAAGGCGGCTGGCAAACTGCCCATTGCCAGCAGCTTGACTACTTTCCAATCTACGGTACCGCGCTTGCTGTGCGCCCAACTACCGCCCATCTTGGTCAGGGCGGCATACAGCAGGTCGGTGCCCACGGCTGTGGCGGGAGCTACACCGAAAACCAGCACCAGCAGCGGCGTCATCAATGAACCTCCGCCAACGCCGGTGACGCCGACGATGAATCCGACAAAAAAACCAGAAATTGTGTACAGCCAATCCATATATATCCTTCAGAATGGTGTGCATAGTACCGTACCAGCATATCGCTACTAAATACTATTATGTTAATATCTTATATCGAAAAGTTATGAGGAGATTGCGATGACCTTGCAACAACTGCGTTATCTGTATGAAATTTCACGTCACGGTTTGAATATCACGGATGCGGCGAATGCGCTGTACACGTCACAGCCCGGGCTGAGCAAGCAAATTCGAGTGCTGGAGGACGAACTCGGAATTGAAATTTTCGTACGTAACGGCAAGCGTATTACCGCGATTACCGAGCCGGGCAAGGCTATCCTCGAAATCGCCAAGCGATGTTCTGCTGGACACCGACAGCCTCAAGCAGGTCGGGGCAGAATTCCGCAGCCAGGACAGCGGCACGCTCTCTGTCGCCACCACTCACACCCAGGCACGCTATGCGCTGCCTCCGGTGGTCAAACAATTCATCAAGCAGTACCCCAAAGTCAAACTCAATTTGCACCAGGGCAGCCCGACGCAACTTGCCCAACAAGTGATAAGCGGTGAAGTGGACATTGCTATTGCGACGGAAAGTTTATCCCTATATGACGAGTTGGTGACTCTGCCATGTTATGAATGGAACCACTGCGTTATCGTGCCGCCGAAGCATCCGCTGCTCGCCGAGAAAAAACTGACATTGGAAAACATTGCAAAATATCCCATCATCACTTACGACTTCGCTTTCAGCGGGCGGGGCAAAATCAACGCCGCCTTCGAGGCGCGTAAAATTACTCCGAACATCGTGCTGACCGCCATCGATGCGGATGTGATCAAGACTTATGTGGAATTGGGGTTGGGCATCGGTATCGTCGCCCACATGGCGTACATTCCCGAGCGTGACAAGCGCATCCGCATGATCGAGGCGGGTCACCTGTTCCAGCCAAGCACCACGCGCGTCGCTATCCGCAAGAATGAATATCTGCGCGGCTATACCTACCATTTCATTGAGTTGTTTGCACCGCATCTGACGCGCGAAGTGGTGGCTAAGGCTCTGCACATCAAGAACCGCTGATCGCTTCAAGGCGGCGTACCTATATATTTAATATTTGCTTGTATTTCTTATTTTTTCGATATAAGATTCGCAAAATAGCGAAATATAAATTGCATTTTATTCCCTGCAAATTTGGCAGCATCCATTAACATAAAAATGGCGAAACAACTTACTCTCGACGTTGACGACATCATCAAGGCCTTGGCCCATCCGGTTCGCAGGGAAATGCTCGGGTGGCTGAAGAACCCGCAAAAGTCCTTTCCAACCCAAGTACATTCATTTGAACTGGGGGTTTGCGCCGGGAAAATTTTTGAGAAAGCGAACCTTTCTCAATCGACTATCTCGGCCCATCTGGCCACTTTACACCGAGCCGGGCTGGTTACCACACGGAAAGTCGGGCAGTGGATTTTCTATTCTCGCAATGAAGCACTGATCGATAAGTTTCTTGATCGCATCAAGAGCGATCTTTAACTAACAACAGAACTTAGGAGAATAAATTGAGCAACCTGATTGAACCCATCCAAGTCGGTGAACTGAATCTTCCCAATCGCATCGTGATGTCTCCGCTGACCCGCTGCCGTGCAAGCCAGGGCCGGGTGCCCAATGCGCTGATGGCCGAGTACTACGCCCAACGGGCCAGTGCCGGGCTGATTCTGAGCGAGGCGACTTCCGTTTCCCCGCAAGGGGTCGGTTATCCCGATACCCCCGGAATCTGGTCGCAAGAGCAGGTTGAGGGATGGAAACTGGTGACCAAGGCCGTGCATGCCGCAGGCGGGCGCATCTTCTTGCAACTCTGGCATGTGGGCCGGGTTTCCCATCCCGATTACCTCAACGGAGAGTTGCCGGTCGCGCCGAGTGCCATCGCCCCTCAGGGGCATGTCAGCTTGTTACGTCCCCAGCAGGAATATGTTACCCCCCGTGCGCTGGAAACTTCTGAAATTCCGACTCTGGTCGCGGCTTACCGCAAGGGGGCTGAAAACGCTAAACATGCGGGGTTTGATGGTGTCGAAATTCATGGTGCCAACGGTTACTTGCTGGACCAGTTCTTGCAGGACAGCACCAATAGGCGTACCGATGCCTACGGAGGCTCCATAGAGAATCGTGCCCGCCTTATGCTGGAAGTGACCGATGCCGCCATTGCCGTTTGGGGTGCGGGGCGTGTCGGGATGCACTTGGCTCCGCGAGGCGACGCCCATACCATGGGCGATTCGAATCCTTTGGCGACTTTTGGCTACGTGGCGGAACAACTGGGCAAGCGCGGCATCGCCTTCATCTTCACCAGAGAGTCTCTGGGGGAAAATCGCATCAGCCCGGAACTGAAAAAACGTTTTCGTGGCGTGCTCATCGCAAATGAAGGTTTCAATCGCGAGACGGCCCAGCAAGTAGTTGAGTCGGGCGAGGCGGACGCCGTATCCTTCGGCAAGGATTTTATTTCCAACCCGGATTTGCCGCGCCGCCTGCAACTGAATGTGCCGCTCAATCCCTACCGCCCGGAGACTTTCTACGGATATGGCCTTGTTGATCCGAGAGTGGGCTATACCGATTACCCGAGCATGGTCGCGGAAATCGGTTAGCGGGAAAACGCTGGGGCATGTCCAAGCAATATTCACGTATCGCGATTGTTACCGGAGCAAGCTCCGGTATCGGAGAAGCAACAGCAAGAAGATTTGTCGCCAGCGGCTATGGCGTAGTAGGCAATGCCCGCCATGCCGAAAAACTTCGAGCGCTTGAACAAGAATTGGGATCGGCTTTTTGCGGCATCGCAGGTGATGCTGCCGAAAGTGCAGTGCTGGAGCGGCTCTTTGCTTTGGCACTCGAACGCTTTGGCAAGGCCGCCGACATCGTGGTCGCGAACGCCGGTCGCGGCTTGGGCGGCTCAGTCAAGGATGCCGATTTATCCAAGTTCGAAGACATACTAAAACTGAATGTGACGGGTACCTTGGCCTTGCTGCAAAAAGCTGCCCAGAAAATGCTGGATGAACAGCAATCTGCTACCCCAATCGGGCCGCAGATATCGTGATCATCGGGTCGGTAGTGGGGCGGCATATATCTCCATTCAGCGCGGTTTACGGCGCTACCAAATTCGCCGTCCATTCATTGGCCGAAGGGCTGCGCCGCGAGGTTGGGCCCAAAGGTATTCGCGTATCGCTGGTTGAGCCGGGCATCGTGGTCAGCGGTTTTCAGGATGCGGCGGGCTACGGTGACGACCTTGTGCAGAACTTCGAGGATAGATTTGGCCCATTGCTGCATGGTGAAGATGTAGCAAACGCAATTCACTACATCGTGACTCAGCCGCCGCATGTTCATATCAGTGACATCATTGTCCGCCCTACACGGCAGGATTATCCCTGATACGAACCAAGACCGTCGTTCGCCCTGAGCTTGTCGAAGGGTTTGATTACACAATACGAGTGGTTCGACAAGCTCACCACGAACGGCCTAAAATAAAAGGTACTTTTTTGCGATGTGGATCGTTGAATTAGCTTTACGACGGCCTTATACCTTTATTGTGATGGCGATCATTATTCTGCTCGCCACGCCGCTTGCCATTTTTCGCACGCCGGTGGATGTGCTGCCGGAAATCGATATTCCCGTCATCAGCGTAATCTGGAACTATACCGGGCTGTCGCCCCAGCAAATGGCCGACCGCATCACGCAGATCCATGAGCGGATTCTGACCACGACGGTTAACGACATCGAACATGTCGAATCGCAGTCGCTGAACGGCATCGCGGTAGTCAAGATTTACTTTCAGCCGAACGTCAACATCCAGACGGCCATTGCCCAGATCGTGGCCGTCTCCCAGACCGTGTTGCGCCAGATGCCGCCGGGAGCCACTCCTCCGCTGATTATCAAGTACACCGCGTCGAGTGTTCCGGTGATCCAGATCGGGTTGTCGAGCAAGGATGTCCCCGAACAAGATATATTCGACCTCGCCGTCAACACCCTGAGACCCCAGTTGGTGACGATTCCGGGCGTCGCCATCCCCTGGCCCTACGGCGGCAAAATGCGCCTGGTGTCGGTTGACCTCGACAGCCAGGCCATTCAGGCCAAAGGCATGACCTCGGCCGACGTGATCAACGCGATCAGCAGCCAGAACCTGGTCCTGCCCTCCGGAACGGCAAAAATCGACGACACCGAATATAACATCAGTCTGAACAGTTCGCCGACGACGATTGACGGGCTGAACAATATCCCGGTAAAAACCGTGAATGGCGCAACGACCTTCTTGCGCGAGGTCGCCCATGTGCGCGATGGATTTTCGCCGCAGACCAATATCGTCAAACAGAACGGCCAGCGCGGCCTGCTGTTGTCGGTTTACAAAAACGGCGGCGCATCGACCATCGATGTGGTCAACGACCTCAAGGCCAAGCTGCCAACTCTGCTGCCGCTGCTGCCGAAGAGCGTCGAAGTCGCGCTGCTGGCGGACCAGTCAATATTCGTCAAGACAGCGATCACGGGCGTGATTCATGAAGCGCTGATCGCGGCGGCGCTCACGGCGCTCATGTTGCTGCTGTTTCTGGGAAATTGGCGCACGACTTCGATTATTGCCATTTCGATCCCGCTGTCGATATTTTCATCGGTCGTGCTGCTGCATGCGGTGGGAGAGACCATCAATATCATGACGCTGGGAGGGCTGGCGCTGGCTGTCGGCATTCTGGTCGACGACGCGACGGTGACGATCGAAAATATCGAGCGCCATTTGCATATGGGCTCAGAACTGTATACAGCGATCCTCGACGGCGCGGGCGAAATCGCCATTCCGGCCCTGGTCTCGACCTTGTGCATCTGTATCGTATTCGTGCCGATGTTCTTCCTCGAAGGCGTGGCACGTTTTCTGTTCGTGCCGCTGGCCGAAGCGGTGGTGTTCGCGATGCTGGCCTCGTATGTGCTGTCGCGCACGCTGGTGCCGACTCTGGCCTTGCTGCTGATGGGGCATCAGAAGCGCAGCGGCAAAATTGCGCAGTGGATACATGGCGTACACGAGGCGTTTAACCGGCGTTTCGAGAAACTGCGCAATGCCTATATCCTTCTGCTCAGTCATCTGCTGACGCATCGCCGCAGCTTCATCGCGGGATTTCTCGGTTTCTGCCTGCTGTCCTGCGGCCTATACCTGATGCTGGGGCGCGACCTTTTTCCTACGGTCGATACCGGCCAGATCAAGCTGCACATGCGCGCACCGACCGGAACCCGGATCGAGAATACCGCGCTGATCACCGACGCGGTCGACAAGGCATTACGCGAAATCATTCCCGAGCAGGAACTCGCTTCGATCATCGACAATATCGGTCTGCCCTACAGCGGCATCAATCTCTCCTACAGCAACTCGGGCACGATCGGCACGCTGGATGCCGAAATCCTGATTTCGCTCAAACCCGACCACCGTCCGAGCAGCGAATATATCGACAAAATTCCATCCGAACTCGGCAAGCGCTTCCCGGGTGTCGAGTTCTTCTTCCAGCCAGCCGATATCGTGGCCCAGATTCTCAATTTCGGCATCCCGGCGGCGATCGACGTGCAGATATACGGCAGCAACACTGCCGAAAACACTGTTTTCGCCGGTAAATTGATGAGCCGGATCAAGGCAATCAGCGGCGCGGTCGATGTGCATGTGCATCAGCGTTTCGATGCGCCGGCTATCGCCCTCGATATGGATCGCCCCCGTTTGCAGAGCATAGGGATCAGCCCCACCGATGTCGCGCAGAATATCCTGCTGCCGCTTTCCGGGAGCCAGCAGACGCAACCGGCTTTCTGGCTCAATCCGGCCAACAGCGTCGTCTACAACATGCAGGCGCAGACGCCGCAATACAAGATCAGTTCGCTCGACGATCATGCTGCATCTGCCGGTCAATATTCCGGGTGCGACGGGCAATGCGACCGCAGGTGCTCGGCAATCTGGTGAAGGTCGCGCCGACCAGGGAAGCGGGCATCGTGACGCGCTACAATATCCTGACCTCCGTCGATATTTACGCGAACGTGCGCGGTCGCGACCTCGGCTCGGTCGCCAAGGAAATCCAGGCGCTGATCGATGAGGCCAAGCCGACTCTGCCGAAGGGCAGCCGCATCTCGATGCGCGGTCAGGTGCAGACCATGCAGTCGTCCTATATCGGTCTCGGCATCGGCATTCTGGGTGCCATTGTCCTGGTCTATCTGCTGATCGTGGTTAATTTCCAGTCCTGGCTCGATCCCTTAATCATCATTTCCGCGCTGCCGGCCGCCTTGGCGGGCATCGCCTGGATGCTGATATTGACCGGTACGGATCTGAGTGTACCGGCACTGACCGGCGCGATCATGACCATGGGCGTGGCGACCGCCAACAGCATTCTCGTCATCGCCTTTGCGCGACAACGGCTGGATGCCGGTCTGCCGCCGCTGTCGGCCGCGCTTGAGGCCGGCGCCACGCGCCTGCGCCCGGTATTGATGACGGCTTTGGCGATGATTCTCGGCATGATTCCGATGGCGATCGGCATCGGCGAGGGATCGGAGCAGAATGCGCCGCTCGGTCGCGCCGTGATCGGCGGTTTGCTCTTCGCGACCGTGTCGACCCTGCTTTTTGTTCCTGTCGTTTTCGCCACTTTCCATCAGCGGCTCGCCGCGCGCAAAGCGCGCAGTCAGGGCGACGACGCTTCCACCACTACACCCGCTTCTGCATAGGACATAATCATGACTGATCAGCGCCATTCTCATCAGGGCTCTACCGGAATTCCATCTGCACGGCACAACTCAGGAAACCAGCCGCAGCAAGGTCGTTCATACTGCGCGCATCGCGGCCGTGGCCGTTGTCGTGCTGCTGCTGCTCGGCTTGGGCCGGGCGCTGCTTGTGCGCCAGGCGAACGCGGATATGCTGGCGACGCGGGCTGCGGAAAATGCCATTCTGCAGGTGCGCGTCGTCCAGCCGAGCGCCAGCGGCTACGAATCCAAGCTGACCCTGCCCGGCACCTTGCAGGGCATTTACGAGGCGCAGATTTACGCGCGCACCAACGGCTATGTAAAGCAATGGTTCAAGGACATCGGCCAGCCGGTAAAGAAAGGGGAGCTGCTGGCGACGCTCGACATTCCCGATGTCAACAAACAGGTGGAGGAAGCGAAAGCGAATTTCGAACTTGCCAAGATCGCTTACGAGCGCTGGAGCAGAGTCTGCGCGAGCATGATGCGGTTTCGCAGCAGGAATATGACGAGAAAGCTCGCCGCGTACCAGCAGACCGAGGCCGTGCTCAAGCGTTTGCGCGATCAACAGGATTTCGGCAAGGTGTTGGCTCCCTTCGACGGCATCGTGACGCGACGCAATGTCGACAACGGCGACCTGATGAATGCCGGCAACGGCGGCACCGGGCAGACGCATGTTCGCCATCGCGCAGATCGACAAGCTGCGCCTCTATGCCTATGTGCCGCAGGATCGTGCGGCGCAGAGTACGCGTCGGCGACAGCGTGGATATTCTGCGAGCAGAGGCCGCCGACAAGCCGGCCAAGGGGCGGATCGTGCGCACTGCGGGGGCGATCGACCCGAGCACACGAACGCTGCAAATCGAAATTCAGGTGCCCAATAGCCGACCATAGCCTGCTGCCGGGTGCCTATGTCGATGTCGCACTCACGTTGAAATCCGATGGCGGCTTGATCCTGCCGACCAATGCCCTGCTGTTCAATTCTGCGGGCAGCCGGGTCGCGATCGTCCAGCCCGATGGCAAGGTCAAGATGCAAGCCGTCGCTTTGGGCACCGACTTCGGCCACGAGGTCGAAATCAAGAAAGGGCTGAAGCCGGATGACAAAGTGATCATGAATCCGCCCGACTCGATCAGCGACGGCCAAGCGGTGGCGATTGCCGCCGAGGCCGACAAAGGGAAATTGACCGCCATGCGCCGCATTTTGCTTCTGGTCGGTTTGCCGCTGCTGTGCGCGGCCTGCGCGCCTATCGGCCCCGACTATAGCCGTCCGGCGATAACGGACATGCCCGCCGGCATGGAAGACCGAGCCGGGCTGGCAGCCGGCCACTCCCGCTGATGCCATCCCCAAGAAAGAATGGTGGAAAGCCTTCGGCGACAAGCAGCTCGATGAACTCGAAGCCGCTTGCCTGAAAGACAACCCGAATTTGAAAGCCGCCGTGGCGCGTCTTGATCAGGCACTTGCGCAAAGCAATGCGCATGCCGCCTCCATGTTGCCGACGGTCGCGCTTAATGCCGGTGCTTCGCGCAGCCGCACTTCGGCCAACCGGCCGCTGGCAAACTATAGCGTGCCCAACAGCAGTACGGTGCAGAACGACTTCAAACCTGACCTGACCGTCAGCTATGAGGTCGACTGGCTGGGTCGCGTACGCCGCGATATCGAGAGCGCCCGCGCCAGCGCCGAACAAGCCGGTGCCGATCACGAAAATGTGCGCCTGGTACTGACTGCTCAAGTCGCATCGGCGTATTTTCAGTTGCGCCAACTCGATGAGGAAATCGGCTTCGTCTCCGGCTCGATAAAGTTGCAGGAAAAAGTGCTCGATTTGACCCGTGTTCGTCACGAGTTCGGCGCGGCCGTCGGAGAACGATGTGGTGTTGCAGAGCGCGCTGGTCGAATCGAGCAAAGCGCAACTCGAATTGCTGAGGAACCAGCGCAAGCAGACCGAGGACACGCTTGGCGACGCTGATCGGCGTGCCGGCCGCGAGCTTCAATTTGAGCGTCGGGTGCGCTGCCGGCCAACACTCCGGCGATTCCTGTCGGCCTGCCGGCTAAACTGCTGGAGCGGCGACCCGATATCGCCTCGGCTGAGCGCGCGATGGCGGCGGCCAATGCCCAGATCGGTGTCGCCAAGGCGGCGTATTTCCCGTCGCTGAATCTGACGCCGGTGCTTGGGGGGTATGAATCGAATGGCTTGTCCAACCTGATCTCGGCACCTTCGCTGGTTTGGTCTGTCGGCGTGCAGGCCAGCCAGACCTTGTTTGACGGCGGCAGAAATCGCGCCGGCGTCGATTTTGCGCAAGCGGGTTATGTTGCGGCGCTCGCCAATTACCGGCAGTCCGTGCTGGTCGCGATTCAGGAGGCCCAGGACGCGCTGGGTAACCTGCACGGTCTGGAGTCCGCCAGGCAAAAACAGGACGACAGCGGTACGTGACCAGAACAAGGCTTATGAAATCACCTTGCTGCGCTACAAAGAAGGGCTGGACAACGCATTGACTCTCGCCACCGTCCAGCAAAATCAATTGTCGGCTTTGCGCGTCCAATCGCAGATACGCGGCGGCCAGTTTGTCTCGGCAGTCAGCCTGCTCAAGGCTCTGGGTGGGGGTTGGCAAACAGGCGAATAGCTGCTTGTATGCAGTCATTCCAACGACAGGAAAAACACGCATCACCATCCATCTTGACGATGACGTGTTTGAGGCCTTCCATCACCAAGCCGCAGAGCAAGGGAAAGGCTATCAGACCCTTATCGAAGAATTGTCTGGCGGTGACATCATGCTGAAACGCGCCGTAGCCGCAACCAATCCAAGATAAAACGATGGGTAATCCCCATCCTACTGAAAACCATTCAGAGGCATATTTTTTATTGAATTACAAAATGCATTAACTTAGCAAGAAAATTACTGCACCGCCAAGACTGAAATATGCCCAGCTCCGCCGGAATTGGCACGTGGTCGGATGATGATTTCCACGTCTTGATTGAGTGCCGTCAAGAACTCCATCAGTCGTTCGACAGAGAATTGATCTAGTCGGTAGTTTTTCAAGGCTGAAACCTTGGGTTGTGGGATGGCAAGCAACGCCGCGACTTCACGCTGTTTCAGTTTTCGGTTTTTCAGTAGTTCATTGACGGCCAGAGCCAAGCGCGTCTTGGTCTGGCGTTCGGCGGAATCCGCATAGCCAAGGTCCTCGAAAACATTGCTACTGCCGTGAGTAATTGTGCTCATAGTTTGCTGCTCCTTTCATAATCCGCTTGGGCGCGCTTAAGGCGTTCGGCGATCAGGTTTATATCGTCCTGCGGGGTCTTGATGCCTGTCTTCGATTTCTTCTGGAAGGCATGGAGGACATACACCACATCTGCAAAGCGCACGGTATAGACTGCGCGAAATGTATCGCCACGATGATCTTCAACTATCTCGAAAATCCCCGACCCTTCACCCTTCCATGGTTTGGCTTTTGGGTGCTTGGCACCAAGCTGCGCCAATCCAAGGGCATAGCCCATATCGTTCTGCACATCAGTTGGAAAGGCCAAGTAATCCTTTTTTGCCGATGACACCCAATGTAGGGACTTTTCACGCGAAAGACTGGGAGGAATGCGAACCATGATTATTTATACCAAGACAGATATATAACGTCAAGTGAAAAATATTGGCGATGTCAGGAATGGGCTTCATCATGGAAGAATTTCCTGGCGGTGAGTGTTGCTACAATTTCACTGAGCTCATTGTCAGACAAATTGAGCAGAGGGATGCGTAACGCCTGATCGAGATGCGTGAAGTGCTTTGATGTCGCGCGCAAATAACTTGGATCGTAATGCAAGGTGAGCAACTCTCCGACTAGAGCCGCATAGTCTCCGCCGTGAATCAATGCAGTCCAGTGTTCCAGCAGTTTGGCTCCGTGGTAGCGAGATAGCGCTTGCAGATGTGAGATCAGCATTTCGGGATCGGCGAGGTAATGCCGGTAGTCTTCAATCAATCCGGCGACACGCACGTCGATAGCAGTTTCCAACAGCAGGCATTGGCTGTCATGCATCATAGTAACCAAGGAATCGGGCAGGGCAATGCGACCGATCTTGTTGCTTTCCGCTTCTACATAGATTAGTTGCGCCAGATCGAAGCTTTGTAGTGCTTGCAATAACTGGCTATCGAAGTATTTCTGAGAAGGCTGCGCGTGACCGGGCCACTTGCCCAATACCGAACCGCGATGTTGCGCAAGCATTTCCAGATCGAGAACTTGTTGACCGCTTTCTGCCAGCGCGTGGAGCAAGCGGCTTTTGCCTGATCCTGTCGGGCCACAGATTACCCGCAATTGCAGCTTGCTCGGCAAGACGCCGAGTTTATCCAGCACGTCATGGCGATAAGTCTTGTAGCCGCCTTCCAGCTTATGTGCTGCCCACCCCACTTGATTTAGAATGATGCTCATTGCGCCGCTGCGCTGGCCGCCGCGCCAGCAGTAAATCAACGGTCGCCAGGATTTCGGATGGTTGCGGAAGCTCGTTTGCAGGTGTTCTGCGATATTTTTTGCTACCAGAGCAGCGCCGACTTTACGCGCTTCGAAAGGCGATACCTGCTTGTACAGCGTGCCAACGGTAATACGCTCTTCATCTGACAGGACAGGGCAATTGATCGCGCCGGGGATATGGTCTTCGCTGAACTCTGCCGGGGTACGCACGTCGATAATTTCGTCAAACTCATCGAGCTGTGATAGGTTTGCAGTTCTATTCAACATTATTGAACGAGGAAAAATTCGTGTCCGAAGTAAAATTGACCCAATTGTCGCATGGTGGCGGCTGCGGCTGCAAAATTGCACCCGCCTTATTACAAGAGATACTCGGTGAAGCGAAAGAAAAAATGCAGTTTGCCAACCTGCTGGTCGGCACGGAGACCGGCGATGATGCGGCGGTTTATCGCTTGAATGATCAGCAAGCCATCATTGCAACCACCGATTTTTTCATGCCCATCGTGGACGATCCCTTCGACTTCGGCCGTATCGCTGCGACCAACGCATTGTCCGATGTTTATGCGATGGGGGGTACGCCGATCATGGCGCTGGCCATCGTCGGCATGCCTATCAGCAAGCTCTCGGTCGAGACTATTCGCGCCATTCTGCAAGGCGGCGAATCTGTTTGTCAGGCTGCGGGCATTCCTCTGGCCGGAGGGCACTCCATCGACTCGCCCGAGCCTATTTACGGATTGGTGGGATTAGGTGTCGTGCATCCGGATCGGCTCAAGAAAAACAGCGGAGCGCGAGTAGGGGATGTTTTGATACTCGGCAAGGGGTTGGGGATAGGCGTGCTGGCGGCGGCCTTGAAAAAGGGCGTGTTGTCCGATGCGGGCTATGAGCAAATGATCGCGAATACGACCCAACTCAACGCTGTCGGTAGTAAACTGGCGACGGTGGATGGCGTACACGCCATGACCGATGTGACCGGTTTCGGATTGGCGGGGCATTTGTTGGGAATTTGTCGTGGTTCAGGTTTAAGCGCAGAGATTTGTTTTGCACAAGTACCGATCTTGTCCGAGGCATTGCCGCTGGCGCAGCAAGGCTATGGGCCGGGAGCGATTGATCGCAATCTGGCCAGCTACGGCCACGAGATCGATTTTGCCGGGTATCTGGAAACCTGGCAGCAACGTCTCATGGCGGATGCACAGACCAGCGGCGGATTGTTGGTAAGTGTTGATCCGGCTGTGGTAAAACAAGTGCTGTCATATTTTCATCAGGCGGGATTTGCCCAGGCATCCGTGGTTGGCACGATGAAAGCAGGGGCATCGCGCCTATCCGTAATTTGATTAGATTAATTTTAAGACATACCGCATGAATAACACGTTACGAGACAGCTTCGGCAGGAAGATAAATTATCTGCGCCTGTCGGTAACCGACCGCTGCGATTTTCGCTGCACGTATTGTATGGCAGAGAAAATGCATTTTCTGCCGCGCGAAGAAATTCTGTCGCTGGAAGAATGCCTGTTCATCTGCAAAACCTTTGTTGGACTAGGTGTGGATAAGATACGCCTGACAGGGGGCGAGCCGCTGGTCAGAAAAGATTTTCCCTGGTTGGTCGCGCGTATCCGCGAGCTGAATGGCCTGCGCGAATTGGCGCTAACCAGCAACGGTTCGCAACTGGCGCAATTCGCCGAACCCTTGGCAGAGGCGGGGGTTGACCGCATTAATATCAGTCTCGATACTCTCGATCCGGAGACATTTCTGCGCATCACGCGCGGTGCCGATCTGCATCAAGTGCTAGCTGGGATTGCCGCCGCGATAGCCGCTTTGGGCGGCGCCCGCATCAAACTCAACGCGGTCATGCTGCATGGCATCAACCATCACGAATTGCCCGCCTTGCTTGAGTTCGCACTGGCGCACAAGGTGGACATCAGCTTTATCGAACAGATGCCGATGGGCGAAACGGGGCATCACCATGCGGCATCGTTTTACAGCAGTGCGGATGCGCTGACACAACTCAATCAGATCCATGAATTGATTCCAAGCGTGGAAACCAGCGGTGGCCCTGCGCGCTATTGGCGCATTCCAGGTTATGAGTCGCGCATCGGTTTCATTTCGCCGCACACGCAGAATTTCTGCGCCGGATGCAACCGTATGCGCGTTACGGCACGAGGCGAACTGTTTCCCTGTTTGGCCAGGAAGGCATGGTGGACTTGCTGCCTGCCGTGCGCGCTGGTGACGAGGCTTACTTGCGTGAGTTGATCCTGCAAGCTGTTGCCGCAAAACCGCAGGCACATGAGTTTGACCTGTCGCAACCCGAATCAACTATGGTGCGTTTCATGTCGCGTACCGGCGGATGATTAGACTATTGGGAGGTTGTGTTATGGATCGTAAACAACATTGGGAACAGGTTTATTCCACTAAGGCATCTAATGCTGTTAGCTGGTTTCAGGAGCATGCGGAACAATCGTTACGCTTGATTCACAAATCAGGACTGGGTAAGGATGCGGCAATTATTGATGTGGGGGGCGGGACTTCCACCCTGGTGGATGACCTTCTGGTGGAAGGCTATACAGATCTGACCGTGATCGACTTGTCATCGGCAGCGATTGCTGTCGCACAGCAGCGCTTGGGAAAACATGCGGACACTGTTAATTGGATGCAGGGCGACATTACTCGTGTCGAATTTCCAATTCACCGATTCGATGTTTGGCATGACCGTGCGGTATTCCATTTTTTGACCGATCCGGCAGACCGCAAAGCTTACGTTGATCGGGTTATGCGTTCGGTCCGCCCGAGGGGGCATGTCATCGTAGCCACCTTTGCCGAAGATGGGCCGGAAAAATGCAGTGGCTTGCCGGTGATGCGATACCAACCTGAAACCCTGCACGCCGAATTTGGCGATGCTTTCCTGCTAGTCGAACACGAAAAGGAAGCGCATCACACTCCGCTCGGCAGTGTGCAGAAGTTTGTATATTGCTACTGTCGCAAGGGAAATTGCTAGTATCCCAGAGTTTTCATTACTGTTTGCCAGGTTTGAACCACGCCAGTTTTTCCCTGAGGCTGACCACTCCGCCGACAATAATCAGAGTCGGGGCCTGAAGTTGTGCCACTTCTGTATTTTGCGGCAGGGTGGCAAGGGTGCCGCTTACCACGCGCTGGTTCTGGGTGGTACCCTGTTGCACGATGGCGATAGGGGTCGTCGCAGGCAGGCCGTGCGCTACGAGTTGGGCGCATAGCATACCCAGCCCTTGCAGTCCCATGTAAACCACGATGGTCTGTTTCGGGCGCGCCAGCAAGTCCCAGTCTAGATCCATAGTCCCATCTTTCAGATGGCCGGTTACGAACACGCAGGATTGCGCATGGTCGCGGTGGGTGAGCGGAATCCCGGCATAGGTGGAAACGCCGGATGCGGCGGTGATGCCGGGCACAACCTGAAAGTTGATCTTGTTCTCGGCCAGTTTCTCGATTTCCTCGCCGCCGCGCCCGAAGATGAACGGGTCGCCGCCCTTCAGTCGTAACACGCGCTTGCCTTCCTTGGCGAGCCGAACCAGCAACTCGTTGATTTCTTCCTGCGGCAGCGTGTGGTTGCCGCGCCGCTTGCCGACGAAAATTCGTTCCGCATCGCGCCGCGCCATTTCCAGAATGGGTTTGGAAACAAGGTTGTCATACAGCACTACATCCGCTTTCTGCATCAGGCGCAACGCCCGGAACGTCAGCAAATCCGGGTCGCCGGGGCCTGCTCCAACCAGATAAACTTCCCCTCCAGCTTGAGTTTGCGGATGTTCCAGCAGGTCGAGCAGCATAGCCTCGGCGGCGGGTTCGTCGCCGGAAAAAACTTTCTCGGCAACCGCGCCATCAAGTACGTCTTCCCAGAATATCCGCCGCTGTGATGGCGTTTCGATGCGCTGTTTAACGCTATCGCGGAAGCGTTCGGCAAATGCGGCCAGCCGACCGTAAGCTTGCGGGATCAAGGTTTCCAGTTTGCCGCGCAACAGGCGGGCAAGCACGGGAGATGCACCGCCGGTGGAGAAGGCAACCAGCAGGGGAGAGCGGTCGAGAATCGCAGGCATGATGAAGGTGCAAAGGTCGGGATTGTCCACCACGTTCACCGGGATGTTGCGTAGCTTGGCTTCTTGCGAGACTTGTTCGTTGACCGCAGAGTCGTCCGTTGCCGCGATGGCTATGGTCATTCCATCGAGGTGCGAAGGCTGGAAATGTTCCGCAATGTGGTCACTGCCGGAAGGCAATTCGAATGATTTCATTCAATTGCGGTGCAACGATTGTGACTGTTGCGCCAGCTTGCAGCAGCAAGGAAGCTTTGCGCACGGCAACGTCGCCTCCGCCCACCACGAGGCAGGATTTATTTTTGAGGTTCAGGAAAACTGGCAGATGGTTCATGTGTAAACATTTGTAGGGCGGGCTTTGCCCGCCGTTTTAAAAAATGTCGTGAGTCACTCGACCTACTATATTTTTATGTAAGCAATGTCGCGCGACTCCCATAGCTGTGCAGCCTGCGCTTCCGCATCCGCAATGCTGTGCGCACGCCCCAGCGTTCTCAAGGCAATGGCCGCAGTGCCCAGCACACTGGCTTTGCCGTATTCGTCCTCGATTTCACCGCGCCACAATTTTGCCAAGCTTCGATGCGTCCATGGATTCATCTTTCAAGTGCTTGCTGCTGAATAGCGCGGGCCATTCCTCTTCCAGCATGTTGCCATCGAGCAACATCTTTACATTGCAGATCGCGTCCGGGTTGCGTTCGGCTTCACCGCCTTCGCCCTTGAATACGGCGAGGCTGTGATCTCCCATCAATGCGGCGGCTCGTTGGTGGGTTTCATCGTAACCGGGGTGGAAGATGCCCATGATGGAAGCGCGGTGCAGCGAGCGGGTTAAGCATTCGAATGATGGTATGAATCGGGGAACGCAAGGCCGAGCAGTGATTTCAGTCCCAGCATCCGCGTCGAGTTCGCTGTTCAATGCGCTGCAGCGGAATAAAGGCGAAATTGGTTTTTGCTATCTGTGCGGAAGCTTCTTCCAGCGAAGCGGCCGGTTTCAAGCCGAGTGCCTGCATGGCTTGGGGAATGAATATCCGGCCCTCACTGCCACCTCGCCATGCCATGCATCAGCACCCGGATGCCGTGGCTGGACAGCAGAGTGCCGAGAGCAAATACCAGGGCAATTGGCGGCGCTTTCCGGCATAGGAAGCCCAATCCAGATCAACTTGGGAGAGCCGGCGGGGCGAGCAGCGAATTGCGAACTGCCCGTACGAAACCCGCTACCTCTTCAGCGGTTTCTTCCTTGACGCGCATCAACATGAGAAATGCGCCGAGCTGGACAGGTTCGACCTGACCGGACAGGATCATGGTCATGGCTTGTTCTGCTTCCTGCTGCGTCAGATCGCGGGCGCCGCGTTGACCTTTGCCGAGAATCTGAATGAATTTTGCGAATGGATGTTCCATGATTTAAGTTGGCTAGTAAGAATATGAGAAACGTGATTGTTACATGATGATGCCAAGATAAAACTAGTGCTGTCTTACGTGATTGCATTGACTGAAACCAATAAGGCAGGACCAAGTCTGACAGAATTTTCGACTCGAATTGCTAACATGAAAATGGGATGATTTCATCGGTTACCACAGATGCAGAGGTTCAGTGACTCGATTCTTTATGTTGCCTGGTACGCGCACAAAGGCGGCAAAGCGCGTCGCCCAATAGCAACTTCCTATGGTGCGCAGATGGGTGTAGGAGGCAAGCAGATTGTGCAGGATCAGGCCGTCGTGCTTGCCGTCTATGCCGTACCCGCGCGTGACGCGGTAGGCGAATTTAGTATCGGGTGGCAAGGTTTTCCAGGCTGGAATAGTGAAATTCGTGCGCGCGTATTTCCTTGGCAGGAACATTCGGGCGCGGCCAGGGGTGTTCCTGATTTTCGGCCAGATGGACATAACCGCGTCCGACGGGTTTATTGTGCATGACCACGTCACCGGGAATGGCACCGACCATTGCATAATTTTGTCCCTGATAGCTCAGTGTGCGAGACAAGATACATCAGGCCGCCGCATTCGGCATACGCCGGCATGCCCGATAATATGGCCCGCTTGATTTCGGCGCGCAATGAGCTATTGGCTTCCAGTTCCTTGGCGAAAATTTCCGGGAAGCCGCCGCCAATGTATAGCGCATCCACGTCGGGCAGACGCGCATCGCTGCAGCGTATCGAATGGAATCAATTCGGCACCGGCGGCAGTGAGCGCGTCGAGGTCGTCGGCGTAATAAAAGCCGAAGGCGCGGTCACGGGCAATGCCGATGCGCAGTTTTTCAGGCGAAGGAAATGCGCTGATTTCAGCTTTGGCAGGAGCGAGCAACGGCTGTTTGGCGGATAGCTCCAGCAGCTTGTCCAAGATCAACCTGGCTGGCGATGGCAGAGCCGATTTCCTGAATACGCTTTGCCGCCTCGCCGGATTCATTGCTCGGCATCAGGCCGAGATGGCGCTCGACGATCATCAGTCGCTCGTCATGCTGGATCGCACCGATCACCGGCACATCGGTGTAATGTTCGATCACCTCGCGCAGTTTGGCCTCATGTCTGCTGCCGCCGAGGTTATTGAGGATCACTCCGGCGATATGGATGTCCTTGTCGAATGCCTGATATCCCAGGATCAGCGGCGCGATGCCGCGCGTCATGCCGCGCGCGTCGATCACCAGCACCACCGGCAGAGTCGAGCAACTTGGCGAGTGCCGCATTGCTGTTGCTGCCGTCGAGTGCAAGACCGTCATACAACCCCTTGTTGCCCTCGACCAGATTGATGTCCGAACTGTGGCGCACGAAAGTGGAGACGATATCGTCGCGCTCCATCAGGTACAGGTCGAGGTTGCGGCAGTCGCGTCCGCAGGCCTGCGACAGCCACATCGGGTCGATGTAATCCGGCCCTTTCTTGTAGGGCTGCACGGACAGTCCGCGTGCGCTCAAAGCAGCGCACAAGCCGATGCTGACCGTTGTTTTGCCGGAAGACTTGTGGGCGGCGGAGATCAGCATCCGGTTCATCTAATGGTCTTCGCAATTTGCGCCGGTCAGAGGTGTCGTGCGGCAGGAGGGAATCAATCACCCGTACGCCTATTGTGGTTATCAGGAACGCGATGGCGATGCCGCCGAAGCCCAATAGAAATTCGGGCAGGGAAGGCGTGTAGCTGGCGATCTGCCCATCGCCAAAACTGCTGCTGACTTCATAGCCGGGAAAAATCGAAAGTGGGAAGGCCTGTCCGCCGATGATGAAAACATAAAGCAGGGCGAAGCTCCCAAGGATGACCAGCAGTGAAGCGGTGACGACACATCTGATTTTCCCCAAGCTGGGATGAAAAATCAACAACAACGGCAAGCAAACTGCCCAGCACAACATAGCCGGCCCAGAATAGCCACGGATAGATGCCGCCATCCGACAGGATGAAATGCTCGAAAGCAGTTTGTTTGGCGAAATACAGATTGGTCAGGTGGTAAACCGCGACCAGATAAAGTGCGCCGAGCACGAAGATGCCAAGAAGATTTTTCATGCGGTGCAGTATCACCGGATCCTGAGTCTTGCCGTTCCACTGCATACATCGCCGATTGGACCACATGGAATACCGCCAGTCCCCAGGCGAAGGACATGACTAATGAACATGGGCGGCAGGATTGCCGAACCGTAAGCCTGGCGCGCGACAAGAAAAGCAAAGATCAGCCCGGTGCCGGTAGTCAGGATAATGCGCCAAGTGAACACGGCGAAGCCGACGGGCTTGATCCAGCGGTTCATGCGCTGCTCCAGCAAAGTCCACATATAGAGCGCGACGAGCGCAAATAGCCCGCTGTACAGCGGGATGTTCCACGCAAATACCGAGGTCGGGTTGAAATTGGTCGCGGCGACGATAATGCGGTCATTCCGCCCCAGATCCAGCATGAGCACGGACAGCCCGCCCGCCAGCAGCGCAATCGAGAGCATGCCGGCCAGCGGCGCGCGCGGCTTGTACACGGCTTTGCCGAACACCGAACCGATGGAGGCAATATTGAGAACGCCGGAAGCCGCGACGATCATGAAAATTGCGAAAACGTGGGGCATTCCCCACACGATCTGGTTGTTCATGCCGGTGACGACATGGCCATGCTCTTCAATGTAGGACACGGCAGCGAGTCCAGCGGCGACAATGAGCGCACCGAATGCGACCAGCATGTAGAAGGAGAGTGCTTCCGTTTGGGCAAAGAGTTTTTTCATTACAGCCCCACGAATGAAATGCCGGGATTTAGCCCGAGATCGGCGCGCAATTGCGATGAAGCGACGCTGCGGATACGCAGGTGGATTTCGCTGTTCGGGTCATTCAGGTCGCCGAACAGGATGGCGCGATGCCCTGCCTTGGCACAGGCTTCTACGCAAGCGGGTTGTTCGCCGCGATCCACGCGATTGACGCACAGAGTGCAGCTCTCGACCGTACCCTTGCCGCGCGGCATGTCGGAATCATGATCCAGTACCGGCTCGTGCACGAAGGAACGCGCTTTGTACGGACACGCCATCATGCAGTAGCGGCAACCGATGCAGCGATGCTTGTCTACCAGCACGATGCCATCGGCACGCTTGAACGAAGCCTGGGTCGGGCATACGTCCACGCAGGGCGGTTCGGCGCAATGCTGGCACATCATCGGCAGCGAGATTTGTCGTCCGCTGGAAATCTGCTTCAGTTCCACCTTGCGTATCCATTGCACATCGGTCGGCGATTTGGCGATGGGCAAGCCATTTTCCTTGTTGCAGGCAGTCACGCATTCGTCGCAGCCGCTTTCGCACTGGTTGGTGTCGATCAGCATGCCCCAGCGTACGGCACTGGAAGCTGCTTCACCTGTCGGGCGTGCATGGGCAAAATCGAACAGCAACATGCCGGGGGCGATGGCAATACCGGCAATCGCGGCAGAGGCCTTGCCCAGAAACTGCCTGCGGTCGAGATTTATCTTGTCGCTCATTTGCCGATCTCCGCGATCACTTTCCGCTTGCTGGAATGACATTCGAAACAATCTATCTTCACTGCGGCAAATTCGTGGCATCCCTGACAGAAATGCTCGCTGCTGCCGAGCACGCTGTTGTCAACCTTGCTGGCATGGCAGTCCACGCATCCGGCTAGACTGTATTTCCCGCCACGGATACCCTGGCGCATGGTCTCATCGCGCTGGTGTACGATCATTTTCATGTGGTTCTTGCGCATGAATTTTGGATCGTCGACGCATTGTCCACCCTTGCCGATGTCGAGTTTCGGCGCAATGGAATCGGAGGCCCAAACAGACGTAGCGGCAAGCAGTAAAATGAGCAGAAAAGTTTTCATGTCAATTGTTCATGGTCTTACTGCTGGGAGCGGCCTCCAGGCCGCGATAGCGCTCTTCGCGGCCGGGAGGCCGCGTCCCACAAAAGCGCGCCCATTTATTCACCCAACCCCATCTGAATATATCCCGTCGGGCACACATCCTTGCAAATGTGGCAGCCGATGCATTTGTCGTAATTGGTATCCACGTAGCGCCCCAGCGAGGCTTTGGACTTTCGGCACGCGATACACGGCAGTCTGCGGGCAATACACCACGCAGTTGTCGCACTCGAAACACATACCGCAGCTCATGCAGCGTTTTGCTTCTGCAACGGCATCGGCCTCATTCAACGGGATGCAGGCGCTCCTCGAAATTACCCAGCGCAGTTTTCTCGTCCAGAGTAATGACATTGCGCTGTTTGCGTGCTGTATAGGCAAAGTGGCCGAGGAACAGCTCGTCGTGCGGGATGACATAGCGGACCGGAACGGTTGTCGAAATTGTGGACAGCCACATCCGACGCGCAGGTGCCGCGCATCGGTTCATGCGCTTCGCTGACGGTCAAACCCTTTTCCGCCATTTTGCGCATCATGATCGAAGGTATGCACGTCTATCTTCGGGCGCTTGTCCAGCTCCTCGCCGGCGAGGAAACGGTCTATGCCTTCTGCGGCAATCGCACCGTGACCGATGGCTGTAGTCAGCAGGTGGGGACGAATCACGTCGCCACCGGCGAAGGTTCCCGGTTTGCCCGCAATCTGGTAGTTCTTGTCGGCATTGATCGCGCCGCGCCCGTTGTCGAATTCCTCAAGTCCGGTGAAATCCACTGCCTGGCCAATTGCGGACACGATCAAGTCGGCCGGAATGTCCTGCTCGCTGCCTTCCTTTTGCTTGATTTCCAGTTTGCCGCCGACGAATTTAGCCTCGCACTCCGCGACGCGCAAGGCGGTGGCGCGCCCATTGGCGTCCTTCACCACGCCGACCGGTACCAGTCCGCCGCGTATGGCGATGCCTTCGGCGAGAGCCTGTTCAATTTCGTGCTTGTTGGCCTGCATCTTGTCGATGTTGAACACCGAAGTCAGCGTGACTTCCGCGCCCTGTTTGGCGGAAATGTCGGCGACATCGTGCGCCATGCGTCCGGCGATTGCGTGACTCGGCATCGGTCGGTTTTGCGTGTTCGATGTGACCCAGACGGCGCGCCACGGTCGCCACGTCAATCGAGGTATCGCCGCCGCCGACTACCACCACGCGCTTGCCGACATGCTGCAAACGTCCGTCGTTGAAGGCGCGCAGGAATGCGGTTGCAGTCACCACGTTGGGAGCTTCGCTGTCGGGCGTCGGCAGCGCGCGGCCTGCTTGTGCGCCCATGCCGAGGAATACCGCATCGTAGTCTTTGCGGATTTGCTCCAGCGTGATGTCCTTGCCGATGTGACAATTGAGTTTTGCTTCCACACCAAGGTCGAGGATGCGCTGGATTTCCGCATCCAGCACGCGGCGCGGAGTACGGAAGCCGGGAATACCGTAGCGCATCATGCCGCCGAGGAATTCGTGTTCGTCGAAGATGGTGACGGCGTGGCCTTTAAGCGTCAGCTGATAGGCGCAAGACAAGCTGGCCGGCCCGCCGCCGATGAGCGCGACCTTCTTGCCGGAAGGAGCGACCGACGGCTTGTTGAATTTGAGATTGTTGGCGATGGCGTATTCGCCGAGGAAGTGCTCGACCGAGTTGATGCCGACATGGTCTTCCACTTCGTTGCGGTTGCAGCCGGACTCGCACGGAGCCGGGCAGACGCGCCCCATCACGGAGGGGAAAGGATTGGCCTCGGTCAATATGCGCCAAGCGTATTCCTGCCAAGGCATTCCGACAGGGGGTTTTTCCATGCCGCGCGCGATCTGCAAATAGCGGCGGATATCTTCGCCCGCCGGGCAGCTACCCTGGCAAGGCGGCGTGGACTGGATATAGGTCGGGCACTTGTAGCTGTAGCCAGCCTGGAATATGCGGTCATGGTTGTTCACCTTGGTATCGCCATCTTTATAAGCGGCGGAAGGTGAGTTTGGTTTCTTGCGTGGGTGCTGACATTGCCTGTCTCCTATTTATCGCCTAACTTGATTGCATTGCTGACCAGTTGGTGCACGCCGCCGACCACTCGACGGTCGAAACCGTATATGGGCAGCACCTTGGTGAACTGCGCCTTGCAGATGGCGCAGATGGTCGCCATGAAATTGACTCCGTGGGAATCCGTCACCTGTTGCAACGCTTCCATGCGCGGCAATGCGCCCTTGACCCGCAGGTCGAGCAATTCGTCGGTGAGCAGGCCGCCGCCGCCGCCGCAGCAGAATGTCTGTTCGCGTGTGGTGCCGTCGCGCATTTCGACGAAATTGTTGGCGACCGCCTTGATGATGTTGCGCGGAATTTCGAACTGTCCGCCCGCCAGGTCGCCCATGCGCGAAGCACGCGCGACATTGCACGAGTCATGGAAGGTGATGATGTGCTTGTCGTTCGCTTCTTTGTCGAACGAAAGCCCGCCACGCTCGATCAAGTCCCAGGTGAACTCGCAGATGTGCATCGGCTGCTTGTAGCGGAGATCGAGCTGGTTTTGCAGTTGAATGGCGTAGGGATCGTTTGCTCCTGCGCCCACTCCGATCAAAGTATTCCAGAAGCTGTAGGCGACGCGCCAGGCATGGCCGCATTCGCCCACGACGATGCGCTTGACGCCGAGTTCCAGCGCCGCTTCGCGCACGCGCAGGGCAATCTTGCGCAGTTGTTCGTAATTGCCGATGAACATGCCGAAGTTGCCTGCCTCGGATGCCATCGAAGACAGCGTCCAGCTTACGCCGGAAGCATGGAACACCTTGGCGTAGCCGATCAGGCTATCGATGTGCGGCTCGGCAAAAAAGTCGGCAGAAGGGGTGATCAGCAGCACTTCCGCGCCCTTTACGTCGAGCGGGAAGCGCACGTCGATGCCGGTATCTTCCTTGACATCTTCTTCCAATCCTTCCAGCGTGTTTTCCAGCGCCGGGCCGGGCAGGCCGAGGTTGTTGCCGATCTTGTGTACCTTGCCGATAATCTCGTTGGAATACTTTTGACCGTAACCCACCGAGTCGAGGATTTCCTTGGCCGCCATGGTGATTTCGGCGGTGTCGATGCCGTAGGGACAGAACACCGAGCAGCGGCGGCATTCAGAGCACTGGTTGAAATAGCTGATACCATTCGTCCAGCACTTCGCGGGTCAGGTCACGCGCGCCTACCAGCTTGGGGAACAGCTTGCCGGGCAAAGTGAAATAGCGCCGATAAACGCTGCGCATCAAATCCTGGCGTGCCACCGGCATGTTCTTCGGGTCTTGCGTGCCGATGAAATAATGGCACTTGTCGGAGCAGGCACCGCAATGCACGCAGGCATCCAGATAGACCTTGAGCGAACGATATTTGGTGAGCAACTCGCCCATTTTGGCGATGACCGCATCGTGGGTCTCCTGCCAGTTTTCGGCCAGCTTGCCGGGGAAGCCGATAGCTTCCTGTATTTTATCGCTGGCTACATAGGGCTTCGATTCCGCCATCGCTCCCGGCTTCAACGCGGGGATGATGGGGATGATGCGATAGGGAGGGGCGGTGATCGCGTCAGCCATTTACTTCTCCAGCAGGCGAATTCAATACCGCGTGGGCATAGAAACGTGCCCACCCAAGTTCATTGGGCGAGGCTGTGAGCGAGTTTGCAAGCATGGCGAAGCTCATCTGTCGTAAAATTTTCTGGAAACATCGATTGAGTCGAAAATCACTGGATCTGCGTACTCTTGCGAGCAATTCAGCAAATCCTGATATGGCGGCTATGTTGACGTATCTGCCGGGTATGTTAAATAGCCCGAATGGGGGGGGATGAAGCATCCGAAGGTGTTATAGATCCGGCATGATTTAACCCGGATAGCTTTTAGCGGCTCCCTTTATGTGGTTCAAGGAAACGGATCTATGTCAGGTTTGCTTGAAGCTACGACTTACATCATGAAGATGTTTGTGATGCGGAAAACTCGGCAAATCAGGAAAGAACGTGCTAAACCGCTGAACTCTCTGCGTACTCTGTGGTTTTTTAGGTTCATTGCGCGCCACAGACTGCCAATCGCCTCTGCCCCCTTTGGCAAAGCGGATAATAAGGTTTGCCCGCTGAATGTGATAGCTGGCAACTTTACCTAAACAAGCCGCAGCTTGGTGTTCTTGCTTACGCTTCCGCCTCTGCCGCATCCCCGGTTTTGGCCTTGCGTGGCACGGTTTTCGGGTCGCAAGTGATGGGACGGTAGATTTCGACACGGTCGCCGTCATTGAGCACGGTGTCGAGTTTGCTGAGTTTGCTATAAATGCCGACCTTTTGTTTTTCCAGATCAATATCTGGAAATTGTTTGAGAATTCCAGATTTATTGATGGCGTCCTGAATGGTGGCACCGTCAGGTAGCTCGACATCGAACCAGACTTGGCGTTTAGGGAGGGCGTAAGCGATTCCAATCTTCATAACTATTCCTTACGCGGCACTATGGGCACCGCCCATCTGAATTGCTTTTCCGGCGCGCACATCGAGCATGCGTTTGCCTACCACCATCAGACCTGCTACCAAAAAACCGCCCGGCGGCAGGATCATCATCAAGATGCCTGAGTCGGCAGGCAATATACGCATTTCCATGAATTTGAAGGCGGGCCCAAGCAGCAGCGAGGCGTCGGCAAACAAGGTGCCCGAGCCGGTGATTTCGCGCACCGCGCCGATGGCGGTGAGCGCGAGAGTGAAGCCGATGCCCATGAAAATGCCGTCCATCAGCGATTGCGCCGGAGGTTCCTTGGAGGCAAACGCTTCCAGACGGGCGAGCGGCAGGCAGTTGGAGACGATCAGCGGGATGAACAGCCCCAGCACTTTGTATAGCTCGTGCATCCACGCATTCATGCACAGATCGACCAGCGTGACCATGGAGGCGACGATCAGGATGTAGACGGGAATGCGCACTTCCTGGGTGATTTGGCTGCGGAATACGGACACCAGCAGGCCCGAGGCGGCCATCACCACCGCCGTCGCCAGCCCCATGCCCAAGCCGTTGGTGGCGCTGGTGGTCATCGCCATGGTCGGGCATAGACCCAGCAACATGGCGAGCACGCCGTTGTTTTCCCACAGGCCATCCTTAACGATGGTTTTATATGCTGTCGTCATTTCAGTGTCCCTCCAACATTTGCGCCTTGTGGGCGTCGAAGAATTCAAGTCCTTCTTTGATGGCGCGCACCACGCCGCGCGGCGTGATGGTGGCACCGGCAAACTGGTCAAACTGGCCGCCGTCTTTCTTGACTTTCCATTTCTCCACCGGCGGATTACCCAGACTCAAGTCGGTAAAGCGCAGTATCCAGTCGGTTTTCTTCACGTCGATCTTGTCGCCCAGTCCCGGCGTTTCCTTGTGGGCGAGAACGCGCACGCCGAGTATCTTGCCTTGGGCATCCATGCCCAGCATCAGCTTGATTTCGCCAGCATAGCCCGTGCCGATATATCTCGTAGGCCAAGCCGGTCACCTTGCCTTCCTTGGTGGCGCGGTAAACGGTGATTTCCTTGCTCGCGGTCATTCTTCATGGTGATGGCATCTGTCGACCAGCTTGTTGTCGTGGATGCTTTCCGGAATCACCTGGCTGAGCGAGTTCAGCTTGTCCTCCAAGGCGCGCGCGGCAATATCATTGGCGGTGACGCTGTTGGTGACGGCGAGCAACAGCCCGAAACCCAGGCAGAATACGCCCAGAATGACGCCATGAATCCATGGTGCGCGCTGTTTCATGGTTTCTCCTTAGCCAGCGGCAGCGGCTCGCCCTTGCGGCCGCGTCCAAACACGCGCGGGCGGGTGTATTGGTCGATGATCGGGGTCAGGCCATTCATCAACAGCACCGCAAAAGCCATGCCTTCGGGATAACCGGCAAAGGTACGGATGAGCCAGGCCAGCAATCCCACGCCGACGGCGAACACCAGTTGCCCCATTTTCGACACCGGCGAGGTCACGTAATCGGTGGCGATGAAGAACGCCCCCAGAAAAGTAGCGCCGGACATCAGATGGAACAGTGCCGGGGGTGAATCGGGCCGGGTCAACAGTAATGGAAAATCGTGCCCATCAGAAACAGCGTAGCCATCACACCCACCGGGATGTGCCAGGAGATGATGCGCTTGTATAACAGGAACAGGCCGCCCAGCAGGATCAGTATCGCCGAAGTTTCGCCCATGCTGCCCGCGCGGTAGCCCATCGCCATGTCCATCAGGTCGGGCACCTGTGCCACCTGTGCCATGGATTGCGTCACCGGAACGCCGCGCGACAATTCGGTCTTGACGTAGCCCAGCGCCGAGGCCGCGCTCACCGTGTCGGGCATGTGACCGCCGAAGGTGATGGCGATGGCATCGGAAAGACCGGGCGCGCCAGCCGAGAACAGCGGATGCGGCACGACCCACGCGGTCATCATGACGGGGAATGACACCAGCAGCACGGTACGCCCCACCATGGCGGGGTTGAACACGTTCTGGCCGAGGCCGCCGAAGGCGTGCTTGGCCAAGGCAATGGCGAATACCGCGCCCAGCAGGCCGATCCACCATGGCGCCCAGGGCGGCAGGCTGGCCGCCATCAGCCAGCCGGTAAGCACCGCCGAGTTGTCGCTCAAGGTCACCTTGGCCGGACGGTCGGCAAGTGCAACACATGCCGCTTCGATCGCCACGCAGGAGCCGATGGTTACGACGAACAGGAACAGCGCCGGCCAGCCGAACAGGTAGATATCAAAAGCGGTGGCCGGCACCAGCGCCAGCAGCACCGTGGTCATGACTTTCTGGACGCTGTTGGCCTTGTGGGTAAACGGCCCGCTTGTGGTAGCTGTAATCATGCGCTGACCTTTTCTTCGGCGTTGGGGCAGGGGTGGCGGGTGGGTTTCGCTAGCTGCGGGAGTTGCGGCGGCGGGGGCGGCAGCGGCTGGTTTCTTCGCGGCCAATGCTGCTTTCTTGGCCTCCGCAGCCTTTTCGATGCGGATGATGCGCGCTTCGACCAGCGTCTTGACGCGCTCGTTCTTGCGCTGCTCGCGATCCTGATCGTTCAGCATGCCCTTGGCGTAGTTGAAGTAATGCACCAGCGGGATATGCGACGGGCACACCCACGAGCAACTGCCGCACGAGACGCAGTCCATCACGCCCAGCTTGGCGGCGCCTTCCAGATTATCCTTGCGGATGAAGGCGGCCATTTCCACCGGCAACAAACCGCAGGGGCAGATGGTGACGCAGGTGCCGCAGCGGATGCAGGGGCTGGTCGGGCTGTCGTTGATCTCTTCGGCGGTGAGCGCCAGAATGCCCGACATGCCCTTGACCACCGGCACATCCAGGCTGGGCAACGGCTGCCCCATCATCGGCCCGCCGTTGACCAGACGCTCGGGACGCACCGCAAAGCCGCCGCAGAATTCGACCAGATCGCTGACCTTGGTGCCGATGGCGCACTTCGACGTTCTTGGGTTCACGTATGGCGCCGCCGCTCACCGTGACCACGCGCGCGATCAGCGGGCGCCCAAAGCGGACGGCGTGGTGTACGGCGCGGGCCGTGGCGACGTTGTGCACCACCACGCCAAGGTCGGCGGTAAGTTTGCGCGCCGGGGTTTCGCGGCCGGTGACGGCCTGCACCAGATGGCGCTCGGAACCCATCGGGTACTGCACCGGCACGGCCGACTACTTCGACTCCGGCGATGGATGCCGCCGCCTTGGTCATGATGGCGATGGCCTGCGGCTTGTTCTCTTCGATGGCGACGATAACCTTGGGCGCGCCCAAGGCGTGAGCCATGATGCGGGCGCCGTCGATCACTTCGTCGGCATACTCGCGCATCACCCGGTCATCGCAGGTCAGGTAAGGTTCGCATTCGGCGCCGTTGAGCAACAGGGTATCCAGCTTGTTCTGCGTGCCCAGAGCCAGTTTCACCGCCGAGGGGAAGGCCGCCCCGCCCATGCCGACGATGCCCGATGCGGCAACGCGCTCATGGATCTGCATGGGCATCTACGGCAAACGGATCGGCGATGGGGGAGGGCAACTCGGCCCATTCGTCCTTGCCGTCCGGCTCGAGGATGATGGTCAACTGCGGCAAGCCGGAGGGGTGCGGCGCGGGAATCTCGGTAATGGCCGAAATGCGCCCCGATGTGGGCGCATGTTGCGGGGCCGAAACCGCACCTTGGCTGCGCGCAATCATCTGGCCTTTCTTGACCAGATCGCCCTCGGCCACCAGCGGCTTCGGCGGGCGCGCCGATATGCTGCTGCAGCGGAATGTACAGGGCGACGGCAAGCGGCATGGCAACGATGGCTTTCTCGCTGGTCCTGCTCCTTGCGGTATTCGGGGTGAATGCCGCCACGTACCTGGAAAAGTTTCATTTTCAGTATTCCTTACAACGATCTATAGCTTTGGCGGAAGGCGCCACGCCGTTTTCCGTCCCGTGCTTTGGATATTAATGCACATGTTGCCCCTCTCCGGGTTTCGACCAATGCCAAGTACCCACCGTCACCGTAATGGGGCGCATCACGATGGCCTCCGTGGGGCAGACGGCGACACATTTGGCGCAACCGTGGCAAGGTTCAGCAATGATCGTGTGCATCAGCTTGTTGGCACCCAGAATGGCATCGGTCGTGCATTCTCTGATGCAGCGTGTACAACCGATGCAAAGTTCCTCTATGATGAAGGCATGTTCGGGCGCCTTTTCTTCGTGTTCGGAGAAATCGGCGGTAACGCCCAGTTTCTTGGCCAGCGCCTCGATCACTGCCTTGCCGCCGGGCGGGCACAGCGGTTATCGGCGCCTCGCCCTTTGCCAGCGCCGCCGCCGCCTGGCCGCAGCCGACATAGCCGCACTGGCCGCACTGCGAACCGGGCAGCATGGCCTTCAGTTCTTCTTCCAGCGGATTTTCCTCCACGGCAAGAAATTTTGCTGCCGCGCCGAGTATGCTACCCAGAGTGACACCCATTGCGGTAAGACTGCCAACAGCCATAACATGATCACTAATCTCCTTAACTCGCACTCATGCCGGAAAACCCCATGAACGCCAGCGCCAACAGGCTGGCGACGATGAAACCAATCGGCGGGCCGGCGAATAAACGTGGGACATCGCCAGCGCCAGACGTTCGCGCAGGCCGGCAAACATCACCATCACCAGGCTGTAGCCGATGGACGAAGCGAAGGCGAACAGGGTGCTGGAGATAAAACTCATTTTGCCCTCGACCAGCAGCAGGGCCACGCCCAGCACGGCGCAGTTGGTGGTGATCAGCGGCAGGTAGATGCCCAGCATCTGGAACAGCGGCGGCGAAACTTTTTTCACCGTCATTTCGGTGAACTGCACGGCGGCGGCAATGACCAGAATGAAAGTCACGGTGCGCAGATAGCCCAAGGCATAGGGTTCCAGCAGAAAGGTTCTGCACCGCCCAGTCCGCCATGGACGAGACGGTGATGACGAAGGTGGTCGCCATGCCCATGCCGATGGCGGTGTCGATGCGCGTGGTCACGCCCATGAACGAGCACAGGCCGAGGAAGCGGGCCAGAATGACGTTGTTGACCAACGCCGCGCTCACCATTAATAAAATATATTCTTTCATTTTGGCACCTCAAAAAATCCAGATTTCATAAGCAAATCCCCCTCCGCTTCGCTCTCCCCCTTTTGCAAAGTGGGAACTTTCCCCACTTTGTAAAAGGGGGGTTAGCGGGGATTTCAGAAGTTGTATTACGTTAATCATGATTGATTACACGTCTCGCCCGGTCTGGCGCGGCGAAGAAAACGGGGGGCGAGATCGCCCTGCATCAACAAGTGCCCAGCGCCCACTCGCGAAAATCCCAACCCGACCAAAAGGCCGGCAACCATTGCCGCCATGGTGGCGAGGTCGTTGCCGAACCTCCATTGCGCCAGCGCACCGGCCAGCAGCAGGGTGGCGAGCGGAATGGCGTAGGCGGTAATTGAAGCCTTGATCAGCGCGTTATCGGGAATACCTATCACCACGCGTTCGCCAACTACGAGATTGGCTTCGTTGTCGATTTTAAACCGGCGGTATTCCAGGCGGCTTGCCATGGTACCGATGCCCTTGGCACCGCACGATCCCGATGCGGCACAGCCGCCGCAACTGCCCGTCTGTTCGGGTTCCAGCCAAGCCGCATTACCTTCCACCGCCACCACGTGCGCGATCCCCTCGTTCATCGAGGGGGCGCTGAAATCTGTCGTGCTGTCTGCGGGCGTGTTCATCTCAGGCTTCCACGGTGGAAACCACGCCATCGGGCGTGACGAAAATGGCCTTATTGCCACCGGCAGCCTTGAGGATGGCCTGTCTGCGTTCGACCGGTGCCATCAGCATAGCGGTGGAAAGGCCGTCGGCAATAATGCCACTGTCTGCCACCACCGAAACCCCCAAGCAGTGCGGGGGCGGTGCGGCCGGTGCGGGTGTTCATAATGTGGGTAAAGGTGCCTGCGGCGTCAAACAGGGTGCCGTAGCCGCCCGAGGTGGAGACGCATTTATCCACCACTTCCAGCGTGGTAATCGTGCTGCCGGGGTTGGCGGGATTGGCGATGCCGATGCGCCAGGCAGAACCGTCCGGCTTGGCCGACAACGCGCGCGGCTCGCCCATATCCACCAGCATGCGGTCGAAGCCGTGGGCGCGCAACACATCGGTGACGCGGTCGGTAATATAGCCCTGTGCGCCGCTGTTCAGCGTCAGCCCCATGCCGGGACGGGCGAAGGACACGCGATTGCGTCCGGCATCCACTTCGACTGCACGCCAGTCCACCAAGGCAAGCGCAGCGGTGAGATCGCGTTGCGCGGGCCCGGCCGGATCGGGATTGCTCGAGGGTGAAATGGCGGAAATAGGTTTGCCATAATGGCTGCACGGTGGGGTCATAAACGCCGTCGCTGATCTTGGCCAGCGACAAGGCGCGGGTAAGCATGGCGATGAAATCGGCTCGGCGCGTTTTCGAGCACGCCATCACGGTTGAGCAGGGAAATGGAACTGTCCGCGCGGTAAACGCTGAAGATCGCCTCAAGGCGTTTCAGTTCGTCCAGCCCGGCAGCGATGGCGGCGCGCGCCTGCGCTTCGTTGGTATGATAAAGCTGGATGGAAGCCGGTGCGCCCAAAGCCGTGCCATCCCAGCGCACCGGTCTGGCTTGCGCGCCACCAGCCTTCAGCAACAGCGGCAGCCCGGCAGCAGCGGCAACGAAAGTAATAAAGCGACGGCGTGACATAACGGATTGCATAAGGTGCGACCTCACAAATAATCCCCTGTATTTTTGGGGGGTTGAACTAGCGCATGCAAAAGCGATGCCACCAACTAACAACAACGCTGTTCGACAGCCTGCATTAAATACACGAATGGACGCCATGTCGCAAATCCGACCAAATTGTCGGGAATCAACGCGCGTGCGATAAGTAATGGTCGGGGATTCCTGCACCGCACGAAACTGATCGCATCCGACTTTGTGCGCCACGCTGAACCCATTTGGGACAGACAACACGATGCATGAAGCGTCCAATAAAACCTATCTAGCAAATTATATTGTAGTGTGCAAACTAAGGGAAGCTCTAGGCGAAGATTTGCTTGCATTGCCCATTCTTTGCAAGTGGCTATATCAGGACGGGTGCCTATGC
Organism: uncultured beta proteobacterium; assembly: GCA_963714805.1. Taxonomy (GTDB): domain Bacteria; phylum Pseudomonadota; class Gammaproteobacteria; order Burkholderiales; family Gallionellaceae; genus CAIQPV01. The sequence continues at coordinate 542,672 of CAVQPO010000004.1, read as the reverse complement.
TATTAACAAACAAATATTGTTTCATATCAATCCGTAGCGTAAGTGTGGCACACCGCAGCACAAATATTGCAACCGTGAAACACACCGGTGAAGGTTGCGACCCTTGATTGCCCACATTCACCTAAGATGCTTCTGAGCAAATTATCTCCGGCTCTTAGCGCCAGCTACAACTTTTTCCGATGTGCCACATTGTGGCAGAAATTCGCCCATTTGGAACCTAGCAGAGCTGATAGGTTTTTTGCGAAATTTAACTCATCATGCAAATTGCGCAGACTTGGGGGAAGGTGCGAAATTGCAGGGTGGTTGCCTATGAAAATGCGGATTTATTCAAACCGTTCGGGCTTGTCGAAGGTTCTGGTTGCGTAGCTGGTGGTTCGAATCTCGGGGCGAACGAAATTTTCCTTAATTTAACCTATATTCTTCATCTGTCGAAGAAAGATATGATATTTAAAAGATAATACTGTTTTTGTAGGTGCGAATTCATTCGCATATAATTCGTTGAGCGTGCGACGCCCCAAGGGCACAAGAACCTCTGCGAGGTAAATTCGCAGCTACTAACCCATCAGCTTAATTTTTTAGTTTTAATGGCAGTGACGCAGAGCGTATGAACGATCAAAAACAAAGCCCGCCATTTTTAGATGGCGGGCTTTAAGTTTGCAGCAATCAGATGGGTTCGCAGTTACCAGCCGTAAGAAACGCTAATCGAATCTTGGTACATGCTGAGGTTTGCATTGCCTCCGCCGAGCTGTGGAGGAATGGAGCCACTACCATTGACTGTCTGCTTGAAGGCGTGAATATAGGCAACCGTCAGTTCAGACTTGTTTGCCAGCTTCCAGGTGCCGCCCAGCGACAAGTGGTTTTGCACTACACCCGGAGCCAGCATATTTAATAATGTCTGGTTGTTCGGTATCGGCTGGTCGCAATGATTCAAGCCGCCACGTAGCGTGAGCGTCGAATCGTAAACATAACTTACCCCGAGTTTGTAGGCATTGATGTTCTGCCAGCCGAAGCCTGGTCCGTTAGATGCTCCAAACTGTGGGCCTGCTCCACCAAACGCCGGAGGAACAGCTGAAAATAAGTTACCAACTGAGGGCACGTCTGAATAATTGGTACGCTCAACATCGAAGGCGACCGTGGTTGCCGGAGTGGCTTTGACTGCAAGGCCAACGCCAAAGTTTGACGGTATGTCAAAGTTGCCCTGGCCTGCGAAAAGACCGCTGTATTTGCTGAAACTACTCATCTTGGTTTTTGTCTGGTAGGTCGCACCCAATGTGACGGTGGGAGTGACTTCTCCTGTCCAGCCGAATCTTAAACCGTAGCCTGTGGAGGTATCTGTTCCATTGTTGGTTAAATTGCCTGGAGAAACGGAGGCCGAACCGCCGGGGCCGCATGGGGAAAAAGTGGGACAAGCAAATGGCTGCAAGCCGGTAGCACTGAACATTTGGTAGGCCAGGTTCAGGGCAACGCCGACTGCATTGGACTGAACAATGTTCCCGCCCCCTGCAAGGGGAGGGATAGGGAGGGGGTAGAAACGCTGATTATCCACTGTTCTACCCCCATCCTAATTGCCCCCTCGCAAGCTCTCCCCCTCTGCAAGGGGGAAGGGACTGTCAGTTGTAATGAACTATTATGGAGGTAACGATGGGATACATGATTGCGGGCGCGGAACTTGAAACCGATGCCGAAGGATATTTGCTGGAGCCGGATTACAATGACGAAACCGTGAATGTCATTGCGGCAGCGGAGGGAATCACGCTGACGCCCGAGCACTGGCAGATCGTCAATTATTTGCGGGAACAATATCGCGAGCATGCTCACACGCCGAATTTTCGCAACATGCTGAAAGAGGTTCAGGCTTTCATGCCGGGGGCGGACAGCAAAACGCTGTATGACCTTTTCCCGCTGGGGCCTGCCAAGCAAGGAGCGAAAGTCGCCGGATTGCCGCAGCCTCTTGGCAAGGGCGGGTACTGATTGTACGGGCTAGAACCAAATGCCAACCCCCTCAGTCCCCCCGCTTCGACAAGCTCAGGACAGGCTTGTCAGGGGGAGGCCGTTAAGCCTCCCCTGACAAGGGGAGGTTTGGAGGGGTTTAGCTTGCGATGATTTAAGTGTGACATGGTATTTAGGAACAAAGGGCAGGTTTTTGAATCAATCAGATTTAAGGAGTTGAAATGCATACAGCCAACGTAACGTTAGACATGAAGGGGCTTTCCTGCCCTGGGCCATTGCTCGGCGCCAAGCGGATGGTGGATGAGCTTGAAGCGGGGCAAATACTGCTGCTGGTATCAGACTGCCCCGGCACCAAAGACGATCTTTATTCATGGGCGAAACAAACCGGCAACGAAGTCCTGCAAGCCCAGAAAATGCCGGATGGTGGCACTGGCTATTATATTCAGAAGGGACATGGCGTAGCGCGCAAGGCCAATATCGTGTTGGACATACGCGGGGTGGTATGCCCCGGTCCCATCGTCGAGGCGAAGAAACTGTTGAACGGAATGAAAGCAGGTGAGGTGCTGAAGCTCGTCAGCAATTGTCCCGGCATCAAATCCGACATCGTCGGCTGGGCCGCAGCAACCAAAATGGAACTTGACGAGACGATAGAATTTGCTCCCGGCGAATTCGAGTTCTACATTCGCAAGACCTGATCTTTAAATGATACGCATCAAGAGTCAGTGGTTCAAAGAAGGGCGTGAAAAAACTCCGCAGGAACTTGCCGGAGCGGTGGCTTTCATTTCCTGGCGCATCGCCGAAAATGCGCTGAAGAACATGCGCCGTGTCGATTTCAAAGTCGCTGTCGGCGCACAGTATTTCGCCTTTCTTTCCGAGTTTCTGATTTTTATGGTGCAAGTTGCGGACCGGATTGCATACGTCCGCTTTACTGCGGAAGTCCGTCAGGCTTTCACTTCGGAACTGGCAAACCGCATTGCCGAGACGCTGGCCGATAATCAGAGCGAATTGCTTGGCGGGGCAATGAGCGAGCACAAGCTCAGTTTTATTGAACGGCTCAACCAGCGCGCGGGAGAATACGCAGAATTCGAGTATGGCAGCGATGGCTCGTCATTTTCCTTCATGCGATATCTCGCACATTGCATGCTCGATGTCGTGGGCGAACAGGATAAAAATTGGGTGATCGACCAGATGATGGCGGTCGAGGCCCCGCAAGCCGTGGAAATGGTGGAAAAGGCCATGCGAGGCTTGCTTGGATCCGCTTCTGAGCAGAACCCTGCGGAACCCAAGCAGCGCTCTGCGCGTAATGTTGTCGCAGCAGATTAATGCTCGGCAACGAAATATCAGGCTTTCCATCATCCATGCATCCTTTTGATTTGAGCAACCGGCTTGACTATGCTCGCTGGCGCGAATGGAAGCTGGCGAATGCGCCGCATTCGGCAGAAGAGCTAATTGTAGAAGTTGGCAACCCATGCGCTTTAAGCAAGGCAGAACATGAGGCGCTGATGCAGCGCATACACCGCTGCAACATGACCATCTATGCCAGTTCGGCACGGGAAGAAGATTCCTCCATCCCGCGAATGCTGGGACAACAGTTCGGCCTAGATCACCTCGACGCCAACTGGCTGGCAGACGAAGATGGTATCTCGGAAATACAAGTCAGTGGTGGCGGTACGCGCCAGTCCTACATTCCCTATACCGATCGCCCGATTAAGTGGCACACCGACGGCTACTACAACCCGCCGCAACGCACGATACGCAGCATGGTGCTGCATTGCGTGCGTAGCGCAGCCAAGGGCGGTGAAAACCGTTTGCTGGATCACGAACTCGCCTACATCCTGCTGCGCGACGAAGACCCGCAACATATCCACGCGTTGATGCAAGCTGATGCCATGACCATCCCGGAACGGGTGGATGAAACGGACGGCATACGTCCCGCCCAGAGCGGATCGGTGTTCTCGGTGGATGCGGTGACGGGCGGCCTGCATATGCGCTACACCGCGCGCACCCGCAGCATCGAATGGAAACAAGATACGGCGACTTTAGCGGCGGTCACCGCACTGGAGAAGTTGCTGGGTTCCGCATCGCCTTATATCTACCGCGCTAGATTGGAACCTGGCATGGGGTTGCTGTGCAACAATGTGCTGCATGATCGGGCAGCGTTCAGCGATGATCCCGAGCATCCGCGCTTGCTATACCGTGCGCGTTACTATGACTGGATTGCGGAAAGCTGATCTCTGCTAATCTAGGTTAGCCTCTTAAACGGGGTCAGGAAAAGACGAGCTACGCTGGAGAATGGGTTTCCAGCTACTCGCGCAATGCCTCATCCATGCGAGTCTGCCAGCCTCGACCGGTTGCACGAAAAGCTGCCAGTACATCGGGACTGTACCGTACTGCCACCTGTTCCTTGGTCGGGCGACGGTTCGGCCCACGAGTCTTGGCATGCCCAAGGTCGATACCGTTCTGTTTTAGCGTTGCGCCTTCCCAGTCAGAAACCTTTGTGGACGGGCTATCCGCATCATGGCGGATATCGGCATCCTGCATGGCTCGCACACGCGGCCAGTTGGTGCGGTCAGCAGGGATGGTTTTTCCAGTAGATGCGTTCTTTATGTTTTTCTACAGACTCAACGTCAAGTTGAACGGCGTGCCGTTTTTGGTGCGACCGCTCGAATGCCGGGTTGGGCTGCGACACGTCGTTTCATTGGCTGTGGAATGAATTCAATTTTGAGCGTACAGCCTACCGCATCGGCATATCTCTTGAGCGATGCCATGGAAGGAGCATGCTTTCCTGCGCCTTCAAGCCTTGATACGGCGCTTTTGGTAGTACCCATGCGATGAGCCACTGCTTCTTGTGTAAGTCCTGCGCGTGTGCGCGCGGACAGCATTTCGTGCGCGAGTGCATACTCGGTTTCAAGGGCAACATAGGCCTCGCGAAAGCCACGGCGCTTCGATACCTTTTCAAGAAAAGCTTTTTGATTGTGCGGCACAGGGTCGTATTTAGGATCAGTCATTTTGTATCTCCTTCATCCGCTTGCGCGCAAGCTTGGTTTCTTGCGCTGGTGTTTCCTGAGATTTTTTGATGAAAGCGTGCAGTATCACCACGCGCTGTCCGACAAGAAAACAGTGACTTGCACTTTGGTATGAAAGTATTCGATGGAATATGCCATGTTTGAATGTTAGCAAATATGCTAACCTGAGTCAATGCTGGAGGTACTCAGCTTTTAGATGCACAACGTTGAGCAAGGGGCGGGCGGCTTCTGCCCTTCTTGACCGTAAGCCACTTTCACGACTTGATCTCCTGAACTAGCCGGTTAAGTTTTTTCACTGGCCCAGATGGTAGAATGATAAAAAATTCCTGTGGCGTGCCCCGATCTCTTTCAACTAGCCGTGGGATCATGGTCAGTAGGTTTGCGTAGTAGCGCAAGAAAATTACACCAATGTCGGGATACCGGGAAAACTGGATTAGCTTTATGCGTTCCTTTGCGATTTTTTCGTTAGTAATTGCTACATTGTTGGACAGAGTGTCTAGCCCTTCAAAAACCTTGTTTCGATAAACGGAAAAATCATTCGATTCGGCAATATCGTAAAACTTTGTAACCCACAATCTGCTCAAAAGAGACGAACGAAAAAATGGAACATTAAGCCCGGTCGATTGCAGAATGGTCTCGTAGTTTTCTTGCGAAAAGAAAGCGGGCGGTAACCGGTCTTTGCCAGCGGTAAATACTTCTCCCATCACCACCTCAAGATCAGGAACAAGAGAGCGATAAATCCCGCCATTTCCTGAAGGCATTGCATTTATATAGGCCAATTTTGCAGCGATAATAGATCTTGTGTGGTTGAACCCCTCTCGCCCTTTTCCAAGCAATAGGCTTTCATGCGAAAAAGGAATCAGAATATTTCCGTCAGAATAGCTTAGCAATTCAGTGGCGCTGCGATATTTCCAACCATTTTTTATCGCAAACTCAAGAGCGCTCTGTGATTGCTTGGCTTGGTTTCGCCGGAAAACTTCAAGCTTTTGCAACTGTGAAGAAATTTTCGGTGAGCTTATGGTTATAGCGCCAACGGTGCGCTTATATCTTTCTGCCGCGTCGAGATGCTCAATAACATCTGAGCAAGCCGACCAAATCGTCGTTACTATCCGTTTCCGCTCAATCAATTCCTGAATGGTTGGGTGATACAAAAATCTTACTTTGAAGTCGCATTGCTCATTTGCTGAATTAATATCTAAGTGCTCAGCAGGAATCAGAATACGATCAAAGAGGACTAGTAAGTTGAGAATCCGAATGACGAAAGCATCAAGCGATTTTGCATGATGGAATGGAATTGTTTGGACAAAATAAATGAAGTCAGGCAGGTAGAAGATTCGCTCAGTATCGGCAGCTTGGACAATTTCCTTCATGGCCCACAGTGGCTAACGAAGCTGTAGAAAAAACCAGCAAGGGGTCGAGCAAATACTTTTCAGGGGGTCACTCGACCCATCCCAACGTGATGATCGTCGATTGTAGCGCGTTATACGAGGTCGGTTTTTTGTCATCGCGATTCCGATTTTTGAAATTGAGTTTTTCTACAGCGTCAACGTTAAATTGAGGGGCAGGCTGCTTCTGTCCTGTTCTTCTCGAATATCAGGTTAGCCGTCAATTTCCCACCTCACTTTGTCTGAGTGTTTGCGAAATGCAGTCAACGTTTCTGAACTCCAGTTGTGCCGTGAACGAAAGCAAAGATCGACAAATCCAAGTGCCTTCGTTAAATAGTCTGTTCCAGATCGGAACATCGACGGTTGTTCTTTTGCGTAAACCGCAACCGCTGTTGAAGCACGACGATAAGCACGCTCAATGTCCTCAATTTTACGGAACAAGTTGATGTCCAAATCGGCTAAGAGTTGTGCTTCCCAAAAAGGGTCAGCAGGCAAGTTGGGGAAAAGCCGATTGGATAGAGCACGAACATCAGAAGCCGATATACCATTTACCCCACTGGCTTCGCGTTGAACCAGTCGGCATATTCGTTCAACGATACTCGGTATGCCCTCATCGCCTCTTGCAGCCATTCTGTCAGCTAGCAAGGGAGCATGGTTCCAAACATCGTCGTATTCAATCTGGTACCAGATTGGCAGAATGTGGCTAGCGCCATCACTTTCTCTGGAAAACAATGCGCCAAGCTCTTTTTTTGGCCAAGCGCGGGAGAAAAATGATGGGCTGAGTACGACTATGCCAAACTCAGATTTTTTTAGGCCATCAGATATGGATTCTGAGATGCTGGCACCGATTACAATCTCCCATTTGTCCAGCCAAACTTTTATGCCACGCATTCGCAAGGCATCTGCTAAAGGCAGTACGAATCTCTCCTTATCAGGACTTGCGTGCGAGATAAAGACATCCCATTTCTCCATAATTTTCTCTGCTCTGAGTGATTGATGGCTAACGAAGCTGTAGAAAAACTATGTGAGGGGTCGAGCAAATACTTTTCAGGGGGTCACTCGACCCATCCCAACGTGATGATCGTCGATTGTAGCGCGTTATACGAGGTCGATTTTTTGTCATTGAGATTCCGATTTTTGAAATTGAGTTTTTCTACAGCGTCAACGTTAAATTGAGGGGCTGGCGTAGCCAGTCCCATTCGAATGTAAGGTTAGAGGAATCACGCAGGACCTTTCGCACTGTTTATTTTTGCTGCTAGATGTTTGAGCTTGCTGGACTTCTGTTCAAATATCTCTTCTAGAACATGCGCAAGCAGTTCCACAGCATCAAGGACATCTTTTTGCGTAAGCTCCGACCCGTGGCTACCAAAATTTCCGAGCCACTTTACTGCCAACAGTAAATCTCCAAGTTCGGGATTTCCGTTCTTGAATAGAACAATTCTCTTGTGCAGTGCAAGCACTTCAACTTTTCCATTTGATGTCTGCTGCGTGCTAGGAACTTTTAAGTGATCCATAAGCAGTTCGACAGCAACACGAAGGCGATTTCCGCTTGATGACGGGGAAGTCCAGAATAAAGAGCTGGCTTGCTCAATCTCTGTTTTTATCTCAGGAAGGCAATTTTCTGAGGCATGGAAAAGCAATGGCGATGGATGGATATATAGTGGAACGATTGCATTCGTAATTACCCACCCAAACTCGTCGTCGTACTCCTCGATAGCCTGAGTGGTACCGACTAGAAAAAAGGGTTCTTTGCAATTCTTGTTTTGGCATCTCAACCTCACAGAAATGCTTTCTCTATCCCAGTCTGGCTCCCAGTCCTCATGCGCTCTGGATGCGACGGACAACGCTGTTCGTTCTGAAATCAGCGTACCTTCCATCACTGATATTGCCCCATCACTGCAACTTGGGCATCGCCAAATCGGAAGCGCTGATTTTGAGAATGGTGGCTCAAAGTGCTTTCTATTCATATTTTGAATTTCTCTAGAATTAACAGGCTCCGCGCTTTTGCGGGGGCCGGGTTGAATGTTGGTTAGGCATTTCGCTGAGTGGCCTGCATTTGAAATGAATACTTTGCGCTAAGCGTTGAAGCCTGATGTTTCTCAGCGACATACATTTCAAGACTGAAGGTGACAATGTCTCCTTGATTCAGTGTGACACCGTCGATGCCAGTTTGAGCGGGCGACCCATTAACAAGGAATTCCCAATAGAAAAATGGAGCGGACGAAGAAATGAAAGAATCATATGTTTCATTTACCATTACGACGAGATACCCGAGGCTGGTTCCGTAATACTGAATCGCATACGTGAACTGGCTGCTGTTGTTAAGCTGGTTGTATGCGCCTTCCAGCGCTTGCTGCGCATTCATATTGGGTAGCCATGGAACAGATACGCTTGGGCCACCTGTTATATTTACTTGAACTGTACTCATGAAAAGCCTCCCTCGTGGTTGGTGATATGGCACATAAAAATAAATCGCGTACTGAGTGCCAACACAATACGCCTAAAGCAAAGTAGCTTCCAATAAAAGACCTATTCTTTTATCGGGACAGGTGCCTATCTGCTATTAACAAAAAAAGTTTCATATCAATTCGTAGCGTAAGTTGGCGCACCGCAACTCAAATATTGCAACCGTGAAACACACCGGTGAAGGTTGCGACTCTTGATTGCCCACATTCACCTAAGTTGCTTGAGAGAAAATTATCCTCGGCCACTTAGCGTCAGCTACAACTTTTTCCGATGTGCCGCATTGTGGCAGAAATTCGCCCATTTGGAACCTAGCAGAACTGATAGGTTTTTTTTCGAAATTTAACTCATCATGGAAATTGCGCAGACTTGGGGGAGGGCGCGAAATTGCAGGGCGCTTGCCTATGGAAATGCAGATTTATTCAAACCGTTCGGGCTTGTCGAAGGTTCTGGTTGCGTAGCTGGTGGTTCGACAAGCTCACCACGAACAGATTTTTTTGACTTACGAACGGGGTTAATTTAATGGCAGTGAAGCAAAGCGTATGAACGATCAAAAACAAAGCCCGCCATTTTTCGATGGCGGGCTTCAAGTTTGTAGCAATCAGATGGGGTGGTAGTTACCAGCCATAAGAAACGCTAATCGAATCTTGCGACATGCTGATATTTGCATTACCGCCGCCATACCCATTAGGGATGGAGCCAGGGCCGTAAGCGGGGTTGGATGAGGAACCATTTACTGTCTGTTTGAAAGAGTGAATATAGGCAACCGTCAGTTCAGACTTGTTTGCCAGCTTCCATGTTCCGCCCAATGATAAGTGGTCTTGCACCACACCCGGTGCCAGCACATTCAAAAATGTCTGGCTGCTCGGTATCGGCTGGTCGCAATGATTTAAGCCGCCGCGTAAAGTGAGCGTCGAATCGTAAACATAACTTACCCCGAGTTTGTAGGCATTGATATTCTGCCAGCCGAAACCTGCACCACTATTGCCTCCCATGTTCGGCGGAAGCACTAAAGAATTACCAACGGCAGGAACATCTGCATAATTAGTGCGCTCGATATCGAACGCGACAGTAGTTTTCGGAGTGGCTTTTACTGCAATGCCAACGCCAAAGTTGGACGGTATGTCAAAGTTGCCCTGACCTGCGAAAAGACCGCTGTATTTGCTGAAACTACTCATCTTGGTTTTTGTCTGGTAGGTCGCGCCCAAGGTCACGGTTGGGGTGACTTCTCCGGTCCAACCGATCCTTAATCCGTAGCCTGTGGAGGTATCGGTTCCGTTGTTGGTTACATTGCTTGGTGACGTGGAAGGTACTGGGTTACCTCCGCATAACACAGTAGTGGGACATGTAAAGGGCTGTAATCCGGTAGCACTGAACATTTGGTAAGCCAAGTTCAGGGAGACGCCGACAGCATTGGTCGGGTTGACTTTCATTGACCAAGTGGGTGCGATGAAGAGTTGCTCCAAGTTGATACCAAGGGGACCTTGCCCCCCATGGTAGCGGCGAACGGGTTGGTGTTGTACTGGGTGTTCATGCCGCCGTTGCCAAAAACAGAGACGCCGAGTGAGGTATCCGCGTTGATCATCTTGTTATAGCCAAAAGAAGGAATGAAAAAATTGCTCCTGCCATTGCCGTCATAAGAACCATTCAGGCCTGCGCCGTTACCTGTTATTTCAGTGCTACGATTTGGCTTGAACCAAATCAGACCGAAATCGGTACGGTCACCCATCATCACCATCCCGGCCGGGTTGTTGGCAGCCGCAATAGCATCTTGCGGCAGAGCAATGCCTGCGCCGCCCATACCTTCGGTTTTCGCGCCATAGCCGATCGGAAAGTAGCCGTTGGTGGCATGTGCCATCGGCGTAACCAAGCCACCCGCGATCAGCAACGATACCAGTATTTTATTCTTACCCATGAAGCCTCCCCTAAGTTTAGTTTTAAATGGTGAATCAGTGCAGCGGTTAAACAAAAAGACAGATGTCGGTGTCTCCGGCGAATTCCAGAAACGTGGCAGCGCCGCCGTATTCGACGTTGTCGATGAAATCGCTCTTTTCGAAATCAAACAGGTCGACCGTCATTTGGCAGGCAACAAATTTTACATCTGCCTCCAGACAAAGGGAACGCAATTCTTCGAGCGAAGCGACGCCTTTTTTCTTGAGCTTGTCCTTCATCATCATCGTTGCCATGGTTTCCATGCCGGGCAGCATCTGCACGAACACCGGCATCGGCACGGGCATCGGCATCGCGGGGTTGGCCAGCGGGCTGATCTTTACATCAGACAAGTCTTTGCGTAGCAGTTGTAGGCCGTAGAAGGTGAAAAAAATTTGCACTTCGTAGCCCAACGCGGCAGCGGTAGAGCCGAGGATAAATGGCGGGTAAGCCATATCCAGCGTGCCTTTGGTGGCAATGATCGCCATTTTTTTCATGCTGTTTCCTTGAGGGTAGTTAATTTATTTTTTCTGCATGAAGAAAATGTATTCGCTATTTTCTTCGGACTGTGCGACCAGTGTATTCCCGGTTTGGCTAGCAAAGGCCTGCATGTCTTTCACCGACCCGCAGTCGGTGGAAACCACTTTCAATACTTGCCCCGAGGTCATATCAGCCAGCGATTTCTTGGTTTTCAGGATAGGCAGCGGGCAGCTCAGGCCGCGTGCATCCAGTTCTTTGTCAAAGTTCATGCTCAGTTCTCCGTAAAGTTTTAATTACCGTTTGCGGCCTTGGTCGGACGCAAAATCCTACCCCTCTATTAAGTAGAATCGAGCTTGAAGTGTCTATAGCCCACATGGGTAGAAGGATATAACCCATTTGGGTGGTTTGGCTGCGAGGCTCACTAAAAGCAGTAGTTTATTCTCCTATTACCATGTAACACAAAAAAACAACCCCCCTCAGTCCCCCCTTGTCAGGGGGGAAGCCTTTAAGCCTCCCCTGATAAGGGGAGGTTTGGAGGGGTTTAGTTTGCAACGAGTTCAGTGTTGCAGGGTGCTAGGGGAGTTCCGGTAAAGCTTTATGACTGCCACTATACGATAGATAGCTAACACCAGAAAATGATACTTCCTCATATGGTTATGCGCTTTTGTTATAAGCCGGATCGGACATGCTTTACGTTATTGTGGGAGCAGGCTGGATACGCATTTGCAAAGCTTCAATGGCAATTTTGTCGGTGCTGTAAATGTTGTTCTCGCCTATGGTCTCGACCAGCCCTGTACGCTCCATCACTTCCAGTATCTGCATCTTGAGCCCGCTGAATACCAAGGTGATGCCGCTTTCATGCATATGCCGCGCAAGGCTGGAAATGATTTCCACGCCTGAGCCATCGAGGTGGTTGATGCCGCTTCCGGCAATCAGAATATAATTTGCATCGGGCTTGTCCCGCATTAACTTCAAGACGGCATTTTCAAAATAGGATACGTTGAAAAACAACAGCGATGAGTCGAAGCGCAGTGCTCCGATCTGCGGGGGCAGCAACGGTAAATCAAATCGTGCCGCGTCACGCAATGTCCCATCCGGATGCAGACCCAGCGCAACGATAATCCTCGGCCGCATGCGCCGGTAAAAAAACAAGGTCAGCGACAAGATGATGCCGGTAAGGATGCCGTTCTGGATGTTGGGGGCGAAAATCAGGGTGGAAAAGAAGGTGAGGATGGCGGCGATGCCGTCATCCTTGCTCGCCTGCCATGCATGTTGAATGCTGCTGAAATTAACCAGATTGGCCACCGCCATCATGATCATCGCGGCCAGCACGGGTTTGGGCAGATGATACAAGGCACCGGTAAAGAACATCAGCGTCGCCAATACGAAACTGGCGCTGATCAGCGAAGACAGGCCGGTTCTGGCATTGGAGGCGAGGTTAAGTGCAGACCGGGAAAACGACCCGCTGACCGGCATGGATTGGCAAAATGCGGCGGCGACCTTCGCTAGCCCCTGTCCGATCAATTCCTGATTTTCATCCCAGCGCGTGCGGGTCTTGAAGGCGATCACCTTGCAACTCGACATGGCCTCCACGAAGCTGATCAAGGCCACCACGAATGCTGCCGGCAGCAAATCGCGCATAACCGGCCACTCGAAGGAGGGAACAGTCAGGCTGGGCAAGCCGGTTGGAATCTCTCCTACCACTCTGCCTCCGTGCTCCGCAAATCCGATCGCGTAGCTGATCCAGGTAAGGAACCCGACGGTAATCAATACGCCCGGCAGCTTGGGGAAAATCTTCTTGAAGAAGTAACAGCAATGCAAATGCACCCAAGCCAAAAGCCAGAGACATGCCATGCAGCGAATCGAAATTGGTCAGGACATTCCAAGTGTCCAGCAGCAGATGTTTGCTCTGTTTTATGGAAATACCAAGGAAAGCCGGAATCTGGGAGATGGCGATGATGAGCGCTGCGGCATTGATGAAGCCCATCAGTACGGGATGCGAAAGGAAGTTGAGCAAAACGCCCATCCGTGCCAGTCCAAACCCGATCTGGATCAGCCCGGAGAGCAAGGCGAGCAGAATTGCATAGGCATAAAATTGTTCGGAGCCTGCCGCAGCAAACGGGGCGATGCTTGCCGCCGTGAGCAACGAGGTCATCGCCACGGGCCCGGTGGACAGAATCGCCGAGGAACCGAAGAGCACGCCTATGATGGTCGGAATGAAGGCCGCATATAGCCCATAGTAGGGCGGTACGCCTGCCAGTTGTGCGTAGGCCAGCGCTTGCGGAATGGCGACGAGCGAAACCGTGATACCGGCAATAATATCTTCCCTGATGGTTTGTGCGGTGAAGCGTTGCCAGCCAAGGAATGGGAAAAATCTTTTGAGGAGATCAAGTCTCGATTGCGTGGTAGCGCCTGAAGAAGTAGTGGTCACAAGAAATCCTCTTTATCTTCGGGTTATATCAAATACAAAACATCGTATTGAACTACATCAGGCATCATGAAATTCCCTGGTAGTAAAGATTTTGGGGGTGGCTGGCATCGGCGAAAAAGAACCAGCGCTCGGCCAGCAAGCCGATATATTGCAATATAAATGCGACAAATAACAGGGGAGGGACGCTCATTCCCGCTGCGAGCAATGCCAGCGGAACGAAAAAGACCAGCGTCAAAAAGGTCGGCTTGATTGCGCGCATGAAGGCCAAGCTCTTGCCGTGGAAAAATTCGCGCGTATTGAATGACCCGCCCATTGCGCCCTTGGCCTTTTGTACGATGTGCGGATGTTTGATGCCGATAGCGCTACGCATTGACGACTTGGGCTTGAGGCGCGCGTTACGCATCAGTGATGCGGCGCGTGCGATAAAGGCGAGCAGGGTCAAGATCATCGCCCATCCGGCATAGAAGCCGGACAGCTGGGGTGCGGCCATGGCCGAGAAGGCGCCCGCCAGCACGAAGCCGGAGGCGCCGCCGAGCAGGATATAGTTGATTACCGTCAGCGGCGTGTGCCATTCCTGCAGAAAGCGCAGGCAGGCATAGATCATTGCCGTACTCACGAACAGTGCAAAACACAGCAGCGTGCCGCAGTGCACCAAGAATCAGCGTCGGGTCAACGGCACGGCCACCGGGTAATTCAAACAAAGGCATGCGCCAGCCAAACCAGTGTGCGCCACCATAGAGCAAAACTATTCCCATGAATGCGGGCAGCGCGATCACCTCGCGCGACAGCCATGAGGTGCGCCATTGCGTCGCAGTACGCCACGCACGTTCCGGACGGCCGAGATGGAAAAACGAGGCGATCAATCCGGCGCAAAGAAATGCCAGCACCAGACGCGCTGCCGACAGCATAAAAGGACTGGCTGTCCTGCGCTGGCAGGAGGTCGAAGAAGGCATACAACTGCCCGGTATAAAGGGCGAGGAATAGCCCTTGGCCGACGCCGATCAAGGTGGTGAGAAAAACGACAGAGAATGCGGGCTTCATATATTTTCGATCCGGTTACCATGCTGGTGACGTCGTCGAGTGTGGGTTCCTGTTTCGACGGCTTGGGCAGCTTGCCGTCTATCTTGAGCGGATTGTCTGCGCGCACCAGTTCGATCCTCGTGTATGGTTATCGGGCTCTTGCGACGCGGCAGATAATGGTTGGCGGGTTGCGTGCCCCATTCCGGCATCAGTGCATAGCCGCCATTTTCACGGATGGCGCGCGACACGACCGAATCGGGATCATGAACGTCGCCGAACAAGCGTGCGCTGGTCGGGCAGGCCATGACGCAGGACGGGCGGCGATCCCTCTCGGGCAGGGTGGTGCTGTAAATCCGATCCACGCACAGCGTGCATTTCTTCATGACTTTCTGCTGCTCATCAATTTCGCGCGCGCCGTAAGGGCAGGCCCAGGTGCAATACTTGCAGCCTATGCATTTGTCATAGTCAACCAGCACGATGCCGTCTTCCTTGCGCTTGTAGGAAGCGCCGGTCGGGCATACCGGCACGCAAGGCGGATCTTCGCAGTGCAGGCACGACTTGGGAAAATGCACCGTCTCGGTTTTGGGATATTCGCCGACCTCAAAGGTTTGCACGCGATTGAAGAATGTTCCGGTCGGATTGGCGTCGTAGGGATTGCTGTCGCACAATGGGCCGGCAGCTCCGGAGGTATTCCATTCCTTGCAGCTAGTGACGCAGGCGCTGCAACCCACGCAAACGTTGAGATCAATAACCAAGGCGAGCTGGGTCATAGCGAGCCTTTCAATTTAACGTGTCCGAGTTGGGTCATTGTTGAAACACTCCACTTCCCACTTCTAAAATTTGATACTTCCTGCTTCCCACTTTGGCAAAGGGGGAGTGAGGGGGATTTGCTTTTGCTGCGGCAGAAATCCCCCCTAGCCCCCCTTTTTCAAAGTGGGGAACAGACAGGCGCTGGCGCTGAAGATTATTTATGGGCATGTCAGTTTTTCCCTTTGCCTGCAAAATAGGCCAGCCAGTCTGCCAAGGAATGGCTTAGTTCCGGGATAGGGCTTCATGGGCTCAAACTGCGGCGAAGTTTGTTCCGGTTCGTCCGGAGCTGCGGGGTAAATGCGCACCCGCACATCGAACCAGGCCGCCTGGCCGGTGATGGGGTCGGAGTTGGAAATGCCCTGCTCCTGTCCTGCCTCCAGCCGAGTTCTGCCGGAGAGGAGCAAGTTGCGGGAGCTCTTCGGAAATCAGGTGATTCAGCAAGAAGCCTTTTTGCGATTCGTTGGCGCGCGGGGTCAAGTTCCACGCTCCGGCAGCTTTGCCGATAGCATTCCATGTCCATACCGTTTCCGGTTCGACCGCCTCGGAGTAGCTGCACATGCAGCGCACCTTGCCCCACTGCGACTCGACCCACATCCATGCTGCCGTCCGCGATTCCTGCGGCTTGCGCGGTGCTGGGATTTGACGAACAAATAATTGTGCGCGTGAATCTGCCGCAGCCAGGCGTTCTGCGAATCCCAGGAGTGGTACATCGCCATGGGGCGTTGCGTGATGGCGGCGAGCGGATATTTGTGCCGGTCGGTGACCTGCGTTTCCAGCGGCTCGTAGTAAAACGGCAAAGGATCGAAAAAAGTCTCGACGCGCTTCTTCAGATGCTCGGGCGGCTTGCGCGAATGCCCTTGCCCTGTGCCGACAAACGGAATGTTTGCAGCACTTCCGAGTAGATATGGATCAAGATCGGATCGGCGTAGCGCGTGATACGGTTGCGTTGCGACCACTCCAGATAGCCCTTGTTCCAGTTGCGCATGTACTGGTAGGAAAGCGGCAACTCATAGTGATGGACGCAGTTGTTGGCTTCATACATTTCCAGTTGGCGCGGATTGGGTTCGCCGCGCATGGATTTTTCGCCGCCCTGGCCGCGCCAGCCGGAGAGAAAGCCGATGCCCGAGCCGGGTTCGGTTTCGTAGTTGACGATGAAATCGGGATAGTCGCGGAATTTGCGCGTGCCGTCTTTCTTGACGAAGGCCGGAAGCTTGAGGCGCGTGCCGAGTTCGATCAACACTTCCTGAAACGGCTTGCATTCGCCTTTGGGCGGAAATATCGGAACGCGTATCGCATCCACCGGGCCGTCGAATTCCGAGATCGGCCGATCCAGCATGGACATCACATCGTGGCGTTCGAGGTAGGTGGTGTCGGGCAAGATAAGATCGGCGAACGCCGTCATCTCCGACTCGAAAGCATCGCACACCACCAGGAACGGGATCTTGTATGTCGCCGTGTTCATCCTTGTCGTTGAGCATCTGGCGCACTCTCACCGTGTTCATGGACGAGTTCCACGCCATGTTGGCCATGAAGATCAGCAGCGTATCAATCGGGTAGGGATCGCCGCGCCAGGCGTTGGTGATGACGTTGTGCATCAAGCCGTGCACGGCCAGCGGATGCTCCCAGGAGAACGCCTTGTCGATGCGCACCGGGCTGCCATCCTCATTCACGAACAGGTCGTCCGGTTCGGCAGGCCAGCCGAGCGGCATGCCGTCCAGCGGCGTATTCGGCTTGATCGCCAGCGGCGTGTTCGGCGTTTTTGCGCACGGCGGAATGGGGCGCGGGAATGGTGCCTTGTGGCGGAAACCGCCGGGACGGTCGATGGTGCCGAGCAGCGACATCAAAATCGCCAGCGCGCGGATGGTGTGGAAACCGTTGGAGTGCGCCGCCAGCCCGCGCATGGCGTGAAAGGCCACGGGGTTGCCGGTGACGGTGTCGTGTTCCTTGCCCCAGGAGTCGGTCCAGGAAATCGGCAGCACCACTTTCTGGTCGCGCGCGGTGACGCCCATCTCATAGGCCAGGCGGTGGATGGTCTCGGCGGGAATGCCGGTGATTTTTGCCGCCCATTCCGGCGTGTAGTCCTTCACCCGCTCATGCAGCAAGCTGGAATGCCGGCTTGACCGGCGTGCCATCGTGCAGCTTGAATTCGCCGAACAGGAACGGGTCGGCACCTTCGGTGTGGGTGATGACCGGACGGTTGCTGATGCGATCCCACCACAGCTTGTTTTCAGGATCGAAACAGCCTTCCTCCTTGGGTACTTCGGAGCGCACGAACATGCCGAACTCGTCATGCACTTCGTCCAGATTTACCAGTTCGCCCGCGTTGGTGTAGCGCGCCAGAAATTCGCGGTCATACAGCCCCATTTCAATGATCTCGTGGATCAGCGCGAGCATCAGCGCGCCGTCGGTGCCGGGTTTGATCGGCACCCATTCGTCGGCGATGGCCGAATAACCGGTGCGCACCGGATTGATCGAGACGAAGCGCCCGCCCTCGCGTTTGAATTTCGAAATGGCGATCTTGAGCGGATTGGAATGATGGTCTTCGGCCGTGCCTATCATGATGAACAGCTTGGCGCGGTCGAGGTCGGGGCCGCCGAATTCCCAGAACGAGCCGCCGATGGTGTAGATCATCCCGGCTGCCATGTTCACCGAGCAGAAGCCGCCGTGCGCCGCGTAGTTGGGGGTGCCGAACTGGCGCGCGAACATGCCGGTCAGCGCCTGCATCTGGTCGCGTCCGGTGAACAGCGCAAATTTCTTCGGGTCGGTGGCGCGTAGTTTGCCCAGCCGTTCGGCGAGAATGGTGAAGGTTTCTTCCCAGCTGATTTCCTCGAACTCACCCGCGCCGCGCTCTGCTCCCGGCTTGCGCCTTAGCGGCTTGGTCAGGCGCGCGGGGGAATACTGCTTCATGATGCCGGACGAACCCTTGGCGCAGATCACTCCGCCGTTCAGCGGATGATCGGGATTGCCGTCGATGTAGCGCACTTCGCCGTTCCGCAGATGAACACGAATGCCGCAGCGGCACGCGCACATGTAACAGGTCGTGGTGCGCGTCTCGGTCGTGGCATCGGGCAACGGCGGTGCTATCGGATCATGCAATGGGGTTGAGGCAAAGTCATGACATGATCAATGTATAGTCTGGTCGGGGTAGCGAAGTATGCGTAGTGGACGCCTTGCCATCCATAACCGTGATGAGGGGGGGGTATATAGCCCATAAGGGGTATGAGTCATCAACCCTAACTGGGGTATCGCTGTTTCATGCCAGATGGAATAGTGTACGTCACCATTATTGTTAGCTGGGGAAATTGACATGGCACTGGTCAATCCGCACGGGGGAGGCAATCTTAATCCACGCTTGCTTGAAGGAAGGCATTGCTGATCGCCGAGCGCGAGCGTGCGCTTGCGCTTCCCAGCATCAAGGTCAGTTCGCGCGAGAAGGGCGATCTGGTCATGCTCGGCATCGGCGGCTTTACGCCGCTGGACGGATTCATGACCCACGCCGACTGGCAGGGCGTGTGCGACGGCATGAGAACGACCAGCGGCCTGTTCTGGCCGATTCCCATTACCCTTTCCACGGATCGCGCTCACCGCCAATTCCGTCAAGACTGGCGGCGATGTCGCGTTGCTTGATCCCGACGATGGCAGCGTCATCGCCACGATGACGGTCACCGAAAAATATTCCATCGACAAGGCGCACGAATGCGCGACGGTGTTCGGTACCACCGATCTGGAACATCCCGGCGTCAAAATGGTGATGGAGCAGGGCGAGGTCAATCTTGCGGGCCCGGTCAAGGTTCTGTCCCAAGGTGGTTTCCCGGAAAAATACGGCGCGCTATTCATGTCGCCGCGCGAGACGCGCGACTTGTTCGAAGCCATGGGCTGGACCAAGGTGGCCGCATTCCAGACGCGCAACCCCATGCACCGTTCGCACGAGTATCTTGGCCAAAGTCGCGATCGAAGTCTGCGACGGCGTGCTGATTCATTCGCTGCTCGGCCATCTGAAACCCGGCGATATTCCTGCCGAGGTGCGTACCGAAGCTATCGCCGTACTTGACCGAAAAATATTTCGTCAAAAAAACCATGGTGCAGGCCGGTTACCCGCTGGACATGCGCTACGCCGGGCCGCGCGAAGCGCTGCTGCATGCGCTGTTCCGCCAGAACTACGGCTGCTCGCACCTGATCGTCGGGCGCGACCATGCCGGCGTCGGCAGCTACTACGGGCCGTTCGACGCACACCATATTTTCGACCAGATACCGAAAGGCTCGCTGGAAACACAGCCGCTCAAGATCGACTGGACGTTCTGGTGCTACAAGTGCGGCGGCATGGCCTCAGCGCGCACTTGCCCGCACGGCGAAGCGGATCGTCTGCTGCTGTCCGGCACCAAGCTGCGCAAGTGGCTGTCGGAAGATAGCGATGTGCCTGCAGAATTCAGCAGGCCTGAAGTGCTGGAGATCCTGCGTGCCTATTACGCAGGACTGGCTGCAAATGAAAAAGTGGAAGTGAAGCTGAGCGGACATTCCGGACGCTGAGATTATAAATTGTGAGATCTACTCGCCAAGTGCAGAGCCTGTTTTATAGTGTGATTGTGATCTAATTTTAATGGAGGAGCAATGAAATGCCAACTTTTGTACGTACCGAAAAATGTGACGGCTGCAAGGGGCAGGATAAAACCGCCTGCATGTATATCTGTCCGCACGACCTGATGAAACTGGATAAGGACGGTTCCGAGACCGGCCATGCGATGAAGGCTTTCAACCAGGAACCAGAACAATGCTGGGAATGTTATTCCTGCGTGAAGATCTGCCCGCAGAGCGCCATCGAAGTGCGCCATTACGCCGACATCGTGCCGCTGGGCGGCTCGGTGCAACCGATGCGCGGTTCCGACTCCATCATGTGGACGATCAAATTCCGCAACGGCAACGATGAAACGCTTCAAGTTCCCGATCCGCACCACTTCCGAAGGTTCTATCGATCCCTTCGGCGGCAAACCGATGCCGAAGATGGCCGAGCTCACCACTGCCGGGCGTGTTCACCAAGGCAGTGATGGGCGGCTACCGCGCAGGCAAGCCAGAAGAACTGATCCGCCGCAAATAAGCAAACCCAATTAACGAAACGGAGTAAACAAAATGTCTGAAGGAACTTTCGGTAATCCACAAATCGTCGAAGAAGAACTCGATATCCTGTTGATCGGCGGCGGCATGGCGTGTTGCGGTGCCGGCTACGAAATGATGCGCTGGGCCGATGCGGTCAAGGCCGAGACCGGCACCGAACTCAAGATCAAGCTGGTGGACAAAGCCGCCATGGATCGTTCCGGTGCCGTGGCGCAAGGTCTGTCCGCGATCAACACCTATATCGGCACGGAACATGATCCGGCCGACTACGCGCGCATGGTCTCCAACGACCTGATGGGCATCACCCGCGACGACCTGGCCTACGACCTGGGCCGCAACGTCGATGACTCGGTGCACCTGTTCGAGGAATGGGGCCTGCCGATCTGGAAGACCGATGCCGACGGCGTGCGCCACGACGGTGCCGAATCCATCAAGGAAGGCCTGCCTCTGCTGAAAGACGGCGGCAAGCCGGTGCGTTCCGGCAAATGGCAGATCATGATCAACGGCGAATCCTACAAGTGGATCGTTGCCGAGGCTGCCAAGAAGGCACTTGGGCCTGGCCGCATCGAAGAACGCATCTTCATCGTCAAGCTGGTCAACGACAAGAACGATCCCAAACCGCGTCGCCGGTGCGGTCGGTTTCTCGGTACGCGAGAACACCATTCATATCTACAAGGCCAAGTCCATCCTGCTCGCCGCAGGCGGTTGCGTGAACCTGTTCCGTCCCCGTTCCGTGGGCGAAGGTCAGGGCCGTGCATGGTATCCGGTGTGGAACGCAGGTTCGACCTACGCGATGGCTGCCGAAGCCGGCGCGGAAATGACCATGATGGAAAACCGTTTCGTGCCCGCCCGTTTCAAGGACGGCTACGGCCCGGTCGGCGCATGGTTCCTGCTGTTCAAGGCCAAGGCGGTCAACGCCTATGGCGAAGACTACATGGTCAAGAACAAGGAGATGCTGAACGACTATCCGCCTTATGGCCAGGCTGCTGTTCCTGCCTCCTGCCTGCGCAACCACCTCATGCTGAAAGAGATGAAGGACGGCCGCGGCCCGATCTACATGGACACCGTGACGGCGCTCGCCAAACTGAAAGAAACCCTGTCACCCAAGGAAGTGAAGCATCTTGAAGCCGAAGCCTGGGAAGACTTCCTCGACATGTGTATCGGCCAGTGCGGTATCTGGGTCGGCGAAAACATCGAGCCGGAAAAGAAAATGTCCGAACTGATGCCAACTGAGCCTTACCTGCTCGGCTCACACTCCGGCTGCTGCGGCATCTGGGTATCCGGTCCGACCGACCTTGGCGCACCGACGGCCGCCGATCCGGAAGAAGAGGGCGTCCCGGCACACCTGCCGCGCGGCTGGAACTGGGGCTACCGCTCCATGACCACGGTCAAGGGGCTGTTCACCGCCGGTGACGGCGTGGGCGCATCCGGCCACAAGTTCTCTTCCGGTTCGCACACCGAAGGTCGCCTGGCTTCCAAGGCGATGGTGAAGTACGCGCTGGACAACAAGGACTGGAAACCGGAACTCGACACACCTGCCGCACAATTGGCCGAGGAAATCTACAAGCCGGTGCGCAACTTCCTCGAGCACAAGGAC
The DNA here is from genome assembly GCA_963714805.1 of uncultured beta proteobacterium. GTDB lineage: Bacteria > Pseudomonadota > Gammaproteobacteria > Burkholderiales > Gallionellaceae > CAIQPV01. The sequence goes on along the minus strand of CAVQPO010000004.1, from coordinate 520,472 downwards.
TACTCCACCGCCATCGACGTCAACCCGAACTACATCGTGCCCAAGATGCTGCAAATGCGCCTGCAGAAGATCATGGACGAGTATGTCGCCGGTGTCGCCACCTACTACAACACCAACGACAAGATGCTGGCGGTGGCCGAAGAGAAGCTGGAGATGCTAAAGGAAGATGCGCTAGAAGATGCGTGCGAAAGACCTGCATGAACTGCTGCGCGCCTGGGAAAACTACCATCGCATCCTGACTGCCGAAGCGCACATGAAGCACATCCAGTTCCGTGAAGAAAGCCGCTATCCGGGCTTCTACTACCGCACCGACAAGAACTTCGTCGATGAGAAAAACTGGCACTGCTTCGTCAACTCGGTCTACGACAAGAAAACCAAGAAATGGACCTGCTTCAAGCGCAAACATGTTGACTTGGTGGACAAGTCCAAGTTGTTCAAGGCAGCGGCGCACATTAATCGGAGCTGATGAGGTTGTGTAGCATAGTCGGGCATCTCGAGATGCCCGTTTTTTCCAATCCTGTCCATGGTTAAGGAATGAATGATGGATACCTACATGGCAGCCGACCTGCCTTTCCCCGGCAAGCCCGGTCGTGCCGGAAATGTGCGACGGCAACAAGACGATCCAGTTCCAGTGCCGCAAAGGCATCGCTTGCTGGAATGCGTGTTGCAGCAACATCGACATCTCGCTCACACCCTACGATATCCTGCGCCTGAAACAACGTCTGAATCTTTCGTCCGGCGAATTTCTGCAGCAATATACCGTGCCTTACGAGATGGAACAGGGTGGCATCGCGGGAGTGAAGCTGCGCCCGGTAGAAAACGGCACGGCCTGCCGTTTCATGACTGCCGGAAGGGTGCAGCGTATATGAGGATCGCCCGACCGCCTGCCGTTATTACCCGGTGGCGTTGCTGTCCATGCGCAGGCAGGACGAATATACCGACATCCGTTCCTATGCCTGGTGAAGGAAGATCACTGCCTGGGACACAACGAACCCAGAGAGCTGACTATAGACGAGTACCGCAGCGAACAGGGCGTGGAGGAATACGATGAACTGGCGCGCGGTTGGCGTCAGCTCATCCTCAAGAAAAAATCCTCCGGACCCAGCGTGGGCAAACCGTCCAAATCCAGCTTGCAGCTATTCTTCATGGTCTGCTACGACGTCGACCGTTTCCGTCAGCTTTGTAGTGAGCGAAGGCTTCAACGAACTCTACGATCTGGACACGGAAGAAACCATAGAAATCCTGGGTGATGACACCAAGCTGATGCTGTTCGGTTTCCGTTTTCTCAAACAAGTTTTGTTTGGCGAAAACACTATTCCGTTAAAACAGGATGCCGCCACCAAACGCTTGGCACGCTATCAGGAAAAAGTTCAGCGCATGGAACAGGAGGCCGTTGCGAAGCGCGTGGCAGAACAGGATGAAATGTACGACGGTACGGATGATTAGAGGCTCCCTAAAACAGATTTCGTGCTTATTTAAAATTTGAATCGAAAGGTGGAAATAGTAATGTCAGAAAGCAACGTACTGGACAACGCGGATCGCCGCGACTTTCTGGGGAAGGCAACGGCGGCAGTCGGCGCGGCGGGAGCCGCCGCCGCGTGCTGGCCGTTTATCAGCAGCATGAACCCGTCCACGGACACGCTGGAAAAAGCCTCTACGGAGGTCGACCTTTCCGGCATCGCCCCCGGACAGTCGCAGACCGTGTCGTGGGGCGGCAAGCCGGTTTTTGTGGTGCACCGCACGCCCGAGCAGATCGCCGCCATGAAAAATTCTCAAGGCGGCAAAGACCCGCAGGCGGATGCCGAGCGCGCCAAACAGCCGGAATGGCTGGTGGTGGTCGGGGTCTGCACGCACATGGGCTGCATCCCTTCGCGCAGCGAGGACGGCTGGCTGTGCCCCTGCCACGGCAGCGTGTACGACAACAGCGGCCGCATCCTGCACGGCCCCGCCCCCCTGAATTTGGCGGTTCCCCCCGTCAAGTTCGTTTCCGCAGATAAAATTATCATAGGTGAGGCATAACATCATGGTGAGCCGCGTACTAGACTGGATCGACCAGCGTTTCCCCCTGACCCACATCGTCAAACACGAACTGACCGATTACCCCACGCCGCGCAACCTGAGCTACTGGTGGAATTTCGGCTTTCTCGCCGGCTTCGTGCTGGTGCTGCAACTCGCCACCGGCATCTTCCTCGCCATGTACTACAAACCGGACGTGAACATGGCGTTCGATTCGGTGCAGCACATTATGCGCGACGTGAACTACGGCTGGCTGCTGCGCTACATCCACTCCACCGGCGCGTCCGCTTTCTTCGTGGTGATCTACGTGCACATGGCGCGCACGCTGTATTACGCCTCCTACCACAAGCCGCGCGAACTGATGTGGTGGACGGGGCAGGGGCTGATGCTGATGATCATGGCGACCGCGTTCATGGGCTACCTGTTGCCGTGGGGACAGATGTCCTACTGGGGCGCGCAGGTCATCACCAACCTGTTCGGCGTCACGCCGTTCGTCGGCGACAAGGTCGTGCTGTGGCTGCGCGGCGACTTCTCGGTGGGCGATGCCACGCTGACGCGCTTCTTCGCCTTGCACTACCTGTTCCCGTTCCTGATCTTCGCCGTGGTCGGCATCCACCTGGTCGCCCTGCACACCGTGAAGAGCAGCAACCCGTCCGGCATCAGCCTCGCCGACAAGGACAACATCCCCTTCCACCCCTACTTCACCATCAAGGACTTGTTCGGGCTGGGCGTCTACCTGATCGTGTTTTGCACCTTCGTGTTTTTTGTTCCCGGCACCTTCATCGAGGCCGCCAACAACATCCCGGCAAACCCGCTGATGACCCCGCCGCATATCGAGCCGGAGTGGTATTTCCTGCCGTTCTACGCCATCCTACGCTCGATCCCGGACATGCTGGGCGGGGTGGTGGCGATGGCGCTTTCCGTATTGATATTCGCCATCCTGCCGTTCGCAGACCGCACGACAATCCCCGGAGGGGCGCATCACCGCCCAGTGTATCGCGCCATGTTTTATGTTTTCGTTATCGACATCCTGTTGCTCGGCTATGTCGGCTCGAAGCCTCCGTCCGGCGCATTGGTGCCGATCGGACAAGTGGCGACTTTTATTTATTTTGCCGCATTTTTCCTGCTGCCGTTTATTTCCAAATGGGAAGAGCGCTGGATGCGCGCGCGAGGTTTGTCTCCGGAACTGTTAGCGCTGTTCGAGCAACGCCCGCCGCGCGATAGCAAGCCGCAGAAAGGAGGTGCGGCATGAAGCGCTTATCAGTATTCGCGTTGTGCTGGCTGGCGTGCGGCGCGTGGGCAGAAACGGAAACCCCGCTGAACAAGGTCGAAGTGGCCACCGATCTGCCTGCTATCGCGCGCGGGGCAGAAACGGTGATGACGGTTTGCACGGGTTGCCACAGCCTGAAATACCTCCACTTCCGCGAGCTGTCCAAATTGGGCTTGGATAAAGACAAGGTGGATTCTTGGCGCGGCGCCAACCCCATGGGTACCGCCATCGCCAGCCAGATGCCGGCCGAAGCTGCGGCGTCCTCGTTCGGCAAGGCTCCGCCCGATCTCAGCCTGATGGCCAAGGCGCGCGAGGGCGAGGCCGATTATATTTACTCCTACCTGCTGGGATACTACAACACTCCGGATGGCACGACCGGCAACCATTATTTTCCGACCACGAAAATGCCCGACGTGCTGATGGTGGCCGGAGTGACCGACCCGGCGCAACTCGCAGAACTCCAGAAAAAAGCCCGCGAGGTGACTTCGTTTCTGGCATGGGCCGCCGACCCCCACGCGGAGGAACGCAAATCTCTGGGCTACTACGTGCTCGGCTACCTGCTGGTTTTTACCACCCTGCTGTACTTCCTCAAGGGCAAAATTTGGGCAAGGCTGGATAATGCCTAGTCTTTCTGTGTCATAAATTCAGAACCGCGTCCCCTCCCCCATGCAGGGGGAGGGCTAGATTCGCCCGTGGCTCGTGCTGACATCACAACGAAAAATACATCATCGTGTCAATGTAAAATCAAATATAACACATTAATAAAATTATATAACTATATGTATAATATAATATAGTTATATTTTTTTAGTGACAACCCTCAGTTGCACAATGGGTGAAGCGTCAGTTTTTACCTGAATTCAAGTAGACTAGATAGTCTAATCTAGGCATAATGCCGTCATGAACACGATAATGACAAATCGGGAGCGGCTGCTACTCGCTGCGCGGGAGCTGTTCCTTGAACAGGGCTATGATGCCAGCGTGGATGCAATCATTGGTCGCGCCGAGGTGGCGCGGCAGACGTTCTACAACCACTTCAAAAGTAAAGAAAGCCTGTTTGCCGAGGTGGTTCTAGATCGTTTCCTCGACGTGCTTGCGCCACTGAATGACGATGCGGACGATTTGCGCCAGAGCCTGGTGAGCTTTGCAGGCATATACCGGCAACTGGCGCTCAACCCGGAGGGCATCGCGGCATACCGCATTTTGAGCGGACAGGCGTTGCGCTTTCCCGAACTGGTGCGCGAAGTCTATGCGCAGGGAGCGGGCAAGATGATAGAACGGCTGGCTGCTTTCCTAGGCAATGCAATGGAGCAGGGACATGTACGTCATGCCGACCCGGTGTTTGCAGCAGAAATGCTGATGGCGATGCTGGTTGGACAAGAACGTTCGCAACTGTTATTCGGTGTGCAGCGTCCGCCAGAAAATGAAGTGTTAAAAATTGCTAATATAGTTGATGGCTTTTTGACAATGTTCGCTTGCGAACAGACCAACGCTTGAAAATATGCTATCCATACAATTTCTACAATTCAATCTACATCAACAAAATCAACAAGATGAGGTTTTCAATGCAAATAAAACGTAATGTTGCCAGCTCTGCTTGGCGGGCTGCTACTGGCGGTCAGCCTGACACTGGGCGGATGCGACAAACCACAAGCTCCCGCTCCGCAGAAAGGCCCCACGCCGGTAGGCGTTGTCATCGTCAAGTCACAAAAGGTATCCATTACTTCGGAGTTGCCCGGTCGCACCTCACCTTACAGGATCGCCGAAGTTCGCCCCCAGATCAACGGCATCGTCCAGCAGCGGCTTTTCCGCGAAGGAGCGGATGTAAGGGCAGGCGAAACGCTTTACCAGATCGACCCGGCACTTTACAAGGCGAACTACGATAGTGCGCAGGCAAGTCTGGTCAAGGCGCAAGCCAATTTGGTGGCCGTCAAGCTGAAGGCTGATCGGTATCGCGAGTTGGTCAAAATCAATGCGGTCAGCAAGCAGGATTTTGATGATGCGGATGCGGCGCTCAAGCAAGCAGAAGCCGATGTGGCGGCCAACAAGGCGGCGGTAGACACGGCACGCATCAATCTCGATTACACCCGTATCGCTTCGCCCATCTCGGGTCGTATCGGCATCTCGACGGTGACGCCGGGAGCCTTGCTGACGGCCAATCAAGCCGTTGCGCTTACGACGGTGCAGCAACTGGATCCGATCTATGTCGATGTCGTGCAGCCCAGCGCAGAACTCATGCGGATGAAGCACGCGCTTGGAAAGCGGCCTGCTGAAGCGCGCTGGTCCCGATGCCGCCAAGGTAAGGCTGCTACTGGATGACAACCTGCACTACGCTCTGGAAGGGACGCTGGAATTGTCCGATGTGACGGTCGATCAGGGTACCGGCACGGTCACTTTGCGCGCCGTATTCCCCAATCCCAAGCATGACCTGTTACCCGGCATGTTCGTGCGCGCCATTCTTGAAGAGGGCGTCAATGAGCAGGGTATGCTCGTGCCGCAACAGGGCGTGACGCATGACGCCAGAGGCAATGCGACGGCGCTTGGTGTTGGGCGCGGATGGCAAGGTGGAGCTGCGCGTCCTCGAATTGGGCGATGCAGTGGCGACAAGTGGGTGGTGAAAAACGGGCTGAAAGTCGGCGACCAGTTGATCGTCGACGGATTGCAGAAGGTCAGACCCGGCGCACCCGCCCAAGCCGTGTCGTGGACTACGTCGCGTCTGCGGCGGCATCCGCCGTTCCGGCCGCCAAGCAGTAAGGAGCCGCACCCCATGTCACGTTTCTTTATTGATCGTCCCATCTTTGCGTGGGTAATCGCCATCGTCATCATGATGGCCGGGCTGCTGTCGATCATAGTCTTGCCCATCGCGCAATATCCGGCCATCGCGCCGCCCGCCATCTCGATTACCGGCAACTATCCCGGCGCCTCCGCCCAGACGGTTGAGGATTCGGTCACCCAGGTGATCGAACAGAAGATGAATGGCATCGACGGCCTGCGCTACATGGCTTCGAGCAGCGATTCGTCCGGCGCGGTAAATATCACGCTCACCTTCGAGAACGGCACCAATCCCGACATCGCCCAGGTGCAAGTGCAAAACAAACTGCAACTCGCGATGCCGCTGCTGCCGCAGGAGGTGCAGCAGCAAGGTCTGAAAGTCGCCAAGTCGACCAAGAACTTCCTGATGGTGATGGCCTTCGTTTCCGAAGACGGCAGCATGACGCAGTTCGATCTGGCCGACTATGTCGCCGCCAACGTGCTCGACACGATAAGCCGCGTCAAAGGGGTGGGCGACGTGACCATGTTCGGCGCGCAATACGCCATGCGCATCTGGCTCGATCCGGCCAAACTCAACGGCTTCAAGCTGACGCCTATCGACGTCATCAACGCGATGCAGGCGCAGAATGCGCAGGTCTCCGCTCGGGCAGCTGGGCGGTACGCCCGCCGTCCGCGGGCAGCAGCTCAACGCCACCATCACGGCGCAAAGCCGTTTGCAAACGCCCGCGCAATTCGGCAAGATCATTCTCAAGACGACCAGCCGACGGCGCGACGGTGCGCCTGAAAGATGTTGCGCGCATCGAACTGGGCAGCGAAAACTACGGCACTTTGGCGCGCTTCAACACCCATCCGGCCACGGGCATTGCGATCAAGATGGCCACCGGCGCCAACGCTCTCGATACCGCTGTCGCGGTGCAAGCCAAGATCGATGACCTGTCGAAATTCTTCCCGCCCGGCATGAAGGCGATCGTGGCCTACGACACCACGCCGTATGTGCGATTGTCCATCGAGGAAGTGGTGAAGACGCTGTTCGAAGCCATCGTGCTGGTGTTCCTCGTCATGTACCTGTTCCTGCAAAATTTCCGCGCCACGCTGATTCCAACGATCGCCGTGCCGGTAGTGCTGCTGGGCACCTTCGGCGTGCTCAACGCCTGCGGTTTCTCGATCAACACGCTCACCATGTTCGCCATGGTGCTCGCCATCGGCCTGCTGGTGGACGACGCCATCGTGGTGGTGGAGAACGTCGAGCGTGTGATGACCGAGGAAGGCTTGTCGCCCAAGGAAGCCACGCAGAAGTCGATGGGATCAGATCACCGGCGCACTGGTCGGCATCGCGCTGGTGCTGTCGGCCGTATTTATCCCCATGGCCTTCTTCGGCGGCTCGGCCGGGGTGATCTATCGCCAGTTCTCCATCACCATCGTCTCGGCCATGGTGCTGTCGGTTATTGTCGCCCTGATCCTGACCCCCGCGCTGTGTGCCACCATGCTCAAGCCGGTCGCCAAGGGCGAGCATATCGTGCATCGCGGCTTCTTCGGCTGGTTCAACCGCGTGTTCGACCGGTCGAGCAAAGGTTATCAAAGCTGCGGTCAGCCGCATCATCTCATCGCAGCGCGCCCTATCTTATTATCTACGCGGTCGTCGTGGTTGCGATGGGCGGGCTGTTTTTGCATCAGGCCAGCGGCTTCCTGCCGGACGAAGACCAAGGGGTGCTTTACGGTCAAATCGTGCTGCCTGCAGGAGCTACGCAAGAGCGCACGCTCAAGGTCATCGAGCAAGTCGAGCATCACTTTTTGGTGGACGAGAAGGATAACGTCGCGACCATGTTCGGTGTGGCCGGTTACAGCTTCGGCGGCAGCGGGCAGAATGCGGGTTTGACTTTCGTTCGCCTCAAACCATGGGATCGAGCGCCCGCATCCCGAGCAACGCGCGCAAGCCGTGGTCGCACGAGCCATGCAGTCCTTCTCGCAAATTCGTGATGCCATGGTGTTCGCCTTCGCCCCGCCTGCGGCGCTTGAGTTGGGGAACGCGAATGGTTTCGACCTGCAATTGGAAGATCGCGCCGGTTTAGGGCACGACGCAGTTGATGGCCGCACGCAACCAGTTGCTGGGGCTGGCCTCCAAAGATCCGTTACTGTTCGCGGTGCGCCCCAACGGTCAGGACGATACGCCGGAATACCGTCTGGATATCGACCAGCAAAAGGCCAGCGCGCTGGGACTTTCTCTGGCGGACATCAACACCGCCTTGAGCGCCGCATGGGGCAGTGCCTATGTGAACGACTTCATCGATAAGGGGCGCATCAAAAAAGTCTATCTGCAAGGCGACGCGCTCTTCGCGCATGCTGCCGCAGGATTTTGGCAAATGGTTCGCGCGCAACGCCAACGGTGATATGGTGCCATTCACGGCCTTTTCGACCGGGCGCTGGGCTTATGCTTCGCCTCGCCGAGAGCGCTACAACGGTCTTCCTTCCATCGAAATTCAAGGTTCGGCCGCGCCCGGAAAGAGTTCCGGTGAGGCACTCGCCGAAATGGAAAAACTGGTTGCACAGTTGCCGCCCGGAATCGGTTATGAATGGACAGGTATCTCGGATCAGGAACACAGCTCCGGTTCGCAGGCTCCCGCCTTGTATACCGTATCGATGCTTTTCGTTTTCCTCTGTCTCGCGGCGTTGTATGAAAGCTGGGCCATCCCTTTTTCTGTGATGCTGGTGGTGCCGCTGGGTATCATGGGCGCACTGCTTGCAGCAACGATGCGTGGTTTTGCCGACGATGTGTATTTGCAGGTCGGGCTGTTGACCACCGTTGGCTTATCGGCCAAGAACGCCATCCTGATCGTGCAATTCGCCAAGGCGCAGATGGAAGAGCATGGGCACGGCCTGATCGAATCGACGCTGGAAGCGGTTCGCATGCGTCTGCGTCCTATCCTGATGACTTCGCTGGCCTTCGGTTTCGGCGTGCTTCCGCTGGCGATCAGTCATGGTGCGGGTTCGGGTGCGCAGAACGCAATCGGTACCAGCGTGCTGGGTGGCATGATCAGCGCCACGGCTTTGGGCATTTTCTTTGTGCCATTGTCTTTTGTGTTGGTACGCAGAATATTCAAGGGCAAGCAACAGGAAACTGCAGTCGGTCATGCTGCGGAAGAGGGGCGATAAAATGAACAAATATTGTCTTTCCATCATTGCTACTGCCATCTTGGCGGGGTGCGGAACCTTGGCGCCGGATTACCAGCGGCCTGTCGCCCCCGTATCGAGCAGTTGGCCCAGCGGCCCCGCCTATTCGGCTAATCCAAGCGGGCAAAACGAGGCCAATGTCGATTGGCACGACTTTGTGACTGACCCAAAACTGCAACGGTTGATTGCCTTGGCGCTGGCCAATAACCGTGACTTGCGCGTTGCGGCATTGACCATCGAAAAGACGCAGGCGCAATATCAGATCGAACGTTCCACGCTGTTCCCGCATATCAACGCAACCGCCAGCGATAATACGACACTTACGCCTGGAGGTCTTTCGCCTACCGGTAGGCGTTATCTCCTGCATAACTATAACGTCGGCCTCGGCTTCAGCGCTTACGAGCTCGATTTTTTCGGACGAGTCCGCAGTTTGAAAGATCAGGCGCTGGAGCAATATCTCGGTACCGAAGAAGCGCATCGCAGCACCCAGATCAGCCTGATCGCCCAGGTTGCAACGGCCTATTTGACACTGGCTGCGGATCAAGAACACCTCTCGTTAGCTCGGGAGACCTTGAAGACCCAGCAAGCAACTTATGCGATGGACAAGCGCCGCTTTGAATTGGGTGCCGCTTCGCAACTGGATTTAAGCCAGGCACAGACCGCAGTCGATACCGCGCGCGGCGATGTCGCCCGCTATACCAGCGTCGTGGCGCAGGATATTAATGCTTTGAGCTTGTTGGCGGGAGTCGCGGTACCTGCCGAGCTTTTACCTTCAGCATCGCTGACGACCATTACCGCCGTTCGCGACTTCCCTACCGGATTGCCCTCCGATCTGTTGCAGAATCGCCCCGACATACTGGAAGCCGAGCATCAACTCAAGGCGGCTAATGCGAATATCGGTGTTGCCCGAGCCGCATTTTTCCCCAGCATCACCCTGACCAGCTCCTTCGGCACCGCCAGTTCTCAATTGTCCGGCCTATTTGATTCCGGCTCGCGTACTTGGGTATTCGCGCCGCAGATCAACCTGCCTATCTTTGACGGCGGCAGCAACATCGCCAACTTGAAAGTCGCCAAAGCGGATCGCGGAATTTATTTGGCCCAATACGAGAAGTCCATCCAGAGCGCGTTCCGTGAGGTGGCCGATGCACTGGCCGATCACGGCACCTTGGATGAACAGGTGGCAGCACAACAATCGTTGGTCGATGCCACGTCGCTCAGCTTCAAGCTCTCGGACGCGCGCTACCAAAAGGGCGTGGATAGCTATCTGGTCGTCCTCGATTCGCAGCGCTCGCTGTACGCCGCGCAACACAATCTTATCAACCTGAAGTTGGCTCAAGCGACCAATCTGGTCACCTTGTACAAGGCGCTGGGGGGCGGCGCAGCCACTGGGAGAGGCACAGCTCAGGTACTGATTGGAAACTAATGTATCCGCAAATGTGTGCTAAGGCACAGAGACTTTTTGACCGCAAGCACACAATTATGGTGCAGCCACTTCTGGGAAGTACGACTGACACTGTCGGATGTAGTGCAAATGGTCTTTTGTTTTAAACGTTAAGTAATAGGTTAAAAATATTACGTATCATATTGATATAATATATATAACGCATCGCCAGGTAAGTTGTAGGCTCTTTTTTTAATAAATTTATCAGGAAGTACTAACAACAGGAGATCCAAAATGAAACATTTCTTGATTGCCGCAGCAGTAGTCGCTGCCACCGTTACCGTCCCGGCATTAGCCGCAGATGTCGGAGTTTCGATCAGCATCGGGCAACCCGGTTTCTATGGACAACTCGATATAGGTAACTTTCCTCAACCGCAAGTGATCAACTCTCAGCCGATAATCATCGAAGGCGGTGCGATGAATCGCCCACCGCTCTATCTGCACGTTCCGCCGGAATACTCCAGACATTGGAAAAGGCACTGCCGCGAATACAACGCCTGCGGCGAGCGGGTCTTTTTTGTAAATGACGACTGGTACAAACGCGAATATGTTCCGCGTTACCAGGAACAACATCGCGATCACCGTGATGTCCGCCATGAAGAGCGCAAAGACGAGCACCGTGATGAGCGCGGAGAGGATCGCCGTGAAGAACACCGGGGCGAAGAACGCAGGGATGAGCGTCGCTAAAATCGTAGTGGCTACGATCAAGTTATAGCTTTATGCGGTAATCTATTTCTTCTGGATTCGGGTAAGGGGCACTTCAGAAGTGCCCCTTAGTTACTTGAATAACGAAAAGATTTCCTTGACGTTGCTACGCCCCATTCGTTTGTGGATAACCGCAACGGCAAAGTGTCCGATGAGATAGGCCCACATGAGTAGCGCAATCAACACCATGAATGTTATGGAATTTCTCGCCTAAATCGGTCATGTGACCGGTAGCAGACAGATTGAAGAATATCACCGTACCGGTCACAGCCATGGCGGTAGCGGCCAACAGGCCCAAACCGTGTACCGCACCGGCCAACTCATTGCTGACTTCAGGATCAGGCACCTTGAACTTGCAGGCTTCCCTGATTTCGCTTTTCACCTTGTTCATGCGCTCTTTGGAAAGCCAGGGAAAGAGGTGGCCTAAGCCGCCATGAACATGGCCGGATAACGACCACAGCCAATGCAGGACGAGCAGGGCAAGCAGCGCCATGCCGATGGACTCGTGAGCCTCAAATAATTGCAGAGGTAATCCCGATGCAAGGACTTCGTCCTTGTCGTCAGGGGCTTCCATGACGAGGCTCAGGCCAAGCTGAGCCGTTACCCCCAATGCGATACCTGCATGCAGCCAGCGTGTTGTACGGTCATATCGCATACTAGTGTTATCGGGCAACTTGTTTTTCGCGGATTTCGTCGAGCGTCTTGCAGTCTATGCACAAGGTGGCAGTTGGACGTGCCTCCAAGCGGTTAAGGCCGATTTCCACGCCACAATTGTCGCAAAAACCATAATCTCCGCTGTCTATCTTGGCCAGCATTTCCTCGATCTTCTTGATCAGCTTGCGTTCGCGGTCACGGTTGCGCAATTCCAGACTCACGTCCGATTCCTGGCTGGCCCGGTCATTGGGGTCGGCAAATACGGTAGCTTCATCCTGCATGGTATGCACCGTGCGGTCTATGTCTTCGCTTAGCCCGGTTTGATGTTGTTCAGGATCGCGCGAAAATGATCCAGTTGATGGGGGTTCATGTATTCCTCCCCCTTTTTTACCTTGTAAGGGGTGATGGGCTTGCTGGGTTGTACTGACATATATTTCTCCAGTGAATCTCAGAAATTATAGCTAACGAAAATTTTAAAACGCGCTTTAATACCAGAAACCCTCGTCGCGTAGCAACTAAATTCATGGCACCCCATGAAACAACAAGCAGTTGGAGCGGGCTTATAAAATTGAAACTCCTTGATTTTTTAACATCCCTACCAGCAAGATGAGGGGCAGGCCGACCAAAGCGTTGGGGTCATCCCCCTCCATCCGGCTGATGAGCGCGATACCCAATCCTTCCGATTTTGCGCTGCCCGCGCAGTGATAGGGCTGTTCCTTGCGCAGATAGTTTTCGATCTCGTCGTCGCTGAGTTCGCGGAAGCTTACGCGGTTTTCCGCCACTTCGGTTTGCATTTCACCGGAGCGCGTGTTTAACAGGGTGAGCGCGGTATAAAAAGTCACAGTCTTGCCGCGCATGGCACGCAGTTGGCGCACCGCGTTGTCGTGGGTCAGCGGCTTGCCCATCTGTTGCTCGTCCAGCAAGGCGACCTGATCCGAGCCGATGACCAGAGCATCCGGGTAACGGGCTGCTACCGCCTGAGCTTTTTCACGTGAAAGCCGCCAGGATGTTTGCTTGGCAGACTCGCCCGGCAACGGCGTTTCATCCACATCCGGCGAGGCCGTTTTGAAACGGGATTTGCAGGCGTTCCAGCAATTCGCGACGGTAAATCGAGGTGGAGGCAAGGACAAGCGGTTGAGAATTCAAGAACATTCCTTTATTTTCTTTAGGTTTCTTTGACAGTGATACCCGAAATATATATCATGCGCGCCTCATGTTTGCACGGCATTTTATTGATAGCTTGGATTTTGCCCATAACGGCAGGGAATTGCGCGGGATCGTGCCGCTGACTGAAATGCCCAGATTGCAGGATATGCTGGCACTCCCGAGGCCTGTCATGAGTCTGGTCGAATGGGGGAAATCAGCTATTTTGTGCGCGGATTGCCGGATAAAGACGGTAAGCCGATGCTGGAAGTGACAGTGGAGGGGCTGTGCCATTTGCGTTGTCAGCGTTGTTTGAACGGTTTCGCATATCCGATAAAACTGTTTTCGCGCTTGCAGCTGGCGCAGGCAAGTGAGCTGGATGAGTTTTCCGTCGAGGAGAACGATGAAGCGGACAGCATTGTCGCCGACAAGCATCTGGATGTGCTGAACATGATTGAAGAAGAGATTTTGCTAAGCTTGCCGTTTGCTCCCAAGCATCCATCAGGTGCCTGCCAGTCAGTAGTGGAAGGATAGAATCAGTCGGAGCAGCATCCATTTGCCGTTCTGGAAGGATTGAAAGGCTGGCCTGGATTGAAAAACAAGTAGTTTTTATTTTTGATTTATTGGTTTTTGTTAGGAGTTATCATGGCAGTTCAGCAGAATAAGAAGTCCCCATCCAAACGCGGCATGCACCGTGCGCACGATTTTCTGACCAGCCCGTCGCTGGCGGTTGAGCCTTCCACCGGTGAGCCGCATCTGCGCCACCACATCAGCCCGAGCGGTTACTATCGCGGCAAAAAAGTTGTCAAGACCAAGGCTGATTAATTTTACCTTGCGGTAGCGAATGCGCTGGCCTGTGAAAATGCCGGCGCATTTTCTTATGTTGTCCTTAATATTTGATCATTGCACTGTGGGGTTTGCTTGGTGGATGTAACTATAGCCATTGACGCCATGGGCGGCGACCATGGAACTCACGTTACCATACCTGCCGCAGTGGAATACCTGCGAAAAAATCCCAACGATACTATCGTGCTGGTCGGTCTTGCCGACGCAATCGAGAAGGAGCTGCGCGCGGTAAAGGTGCCCACCGGGCCGCATCTGCGTATTCAGGCGGCCAGCGAAATAGTCGGCATGGACGAATCGCCCCAAGCAGCAATGCGCAATAAAAAAGATTCCTCGATGCGGGTCGCTATCAATCTGGTCAAGGATGGAGAAGCCTCTGCCTGTGTCAGTGCCGGCAATACCGGTGCCTTGATGGCGACGGCGCGTTATGTGCTGAAAACGCTTCCCGGCATCGATCGCCCGGCGATTGCGTCTTATCTGCCGACCAATAAGGGGCAGGTTTGCATGCTGGACTTGGGGGCGAATACCGATTGCAATGCCGAGCACTTGCTGCAATTTGCTATCATGGGGGCCACTCTGGTCACCGCACTGGAGCATAAACCCAATCCCAGCGTCGGGCTATTGAATATCGGCAGCGAAGATATTAAAGGCAATGAAGTGGTCAAGCAGGCCGCGCAGTTGTTGCGCGAAAGCGACTTGAATTTCTATGGAAATGTCGAAGGCAACGACATCTTCAAAGGTACCACCGACGTGGTGGTGTGTGATGGATTTGTCGGTAATGTCGCGCTGAAAACCACCGAAGGGTTGGCGCAGATGCTGGGCGGATTTCTGCGCGAAGAGTTTGGCCGCAATGTCTTTACCAAGATTGCGGCATTGATCGCCATGCCGGTTATCAATGCATTCAAACGCAGGGTGGACCATCGGCGTTACAATGGCGCGAGTTTTCTTGGCTTGAAGGGCATCGTGGTCAAGAGCCACGGCTCGGCTGATGATTTTGCTTTTCTGTGTGCCATCGAACGGGCAGCCGAAGAAGCGCGCGGCGGCATGTTGCATCAGATCAGCGATCATGTCGAAAAATGGCATCGCGAGCGCCAAAACGCAGAGCAAGGAGCAACCTGATGTATTCAAGAATTATCGGCACCGGCAGCTATTTGCCCGCCAAAGTATTGACCAACTTCGACCTGGAAAAGTTTGTTGAAACGTCGCACGACTGGATTGTATCGCGTAGCGGCATTCATGAGCGGCATATCGCGGCGGACAACGAACTGAGCAGCGATCTTGCCTTGCAAGCCAGCCTGCGAGCCATAGAGGCAGCGGGCATCAGTGCTGACGAGATTGATCTGGTGATTGTGGCAACCACGACTCCTGATCAGATTTTCCCCAGCACGGCCTGTATTCTGCAAGACAAACTCGGCATCAAAAATCGTGGCGCGGCCTTCGACATGCAAGCTGTGTGCGGCGGTTTCGTCTATGCCATGAATACCGCAGACTTGTACATACGCGGCGGACAAGCCAAGACTGCGCTGGTGGTTGGCGCGGAAGTGTTGTCGCGCATTCTGGATTGGAATGATCGCACGACTTGCGTACTGTTCGGCGATGGCGCGGGTGCTGTGATTGTTGCAAGCCAGCGCATCCCCGGGCATTGTTGCCAGCAAGCTACATGCCGACGGCAGCCATCGCGGCATGTTGAAGGCCGATGGCAATATTCGCAACGGCGAAGTGGAAGGCGATCCCTTTATCAAGATGGATGGTCAGGCAGTATTCAAATTTGCTGTCAAAGTATTAAGCGAAGTCGTCGAAGAGGTGCTCGAAGAAAACCATTTGAGCGGTTCCGACATCCACTGGCTGGTTCCGCACCAAGCCAACATCCGTATCATGGAAGCCACGGCGAAGAAGCTGGGCTTGAGCATGGACAAGGTGATCGTCACCGTAGCCAATCACGGTAATACCTCGGCGGCCTCAATTCCTCTGGCGCTGGATACAGCAGTACGCGATGGTCGCATCCAGGCGGGGCAGAATATTTTGCTGGAAGCCGTGGGCGGCGGTTTTACTTGGGGTGCGGTGCTGGTGAAATGGTGAACCAGCTAGTAGCTCGTAGCCTGTAGCTACCCGCCACCAGCTACAAGCTACCAGCTAATATTTAACGTAGTTTAATATTGAATATGACTAAATTCGCTTTCGTATTTCCCGGACAAGGCTCGCAATCGCGCGGCATGATGAACGGCTACGCCGAGTTTGCTGCGGTGCGCGACACATTCACCGAAGCCTCGGATGTCCTGAAACAAGACATGTGGCAACTGGTTGCAGAAGGCAGCGATGCCGATCTGAACGCCACCGTGAATACCCAGCCGATCATGCTGACCGCTGGTGTGGCGGTGTATCGCGCTTGGCAATCGCAGAACGGCGCGACTCCGGCCATCATGGCGGGTCACAGCCTGGGGGAATACACGGCACTGGTTGCTGCTGGAGCGCTGCAATTTGCCGATGCCTTGCCGCTGGTACGTTACAGGGCTGAATGTATGCAACAGGCCGTGCCGGAAGGTGTGGGCGGCATTGCGGCGATACTGGGGCTGGATGAAGAGGCGGTGCGTGCCGTGTGTGTCGAAGGCGCGCAGGGCGAAGTGCTGGAAGCGGTGAATTACAACTCGCCCGGACAAGTGGTGATTGCCGGAAATCGCGCGGCGGTAGAGCGCGGCATGGAACTGGCCAAAGCCAAGGGGGCGAAACGCGCCATCATGCTGCCGATGAGCGTACCGTCGCATTGCCGACTGTTAACAGGTGCGGCGGAACAATTGCGCGATTATCTGGTTAATGTTGCCGTGCAAACCCCGGCCATTCCGGTGCTGCACAATGCCGATGTTGCCGCCTACAGCGATAGCGCAGCGATTAAAGACGCACTGGTGCGCCAACTTTATTCGCCGGTGCGCTGGGTGGAAACCGTGCTGGAATTCGGCAAGCAGGGCATCACCCACAATGCGGAATGCGCGCCGGGCAAGGTGCTGGCGGGACTGAACAAACGTATCGACAGCAACCAGCAGGCATTGGCCATCAATGATGGCGAGGCACTGAAAACTGTCTTGGTTACGTTGGCATGAGGCGCAATATACCCCACTTTAATAAAGGGGGGCAGGGGGGATTTGCCGTGGCACAGTACCGTGACTTAAATTTTAAATCCCCCTCCATTTTCAAAGTGGGAAGTTGACAATTTTCGGGAGATGACTCGTGACACTACAAGGACAAATCGCGCTGGTCACCGGTGCCAGTCGCGGCATCGGCCAAGCCATCGCGCTTGAACTCGGCCAACAAGGTGCAACCGTGATCGGCACCGCCACCAGCGATAGCGGTGCACAGGCCATCAGCGCCTATCTGGATGCGGCGGGCATCAAGGGCGCGGGCATGGCGCTGAACGTCAATGACCTTGCGCAAACCGAACAAGTATTGGCGGAACTGCGCAAGCAATTCGGCGAAATCTCCATTCTGGTAAATAATGCCGGTATCACTCGCGACAACTTGCTGGCGCGCATGACTGACGAAGAATGGGACGACGTGCTGGCGACCAACTTAAATCGGTGTTCCGTCTCAGCCGCGCCGTGCTGCGCGGCATGATGAAGGCGAGGGCAGGGCGCATCATCAGCATCGGCTCGGTGGTAGGCAGCATGGGTAATCCCGGCCAAGCCAACTACGCGGCTTCTAAAGCAGGCATGATCGGCTTCACCAAATCCCTCGCGCAAGAAATTGGCAGCCGCAACATTACCGTCAATTGCGTCGCGCCGGGCTTCATCGACACCGATATGACCCTGAGCTTGGGCGAAGAACAACGAGCCAAACTGGTAGAGCATGTGCCGCTGAAACGACTCGGCCAGCCAGCCGACGTTGCCGCCGCTGTGGTTTTTCTGGCCGGGTCGGGCGCAGCCTATATCACGGGCGTGACATTGCATGTCAACGGCGGGATGTACATGGAGTAATCCAAATTATTGGGAATTTCCGGCAAATTTGGTAGAATGTCGGCTGTTTTTTCGAATTTATAACCAAAGGTAGGGAGTGTTACATGTCTAATATTGAACAACGCGTCAAGAAAATCGTTGCCGAACAACTCGGTGTAAACGAATCCGAAGTCAAGAACGAGTCCTCATTCGTCAACGATCTGGGCGCAGATTCCCTGGATACGGTTGAGCTGGTAATGGCGCTGGAAGAAGAGTTCGAGTGCGAAATTCCGGATGAAGATGCGGAGAAAATCACCACCGTGCAACAGGCTATCGACTACGTCAACGCCCATCCCAAGTAATTCTCTTTCCATTTTCCGTTAGCGGAGTCAGATTTGTCTAAACGTAGAGTTGTCATTACCGGACTGGGGGTTATTTCCCCAGTCGGAATTGGGATTCCCACAGTCTGGCAGAACATCGTCGCGGGGAAGTCCGGCATTACCCGAATCACTCACTTCGATGCCAGCGCCATGGCAGCGCAGATCGCTGGCGAAGTGAAAGATTTTGATGTCACGCAATTTATTTCCGCCAAGGATGCACGCCGCATGGATCGGTTTATCCATTTCGGTCTGGCGGCAGGAATTGAAGCGTTCAAGGATTCCGGGTTGGAAGTGACCGAGCAAAATGCCGAGCGCATCGGCGTGAATATCGGTTCCGGCATCGGCGGTTTGCCGATGATCGAGGACACGCATAACGATTACCTCGCCGCAGGGCCGCGCAAAATCTCGCCGTTCTTTATTCCTGGAACCATTATCAACATGATCTCAGGCAATCTGTCTGTGATATATGGATTGAAAGGCCCGAATCTGGCGATGGTTTCGGCTTGCACCACCGGCACGCATTGCATCGGTGAATCGGCGCGCATCATCGAATATGGTGATGCAGACGTGATGGTTGCAGGCGGTTCTGAAGCGACCATCGGCGCATTGGCGGTGGGCGGCTTTGCCTCTGCGCGTGCGCTCAGTACGCGCAACGATGATCCGGCAACCTCCAGCCGTCCGTGGGACAAGGATAGAGATGGCTTCGTGATCGGCGAAGGTGCGGGTGTGCTGGTGCTGGAAGAATACGAACATGCCAAAGCACGCGGAGCAAAAATCTACGCGGAGCTGGCGGGTTATGGCATGAGCGGCGATGCCTACCATATTACTTCGCCGAACACCGATGGCCCCAAACGCAGCATGTTGAACGCGTTGCGCAATGCCGGACTAAATCCGCAGGATGTGCAGTACGTCAATGCACACGGCACTTCGACTCCACTGGGTGACAAGAACGAAACCGATGCGATCAAGCTGGCATTTGGCGATCATGCCCATAAACTGGTGGTGAATTCCACCAAGTCGATGACCGGCCACTTGTTGGGCGGTGCGGGCGGAATAGAATCGGTGTTCTGCGCGTTGGCGGTACATCATCAAATTTCGCCGCCGACCATCAACATCTTCGAACAGGATCCGGAATGTGATCTGGACTACTGCGCGAATACCGCACGCGACATGAAGATTGATGTCGCTGTTAACAACAACTTTGGTTTTGGCGGAACCAACGGTTCGCTGGTGTTCCGCAAGGTTTAATTTTTGCTAGCTAACGGGCATGGTAAATGTGCCATGATACAAAATTAAATCCCCCTCCGCCGGGTGCCCGGCCAAAAGTTTTTCGGATTTGCTCCTCCCCCTTTTTCAAAGGGGGCATTTCCCCCACTTTGTAAAAGGGGGGCTAGGGGGGATTTCAGAAGTTGTTTCACGTTAATATGCTGGTCAATGGCAAGCCAAGTAACTTGATCAGCATCCGCGATCGCGGGCTGCTTTATGGCGACGGGGTGTTTCGCACCCTGCGCGCCAGACTAGGCAAGGCTCAGCATTGGCCTTTGCACTTCCAGAAACTTCAACATGATTGCGCAGCGCTGGACATTGCTTGCCCGGACGCTGCTATACTTTCTACCGAATTAAACAATTTGCTTGCGCAGCATCCCAATGGAGTGGTGAAGCTGATGGTCACACGCGGAGAGGGCACGCGCGGTTACGCGCCGTCCACCAACGCAAAACCGACACATCTTTGGGATATTTCCGCATTGCCCGATTATCCAGAAGACTGGGCTACTCATGGAATCGTGGCGCGGTTGTGCCAACTGCGACTGAGCCAACAACCGCGTTTGGCGGGACTTAAGCACCTCAATCGCCTGGAAAATGTCTTGGCTGCGGCGGAATGGAACGATGCACACATCGCAGAAGGCATCTTGCTGGATGCATCAAGTAATGTGATAGAGGGCACGCGCAGCAACCTGTTCATGGTGAAAGACGGGACATTATTGACCCCAGACCTGTCAAATTGCGGCGTGGCTGGGGTACAACGCGAACGGGTCATGGCATGGGCGGCGATAAACAATGTGCCCTGCCAAGTGGCGCAATTCGGGCTAACGGAATTGCTCGTAGCCGACGAGGTCTTTCTGGTCAACAGCATCATCGGGTTGTGGCCGCTACGTGAACTGCAAGGCCGTAACTGGAACCGGCATCCGATTTCATCTCAGCTAAAGGAGTGGTTAAACCGTGAAACTGATTAAACGCTTGCTGCTCCTCCTGTTTCTGTTGGCCGTATTGTTAGTTGGGGCTATGGGATATTACGCCGTCCGTCCGCTGTCCTTGCCTGCACTGCCGTTCGAGTTTTCCATTAATCAGGGCTCAAGCCTGAAAACCGCAGCACGGCAGATGCAACAGGTCGGCATCTTGTCCAACGACTGGATATTCGTATCGCTGGGACGTGTGCTGGGCAAGACGACTCAAATCAAGGCGGGCAATTATGAGCTAGAAGCCGCGCCTACGCCGCTGGAACTGCTGAACATGCTTACCAAAGGAGGCGCGAGTCAAAATGAACTAAGCGTCATTGAAGGATGGACATTCAATCAGTTACGCTATACTTTGAATGTAAATCCTGCGGTTCGTCATGACACGTCGAGCTTGTCCGAAGCCGAAATCATGAAGCGCATTGGAGCGACGGAGAACAATGCGGAGGGGCTGTTCTTCCCCGATACTTATTATTTCGCCGGTGGCACCAGCGACCTGAATCTGCTCAAGCGTGCCTACCTGACCATGCAAAAACACCTGCAGGAAAGCTGGCAAACTCGCACTCAGAACCTACCGCTCGCGTCTCCATACCAAGCTTTGATACTGGCCTCCATCGTGGAAAAGGAAACCGGGCAAGCCAAGGATCGCAGCATGATCGCGGGCGTGTTCACCAACCGTCTGCGCAAGGGCATGTTGTTACAAACCGATCCCACCGTCATTTACGGCATGGGCGAAAAATACGATGGCAAACTGCACAAGCAGGATTTGCAAACGGATACTCCGTACAATACCTATATTCGCGCAGGGCTGACGCCCACCCCGATTGCGTTGCCGGGACTGGCCGCACTGCAAGCTGCATTGCACCCGGCGCAGACCGATGCCCTGTATTTCGTGTCGCGCGGGGACGGCAGTTCGGAGTTTTCAGGGTCTTTGGAGCAACATAACCGGGCGGTTAACAAGTATATAAAATGAACAAAGCAAGAGTATCCATCTGAATCATGAAAAAAGGTTACATGATTGTTTGCGACGTAAGTAATGGCGCATTATTATCCGTCTATATGCAGCTGAAAGAATTCGACTTCTTTTAGTGGGTTTTAGGTCTATCCTGAAACGCCAATCATTCTAAGATGTGATCAAAAATTCATTTGCAAGGGGAGAAGGGTATGAGAAAAGGCCACACCATCGTATGTGATGGGGGGAATGGTAGCGGCAAGACTACCGTTCTGAAAGCTATTGAAGCGCATCTCCAGGCAAAGGGGCGTGAGTTGGTAATGACTCGTGAGCCTGGTGGGACGCCAATCGGCGAGAAAATCCGCGAAATTCTCTTGACCCCTGATACGCCCGAGATGTGCGGCATTACGGAGTTAATGTTGTTTGCCGCCGCACGAGCGCAACACGTAAGAGAGCGAATTCTTCCTGCCATCGAGGCCGGCAAGATAGTTGTTTCGGACCGCTTTGATTCTGCAACAGTCAGCTTCCAGCACTACGCCAGGGGGCTGCCGCTTGATTTGATCCATCAACTCAACAGTATCGCCATCGACGGCTTCAAGCCTGACATTACCATCATTCTCGACTTGGACCCCGTAGTGGGGCTTCAGCGTGTTAGCTTGCGTGGGGGGGGGTGCCTAGACCGGATTGAACAGGAAAGCTTGGACTTTCTTCACAAGGCACGCCACGGCTACCTGGAACAGGCCAAGAACGATCCTGACCACTTCGTTGTTATAGATTCTTCTCAACCTCTTGAGAAAGTTGTTTCTGATGTATTAAGAATAGTTGATGATATAGTTGCACATTAAAAGCTTATTCCGTTTTGGTTTCCAAACCGGGAGCGACAAAACAGCCCACCACGGTGAAATGATCAAAGCTTGCGCCTCCCGTAACCCTTACCCGGCCTGCGGCTACCCATGCATGTGCACTCAGCATCGCATCTGCGGTGTCGCGATTGATACCGAAGAACAAACTGTACGGAACGTCGTAAATACCAGAGCAGAACTCTTGCGGTCACCGCTTGCGGAAAACAGTTTGAATTCGCAAGGCGTATGGCTTGCCGCCATTTGCACTACTCTGGCAATTGACATTGCTCTGGCTTCGCAGTGCGGGGCGACGAGCGGCACCCAAGGGGCAACACCCGTATGCACCCCAAGTCGCGGAGCAAGTCGCCTAAAAGGAATAAGGAGAATGAGCAAACGGCTTGCCCCCAGCAAAATCCATACAGGGAAAAACCACGCCTTTTCGAACCATGGGCGGCGCGCGAAATTTTGTGCTTTACGAATAAGAATCGATAACATCATCGTGTCGGATAACAAGCATCAATACCTGAACCCAGATTGCAGCAGTTAAAAAATCGAATTTCAAAAAATTACCTACGCATAAAAGCATGCAATAAACTCATCAACCACAGATCGAAAACCTGCGCTAAATTTCCACCAATATTCGGGGTCATAACTGCGATCCTTGACGGCTTGTTTTTTACGTAACGTATAGACGCAAAAGCGCCATTGCGGACGAGAGGACTTCTACACCGGTTTGCGGCGGAAAATGTTTGCTGTTGCCGGTAATTATGGCGCAACCGGCGGAAAGTGCGGCAGCGATAAAAGGCGCGTCGCCCGCATCCGGCAAATCATGGAGTGGGATAGGTTGCGGCTTTAAAAACAATGCCAGCCCTTTCATATCTTCCAGCAAACTGGCGGTCCGGCTATTTTCGAAACTGAATTTAGGGCGGCTCAAAACATCGGCATATTCCGCAAGAATACTCTCGCTGACGACAGGAATTAGAGCCTGACTGCGTATCGCGGCTATCAATTGTGCTGGAACGCCCTTGGGAGTGAGTAGCGCCGATACCAGAATGTTGGTATCAATGACTGCCCGCACTGCGCACCTTTCGCTCTTTGCGCGCCAATGCTATTTCGGAATCAATTTCATCCGGAGTCATTTTATCCAGACCCTGCTCGACGGAACCCTGCTGAATTTTGCGAACGTTCTCGGCAAAGCGCTCTGCCCGAATAGCGCGCAGATCGTCTTCCAGCCTTGCGGATTCAGTGTGTACCATCAACGCAAAAGGTTTGCCGTTACGCATGATGACAATGTCTTCGCCCGCTTCCAGTTTAGCCCATATCTTGCCGGATTCCGCGCGAAGCTCTTTCGTAGTAACAAAGTCCATGACCATCTCCCGTACTTAATATGGTATTCAATATAGCACCCAATGTATTCAGAGGCAAAGACTATCTTCTTGATTCCGCTTCGCCCTGCTTATGGGTAACTGGCGACGCAGCACTAAGCAAAAAGGCAAAGACTGTGATTGAACGCTAGCAGGGTAGCGGAGAAATTATTGTTTCTGCCATATCCGCTTGGGAAATAACAATGTTGGTAGAAAAGGGACGGCTCGTATTGTCAATGGATGTGAGCAGTTGGCTTGCTACAGTTGCAGAAATTGAGAGAGTTAAGTTTCTTCCGGTGGATATGGAAATCGCAAATAAGTCAGTTGTACTACCGGGAGAGTTTCATAAAGACCCGGCAGACCGCATGATTGTTGCAACATCGCGCAAGCTGGCTGTCCCTGTAGTTACGAGGGACGAAAAAATACGATCATACCCAAATGTAAAAACGATTTGGTGAGACCATTGTACTCAGGGTTAATGAATCAAAATGACAAATATTCTACTTGATCAATTGGTTAAGCTTACTCTGAAAATCATCTAGCCGACCTCCCACTGCCGAAGGTAGTGGGGTTAAAGTGAGTTTGCGAACTTGCGATAACCACAGGAGGTCGACATCATGAAGTATAGCGGAATTGATTTGCATTCAAACAATAGTGTAGTCACAGTAACGGATGAAGCAGACAGGATCGTTGCGGAAAAGCGAATACCGAATGATCTATCCGGGATTATTAAATTTCTTTTGCCATGGCGTGAAGAGTTGGCGGGTGTTGTTGTGGAATCCACCTACAACTGGTACTGGCTGGTTGACGGGCTACAGGAGGCGGGATTTGTGGTGAAACTAGCCAACACCGGAGCCATCAAAAAATACGATGGACTCAAGCACAGCGGCGATGAGGCCGATGCGCGGCATTTGGCGCAGCTATTGCGATTGAACATCCTGCCCACCGGCTTCATCATGCCGCCCGAGCAGCGCGCACTACGCGATCTGGCAAGGAAGCGCATGCAACTGGTGCGTAGCCGCACCAGCCACATCCTCGCCATCGAAAACATCGCGGCGCGACAACGCGGCATGAAAATCAACAGCAACCAAGTAAAGTGCCTCACGGCTGAAGAGGTAGATCAAATGGGATTTCCGGGGGATGTCGGGTTGGCACTCAAAAGCAACCTCGCGGTAATCGGCACGCTTACCGCGCAAATCGACCTGCTGGAAAAGCGTCTTCAAGAAAAGATGAACGAGCGGGCTGAATTTTCCTTGCTGTCCAGCGTACCGGGAATCGGTCGCATACTGGCTACCATCATCTTGCTGGAAATCGGCTTCATCGGGCGATTTGCGGACGTGGGCAACTTTGCATCATATGCGCGTTGCGTCGATAGCCAGCACATGAGCAACGGCAAAAAGAAAGGTGAAGGCAACACCAAGAACGGCAACAAGTATCTGGCCTGGGCTTTTGTTGAAGCGGCCAACTTCGCACTACGTTTCAACACCGAAGCCAAACGGTTTTACGAGCGCAAGAAAGCAGCAACGAACAGCGTGGTGGCGATCAAGGCACTCGCCCACAAGTTGGCACGGGCGTGTTACCACATCCTGAAGGAGGGAAAACCATTTGATGTGGCGCGCTGCTTCGCATGAGTTTCGACGGCAACGGCAAGCCCGACTGGGGTCTGGACGATGAGCCATGAGTCTGAATGGAATGCCGTTTGCCGTCACCCGAGCAGTAAAACGAGTCGCCTGCAACGCGAGCCATCGAGGGGTTGGCACCAAAGTATCGGCAGCCACGAGTCTGTGATGAAATCAATTGGACGCGAAGCGGCACCAACGTTCTTCTGGGGCGGCAAAGGCCGCCAGGGCGAAAGCAAAACACCGCTGATCGCTTGATCCTGATGGGTGACTGGCGCGATTCGTTCGCAGCCATGATTGAAGAAACGGGCGCGGTTCACTAGCTGCGATGGAATGTAGAAATTGAAACGGCTGCTTGCGCAGCCGTGGGGTTTACTTACTCGCTTGACACGGGGCGGCTAATGGGTGACCCCATTGTTCCGGAAGGATCAATCCCGGTCACAATACCAAGCAACATGGCAGGTTCTGGTTTTGTCGCGAGCGATTTCATTATGTCTGGTCACATAGTGGCTCGATTTTTGGGTCGGGTAAAAAAGTACAACCCGGTTGCATTTTGCTTCAATCCTCTTATCTCTTCCGTCTTCCATGCACATGATCAGATCCCCGCCATATTCCGATCTCCAGTCGCGGGAAAGGTAGAGCACAGTACATATCCGTCTTTTTCGCTTTCCCCCAGTTACCTCATCTGTGTGTTTTTTCAAGTAATGTTCGAATTGATGTGAATGCGTAAAGTCGGCTTCAAGCTCAAGTTCATATCCTGTAATAGAGTCCAAATAGTTGGCGAAGAATGATCTGTAGAATGTCCTGAACAGTAAATAGGAGAGCCAGTTTTTGCTCATCGAATATTCAGGCTTCACCCCTGCTATAAACCTTCTGCTGAGGAAACGAGTCTCTTCAGGTGCCTGATAAAAAACTTCTTCAGAGACCGGGGGCTTATTGCCAAATAATTTAAAGTGTTTCTGATAAACAGCTTCCTCGTCTATGACATGCTGCAATCTGTCGACCAACTCCTCGTTGAGGAAATTGTCGATAACGACCCCCTCGATGAACTCCTGACTCGACAAGCTCTTTATATGCTCAAGAGCCGATTTCTCAAGATGCGGCGGTTGTATAAATTTTTTTATTTCTTCAAGATGTCGCATTTGTTTTAACCTGCTTGTTCAAGGTGCGGCAGGAACAGAATTCTCGGGGCTGGTCCAGTTCATCTCCAGATTGACGCCGTCGTTATTGGCGACGCGAAACCCAGATGAAACATAGAGGTGCTGAGCTACTACGTTTTGTGTGAAAACCGAAAGCCTCAGCGGTTTTTTTGCAGCGGTGGCTTCGGTTTGCAAAGCTTGAATCAAGCGGCGACCATGGCCTCGATTGCGTTCCTGCGGCAACAGGGCAATATAAACCAGCCGGATATCATTGTCGCCGCGATTCGTCACCAGATGGCCTATGGGTTCGCCGTGTTGCTCGACTATGGCATAGTTGGCATCGGGATATTGTTTGCGGTAGCTGCTTTGCTGCGCGTGGAATTGCATCGCAATCATATTGGCGAGCATCGCTTCGGGTAAACCGAGTTGCGATAAATCTTCTCGGGTCGAACGATAGAGCCGCGCGAGAAAATCGGTGTCCTGTGCGGTTTCGCTACGGATATTCAAAAGCGGATCGTCGATATGCATGGCTAACCCTGTCGGTAGAGAACGAGATTGTAACCGTAGCGCGCCCCATTGAATACTATGCGCAACTATGCGATAGTCCGCACCATTGCCGTTCAGTTTACGGAATATGAACATCGAAGAGTCGCCCAACCCGTTTGACCGTATTCCCCCATATCGCATCGTGCCGAATTTTCTGGGGAACGACTTGATCGAGCGCTTGCTCGCCCACGCGCAAACGCGTGAGTCGGAATTCGTCCAGACCGAAATCGGCAATGTGGCAGGAAACGTTGATCCGGAAATTCGCGTATCGCGCGCGTTGCGGGATTTAGGCTCTTTGCGCGACCAACTGGATGCGCGATTTCGCGCGGTGATGTCGCAGGCCGTGGTTGACCTCAGGCTGACCCCGTTCGAACTGGCGCGCTGTGAAATCGAACTGGTAGCGCATGGCGATGGAGCTTTTTACAAATCTCACATCGATACGATGACCACCATGCCGGATGCAAAAACCCAGCGGGCATTAACCGGTGTACTGTATTTCCATGTACTGCCCAAAGGCTTTAGCGGCGGGCAATTGCGGCTGTATTCCTTCGCCGAATCCGGGGAACATTTCGTCGATATCGAACCCGAACGCGACCAACTGGTATTATTCCCGGCCTGGGCGCCGCATGAAGTGATGCCTATTTCCTGCCCCTCCGGCGAATTTGCGCAATCCCGTTTTGCCATCAACTGCTGGTATCGGCGACCCAACCCGCATCTATCCACGATTGCCAATGTTTGAGCGCGCCCCCCGCAAACGCCCCTTCATGTTATCCCGGTTTCTGTACTGGCGCTGCGAGCCCTTGGGCAATCTGTATAGCCTGAGCAAATTCGGTTTCCCATTCATGCCCCCGGGTTCCAGTACCAGCCCCATGTGGAGGTTGCGCGCGCACGCCCGTTGTGCGAAGTTCGCGCATCATCCTCCGCTACACCGCTGGCTTGCTCGCACGGTTATGCTTTTTGCTTGGCCGTTCGGCGCGCTGGTGGATACGGTTTGTAACCTGTTTTATTCGGATTGTCCGCGAAATTTACCGGCATTGCTGTCGCGCGGCACCCACATGCTGGCATTGGCACTGCGCGAAAATGTGATGCCACTGGAATATATCATCTACCGTTTATACGAACCGGAACGACGCGGTCGGGCCAGCGAATATCTTTACTGGAGCGAGGATAATATTTTTCGCTTCCTCAATGAGCGCAACGGCGCAAACAATGATGACGTGCAGGACAAAGCTCGCTTTGCCGATATTTGCAGGCAGCATGGATTGCCCTGTATTCAGACATTGGCGGTTTATCGCGGCGGTAAACAAGTTTTTCCGGACACACCATTCTTGCCGGATCAGCCCTGCCTCTGGGTGAAGGATTTAGCAGGCAAGCAAGGCAGCGGTGCCGGTAAATGGCGGTTGCGAGACGGCATGTATCATGACACGGCAGGGCGAAGCCGATCTCCCGAAGAACTGGTTGCGGCATGGTGCAAGCGTGACTGTATCGTTCAGCCATGCCTAAACAATCACCCTCAACTGGATTGTTTGTCCGGTTCAGATGGCACGCTGGCGGACATACGTATCATCACCGGCATCGAGCCGGACAGCATGGTGCATCTGATCACCCACCAGATCACTTTGCCTTGGGGTGGGTTTGCCAACCGCCCGCGTTCCGCGATGGGCTTACTGGACGATGAGGGCCGCATCGTACGGACTCTCTACACCGATGGAAAACCAGTCGAGCGCCATCCAGAAACCGGTGCGGTCTTCGCGGAGGTGGTTGTACCGTGGTGGCGCGAAGCGCAAGAACTGGTAAGTCGCGCCCATAGCCAGGCATTCCCCCGCTTTGTTTTTCTCGGCTGGGATGTCGCGATCACCGCAGAAGGGCCGGTGCTGATCGAGACCAACTCCGGCCCCGGCGTGCTGCATCATCAACTCCTCGACGACATCCCGCTGGGGCACACAGCCTTTCCCATGATTGCCAACCAATACTTAACGAAGACTGAACGATGCGCTTGATCTGCGGTTTTTATCATCGAGATGGACGGCCAGCCGAAAAATCCCGGCTGGAAAAAATGGTCGCGGCCATGATAGAGCCGGGGCTCGCACCGCAAATCGCGCAATGGGTCGAAGGCCCGGTTGCGCTGGCCGTGCTGGATTTTGCGCGAAGTACGCCATTTGAAATCGCCCGTGGCGAGAATGGTATGGTGCTGGCCGCCGATTGTCGCCTCGATGAGCCAGATGCGCGGAGTGTTGCCGACGACGATCTATTGCTGTCCGCCTTGCAACGCCGGGGGGGGGCAGGGATAGCCGACTTGCTCGGCGATTTCGCCTTTGCCGCATGGAACCCGCAAACCCGCACTCTGCTGTGCGCACGCGACGGCATGGGCATCCGCCCCTTGTTTATGAACAAAAACCCCGGCAAGGATTTCGCTTTCGCCTCGTTGCCGCGCGCCCTGCATGCGGGCGATTTCGCCACGCGTCAGCTCGACGAAAGTTATCTGGCGAGCGAATTGTTGAACCTCATTCCGGGGGCGGAGCGATCCTTGTTCATCGATATTTCCAGGCTTGCACCCGGCAGCCTGCTGCACGTTTCTCCCGATGGCATCCGCCCCGAAATTTACTGGAAGCTTGATCCTGCGCTCGCGGGCAGCAGGCGTTGCTCCCCGCAAGCAGCGGCGGAAGAACTCTCGGCGATGCTGACGGAAGCCGTGCGTTGCCGCTTGCCCAAGAATGGCCCGGTCGCGGCCCATCTCAGCGGCGGGCTGGACTCCTCCGCGCTCGCCATCCTCGCCGCGCGCATGTTGCGCGGCGAAGGACGCACCCTGCTGGCCTATTCCTTTCTGGCAGCACCGCAAGAAGACGACGAAGGTGAGCACGCTTACGTCGAAGCCGTGCTACGGCAGGAGTCGGATATGGATTGGACGGCGGTCGCGGTCACCGACCCGGAAGCCTTCCTCATGCCTGAGATGGATTGCGACCAGTTTTTTCCTCGCGATATCTCCCATCATGACATCCGCGTCTGCGCCGACGCGGCGGACCGTGGCGCGAGCATGTTGCTATCGGGATGGGGTGGCGACGAAGGTGCGACATACAACGGGGCAGGGGCATTGGCGGAAGCCTTGCTCGGCGGACGCTGGTTCTATGTCGCGCGCGAACTGGCCGCGCTGAGGCGCACCCGGCAGTTGTCTGCGGGCAAATTGATAAGAGGCGAGTTGTTGCAATACCTGCTTCCCGATGCGTTTCAGAACAGCCTGCGAAATTTGCTGGGAAACAACACCCCCAATATTGTTGCCAGAGTAGAAGCGCTATTGCGGCCAGAATTTGCCGCATCCGCACACGGGCATACCCTTGTGAAAGGGCCGGATGCCACACTGAACCGCTACCGTTCATTGAGCGGTGTACACTTGGCTTGGCGCGCCGAGCGCTGGGCGTTGATGGGAGCCCGTTACGGTTTGGCGGTTGGTTTTCCCATGCTGGAGCGGCGAGTGGTCGAGTTCGTCCTGTCCCTGCCCAGTAACTTGTTTCTGCGCGGCGGCTGGAAGCGGCGCGTTTACCGCGATGCCATGGCCGGAGTGCTTCCCGAGTGAAATCCGCTGGCGCCACCACAAGCTGATGCCGGTGGCGGAAGTGTCGGCCGTGTATGCGGCACGGAGAGAGTGGCTGATATCCCGGCTGGATGAGCTGCGCCGCCACCCGCGAGTTGACAGCCTGCTTGACCTGGACGCAGCCTACAAAATACTGCGCTCGAATTTGTCCGGTATCGAGGTCGGTTCGTTGCTGCGGGTGTTGCGTGCTGCAGAATATATCCGGCAGCATCACTAGACGATGGTTTCACCGCAATGAACGATGACAATCGGATGGAAGAAGAAACCTCGTTGTGTTTTGCCTGCGGATTCTGCTGCGACGGGACGATATTCGCCAATGCGCCTGTCCGCGATTCCGACAATATCCGGCTACTCGAAGCTATGGACACAAAATTTTTTGTGCAGCGTGCAAAAACCTGCTTCGAGTTGCCTTGTCCCGCTTACGCCAAGCCATGCTGCCAGATTTATGTCGACCGCCCCGCGATTTGCCAAGAATTCAGTTGCAAGCTGCTGGATGAATATTGCGAGCAAAAAATTTCAATGTCTGAGGCGCAAGAGAAAATAAATCGGGCCATCTCGCTCAGGAAGAGTCTGCTGGATACCTTGCAGCGCATAAACCCATCCTTGCCCGGTATGGCTTTGCCGAAACTGTGGCGGCAATGGGACAACTCGGCAAATGGGGACGAAGGGCTGGCCTTCCGCCAGAAACACGGTGCCGCCCTGATGCAAATGGCTGTATTGCGCTGGTATCTGTGGGAGCATTTTTATGGGGAGGAAAACCCCGGTCTGCCTTCGCGGGGCGAATGACGGGATCGGGTGACCGGATTAGCTCTGCGAATCCTTGGTGTTTTCCGGGAAATAATCTGAATCGAGCACCTGCGCCAGCGAGTAGGGGCATTCATCGGGAATTGACACATTCTCACCATAAGCCTCGAAAGATTTTCCGGCTGCACGGCGCGCTTGTTGCCACGCTTTTCCGAGCAGTTCGTCCGCATAATGTTTGAGGCTCGGTGTCTCGTCGATGCGCGTTTGCACTTGGTCGCGGAACTCGGTCACTTCCTCAATCCACTTTGGTCGCGGCTCGATAGCGGGAGACAAATCAAGCTTGAGCAAATGAACGATGATATTTCTGAATAACGACTGTAGCGCAACCTTTTGTTCTTTTCCCATATCCTCGATTTCCTCAAAAATATTTTCAAGATCAAGAGCCGCAATATTGCCCGCACGAAACAAGGCCGACTGTTCTTCGGCCCAGCGTAAAAAATCTTGCTGATAAGTTTGTGACTTCATCTAACCCTCCGGTTGCGTGCATAGGTGAGTGTACCGGGCATTCTTGCCAAATCACCAGTTTAAAACTCTGTCAAATATCTCACCGCTGCTCGTTACATTGTATCAAAATACATTGCATACAGTGATACATTGCGCAGCAATTTTCTATTCTGGTTGTTGGGTTAAGTTGCTCTCCCAAGCATCCCGCGCTCGTGCAACTTCGCGAGAAACGTGGCGACTTCTCGGCGGCAGGTATCGGCGGGGACTTCGTATTCCGCCGTCAGGCGCGCCACCAGTTCGTCGATGCTGATGGGGGTTTCCAATAACTCCCAGATGCGCCCCCCCACCGCATTCAGGCTGAAGTAGCTGCCTTTTTCGATGCTCATCATCAGCAGTTCCTCGCCCACTGCCGCGCCCAGCAAGTCATCCGCGCGCTGGAATTTTTCCATTCCTGTAATTGCAAGTTCCGACATGAATTCTCCTGTGATCAAATATAACCGAACCGTTCCATCACGCGACTATGCGCATCCGTGATCGCCTGTTGCTGTTCGAGGCTCAGCACCTCGCGCCAGCCGCCCGCGCGACCGGAGCGGAAGAAGGGCGCGGTTGATTCTACGAACCGTTCACGAAAACCGGATTCCAGCTCCGTGCGCTGCAACGCGGAAAACTCCGCGCAACGCACGGCATGTTCCACCCTCTCTGCCGAAACCGCAAGGTCGAGAAAATCTGCTACCTTCTGCAAGGTCGCCACCGGCGCGTCATGCATATCCTCGTAGCGGATGACGTGAACCGGCACATCGCGCTGATCGGCCCAGCTTTCGACATGGCCGCTCCAATCGTACAACACTTGAGGCACCTGCGGCGTGTAGTAATCGCGTTCTCTGGCTATCGCGGCAAGCGGGTTATTCAGCGCGGATATGTGATGTCCGATCGAGGCGCCTGTGTGGTGAGCGTACGAAACCACCACGTCGCGCGGGTCGCGCATCACGTACAGCGCGGCGCGCGCCTGTCCCCGCCCCAGCATCGGTGCGCCGTCCGCCAGGGTGCGGTAGGCACCGTGCAGCTTGACATAGACATCTCCCTCCACATCGGCGGCAAGCGCCTCTACCATTTGCGGGCGCAAGGCATCCACCTCGTCGCACGACAGCAAGCTGGAGTCGATCAGCGTGGTCTCCTCGAAAATGCGGCGATTGATAATGTCACTTTGAGGCAGGCTGATGTTATTGATGTCTATCGCTTCAGTATTTTCGGAGAGCAAGTTGGCGAGCAGCAGGCGCAACCAGGTATTGCCGGATTTCGGGTAGGACGCGAGCCAGATGAGTGCCCCGGCCATCAACCATCCCCGAGTTGTTGAAGCACCAGCGCAACGACTTCATCCAGCTTGCCGATTTCCTGTGGGCGGGTCAAGCGCAGGACGCGGATATGGCCGAGCAGCCTGGCGATCTGCTCGAACAACCCGGCATCTCGCCCCATGCGCGAGGCCAGCTTCGAGCGGTAAACATTGGTGCGCAGCAGGGCGGCCGCATCGGCGATGCTCAGCGCTTCGAGCGTGGGTTCTTGGCCGATAAATTGCGCCTCGCGCAGCACGATGATCGCGGACAGCGGCATTGCCGCTCCGCCGCAGGTTGGCGCAACATGATATTTTTTAATCGCATCGCGCACCGCTTTACCTTGGCGTGCGGACATGGACAGCCGCTCGATGGCATCGGCCCACAAACGGTGCTCACGGCTGTCCGGCAATACCAGCGGATGGCCGGATTCAAAGCTGATCACGGAAATGTCGTCGCTGATGAACTGGCAACCGGCCTGGCACAGGGCGGCGGACAGGGTGGACTTGCCCACGCCGCTCGGCCCGCACAGGGCGATGGCGCGACCTTCATGAGCGACGGCGGAAGCGTGAAAGGTCAGTGCGCCGCGCTGGTGCAGCAACACGCCGAAGCTGGTGGCGAGCAGGAAAGGCACGGCATCGGTCTCGCCGGAAGGGCTTTCGGTTTCGACGATGATCTCGCGTCCCGCGCGCATCAGCATGCGCGCCACGCCCGGTATGCGCAGCAGGAATATTTCTTCCTCCGACATCCAGTTCGGCCCGCGCAACGTGGCTTGGGGCAATTCATGGGGGACGCAACCCCGGCTTACCCGGACATCGGGTTCAGGTTCGGACTGCGTTGTGGTGGCGACTCCGGCAAGGGGTATTTCCGAGATGACCGATAGTCCGGAAATCAGGTAAAACATCGGGGAAATTTCTTGGTTTACTTTAGTCAGGATGCATGGCCAGTGGTTGCATTATACTCCACAGGAGTGGGATTCTTACCTTTGGTAGTTGCGCTCTTGATGCTCTGGTCGCGGATTTCCGGTGTAGCCCAGATTTTTTTGGCACCGGGCAATGTGGCAGGTTCGCTGGCTTCGTATTCGGTCATGGCAATTTCCTACACTCTAAAAATAAGCGCTAAGGTAATCGGTTAAGGGGACTGCGTCAAGTGTGTTATGGGGCCTCATGGGGTACACCATCAAGCGAGCGAGATTCTTGGCTAGTCGAGATAGTTTCGTCCAATAGATCACCTGCCGGGTAGGATACGGCGGGTTGATGCAGTGGTTTGCCGCCCGTAAAGGCCAAGTAGGTATCATCCTTGAGATTGTAGGCGACCTGTAGCCAGCGCACCATGGAGTTTCCCCGGCGCAGTTTATAATCAATTGGCGTTGAAGCGACTTTCTTGAAGCGTGTCTTAAGGTCGCGCTCCAGTTCCTGCATGCCAGCGCGAAATGTCCACTGGTCGGACGGCCCACAGGCCGCTTCCATGTTGGAACAGCCTCGCTTGATGGTCACCTGAACGGTGCACCCGAGATCGGGATGCCCGTCTACTCGTACCCGCATGTCCCGGCAGGCAGCACGCGCAGCATCCAGCCCGTCCAGATAGAGATACCCCGCATATATATCGCGCGAATACTTGCTGAAGAGATCGACCCCGCATTTAGAGTCGTATGGTGTATCTTCCAGAATGCCGCGCAACGCAATAAGTCCGCGAAAATCGGATGGAGCGATTTTGACCTTGTAGCAATTGCGGCAGCCAAAGGGGACAGCCGATTTGTCGTATATCAAGTGAAAAAGGAAAGCTTTGAGGAACGTGCATTCCATGTTTCTGAGTTTCTTGACGTATAGGTAGATATCTTGCGCTTCTCGTTGCGGAAGGGAGACGCTCCCATCCGGCAGTATCGTGAGCTTTTCATCGGCGACCGCACGTGCCATATTTTCTCTCACGGTGTGCGTGCCGAAGCGCATTTCCATCAGTCTTTCGTCCATTCCGCGTTGCTCCATGTATTACAACATCAATTTATTATAATTGTAATCTCTACCTATTCTAAATAGAACTGCAATCGCAAATGGTCTCGTCTATGGTGCAGCCCATAGGTGGGGACGCTGGTTTTATGATATGGTTTTTATGATAGTCGTGTGGGCAAAGGGATAGCTTCGCCTGAAGAACTGCCCCCGTCGTGCGGACGGGGACAGAAGCTATCAAGGCCGGACCGGGTACGTCCCGTCAGTACAGATGCAATACACCAGCGTCAGGTAGGGTTGGCGGTTTTCGTGCGCCACGCCGTTTCCGACCGATCCCACAGTCGATGGATGCAGAGTCGTGTCCACATTCACTCCCGTAGCGGATTGGGTGAAACTGAAAATGGGATCGAGGGTGCTGGCTCCAGTGACTTGCACCGGACGCGACAACCAGGAGCTGTTGGCTACGGGTGCCGCCGTGGTGCTGGCTTGAATCGTGGTTTTAGCCACCTGTTCCATGGTCAGGGTATGCGTGTGGGCGGGCAGTTGGTTGGCGGAGGTCAAGGCCACCGACTCGGTGCCGCTCTGTTGCCCGAGGGGTCTGGGCGTGAGTCCGGGGCCGGAGCCCGCGCCGATGACGGCAAGACCGTTCAGGTTGGGCAGATTGAAGTTTGTCCCGCTGCCGCCATAATAAGTGCCGATGATGGAATACAACGCCGCTTGCTGTTGTTGTGAAAAGGTCTGGCCGTTGCAGGCCAGCCAGCCTTGCGGTATGAAGGAATAAGTAAAAGCGCGGATTTCTCCGATGAATGCGTCCATAATTTTTCTCCCTTATTGAGCCGACGGATAAAATCCGAGCAAGCAGATGATGTAGTTAACCGCCAGGCAGGGCATGATGTTGGCATGCACTTGCCCCGTGCCCGTGTTGGCGATGGTGGTTGCGGCCGGGTTCTCCTGAGTTGGCACCGGCGTTGCTCCGGCGTTGGCGTACATGGTGTTTTGCCCGGTGGTGTTGGCAAAGGTTACGCCTGGTCCCGCAGTCGGCGTGGTCGCCGCTGTCCCCGCAGTGTTGAGCGTGTGGGTGTGGGATGTCATGGTCGGGGTGGTGAGCGCGACTTGCTCGGTTCCGCCTTTTTGTCCCGCCGTGTGAACGCTGAGTCCCGGTCCTTGGCCGAGACTGATGGCGAGGCGACCACGCAAATCCGGTACCGCAAAGGTGGTGACGCCGTCGCCGCCGTAGGTGGTGCCGATGAGCGAGTAAAGTGCTTGTTGGGCGCTGATTTGAAGCAGGGTGCCGTCGCACAGTTGCCAATCCTGAGGCGCAAAAGCTCCGGCGAAGATGCGGATTTCTCCGATGTAAGGATCCATGATATTTCCCTTCGTGTATGTTTAGGAGGAGTGTTAGGGGCGCGGCGGATAAAGACCCGTCGTCGAGATGCAGAAGTTGTTCACCAGATAGGGCTGCATGTTCGGGTGCCCGGTAGCGGAGCCCGTCATACTCAGACTTGCCGGATTCAGCGCAACCATCGGTGCGGCGGGCGCGGCATAAAGAGCTTGGGCGGTAGGCACTGTCGGAGGGTTGGCACCCGATGCCGAAACGATGTTGCCCGTGATTAGCGGAAGTGTACCCTCTTCGGATCTGCCCTGAAAACTATGGCTATGTTGCGGCAACTGCTCGGCGGTGAGAGCCACGTTTTCCGCACCGCCCGCCGTACCCCGGTTGTAGATTTTGCCTTGCGCGGTGACTCCCTGACTGATCGCAACCCGCCCGCGCAAATCCGGCAGGTTGAAGGTCGTCGAGGTTCCGCCGAAAGCCGTGCCGAGCAGGCTGTAAAGCGCCTGGTTCTGGTTTATCGCCAGCGACCTGCCGTCGCAAGGCAGCCAGCCTTGCGGTGCCGCCCCACCCGGTAGTGAACCAAATGCAAAATTTCGAATTTCACCTATAAAAAAATCGCCCATCATCGTCTCCTTCGTTTTTGTTGTGATACGTTGAGTCGAACGTCCGTTACCGCAGATACACCTTATGCGGAAATGGGGTTAAATCATAAAAACAGCATCGATGCGAAGTAATGCATTTCACCGAGTAATGCCCTCCCGTTGAGCCATCGCGTCGATCATATGATTCTGTCCTAAATAATCGGCGGACACAACCTATCTAGGTTGCTAGTTGTGCCAACTTTAAAATTGTGATAGACGACTTAGGATACGGAGATAAAATATATATAAGCAGACATTGCTGTCCAAGATAGATTTCCCCCCCGATATATGCCTTGATTTGACGCCTTTGTGGCCGGGTAATGGAGTATTTTCAAGATAGTGCTTCCATGCTGCCTAAGATCAAGCGAAGGCCAAGCTGGTCTGAGGTGCATCCTGCGGATCAGGCGGCGTGGTGAACGGCTGGTTCAGCCATGCCATCAGATCACGATGCGTAAACAGATTCATGCGTAGCAGCGCCACAAGGTTAGACAGGCTCCAGCCGAACTTGGATGACATCTGCAAATAGCGCAGCAATAGCATGGCGATCAATGCTGTCCAAATCT
Source organism: uncultured beta proteobacterium (assembly GCA_963714805.1). Lineage (GTDB taxonomy): Bacteria > Pseudomonadota > Gammaproteobacteria > Burkholderiales > Gallionellaceae > CAIQPV01. Next base: position 482,813 of record CAVQPO010000004.1, on the reverse strand, counting down.
GGGTCTTGACGGCGTTGGCCGAAGTGCCGACGAAGGTCTTGATCTTCAAGTTCTGTTTGATTGCCTTGAAGAACAGTTCAATCTGCCAGCGATCTTTGTAAATGGCCGCGATGGTGGAAGCGCCAAGACCAAGATGGTTAGTGAGGAAGACGAGCGTTTCGCCCGTATCCTCACGGATGGCTTCGACCCGGCGCAATAGATGTGGGCACTTCTCTTGTGCGCCAGTGCCGGTCAAACGGATGATCTGGTCCTTGACGATGTTGCGGTTCTGCGGTGGTTCGCGTTCTTCGACCACCTCGAACAGGGCGTTGTCTTTCATGCGGGTGACGAAATATACGCCAGCTTCTGTCCAGTTCGAGAACAGCCGGTAGTCATTGTAGCCCCGGTCATCAACGACGATGGTGCCGGATGCAAAGTCAATTTGCCACGCCGCTTTGACGTCGGAGACCTTGCCATCGGTGATCAGCCCGAAACACGGCAGATAACCATCGTGGTCGAGCACCAAGTGTAATTTCACGGCACCTTTAGTCCGTCGGAACTTCGCCCAGTCATACATCGACAGGCACAGGTCAATGACGGTCGAATCCATGCTGACCAGTTTGTTTTTGAACCGAAACTTTTTCTTGCCAACCGCTTTACTGGAGACGGTATCGAACAGGGTGTAGAAAACCTTCTCGAACAGCTCAGCAGGGCGGTGGCTGTTGGCATAGGACAAGGACGAGCGCGCAGGTGCTTCGATACCCAGATGCGCCAACTTGCCTTCGCAACTCTTCAGTCCACCCTCGATTTCCCTCAATGAGTGGGCTCTCCCGAGCTGGCAGAACAGCATGGCAACAAACTGGCTCCAACTCGATACGCCCTTGCTGCGGTGTTCCGCCTTCGTTTCTTTGACGAGGCGTGCAAAGTCGGTGCGAGGAATAAGCTTGAGTATTTGGCTAAACATGCTGCATGATGCGCTCACGTTGGGTCTCCTTCGGTCAGGGGTAGGTGGGTTTGGCGATTCACCTATACCTTACACCTTCGGATGATCCAACGTCATGATCTGTTTAGGACGGGAGTGATAAGCAGATGGATTTTTTTGTTATGCCGAATGGTGCGCTTTGCAGTTGCGCTGTGTGTGAAGAAAATAATTTTTTTCGATAATGCCTTCTATTTCGTCGTGGAAAAACTGGGAGATCGTATCGGTCGAATTGCGGTCGATTTCGGCCACAACGAAGTTCACCTCATCGACATCGCCTTTATCCCTGAGGCGCGTGGCAAGGGCTACGGCGGCAATGTCATCAAAGCTTTGCAATATGCCGCTGCACAGGTCAAAGCGCCGCTATCGCTATCGCTATCGGTATATCAGTCCAACCTCAACGCCAAACGCTTTTATCTGGGGCTAGGCTTCCGGGTCGAACAGAATGAGCCGACAGTGGCGCGGATGATCTGGTATCCAGTGCCGAACTGAATTCTTTGAACAAAATTTTAATGTATCCCTTAACTTAATGGCAGTGACGCGGCGCGCGGGAACGAGGTGATGCGGCAGAAGCTGAAATATATCCATCAAAACCCGGTGAAGCGGGGTTGGCTTTAACCCGAGCGTTTGACGATAAAAGAATTGACATTAGTATCCAAAAAGATACCATGTCGGCATGAACACGTTTCTTAAATCTGAAGAATTCAGTAACTGGCTGGCTGAGTTCAAGGATAAAACTGGAAAGGCCATCATCGCTCGGCGTATAGAGCGAGCCGAAGCTGGAAATTTTGGCGATTGTGAACCGGTAGGTGAAGGCGTTTCCGAGATGCGGATTCATTATGGCCCCGGCTACCGAGCCTATTTTACCCAGCGCAGTGATGTAGTCTATTTTCTGTTGCTGGGCGGCGATAAATCGACTCAGAAGCGTGATGTTAAGCGTGCCAAGGAAATGGCGCGCACTCTAACCTAAGGAATGACCATGCATAAATTTACCCCATTCGATGCCGCCGATTACCTTGACGACGACGAAACAATTGCCGCGTACCTTAACGCTACGCTGGAAGAGGATGATCCTGATGCATTTCTTTGCGCATTAAAAACGATCGCCCGCGCTCGTGGCATGACTCAACTTGCTAAAGATACCGGGCTTGGGCGTGAGAGTTTATATAAAGCGCTTGCCCCTGGCGCGAAGCCTCGCTATGACACGTTGCTGAAAGTTATGCGTGCTCTAGGCATATCGCTACACGCCACAACAAACGCTCATTAGCCAGAGGTGAGCATGAATGAACTGCTGGCCTTGAACATAGGCGGGCGCACTGTGGCAGAAAACTTGCAAGACGCAGTCGATTCAGGCACTTTGCTGCAAAACGAGGACGGAACTTTTTCTATTCCACTATCCGATGCTGCGATTTCTCCTTCGATTAGTGTTCATAAGGGGCCTTATTTGGGCTGCCTCTTTCTAAATGCTTTTCTGTTCAAGGTTGCCTATGCAGAATCCTGCGTTCCCTTCGGTTGCAAGGAATGTTACAAAGTACGCGTTATCCCCAAGACATTGAGGCAGTTGATGGCCTTGAAGTCGATTCAGGAAAAGGTGGAATGCCGCTCGAAAAGCGGAGTTGAAGTTGATCGCCCCATGACACAGAATTTTTATTCCTGCTTTTTCTATTGCATCGGGCTTGATCGGGCAAGGAAAATTTACAAAATCGTGCGCGAGGCGGTGAACAATGACCCCAAGCTCGGTTCGGAAATTCCCGTTTGCATCAAAAGGGGTTGTACTCATTTCGAAATCAAATGCGGCCCTTCGGATAAATACGAATTCAGGCCAGAACTTCCCGAACTCGAAAAATATCTCGATAGCCGTTTTAAAAGCACTCAAAAAATAAGTGGCGATGAAATGCAAAAGAATCTTTCTACATTTAACTTATGGATTCAGACCTCCTACCGGATCGGCGACGATACCTATCTCGACTTTACCGGCGGAAAGAGGCTGTACCCGAAATCCGTTGTCTACGATCCTGACCCGAGCAATGGCACTTAGCCATGAATGAAGGAGCCGATGCGTTCGAGCGGCATAAAGAAATGATTGAAGCTGCATCGAGTTTATTGGGAGTGCCGCATCTGCGACGTTTGTGGCTGCGAACCAGAATGGCGAATTCGCAACCGCAAGATGCGTACGAAGCGGCTGCCGACAAGCTGGTGATCCATGGGTTAGGGGTCGGACTTCATGAGACCTATGTTTTTCTGTTTTCGCGACCTTCTACTTTCGATGAGTTCGAATCCTGGATGTTGGCGCAGAATGGCGGGATGATCGATCCGCTGCGGTTATCCTCAGTCAATGCCAACGTAGCGCGAGCGTTGGGGAAGGATACGTTCTCATGGGATAGTTTGCCCGACGATTTTGCTCCGGTTTTGAGTGATGCCGATCTCGCGTTCTGGGATAAAAACGGTTATGTCGTTCTCCATGATGCGGTATCTCCGGATGATTGCCGCGCTGCAGAGCGCGCAATCTGGGATTTTACGAAGATGGATTCCGAGAATTCCGAAAGCTGGTACGAAGGCCCTCAGGGGCACAACATCATGGTGCAACTGGTTCATCATCCGGCCTTCGACAAGAACAGAAGCTCTCGACGCATTCGCGCAGCGTTCGCACAGTTGTGGGGAACCGACGATTTGCAAGTGACGGTAGACCGGGGGGGCTTCAATCCACCCGAGCAAGCAAACTGGCGTTTTCCGGGGCCGCACCTGCATTGGGATACCAGCATCGCTTTGCCCATGCCGCTGAATGTTCAAGGGATACTTTACCTTACCGACACTCCTGCCGATCAGGGAGCCTTTTGCTGCGTACCGGGGTTTCATCTTCGTTTCGAATCATGGCTGGCAAGCCTGCCGCCCGGTGCCGATCCCAGGAGGCAGGATCTCTCGGACGAAGCGGTTCCCATAGCGGGTAAAGCCGGAGATTTCGTGCTGTGGCACGCGGCGCTGCCGCATGGAGCCAGCCCCAATCGCGGCACGAGGCCGAGAATCGTTCAATATATTTCCATGTACCCGCCGGGAATAGCCGATGCGCGTCCATGGCTATGAGCTCGAAGAATCCATTAGTTCCGTTATTCCCACCTGCGCGGGATTGGCGAGCTTTTGCCCCTCATAATTATAAATAACTGGGGGGCAGTAAATAACTGAGTGAGGAAAACTGAGGTCAGAGTAAGCTTAAATCATTTACCTGCTTCTTTCGCCAGCCAACTGGCCGCCCCATCTTTTTTGCAAAGGAACAAAGGAGCCAAGCTCAAATTATTACCACTGATCTTTCGTCGCCGCTTCATTCGATTCGGCATGAAACAAAGCTCGATGTGCCCCCATTCGTTCAACCTCACTTTGCCCAAGGTTGAGATAAACATTATGGGGTGACAGTAATAATTCACGATTGAACCAGAGGTGGTTAAATCTCTTTAGCGGTACTTGGTACTGATTTCGACGCAAGCGCGATTCTGCTCAATCAATGCCTGTTCGATTTCCGTGTGGTGTTTGAGCAGAATATTGAGCACAAACGTTTTGGAACGGTTCGGGATTTTGAGCCAGATCACCTGCGGCGGGTGGCCTACGATGAGTGAGCGTTCCTGAAAATCTGAATCACGGCTGACGATCACGAAACCGTTATCTTTTGCTTATTGCCAAATTTCTGAATCGCTCGCGCTTTCCAATCCCAACAAGGCAACTTGTGAAGAGCCTGAAAAAGTGGTTTGCAGGAAGGGGACGATGCGTCTCGACAAATTTTCGTCGAGCAGCAACTTCATTACACCGCCACGGTGTAAAGGTTGTGCTCGCGGTCTGCAGCGAAAGCGAGGCTGGCGCGGATGTCAGCAGTTTCGAGTTCAGGAAAGTCTTCGATGATGTCCGCCTCGCTCAGCCCTTCGGCCAGCATGTCCAACACGTCATAAACGCTGATACGCAGATTGCGGATGCACGGTCGCCCCCCGCGCTTAGTGGGGTCAAGTGTGATACGTGAGTTAGCCATGTTTCACCATCTTGCAAGTTGAGTTGTTGAACGCACTATAAGCGACATAGAGAGAAAGTTCAATAATCACAAATTCTGCGCTATGATTTTCTAGCTTCCGTTCACCCTTAAACGAACAAAGGAGCCAGACTCAAATTATCACCGCCAACTGATCTTCCACCTCATTCGATTCATCCAACTGTTTTCGGGGACGAACACGCGGTTTAGGCTCGCGTCGTTCCCCCGTAGTGCATTCAATACTATCGAGCGATGCTGCGCGGGGTGATGACGATACCGACGATTTCGGCCTGCGGGAAATGGCGCCTCAAGGTAAATACTTCTTCCCCGGTCGAACATCCATAAGACATCAGGCGAGGGATTGCATTCGTCTAAAGCCGCTCGCGCACAAAGAAGAAAATATCGGGATGGCGATCAGGCTTGGTATTACCGTAGGGCTGAAACAGGTTGTTTGGTTTTGCACGCTTCAGCCGCTGGTACCCAGCCGGGTAGTTTCTTCAGCTTTGATTTCCAGCGCGTATGTGGGCGGGGTGACTTGTTCATGCTCTGGAGAATTGTCGCATTATCCGTTTCAATGCTTCAGGTCACGGTAGAAATTTTCGTGTGGGCCGAGTGCCAGCAATACGCGCTTGGTCTCATCCCACCGATAGGCCAGCAGGTACAGTTGATTGACGCAGTCGAACTTATATACAAAGATGCCGATGAGATCACCTTTTTTCTCTTCTCCAAGTTTTGGATCGGGAACCACAGCACGGATTGCCGTGTGTACCGCTTCGCGCTGATTGTTATGAAGTTTCTTGTAGACTTGTTTGAAGGTAGGCTTTTGTTCAAGCTGCACACTCATTGGTCGGGCAACTCGAAAGGCTCGGAATCTTCTTCCATTGCTATTAGCGTATCGCGTATGAAATCAATAGGCAGATCCGGGTTGTCCAACGCGGCGCGCCCAATTTTTGCCCAGTAACTGACTTGTTGCGGAATCGAGCGCATTTCGGCTTTTGCGCGCACCTTGGCTGTTTCATAAAGCGCATCGTCGATGCGGATGGAAATACTCATTTTGCTCCCCTGTCGCAAGTTGCCACAAATGTAGTATAGTTTGTATCGAGTTTAAAGAGCAAGAACAAAACAAATTATGGCTATGAACAATTCACAGGATGAGCGCCACCGAACTGCTTCCCCCTTTGAAAAATGGGGATTGAGGAGGATTTTGCATGTCTCAAATCCCCCCTACCCCCCTTTTTCAAAGGGGGGAAACAGCATTCTGAAAATAGTTCAGAGGCATAAAACAAATTGCGATTCTGGAACAAAGGGGCCAAGCTCAAATTTTAAGTATAAAGGGGACGCTACCCTTTATAGAGTGATGTGAGCCTGACACCATAATCCACAATGCAGGCTCAATTATTCAACCAGTTTTCGACCCTTAAACCTTCAAGGCCCTCAAAATCACTGCTGTCGTTGGTAATGAGCGTTGCGCCAAGGTAACTGGCATGTGCAGCGATAAGCAGATCATAAGCCCCCGGATGTATGCCAATAGACTTGGCGGAGAGCCGGATTCTCGCAAAATTACTCATCGCGCCAGCCGGAAAGTCTTCCACAGAAAACATTTCCATAAAACTTTCCAGTTTCTCGATGTTTGCCGCTTGATGTTTCGCCGCGCTGTTTTCAGCGCCATAACGTAATTCCGCAGCGCTGATCGCGGATATTCTGATCTCGCCATACGATCTGCCGGAGATGCGACGCCAGATACGGTCTGCCCCCTCGCTTTGGTTCATGGCGTAGATGCAGATATTGGTATCAAACATCAAGATCAAGTTTAACCCCTGTCCTGTGCGGCGGGTTGATCGCGTTCAAAAGTATCCGACTGCATTTCGCATACTGCTTTCACATGTTCGTAGGTTATTGCTTTCGGCAGCAATAACAAACCTCCATGCCGGGCACGCTTGATGATGACTTCCTCGCCTTCAAACTTGAATTCGCTGGGTATCCTGACTGCTTGGCTTTTTCCATTCTGAAATAATCGCGCTGTTTTCATTGTCGCCTCCAGAGTGATATACACATGGCATATTATATCAATCTGCGCTTGATAGTGGCGTAGATTAAAGGGAAATCCAATTTGCGTCGCCATGCGGGGATAACTGGGGGCAGCGAAGAACAAAGGGGGCAGGCTCAAATAGATTGCGTGTAGCGGTCAATGCATGTCTGACAAAGCCGCGTAAGGGGGGCGAAATTTTCTGGGGTTTTGGCTTATAACCCAAACCTACAGGAAATTATCAAAATCCTGACGACTTAATATACTGATTATTTCTACCGCATCGTCTACCACACGGTAAAATATGCTATCTACTCCGCAGACGCTACGCCTATAGCCTTTTCGGATATGATCTACAGCTTGAAATATATACGGATGTTCTGCTATTCGCTCAAACTGTCTAAACAGTTCATCGTAATATAAATCCGCTTGGGCTTCCCCAAATTCTTTGTTGCCATACCGGTATATGCGCCGCAAGTCTTCTTTGGCATCTTCCGTTAATTTATAATTCCCCATCAAGCCTTAATTCTTCCTTAAATTCCGCTTTAATCTCCTCGGCAGTCTGTGCTATAAATCCACTGTTTTCTGACTTAATTAATCTGGCTCGGATTAGTTCGATTTCATTTTGATGCGCTCGCGCCTTGCGTATTAGGTCATTTACAATTTCACTTTTACTGCCGTACTCCTCGTTTTCAATTAACGAGTTTAACCAATTATCATTTGGTGTAGAAAAAGAAATACTCTGTCTGGTCATTGCTATGTCCTCATAATTATGTGGTGCGATTACGGTTCATATTTACACCATTGCTGCAAATATAGCAAGCGCGAATCGATGGGGTCAAATCGATGGGGGCAACCACCACGGGGTCAGGTCTATCTATGTCGCATTTTTCTTCCGCACTCATCAGCCGCCTCCCCGAACAATTCTTCCCGCAGTCGTGAAATGCACGCCGAAGTAGTCTGCGATTTGCTGGTAAGAATATCCTCCTGTCGCGTGTGCCGCAACAATGGCGGCATTTCTGTCTGGCGCATGTTTCGCAATTTCTGCCAGTGGCGGCGGCTTGGGTGGCGCTGGGCGAGGGGAATTTGCACATCATCCTTGCCTGTCTGGATATGCGCTTGCATTCGAGTTACAAACTGTTCATCGCCCAAGAATACCTGCCCTTTGAGATTGGCCCAAGGTGAATCCACCTTGATACCTTCCGACACGAATTGCTCATAACGTTGTTGTGCCATGCTGCGCCGCTTGGCGAACATCGCCAGCAATCCATATTCCGCTAACCAAGGGGGGCAGGCTCCAAGCCCATGCTGGCCCGATAGCTGCTCCATGCCCAGTCGTTCGGTTTGTTCACCATACCTGCGCGAACCGGGTTGAGCACAATATAGCGCGCCAACTCCGGCAGGTTGGCGTCTCTGTCCACCAAGGTGGCTTTAAACGCCCTTGGAACAAATGCCCGACGCGCTGGTGCCGCCGATTGCTGGGTTGGGTGTATACGCCGTTGAGCTGGCGCATCCCTTTGGATCAATTGCCGTCGGGTGTTTGGATCAGCAGATGGTAGTGGTTGTCCATCAGGCACCATGCATAGCATGTCCAGTTGAACTGGTTGATGACTTGCTCCAGCGTTATCAGGAATATCAACCGGCCCTGGTCGCCGGTCATGAGAGCGGTCTAAGAACCTGCCTTGAGCCGGGTAAAAACCCCGTCAAAAAATTCCTCTTTTCCAGTCTGCTTTGCCACAATCTGTGCCTTTCCACTGAGTCTAAGTGGCCTTGGCGCTTGATAGTGAGAAAGCGGGTGGCCTCCATTATGCCCAGATTTTCTATCAAGGCATCGGTGGCTTGACGGATTAGTTGCTCTTCAGTCATCACGGTTTCGATGCTCATGGTAACGGGCGGCAAAGAACACAAACATCAAGGTGGATGGTCTTTATTCGGTAAGTATACACCGCTAACGAATAGTGCTACATAGCTAGAACGAAGATCAATGGGGGCAGACTCGATTGATGCGCCACACGTGAAGATAATAAGAGGCTAGGCTCAATTATTTCAACAGCAGATCTTCCGATCCATTGATTCAGACAATTGTTTTTGAGGCAACCCTTGTTAAGGGTCAGCAAAATTCCACAGACAAATGTTCGAACGTCGCCTGGGGTGTGACGGTACGGCCATTCTTGATGAATTTAACCAGACCGTACTCGGCCATAGTGTGCAATGAACGTGACACATTGGGGGCCTGTTTGCCGACCACCTTGGCTAAGGTATCCATGGAGCCAGGTTGTTGCTCACGAACAGCCTTGAGCAACGCCATATTTTCATCTGACAAAACCCTCGCCATTGCTGTGACCGATGGAAACCACACATTGGGTTCGTCGTCGCTACGCTTGCGCGTACCGGCGGCAATAGCTAATGACCGTGCCCGTTGCTCTTGCACTGTAGCAATACCAACTTTCAATATTTTATTCTTTTTATTCATTGTGATACCTCTTTCAAAATGCGATCAACCTCGGCATAAAAAACTGGTAGGACGTATCGAACTCATAAAGTACCCCGGCATCTGTGGCGTTACGATGCTTATGATCGTAGGGGTACTTCTTGCCTGCATGTAAGAAGTGCGACCCTTCAGGCTTGATGCCTCCATGAGCATTGTCAAACCCAATCAAACGCGTGCTGTCCGGCGCATGCAACGTTAAGCTGTATCTAATGCCTGCGGCCTTTCCGCCGTGATTGCTACACGCGAGACTTCCATCTTGACCCAGTAATCATCGTCGTTTTGAAACTCGATGTTGCCATCTAGGCCCAGCAGGTAGGCCAAACCTGTTTCTTTTAACCCAGATAATCCATTAGTCCGTTCGTGGTGAGCTTGTCGAACCACATGTATTGTGGAATCAATACCCTTCGACAAGCTCTCAAGAAACAGCTTTTTTATCTTAATAAATTCATGTGGTTATTTCAATCACGGCAATGTCATAAGGTTCATCAAACAGCTTCGATTGGCTGCATGCTGAAGCCAAAAGCAGCTGCTTTGCGCTTCAAATAAGCCACCGTTCTTTTGCGCATTTGATCCTCGTATTGCTCCTGTGAGCGCTCGACATATTGCCCGCCTTTCGTCAGCATGGCAAAGATCAGTCGCGCCAATTTATGTGCCGTGGCAGTGATTGCTTTACCTACGCCCATGCGTGCAGCCAACCGCCGATAATATGCCCCGAGAGCGCATTGGCTGCGATGCAAACCTTGCGCGGCCAATTTGAGCGCTTGCGCGACGCGGTTAGGAATACGTTTCGACGCGCCCGATAACTTCTTCCCACCCGATATCTTTGTGCCGGGGCACAAGCCCAGCCAGGAGGCAAAACGCTTTGCATTTTCGAATTTAGACAAGTCCGGGCCGACCTCGACCAACACCTTGAGCGCAGTATTCACGTCAATCCCACCTATGCGCGTCAAGTCCACGCCCGCCCACTGGTACAGCGCATTGCGCACATCAAAGGCGGGCGCATTCTTGGCTCTACCCTTGTTTTTGTTCACGGCCACTATTTCCTGATGGTGGCGCATCGGCTTGATCATTTCCTCCAGTTTGGCATCCGCCGCAGCAATCAGTGCTTGGTAGGTGTCGAACAACGATAGCGCCTGTGACAAGCAAAACACATGCTCTTCCCGCCAGTTGCCTTCGAGGCTCTTCGCAATCGTCTCTTCGCTCGCGCGAATCCGGTAGTTGCGCAGCTTCGCCAACTTGTGCGGGTCTCGCTCCCCCGCAACGATAGCACGAATGATGTTCCTGTCCCGTTTTACCGACAATGTCTGTAATCACGTTGGTCAGTTGCACATTCATCTGGGTGAGTGCCTTTTGCATGCGCTGTACCTGTCTGGCTTGCTCGCGAAGCAAGGTATCGCGCTGACGCGATAAAGCCCGTAGCGCACATATGTTACCAGCGGGCCGGAACGCGCCAGACAGCAAACCAAAGCTCATCAATTGCTGGAGCCATTGGCAATCCAATACATCCGACTTCCTGCCCGACACATGCCTGACGTGGCGGGCGTTGACCAGATAGACCTTGAGGCCGCGCGATTCGAGAATCTCATAGGGCGCAATCCAGTACACACCCGTCGATTCCATCGCCACTACATCCACCCCACACTCAACCAACCAGTCGGCCATCGCCTCAATATCTTCGGTAAAACAGCCAAACTCTTTTACTGGCTCACCGCTTTGATCGGGCGAAACCGCCGCGTAATGATTCGCTGAACCAATATCGATCCCCGCCGCATTGGGGTACATCACCGTCAATTCCCGCTTGCGCATTGCCATGATTTCCTCCATCATTTCGTTAAGGAATGCCAAGTCAGTGCGGATACGTCGTTGTACTCATTCTCTCAAGCGGGATGCCTTGCACGGCTCACCAATGTCGCCGACGTTATCCAGAACCATGCTCAGAGGTCGGGCACTTAGCACCAGTGCTGTCTCGGTCTTTGCTGGCTTGGCATTCCGACTATGATAGACAATCAAGCGAAAAATTCGCGCCGCATACTGTTTCCTGCTCACGCCTTGCCTCGCGGACGCGGGGCTTACTTGGCTCAGGGCGAACGGAGGTGGGGAATTCATATCGCTTCGCGCCTAATGGATTATCTGGGTTTAATTCTTGTGAATTCATGGTGAAGGTTATCACGATATGATATGCATTTCAAGCGCGGCTATTTGAAGACTCGAATTCGTATAAACGGGCGCAATTCTTTAAGGGGATAGCATCCTCTCGAAATCGGCGAAACAAATACCGTCTCGGATGGAGCACGATCATTTTGTTGGCTTAACGCCAACTTTCCTCGCAACCGTCCGAATCTGTACAATATGCAATGCTCGGTTTTCGAGCTTGCATGTTTTGAAATTGTCGGGAGCGGCATAAAGAAATATGCCTATGAGCAATTCGCAGGGTGAGCGCGATCGAACTGCTTCCCCTTTGTCAAAGTGGGGAAATAGCATCCTGAAAATAGTTCCGAGGCATATAAGAAATGATTGAAGCTGCATCAAGTTTATTGGGAGTGCCGCATCTGCGACGTTTGTGGCTGCGAACCAGAATGGCGAATTCGCAACCGCAAGACGCGTACGAAGCGGCTGCCGACAAACTGGTGATCCATGGCTTGGGACTCGGTCTTCATGAGACCTATGTTTTTCTGTTTTCGCGAACTTCAACCTTCGATGAGTTCGAATCCTGGATATTGGCGCAGAATGGTGGGGCGATCGATCCGCTGCGGATATCCGCAGTCAATGCCAAAGTAGCGCGAGCATTGGGGAAGGATGCGTTTTCATGGGATAGCTTGCCCGACGATTTTGCTCCGGTTTTGAGTGATGCCGATCTCGCGTTCTGGGATAAAAACGGTTATGTCGTTCTCCATGACGCGGTATCTCCGGATGATTGCCGCGCTGCAGAGCGCGCAATCTGGGATTTTACGAAGATGGATTCCGAGAATTCCGAAAGCTGGTACGAAGGCCCTCAGGGGCACAACATCATGGTGCAACTGGTTCATCATCCGGCCTTCGACAAGAACAGGGGTTCGCGACGTATCCGTGCGGCGTTCGCGCAGCTTTGGGGAACCGACGATTTGCAAGTGACGGTAGACCGGGGCGGATTCAACCCGCCCGAGCGACCCAACTGGCGATTTCCGGGGCCGCACCTGCATTGGGATACCAGCATCGCTTTGCCCATGCCTCTGAATATTCAAGGGATACTTTATCTAACCGATACACCAGCCGAGCAGGGCGCATTTTGCTGCATTCCGGGGTTCCACCTTCGTTTCGAATCCTGGTTGGCGAGCCTGCCGCCCGGTGCCGATCCCAGGAGGCAGGATCTCTCGGACGAAGCGGTTCCCATAGCGGGTAAAGCCGGAGATTTCGTGCTGTGGCACGCGGCGCTGCCGCATGGAGCCAGCCCCAATCGCGGCACGAGGCCGAGAATCGTTCAATATATTTCCATGTACCCGCCGGGAATAGCCGATGCGCGTCCATGGCGATGAGCTCGAAGAATCCATTAGTTCCGTTATTTCCACCTGCTCGGGATTGACGAGCTTTTGCCCCTCATAATTATAAATAACTGGGGGGCAGTAAATAACTGAGTGAGGATAACTGCACGCATAACGGGGCAGGTCTTTCGCTATCACATTTTAAACAAAATGCTGGGGTCGCAAGCTTACCTTCCGCCTGCAAATAGGTGGAGTTATGTATGCCCCAACTTATCGCAATTTGGAATGAATGGTGACATCATTGTCTTTCAAATAATGGCGCTTTATCCGCTGATATCAATTCCCGCAAACACCTCGGCTATCGCCACTCGGCAATCTATGCTGGGCAGTTCCAGTATTTCGGATTCGCTCATGTCAAACAGCACGAATAAGCCATCGGCATTGATGCGAAAAGCTTCGGCACGGCGGGTATCCGGGTCGATGAGCACGTATTCTTTGAGGCTGGGCAAGCGTCGGTAGAGCGCGAATTTCTGGCTGCGGTCATAGGCTTGCGTGGAGGGGGACAGCACTTCGATAATCAGCGTCGGCGCACGAAATATCATGTCCGTCTGCAAATCCTGCTGGTCGCAGGTGATAAAAACATCGGGGTAAAGAATGGTATCGTCGGCGATCTGGATTTTCATGGATTCACTGAAAACACGGCAAGGCGTTCCCTTTAGCTGCACACCCAGTTCCATAACCAGATTTGCTGTCACGCACCCGTGCGACCTTCTGCCCCCGGTCATGGCAAATACTTCGCCCCGGTGGAACTCATGCCGTTCCGGCTGGATATTTTCCCAATCCAGATATGCCTGCAAGGTAAGCTGTTGTTGCGGCAGTCCCATGATTGCTCCTTTTTCGAATATTCATCAGCGGACTTGAAAAAAACGATACTAGCGAATGACGCTATGTGTCCGATATACATCCTATCAGATTTATCGACTACTTAGCATGAGCAGCATGAGTATGAAATGCGGTTTTATGGGTAAAGTCGGCATACGAGATACAATCGGCATTTCAATTTTCCGATGGTTGCGGGTGGTGTTCAATGGGAGTGAAAGCTTTATATGCTCGTTTTCTATGTCGTTTTCTATTGACAACTAAAGTAAGTGAGATATACTTAATATATCTTTTCCCGCTGGCAATATCATGACAACTGCAATCAAACCAGATCAACTGTTATTACGCTTTCGGCAAACCGACACGCAAAACGGTATCAGTCGATCAACAGTGGAAAAACTGGCCGAACTTCTCGGTTTTACCGGAGAAACGCAAGTGATTCACTATGCGCTATGCAAGCTCGCGAAAGAGGTGCTGCCTGCATATGAAGCTGACGATGGCGAACTGACAGCAGCACAGTTAGCTGCAATTCGTAAAGCCAACCCCCAAGGCCGCGCAACATCTGTCAAATCAAGCTTGTTCTAGGCATGGCGGTGCATTGGTGGGCAACTCCTGTAGCTGGCGAAATCGTATGGTGTCACTTTCCTGAGAACAAGGGCATCAAACCAAGTCCCAAACCGCGCCCCGCTTTAATAGTCAAAGTTTTTGACGACCAAGCACCCCACTTCATTGTGTTGGCAGCCTATGGCACAAGTCAAAAGACTGATCAACTCCATTCCGGAGAGTTCCTTATTGCCAATAGCGAAACTGCGGCCTACCAACTTGCGGGTTTGAGCTACTCAACAAAATTCAGTTTTCAAAGCACAGTGGAATTGCCATACAACAGCGAATGGTTCAAGGTTCCTCCCGGTGCGCCAAATGGGCAAACACCAAAACTGGGCGTGCTTCATCCAAGTCTGATTCAACGTGTTCGAGCCGCATGGGAAGTGGCTACTCCCAACTCGCCATAAGGCTATTCGACATGCAATTGAGCATGATTAGTCATCTCTGCTCAATCAATGCCTGTTCGATTTCCGTTCGCTGCGATAGCCTGGGCTGACAAGGATTCTGCACAGGCGCACCAGCGGTACCAAGCCGGGTACTTTTTTCAGTTTTGATTTCCAGCGCGTATGTGGACGGGGTAACTTGTTCATGATCTGGAGAGTTTATCCCAGATAATCCATTAGGCCGTTCGTGGTACCCCTTCGACTACGCTCAGGACTAAAGGCCTTGTCGAACCACATGTATTGTGGAATCAATACCCTTCGACAAGCTCAGGGCGAACGGAGGTGGGGAATTCATATCGCTTCGCGCCTAATGGATTATCTGGGTTTATGAAAGCAGCGCGAACTATCGCATAGTTGCGCGTGGTATTCAACGGAGCAAAACCTACTTACTTTGCGATGCGGCAAGTAGAATTGGTGCCGGTATCAGCATTGTGCAGGGAGAGTATTCGGGTGCAATTCAATTTGATATTGCGATTCAAGCATCCGATCCGGCTATAAGCGAGTAATATGCGCTGATGATAAACGTCCACGACAGCAGTTACAAGTTCCTCTTTTCTACGCCGGAACTGGTGCGCGATTTGATTATCGGATTTGTGCCGGATGAATGGCTGCACGGGCTGGACTACGCGACGTTAGAAAAGATTCCCGGCAGCTATATCACCGAAGACCTGAGCAGCCGGGCCGACGATGTGGTCTGGCGCGTGAAGGTTGGGGGCGAATGGGTTTATCTTTATTTGCTGATCGAGTTTCAGAGCAGCGTGGACAAATACATGGCGCTGCGCATGATGGTTTATGTGGGCTTGCTTTATCAGGAACTTGATCAAACGGGGCGAGGTGTTGGATGATGGCCGCCTGCCGCCGATATTGCCCATCGTGCTGTACAACGGCAGTTCGCGCTGGTCGTCGGTAACCGACATTTTTGAATTGATCCCGCCGGTACCGGGTTTGGTAGAACAATTCAAGCCCCGGCTTAAATACCTGATGATCGACGAGAGCAGTTATACTGACAGCGAGTTGTCGTCGGTCAAGAATCTGGTGGCCGCCGTGTTCCAGATAGAGCATCCCGCCAATCCGCAACAAATTGGCGAATTGATTGCCCGATTGGGCGAGTGGTTGGGCGACCGTCCCGACCTGCGACGAATGTTTGCGATTTGGATACGCGCGACCTTGATGCGGAAGCCGGAATATCGTATTGTGTTGCCCGAGATAGATGATTTACAGGAGGTGAAAGTTATGTTGGCTGATCGACTGGAAGAATGGGCGCGCGGTTATAAGGCCGAGGGCGTGCAACAGGGGATGCAACAGGGCGTGCAGCAGGGGATGCAACAGGGCGTGCAAAAAGGGGAAGCTCTTGCGCTTCAGCGCCTGTTATACCAGCGATTTGGTGCCATCACGTCAGATATAACTGCCAGGATTGCGGCGGCATCGGTAGAAGAAATTGAGGCATGGTTTGACAAGGCTATTGACGCAACACAACTTGATGAGATTTTCGAACCACCCGTGCATTGAGGCTTATTCGGGTGTTCCCGCCAGTTCAAAACGCATGCGAGTTTCACCGCTTTGATCCTGCTTCTTGCGGCAAATGGCGATGCTGCGGGGGGTTGATGTCGACACCGACGATTTCGGCCTGCGGAAAATAGCGCCTCAAGGTGAAGGCTTCCTCGCCGGTCGAGCAGCCAAAAGACATCAGGCGGGGAATTGCATTCGTCGAAAGCCGCTCGCGCACAAAGGCGAAAATAGCGGGATGGCGATCAGGTTTGGTTTGGCGGTAGGGCTGAAACAGGTTATTGGGTCTTGAGCGCTTCAGCAGCCACTCGCTGCGATAGCTTGGACTGACAAGGATTCTGCACAGGCGTACCAGCGGTATCAAGCCGGGTACTTTTTTCAGTTTTGATTTCCAGCGTACGGTTTTGGAATGGGATGGCTTATTCATGCTCTGGACAATACTGTTAGGGGAAGCTTGAAACATGGTTGTTCGCTAATGGCGAACTTTATTTTTCAGTGCAGCCAAGGGATGCGCCTAGTATCTGACTATTACGCAAGAGTAACGGGATATAAAGGAAAAAATCATCATCTGAAACCAGCGTCATATCAGATCAGGATGTGCGTATCCAGCAGCAATTTCACGGTCGATACTCGGTGAAATCAGTTAGTGGTGTATTGAAGTCCGCGCTCATTTTGATGCGCCCCTGCCTTGCGCGGTGGGCTTCCTGCCTCTATATCAGACACTGTAATTTCAACCCAGATAATCCATTAGGCGCGAAGCGATATGATTTCCCCACCTCCGTTCGCCCTGAGCTTGTCGAAGAGTATTGATTCCACAATACATGTGGTTCGACAAGGCCTTTAGTCCTGAGCATAGTCGAAGGGGCACCACGAACGGCTTAATGGATTATCTGGGATTAATGGGAGCTTGCGTCAACCTGTCACTTCATACTCCAATTTTGGATGCGCCCCAAGCTGATAATGAAATTGCAAAGTTTCGCCGCCTGCAAATACCGGTTTCCCGCATAGCGGTTTGGGAAGAGTCAAGCTGCAATCGTAATCCTGCAAACGGTTTTTTCCATAAACGACGATCTTGGTCAGGAGATGGGGGCGGTAGCGTGGTTCCAGCATGGCTGGAATTTTCACGCTGCCTGCGGGAAGTCGATCATCCGCTATCCCGTGCCAATTGCGTATGTTGGCAGCGTCCAGCTCGAATATTTTACCCAGATAAATTCTGTCCCTTTCGGGTGCCGTAATTTCACCGACGTGATCGGAAGGCATGAAGACATGTTCTTTGGACCAGTTCAATGCACATACTTCCACGCTGATTGACTGGGGTACCATCCGCGCATCGGGTGCTTGTGCCAACAGATGTCGGGCGATGCTGACTTGCGGTTCGTTGTGCAGGCAAACGGACATGGTTTCGCTGACGATGACATCAGGTTTTTTGTCCTCCGGTATGACGTAGAGAGTTGCATCCACGCACAGGCTGTCGTTAATGTGATGGCTTAGGCCTAATGACTCAATCAGCGCCAGAGCTTGGTCGAGGCACTCCTGATGTATATCCAGCAGGGTAAACTTAACTTGCTCGGGCGAAAACACCGTCATCAGCGGAACGGCCAGCAAGGCATAGGGGCCGCAGCCCGCATAAAGGACGTGAACCGGTTTGCCGGGATGCATTGCATCGCATACCGCTTCATACAAGCCACGGATAAATGCGGGGGTGCGGAATAGCTCGCGTATGCACATGGCTGCAAGGGTCGGCGAGATGGCAAGGCCGCTGCCCAGACGGGTTGCGCCTGTCCCGATGCCGCGCTCTGGATCGATGCGAAAATGTGTCCACCTTTCGAATAAATCCCGCAACGCTTCCGCTGCCCCAATGAGGTCTTTCAATTCTTTTTCCGGGTTGATAATTTCCCGTGTAATTTTTTCCAGCTCGTCAAGATCGGTGCTCATCATTTCGTCCATTTACATTTAGTAGGGTTTCCTGCTTGCGGAAAAATGCTACATTATCCTGAAGATAAGCAATTATCCACAGATTAAGCAAGATTAAACAATGAGTAATTCCATTTGTCACGCAAAACCGCAATAACCTTTGCGTAGGGGCGTATGGCAATACGCCCATGGCGGCTTGCCGAATTGTCTATAGTTCTGTCATAGTGTTGGACTGAAATTTACTGCCAAATATTTCAATGACCAAAATGTCTTTATCTTCCCGCCGTTTCGCGGTCATGCCAAGTTGAATACGATCCATGATGAGTATGGTATGGGAGGCTATTTGCGCTCTTTCCTACACTTCGATCCGCCTGCGATCCGGCGCACGGTGTTGCTTAATTTCGCCGTGGCACTTACCGAAGGAGCCGGGCTATTGATGTTGCTGCCGTTACTTTCCTTGGCGGGCGTGCTTGGTCAAAGTGGCGTACAAAATGGCTGGATGCCGCAACTCGGCCAATTTTTTTCCTTGTTCGGGATAGGCTGGAATATTGAAATTGCACTGTGCGTTTTCGTTGCGCTGATTTTCCTGCAATCGCAACTGGTGCTGTTCAGGGATCGCGTAGCTCATTCCTTGCAGTTGCGTTTTGTCGATCACTTGCGCAAGACTCTTTATGCCGTAATCGCTCGCTCCAACTGGAGCTTTCTCACCGGGCATCACAGCGGAGAGCTGTTGAGCGTGCTCACCGGCGAAGTGCAGCGCATCGGGGCGGGGACTTATTTTTTGATACGCTTCTTCACTATATCGGTGCTGGCATTCGCTTATCTTGCCGTGGCGTTGCGACTTTCGGCGTGGCTCACCCTGCTTGCGCTCGCAACGGGATTGGTACTCTGGATGTTGCTGCGCGGTGCGGACGGAGTGGCGAAACAAAGCGGCATGATGTTGGGAGAGGCAAACCGCAGGTTGTTTGCCCAGATGCAGGAATTTCTCTCTGCCATGAAACTCATCAAGATTCATGGTGAAGAAGCAGGCAACCTCGGGCTTTTCAATCGCGAGGTCGATCAAGTCGGCAATCGTTTCATCGAGTTTCATCGGGTCAATACCCGTGTACAGGCGGTACACCGTGTGGGCGGGGCCATAGCACTATCCATAGTCAGCTATGCGGCGCTGGTCTGGTTTGCCTTGCCTGCCTCACACTTGCTGGTGATGATCGCTATCTTTGCCCGCATGTTGCCGCAGCTCGCCGAATTGCAAAGCGGAAGACAGCAGTTGTTGCATATGCTCCCCGCGTATGCGGCTTGGCGCAAGCTGCTGGATACTTGTGTAGCCCATCGCGACCCGCTGGAATCGACTGGCAGTTCTGTGCCGCTGCTGCGGGGCATCGCGTTCGAGCGCGTCGGTTTCAGTCACCCGCAATCCCATCACTCGCTGCGCATCGAGCAATTGATTATTCCGGCGAGGCAAACGACTGCGATCATCGGGATCTCGGGTTCCGGCAAGACGACACTGCTCGATCTGTTGAGCGGCTTGCTTTCGCCCGACAGCGGCGCGATTTTGATCGATGGCGTTCCATTGCAGCAACTGCCCGGCTGGCGGCAAAGCATCGCGTATATCCCGCAGGAGACCTTGATCCAACACGGCACTATTCGCGATAATCTGCTTTGGGGCAATGCCGCGACTAGCGATGAGCAGATCGAACCGGCGTTGTCGAAGTCGGCACTGGGCGAGCTGGTGCGGCGTTTGCCGAAGGGACTCGACACCGAAGTCGGCGAAAGGGGAGTCAAACTTTCCGGCGGCGAGAAGCAGCGTCTGGCGCTCGCCCGCGCCCTGCTCAGGCATCCGCAACTGCTGATTCTGGACGAAGCCACCAGCGCGCTGGATGCGGACAACCACCGGCTGGTACTCGATGCGATCCGCGCGCTGCATGGCAGCATGACCGTGCTTGTCGTTACTCATCGGCACGAGGAGCTTGCCGGGCTGGTCGACGGGCTGGTGCGGGTGGAGGAGGGCAGGGTGGGGATGTGGCAGGCTGTCGAAAGCAAAATATGCTCCTAAGTTCCGCTGCCGACGAAGGGTATTATGATATTTCAACGAGTTACACAACATTTGTAGGTGCGAATTCATTCGCACGCTTAACTGGTTGTGTGCGAATGAATTCGCACCTACGCCCCCATCAAACGAGCTTTTTAGGATGACTCCTGTCGCCCACCCTCATGCAAGAAAATTTATTCTCGATGCGCTGCATCTGGATCAAACTTTGCCTGAGCCTACGGCGGCGTTACAAATGCAGTCGGAGGATTGGGAATATTTGCTGCTAATGGCCGCGATGCACCGCCTCGGCCCAATGCTCGGCGAGCGGCTGGGACGCGGCGATCTCGCCGAACACATCCCCGATGCGGTGCGGGTGCGGCTGCAGTCGTCGCATCGCAATCACACTTTGCGTAACCTGAAAATTTACCGCGAGCTGGTGACGGTGGCGCGGTTGCTCGATGCCGGGAACATTTCATCGATTGCCTTGAAAGGTGCTTTTCTCGCCCGCTTCGCTTACCCGGCTCCGGGGCTGAGGCCGATGCGCGACCTGGATTTGCTATTGAGGCCGGAGCAGGCAGTAAAGGCTTTCGAGTTGCTCAAGGCTCACGGATACCGGCCCTTGTTTGATGGGGTGCCTGAAGCTTATTTTGCGGACAGGATACATCTTCCGCCACTGGTCGGTGCGTCCGGGATCAGCGTCGAACTGCATCATCGATTGACTGCGCCGGATTCGCATCGCGCGCATTCGACCGACTTCGAAGATGAACTGTGGGCTCGCTGCATATCGAAAACCGTCGGTGGCACGAATGTCAGGTTTCTCTGCGCGGAAGATATGTTGCTGCATTTGTGTATCCACGCCACGCTCGATCATCAGCTAGACCTCGGTCCGCTGGCGCTGGCGGATGTTGCTTTTCTGGCAGAAACAACGCCGATCGATTGGCCGAATTTCCTTGGGATCGTGTCCGGCGGCAACTGGCAGCGCTGTGTGCTTCCCGTGCTGGTTTTGGCAAAACGGCATCTCGGTGCGAAGATTCCGGACGATGTTGTCGGGGAGCTTGGGAATAAAGAAGAGGAGAAGACCTGGTTGGACAGCGCAGAGTATTTGCTGTTTTCCGATCCCGCCGACCACAAATTGCTGGACTATGATGTGCAGGAAATCTTATATTCCGGAAAAATTTCAGAGAGATTTTCAAAGTTGGTCGGCGCGGCATTCCCACCGCGTTCGGTTATCGCCAGGCATTTTCCGGTAAGCGCCGATTCGCCGATGGCATTTTTATACTACCCCCGGCGCTGGTATCGCTTGTTTACCGGGAAACTGCCATCGTTGCTGAAGGCGCATACCGGAAGAAATCAGTCGATCCGGCAACTGGCGCTACACAGGAAAGTATTGAGCGACTGGCTGGAAGAAAAGGCTGTTGGCAGCGATGCGAAGTGAGTATGGTCTTGAATCGTACCCTCAGCAAAAACGCCTCTTGAGGAATCAGATTTTTTGATGCATTATATCCAAGTGCATTATGCTAAAATGAAAATCGTGTTTTGGTCGTGCTGTAAAATTTACTCACAGGGGGGTCCAATGAGCAAGAAAGGTAAAATTAGTGCGCTGTTATTGGCGTTAGGTTTTTTGCTGGTAACGGATTTCGCTGTCGCCCAAGTTGCAGATGGAATTCAATCGACGGTAAACACGATCAGGAGTGATGCCGCCAAAGTTGATGCCGAGACTGGTTCAGAAAGAGCGGCTGCGAAGAAGGCTTTGCTTAAAGCCGTAAGTAGTGCTATCGCCAAAGCCAAGAACGCGGATGAGGTTGCCAAGATTATAGCTGCGGCAGTAACGGGAGTTCCGTCTTTAGCTGCGGATATCACCACGGCGGCGGTAACGGCGGCCCCGTCTTTGGCTGCGGCGATCACCACGGCGGCGGTAACGGCGGCCCCGGCATCGGCTGCGGCGATCACCACGGCGGCGGTAACGGCGGCCCCATCATCGGCTGCGGCGATCACCACGGCGGCGGTAACGGTGGCCCCGGCATCGGCTGCGGCGATCACCACGGCGGCGGTAACGGCGGCCCCGGCATTGGCTGCGGCGATCACGTATGCGGCGGTAGCGGCGGCTCCGGCATCGGTTGCGGCAATTACGACGGCGGCGGTGAACGCTGCGCCGCTTCAGGCAGTAGCGATTGTCACTGCGGCGGCGCATGTTCCCGGAGTAAATACGACCCCGCATATTGGTGGAGGCACAGCAAGCCCGTCCTGAAGTTTCGGGCTCCGCCCAGCGCAGCAGTATTTTTACTAAACATGGCAAATGTCAAAAATTAAGGTAAGGCGATATGTACTCACTTGGTGATGAATTAACAAAGTTAAAAAAATTACGGTTATTAAAGTGCATTTGCGTTTACGGGTGTTTGGTTGTGGCTGGCGCGGCCTGTGCTGACGATCTGGATGATTCCGCAGCTCCGATGATTCATTGGGGAGGTGTGTCCGTCATTCCCGGGGGGGCTGTGGCTGAAAGCCACAACAGCAGCATATTCAGATCGGATGCCTACAAGGTGTCTTCTGCCCTTACGGTGGCAAGCCCTGCTGTTTTGTTGCAGGCCAATAAGGGGGCGGATGCCTATTCGCTGAACTATAACGCTGATGTTGGTCGTTATGCACAAAGCTCGGCAGATAATTACGTCGATCAAGACCTGTTGGGGGTCGCCAAGCTGGCGTTTTCGACGCGCGCGTCTCTGCAACTCTCACCGGAGTTCAAGGCCGGTCACGATGATCGCGGCAGCACATATGGTGGCATTGCGTCCAATGGCCTTTTGACCGCGAATCCTAATACATATTATAGAACTGGGGGGGCGGCGTTGTTCGCTTACGGGGCTGATGGCTCGCGCGGGAGAATCGAATTAAGCGAGGATTATCGCGATGTGCAGTACCAGAACAACCGCTTGTATACCACGGCCTACGACAAGACGCTGAATGATTTGGGCGGTACTTTTTATTATCGCGTGTCGCCCAAAGTGTCGACTTTTGTAGAGATATCAGATACACGTATCGCGTACAAAAACGTAGCGACGTACACCGGGAATGAATGGGACTACTTAGTGGGGGCAACGTGGGAAGCCACAGCGCAGACCACCGGCAAGTTCAAGATCGGCGAATTGCGGAAGGAATTTGACTCATCCTCGCTTTCGACCTACAAGGGAAGCAGTTGGCAAGGTGATATACGCTGGAACCCGCGCGAATTTGCCTATGTGGATTGGGTGGCCGGGAGGCAATCCTACGAATCGACCGGTGTGGGTAACTTTGTTTTGACTACCAACAACTTGCTGGATTTTGGATACGACTTGAGCGCGCTCACCCGTTTGCATTTGAATTTGGCTAGAGTGACCGAAGAATTTGTCGGTACTCCACGTTACGATAGTACTCAAACCTACGGTTTGAAAGCGGAATACAAGCTGCGAAAATGGTTGGTGGCAGCGGCGGAGTTTGACAATAATGTCAAGACATCTAGCGGATACGCGAGGTTGGGCGGATACATAGGGGCGAGCCCGAACTATACTCAAAATATATTTGCAGTGAGCATTCGTTCCGTACTTTACTAGAAGTGAACTTCCATCAAAGCATGATAATCCGGTTGCTTGTTTTGACCGCATTGCTGGTTTTAGCCCGAGTATCTTTCGCGACTGAGGATGGTATGTCCAATTATCGCCTCGGCGCGGGAGATATCATCAGCATCGCCGTGTACGATGAAAAAGAATTGAGCCTAGATAAAGTTAAATTGAGCGATGCGGGTTCTATCTCTTATCCGATGTTGGGCGAGATCAAGGTAAAGGGCCTGACGGTGTCGGAATTGCAGCAGAAGGTGACAGCCGGGTTGAAGGGATCCTATCTGATCAATCCGAAAGTGACCGTATCGGTAGACCAATATCGTGACGTGTTCGTTAACGGGCAGGTAAACAAACCGGGCAACTATCCCTACCAGCCCGGCCTGACGGTGCGTCAAGCAGTGTCCATTGCCGGCGGATTCAAAGATCGCGCCAACAAGGATAACGTCTCCATTGTCCATGAAAATCAGAACAATCCTGCCGCCATCAAGGGCGAGCCTGGCACGTTGATTGCACCGGGCGACACCATTACCGTTGAAGAAAGTTTTTTCTGATGACCAGTAAAAAACCGGTTGTTGCCGTAGCCGCGAATGCTTCCTCCGCTAAATTGGGTTTGCTGGATTACTGGTTGTTGATCAAGCGGCATCGCACTCAGATTTTCATGCTGACCTTGATGGTTACGCTGCTGGCGACATTGGTGGTGTTTCAGATGACACCCATCTACCGCGCAACGTCGCTACTATTGATCGAAAACGTAAAGAACAAGGTGCTGACTCTGAATGATCTGTACGGAGGGCAGCGCGACTCGATGGAGGAATTCAATTCTCAGGTGCAGATACTTCATTCGCGCCCGGTAGCCGAGAGAGTGATCCGCAAGTTGAAATTGTTCGATCATCCTGCCATGGATCCTCGCCAGCAAAAGACCCGGTCTGGTTTTTTCAGTGGGTGGTTTGGCGGAGAGCCGAAAGCCATCAAAGAAATGACCGAGGAAGAGCTGATGGAATCTCTGGTAGGGAGATTGGCAGGCTCATTAACTATCGAACCTATACCCAAGAGCCAGGTCGTTAAAATCAGTTTCGATTCGCCGGACCGGGAACTGGCCGCCAGCGTGGCCAATGCGGTGGTGGATTCCTATATCGACAACGATCTGGAATCACGCTCCGAAATGACGCAAAAAGCCAATGGCTGGTTGACGCAGCGTATGGAGAATATACGCGTAAAGCTGGAAGAATCGGAAAGGGCGCTACAGCAATTCCGCGAACAGCAGAACATCGTCGACAACAAAGGGGTGGTGTTAAGCGGAACCGGCAAACAGTTCGAAGAAGTATCGACCAATCTGGTTTCAGCGCGGATGCGTCTTGCGGAAGCCCAGAATGCCTATAATCAGGTGAAGGATCACAAGGGGCAGCCGCTGGAAGTGCTGGAATCGATACCTGCGGTATTGAAAGATACCACCGTGCAGAAAATGAAGACTGCGGAGTCCGAGGCGACGCTCAAGGTGAACGAATACAAGAGCCGTTATGCGCCCGCTCATCCCAAAATGATCGCAGCCGAATCCGAGCAGAAATCGGCGCGCGAGGCGCTGGCTCAAGCCATCGAGGCGGTGATTAACGGTATTTCCCGGGAATATGAGATTGCGCGGGCCAATGCGGGTGCCGCAGCCGATGCAAAAGCACAAACCAAGGCGGAGATACAGGATATCACGCGCAAAGAATCCAAATTAAGTTTGCTGCAACGCGAGGTGGATAGCAACAAACAGCTATATGACAACTACATAAATAAAGTCAAAGAGACCGAGGCTGCGGTTAATCTGCAATCCACGGCTGGGCGTATGGTTGACCCGGCAGTAGTGCCGGCTGCACCGGTGAAGCCCAAAAAATTTATGGTGATTACAGCCGCGATGTTGCTCGGTTTGTTGGCTGGTGTGCAGATGGCATTTTTGCTGGATTATTTGGATAGCCGATTGCACTCTGCGTCGGATGTCGAGCGTCGTCTCCATATGAATGTGCTCGGGACAGTACGCTTGCTTGAACTGAATGAAGGGGGCGGCAAACCTGCTTTGGCGTTTCTGGAAAATCCGAATTCAACGTTTTCGGAGTCGATTCGTGATATCCGAACTTCGGTATTGCTATCCGCCATCGATGAACCACATAAAGTCGTGATAGTGACTTCTACCGTTCCCGGTGAGGGCAAGACCACCATTGCGATTAATCTGGGGTTCGCTTTGGGGCAGCTTAAAAAGGTGCTGATTCTCGATGCGGATATGCGCAAACCGATGTTGGGAAAAACCATGGGTGAGGGGATAGCGGAGGGGACGGGATTGGTGGATTTTCTGGCTGGCGAGGCAACGATTGAAGATTGCATACGCAGTACTTCCAGCTCCAATGTGTTTGTGTTGCCTGCCGGCAAGCGTTTCAACTCTACGTTGGAATTGATCTCATCGCAAAAGTTTGGCGACTTCATCGAAACGTTGAAAAACATGTTCGACGTGGTGGTGATTGACTGTCCGCCACTTAAGCCGGTCAGCGATTCGCTGGTCATTTCACGCTATGCGAATGCAGTGTTATACGTGGTCAAATCCGATGGGGCCCCCCATCAATTGATCGGCGCATCACTCAAGCGCTTGCATGAGGTCAATGCCCATTTGCTGGGTGTGGTGCTCAATCAGGTCGACTACAAAAAGGCAGACCGGTACGGCTATTATTCCTATCAGTACCAGTATGAATACGGGAAAGAACCCGTCAAGCCCCCCAGAAGTTTCCTGGGTATCAGGATTTAGCCGCGCAGGATGAAGTGGTTGTATGGCAATATCGTTCTGTGGGTTGTGGGGGCGTTTCTGATATTTGTCATTTTTTCGGCAGCCCGTATCGGGGCTGCCGATTTACTTTCCGGGTATGCCCGAGATGAAATGGACGCATGGTCGTCAAGCGCGACCCGGCCCGATTCATCTGTCATGGCTGATGTGTCCCGTGCGCTCGGTGTGGCGCGATGGATTGCGCCCGGCAACCCTGATCTGTACGAAGATATGGCGCGTCTGGCCTTGGTGCGTTCCGGCATGCCAGATATCAATAATGCCGAAAGAAACACTACGCTCAGGGAAGGTCTGACGCTGATACGTCAGGCGATTGTCTTGCGCCCGGTATCTACAAATAGCTGGGGTATTTTGCTGCGTCTGAAGAAGGAACTGGGCGAATACGATACCGAGTTTCGTCGCGGACTAGAACGTGCGGTGACGCTGGGGCCGTGGGAGCCGGAACTACAACCTGTCGTTGCCGAGGCGGGTTTAAGCGCATGGGCTGTGCTGCCTGTCGCAGAGCGGGAGATGGTGAGAATGAATTTTGTGCGCGGCATGAAACGTCAAGCCGACACGATGATTTCCATTGCACAGTCGCACCGCGATAATTGCAACGGCGAGCGCACCAATATGGGTTGTCGGCAATGAACCCGCTTGCCATGAAGTTTGAAAGCAGATTGTTCCTTGCATTGTTGTTTCTGCTGGTCTGGTTGCCTTTGCCGCTGGCAAGCAATCGCCCTTGGGCCGAAGCGATATTCGAAATGGGAGCCGCATTGCTGTCCTTGCTGTGGGTCATCGGGTTTCAGCGCAAGCGAGTGACAGCTGGTGAGGCTTTCAAAGGTGCGCATGCCGTGCTGTGGTTACTGGCGGTCTGGTTGGTTTATCTCATGCTGCAACTGTTTCCTCTGCCGGATACGCTGAGGCAATGGCTGTCGCCGGAGAGTCTTGCCAACTACAGGCTGGCGGGAGAAACCGGCTGGGCGCCCCTCTCGCTTGATCCCTATTCGACTTTCCTGTTCTGGCTGAAGAGCGTGGCTTATGTGGCGTTGTTCGCGCTGATATTGTTGCTGGTTAACAGCAAGTACCGTCTGGTGATGTTGGGCTACACGCTGGTACTCAGTGGGGTATTTCAAGCGTTCTATGGCAGCGTGATGACATTGTCCGAATTGGAATACGGCTTCTTCGTAAAAAAGGCCGCCTACGTTGGTTTTGCCACCGGCACCTTCGTGAATCGCAATCATCTCGCGGGTTATCTGGAAATGACCTTGTCAGTCGGCATCGGCTTGTTGATGGCGACCACCTACAAAAAAGACGGCGGTTATTCCTGGCGGCAACGTTTGCGCAATCTGGTCAATCTCCTGTTAAGCCAAAAATTGCTGCTCCGATTGATGCTTGCAACGATGGTTATCGCCCTGGTTTTGACCCGCTCCAGAATGGGTAACACCAGTTTTTTTTCCAGCATGCTAGTGGCGGGATTGATTGCCTTGGGGCCGTTCCGCATTCAGTCCGGCTCGTTCAGGCAAATGTTCCGGCGCGAAGATACACGCTCGGCGGTGATCCTGATCAGCAGCCTGATCGTGATCGACCTGTTCATCGTGGGAGCGTGGTTCGGTGTCGAAAAAGTGGCCCAGCGGATAGCGGAGTCCTCTGTGAGCCATGATTCGGATCGGGTCGAGGTCAGTGCCAACACCCTCGCTTTGCTGAAAGATTATCCGCTCACGGGAGCCGGGGGAGGCACCTTCCATCTGGTCTATCCACGTTACCGGGGCGATGGCATCGTGGCGTATTACGACCACGCACATCAGGATTATCTGGAAATCATGGCCGATGTCGGGGCGGTCGGCATCGGCCTGCTCGGGCTGGTCGTGCTGTCGAGTTTATGGGCCGCGCTAAAGGCGTTGTATCGGCGTCGCGACGGCCTGATGCGCGGCATGGCCTTTTCATCCATCATGGGTATAATCGCTTTGCTTATTCACAGTACGGTGGACTTCAATTTGCAGATTCCCGCCAATGCCGCCACTTTCATGGTGGTGCTGGCGCTGGGCTGGATAGCCTTGAATTTGGAACGGCATCCTGAAGGCCGTGGCATTTGCCACCCTGAATGATGAAACAAAAAGCAAATCCCCCCTTGCCCCCCTTTTACAAAGTGGGGAACAACCCACTTTGTAAAAGGGGGTGGAGCGAAGCGGAGGGGGATTTGCTGTTGTTTCACGTTAAAATCCTATGATCGAAAGCAGCAACTTATTGGATATGGAAAATAAACTGGGGGTGCTGTTCGTGTGTACCGCCAATATCTGCCGTTCACCGATGGCCGAGGCAGTGTTCAGGCACAAGGCTACCAAGGCCGGATTGTCCGAGCGATTGCAGATTGATTCGGCGGGAACGCATGACTATCGTGTCGGTGAACCACCCGATCCGCTCGCGCAGCAGGTAGCTGGTCGGCGCGGCTATGAAATGTCCGAATTGCGCGCACGACAGATCGTGCGTGCCGATCTTGAACGATGCGATTATGTGCTGGCTATGGACATGAAAAATATGTCCGCGCTGCATCATCTGGGGGGGGCGGATCTGTGGCAAAAGCCGAAGTTGTTGATGTCGTACAGCCGCCTCTATCAGGAGAATGAAATCGCCGATCCCTATGGTGCCGACGAAGACCGTTTCGAGTCGGTGCTGGACATGATCGAGAGCGCGACCAGCGGGCTGCTTGTTGCGATCCGCACGGAACTTCAACAGCGCGGAGAGGGATAGCCTGATTATGTGCGGTCTCGCCGGTATATTTGCCTATCGCGCCTCTCCTGTTGATACGGGCGAACTGCTGCGTATGCGTGATTACATGCGTGCACGCGGGCCGGACGGTGAAGGTATATGGATCGAGGAGCACGGGCAAATCGGACTCGCGCATCGCCGTTTGTCCATTCTGGATTTGACCCGTAATGGCGCGCAGCCGATGGCTACTCCAGATGGACAATTGCGTATCGTCTTCAATGGCGAAATCTATAACTACCGGGAATTGCGCAATCATCTGCAGGCGAAAGGTTATGCATTTATTTCCGACTCCGACACCGAGGTGCTGCTCTGCGCCTACCGTGAATATGGTCAGCACATGGTGGAGCATCTGCGGGGAATGTTTGCTTTCGCTATTTGGGACGAACAGAAACGTGGCCTTTTTCTGGGGCGCGACCATTTTGGAATCAAGCCGCTTTACTTCCATAATGACGGGACAAGCTTGCGTATCGCATCACAGGTCAAAGCCATCCTGGCGGGCGGCAACATCAAGGTAGAAACCGAGCCAGCCGGGCATGTCGGTTTTTTCCTGTGGGGAAATGTGCCCGAACCCTATACTCTTTACCGCAATCTGTTTTCTTTGCCAGCGGGCCATACCCTGTGGATAGACCGGAGTGGGGCGCGTGCGCCGCACAAATATTTCGACATCGCGGAAGAATTGGGTAAAGCCGCCGACGCAAAAGCGGCGGGGGCTGCTGCTGATATATTAACAAAGGCCTTACGCGATAGCGTCAGACACCATCTTATCGCCGATGTGCCGGTGGGGGTTTTTCTCTCCTCCGGTTTGGACTCTGCTACCCTGACGGCGCTTGCGTCGGAAGAAATAACTCAACTTCAAGCGGTCACGCTGGGGTTTGACGAGTATCAAAATAGCTCGAACGATGAAGTTCCGTTGGCGCAAAAAATCGCGGCGCACTATGGGGGCATTCACCATTGTGCGCATATTTCCAAGCGCGATTTTGATGAGGAACTGCCTGCAATACTTCATGCCATGGATCAACCCAGTATCGATGGCGTCAACACCTATTTTGTTGCCCGAGCGGCACGGCGTGCGGGCTTGAAAGTGGCGCTCTCCGGCCTGGGGGGGGACGAGTTGCTGGGCGGTTACCCGAGCTTCCGCCAGATACCGGTATCGGTCTCCCGCCTTAGTCTTTTTTCGCGCTTACCGGGATTGGGGAAATTCATGCGCATCGTAACTGCACCGTTGGTCAAACGTATGTCCTCGCCCAAATATGCCAGCCTGCTGGAATATGGCGGCAGCTACGGAGGCGCTTATCTGCTGCGCAGGGGATTGTTCATGCCTTGGGAATTGCCGCAGTTTCTCGACGGCGAATTGGTTAAAGAAGGCTGGGCTGCACTGCAGCCTGTTGTACGTCTTGATGAATGGCTAAAGCCAGTCGGTTCGCCTCATGCTAAAGTAGCCGCGATGGAAATGTCACTATATATGCGCAACATGCTGCTGCGGGATTCGGATTGGGCAGGCATGGCGCACTCGCTGGAGATACGTACGCCGATGGTGGATATCGCCTTGTTTAGGGCATTAGCACCCTGTATGTCAGAGTCACTTAATCAGGTTGCCAAGCGCCACCTCGGTGGCGTGCCGAAGCGACCTTTGCCTGATGAAATACTCAATCGGCCCAAAACGGGATTTTCCATTCCGGTAAGTGTATGGATGGAAGGTAAAGGGTATACCCAAAGTCAATGCGGCCTGCGCGGGTGGAGCCTTAGGGTTTACGAGATTGAAAAAGCAACCTTATGAGAAAGAGTGCTGAAAAATACCGAGGAAGGGCTTAGTAACTTCGGCTCTAAATTTTGCGTTACCCTGCTGTCTATGGAGACGTTGTTGGCGCAACCGTGATGAATTACTGGAGGTGTGATTGGACATGAGTCGGGACAGAAAAAATGTTTTGCTGCTTGGCGGTGCGGGATTTGCCGGGCGGCATATGGAACAACTGTTGGCGGCTGATCACCATGTGCTGACTTGTGGCAGTGAAGTGGATGTCCGTGATATCAATGCTATTCGCAGGATTGTAAGCCAGTGCCAACTGGATTGGGTGGTTAATTTTGCATCTATCACAACTGTAAAAGAGTCGTTTGAAAATCCTTCGGCTACATATGATATTGGCTTTCTGGGTACTTTGAATTTATTAACGGCTTTAAAAGAGGTAAGCTTTTCCGGGAAGGTGCTGAATATCAGTTCGAGTGAGGTCTATGGTCACCCTTTATCTGGCGAATTGCCAATTTCCGAAGCCACAACCTTGCGACCGATGAGCCCATATGCTGTCTCCAAGGTCGCAGCAGAATTTTTATGCTATCAGTGGAGTTGTTGTGAGAAAATCCGCGTTGTGACCGCGCGCCCATTCACTCATATAGGGCCAGGGCAGAGCGAGAGATTTGCTGTCGCGAACTTTTCAAAACAGATTGCTGAAATCCAGCTTGGCCTCAAAGAACCGGTGATATATGTGGGTGATCTTTCTACGACCAGAGATTTTACCGATGTAAGGGATACGGTTCGCGCCTATCGTTTGTTGTTAGAGAACGGTGAAGCGGGCGAAATTTACAACGTCTGCTCTGGTATGGAAGTAAGTCTGCAAAATGTCCTCGATCAGCTGATTGCTAAAACTGGAATGACAATTCGAGTGGAAATAGATAAAAGCATATTAAGGGTTGCCGAACAGAGGCGCTTGCTTGGTAGTTGTGAGAAGATAAAGCAGGCAATACATTGGGAGCCTGAAATTAGTCTGGCACAAACCTTGTCTGACACGCTCGATTTCTGGTTGCAAGAGCTAAGGTTGAGTGTTGCGGTAGCCTGACCATTTGTCGCAAAAACCGTGGATTTTAAGAGAGGGAGATATGCATCTGACCTATAGGAAAACGTGCAGAATATGCGGTTCATCCTCATTGACCAAAGTCATTGATCTGGGGGAGCAACATCTGCAGGGTTCGTTTATCAAACCGGGCAAGGAGATGCCTCCATTGAGGAAAATCTCAACCGAATTGGTTAGATGCAATCCCATGATCGATGAAAATGCCTGTGGATTGTTACAGACTGCAACATCAGTTCCCCCGGCTATTTTATATTCTGCTTACTGGTATCGTTCGGGAACGAACCAGACCATGCGCGATCATTTGAAGGGGATTGCGGATAAGGCAGCCGCAATGGCTGGCAAGTCGATTGCACGTGTTTTGGATATTGGATGCAACGATGGAACGCTGCTAAAGAACTATCCGGAATCTTTCGTGAAATATGGCGTGGACCCGTCTGATGTGGCGCAGGAGATTCATGATGACATCAAAGTGGTGCAGGATATATTTCCATCATCTGAGTTAAATGACGCTCTATCTGGTTCTACTCTGGATATCATAACTTCCATTGCCATGTTCTATGATCTTGAGGAGCCATGCGCATTTGTTCGAAGTATTAAAGAGGTCTTGAGTTCAGATGGACTTTGGATTTTTGAAATGTCCTATATGCCTGCCATGCTTAAGATGAATTCATATGACACGATTTGTCACGAACATCTTGAGTATTATAGTTTCGCAGTGCTAGAGAATCTGCTGACACGAAACGGAATGAAAGTCGTTCAGGCTGAATTTAACGATATCAACGGCGGCAGTATCCGATGCTATGCCACTCATGAGGATAACTTCAAGTTCAAGAATCGCGAAGCGATTGCAGGCATTGAAGAGATCAGGCGGCAAGAGTTTGATCTCGAGCTTGACACGGACAAACCGTATAGCCGTTTTCAGGAGAGAATTAACAAGCACAAAGAAGAGTTGTCATCCCTGTTAAAGAGCTTGAAGCGGGATGGAAAGAAAATTCATCTCTATGGAGCATCCACGAAGGGAAACACTATTTTGCAGTGGTGCGGTATAGATAACTCGCTCATTGACTATGCCGCAGACCGGAATCCGGATAAGGATGGCGCGAAAACAATCGGTACGGATATTCCCATCATTAGCGAGGAGAAATCCAGGGCGATGAATCCGGACTATTATTTGGTATTGCCGTGGCACTTTAAGACCGAGTTTCTGGTGCGCGAGAAAGAAGCATTGAGCAAAGGGACGGGGTTTATTTTCCCCTTGCCTGAGATCGAAATTATTAAACGATAATCTATATGCGTTCAATAGCACTGGTAAGTGATGCCTATGGCGGACGCGGTGGCATAGCGCTTTATAATAGAAACTTCCTGAAGGCGATGTGTTCTTTTCCTGAGATGGCTGAGGTCGTGGCTATTCCGAGATACATTTCATATGAGCTTGAAGCGATGCCTTCCAACCTCACCTATATTACTTCTGCGGTTGGGAGCAAGCTGAAATATCTTAAAGAATGTCTCCGCTGGGCTTTGTTTGGGAAGCGGGTTGATTTAATCATCTGCGGACATCTGCACCTTCTGCCATTTGCCTATCTGCTTAAGTTGCGTCACCGATGCCAGGTTGTTCCACTTACTTATGGCGTTGAAGCTTGGACGCCGACTTCCCGCGTGATCGTTAACATCCTTTGTTCAAGGCTGAAGGCTTTTATATCTATCAGGAAATTGACCGCACGCCGTTTAATGGATTGGGCCGGCATAAAGGATGCGACCTTCTACTATTTGCCCAATTGTATTGATGAAACCCAGTATGGCGTTGCCCCAAAGCGTCAGGAACTTGTTGAATAGGTTCGGAATTGAAAATAAAAAAGTACTGGTGACCGCTGGCCGTATGGACACCAACGAATTTGACAGAAGAAAGGGATTCGATGAAATTCTGGAAGTACTTCCTGAGCTAAGAGTGCAGATGCCGGATATTGTTTATCTGATTGTCGGCGACGGAGATGACAGGCTGAGGCTGGAGCAGAAGGCAAAAGAGCTAGGCGTAGCGGATATTGTATGTTTTTCCGGGTATGTCTCCGATTCCGAGAAGGCTGACTACTATCGGCTTGCTGATGTATTCGCCATGCCAGGCAGCAACCCGATTTTTGATCGCTATCCCTTCAGGTTCGTATTTCTGGAAGCTCTAGCTTGTGGGGTGCCTGTTGTCGGATGCAAGCTTAAGGATGAATCAGAGGCGAATGATATCGATGCGAACGCTCTGATCATTCAGGTCGACCCAACTGACAGAAAAGAAATAATTAAAGGCATAGAGGAAGCGATGCTGCGTAAGTCTGCTGATCTATCTCAATACATAACAAAATTTTACTACCCGACATTTGAGTATGGGTTGCATGAAATCATTCGCATGATTTGCGTAAAATAATTTACAGCATAAGAGAATGAGCGGGTCTTATGAGGATAGTACTGTCAAAAATAATAAACAGATTATTTTTACCAATAATTTCAGATCGGCATCTACTTCCCTTCAGGTATTTCATATCTGTTGCCAGAAATGACTGCGAAATGGAGCTGAGAAATCTTCAACAAGTCATAAACGCAGACAGTGGAATAGCTATAGATATTGGAGCAAATGAGGGCCTTTACTCGTACAAACTGTCAAAGATGTTTCGAGAAGTACATTCTTTTGAGGTTAACTCGACTTTGATACAAGGGCTATTGGCTTATGGCGGTAATGTTAAAGTCTACAACAAAGGTTTGTCTGATGTGGAGGGCGGTGCGACACTCTACACGCCTATCGTTAAAGGGCAGAAATTAACCGGTTGGTCGAGTTTTTCCAAGGATAATTGCCCAGATGCCGAAGAGTTGATCGCAACTGATGTTGATATTGCTACACTAGATTCATTCAATATTTCTAATGTTTCTTTTATAAAAATTGACGTGGAAGGACATGAAATTCATGTTCTTCATGGCGCAATTGAGACTATCAGGCGAGATCGCCCTCAGGTTTTGCTTGAGGTAAAAGAAGCAAATGAAGATAAAGTATTTTCATTTTTTGAGGTTTTACAATATAGAAAATGCCGTCTGGAGGATTTAATTGATGGCGTGGAAGGAGGGAAGGAAAATTATTTTTTCTTTCCAGATAAAAATTGAGGTGCGGTGTGATAGATCGATTTCGGCGGTTATTTGCCCGTAGAAAACGAGCAAAAAATATTGGCGTTAGTTTCAAGCGGAGCGCCAACTTTAAAATTCCCGGAACAATGTTCTTGGCTGGGAAAGAGGTGGTTCTGACTGTGCCGGATGAGAATGGAATTAAAATGGCGTTCATTGATTTAATTCTGGATGATTGTTATGGATGTCGTTCCTTGACAATGAAACGCGAGAAGATTTCAACTATTCTTGATATTGGTGCGAATGTAGGATTTTTTGATTTAATGGCTCGTGAATTTTTTCCGGGCGCAGTTATTCATGCTTATGAGCCCAACCCTAACCTGGAGCAGTATTTGTCGGTTCAAGCGGCGACAACGGGTACCCGATACTTCATGGAGGCAGTAGGCGGAGAAAATGGCTCCATTGTGCTTGACTTGAATGAAGATTCGGTGCAAACAAGATCAATTGCTGATCCCCAAGGGGAAATCGCTCAAATTGCATTCAAGACTGCAATTGAGCGTATAGGGGGAGAGGTTGATTTGTTGAAAATTGACTGTGAAGGCGCAGAATGGGATATTTTTGAGGATGCTGCAAGTTGGAGGCATGTCAGGCATGTATCTATGGAATACCACCTATGGCCTAACCATACTCATGGAGAAGTGAAGGATGTAATGCAAGGGTTGGGTTTTCGTATCAATACTTTTAACCCGCTTTCAAACTTCGGATTGTTAACTGCATCGCGCGATGATTAGAGTTTGTCTATCGTGGTGTGGCGCGAAAAAAAACAGCTTATTTTTTATCGCCACCTTTTCTGTTATAGGACGCGCTCCATAAATGACAGGCCATAGGCTAAGCCACTGGCTTTTACTAATAACTCAGTATTTGGCCGGACAAGGGGTAATCAACTTATTGAATATTCTCGTTGGCCTGATTCTTCTGCGAGTTCTTTCCATAGAAGAATTTGCTTTATATACCATCGCGATAGTATTGCAGCAGGTTGCCTCAATTGGTTCGGATATGGGGCTATCTCATGCTATCAACACGATGGGAGCCAAGATCAGGGAGGATCGATACCTGCTCGGTAGCCTGTATGCGGGGGCTCGTTTTTATGGATACAGGTTTTATGCTGTTTCAGCTTGTGTTGTTATTGTTCTATATGTTTTCATGCAGTCCAATCATGGATGGTCATTTGCTGATGTAATTGGCGTACTCATTTTTATTTTATTTACTACAGCGTTACAGGTAACAGTAAATTTCCGTAAGGAGGTCTTAAACGTTAACCATGATGCAAAAGCCTTGTTTTATGTTGGGATAGTACAAGCCGGTGTGAGGATTTTATTCGTTCCACTATGCCTGATCTGGCCATTCGCATCGATCGCTATTTTTGGAAATCTGGTTGGGGCTTATGCCTGCAAGCGGGTAATCGAGTACCAGTGCAGGTCAAGGTTCGATGAGAAACAGCCAGCGATAGGTAGCCAGAAAGAAGAATTGAGGAAGTTCGTTGTCCCTTTGGTGCCGGTACTTCTATATCAGACCTTGCAGGGACAGATATCCATTTTCTTGCTTGGTTATTACGGATATACAACATCGATTGCCGAAGTCGGCGCATTGGGAAGGCTGGGGCAGTTGATCGGACTCCTTATGTTGTTGAATAGCTTTTTCGTGATGCCGGTTTTTTCACGTATCAGCCAAAGAAATGAGTTCATAAAAAAAGGAGGGATGGTTGTTCTTGCGCTGATTGGTTTCACGTTTATCAGTATGCTGACAGTGTATTGGGTGCCGGATTGGTGGCTTTTTATTTTGGGAAAAAATTATTCGAATCTGGGGGCTGAATTGCCGATAGCGGTGTTTACTGCTTTGTTGAACCTGATCGGGGCGACGCTATATGTGCTCGTGATCTCAAGAAATACGACGAATGGACAGTCATGGTATATTCTTCTGGGCCTGTCAACCCAAGCGGCATTTCTTGCAATGCACGGCGTCCATTCAACATACGATGCGCTCTGGTTAACCCTGATGCCGACACTGAGCTACGCCTGCGTTCAGGCCGCGATCCTTGCCGGAATCCTGAATAAATGGAAGGATGACAGGTGTGGCGAGGTACATTGTGAATGAGTTGCAAAAATTGGCACCCACTCGTCGTCGCCCATCACATGGAATCTCGAAATAACCCAAGTGAATTTTGGTGAATCTGGAAGGCACTAATGGAAAACCCCTTGGTTCATTTGTATCCGCCCGCGCTTGGCGGTGTGGCCGATTATGTTGATGTGTGCATCCGGAATCAACCGGGTGGCACGAAACTTCTTTTTGAAAAGAGAACTGCAAAAGGCACACCTTTATCGGGACATTGCTTGTTGCATTTGTCTGGTTATGGGTATGCGAAACGTGGTGCGCCGCTATGGCTGCTGAATAAGCTTGAGGCAGATCGGGCCAATATCAAAACATTGGGTGTCTATTTTCACGAGCTTTATGCTTTGGGGCCGCTTTGGAGTTCAGCATTCTGGCTATCACCCGTGCAGCGACTTATTGCGCGCCGCATTGCAGAGCTATCAGATTTCTGGATGACCAATCGCGAAGACTCGGCTCAATGGTTATGCCGATTTGCAGCAGATAAGCCACATGCCGTGTTGCCCGTTTTTTCCAACGTAGGGGAGATGCCAGCTTATTCGTCGAAACGCGCACCGAAAATAGTGGTGTTTGGGGGGGCTGCGTTGCGCGCAGCAACCTATCGTGCGGCAGGCGAAAAACTGTTCGAATGGGTGCGTACTCAAGGGTTTGAACTTCATGATATTGGTCCTGTAATGAATGAGCCTGCGATAACCGATACTTTGACCCGGGCCGGGGCAACAGTGCATGGGCGATTGGAGGTGGAAGAAGCGAGCCTGATTCTTTCCGAGGCATCATTCGGTGTGGTGAAATATCCAGTGGGGGCTGCGGCAAAAAGCGGCGTGTTGGCTGCTTATTGCGCGCACGGTGTATGCCCGATTCTTATTTCAGAGAGCTATGCAACATCAGATGGTCTTGTTGCCGACAAGCACTATCTTGCCGGGATGCCCGCTGTGCGAGTAAATGAGGAAATGGCAGAAGGCATTGGAAATGCTGCTTGGGAATGGTACCAGCCCCATGGAACCGGGGCGCACGTTACAACTCAACAGACATTATTATCAGCGCGCCAATTGATGCATGGATAGGCCGTAACGCGGACAGCATACTTTTCCCACAGTTTGCCAAATGAATTTTGAGGGATATTCTGCAATTACATTTTGAGAGTATTATATGAGCAGCCCGGAAAATGAAGTTGAGATACAACGGCAGTACTATGCGAAGACGTCCGAGCAATATGACTCGATGCACCTGGGCGAAAATGATGAACATTACTTCGCACTTGCATTTCTGGCGGCAATTCTGGACTACTTGAAAATAAAATCGGTTCTTGATGTCGGTGCCGGGACAGGCAGAGCCATAACATATTTAAAGCAGGCAAAACCAAACCTGATTGTCGTCGGTATCGAGCCTTCCGATGCTTTGAGGGAAATAGGCTACGCAAAAGGTTTATCCAAGGAGGAGTTGATCAATGGCGACGCGACCCACATAAACTTTGAAGATGGTGCATTCGATCTGGTCTGCGAGTTTGCCGTATTGCATCACATCAAAAATCCAGAATTAGCAGTATCTGAAATGTTGCGGGTAGCTGGTAAAGCAATATTTATTTCCGATTCAAATAATTTTGGGCAAGGTTCGGCGTTAGTCAGGATTGTAAAGCAATTATTGAACTCCATGGGGTTGTGGAAGATTGCCGATCTCATCAAAACAAAAGGGAAGGGATATACCCTTTCAGAAGGTGATGGACTCTTTTATTCTTATTCTGTCTTTGATAACTACCGGCAGATTAAAGAAAAGTGTGAACGAATTCATTTGCTGAATACGACTGATAGTCACTTTAACTTATATCGATCAGCAAGCCACGTGGTCTTGCTGGGTAGAAAACATCAGACAGCTTAACTAGTCGGCTTTAAAATACAATGGGATCGATTTTTGTTTCACACCCGGGACTTCAACATGCCCATCAGCTTGCGTGGGCTTTGCATGAACGCGGATTGCTGCAAGCGTTCTGGTCAGGGGTGCCGGTATTGGACAAAGGTGAGAGGCCGCCATTCTGGCTACCAAGTAACTATGCAAGGCGATTAAAGAAGGTTTCTATCCCGTCTGAATTGCGTAGGCATCCGTTGGTGTTTCCAGCATTGCTGCGTGCAGGTGGCGTTCTTCCAAGAGGATTTTCGCGTGAGGATTACGCGCACCGAATTTTTCATTTGTACGACTGGTGGGTGGCCAAACAGATTGCGCGTTTAAACCCCAAGGTAGTAGTCGCTTATGAGAATTCTGCATACCACACCTTCTTGGCATCAAAGGCGATAGGCGCGCGCTGCATATTGGATGCCCCAGCGCTACACCATGCTGCCGCTGCAGAAATTTTGAAAATAAAACCAACTCCGTATTCGCAAGAAATAAATCTGCGCAAAGACGAAGAGGTGGAAATGGCTGACCTGATTTTGACTTGTTCGCCAATGGCCGCTGAGAGTTATATAGAAGCGGGGGTTTCTGCAAGCAAAGTTCGGTACATGCTTCTTGGGGCAACATTGCCTGAAGGTATAATCCCTTGGCAACTCCATGAGCATCCCCTCCATTTTATATTTGCGGGTGGTTTGCGTTATTTAAAGGCTATCGATTTGATATTGAGGGTGTTTGAAAAAATGCATTCAGAGGGGTTGCAATATCGGCTCAGTTTTGTGGGTGGTCAAGGTGAGCCGGGTTGGGTTGATGCCATTAAAAAAACACCGAATGCGACATACCTTGGCGGTGTATCTCAAGCAGCGTTGTTTCAAGAGTTTGCGCAGGCTGATTGCCTATTGTTGCCTTCACGCTTTGATTCGTTTGGGATGGTGGTGGCGGAAGCGATGGCCTGCGGCGTGCCGGCCATCGTATCCACGCAAACGGGAGCCAAGGCGATAATCGAGCAGTTTCCCAAGGCGGGCTGGATTGTTGAGTGTAATGAAGAAGCCCTTTATCATTGTGTAAAAGAACGGATTCAAAATCGCGAGGAGCTTTTTTCAGCACGTAACGCCGCACAGGAAGCTTCGCGTCACTTTACTTGGCAAGATTACCGTGAACGTATTGGGGAATTGGTTGAGGGATTGGTTAAATGAATACTGCTCATCGAGCTCACTTTGAGCCAACAGAATTTGCTCCGAGCACGATGGGTAAGCTGTTCGTGTCCATATTATTTATTGCCGTGTTTGAAGGTGGGATACGCAAGTGGATATCGATAGACTATACGATACCCTTGGTTCTACTTCGTGATTGCCTGGCTGTATACGGTGTATTCTGGGCTGCCCAAAGTGGGGAAATGAATTTAGATCAAAAAGGTTTGCAGGTACTGTGGTTGTGGTCTGCCCTTGTGGTGTGTTGGGGATTGGCACAATTGATGGTTATTCAGCCTTCACCGGTTGTGTTTATTGTGGGTATCCGGTTCTGGTTGTTGTATTTGTGGTTTGCGTATGCTGCAGCGGTGTCGCTCACGGAAGACGACTTCCGCTATATCATGAAAACGATTCTGTGGCTTCTGGTGATAATGACGCCTCTGGCAGTGACGCAGTTTTTTTTACCGCCTTCGGATTTTTTGAATAAACAACTGGACGATGATCAGACAGATGTTTTTGTGGTGACAAAGAACATTGTACGCACTACCGGTACCTTCTCGTTTGCACTCGGTTACTCTACACTTTTGGCAATCGTCAACCCTTTTGTGTTCGCGCTTCTTACCTCTGATGGACGGTTTGGGGGCAATAAGTGGGTGCACAACGTGCTGATTCTCGCGTTGGCTGTCGCGACAATGGTGAGCGGTTCCCGTAGCGCGTTGCTCCTGTTCGGCCTTATGATTGTTGTATATATCTTTACCGCATTGCGTTACTCCAAGGAGGCGAAAAAAGACAGTACTATGCCAAGGTTGCTTGCTACGTTGTTGATACTTGCTGCTGTGCCTTCTGTTTTCTTTAATGCTGCGGATACAATGCAGGAGAGATTTGAACTCGCAGCAGAGAATGAGAATTTTTTCGAGCGTGTGACGCACATGTTAATTGGTGAGTCTGCAGCTTATGAAAAGCTGACGCTGATTGGTTATGGAATTGGGGCTGGGAACAATTTTGCGGCCGTGGAGGCTACCGGTGAACGCACCTTCTTGCTTGAAGAAACCGAAGCAGCACGCACGATATTGGAAGGCGGTTTGATTGGTTTTGCTTTCATCGGGCTAAAATTGATGGTGATTCTCATTGGGTTGCGGCAGTCAGTGCGTATCGTAAAGTCAACCGGCCACGCGTTGCCATTGTTTCTTTGGATCACTCTCGCCATCGGTTTGCTGACTTGGTCTATCATCGGCCAGTTGACCGTGAATGTGTTGGGTTACTTGTTGTTGGGGTTGGGTATCGCTTCGTTGCGCCTAGAGTTAATCGCTCTTGAGGCGGATGAGGCTGTGTGCATTGAGCCAGATGTTACAAAATATGCGTGACCGGGGATCGGAGAATGCACAAAAATACTCAAATGCGAAGATGCGGGAGCCCGATCTGCGGACTCCGTTAGAGAGTGGAAAAGTTGAAGCTACTCCGCGTCATTTCCTCTGTTAATCCCCAAGGCGGTGGGCCTATCGAGGGAGTCAAGCAATTTCAAGATCCATTGCGTGTGATGGGTGTCGAAGTGGAAATCGCTTGTTGTGACGCCCCTGATGCGCCGTGGTTGACTAATTGCAGTTTGCCCGTTGTTCATCCTTTGGGGGGCGTCAATATCGGTTATGGGTACTCGCCACGCTTGTTGTCTTGGTTGAGACAAAATGCGCATCGTTTTGATGCGGTAATGGTGCATGGCATTTGGCAATATCACAGCTTCGCCGTTTGGCGTGCTTTTGCTGGTACAGCAACGCCTTATTATGTGTTTACCCATGGCATGCTTGATCCGTGGTTCAAGCACACCTACCCCCTAATGCATTTAAAAAAGTGGTTGTATTGGCCGTGGGCGGAATATCGGGTGTTGCGCGATGCGCGCCGGGTGATTTTTACGTGTGAGGCTGAAAAACTTTCAGCGCGCGAATCGTTCTGGCTTTATAAGGTGAATGATGCTGTTACGTCTTACGGAGTGTCGAAACCACCAGCGAACAGTGATGAACTGGCTTCGAAATTTTTGGTGCAATATCCTCAGATGCAAGGTAAGCGTATTGTCTTGTATCTGAGTCGCATTCATGTAAAAAAAGGCTGCGATCTATTGATCAAAGCGTTTGCTAACATGGCGCGCAAAGATGAGAGTTTACACTTGGTCATGGCGGGGCCGGATCAAATTGGCTGGGTGCCTAAGTTGCAAGCATTGGCTGAAAAATTGGGCATCGCGCACCGCATTACTTGGACGGGGATGTTGCAGGGCGAAATGAAGTGGGGTGCGTTTTATGCGGCAGAAGTGTTTTGCTTGCCTTCGCATCAAGAAAATTTTGGTATCGTGGTGGCAGAAGCATTGGCGTGCGGCAAGCCGGTGTTGATCAGCAACAAGGTAAATATCTGGCGCGAGATCGAGGCGGATGGCGCGGGCTTGGTGGCAGACGATACGCAGGCGGGCACAGAGAATTTATTGAGTCGCTGGCTGAATATGAGCGCCGAAGCGTTCGCCCTGATGAAGTCGAAAACCACCCCTTGTTTTCAGAGTCGCTTTCATGTGCAGCGCGCGGCAGAGCAGTTACTGGAAATTATTCGGGAAAGCAGATGAGTGCGGATGTGCCAAAGGTTCAGCAGCTCAATTCTTTCCGGTTGCCACCCGGTTTTCGAGGACGCTCTGCGATGGACGTACAGTT
Organism: uncultured beta proteobacterium; assembly: GCA_963714805.1. GTDB lineage: Bacteria > Pseudomonadota > Gammaproteobacteria > Burkholderiales > Gallionellaceae > CAIQPV01. The sequence goes on along the minus strand of CAVQPO010000004.1, from coordinate 439,484 downwards.
GTGGTGGATAGTGCAAGCGACATTGTTCGCCTGTTCTCCACAGTTTATGTATGGATGGCGGAACTGGTTGTTGCGCCTGTTTGGGGCAAAGATCGGCGTTGGGGTGATCGTGCGACCTTCTGCAAAAATCACTTACCCTTGGAAAGTGTCTATTGGCGACCACTCGATGATTGGTGACGAGGTGGTGCTGTATAGTCTGGGCGAGATTGAGATTGGTGAAAACGCAGTGATTTCGCAACGTTCGTACTTATGTGCCGCTAGTCATGATTACACGAAACCTGATTTTCCGATTTACGCAAAGAAGGTTTGTATCGGTGCGCAAGTCTGGGTGGCAACGGATGTATTTGTCGCACCTGGTGTGACCATAGGCGAAGGTTCGGTGGTGGGCGCGCGCAGTTCTGTTTTCCATAATTTGCCACCAATGATGGTGTGTGTTGGTAGTCCGGCAAAACCGATCAAGCCACGATTGTGAGCAATATTGGAAGCTGACCGTTGTGCTCTGGTGGTGAGTATATAGTTATGTGATAAATCGGATTGTAATTCCAATATTTCATATAAAATTTTATTTATGATTCTACGAATTGATCATCTTGAGTTGCTCAAGCGCCAGCTTGTAAACTTCCCTATTGTTGTTGTTTCGGCTGACTCCTTGGCATGCGAACTTGGGCAAGCGTGAGGTCGGCCCCCAAAATTTATGTGGCGGATTCGGGCTTGCTGCATAGTTTGCTGGATATCAGCGATTTTGATGCTTTGATGGCCCATCCAAAATGCGGCGCTTCTTGGGAAGGGTTTATTTTGCGCAAAATTATCCGTCGTACCGATGCCTGCGAATTCCGGTTCAAACTGGACACGCATTCCACGGCAAACTGGACAGCCATTCCAGAGCAAACTGGACACTCAGTCCACGGCAAACTGGACAGTAAAATAGGGATGTAGCGGTACGCGGGATAACCGTGGCAACCTCGGGGATTTTTACCGAGGAGCCACATGGCCAACAACAGGTTATCCATGCGCAAGATTACAGAAACACTCCGGCTGCATTTCGAATGCGGTCGCTCCAATCGGGAGATTTCCCTCGCTATTGGCGCATCGCCGACCACGGTTGGCGATTATCTTCGCCGCGCCAAGGCCGCAGGCATAGGCTATCCGCTGCCTGAAGGCTTGGATGATTCGGCCATGGAACTGCGGCTATTCCCGCCGATTGTGCCTTCTGATGTTGTCCGATCCGAGCCGGACTGGGTCTGGGCGCACCGCGAAATGCGCAAGAAGAGCGTCACGCTGGAATTGCTGTGGCAGGAGTACAAAGCCGCGCACTCTGATGGCTACCAATACAGTTGGTTCTGCGAACGCTACCGGCAATGGGTGGGCAAGCTGTCGGTCACCATGCGGCAAACACACACGCCCGGCGAGAAGCTGTTCGTCGATTATGCCGGACAGACCTTGCCGATCATTGACGGGTTGACAGGGGAAATCCGCCACGCGCAACTCTTTGTTGCCGTGCTCGGCGCATCCAACTACACCTTCGCCGAAGCCACCTGGACACAGCAACTATCCGACTGGATTGGCTCCCATGTGCGCGCCTTCGAGTTTATTGGGGGCGTGACGGAAATCCTTGTGCCAGACAACCTCAAGTCAGGCGTCAAGCATCCCTCCTATTACGACCCGGAATTGAACCCGACTTACCGCGACTTGGCCGCGCACTATGGCGTGACGGTCTTGCCGGCTCGTAGCCGCAAGCCGCGCGACAAGGCCAAGGTGGAGAATGGCGTGCTGGTGGTCGAACGCTGGATATTGGCACGGCTGCGCAACCAGCGCTTCTTCAGCTTGGAGGAAGCCAACCGCGCCATATCGGCATTGCTGGCCGACTTGAATCAGCGCCCGTTCAAGAAGTTGCCCGGTTGCCGCCACAGCGCGTTCGTAGAACTCGACCGCCCGGCACTCAAAGCGCTGCCAGCAGATCGCTATCAATTCGCCGAATGGAAGATCGCCCGTGTCGGCATCGACTACCACGTCGAGATCACCGGCCACTATTACTCGGTGCCGTTCCGGTTCGCTCGCCAGGAAGTGGATGTGCGTTTCACGGCAACGACGGTAGAGATATTCCATCGTGGCAGCCGCATCGCCGCCCATGCCAGAAGTTTGCTCAAAGGGCGACACACCACTATCGATACGCACATGACACCGGCGCATCAGCAAGTGGCAGGCTGGAATGCCAAGCGTTTGCTCGACTGGGCGCAGAAGGTGGGGCCGAACACACACGCCACCGTGGAGAGCATGCTGGGGCAGCGCAAGCATCCGCAACAAAGTTACCGCGCCTGCTTGGGTGTGTTGCGCATGGGAGGCGATTACAGCAATACAAGACTGGAAGCCGCCTGTTCCCGCGCTCTGGCACTGAACGCGGCCAATTACCGTAGTGTCAGCTCCATCCTCAAGAATGGGCTGGATAAACAAATCCAGACCGAATCCGCGCAAACCACTTTGCCGCTCACGCACAGCACGGTGCGCGGCCCCGAGTATTACCACTAACCAAAGGAGAAGCAGCATGTTGAATCATCCCACCCACCAGCACCTCAACCAACTGCGCCTGTTCGGCATGGCGCAGGCGCTCAACGAGCAACAGCGCTTGCCCGAACTTGAACGGATGTCGTTCGAGGAACGGCTTGGCCTGTTGGTCGAGCGCGAGATCAGCGAACGCTTATCGGCACAGACCTCAGCACGATTACGCCGCGCCAAACTGAAACATGCGGCAACGCCTGAAGATGTCGATTACCGCGTGGCGCGCGGCTTGGATCGAACTCTGTTCAACAGGCTGCTGACCGGCGCATGGATCAAAGAGCACCAGAACGTGTTGATCACGGGGCTAACCGGACTGGGTAAAACCTGGCTGGCCTGCGCGTTGACCAATCAGGCGTGTCGGCTGGGTTACTCGTCATTGTATGTACGCGTGCCGCGCCTGTTCGAGGAGTTGGCGATTGCGCATGGTGATGGGCGTTACGTGAAATTCATCACGCAACTCGCCAAGGTCGATGTCCTGCTGCTGGACGATTGGGGCGTGGCGATGCTGACAGATTCCGCGCGACGGGATTTGCTGGAAATACTGGATGATCGTTATAACCAGCGCTCGACTATCATCACCAGCCAGTTGAAGGTGGACGACTGGCATGATTCGATCGGCGACCCTATCCTGGCGGATGCCATTCTGGATCGGCTTGTGCATAACGCCCATAAACTGGATCTGTCCGGCGAGTCGATCAGAAAGAGTAAAAGAGGTTTGACTAAACCCACAAATCAGGAGTAAAAAACAACCCCCGCGTCGCTACGCTCCGACTGTCCAGTTTGCTGTGGACTGAGCGTCCAGTTTCCGTGGAATACGCACCGATGCCAAACGGGGTGAGGCTTTTTTCTGGGGCAGAGTTGGATTTGCTGATTTTTCAGGATCGTCGTCGTTTGGGGTTTGAAATTAAATTGACCAAGTCGCCTAAAGTTACCGCATCGATGCGCTCTGCAAAAGAAGCGTTAAAGTTGGATCATCTGTATGTGATGTGCCACGGTGATGGAGAGCCTTGGGCGCTGTCTGAAGGCGTAACAGCAGTACCCTCTTCTTGTTTGGCTGCGGAGCAGTGGTTGCCGTTGAAGTCGGTGCCAGTCCGGTAACCATCCCATGCGCATCCTGATTCACGGCATCAATTTTGCACCCGAGCTAACCGGAGTCGGCAAATATACGGGCGAGATGGCGGAGTGGTTTGCCAATCGAGGTCATGAGGTGCGGGTGGTGACGGCTCCTCCCTATTATCCGCAATGGCGGATCGCCGAAGGATTTACGAATTGGTGGAGCGTTGACAAGTCACAGGGGAAGGGCATGTCCGTGTATCGCTGCCCCCTGTGGGTGCCTACGCAACCTTCCGGCTTGAAACGCATACTGCATTTGGCGAGTTTCGCCCTGTCCAGTTTTTTCCCCATGTTGAGTCAACTATTTTGGCGCCCCGAAGTGGTAATGGTGATTGAACCGACCTTGATGTGCGCTCCCCATGCGCTGCTGGTTGCGCGCTTGAGCGGTGCGCGCGCATGGTTACATGTGCAGGATTTTGAAGTGGATGCGGCATTCGATTTGGGTATCCTCCAGGCGGCTTGGCTGCGCAACTGGGTGTTGGGTATCGAGCGATGGTTGATGCGCAGATTTGATCGGATTTCAACCATTTCGCCCAGAATGCTGGAAAAATTGCATGGCAAGAACGTGGTGCCTGGTAAAACGGTGCTATTTCCTAACTGGGTGGATTTGGGCGCGATCTTTCCGCTTGATGCATCAAGTCCGATACGTTCTGAACTTGGCATTGCCGACAATATAATTGTTGCACTTTACTCCGGCAATATGGGGGAGAAGCAGGGACTCGAAGTTGTGCTGGAAGCCGCAATACATCTGGCAAATAGAAACGATATTCAGTTTGTGCTTTGCGGCGAGGGGGGGCTAAAAGGCGCTTGCAGGATAGGTATGCCGAGTTGTCCAATGTGATATGGTTACCATTGCAAGCGGTCGAAAGGCTGAATGATTTGCTGAATATAGCCGATCTCCATTTGTTGCCCCAGCGCGCCGATGCGGCTGATTTGGTGATGCCGTCGAGGTTAACCGGTATGCTGGCCAGCGGTCGTCCTGTGGTTGCTACCTCGCCTTCCGGAACGCAGGTCGCAGAGGTGGTGAGGCACTGCGGTATTGTGACCATGTCGGGCGATCCTGATAATCTGGCGCAAGCCGTGGTGCAACTGGCGGATGATGCGGCGCTGCGATCTATGCTTGGAGGCAACGCACGAGCCTACGCCGTTGCGAATCTCGACAAAAATAGGCTGCTGGCAAAATTTGAAAAAGACCTTCTTGACGTCCGGGTAAATGCCAATATAATCCGATCATGATACATCTTCCCGGCGGACTGATCAGGCCGCACAACTCAAAACTAAGTTTTCTCCATCGTTTGCTGGATGGGGGAATTATTGTTTTTTCGCTGTATATCTGTCACCTGATGTTTGATGTTCCTCTCAGCATTTACTACGAGCTTGCCGGCACATGGGCAATATTGTTTTTTCTGTTCTTTGCCGAGATCAGAGGAGTTTATCAATCGTGGCGAATTGATCCGGTAGGGCGCGAGGTTAACCAGCTATTGATTGCCTGGGTATTGACCGGATGTTCTCTCATCATTTTTGCCTTCCTAAGCAAAACCTCGGCAACTTATTCCAGACTGGTGATCATGGTTTGGCTGATTCTTGTGCCGACCTTCCTCGCCTTGTTAAGAGTTTCGATTCGATTCTGGTTGCGCGAGTTACGCAAACGCGGCAGGAACACGCGGACTATGGCTTTTGCCGGAACCGGCAAGCTGGCGAGCAGGCTGATGGCGCAAATCGAAAGCGCGCCCTGGATGGGATTGAAATTGGTGGGGATATATGACGACCATCAACATGAGCACCTGACTTTGCAGGGAGGCCTGGCGGAACTGGTCAAGGACGTACAAGCCGGAAAAATTGATTATGTTTATATCGCGCTGCCATCGAGTGCGGAACAGCGTACCTTGCAGTTGATCAGGGAGCTGGCGGATACGACGGCAACGGTCTATGTCATACCCGACATGTTTGTGTTCGATCTGCTGCATGCAAGCTGGTCTTCCGTCGGTGGCGTGCCCGTGGTCAGCGTGTATGAAAGCCCGTTCTATGGGGTAGATGGCTGGTTAAAGCGCGCTGAAGATGTGGTATTGGGAAGTCTGATCCTGACGCTTGCGGCGTTGCCCATGCTGCTGATTGCCATCGGAGTAAAACTCTCTTCGCCGGGGCCGATAATGTTCAAACAACGCCGCTACGGCTTGAACGGGGAGGTGATTGAAATATTGAAATTTCGTACCATGCGCGTTTGCGAGGATGGAGACTTCATCCCTCAGGCCAAACAGGGTGATCCGCGCATAACAAAATTTGGCGCTTTCCTGCGCAGCCACTCTCTGGACGAATTGCCGCAATTCGTTAATGTATTGAAGGGCACGATGTCTATCGTTGGGCCGCGCCCCCATGCCGTGGCGCATAACGAACAGTACAGGCAACTGATACACGGTTATATGCTGCGTCACAAGGTAAAGCCGGGCATCACCGGTTGGGCGCAGATTAATGGCTGGCGGGGCGAAACCGATACGCTGGAAAAAATGCAGCGGCGCATAGAATTCGATTTGGTTTATATTCGAAACTGGTCGATCTGGCTGGATATGAGAATCGTAATCTTGACTCTATTTCGTGGGTTTACCAGTACAAATGCTTACTAAACGGATACAGGATTTCAGGCCACACTCCTAGGAAACCTCCGATCTTGGATGGAGGGGGAGGGAAGTTTACGTTCACGCATAAGACGAGGTTCATTTTTGGCTCGAAACGCGTCATAATATGTTTACCTTCTGTACGTGCAAGCCCGAATTTATTATAAGTTTACGTTCTGTCGTGGTTAGCCCACGGTTTCTGCAATCACAGTACTACACATTGATGAGGAAATCCTCTGTTTATGCAGGTCTCGATGGCACTTCGTGAGTCGAAACACTCACTCGTTTACCAAAAATTTCAACCTAATATTATGGTGTGGGGAAGAGCACGCATCTGGCCTGGTTTTCCGAAACCCTGCGTCTACGCGGTTTGGACGTGCTGGTCACCCGCGAACCCGGCGGCACGCCGCCTGGGCGAGCGCCTGCGTAAAATACTGCTGAACCAGCCCATGCATGCCGAAATTGAGGCACTACTGATGTTCGCCGCGCCCCTGGAACATATCGAGCAGGAGCAGAGCAGTTTCTTCGAAAAGGTGCGTCAGGCGTATCTGGATCGCTGTAAGAAAACCCCACAGCGTTTTGCACTAATTGATGCCAGCCAGATCCCGGATAAAGTTACAGTCTATTTGTCGAATATTGTTGCATCACTTTGAAATGAATAAATTATATCCATGGCAAACTGAACCTTGGCAACGCTGGGTCGGATTGCGTTCGCGTCTGCCACATGCCATCCTGCTGAAAGGGCCGCAGGGGATAGGCAAGTTCGATTTCGCCATCAATCTTGCCCAGTCCTTGCTATGTGAAAATCCGCTTACCGATGGCTTGGCCTGTCAGGATTGCCCGTCCTGCCACTGGTTCCAGCAGGAGACTCATCCCGATTTTCGCCTATTGCAACCGGATGCGCTGTCCGAAGCGGAAGACGGCGAAGAAAGTGTAGCGGGCAAGAAAAAACCCTCGCGCCAGATTTCTGTAGATCAAGTCCGTTCCTTGGCGGACTTCGTCAACCTGTCGGCGCACCGGGGCGGTCACCGCGTGGTGTTGATCCACCCAGCGGAAGCAATGAATACCAATGCGGCAAACGCGCTGCTCAAAACTCTGGAAGAACCGTCCGCGCGCATGCTGATCATCCTGGTCAGCCACAAACCGCAACAATTATTGCCGACTATTCTGAGCCGTTGCCTGACGCTCGCCATACCGATGCCCACGCTTGAAGAGAGTGCAGTATGGCTGAAACAGCAGAACATCAACAATCCGGCGGCGATGCTGGCGCAGGCCGGATTCGCCCCATTGCAGGCAGCACGCCTCGCCGAAGAGGCCGCAGGAACCGATGAATATAATCGCTTTTTGCAGGAAATCAGGCAACCGGGCAAGTTCGATGCACTTTTCCTTGCTGAACAATTGCAGAAGACGGAACCCGCCAAAGTTATCCATTGGTTGCAGCAATGGTGCTACGACTTGAGCAGCGCAAAGCTCACTGGAAGGGTTAGATATAACTTAGAACTTACTGATTTAATTAAAAACCTATCCGACAATATTTCCGCGCTTGACTTGGCACGCTACCAGAAAGAACTGCTGGTTGCCCGACGCGAGGCGCTACATCCCTTGAATCCAAAACTGCAATTCGAGTCCATTCTGCTGTCTTACCGCCAGATGATGCTGGCTGGTCAATAGCTGAGTTCACCATGTTTATTGATTCGCATTGCCACCTGAATTTTCCAGAACTGGCTGAAAACCTTGACCAGCTTCTAGCCAACATGCGCCAGAACGAAGTCAGCCATGCCTTGTGTGTGGGAGTGAACCTGGAAAACTTTCCACAGATTCAACTTCTGGCCGAGCAACACGAACAAATCTACGCCTCCGTTGGCGTCCATCCGGATTACGAACTGGATGCCGAACCGACGCAGGAAGTGCTGGTGCAGATGGCGCAGCATCCCAAAATCATCGCCATCGGCGAAACCGGTCTGGATTATTTTCGCCTGCAAGGCGATCTGGAATGGCAACGAGAACGCTTTCGCACCCATATCCGCGCCGCAAGAGAGTGCCGCAAGCCATTGATTATCCATACTCGCGAGGCAGCACAGGACACCTTGCGCATTATGGCGGAAGAAGGTGCAGACCAAGTTGGCGGTGTCATGCATTGCTTTACCGAAAGCCTGGAGGTCGCGCTGGCGGCCATCAAAATGAACTTCTACATCTCGTTCTCCGGCATCGTCACCTTCAAAAAAGCCACCTCAATCAAGGACGTGGCTCGGCATGTACCATTGAAGCGCATCCTGATCGAAACCGATGCGCCCTACCTGGCACCGGTACCTTTTCGCGGCAAACTTAACCAGCCTGCCTATGTAAAGCATGTTGCGGAAGAAATTGCCACGCTACGAGGGATTCCTGTGGCTGATGTTGGGCGCGCCACTAGTGAAAACTTCAGGCGCTTATTTCTGGGCGAATTGAAGGTTGGTTTATTTGATTCCTTTTGCTAGCGATAGGCGCGTTTTCTATATTTACAATCTCGCCCATCTGGCCGCTATTTTTTTGCTCTCCAAGAATTTTCTGGATTGTGGATAACTTTCTGCATCGAGGCGCTCCGGTCCAGCTGGTGCTGGCTACAGCAGAAATTTCGCATCTTATTAAAACAATAACTTATAAAATCGTTCTGCGATCGCAGATTTGCCTATTTTTTAAGCGACCCTGGAAGCAAACAGGACTTTCCACATACAAAAAAATAGCCCTCAGTAGAGGGCTTTTCATTCTTGGAGCAATTTATCTTTAAGCTGCTAATTCTAGTCGTTTTTCTATGCGCTCTATTTTTCCGTCCACCTTGTCGATCCTCATTTGCACGATCACGTTGTCGTCATGTGAGCCGGACACGGTTCTTTCTACTTGAGGTATGCGCGCGGTTTTCACTCGGCGCGGATAAGGAAGGAATATAGGCGAATCGAAGCCGAAAAAAAACGCCTCCAAGGTGAAGGCGTCGATCAGGAGTTGGTTAGGCTGCTATGCCGTTACATGGTCAACCCGCTGAACAAAGCGGCGGCGGGGCGGTTTACGGGGGACACATGGTTTGAAATATACGGAAATCCCCATAAATAAGTGGGAAGTACTGGGGCTATCTGGGTTTTAATGAAAATCTGGATTGTTTTTGGGTTTGAAAGATTTGCGGCAATAACGAACAAATTTTACGTATCGGCATGAGTAGCCAGAAAAACCGGACACATGGTTTGAAAGATTTAAAATAGATCGCAAGCCCCACCATTACAGGGAATAGGTAAAAAAAGTATGGCAAAACCCGCAAAAATGGCCGCGTTAACTTCCTGCGGTCATGCGGCCATTTCGCGGCCATCGGCAAAAACATAGCCGCGCCCTGTAAGCCACGCCAAATATAGCAATTTAGCAATTCCCGCCGAAAACGATTCACGCGGCCATGTTTTTTACCTGTTAAAAATCTATTTCACTACAGAGCGGCCTTGATTGCCGCCTCAATCATTTTCAATTCCACACGCCGCCCGCCAGTCTGAACGGCTTTATATACATGCAGTATGGCGCGCGCTTTACTAGCTGGCGAAAGATTCAGATTTCTAGTTTCCAGGACAAATTCAAGTTTCTCAAGCATATCTTCAAATAGCGCTTCATCCAGCATCAGCACAGGGCTTTTTCTGAGTAGCGCAAAGATGGCTTGATCGGCCTTGTTTTCATTACTGCCACTACTGAGAAATGATTTAAGTTCATCGTATGCCAACCGACAAGCATCCCCTAATTCTTTATCATAGGCGGTAAGCTTTAGAAATTCCTGAATTACCAGCAATACATGCCAAGTAGCTCGTTGTTTTTCAGGTTCCCCCGTAAGCACATAGACCACATCAACATCACAGGCAGCCCACGCAGCCAACACCGATGCATTAGGGAATGCATCCCCCTTTTCCCATGCAATTTGAGAACCCTTAGAGGAATTGCCGAGGGCGGCAAAGCGAGTTTGGCTATAACCCAACCTTTCCCTTTCCTTTTTTATGCGAAGACCGATATTCACTTTTCTAAACCTTTTTTGTTGACAGGTAGATTATTCTGTACCATCATCCGCGAAATTCCCCAATAATACTTTACGGAGGTAAAAAAATGAAACAATTAAAAACGATAGATCAAGTCAGGCTTGAATTTAAATATAAAGGCGAAACCGTCTCGGGGTGGGCTAGAAAAAATGGATTTAATCATGAGAGCGTAAAAAAAGTATTGCAAGGTAAGTCAAAGTGTATCTACGGCGAGGCGCACAAAATAGCCGTCATGCTGGGTATAAAAGACGGTGAAATAATCGAGTGTTGATGTTGTGGATTTGCCAGTAAACACATTGCTGAATATAGAGAATGCCGCGCAGCTTGCCGGGCTATCAGTTCGCTCCCTGTGCCGCCATTGCGCAGCGGGAAAATACCCAGGCGCAACAAAAGGCAACGGCGGCTGGGTTATTCCGCTGACATCCTTGCCGCAAGCCGCGCAGGTGCGCTATTGGGAAGATCAACGCCCTACACAAGCAAGCGCACCGCTTGCCGGGTTGCCCGCAGTAGCAAGCGCACCCGAAGCTATTGATGCGGATGCCATGTTCTTGGCTTACCGCCAAGCCCCTAAAAAATCCAAAACCCGCGCGGATAATTTGTGCGCTGCCGTGTCAGAGTTTGAAGAGCTACGCGCAGCAGGCAAAACAAAGAGCAATGCCGCAGCCCACATTAAGGCCACATACAACATTTCCCCTGTAACGCTATGGCGCGCCCGCGACGCAGTAGCAGGGCAACCCCGCGAATTGTGGGCGGCGTTGCTGTTGCCCTGCTACAAAGGCCGCACCAAAGAAGCCGATTTAACGGGCGATGCGTGGGACTGGATAAAATCGCACTATCTATCCACTTCCGAACCGCCCGCGAAGGTGGTTATCAAGGAAGCAAAAAAAGAAGGCAAGGCGCGCGGATGGGTGTTTCCATCGGATAAAACCATTCTGCGCAAACTGAACGCATTGCCAGGCACACAAACCATTCTAGGCCGCAAAGGGAAAGAAGCATTTGATGCCACGTTCCCGGCAGCGGAACGCGACTTTACGGCATATGGACTGCATGATAAATGGGTATCGGATGGGCGGCGCGTGGATGTGTTTTGCCGCTGGCCGGATGGCACAGTAAGTCGCCCTTTTATTGTGGCTTGGGTAGATATGCGTACTCGCTTGGTGTTGGGCGCACGCGGTGGAGTGAACCCCTCGCAAAGCCTTACGCTGGCCTCGTTTCATTCGGCACTTGTGCGCGTCAATATCAAGCCGCAAAGGGCGTTACTGGACAATGGCCGAGAGTATGCGGGTAAACAAGTGACGGGCGGGCAAAAGACGCGCTATCGCTTCAAAATCAAAGAAGATGACCCTGTGGGCGCGCTCACGCGCATGGGCGTAGTTGTAGATTGGGCGCGCCCCTATCGCGGGCAAGAAAAGCCGATAGAATCATTTTGGAAACACATCGCAAATCACCTGGACAAGCTCCCCAAATTTCAGGGTGCGTATTGCGGAAAAGATACCGTATCCAAGCCGGAAGACTTCGACCGCAACAAAGCTATTCCCATAGAGGTTTACGCCGCGAAACTGGCGGAAGTGTTAGAGGAATTCAACCGCGAACACGCGCACCGTGGGCAGGGCATGGACGGCAAAGCCCCGGCGCAACTTTACGAAGAGTTGATGCAGGCAGAGCCGCATAAAGTGTGGGCGCGCCCGACCTCCGAAGACATGCGCCTGCTATGCCTTGAGCAAAGAATGCTAACCCTCAATAACAAAGATGCCAGCATCCGGTTTAAGTTTGATGGTTATGGTGAAAATCGCTACTGGAGCGAGACATTAACCGACTTGCCAGAGTCAGCGCGCGCTAAAAAATACTCCGTTTTTTACAACCCAGAAAACCCCGATATTCCGATATTGGTTTATGACGGCGAACGCATGATATGTGAAGCGCGGAAACTTGGCGCAGTGGCCGATAAGGAAGCTGCTGCGCAGCATTGCATCAACAAGGCAACATTCAAGAGGCCACGCGTAGCGGCTTTTAAAGAGCTTCAACAAGCCGCGCCTGTCGCGTTGCCTGCACCCGCCGCGCCCTTGTCTATCCAGTCCGTGACAATCGAAAAAGCCGCTGCACCCGTTGCGCAGCCCGAACCGTCGAAGCTGATACAGATTGCACCAGGCGTATGGCAAGACAGCGAAACGGGCATAACCATAGGGAAGGTAAAGCCCGAAAAACAAAGCAACGAACCGGATACGGAAGCAATCGAAAAATACAAGCGCATCCAACAAGAGCGCGAAGCCGGACGCGTGAAGCGTTTCGGCACAGCATAAACCCGAGAGAGGAATACCATGCAACAGCAAACCCTTGATGCCGAAATTAGCGAACGCTGGAAACGCCTAACAGCCAGACTTGCCGATGAACTGGCGCGCGGTTACAGTTTGAGCCGCATTATCATTGAGGCCGCAATGCCCGCGCAATATAACGGACACAGGGAAGGCCTATCTGTTGACAGGCTTCGCGCGTGGTCTATCAACCCGGAACGTATGCGCGAAACCCGTTACGCAGGGGACTTGAGCGAGGCGGACAAGATCGAGCAAAAACTGGAAGCATGGTTTGCCGAACTGGACACCGAGCGCGCCACTCAAACCAATATAGCCGCCGCGCCCTTTGTCGAAACCACCATATCCCGCAAGATATGGGGCAGTTTTGAACAAGCGCGCGAACTGTGCGAACTGGTAGAAATGTCTGCGCCGCCAGGCACGGGAAAAACCATTGCAACCGACCAATATCTAGCCCAATGCCGCAAGCTGGAAGGCTTTGATTGCCCCGTGTGGCGCATCACCCTTAGCGAGTTTTCCTTGTCTGTAAAAAGCGTGTTGCAACTTATCTCCAGCGAGATAGACCCCGCCCATGCCAATGTTGAGGCGCGCGCCGATTTTGCGACCGTGCGACTGATCGAAGAAAAAACAGAAGGGCGGGGCGGCCTGTTGATCGTTGACGAAGCGCAGCACATCGGCGATGCGCGCCTGAATAACGGCCTCAACATCTTGAACGGCCTGCGCCACTTTGTTGACCGCAAACTATTCGGCATTGCATTCTTGAGCAACGGCGAAATCTACCGCCGCGCGGTGGGCGGCAAGCACGGCCAGCTATCCAGCCGCATGGAAGCATGGCGCGTGGAAGTCAAAGCAGTGCCGGATGAAGATGTCGATTTAATCATGGCCGCGTATGGCATCAGCGGTAAGCCAGCGCGGGAATGGTGCATCAAAAAAGCAAAGGGGGCAGGGGGCTTGCGCGCCCTTACCAATTCTTTCCGCCATGCCGCGCGCGAGTTTGGCGAGGTCAATCACCAAACCTTAACCATGCTGGGGAGGCTGTAACCATGCTCGCCACGCGCCGTGCCACGCTGTCCGCCGCCTGCATCAAGCAAGTCCAGATCGCGCGGAAGCGGCTGGACATGCATGATGCAGATTACCGCGCCCTGTTGCAGCGCGTGGCGGGCGTAGCCTCATCCACCGAACTGACACAGGCGGCCTTTGCCTTGGTCATGGATGAATTCGCCAGGCTGGGGTTTATCTCAACCGCGCGCCATGAAGCCGCCATGCAAGACAGTCGAGCCGCGTGGGCGGCCAGCTACGCGCAGCGCAGCAAGATCGCCGCGATGTGGGACGCATGGAAAGGGCATCACGATCCGCAGGGCTTGCGCCAGTGGTTGGAGCATCATCACGGCGTTTCGGATTTGCGCTTTTGCTCAAGCGAGAAAGCCAGCAAGATCATTGGCGCGCTGGCACACTTCAAGAAAAATCCAGAAAAGAATTAGGGGCGGTGCCGGATTCGAACCGGATAATGCCGACGCAAAGCGCCCGCAACCATTCCCGTTGGAAACAACCGCCCGGCCAAAGTATAAGGGCGGATACTTTGCGGCGCAATGGCGCAAACCGAGTAGGACGCGACTTAAGCCGTTTTGAGTGACGCGGGTAGGATAACCCTTATGCGAAAAATCCGAGCATGGCTATAAAGCTTTATAAAGGCTTTAGAGGGGATGTTTGGGGTTAGGCGAAACACCGGATTGCGGCAGGAAGCGATAAAACCCCGCATAATTTTACTTGATGCAAATGCTTTTCAACCTGTAAAAATTGGGGAGGCCGCAGCCGGATCGGGGTCGAACCGATATAAGCGGTGAATGACCGCCCTGTTCCCACATCCAGGCACCGACTGCGGTTGTGTGGCTGCGGGGTCTGATGCTGCGCTTTCGCGCCCCCCAAACTAGTCGCCCGAAACGAACCGCATTTGCTACACGCGGACAGTATATCAAAATATGCTGGTAGCCACTTGCGAGGGAAGGACTCGAACCTTCAATCCTTTGGGGCTTGCGCCCCTCACCCATTACCCATTAGGACACACCCGCAAGCGACTGTCAGCAGTTTAGGGCAGCACCGCACCCATTGCAATAACCCCTTGCAAAATTCCGCTTGACGAATAAAACCACTTCGGGCACAGTTCGCCCGTCACGCAAAAAACGTGATACAGGATTGGCGTCCTGGAGTTAGAGGCGGACAACCGCCGCAAGTGCGGTTTTTTTACGTCCGTCAGCATGGCAAGCCAAGTTTTGGCGGGCTGTGTGGGGCATCTTCGGATGCGCCGGTTCCTTTAACCCGGTACGCCAACCTACACAGTTCCGCCTCCCCAATTGGCGTTGGGGTAGCGGGAAATTCAAACCGTTAAAGGAGTATTGCCATGATTCAATCACGCCTTACCGCCCCACCCAATCCACACCGAAAAATACCTGACCTTATAGAAATACAGAAAACCATCGCTGTGGAACACTCATTGCGCCTTGCACGGCTGGTAGATATGCTGTCACTGCTCCAAGACATGCTGGTGGATGATATGCCGGAACACCCGGAAGCAGAGCATATCCGGGCTATTTCCTTTGCTGCTATCGACGTTGCACGAATCGCTGAAACGGGTGTAGATAAACTGGTGGCGATGCTCAGTAAAACAGGAGGTGCAGCATGAACACCAAAACCACGTTGCCGCCCGACTGGAAGCCTGCCGCTTTTAACCCAAACTTTAGCGCGGATGAATCGTTTGAAGAGCAGGAAACAACCCTTGACCGCTTGCGTTGCACGCTTGCTGTCATAGCCAGCTTATCCGGTATTGGAGGGGAAGAATTCAAAAATGTCGAGGTAGCAATATTCCGTAATGATTTAGAGGGAATGTTAAGGATGTTTGAAGACGTGGTCTCTATTGCTCAGGCAAGGAATGACTTGATGTACAAACACATATGCGGGAAATGGGGATATGACAGGATAATGGCCGAACGCGCATTGAGAGGTGAAGCCTGACCTAACCTTGCCTCGATCCAGATCACCACGCCCCCGCAAGGGGGCTTTTCTTTTACGGCTTGAAATTGATTTGCGCCAGATAAAACCAAGCGGAGCAGGGCGGCCATAGGCAGGAGAAAAAAGGGAAAGCTCCCAGCCGCCCTACGCGCACTATGTCATGGCGCGACGCTTACCTCTACCGGAAACGTTTCCGGCTTATTCGTGCGCTTTTAGGCGGATATGCTTCCTACTAGACACAAGCAAAGGGGCAACGGATGCGCAGTTTTGTTTTAACACGGGCACGCCAGGACAATTATCCGGGGGTGTTTCAGGAAGTCCAGAAGCTTATTGGCGAAGAGGATACCGCCAAACTGGTTGCGCAATATGGCGGCTGTGCGCTGCTGTATATCCCCGTCAGGTTCAAACCGGAGCACCCTTTATGCCTGTTGCTCGGGCAGGAAGTAGCACAACGGTTAACCGACGAATTCGGCGGTATTTCCGTAGAAATACCCCGCGCTTGCGCGCTACAGATCGAACAGCGTAACAGGCTGATTTTGACAGATAGCGCGGCGGGTATGTCGCAAAGCGAACTTGCCCGCAAGTATCGGCTGACCGTGCGAAGAATTCGCACGATTACCAAATTAACCCGCACCACCATTTAACCAAAAGAGGATAACCGCCATGAGATTCAAAGCCATTGGAAATGTTCACCATAACAACATTAAATATCGCCCCGGCGAAGAAATCGAACTTACCGAGGTAGAAGCCGCGCCTTTGCTTAAGGTGAAAGCCATTGAGCCATACGCCAAACCCTTCAGCAAGGAATTCTCAAAGACATCCCTTCATTCTGATAGCCAGGAGCATTAACATGAAGAACACCGAAGTAAAAGGGCTACTCTCGCAACTGCGCGCCGCAGCCGCAGCTATCAAGACACAGATTCAAGAGGCGGACGGCCAGATTGCCGTACTAAACGAACAGCGCCGGGCGCTGACTGAATCCACGGTTTCTAAATCCGATTTCATGGAATATGTCCGTGCGGATATTGCTCGCCGCGCGGCTCCCTATCAACACAATATTGGAAAATGGGCGAATTTTTATAAATTTCCATTGAGTTTTTCCCAGTTGGAACGTTCCGATTCGCAGGCAGCGTTGCTCTTCCCGTATTTGGATGGGGAGACACCGCACGCAGGCGCAGAGTTTAGCTCTAGCGCACTATATTGGCATTTCGGCGAACTGATCGCGGAGAGATTTTCTGTTGCGCTGGATAAGCTGCCTTGGCCTAATAATGTGGTGACCGTGGCAGATCGCCGCCTCCAGATCGCGGCAATTGACGCGAAGCTGCAAGAGCTTAACGCCAAGCGTGATGAGCTGGCTAACGACCTCATCAGCTCGGGCATGTATGAGTAAAACGTCTGGGCAGATTTGTTTTGCGGGTGCTGTGGTGTCCCACGAGGAGTTTCAGAATGCCCTCAATGCACGTATGCAGGTGAAACGAGAGAAACTTAATGCCGCACCTGTAACGCCCGGGGCTGACAATTCAGTCCGCGCCCAGATCGCAGCACTTGAAATTGAAAACGCACAATTGAGAACCGAACAGTGCAACAGGGAAGCTAACTCATTTGCAGAAAGTGTAGCAGCGGCAATGCCACGGGCTAAAGAATTAATTAATCAATTGGTTAATAAGGATTGAATGAGGTAATGAATCGGGACTAAGACCCCGCTTCTCCTTCCTCATTCAGGGCAATGCAACCGGGGCGAGAAGTGCGCCATAGCCCAGGATGCGCCCGCAACATGGCATACATGGGGAATCCGCAACCCACGGCCACAGCGCCGCGCTGGCGGAATATTCAAAAGGGGTGCTGATAATGATTAAAATTGAAATTACCGACAACGGCGTTGTAGATGCTTTCAACAGGCTGATCGAGTTAGGCGAGAATCCAAGGGGCGCGCTTGAATCTATCGGTGATAGGGTTGTGGATTTCACCAAGGATCGCTTCAACCTAAGCGCCGATCCGTACGGCAACCCTTGGGCACCTAATACCGATTCCGTATTGCGTAACGCGCTGCACCGTTCTGCCAAGAATTTTACCAATAAAGGCGCGTTATCGGAGGATGGCGAAGCTGTACTGGCGGGAAAGAAGCCTCTAATTGGGGAATCCGGATCACTTTCTACACAGTTCTCCAAGTCGGTAGACGATAATAGTGTGACTGTCACATCCTTGATGGACTATGCGGCCATGCAAAATTTCGGGGGTACGATAGTGCCCAAAAATGCCAAGGCTCTTTCCTTTATGGTCGGGGATCACAGGGTATTTGCAAAGAGCGTCACCATTCCTGCGCGGCCATTCTTTCCGAACGCGGAACAAGGTTTGCCGGATGAATTGAGCGAATCAATAACGGAAGTGCTGCGCGACACTTTGGAAGGTGCAATGAGGGGTTAATTCTTAGTTGATGGTTTTTTTGCGTACTGCAAAAGGTTTTTACGGGGTGAAACTGTGATAGCTGGAATATTTCAAACCATGTGTCCAAATCTTTCAAACCATGTGTCCCGATATTTCAAATCATGTGTCCGCCGTCAAGAAGGCGCGCAAAAATGCTTTGAATTTTAGCAAACAATCCCTTAAACGATTTTACATAATACACATTATGCGAAGTACGGAATCCGGGAACGGGGAACAGTTCGCGGAATGGTTTCGCGTTTTACATACGGCCAATTAGGCGAACTTCCCCCGATAGATCGCGCGTCGAACGTACCGCCCGGACGGAGCCACTGCACCGCCCGGACGGAACGGATCGTGCGCACATTATTTCCGTCCAGGTCGTGCCTGTGGGTAAAGTTGCAGTGCTAGTACCACTGCAACTAATTCCCGATTCCGGCACTTTTTGTGCACCACATCAAACTGCCTGTAAGCCATGCTGGTCGTTGCTTTCAGGCCTAATTGCCCTTCGAAACAACTATTCCACCTTCAAAAGCGCTTTTTCGGGGCAATTTTTGGCCGGATCGGGGGGCTGCCATGAGTGAATTTCAGAGCCTCCGTTACCGGAAATTTTGCTTTCACGTTTACCGCTCTGCCGACATGTTTGCGCAGTGGCTTTTACGCATTGGCGCATGGCGGACTTCGGAGGTGGTTTATTGGCTTATTCCGATGAACGTTTGCAATATTGGCTACGACATTTGGAAAACCCAGTATCCGGAGGATTTTGACGCTCGCATGGACTTTTCTCGTGGGGGTTCTCATGACTAGCTCACATATGGTTTTTTTAGCGGCTTTCGTGGTGTTTACCTCGTGCTGGGGGCAATCATGACCAAGGATTATTTGCCATCGAGTGAAGGTTTAGACCAGCAGCAAGGGGGCATGTCGAAGCACGAATTTGCGGCGTTGCACGGGCTGACTTGCAATCAGATTGACTATGCGCTCCGTACGGGCAAGGTGCTTGGCGCTTCTCGCCATCCGCTCTCGAAGCACTGGCGCATTTATCCTCCGGCCAAGCTCCTTTTTGATCCTTCCGAATTGAGAGGGCGCAAGCTCAAGGATTCTTTGACCGAAGAGGCGAAAGTGTTGGCGAGTCCGCAGGCGAGCGTCTGTACTAGCGCGTTAGCGAACGGCTCCAGCCTTCAAGCTTTGGCCGGAGCTGGACAGCATCCGCGTCGACCGCGAACGCCGTCAGAGGTTCAGGGCACAGATCCTCTATCTGAAGACGGTTTTACCCTGGGCGATCTGGCTCACCGCTCGGAGCTGGCACAACTTGGCAAGCTGCCGGATGTGTTCGCCTGCCGCAAGGTCAAGGAAGCGGTGCGCGTGATAGGGCTGGCTGGTCGGGAAATATTTTATCCGCTGGTGCTGTCTGGCGCGCAGATGCTCGCCATCGAGCGCGCTTTGCTCCATGACGCCGAGGCCATAAAGCAGCGGCTGGATTTCGTTGACGAATTCGAGCCTGAAGCGAGAGTGTTCACGGGCGAACAGCTTGCCACGGTCTACGCCGCATTGCGCACGGTCAAGCAGGCCGCGACCGCCAAAAACCGCCAGCACGCCGCGCAGCAGAATCCGGGGGTGCAGCTATGAGCCGCCGCATCAAACCCGTGCGCTGGATCGAGCCGCAGGACTTCAAGGACGCACGCCGCGAAGCATGTTTTACTCGCGCAGAAGCGGCCAAGGTTCTCGACGTGACGCCCCGCACGATCCAGAACTGGGAGACTGGGGGCGCACGCGTCCCGTGGATGGCTATGCGCATGCTGCGCATTCTCCGGGGCTACGCCCTGCCCGGTGCCGACTGGGAGGGCTGGACGATCAGGGGGGACACGCTCTATGCGCCGAACGGTCACGGCTTCGATGCGGCCGGGTTGGCGTACTTGCAGCACGTGTTCTCGATGTCGAGGCTGTGGCAGCAGATGTACAGCCGTCAGGGGCGCGCCAAGACGGCTTCCACGGTGATCCCCTTCCCGGACATCAGGCGCACCCAAGAAAACGCCTACAACCCGCTTGCAGACCGTTTACAACAGAAAGGAGCAGCACGATGACGAAAGGTAAAGATTGGCCGAGGTGGACGCCGGAGAAAAATAACGTCCTGCCGCTCGACGCCCACACGCAAGGCGTTACAAGTAACGGCCAGCAGGGGAAGGTTCCGCCCTCCCCCGGCGCCTCGGTGTCACTGATCAAGGACAGATTGCAGACCGCCCGGTTGCGCGCTATGCAGGCGCTGGAAACATGGCTTCCCGTTTCGCTGGTCGCGAAGGATTGGGGCGTATCGGCCAGACGTGTCCGCATATTGCTCGAAGCGGAAAGGCTCACTGGCCGCAAGGGGGATAACGGCTATTGGGAGGTAAAATTCCCTTACAGCATCATCGCCGGGACACGTGGGCCGGCCTCTCGGCGGGAGGTAAAAAAGGTGGAACGCATGCAGGAACGGACGAAATGATTAATTTGACAGGAGGCTGGAAAATCATGAACATGGCTAAACCCGGAACAGTTTCGCCCTGCGGAAATTATTTCCAAAGGCGATTAATTACAAGTAGAAACAATACGTTGAATATCACCCTTTACACATTATGCGAAGTGTCAAAAAAGAAAAAAAGCTGATTTTAAAAGCTTTAATCTCTAAATGGCTCCAGCTCATCAAAACATATGCTGACCCGCATTATGTGCCTGCAACCTGAAACTCTATTCGGAGAAATCCCGGTAACAAGCCAAGATATAGAATTGTGGCTGGACTCTATACGCACGTTATCAAAAACACCATTCAGACGCGAAATTTACCGCAAAGCCTACAACATAGAAGAAAAAATCAGGGCGGCCAAACGCGCCGGAACTTTCCCGCCAGCCTAACGACGATCATCGGCAAGCCGATCAATAGCGCGCAAGCAGGCATCTACGCGAGATAATCCCGGCGAACGCCTCAACTCGTAGGCTATAAGCCGCTCAGCCTTCCCCCTATCACCAAAACAAGCCGCGACAAGACGAGAATCTATACGAGGTTCAGAAATATCAAAAAAACTATTTGTCGTTATCCTAACTGTATTTAAAGACCTATCCACCTGATACATGTAAGACGAATCATTAGGAGACAATTTAGACTTTCTAGCTACCAAAATTGTTTGTTTGTTATTTTTCCTGAAAATTCGAGAAATCACATACACAAGAGCCAGCAAGCCGAAAACGAGCAAGAAAAAAAGAAATGTTTTCTTTTCGCGGCCAGAAGAAATATCGACACTCTGAGCGGCCACAACCGAAGGACTCAGAGATTGCGCTACAGTCAAAGGCACAACATCCAAAGAATCGGATGCCAAGGTCATAACGCCATTCTGCTGGCTAAACTTCAAACGCTGGGTAAGATCGTTACCGAGCAAGCCATAATCGCCCATATTGGGTAGAACCGAGACACGAACAGCCCCAAAGCGGAAACCGCCGACATTCAGATCGACAGCAACAGAACACGAATTTACGATGCCATTGGCCGTACTGGAAGGCGCTTCAGGGACGCACTGAGCAACCCCTAGCCTAGCGGCCAGAGAAGACGGTATAGAAGTCCTAGACGCGCCGGAATCGACCAAGAAGTCCAAAGGCTGACCACTGACCATCCCGTGAACGCGATAAGCGCCGGAATCATCTTTTATCAAGTCCAAAGTGTAAGGCACGACCTCAGCACGCGCAACATCGACATGAAGCAGAAGCCCGACGAGCAGCAAAAAGCCTTTTTCCACCCTACCCCATTTTGTCCTTGCCCCCATTTTTCTACCCTTTAAGCCTTATTGTTGTGTACTTTGGTTGTAAGTTGTCTGCGTATTCCACGGAAACTGGACGCTCAGTCCACAGCAAACTGGACAGTCGGAGCGTAGCGACGCGGGGGTTGTTTTTTACTCCTGATTTGTGGGTTTAGTCAAACCTCTTTTACTCTTTCTGATCGACTCGCCGGACAGATCCAGTTTATGGGCGTTATGCACAAGCCGATCCAGAATGGCATCCGCCAGGATAGGGTCGCCGATCGAATCATGCCAGTCGTCCACCTTCAACTGGCTGGTGATGATAGTCGAGCGCTGGTTATAACGATCATCCAGTATTTCCAGCAAATCCCGTCGCGCGGAATCTGTCAGCATCGCCACGCCCCAATCGTCCAGCAGCAGGACATCGACCTTGGCGAGTTGCGTGATGAATTTCACGTAACGCCCATCACCATGCGCAATCGCCAACTCCTCGAACAGGCGCGGCACGCGTACATACAATGACGAGTAACCCAGCCGACACGCCTGATTGGTCAACGCGCAGGCCAGCCAGGTTTTACCCAGTCCGGTTAGCCCCGTGATCAACACGTTCTGGTGCTCTTTGATCCATGCGCCGGTCAGCAGCCTGTTGAACAGAGTTCGATCCAAGCCGCGCGCCACGCGGTAATCGACATCTTCAGGCGTTGCCGCATGTTTCAGTTTGGCGCGGCGTAATCGTGCTGAGGTCTGTGCCGATGAGCGTTCGCTGATCTCGCGCTCGACCAACAGGCCAAGCCGTTCCTCGAACGACATCCGTTCAAGTTCGGGCAAGCGCTGTTGCTCGTTGAGCGCCTGCGCCATGCCGAACAGGCGCAGTTGGTTGAGGTGCTGGTGGGTGGGATGATTCAACATGCTGCTTCTCCTTTGGTTAGTGGTAATACTCGGGGCCGCGCACCGTGCTGTGCGTGAGCGGCAAAGTGGTTTGCGCGGATTCGGTCTGGATTTGTTTATCCAGCCCATTCTTGAGGATGGAGCTGACACTACGGTAATTGGCCGCGTTCAGTGCCAGAGCGCGGGAACAGGCGGCTTCCAGTCTTGTATTGCTGTAATCGCCTCCCATGCGCAACACACCCAAGCAGGCGCGGTAACTTTGTTGCGGATGCTTGCGCTGCCCCAGCATGCTCTCCACGGTGGCGTGTGTGTTCGGCCCCACCTTCTGCGCCCAGTCGAGCAAACGCTTGGCATTCCAGCCTGCCACTTGCTGATGCGCCGGTGTCATGTGCGTATCGATAGTGGTGTGTCGCCCTTTGAGCAAACTGTTGATTTGCGTTTAATGCTAGGCCAGAAGTTGCATCGAAATTTGGGCCACACTTAAGTTTAAATCTTACGGCTCAAATTGTGGATAGTTTTTTAGTTTTACCTCCCTTTCCTGACTGAGTTGTGCTGTTTCTAAATCGATAACTATCGTTGCCAGTTTCCACGATGTGACAGTGATGGGTCAGTCTGTCGAGCAGCGCTGTTGTCATCTTGGCATCGCCGAATACACTTCCCCATTCCGAGAAGCTGAGGTTGGTTGTAATAACCAGACTGGCGCGCTCGTAGAGTTTGCCGATGAAATGGAACAGCAATGCACCGCCTGCCTGACTGAACGGCAGATAGCCCAGTTCATCCAGAATTACCAAATCGGCATACGTCATCCGACTAGCAAGTTGCCCTTGCTTACCAGCAGCTTTCTCCAGTTCCAGCGTATTGACCAACTCGATGGTAGAGAAGAAGCGCACTCGGCGATGCTGGTGTTGCACTGCCTGCACACCGAGTGCCGTTGCAATGTGTGTCTTGCCAGTCCCAGGCCCACCGACTAGCACCACGTTGTGCATCTGGTCCATGAACTCACAACGATGAAGCTGCCGGATCAATGCCTCGTTTGCCTCACTCTGGCTGAAGTCGAAACTGGCTAGGTCGCGGTAGACAGGAAATCGTGACGACTTCATCTGGTAGGCGATAGAGCGCACTTCACGTTCGGCCATTTCTGCTTTGAGCAGTGTTCCCAACATCTCCTGCGCACTTTGATATGCCGGTGAGCCTTGCTTGGCAAGTTCATCGACAGCTTGTGCCATGCCATACATCTTGATCGACTTGAGCGATGTCATCATGGCCTCATGCTGCATGACGCACCTCCCTCAATTCATCATAACGACTGACATTCGCCTGAGGCTCGACCACCAGCATCAGCGGCGTGGGCGTATCAACAGGTGCAGGCGGTGCGGGTTCAATCAGCCGTTTAAGCAAGTTCAGCACATGCTGCTTGGATGGCGTGCCACTCTCCAAGGCCAACTCAACCGCCGTCAGCACCGCTGACTCATCGTGTTGTAGAACCAGCGCCAGAATCTCCACCATCTCCCGATCACCGCCCTGACGTTTGAGCAGGATAGACTGCAGGTGCCTGAATCCGGCAGGCAGTTCGGTGAACGGTGTCCCGTTACGCAATGCGCCTGGTTTGCGTTGCAGTACGCTCAAGTAATGATGCCAGTCGTAGCGAGTAACACCTGGGCCATGTTTGTTTGAAATCACCCTCGCATGCTCGGCAATGATTTGTGCTTCGGCTGCAAACACCAGTCGGTCTGCATACACCCGCAGACTGATCGGACGATTGGCATAGGAGGCCGGCACGCTATAACGGTTTCGCTCAAACGTAACCAAACAGGTGGGCGACACGGGTTTGGTGTGTTCCACAAATCCATCGAACGGACAGGATAGTTCCATCAGAGACAACCGCTCATCGAGATAGACATCCGCGATACTTCTATCCTTTTGCTCAGGGTGTTTGATCTCGCTCCAAAGCAACAAGCATCGACGCTGGAGCCACTCATTGAGTTCCTCCAAGCTGTCGAATTCAGGAAGCTGGTTCCAGATGCGGTGACGGGAATCCTGCACATTCTTCTCGATCTGCCCCTTCTCCCAGCCGGATGCGGGATTGCAGAACTCGGCATCGAACAGATAGTGACTCACCATGGCTGTGAAGCGGATGTTGACATCGCGTTGCTTGCCCTTCTTTACCTTATCCACGGCTGTCTTCATGTTGTCGTAAATGCCACGGGCAGGCACACCGCCGAAGGTGGCGAAGGCATGGTTATGCGCATCAAACAACATCTCGTGTGTCTGGAGCGGATAGGCACGTAAGTAGAAGGCTCGACTATGGCTGAGTTTGAAGTGTGCGATTTGTAATTTGGTGCGAACACCTGCAATGACTGCCCAGTCTTCACTCCAGTCGAACTGGAATGCTTCTCCGGGTGCAAAGGTGAGTGGGATAAATGTGCCACGCCCGGCAGTCTTGTCCAGCTCTTGCTGTTCTTGCCGCCATCGCTTGGCAAAGGCAGCAACGCGGTCATAGGAACCGGTGAAGCCAAGCTGCACCAAATCGCTATGCAATTGTTTGAGGCTGCGCTTCTGCTTGCGCCCCTTGTTAACTTCCGTCTTCAGCCATAGCCTCAGCTTGTCGGCGTATTCATCTAACTTGCTAGTCGCCTTGCGTTTCGGATACTTGGGCTCAACAACTTTGTTGGACAAGTATTTGGTGATAGTTGTTCTAGATAGCCCAGTTCGGCGTGCTATCTCCCTTATTGGCATTAAATCGCGAAAATGCCATCGCCTGATGCTGCTTAATATCGCCACGTTGATCACTCCTGTTTACTCCCGCTCAAGTTATGAGCAGGACAGTTTCATACGTGGCCCAAATTTAAGTGCAACTTACTGGTTTAGGTGGCCTAGTTTTAAGCGCAATTCAACAGATTTGGTAATTCTGGATGAACTGGGCTATCTGCCGTTCAGTCAGGCAGGCGGTGCATTGCTGTTCCATTTCATCGGCAAACTCTACGAGCGCGCCAGTCTGGTTATTACAACCAACCTCAGCTTCTCGGAATGGGGAAGTGTATTCGGCGATGCCAAGATGACAACAGCGCTGCTCGACAGACTGACCCATCACTGTCACATCGTGGAAACTGGCAACGATAGTTATCGATTTAGAAACAGCACAACTCAGTCAGGAAAGGGAGGTAAAACTAAAAAACTATCCACAATTTGAGCCGTAAGATTTAAACTTAAGTGTGGCCCAAATTTCGATGCAACTTCTGGCCTAGCATTAAACGCAAATCAACACCGTATGGACAGATAATATACCTCCAACAGGTCTTTTAAAATAGGCCCCACAGAGCCGCAGAAAAGCACACAGAAGGCATTTTCAATAACCCCCACACGTCAACAGCCCATCTTATAAAACCGAACTGCCAAAGCCCATTAAGCCAAGGGCGGATAAAGCTGCCCTTGTATTTGTCGCCTACGGCGATGTTTTCTTGCCAGATGCCGCGCTAGTCGCGCCCATTTAAATGCGGGTTATGCAATAGGCCGTGGCAGTACTCAGAAACGATAAAACTGTTTCTTCCGTGCTGGCCGCTCCACCCTATTGCATTCTCTAAATTCTTCCAGGCTGATATCACAGGGCGCAGCAACTCAGGAGTGATAAAAAAAAGAATTATCGGAGTCTGAAAATTGAAGAAATCAAAAGCGGGCGAACAATCTAGGAATGATGGACTTAACGACGAAAGGAAAAATCATGGACTTCATAGAATGGCTAAAAAAGCAAGAAGCAATGTTCATAGCAAAAGAGCAGGAACTAGAGCAGGAACTCAAAAAACCTGGACATTACATTGATGGTCGGAACAGTAAATTAACGGATTGCTTTTTACAACATGAACGAATCACAACCGCGCTAAACCTTTTCAAAGAATACAACAAATCGTAACAAGTTACGAAAAGGATCCGATGCCATGAAACAAGAAAACGACATCAACACCAAAGAGCTGAGACTTCCGGCCAAGCGCGGCAGAACTAAAATCTACGCTTCGACCGCCGAACGAGTCGCGGCCTACCGTGCGCGGCAGGACAAATGCACGCTGACCGCGCAGATCGACAAAGCGCTGATGAAACGCCTCGACCAGTACCTCCTAGAAGGCCGGGAAGGGAAACGCGACATGACAAAAAGCGAAGCCGTAGAGCGCGCATTAGCCAATTTCTTCAGGAAACGCTAAACTATATCCACTTTGAAAGGGAAAACCATGGGAATCACATACACTGACTTAAGATTAGCCAATCAAGCAAGGCCAGACTTAGAAGAAATAAATGCAGACGCACTGGTAGATACAGGAGCGCTACATCTGTGCATACCGGAACATATCGCAATGCAGCTACAATTAAGCACACTCAAACAACGCGAAGTACAAACAGCAGACGGTAAATCTCACCTGGTAGATTATGTGGGCCCAATCAAGATATCATTATTAGGCAGAGAATGCTTTACAGGTGCACTTGTGATGGGTAACCAGGTGTTACTAGGCGCAATCCCGATGGAAGATATGGATTTGATCGTTGAACCAGCACGAATGAGAGTAAGTGTAAATCCACTAAGCCCAAATATCCCAATGTCACTAGCAAAAGGAATGAAATAAATCACTGGGACAAAAACCGGACATAATGTCCCATATCAAAAAGCCCTCTACGGAGGGCTATTTTTTTGTGTATGAAAAATTTTCACTTCCAAGAGCGCTTAAAAAAGAGGCATTTTCGCGATCGAGAACAGTTTTTATAAGTTCCTGTTTTTATTGAACGAGAATTTTTCTGCAGTAGCCAGCGCCAGCCGGATCGGAGCGCCTCGACGCAGGAAATTATCCACAATCAGAAAATCTTGGAGAGCAAAAAAATAGCGTCCAAATGAGCTGGATAGTAGATATAGAAAACACGCCTGAAGCCTTGAGCGTGTCATCGTGCATCTGAGGGCGCGTTTTTCCGAGCGGCGATAATCACCGATTTACACAAGCTCTTCAAGGCCTTGTTTTTCAACAATGTGCAATAGTCAAGTCTGGATCAACACACCTCAACGCTGCCACAGGATATGCGCATTTTCCAAAGGAACAGATACCTTATCGTGGTGCGGCACGAGCCGTGCGGTATAGGCCGATTCTGGGCGAGTTGCGGGTACTCTAGCACGATAGGCGTAACCATTAATTGCCCCAACCAGTTGGCGTACGCGTTCCATCTTTACCCGTTCCGGCACGCCACCGTTAACCCCATCGCAATAAAGCTCGACCCGTACCTCTTCCGGATCGAAGTCGTCGAGATACACTTGCACTTCGAATACGTGTTGCTCGCCATCGGTCTCAACCTTCATTTCCCCGAAACGTAGCGCGGCCCATTTTTGCTTGAGGGCGTGCTGCCAATTAACGATATCCGCGCCGATTGCGCCTTTGTTGGTGGCGCGCTCACAATAGGCTGAAGCAGCCGGCAAGTAGTGTTGCTCGGTGTATTCGCGCACCGCGCGGTTGCTGGAAAAATGCGGGGTCAATCGCGCCATGCTTTCACGCATCCGGTTCACCCAGGCTATGGGAATGCCCAGTTCATCACGAGTGTAGAACTCGGGGATCACTTGACGTTCGAGCAGATCATAGAGCGCTTCGGCTTCGCTGGCGTCCCAAGAGGGATCATCATCATGTTCCTGACCATCCCCCAGCGCCCAGCCCACCTCCGGTGTGTAGGCCTCGGCCCACCAGCCGTCCAGTTCAGAGAGATTCAGACCGCCATTGACCAGCACCTTCATACCGCTGGTGCCGCATGCTTCCCAAGGGCGGCGCGGCGTATTGAGCCACACATCCACCCCCTGCACCAACTGCTCGGTCAAATGCATGTCATAGTCGCTGAGGAAGATTACATGGCGGCGTGCATCGGATCGACGAATGAAATGTATCCATTGCTGGATCAGCGCCTGCCCCGCCAAATCTGCCGGATGCGCTTTGCCGGCCATGATGAGCTGTACCGGACGTTGCGGATTGGTCAACAAACGCAGCAGCCGTTCCGGGTCGTGCAGCAATAAATTTGGCCTTTTGTAACTTGCGAAACGACGCGCAAAACCCAAGGTCAAAGTATTGCAATCAAACAAATGTTTCGCAACTTCGATAGCCTCTGCCGACGCACCCGACACAGTCAGTTGCCGGGACAATCTTTCTCTTGTGTATTCGACAAGCAATTTTGTTGCTGCAGTTCTGAATTGCCACAGCCTGGCATCGGAAACACGGCGAATGTCCTGCTCCAGCGTTTCCACCGTCCCCATCCAGCGACAGTTTCCACAGGCTTCAGTCCAAAGATTATCGGCCAGCGCCGAATCCCACGTTGGCACATGGACTCCGTTGGTCACGTGGCCGACTGGCACTTCGTCAACCGGCCAATGTGTAAAAAGAGGTTCAAAGAGTTGTCGGCTTACCAGCCCATGCAAGCGGCTTACGCCATTAACCGCCCCGCTCCCCCGGATCGCCAGATAAGCCATATTGAAATTTTCTGATGAGTCATCCGGATTCTGGCGTCCGAGCGCCAACAGTTCTTGTAATGATATGCCAAGCTTTTTGGCATAGTTGCCAAGATATTGTTCGATGAGGGCCGGAGAAAAACGGTCGAAACCGGCGTCAACCGCCGTGTGTGTGGTGAACAAATTGCCCGCTCGGGTAACCGCCAAAGCCACGTCAAAAGACACCCCTGTTTCTTCCATGAAATTCCGGGCGCGTTCCAGCACAGCAAAAGCAGCATGGCCTTCGTTGAGGTGACAAACCTCCGGCTGGAGATCGAGCGCGCGGAGCAATCGCCAGCCGCCGAGCCCGAGCACCAGCTCTTGTTTCAGTCTCAGCTCTGGCCCGCCCCCGTACAATTCACTGGTAATTCCGCGATGCGCGGGATTATTCGCCGCGTCATTACTGTCAAGCAGATACAGCTTCACGCGGCCAATTTGCACTTGCCATGCACGCAACCAGACCGAGTAACCGGGCAAAGCGACCTCTAATCTTAACCACTCCCCGTTTTCTTTGCGCAAGGGGGTGATCGGCAACTGCCCCGGATCGTTATAGGGATAAAGAGCCTGTTGCGCACCGTTCTGGTCGATAATCTGGCGAAAATAGCCTTGCTGGTAGAGCAATCCCACGCCGACTACCGGAACCCCTAGGTCGCTGGCGGCTTTAAGCTGATCCCCGGCCACATTCCCCAGCCCTCCGGAATAGATCGGAAGCGCTTCGCTCAACATGAATTCCATGCTGAAATACGCGACACAGTTCAGCGGAGATTGAGGGTGGGTTTGCTGAAACCATGCTGGTGCCTCTGCCGCATCCCGCCGGGTTTGCACCAGAACGTCAACCTTTTTGCGGAAATCGGGATCGGCTAAAGCACACTGAATTTTCTCTCGCGACACCGTCTGCAAGACAACCCAGGGATTCTGGGTCAGATCCCATAGATCGGGATCAAGCTGTCGCCACACCTGATCGCTGGCATGATTCCACGACGAAAGCATATCCAAGGCAAGCTCTGCCAAGGCGTCGAAGCCCTCGACTTCCGCGTGAATAAGGCTGTATATCTGGTGACCACCCCAAGTGTGATTGCTCATGGATTCTCAGGCACCTTTAAAAATTCAAAATTCTGCCGAAAGTATGAATTCTGGAAAGTCTGTCGCTCATTATACTCTTCGAGTCCTTTATTCCATTTTCAATTTAGAAATGACATATTGTGGGAGCGGCCTCCCGTCCGCGATAAGTTTTTTCGCGGCCGGGAGGCCGCTCCCACATGGAAATTGATCTTGTTTTAAATTGGAAATGGAATTACATATGCGCTGCTGAATATCTCCGATGCCAATTACTTGGCAATCCCATTCGGATAACACAGGCCACCAGTAATTTCGAGGGTCGTGGCGTTGATCGCGCCATTCTCGACACAATGTCCGATCAAAGCCGCAATCTCGTCCGGCTCGACCAGACGGCCGATATGAACATCATTGAGGAGCGCTTTCAGTGCATCCTGATTCATTCCGGTGAGCATAGTGGTCGCAGTATAGCCCGGTGCGATACCCACGCAACGGATATGACGGATGCCGCGCATGAGAAATTCGCCGATAATGATTTTGGGCATCAGGGCATCGGCAACCTTGGCTGAGGAGTAATTGATCTGGCCGACCTGCCCCACTTTGTTGACCGAAGAGATCGGCACCAGCAGCCCTTCCCAGCCCCCATTAACCATCGCCTCGGCGGCATCGCGCAGCGTCAGGAAAGTGCCAGTCAGATTAATGTCGATCACCGGTTGCCACTTATCGAGGCCCATCTTGCGGGACACCTTGCCAGTTTCCTTGTCCAGACTCAGCATCATACCGTCGCGAATAATGCCCGCACAGGATACGGCGATATTCAGCATACCGAACGCCTCCAGCGTAGCCTTGATGAATTTCGCGGTCTCGGCTTCGCTGGTGACATTGGCCTGGATGCCGATCACCTCGCCCCCCATGTCTTTGATATCTTTGACCACGCGGTCGATGTTCTGTTGCTCCATGTCGACGATAGCAACCTTGGCTCCCCGCTTGGCGAAGAACTTGGCCACGGCCTCGCCGATGCCGTTACCGCCCCCGGTGATAAGTGCTACGCTATCTTTGATTTCCATGATGGGTTCCTTTAATTAAAACGACGTGCTGTCTTTATCCCAATAAATAAAATTCGGATGACTTACGTCAGGCCCGACGATTTTGAGGTCGCCTACCCTATTCGGGTGCGCGACATCCGGCCCGACTATCTTTATCCCAACCGGATAAATCGTTCTGACCAGCGCTTGCGCCCTTGCCTCGACATCATCATCCGGCAGGTTAGAGAACAGTGCCGCCCCCACTACGGCTAAATCTCCGTTAGGCATCTTGCGGGTGATATCCCAACCACTGCCAGTCTTCACAATCGAAAACTCCATGTCGTTGTAGATGAAATTTTTCATCACAGTTTTCTTAATACCGTAACGCAATTGGTGACGGCGGAACCGCCGACATTGAACGCCACGCCGATATCTGCCTTCTTGGCTTTCACGCCGATGGCTTCGCCGATGAGTTGCTTGTAGATCAAGGTATGCATGGAGGCACCAGTTGCGCCCACCGGGTGCCCCTTCGACTTCAGTCCACCGGACAGATTAATTGCCACCTTGTCGTCCCGCGTGAAGCGTCCGTCGAGATAGTCGTAGCCGCCGCGACCATCTTTAGACAACCCGAGCGCTTCAATAGACAGTATCTGGTTAATGGTGAAACAGTCATGCACTTCGGCCAGATCGATATCGGCGGCAGTAATACCTGCTTCTTTGTAAGCCTTGGCTGCGGCATCCTTGCCTGCCATCAACTCGTGCATGTTGGGACGCACATTTTCCGGCAACCGTTCGACCGAATGGCCGATTCCGGCGATTTCCACCGCGCGCTGCTTATTGCTGACATTGGCAGTCTGGGTAATGACTAGCGCCGCTGCACCATCCGTTACCAGCGAGCAGTCGTGCAGCCGCAGTGGCGCGGCGATAATCATGTTATGGCACTTGCCGCGCGCGTCGAGCTCATTCAGTTTCATAATCTCTGCGACGGACGCGGGGCCATGCTTCATATGAGCGAGCGGGTTCTCCGCACCGTTCTTGTAGCCGAGGGCGGCAACCGTCCACAGCATCTTTTCCAATTCATCGCCCGGAATCTGGTAGTGATCCTGATAGCCTTTGGCATACGCCGCGAACAGCATCGGAAACGACCAACCTTTGGAACCCTCGCTCGGCCAGTGCGAGCAGCAGGCCAGAACATGGGTCATTTGAGGGGTGGGCAGCAAATTCATTTTTTCGACGCCGATCACCAGCACATGTCTGGCTCGTCCCGCCTCGATAGCATAAATAGCATCGTACAGCGCAACCGACGACGAGGCGCAGGCGCATTCACAGCGAGTCATCGGCTTAAAACGCAAGGCCGGATCGATTTCCGCAGCAATCGGCGCAACGTGTTCCTGATTGACGAACAAAGACGGAGACGAAGAACCGACATAGATGGCGTCGATGTCTTTTGCCTCCAGCCCGGCATCGGCGATGGCACCGCGCCCGGCTTCGATGAGCAAATCGTAGTAGGTCTTAGTATCGGTCATCAGGCCTGTTGCCTTGTCCTTGACGACGAAGGCACCGAACTCGGTGTTGTAGGCACCAATAATGCTGGCTTTGCTCATGTGAGATCCTCTTATTACATAATTCGAATGGCTATTGTTTCCTTTCCTTGGATGTCAATCTGTTCGCTAGCGCACTTAGCCGCCCACAGAAAAGCATTATTGACCGTCAACTTCCTTGCATGCATAATGACCAGCATGATCATTATGATTTAATTTTCCATCGCTATGATTACTGAAACCAGTGCGGTTAGCTTCAGGCAGAACTTGGGCGAAATGCTCAACCAAGTGCAGTATCGCCACGACAGTGTGCTCATCAACAAAGATGGCAAGCCGGTGGCCGCGCTGGTCGATGCTCGGTTATTTGAGCGAATTCGCCGCATGCAGGGTCGCTTCGATGCGCTATGCCAACGAATAGAGACCGGTTTTGCGACTGTGGTGGAAACGGAAGGACTTGCTGAAATTGATGCGGTCGTTGCGCTTGAGCGAGCGCAGGCGAGTTTGTCGGCCAAACAGCCTTAATCCCCCGTGGCCACGCTACGGGTAGTACTCGACACCAATGTCCTGCTCTCAGGTATCGCTTATCCGGCAAGCGTGCCGGGCAAGATCATGTCGGCATGGCGGCACGGTTCGGTAGATGTGCTTCTTTCTGTTTACATCCTTGACGAGTTGCGGCGCGTACTGCCTCGGTTGGCTCACCGTCATGGTTTGACATTGGCGGAGATTGAAGACTTGGTAGATATTCTTTCCATACAAGCCGAAGTCATTGAGCCATTGCCCTGCGCAGAAGCTGACTTGCGGGATATCGATGACCTGCCTGTGCTGGGCACTCTGCTGGCAGCGCTTAAAACATCGGACGCTGACTACCTCATCACCGGTGATAAGGACTTGCTGGCGATGGCTGAACGTTACCCGATTGTGACTCCCGCAAAGTTTTGGGCAAGCCATGCGGGACCTTAATCGGAAACTTGCTGCATTATTCGGTTTTAATACATGCGGTGCCGAAACAGCCATCCGGCGATACTGAGCGTGACCACCCCGATCAGTGCCATCGGCCAGAACTGGGGAATCAACAGATTGAACGGCGTACCTTCAAGAAATACGCTGCGTAGCACCACCATGAAATAGCGCATCGGGTTGATCAGCGTAAGATCCTGCACCAGCACCGGCATATTCCTGATCGGCGTGGCGAAGCCGGATAAAATGATCGATGGCACCATAAAAATGAAGGCACCCAGCAACCCCTGCTGCTGGGTGACCGCGAATGAAGAGATCATTAATCCCACGCCAACGCCCGACAGTAGGAACAGTACGATGCCGGTATACAGCGTGAACAGGCTACCCAGCAACGGCACCTTGAACCAGAATACCGCCGCCAGCATGATCACGCTCGCCTCCGCCAAACCGATCAGAAAACCCGGCAACGTTTTCCCGATCAGAATTTCCACGGGGCGTAGCGGCGTGACCAGCAGTTGGTCGAAAGTGCCTTGCTCGCGTTCGCGCGCGACAGAAAGCGCGGTGACCAGCATGGTAACCAGCAGGGTCAGGATACCAACAATGGCGGGCAGGAAAAACCAGCGGCTTTCCAGATTGGGATTGAACCACGCGCGGGCCTCGATGTGCGACGGAGGCATCGTGCCGCCGTGGTTCGCTATCCATTCACGATTGAAGCGGTCGACCATGGTACTCACGTCGTTGATCGCCAGCATGGCAGTATTGGAATTGCGGCCATCGACGATGATTTGCAAGTTTGCCGTTCGCCCGCCGAGCAAATCCGAGCTGAAATGCGGCCCCGCATGCACCACCATCAAAACCTGCTTACCGTCGATGAGAGGAGCAATTTCGCTCTCGTGCGTAATCTGCGCGACGCGGGTAAAACTGGGCGAGCCATCCAACGCGGCCAGCATCTGGCGGGATGCCGCGCCGCCATCTTCGTTGTACACCGCAAACGGAACGTTCTTCAAATCATAAGTCGCGGCATAGCCGAACACCATCAACTGGATCAGCGGCGGCACGATGAGCACCAAGCGGCTGCGCTTGTCCTTCAACAAAGCGAGGAATTCCTTGGTTACCAGTGCGAGGATGCGTCCGAACATGGTTTTATTCCATTTAAAATATCGCGGGGGAAAGCTGACCGCGCCAAAGCTGACGATGAGTCGGGTGCAAATTCATCAGCTTGAATATCGCTTCGCGACCTATTGTGTTGAAAACACTCGATTCTTGCCGCAATTAAAGTATTACCATAAAAGGTCGGCCTCGCATAACGCTCTACAACCGACGAACGCACTTCAGTTGATGGTTTGAAGACCCCTGAAATCTTATCGAAAGGTTACCGGAAGACTTTTTCAACACAATAGACCCAAACCAACCCCCAAGGTGGAGCATCTGAGTGGCTGCTTCTATACAACCTACAAGAGATATAGAAACCGGGGTAAATAATGGGGGGCATCTGGCCGTTGCTCACCACTAATGGACAGTCGGCTAAGGAAGTCGTTCAAAGAGCTTCCCTGAGGTAAGCTGAAAAAAGTGGACACCAATGTTTTGTTAAACTTGGAACGGAGGTGTCACATGAAGCAGAGAATTCCGAAGACGATTTACAGCAAAGAATTTCGCGAGCAGGCGGTCAAGCTGGTTGCTGACGAGAGATTGAGTCCAAAGGAGGCGGCGAAGCGTCTATCGATGCCGCCCTCTACGTTGGAGAGTTGGTTAAGAGCCGCGAAAGGCGGGAAATTGAGCGAGATCGGCAAAACACAACGCCCCTTGACAGAGATCGAGATGGAGTTAACCAAAACCAAGCGAGAACTGGCTGAAGTCAAGATGGAGCGTGATCTGTTAAAAAAAGCGGCAGCGTACTTTGCAAGGGAAATAAGGTGAAGTACGCGATGATGAAAGAGTTGCACAAAGATTACCCGATGTCGGTGATGTGCAGAATTTACGACGTTTCGCCGAGCGGCTATTACGCTTGGCTTGGGCGTTCGCCGTCAAAACGCGAGCAGGAAAATATGCGGCTGGAACTGGAGATCCGTGCTGCCCATCAGCGTACCCGTGAAACGTATGGCCCCGAGCGACTGAAAGACAATCTGGATAAGAACGGCGTAAAAACAACAACCTATCGCGTCAGAAAGTTGCGCAAAAAATTGGGGATACGCTGCAAGCAAATCCGGAAATTCAAGGCGACGACAAACTCAAACCACGACATGCCAGTCGCACCTAATTTGCTGGGGCAAAAATTTACGGCAACAGCCCCCAATCAGGTCTGGCTGACAGATATCACCTATGTTCAAACTGATGAGGGCTGGCTTTATCTGGCGGGGCACAAGGATATGTTCAGCGGCGATCTGGTAGGTTATGCCATGAGCGAGCGAATGACGAAAAACCTGGTCAGCCAGTCTCTATTTCGTGCCGTTGCAGAGAAGCGCCCACCACGCGGGCTGATTCACCACTCGGATCGTGGCAGCCAGTATTGCGCTCATGAATACCGCAAGCTGCTCGATCAGTTTGGCATGGAGGCTTCGATGTCACGCCGGGGAAATTGCTACGACAACGCCCCCATGGAAAGCTTCTGGGGTTTGCTCAAAAATGAACTGGTGCATCATCGAAAATTCAAAACGCGTGCCGAGGCCATCCAGGCGATCACAGAGTACATCGAAATATTTTATCGACGGCAGCGTACGCAGGCACGGTTGGGCTATTTATCCCCAGCCGCTTTTGAACGCCAATTTTACGAAAAAAGATTGGCTGCATGAAACCGTTGGTGTCCACTATTTACAACCTACCTCACCCATCGTTCCGCCACAAAGAATATTTACAACAAAATTTGGTCGTGACGCCAATATAGTTCTAGCGTGAACCCACTTCCAAAAGCTACTTGAGTGGCGGTGGGTTTATTAGCATTTCACTTTCTACTATCTGTTTTTTGCTGGGTCACTTGCTATGATAATACTCGCAGTTCTTTCCTCAGATGAATGCAACGCCTGCAACCCATCGATTTCAATTTGAAGTGGAACTGATTCATTAATCCGCCAATTGATTTTAAATAATTGATGGTCATTGTTGTATGACTCTTTAATATCACCACTATCGTACCATTTTTTAAATTCAGTATATGGCGCCTGCATAGAGTTATATCCAGAAAGTGACAAAATAACCATTTGCAGTTGTTCGGTAGAATCGAACACCGCACGAATTAATTTACAATTACTATTACCGATGATGTAATTACCACATAACGAATTGTTTGTAGCCACGCACGTACTTATTGATTTAACATTTATTACTTTGCGCATTAAATCTATTACCTTTTTTGGATCTTTATCACAAACTCCGTAATTCTTAACAAAATCCGACTTTGAATAAGTTGGCGGAAGCCCTATTCTAGTTGTTTGTTTGTTGATCTCCGTTGAAATGGTAGAAGGTTTGCTTTCTGTAATTTCCGTTCCAGCTCCCTTTACACTGGCAGATTCGTCAGCAGGTGAAGCTAATTTGCCACAAGAAAAATTTCTAACTGTTTCTAACATGCTGTCAGGTTCAATTGGAGACCAATTCACAGCATGATCATTCTTAACAAGATCATAGGTATAAGCCACACTCCCTGCCCCCATATTTCCTGTGTACAGCATAAAACTGTTCATGCGTTCTTGTGTATTATGACAATCGAATTCCAAAAGCGCTATCTGAGACAGATATCTTCCGTTCCCATTTTTGAATGTTTGGGGCGTCTCATAATCCGACAACAGTAATATTTTTGCCTTGTTACCCTTTTTCCGTAGAGTTGATGGGTTAAGATAAACATTGTTGGCTCCATCTTCACCTTCGTTAGCATTGCTATCGATCGTTCTATCACTGACTTTGAACCATTTGTCGGATTTGCGTCCACTGTGGGAATTGGCAATTTCATCTTCTAGTATCTGACTTGCTGATGGGTTCCTTGCTATCATAATCATCGAAGATTTGTCAGAACTTGACTCCAACGAGTCAACTTCAATTTGTAGTGGAATTGTTTTTTCTTTTCGAAACCAATTGCTATTAAGAACTTTGTAGCCATTTTTGTTTGAAACTTTAGTACCACCATTACCATACGAATTTTTAAACGTTGAATATGGTACGTCGATTGAGTTCAGTCCTGCAACTGTCACCATCACCATTTCCAGTTGTTCGGAAGAATCGAACACCGCACGGATCATTCTGCACTCACCAACACCAATGTATTTAGCACATAAAGTATTGTTTTCTGCCAAACAAGTACTTGCTGATTTATCATGTGTCACTCCGCGTATCACCTCTAATACCTCTTTTGGGTGTTCTTTAGAGCACAACCCGAAATGCTTAATAAAATCTAACTTTGAGTAAATTGGCGGAAAACCTAATTTGGCGGTTTCATTATTGACCTCCATCGAAATGGCGGATGGATTGCCATCTATAGTGCCAGCTCCCTTTACACCAGCAGATTCGGTAGCATAAGTAACCGTGGGGAAAAACAATGCAATAACAATTATGAAATTTCTCATTTTTTACTTCCCCATATGTTGTGCTGCTGATTTGGCGCAAACAGACTACAACATGCGCGCCGATAAGCCAAGAACCGAGAGCCTTTGAGACTCAGTCTTGTGCGCTCGTAGTCTTTCGCACAGTAATTTCAGCTTCTCCGAATCAGATACGGTGACGAACTGATGTTTAATGTCTCTATCAATGATTGAGAGAAGCTCGTCACATTCGACAGCAACATCTCGGTATGGTCGCCCTAGAAGGCCTTCCGCTGCGAATTCCGGTTCAAACTGGACACGCATTCCACGGCAAACTGGACAGCCATTCCAGAGCAAACTGGACACTCAGTCCACGGCAAACTGGACAGTAAAATAGGGATGTAGCGGTACGCGGGATAACCGTGGCAACCTCGGGGATTTTTACCGAGGAGCCACATGGCCAACAACAGGTTATCCATGCGCAAGATTACAGAAACACTCCGGCTGCATTTCGAATGCGGTCGCTCCAATCGGGAGATTTCCCTCGCTATTGGCGCATCGCCGACCACGGTTGGCGATTATCTTCGCCGCGCCAAGGCCGCAGGCATAGGCTATCCGCTGCCTGAAGGCTTGGATGATTCGGCCATGGAACTGCGGCTATTCCCGCCGATTGTGCCTTCTGATGTTGTCCGATCCGAGCCGGACTGGGTCTGGGCGCACCGCGAAATGCGCAAGAAGAGCGTCACGCTGGAATTGCTGTGGCAGGAGTACAAAGCCGCGCACTCTGATGGCTACCAGATACAGTTGGTTCTGCGAACGCTACCGGCAATGGGTGGGCAAGCTGTCGGTCACCATGCGGCAAACACACACGCCCGGCGAGAAGCTGTTCGTCGATTATGCCGGACAGACCTTGCCGATCATTGACGGGTTGACAGGGGAAATCCGCCACGCGCAACTCTTTGTTGCCGTGCTCGGCGCATCCAACTACACCTTCGCCGAAGCCACCTGGACACAGCAACTATCCGACTGGATTGGCTCCCATGTGCGCGCCTTCGAGTTTATTGGGGGCGTGACGGAAATCCTTGTGCCAGACAACCTCAAGTCAGGCGTCAAGCATCCCTCCTATTACGACCCGGAATTGAACCCGACTTACCGCGACTTGGCCGCGCACTATGGCGTGACGGTCTTGCCGGCTCGTAGCCGCAAGCCGCGCGACAAGGCCAAGGTGGAGAATGGCGTGCTGGTGGTCGAACGCTGGATATTGGCACGGCTGCGCAACCAGCGCTTCTTCAGCTTGGAGGAAGCCAACCGCGCCATATCGGCATTGCTGGCCGACTTGAATCAGCGCCCGTTCAAGAAGTTGCCCGGTTGCCGCCACAGCGCGTTCGTAGAACTCGACCGCCCGGCACTCAAAGCGCTGCCAGCAGATCGCTATCAATTCGCCGAATGGAAGATCGCCCGTGTCGGCATCGACTACCACGTCGAGATCACCGGCCACTATTACTCGGTGCCGTTCCGGTTCGCTCGCCAGGAAGTGGATGTGCGTTTCACGGCAACGACGGTAGAGATATTCCATCGTGGCAGCCGCATCGCCGCCCATGCCAGAAGTTTGCTCAAAGGGCGACACACCACTATCGATACGCACATGACACCGGCGCATCAGCAAGTGGCAGGCTGGAATGCCAAGCGTTTGCTCGACTGGGCGCAGAAGGTGGGGCCGAACACACACGCCACCGTGGAGAGCATGCTGGGGCAGCGCAAGCATCCGCAACAAAGTTACCGCGCCTGCTTGGGTGTGTTGCGCATGGGAGGCGATTACAGCAATACAAGACTGGAAGCCGCCTGTTCCCGCGCTCTGGCACTGAACGCGGCCAATTACCGTAGTGTCAGCTCCATCCTCAAGAATGGGCTGGATAAACAAATCCAGACCGAATCCGCGCAAACCACTTTGCCGCTCACGCACAGCACGGTGCGCGGCCCCGAGTATTACCACTAACCAAAGGAGAAGCAGCATGTTGAATCATCCCACCCACCAGCACCTCAACCAACTGCGCCTGTTCGGCATGGCGCAGGCGCTCAACGAGCAACAGCGCTTGCCCGAACTTGAACGGATGTCGTTCGAGGAACGGCTTGGCCTGTTGGTCGAGCGCGAGATCAGCGAACGCTCATCGGCACAGACCTCAGCACGATTACGCCGCGCCAAACTGAAACATGCGGCAACGCCTGAAGATGTCGATTACCGCGTGGCGCGCGGCTTGGATCGAACTCTGTTCAACAGGCTGCTGACCGGCGCATGGATCAAAGAGCACCAGAACGTGTTGATCACGGGGCTAACCGGACTGGGTAAAACCTGGCTGGCCTGCGCGTTGACCAATCAGGCGTGTCGGCTGGGTTACTCGTCATTGTATGTACGCGTGCCGCGCCTGTTCGAGGAGTTGGCGATTGCGCATGGTGATGGGCGTTACGTGAAATTCATCACGCAACTCGCCAAGGTCGATGTCCTGCTGCTGGACGATTGGGGCGTGGCGATGCTGACAGATTCCGCGCGACGGGATTTGCTGGAAATACTGGATGATCGTTATAACCAGCGCTCGACTATCATCACCAGCCAGTTGAAGGTGGACGACTGGCATGATTCGATCGGCGACCCTATCCTGGCGGATGCCATTCTGGATCGGCTTGTGCATAACGCCCATAAACTGGATCTGTCCGGCGAGTCGATCAGAAAGAGTAAAAGAGGTTTGACTAAACCCACAAATCAGGAGTAAAAAACAACCCCCGCGTCGCTACGCTCCGACTGTCCAGTTTGCTGTGGACTGAGCGTCCAGTTTCCGTGGAATACGCACCTTCCGCAGTATTTTCGATGCTTAGTATGCCTATTTTGTGCTCCACTTGTCTCGAAATATCCATTATTTTCTCCAGTTGAAAAGCAAAATTAGAACGTCACGACCTACGCTCGTCAACACGCCCAATATTGTGGAAGGGTCGGATGGCTTCTCGACCGTTCTTCTTGACCGTAAGGATCGGGATCATTTTGGTAAAGCGTACTGTTCAATTTCCGCGAGTTGCTGCTTTTCGGTCGTAGTCAGCCCAGGTAGTTGAACTGCCTCGACGATGATTTGACCTGCTCTAGTGATACGTTGCCAATTATCCTTCGCCACCTGTCGCGAAGGAAACCCGTCTTGAATTAATGCACTGTGCATATTGGCAGCCGTATAGGCATCGGAAAATGCCTCACGCGCCGAAGGCTCAAGAAACAAACAATTATTTTCCCACCAAGTTTGGCACTTGATTACGGTCTGACCAATGTTCTCTGTATGAGTGTTTAAATAGAGCTCCCGCCAGAGTGCGAAAGCTTCTTGATGTGCTTGTAGCCTACGTTCAACAGCAGCAAGACGGAGTTGATGCTTTGCCTTTAGCTCCTCAATCAGAAATGAGTATTGAGTTTTTATACGCTCAATTTCATCCGTGATTTGAGCAATATCCTCGCGAGTAGCGAGGTTCTTAGCCTTTTCATTCAAATAGGATGGAACGAAAGACTTTAAAAGATAGAAGACAATTGCGCCAAATAGAAGGCCGCCGGGCTCCGAAAGAGCCAGCGTAGGCAAGCAGTATTTCAATTTCCTCAATGCTCATTGTTCAAAATATATCAACTTAAATTTTAACCACCGCCAGCACTTGCCGACAATTGCCGGATTGTCCTCGCAATTTCGACTGGCAGCAATTAGCGAGGAGCGGTCATTGCATTTCCCCTACTTGGTAGTCCGCAGATGGAACTTAACGCCCATTCAATCTTACGCTTGCCAACGCATATATGGCGACACACTACCGCTCTAAGCCGCACATGTGGAGGCGAACGTACAAACATTTTTTGGCAGCTTAAGCTACAACGTGACGCTCAGGCTCCACCGAGAGTTTCATTCCCACCGCTTTCAACACCGCAAGTAGCGTTTTCAGTGTCGGATTTCCTTTGGCCGATAGTGTCCGATAAAGCGATTCACGGCTGATCCCGGCCTCAGCGGCAACTGCCCCAAGGCCACCAT
Source organism: uncultured beta proteobacterium (assembly GCA_963714805.1). Taxonomy (GTDB): domain Bacteria; phylum Pseudomonadota; class Gammaproteobacteria; order Burkholderiales; family Gallionellaceae; genus CAIQPV01. The sequence continues at coordinate 397,155 of CAVQPO010000004.1, read as the reverse complement.
ATGCTTCTGCAACCGTGCGCAGCGCAAGAAGACCTGCTGCACGGTCATCGGGGTTATCCAGTGATTCCATGGCTGCTTTCAGATATTCTACTGCCAGTTCGCGATCCGCACGAAGCTCAGCTACTTCGCGATCATGGTGAGATACTGCAGCTATAAGTTTCTTGCTCATTCTTGTCTCCGTTTCCAATCTTCCCAATATTCTTTGGCAGTTTTGACATCTGCGGGCTGTGATTTCTTGGAACCTCCGCACAGCAATATCACGACCATCTGACCATGACGCCCAAAATACACCCGATAACCAGCGCCAAGATGTTCTCGCAATTCTTGTACTCCTTCGCCTATCGGATCGCAGTCGCCAAAATTCCCTGCTTCCAGGCGTTTTAGGCGGACACGTATCTTGGCTTGCGCCTGCTTGTCTCGTAGAGACAGGAGCCATTCGGTCAACGGCTCTTTGCCATCTTCTGTCTGGTATCGAAATACTTCAATCATGGAAACAATGTAGCTTATAAGCTACCATTTGGCAAGTTTTCGTAGGTCGGGCTACGCCCGACAATCATACTTATTAAGGCGGGCAAAGCCCGCCCTACAAAACTACCCGCCAGCAATTAATCCAGTCGCTTCCTCGCTTTGCGCCAAGTCAGGCCGAGAAAGACCGAGGCGAGAACCACCAGTGCCAGTGCATTGGGCAGAATGACGCTCCACACATTTCCGGCAAGAAACACGGTCTGTAAAATGGCGACGTAGTAGCGCGCGGCGATGAGGTGCGTGATGACCTGCACCACGTCGGGCATGCTGCCGATGTCGAAGATGAAACCGGAAAGCAGGAAGGCGGGCAGAAAGGTGGCGATCAATGCCACTTGTCCGGCAACGAACTGGCTGCGGGCCACGGTGGAAATCAGCAGCCCCATGCCCAGCGCAGTGATGAGGAACAGCGCCGATGCCGCGAATAGCACCCACAGCGAGCCGCGCAGCGGCACTTCAAACAGGAACAGCGCCATGCTCACGGCCAGTGTCAGCCCGCCCATGCCCAGAATGAAATAGGGCAGCAATTTGCCGAGGATCACTTCGCGCATCGACAGCGGGGTGACCAGCAGCGCTTCCATGGTGCCGCGCTCCCATTCGCGCGACATCACCATCGCGGTCAGCAATGCGCCGATCAGCGTCATGATGACGGCGATCAAGCCGGGCACCAAAAAGTTGCGGCTGCGCAGTTCGCTGTTGAACCATACGCGCTGCTCCATCTTGTACCGGCACATCCAGCGACTGGCCGCGTTGCAGCGCGGCATGCTCCAGCCATTTGCCCCACGCACCCTGCACATAGCCCTCAATAATGTGCGCCGTATTCGCATCCACGCCGCTGACAATCAACTGGATCGGAGCGCCATCGTTTTGGCGCAAGCGCCGCGCAAAATCCTGACGCAACACCACGATGGCGTTGACCTTGCCCGCCATCAGCGCCTGTTCCGCTTCTCGGGTATTGGCATACACGACAGGTTCGAAATATCGCGACTGGCGAAACGCGGCGGCAAAATCTGCCGTATCCGTGCTGGGCTGCTCCATCACCAGCGCCAGCGGGATATGTTCGGAATCCAGTGACACGCCATAACCGAATAGCAGCAACAGAAATATCGGCATCAGGAAAGCAATGACTATGCTGCTGGGGTCGCGCATGATTTGCAGGAATTCCTTGCGGATCAAGCCGCGCAGCCGCATCCGGCTACCGCCCTCGACGCTATCTCGCCGCTCATGCCGTTGCTCCTTGTCGTTCATGCGCCTTGATCAGTTCGACGAATGCGTCTTCCATCGTCGGTTCAGGCAGTTTTTCGGTACGCGCCTGCGCCTTGATACTACCCGGCGTACCCATGGTCAGAATTTCGCCCTCTGCCATGATGGCGAGCCGGTCGCAATATTCCGCTTCTTCCATGAAGTGGGTGGTAACCATGACGGTCACGCCCTGCCCTGCCAGCGTGTTGATGCGCGTCCAGAATTCGCGCCGTGCCAGCGGATCGACGCCGGAGGTCGGCTCGTCCAGAAAAAGTATCTCCGGCTCATGCATCAGCGCGCAAGCCAATGCCAGACGCTGCTTGTAGCCGAGCGAAAGGTCGCCGCTGGTGAATTCGGCCATGCTCGCCAACTCGAATTCCTCCAGCGCCCAGTTGATGCGGCTGCTCCCTCTCTTTCCGGAAAGCCCATATACGCTGCCAAAAAAACGCAAGTTTTCCGCCACGCTAAGATTGCCGTACAGGGAAAATTTCTGCGACATATAGCCGATGTGCGCACGCGCCGCAGCCGCAGCATGGCGCAGATCGGCACCGGCCACGCGCAACGTGCCGCCGCTCGGTGATAACAGTCCGCAAAGCATGCGGAAGGTGGTGGATTTACCTGCGCCGTTCGCGCCGAGCAAGCCAAACACCTCGCCCTTGCCCACCGAGAAGGTGACGTTATTCACCGCATAAAAACTTCCGAAGCGACGCTGCAGATTGTTTACTTCGATGACGGATTGCTCGTTTCGCTCGAATCGGCTGTTCCTTTCCTTTTGCAGCAAAGGGGGACGAACATTTTTATCCGCCAAGATTGCACAGGAAATATTCTCGCTGCCGGATTTCACCTTGAGTAAGGCGACAAATCTGTCCTCGAAACGCGGCAACACTTGCATCATTTCTATGCCGTCTCACCCCGGGCAACAAAATCCCGAGATCGGGCGGCACATTATTCTCCATCACCACGCGAATGTGGTCGCCCTGAATCAATCCGTCCAGCACGCCCGGCGCCTTCGCCAGACTGGCCTGCAGCGCACGTTTGTCCATGTCTTTCACCGCGATTTCATAAGTGCGTCCGTGCATGGGCTCGCGCAATTCGGCGGGCGTTCCCTGCGCCAGCAATCGGCCTTCATGCAGCAGCACGACTTCATCGCATCGCTCTGCTTCATCCAGATAGGCCGTGCTGAGCAAGACGCTGGTTCCTTGTTCCCGCACCAGACGGTATACGATATCCCACAGCTCGCGCCGCGAAAGCGGATCCACCCCGACCGTCGGCTCGTCGAGCAGCAGTAGCGACGGCTGCCGCACCAAAGCACAAGCCAGGCCAAGTTTTTGTTTCATGCCGCCGGAAAGCTGTCCCGCCAGGCGTTTGGTAAAAGGTGCCAGCCCGGCCATGTGCATCAGTTCGGCATAGCGCGCGCGGCGTGCCGGTTCGGGCACGCCTTGCAGGTCGGCGTAGAGGTCGAGATTCTCCTGCACGGTGAGGTCTTCGTACAGGCCGAAGCGCTGCGGCATGTAGCCGATGGCTCCCTGCACTTGCAGCGACTGCGTGGCAGCATCCATGCCGAGAACGGTGATGTTTCCTGTGTCCGCCACCAACAGACCGCTGGCGAGGCGCATCAGCGTGGTTTTTCCTGCGGCATCTGGGCCGACCAGACCGGTGACCACTCCTTTCCGAACGCTGAAACTGACCTCCTGTAATGCCCGCACCTGCCGCGCGCCAACGTGGAAAGTCTTGGACACGCCGCTGACTTCGAGCGCAATTTGAGCGGATAAATTCGCCGCGTGGGAGGCAGCCGTCATGTTGTCGGCGGCAGTCATGGCGGAATCAGGGATTCGGGCAGCGGCTGGCGTCCGGTGCCGGAGGTTGGCCCAGCGGAATCGTCACCGTTGCGGGCATGCCAAGGCGCAACTCATCTTGCGGGTTGCATACGAAAATCCGCACCTGGTAGACCAGGTTGCTACGCACTTCGGTGGTCTCCACCGATTTCGGCGTGAATTCGGCGGTGGGCGAAATATAACCGATCCACGCGCGATAATGCTTGCCGGGGTAACTATCGGTACTCGCTTCGGCAGCCATCCCCGGCTTGAGTTTGCCGAGATCCGGCCCCTGCACATAAGCGCGCACCCAGATAGGATCGGTGAGTGCCAAGGTATAAACCGGGCGCTGCGGCGAAGCCATGTCGCCCGGTTCGAGGATGCGCTCCTGAATGACGCCGTTGTCTGGCGCATAAAGAGATGCATCGGCAGCTCCTTGCGCGCCACTTCCAATGCGGCCTGATTGGCTTGCAAGCTGGCCTTGGCGGCCGCGATGTCTTCCTTGCGCGGGCCTAATTGCACCAGCTTTAAGGTTTCTTGTAGCGAGTGATATTTTGCCTGCGACGCATCGGCGGCGGCCCGTGCATCGTCCGCCTGCTGTTTGGCAACGAAGTGCTGTTCGACCAGCGCCTTTTGCCGCAGATAGGTGCGCTCGGCATTGTCAGCATCAATGCGTGCGGCTTCCACGTCGGCCTGCGCCTTGCGAATCTCCTCCGGACGACTGCCCGCCTCCAATCGTGCCACCACCTGCTGTTGTGAGGCAAGCTGTGCCTGAAGCAGATCGACATTGCGCGCCAGTCGCACCGTATCCAATGTCGCGAGCAATTGGCCTTTCTTGACCAGGTCTCCTTCCTTGACCTGCATCTGCGCTACCCGTTCCGAAGCCGTTGAACGCCAGTTGTACCTGCCTGATGTCCACATTGCCGTACAGCACAAAATCCGTTGTTTTGGTTGCGCGGTGGCTGCTGAAATACCAGATAGAGGCACCGGCAAGCATAAGAGCCACCGCAACAATTCGAGCTGTTTTCATCTGATCTTTGACGCATTATCATCGGCACTCAATTGAAAAATCGCACCGGAGGGAGATCGGCATTCGCCAACCGCGCGCCTGACTTCGTACAAAAACTCGCAATTCAATTGTTGCCCGTCATCCGAGGTCAAATGCGCGCGCGCCGAATTGGAGGAGTAGCTCGTTATGGTATCGCTGGGCAAAAGCCGCCGCCCCGATACGGATTGAGAAATCGCCGAGCCGCTGGCGACAATAAAAAAACCGCTGAACAAATGTCCATCGACAGTGACTTCGATACGCTGACTATCCAAGTATAGGGTACCTGATTGAACTCTGGACGAAGAATCGACGAGTTGAAACGGCACGGGAAGTGACGCTGCACAGCCCGCCGCCAAGACAACTACACACAAGATGCCAATCAAGTGTTTTTGAACTGCGGTCATTTTTATATCTTTCCTGATGATGTAAACGCGAATGCAGCATAACCCACTACCCTGTCGCGAGCCCCCGCAGTGTCGCCCGAATTGCACTGATCGAGCAGATGCGGTGTGAGCCGGTGGTGGCGTGCGGCGAGGAGCATGCCGTTGATCGGCGTCGCACCGCACGCCTGCTCGTGCAAAATCCCCTGCGCCAAGTCGAGGACGCTTTGCACGGTACCTCCGTCCACACGCTTGGCCATGTCGTAGGGCAGAAAGTGGGAAAGATCGGAACTGATTACGATCAAGGTTTCGTCCCCGCCCCACAGCAATTCCAGCACTTCGGCCACTTCTTCCGCCGAAGCCATGCCGACGGCCAGTGGCAGCAATTTGAAATCGGGCAGCACGGTCTGCAAAAAAGGGAGTTGTACTTCAAGCGAGTGTTCCTGCGCATGTGCTTGCGGGCTCACGACGACTTGCGGCAAATGGGCGATGATTTTCGCCGCTGCGGAATCCATCTGCACGGTGCCAAGCGGCGTATCGAACGCATCCGCACCGGGCAATGCCAGCCCACGTACCGCTACACGATGGGTGGGCCCAAGCAACACCACACGCCTGATGCGCGGCGCGGTATTGTTCAGCGTGGCATAGGCGCTGGCGGCGGTAGCTCCCGAATAAACATACCCGGCGTGCGGTACAATCAAAACCTTGGGATTTATCTCGGATGGACGTGCCGCCGCGAGAAATGCTCGTACGTCATGCGCAAGTTCGCCTTTATCTCCGGGATAGAACAGGCCGGCAACGGCGGGTGGTCGAATAGTTTGCATGTCGGGTTGCTTCACATAAAAATCGGTGGCGATATTTATTTTGGGGCGACAAAGCCAGTATCAAGGGGAAAAGGTCGCCCCCGCATTTCTTTCAATCTTAGGGAGCCTCTTAGTCATTGAAATGGTGGATAGAGCCTTCGGCAAGCTGGCCGGTGTCGGGGTCGACCCAGTCGGCTATACCTATCTCTGCTCCCGCTTCGAGCACAGACTCGCCTTCCTCATAATTACTGTCCTCCTGATATTGCGTGTCTTCCATCGCCTCTAGCAGAGTGGCAAATGGCCCATAAAATTTTTCGCTTAACTTATTCTGCCAATAAAAACCATCCGGACGTTCGATTAAGCGCGCCTGTTCATCTTCCTCATACAGCATTGGCTCAATGATTTTGCTCTTCATTTGGTCTCCCTCCTGTTCATAACTAAACTGTAGCCCTCCCCGGAACAGGATGCAAACTTTTCTTTATGTAATAATTCCCTCTGCTATAATCCGCGCCTTCGGGGCGTAGCGCAGCCTGGTAGCGCACTTCGCTGGGGGTGAAGTGGTCGGAGGTTCGAATCCTCTCGCCCCGACCAATATATTCAATAAGTTAGGTCACTTTCGGGTGGCCTTTTTTATTGCTAATGAGCCACCATCTGCAAGATATCGTGTACCATATGCAAACCTGCAGATCGCCACCGTTTCGTGCATTTTCGCTGGCAACGCCCCGTTCACTCACCGAAAGATTCCCTTGGTCAGACTAAAATTTTCAGTTGAGCTCAATTACGAAATCGACCACCCCGGCTGCGACATAATTTTTAGCATCCATGCGGCTCAAACTCGGCTTCAGTCGGTGGTAAGCGAGTCACTCGAAATCAGCCAGAGCCTGCTGCCCAATCTGTACACCGATCCTGTGACATACACTCGGTTCCTGCGGCTCAAAGCCTTTGCTGGTCCGCTGAGGGTGCGTTATGAGGCAACGGTGGATCTCGATCACTACTCCGTGCCGCCGGAGCAGATCAACGAGGTCGCTGTAGCCAATCTGCCGGGTGAGGTACTACCCTACATTTATCCCAGTCGTTACTGTCAGTCGGACCGGCTGCACAAGCTGGCGGTCAAGGAGTTTGGCCATTTGTGGCAAGGTTATAGCCGCGTACAGGCAATCCGAGACTGGGTATTGAATCGTGTCACCTTTCGCTCCAATTCTTCCACCGTCAACACAACTGCGGTCGATACTCTGGTGGAAGAGGTTGGCGTATGCCGCGACTTTGCCCACTTGATGATTGCCCTTTGCCGTGCGGTCAACATTCCGGCTCGTTTCGTCACGGGTATTGACTACGGTGCCAATCCGGTCTTGGGGCCGACCGACTTTCATGCCTATGTCGAAGTTTATCTGGGCGACCGCTGGTACATCTTTGACCCATCAGGCGTTGCCATCCCCATGGGCTTTGTGCGTATTTGCACCGGGCGCGATGCTGCAGATTCGGCTTTTGCCACCTTGTTCGGCAGTGTGCGCGGTGCTGCCCCAGTGATCGATATAGAGGTAATTCCCAATGCGCAGGGAGTGCTGATCATGCCGCAGCATATCAATTATGCACTGTCCACCGACGGGCAATTGGCTGCAAACTCGGCAACATTACGTTGAGGGAGGTTCCCTTGATCTTTTGCAAGCGGGATACTAAACAACACCTGAGTGCCTTTGCCCGGATAACTTCTGATCCTGGCCTTCCCATTTACTATCCGTGCACGCTCCTTGATAGCGAACAAGCCGAATGAGTTGTCCTTTTGTGACTTGATGTCAAAACCAATTCCATTGTCCTTCACCAACAGAATTAACGAATGTTCCCTGTCTATAAATTGGATGCTTACCCTGCTGGCCTGGGCGTGTTTCGCGATATTGTTGAGTGATTCCTGCAGTACTCGAAACATGGCCGAAGACTGATTGTCATTCAGCGCGACTTCCTCCTCGGGTAAAACAAGCGTGCATTCTATCTTGGTATTATTCTGGAAATTCTGCACGAAACGATCTGTCGCGGCAGTAAATCCAAGGTCGTGCAAAAGCGTAGGCATTAATTGGCTAACCACGTGGTGCATGGTATAGATTGCATCAGTCAACAGCTTGTCGATGTGCTCTGCCTCTTCCACTAACGGCACCATTTCGGCAGGCAATTTTGTAACAAGCCAATGGATACTCATCTTGAGCGCGGTCAGTATTGCTCCCATCTCATCATGAAGTTCTCTAGAGATCCTAACTCGTTCTTCTTCTCTTACATTATCCAAGCGCAAGGCAAGCTTTTGAAGTTTTTTATTGGCGGCAGCGATCTTTTGATTGGACAGGTTGCGCTCGGTTATGTCGTAGAACCAGGCCAGAACTGATGGCTCGTGTTGAAAATCCAACTGCAGATAAGACGCCAATGCCCATTTGGGGAGTGAATGCTCGACGGGTATGCGCAACTCAACCAACTTGTCGGTGACTTGCTCATCCCTAAAAATTGTTTCAAGCACTTCGTCGTAATCCTGCGGGTTTGCATAGTATTGCTTCGGGTTTGCAGCTATCACCTTGTCAGGTACAGAGCCGATTAACTCGGCATAACGCTGGTTGGCAAACACAACTTTTGAGGTTGAGATGTTTGAAATTTGTACCGCAATTGGACTATTTTCAAAAATAGCCAGAAATTGATCTGCCTGACGCAATTTCTCGTCAGCTCGTCTACGTTCCGCTTGCGCCTGTTCCAGTTGGTTTTTCTGGGCCAACCCTTGAGTGAGCGCGAGCGCGATAGACTTTGCGGTCTGAATTTCAGCGTGCGACCAGGAGGCGCTGCGTCCCCGCCATGATTCTGTCCATGTTTCAAAAGACTTGCGGGGTGAAAGGCGGACACCGAATGGATCCTTAAGGAAGATTTTCTCGGGGTTGCCTGCCCAACGCACCGTGCGTAATTTTTCCTTCCGCAGCCACAGGATGCAATTGCTCATTTCGATGGAAAGCGGAGTTGCCAGCAACCCGGCAGCGATATCTGCATAAGCGATGGAGGGAGCAAAGTGCTGCGCCAGATAATCACAACTAAAAAGCTCAGTTGCGGATTGGCTGCTTAGCCAGGCAAAGAGGTCGCCGATCACCGCAGGCTCCGGCACTTCTCCATATGCATAGTGCTTGCCTTCAACGGCCATGATCACTCCGGAGGCACCCAACAAAACAAGCAGATCGGGAAGCAGGTGCCGCAGAACAGTTCCCTCGGGGGCGGTCGTGATGTTTTTCAACAGCTCACCAATGATTCGACTCGCCTCCATGCCCAGATTCATCTGCTCATGGAATTCAATCAGCGTGAGTTTTGCCGACACGGTTTGACTGATGAAGGCAGCAGCTTCCAGCAATGCATTGGACAATCGTTTCGGTGTAATGTGATGACAAGCGATCAACCCCCATAGCCGACCGTTTTGCAGCAGCGATATCGACATCGAAGCCCGCACCCCCATGTTGCGCAGGTATTCGACATGCACCGGCGAAAGGCTGCGAAGAACCGAATAAGTCATGTCGAGCGGCTGTCGGGTGGCCGGGTTCAATGCCGGCAATACGGGAACAGGCTTGGCTTCAGTATCGGCAATCTGACGCACCGGGTTGCTGGTGTAGAGTTGCCGAGCTTGCGGAGGAATGTCGCTGGCCGGAAAGTGCGTCCCCAAATAGGAATGGGCGTCATCCACTCTGCTTTCGGCAATCACCTCACCTTCCCAGTCGGCGTCGAAACGGTAGACCATGACGCGGTCAAATTCCGTCAGATCACGGACAATCTGTGCTATTCGCTCAAAGTAACGGTAAGTGTCATTTTCGGTGTTAAGTCGCAGAAGAGAACGCTGCAAGGGTAACAGCAGGTCAGTCAGATGTTTGGCCTGGTACGCACCAACGTCACGCATCAACTCCAGTATGAACATATTTTCCGAGCAAAATACGCGGGCTTGCAGATTCGATTTTACTTGTCGCTGGGTAAGGCTTATTACACCCGTTACTGGATTATTAACATTTGCATCCTGGATCAATTGCTCGATCTGCTCGGCTTTCGTGTCGCCGATCAACTCGGCAAGCGGCATGCCACAAATATCATCAACATATAGATCGAAAAATTCATCAAGATTATCGCTGGCCTGTAGCACGATACGCCGGCTATCGGAACTCAATACCAGCATGGCACCGTGAGGTTGGATTTGTCCTATTTGATGAATCGGCTCGGTTTCACATTGCCGCAAAGCCTGCTCAAATTCTTCCTGGCTGAAGTTGCTCATGGTTTATGCGAAAACAGCATTGCGTTATCCATATGCAATCGCATTGATAACTTGTTCAAACGCTTGGAATGTTTGGCAGGCGGATTCCATCGCCGCCCTACATTCAACGGCGTTGCTTGATAAGGATTCTGCAAAACACAAGAAATCCTGCCACATGACCGAAGTGCTCTCGCCGTACCCGTTAAAAAAACAGGCACCCTCGCCTTTAGTAAGTCCATGATATTCCTCCAAGCTACGAGAAATGACTTGCCCGCCCAAGGTTGATCCCTCAATAGTATATAGAACACCAACCAGTTGACCAACCTGTCGAATCTCGGGAAGTGCCAAAGCCTGCGGTAACTCATGATTTTGAACTATCAGGTCATCATGAAAGAACGCAAGGTCTTTCATGAGCCAAGGTATCTTGCCACGCTCTGTGTACCTGAAAATGCTGGATTGCTGTTTAAGATATTGGCAGATTCTGGCTTCTAAAGCAGTGTAGATATGAAAATATGCAATTAGAAGTTTGCGGTACGATATCAAAGAAAGTGTGTGCTGAGTCAACTCGACAATCAAAGGATGTCGATTAATACGTAGATGATAGGGATGCGTCGCTTGATGCAACATCTTCCTCACAACAAACTCTTTATCTGGAAAAAGCTGGGACATGTTTGAATATACTAAATGGAAGATAATGCAAATTTTTTTGATTACTATGTCGCATTCTAACCTAGCTTTAATCCTGGGTAAGATGAAACATTGTGACGCATGGCTGTTGACTGGCACCTTGCAGAATTTCATTCGACCATATGGGGTACCCAAAGCAGTCGTCTATGCCCGCTCTTGGTTCTTAATTTGAAAATACTTAAATAAATTAGGTAATTCCCCCGGCTCTGCCGGGGGTAACTTAATTAATGGGGGGCATCTGGCCGTTGCCAAACCGATCCGGTCATAGGGACATTGAAATTCACACCCCGTTAACTGCCGTTCGCCAAGTTCCGTTTCTGTCCTATCAGACTTGTGTATTGACCAAAGCGCCGCTTATGTTTTGCCCATTGCTTAAATCTTGCGATAGATTTTGCAAGAACGATTGTAGTGTTGCCGTTCCGGTGGTTGAGGTGCTTTGTCCTGATGATGAATTCAATAATCCGACCAAATTTTGGAAGCTGGAATTTAAATTGTTGAGTGTGTCAGAGCTATTGCCTTGTGTGCTGGTTGAGTTAGCCTGACTATTTGAATTCAGTTGTTGTATCAAACTCTGGATATTGGCTGAAAGGTTGGATTCACCATGGTGCAGGTTCCCGGATTTGGCCCCGGATGAACCGCCATTAGCATTCGTCACTGCGGTTCCATTTTCCTGTCCTAGAGCTGTGAATAAGTTTTGAATAAAAGCTTGCAGAGCCACTTGTGTGGTTTGGGTTGAACCGGAAGCCGATGTAGAACTGGACACTGTGCCACTGCTCGAAGATGAGGAAGACGATGCGCTGGAATTGCCTGACAAACTTTGTGCAAGCGCTTGTGTAATTGCGTTTGGGAGGTTGGCATTGCCACTCCCCTTTGTGCCACTGCCACCATTTGCTCCGCTGTTTTGCGTGGCATCTGTTTGCTGGGCCTGTTGAGACTGCTGGGCTTTTAAAGCTTGTTGTTGTATCTGTTGGGCCTGTTGCGCTTCCAACTGTGTGATTTGAGCTTCTAACTGGGTGATTGCAGATGTAATTTGCTGGATTTGCAATTGCCCGGCTTGTGAAGATGCGGTTGCACTATTTTGTGCGGTCTGTAACTGTTTTTGATAGGCTACGATCTGTTTTTCAATAGCCGCAACTTGTGCGGTGATTGAGCTTGAACTGCTGCCCGAAGTGCTGCTGGTCGATGAACCGATTGCGGATACCATTTTAGATTCCTCCTAAAGAGGTTGTTCACGGTGATGTGCCACCGTGAACAAAATCGTCATAAATACACATTTAGGCTGTGACCGATAGCCCAGAGCTACTTGAACTACTGTTAGGGCTACTGTAAGCATGCACCAGATCCATGATCTGCTTCATTATTCTGGCATCGCTGCCAGTTGAAGTTGCTGATGCAGCATTGCTACTATTGCTTGATGTCGATGATGCAGCTTTACTGGTGTTGCTTGATATTGAAGATGCTTGACTCTGCATCAGAAGGTCGTAAGCAATTTGTTCCTTCTGGCTTACTTTTCCGTCCTGATTAGTGTCGGCTGCTTGATATGTTTTCGTAGCACTGCTTGACTGTGTGGAACTCGTGCTGCCCGAACTGGATGAAGACGCCGATGATCCGCCAGAAGGTGGGGGACCGCCCGGAGGTGGGCCACCCCTGCCAGTTTTGTTGATTTGGCCTTGGAGTGAGCTGGCAAGACTTTTCATGCCGCTAGTCATTTCATCCTTGGTTATTTTTCCGTCGCCATTGGTATCAATCTTCTTGAATATCTCGTCGACACTGGTCGAACTGCCGGAACTGTTAGTGCCACTTGAGCTTCCTGAGCCGGACATTTGGTCCATTGCCGTTTGCAGGTCACTCTTGGTGATATAGCCTTTACCCGTTGGGTCAAGTTTTGCAAAAAGCTTGTCCACCATCTTCGATGGATCAGGAGGCTGCATGCTGGATGAAAACCCGCTTCCGCTTATACTACTGATGCTGCTCATGATTTAATCCTTTCATTTGCTGATAAATTATATAGTTAGCTGTGTTACCAGCTTCATAAATCCGGGGATTCATTTATTTAATCATCACGTTCTGTTTGCACCCATGTGATGATTCCCTTGAGTTATGTATCGGCATAATGAAATTTAAGCGCAGTTCCCTTTGTGTAAAAGTGTGTAAAAACTTGTTAAGAATTTAATCTTGGCCCGGATGTGTCTGGAATCGAACGCGTAATTCATCTGCCTGTTTGCGTTGTTCAGGTGTCAACAATGCTCTAAATTTTGCGTCTGCTGCGGTGTGCAGCACAACCATATCAGCGATGGCACTTGCCAATTTGTCAGCAAGAGCTTTCACCTCGGCCGGATTGTAATGATCCGATAAAGCTTGGCGATTCAATTCTTCTGCGATCTTGCGAAAGGCCTTGAACTGGGTGCGCATGGTTGGCATCTTGCTGTGCATGAGTTCAAACACCTTGTCCTGTTGTGCTTCTGTCAATTTCAGGTCGCGAAGAAAAGGTGGCATGAAATTGGCATCGATTGGGAAAGGATGCGGCATCATTCCAGGTGGTGGAGGTAACATTGCTTGAGGCATTGGCATCATCATTTCGTTGTGCATTGCAAAAAATCCAGGCTGTTTTGAGCCGGGCAGGCTATTCTGGCAATCCCACGGTGCGGAAGATGCTGCTATGGGTAGTACCAAGGCTAAAGTTCCAATCAACAGGCCGTAGCGAATATTGTGGGGGATGAGTTTCATATTATTCTCCAATAGTAACGTGACTCGACCAGCGGTTCTTCCAACATAGGGCAACCATCGAGTGGCTGTTATTCTCATTCTTATAGCGGTAAAGTTACGTTAACCAAATGTTAAAACTTGTAAAAGACCGTCTCTGTGACTGTGAATTTAGAGCTTGCTTGACTAAAATGGGCTGAGTTGAGTTAATGAATACGCATACGATGAAAACAAAAGTTTTGCTGGTTGATGATGATGTCGAACTCACCGAAATGTTCCAGGCTTATCTTGAGCAGGAAGGTTTCGAGGTGAAGGCTGTTCACGACGGGAATGCAGGCATTGCAGAGGCACTTCAAGGACACCATGATATTGCCGTACTGGACGTGATGATGCCCGGCAAGAGTGGTATTGATGTTCTCATTCAGATTCGCGCTCAGGGTGCGATGCCGGTTCTGATGTTGACTGCCAAAGGGGACGATGCTGACCGCATTGTCGGTCTTGAACTGGGTGCGGATGACTATGTGCCCAAGCCCTGCACCCCGCGCGAACTGACAGCGCGTATCCGTGCTATTTTGCGGCGCAGTGGCACGGTAGAAACCAGCCCTTCACTGTCTCAAATAATCGTTGGGGCTCTGTCAATTTGGCCGGAGCAGCGACGTACCGAGTGGGAAGGTAAGCCTTTGGAACTGACAAGTACCGAGTTCAATCTGCTTGAAGTATTGGCGCGAAGTGCAGGGCAAGTGGTGAGCAAAGTGGAATTATCTGAACAAGCGTTGGGGCGACCCCTCGCGCGTTTTGACCGCAGCATCGATGTTCACATTAGCAGCATTCGCCGTAAATTGGAGCCATTGCCCGACGGGAGAACTCGCATACTGGCAGTGTTCAACAAGGGTTACCAGTTAATCAAGGAGTAAGGCGTGGGAAGATTATTCTGGAAATTCTTTTTTATTCTCTGGCTGGCTCAAGCTACTGCTATTATCGGGGTTGGTGTTGCGATCTGGATTAAATACCCCTCGATGCTTCCGCCGAATGGGGGTATTTCCTCTCCCCCTCCCCCGCCTCCAGCATTTTTAACTTCTGATGGTCACATTAATCATCCTCACCCTGAAGGCGGCGTGCCGCCGCCGTTTATGGCGCTGTTTGCTGGAGGCCTAGTAAGCCTGGTCTTTGCAGCTTTATTGGCATGGTATTTCTCCAAACCGATACGCAAACTCCGCATGGCTTTTGAAGCTGTTGCCAATGGTCATCTGGAAGAACGTCTCGCACCGGTTATGGGAAAAAGACGGGACGAGCTTTCCGATCTTGGCCGGGATTTTGACAGCATGGCGCAACGGCTCCAACAATTGATGGATGGTCAGCGTAGAGTGCTGCACGATGTTTCGCATGAGTTGCGTTCACCCCTTGCACGGCTCCAGGCTGCAATTGGCTTGGCGCGACAGCAGCCGGAACGTACTGAAGATTCCATGATGAGAATTGAACGGGAAGCCGTGCGCATGGACTCACTCGTCAGTGAATTGCTGACTCTATCCAGATTGGAAGTGGGCATGGCGGGAAAGTTGGATGAACATGTTGATTTAAATGAACTGGTGTCAAACGTGGTGGAAGACGCCCGCTTTGAGGCTGAAACAAGTGGCGGCCGCATTAAATTTGAGGAACAAACCCGAGCTACTATTTTGGGAAACGCGGAGTTACTATTCCGTGCGGTGGAGAATGTCGTGCGTAATGCAGTGAAATATTCTCCTGTGGAGGGCATGGTCGTTATTAAGATGCAGAAAAACGACGATCAAACTGTTCGTATTTGCGTTTCTGACGAAGGCCCAGGCGTTCCCGTGAAAGATATTCAATCCATCTTTGAGCCATTCTTTCGCAGTGAAGGAACGAAGACCTCGGATGGGCATGGCTTAGGACTGGCCATTTCGCACCGCGTCATTCATGCTCATCAAGGTAGTATTGTCGCTAACAATCGGGAAACTGGCGGTTTGTGCATAACGATAACATTACCCGCAAAATTGGCTGAATGATATTTTTAAGTTAGATTACAGGCGTATTCCTTCTATTAAAATAGTTGCTGCAACCAGAGAATCAATCCGGTATCTAACGGTTTGTGGTGTAAATATTTGTTAAGAATGTAAAGCCGTGTAAATCCTTGTTAAGGCGAGTTAATAGCCACGTATTCACCCCCTAATTCGTTGTATTGTTGCCTCCTTACGCTGACTATATTAAGCGTCACTCATCTGTTCTACCAGAAATATAGATGGGTAGTTAATTAACTAAACATAGGAGGCTTCCATGTCTACAATCGGTAGTATATCTAGTGCCAATACCCTATCAAGCTTGCAATCAATTTTCAGCACGAGCTCCAGTAATGGTAACGATTCTGATAGTAACGATAGCGGAACTAGCAGCGTAACAAATAACGGCTCGAATTTTCTTCAAGCCATTGAGAAAGCGCTTGCTCAGCTAGGTGTCAGCGGTACAAGCTCTTCAACATCATCCACGTCTTCTTCCTCATCGCCTGCTTCTTCAACCGATTCATCCGGCTTGACGCAGAGTGCACAGTCAGCTGTGCAAGCTTTTATGCAAAGCCTGATGGCAGCCCTGCAACAAGCGGGAGGCAGCAGCAGTTCCAATCCACCGCCCCCCCCTCCCGATTCTGGCAGCACAGGTTCGGTCGGTGGCCCGTCATTAACTAAGGATCAATTGACCAGTATGGCCAGTTCGCTGGCATCGACTGACCCTACACGAGCCGCAGAGATAACCAATATTGCGAATAATTTCTCCAAAGCCGATACCAATGGTGACGGAAAAGTTAGTGCGCAGGAAGCAATGGCTTTCAACCAATCTAATTCGAGTAGCTCAAGCAGTACAAGTAGCGCTGGTAGTGCGAGTACCGATGCGTATCAGATTACGTCTAAAATTGAAGCCGATATTCAGAGCCTGATCCAGCAATTGTCTTCTTCCACAAGTAGCTCTGGTACTACTTCTACATCCAGCTCTGGCACTACAAGTTCGACACAATCCGATTTGCAAACCACCTTCCAGAATTTGATCAGTGCACTGGGTGGTACCAGCAACTCAAGCACTTCATCATTGGAGAGTTTTCTTAGTACTTTGGCAAGCAACCTTCAGGGTTCTTCCAGTACCGGCAATTTTGTGAATGCAAAAGTGTAAACCTCTTAACTGTAGTTGCTACCAGCTTGGCTTAAAAGGCCAAGCTGGTTTTTCAACCTGAAACATAACCTTGGCTACTTTTAAAAGTAAATGGACCTTTCGGCATATGTGAGTGCTCATGAAATTTTTGCATAATCAGCAGCCGTTCACACAAGTCAACAATAGCCATATCAAAATTATGTGAGGCAATATGCAACAAATAATTCCCCATTTCCAGTACCACGCAAAATGTATCTCAAGCAAAAACTTGTGTTGCATCAAGGCTGATGGGCAAGCAATTCACGAAATAAGTGACTATGGTGAGTTGGATAAGTTTTATAGAGTATTTGGTTACACAAATGAAATAGCAAAGTCTGGAATTGTGCCAGACGAATTTATATGGGATAAATATATTAAGGGGGCAGCCGCAAAATATTCTGTCTGTTACCAAATGCATATAATCGAGCATCTAAACGAACACTCAGCTAAGTTCAGAAGTTTATATGGCGACCAATATGAAAACTGGATGATGGCTTATTTAGCTGAAAAAACAGCAGTAGAAGACTTATGCTTTTCTTGCAGAATGAAAGAGTTTTGCTCAAAGTGCAGGGCTAACGAAAATCGCGAAAGAATCATGTTTACAGACGCGCAACGTAAAATCGTTGATAACGTAATTGAGAAAAAGCGACTGAATCCGCTTTATCAAGCCACGCAGGAAGAAAATGCCGTTATTGATGCAGTGCTTCAAGCACAACTCGAAGCTTAGGTGCCCCTCCGATAACGCATTTACATAACTTTAGAGTCAATCAAAATGATGGGTTCGCTTCACATATGATGGATACAACGGATTTCATCTCCCGACTGAATGCAGAGCGTGACACCTTGTTGTCGCTCTCCACATTGCTTGAAACAGAGCAGCAGGCCTTGATCAGTGGGAATTCGGAACAGTTACTGGACTTTTCTAACAGAAAAACTCAAATAGTTTATGAGTTAAACAAACTGGCCAATGCGCGCAAAAATGATCTGCGTACCCATGGTGCTGAAATTTCAGTTAATGGCCTAATCGGTTGGTTGAGGTCGTATGCCCCAAGTAGCCTGCCGATATGGAAAGAGATTCAAAAACTCGTTAGGCAGATGCAATATCTTAACCGCGACAATGGAACACTAATCCAAACAAAATTACGGACTACCCAACAGGCTTTGGCAGTGTTGTTCAATGCCACGAATAGTGCCCATGGATTGTACGGCGCTGATGGTCATCAACATCTCCATGCAACCAGCCGTGTTCTGAGTAGAGTTTAATATGAGCGAATTTTAGTGCAAGAGCCGGGTCACTTCACTAACAACGTCATTCCAGTCACCTGGTGCCCGTTGCCGAAAGATTCTGATCGATGGGTACCACGGGGAATCCTTTCGTTTCATTTGCCAGCGCCATTCGCCCGAATGACTCAATAACAGCCAGCAAGGCTTCCCAAGGGCACCAGCCAGATGGGCAATAGCGGTATCGACGCTGATCACCAAATCGACGTTCTCAATCAGGGCCGCTGTTTCGGCAAAATCGTTGAGTATCGAGCCAAGGAAGCGAAACTCCGGAAAATTTGTAAGCATTTGCATGTCGCTATCGGGAAGCATCTTCTGCAAGACAAGGAATTCCATATCGAGCCGGGCAAGAGGAGAAATGGCTTCGAGTCCCATGTCTCTGTGCGGACTACAGTTGAGGTGCTGGCGCCCAGACCAGGCCAAGCCGATTCTCCGGCGCCGTCGCGGCCCCAGGAAGTCTTTCCATCGCCGGATGAGGTCTGTACCAGCCTGCAAGTAAGGGATGGGCGTATGGATGAAATCGTTGGTGACGCCAAGAGCTCGCGGCAAGCTCATTAACGGACACTGGACATCGTGGGCAGGCAGGGTAGCGCCTTCTTCGATGACGACGACCCGGCTATCCACCGATAACAGCAGGGAGTGCAAGGCCCTTGGCACCCGCAAGATGACTTGGCCCGCCATGTCCGCAACTGCCGGTACAAAGCGAACGAACTGGATTGTGTCACCAAAACCCTGTTCGGCCCAGAGCAAAATTGTCCGCTGGCCGAGTTCGCTATCCCCGAGCCACAAGGGGCGGTCACTATTCAGCCGCTGATCCTTCAAGAGGGCGGTCTTCCAGCGCCACTCAAGGAGCTGCCAACCTTCCTGAAAATCCCCCAGCGCCAGCCGACAGTGACTTTCTTCCGTCAGAGCTTCGGCAAAGTCTGGCTTTAGAGAAGCCGCCTTGCCATAAGAGTCTATTGCCTCTCTCAATCGGTTGAGTTGCTGCAAGATGTTGCCCCGATTGAACCAGACAACTGCATCCTCCGGACAGACACGGAGGACGATTTCATATTCGGCCAGAGCATCGCTGTAGCAGTTCAACTTGTGTAGCGCGATACCCCGGTTGTTGCGTGCGGCACTGTGGTCAGGGACAAACTGTAGAGCGCGGTCGTAATCGGCCAGCGCCAAAGTGAAATCATGGGCTGCCAGAAAGAGATTGCCACGTTGAAAATATAAGTCACCATTCCTTGGTTCGGCAACAAGTCGTTGCACAAAATGTGACAAGGCTGTGTCCAGTATGTCGCTACGAACCTTCATTATTTCTGCTGACGACACAGGGAAATGGCTCAATTCGGCAATAGCCTGCTCATATCTTTTCAGCTCGGCATGAATCGAGGCACGGCTCACCCAGCATGGTAGAAAGAATGGGTTCAGGCGGATCGCCTCGTCAAGGCAAGCCAATGCCTCATGCATCTGGTTGTCTTGTCGAAATTTTATGCTTCGACACATGAGACCGACGATCTGTTCAATGTCGGCAATGGCTAATTTTGAAATTCCAGACACAAGTCGCCAAGGTGGATGAGAATGACGCTTAGCTTATGTTACATGCCTGTTAATGTGTGTTAACAAAGGTTAAGTCTTGTAAATCTAGCATGGAATTGACAGGGCAGGCTGTGCTAAATTAATAGCGAAACCGCATCACTAAGTTAGGGAGTTTCACGTCCCGTTCAATTTCTCCAGACCGGAAGGAGTGGTTTTTGCGGGCGTGGCCTGCTATTGTTCGATTTTACAAGCGGACGAACAGCATGGGCGCTTTGAGTTGAGGGATCGATAAAGCTTAATTCGGCCAGCCAAGGAGAGTCATTTGGTGGAAAACATTTGGGACGAACGCTATGCAGTTGACGAGTATTTTTTTGGAAAAGAGCCCAATGCCTTTTTGGTTGCCCAGCGAGAACTGCTGAAACAGGGTGCAACTTGTTTGGCTGTTGCCGATGGTGAAGGTCGAAACGGTGTTTGGTTGGCCGAGCAAGGGTTGAGTGTACATGCGGTGGACAATTCCGCTGTGGCATTGCACAAGGCCAGACAGCTCGCACAGCAGCGTGGTGTACAGGTCAATTTCGAGCAGATAGATTTGTTGCAGTGGGACTGGGGCGAGAATCGGTATGACGTAGTCGTCGCAATATTCATCCAGTTTGTTGGCCCGGCTCAGCGAGCGCAAATTTTTGAAAATATTCGACGCTGCCTTAAACCGGGCGGCTTGTTGCTGCTGCATGGCTACAGTCCGCGTCAATTGGAATATGCTACCGGTGGCCCCTCCCAAGTGGAAAACCTATACACCGAGGAGATGCTGCAAATTGCGTTCTCCGAATGGGAGATTCTGAACCTGCGCGCTTACGATGACCACATCAATGAGGGCGTGGGGCATTGCGGCATGTCGGCCTTGATTGATCTGGTCGCACGCAAGCCGCGTAACAAATATAAAGTTCAGCAAGTTGAAACCAGACTTTACTGCGCTACTCACTGCCATATTTGTGATAAGGCCAAGTCTATGATTTCCCAAGCTGGGATTGTCACTCACCCTATTGATATCATTGTAAATGATAACCTATTCCAGAAGTATCGTTTGCGAATTCCCGTATTGCAGCGCGTTGACAACCATGCAGAACTTGACTGGCCATTCGACATCGCGGCCGTATCACGGTTTCTGATAGCCAAAGGGAAATGATAAAAATGGCAAGCTATGACGATTTGATTGCAGAAGCTCAGACGCGCGTAGAAGAGATCATGCCTTGGGACTTGAGCCGCTCGTTGGCTGCCGGAAACAAACCGGTTCTGCTTGATGTGCGTGAGCCGGCTGAGTTTGCCATGCTACGCATCCCCGATTCAATCAACGTTCCGCGCGGTGTGCTGGAGCAATCCTGCGAATGGGATTATGACGAGACCATACCTGAACTGGCGGGAGGAAGAGAGCAGGAGATCGTAGTTATCTGTCGCTCGGGCAAACGTTCGGTTCTGGCTGCCGACATGTTGCTAAGAATGGGGTTTTCCAATGTTGTCTCGCTTAAGACCGGCGTGCGTGGCTGGAACGATTTCGAGCAACCCATGGAGAACGAGAACGGCGAGCTGATAGATGCCGATGCGGGGGATATATTGCTTGCTCCACGCTTGAGGCCGGAGCAACGAAAACCGAAATCGGCCTGAGAAACCATATGCTTAATCACTTACCCAATGTCCCGAGCGTCCGCCCTGTTTTTCCAGCAATCGAATATTATCCAAAACCATACCCCGATCCGTCGCTTTGCACATGTCGTAGATGGTCAAAAGAGCAACGCTGACAGCAGTCAGAGCTTCCATCTCGACGCCGGTGCGTCCCACAGTCTCGGTGGTGACAATGCACTCAACGGTGCAGTTCTCATGGTTGAGTTTGAACTCAACAGCGGCGCGGGTGAGCGCGAGCGGGTGACAGAGTGGGATTAATTCGGCGGTGCGCTTGCTTGCCTGAATCGCGGCGATACGCGCTACGCCGAGCACATCCCCTTTGCTGGAAGTGCATGAGGAGATGAGTTCAAGAGTGCTGGCGTTCATGCGGATGGTGCCTGCGGCGCGGGCGATGCGCATGGTCTCACTTTTGTCGGCAACGTCCACCATATGGGCTTGTCCGTTCTGGTCGAAGTGTGTGAGGGCGTTGCTCATGAATTTCCTTATTCTTTGTCAAACGTACGTCGCGAGAAACCTTGATCTAACGAAAATACCTGCACGGACGACCGAGGTTGAAAAGCTGTATTTTAACCGGGATAGTTCAGTTAAGCCGACATCCTGACTTTCCGGCTTTGCTTAGACCGTTCGGTCTATATAACTCTCTGGATATAACAGGTATTATGCTGGTTGTTAGTCATGTTATATTTGCTTCAGCATGAACTATCCATAAAAAAACACAAAAATTATGGTTCCAATCAATCAATTTCGTATATTGCATGGCTGTGCCCTCGTGGCACTGCTGTTGCTTCCGCTCAGCTTGCTTGCGGACGTATTGGTTGTGACCGGCGCAAAAAGTCCGTCAATTAATTTAAGTAGAAATCAGCTCAGTGATGTATTTCTCGGCAAGGTCGCCGCGTTTCCGGATGGCCGCAGTGTGACGCTCATCGATCAACCTGAATCCAGCCCATTGCGCGATGAGTTCTACTTGAAGGTGACAAACAAGTCTGCTGCCCAAGCCAAGGCGCATTGGGCAAAATTATACTTTACCGGCCGTGGGACTCCACCGCGCGAAGGCACAGACAGTGCCATTATCAAACAAATGCTTAATTCGACGCCGGGGGCGATTAGCTATATCGAGCGTTCCGCACTCGACAGCAGCGTCAAGGTAATTTTTATCGCCCAATGATTCAGATTGTTCAACTGACCATGACTAAAAGACTTTGTGCGGGAGTAAGTTTATGAATAATACGATACTGAAAGCCATTGTGCTGCTGTGCATGTTTGCCACAACAAACAGCCATGCTGTTGAAGTGAATGGTATTGAATATTCAGGATCGGGTTTCATGACCATCGCCGCTGGCAAGATGCTGGGCGGCACCAGCGGTAATGTTGGCGGCTACAATTGTCCTTGTTACGTTGCTGACTATGCCAATGCTGCAATTTACGATGGGGGTGGCGGTTTGCAATGGAGACCCGATTCCAAATTGGGCTTGCAGGGGAACATCTCATTCGATAACCAGCGGTTTTCGCTTACGGCTCAAGCGGTATCACGTGGCGCCGAAAATGGTGGCGCAGATCTGGAATGGCTTTACGGCAGTTACAAACTGAATAACAAAATTACATTTCAGGCGGGTCTTCAGCGTCTGCCGATGTTCTACTACTCCGACGCGCAGGATATAGGTTTCTCGCTCCCCTGGACACACCTGCCGACTTGGCTTTACGGTTGGCAGGCAGTGAACTATACCGGTGCCAGCATGAAATATCAGGATCAATTCGGCGGCTGGTCGGCAAACGCCAACCTGTTCGGAGGGAACGAACACAACAAGGATAGCGGATACTGGAAGGTCTATGGCAACGGCGCTCAAAGCGTCACCAACGTAAATTGGACGAATATTCTTGGCGCTAATCTGACCTTATCCAAGGATTGGTTTGAAACCCGCGTTGTGTACATGCAATCCAATACTCAAGATCAGGCGGTCAGTAATATCTGGAACTGGAGCCCCACAAACCCGGGCTATACCGTCGCGCCAGTTCCGGCCCCAGTCGCGAAACAGCAGGTATACGGATTAACTATCAAAGCGGATTATCAGGACTGGCAGATTTACTACGAGTTAATAAATATCGACCACCCAGGATTGACCTACAAGGACTATTCCCAAAATTTCGCGACTGGTTACCGCTATGGAAAGTGGTTGCCAATGCTTACTTGGGGAGAATATTGGGGCAAAGTGGTCACAGCTGGCGTTCCTGCCAAACGCGCCATCCAGCGTTGCCAATAGTCAGCAGACCATTTCGCTGAGCATGAAATACGACCTGACAACCTCAAGCGACCTGAAATTGGAATACGACATCACCCGCGATCATAGCGACCCCAGCTTTACTCCGAGATACGGCAGTTCGAATTTATTGACCTTTGCTTACGATAGGGTGTTCTGATTTTATTGGATATTTCTATGAATTATCTGTACCGGATTATTCGATATCCGGGCGTCTATCTGGCGATCTCCACGCTGTTGGTATTGCTGGTAATGTCCGTGGTGGCTTGGTCGACCTTCCGCGATATCGAAGGAGATATCGAGATACCGCTAGTCAAGACACTCGGTTCTTACGCCGCCACACTGGAAAGCGGCACGGTAAGCAGCCGGGCGATGGGGGCTGCCATTCTGTTCGGACAGGAGAACAAAGAGGCCAAGCAACTCGTTCTGGGAACGCTTCCGCCTGATGCGCCGGAAGTTTTGTCCGCACTGGATGCATTACGCACGCTGTATATTGCCGACACCGTTTTTCTGGTAAATAAGCAGGGCGTGGTCGTCGCCTACAGCAACAAGGGCAATGAACGTGGTACGGGACATGATCTGTCTTTTCGCCCCTATGTGCAACTTGCCATGCAGGGGACACCCAATGTGTATCCTGCGGTGGGCGTCATTAATCCCGATCGCGGCATTTATCTCGCCGCGCCATTACGCTCAGCAACAAATATCACCTCCGGGGTAATCGGAGTGGTCGTGATCAAAGTCGGCGCCGACAAGCTGGATGCGCTTCTTAAAACATGGAAAGATGGCATCGCTGTGTTGTTATCGCCGCAAGGCGTAGTGTTTTCTGCGAGCCGTGAAGACTGGCTGTTTCGTGCTACTGGAGAGATGAATGCCCATAGGCTTGAGGACATTCGGCGCACCAGACAATTTGGCGGTGTATTAGATCAGAAGTCTTTTCAACCTTGGTCAGTTACGTTTGACAAGCCGGAAACCGGCATTGATGGCATGCACTATGCTGTGCGCAGCCTCCCGCTGGACTGGAATGATCCGGAGGGCGACTGGAAGCTGGTGTTTTTGGAGCCACGCGAACCTTGGTGGGCTTACTGGAGTGTACTGGGTTTTGCGGGTTTGGCCGGCCTGATTGCTGCCTTGGGATTTTTCGCGCTTTATTCTCTGGCGCGCAGTGCATTCTTGCTCAAAGACATGAATACCGCGCTGCAACGAAATGAGGAGGTGCTGCGCAAAAACGATGCGTTGCTCAAAGAAACTCAGATCATTGCGAACTTGGGCAGCTATGTTCTGGATATCCCATCAGGGGTGTGGGAAAGCTCGGCCATACTGGATAATATATTTGGCATAAGCCAAATCTATGAACGCACCGTAGAAGGATGGACGACCCTGGTACATCCCGATGACCGTGCCATGATGGACGACTATTTAAGGACCGAGGTAATTAATCAGGGCAGGGATTTCGATAAGGAATTTCGCGTCATCCGCAACAACGACCAAACCGAGCGCTGGGTTCATGTATTGGGAAAATTAAAACTGGGTGCGCAAGGGAAGCCCCTTCAAATGCATGGCACGGTTCAAGACATTACCGAGCGCAAGAATGATGAAACACAAATAGCAAAATCCTTATCGTTGCTGAATGCCACATTGGAATCCACCCATGATGCCATTCTCGTGGTTGACCTGAACAATGTCTGGGTATTGTACAACCAGAAATTTGTTGATTTGTGGCATATCACGGATGAAATTATCTTCGCCAAGGATGATCGGGCAGCATTGTCATATGTGCTGAATCAATTGGAAGATGCCGATGGTTTCTTGAGAAAAGTGATCGAGTTATACGCCATTCCGGAAGCCAGTTCATTCGATACTATTAATTTCAAGGACGGCAGAATAATCGAACGATATTCTGTACCGCAACGTATTGGCGGTAAAGTGGTGGGCAGGGTGTGGAGTTTCCATGATGCCACCGAGCGCAAGCAAGCCGAACATGCGCTCAAAAAATCTTTGTACCAGTTGGAAGAAAAGGAATTAGCCAAGACGCGCTTCCTCGCGGCAGCAGGACACGATTTAAGGCAGCCGCTGGCAGCAGCAAACTTGTTCATTGATGCGCTCAAGTTCACTGATCCAACAACTGACCAAAATCAGATCATCCTTCGCCTGGAACAGGCTATGGCCACATTCAATGGGCTGCTCGATGCATTGTTGAACATTTCCAAGCTGCGATGCCGGCGTGATCAAGCCGGAATATTCATTGATTGATGTGGCGGAGATATTCCAATGGCTGGAACAGAATTTCGCACCCGTTGCCGGGGAAAAGCAGTTAGGTTTTAAACTGTTTTTTCCAATGAAAGAGAGGATTGTCATTCACAGCGACATCGGTTTGATCAATTCGGTATTAATGAATCTTGTTTCCAACGCGATCAAATACACACACAAGGGAGCAATTCTGGTTAGCGCCAGAAGGCGCGGAAGTGATGTTCTGTTCCAGATATGGGATACCGGCATAGGCATCAATGAGGAACACCTCGAACATATCTTCGACGAGTTTTATCAAATCAATAACCCGCAGCGCGATAGGAGCAGAGGGCTAGGACTTGGATTGTCCATCGCAAAACGCGCTTTGGCGTTATTGGGCGGCGAGATTACATGTCGCTCACGGAGCGGACGCGGATCGATCTTCGGGTTCCGTTTGCCTTTGGATCGTTCTCAAAACGAGGTGACGCAACAATTGGCTATTGCTGCGCCACAGGAAGATACTAACCAGGAAGAATTCGTGCGCGGCAAGCATTTTGTAGTGGTTGAAGATGATGCTTTGGTAGCTGAAGCCATGTGCAAAACACTGATGGTAATGGGGGGGAGGTAAAACTCTTTCATCGAGCGGAAGTTGCCTTGAACCATGCCAATATCGAGCAGGCCGATTATTACATCGTCGATTACATGCTGGGAGGTACACTCAATGGCATTCAGTTTCTGAACCAACTCCGTCAAACAGTTGGCAAGCCCGTCAATGCAGTGCTCGTAACGGGAGATACATCGCCCGCTTTCGTCCGTGGTTTGGCAGATTGTGAATGGCCGGTATTGCATAAACCGGCCAATATTTCCCAAATGATCGCCTGTCTTAAAGTGCAGTCGCAATGATGCTTGACTCCCGTCTTCTGGTTTTCTCCCCTCCCGAAAGTAGCGTACTTTACACTGGGAACTATGACCCCGTGCTGGTCAGCCTTTCCATTTTCGTAGCAATATTGGCGTCTTACGCTTCTCTGGTCGTCTCTGAACACGTTTCGACGATAACCAGAACAAAAATAAGACGGTTGTGGATCGCCGGAGGAGGCGTGTGCCTCGGC
Organism: uncultured beta proteobacterium; assembly: GCA_963714805.1. Taxonomy (GTDB): domain Bacteria; phylum Pseudomonadota; class Gammaproteobacteria; order Burkholderiales; family Gallionellaceae; genus CAIQPV01. Next base: position 370,446 of record CAVQPO010000004.1, on the reverse strand, counting down.
CTCGGTATATGGTCGATGCATTTCGTCGGCATGCTGGCCTTCAGCCTGCCTTGCACGAGCAACTATGATCCCACGGTTACCTTCCTGTCGATGATTCCCAGTATTCTTGCCAGTACGCTTGCCATCAAGATCATCAGCCGTAGCGAGCTTTCCCGCGTACAACTTGCCACGGGCGGACTGCTGATTGGTGCCGGGATCGGGGCGATGCACTACTCGGGAATGGCAGCAATGCATCTTAACGGCATGATCCGCTACGACATCAAGCTGTTCATGTTGTCTATCCTGGTTGCCGTTGCCTTGTCCACGCTCGCCCTGTGGATCAAGTTCGGTTTGCAGTTCTGGAAGAGTAGCCGGAATACCGCAGTGTCTATTATTAGTGCGACGGTGATGGGGCTAGCCGTCTCCGGCATGCATTACACGGCGATGGCAGCAGCATATTTCATACGGGATGGCGATACCACTATCGCCACTTCCGGAATAGCACCGACTTTTCTCGCCGCGCTTGTACTGGCAGCAACCAGCTTGATTATAGTGGTAACCATTGTTGCAACTTACGTTGAAAAGCCGAAATTTTCATCTCTTGGGCGATCCTTCAGGTTGATTGGCTTGCTGATCGCAGGGTGGGGGGCTATTGCTTGGTTGAGCGCGGATTATTATTACAGCCATCACTCCAGCGAGGTGTACCTGCACGAGACGCAGCTTGCCAAGGAGCAGGCAGAAACCGTCGCCAATAACATTGACGAAAGCCTGAAACAGATAAAAAACATTCCACTGCTCTATTCGCACGATGAAGATGTCCTGTTGCCATTACGCCATTTCGGTGACTATGCATTGCCTTCTACTTTGGCTTATGAAGAACGCAAACGACGCTGGCTCAAGGACAAAGTGCTCGGTGGACTCAACTCCCAACTGGGTGTTGCCGAGGCTGATCTTGGGGTGGATATGATATTTATCCTCAACGCTGCCGGAGATTGCGTTGCTTCCGGCAGTGTTGCCAGTTCCAGCAGTCCTATCGGTATCAATTATGCGGACCGGGAGTATTTTCGCCAAGCTCAACAGGGGCGACGCGGCCATCAATACGTCGTGTCACGGTCAAATGGCATCCCCGGTTTATACTACTCCAGCCCGATCTTCGACAAAGGGCATTTTCTGGGTGCGGTCATTGCCAAACGTGACGTATCAAAATTATCCTACTGGACAAATCAATCCCATGCATTCATAGCCGACGCAAATGGTGTCATTGTGCTGGCGCAAGACAAGCACTTCGAATTTCTTACTGTGCCCGATGCGTCTGTCGCGAATCTATCGGCTGAGAAAATATTGTTGCAATACAAACGCAGTGTGCTTAAGCCTTTGGAAATCAGCTATTGGAATAGCAGCAGATTCCCTTTGGCAATCACTATCGAGAATAACAATCTTCCGGCAGTATTATCCTCCAAGAGCCTGCCGGAGGACGCCATTACCATCTACGAACTGCGCACTTTGGACGAACTGGTGCGTCTCGGCAGCGAGCGGTATTGGCTGTTTATGATACTTGCCACTACCGGCAGCATGCTGATTATCACGGCCGCCGCCATCATGACTTATTTGCGCGAATCACAGAAATCGGCCGCCGAAAACCGCATTGCCGCCACCGCCTTTGAATCTCAGGAGGGCATGATAATAACCGACGCCAACAACCTGATCCTGCGCGTCAACCAGGCGGTTACGCTTATTACCGGCTACTCCGCAGAAGAGGCCTTAGGCCAGAACCCACGCCTGTTCAGTTCCGGTCACCATGATGCCGGCTTCTATGCGGCGATGTGGGCCAGCATCAATAATACGGGCGCATGGGAAGGTGAGCTGTGGAACCGGCGCAAGAATGGCGAAGTTTATCCGGAGTATATGACCATCACCGCCGTTAAAGACAAAGACGGAACCGTCATGAATTATGTTGCCACATTCAGTGATAAAACCACGAGCAAGGCAGCCGCCGAAGAAATTAAAAATCTCGCGTTCTTCGATCCGCTGACACAATTACCTAATCGGCGTTTGCTGATAGATCGCTTGCAGCAATCTCTGTCATCAAGTGCGCGCAGCAGCCGAGAAGGTGCGCTGCTGTTTATCGATCTGGACGATTTCAAGTCACTCAACGACACCTTCGGGCACGATGTTGGCGACATGCTGCTGCAACAAGTCGCCCAGCGGCTAAAGTCCTGTGTCCGCGAAGGCGATACCGTGGCCCGTTTTGGCGGCGACGAGTTTGTCGTGATGTTGGAAGATTTGAGTCAACATATTCTCGAAGCGGCGGAGCAGACTAAAGCTGTCGGCCAAAAAATTCTTGCTGCACTCAATCAGCCTTATCAGCTTTCCATTTACAAACACCATAGTACGCCCAGCATCGGAGCTACCTTGTTCAGCGACCGCAAATATCGATGGATGATCTAATGAAACAAGCTGATATCGCCATGTATCAGGCCAAGAAATCGGGCCGTAATACCTTATGCTTTTTCGATCCGCAAATGCAGGACATCGTGAATGCCCGTACCGCCCTTGAAAGTGAATTGCGCAATCGCATCGAGAAAAAGAGTTCCAATTGTATTTCCAGATTCAGGTTGACAGCTCAGACCATGTACTGGGAGCCGAGGCGTTGATACGCTGGATACACCCGGAACGCGGTTTCGTTCCACCTGTGCACTTTATTCCTCTGGCGGAAGAAACCGGACTCATCGTACCCATCGGACAGTGGGTTCTGGACACGGCTTGCGCCCAACTCCAAGCATGGCAGCATGAAACGATAACCCGCGACCTTGTGCTGGCAGTGAATGTAAGTGCCAAGCAATTTCGCCAGGATGATTTTGTCACACGGGTACGAGACGCCGTGCAGCGCCACACCATCAACCCGAACCTGCTCAAGCTGGAGCTGACCGAAAGCATGTTGCTGGAAAATATTGAGGACATCATTGCAACCATGAACGGCTTAAAAGAAATCGGTGTCAGCATCTCTCTGGATGACTTTGGCACGGGCTATTCATCGTTACAATATCTCAAACGTTTGCCTATCGATCAACTGAAAATCGATCAGTCGTTTGTGCGCGACATTGCCGTTGACAGCAGCGATAAAGCGATTGTGAGCACCATCATTGCGATGTCGCACAGCCTGAATCTGGATGTAATTGCCGAAGGAGTGGAAACAGATGAGCAAAGGCAATTTCTTTTTAGCTCGGGTTGCTCGCACTACCAGGGATATTTGTTTGGTAAACCGGTGCCGATTGCGCAGTTTGAGGTGCAGTTAAAACAAAGCTGATTGCTATTGACGCATGAGCATGAGGCACCCCTAAGGCTTGCGCAGCACGATTCCGCGAAACCATCCTTTCGCGAGCATCGGGACATTTTGTACCACCTCCAGTTCTGGTGACACGCGCAGCACTTCCTCAAAAACCACATCCATGCGCGTAGCAAAACGGCGTGTGATTGCGTTGAATAATCTCCGCATCGGTGCGCGCTGTTGCGGTTGTAAAAATTTATCAAATAAAATGATCGTCCCGCCGGATTTCAGCACGCGCGCTGCTTCGCTCAAGCAACGTTCCGGATCGGGTACGACAGCGACAATTAGATGCAGAACGACATGATCAAACTGCGCATCGGCAAAAGGTAGCGCCATGCTATCACCCAGCACGAAATCAATATCCAGACTTTTTCCGCGTGACTTGGCACGTGCCAGCATCGCCGCGTTGAAATCCAGCGCGGTGTAGCGATGTAACGCAGGTAACCATGGTAAATCCAGCCCCGTTCCTACCCCGCTTACTAAAACGTGCTTGTTATTTTCAATCGTCAAGAAACGCAACGATTGCTTTCGCGCCTCTCTCATCGGACGCTCGACAAGCGCATCGTATATCGGTGCTATGAGGCTGTAACTCAGGCGCAAAAAGGAATTGCCGAGATAAGGCTGTTCTGGAAAGTGGCATGGCAGATGGTGATTCTAATTAGGTCTCAGCATTCTTATCTGCTCACTGCCAGAACTTACCCGAGTAACTGCCCAAGAGTGAACGCTGCATGGCCGCCCGCATGATCTGCCGCCCCCACTTGAATTCCTTGTACAGCACGACGAAACGCCACATGTCCTGCAACACCTTGGCGCGGTCGCGCCAGCTCAGCGCCATCAACGCTGCCGGGAAATCCGCCTCGTGCGGGCGGGCGAAGGCAATCTTGAGCGGGTTCCACTGATCGGTGGTACGCTGCACTTCCGAAGCAATCATTTTGCGGTACATCTCCTGCATCGGGCGGTTGCGCAGCCGCGCTTCGACTACGGCTTCGCCGCAAATTGCCCCGGCGTGAAGCGCACAACTCATGCCCTCCCCTATCATGTTGAGGAAGCCCGCAGCCTGCCCGGTGATCAGCACGTTGCCTTTGCCGAACACGTAACGGTTGATTACCGAGGGGCCGAAATTCTCGCCGCACCCCTCGTCGTCGGTGTGCGGATGCAGGCGGACGCCGTGCTTGTCGCTCAGGTAGTTCACCACGTTGGCATGCTTGCTGGCGAAATTGTCGCCGCGCTTGAAACCCACGCCGACGATCTGTCGCCCGTCGCGGGCGTGGCTCCAAGTGTAGTGCCCCAAATTCGGATGAAACCAGAAATGAAAATACTGTTCATCCAGCGGACATTCGATGATCTCGTGAAACTTCTGCCCGACAAAAAACCACGGAATCGACTTCTGGTATTCCGGGTAAACCGCACGCACCACCGGCGAACTCGGGCCGTCCGCCCCGATCACTTGACGTGCTCTGTAGCTAACCGGCTCGCCGTTCCTTTTTGCCTGCACGATCACATGATCGCCGTGATCCTGTAATCCGGTAAATGAAGTCTGGTCGTGAACTTCCGCCCCGCTACGCTGGATCGCCCAGTGATCGGAAAATTTGCGATGCAGATGCGGTGTGGTGCCGCCGAAGAAATCCATCGGCATCGATACCATGCTGGGAAAGTGGAAAGTCACCCCTCGGCATGAAGTCGGTTCATGCAGGATACCCGCAGGCAAGGGGCCGAAATTCTCCAGCAAAAAACGATGACCGCGCGGGGACAGGATGCCGCTGCAAATCTTGTGGCGCGGCAACTGGAAACGCTCCAGCACGATGGTTTCCAGCCCGGCGTCCACCAGGCGTTTGGCGGCGGCGGCGGCTGACAGACCAGCCCCCACGATGATGACATCAACGGTACGCATCAGACAGTCCCAATCCAATTTTCAAGCTGAAGTGCGGGTACTTTGACAAATTCTTTCATGTTGTTGCTAACCAAAATTAATCCCTCGCTGCGGGCGTGTGCCGCAATATGTAAATCGTTGATGCCAATTGGCTGCCCAATTTTTTCGAGCGATGTACGAATTGATCCGTAGTGCTGGGCGGCCTTGGCGGTATAGGGTAGAACTTCCAGTCGGCTACAGAAGTCCTCTACAGCGGCAAGATTCTCCGCAGGGCGGCTACTTTTTTCTGAGCCATGCATCAGTTCCGCCAATGTAATGGTGGAGATTGCCATCCGGTTCGCTTGTTTATTGAATACGTCCAGCACTTCAACCGGACGATGTTTCATCACGTAAATAACGATGTTGGTATCCAGCAAATATCGCAACATCAGAGTACTTCACGATCCGATTGATTTTGCGTTGCACGCTCTTCCATAAAATCTTCTGACACGGACAAACCATTCAGAAAAAAGCTATCCCAAGACTGCCCCAATGGAGAAATAATTCGCTCATTGCCCCGCGCCCGGACATCCACGCGCTTCACATCATCAGGCAAACGTAATTCGGCAGGAAGTCGTACCGCTTGAGTGCGGTTATTAATAAAAACGGTGCTGCTAGCCATAAAATCCTCCAACCGCGAAATGTATATGGCGGCAGTATATAGCAAGAATTAAGTTCATGCTTGTCCTCCAACTGTGCGGCGGACTGCATTGGCATACTATCTCATAGGCGCAGGTCTGGCACTGTTGTCTCTGATCGGATGAGTGGCAGCCGCCTCTTGATAAAGTAAAGCCGCTACGTAATGAGGGATTAAAAAAGCAAGGGGCGGTATACTGGACGGAGAATATAATTCGAGTTTTGCCAATTCAGGAGAAACATTCTTGCTTGCAATCGTTGAACAAACCCGATTGAGGGTATCAGGAAACACCGAGGCAAAGCGGAAATCGCGGCTCGGACAGTTTCTGACGCCCGCAAGAACGGCTCAGTTCATGGCCAGCTTGTTTACATCTAAAAATGACTTGGATTGTCGCTTGCTTGATGCAGGCGCAGGCATCGGCTCGCTTTCGAGCGCTTTTCTTGAGCGCTGTGTTGATGGCGATCTGAGCTTCAAGAAGATTGAAGTAACGGCCTTCGAATTGGATAGCCTTATTCACAAAGAATTAAATAACGCGCTCTCCAGCTACAAAAGCAGCCTGCCACTTGATTATGAAATACTGGGCGGCGACTTTATCGAACAGGCGGTCAACAGAATCCAATTCGGTGCTGACAAAGGATTCACTCACGCAATCCTGAATCCACCCTATAAAAAAATCAGCAGCCACTCCCGCCATCGCCTGCTACTTCGGCAGGCGGATATTGAAACCGTAAATCTCTATTCCGCTTTCGTCGCGTTGGCTCTGGCGATGATGTCGCCGGGCGGTCAAATTGTTGCAATCATCCCGCGCAGCTTTTGCAACGGGCCGTATTACCGGCCTTTCCGCGATTTTGTGCTGGCGCGTGCCGCAATACGGCACATGCACTTGTTCGACTCGCGCAGCAAGGCTTTCAAGGACGATGATGTGCTGCAAGAAAATATCATCCTGTTGCTTGAGCGTGACGGGCAACAAGGCGGCGTGACAGTGACCACATCGACCGATGACAACTTCGCCGATCTCGTGACGCATACGCATCCCTTCAACCGTATCGTGTTCCCCGATGATACCGAGCGTTTCATCCATGTGCCGACTTCGGTTGAGCGCAATGCCATCGAACTTTCAAGCGCGATTCGCTGTTCGTTAGAGGATATTGGCATCAAGGTATCGACCGGGCCGGTTGTCGATTTTCGGTTGAAAGAGCATCTGCGCAAAATGCCCGAAGCGGGCACAGTGCCCCTTCTGTACCCCGCGCACTTTAACGGGCAAAACATCGAATGGCCTAAACCGGACATCAAGAAGCCCAACGCAATTTTGTGCAACGCCGAAACGGGAAAATGGCTTTACCCGAATGGCTACTATTGCGTGGTTCGGCGTTTTTCATCGAAGGAAGAAAAGCGCCGCATCGTGGCAAGCGTAGTACAACCGGATACCTTTGCTGGTGCCAAAATGCTAGGTTTGGAGAATCACTTGAACGTGTATCACGAGAATAAGAATGGTTTATCAGAAGAGCTCGCACGCGGCTTGGCTATCTACCTCAACACGACAGGCGTTGATGAAAACTTCCGCCGTTCGAGCGGGCACACCCAAGTCAACGCGACCGACCTCAAGATGATGAAATATCCGAGCCGTGCCGCACTGATTAAGCTGGGCGAATGGGCGATGCGTAGTGGCGAACCCACACAAAGCATGATTGATGAACAACTCGATAATTTATCCGTATGACAAAGAAGAACAGCCATATCGAAGAGGCGCACGAAATCCTCATTTTTCTTGGTCTGCCACGCGCGCAACACAACGAACGATCCGCGCTGTCCCTGTTGGCTTTGCTCAACCTCACTCCCGGCAAGAAGTGGGCGCAGGCAGAAAACCCACTTGTCGGCATCACGCCGATCATGGACTGGTCGCGCGAACACTACAGCAAAGAGTACGCGCCAAACACGCGCGAGACATTTCGGCGGCAGACGATGCACCAGTTCGTCGATGCCGGAATTGCCATGTATAACCCCGACAAACCAGATCGTCCGGTGAACAGCCCGAAGGCTGTATATCAGGTCGCCCCCGCTGTGCTAGCACTGCTGCGCAGCTTCGGCACCAGAAAATGGCGCGACAACCTGACGAGCTATTTATCACAGAGTCAGACGCTGGCGGCAAAATACGCGATGGAGCGCGAGCAAAACCGTATTCCCATGCAAATTGCTCCTGGCAAAGAAATCACCCTCAGCCCGGGCGAACATAGCGAGTTGATCCGCGCCATCGTCGAAGACTTCGGCCCGCGCTTCGCGCCGGGCAGTGTACTGGTCTACGCTGGGGACACTGGCGACAAGTGGGGTTACTTTGATGCGGTCTTGCTGGCCGAACTGGGTGTCAATGTGGATACCCATGGCAAGATGCCAGATGTGGTGCTGCACTTCGTCGAAAAAAATTGGCTACTGCTGATCGAGTCTGTCACCAGTCATGGCCCAGTCGATGGCAAGCGACACGCCGAGCTAGCTAAGCTGTTCGCAGGATCAACAGCCGGGCTGGTTTATGTAACCGCGTTCCCAAACCGCTCCCTCATGAGTCGTTATTTGGGCGAAATCGCTTGGGAAACTGAAGTATGGGTGGCTGATGCACCATCACACTTGATTCACTTTAATGGTGAGCGGTTTCTTGGACCTTACCAAAATAATGGATAACAGAATCATATAGCACGGCATATTTATTGATGCCCGAAAAGCAATTCAAGCCTGAGGCATTGTACTTACAATTTACCGGTGTACACAACAATTCAACTATGCAAGCCTGACCCCGTTTTTTTGTGTGTAACATTGTGACTTGTCTTCAGAAAAATTTTCGAAATTCGAGAATAAATGTGATGCGTGTATATGCTTAAGTTAGTCAACAAGCCAACTATAAGTGGCCTATCCAATGATGAAGCGCTTAATCTAATTGCGCAGCTCGTAGATCAAGCCTCCGATGACGCCGCTCTTGACCTCGTCACTCACTCACTTTACCTCGCCGACAAGTTGGAGGCACGCGGTCTACAACCACCCGAGATGGCACTGCTCGACTACTTCCGTGCCAACGCGTGGGCATGTCGCTACCAGCAGCGGATCGGTAATCGTGCGGCTGTTTGGGACTTCGAACAATCCGAAGTGCGGCAGCAGGTGTTTCTGCTACGACGCGCAATGAGTAGCTCCGGGTTCGTTGCGATGGACACACTCCGCCGCTGCCAAATATTAACCAACCTCGCCAACCAACTCAACATGCTTGGCCGTTTCATCGAGGCGCATGCATATTGGAGCGACGCACTTACGATAGACTCAAATTTTTGGATGGCGCGAGCCAACCGGGGGCGCGGTCTCATACACTATGCCGCCGCGCTATACGATTCGTGGCATACCGAGGTGTTTTCCGCCCATGCCTACAGCGATCTCATCAAGGCGGTGGAACTTGTCTCTAGTAATCCACATCTTGGCGACTCTCGACTCATCTCTTTCTTTTCAAAATCGGCGGAACAGATCGCTCACCACTACGATATCGAGGCGATTAACAAAGCGCACAAGCCGGAAGATTGGGCAATAGGTATGGAGCCGATGGAGCGTGCATATCGCCGCTGGTGCCTCGACAATGTACTGTTCCTCAACCCCCTGAATGACATCGAATCGGCATCGATCGCCGCGCGCGATATCTTGAGCCTGCCGGACTTCACCACAGCGATCAACGAACCACCTATCGTGGTCGGCATGTTCAACGAACTGAAGCAGGGGTTTGTATCGGCGCGATGGATGTTGTGGGAAGGAACGCGGCCAGACGAGCCGCACATGTCCGACCGAGATGTGTTGCTCTACAATACACTGGACTATCCAACGTATGGCCTATCGGTTGAAAAGGTGAAGATCGCGTTCCGAATCGCCTACTCGATCCTAGATAAGATCGCCTACTTCCTGAATTACTACCTTACACTGGGTATTCCAGAAAAGCGTGTCAGCTTCAGAACAATCTGGCGTGAAAAAGACACTGGGCCAGTGCGTGATCGCTTTGCAAAGTCCGAGAACTGGCCGTTTCGTGGCCTATTCTGGTTGAGCAAAGATTTATTTGAAGAGGATATGCAGGACTCAATAGAGCCAGAAGCACGCGCCTTAGCTGATCTCCGCAACCATCTTGAACACAAATACGTGAAGATTCATGAGATGTTGTTGTCTTCCAAGTCGCAAGGCGATCCTTTTCACGACACTTTAGCCCACGCGATCACCCGGCATGATCTTGAACAAAGGACGCTACGCCTCATGCAATTGGTCAGGTCGGCGCTCATATACCTCTCGCTTGGGATGCATCGCGAGGAGCAAGAGCGTAGGAAAGGCAAAGATGGGTTGATAGCGACGATGCTACTCGACCCGTGGCTTGACGAGTGGAAACGTTAAACCTGCTGAGTTGCCGCTAACAGAGTATTCGAAAAAATCGGAAGTGTACCTTCAAACCAACTGGCTTTTCATAAAAACGGAATGGTCTGCTAAGACCGAGGACTGAGCCTTCATGGTGATCGTTCTGGCGGGGCGCTGAAGGTCGAAGGAGCTATTTGACCAATGGCAGGTATCGGGAAGCTCAATTACCTCTGGTGGTAGGATACGAACCCCAACGCTTGCAATTTCGAAATGCTGGGGTTCGCGTTGCTCACCACCAGCCTACGGGCTACGCGCTTCGTCTTCCAGCAAATCCGCCAGATGCACCACCGGTACATCGCTGACTTTCTCAAGAGCCGCGCGATCCTCCAGACTCTCGACCACGATGCGCGAAATGCTGCGCCCGTGCAAAACCCAGCGCGACTGGGCATCATCATCAGGCGCTAGCAATCCCAGCCGCTGCGGCAGACTGCGCGAGGTGGCAGGAATGGCGATACGTTGCAGGTCAAGGTTGAATGCGCTGCCGCTTTCAGCGCGCAAGCGGTCGTAATGTTTGACCAGACGTTGATATTCGGCATGATAGGCGCGCGGCTCGATCACGTACAGGTCGGTGGCGCGCAAGCTGCGGCGCACGACGGCATTGGTGCTGAGCGCTTCGCCCAGAGTGATAAAGTTCATTGCCGGCAGTAATTGTTTCAGGTGCTTTAACAACAGCCCGTCTGCGATGATGATTTTTTTTAGCCCACGCCAGGAAGCCAAGAATCGTTGCAGGCGTTGTGGTGGAACGACCACTCCCGCTTCCAGCGCCAACACGATATCCGCGCCATCATCCTCCGCTACCGGAACTCCCAACAGGGCAGCAATGCGCGCTAACAGTTCGGGGGAATCGCGCAATGCCTGATCGGGCAACAACTTTGCCGCATTGTGTTGTATTTTGAGCGGGCGTGCGCCTTCTTCCTCCATACGCGCACGCACAGTTGCACTCTCGGGATGATCCAACCCGCGACGCAGCTTGAGAATCATTCCGGTCACGTCGATTTGTTCGGGACAAACCGGATCGCAGGCCCCGCATAAACTACAACTCCACAACGCATCGGCAATCTCGCGCGCATCCGCCCCGTGTTGCATTGCCTTGGCGTAGCCGTGCGCGGTCAGGCTGATGTCGCGGTTGCGCCGCCACATCGGGCACACCAGCAGGCACAGGCTGCAACCGCTGCAAGCGGCATGATCGTTCGAGTTTTTCTTCAAAATATCACATCCCGGTTCAGGATCATCGCCGGATCGGCTTTGCGCTTCAGCGACAGATGGCGATCCACCACCTCATCGCCGAACATGCGCCGGATATAGCCTTTCATCATGCCGCCGAAACGGTAGTAACTGCCGCCCAGATCGACGCCGATATCGTAAATCGCGTTCTTGAAAGACTGAAAATGGTCGCGACTGTACACCTTGCCATCGATCATCGGTTCGAACTCGCAGCCGTAGGCCCAGCCTGCGGCATCGGGTGGAATGCATGACATTTCGTAATGCGGCCAGTGTTCGGGGCGCAGTTTGATGCCGACCAGATACAGGGTGTAGTGCGGGAAATATTTGCGGCAGACCCGGTTGCCGCGCTCCACCGCCTCGACAAACTTATCTGCCGAAGTCGCCAGGTCGGGAATCACCATTTGTTTGCAGCCCCAGAATTTCCACACCGCGCGCGAAAATACTACCGTACGGTCGTACATTTGGCCGTCGCGCATGTACTCGGAGCGGTGCAATTCTGGAAAAAGTTCACGTTTACGCTGGAACAAATACCACGCTTCCCCCAGTTTCCACGGGCGTAAGACATAGCGCCCCAGCATGCGCAGGGCGAAGCCCCATTCGCCATAACCGCGCAAACTTCGCTGCCAATTCGCCTTGAATGCCGCTTCGCGTTCGTCCGTATCAAAGGCCACCAGCAGGTTCACCGCGCAGTCCATGATGGTCAGTATTCCCGAATAATCGCTGGCATCGTTGCGATCCAGCAATTGCAAATCTTCAATCGCGGTGCGCAGCGAACCATAATAAAAATAATGCATGCGCAACGGCGTATAGGGGCGGATTTTCAGCGTGGCTTCAGTGATCACGCCGAACTGGCCGTATCCTAAAACCACGCGCTGGAATAGCTCGGCATTCTGTGTATCCGAACACTCCACAATTTCCCCGGTCGGGGTCACCACTTGCAGGGACAGCGCCTGATCGGCGCTGCAACCGAGGCGCGGCGAATTCACGTCTATTCCGCCCACCCCCAACGTGCCGCCGACCGAAGAAGTCAGGTTGAGCGGCGCGGAAAGATAATCCATATTCTGGCGGCGCAATTCTTCGGCCAAGCTATGCCAGAAAATCCCGGCTTCGGTGCGCACCGTCAACGCCTCGGTATCAATGTGCAGCACCCGGCTCATCCCGGTCATATCCAGCAGCACACCGCCGAAGGCAACCGATTCGCCCTCGGTGGTCAGGCCACCGCCACGCACGGTGACCGGCACTCGAAACTGTTGCGCAGCCTTGAGCAAATCGGCAATTTGCCCGGCGTTGCGCGCGACCACCACACCGTGCGGCATGCCATAAGCGGTGCCGCCCGCATCGGTGGCGAAGGTTCCGCGCGTCCCGACCTGTTCGCGCAATTCAATGTCTGCCGCGCGGAGTGCGGCGGCAAAGTCCTGCCAGCCCTGACCATTCCAGCGCGAGGGATTGGTTTGCTGGCGTTTGATGCCTTGCAAGGCATCGGGTGCAACCGGGCAGATACCCGGCGTGCCGGGTTCATTTACCGGATATTGTGGGATTGCGGGAATTTTGAGGTGTGGCAAATAGCTCTCCAGGATTTTTATCACCTTGCTGCATGGCGGCGGATTATCCCTGAACTTATACGGGTGGAGAAGCGCGTTATGGAAAAACGTGCAAAATCATGGCAGGAATAATAGTGTCAGCGGTATCTTTGCTTACCCAGTAGGGTGCGATTCAAACTGATGTAAAATATTCTGGAATAATTTAATAATTTCACAAATAGGTCAGTTTCGGCATTACCATTGTGGGAGCGGCCTCCCGGCCGCGATTCGATGCATGCCTCCCAACCTATCGCGACCGGGAGGTCGCTCCCACCAGAGCAGCGCGAATCGGTCAGCGCAATGTCATTAACTACGCCACATCAGTTTGAATCGCCCCCTACCCAGAAAGTACCGGTACTGCAAAACGAGAGAACAGCTAGCGCGCAATATCCTGTAATTTTTTCGGCTGGATGACGTGCCCGTCCAGCCCCGCTTGTTTGATGCCGCCACCGTAGGCGACCGTCATCAGTTGCGAGTAATAAACCACCGGCATGGCGAATTGGGTGCCTTGCTTCTTGTTGATTTCAGATTGGTAGATTTCGACGTTGGCCTGACATAACTGGCAAGGCGTGACGATCATTTCGGCTCCATGGTCATAGGCCGATTCCACGATGTCGCGTATCTGTTTTTGCGCCTTCTCCGGCTCGGAGAAGGCGAGCGCACCGCCGCAGCAGGTCACTTTCTGATCGTAGCTGCCGATGGCTTCCGCACCGACAGATTCAATCATCTTGTCGAGATATTGCGGGTTTTCGAACGATTCCCCGGCGATACCGAACGGACGGTTGGTCTGACACCCGACGTAACCGGCGACCTTCAGACCTTTCAGCGGCTTAACCACGGCTTGCTGTATTTGGGCGAAACCCACATCCTCAATCAACACCTCGACAATGTGGCGTGCCTTGACCGTACCTTTCAGATTCAGTCCCGCTTCTTTCAAGGATTCATTGGTTTCCGCCATCAGATCGCCATGTTGGTTCAAGCGCTCGGCGGTTTCGCGCGTTGCCAGCCAACAAGCCGGGCAACCGGAAACCATGTCCTGTCCGGGCAGATGCTGCTCGGCCAATGCCAGATTGCGCGCGTTGAGAACTAGGCGCGGCAGTTCTCCGCCCTCTCCGTAGCCGATGGATGCACCGCAACAATTCCAGTCTGGAATTTCGTTGAGCTGTACTCCCAGTTTGTCGCACATCAACTGGATGGAAGTGACGAAGTTCGAAGCCGAGGCACCCTTCTGGGAAGAGCAGCCGGGGTAGAACGCATATTGTTTTTTTTCCACTTTAGTTCTCCGTTGCCATCCCCTCACCCCAACCCCTCTCCCGCCTGCGGGAGAGGACTTGGCTCCCTTCCCCCGCTGGAGGGGGAAGGGCTGGGGATGAGGGGTTATATCGTAGCTACACACATTTATGCTTGCGCTCTTCGATCTCTCGCGCTTTGGCGATCATCTTGCGGATGCTGCCCTGATCCTTGCATTTGTGGCCGCCGAAAATTTCCATCGGATTGAAACGTTTGGCTTTCATCAGCCCCATGCCGACCGCCTGCATTGCCAGCGCGTTCTTGATGCCCTGCACAAAGCCATCCTTGAAATACATCGCCAGAGAAAATTTCAGCTCGTTGACCCGGCCCGTTTTCACCAGATTGTCCCAAAATAGTTTGGCAATGACGCGCGTCGGCTGGCCTTTGGGTGCCATGCCAAGGCGGTGTGGCATAATGTGCCAAGCCATGCATGATGTGGGTGATGGGCAACTTGCGCGGACAGCGCACGATGCAGTTGTAGCAGGAGGTACACATCCACATTGAGTCCGATTGCAGCACTTCCTCGCGCTTCCCGGCACGGATCATCATGAAAATTTTCTGCGGGGTGTGTTCCCATGCGTTCCCGAGCGGACAGGAACCCGCGCACACGCCGCACTGCATGCACATCTTGACCCATGCGCCGTCCTCGACGCGTTCCTCGACTTCTTTCAGGAAATCGTTGTGATAGGGCGCGATAGCTTGTTGGTTTTGATTGCTCATTGTCTGCACCTCAATTAAAGCCCTTCATCGGTGACATACCAATTTCGTTGATTTTCGCGACATACTCGTTGATCAGTTTGGCGACGCGAGCATTGTCGGTGATGGCCACTTCGTAGGTTGCCACGCGCTCGGTTTCCAGCCCCAATTGCTTGAGCGTGTCGTCTATCTTGCTCATGCGGTAGTTGGCGAGTTCCGAACCCTTGACGAAGTGGCACTGGTAATTGTCGCCGTGTTTGCAGCCCATCATCATCACCCCGTCGAAGCCGGAATTGAGCGCGTCGGTAATCCAGATAGTATTCACCGAACCCAGACAGCGTACCGGGATCGCGCGCACGAAGGCGGAATAAACATGATGCTGCAATCCGGCCATGTCGAGCGCGGGATAAGCATCGTTTTCGCAGGCCAGAATCAGGATGCGCGGCTTCTCGGAAAACTCGTCCGGCATATCCACCGCCTTGATCTGGTTGCCGACGGTATCCACCGAATAATTTTCGAACGAAATCACGCGCACCGGACAGGCACCCATGCAGGTGCCGCAACGGCGGCAACGGCTTTCGTTGAATACGGGGAAGCGTTTCTCGTCTTCGTCAATTGCGCCGAACGGGCATTCCACCGTGCAGCGTTTGCACTGGGTACAACCTTCGAGACGGGCTGAAGGAAATGACAGGTCGCCCGCGCGCGGATGGGCGGCGCGGCCCAGGCTGGCATTCTCCACCGCCTGAATAGCTTTCAACGCAGCACCGGTCGCGTCCTCGGTGGCTTGCAGCATGTCCATCGGGCGGCGCACCGGCCCGGCGGCGTAAATGCCGGTGCGGCGCGTCTCATAGGGAAAGCAGATAAAGTGCGAATCGCTGAAGCCGTGCTTCAACTGCGGCATGTCCGGTCCTTGGCGATAGTTGAGGTTGAGCACGGAGATCTTCTGCATTTCTACTTTCTGTTGCTTTCCCTCCTCGGAGCCGCCTTCGGCAGCAGTTACTACCGTGTTCCATGCTTCCAGATCGACACCCGCACTCGGCACCTGTCCGGTCGCAAGCACCACCAGATCGGCGGCGATGACAGCATCCTCATCCAGAATCAGGTCGCGGAAATTCACCTTGCAGCCGTCACCGTCAGCATCTACCGTAGATGCCTTACCCTTGGTAAAAATCACGCCCTTGTCTTGCGCACTCCGGTAAAAATCCTCGCCCATGCCTGGCATACGCAAGTCGGTGTACA
The DNA here is from genome assembly GCA_963714805.1 of uncultured beta proteobacterium. Lineage (GTDB taxonomy): Bacteria > Pseudomonadota > Gammaproteobacteria > Burkholderiales > Gallionellaceae > CAIQPV01. Next base: position 354,142 of record CAVQPO010000004.1, on the reverse strand, counting down.
TCACCACCGTATCCACATCAGGGTTAGCATCTCTTGAAATACATCGCCTGTTTGACGCTGGTGGCGCAGCAATGGCCGGAGCAGTAGGGCAGATGTTCCGGTTGGCCGCGTTGCGCTGTCCGGCGCACTGGATGAATACCACGCTGCTGACTTCCTTGCCGTCGGCGCGTTTGATCGCCGCGCCATCGGCACGTGCGCGCCAGAGCTTCCAGCCCGGCCTGATCCACCACGTTAGCCGATTTGCCGCCGCCCAGTTCTGGCAGTTTGTTGATGTCGTAAGCGGTAAAGCCGGTCGCCTGGACAATCGCGCCGACTTCTTCGGTAACCACGGAGCCCGATTCCTGTGCGACCTGCACGCTGAAACGTCCCGGCGCACCGGAAGTTTCGGCAAGAATGGAATTGAGATGCACGGTGATGCGCGGATGCGATGAAACCTTGGCCGCCAATTCGGCGAGACCCGTGTCTTGCGGTTCGGCATACGGCTGCTTGAAAGGCACGCGCTTCCACAGTTTTGCCGCCCAACCGCCGAGTTGCTTATCCTTCTCGACCAGCACCACATCGTAGCCGGTCTCCGCCGCTTCCAGCGCGGCAGTCAGACCCGCTCATCCCGCCGCCGACCACCAGAATACGCTTGTTGTTTGCGTGGTTCGGGTTGCCTTGCGGGAGCTTCATTTTTTTGATTTCGGCACAGCCCATGCGCACGTAATCGTCGGCCATTTCCTGGCGGACTTCATCGTGTTGCATCGCCTTCGGCTATCACCCAAATCACGCCTTCGCGCAGATTGGCGCGGCTCATGGCAACTTCAGGGAAATTGAATGCTTCGGTCTTGGCGCGACGCGAACAGGCGGCGATACAAATGTGCGTGACGGCTTCCTTTTCGATGTCGTCGCGGATCATCTGCACGCCTTCAGGATTGCACAGGAATGCATGTTCGCGCACCACGGCCATCTTGCCTTCTTTTTGTGCGATCTTTGACAGTTGCGTCAATGTCGAGCTGATCGCCGAGGCCGCAGCCCGAACAAATGTATGCGGCAGTTTTCATTTCACTCATTATTGCGCCCCCTCAATTGCGGAAGTCTTGTATACCACCTGTATCGCGCGCAGCGCTGCTGCCGTTGCGCTTTGCGTTGCCCGGTTTACGTCAAGCGGACTGCTTGCCGCACCCGCGCCAAACTGGCCGCCATCCGCCGAGCCTTCGATGAAACCGGAAGAATCGGTGATGATGTCGGCAGGCAACTTGATGCCGTTGCTCTCCGGTTCCATGCCGACCGCGAGCACCACAAGATCGTGCTGCGCGGCGTAGCGGTGGTAGCCCTCGGTGTCCACGCCGTGCAGGATCAGGTCGCCGCTGCTTTTCATCCAGCTTGATATTGGCTACCTTGGACTTGATGAACTTTACCGTCGGGTCTTGTTGCACTTTCAGATAAAAATCTTCGAGGCGGTCGATAGAGCGAATATCGATGTAATACACCGTGGACTTGCCCTCCTCGCCATACGCTTCGCGCACATATTGTGTCTGTTTCAACGAAGCCATGCAACAGATGCGCGAGCAGTGGCGCAGATGGTTTTCGTCGCGCGAACCGGCGCATTGGATGAAGGCGATATTCTTTGCTTCCTTGCCGTCAGATGGGCGCAGCAATTTGCCGCCGGTGGGGCCATGCGGATCGGCGTAACGTTCGAATTCCAGACTGGTGATCACATTGTCGAATCGGTCATAACCGTAAGGTTGAATTTTCGCCGCATCGTAAGGCTTCCAGCCGGTAGCCCAGACGACAGCACCGACATTCAGTTCTATGGTCTCGACCTGCATGTCGAGGTCGATGGCGTTATATTTGCACGCAGCCTTAGCTTTATCCGCATCCTGCGTGCCGATGATGGACGGGTCGAGCACATAGTGCTGCGGATAAGCCATCGCGTGCGGCAGGTAGGCGGCTCGCGTGTTGGACAAATTGTATTCGTAGGGGTTGGGGATTTCCTTTTCGACCGCTTTCGCGCATTCGCCGCAGGCAGTGCAGTTGCCGTTGACGTAGCGCGGGGAAATCTTCAGCGTCACCGTGTAGTCTCCGCGTTGGCCGGAAACCGCCATCACTTCGGCCTGGGTCAATACGCGCAAGTTGCGGTTGGCCTTGAGACGGCGCAGGTTGATTTCCAGCCCGCAGGTGGGGTGGCACATCTTGGGGAAGTAACGGTATAACAGGGCGGTGCGTCCGCCCAAACTGGCATTGCGTTCGACCAGAATCACCTGCTTGCCGCATTCGGCGGCTTCCAGCGCCGCCGTCATGCCGCCGATGCCGCCACCGACGACGAGGATGGTCTGGTTAGTTGCGATAGTGGCAGTCACTTAAGCCTCCAATGATGTTTGTTGCAAGGTGCGTATCTCGAAAGTCATTTGTGCAAGATCTCCAAATATCCAGGTGGGGACGGCATCAACGCCGGGCGCATCGATGCCCGCGACCGATCCCGGATTGACCAGCCAGGTGTGCCCACCTTTGATATTGGCTTGCACATCGACATGCGCGGTGTGGCTATGTCCGTGGCATACCAAGTCATAATCCCCCGTGCAGGCAAAAGCTTGCCCGTGGTGCGGCATGTGGGTGACGAAAATTTTGCGTCCGTCGAGTTCCAGCATGGCTTCTTGCCCGTGATAAGTGAATTTGCCAGCAGTTTTCTCCATCATGCGGTAAAGCGCCGCGACATCGCCGATATTATTGCCATGGACTGCGTGGATAGGAATGTCGAGTTTGAGAGAAGCGCGCAGGGTATTGACGCCAATCAGGTCGCCACAGTGGATAACGGCCTGCGCCCCGGCTGCCCGCGCTTCGGTGATGGCCATGACCAATGGATCGGAACGGTCATGACTATCGGATACTGATGCATATTTTCATAGTGTTATGTGGTCGTCTCCAGATACGCCGTTGTCATGGATTCAAGCAAAGAATGTCCGCTTAAAATACCGATATTAAACGCAATTAGAGGGTTTTATGTATATAGCCATATCGGGGGGGAACTCTTATAGCCCATGTGGGGTATGTTTGCTATACTTAAGCAATTATGCTGATTAACCTATGGCGTCAAATCATTTGAAGATATCGACTTACGGTGAGAAGATTGAATAACCCACGGCTTCAAAACGACAGCGAATTCAACCGACCTCTTTCCCACGATGCGGCAGGTGAACACGCCACCGGATCGGATGGTATGAAGCTGCGACCCAGAGCCTTCTAATAACGGCGAGCTATGGACGCTGGTAGAGGGCTTGCTTGGTTCGGTTGTGGGTTCGCTCGGTGCCAGCGGGGGTATTGTTCGGGTGGTATCGCCCAACAGCCAGACGCTGCAAATTGCCGGGGCTATCGGTTTACCCTCTGAAGTGTGCGAGGATGAAAGTATCGTTGATATTGGTTGTGGTGTGTGCGGCACAAGCTGCTTGTGACAGGGGTATTCATTCCTCCGACACCGCAGTTTGCGCACAGCGCCCCAGCCGTAATTTTGCCGAGGCGGGATGCAAATTGTGGTCGCCGCACCGCTGGAATATCGCGGCAAACTCATCGGCGTTTTCACGCTCTTTTTTGCTGTGGCTGAAGATATTCCGCATGACGTTGCACAAAAGCTGCGCCCATTCGCTGAACTCATCGGCATTGCGCTTGATAGCGCCAGAAAAAATATTGAAAGTCAGGCGCACGCATCTGATAGCCGAGCGCAAAGCTATGGCCAATGAAATTCATGATTCGCTGGCCCATACTTTGTATTACGCCAGAATGCGCATGAGCCTGCTGCTTGATGCTGTGCGTACGCAAAACGAGCAACTTGATCACTCAATGTGCCCAGGAAGTCGATGAGGCGCTGGGTAGCGGTCAGAAGACCATGCGTGAAATCATTACGCATTTTCGTTGTCAGATGGATCCCTTGGGTTTGCAGTTTGCCTTGCAGGCATTGGTTGATGAATTTCGCAACCGCACCGATATTTTTATGACATACGCCAACAGCGTTGCTAATCTCGAACTCCCGATCGAACATGAGCTGCAGGTTTTTCATATTGTGCGCGAGGCGCTTGCCAATGTTGCGACCCATTCTGCTGCGACACATGCCATCTGACTATTGAACGCAACGATGGCTATTACGTTTTTACCATCTCGGATAATGGTGCCGGGTACGGCAGTGTTCCCAGCGAAGGCCATTACGGTTTGATGATCATGCGTGAACGTGCTTTGCGTATCGGGGGCGAAATCGGCATTGAAAGCACCGAGGGAAAGGGCACCCGCGTACAATTAAAATTTCCTGAAAATGCAGTTTCTGGACTTGAGCTTTGAGTGGAGTTAAATTGATGAGCGAAAAAATACGGGTTGCTCTGGTGGATGACCACAGTTTGTGCCGACGCGGCCTGACCGAGCTTCTAACCCACCGCTACGGCATCACGGTGGTTGGCTCCACCGACAATGGCGATGAGTTAACCGCACTCGTTGCGCGAGCATCATCCGGATTTACTGATCATGGATTTGCGCATGGAGCCGGTGAATGGCTTGGGCTTGCTTGGCGCGAATACGCAAAGAAGGTTTTCTCACGCCGGTATTGATCCTGACCATGAGCGATGCCGAATCCGACTTGGCCGATGCTTTGCGTGCCGGGGTGCGCGGCTATCTGCTCAAGGACATGGCTCCGGACGATGTGGTCGACGCCATTCGCCGGGTTGCCGCCGGCGAATTGGTTGTAGCACCGGCGATGACCGGCAAAAATGATCGGAATATTGCAGCAGTGGACCGCAAGACCAAGGCGGGAAAAATATCCTGAAATCTATTGACGGAACGTGAGCGTGAAATACTGCAACTTCTGGCGCGCGGTGAAAGCAACAAGGCTATCGCGTTAAAGCTTGGAATCAGCAACGACACCGTTAAACAGCATGTCCGCCACATTCTTAATAAGCTTAACCTTACCTCAAGAGTCGAAGCAGCAGTATTGTTCGCAGTTGACCAAAAAAATATTGCAGGAATGCAGTAAGGGAAGCGCATCGTAAGCCAGCAGTACGTACCCTCGGCATCAAATGGTATAAAGGGGGAAGCGTATGCTAATCCGGGTTCCTATACCACTGTTCCCTGCCTCCAGTTTAAGTTCAGCGCGATGGCGCTTGGCGACTTCGGCAACGATAGCCAAACCCAATCCGCTGCCGCTCTGTCCGTTGCCGAGAATGCGGTAGAAACGTTCGAATACACGCTCGCGATGTTGCGGGTCGATTCCGGGGCCATTGTCTTCCACGCACAATTCTGCCACGTGCTGAACCGTACTGACGCAAACGGTAATGTGTCCGCCCGCAGGGGTATAGCGGATCGCATTGTCGACGAGGTTGTTGAGCATCTCCATCAAATTAGCCGCATCTCCTTGCACCGATACGGGCGCGTGCGCGGCTTCAAAACCGATGTCGATGTTCTTTTCCAGAGCCATCTGCACCCAGTTGACGGTACACTCCTGGGCCAATTGGTTAAGATCTAAAGAAGTGAAATTGTCGGCCCCCTGCCCTCCCGGCTCATTGCGAGCCAATGCCAGAAGCTGGTTGACCAGACGGATGCCGTGCCGGGTGCTGGTGAGGATATGTTCGAGCGCGTGTTGCTTTCGTTCCGGGTCAGCAGTGCGCAATGCCAGTTCGGATTGCGTCTTCAGGCCGGCGAACGGCGTCCGCAATTGATGTGCCGCATCGGCGACAAATCGTTGCTGCGCAGCCATCACTTGCTTCAAGCGATCCAGCAAATCGTTGACGGCATCGATCAAAGGACGCACTTCGGCGGGCGCTTTGCTGCCGTCGAGCTGACTCAAGTCGTCGCGCCGTCTGTTTAGCACTTCGTAACGCAAACGTTCGAGCGGCCGCAAGCCCTGCTTCAAGCCATACCAAACCACGCCAAGAGCGATCAGCGTCAGCAATAGCTCGGGGATAACGATGTTGGCTAGAATACCTCGAATGAGCGCCTGACGTTGGTGCGTGGTTTCGGAAACATGCAATTGCAGCAGGTTATCATTGGAGGAAAAGGTCAGACTGACCATGCGCACCTTTTGCCCTTCGCGCTCGCCGTCGCTAAACAATGGGCCAAGTCTGCCGCGCCGATAGGATAACGGGCGCAGCGTGTTGCCATTCCCGGCAAGTTTTCTGCCTTCACTATCGGTGACGGTATAAACCACCCGATCCGGCATAGCGGGATCGGAGCCGTCCGGGAGGAAGGGCACCGCACTTAATTGTTCGGCCCCGCTGCCCAGTTTGAGCTGCTCTGCAACATCATTGGCGCGCTGCAGCAATACCAGATCATAGGGTTGGTTGGCATAGTTAATGGTAGCAAAATACCCCACGACGGTACTGACCAGCCACAGCAGATAAAGTGAAATCAGCAACCTCTGCATGAGGTAGCTGCGCAGGGAAAGGATATTATTTTCCATGGCGCTCATGGTAGCTCATGGCGGCAAATTATCGATGACGTACCCCAGGCCGCGTATGGTGTGGATAGTCACCCCGGCTGGCGCTATTTTTTTTCGCAGACGATGGATGTAAACTTCGATGGCGTTGTTGCTGGCCTCTTCCGCATAACTATATATGCGTTCCAGCAGTTGTTCCTTGCTGATGACCCGCCCGACACGCAACATCAATGCCTCCAGCACGCCCAGCTCGCGCGTGGTCAATTCCAGCGGCTTCCCCTCTATCGCCGCACGCCGCTCTACGCTGTCAAAGGTGAGCAAACCGCAAGCCAACAGAGGATTGGTGCCGCATTGACCGCGCCTGAGCAAAGCACGGACGCGCGCTTCCAGTTCCTGCAGATTAAAAGGCTTGGACAGATAATCATCGGCACCGAGATCGAGCCCCTTGACCCGGTCTTCCACACTATCTCTGGCGGTGAGAATAATGACTGGTACGTGTTGGTTGCGCTCGCGCAGGTTGCGCAACACGGTAAAACCATCCAGCTTGGGCAACTGAAGATCGAGGATGACCAAGTCGAATGGTTGCTCTCCTTTCAGAACCGCATCCGCTTCCGAACCATCCCCCACCCGGTCCACGGCATAGCCGGCCTGTTGCATAGCACGAGTGAGCCCATCAGCCAACACTTCATCATCTTCGGCAATCAGAATACGCATTTTGTGGAAGTCGTTGTGAACCTTAAGGGTGCGGAAAGCAGGATAAACGATAACAAAAGGCTTGCATCGCTGCAAGCCTTGTGTTTACTGGTGGGTCGTCGCGGACTTGAACCGCGGACCAAAGGATTATGAGTCCTCTGCTCTAACCAACTGAGCTAACGACCCGTAAGAATTATTGCATCAACTCTCGCCGTCCAGAAAGCTCTTCAACTTTTCAGAACGGGATGGATGACGCAATTTGCGCAAGGCCTTGGCTTCAATCTGGCGAATACGCTCGCGGGTGACATCGAACTGCTTGCCGACTTCTTCCAGAGTGTGATCGGTGTTCATCTCGATGCCGAAGCGCATACGCAATACTTTTGCTTCGCGCGGCGTCAGGCTGTCGAGAATATCGGCAGTGACATTGCGCAGGCTGTCGTACACCGCAGCCTCGATGGGAGCCAGCGTATTGCCATCCTCGATGAAGTCGCCCAGATGGGAGTCGTCATCATCGCCTACCGGGGTTTCCATCGAAATCGGTTCTTTGGCAATCTTCAGTATTTTGCGGATCTTGTCTTCCGGCATTTCCATCTTGATCGCCAGCGTCGCGGCATCCGCTTCCATCCCGGTCTCTTGCAAAATCTGGCGCGAGATACGGTTCATCTTGTTGATGGTCTCGATCATATGCACCGGGATACGGATGGTGCGCGCCTGATCGGCGATAGAACGGGTGATCGCCTGGCGTATCCACCAGGTGGCGTAGGTCGAGAACTTGTAGCCGCGACGGTATTCGAACTTGTCCACGGCCTTCATCAGACCGATGTTACCTTCCTGGATCAGGTCGAGGAATTGCAGGCCGCGGTTGGTGTATTTCTTGGCGATGGAAATCACCAGACGCAAGTTGGCCTCGATCATGTCGCGCTTGGCGCGGCGTGCCTTGGCTTCGCCGTTGGTCATCTGCTTGTTGATTTCTTTCAGATCCTTGATCGGGATCCCCACGCGCTGTTGCAGATCAAGCAAATTCTTCTGCTGCTCGACGATGGCATGCTGGAAACGAGCCAGCGTTTCGCTGTAAGGTTTCTTCGCCGCCACTTCGCGCGCCGCCCAGTCCAGACGCTCCTCATTGCCGGGGAAGGTCTTGATGAAATGAGGACGCGGCATGCGCGCCTTGGTGACGCACAGCTCCTGGATGTTGCGCTCGTGGCGAACGCACCTCTTCCACCAGATTGCGCATCGTGTCGCATAACGCATCCACCTGTTTGGCGGAGAAGCGGAATTGCATCAACTCGTTGGAAATCTGTTCCTGCAACTTGTCGTACGGCTTGCTGCGATAGCCATGTTTCTCGTACGCCTTGCCCATTTTGGTAAACAGGTCGGCGATGATGGCAAAGCGTTCCAGCGCATCGACCTTGAGCTGGGCAAGATTGGCCGCAGCAAGGGCGTCACCATCGTCACCATCCTCGTCATCTTCGTCGTCATCATCGGCTGACAATTCCTCGCCTGCCAGCTTCAACGCCTTCCATACCATCCGACTCGACATCGATAAAACCGTCGATCACTTCGTCCACGCGCAATTCTTCGCGCGCCACCTTGTCGGCCAGCGCAAGGATTTCTGCAATGGTGGCGGGACAGGCGGAGATCGCCTGAATCATGTGCTTGAGGCCTTCCTCAATGCGCTTGGCGATAACGATTTCATCTTCGCGCGTGAGCAGGCCCAACCGTGCCCATCTCGCGCATATACATGCGCACCGGATCGGTGGTGCGGCCAAATTCGGAGTCGACCGTGGAAAGCGCCGCCTCGGCAGCTTCCACCGCATCTTCGTCGGCCACGACCGGAGCGGCATCCGTCATGATCTGATTTTCGGCATCGGGTGCTTCATCGCACACGGTGATGCCCATGTCGTTGATCATGCTGACCACGCCTTCGATCTGCTCGACTTCGAGCATTTCCGGCAGGTGGTCGTTGATTTCGCCGTAAGTCAGATAGCCGCGTTCCTTACCCAGAACGATCAATGACTTCAGGCGGGTGCGCCGTGCCTCAACATCCTGTAGTTGTTCTACGGGAGCGGCAACCAGATTCGGCTGCGGCCTGTTTAGCGTTTGCCGCCGCCTGTTTGGCACTGACGGCTTTTTTCTTGTCTTGCTGAGTCGCCATAATCGGTGGATTCCCAGATTAAGTTAATTGAGACGGATTAGTGCGAAGTATACCTAATGCCGCAGAAAAAGGCGCGGATTATACCCGATTTTTCAAAATCTTTCCTTAGCTTAGCTGCGCGACTGCAATTGACGATAACGCTCCCGCTCTTGCTCGTTCAGACCTTGTACAGAGCCGCCTGCCTTGGCAAGCAAAGCCTGCAATTGCTGCTTGCATCGGCTCCTCGCGCTGTTTGGCTAACATGCCGTGAAATTCTGCCGCCACGTCAAACTCTTCACCCCACTGCATAATGTCTGCCTCGGCTGAGGCCAGCACTGCTTCATGCGGCGTACCCTGAAATTGCTGGATGATGGCGGCAGTACTGACGGCAAAATCCTGCTCGCGCAAATATTCGACCAGCGCCACCACTGTTGCAGCATCGTTTCCTTCTACGCTCCATTCGACCGGCAATTCGCGCGCCAGTTCCGGTTTCGCCAACAGACAACGCAATAATGCCCGCAAACCGGGGAACCCGTTGCGCGGTGCTTTTTGCGGCGCACGGCGCGCGGGCGCACCAACCGGCTTGATGGCGTATAAGCCCTCCAGCTCCGCCTGGGTAATCCCCGCCAGCGCCGCCACCTCCTTGCGCAACAGCAACGCGGTGGTAGGTGCCGCAATGGCAGTCAGCAAAGGCTTGGCATGCTCCAGCAAGGCACTGCGCCCCTCTTGCGTCTTCAAATCAACCTGCGCGGACAATTCGCGCAACAGGTAGCCGGACAGCGGCAGCGCCTCCTCGCCCAGCAAGTGTTCAAAAGCCTCCTTGCCATGTTCGCGAATATAACTGTCGGGATCATGTTCGGGCGGCAGGAATAAAAACCGCAACTGTTTGCCATCCTGCAAATGCGGCAACGCATTCTCCAATGCCCGCCATGCAGCGCGACGCCCGGCATTGTCGCCATCGAAACAAAATACCACCTGTTCGGTCAAGCGCAACAACTTCTGGATATGGATACGGCGTGGTCGCCGTTCCCAGCGTGGCGACCGCATACTCGACCCCAAGCTGTGCCAGCGCCACCACGTCCATGTATCCTTCAACCACCAGCGCCATTTTTTCGGCACGAATAGCTTTTTGCGCCTGAAACAAGCCGTACAGCTCGCGCCCCTTTTCAAACAGCGGCGTCTCGGGCGAATTGAGATATTTAGGCTCGCCCTTGTCCAGCACCCTCCCGCCGAAACCGATGACTTGACCGCGCACATTGATGATGGGAAACATGATGCGGTCACGGAAGCGGTCGTAGCGCTTGCCCTCGTCGTTCTCGATTACCAGACCGGTTTCCAACAAATTGGCATCCTGATAATTCAGGAAAACACTTTCCAGATTCTGCCAACCGTCCGGCGCATAACCAATGCCAAATTTTGCCGCGATCTCGCCGGAAAGTCCGCGCCGCTTGAGGTACTCGATGGCGCGCGGCGACTGCTTGAGTTGCTCGCGGTAATAGCGCGTCGCGGACTGCATCACCTCGTACAAATCGGGCGCAACCTTGTGTTGCACCTGGTTCGAGGCTTCGCGCGGCACCGTCACGCCGATGCCGCGCGCCAACTCTTCCACCGCATCGACGAAGCTCAGCCCGGCATGCTCCATGACAAAGCCGATGGCGGTGCCATGCGCACCGCAGCCGAAACAATGGTAGAACTGTTTGGTCTGGCTGACCGTAAAAGACGGGGATTTTTCGTTATGGAAGGGACAGCAGGCCACGTAGTTGGCGCCTGCCTTTTTCAGCGGAACGTAACGCTCGATCACGTCCACGATGTCGAGGCGATTGAGCAAATCCTGAATGAAGCTTTTTGGAATCACCCCGGCTCCGCTCCTGCGTAACACGTGGCGGGTAACCAGCGTATCTCGCGTTCGGCACCTAGCTGCACAGATGCACTCACAAGCATTATTGTGCACAAACGCGCCTTCACCAGTGCCGAAACCTTGCCCATGTCTGCGCGACCGGCCAGCTTGGGCTTGAGCAAAGCAATCACCTTGCCCATTTCCTGCGGAGATTTTGCACCGCTGGCGACAATGGCCTCAGCCACGGCAGCCGCCACTTCATCTTCGCTCAGCGCTTGCGGCATATAAGTCTGCAACACGGTGATTTCAAACTTCTCGGCATCGGCCAATTCCTGACGGGCTGCCGCCTCGAACTGGCTGATCGAATCGCGCCGCTGCTTGATCATCTTTTCGATGATCGCAACCACATCGGCATCGGACAACTCGATACGCTCGTCCACCTCGCGCTGTTTCATGGCGGCGAGCAACAGACGGATAGCGCCAAGGCGCGCCGTATCCTTGGCGCGCATGGCTGTTTTCATGTCTTCGGTGATTTGCTGCTTCAGGCTCATAGCGGCTTCAAGTTCACGAAAAAAACACACAGGCTACGCATCAACGCGAAGCATAAACCGCTGAAGATCAATACAGCTTTGGAGGCAACACTTGGCTGCGCAGACGCTTGTAATGGCGCTTTACGGCAGCAGCCAACTTGCGCTTGCGTTCTGCGGTGGGCTTTTCATAAAACTCGCGAGCACGCAACTCAGTCAGCAAACCCGTCTTTTCTACCGAACGTTTAAACCGGCGCATGGCCACTTCAAATGGCTCGTTTTCCTTAACACGTACAGTTGTCATGAACTAAACTACCCTTCAACAAAAAATAAGGGCGCGATTCTACCAAAATACCGCCCCACTCCACAACCGGAATTTAACTTTTAAATTATGTCGTTTGACGCCATAGATGGCGTATGTCATGATGCGCCATAATGAAGGCAACGCGAGCATTCTATGATCGAAGCGAGTACCCGGATGGCGCTATCGTCGAAATGACGATCTGGCGGGTTTCGGAACCTGTTTCGGGTAGCACACATTTCTTCAAGTACAGCCTGTTCTATGGATATCCCGGCAAACGGGTTGTTGGGTACGACAACGAGTGCGGAAAGAGTGATCACCATCATATCGAAGGACTCGAAGAACCGTATTTATTTTCGTCCGTAGAGGTCTTGGTTGCCGATTTTTTATCCGATGTGCGACATGCGCGAGGTGAATCATGAGTGAAACAGTCAATCTTCACGTAGGCTCCGTTGAAGAAATGGGGAAACGCTTCGTCGACGCCTGGCATCGGCTGGAACGTGGCGAAGATATCAAAGAGACAAATCTGACTTTCTTTAGCCTGGAGACAATGATGTCCACGCTTTCCCCCAAGCGATTGGCACTATTGCGATACGTTCATCAACAACCTGTTCCCACGATAGCCGAGTTGGCAAAAGTTCTCGGGCGGGACTACAAGCGAGTTCATGAAGATGTCTCGACGCTGGCTCATGCCGGGCTGATCGTGCGTGACGAAAACGGCATCCGCGCGCCCTATGATGGCGTCCAGGCTACCGTATCGTTCGATGCCTAAATAAGGGGCAAGGCTGTGGATTGTCTTAATCGCAAGTCGCGAGTTACTTGACCCAAGTAAAAGAAGGGTGCGCTACGCACCATGGTGCATGAAATGCACCCTGCGTTCGCTAGCGATTTTCTCGCGTATGCCAGAGCCGCAACACGTAAATTGTGGAATGTTGGATTTCGTAGCGCATTTCATAATGTCCCACAAAAATGCAACGAATCTCACGCGGCTCAAACTCTTCCAGTTTTTCTCCGATACGGGGTTGTAACAGTAATTTTGATGGAGCAGCCGTCAAAGATTGCATCGTAGAGACCGCTGCCTGCTTGTTTATTGGTGCCAGGAATTCATACAGCCTGACCAGATCGGACAATGCCTTGGTCGTCCATTTCAATTCCATCAGCGCGGCACGGGTAGAGGCGCATCAGTTCCGAGGCTATCAGCCCAAGCTTGAACGGATTGATGATTGATGACCTGTCCAGCCTCAACATCGGACATCCCTTCCAGCGTCATTCGCCGCCGCTCTTCTTCTTGATCGACCCAAGCGGTCAATGCCTGTTTCACAATCCACCCGCGCGAGCGCTCCATGCGCGCGGCGATTTGATCAACCTTTTCGGCAAGCGGTATCGGCACATGCGCAGTTAGCACTTTGGTATTCATTTTGAACTCCGGATAATCGTGGTTAATCATAATGATTAGGTTTGATTTATGCAAGCTCAGTCTCAATTTCTGGACAAGGTTGAAGCAGCAGGAATGTAATTTAAGTTTACTCTGCTGATCCCAGTTATTGTTTTTTTATCTCTATACCAAGTGTAGTAGCCCGGATGAAGCGTAGCGGAATCCGGGAGCGCCCATCAAGGCACATAGGATGTCGCAACACTCAGCGGTGTGCCATGAATCCCGGATACCATTTCATTCCATCCGGGCTACGCTTGCTTTAGCCAGAGATGCAGAAGCCATTGCCGCAAAACGTGCGATTTCACTTTTGTTTTTTGGAACGGGTTGCCATTCGCCTCTTTCAAAAGAGGCCAGAATTTCTTCTTCAAGTTTACTTTCTTTGTCCATTTTAACGCTCCTCATCAAGATAGATGCGAGTGGGTTTACGACTCGGGATGATCGTTTTCAGGAAGACCTCTTGCTTCGTCTGTGTGCCTTATGGCATCAAGAGGCGCTCAACGTTTAATTGCTAGATTTGCAACCAAGCAACGCACAGATTTCTCCGTGGACGCGAACGAAAGCTTCTTGCCTGAGAGTTCCCAACACAACTACGACAGAGTCACGGTTCAGAGAAAACAGCTTTGTGGCTCGTATCCAACTTGTTTTCGGCAATCGTCCGTTAGCAATATCATCCTCTTGTAGCGGAATGGCATCATCATGCCCTGCCTGAGAAGTGATTGCAACAGCGAGGAAATCGCCAAACTCATCAGGGGATGTAAGCAGCATAACCGGGCGACGTTTTTGCTGCGTTAGATCGGAAAAAGGAAAAGGAATTTGGACGATGTCAGAGCGTTTTAACATTGTTCCAAACCTCGTCATCCTGATTATCCCAAACGTGCTTCATCACAATTTCTTGCGCGCGTGTCAAGTCGGACATCTCTGCGCGATCTGCATTTTTACTGCTCAGGTATTCGATAAAATGCAGAGCTTCCAGCGCCAAAGATTCCGGTAACGGCTTGGCAACCTCATAAATTTGTTCGGCGATTGACATCAATACACTCCTTACCAATTGACATTTGGTTAAGCTTAACTTCCAACCTCCCCAAAGGCAAGAAAGAAGTGTTGACACAATCCCCCAAGCGACGTATTGCCTAACGAAGCCGTAGAAAAAGTATCAACATTCGCGCATCGTGCCGTGAACCAAAATAAATATCAAGGTCAAAATTTAGGGTGATATTTTGAGGGAATAAATGGCGCGCTACAAACACATCGACACCAGCCCGCGATTCCTCGCGGTGGATTTGCAACGGCAACTTTTGCCGGGCACCTTCGAACACGCTTTGAATTACCTGCTCGACCAAGAGCTAGACCTGTCCGGTTTCGATGCGCGCTTTCGCAACAACGTGACGGGTGCGACGGCTTCACATCCACATGTTCCTATGTACTGCGGTGCATGAAATGCACCCTACGTTCGCTCTTGTATTCGCAATCCGGGTAAGCACAAAGGCGTACCCACCCTACACGGCTGTGCACAAACATCAACTGGCCTCTTGCCAGTTATCCGCGTAGGGGGTAATAAACGTAGTGCATTGCACCGGATGTTTTCATGCGGCGCAATGCCCGTTGGTTATTGACGCCCTACGCCTTACGCGGGTTCTGCTGATCCCAGTTATTGTTTTTTTATTTCTATACCAAGTGTAGTAGCCCGGATGAAGCGTAGCGGAATCCGGGAGCGCCCATCAAGGCACATAGGATGTCGCAACACTCAGCGGTGTGCCATGAATCCCGGATACCATTTCATTCCATCCGGGCTACGCTTGCTTCCTTCCACATGTACCTGTGTGCTGCGGTAGAGTGCGCTATGCGCACCATGGTGCATAAAATGCACCCTACGCTCGCTTAAGAGAGAAAACTCTGCCGCCTCTTTGTTTTTTCATTTATCAATGACAACCAGCAGCACACGGGCAGACTTACAAGAACCAAGATTACAGAAAGAACCGTGGCCTGTGCAGCGCCGGTAGAGCCATGGCGATAGATGAGAAGCAACAATGCCATAGGTACGGCACCAGTGATGGCTCTGTAAATGCCATGTATGCCAAAACCAATTTGTTCAGTAACGCTATGAGCGAAGTTGATTATGGTGCCAATGTTGTCACTTGATTTAAAGCACCACCAGCTTATCAAGCAGACAGTTCCATGCAGCAGAAGGAGCGCACAAAAATAGATAAAGATGTCGTCGCTTGGCTTGAGAGCCGCGAGGCGGTCTAGCATCTGGTTCTCACCACGTGCGATGAATGTCAAAATAATAGGTATAGCACCGAGGGCAAATGAAACAATGGCCTCCCTAATGAATATTTCTTTCCTGATGATCATACTCGTGACTTGTTTCCTCTAACGTAACTTATACCCTTCATTTAAAGATATATGGCGACGGTTCTGCTTTGAATTCAGTGATAGCAGCCTTAAGCGACAATATTTTTGCTTTTTCCATATTTTTCTGGTTGGAATATAAAGCAATTCCAGTGGAAATATGTTCGGGAACAAGTTTCGCTCTGTGCCAAAACCCACCGCCTGAAAGCTGTAACAAATATTGACGATGACCGACCCCGACAAATGAGTAACAAGCTTCGCTGTGTGGTAATTTAAGGCCGCATGTCGTAAAGACCGCTACCTCTTGATCTTCTGGCATTTTTTTCAAATCCATCATTTCTAAAACTGTCTTTTTACAAAAAGATAGATTTTTGTTGTCTAGTGGATATTTCCTTAGTTTGGTTTCTTTATCATAAAAATCTGCCATATCGATTTCTCGCAGACAGTTAATAGCATCAATCTGTTGCTGGTCGTCCGGCGTTTGGGTGACGATGGCTTGATCAGATGACGGCCCCCCCTCATCTGCACTTTGTGCGAACACGGCTGTTGCACTTAAAGTCAAGATGACACCGACGAATATCATTTTCATTGCGTTGTAGCTCCTTAATCAAGATTTACAAAAATGAGGCTCTCTTAGTTACAATCAAACGTGGCTAAAACCCCGGCTTACACCGCGCCACCCGACGAACCTTTGGTCGGCAAGCCTGGTAGGGTGGGCAAGGCTTCAATTGCCCACGCGGACATTCGGTTACCGAACCGCGAGGTCAAACAATAAAACCGTTTGCCCCCTGTTACCAACGAGCTTACCGATGCAACAAAACTTCCATCACGAACTTGGTACCCAGATAGGCCAGCAGTAAAAATATATAGCCGCTCATGGTCCAATGCACCGCCTTGCGCCCGCGCCAGCCGTAGAAATGATGGCCCGCCAGCAGCGCCGCGAATACACCCCAGGAAAGCAGGCCGAACACAAACTTGTGGTTAAGTTGCCACGGCTTGCCAAATACTTGTTCGGAAAAAACCACGCCGGAAAGCAAGGTCAGGGTCAGCAAGACAAAGCCCGCACCGATGATGCGAAACAGCAGGGTTTCCATGGTGAGCAGCGGCGGCAAAGCTTGCAGCACACGCGGCAACGTGGCGTGATGCAGGCGTTTCTCCACCAGCGACATTAGCCCGGCATGCAAAGCTGCGATGGTGAATAAGCTGTATACCAGCATCGCCGCCATGATGTGCGCGTCAAAAGCAAATGATGTACTGCTCAGGGTATGCACCGCAGGAAACAAGGCGGGCAGCACCGAGCCGACCGCCGCCAGCGGCAACACCAGAGTTTGCAGGCTGGCAATCGGGTAAAAGAAACGTGCCACCCAATACACCAGCATGGTCAACCACAGGATCAGCGACAGCACATATACCAGGCCGAGATTCATTTCTCCGGCCATGAATAAAGTTCCGTGCAGCAGGTAACCATGCAACACCAAAGGCAACAGCACCGCATGCCCTACTGGCCCACGACTCAGCACATCGCCGTTTCCGGAAGCTTGCGCGCGCAAAAAATACGTTGCGAGCACGCCATAAGCGAGAAACGTGATCAAATATAAAGGAAGGTTCGACATTTATATGCAGGATGTTTTAGACTTGGCGAATTCTACACTATCTACACCAACGAGAAACAGGGACAACACCATGCTGGATAACCTTACACAACGCCTTTCCGGCGTAATCAAAAATCTGCGCGGACAAGCGCGGCTGACCGAATCCAATATTCAGGACGCCCTGCGCGAAGTGCGCCTGGCCTTGCTCGAAGCCGACGTGGCCCTGCCCGTGGTGAAGGAATTTACCACTCAGGTGAAACAGGCCGCGCTCGGCCATGAAGTCGTCGGCAACCTGAATCCGGGGCAGGCGCTGATCGGCGTCGTACACCGCGAGCTGACCAAGCTGATGGGGGAAGCCAACGTCGGCATCAACCTCCACACCGTCCCGCCCGCCGTGATTCTGATGGCCGGTTTGCAAGGCGCGGGCAAAACCACCACCAGCGGCAAACTCGCCAAACTGCTGCGCGAGCAGATGAAGAAAAAAGTGCTGATGGTCAGTTGCGACGTGTACCGCCCTGCCGCCATCGAACAACTGCGCACTCTGGCGCAACAACTGGAAATTGACTTCTTCGCTTCCGACATCAGCCAGAAGCCGGTGGACATCGCGCTGGCCGCGCATGACTACGCGCGCAAGCACCACCATGACATCCTGATTGTGGACACCGCCGGACGCCTCGCGGTGGATGCCGCAATGATGGAAGAAATCCAACAACTGCATGCCGCGCTCAAGCCCATCGAGACCCTGTTCGTGGTGGACGCGATGACCGGACAAGACGCGGTGAACACCGCCAAAGCCTTCGGCGAGGCCTTGCCGCTGACCGGCATCATACTCACCAAACTGGATGGCGATGCGCGCGGTGGCGCGGCGCTGTCGGTGCGCCACATCACCGGCAAACCGATCAAATTCGTCGGGGTCAGCGAAAAGATGAACGGCCTGGAAGCCTTCCACCCCGAACGCATGGCCTCGCGCGTGCTGGGCATGGGCGACGTGCTGTCGCTGATCGAAGAGGCACACCGGGGAGTGGATCAGGCCGAGGCCGAGAAGCTGGCGAAAAAGGTGCAGAAGGGTCAGGGCTTCGATCTCAACGATTTCAAGATGCAAATCGTGCAGATGCGCAAAATGGGTGGCGTCGCCGGCATGATGGACAAATTACCCGCGCAATTTTCCCAAGCCGCCGCAGGCAGTAAAGTGGATGACAAAGCCATCAACCGCCTCGAAGGCATTATCAACTCCATGACCCCCGCCGAACGCACCAAACCGGAGATCATCAAAGCCTCGCGCAAGCGCCGTATCGCGGCCGGTGCGGGCGTGCAGGTGATGCACGTCAACCAGTTGCTCAACCAGTTCGAACAGACGCAGAAGATGATGAAGATGTTCAGCAAGGGCGGCATGGCAAAGATGATGCGCGGCATGAAGGGGATGCTGCCGGGTATGGGACGCTAAGTCACCAACTTAACCATGACCATCAAAGCCATCATATTCGATGTAGACGGCACCTTGGCCGATACCGAGGACGCGCACCGCATCGCCTTCAACAAAGCCTTCGCGGAAAATCATCTGGACTGGAACTGGGATGTCGCGCTGTACGACAAGCTACTCAAGGTGACCGGCGGCAAAGAACGCATCAAGTATTTTGTCGAGAGCTTTCTGCCCGAATTTGAAAAACCGGCAGACTACGACGGCTTCGTCAAACATCTGCACCTGGTCAAGACCGGACACTATACCGCCATGCTGGCCGCCGGAAACATCCCCTTGCGCCCCGGCATCAAGCAGCTCATCAACGATGCTCATGCAAGTGGTATGCAACTCGCCATCGCTACCACGACCTCGCCGGAAAACGTTGCCACGTTGCTCGAAGTCGGTTTAGGCGAAGGCTGGCGCAGTTATTTTGCCAGCATCGGCTGCGGCGATATCGTGCCGAACAAGAAGCCCGCGCCGGATATTTACTACTGGGTGCTGAACGACCTCGGCCTTGCCTCCGGCGACTGTATCGCGCTGGAAGACTCGAATAACGGCCTGCGCTCCAGCCTCGCCGCAGGCATCAAAACATTCATCACCCTCAACCCTTACACACGCAATCAGGACTTCACCGGGGCAGCGGCCGTGTTTGACGATCTCGGCGATCTCGACTCTTTTTACCGAATATCCGGCTTAGCACTTTCCAAATAGCCAATTTATGTTTACGATGCGAATCGTAGTGGGGGTGTAGCTCAGTTGGGAGAGCGTCTGGTTCGCAATCAGAAGGTCGTCAGTTCGATCCTGATCACCTCCACCATTTGCTGTTATGTTTGCTTTTCATTGGGACAGAAAAAGATATTTTTGCAATGATGACTTGCAGTTGTTACAAAGATATCGTTTCCATTCTGCTCTGAGCTTCCGGAGAAATAAAATGTCTGACCTATCCTCAAATACTTCCTTAGACGCTGCCGGAAATCCAATTCAGCCACCTGCCGTAGCTGATTTTAATATCGCTAGACAAACCGTAGACAATGATCGCGAGTTATTCGATGAGATTGTGCGAATGTTCATGGAAGACTCCCCTGCTCTGCTACAAGGCATCAAGGAGGGTTTGGCGACGAACAATACTGAAATAGTCAGGCGCAGTGCACATACCTTAAAAAGTCAGGTCGCTATCTTCGCGGCAGAACGCGCCAGAAAAACGGCAGAACGAGTCGAGCATTCAGCGGGGCAAGACAATTGCAAGGAGGCAGCAGCCGAACTGGAGATTGCCTTGGCTGAATTACATGCAGCCATTGCTGCTTACCAGTGGTAAATTGACGAGTACTGTGGGCTTGGTGTCCGAAAGCTATTAGCAGTTCTATCAATATTTCAGGAAGCAAATGTGGCCAGCGCCTCCTGATGATGTTTCTGCACCAACCCGATGATTTTCTCAACCTGATCGGGAGCTATGCCCAACGCATGCCATTCCTCTTCGCTGATGTCTGACCCGATATGTTCGGATATCCCAAATGTTGGCAGCATTTTTTCTGCCAGATTGGCCATCGCAACTAAAGGTTGTCCGACAGCAGCTCGCGCATCGCCGGGTTGATGATGATATCTGATCACGGCAACAATGCGCTCAGGCAAGTTCCAGTAGCGCCCTAATTCCGCCCCCAGTTCACCGTGGTTCATTTCCAGCATTTCCGCTTCAATTTCTTCTATATGCCTTCCAACTTCTGCGGTCAGATGGGAGTGGAACTCATCGCTGAGTTTGGGATTAATATGGTTCAGCACCAGAAAGCCAATGTCGTGCAACAATCCGGAAAGGAAGATTTCATCATCCAGAGGGCGGATATCGGCGGGCATGGCGCGGGACAGGGTTTGCATCGCCATGGCAACGGTCAAGCTGTGTTGCCACAGATTTTGCACATCAAGCAAACCTGACGAACTCCGGGTCACTGAGGACATCATCGCAAAACCCAAAGCGATCATTTTGACGCGCTTGACCCCGAGCACGGTTGCTGCATCCCTGACTGTCATTATTTTTATTCTTGCCCCGAACAGGGGGGCATTGGATAGACCAATGACTTTGGCGGAAAGCAGAGGATCCTGTTCGATCAGATTGAGTAGCGTCCGCTCCCCTTCATCCGTGATCAATTTTAACGACAGGATTTTCTGTGCTATGACAGGGATGGCAGGTAACGCATTTAAACGGCTTACCGCTTCGCGCAGGCTTTCTGGAGGGTGCATGGTTATATTCGTAAGATTCAGTTCAATGCAACGCCTGTTTGAATTCATCATGGAAATGGCGGAAGGCACTGTCGAGCAGTAGCACGGCACCGTTAACCAGATGGCAGCGACCGCTGCCGGGCAGCATGTTGCAGAGGTTTTTCAAGGTATTGAGGTCGGCTTCGGTTCCGTCCCCGGTATCAATGCGATCCAGCAAGCGGCTCATGGTGGCGGTGCCGGTCTTGCACGAGGGGCATTGTCCGCAGGATGAATGCGCGAAGAAGCGCATATATTCTGCCACGCGTTTAACGATACCGGTGCCTTCCGAAACGACGATCATCGCACCGGTTCCCAAGCTGCTGCCGCGTGCGCGCACCGACTCGAAATCCAGAGCCACGTCGAGATCAACGGGGGTAAGCATGTTACTCGAAGGTCCGCCGGTAAACACCGCTTTGAGCGGCTTGCCCGACAGCAGCCCTCCGCCGTGAACAAAGATCAGTTCACGCAGTGAGGTACCCATGGGGAGTTCAAAAACACCGGGATGCAGCACGTCGCCGCTCAATGAATACAGTTTGGTGCCGCGACCCCGCACCTTTGCCGAGAGATTTGAACCATGCGCCTCCATGCGACACGATGTGTGACACTTGAGCCACCGTTTCAACGTTGCTAATTACCGTCGGATTGCCGTATACCCCAGACTGCGACGGGAAAGGCGGCTTGCCGCGCGGGAAAGGAAAGCCTCCCTCGATCCATTCCATCGCGGCTGTTTCTTCGCCGCCGATGTAATGCCCGGATCCCGGACAAAGCTCAAGCTGCAACGGCTTGCCGAGCGTGGTCGCGGCGAGTTGTCAGCAGATCGGACATCTTGCCATAGTTCGAGCGCTATCCTCATCGCCGCAAGCGAACGCTTGATGTCCGGATTGATATAGAACACGATGCGATTCGCGCCTATCGCCAGCGCAGAAATCACCGCGCCTTCAATCACCTGATGGGGCGTTTCTTCGAGCAGCAGGCGATCCTTGAAAGTACCCGGCTCGTCCTCGTTACCGTTCACCACCAAGTATTTGTCCGGTTTGGGTAGTTCTGAAACTGCTGATTCCCATTTGCGCCACACCGGGAAACCGCTGCCGCCCAAACCGCGCAGATCGGACAGGCGGATTTCTTCGCGGACGGCTGCGGGATCTTTCGCGGCACGGACGAGCGCTTCGCCGCCGCCTGATTTGCGCCAGCGCTCCATGTCGGTGCCGACGCGTTGATCCGGGTGTAGCAGGATTAATGGTGTCTCGGTGTTATTCATCTCAAAACCCTTTGCACCACGAAGGCTATATTACGGACTCGATAATTTTCTTCGTGCCCTTCGTGGTGAAATGTATTTTTTAGCGGTTCCATGCGCCTCCTGTTGCGTAATCCGGCAAAATTCGAGGTGCACGATGGGCCATGGGCATGCCGGCAATAGTCAGGGCGCGACGCAGCCGGTTCACGTGTTCCAGAGTGACTTTCTTGGGGCCCCGGTCACGATTGAAGGTGGCCGCAGCTCCGGCGCGTCGACCAAAGCTGATAATATCCAGCAAGGCGTTGCCCATCAGTCGATTGCGCCCGTGGATGCCGCCCGACACTTCGCCTACCGCGTACAGGCCGGGAACGGTTGTGGCACCGTTTACATCAATCACCACGCCGCCGTTCTGGTAGTGCAGCGTGGGATGCGTCACCAGCGGCTGGACACGCGGGTCGACCCCGGCAATTTTTGTGCGTGCCATCAGGTTGGGGAATTGTTTCTCCAGCAAACCCGGATTGGCGCGTTCCAGACGCGGCGTATCCAACCATACCCCGACCCGATTGTCGTCAACGCGAACACCGCGCCCTTCGCTGCATTCTCGCAGGATAGCGGCGCACACCACATCGCGCGGCTGCAACTCGTCGATGAAGCGTTGGCCGAGCGCGTTCACCAGCAGGGTACCCGCCGCACGCACGCCTTCGGTCACCAGTTTGCCCGCCAAATGAGACGGATGCAGCAGCCCCGTCGGATGATACTGAAAGGAATCCAATTCGCACAATTTTGCGCCGATGCGATACGCCAGCACCAGCCCGTCGCCGGTCGCCCCCAGATGGTTGGAGGTCGGAAAACCATTCAGGTGCAGTCGTCCCAGCCCGCCGGTGGCGAGGATAACGGAACGCGTGCGGACAATGCGTAACTTGCCGTCAAGCAAAGAGGTGAGCACCGCGCCCACGCATTTTTGCCCGGTCTCGTTGGACAGCAGTTCGACGGCGGGGCTTTGCTCCCATACCTCGATGCTGCGATGCTGGATAACCGCTTCGCGCAGCACGCGCATCATTTCCAAACCGGTATAGTCGCGGCAATGCACTAGACGGGGGGTGCTCATGCCACCCGCGCGCCGCGTAT
The DNA here is from genome assembly GCA_963714805.1 of uncultured beta proteobacterium. Taxonomy (GTDB): domain Bacteria; phylum Pseudomonadota; class Gammaproteobacteria; order Burkholderiales; family Gallionellaceae; genus CAIQPV01. The sequence goes on along the minus strand of CAVQPO010000004.1, from coordinate 330,812 downwards.
GCAAATCGCCGCCCGTGGTTTGTTCGAAACGCATGCCCTGATGTATCAGCCAGCGCAACACCTCCGGGCCATCTGCGGCCATGACGGAAACCAGTGCCGGATCGCCGGCATGGTGCCCCCCGCGCAACGTATCCTGAATATGGCGCTGCACGGAATCTTCCGGTTCGATAGCGGCCTGAATGCCGCCTTCTGCCATGACCGTGTTGCTGTCACCGAGACGCAGTTTGGTGGTCAGCAGCACGCGCGCGCCCCTCTCTGCCGCCATCAGCGCCGCCGCGCAACCTGCCCCACCACCGCCGATAACCAGCACATCCACATCGGTCACAGGTGTGCCCGCCAGATCGGCCTCGTCGATAAACGCCTCGGCTTGTAGCAGCTCGGCCAGCTCACGTTGGCAACTGTCGCCCGCGTTAGCCCCCACCATCAGTTTGACCACGCTATCGCGCAGGTGATCCGGATGGTAAGCGTTGAGCAACGAATCGACATCACTCAACTCGGGTGGCGGCTCAAGTTCCGCGTCGGAACGGTAGCGCGCCAGAGCTTCGGTCAGAGAGATGCCCTTACTCATCTTTATCTTCCTGGGTAATTACTGAGTTATCCTGTTTATCCTTATCTTGGCGCAATTCTTCCAGCCGGTGGATAAGGTTGGGCGGACGCAGGTGGAAATGCGCGGTCACCCGCCGGCTGAACAGCCCCACATGCGCCGGGGCAATCAGTTCGGGACAGGCACCATCGCACAGCTCGCACATGACGCATTCGAAAAATATCTCTCCGGCATCGCGGAAACGGCCCGCCGAAGCCTGGGCCACCCCTTCCTCGACTTTAATCCCCTTGGGGCAGGACACATTGCAGCCATGGCAATGCCTGCAACGTGCCGCCTCGGGAAAGATATCCTGAAAACGCGCATGAATGTCCCAGCTATCATTGAAATCGCTGAGTTCGTAATGATGTATCGGGGCCGATGCCGGAGGCAGAAAAATAACCTCGGCACCTTCCTCGACAAAGGTCTGGCAGGCGAGACCCACCGATACGGCCTTACCTCTGCGCAACATGATACGACAGGAACCGCATACGCCTTCCATGCAGCCTATCCCGGTCACCCTCGGCACGCCACCATGCCATGCCGATTCGACAATACTCATGCCAACATGCGCATTAACAGCAAGGCCGTTAATGGTCAGCGCAACAGACTGGCTTTCATTTGCCGTGTTTGGCGGAGAATCCTTTGCGGTCATGGGCGCGCCAGGTCTATGACCTTGCGCAGATCATAATCTTTGTTGCCACCGACGCGGGTTACCAGTTCAGCCATGCGCTCGTCCAGAGTGGGGCGCTCGACCTTGTACAACAGTCCGGTCGGGATGCGGCCTTCCGCCTTGGCCTGTTGCACCACCTGCATGGCGACATTCACGTCGGTGACATCGTGGCCCACATCCAGTTTTTCGCAGTCAGCCTTGAATACCTTGGCGGTGTTGATTTCGTTGTAAGTCGGGCAGTGCGACAGCAGGTTGATAAACGAGAAGCCCTTATGTTCCATTCCTTCCTTGATCAGTTGCGACGCCAGTTTGACGTTGCCGGCAAAGGCCTGCCCGACAAAAGTCGCGCCATAGGTCAGCATGTACATGATCGGATCCAGCGGTTCTTCTACCGCACCGAAAGGGGTAACGGAACCCTTCATGATGCGATGGGAGGTGGGCGATGTCTGCCCCTTGGTCAAGCCGTAAACGTGGTTATCCATCAGGATGTAAGTGATGTTGACGTTTTTGCGCGCCATGTGTGGCATGTGTCCGCCGCCGATGGAGAAACCGTCGCCGTCGCCGCCTGCCACCACCACAGGGAGGTCGGGACGCGCCAGTTGTGCGCCCGTCGCAACGGGACCCGCGCGACCGTGCAGCGTGTGCATCTTGTAGGATTTTACAAAATACGGCAGGCGCGAAGAGCAACCGATACCGGAAATGCTCATCAAATTTTCCGGCTTGATGCCGATTTCGGACAGCGCGCGTAAAAATGAGGTCAGTACGCCGCTGTGTCCGCAACCCGGACACCAGAAAGACGAAAGGTCTTCGCGGTAATCCTTGGGTTCGAGTTGGACTTCGTGAAACTTGGTGGGTGCATTCATGCCAGCATCTCCTTAACACGTTTAACAATCATTTCCGGCGTAAAGGGCAGACCGCCGCAAATGGTATAAGACTCCGGACGCAGGGTGGTTTCCGCACGCACAAAGTGAGCCAACTGGCCCAGGAAATTGACTTCGGGCAACAGGATGCGCTTGCAGCCCTTGCCGAAATCCTCGAACTGTTGCACCGGCAGCGGGTGTAGCAGTTTTGGATAAAAACCTTTGACCTTGATGCCTTCCGCGCGCAGGCGATTAACCGCTTCGCGCACCACGCCGATGGTGCTACCCCAAGTGATGATGCCGATGTCCGCATCGCCCTCGCCATGCACCTCGGTCGGAGGTACATCGTTGACCACGGTCTTAAGTTTGCGGAAGCGCTTGTCTTGCATAACCTCGTGGTTTGCACCGTTGTAGCTGGGCATGCCCTTTTCGCTGTGTTCGAGACCAGTAGCGATGTGCATACCGCCCGGCGTACCCGGATCGACCATCGGCGAGATGCCGCTTTCAGTCAGCTTGTAGCGATTGTATTCGCCTTTGCCGTCCCAGCGTTCACGGTTCACGATCTTGAAACTGGCCGGATCTGGATAGGGAATGCTCTGGGTCGAAAACGCCAGCGAACCGTCGGACATCAGAATCACCGGGCACTGATATTTCTCGGCAAGGTTGAAAGCCGTTACAGTGAGGGCAACGCAATCTTCCACGTTTTCCACTGACAGCACGATGCGCCCGCAGTCGCCGTGACCGCCATGAATCGCCATGAACAGATCGGATTGCTCGTGCTTGGTCGGCATCCCGGTAGAAGGGCCGCCACGCTGCACGTCCACCACTACCATGGGAGTTTCGCTCATGAACGCCATACCCAGCATCTCGCCCATCAGCGCAAGACCGGGGCCTGAAGTGGATGTCATTACCTTCTTACCGGCATAGGAAGCGCCGAGAATTTGGGAGATGGACGCGATCTCGTCTTCGGCCTGAATCAGCGTGCCGCCGCGCTTTGGCAGGTGTTTGGCCACATAGATGGCGACTTCGGTCGCCGGGGTAATCGGGTAGGCGGAAAAGAACTCCAGACCGGCGATCATCGCGCCCAGACCGATGGCATTGTTGCCCGACATCACGATCACGTCGCGCTTGGCATCTGCTTTCGGTGTACCGATAGCCCACGGGTCGGTTTTCTTCAGGGCTCGTGCCAATTCCTGACCACGCTCGAACGCTTTCAGGTTGCCCTGCACCACCGCATCGCCCTTGCGCGCAAACTTGCTGGTGAGTACCTCGCGCAACGAAGCTTCCGGAATATTGAACAGCACGGACAAGGCCCCCATCGCTACCATGTTTTTGGCGCGCACATTATTCAGCTCTTTCGCAGTTTGCGTCATCGGGATGGGGTAGGCAAACACGCCTTCTGGAATATCCGGCTCAAAATCGCCGGGGCAGTCATAAACCAAAGCATGGCCGGGCTTCAGGAGTGCCTTGTTATTCTGGTAGGCTTCACCGTTGAACACGCACAGCACATCGAAAATGTCGCCCTGATTGTAAACCGGCTCGGTGCTGGCACGCAGTTGATACATGGCATACCCGCCCTTGATTTCCGCCGGGAATGTCTTGAATGTATAGACATCGAGACCCACGCGCGCGCAGGCCTGAGTAATAAAATCGCCGACGGAGATAACGCCCTCGCCGCCCTCGCCGCCAACGCGGATGATCAGGTCATTTTTATTCAAATCTACTCCTTAATGGTTGGTATTGTTTTAATAAAAAATGTCATTCAATATCCGAACATCTAATCGGGCAGCCGACCATGACGGGCGAATACTTTTATCTTTATTGTTGACACCCTCAATTATTAATAATTTATATTATTAGTATTAATTGCACGAGTTGCAGAATATTAATGGATAAATCGTAAAAGCTCAATGGGGCATTCGCATATGGCCGCCACTATAACGCTCAGATTTCCAAGCCGGAGAAGGCGCAAGAAAAATCACAGCAACAGCTCATCTGGTTGATATAAAATAAGTAATCAATTTTTAGCCAGGCCAAAATGGATTTTTATAGGTGAGCTTATGTATGCGAACGGTAGCAGGGTGAATCCGGCTAATTATTACATCATAACAAACCACGATAATCCACCAAGCCGTTCGTGGTATATCATCTGTGACGTGACACTGGCAATTATGCTCTTATCTCTCGACTATTTAATCAATGTGGTGCGGTAGGACGCTTACACAACTTGGGTTCGAAATTTCAATCACTTTGCTCATCCAATCGTAATAGCGCGCACGGTATAGCAAGCGCGGATGCTCGGGATCATCGCTGAATGCTGCCCGGTCGTGCAGCACATTGTTGCACAACACCCCCATCCCAGGCTCCAGCTTGGCGCGGTAGATATATGGCAATTCGGCACCCAGCAATTTTTCCAGTGCGGCGACCGCCGCCATGGTCGCCGCGTCCTGCTTCCATTCGATGCTGCGGGTGCGTGCGGTGTAGCGCATGTGCAGACCGCCCGTCACTGCATCCACCGAGAATACCGGTCCGCTCTGGGCGGGGCGTATGCCATCAGTTTTGTCCACCCGCTCCGGAATGGTCATGGCATCAGCTTGCATCAATGCGTGTATATGCTGCGGATTGTCGTCACGCAGCAGGATGTAGGCGAGTTCGTGGTCCATTAATCGGTTTTCACCGCCCTTGGCTGCGCTACGCACGCAATGCAGCACCATGCTGCGTATCGTGCGTTGCGGCGGGTTGTAGTAGCCATCGGTGTGCCACTTGATCGGGCGATCGGTATAGGGGATGTAGGACTGGCGCGTACCTCCACCGCTGACTTGTATTTCCGAGATGCCATCCTCGTCCGCCAGCCAGTTGGCGTCGAGGTGATCCAGTCCGAACTGGTGTCCCAGCAGGCGCGGGATGGAGGAATCTTCCTTCCGTACCGAACTGGCATAGATAGCCATGTTGCAGCGGCGAATGCGCAGCATCAGTGCCCCATGCTCAGCTTCGCTCAAAGCACATGGGTCGCGCACTTCTACAACAAGTTCTTCTGCCGAACGCGGCGCGTTCGCCAGCTTCCATTCGCGCCAGCGGGCATAGTCAAGTTGGTTATTTAATTCAAAGGGGGACATGGATGATGGAATTCATAAGCCGAATGGTTGAAACCAAATGTAGGGTCGTATGGCAATACGCCCTGTCACCGTTTACAAAGGGCGTATTGCCATACGCCCCTACCGTTAATCTGCCGCAATGGCATTGCGCGCGGAGCGCCGCTTGGGTTCCGTTTCCAGCAAACCCCGCATGGCCTTTTCCACCATTTCCACAGCTTGCGGCGCCTCGACTGCCATCATCTGGTCTATCACCCAATTTTTATCCCGTTCGTCCACGACATCGACCATGCAATGAGCAAGATAGCGCATGAAAGAAAATGACGGGCCATCGTTGCCATATTCGCATTCGGCATATTCTCCCGCGCGTTGGTTGAGCCGTTCGATAAAACTGCTCTTGTACTCATCCGCTGCCCCACCTAGCAAGTTGCATTGATTTCCAGCCAGAGTTTCGGCAATGCGATTTGCCAGTTCCGTAGTGAAAGCCTGACGGACTTCCGCAGTAAAGCGGGCGTATGCAATCCGGTCGGCGACTTGCACCATAAAAGTCAGAAACTCGGAAAGAAAAGCAAAATACTGTGCGCCGATAGCGACTTCGAAATCGGCACGGCGCAAGTTCTTGAGCGCGTTTTCAGCGATGCGCCAGGAAATGAAAGCCACCGCTCCGGCGAGTTCTTGCGGGGTCTTATCTTTCCCCTCTTTGAACCAATGACTCTTGATACGGATCATCCTGAGATCATGTCTTGCGAATGTAAAACTCGAATTCGCCGGGAGCAAATTCTATCGTTTCGACAAGTTCCATTTTGGTTGCAGAGGCCCAGCCGACGATGTCGGATTTGATGCCGGGACAATTGCTGACGAGCTTCAGCACCTCCCCTGCATTGCATTCCGTTCAACAGTTTCTTCGCCTCGACGATGGGGCCGGGGCATACCACCCCGCGTATATCCAGCACGACATTGGCCTTGCGCGCCGCTCCATGTCCTTTCTGGATATAATAGCCGGTGCCGCCATCCGGCATTTTCTGGGCTTGCAGAACTTCGTTGCCGGTTTGTTTCGCCCATGAATAAAGATCGTCTTTCGTGCCGGGGCAGTCTGATACCAGCAGCAATATTTGTCCCGCTTCAAGTTCATCCACCATCCGCTTGGCACCGAGCAATGGCCCCGGGCAGGAAAGCCCCTTCATGTCTAACGTTACGTTGGCTGTATGCATTTCAACTCCTCAAATCAAATCGATACAAAAAACCTGCCCTTTGTTCCTAGCCCGTACAATCAGTACCCGCCCTTGCCGAGAGGCTGCGGCAATCCAGCGACTTTCGCTCCCTGCTTGGCAGGCCCCAGCGGGAAAAGGTCATACAGCGTTTTGCTGTCCGCCCCCGGCATGAAAGCCTGAACCTCTTTCAGCATGTTGCGAAAATTCGGCGTGTGAGCCTGCTCGCGATATTGATCCCGCAAATAATTGACTATCTGCCAGTGCTCGGGCGTCAGTGTCGATTCCCTCCGCTGCCGCAATGACATTCACGGTTTCGTCATTGTAATCCGGCTCCAGCAAATATCCTTCGGCATCTGTTTCAAGTTCCGCGCCCGCAATCATATATCCCATCGTTTCCTCCATACTATAAAAAAACTAATCCAAGCCGGATATTGCCTTGTACGGGACAAAAATTCCGCAGCCGAACCGACGGTTGCCACCCAGCCCCGCACGCTGTATTTGCAGCGACTCATCCGGCTTGAGATCGTGCAACACCAAGCTGTATCCGCTCAGCGATTGTCCTGCTCCCGTTACCGTGTGCTGCTTGCCGCATATCCACTTGCAGGCGATACCCAATTCTTGCAACCGGTCAGACATATCCGCGAGAAACAATCCTTCTTCCTTCGCGCTTTCCACCAGATGCGCGTGCAGTGTGGGGTACGGCTGCAACGGGCGCGTGTCGCAGCCCCCACCCGCAATACAGCGGAACCGACACTGAGTTCCTGCCCGGAAAGCTCCCGGCTTGCGCCGCTAGATTCACTGGCAGACGCAACACCAGTTTGGTGCGCTGCGCCAGCAACATGCCTTCCCCGTTTACCGAACCACGCAGAGGAAGTATTCCCGCCAAATCCTCTGCATCCAGCCAGGGCAAAATGCGCACGACCTCATTCCACAGATCAAAGGCGTAACCCGTCCGGCACAAAGCTGCCCTTGAGATCGAAGACAATGTCGATCATGTCTGGAATGTTATTTCCCATCCGCTTGCGCCTCGGCCCAACGCCGCATCACATCGCTCCACAACCGCGCCGTGACGGGGTCGATGTCGAAGATAGTAAAGCGCCGCCCTTCGCGGATACGGATGCGTAGCAAGCTCATGCCACCTTCGACATGGTCAATTTGCTGCAACTCGATTTCCTGATTTCCCAGAGGAACCCTGAATTTTTCCAGCGTCGTAGTCTGCGTCATTTTTACTCCATTTTCCAAGGTGATATTGAGCGCAATATAAGGCATTCCCGTCTATAGCCAGTACAGGGGGAGCCAACATAACACCACGGGATAGTTTACACACCCCCCCATTCGGGTTATTTCACATGCGTGGAAGATACGGCAACATAGCCGCTAAATTAGGATTTGCTGAACTGCCCATCAATTTGTAACCAGTCCAGCAAAACTTGACGTTAGTGATGAAATAAAACGAAAGGAAGATTCATGGCTAAGAAGCTACATGATACACCGAATCTGGATCAGCTTGAGAGCGGCCCTGGCCCAGTTTTGTCACCGGCATCAAGCGGCTGGCACAGGACAGCAACATGGCGGTCGACCTGCTGGGGCAGTTGGAAACCTCCTACCAAACCAAGAAGGGTTACTGGAAGGGCGGCACGGTCGGCGTCTTCGGTTATGGCGGCGGCGTGATTCCGCGCTTCACCGAACTAAAGGATGAAAAGGGCGAACCTGTCTACAAGGACGCCGCCGAATTCCATACCCTGCGCATCATGCCGCCTGCCGGCATGCACTACGATACCGACACCCTGCGCAAATTTTGCGACATATGGGAAAAGCATGGCTCCGGCCTGATCGCTTTCCATGGCCAGTCCGGCGACATCATGTTCCAGGGCGCGACCACGGAAAACGTGCAAAAGTCCTTCGACGAATTCAACGAAATGGGCTTCGACCTCGGCGGTGCCGGTCCGGCGGTGCGCACTTCGATGTCCTGCGTCGGTGCGGCACGCTGCGAGCAATCCTGCTACGACGAAGCCCGCGCGCATCGCGCGGTGATCAACACCTTCCTCGACGACATCCACCGCCCTTCCCTGCCTTACAAATTCAAGTTCAAGTTCTCCGGCTGCCCGAATGATTGCATGAACTCGATACAGCGCTCCGACATGGCGGTGATCGGCACTTGGCGCGACAATATCCGCACCGACGAGGCGCTGGCGAAGAAGTGGTTTGCCAAGCACGGCATGGACGAACTGGTGAACGATGTCGTGGCGCGCTGCCCGACCAAGACCTTCCAGCTCAAAGAGATCGGCAAGATCAAGAAGGGCGAACATATTTCCAGCGTGGCGGTGAATGACACTCATGCGGTCGAGATCGACAACCGTGATTGCGTGCGTTGCATGCACTGCATCAACGTGATGACCGGCGCTTTGGCTCCGGGCAAGGACAAGGGCGCAACCATTCTGGTAGGCGGCAAGAGCCACCTGAAGATCGGTGGCCTGCTGGGTACCGTGATCATGCCGTTCATCAAGCTGGAAACCGATGAAGATTTCGAGAAACTAGTCGACTTCGCTCAGCGCACCATCGACTTCTTCGCCGAAAATGCGCTGGAACACGAGCGCACCGGCGAGATGATCGAACGTATCGGTTTGGCCAACTTCCTCGAAGCGATGGAGATCGATGCCGATCCGGCAATGGTCAATTCGCCGCGCATGAACCCCTATGTCCGCACCGATGGATGGGACGAGGAAGTCGCCAAAATTAACGCCCATAAACAAGCTGCTTGAGGAGAAATAATTATGGCTCAACCCCAAATTCGTCGCGCGATTGAAAGCGGTGTACCGGACAACAAAAAGTATCTGCACCCGCTATTGGCGAAGAACTATGGCGACTGGAAATACCATGACCGTCCACGTCCCGGCGTGCTGCATCATGTAGCGCACGGCGGTGATGAGGTGTGGTCGGTGCGCGCCGGCACGCAACGCCAGATGGACGTGCATACCATCCGCAAACTGTGCGACATCGCCGACAATTCGCAGAAGGCCGCGTACGCTTCACCATCCGCTCCAATATCGAGTTCATGGTATCGGAAGAAAAGAAAGTCGCGCCGTTGATTGCCGCGCTGGAATCCAGCGGCTTCCCGGTCGGTGGCACCGGCAATTCGATTACGATGATCGCGCATACCCAAGGCTGGTTGCACTGCGACATCCCCGGCACGGATGCATCCGGCGTGGTCAAATCGCTGATGGATGAACTGTACGAGGAATTCAGGCGCGAAGAGATGCCGAACCGCGTGCATATTTCGACTTCCTGCTGCGAAATCAACTGCGGCGGCCAAGCCGATCTCGCCATCATCGTGCAGCACACCAAACCGCCCAAGATCAACCACGATCTCGTCGCCAACGTGTGCGAACGGCCGACTGTGGTAGCGCGTTGCCCGGTAGCGGCGATCCGCCCGGCCATGGTGAACGGCAAACCCTCGCTGGAAATTGACGAAGCCAAGTGCATGTGCTGCGGTGCCTGCTACCCGCCCTGCCCGCCGATGCAGATCAACGATCCGGAATACTCCAAGCTCGCCATCTGGGTGGGCGGCAAGAATTCCAATGCGCGCGGCAAACCGACCTTCATGAAGATGGTTGCTTCCGGCCTGCCCAACAACCCGCCGCGCTGGACCGAGGTTGCCGAAGTCGTGAAGAACATCCTTCATGTTTACAAGGAAGATGCGCGCCCATGGGAACGTATGGCCGACTGGATCGACCGCATCGGCTGGCCGCAGTTTTTTGAAAAGACCGGCCTGCCCTTTACCAAGTACCTGATCGACGACTGGAGAGGTTCGCGCGCGAACCTGAACTCCTCGACGCATATCCGTTTCTGATAACTAAAAAACCGTTCGCCCTGAGCTTGTCGAAGGGCTCTGGTTAAGCGAACGGAACTGGACAGGATAAACAAAATGAAATTCGGCATAGTCATTAACGAAGGTCCTTACCAGCATCAGGCAAGCGATTCCGCTTACTTGTTCTGCAAGGCCGCGCTGGAAAAAGGACATGAGATTTTCCGCGTGTTCTTTTATCACGACGGCGTGAACAACTCCACCCGCCTGACCGAACCGCCACAGGACGACCGCAATATCGTGGCGCGCTGGAGCAAGCTGGCAGAAGAGCACAAGATAGACTTGGTGGTATGTGTGGCGGCGGCGTTGCGTCGAGGCATCAAAGACGAGAATCTGGCTGCGGGATTCCGCATCTCAGGTTTGGGCCAGTTGGTCGAAGCGGGTATTCAGGCTGACCGCTTGGTCACTTTCGGCGATTAGGGGACACCATGAGCGAAATCAAAAAATTCATGTTCGTCAACCGCAAGGCGCCTTATGGCACGATCTACGCACTCGAATCGCTGGAAGTGGTGCTGATCACCGCCGCCTTCGATCAGGACGTATCGCTGGCCTTCCTTGACGATGGCGTTTACCAGTTGAAGAAGGGCCAGCAAACCAAGGGCATCGAGACCAAGAACTTCTCCCCCACCTACCGTGCGCTGGAAGGATATGACGTCGAGAAACTCTATGTCGAAAAGGAATCGCTGGCAGCACGCGGCCTGAGCGAAGATGACCTGCTGGTTGACGTCACCGTCCTAGACCGCAAAGAGATGGGCGAGTTGATGGACCAACAAGATGTCGTGCTGAGTTTTTGAAAAGGAATCGAACATGCTGCACATCATCAACAAATCACCACTGACCAACGGCGCGCTTGATTCCTGCCTGCGCGTTGCGGAATCGGGTTCCATTCTGCTGATCGAAGACGCGGTCTATGCCGCGACAAAAGGCAGCGCAATCGAAAGCAAGATACGCGATGCAATGGGGCAGTTTAAGGTGCATGTCCTGCTACCTGATCTCGAAGCGCGAGGTCTCGCCGACCGTATTATTGAAGGAGTTGCGACGGTAGATTACGGCGGTTTCGTCGATCTCGTCGCCAGCAACAAAAACTGCCAGTCATGGCTTTAGAATTAAATCAACAGGAGATATAGCATGGCTACCATTGAAGTAAGCGGAAAAAACTATGAAACTGACGAAGAAGGCTATCTGGTCAACCTCGCCGACTGGAATGCAGATGTCGCCAACTACATCGCGAAAGAAGAAAAAGTAGATATGACCGACAACCACTGGGAAGTCGTCAATTTCCTGCGCGAATATTACGACGAATACCAGATCGCTCCGGCGGTACGTGTGCTGACCAAAGCCATCGGCAAGAAGTTTGGCGCGGAAAAAGGTAACAGCCAGTACTTATATGACCTGTTCCCCTATGGCCCGGCCAAACAGGCATGCAAGATAGCGGGTCTGCCCAAGCCGACGGGTTGCGTTTAATAAACCTAGATAGAGATGCCCTTGTGGGAGCGGCTTTAGCCGCGATTGTTGTGCTAGCCATGATAATTTTCGCGGCTGAAGCCGCTCCCACAATTCCTTGCTGTATTTGGATAATCGGCGATTCTCGATTCGGAGCTGACCAAATATGATCTTCGCCGCTCTTTTCTATCTTTCCGCTGCCGTGCTGCTGGTCGGCTTGGTTTGGAAAATCGCCGACTATGCCCGCACCCCGGCACCGCTGCTGATCCCGACCACCCCCGCGCCAACCACCACGAGGGGCGTAGTGCTGCGTATGCTGCGCGAAGTCACGCTATTTGAAAGCCTGTTCAAGGCCAATCTGTGGACATGGGCGGCGAGCTGGGTGCTCCACATCAGCCTGGCGCTTGTGCTGATCCGCCATCTGCGTTACTTCACTGAGCCTGTCTGGTCGTGGGTCGCCTTGGCGCAGCCCTTCGGCCTGTATGCCGGGCTGTCGATGGTGCTGGGGCTGTGCGGACTGCTGGCGCGGCGCATTTTTGTCGAACGTATCCGTTACATTTCTACGCCATCGGATCACTTGATGCTGGCATTGTTGCTCTGCATTGCCGCATCCGGACTGTTCATGAAATTCTTTTCTCATACCGACATCGTCGGGGTAAAAAGCTTCATCCTCGGCATGATGCGCTTAGACTTGCAGCCACTGCCTGGCGACGAGATGCTCTATATTCATCTGTTGCTGGTTGCCACATTGCTGCTGATTTTCCCGTTCAGCAAACTGCTGCATGCGCCGGGCGTGTTTTTTTCCCCCTCCCGCAACCAAGCAGACAATCCGCGCGAGAAGCGACACTTGGCGGATTGGGCGGCGAAGCTGGAAAAGTAATCACAGTAATTATTATTGACGTGACAAGATTCACTACCTCATCCAACCGGATGGCGGTGTAATGTTGTGCGCGCATCTAGCGCATACTGCAACGATACCGTCTACGCTTTGACTGGTTGCACTTGACTCGCAGCCAGCTTGGCACGCTCCCGCGCCTCATCGGTATCCTTACCATTCGCCAGCGCCACGCCCATACGGCGGCGGGTAAAAGATTCAGGTTTGCCGAACAGGCGAATATCCGATTGCGGTACGCGCAGGGCTTGTTCCACGCCGGTAAAGGCAATGCCTTTTTCCTCCAGTTGACCGTAGATCACGGCGGAAGCCCCCGGCTCACGTAGTCCCGTATCCACAGGCAGGCCGAGAATGGCGCGGGCATGCAATTCGAATTCGTTGAGGCGTTGGCTGCACATGGTAACCATGCCGGTATCGTGCGGACGCGGGCTGACTTCGCTGAACCACACTTCGTCGCCTTTCACAAATAATTCCACGCCGAAAATGCCCAAACCGCCAAGGTCATCGGTGACTTTTTTGGCGATGTCGCGAGCGCGTTGTAACGCCGCATCCGGCATGGCTTGCGGCTGCCAGCTTTCCACATAGTCGCCATGCACTTGAACATGACCGATGGGAGCGCAGAAGTGAGTTTCGATTTCGCCGTTGCTGCCGACCGCACGCACGGTGAGCTGGGTGATTTCATAATCAAACTTGATGAAGCCTTCGACAATCACCCTGCCCTGATTTACGCGGGAACCCGCAGCGGCGTAGTCCCAAGCCGCCCCGACTTCCGTCGGACTATCCACTTTCGATTGCCCCTTGCCGGAGGAAGACATCACCGGTTTGACGATGCAAGGAAAACCGACAACCTCAGTCGCGGCACGTAATTCTTCAAGACTGTCGGCAAACTTATACGGGGAAGTCGGCAGGGCTAGCGTTTCCGCCGCCAGCCGCCGGATGCCTTCCCGGTTCATGGTGAGTTGTGCGGCGCGCGCGGTGGGAATCACTCTTGCCAAACCCTCGCGTTCGATTTCCACCAGCATGGCCGTGGCGATGGCTTCGATTTCCGGCACAATAAGATGCGGACGCTCCTGCTCGATGAGTGCGCGCAATGCTGCTCCGTCCGCCATGTTGATGACATGCGAGCGATGCGCCACCTGATGCCCCGGCGCATCCGGATAGCGATCCACCGCTATGGTTTCCACGCCCAGGCGTTGTAATGCGATGATGACTTCCTTGCCGAGTTCACCGCTGCCCAGCAGCATGACTTTGGTGGCAGAGGGACTAAGCGGAGTGCCGATGGTGAGTTGATTTTTCATAATTTGATCTCATTAAGAATATTCAATGGTTCTGGCTCAGGATGTATTTTGCCAGAAAGCAAGCTGGCCGACACTATCAGTACTGCGCCAAAGATTTCGCGCAGCCCCATTTCTTCGCCCGCCAGAAAATACGACGACACGGCAGCAAATACCAGCTCTGAAAGGAATAGCACGATAGCCTGATTGGCAGGCAAATTTGTCAGGCCATATTGAACGATAATACTGGTGGCACATAATACCAGTCCGATCAGCGCCAACAGCCACCATGCATTCAAGGTGACACTTTGCACTTGCGATACAAGATGGCCCTGATAAAGCAGCGACAGCCCCGTAAGCAGCACGGTGCCTAACCAGACGCTGGCGGCTTTGAAATTCACGCTCAAATGTTGCGTGCGGCGCACCAACACATTCAACATTGCAAAACCCATTCCCGCCGAAAGGCCGATCCATTCGGCCCGATTTTGCGGCAGCGGCCATCCATAATGCGGATTCCACAACATGACGAACGCTCCGCCCAACGATAAAGCGATGATGGCATAACCGTAACGGTTTAATTTCTCATTAAGCATCCAACGTGCGAAGAGCACCGTCCATAAGGGCGCGAGGTAAAACAGCAACAACACGCGCATTACCTCGCCATCCAGAATGGCCAGCACGTAACCGAAATTGGTCCAGCCCGAGCTCAGCATCAGAGCGATTCCCCACCAGCCTGCTGTACGCAGTTCACGCCATACCGAGCCCGTTGCCAGCAAGCCGAATAACAATGCGATAGCATAGGTCAGCAAAGTAGCCAGCTCACCGGAAACACCCCCGCCCTGAAGCACACGGTACGGGTACCACATCAGCCCCCACACCATCGCCCCTGCAAGCAAAGAACATATTGATTGATTAGTTTTTTTCACTGTTTATTGCTTATGCGCCAATTTCAGATGTGCTAAAAAGCTGAGAACTTTGCCCCTGAAAAAACAAAAATCCTGTCGATTTAATGGGCCGATTGAGTTACGTTTTGATAACTGCCTAACATCACGGTATTACTGTAGTATGCTAGATCGCTTTCATATTGCCACATAAACCAGTCCGGAGAAACAAACATGCTTAAAGTAACTATATATCAACTCGAAATCCATGATGTACCCAATGGCGAGATAAGAAAATCGAACTGTTTGAAGATGCTTTGCAACCACCTGATACAAGGATAAGCCGCGCTATGATGACGCTATATTCCGGAACGACCGATCCTTTTAGCCAACGTTGCCGTTTCGTGCTATTTGAAAAAGGCATGGATTTCAAAATAATTGATGTGGATATGTTCAACAACCCGGAAGACCTCGCGATAATCAATCCGTACAGCAGGGTGCCGGTGCTGGTGGAACGCGATCTGGTGCTGTCTGAGGCCAACATTATCAACGAATACATCGACGAGCGCTTCCCTCTTCCTCAGTTAATGTCGCACGACCCGGCGATGCGCGCCCGCACCCGCCTGTGGCTGCACCGATTCGAGAAGGAGCTGTTCTGCCATATAGATGCCATCGAACACGGTCAGCCCAAGGTTGCGGACAAAGCGCGCAACGCGATACGAGATAACCTGACGCAAATCTCGGCGCTGCTCAGCAAACAGAAATACATGCTGGATGACGAGTTTTCCATGCTGGACGTGGCTATTGCGCCGTTACTGTGGCGCTTGGACCGTTATGGGATAAAACTTGCAAATGAAGCTGCGCCGCTGATAAAGTATGCCGAGCGAATATTCTCGCGCCCTGCTTATATCGCGGCAATGACGCCCGCCGAAAAAGCGATGCGCAAGTAAGCCCATGCTTGTTGCGCCAAAGGCCAGCGAACAATTTGCCTATGGTAAATTCGTATATTTAATGATTTAAATAACACTTTTCTGTAAGGATAGTTATGAAAACAAGAACGCTACCCCTCGCTATGCTGGTAGTTTTGTCTGCCATGGGCAATTGCCAAGCAGGGGAATTTGACGGTATTTTTATCGGCGGCAAGGTCGGAAATAATAGTTCGGGTATTTCTGGCGGATCACTCGCAACAGGATTGAAAGATACGACGACATGGGGCGTTGACGAAGGCTACAACTGGGACATGGATAGCTTCCTGCTGGGGGCTGATTTTTTTGCAAATAACAACCACAAGGCAGATCATGTGGCACAACCAGAAAGCTACAGCAGCTCTGTTATCGGCCTTGGGCTGAAGCTGGGCGTGTCGATGAATAACTGGCTGCCATATATCAATTTGGGTTATGCAAAAACCAAAGGCGGTTACGATGCCTCTTCAATTAGTCGCTTCGGCCTACTTGGCGGTTTGGGCTTGGAATATAAATTTACGCCGAACTGGAGTGTGAATACTGAATGGTCGACCGGGAAGTCTGCCACGAACAACGGCTCCGCTTTGAGTAACAACAACATCACAATTGGCTTCAGGTACTATTTGGGCGGGTTGAATTCGGCTCACGCATCGCTACCCGCTCCATTAGCAGTGACGGAATCGCCTAAGACCGAGCCTGCTATGCCTGTCCTTGCACCTGCTGCTGCCATACCTGTTCCTGCTGCTTTGCCTGTTCCAGCGGCGATGCCTGCTCCGGCAATTGAACCTCCTGCACCGCAAGCCAAGGCAAGCACGAAACCTGCTTTGACTGACAAGCTGGTTATCATCGAGGGCGCGAATTTCGCCAGCAGTTCATCCAGTCTTTTAAATTCGGCGGATACCAAATTGAATGAATTGGTGGATACCGCCAAACAGTATCCGGAAGTCAAATTTGAAGTGAGCGGTCATGCTGACAATAGCGGTGATAGGGAGATCAACAAAAAACTTTCTGCGAGCCGTGCTCTAGCAGTGAAGGCGTATCTTGTGAAACATGGTGTGGCTGCGGACCGCGTAAACACCATCGGTTATGGGGATACGAAGCCGATCTCCAACAATAAGACTATAGAGGGGCGCAGAATCAATCGTCGAGTTGAGGTGCGATTGGTCATCAAGGCAGAATAAGCAAGGGGATAAATGCTGGCAAACCTTCTGAGTGATTCTTTTTTTGTGAATCTAATTCAACGCAACTCGTACCAAACCCCACGCCCGCTACCCCGCTGGTTCAGATGCCCGCGCTCAACCAGCACGCGAAAATGCTGCTTGAGCGTATTACGGCTCGCACCGGTCAGTTTGACAGCCTCGCCGATGGTGACGCGGCCATGCTCGCGGGCAAATTCGACGATTTGCAGCAAGAGTTCCGGCAAAGTGGCCAGCACAAGTTTTTCGCGCTCCACCTTCTTTTCAAGCCGTCTGACCTGTTCGGCGAGTGATCGCAGAAAAAACACTAGCCATGGTTGCCAGTCCGGGACATCGCCACGAATCGTACCTTGGATCTAGTGACCAACTCCGTCATCAGGCGTGGCGTGTTGTCCATCGGTGATGAGGTCATTGTCAAAAGCTTGTTTGATCGGTCTGGCTGTCATATTGATAGTATCGGCTGTTGTTATTGGACTCATCACCCGCGATCAGATTCGCTGTTGCCGACAGCGCCCCCACTGATCCTGATACCTCACGTTAACGCCGTTGTAGTTCACCGCCTCCCAACCATTCGGAAAGAGTCGCGAATACTTTAGCATTATTGTACCAAGGGCTGGTTACCCTTGATGTTAGCCTCATCGGAGAATATCGGGAACAGCAGCGGCAACAACAACAGCGTAAACAAGGTGGCGGATATAATCCCGCCCACGATCACCACGGCAAACGGGCGTTGCGTTTCTGAGCCGATTCCGTGCGACAACGCCGCAGGCAACAGACCGATCCCCGCCATCATCGCGGTCATCAGGATCGGGCGCAGACGCGCCACCGCGCCTTGCATCACGCTATCGCGCAAGCTTACGCCCTGGCGCATGATCTCCATGAACTGCTCCACCATGATGACGCCGTTTTGCACCGATATGCCGGCCACGGCGATAAACCCCACAGCGGCGGATACCGACAGGTGCAGCCCGGCGAAACCAAGAGCGGCAATGCCGCCTATCAGGGTGAACGGCACCATCAGCAGAACCAGCAGCGCCTTGCGCATGGAGCGGAACGCCCAGAACAGCAGCACAAAAATCATCAGCGCTGAAAGCGGCAAGATGATCTTGAGACGCTTGTTGGCGCGTTGCTGGTTCTCGAATTGCCCGCCCCAGGTCATGGTATAGCCCGGCGGCAATTGCACCTGCTCCTTGACTTTCTCCATGGCCTCGACAACAAAGCTGCCCTGATCGCGCCCGAGCAGGTTGGCTTTCACGGCCACCATGCGCCCTCCCCCTTCGCGTCCGACCCGCGCCGCGCCCTGACGCACCTCGATTTTTGCAATCGCACTGAGCGGCAATATCCCGCCGTTCGGCAAAGGAATGGACAGGTTGCCGACATCATCCACCGCATCGCGGTAAGGTTCGGCTATGCGCAACGTGACATCGAACAGCCGGTCCCCCTCGTAGAACGAGTTTACGGCGGCACCTCCCATTGCGGTCTGGATAGTCGTGTTCACGTCGTTGATATTAAGCCCATAACGCGCCATGCGGCTGCGATTAAGGGTGATGTTCAGTTCGGTCTGTCCGCCGACTTTGATTGCCTCAACGTCCGCCGCCCCGCGAATGCCGCCAATCACGCTGGCGACTTGTGCCGACTTGTCTTCCAGGATTTCCAGATCCGGGCCGAATATCTTGATGGCAATCGCCCCCTTTACCCCGGACAAGGCTTCTTCCACATTATCCTCTATCACCTGCGAGAAGTTGGTCGGCACGCCGGGAATCGCATGGATTTTGCGGGTCATATCGGCAATCAAAGCCTCTTTGTCGGCAAAGCGCCACGTGTCGCGCGGCTTGAGGTCGGCCATGATTTCCATGTTGTTCGGCCCCTTCGGGTCGGTGCCGTCATCGGGACGCCCCACCTGGGTGACGACATTGTTCACTTCGGGGTATGACCTGAGAATGGCGCGAACCTGGCCCTCGATTTCCTTGGTCTTGTCCAGCACGGTGGCGGGCGGCAAGGTGATGGTCAGCCAGATGTTGCCCTCGTCCAGCATGGGCAGGAATTCGCTGCCCAGATAGGGTGCCCCGATAAGTGCCAACGCCAGCAAGCCGACAGAAGCCGCCACAATGCGCTTGCGCCGCGTCTCCGCCCACAGCAGCAGATTATGGTAATGTTCTTGCAATTTATGCATCCAGCCGCTGTGCTTTTCCGCAAGATCCTTGTTCTTGGCCGCGTAGCTCAACAATGCAGGCACCAAAGTCAACGTCAGCAGGATCGCACCGAGCAGGGCGAAACTCAGGGTAAACGCCATCGGCGAAAATATCTTGCCTTCCACGCGCTGGAAAGTAAAGATAGGCAAGAAGGCCAGAGATGATAATAGCCTTGGAGAACAAGATCGGACGCCCCAGCCCGATGCTGGTTTTCTTGATAAGGCGAATGCGCCAACCGAAGGTCTGGTGCTCCTCAATTCCATCCGCTTTGGCCAAGGCAAGCTTGACCATCAGCGCCTCAACCAGCACCACGGCACTGTCGATGATGATACCGAAGTCCACCGTGCCCAAGGAAATCAGGTTGGCCGACACCCCGCGCGCATCCATCATGATGAACGCGAACAACAGCGCCAGCGGAATGATGACTGCGACCGACAATGCCGCATACCAGTTGCGCAAAAAGATAACCAGAATGGATATCACCAGCAATGCGCCGACGAGCAGGTTTTCGGAAACCGTATGGACGGTATGGCGCACCAGATCGGTTCGGTCATAGTAGGGAACCATTTTGACCCCCGGCGGGAGCCTGGTGCCGATCTCTTGTATTTTTTCCTTCAATTCCTCCACGACCTTGGTGGCGTTCTGCCCTTTGATCATGTCCACAATGCCTTGAACCACATTGTCGCGTTCGTTGAATCCCACGATGCCCGAGCGGGGACGGTCGCCGATGGCGACTTCGCCGATGTCTCCCACCAGCACGGTCTTGCCGTTCTGGGCCGTCACCACCACGCGCGCGATATCTTTAACGCTCTGGAATATTCCGACGCTGCGCAAAACCAGCGCTTCGTCGCCGCGCTTGAGAATGCCGCCGCCACCGTTGCTGCTGTTGGCACCCAGCGCCTGCGAAACCTGGCTCATGGTCACATTGAATTTGCGCAACAGCGAGGGATCGACGCGCACCTGATATTCCTTGATTGTGCCGCCATAGCTCACCACATCAGCGATACCGGGCACCTGACGCAATGCGGGACGTATCACCCAATCCTGCAACGCGCGCACTTCGTTGAGCGGCATGCCGGGCGGGGTATCCAGCACATAACGATATATTTCGCCGACCGCATTGGTGAGCGGTGCGAGGCTGGGTTGTATGCCCGGCGGGAAATTGACGTTCTGCAAGTTTTCCATCACCTGCTGGCGCGCAAAATAGTCGTTCGTGTTGTCGGCAAAGGTAAGTATGACTTCGGACAGCCCGGTAAGGGAAACCGAACGCAACTGGGTCATGTGCGGGATTCCGCTCATCTCGCGTTCTATCGGCAGGGTGACGGTGCGCTCCACCTCTTCGGGTGCCTGCCCGGGAACCAGCGTATCGATCTGCACCTGTACGTCCTGCACATCAGGGAATGCCTCGACCGGCAAATCTTCTATGGCATTCCAACCGGCGATCAGTATCAAGAGTGCGCCTGCCAGCACGAACACTCGCTGTTGCAGGGCGAAAGTAATGAGTTTTACCAGCATCAGTCGCTACCGCTCAATTCCGAATTCAACAATATGGCTCCGGCTGGTCACGACACGCTCACCGGCGCGCAACCCTTCCTTGATGTAAGAAAAATCGGCATCCTGCAAGCCGAGTGTGACGCGGCGGCGTTGCAATACCCCGGGCGATTGCTCGACAAAAATATAGCTGTAGAGCCCCTCCGTGAACAACGCCGTATTCGGTACTCTCGGGACTTTTATATTTTCATCCACAATGGGACTGATGCGCGCGTACATTTCCGGCCTGAGCTTGTGCTGGGTGTCTTCCACATCGCAACGAACCTGAAAGCGGCGCATGACCGGATCCAGCGTTTCGCTGATCACCGATACCCTGGCCAGAAAAACCTCATTGGGATAGGCGTCCACTTCAACAGAAATGGGCTGTCCTACTTTAATTTTATCGATTTGCTGTTCCGGCAAATCTACCATCACCCACACATGATTGAGATTAGTAATGACGAACAAGGAATTGGCCGCGCCCGGTTGCACTTCGGTTCCAACATTAACCTGGCGTTCGCTGACGACACCGGCGATAGGCGCACGCAAAATAAATTTACCGTCCGCGCTTGCGACAGAGTTGCTGCTCAGGTTTTTCATGCGCGCTTTGGCGCGTTGTGCCTCGGCTTCGGCCTGACGCCAATCCGCCTCAGCGGATTCGAAATCCTTGAGCGCGATGCCTTTTGCATCATAAAGCTGCTTGGCACGCTCATAGCCGGCCTTCTTGCTCGCCAGATCGGCGTCCGCTTTCAAGCTGTCTGAAGCGCCTTGGGCATAGTCCGGCGAATCAATCCACAGCAAAGGATCGCCTGCCTTGACCTGTTGCCCCGCCTCGGCAACAATCTTGGTGACCCGCCCGGAAATTGATGAGAAAACCCGTGCCGTATAGTTATCGTCATAGGCAATGCGCGCATTCAGTCCATCTATCAACGGTTCAGGAAAAGCGCCTGCCGGTTTGACCTTCACAAATGCCAACTGCGGCGCGTCAGCGGGAAAATGCAGGGTATCGGAAACTGTATGGGGTACAGGCTTTTCAAGCGTTTTTTCTGCCGGTTCTGGAGCATGAAATTTTTGCCCGCCCCAATACCCTCCTCCTGCTGCCAATAGCAATACGATTAACAACCAAATAGCATGACTTCCCTTGTTGATCATCGGGCAGGTTCTCCTTGTGCCGAGGTAATGGTCTGGGTGGCTGATAATTCAGATTTTTGTGTTGCCGCTACATCGTGGCGATTCCACCATCCTCCCCCCAGAGCCTGATAAAGCGCAGCCGTATCACCGAGGCGATTGGTTTGTGCCTGCGCTAGGTTGATGGCGGCCTGCAAATAATTTTGCTCCGCAGCAAGCTGGGTCTGGTAATTGATATAGCCCAGTTGATATTGCTTGCGCGTCAGATCGAGCGTGGTCTGCGCGGCTTGCTCGGCGGCCGCCGCCGCTTTGAGGGCATTGGCGTCCGACTGGATAGTGTACAGCGTATCGGCGACATTTTGCAGCGCAGTCATCACTGTGCTGCGGTACTGCGCCCCCGCCTGGATCAACGCCTGCTCTGCCGCACGCGATTTGGCGCGCAATGTCCCGCCATCAAAAATACTCTGGCTCACGCTGGCGGCCAAATTGAAAAAACCGCCGCCGGATTTGAACATCCAGCTTGGCGTGTCCGCCATGCCGCCGATGGCGGCGGTAAGCGCAAATTGCGGCAAGCGGTTGGCAACGGCCACCCCCGCCTGAGCGCTGGCATAATGCAGTTGCTCTTCTGCGGCACGCACATCGGGGCGTTGCTCCACGATTTTAGACGGCAAACTAAGCGGAAGCTCCTGCGGCAAATGCAATGAGGTCAATTCGAATTTTTCTTCGACCTCTTCATTGGGCAAATTACCCGCCAATACCCGGATCAAATCACGCGTTTGTTCCAGTTGTTTTTGTAACGGCGCAAGCGTTTGTTCGTTCTGGGCCAATGCGGCTTCCTGAGCTGCAACTTCCAGCCCGGACACGTAGCCAAGACTAAACTGTTTGCGCAGAATAAGCAGAGTCTCGCGGTTGATGGCGACGATTCTTTCTGTCGCGGCGAGCTGCGCGCGGGTGGACGCCTCCTGCAATGCGGCTGCGACCACATTGGAGGCGAGGGTGATGTAGGTTGCCTCCAGTTGCAGCTTTTGTTCGTCCGCTTGCGCTTTGGCCGACTCCACTTGCCTGCGGTTCATGCCAAACACATCGGGAACATAGCCCACCGATAACTGTGCGACATGGAAGTTGTAATAAACCGGACTCGGAGGGGTAGAGGCAAGTACATTGCCATTGCCCTGCAAGCCGGGAGCCGCGCTGCTACTCATGTTGCCGGCCAGTTTAGTCCGCGACGGCGTATAGCTCGCCTCCACTGTCGGATAGAAGAATCCTTGTTGGGACACCACATTTTCCTGCGCCTGACGCAGCGCTGACTGAGCCGATTCTATGCTGGGATTGGCCTTGAACGCGCGCTGTATCAGCGAGTTGATTTGCGGCGACTTAAACATCGTCCACCAGTCAAACGGAATATCGGCTGTCGGGTTAAATCGTTGCGACTCCCCGGTCAGCACGGGCGCGGATGCGGTGGCATCCGCGATATGGTCGGCAGGCGCATAACCGTTAGCGGCAGGCGCAGATGGTCGCTTGAAATCGGGGCCGACAGCACAACCGGTCAGCATTGCTAAAATTAGCAGCGTGAGCGAAGGGCATCTGAAGAGGAAATCAGAACTTTTTAGAACGAAAGGCATAAAATTATTTAGGACGGACTAAAGCGCCCCAAGTATAACCAAGTTAAATTACAAATATATGACTTGCACCACGCACTAGCCTTTGTGGGAGCGGTTTCAACCGCGATCGCCACGTAAGTTTGGTATTATAAAAACTCTTGCTGACCATTTCCTGACCACAACATGTGGCTGCTGTTTGGTCTATCTGGGTTCAGAGCAAAATGGCACTTACTTAAGCACAATATTCCCTCCCTCGCTTACGGGGGAGGGTTAGGGAGGGGGAGCGCAAATTTCCCGCCGAGCCAACCCCCATCCCAGCCTTCCCCCTTGCAGGAGGAAGGAGCAGTTTAGCTATATTGGACAATTCGGGTTAATCCCTGCCGTTTTGTGTGTTTTTGTGCTTAAGTAAGTGCTATTCGGTTCAGAGTAAACTTAAATCACTGAGATAATTCGGCCCTTTCCAAAAACTTGATTGACGGCCAGATATGTTCTATTCTGTGCATGTGCTGCCCATGTTCATATTTAGGAGTAAATGTTATGGCAACCGCAACAGAACGAATTCCGGTACTGGTTACCGCTAAAGAAAAGAGTCAAATTGCTGTAATGGCAAAAAATGCCGGAATTTCAATGGGTGAACTTTTGCGCCGAGCCGCATCGTCGTATCGCCCATCCGAGGATGACAAGGTGCTTGAAGGCATGATCGACCAGATGAACAAAACCACCTTGCAGGCAAACGACGCTATCGACAAAGCATTGGCGTTCGTCGACGCCTCGAATAAACGTATTGCCAAGCTGGAACAGAAAGCTGCATGATGGGCGTGACTGACAAGATGTGGGACGCGATCACCACTGTCATCAAAATGAACGACAAGATTGAACGAATGGCCACAACGATCATCACCCAACAGCAGAAAATCGAGAGCTTAACAGAGCGCATGATCCGTCTCGAAACAGCATTGGAAATTAGTTTGGCACGGAGTAGCGGCGAAAGTCCGAGCCATCGACTTGGGCGCAAGGGCTAACGTAATTGAGCCTGTACCACGAGTTTCGAGGGGTGCAGGATGAATGCATCTATTCTTGATCTGACCCGGTGCTCCGGGAAAGTACCCCGTGTTCGGGGACGTAATTTGTAATTTAAGTTTACGTTGAACCCAGTTATTTACTATTTACGATATATCGCCCATGCCTGCAAAAATTAGGAGACGGAATAACGAGGCAAATAAATGCGCCTGCTGTTAGTTGAAGACAACCATCCTTTAGCCGACGTGATTTGTCGCGCGCTCCAGCAGGAAGGCTATGTAATCGATTCGGCCAAAACGGGCAGCGAAGCCGATAGCTGGCTGCTGGGCCAAGATTACGATGTGGTGCTGCTGGATTTGGGCCTGCCGGATACCGATGGCGCGAATGTGCTGCGCCGCCTGCGCGCCTCCGGCAAGCTCACCCCCGTACTGGTATTGTCGGCGCGCGAGGAAGTGGATGAACGGGTGCGCCTGCTCGATCTGGGGGCGGACGACTACGTGGTCAAACCCATTGCGCTGAACGAACTGGAAGCCCGTATCCGCTCCCTCATCCGCCGCAGCCACGGCATTGCCGACCCGGAAATAAGCATCGCTAATTTGCGTATCGATACTGCCGGGCACCGCGCTTTGGTTAACGACAAACCTCTCGAACTCAACTCCAGAGAATTGGCCGCATTGGAATACCTTGCAATCCGCGCTCGCCGCATTGTCACTAAAGAACAATTGCTGCAAGCGCTTTATGGCTGGCAGGACGATATCAATTCCGTCAATGCGGTGGAAAAGCTCATTTCCAGGCTACGCGCAAAACTAGAGGAATCGGGGGTCATGATCAGAACAGTGCGCGGCCTCGGTTACAGTTTGGGAACCGATGAAGATCAAACCGCCTAGCCTTGCACGGCAACTGCTCCGGCAATTGCTGCCGCTGATGGCGGCAATTCTGGTCATCGGCAGCGGCGTGGTGTATTTCGTCGCGCACAGTGCGGCCACGGTAGCTTACGACAGATCGCTCATGGACGTGTCGCTGGCTCTCGCCGACCAAGTCGAAATCATAGACCATCGCTTGCACCTTCAGCTTCCCGCAATTGCCGAGAAGGTTTTGCTGGTCGATGGTTATGACAAGTTATTTTACGAAGTTCTCGATGCGGAGGGGAAAACGGTAGCAGGCAATATCGAGCTACCGCGCCCCAGCAAGCCATTCGAAGAAGGCAAGCTGTATTACGATGGCAAGATCAACGGTAATGCGGTGCGGGTTGCTGCCTTGTTAAGCGAACATAACGGCATATCGTTCACTGTTCTCTCCGCCGAAACAAAATTGAAGCGCGATTGGCTGGTGAGCGAAATTATATTGGCCATGCTGATACCCGAGAGCTTGTTGATTATTGCCGCCCTGTTCATGATACGCAGAATTGTCCGCCATGGACTGATGTCCATCCAGCCGCTACGCGAGGAACTGGTGCAGCGAACGCATACCGACCTGAGCCAGTTACCCCTGAAAGATATACCGGAAGAGATTTATCCGATATTTACCGAGGTCAATGAATTACTGGCCCGCCTGTCAAAATCTCTGGATGCCAACCGGCGCTTTATTGCAGACGCATCGCACCAGTTGCGCACGCCTATCGCGGCACTCCAGGCCGAGGCCGAGATGGCGCTGCGTTCTCCCGACCCGAGTGACTCCCTTAAAAGAATTGTCGCGGCAACGCGCAGGATTACTCACCTGGCGCACCAGCTTTTAACCTTGAGCCGTCTTGAGCCCCAACAAATACCCCCGTTGAACCTTGTCGACCTCGCCGAGCTGACGAGGAATGCAGCAGAACGCTGGATGCCCTTGGCACTGGCACGCAACATTGATCTCGGCTTTGAGCTGACGCCAACCCAGGTAATGGGAAATCCAATTTGGCTGGAAGAGCTGGCCAATAACCTGATTGACAATGCCCTACTCTATACGCCTTGTGGCGGCGTCGTGACCGTGCGTTGCGGCGGCACCAGTTGGGAGATCGAAGACAGTGGCCCGGGAATCCCTATAGAAGAACATCAACGGATATTCGAACGTTTTTACCGGCTCGACACCACTGGCGTTGACGGATGCGGGCTTGGCTTGTCCATCGTGCGCGAAATCGTCCATAACCATAACGCATTCATCACGATTGAAAAAGGTAAGAACTTGGGAGGGGCGTTGATACGCGTCACTTTTCCAGCAAGTCATTGAGAGTAATTTAGCATCCTCTTTGCTTTCGTATATTAAACCAAACCCCCTCTAACTCCCCCTTGTCATGGGGAGAACCGGATAGCGGCTCCTCCCCTGTCAAGGGGAGGTTGGGAGGGGTTTGGGGCTAATGTTAAATAAAGCATAAGTTCAGATTATCCCCATGTGCGGCAACGTACAGATATCCGAATATTCAATCCTGTAGATTCCCGAATTCATTTGGAACTCAGCCAACACCGGTGTGGCAATCCGAATTAACACCAGAATTCGCCAACAACCAAGGGGAACTATCATGACCAGAATATCCAAAAACAAACACTGTTACGGCTGGCTACCTGACGTGCCGGATCACCGCGATTTTCTATATGCCGCTCCGCTGGAACATATCGCAAAACTTCCTGCCAAAGTTGATCTGCGCCCGCACTGTTCGCCGGTTTACGCGCAAGGCGAACTCGGCAGTTGCACGGCCAACGCCATCGGCGGTGCCATGCAGTTCGAGCGGCACAAACAAAAACTGAAACCTGATTTTATCCCCTCGCGCCTGTTTATTTATTATAACGAGCGCGTCATGGAAAATTCCGTCGATTCGGATGCCGGTGCGCAAATCCGCGACGGTATCAAGAGCATCGCCAACCAAGGCGATTGCCCGGAAACCGAATGGCCCTATGACATTGCAAAATTCACCAGCAAGCCCGGTCAGGCATGCTATCAGGACGCGATCAAATACAAGGCGGTGCAATATCAGCGCGTGCCGCAAATCCTCAACCAGATGAAAGGCTGCCTCGCCTCCGGTTACCCGTTCGTATTCGGCTTTTCGGTTTACACCGAATTCGAAAGCGATGCCGCAGCAAAAACCGGCGAGATCAACATGCCCGGCTCCAAGGAAAGATTACTGGGTGGGCATGCGGTGGTAGCCGTCGGCTATGACGACAGCACCCAACGTTTCATCGTACGCAATTCATGGGGAGATTGGTGGGGAATCAAAGGCTATTTCACCATGCCCTACTCTTACCTCACCGACCCCGACCTATCCGACGATTTTTGGACGATACGGTTGGAGTCTGCTTGAACACCCAACCGGCATAATCAGCCTTATATGGTTTAAACCCGGATTATCGGACATCAGCACAACAAAATCGCAGGGCAAGCCACTTTCATATACCATATCGGCTGTAAATTTCCCCTGCCCTATTGTGTCTAACGAAGTCGAACGTTTTTTCTCTGAACAAAGTCCTCTAGCTACCGAAGTCGCGTCGTTTCGTCCGCGTGCGCAGCAGCGCGAAATGGCTTTGGCGGTCGCGGATGCAATACGCGACAACGCGATTCTCGTGGCCGAGGCTGGAACCGGCACCGGCAAGACGTTCGCCTATCTGGTGCCTGCACTGCTGGCGGGCGGCAAGGTGATCATTTCCACCGGCACCAAGAATCTGCAAGACCAGTTGTTCCAAAAAGATTTGCCTATGGTGCGCGATGCGCTCAAGTCGCCGGTGACTATCGCACTGCTGAAGGGACGCGCAAACTATGTGTGCCACCATCATCTGGAACTCACGCAGGCCGACGGGCGCTTTGCCACGCGCGAAGATGTGCGCCATCTGGCGAAGATTGCGCAATATACCAAGGTGACGCAATCCGGCGACAAGAGCGGTTTGAGTGACGTGCCGGAAAACGCACCGATCTGGATGCAAGTAACTTCCACGCGCGAGAATTGTCTGGGACAAGAGTGCCCGCAGCACAAGGAATGCTTCGTGCTCAAGGCGCGCAAGGAGGCGATGGAGGCCGACATCGTAGTGGTCAACCATCACCTGTTCTTCGCCGATGTGATGCTGCGCGACGAAGGCGTGGCGGAGCTGCTGCCCGCAGTCAATACGGTGATCTTCGACGAGGCGCACCAGTTGCCGGAGACCGCCAGCCTGTTTTTCGGCGAGAGTATTTCGACTTCACAAATACTCGATCTGGCGCGCGATGCGCGGCTGGAAGCGGCGACTTCGGCGAACGATTTTGCCGTGCTGCCCACCGCCACCGACGCGCTGGACAAGGCCGCGCGCGACTTTCGCCTAGTGTTCAAGCAGGGCGAGGGACGCATGCCCGCGAACGCTACCGACGATCTCGCAGGATTTGCCGATGCGCTGCGCGCCGTCACCGACAAGCTCGCCCACCTCAACGGCTTGCTGGAAAGTCAAGCGCAACGCAGCGAAGGGCTGGAGAAATGCTGGCAGCGCGGGGTGGAGTTGCTGCATAAAATCAAACAGTGGGGAGACAAAGATAAAGACGGCTTTGTAAGTTGGCTGGAGGTATTCCACCATTCCGTGCAGCTCAACACCACGCCGTTGTCCATCGCGGAAATTTTCGCCAAGCAGATCAGCGGCCATCCGCGCGCGTGGATTTTCACTTCCGCCACGCTGGCGGTGAAACAAAATTTTTCGCACTACCAGACCGAAATGGGCTTGCTGGAGGCGCGCACCGCCTGCTGGGACAGCCCGTTCAATTATCAGCAACAGGCGCTGCTGTATGTTCCGCAGAACATGCCTGAACCGAACAGCCCCGGCTACACTGAGGCGGTGGTGCAAGCCGCGCTGCCGTTGATCGAGGCCAGCCAAGGGCGCGCGTTCCTGCTGTTCACCAGCCTGCGCGCCATGCAGCGCGCGCATGAAATCCTTACCGCCGAATTCGACCGCAAGGGGTTCACCTACCCGCTGATGCTGCAAGGCGAAGGCTCGCGCAACGAACTGTTGAGCCGCTTCCGCGAACACGGCAATGCGGTGCTGCTCGGCAGCCAATCGTTCTGGGAAGGTGTGGACGTGCGCGGCGAAGCGCTGTCGCTGGTCATCATCGACAAACTGCCCGTTCGCCCACCCAGACGACCCGGTGCTGGCGGCGCGCATCGCACAACTGAATAAACAGGGGCGCAACGCCTTCATGGAATACCAATTGCCGCGCACCGTGATCAATCTCAAGCAAGGCGCAGGACGGCTGATCCGCGACGAAACCGACCACGGCGTGCTGATGATCTGCGATCCGCGTTTGATTTCAAAACACTACGGCAAGCGCATCTGGCAGAGTTTGCCGCCATTCAAGCGCACCAGAGTCGAGGCGGATGCGGTAAAATTTTTCGCTACGGATAAAAAATCCTGACCCGGATGTTTCATAACTCAACTTGCATGAGACATGCATGTAGGGTGCCAATAAGCAAAGCGCATTGCACCGAATGTTTTAGCGAAACACATACGGCGCAATGCCCGTTGGTTTTCGTCAAAGGTCATGGTGCAGGCAAGCAGAGTTTGATTGCCGAGTATGTGGGTGGACGTTTTGCGCGCGCTTTGGGTTTGCCCGTGGCAGATTTTGATATCGTTGAAGTGCCGCAGGAGTTGGTCAAGTGGTGCGGCAGGGATGATGCCAACGAGCTGGGTGCCGGGCTGGCCTTTGGCTCCAAGGCATTGCCGCATGTACAGGAATTTTCAATGGCACACATGCCCCAAGTGGATATGCTGACTCGCAAGGATGTGGCACTGTTTGACTGGTGGGTGCATAACGCAGATCGAACCCTGACCGAAAAAGGCGGCAATCCGAATTTGTTGTGGGATTTGCAGCACTCCAAGTTGGCGGTGATTGACCACAACCAGGCATTCGATACTGACTTTGATCCATTGCGTTTTGTGGAGCTACATGTTTTTCATAATAGTTTTCTGGCGATCTTTGATGATTTGGTTGAACGGGAGATATACCGCGACCGTCTGGCGGCTGCGTTTGCCGAATTCGATCTGGCTTGCGATAATGTTCCACCCGAGTGGTGGACGGTGGATAATGGGGTTCCCACCGAGTTTAACCGTGATGCGGTACGAGAGTTTCTTAGTCGATTTATGAATAACGATTTTTGGAGGGTAGCGTGATGAAGAAATTTGCATGTCAGTACGCTATTGTTCGTTTCCTCCCTTATATGGAAACTGGCGAGTTTGCCAATGTGGGCATCGTGATGTTGTGTCCCGATGCGGGTTTCTTCGAGTTCAAATTGTTGGCGCGTGTCCGTCGTATCACGGCTTTTTTTGAGGAGCTGGATTCCGGGATTTATCGCCGTGCGGCTAACGATTTTAAACAGGAGTTGAAACGCATCCGCAATTAGCTCGCTGACCAGCCGGGTCGCACCATGGATGTGGAGCTTGCACGTCATTTGTTTGGCGAACTTACGCGCCAGCGCGAAGCGATGATGCGTTTTGACAATGTGCGCGTGGTGCTGGCAGATGATCCCGCGCAACAATTGGATGAGTTGTTTGGTCATTATGTGGAGCGCAATTTTGCGAGCAAGGCCAATCTTGAATATTTGCTGGATAAAACGGTGCGCAAGGTGTTGGTGGATGCGCAGATGAACAAACAATATCAGCCCGAGACGCTAGGCGATGTAACAACATACCATGCCAGGCTGCCCTTTGTGCATCGTGAGGCTGAACGCGCAGTGAAGGCGATTAAACCTTTGTATCTGGCGCATGAAGACCCCGCGCAAATCTACGATCATGGCTGGGCATGGTTAGGCAAAGTAGATAAGTTACGGTCGCTACGTTTGTTGCCAGAACAAGTGCTATTCCCGGTTCAGGGGCCGGTTGAAACGCGTGGTGAGCGCTTCGACATGTTCCAGGAAATTACAGCCAAAATGGCGGCCAATGATGTTTGGGTAGTGCCTTCTATTCAAACCGAGAGGATCGTCGAGTTCGCTCGAATTTAGCAACGGCAGTTGACGTTTTCAATAAAAAGCCTCACTGGTTCAATTCCTGCCGCCTCAAACGAAAAAACCCGGCGGGTAAGGCCGGGCTGTTAGTCGTAATGGTGGAGGCGGCGGGAATTGAACCCGCGTCCGCAAGCACTCTACAGGCAGTTCTACATACTTAGTCTGGTTATTTGATTTCATCCGGCAGACGCCAACCGACAGGCTGCTACAGGACTAGTCACCTAAATTTAATGCCCTGCAAAGTAACCCTGCATGACACGATTCCGTGTAAATGACCTCACTCATCTCAACCTTGCGGTCTTGAGCCCCTCCACGGACAGCAGGGTGTGAGGTCTAACAGCTTACGCTGCTAAAGCGTACTTTTCGTCGTTTGCGACTATTGGTTTTCCAGCTGATTTACGAGGTGGCGGGTCCTCGGTATGCCCTACTCTGCTTTGCAACCCACGTCGAAGCCAGGTCGCCCCCGGTTCGGTTTATCTGCTGCATAACGCGGCAGATTGTAGCAGAGTTCAGAGTGGCAAATACCTGTAAAGTTCCATGCCCCATGGTGCATCAGGCTGATGATGTCATGTCGGAAGCGGATCGCAGGGCAGCCAAGCAGGTGGCGCCCCATGTGTCGGTCAGTCTTGGCGATGTGGCCGGTGAACCAGTCGAACAGAAGAAGTTGGACGCGAAATGACAGGTAATGGGGATCGCAGGTTCCTGCCTCCGCTTCTTGGGTGAGAGCCATGAAGTTTTCGATGAAGCGTTTGTGTTCTTGCAGGTGGCTTTCGAGGAATGGGTATTCATTGCGGCGCATCAATTCTTCTTCGGTTTTGAAATAGGTTTGCGCGTGGCTTGCAAGGAAAGTCAGTACCTCAAAAATCCCGCTATGGTCGCCTTTGCTGGTAGCCGCGATAAAGTCGTTGATTTTGTCGAACAAACGCCGGTGTGATTTGTCGATTTCCTCAATGCCGATCTGGAATTCACTCCGCCATTCCATGTGGGTATCCAGTTCGCCTGTGCTGAGATGCTGCCCGGTTGCCAGATACTCTTCGCAACGGGACATGTAGATATGGGCCGGGATGTCCTTGGGGGCAATCTTGATGCAATGCGCCAGCAACTCCATTGCTTGCGGAATTTTTTGCAGGTGATAATAGGCGATGGCTTCTTCAAATTTTGCCTTGGTCGCGCGCTTGCCATGCCGCAAGTCGGCGGGATCATTATTGAAAACTTCATATATGGACAAAGGTTGGGTCTTTCCCTTGACCCGGATGCGATCCAGAAAACGGATGTCGTATTTTAATGGGTCGGCAAGGTCATACAGCGTGTTCTGGCTGATGAGCAACGGAGCATGATAGGTTTTGGTGGCTTCTTCGATACGCGAGGCAAGGTTGACTGCGTCCCCGATCACGGTGCTGTCCATGCGGTTTGTATCCACCGACCGTGCCGATGATGACCATGCCCGTATTCAGCCCGATTCCGATATGTATCGGCACATAGCCCGCTCGCGCACGCCCGGCATTGTAGTAAACTAATTTTTCCAGCATGGCGATGGAGCCGGATGACGGCATCGTCAGAGCTTTGGGTGAACAGAGCCATGATGGTGTCGCCCATGTATTTGTCGATGATGCCGTGATGCTTGCCGATGACCGGTTCCATCTGGCTGAGATAGGAGTTGATGAATTCGAAATTTTCACCGGGGGTCATGGATTCCGACAGAGGCGTGAAATTGCGGATATCGGAAAACATGATGGTCAGCTTGCGCTCAATCTGGTCACCCAGCTTGACATCGATGATGCTGTCCCTTTCCAGCAGAGTCAGCAACTGGCGCGGAATCAGCCGACCATATGCCGTCTCGGTTTGCTGCAACAGCGAGAGCGATTGTTCGTGGGCAAGGATGACCTTCTGGAGAATTTCCTGAATGGAATTTTGCGCCGGATCCCCCTCGGGAATCGGATTCTGCGCTCCATTCTGGTCAGGCATATTGCTCATTGCTTACCCTGGGTTAATGAAAACTCGTGATGCTCGTCAGGCTGTTTCTGAATGGCTAATATGATACACCCCGTGCAAGGTTAAAGGGTGCCCCTAAATGTGATTTAACAATGCCAGAGGAGTGGCGACATTGCCATCTGCACGCCAACTGTCCAGATCGGCCCGCACCATCAATGTAGCCATATCCGGCAATGATGCAGCGCATCCCTGCGGCTTGCCCCGCTTCCATGTCGCGCAGGTCATCCCCCAGATAAATGCAGTTTGCCGGTGCGATGCCCATGATCTCGCAGGCCTTGAGCAGCGGTTCCGGGTGGGGCTTTGCGCGCGCGCAGGTATCACCGCTAATCATGCAGGCGGCGCGTTCGGCATAACCCAGCGCCTGCATCAGCGGCACGGTGAAGCGGTGCGGCTTGTTGGTGACAATACCCCACGGCAAGCCACGCTGCTCCAGCGTATCAACCAATTGCGCCATGCCGGGAAACAAGGTAGTGTGGTCGCAAATATGCGCGGTGTAATGCGCCAGAAATGCTTCGCGCAGCGCGTTGAATTCCGGCGCGTCCGGCCCTATGCCGAAGCCGAGCCCGAGCAGGCCGATGGAGCCGTGCGAAGCTTGCGGGCGAATGGTCTCCAGCGGCAGAGGCGGCAGATCGTGCAGGCTGCGTACATGATTGAGTGCGGCGGCCAAGTCCGGCGCGGTGTCGGCAAAGGTGCCGTCGAGATCGAACAGGACTGCTTCAATCATAATTCCGTTCGCCCCATAGAGCTTTTGGTCGGGCACCCTCCTGACCTTGTCGAAGGGCTTCAATCACGATGACAGGCGAAGAGATAATTTACGTCGGTGTCTTTGCCCAGCGAATATATCTTGTTCAACGGATTGTAGCTCATGCCGCTGATCTCGCTCACGTTCAAACCGGCGTTGCGGCAAAACTGCGCCAGTTCTGACGGCTTGATAAATTTGGCGTAATCGTGCGTACCGCGCGGCAAAAGATTCAGAAAATATTCGGCACCGATCACTGCGAACAGATAAGACTTCGGGTTGCGGTTCAGCGTGGAGAAAAAAACATGGCCTCCCGGCTTAACCAATTGTGCGCAGGCACGTACCGTGCTGGCAGGGTCGGGCACATGCTCCAGCATCTCCATGCAAGTGACCACGTCAAAGCAGCCGGGGCATTCCACAGCCAAATCTTCCACGGCGATTTTGCGGTAATCCACGCGCTTGCCACTTTCCAGCAGATGCAGCTTAGCGACTTGCAGCGCCTTGTCGCCGAGGTCGATGCCGGTGACCTGCGCGCCAAGTTCCACCATGCTCTCCGCCAGAATTCCACCGCCGCAGCCCACATCCAGCACGGACTTGCCATCAAGCGGCACGATGCGGTTGATATATTCCAGGCGCAACGGATTAATCTCATGCAGCGGTTTAAACTCGCTGCTGGCATCCCACCAGCGGTGGGCAAGCTGGCTGAATTTTTCCAGTTCAAGCGGATCGGCGTTAGTCATGGCGTGCTCGTGTCAGGGTAAGTGTGGAATGTAGCAAAACTAGCGCTGAACCGCTAGTCTAAAAGTATTGGTAGGTCGGGCTCTGCCCGACCTATTTTTAACGGCGGGCAGTATCTGTCCTACGGGCGCACCATGTCCAGCGCCACCGCCTCGGCGACTTCGATGCCATCCACCGCCGCAGACAGGATGCCGCCCGCATAGCCCGCGCCCTCCCCGGCAGGATACAGTCCCACCGTGTTCATGCTCTGAAAATTTTCGCGGCGCTTGATGCGAACCGGGGAAGAAGTACGGGTCTCCACGCCGGTGAGCACAGCATCGCTCATGGCGAATCCTTTAATCTGCTTGTCGAAGGCAGG
This sequence comes from uncultured beta proteobacterium, assembly GCA_963714805.1. Lineage (GTDB taxonomy): Bacteria > Pseudomonadota > Gammaproteobacteria > Burkholderiales > Gallionellaceae > CAIQPV01. Next base: position 295,663 of record CAVQPO010000004.1, on the reverse strand, counting down.
CAGGGCTTCGCGGATCGCGGCGATGGCGTAATCCGGCAAGGCGCTGGCAAGATCGGTCGGCGTCACGCCTGGAGTGTACGAGGGCTGCACCTCACCCAAAGAAGTGGAAGCACGCCCGGCAAGGAAATCGCCGACGCGCTGTCCCGGCGCACAATAGTTCTTGCCGCCCAGTTCGAATGCGCGTGCTTCCCACTTGCGCTGGAATTCGACACCCGCAAGCACGCCATTGGGTCGTCAGGATTGGCGGGATAATCCTCGGGCGTAATACCCACCACAATGCCGCTGTTGGCGTTGCGCTCGTTGCGCGAATACTGGCTCATGCCGTTGGTCACCACGCGCCCCGCTTCGGAAGTCGCCGCCACCACCGTTCCGCCGGGGCACATGCAAAAGCTATACACCGAACGCCCGTTGCTGGCGTGATGTACCAGCTTGTAATCCGCCGCCCCCAGCAGCGGGTTGCCCGCGTTGGGGCCGAAGCGTGCGCGGTCGATCAGCGATTGCGGGTGTTCGATACGGAAACCGATGGAGAACGGCTTGGCCTCCATGTACACGCCGCGCCGGTGCAGCATTTCGAAGGTATCGCGCGCACTGTGGCCGACGGCGAGCACCACATGCTGGCTGGCAATATGTTCGCCATTCGCCAACACCACGCCGCGTACTTGCCCGTTTTCAATAACAATGTCTTCAACCCGGCTCTGGAATCGAAATTCCCCGCCCAAGGATTCGATGGTGTGGCGCATTTTCTCCACCATGCCCACCAGCCGGAAAGTGCCTATGTGCGGTTTGCTGACGTAAAGAATTTCCTCCGGGGCACCTGCCTTGACGAACTCGGCCAGAACCTTGCGCCCATAGAATTTCGGATCTTTGATCTGGCTGTGCAGCTTGCCGTCGGAAAACGTTCCTGCGCCGCCCTCGCCAAACTGCACATTCGATTCCGGGTCGAGCTTGCCCTGCCGCCATAGCCCCCAAGTGTCTTTCGTGCGTTCTCGTACGGCCTTGCCGCGCTCCAGAATAATGGGACAAAACCCCATCTGCGCCAGAATCAATCCGGCAAAAATCCCGCACGGCCCGGTACCTATGACAATGGGTCGCTCCGTTAAACCTTGCGGCGCTTGCGCAACGAAGTGATAGCTGGTGTCTGGTGCTGAGGTAATATGCGGAGTATTGTTCAGGCGATTGAGCAACGCCGCTTCATTCTTCACTTCCACGTCCAGCGTATAGATAAATAGAATTGCCGAAGGCTTACGCGCATCGAAACCGCGCCGAAAGATGGTGTAGCCGATGAATTGTTCGGCAACGATGCCCAGCCGCTTGAGGATTGCGGCCTTAAGTTCGTCTTCGGAATGGGTTAACGGGAGCTTGATTTCAGTAAGGCGTAGCATGGGTGCTATTCTACCTTACGTCAGGGGCTGTCATTCTAATTGTCTGCTTTCCACGACATCAATCCAGCCAGAATGCCCTCTGCCTAGCAAACAGCTCCCACTCCTTGTTTAACTTGATAATCTGGCTCTGATAGTCGCGTTCGATGAACCCACGAATCATAAGAGTCGATTTGTGTTGCGTCCCGGCATCCAGATCATCCAGTAGCCGGTGCGATACCTCAATGTCGTTCAGCATCCCTAACGTATCTTGCAAGGCGCTCAGCTTGGACAGGTAATTTTTGGCTTTGACCGGATCAAATAGCGTAGCGAATATTTCTGCGCTATAGCGCAGCTTTTTGCAGGCGATACGAAGAATATGTAACTGCTCCGGGTTGGCAGTAGCCAGATGTTTGGCACGCTTATCCAGTTGCCGGTTGCGATTATCAAGAATATGCGTAGCAAAATTTAACAGGCTTAAATCATTCGCAACGGTTACACGCCAATAATCTCCGTGCATCCATGCACCGAACCTGAGCAAAAAACGCTGGTAATCCTGAGATTGCAGCCTGCTTTCCAGAACGGCATGGTGTTGGACGCGACGTTCTTCGCTGGCATTTAATAAGCGAATCCGGTCCTGTTCCGACAAGTGTGAGCGGAGCGGCATCAAGATTTGGGTCACAAAAACATCCCATTCGCGCAGACGGCCAAACTCTACGCAAAGCTCGGTCACTTGTTCGTTCAGGTAGCTGAGTTCAGCATCTGCATGGAAGATCCTAGCCATTGAAAGCACCACGCGCAAACGGCGCAAGGCCACGCGCACCTGATGCAAGTATTCTTCATCCAACCTCTGTATCGCTCCCGGCACATTGGCCTGCAAATGGAGCAGGCACACCCCGATCATGGCCTGCAGCGCGCAGGGCACATCAGCAACTTTCGCCAAACTGGGCGTCGCCATCCTGGTGACTACGGGTTTGGCATGAGAGACCAGAAGATAGCCATATTCCGCCTTGCTGATGTGTTCGATTTCTAACGGAACAATATCGAACAAGGCCAAGGCGAGCTTGAATAACTGTGTCGGCCCGCCTGATTTAAGCTCAAGTTCCAATTCGGAGATCGGACGACTGTTATCCCCTGCCCTGACCTCCCCGCTATCCATACTGCACTCAATTTCGGCTCCGTCGAAAGCGACCAGGCGAATGGTGCGGGAAAAATTCGTCACAAATATTGGCCGAAGCTTTCTGCACAAGGAATTTGTCAGGTTTATTCCGCCACAGGCCTTCAGCGCCTCGAAGTTGAGCGCTTCACCCGACACCGGCATCTCCCACTCGTTGCGCTGATGCAGTCCCGCCTGAACTCCTCCGCCGGTCTTCAAAGTTTGCAACCATTGTTTGCCAATGCGTCGCAAACGTAACGCCATTTTTTGCCGATGCAGTTCGAGTTTTGCAGTATCGTAGTAAACGTTGTAGAGCTTGAGTGTGGTCGCGCGCTCAATTGACAGATTTTTAAGCAAGGGATGACGCTTGAGCCTGATCAGATGCTCAGGGGAGATGCGTAGCTTGAGTTCGGTTTCAACAGACATGTCAGCACCGACGATAGCGAGAACGTCATTATGCTACAACAATATCCATTCCTACTCTTTTAACAATTATTTAACAATGTTCTACCTCGCGGTATTTCAACTACCGATGGAGTTGTTCAGCCTTGCAGCAGGGTAAGAATTTCGTTGAGTTCGCGGCGCAGATCGGACTGATTGATGGGCTTCGGCAGTGACTGCTCCTGCCCACTATCCTGTTGTTGGGGTGCAAATTGATCCAGACGGCTACGCGCGCCGCTGATTGTAAAACCTTCCTGGTACAACAATTGGCGGATGCGGCGGATGAGCAACACTTCGTGGTGTTGATAATAGCGCCGGTTGCCGCGACGCTTGACCGGTTTAAGCTGGGTAAACTCCTGTTCCCAGTAGCGCAGCACATGCGCCTTCACCCCGCACAAATCGCTTACCTCACCGATAGTGAAGTAGCGCTTTGCCGGGATTTGCGGTAGCTCTGAATTAGGCGTGTGGTTTTCCATTTAAGGTGCCTCTAAAAATTCAGAGTTCGCCCAAATGCAAGGCGCGGAAAAGATTTCGTAGCGCCGCATATGTAATATATGTAAGCAAGAAATTTTTTCCGCAACGCAGCAGTTGGGATGAAATGTGAATTTTTAGGCGTGTGGTTTTCCATGATAGTTCTTTTCTACCATGCTCTTCAGTTTCTGGCTGGGATGGAAAGTGACCACGCGCCGCGCAGTAATAGGGATTTCCTCTCCTGTTTTTGGATTGCGGCCAGGACGTTGCGGCTTGTCGCGCAATTGAAAATTGCCGAAACCGGACAATTTGACGCTTTCATTCCGTTCGAGTTGGGTTCGATCTCCTCAAAAAACGCTTCCACCATATCTTTGGCTTCGCGTTTATTCAAACCCACTTTGTCAAATAATAAATCTGCCAGTTCTGCTTTAGTCAATGTCATCTAACTCTCCTCAAAAGCGCAATTGCGCACCATGTCTTTGTAAAACGGCGATCAAACGAGCCACGCTTTGGATCAATTTCTGCATCTGTCAATGTCTTCTGAGTATCTTGCAATAACACCCGGAATGCAAGGCTTTTTTTGCCATCCTCGACACCCTTGCCGCGATACAGGTCAAACAGGGCAAGCTCGACCACGTTGGGCGCATTTTCGGATTGCATGGCATCCAGCAGCGATTGTACCGCAACACTTTCATCCACCACCACGGCCAGATCGCGGCGCACCGGCGGGAATTTAGAAATCTCTGTAACGTTGGGTACCGAACTATGGATCAGCGCAGCCTGATCCACCTCAAACCAAATTACCGGTTGCGGCAAATCATTTTGTTGCTGCCACTGCGGGTGCAGTTCACCTATCCAGCCAATGTTTTTTTCGCCCAAGTAAATTTGTGCAGAGCGTCCCGGATGCGAGGCAGGATGTGCTGCGGCAACAAAACGCAAAGTTGCGGGAGCAAACAGGGCTTCCACGTCGGCTTTGAGGTCATAGAAATCGACGTTGCGGGCAGATGAGCCCCACTGCTCCGGCAAGGCCGTGCCATAAGCCAATCCCGCCACGCGCTCGTGCTGGACATAGCGCCCCTCCTCGGCAACGAAGCAACCGCCGATTTCGAACAGACGCACACGCGGCTGCTTGCGTGCCAGGTTGAAGCGCAAGGCGGCGAGCAGCCCTCCCAACAGACTGCTGCGCATCACGCTCATCTGGCTGGCTATGGGGTTTTTCAATGCGACGGGCGTAATGTTGCCGCACAGGTCACGCTCCCACCCGGCTTCCACAAAAGCATAGTTGATGGTTTCCTGATAGTCGCGCAACACCAATATTTGGCGCAGTTTCGTCAACGTACGATTCGCTTCCACTTGCGGCAGTATATTCATCACCGCTTGCGGCGGTAGTGCTGGTATTTTTTCGTAACCATGAACGCGGGCAACTTCTTCGATCAGATCCTCTTCGATGGCGATGTCGAAGCGGTAACTGGGCGGCGTCACGCTGAATTCGTCGCCATTTAACTGGGCGGCCATGCCCAGACGCGCTAATATCTGCGCGATCTCTGCCACTTCGAGCGACACACCCAATACGCGCTGCACCCTTGCTACGCGTAACTTCACCGGATTTCTTGCGGGCAACTCGCCCAGCACCTGCATCATCGCTTCGGCTTGTCCGCCGCAAATATCGAGAATCAATTCCGTAGCGCGATCCAAAGCCACTAGCGTGGCGGCGAAATCCACACCGCGCTCGAAACGATAGGAAGAGTCCGAACTGAATCCCAAACGGCGCGATTTGCCGACAATCACGCCGGGCGCAAAGAAGGCACTTTCCAGAAATATCCCGGTGGTAGCATCGTCCACCGCGCTGTCTGCCCCGCCCATTACGCCTGCCAAGGCGACAGGCTGCTTGCTGTCGGCAATCACCAGCATGTCTTCTTGCAAATTCACGGTCTGCTCATTCAGCAGTTTCAGACTTTCTCCGGCACGCGCGTAGCGAACTTCGAGATCGCCATTCAGTTTGTTCAGATCAAAAGCATGCAACGGCTGCCCCAGTTCGAGCAGCACGTAGTTGGTCACATCCACCAGCGCGCTGATACTGCGCAGGCCGCAACGCTCCAGACGTTGCACCATCCATGCCGGCGTCAACGCCTTGGCATTTACCCCGGTAATTACGCGCCCGGCATAACGCGGGCAAGCGGTGGATGCCTGCCACTTTAACTTTGCGGTTACTATTACTGCCCAACTTGAAATCGATTTGTGGAATGTGCTGGAATGGTACCCCGGTCAAGGCGGAAACTTCGCGTGCGATGCCATACAGCGACAGGCAATCACTGCGGTTTGGGGTGAGCTTGAGCGTAATAAGATGATCGTCCAAATCAAGATGCTCGCGTATGCTCTGCCCGACTATTGCATCTGCGGATAATTCTAAAAGGCCGCTGCTCTCTTCCGCCAGACCCAATTCTTTTTCCGAACACATCATGCCTGAGGAAGCGATTCCGCGCACTTTGGCTTGCTTGATATTGAAGTCGCCGGGAAGCTTCGCTCCAACCAGCGCGCAGGGTGCTTTCATGCCGACGCTGACGTTCTGCGCACCGCACACTATAGTCAATGGTTCGCCTTGACCGACATCCACCGTCAATACATTCAGCCGGTCCGCATCGGGATGTTTATCCTTGGTCAATACTTGCGCCACGACAACCTTGTCGAAGACTGGCGCAACCGCAGACATTTCTTCCACTTCCAGCCCCGCCATGGTCAACAGGTGTGCCAGTTCCTCGCTGGAAAGCGATGGATTGACGAAAGTTCGTAACCAGGATTCAGAGAACTTCATTATCAGTTAAATTGTTTCAAAAATTGCAGATCATTCTCAAAGAACAACCTGAGATCGTGTACGCCGTAGCGCAGCATGGTCAGGCGTTCCACGCCCATGCCGAAGGCGAAACCGATATATTTTTCGCTGTCGATGCCGACATGTTTGAGCACGTTCGGATGCACCATGCCGCAGCCGCCGATTTCCAGCCAACCGCCCTTCCAGCTCATATCCATTTCAGCCGAAGGCTCGGTGAACGGAAAAAACGAAGGGCGAAAACGCACCTGCATCTCCGACGTTTCGAAAAAGTTTTGCAAGAAATCAGCGATCACGCCCTTAAGGTCGGCAAAGCTCACGCGCTCGCCTATCCACAGACCTTCGACCTGATGAAACATCGGCGAATGCGTGGCATCGGAATCCACGCGATAAACGCGGCCCGGAGCGATAATGCGGATGTCCGGCATCAAAGCCAGATGTTTATATTTTTCCACATGCGCCTGCATGTAGCGAATCTGGATCGGCGAAGTGTGCGTGCGCAACACATGCTGCTCGTCGATATAGAACGTGTCGTGCATGGCGCGCGCCGGGTGATCATCCGGGATATTCAGCGCGGTGAAATTGTAAAAATCGCTCTCGATCTCTGGTCCTTCCGCCACCGCGTAGCCGATGGAATGAAACAGCGTTTCGATGCGTTCCAGCGTGCGCGTGACCGGATGCAATCCGCCCACTCCCGCACCGCGTCCAGGCAGCGTCACATCCAGCGATTCCGCCGCCAATCTGGCTTGCAGTGCTTGCTGTTGAATGGCATCGCGCCGCGCTTGCAGCGCCGCTTCGATCTGCTGCTTAACTTGGTTGATGCGCGCTCCGGCTGCCGGACGTTCTTCGGCAGAAAGCTTGCCCAAACCCTTCAACAGGCCGGTCAGACTCCCTTCCTTGCCGAGATAGCGCGCCTTGGCGTTTTCCAAAGCTGCCGCATCCTCTATCGCAGCAAAGGTTTTTAGGGCTTCATCGAGAATTGGTTCAAGTTCTTGCATGAATTATCGGGGCACACTCTAAACCCCCCTCAATCCCCCCTTATCAAGGGGGAAGCCTGTTCCCTCCCCTGACAAGGGGAGGGCTAGGGAGGGGTTGGGGTTAAAAAGAAAAAGGAGGCGTAACCGCCCCCTTAATCAATACAACTAATGCTTAAACGCCGAGGCTGGCTTTGGCTTGTGCCACGATTTGCACAAACGCTGCCTTGTCGAAAATCGCGATATCAGACAAAACCTTGCGGTCGATCTGAATAGCCGCTTTCTTCAAGCCATTCATGAATACGCTGTAGCTCAAGCCTTGCTCACGCGCTGCCGCATTGATACGCGCAATCCACAGGGTGCGGAACTGGCGCTTGCGTTGACGACGATCGCGGTAGGCATATTGCCCGGCCTTCATCACCGCTTCTTTGGCGATGCGGTAGACATTCTTGCGGCGACCGCGGTAACCCTTGGCCTGGTCTAAAACTTTCTTATGGCGCGCGCGCGCCGTTACACCACGTTTTACTCTTGGCATTTTCTAACCTCCTTAGGCGTAGGGCATCATGGCGCGAACAGACGCCTTGTTGGTTGCGTGAACTTCAGTCGTACCGCGCAACTGACGTTTATTCTTGGTGGTCTTCTTGGTCAAAATATGACGTTTGAAGGCGCTCGAACGCTTGATGCTTCCGCCAGCGCGAACGACAAAGCGTTTTTTTGCGCTGCTTTTAGTTTTCATCTTAGGCATGACTACTCCATTATTTGATGACGCCGGGAGGTTCCTGACAGGAACACTTGAAAACCCGGAACCACTTGTTTGGGACTGTTTACTGCTACACCATGCCGACCAGTCCCTTAATCGGCGTGGCATTAATTTTTAAACCCAACGCTGCCCACTTAACCGTTCGTGGTGAGCTTGTCGAACCACCTGCTACGCAACCAGAACCCTTCGACAAGCTCAGGGCGAACAGAGTTTTTATTTCCTCTTCGGTGCCAGCACCATCACCATCTGCCGCCCTTCCATCTTGGGGAACTGCTCCACGATGCCATGTTCTTCCAAGTCCGCCTTGACCCGTTCCATCAGGCGCATGCCGATGCCCTGATGGGCAATCTCGCGGCCACGGAAACGCAAGGTGATCTTGGTCTTGTCGCCTTCTGCCAAAAAGCGGATCAGATTACGCAACTTGATGCCGTAATCGCCATCATCCGTACTGGGGCGGAATTTGACTTCCTTAATCTGGATTTGCTTTTGCTTAAGTTTGGCCTCGTGCTGCTTCTTGCTCTCGGCATATTTGAACTTGCCGATGTCCATGATGCGGCACACCGGCGGTTCCGCCATGGGCGCAATTTCAACCAGATCCAGATCAGCTTCTTCCGACAGCCTCAATGCTTCCGCGACCGCCACAATACCGAGTGGCTCCCCTTCTACACCAACCAGCCGCACCTTGGGTGCCGTTATCTGCTCGTTGATTCGTTGTGCTTTGTCCTGAGCTATTGCAGTTTCTCCACAAAAGTAAAAATTAAACCGTGCTACTCCCCGTCCGCAGTTCCGATTGCAGGCGTTGCAACAACGCCTCAACCGACATCTGACCAAGGTCTTCACCTTGACGGTTTCGCACGGCAACCAAGCCCGCAGCCATTTCCTTATCTCCCACAATTAGCAGGTAAGGTAATTTCTGCATGCTATGTTCACGTATTTTATAGGTAATCTTCTCATTACGCAAATCCGGATGCACGCGGAACCCGGAAGCACGCAAAGTTTCTGCCAGTTTGGCCGCATAAGCGTCCTGCGCCTGGGAGATATTGAGCACCACCATCTGCACCGGCGCCAGCCATAACGGCAACGCCCCGGCATGATTTTCGACCAGAATACCGATGAAACGCTCCAGCGAGCCGAGTATCGCACGATGCAACATCACCGGCACTTTGCGGGTATTGTCCTCATCGACGAATTCGGCACCGAGGCGACCCGGCATGGAGAAGTCCACTTGTATCGTACCGCACTGCCAGGAACGACCAATCGCGTCCTTGATATGAAATTCGATTTTCGGGCCGTAGAAAGCCCCCTCGCCCGGCAACTCCACCCACTCCAGACCGGAAGCACGCAGTCCGGCGCGCAAGGCTTCCTCGGCCTTGTCCCACACTTCATCGGAGCCGACCTTGCTGTCCGGGCGTAACGCCAGCTTCACCGCCACGTCATTAAAGCCGAAGTCTTTATAAACTTTCAATACCAGCGCATTGAACGCCGTCACTTCGGATTCGATTTGATCTTCGGTACAGAAAATGTGACCGTCGTCCTGCACGAAACCGCGCACGCGCATCAGACCGTGCAAGCCGCCGGACGGCTCGTTGCGGTGACACGAACCGAACTCGCCGTAGCGCAGCGGCAGTTCGCGGTAAGAGCGCAAATCGGCGTTGAATACCTGCACGTGGCCGGGACAGTTCATCGGCTTGATCGCGTAATCATGTTTTTCCGACTCGGTGGTAAACATGTTGGCTTTGTAGTGTTCCCAATGGCCGGATTTTTCCCACAGCACGCGGTCGATAATCTGCGGGCAGCGCACTTCCTGATAACCGTTGTCCAGATAAACGCGGCGCATGTACTGCTCGATCACCTGCCACATCGCCCAGCCTTTGGGGTGCCAGAACACCATGCCCGGCGCTTCATCCTGCATGTGGAACAAATCGAGCTGCTTGCCGAGTTTGCGATGGTCGCGCTTCTCCGCTTCTTCCAAGCGGAACAGATAAGCATCCAGGTCTTCCTTCTTGGCCCATGCCGTGCCGTAAATACGCTGCAACATCTCGTTCTTCGAATCGCCGCGCCAGTACGCTCCGGCCAGCTTCATCAGCTTGAACACCTTGAGCTTGCCGGTAGAAGGCACGTGCGGGCCACGGCACAGATCGGTGAACGCGCCCTCGGTATACAGCGACACATCCTGATCGGCGGGAATGGAGGAGATGATCTCCGCCTTGTAATGCTCGCCTATGCCTTTGAAATATGCTACCGCCTCGTCGCGCGGCAACACGCTGCGCGTCACCGGAATATCGCGCTTGGCCAATTCCGCCATGCGTTTTTCAATTGCCGCCAAGTCATCCGGCGTAAACGGGCGGGAATAGGAAAAGTCGTAATAGAAACCGTCTTCGATCACTGGCCCGATGGTTACCTGCGCCTCGGGAAATAACTCTTTCACCGCATAAGCCATCAGGTGCGAGGTGGAATGACGGATAAGGTCAAGTCCGTCAGCATCCTTGTCGGTGATGATAGCCAAGGCCGCATCGGCAGAAATCGTGTGGGAAGTGTCGACCAGCTGCCCGTCCACCTTGCCCGCCAGCGCCGCGCGCGCCAAGCCCGCACCTATGCTGGCCGCGACTTCGGCAACGGTAACCGGCTGCGCAAACATGCGCTGCGATCCATCGGGTAGTGTGATAACTGGCATGGCTCTTTTCTTTATCAATACAACGTGGCAAAACTATCGAAGTATAGCGCAGCCTACTGCGTACGGTCAAAACGATGAAACTTTAACTCGGATATAAAAGTCCATTAATCAATTTTCCAATGTGCCGTCACCCCATGAGGAGTTACTTCCCAGGCTGCACCATGTTTACTGGTTCTGTGGGATTGCCACATAAAATCGCCTATGGCATAGCCCAGCAACGATCCTGCAACCGTGTCTGACAACCAGTGATTACGCCCGGCAACACGTGCCGCATTGGTTACCGCAGCCACGCCATATAACCATGGAGCGTCATAGGCTTTGGCATAAGGAGTCACGGCAGCCCACATCACCGTGCTATGCATGGAAGGCCATGAGGTATTGCCGTTGCTCTTGCTAAGCGGAGTGAAGCTTGTAGAGCCCTGCTCGGCACTTGGACGAGCACGCCCCACCACGTATTTCAAACCCAGAGCAGACATGGCTCCCACCGAACCGGCTGCCAGAGCGCTATAGCTGGTCGTCCCCAGCCTGCTGTTCTGGTCGTTCGCCAAAAATGCTAACCCAGCAGAACCCATAACGACAAAGGGCAAAGCACTGCCGAAAGACGCCACCGCCTTCACGCTCGAATTGTTCACATGCTTGGCGACGTTTTTGTCCAGCGGCTTATCAACAACAGAAGAGACCACGCTAATGCCAGCTATTATGCCCATTGATTGCCAGAACTCCGGAGTAGTTGTCGCACGCCCGAAGTTAGCCAAATCTTTGCCCGCTTCAGCAAATACGGAATAGTGTGCGGTATCCGGGAAACTGTCCGGCACATCGCCGAACTGGGTCTTCCTCTCAGCATCATAAGGGTTCCACTTGAGCAGATTCCCGCCCTGCTTGGCTGTCAGGTCAGAAAGTGGGAATTGGCGGCTCAGCATCGCGCCGCCATCCCGGCTAAGTGGATGATAGCTAAAACTTCCGATGGTGGGGCTGGAACGTATCAGGAAGGCATCGAAAGGAATTTTTACATAGATGCCCTTGTCGAAACTGCCTTCACCAAACTGAGCCGCAGAAACATTGGTTTTGGTGGCAAAAGCGCCCATCTTCAGACCATTGCTGAATACCCGCGACAAATCGAGCGTAGCCCCAAGGTCACCGGCCAAATAGCGCCCCACGCGGATGATGGCATTGATATCGTCGCCCCCCTCCCAGTACAGGCTCGCATGCCCGGTGAAGACTTTGTATTGCGGATCAAGAAAAGAAAAGTCCTGCGCAAAACCGCGCTGCTTTACCTCGTTGACATCCACCCCAAACGCCAGCGGACTTTGCCATGGACGATAAAACCACTCTGCGCCGACTCCTCCGTACATCGATTCCAACATGCCGGCGTAAACGCTATAGAAATTTTCGTTGTTCAGCTTGCCCACATGAGTCAACTGCAATGTCGGCATGGTCACACCGGGCGTAGCGACATATTGCTCAATATAGGTACGCACTCTGGGGAGAGGACTGTAGGAAGGGTAGTATTTAAACTTGTCATAATTATTGATTACATTGTGTGCAAGGGTACCAGTCCACCAGGTATTCGGCTGAAAAAACCAGTTGCCTGTGGTAGCCACACCGATATCGAACAAGAACCCCTCCGGCCCACCGAATGCCTGATCATAAGTGACTCCGGTCTGCCCATAAAACTGACGTGGCGGCCTGTCTAGCAGGGTATCCGACACTGGGTAGACAAATCCTTTGGACTCGGGTTGTTCGAACACTGCGCTTTGCCTGTGATGGACGGGGATATAACTCGTCTTGGCGTCCACCCAAGCCTGCCGGTCAATGATGTATTCATGCATATCCAGATTGTATTCCGCAGACTGGATGCGAAACATCGTGTAGCGCCCCGGAACATAGCGGTGCAATACCGAGGCAATGCGGTCGAGATAAGAATTCCAGTAAACGGCATCCGCCCGCTCGAAACGCACGATCACTTCGCTTCCGGCGCGTTTAATTTGCAGCACGCGCCATGAAGTTTTTTCTTCCAGTATGGCAGCCAGCCTATTCCAATCCGGCTCCTCGGTCGGATAAATAGAACTCACTTTTTCCGGCTGAGGATCACTCAGCTTAGGCATCGCAAGTTTGCTCAGATCTCCGTGAAAACTCACACCGAAATTGGCCGTCGTACCCCGTTCCCACCCCAGAGAAAGATCAACGGCCGGTGTCCAACGATAAACTATCCCCGCATTAATTGGGGTGTTCTGCTTCAGGGTAGCGCCAAAAGGTTCGTGCTGGTAGTTATTGCCATCAAGCTCAAGCTTGAGTATCAGCGGATCCCATGGCGTCTGGTATTGAACGCCGCCAAACAGCGCCGTCGGCCCGGTGAACAAGGAAGTGACATTGAATTGCCCGCCGGATGGGCTAGAACTCCCGCTTTGGCGGGTGCGAAATCTCGAACCGAACACGGAGAATGGGTTGCCCATATTGCCGCGCGCGCCCAAATACCCCCAACCCAAGCCCATCGACCAGTCGAAATCCCCCGTGCGTTTGCTGGCCACCACATACTCGCCCGCCATCAATCCGGTACCCATTATGTCATTGCCCCCTACGGCTAACTGAGGCCAATAGGCACTTTCATCAGATAGCTTGAATTTGACATCAATGGATTTGTCCTTGTAAGACTGATTAGCTGAAAGATTGGCTGAACCATACAGACGATTTAAGATATCCGTATACCCAAAACTCACCGCAAACCAATCCAGCGGTTGCAGTTCCACAGACATTTCATTGTACGGATATGTATGGCTCCCGTTCAGCGAACGTCTCTCCCGCACTTTCCATCCGCGCCGTAGGTGTTTGCATAAGAGTCGTCGACAATTTCAGGCTACGTGGCCGAACCGGTTGCCCCGTGATAAATTCATGCTGTATGGCAGGTTGCGGAAGTATCGGTGTAGAGTTTTGGTCACCGGCCACTCCCTGTGTCGCCAGCAACCGGGCCAATTGCCCCAGGATATTTGTCGTCCAAGGTGTAGCCGGATCATCCGTTACGACCCACGCTCCGGGCGCAGGGGGATCCTGCTCGACCTCATTCCAGTTTGCCACGTCACGGCGTTGCACCAAGCCGTCTGGCTGAACGATCCAAGCAACTTGAGGGGCACGGCTGGAACCACACGCCCGCACATAATCCAGCGCAAACAAATTCACTGAATGCGCCACCTGACAAATGCGACCATCCCCACCGACAACGGTAACCGACGCGGGGCGAGCGGGAAGCAAAATACTTTGCCCCTTTTGCAACACGGGATCGTGTACAGGATTAACCTCAAGCCATCTTGGATCGGTTCTCTCCACCACCACGCGCCCCGTAACCGGAAGGGACTCGACAAAACGGGCGAGCTTCTGGGCATCTGCGCGCGAAACACCGGGCGCATCATTCTCGGCGTTGATGTGTTGCAGAAGCTCCAACTTCAACCGGCGCTGCTCCTGCGCCTCTTCCGGCACCATCCAGACCAAACCGGGCAAATAGGGGGTATATGACTTGCCCTCGGATGACAGATCAGCGGGCTGCTGAGCCAGCTTCAGATTTAGCCACCGGCTTAAATGGATAGGTGACTCGATGACGGTTGCAGTTTCAGCCCACGATTCCTGTGAGCCCATCGCCATCAGCATTACGCTGCAGAATGCAGAGAAACAGGCATGAAAAAACATCCCATGCAACTGATTCAATCCGGATTGTGGCTCTAATAAATTATGCAGCTTCAATGCCCACTCACTTTCGCTGGCGTCCATCGTTGCCAGGAAAAACAAAAATCACTGGAGAGGCACTGCTCGGCATAAACGACCTGCGGGGTTGCGCTCATGCTGACCCCATAGCGGACCGGAGGCAAAGCACCCGCCCCTTCCGCATATTCTTCGAACCAAGCCAACGACGAAGGCTGAAGCAATTGCAGTTGGCTATCGTTGGGTTGAGGAATAGCTTGAATATGCATTTTTTCTTTGATGCCATATTGATAACCTGGGCTAATGTCCCGGCTACGCTCGAAAGAAGCCTGCGCGCCGATCTGATCCCAGCGGGGTAGATTGGTGAAAGATACGGACAGCCAATCCGTCCCCATGTTCATTGTTGCGCCAATCAAGCGGCCATCGTGCAAGCGAAGCACCTCTCCCAGCGCGCTGTACCAAACTTCAACCGGGCCATCCGGATGTTGCTCCACATACCCCAAAACCATAAATGCTTCGCGCTTACCTATCTGGACACGCAAATAATTAAAATTAGGATTTAATTCGGGAGCGGTTTTATTTGACGAGTTGTCTGCACGATATTGATGGAATGCATCTAGCAACGCTTGGGAAGCTGGCTCTACTGTGCATCCTGTCAGGCAAGATACGAGCACAAAAGAACAAAATAGGGACAAACGCATCTAAACAATCCCGAGCATTAATTTATATCGCCCAGTGCTATTACCGGCGGCATATTCAGCACAGCAACGTTACAAAAGAAAAGTCCCCGAAGGGACTTTTCTTACGAAGGCAAGCTAAATACAAAATCTTTAATTTGTATTATGGCGTACCAGGAGTACCTACAGGAGCAGCAGGAGTTGGGTTGGCCGCTACACTAGCCACGCCAGCAACTGCGATCGTACCCAGTGCCACCGTAGACACCGCCACGCCACCAATAGCTGCACCTGCTGCTGCGGTACCGGCTGCTGCTGCACCGATACCCGTGCCGGCACCTATTACGCCCGCGCTTGCTGCACCAGCACCAGCACCAACACCAACTGCACCAGCACCGGCTGCGCCCGCGCCAGCTCCTGCACCGGCTGCGCCCGCGCCAGCTCCTGCGCCCGCGCCAGCTCCTGCACCAGCGCCTGCTCCGGCACCAGCACCCGCACCGCCAGCACCTGCGCCCGCACCGCCTTCGCCAGCGACACCAGCTGATTGTGCAAATACATTACCGGACGCCATCATAACCAACGCCAACATCAAAGCACTTATTTTTTTCATACACAATCTCCCAAAAAGGTTTTACAGCATCACAGTATTACAGTATTACAGTATTACAATTACACCATTACATAAAAATCTGCGAGAACTCAAAATTAATACATCCTGATGATCTCCTCCACCCGCAATTATCCTGAAAACATATTTCATGTCAAGTTTTTCCTGATTTCGACTCTCTGATTTCGCTCGACTGGAGCGGCTATGCGGCTTTTGGTAAACGCGGATACGTTCATCCCAGATAATCCATTAGGCCGTTCGTGGTGAGCTCAGCCATATCGTCCTGTCCGCGTCAAACAAATTCACCAGACAACTCAATTCTTAAAGATGGTCGCTGACCAAACCTATCCCGCATCCGTGTGATATTATGTGGCTTGCAAGTCGACGATGCTCGGCAAGGGAAATCTACCCTTTGAAAACACGGCACTCTCCGACTAAGGTTAAACTAGCGATATAAATCTCTTTGTAAAACTTCTGTCGAAAACTGTTGCAAGAAAATGGACTTAAATTCTGGGGTCCTTGGTCTTTTACCTACTTTCATGAACCCACACATCCCTAGAGTTTGTTGCGAGCTGTCAGATCACCTTTAACTAAAACCGCCGCCCCACCAATACAGATTTTATGAAAAACCTCTCATGACCAAACGACTCAGCCTCATCGCCGCTGCAATGCTTCTCCTCGCCTCGGCTTGGTTAGCCTTCCACCGCCCCTCCCCGCAATATCCGAACATGGTCATGGAAATAACGGAGAATCTCAGCGTCAATTTCCTGCTCAATGGGCAGAAGAGTTTGACCGACTGCGAAGCTATCATCGCCAATCTGGCAAGTGCGGCATTAGCAAAATGTCCCGGCTGCCGCATCAAACAATTGCAATGCCTCACCTCGTTAAGCGCGGAACAAGAACTACAACTTTCCAGCACCCCATTGAGCATCCCCTCGGCACGAATAGCTAATGGCGTTGCCATTTTTAATTCTCGTGACCCGGCCCTAGCACTCAGCGTATGCCAAGAAGGCGAACGTCAGTCAGCCCACGTCGCTCCCTTCAAATGTTTTTTACCGGAAACGCCCAGAATACTTGCCACCGAAAAAGACGCAGCCGAATTGTTTCAGTTCTCAACGTGGGAAACTGGCGGCGCACTCCTGCTACTCGGCGCTGCCGCCCTCTTTTTATTTACTGGTTGGCGACCGGCACCTGATGATTCCGTATCGATCCAATACCGTGCCCTCAAACAGCTCGCAAATTTACCCAGAAGGAAGAAACAGGCAATCATCGCCATAAGCGACGTAATTTTTATCCTTTTATCTCTTTGGCTTGCCTTCGCCCTCCGCCTAGAGATAATCATTCTCCCTCGTGGCGAAACCCTGTGGCTATTCATCACCGCTCCATTGTTAGCTATTCCCATATTTATCCGCTTTGGCTTATACCGATCAATCACCCGTTATTTGGGCTTGTCATTTTTTACGACCATATTTAAGTCGGTTGTACTGTACATCGCACTGCTTGCGCTGACTTTCTTCTTGCTGGATATGAAAATACCACGCCCCGTACTGGTGGCGCACGGTTTCTTGACACTATTCTTTATCTCGGCAACACGCCTTATTGCAAGAGATTGGTCCAACAAACTTCACTTCCGCAACCACGCTTCGACACGTGAACGCCACAATGTGCTGATTTACGGCGCAGGCTCGGCCGGTGTCCAGCTTGCCTCGGCACTGGAATTCAGCCGAGAACTACATCCCGTCGCATTCGTTGACGACGCCCCTTCACTGCGCGATCAACTGATCAACGGATTGAAAGTTTACCAGCCCGAATCGTTACAAGAACTTCTCACGCGCCACTCCGTCAGCGAGGTCTTGCTGGCCATGCCCTCAACGCAGCGTTCCAGACGCAACGAGATCATGCGTTTGCTCGAACAGTTCACCGTGAGCGTGCGTACCCTGCCGGGCATGGACGAACTGGCCCAAGGTACCGTCAAGATCGAGGATCTTCGCGAAGTAGATATTGAAGATCTTTTGGGCCGTGACCCCGTCCCTGCCGATAGCACGCTGCTGCAGAAAAACATCACCGGGAAAGCCATTTTGGTGACGGGTGCCGGAGGATCGATCGGTTCGGAGCTTTGTCGCCAGATACAGCAACTTCGGCCTAAATGTCTGGTACTGTTTGAACGTAACGAATTCGCCCTCTACAGTATCGAGCAAGAATTGATCAAGATTTTCCGGGATAACAATAATGGGCACCGCCCCGAACTCATCCCCATACTTGGATCTGTCACCGACCCAACCCGGCTTGAGCGCGTGTTGACACGATTCAAAATAGAAACCGTGTTTCACGCCGCCGCCTATAAACACGTACCCATGGTGGAAAAAAACCCGGCCGAAGGGGTATACAACAACATCTTCGGCACTTGGCACGCAGCCCAGGCAGCACTAGCCAGCGGCGTCGAAACTTTCGTCCTCATTTCCACCGACAAAGCGGTACGCCCGACCAACACCATGGGAACGACCAAGCGCTTTGCCGAAATGATTCTTCAAGCACTTGCAACGAGCTATCCTGACAAAACACGCTTCACCATGGTTCGCTTCGGTAACGTGCTCGGCTCTTCCGGCTCGGTGGTACCGCTTTTTCGTGAGCAAATTCGCCACGGAGGCCCGCTCACCGTCACCGACCCACGTATCATCCGCTACTTCATGACAATCCCGGAAGCCGCTCAATTGGTCATTCAAGCTGGCGCCATGGGCAAAGATGGCGACGTGTTTGTGCTCGACATGGGCGAACCGGTCAAAATTCTCGATCTCGCCAAGCGAATGATTCACCTGAGTGGTCTCAGTATCAAGGACGAACACAACCCGGACGGCGATATCGAAATCATTTTCACGGGACTGCGCCCGGGAGAGAAAATGTACGAAGAGTTGCTGATTGGCGACAATGTTGTCGAAACGCCTCACCCCCGGATTATGCGCGCCAACGAAGAAAGTTTATCCTTGGAAGCGATTCAGGATTTCATCGGCAGATTCGAAGACCTCTACAAGCGTAACGCCACAGATGAATTACGCGCTACGCTGATGGAAAGCGTGAAGGGCTTTGCACCGCAATGCGGCAATGAAGACCTACTGGCACACTGAACAAAATCGGCATAGCAAGACCAGCAATCCATGGAATCAATAAGTTAACCTAAAAATTATCTGCAAATTTGTTCATATTACGATCCCCACTTTTTTAGCCTTGGCCAACACCCACACAGCATATACCAGATAAACCAACAAAAACGGCAAGTACATATCCAATCTATCCGCACCCAGATTATTCACCATCCAAACCGCAGCAAATCCTTGGCAAATCGCCATTGAGGAATAAATCAGAGCCACTGTTTTATGTGAATAGCCCAATCGGTTAAGTAACTGATACAGGTGTGATCGGTGCGCCGTGAACACATGCTCACCCGCCAATAAACGACGAAAAAAGGTAAACATCGTATCGAAAATGAAATGGAATAGCAGTAATGGCACCACAAACAGGGAAGTGTGGGAATGATCGTAACGTGCGGCGATCACCGCCATCACCGCAAAAGTGAATCCAAGAAACGTACTGCCGACATCACCCATAAAAATTTTGGCTGGCGACCAATTAAAAATCAGAAAACCAAATGAAGCAGCCGCAAGGGTAAGCGATGCAAGATAAATAAAAAAACTGCCCTGCTGAAATGAGATGAAAGCCAGAAATCCCGCAGCAATCACCGCAGTGCTGGTGGCAAGCCCATCCAACCCATCGATAAAATTGTAAGCATTAGTCAAACCAAAAACCCATAACAACGTCAGCGGATATGCCCCCCACCCCCATCGCACTTCGCCGAAAAACGGCAAATGGGTCACGTCGATTACGATACCCGATATCATTGCCGCCACAACTGCCAATATATGTCCGGCAAACTTAATTTTAAATGATACATGCCTGAAATCATCATAAAGCGAGAGCGCGGCAATCGCAAAAGAAGCCAGCAAAAAACCCAGAAAATACGGAGTGTAAATTGGCGATTTATCACCAATTAAATGAATGAGCGAAATACCTACCAGAAAAGCCGCAACGATAGCGATGCCGCCCCCTCTGGGCGTTAACCGAGTATGAGACGAGCGCTCATTCGGAACATCAAAAATTCTTAGCCTACGAATCAACAGCATGGTCACCAATGCCGAAATGCCAATAATAACGATAGCAAATAAAATATGACGGAGAAAAAAATAGGCATCCACTATTTACGGCCTTCATTCATCAAGTTGCTACCCAATATACCAGCTCTAATTCTGTCGAAGTGACCACCTGATTTTCCTAGGGGGACGCTGATTAAATCATCCGTTCGCACTGAGCCTGTCGAAAGGTTTGCGGAACGATTTGTTTCATAAAGATTAAATCCGATCATTGTTCGACAAGATCACAACGAATGGTCTAATGGATTATTTGGGTTTATTTCAGTTTGCGAATGTGGCAAGGCATGAAAAATCCGATTGCCACTTCCCAGCGCATGCAAAGGAACTGCCTCCACCCCATCTCCCAAGGAATACCGCTTAACGCCGGGATAAATCACCGCGACACGTTCCAGCCCCAAGTCAACTAATGCCGTGCGTATCGACGGCGTCAACCGTGGCACATCGGCGCGCTTGCACTCAACACCCAACAAACGGTCGCCTTGCCGCAGAATAAGATCGATTTCCGCCCCCTGATGTGTAGCCCAGAAGAATGCCTCGTCGTGTGGTTCAGTCATTAGAACCTGCTCGATTACAAAACCCTCCCAAGAGGCACCAACCTTGGGATGATTCAGCAGTCCCTTGTCCGTAACCACCCCCAGCAACTCATGCAGTAACCCGCTGTCACGAACATAAACCTTGGGAGATTTCACTTGACGTTTGCTCAAATTGGCATGCCAAGGTTGCAATTGTCGGATCATAAACGCATCCGTCAGCAAATCAAGATGGCGTCGCATCGTAGATTCGCTCACCCCAAGCGCCCGCGCGGGTTCGGCTGCGTTCCAAGTTTGTCCATGATAATGCGCAAGCATAGTCCAGAAGCGATGCAACGCAACCGCAGGCACCCGAACACCCCATTGTGGCAAATCACGTTCAAGCAGCGTGCGGATGAAATTCTTGCGCCAAGCCAGACTGTCAGCCTCCTGCACCGCCAAATAGGATAGCGGGAACCCCCCCCGTAACCACAGCGCAGCTTCCGCCTGCGCGCCAAGCTCTGCAAGGGTAAACCCGCCAATCAGAATGGTCTCCATACGGCCTGCCAGACTTTCCGATGTCTGACGCAGCAACTCCCCGGAAGCACTGCCCAGAATCAAAAATCGCGCAGGCATCGAATTGCGGTCGGCCAACACGCGCAGCACCGGAAACAAATCGGGGCGACGTTGTACCTCATCGATCACTACCAAACCTTCGAGCGACCTGAGTGCCGTCATCGGCTCTTCCAGCCGCGCAAGACTTGCCGGATCCTCCAAATCGAAATAATTAATCGAATCTTCACTGAGCAACTCGCGCGCCAAAGTGGTCTTACCACACTGACGCGGGCCAGCCAGCACCACAACACGGCTGCGCCCAAGGGCGGCATGAATCGATTCAATCAGTGTCTTGCGTACTATATGCATAAGGCCACTTTACCACGAAATTCCACCAATCAACAATGGATATTCATGGCAAATTATTGACCTGATGTTCACGCTCGGTGATACCAGAATTGTATGCACATGGAAAATTCTCGTCAGGGGGTATCTAAAGTACAATCACAGTAGATCGCGCATCCAAAATTATTTATTGTTATTGTCCCAAGCTTCTTTGAAGGTGGATTGAGCTTTTTCGTATTTTTGCTTGGCTTCAAGATATTGCTCGGAAGCCTGTTTATTATCCATTTGCATTTTTTCCAACAGCTTGGTTCCTTCAGCCAATTGCCTTTTTTGTTCCTCGACAACTTGCTTTTGGCGCGCGACAGCTTGAGCGCTGGCTTCATGCTTATTTTTCGCTTTCTCCATATCCTCCTGCGCCAATGTCAAGGCAGTTTGCAAGGTACTTATATCTCTGGCCTCGGCAAGATGTGAAAGGATGCATACGCTAGCAATGATGAATATTGATTGATAAATTCGAAGAAAGGACATGAATTAACCTCACCTAGTAAATTTTTCCCGGCAAAGCTGGGGGCGTTATTTTGTGAACCGCTCAATCCTTGCCAAACAAGTCACGGCTATAAATCTTGTCCGCCACATCACGAATGTCGTCGGTGATGCGGTTGGCGACAATCACATCGGACTCTTTTTTGAACTGCGCCAAGTCATTCACTACCCTGGAATGAAAGAACTCCGGCTCCTGCAGCACGGGTTCGTACACGATAACTTCGATGCCCTTGGCCTTGATGCGCTTCATGATGCCCTGAATGCTGGAAGAACGGAAGTTGTCCGAGCCGCTCTTCATGATCAGGCGATGAATACCGACAATCCTGGGGTTGCGTTTGAGGATGCTGGTAGCAATAAAGTCTTTGCGTGTAGTATTGGCCTCAACAATAGCGTGGATGAGATTTTGCGGGACATCCTGGTAGTTGGCGAGCAGTTGTTTGGTGTCTTTGGGCAGGCAGTAGCCGCCGTAGCCGAACGAAGGATTGTTGTAGTGGTCGCCGATGCGTGGATCAAGGCTTACACCCTGGATGATCTGCCGGGTATCGAGTCCGTGGGTACAGGCGTAGGTGTCGAGTTCGTTGAAATAAGCCACGCGCATGGCGAGGAAGGTATTGGCAAACAGTTTGACCGCCTCGGCCTCGGTCGAGTCGGTGAACAGTGTCGGAATGTCTTGCTTGACCGCGCCTTGCTTGAGCAGGTTGGCAAAGATCTCGGCGCGATGGGAACGTTCGCCGACGACGATGCGCGAGGGGTACAGGTTATCGTGCAGGGCGCGACCTTCGCGCAGAAACTCGGGAGAAAAAATGAGATTATCGGAGTTGAATTTCGCACGGGCTTTGACGGTATAGCCCACCGGGATAGTGGATTTGATCACCATCACCGCCTGCGGGTTGATGCTCATGACATCCTGAATCACCGACTCGATCGAGCGCGTATTGAAATAGTTGGTTTCCGGATCGTAGTCGGTGGGTGTGGCGATGATGACATAGTCCGCCCCAGTGTAGGCTTCGCGCTTGTCCAGTGTAGCCTTGAAATCGAGCGTTTTGTGCTTCAGATAGTCCTCGATCTCGGTATCTTCGATGGGCGACTGCTTGCGGTTAAGCATCTCGACCTTTTCCGGGACGATATCGACTGCGACCACTTGGTTGTGCTGTGCGAGCAGAATGGCGTTGGAAAGGCCGACGTAACCGGTTCCGGCAATGGCAATTTTCATATTAATTTTGAGCAAGTAGTTAATTGTTTTTCGGGTTGATCGGAGGCACCGCCGATACCGTCACCTTCGGATGGTCGCCGATTATCTGGAAGAAAACTTCGTTGGGCTTGACCATGCCGAGTTCGTTGCGGGCGCGTTCCTCAATGGCTTCGGTTCCTTGTTTGAGATCTCGCACTTCGGCATCCAGCACCGCATTGCGCGTTTGTGTCTTTTGGTTTATTTGTTTTTGCGCCTCAACCTGCTGACCGAGATCCCACACCTTCAACCAGCCGCCCTTCCCTAGCCACAGCGGGTACTGCAACAGCAAGATCAGGGCAACAAGTATCAGCGATATCCAGCGCATCTATATTGCAGCACGTGCCTACAGAAATTGGTAATAAGCCTCGCGCCCCGGGTAAGACGCGCAATCTCCGAGGTCTTCTTCAATGCGTAATAACTGGTTGTATTTCGCGATGCGGTCCGAGCGCGACAGGGAGCCTGTCTTGATTTGCAGCGCATTGGTCGCAACGGCCAGATCGGCAATGGTCGAGTCTTCCGTCTCACCGGAGCGATGCGAGATGACGGCGGTGTAGCCCGCACGCTTGGCCATTTCAATCGCCGCGAAAGTTTCGGTAAGAGTACCGATCTGGTTTACCTTGATCAGGATGGAGTTGGCGATGCCGCGCCTGATGCCTTCGCGCAGAATTTTGGTATTCGTCACAAAGATATCGTCGCCCACAATTTGCATCGACTTGCCGAGGCGGTCGGTCAATAGCTTCCAGCCATCCCAATCGTGTTCGCTCATGCCGTCTTCAATACTGATGATGGGGTATTTGTCCACCCATGTGGCATACAGGTCGATGATCTGCGCCGAACTGAGCGTCAGTCCGTCCGCCTTAAGGTGGTACTTGCCTTCCTTATAAAACTCGGAAGCCGCAGCATCAATGCCGATTGCCACGTCAGCACCGGGCACATAACCCGCCGCCTCGATGGCTTCGACAATGACTTTCAGCGCCGCTTCGTTGGAACCCAATGAAGGCGCAAATCCGCCTTCGTCGCCAACCGTGGTGCTTAGACCACGGTGATGAAGGATCTTTTTCAAGTTATGGAATATTTCCGCACCGCAACGCAGCGCTTCGCGGAAACTCTGGCTACCCACCGGAATAATCATAAATTCCTGAATATCCGCACCGCCGGTGGCATGCGCCCCGCCGTTGATGATGTTCATCATCGGCACCGGCATTTCCATACGCGCCGCGCCGCCAAAATAGCGGTACAGCGGCAAACCGGCTTCTTCCGCAGCGGCCTTGGCAACAGCGATGGAAACCGCCAGAATGGCATTCGCGCCGAGTCGGGATTTATTTTCCGTTCCGTCCAGATCAATCATGGTCTGGTCGATGAAAGCCTGTTCTGATGCATCAAGGCCGATGATTGCTTCGGCGATTTCGGTGTTCACGTTTTCCACCGCCCGCAGCACGCCTTTGCCGAGATAGCGCTGTTTGTCATCATCGCGCAGTTCTGCGGCTTCTCTGGTGCCGGTAGATGCGCCAGATGGCACAGCGGCACGCCCCATCACGCCGGATTCCAACAACACATCTGCCTCGACCGTGGGATTGCCACGGGAGTCCAGTATTTCACGCGCTACGACATCGACGATTGCACTCATGATTTTTCCTTAAGTTCACTTAAATATATTCAAACACTGCGTAAATTTACGCTTTCTTCTATCAGCCCTTGCTGCTTCACCGTTGCATCCAGCACTTTCAAAGTAAGTAACAACGCCTTCAAATACCCCAACGGAAAAGCATTCGGCCCATCCGACAATGCCCTGGATGGATCAGGATGCGTTTCCATGAACAGGCCGGAAATACCCGCCGCCACTGCCGCACGGGCCAGCACCGGGACGAACTCGCGTTGCCCGCCGCTCACTGTCCCCTGCCCTCCCGGCAACTGCACCGAGTGGGTGGCATCAAATACCACCGGGCATCCGGTGTTGCGCATCACGGCCAGCGAACGCATGTCCGACACCAGATTGTTATAGCCGAACGAGGCACCGCGCTCGCACACCATGATGTTGTCCGCACTGCTTGCTTCGCGCGCTTTTTCCACCACGTTCTGCATGTCCCACGGCGACAGAAACTGTCCCTTCTTGATGTTCACCGGGCGACCCGAACTGGCTACCGCATGGATGAAATCGGTCTGGCGGCAAAGAAAGGCGGGGGTTTGCAACACATCCACCACGGCCGCCACCGGAGCAATTTCCTCTATGCTATGCACATCCGTCAGCACCGGCACACCGATCTGCCGTTTGACTTTGTCCAGAATTTTCAAACCCGCATCCAGACCAAACCCGCGAAAGGATTTGCCGGAACTGCGGTTGGCTTTATCGTAAGACGACTTGTAAATAAACGGTATGCCCAATTGCAGGCATATTTCTTTCAACTGTCCCGCCGTGTCCAGCGCCATCTGTTCGGACTCGATCACGCACGGCCCGGCGATTAAAAACAGCGGATGATTCAGACCAGCGTCAAATCCGCACAGCTTCACACCGCCACCTTCTGCACTGCCTGCCGATGTAGCACCGCCGCCTCGACATAGGACTTGAACAGCGGATGCCCGTCACGCGGCGTGGAAGTAAACTCGGGGTGGAACTGCACGCCGACAAACCACGGATGCGTCGTTTGCGGCAATTCCATAATCTCCGGCAAGGATTCGCTCGGCGTGCGTGCGGCGATCACCAGCCCAGCCTTTTCCAATGTCGGCACGTAATGGTTGTTGACCTCATAACGGTGGCGATGGCGCTCGTTAACTTCCGCGCCATAGATACGCGAGGCCAACGTGCCGGCTTTGATCGGACAACGTTGCGAACCGAGGCGCATGGTGCCGCCCAGATCGGAGTCCGCGCTGCGTGTCTCCACCCTGCCGTCCCGATCCAGCCATTCGGTGATCAGCGCCACCACGGGATGTTCGGTCTCCAGATTGAATTCGGTACTGTTAGCATCGACCATCCCCGCCACATCGCGCGCATATTCAATCACTGCAAGCTGCATGCCGAGACAGATGCCCAGATAGGGTATCTTGTTCTCGCGCGCGTAGCGTATCGCCGCAATCTTGCCTTCGGTACCGCGCACGCCAAAACCGCCCGGCACCAGTATCGCGTCGAGATGTTTCAGTCCGTTTACCCCATCGTTTTCAATCGCCTCCGAATCGAGGTATTCGATATTTACACGCGTCGAGGTATGGATGCCGGCATGGCGCAGGGATTCGATCAAAGATTTATACGACTCTGTCAGATCAACATACTTGCCGACCATGCCGATGGTGACTTCATGTTGCGGATGCTCCAGAGCGGCCACCAGCTTGCTCCAGACCGACAGATCGGCGGGTGGAGGATCCAGTTTCAATTCCTCGCAGATTATCCGATCAAGCCCCTGCTCGTTCAACATCTGCGGAACCATGTAGATGCTGTCCACATCCCACATCGAAATCACGGCCTCATCACGCACATTGGAAAACAGCGAAATTTTGGCGCGTTCATCATCGGGAATCGGACGATCTGCACGGCACAGCAGCGCCGTCGGAAAAATACCGATCTCGCGCAACTTCTGCACACTGTGCTGGGTCGGTTTGGTTTTTAATTCGCCCGCGCTGGCGATGTAAGGCACCAGGGTCAAATGCACATAAGCCGTATCGCCCCGACCACGGCGCAATCCCATCTGACGTGCGGCTTCCAGAAACGGCAGCGACTCGATGTCACCCACCGTGCCGCCGATTTCAACAATCGCCACATCGGCCTTGCCATCGTGCGAAGCCGCCGCACCGCGCTCGATGAACGCCTGAATTTCGTTGGTGATATGCGGGATCACCTGCACTGTCTTGCCGAGATATTCGCCGCGACGCTCCTTGCGGATTACGCTGTCGTAAATCTGCCCGGTAGTGAAATTGTTGGCCTTGCGCATCTTGGCCGAAACGAAACGCTCGTAGTGTCCGAGATCGAGATCGGTTTCCGCACCGTCTTCTGTCACGAAGACTTCGCCATGCTGGAACGGGCTCATGGTACCCGGATCAACGTTGATGTAAGGATCAAGCTTGAGCAATGTCACTTTGAGGCCACGCGATTCAAGAATCGCTGCGAGAGAAGCTGCGGCGATTCCCTTGCCCAAAGAGGACACCACGCCACCGGTAATAAAAATATATTTTGTCATGGGGCGTAATGATACCGTAAAACGCCCTTCCCCTCAAAAGGAAGGTGCGCCCCATGCAAAGTCATGAAATTTTGTTATTGCGCTGAAGGCGGAGGGGGCGGCAGATTGTAAGTTGGCGCGGGGGCTGGTGGTGCGGGCGGCAGTGCGGATGGTTGAGTATGAATTACTTGAGGTTGATAGTAGGAGCCTTGCGGAAGCTGGTTGCCTTTGGCATACATACATTGCTCATAAGCAATATCATACCGGCGCTGATATTCACGCTGACTATTATGCGCTTCGCCCGCTCCGATTGCCCCCCCTCCAGCATCCCAAAAGCTGCGCCTACTCCGCCGCCGTTGCGGTTCCCGGCCCCAAGAATTCCGGCAACCACGCCTATTGCGGTACCTGCAGCAATACTTTTCATCTCGCTGTCTGTCGCTGCCTGGCTGGCGGAAGTTCCGATAGAATTTTGCGCAAATTGCCTGCACACATTATCTTCAATAATAAATTGATCAAAAGGCTTACCCGGTGCAGGCATCACCGCAACGCTGGGGCCATTAGGGATGCTGGCACATCCCGCAACAAGACATAAGAAAACGATTGCAAATTTTGAATGACGCATGATAACCATCCCCAAGCTTATTAATTAACAAAAACAATAACTAAAATCCATACAAGCAGGACACCGAACGTCCTAAGACTGAGATGCCGCCCGAGGCTGCCAAGCAGGATCGGCATAGTCTGGCATCCAGACACATACGAAAATAACCTTATTGCCGAATTGTAATCATACCAGAGCTGCTCTATTGATTACCGTTACCGGAAGTGCGCATGGATCGAATATGGCAACCTTATTATTAAATACTTTAATATCAGTATATTATAAACAAATCTCTCTCGCCAAAGCATTATATGCCTGCCAAAATTAATAATTTTTTCAATCCGCCCAATATTTTTCCTAAAGTTTGTTTAAATTCTGCCGATAGCCTATTTACATGGGACAAGTGTTAATCCCATTTTAATTTCTGACTCTTTAGGAGGGTACCATGAGTTCTATCAGCAGCATTTCCAGCTCGAACAATCTGCCTTATTTGCAACCCGCTACGAATGCGGCTCAATCGGTGGGGGGCAATGGTTCAGACAATGATAGCCAAAACGCTAGCAGCGGAACCCGAACTGGCGGTATAGGCAGATCAAATTTCCTGAGCGCCATCGAACAAGCGCTTGGACAAAGCTTGTCAGGTAGCTCCAGTACATCGCCGACCACTTCGGCAACCAATGCAAGTACCTCTGCAACTTCGACCCAGAATCCCCAAGCTGCTTTGCAGGCATTTCTGCACAGCCTGTTTACCGCACTCCAACAATCCGGAGGATCGGGTAACACAACCGCGACAACTGGCAACAGTTCGTCTGCCCCCAAGGTTGAAGGGCCTCAAGGCCATAATGGAGGCTCCAATCTGGTGGCAGGTATTCAAAATTTGTTGCAGCAGTTATCTTCGAATAGCCAGAGCACGACGACAACCGGGCAAAACAGTAGCAGCACAGGACAAAGCAATAGTAGCAGCACGAACACTCTCAACAATACTAATGCGCTCAATAACTTAAGTTCCAGCTTCCAGAATTTGGTTAGCGCATTGAACACAGCGCAAGGGCAAGGGGCGTCGACATCGGCCGCAGCTCCAACCTTGCAATCATTCCTGCAAAATTTGCAGCAGGATTTGAACACCGGAAAGCATATTTCCGGAGTAGTGGTCAACGCGGTGGCATAATGCAGTGTCACGTAATTCGCAAAACAGGTTGAACATGTGATAGATTGGTCAATGACTGATACATCCGCCTCAACCTGGAAGTTATTGATTAAGTAGCTAAAATTAATTAGAGGCAAATAGCCATGGACGTTTCTTCTGTTGCATCC
Organism: uncultured beta proteobacterium; assembly: GCA_963714805.1. GTDB lineage: Bacteria > Pseudomonadota > Gammaproteobacteria > Burkholderiales > Gallionellaceae > CAIQPV01. Next base: position 266,586 of record CAVQPO010000004.1, on the reverse strand, counting down.
CCGCTTGTCACTACAGGGACGACTCAAGGTGCGCCGAATTCTGTTGGCGCGGTCTCGCCTGCTGCGAACTCTTCCTCTCATCCTAACAATACTTCTTCACCACAAGCAAGTGCAGCCACTCAGATTCCAACTTCGAATCAGCTTGCCAAAGCAGTCAAGCAAATGAATGATACCTTCAGCCAACGAAGCCAGAATGTTTTTGCCACAATAGGAATAGATAAGGCCACCGGGGTTGAGGTGGTTAAAATTGTGGACAGGGACACTAATGAAACCGTTGTCCAATATCCGTCCAAGGCCGCTCTTGCTGCCGCAGATGCTATCCAGCATCCGCAGAAGTCGGGAGGGCAATTTATAAATACCAATGCATGAGGGCAGGGTTTGCCGTGCGTTTGAGTTGATACTGCCTTGATCTAGCACGCTGACGCGAAAAATATTGGATTTTTTACCCAACGAGGTAGAATAATTAGAAATTAGTATTAATCAGTAACAAATATTGGAGCGACTGCCATGACGACAATTTCGGGAGCAACTGCATCAGGCGCGAACAGTTACAACTTGCCCGCAACCAACACCAGCAGTTCTGTCACCCCCAGTTCCAATACTGCGGCGACACAAGCCGCGACCACTCCGTCAGCCGTGGAACATACGTCGGTATCTTTAGGAGGCAGCTCATCAGCGCCATTGACCTATAACGCATCAGGGCTTATCGGTTCTGCTCAACAGGCTGCGCCGTCGACATCAACTTCTGTAACCACCAGCGCTCAAGCAGCTCAAGATGTGCTGGCGGCGGAACAAGTCGTGACGCAAACGCTTGATTCATTGTTTTCAGGCGCCTCGTCAAATAGTTCGTCAAATTCGTCCTCTTCAAATCTCTCGTCTTTGTTTGGTTTACCTGCAACGACCAGCGCGAACTCACCAAGCTCGTTAACGAATACTTCAACCGGCACATCTACTGCAACGACAACCAGCGCTCAAGCCGCACAGGATGTTCTCGCAGCAGAACAAGCCGTAACACAAACTCTTGGGTCATTGTTTTCAGGCTCAACGTCCAATTCATCATCCTCAAACATTTCGGATCTTTTGAGCTTGTCAGGAACGTCGGGTACTAACTCATCTACCGCACAAGCCAACACCTCCACCAACACACCCACGACATCAACGACAAGCACTCAAGCCGCAAAAAATGCCGTTCTCGCAGCAGAAACGGCTGTAAACAACACGCTGAATTCGTTAACGTCCCATTGATCCCAGATAATTCATTAGGCCGTTCGTGGTGAGCTTCTCGAACCACATGTATTGTGGAATCAATACCCTTCGACAAGCTCAGGGCGAACGGAGGTGGGGAAATCATATCACTTCGCGCCTAATGGATTATCTGGGTTGATGGCAGTCACGCGTTTTAATTCAACTCGAACCGAAATGTACGTTGACCGGTCGGCGCAGACTATGATTTAATTCGCGACATAAAATGGGCGGTTAGCTCAGCGGTAGAGCACTGCCTTCACACGGCAGGGGTCACTGGTTCGAACCCAGTATCGCCCACCATTACAACCAAAGACTTACATCAATTCTCGGCAGGTCTTTTCCTTTTGTACGGATTCCATACGGATAATGAGTATCATCGGGATGTCTCATTAGAATCTCCCATCACTTGCTTTGGCATAGCAATAAGCAATCGATTCCCCCCCCTTCCCTGCCCCATAAATCCACGTCCAAACCATCGCCAAAACGATGCCATCGGTAATACAATTATGCCCATGATAATTGCGGTGATGTGTAGCAGCGGATTGATGGGAAGATGAGCGTGGAAGAAAAAAAGAAGTTTATATCGAGGCGTCCTGAGCGCAGCAGCTTTAAAGAATTCAAAAATAACTCCTTATACACAGCAAATTCATTAATGCGCCTAACAGCCGTACTACCTGAACAGCCAAGACAAAATTCCTTTTTTCTTCTCTAGAGAACCACTTTGATTTTGTTGATAAGCCTTAACTGATTTGACATAGGCGGCATCTTCTTTTTTGATATGGTTAAACAACCAAATGACCAACATGCTGTTCAATGCAATAGCAACGTCTTCACCCTGATCGAACCGTGATTGATAGTTATTTACCCGCTTGACGAATTCCGCGTGAATTTCTTTATGCGCTAATAGATTTGGATATTTCGCCTCTTCCATCATGCTTTCTTCGAAGGCGAAGTGAGAATTCGTGTACTCCATCAACTGGTGCATCAGGGCTGCAATTTTATCCATCGAATCATCAGAGTCTTGCAGTTCTTTGAGCTGGTTGATGTAATCAACGATCCGGCGATGCTGTCGATCAATTTCTTCGACACCAATGTTGTACCCATCAGTCCATATAATTTTTGACATTAATTCTTCCCGATAAGCTTTGGCATCCGATTTATCGGCATCAGTAGCTCTATCAACAACTGCTCAGCTTCGGTACAAATCCAACTGCGGCTTCGAATTCAGGCGTGGAAATGTGCAAATACAAAATGGCTGCAAGACCAACTACAATCCAATCTGTGGCTTGAGCTTCTTCGCCGGTTTTACTGCTGCCCCGTGCCCAACCAATCTGCAAATTACTAGCTCAGCCTTTTTGCCATGTTCAAATCGAGTAGTGTGGCAGACCCGAATTTGATTCTTTGCTTCGAGTTCTATTAATTGCTGGTGCAATTCGTTTAGCGGTATGCCTATCGCAGCAGAGATTTCTGTGTCGTGAGATTCACCACGCTTTTTCAAGTAGTACAGAATGCTGCTCACTACGGTAGAGTTGGCTTTCTTATCAGGCATCGCTATTGACCCACGTCCTACTAATCGGCAGATTGTTACCGCTGTTTTTCTGCCTTCCATAAACCGTGTAGCTTGGTATGTCACAACGTGGCCATCGGCAATTAATTTTGACAGATGTTGACGAATATTGAGACGTGACAGGCCTGTGCCATGTGCAATATCCTCATCAGATCGCTCACTGTGCTTTTGCAAGTAGTCCAGAATTTTTTTCATTTTGTAAGCGTTGCTCCAACAATTTCTTGTACTGTGCCAGCAACAAGATCTCATCTTGTTTCGGTTTTGGAATTGTGCTGAGTTGAGCGATCTTCTGTTCAAGATATGGGACGGATGGGATACGGGTTTTTCTAATGAAGGTCATTTGAGAAATTTCTTGATGTTTAAATATAGAAGCAATTTTACTGAAGGTACTGGATTATCGATATACGTACAAATACTTATGATGAGTAGTCCTCAACGAAAAAAACAGCACCATTTCGGGTGCCGTTATGAGTGGGGAGGACAAGGGTTATTGACAGAATAGCCGAAAATTATTTCAAATCTATTAAATCGAACATCCGGCAAAAACATACCCTGTCGGTATGGCAGCATACTGGCAGGGATATAGCGCAACTGAGATTATGCCAGGACTAGCCAAGGTATTATGCTATGGGACTGCTGTTGAGGTTGTGGCAGAGTAGATCGTGATGACACTGTTATTATTGGCTTGGGCAGCATTAATTCTTGGAGGAAACCAATTATCCATTGACCGACAAATGGCAGAGCAACAGCAAAGATATGAAACTCCTGAAATTGATATATCGGGAGCATGCCAACCCTTTCACAGAACTAGACATTCTGCACACAGTCATCGCGTTACTGCCTTGCATGGAGGCTTGGTATCTTAGTTAAGTGCTTTTGCTTGACCGCAGGATTCTTCGACTGGCTTTTGATTAGCAGCAGAGCCTAGTCCAAGCGAAATATCTTTGAAGATTACCAGCGAAATAAAGTTGTTGATTGCGACGCTGGCTAAAACGATAGTGATTGATCCAGCAGAGTCAGAGATTCTGTCAGACATTCCCATGGCTTCATGCAACCAATAGTGGATGGTGTATGAAAAATATAGACCCCCGCTCCGCAAGTCAATGCGGTAAGAATTCCAACTATCCATTGTCGTTGCTTTAGCTGTTTCCCAAGAGACAGATCATTCTAAGGCACGAGTGCTTCGAGTATATGGCAAGAAATTGGATGCTTTCGTAACAGCTCTGATTTTTGTCATGCTGCTTACTCTGCTGGGAAGATTTGCTCTTGTTAATTTTAATGCAACATTGCTTCTGTAAGATTACTTACAGTAATCTTTATCAACTACTAGAATCGGAGTTAATTATGAAACTGTTGTCCACGCTGATCGCTGCCGTATTTGCTCTTGTAACTTTCTCCGCTGTTGCTGCTGATGCTCCGGCTGCCGCTCCCGCTGCTATGGCTGCTCCTGCTGCCGATGCTCCTGCAAAGCCAGCCAAGAAGATGCACCACAAGAAGCACAAGAAGGCAAAGAAAGCTGAAGCTGCTGCTCCTGCTGCTGACGCACCAGCTAAGTAATTTAGCGAAAACTAAAAAAAGGCAGGGGCAACCCTGCTTTTTTTATTTGTTGAAGCTGTTTATGGCGGTGCGATTACTATGACTAAGACACTCTTGAATAAAATAACTATGTCTAAGCGCATAACGAAGAAATCAGAATTCAAACCAGGCAATATCGTGCCTGTGTCTGGAATTTATACTGTCAGCCATGAGAACGATCATATGGGAGCACATGAAGTAACTTGCGTTAAGGGCAATAGTTTCCCTACGTGCCGAACTTGCGGAAATCCACGTTTCAAATTATTTCTTGAAGCTGTTCATATTGATGAGCATCCATCTTTGACCCAGTTTATTCAGTAGCCCCTCTGTAGTACTATGTCGGAGAAGGATATTGACTATTGTTCATAAGCCTTGCTTTTCTTGCTCTCGTTCTTCGCCGCAGTGTCAAATGCCTCTTTCGCAGCTCTATACGCAGCATCCGCCGATTTAGCTTTTTTTAATGCTTTTGCCAACTCTTCTCCAGCCTCCTTAAATGCTCGCTCTGCCCTGTACACTTCCTTTTGTAAGGTTTTCGCCAGAACCAGTGCTTTATTTGCAGCTATGTGAGCATCATCAACACCCTGAGCTTTGTTTAATGCTTTAACCAGCGCCCTGCTAGCAATATTGAATGATCGCTCCGCCCTATATTCTTCCTTTTGTAATTTTACGACAACAGATGAAGCAAGTTTCTCAGTTATTCTTGCAAGCTCAGCTGTCTCTTCGGCATCGTTTACCAAATTTAATGACTTTGCTAACTCCTCCTCCAATTTTTCAGGTTTAGTTCGCATTGCTCCTCCGATAAATTACTTAATCGAAAAAATAGTGAGATTTTACAATTGATCATAACGTGCTTTGATTTCGGCAAATTTTTCACGCCATTCTTTTCTTTTTTCATCCTCAAAATGGGCAACCCTCAATTTTTCCGATACAAACTCGGCTCGTGATTCAGCGTTGTTGATCTTGTTATTCAGAGTACACCACGCAAATAATTCTTGCGGGATGATTTGGAACTCAACGGCGCGAACCCCGGAACGTTGCAAATCTCTGCGAGCCGAATTTGCCATGGCTTCCCACTCCGGGAATGAGTCCTCGAACCGCTCGGGATCGGCTGCACAAGCCTTTACCTGAGCCCAAGTTTCCTCGGTGTACCATGTGATACCTATCAACATGGACTGGTTACGTTTTTTTGCTCTCAAGCGTGTAAGAAGCGAAGCTTTTCTCATATTCAAAGTGTGTTCTTGGAATAGCACTCTGCAATTTCGTTGCCTGACAACGGACAGTACGGTATGAAGATACGCCTTTATGCCCACGTGGGTGCTGCGTGAACGCGATGTGCTGTGCCAGCCCTTGCCGTTACTTCGCCTCGCGTTCCGCAGCCTGCACCGTATTCGCTACCAGCATGGTGATGGTCATCGGGCCGACGCCGCCGGGAACGGGGGTAATCCAGCCTGCCACTTCCTTGGCGCTTTCAAAATCCACATCGCCGCATAACTTGCCGTCCGGCATGCGATTGATGCCTACGTCTATCACTGCGGCACCCGGCTTGATCATGTCGCCGGTAATCATCTTCGCCTTGCCGGTGGCGACCACCAGAATGTCGGCATCGCGGGTGAACTTGGCGAGGTCAACGGTTCTCGAAGTACAGATGGTGACGGTGGCATTTTTTTGCAGCAGCATCAGTGCCATCGGTTTGCCGACAATATTGCTGCGGCCTACCACCACGGCATGCTTGCCTTCGATGCTCACGCCGCATTTTTCCAGCAGCTTCATCGCACCGTAAGGGGTGCATGGCGGTAACAAGGTATTGCCTATGACCAGCGCGCCGACGTTCATCGGATGGAAGCCATCCACGTCCTTGTCCGGGCTGATAGCTTTCAGAACTTTGTCGCTGTCTATGTGTTTGGGAACCGGCAGTTGCACAAGAATGCCATGGATTTTCGGATCGGCATTCAGTGCGGCGATCTTCTCCAGCAACGTTGCTTCGCTGGTGTCGGCGGGCAGGACGATGTGCTCGGAATGCAGGCCCAGTTCGGCACAAGCTTTCACTTTATTGGCGACATACACTTTGGAAGCGGGATCCTCACCGACGATGATGACCGCCAGACCCGGCGTGATGCCACGTGTTTTCAAGGCATCGGCACGCACTTTCCATTCTGCACGGACTTCCTGTGCGATGGCTTTGCCATCAATGATGCGAGCTGTCATGATGATTTCCTGTTATTTTTTAGAAATTGGGTTTATCCGTTGAGTTCTGATAGTTTTCGACTCCGGCCATAATTTCTGCGCAGGCGTCATCGATACCATACCAACCGCCTATTTTTACCCACTTGTTGGGTTCGAGGTCTTTGTAATGCTCGAAGAAATGGGAAATTTGCTTGAGAACGATCTCGGGCAGTTCGGTGTGACTTTTTAAACCGCGATACAAAGTTGAGAGTTTATCAACCGGCACGGCCAATACCTTGGCATCCATGCCGGATTCGTCTTCCATCTTGAGCACAGCCAGGGGACGGCAGCGAACTACAACACCCGTATTCAACGGTACGGGCGTGATGACCAGCACGTCCACCGGGTCGCCGTCGTCAGACAGCGTATGAGGAATGTAACCATAGTTGCACGGATAATGCATCGCGGTATTCATGAAACGGTCAACGAAGATTGCCCCCGATTCTTTGTCCACTTCATACTTTACCGGTTCCCCATGCATGGGAATCTCGATAATCACGTTAAAATCGTTGGGCAGGTTTTGTCCGGATGGGACTTTATTCAAACTCATAGTGCAAGACCTTTAATTAAGAAAATTTGGAGGGGGCGGATTGTAGCATTGAGCGGAGGTTAAATGAGAGGGGACGGGTGTCAAAATCATATTCTGCAAACAGGCTTAAGGGCGGATTAAGAGTCGAGCCATAATCCTCCCCCCTGCCAGAGGGAAGGGATTTGTTCTTTGGGAACCTCTAAAAATCCAATTTTTAGAGGTTCTCTTTAGCGTAATACTTACAGCAACGGCACAATCAGCAGCGCAACGATGTTGATGATTTTGATCAGCGGGTTCACCGCGGGCCCGGCGGTATCCTTGTAAGGGTCCCCCACTGTGTCGCCGGTCACTGCCGCCTTGTGTGCCTCGGAGCCTTTGCCGCCAAAATTGCCTTCTTCGATATATTTCTTGGCGTTATCCCATGCTCCGCCGCCGGTGGTCATGGAGATGGCCACGAAGATGCCGGTAATAATGGTACCGACCAATACGCCGCCCAGAGCTTGCGCACCGAGAACTACGCCGACAATCACCGGAACGGCAACCGGCAACAGCGAAGGGACGATCATTTCTTTAATCGCGGCCTTGGTCAGCATATCCACGCAAGTGCCGTATTCCGGCTTGCCGGTACCTTCCATGATGCCGGGGATTTCCTTGAACTGGCGGCGCACTTCAACCACCACCGAACCGGCGGCTCGGCCTACCGCTTCCATGCCCATAGCAGCGAATAGATAAGGCACCATGCCGCCGATGAACAGGCCGATAATCACCATGTGATTGGACAGATCGAAAGTCAATCCGGGATGATTGGTGGAAAGCGCGTGGGTATAGTCGGCGAACAGCACCAGCGCAGCCAGTCCGGCAGAACCGATGGCGTAGCCCTTGGTTACAGCCTTGGTGGTGTTGCCCACGGCGTCGAGCGGATCGGTGATGTTGCGGACCGCTTCGGGCAACCCGGCCATTTCGGCGATACCGCCCGCGTTGTCGGTAATCGGGCCGTAAGCGTCAAGCGCCACGATGATGCCAGCCATGGACAACATGGAAGTCGCGGCGATGGCGATGGCGTACAGACCACCCAGTGCGTAGGCGCTAAATATTGCCAGACACACGGCCAGCACAGGCGCGGCGGTAGATTTCATCGACACCCCCAGACCGGCGATCACGTTGGTGCCATGGCCGGTGGTAGAGGCTTCAGCAATATGGCGCACCGGAGCAAACTCGGTTGCGGTGTAATACTCGGTAATCCACACCATGGCCCCGGTCAGCGCAAGACCGATCAGGGAAGCCAGATAGAGGTTCATTGACGACACCAGCTTGTCGCCGATCATCACGCCATCGCCCAACAGCCAGGTGGTCACCGGATAGAACGATACCACCGCCAGCACGCCGGACACCAGCAGGCCGCGATACAGCGCGTTCATGATCTTGCCGCCTTCGCGTGCATTGACGAAGAAAGTGCCGATGATGGAGGCGATGATGGATACGCCGCCCAGTACCAGCGGGTAGATAACGGCATTGGGGGAGCCGGTAATCATCAGACCGCCCAGCACCATGGTGGCGATGATAGTCACGGCGTAGGTTTCGAACAGGTCGGCGGCCATCCCGGCGCAGTCGCCTACATTGTCGCCGACGTTGTCGGCGATCACGGCCGGGTTGCGCGGGTCGTCTTCAGGAATGCCCGCTTCGACTTTGCCAACCAGATCTGCACCCACGTCAGCTCCCTTGGTGAAGATACCGCCGCCAAGACGGGCGAAGATGGAAATCAGCGAACTGCCGAATGCCAGCCCCACCAAGGAATGTGTAGCTTCGGTAGGTTCGAGCCCCACCATCGATGTCAGGAATACATAGTAGCCCGTCACGCCCAGCAGCCCCAGGCCGACGACCAGCAGGCCGGTTATCGCGCCCCCCTTGAAAGCAACATTCAGCGCGGCGTTCAGCCCTTCGGTAGCGGCCTGAGCAGTACGCACATTGGCGCGAACCGACACGTTCATGCCGATATAGCCGGTCAGTCCCGACAGAACGGCACCCAAGGCAAAGCCAACGGCGGTTTCCCATTTCAAGGCAAACAGAATAACGACAAACAAAATCGCACCGACGATGCCGATCGTGGTGTACTGACGGTTTAGGTAAGCTTGAGCTCCCTCCTGTACCGCTGCGGCAATTTCCCGCATCCTGTCGTTGCCTGTCGGCAAACCCAAAATCCATTTAATAGAAAACGCACCGTACAATAGAGCTGCAACCGCACATACCAACGAAAATCCTAAACCGCCTGACATAATTTATCTCCTTAATATTGAAGTGAAGCAGGTTATTTTTAGACCTTGAACTCCCCCAACTTTTTTGTTACAGCGACATTTTTTAACTGCACATACTGCGGCAAACCGTCCTTGTAGGGCGGGTAATCCTCTCCCTTGATCAGCGGAGCAAGATAGGCGCGGCATTTTTCCGTGATGCCGAAACCATCCTTGCTGATAAAGTTGCGCGGCATCATTTTTTCCACATTGGCCACGTTCTTGAGTTGGGCGACGCCTATCTTCCATTTGTAGGGCTTGTCGGAAAGGCGGGTAATGGCGGGCATCACTGCGTTTTCACCCTTGAGCGCCAGCTCCACTGCGGCCTTACCGAGTGCGTAAGCTTGCTCGACATCGGTCTTGGATGCGATGTGGCGCGCGGCGCGTTGCAGGTAATCGGCCACTGCCCAGTGGAACTTGTAGCCCAGCGCATCCTTCATCATGTTGGCGATAACCGGTGCGGCACCGCCCAGTTGCGCATGGCCGAAGGCATCGCGCAACCCTTGGTCGGAGAGGAACTTGCCATCCGCACCCTGCACGCCTTCCGACACTACCACGGAGCAATAGCCATGCTGCTTCACCATGGCATCTACCTTGGCGATAAATTTTTTCTGGTCAAATGGGATTTCCGGGAACAAGATCACGATGGGCAATTCGCAGTTTTCATCCGAAGCCAGACCACCGGCTGCCGCAATCCAGCCCGCATGTCTGCCCATCACTTCCACCACGAACACCTTGGTCGAAGTTTTCGCCATCGAGGCCACGTCGAAGCTGGCTTCGCGCACCGACACGGCGACATATTTCGCCACCGAGCCGAAGCCGGGACAGCAGTCGGTGATAGGCAAGATCGTTGTCCACGGTTTTAGGTACATGGATGGCTTGCAGCGGATAGCCGAGTTTTTCCGAGAGCTGCGAAACTTTCAAGCAAGTATCGGCGGAATCGCCGCCGCCGTTGTAGAAGAAGTAACCGATGTTGTGCGCCTTGAATACTTCGATCAGGCGCTCGTACTGCACGCGGTTCTCTTCCAGTCCTTTGAGTTTGAAACGGCAGGAACCGAATGCGCCTGATGGCGTATGGCGTAGTGCGGCGATGGCCTTGGCGCTATCCTTGCCGGTATCGATCAGGTCTTCGGTCAGCGCACCGATGATGCCGTTGCGCCCGGCATACACCTTGCCGATCTTGTCTTTGTGCTGGCGTGCGGTTTCGATCACCCCGCAAGCGGAAGCATTGATAACGGCGGTCACGCCGCCGGACTGGGCGTAAAATGCATTTTTCTTGGCCATGGTTTTGATCCTCCCTGAAATATGGACTGACGCATCTTACGCCATTTTATGTTACAGACAATACCATTGCTATCTAATAAGCTTATTGCGCAACAGGGGGTACCGGCTTGGCATCCCAAATCTGCTTCGGCATACTGGCTGATAGTCCGGTCGCTGGAAAATTTTCCCATATTGGCAACGTTGAGTATCGCGCTTCTCATCCATTGTTCCTGATTCCGGTATGCCGCATCGACTTTACTTTGACAGGCAATATAAGCCGCATAATCGGCGAGCAACAGGTAATGGTCGCCATGTTGCAATAAATTATCCACGATGGGTTTGAAGCGACCCGGCTCATCCGGCGAGAAAAAGCCCGAGCCGATCATGTCGAGGACTTCGCGCAATTCACCATTGGCATGGTAGTAATCCCAAGGGTTGATAACCATTCGCCTTCACTCTGGCGACCTCAGCCGCAGTGAGCCCGAAGATGAAAATATTATCCGCCCCCACTTCTTCGCCAATCTCGATGTTGGCCCCGTCCAGTGTGCCGATGGTGAGCGCGCCGTTCAGTGCCAGCTTCATGTTTCCCGTGCCCGAAGCTTCCGTACCTGCGGTGGATATCTGCTCGGACAAATCTGCTGCGGGGATCATGTCCTCGGCAGTCGATACATCGTAGTTGGGCACGAACACCACCTTGAGGCGTCCGGCCACCTGCGGGGCATTGTTGATGATGTCGGCGACATCGTTGATCAGTTTGATAACCAGCTTGGCCATGGCGTAACCCGGAGCCGCCTTGCCGCCGAAAATCACAGTGCGCGGCACAAAGTCGATAGCCGGGTTGTGGCGGATGCGGTTGTACAGCGTCACCACATGCAACAGGTTGAGCAACTGGCGCTTGTATTCGTGAATGCGCTTGATCTGCACATCGAACAGCGAATCCACATCGGCATGGATATTGAGTTTCTGTTTTAATAACCCGGCAAAACGCTCTTTATTGGCACGTTTAACGGCAGCAAATTCCTTGCGGAATTCAGCATCGTCGGCAAACGGGACCAAACGCTTCAACTGGCTCAAATCTTTGACCCAGTCGCGACCGATGCGCGAGGTAATCAGTTCTGACAAGCGCGGATTGGCCTGATTCAACCAGCGACGCGGCGTAATGCCGTTAGTCATGTTGACGATTTTACCGGGATAAAAACGGTCGAAGTCGGCAAAAATAGTCTGTTTCATCAGCTCGGTATGAATTTGCGCCACCCCGTTCACTTTGTGGCTACCGACAATCGCAAGATGCGCCATCCGGATACGTTTGTCTCCAGCTTCGTCGATGATGGACATACGGCGCAGTATCTCGCTATCCCCGGGATATTGGTGCATCACAGCTTTCAGGAAACGATGGTTGATTTCAAAAATAATCTGCAAATGGCGCGGCAACAATTTCCCGAACATGGGACCGGCCAGGTTTCAAGCGCTTCGGGCATCAAGGTGTGATTGGTGTAGGCAAAAGTGCGCGTGGTGATATCCCATGCCCTCTCCCACTCCAGATGGTGCAAATCCACCAGGACGCGCATCAACTCTGGAATGGCAATGGAGGGGTGGGTATCGTTCAACTGGATCGCGACTTTGTCGGGTAAGGAATCGAAATCATCATGGTGTTTGCTGTGACGATAAAAGACATCTTGCAGCGAAGCGCACACAAAGAAATATTGCTGCTTCAAACGCAACTCGCGCCCCATTTCCGTGGTGTCGTTGGGATAAAGCACTTTGGAAAGATTTTCCGATTCGTTCTTGTCCGCTACCGCCTTGATGTAATCGCCCTCGTTAAAATAGCGCAACTCAAAATCGCGCGTCGCTTTGGCCGCCCACAAGCGCATATTGTTGACGGTTTTTGTGCCATAGCCTGGAATAGGCGTGTCGTACGCCATCGCCATCACGTCGTCGGAATCGATCCAGTAGTAACGTTCTACGCCCTGCTCGTCTTTATATTGAACCACGCGCCCATGGAATTTGACTTGGTACAATACCTCGGGACGGGCGAATTCCCACGGATTGCCATAACGCAGCCAGTTGTCCGGGATGCTCGATTTGCCTGCCGTTTTCGATGCGCTGGGCGAACATGCCGTATTCGTAGCGGATGCCGTAACCGTAGCCGGGCAGTTCGAGCGTCGCCATGGAATCCAGAAAACAGGCCGCCAGACGCCCCAAGCCGCCGTTTCCCAAAGCGGCATCTTGCTCGACCTCCCTCACCTTATCCAGATCGACACCCAAATCGCTGAGCGCCTTGCGATATTGCTGGTCGAAACCCAGATTATGCAAGCTGTTCATCAGCGAGCGCCCCATCAGGAACTCCATGGAAAAATAGTAAATGCGCTTGACATCTTCATCGTAATAGCGCCGCATGGTTTCCATCCAGCGGTCGATCATGCGATCACGCGCCACATACGCAGCGGTGAAGAACCAGTCGCGATCCGTGGCGGTGATGTTATCTTTTGCAACCGAATAGGTTAAACGATCGACAAATGATTGCTTGATCGACGCCGCATCGAGTCCAATGATTTGATGGGCAAACAATGGCTTTTCAGGATTCTTCGACATGAGTATTTTATTTCCTGTCAATTTATTTGATTATGTTGTCTCTTTAATTCATATTAAAGGACATTTCTAATTATTGTCCAAAGGCGTCTCATTTCCAGATAACAAAAAATGATCAACGTACCCGCTACTCCCTGCTGTTCAACAGCGACTTCAAATCGGCAAACGGCTGATGGCTTGCTGAAGTTTCCTTCTCGCTACCCAACGATGCGCCCGGCCGAATCCAGAACCCTCGAGTGCTCGTTGTCGTGGCAATAGATGCACAACAATTCCCAATTGCTGCCGTCAGGCGGATTATTATCGTGGTTATGATCCTTGTGATGCACGGTCAGTTGTTGGAGATTGACGCGATCAAATTCGCGCGCGCAACGTGCCACATACCCAAGGATAAAGTTTGAGCGCCTGCTCCCGGTAGCCCTGTTCGCGTTGCTCCCGATTGCGCCTGGGCTTCGGCAACAATCTTGTCCAACTTACCCGCATCGGGTGTTTTGCGCGTCAACATAACCTAATTTATCTCCTCACGCCCGTAAGGCTATGCCTAATTGAGAAAAAATGGAATACCCAAAAACATCATTTTTCCAATCTTTCACATTTTCAATCGGAGCAAAGATTTCTCACTTCGTTCAAATGGCTACGAGTAAACAGGTAAAATCCAGTTTTGATTTAGTTGGCAGATTACCTTAAAATGTCCATACAGTGGTTCCCCGGTCACATGACCTCCGCGCGCAAAAAAGCTGCCGAGACCATGGAACGCATCGATGTTGTCATCGAAGTGCTGGATGCGCGCGTGCCCGAAGCAGGCAGCAACCCGCTCATCAACGAATTGCGCCTGCACCGCCAGCGTCCCTGCCTGAAAATCCTCAACAAGACCGACCTCGCCGACCCCGCCGCCACCAAGGCTTGGCTGCAATTTTACAACGGGCAAAAAGGCGTCAAAGCCGTGGCGCTGTCGTGCAAGAAACCGGGCGAAGCCGCCAAGGTACCCGGCCTGTGCGCCGCGCTCGCCCCGCATCGCGGCACCACTCTCAAGCCCCTGCGCATGCTGATCATGGGCATTCCCAACGTCGGCAAATCCACGCTGATGAACGCGCTGCTGAAACGCCGCGCGGCGCTGGTAGGCGACGAACCGGCCATCACCAAAAACCAGCAAAGCTTCGACCTGAACGACCACATGACGCTCATCGACACGCCGGGACTGATGTGGCCGAAAATCGAACACGACAGCGACGGCCTCATGCTGGCCGCCAGCCACGCCATCGGCCGCAACGCCGTCATCGACGAAGAAGTCGCCACCTTTCTGGCCGACCTCTTGCTCGCCCGCTACCCTGCCCTGCTCACCGCCCGTTACGGTTTTGCCGTGGAAGGCATGGACGGCGCCAGATGTCATCGCCGCCATCGCAAAAAAACGCGGCTACCGCATCAAGGGCGGCGAACCCGATCTGGAAAAAACCGCGCTCATGCTGCTGCAGGATTACCGTACGGGTGCATTGGGGCGCATCAGTTTGGAAACCCCGCTAAGCCGTAGCGCCATGCTCGAAAAAGCCAAGGTGGTAGAAGTTTCCCTGCCAGTAGAGGAGTAATTCCGATTCTCGGTAGAAACGGCAATAATTCCAACGGATGTGGGAGCGGCTTCAGCCGCGATGAACTTGGGTTTCGCGGCTGAAGCCGCTCCCACACACATCATGCCATTTTGAATGAAAATTGGAATAACCCGTCATTCCCGCGAAGGCGGGAATCCAGCGGGTTTAAATCAAAAGCATTTTTAATAACTGGATTCCCGCCTTCGCGGGAACGACGAAGAGCGTATCGGAACATGCATAGTCAGGTTTTATCCACACCACTGAAAATTTCTTTCACAACCGCAAGCGCATCTTGCGATGCGGCATATCCGCATCCATGAACACCTCGCCCTCTTCCTCGAAACCGAAACGGCGATAGAACGGCAGGGCTTGAACCTGCGCGTCAAGCTCGACCTCTGCATAACAGCGGCCACGCGCTTCATCCAGCAAGGCTTCGAGCAGTGCTGTCCCGACCTTTCTGCAGCGCCACTCCGGCAATACCGCCATGCGCCCGATGTGCGCATCCAGTGTAATGCGCCCGCAACCGATGGCATCGCCTTTGGTAGTGAGAGCCAGCGCATGGCGGCAGCCCTCGTCCAAGCCATCCCACTCCAGCTCCGACGACACGCCCTGCTCACGCATGAACACCGCCTCACGCAGTGTGCGCAACAACGGCTCAGCGTCATGCCAGCTTACTATGTGTACGCTAAATTCGCCCATCTTTTTCTCCTCTGATGGATCAATTGTAAGGAATCTGCTGAAAGATGACTAATACAAATAAATCGGATATTTAGCCTTGTTACTTGCAATCATGACCATTGGTCATTTATCATTCGCCACATTAAATGACCGGAAGTCATAAATGGCCAGACCTCCTGCCACTGCCCGAAGCGCGCGAATTGCGCACCCAGCAATTGCTGGATGCCGCCGTGTCGCTTTGGCAGCAAAATCCAGAACGCGTCCCCAGCGTGCCGAGGTAGCAGCCAAAGCCGGGGTAGCCAAAGGAACGGTGTATCTATATTTCAAGAGCAAGGAAGATTTGCTGCTTGCTGCGCATGCACGACATGTACAGGCTTTTTTTACCGCACTGATCGAGCGAGCCTCCCAGCGCAAGCGCAAGCGCATGAACTTCGACGACATGATGCGATTGACGCGCGACCACATCGTCAGCGTCTCGGCTTTTCTGCCACTCGCCACCCTGGTTGCTGGTTTGCGCCATAAGGGGGTCACCCCGGAAGCCGCAGAAGCTTTCGATCAACGCATCGCCGAGCAATTAATGGCGGCTGGCAGTCTTGCTGTGCCGCCACTTCCCCTTGCCCGATGCAACCAGCGGCGTTCGCCTGCTGATGCGCTCTTATGCTTTGATACTCGGCTTGTGGCAACTGGTCGGCAGCGACCAGCCGATTTGTACCAGCCCGGGCGTTTCCGCCATGTTGCTGCCCGATTACCTGTCCGAACTGGATGCCGCCTTGCGTGCTCTGTGGCAAGGTGCCATGAATAAGGAAACCGCCTATCATGCTTAAAAACAGCTATTTCTCTTGTCACCCTGCTCCTGCTGGCTGCCTGCAATAAACCGCCCGCCCCGCCGGAACCGATACGCCCGGTTAAAACTGTGCAGTCGGCATGGAACCGGGCGAAGCTTATCTGCATTTGCCGGGCGAGGTGCGCGCGCGGCACGAGATCACCGCTGGCTTTCCGCGTTGGCGGCAAAATCACCGAGTGCAAGGTCAATCTAGGCGATACGGTACATCGTGGACAGATACTGGCGAAACTCGAACCGGCTGATTATCAGCTTGCCACCCAATCCAGCGCGGCAGGTGTAGCCGAGGCACGCAGCACGCTTACCCTTGCCGAAGCAGAACTGGTGCGCTACCGCAACTTGCGCGAGAAAGGCTTTGTGTCCGCCGCCGTGCTCGACCAGAAACAGGCTGCTGCCGATGCCGCCCGCGCACGCGTGGACGCCATGCAATCCTCGCATACCGAACAAGCCAGACAGCTCGGCTACACCTCGCTTGTCAGCCGAAAATGATGGGGTCATCAGCGCATACGATTGCAATGTGGGACAAGTTGTCAGCGTCGGGCAACCCATCATGCACCTCGCCCAATCCGCCGAAAAAGAAATTGCGATCCATCTGCCGGAAGCGGAATTGCAGCACTTCCGCACGGCTGCCAACTTTACCGTCAGCCTGAATGCCTTGCCGGGAAAATCTTACCATGGGACGTTGCGCGAACTGGCCGCAGCCGCCGACCCTGCCACGCGCACCTATGCCGCACGCATCGCCGTCAACAATGCGGATACCGCCATGCAACTGGGCATGAGCGCCACGGTTGAAGTACAACCTGCCGGGTGCTCAGGCGATCCGCCTGCCGCTGTCCGCCGTGGTCAGCCGCGACAGCCATCCCTCGGTATGGAAAGTGGATGGCGCGGGCAGCGTCCATGCGACGGCTATTGTCCGTAGCCGGAGTGGAAGGCAATGCCGTGCGCGTTGCTTCCGGGTTGAACAGTGGCGACGTTGTGGTAACAGCCGGCGCCAATCTTCTGCGCGAGGGCGAAAAGGTTAAATTGCTGCCATGAGCGACCGCTTCAATCTGACCGCGCTCGCCTTGCGCCAACGCGAACTGTGCTGGTTTTTCATCGCCGTGATCGCCATCGCCGGAATTCTTTCCTATTCCAAACTCGGCCAGCGTGAAGACCCGGATTTCACTTTCCGCGCGATGGTCATCCGCACCCAATGGCCGGGTGCGACCACGCAGCAAGTGGATGAGCAAATCACCACCCGCATCGTCAAGAAAATTACAGGAAGTGCCTTATTACCGGCGAACCTTCAGCTATTCGCGCAGCGGCGAATCCATCATCATTCTGGAACTGCTGGACACGGCCCCGCGCGAGCAAGTGACGCAACTGTGGTATCAAGTGCGCAAAAAAATCGGCGATATCCAGTACACCTTGCCGCCGGGTATCATCGGCCCGAATTTCAACGACGAATTCGGCGATGTGTTCGGCTCCATCTATGCTTTTACCGGCGACGGTTTCAGCCTCGAAGAATTACGCCGCTACGCGGAAACGGCGAAACAACAATTGATCAAGCTACCCGATGTGGCAAAAGTTGATTTGGTCGGCGTACAGCCGCAACAAATCACCGTTGCCATTTCCACCCAGCGCCTTGCCACCATGGGCATTCCCCCGCTGGCCATTGCACAAGCGATCCAGTCGCAGAATATCGTGCAGGACGCCGGACGTCTGCACGCCGCCGATTTCTCGGTGCCGTTGCGGGTGCGCGGAAATTTCGAATCGGTGGATGAATTGAATAACCTGCCGCTGCGCGTGAACGGACGCACATTGCGGCTGGGCGACATCGCCGAGGTGACGCGCGGCTATCTCGACCCGCCGGAAACCACCATGCGCTACGCGGGCAAACCCGCCATCGGCCTGGCAATTTCGATGAAGCCGCGCGGCGACGTGCTGCGGCTGGGCGATGATCTAAATCGCGAAATGAATATGCTGCAAAGACAACTTCCCATCGGCATATCGTTCGCTCGCGTTTCCAATCAGCCCGCCGTGGTGAAGGATGCCGTGGGCGAATTCATGAACTCGTTTCTGGAAGCGGTCGCCATCGTGTTGCTGGTCAGCTTCGTCAGCCTGGGCTTCCGCGCTGGCATGGTGGTGGCGGTCACCATTCCGCTGGTCATCGCCGCGACTTTTTTCATGATGCGGATTTTCAATATCGATCTGCACCGCATCTCCACCGGCGCGCTGATAATCGCGCTCGGCCTGCTGGTTGACGACGCGATGATCGTGGTGGAAATGATGGTGCGCAAGCTGGAAGAAGGCTATGACCGGATGCGCGCCGCGACTTTCGCCTACACCGCGACGGTATTCCCCATGCTCACCGGCACGCTGGTCACCGCATCAGGTTTTCTGCCCATCGGCACCGCCCAGTCATCCACCGGCGAATATACTTTTGCCATGTTCGCCGTGGTCACCATCGCGCTGCTGGTGTCGTGGGTAGCCGCGATTTTCGTCACCCCTCTGGCGGGCTTCCATTTGCTGAAAAGCCATGTCGGGCAGGGGCACGAAATTTTCAATACCCCGTTCTACCTCAGGCTGCGCCGACTCATCGAGTGGTGCTTGCACAACCGCAAGACCGTGCTAATCGGCACCCTGTTCGCTTTCATTCTGGGCGGCATCGGCATGAGCTTCACCGAGAAGCAATTCTTCCCGTCCTCCAATCGCGTTGAAGTATTGCTCGATGTCTGGTTGCCGGAAGGCTCCAGCATTCGCGCCACCGAACGCGAAGTGGCGCGGGTCGAAGCAATACTCGCGAAAGAAAGCGACATCACCAGCTACGTCACCTATGTCGGCTACGGTTCGCCGCGCTTTTTCCTGTCGCTCGACCAGCAACTGTTCCGCCCAAATTTTGCCCAGGTCGTGGTGCTGGCCAACGATCTGGCAGCACGCGACCGCATGGTGAAGAAAATGCGGCAAATTTTCGCCACGGAATTCCCCGGCGTACGCGCCCGCGCCAACGCCGTACCGCTAGGCCCGCCAGTTACTTACCCGGTGGAATTTCGCGTGCTGGGTAACGATCTGGCGACGGTAAAACGTTTCGGCGACCAAGTTGCAGAGATGATGCGCAGCGACTCGCATCTGCGCGATGTCCATCCTGACTGGGGCGTGCAAACACCGATGTTGCGCGTGGACGTGGATCAGGATCGCGCGCGCGCGGCAGGCGTCACTTCGGCGGATATCGCACGCACCGTGCGCACCTCGACCGACGGCCTGAACATCGGCCAGTTCCGCGAAAATGATCAACTGATCGACATTGTGCTGCGCTCCCCTGCCGACGAACGCAAACAACTAGCGCAAATCGGCGCGCTGGAAGTTCCCACCTCACAAGGCGGCAGTGTTCCCTTGCGCCAGGTCGCGCAAATTTCCTACGCACTGGAAGACCCCATCCTCTGGCGCAAGGACCGGAATATCTCTCTGGGCGTACGCGCCGACGTGATTGAAGGCGTACAAGCCACCGATGTCGCCATGGCTATGGACGCCAAGCTGAACGAATTACGAGCCAAATTACCGGATGGTTACCGGATCGAAGCCGGGGGTGAGTTGGGGGAAAATTCCGGCGCGCAGGATTCCATCAACGCGGGTATGCCGCTGATGATGGCGGTCATACTCGGCTTTCTGATGATCCAGATGAAATCGCTGTCGCGCACTTTCATGGTGGTGCTGACCGCCCCTCTGGGCATCATCGGCGTCGCCATGGCGCTGCTACTGTTCCACAAACCGTTCGGCTTCGTCGCCATGCTGGGCACCATAGCCTTGGGTGGCATGATCATGCGCAACACCGTCATTCTGATCGACCAAATCCGCCAGGATCGGGAAGCCGGGCTGTCCGATTGGGATGCGATACGCGAATCGACGGTACGCCGCTTCCGCCCCATCATGCTCACTTCGGCGGCGGCGATTCTAGCGATGATCCCGCTGACGCGCAGCGTGCTGTGGGGGCCGATGGCCTATGCCATCATGGGCGGTCTGCTGATCGCCACGCTGCTTACCATCCTGTTCATCCCGGCGCTGTATGCGGCTTGGTTGCGTTTGCCGAAGCCAGATTCAGCGCATTGATCAATTTAGAAATGACATATTGTGGGAGCGGCCTCCCGGCCGCGAAAAACTTATCGCGGCCGGGAGGCCGCTCCCACATGGAAATTGATCTACTTTTAAATTGAAAATGGAATTAGGTCGATAAGAGCCGTGACCAATCACTGCCTCATCGTGTCCAACCTCAGCCAGAGGAGCCGGAACCACTCGTCCAACCACAACAAATGTTCTTTGATAAACACAACAGAAGTGTTTAGTATGTACATAGCTTGGTTTGAAATAAGGAAAAATTATGTTTGACTACCCCGTTATCCTCACGCCCGACGATGGCACGATATTGGTCACTTTTCCCGATGTGCCGGAGGCGATTACCTTCGGCGCGGACGCAGACGAAGCCTTGCTCTACGCGGTGGATGCGCTGGAAACCGCATTATCGTTTTACGTGGATGGGCGCAAGCCTTTGCCCGCTGTCAGCAAGCCTAAGCGCGGTCAACATACCGTGCGCCCCTCTGCGCTGGAATGCGCGAAATTGGGTGTTTATCAGGCGATGACCGAGCAAGGCATCAAGAAATCAGAACTGGCTCGCCGCTTGGGCTGGCACATGCCGCAAGTGGATCGGCTGTTTGATTTGCGCCACGCCTCCAAGCTGGACCAGATCGAGGTAGCAGCCAAAGTGTTGGGGCGGCAAGTTGAAGTGCGAATAGCATAGACGCAAACGCCTCATCGTGAGTTTATGCGAATTCATTCTCACGTTATGAACACGGCATATCCAAGCCCGGATGAAGCGCAACGAAATCCGGGAGCGGCCGTCAGGGTGCAGAAATTATCCCAACATTCAACGGAGTGCCATGAATCTCGGATTCCATTGCATCCAAGCTACGCTGGCTTTTGAGCGAAGCGAGCCCGTTGGAATACCGAGTCAGACAAAGGCGACAATGGGGCTGTGACGTGTTTCCACCCCTCGGCCTCACTTTGAGCTTCTGATTTCCGAATTTCTTCGGCAAGACGCCGTATGTCAAAACCGGATTCTTCGGCCAAAGCCTCTTTGATCGCCCTTACCTCAGAAATGATTTCATCATTCATTTTCTTCTCCTAACAATTCTTCCGGTGTACAAATGAACGGTAGCAATAACCCAATACTTTCCAGATGTGCGGCGATTCGTGCTTGAATTACCGGATTGGCAATGTGGCGACAGTTCCATGTTAGCAAGAAATCCATGCCGTGTGCTGTAGCAATTGCAACATGCAAGGCATCTTCAGCAGCCTTCTTCGGAACAATGCCCAATGCCAGCAGTGTTTCCGCAATCTCAATGGCTTTGTCGTTGATCGCTAATGATGAAAACTCGCGCAGCGAATCCAATCTGAGCAAGGCGGCAGACGGGTCGCCCGCCCTGCATTCCCTGATAACCACATCAGAAATAAAACAGCGGTAAAGGTTGCGGCGCTCCCACCATCTGCGAGTGATCAGTTGGTGAGCAGCACCGAGCAACGAACTACTATCTCGCGCAGAAAAATAGCTCACTATTGATGTTTCAACGTAAACAGTAGGAAGTTTATTTTCCATATTCATACCTTAGAAATCGTGGCCTGATACTTGTTCACTTTTTATCAAAACAATTCGAATCATACCCCAATAGCATCCGTAGGTTAGAGTTGAGTCCTTCGATAAACTCAGGAGAGCCTTGCAAACCGCATCAATCTCGACCATTCGACAGGCTCACGTAGCTCGGATGAAGCGTAGCGGAATCCGGGAGCACCCGTCAGGGTGCAGAAATTATCCCAACATTCAACGAAGCGCCATGAATCCCGGATTTAATTGCCTCGCGTCCAGGACGCTGACTCATTTTATCCCGAGCAAAGCCTTCAGATCCTTGAGCATCAAAAACAGATGATAGGCATCACTCGGGCTGGGTTCAAACTCCCATGGCTCATACCACTGCCGCGCGGAATCATCTTTTGCATGTACCAACAAAACGCGGATGCCTGCAATATCGGCGGCTTGCGCCGTGCGCAATAAAGCGTCCTTGAGCAGCGCCTGCCCCAACCCCTTGCGTTGATGCGCGCTATCTACTGCCAGTCTGGCAAGAATCATCACCGGCACGGGATGGCGCGCCAGCCCCTTCGACAATCGCGATGGCGCAGCCACGGGATCAACACTGCCGACAACCAGACTGTAGAAACCCACCACAACACCTTCGGCGCAGCACACATAAGTCTGTGCGCTGTTCGCTTTCTGATTGACCAAGGCATAGCGTTGCAGAAATTGGTTGAGCGCCGGATTTCCGCAATCGAAGGCATCAACGTCATCGGCGGCATCGAGCTTGCCGACAGCCTCATATACCGGGTCACTCAACCCAGCACACCCGGCTTGGTCAGCAGTTTTTTCAAGCGCGGCTTCGCCTTTACCGGGCGGTCCAGCGCTTTCTGAAATTCTTCCCACTGCTTGGTGTTCAATGCAAAGTGGCGGCGGTCGGCCAGCGCTTGGTTGGCGGCGTTCACACCGGCATCCAGCAAAAACTCACTGACATTTTTGTGGCAAGCGCGTGCCGCCTCTTGCAGCAACTGCTTTACGGGCGTGCTGGCGCGAACATCAATTCGCTCACTTTTGGTAAGACTCACGGCGGACATGGCAACTCCTTTTTCATTTGACCGACAATATCATAACGTCCGGCTGATGTCCTGACAAGAAAAATATAGAGTGGGCTGCGACTATAAGCCCATAGACTGTATCCGCAAAAAACTCAAACTGTCGTAAAGCTGCCGCGATTGCGGGAGGTGGGGTTAATGCATACTCACGTTATGAACACGGCAAGTCCAAGCCAGTTGTGGCAGTCGTGAACCTGTTTCGAATTCTGGATAAGCATCCGGAATTGGTGAAGGAGATTCGCTGAGAGGGGTTGGGTTCAGGGCGGAACAACAGTAGAGCCGTGGTCAGTCACGTAGCTCGGATGAAGCGTAGCGGAATCCGGGAGCGCCCGACAGGGTGCAGCAGTTATCCCAACATGCAACGGAGTGCCATGAATCCAGGATTCCATTGCATTGCATCCAGGCAACGCTTGCTATTTTTTGCTTCGTTCACAAAAAATCATTGTTGGGTGCGGCGTGCTACGGCTACTTCTTCTAATTCCTTCCGCAAGAATGAATCGATGTCGTTTTGGGCAATATTTGAGTCGCAGTTTTTGAAAGATTCTACTAATTTTTCCAACAGAGTCTTATCGGGCATGTGGGTGTTGTAATCCTGACACAGCAGCGGTTTTTCCTCCCGGCGACAAAACCAGAGCGCTACATCATTCTTTTTCTCATCCGTCGCATGAAAAACTTCAGATACGTCAAGATCGTAAGCTTTTGGGAACGTACCAGACTGATTTTCCAAGTGAAAAATCCGCCACAGACCGACGAGACTTACATGATAGAGTTCGCCCATCACTTTCCGTCCCGAGTCGTCCTTGCACGCAAATACGTCACCAGACACCATCTGCATCAGGGTGCCACTCATTTGGTATTCACCCATCTTCTTGCTACAACCCACCAAGTAATTGTGGAACCGCTTTTTAGCTCGTAAGGTGCCATAAACCCAGAGCGGTAGCACAGGTTTGTCTATCCACTTGATATCCGAAATATCGATCTCGTCAAGAATGTTACGCATAGCCACTCCTCCTCATGTATGTCGGACACCCCTACCCGACAGTTTGGTCTTTCATTTTGTCGGACACGAAGCGCCCAACCAACCCCATCAAATCGTCATCCGGTAGCCGCGATGCGGCCCAGCGAAATTGAGAGATTTCCATGGGGGTGGAAAATCCCGGATTCCATTGCATTCCATCCGAGCTACGCTTGCTGGTTCTACAACACGATGAGTCAGCGGTGCTGACGGCGGTTGAGTTGGCCTTGGAGAGTGGCACGCCATCCAAGCAGCATGTGCTGAACTTGCTTAAACGGCTGATTGAACCCGCACCGCCTGCACCTGTTGATACGCCCACGCCGCTGATGCTGGTGGTCGAGCCTCAGGCGAATGTCAGTCGTTATGATGAATTGAGGGAGGTGCGTCATGCAGCATGAGGCCATGATGACATCGCTCAAGTCGATCAAGATGTATGGCATGGCACAAGCTGTCGATGAACTTGCCAAGCAAGGCTCACCGGCATATCAAAGTGCGCAGGAGATGTTGGGAACACTGCTCAAAGCAGAAATGGCCGAACGTGAAGTGCGCTCTATCGCCTACCAGATGAAGTCGTCACGATTTCCTGTCTACCGCGACCTAGCCAGTTTCGACTTCAGCCAGAGTGAGGCAAACGAGGCATTGATCCGGCAGCTTCATCGTTGTGAGTTCATGGACCAGATGCACAACGTGGTGCTAGTCGGTGGGCCTGGGACTGGCAAGACACACATTGCAACGGCACTCGGTGTGCAGGCAGTGCAACACCAGCATCGCCGAGTGCGCTTCTTCTCTACCATCGAGTTGGTCAATACGCTGGAACTGGAGAAAGCTGCTGGTAAGCAAGGGCAACTTGCTAGTCGGATGACGTATGCCGATTTGGTAATTCTGGATGAACTGGGCTATCTGCCGTTCAGTCAGGCAGGCGGTGCATTGCTGTTCCATTTCATCGGCAAACTCTACGAGCGCGCCAGTCTGGTTATTACAACCAACCTCAGCTTCTCGGAATGGGGAAGTGTATTCGGCGATGCCAAGATGACAACAGCGCTGCTCGACAGACTGACCCATCACTGTCACATCGTGGAAACTGGCAACGATAGTTATCGATTTAGAAACAGCACAACTCAGTCAGGAAAGGGAGGTAAAACTAAAAAACTATCCACAATTTGAGCCGTAAGATTTAAACTTAAGTGTGGCCCAAATTTCGATGCAACTTCTGGCCTAGCATTAAACGCAAATCAACACTTAATCTCGCCAATTAAACTTCACATTTGACTTGTATGTCAAATAATTATGAATAACAAATCATTCTTTAGAATGCGGCAGAGACTGACCATACAAACCATTAAGACGGGTGGTGTATGGCGAGAACAAAACAAAAGAATCTTGAGTTGGCGCTACAAATTGGCAACGTGATCCGCACTCATCGTAAAACGGCGGGCATGACACAAGCAATGCTGGCTGAAGCGGTAGGTTTGGAGGTCGAAACCATTTCGCGGATGGAAACAGGCAAAAGACTCCCAACCATAGAAAAATTACTGGAAATGGCGGATGTATTCCGTATTCCTATAGCCAGCTTTTTTGAGGCAGTAGATGCAGTTGCGCAACAACCGGCATCTGATTTGTATGCCCAAAGAATTGGTGCCGCAATGAACAACATTTCCGAACATGGGAAAAATTTCGTGCTTGAGGTTGCGCGAAGCTATGCGCGTTTGCATTTGAAAAAGGTGAAAACCACCCATAAAATTAAACGCGCGTAAGCTCAAACGCGGGGCAAGTCTTGCAATCACCCATAAGCACTGAGCCAAAGGTGCGCCTGCGCACCATACAACGACTACATTCCCAAACGGGCGCGTAGAATCAGAATAAGCTGATACTCAGTTATTCGTTTTAAATTTACTCTGGCTCCATTTTTTCCGTTTCTGACGGATATGCATTAACCAAGCCGCCGAGTATCTGGATTTGCCCAAGCAAAACGTATACACTTTCGCGTGCATACAAAATCTGGAGCGCAATCATGAAAACAGCTAAAGTATTCAAGCAGGGCAACAGTCAGGCGGTGCGGCTACCCAAGGAATTTCGCTTTCAGGATGATGAAATCTTCATCCGCAAACAGGGCGATACGGTCTTGCTGATCCCAAAAAAATCGTCGCGCTGGCAACACCTTAAAAATTGCGTTGGCAAATTCAAAGGCGGCTTCGAGCGTACACCGCAGTCGGAGTTCGATGACCGGGACTGGCCGCAATGAACTACATGCTGGATACCAATACCTGCATTTATCTCATGACAGACCGCCACCCGGAACGCCAGTCACGCATCCTCGCCAAGCTTGATGCACTCGCGGCAGACGAGCATCTCATCCTTTCCAGCATCGTGACATTCGAACTTAGTTACGGCGCGCAAAAGGGGCGCTGGCGCAAAGCCAACCTCGCCCTACTCGAAGAATTCCTGCTCGATTTTATCGTCGCCCCTTTCGATGAAAAAGCCGCCCACATCGGTGGCACGGTCCGCACTGAACTGGAAAAGAACGGCAGTCCCATCGGCCCTATGGACACCCTGATCGCCTCTCACGCCCTCAGCCTCGGCATACCGCTGGTCACACATAACTTTGGGGAGTTTTCCAGAGTACGCGGGTTGAAGGTGGAGAACTGGGCGGGGAAATAAACGCAGCCTACAACGGCTAATTCCGATTCTCGTCAAGAACGGCAATAATTCCATCCAACGGAGGTGGGAACGGCTTCAGCCGCGATGTATTTGGGTTTCACGGCTGAAGCCGCTCCCACAATGCCTCGGAGAGAAAACTAGTAGATCGTTCCACCAAAACAATTACAAATAAACCGTTCGTCCTTAGCTTGTCGAAGGCTTGTATTGGCGGGCAGAGAGCGGTTCGACAAGGCTCTCCTGAGTTTATCGAAGGGCTCACCGCGAACGGTAACGGTTTTGATGGAACGCACTACTAGGAAATTTCCGATGAATCTGGCATCCAGCCCGTAGGCAGGACGCCCATGGCGATAATCTGATTGGATATGTGTCCGCACAGCCGACTATCCCCGAAAGGGACATGCCAGTGACAGGAAGGCGCTTCGGTCTGGCATTCCACCAAATTGGATGTGCCAAGCCTCCGCGCACGGCAGACAGTTGCGCCTGCAGTCTGATTATTGTCAAAACCATTTGATTGTTGGTTGCTCATGACACCTCGCTAGATACCCCCATTTGAACCGGGGAATGCTAGGAAGGAAAATTAACCTTCTGGTAGCATGATGTCAATATGCCGAAATGCATAGGCAATTTGCAAAAAGATATAGGCAAGGGGCGCAACCATAGACCAACTCAAGGTGCCATTAATCGATATAACCACAAAACATCAAGGATGTGGCTTATCGATATCGCAAACCACGCCTTCTTCGACCCCGATCACGACCATCACGTCTTGCGGTTCCATACCCAAAAGTTCGCCGATCGCTTTGTAATCATCGGGTAGAGCGGCATCATCCATGCCATTGGCAGAATGGCGCGCCAGATTGACTGCGAGAATGACATTTTGTGCGCGAGGCTGCGCCGCACATTCGTCATCCATCAGAGTAAGCAGCAGTTTGGGCAGCGACCATTCGCGCGCCAGCGCCAACTGCAAAGCAACCAGAGGAAAACCCAGTACCCGCTCCTGCACATCCTGGCTGCGCAGGTTTTTGTCCTGTTGCTGTATGGTATGAATTTTTAACATCTCGGCTGGCGCAAAACACCACATGAGCATTTCGGCAAGGTCGTGCAGCAATGCGGCGATGCGCACCTCTTCGAAGTGCATGTCGCGCAAACGCACCGCCCAATCAAAGGCGTAAGAAGAGGCACGTTGCGAACGATGCACCACGCGCAACAGGCAAACCAGCGCTGCCATGTGTCCGCGCAGCAATTCATCCACCAACGGTTTTGCGGGTAACTTGTTGAAGAATCCTTCTACCCCCATCATCAACAGCGCCTGTTCTATTTCTACCACTTCATGCTCTTGGCTTCGGTGTTTGTTGAGTTGCAGGTAGCGCAACAGTTTGACGGTCAGCATCGGATCGCGTGCGATGGCTAGCGCAACGTCACGCGCACTGAGATTTTCCGCATCTACGTGCAATGCGGCGAGGTCACGCGCAGTCTGTTTCAATACCGGGATTTCCGCTAGGCTTAAAAATGCCACCCAATCTTCCAGACTCTTCATTTCCTGTGCTTGCATCGTATCCTCTGCCCTAAAATCTTACCCTTGCACGGCAAGCTTTCCTACACGCCCGTCCACTTCGCGCATAACCATTTCGCAGCGGGGAAGTATACCTTCAATGTCGTCGAGGTATTGGCGCATCGAAACCAGTTCATAGCCTTGCTCTTGCCAACCATCCAGCAACTGTTCGAACACCGGCATCCACTTGCTCCCTTCCAGCTCGGCGTGCAGGGTAAACACGTGTCCGGTAGCGGGTGGATTGGAGGTTAATTTCAGTAGATGCTGCGCCACATTTTCCAGCGTGATGCCATCGCGATTCATGATTTCGTCCAGCGTTGGCAGCGTGGTTGGCAACTGCGGGCAAGCAACAATTTCGGCATTGATCGCCGGGATAAACGGATGCGTGCCGCGCGTGTCGGAACTGTAATCGAAGCTCAGGCGTTGGGTCAGACGCAAGGCGTGGCGGTTCATCTGCCAACCGGCAGCGGCATGCGCCTTGGGCGGCTCGCCAAAAATTTCAGTGAATCTGTCTACCGCAAGCTGCATCTCGTTCCGCGTCCACTCGGCATTCTGGCCTGCGACATGATCTTGCCAGCGGATGTGATCGTAGCAGTGGATCCCCACTTCGAAACCAGCATCACGCACGCTGCGCATGATGTCCGCACAGCCGCTCCCGATATCCGGCCCCGGCAGTAAAGTGCCATACAACAAAGTCTTGATGCCGTAGTGCTCCACCACCGAAGTGCGCGACACCTTGCCGATGAAACCGGGGCGGAACACACGTTTGATGGCACGTCCGGTGTGATCGGGCCCGAGGGAGAAGAAAAAAGTGGCCTGCGCGTTGTGGCGTTGCAATGTTTCTACCAGACGTGGCACGCCTTCGCGGGTACCACGGTAGGTGTCGACATCGATCTTGAGCGCGAGCTTTATGATTAATCCACCAGCCCGCGCGCCTCACCGATCTGGCTGCGATAGGCGTCGAAAATCTTGCGCAAGGTGTCGGCCATATTAACTGTCGGCTTCCAGCCCAGTTCCTCGCAGGTATTGGTGATCTTCGGCACGCGGTTCTGCACGTCCTGATAACCCTTGCCGTAATACGCGTCGGAAGTGGTTTCAACGATCTTTACTTTTTGCGCGGAATCGCGGTACTCAGAATATTCGTTTGCCAGCTTGAGCATCATGTCGGCGAGGTCGCGGATCGCATAATTGTTGGTCGGGTTGCCGATGTTGTATATCTTGCCGGAGGCAATGCCATCCTTGTTCGCGATGATTTTCATCAGCGCGTCGATGCCGTCGTCGATATAGGTAAAAGCACGCTTCTGGTGCCCGCCATCCACCAGACTGATGTTCTCGCCGCGCAGGATATGACCGAGGAATTGGGTCACCACGCGCGAACTGCCTTCCTTCGGCGTGTGGATGGAGTCCAGCCCGGAGCCTATCCAGTTGAATGGGCGGAACAGGGTGAAGTTTAATCCCTTCCATGCCGTAACCCCAGATCACGCGATCCATCAGTTGTTTGGAGCAGGAATAAATCCAGCGCGGCTTGTTGATCGGGCCGCAGACCAGCTCGGAATTATCCGGATCAAATTCCTCATCATGGCACATGCCATAGACCTCGGAAGTCGAAGGAAACACCAGATGCTTCTTGTATTTCATCGCCGCTCGCACGATGGGCAAGTTGGCCTCGAAATCCAGTTCGAACACGCGCAACGGCTCCTTGACATAAGTGGACGGCGTGGCAATCGCCACCAGCGGCAGAATCACGTCGCATTTGCGGATGTGGTATTCCATCCATTCCTTGTTGATGGTGATATCGCCTTCGAAGAAATGAAAGCGCGGCTGGTCGAGCAGGTCGGTGATGCGCTCGGTATTCATGTCCATGCCATACACTTCCCAATCGGTGGTGGCGAGGATGCGGTTGGACAGATGGTGGCCGATGAAACCGTTCACCCCGAGAATCAACACTTTTTTCATTTCATTTTCCTTAACGATTAAATTCAAATTTTTCCAAGCCAAACTTCACAGCAAATTCCTCTGCCCCCAACTCCGCGCCATCCAGTTCGAAGCGCACCACGCGCAGCACGCCGCTGCCGCAAATTGCATAAGCCTTGCCTTCCTTCACATAGAAGGCTGGTTTCTCGCCAGACACCGTACATTTTGTCAGCAGCGTCTGCAAAATGCGCATGGGTAGCCCCAGCAATTGCGTGGTTGCGCCCGGATAAGGGGGGGCGACCGCCCGCACCAGATTGTGGATGCTGCGCGCATCCTGCGACCAATCAATAATGCCATCTTCCGCCTTGCGCCCGCCGAAATAGGCACCCTTGCTCAGATCCTGTTTTACCGCCTGCGCTTTTCCTGCCAGCAAATCCGGCAGACAATTGTTTAGCGCCATCTCCGCCGCCACGGTGACTTTCTGGAACACTTCCAGCGCCGTGTCGTTGGGCAGAATGGGCACCGCCTGCTGCGCCACGATGTCGCCGTTGTCCGGCTTCTCGGTCATGTAATGCAAGGTACTACCAGTTTCAGTCTCGCCCTTGATTATCGCCCAATTCACCGGTACCCGGCCACGGTATTTGGGCAGCAGCGAGCCGTGCATGTTGAGCGCGCCGTGCTTGGGAATTTCCAGCAACTCGCGCTTGAGCATCTCGCGGTAGTAAAAGGAGAAGAAAAAATCCGGCTGCAAAGCACGAATTTGCTCGACCACTTCCGGGGTATTCGGATTGTCCGGCATGATTACCGGAATGCCGTGTAATGCAGCCAATTCCGCCACGCTGGCAAACCAGATGGTTTCTTTCGGATTATCGCGATGCGTGACCACCAGCGCGACATCCACGCCGTGCGCCAGCAATACGGAAAGGCAGCGGCAACCTACATTGTGATAAGCAAATACGACGGCTCTACTCATCGCGTTTTTCCAGAATCGCTTCGACCAGATAACGCGGACGATGGCGCACTTGCTGATAAATACGCCCGATGTATTCGCCCAGCAGGCCGATGCCGAACAGCGTGATGCCGATCAGGAAGAAAGCGATGGCAAACAGAGTGAATAGCCCTTCCGCTTCCGGCCCCATGATCAGCCGGCGCAATACCAGAAACACTACGAAGAAACCGGACAGCAGGGAAATCGCGATGCCCAGCATGGAAAACATCTGCAATGGCACCAGCGAAAAACTGGTCATCAGATCGAAATTGAGGCGGATCAGGCTGTACAGCGAATACTTCGACTCCCCCGCCACGCGTTCTTCATGCCCCACCACCACCTCGGCGGGATTGCGCGCAAAGCTGTAAGCCAGCGCCGGAATGAAGGTGCTCACCTCGCGGCAGGAATTGATCGCGTCGATGATGCGGCGGTCATAGGCGCGGAACATGCAGCCCTGGTCGGTCATCTTGATCCGCGTGATGCGCTCGCGCAGGCCGTTCATCGCCCGCGAAGCGACATGCCGCCACAGGCTGTCGTTGCGCTGGCGGCGGATCGAGCCGACGTAATCGTGTCCCTCTTCCATCTTCGCCAGCAGCAGGCCGATGTCCTCCGGCGGATTCTGCAAATCGGCGTCGAGCGTGACGATGCTCTGCCCCCTGCTCTGCTCGAAAGCCGCCATGATAGCCATGTGCTGTCCGAAATTGCCGTTAAACAAAATAACCCGCGTCACATCTGGACGCGCCTGAAACTGTTCTCGCAGAATTGCGGCAGAACGGTCACGGCTGCCGTCATTGACAAACAGAACCTCATAAGTGATGCCGAGCCGATCCAGCGCCGGATACAGGCGGTCAAACAACGCTTGCAAGCCCTGTTCTTCGTTATAGACGGGGATGACGACGGAAAGTTGGGGGTTAGTCATGGGGCGACATTCTACCGCAGACAGCGGGGTTAGCGGAATCAGCTTAATGAAGATTGGGGGAAACCATGATGAATTTTCGCAGAGAACCTTATGCATTCGCCCTTTCGCTGTGTGCGCTATCGAACCGACCATGCCTCGTGCAATCAGCAATATGCCGCCTGGGAAATCTTGCGTCGTAATTAAGCTGTAACGGTGACTATGTTAAAAAATAAGGTCTTCCCGTATCTGTTGCTGGTAATGAGTCACAGTGTCTATGCCGCGCAACCTCCAAGCGCAGGCAGCCAGATGCAACAGATTCCTCCCGCCACCTTCCCGCAAAAATCGTCTCCCCCAATCGAGGTCGAGAAAGCCGCTGCGCCGGTCACCCCAGAGACCGAAGGTTTGAAAATCCTCGTCAAGAGTTTGCAAGTGACCGGGGCAAAAATTTATACCGAGGCTGATTTACTTGCGGTGACAGGGTTCAAGCCAGGAAGCAAACTGACGCTCCCCGACCTGCAGCGTATGGCTAGCAGAATCGCGGATTATTATCACCGTAAAGGGTACTTCCTTGCCCAAGCTTACTTGCCCGTGCAAGACATCAAGGACGGCACCGTGACCATAGCAGTCATCGAGGGACGCTACGGCAAGGTCACGTTGCACAACCAAACGACGCTCTCCGACCATTTGGCAGGCAGTTTGCTTGATGGCCTGCACAACGGTGACCTGATCTCCTCGGCCCCACTGGAAAGCCATCTGTTACTGCTCTCCGATCTTCCCGGCGTGAAGGTCAAATCGACCTTGATTCCCAGTGTCTTCATGGGAACATCCGACTTGATCGTTGACCTCACGCCGGGGCAGCGGGTCACGGGTAATGCCGACGCCGACAATGCCGGGAATCGCTATACCGGCGCAAACCGTATAGGTGCAACGGTAAATCTTAACGAGCCGACAGGCCATGGCGACATCGCCACGTTACGCGTGCTGACTTCAGGCTCGGGGCTGAACTATGCCCGCGCTGCATACCAGATGCAGTTCGTTAAGACGATGGTCGGGATAGCCTACAGCAGTCTGGAATATACCCTGGGACGCGAGTTCGCCAGCTTGCGCGCCAACGGTACGGCTAACATCGCGAGCGTCTACGGCAACTATCCGCTGATCCGCTCTCGCAACAACAATCTTTATATCCAGCTTGCCTACGATAGCAAGGCGTTTCAAGACAAGGTGGATTCAACCTCAACGGTTACAGACAAGAAGGCGCAGGTGTTGATGACCAGCATTGTCGGCGACCATCGCGACAATCTTGGCGGCAGCGGGATGAGCAGCTATTCACTCACTTGGGCTACCGGCAAGATCGACATACAAACTCCCGCCATGCTTGCTAGCGACGCGGCAACGGCGCAAAGCAACGGCGATTACAACAAGCTTGGAATGACTATCTCGCGACTGCAAAACGTGACCGAATCCACTTCGTTTTACGCCGCGCTCAACGGGCAAGCCGCATCGAAGAATCTGGATGTCTCGGAGAAAATGGAATTGGGCGGCATGTATGCGGTGCGAGCTTACCCGGAAGGCGAAACCTATGCCGATCAGGGCTATGTACTGAATCTGGAATCCAGAACGCAACTGTCGCAATTATCCGAACAACTGTCCGGGCAGGTGCAGTTGCTGGGTTTCGTCGATACCGGCAGCGTTACCGTGGACAAGAACCCTTGGGCGGCTGGGCCGAACCGCAGAACCTTGAGCGGCGCAGGCGCAGGACTCAACTGGACGGGCACGAATAATTTCTCGGTGAAGGCCTATTACGCCCACAAACTGGGGGATGCGGTGGCGACTTCAGCACCGGATTCGTCGGGGCGATTCTGGATACAGGCAGTGAAATATTTTTGAGTAGGGAGCGACTAAATGAAAGCTTTGGCAATTTTTCTGGCAATATCCTTTGGAGCCAATGTCTACGCACTGCCCGTGGGTGGTGTGGTATCGGCAGGGAGTGCCAGCATTAGCCAAGGGGCAAGCAGTACGACCATCACCCAGTCGACGCAGAACGCGGCAATCAACTGGCAGAGCTTCAGCATAGCGCAAAGTGAAGCGGTTCAGTTCGTGCAACCCAACAGCAACTCGGTAACGCTCAACCGCGTGCTGGGTTCAGACCCTTCGAACATCCTCGGACTCCTGTCGTCCAACGGCAAGGTGTTTCTGCTTAATCCGAACGGCATCCTATTCGGCAAGGGGGCACAAGTCAACGTGGGCGGACTGGTAGCGTCCACCCTCAGCATCACCGACGGTGATTTCATGGCAGGTGCTTACCGCTTTAATGGCACGAGCTATGGCAAGGTACTCAACCAAGGAGCGATCATGACTAACGAAGACGGCGGCTACGTGGCACTATTGGGTGCCAACGTCGGCAACGATGGCGTTATCTCGGTAAAGCTCGGCATGGTTGCACTTGCCGCCGGCACGGCCATCACCCTCGACCTGGCCGGAGATGGCCTGCTCAATGTCGCGGTCAATCAGGGCGCGCTGAACGCGCTGGTACAGAACGGCGGCATGATTCAGTCAGATGGCGGGCAAGTGCTGCTGACCGCACAGGCGGTAGGAAACCTATTGCATAGCATGGTGAACAACACCGGCGTAATTAAAGCGCAGACCATCGAGAGCCACAACGGCACCATCAAACTTCTGGCCGACATGCAAAGCGGCACCGTAAACGTTGGCGGCACGCTGTCGGCGCAAGGAGGAGCCAACTCCGGAGACGGCGGCTTTATCGAAACCTCGGCTAGCCATGTACTGATTGCCGACAGCGCGAGCATCGTTACGCTGGCACCACAGGGCAAAACGGGCCTATGGCTGCTTGACCCGGTCAATTACACCATTGCTGCCACAGGAGGGGACGAAACTCCGTCAAGTGTGAGCGCCAGCCTGACCACATCGAATCGTCTGATTTCCGCAACCAATGACATTACCGTCAGCGATCCGCTTACCATAGCAACGGCGCAAACCCTCACGCTCAACGCCGGGCATGACGTAAACATCAACGCCCCGATAACCGCTGTCCCTGCCGGTGCCGGACTCGTGCTGACAGCAGGGAATAATGTGAACGTGGGCGCAGCGCTCACCGTGACCGCTGCGAGTTCATCAATCGCAATCAGCGCGGGTAATGACGTGATCACCAGCGCCGCGATCATGGCCGTCGCTGCGACTTCCTCGATTACGATAAACGCTGGAATTGACGCCCTCATCGGTGGTGCAATCACCGGCACCGCCGCCTATACCGCGATCAATATAGGTGCGGGGAGAGACGTGACCGCCACCGCCGCGATTACCGCCGTCGCTGCGAATTCCATGATCAGCATGACAGCCGGACATGACGTGAGCAACACGGGCGCGCTCCTCGCCACTGCGGCAAGCACCGTGATCAATCTGAATGCAGGACGTAATGTAAATGTCAATGCCGCGATTGCCGCCAGCGCTGCGGGTTCATCGATCAACCTGATCTCGGGGCTTGGCGGCAGCGGCCCCGGAGTCGCCGGAGGAACGGTTACACTGGGTGCTGCGGTTGCCTCCCTGAATACAACCATTCGTTTCAATCCGAATGGTTACGCCAACACCAGCGCGGAAATTGCTGCTTATCTCGCGGAAGTGACAGGAGCAGTGGACGCGAAAGCATGGGTATTTGCGCGGGTGAATAACAAGACTTACAACGGCACGACTGCGGCAGTCCTCTCATTTCAGGGCATTCCAAGCGCCGGAGGCGACGTCACGATGGTTCCCGGCACGGCAACTTTCGACACCCAGAACACAGGAACGGGCAAGACCGCCGTTTTTAGCGGTGCCACGATGAGCGGCCGGGATGTTGGAAAATTTGCCCTGTTTGCCGGTTCAGGAACTACAACCGCCAACATCACCCCGGCTCCGCTTACGCTAACGGCGAGTGCTGCCACAAAAATTTACGGTCAAACCCCTACTCTGACGGCCTTCACCACGGCGGGACTGGTGAAAGGGGAAACCATCGGCAGCGTCACCGAGGCGAGCCTAGGCACGGCAGCCACGGCCAGCGTGGCGGGAGGCCCGTATACGATCACGCCCAGCAACCCCAGCGGCGGCACTTTCACCGCGTCGAACTACACCATTAGCTATGCCAACGGCGCGCTGACGGTGAACCCGGCCAACCTGACGATAACCGCATCCAATACTTCAAAGATCTATGGGCAGCCCCCCACACTGTCGGCCTTTACCCAGATGGGCCTGGCGAACGGTGAAACCATCGGCAGTGTCAGCGAGACGAGTCCCGGCACGGCGGCGACTGCCAGCGTGATGGGCGGGCCGTATGCGATCACGCCAGCCAATGCCGCCGGAGGCACTTTCACTGCTTCCAACTACGCCATCATCTATGCCAATGGCGCACTAACAGTCACCCCGTCCAGCCTGTTGGTAACGGCTGCCAATGCCACGAAAAACTATGGTGAGACCCCCACACTGACGGCTTTTAGCGTTGCCGGTTTGATGAACGGCGAAACCATCGGCGCCTTCACCGAGACCAGTCCCGGCACAGCAGCGACCGCCAGCGTGATGGGCAGCCCCTATCCGATCTCGATAAGCGCCGCCGCCGGGGGCACCTTCGCTGCATCCAACTACAACATACTCTACGTCAATGGAACGCTGACCGTCACCCCGCTGGTACAACCTTTATCTGTTTTAGTGGCATCCGCGTCGGGCACTGCGTCGCCCTTGGTAAGCCCCGGCACTCCAGCCTGGATGCCAACCATAGTACCGGCTGAAGTACCGGTTGAATTGCAGACCATCGTGTCAACCGCGCCTATGCTCGTCATACCTGACGCCGTACAAATTGAGATACCCTAAGGAGCATTGGAGTTCAAACGTAGTGAGAAACCTTGAATTTCTCTGGCTAAGTATGGTTTGCGGGGTGATTTACTGGTAGATTTATATGGCGGTTGCGTGCGAGACGGTGTTCCGCGATGCGCCAATTACAAATAGTTACTACAGGGTATCTTTTGCAACCATGCGTTTTGCATTAATCGAGCCATTTTCCTCTATAATCAAAACCGTTTCCAAATAACCAATATAGAGATTCATACAATGGCCAACATTCCAGACAAAAAACCTTATTTCCTGGTGGTTGATGATTTCGAATCAATGCGGAATTTGGTCATCAAGAATCTCGTTTCGATGGGTTACAAAGAATATTATCAGGCTGGACATGGAAAAGAAGCATTGGAATTGCTTGAAAGATATCCATCCATTGCTGTGGTCATAACTGATTGGAATATGCCAGTAATGTCAGGCATCGAATTGCTTCGCTCCATTCGTGCTAACGATAAATTCAAATATTTACCAGTTTTAATGATCACGGCTGAAATTGCCCGCCAGCAAGTGCAAGAAGCAGCAGAAGCAGGAGTATCTGAATTTCTGGTAAAACCTTTTACTGTTGGAAGCCTGAAAGCTAAAATCGACAAATTATTGGCTAATCCGAAACCAATTGTTTCAACTGGTGCCAAGTTGCAACAATCAAATGCAGTGTCAAGTTTTAGTAGCAAGTCCTCCGCTACCAAGGCTCCGTCTTCTCTGCCCATTCCTAATCAACCCAGGTATGGGGCAGAACCCTTGGCGTTAATTATCACTGAAGATTTGCAAGCCAGCATGACCAGGCAGGCCGACATCCTCGTTGTTGATGACGTTGCCGACAATATCGATGTACTGGTCGGACTTTTGCAAGACGAATACAAGGTGCGTGCAGCCAAGAGCGGAGAGTCGGCTCTTAAGATGCTGTCCACTAACAGCAAGCTTCCCGACCTTATCCTGCTCGACGTGATGATGCCCGAGATGGATGGATTTGAAGTCTGCCGCCGCCTGAAAGCTAACCCAAAGACTGCTGGTATTCCTGTAATTTTCTTGACTGCGGTAGATGACGCTACCAACGTGGTGCAGGGCTTTGAGCTTGGCGCTGTTGATTATGTGACCAAGCCCGCTAACCCGACTGTGCTGAAGGTTCGGGTACGCAATCATCTGACACGCAGCAAGGCATTTTCTGAATTGCAAAAACAGAATCAGGTCATGGCAGAAAATCTGCACCTGAGGGAAGAAGTTGACCGCATGACTGCGCATGACTTGAAGAACCCTATCGGTGGCATCATCAATTTTACCGAAATGCTTCTATCCGACGACATGATGACCCAAGACCAGAAGGAGCTGCTGCATTCGGTTGATGAATCTGCTCACAGCCTGCTTAATATGGTTACACTCTCCCTTGATCTATTCAAAATGGAACAAGGCACTTTTGAAATGCAGCCATCCAGGATTGACCTGATTCCGATCATCCGCAAAGTACTGGCCGAAAAAAATGCTGAAATCGAAGATAAAAAGCTAAAAATTACATTACCCAACAGTGGTTCAGAAAAGGATGAGGAACACGAATTCCAGGTTCAGGGCGACGGTTTGCTTTGCTATTCGATGTTCGGAAATTTAATCAAAAATGCGGTAGAAGCCTCTCCAAACGATGGAAAACTGGATATCAACTTTATCCATAACGACGATGGTCGTGGTACGGTCACCATCACCAACAGCGGGGCAGTTCCAGCAGGCATACGTGAAAAGTTTTTTGATAAGTACGTCACTGTCGGTAAAAAAGGCGGTACCGGTCTAGGGACTTATTCGGCAAAGTTGCTTGCTACAGTCCAGCAGGGAACAATCGACATGCAAGCCGATGACGGAAAAAATGAAACTACGCTGACAGTTACTTTGCCGCTGGCGGTTGATTAGGTAATCAATGGTTTTCTGGTAAGCCACAAAGCTCCGCAAGCAGTGCGCAGCGTAGCCTTATTCTTTCTGGCGTTGACTAAAATCGCGCACCGAGGCGCAGACACACAACCCGCGTCCGCCCAGTGCCGGCAAAATGGACAATCCCACTTCGACCGGAAACTCGCTACCATCCTGCCGTACCCCACGCAGCTCTTTATTCAATGTTCCCATTGCCCGTGCATGGCCGCTTTGCATAAATCCTTCGCGCAATTCGGCATGATGTCCCCGCACATCAACCGGCACCAGAACTTCAAGTTTCTGGCCGACTAAAATTCCTGCACGATAGCCAAACATAGCTTCGATTTTTGGATTGGTCAAAATGATCACGCCATTCTCATCGGCGACCAGCATCCCATCCGGCGCAGATTCAATGATGCCGCGATACCATGTCTCTGTATTTTGGGCTCTTTTGAAAAACGAGTGGATTAAGCGGCATGAGTGTTGAACCTACTAAAATCCAGCTTGCCAGCGATGAGAAATATCACCGTTCGCATGGTATGAATACTGGTGTAGCCACGCGCCTTACGTTTGGCGGCTTGGAACAACCCATTGAGTGCTTCGAGAAAGCCATTGGTTTGCCGAGTCTGTGCCCAAGCCACGATGCCATCGAAATGGTTACGGATCATTTTTGCCACCTCCTTCATTGGTTCGACCTTGGAGCGCATGACATTGGTACACCACTGCGCCAGCAATGCCGAAACGACATTGATTTGTTTGCGCTCAAGAATGTCCCGCAATTGCTCGCGGTAAAGCCAAGCACGGGCGGTACGCTTGGTTGTGATTTGTGCGATCAGTGCATCCAAGTCGGCACACTGACTGGCATTCAAGTTACTTCTGTTCTTGAGCAAAGCCCATCGCATCCCTTTCAAATCGGGATCCGTCTTCTGTTCGGCACGGCGCATCTTGTCCACGGCGGTGGATGCATGTGCGATGACGTGAAATTTATCGAACGTGATGCGTGCGTTTGGCAGATTGTCGGTGACACCCTTGATAAATGCGGGCGACATATCGATGCTGGCGGATTCGATCTGGCTGGCAGTTCCTCCATGAGCGGAAAGAAATTCGGCAAAAGATTCTACGGTCTTGGCGTCCTTTCCACCGGTGACAAAGATGACCTTGCGCTTGACCGCATCAGCGACCAAGGTCAGATAATCATGCCCGCGCTCACAAGATGTCTCGTCAATGGCGACAGAATGAACATCGGACAAGTCTGCCGCATCCACGGCCAGTTCTACATACTTGGCGCAAATGGCATATACGCGATGCCAAGACTCGCCCACGATTCTTGCGACTGCGGCGAACGGCATTTGTCGTGCCAACATGAGTACCAGCGCCTCGAACAACAAAGTGAATCCGTTCAATTTGCCAGCCCAGTCCGGTTCGAGCAAAGCAACACGACCGTCCGGCAATTTAACGCGCGGCACACGAACTTCGAGATGACATTCGTGTTGAAAGAAATTCAGGTGCCGATAACGCTTGATCTGGGTGTCGTGAGCAGGATGCGTGCCCTCGACCCCTGGATAGGCGAAGCGGCTGCCTGCAACGAAATCGATCTGGATGGACAGACACTTCTGTTCGGCATCGAAATCAGCACCCTTGATGTACCAGGGAGCGGCAATACCAAGAGCGGCTTCAAAGATTTGGTTTTGCATTGACAACCTCACTACAAAATGAAAGTGTGATCATGTCAGATTTGACCATTGGAATGGTGCATTACCCATTGGGATTTTAAAAGAGGCGTATTTTGCGACTGAGCCTGCTGTAACTGAAGTGTCTCAGCTTGACTTTGTTTGGCAAGATTTTGAAGCAATATTTCGAGGTTGGTTGCCACCATTGGTATCAGCGCATCCAGCAATGCGCGTTTTTCCGGAGCAATGGATTGCAAGGCCGCAAGCACGGTAACGCCCAACAACCGGTCAGAATAAACAACGGGGAGCATGATAATGAATTGTGGTTCGGCATCCCCTATCCCGCAGGAAATACGAATATCCGAATTACCCTCATCTGATATCACGATGGGCGTCCGGTCTTTTGCACATTGCCCGACCAGACCTTGACCTGTCTCAATGCTCTGAAGCTCTTGAAGCGACACGCCATGTCCGCCAATAGGAATTAAGCGTTGTGATACACCATCGAACAGGTAGAACGCGCCGTAGCCTGCATCAATGCGCGGCGTGACATGGTGCATGAATTTCCTTGCGAAATCTTCCAGGGTAGTGGCTTGGTGGAGATCATCCGAAACTTCAACCAGGCAGGAATTGATAGCGGAATCGGACTCCAGCTTGCGGGTGAAAACCTGCAATTCTGCTTCGGTTTTGCTGATGATGGCCTGCGATTCTCGCTCGCGGCGTGCCTGATAACGCCACACGATACCCAAGCCGAACCCAAGCAACAGTAGCAGTAATCCTCCCGTCGTCAGTATCGCCGGTACATCCTGATAGATCCACTTTGCCGGAACCAATAAATATAGATACAGGTCACTCCCCGGCACTGCCGCGACGCGCACACGGTAGTCACCAACCACGGTCTCGATATCTTCTTTCGGCCCAGGTAATGGGATCGCGGCCTCGCTCAAGTTCATACCCCAAATCAACTTGCCCAGCAGCCCTTGCTTGTCGACATGTCTGGCCAATACCGTATTGCGCGGTGTCACCAATAGCCACTGTGCCTGTTCCATCCCGCTTTCACCCAGAATCTGATCAATCTCCTTTAATTCGAAGTCCACGGCGGCGTTGCCGATCCACACGCCTTTGGTATCGAACATCGGAGAAATGATGCTTTGGAGCGCGCGCCCATCGGTGGAATCAATCCATGCATCGGTGTGGAATACTTGGACCCCGCCGTTCTTTATCCTGCTCTCGAAGGGTTTCAGCATGGCGTTTGCCAATTCCCCCATTGCACTCTTTGCAGTCTTCTGCGGTGATCCTGCAATTGCCGCCTGAAAATCCCAGCGCGGAACGGTGAGGCAGTATGTTTGATCCTTTGACATCCAATAGGTATAAGCCACTCGGCTCGACCAGCTATGCCCGAGAATATTCAGATCGCGCTCGTACAGATGATGCATCACTTTCTGTAATTTCGGCAGCAGAGGATCGTCCTTGGTCTGCCCCAAACCGACAAGATTGCCGGTCATCGCCTGCGATAAGTTCATCGAACTATCCGGGTGAACGTAGAGAGATTCGTAGTAATCGCCATATTGCTTCAGATTCACTCGGCCAGCGCCGGACGACAAATCGTCAGACTTTAGCGCTTGGCGCAATTCGCCAAATATCAGGTCGGCTACAATTCTTCCACTCTCGGCTATCTGGCTGGTTTTGAGTTTCTGCTTGTCGATCAAATCATGCAGCATTGATTGACGGTCATGGATTTTCGAAAATGCAATCAAGGTAATCAGCACAATCGCCAGCAGGAATAGGCTGGCTCCGAAAAATGCCAGCCCTAAGCGATAGGGTGC
The DNA here is from genome assembly GCA_963714805.1 of uncultured beta proteobacterium. Taxonomy (GTDB): domain Bacteria; phylum Pseudomonadota; class Gammaproteobacteria; order Burkholderiales; family Gallionellaceae; genus CAIQPV01. The sequence goes on along the minus strand of CAVQPO010000004.1, from coordinate 224,208 downwards.
AGTGCCCGGCCTCAATTTGTTGCCGTCAGCCATTTATGTAACCTCTTCAATCATTGATTTTACGCTCCAATATTTCGAGATTGATCGCCACCATCGGCATCAGTGCATCCAGCAAAGTGCGTTTTTCGGTATCAATGGATTGCAGGGCAGCAAACACGACAACACCCAATAGACGGTCAACATGCACAACCGGCAGCATGACAATGGATTTCGGTGCGATTTTGCCGTTACCCCAGACAATACGGATATCGGTATTGCCGACATCGGAAAGGTTGATGGGTGTTCGGTCTTTTGCGCATTGACCGACCAGCCCTTGGCCCATTGCTAATTTCTGAAGGTCATGAGGCAATGCGCCATGCCCGCCGATCGGGATTAATTGATTGGACTTTTCATCCCACATGTAAAATGCACCGTAATCTGCTTCTATACGCGGAGTCACGTGATGCATAAATATTCGCGCAAATTCGACCGTCGATCCTGCTTGATGAAGGTCGGCTGCAACCTCGGCAAGATAAGACTTGATCATCGAATCGGATTCCAGCTTGTGGGCGTAGGCCTTCAGTTCTATTTCGGCCCGATCACGCGCATTGTTTGCGCGCTGCAGGCGTTCTCTCCAAGCCATGAATATTGCACCCAGCGCAAGGATCAGCGCGCTGCTTGCGCTGAATATCACGGTACGTAGCGATGAGGGCATCAGTTCATCAAGATCGCCCAATAGCACCAGCGTCCATTCACCATTAGGATCATTCCATTGCACCGGTGCGCGCGCAACGGCGTAACGATGATTATCGAAGCCGACTATTTCGTTCCCAAGGTCGAAGGGTAACGTTTTGGGCGTGCCATTATCGTAGGTGTTGCCAAATTGTTTGAGATCACGGATTGCTTTGAGCTGTTCGGGAGTCGCACCCGCAACCATTTGTTCGACCCAGTTTTCGTGATTGCTGGCAAAAGTTATTTGCTGTGGCGATAGAAGCAATGCAGGGCCGGGCCAAGCCTTCAAAATTGAGTCAACACGGTCAAGATTCAAACGTGCAACGGTGGCGCCAATAACCTGCGAGCTGCTGGATACCTTATCATATAAAGGTGCAGCAAAATAAAGCGAGCGCTGACCGGTCGTAGTGCCAATCGCAGCATAGACGTTTTGTTTGCCTTGCATCGCAATCTGAAAGTATGGGCGAAATTTGACATCCACTCCGGTGAGGGTTTTTCCCATGGTGTACCAGCAGGATTGGACAATTCCGTCTGCCTTGACAACATACACACCGTTGGCATCATAGGCTTTCCCGATGGCTTCAAAAACTTCAATTACATCCGAATCCTGTGATGATTTTTGCCCGCGCCCGACATTCTTGATTTTTTGACTGATCAGTCCCATTGCGGCCACTGACCCCATCACGTTGCCGTTCATGGTCACCCCCATGATTTCTATGGAACGGCGTTTTGCCTCGGTATCCAGCACATTTTTATAACTGTGCTCTAATGAAATTCGCGTGACTTCAACAGCCACGAAGCCAGTCGCAACCGCGAGCAGCAATACTGCGGCCCAAATCAACAAGCGGCGGGAAGCTTTTTTGGTTGTCATGTCTATTCGCCCACTCACCTGCATTACAAGGTGATTTCCAGAGCGCGCGCGGTTTCCTGCAATCGTTCCAGTGCGGTATCAAATTCAAACTCTGCCACCAGCTTCAATAATTCGCGAGCTGCCGTGCCTTGCCCCAGAGCATTCAGTTGAACGGCAAGCCGCTCCACTGTCGCACCGGAACTTGAGTCCAGATCAGCCAGCAGTGCGGCAAGTTGCCGCAACTCTTCTCCCAGCGCGTTCTTGTCAACGTTGGCTGGCGACATTGTGGCTGCTACTGTCTGCACTTCTTCCGGCTCCCCCATTGCCGCTGATATTTTTGTCAGTTGGCTGGCGAGTTCTGCTTCCATGGCATGAAGGGCTTCGGCAAGATTATCTGTTTCCCCTCGCTTCAACATCCCCTCTACCAAAGCAGCACGTTCGGCCATTTGCGTGGCACCGATGTTGCCCGCCAGTCCTTTAACGGTATGCGCCTCGCGCACAGCAGTTTCGACATCACTGCTCTCCATCGCCGTTTTGATGCGATCCATCACATCTACTTGTGTTTCGCGGAAACGATGAATGAGTTTGCGCAGGAGTTTGACGCTGCCGCCAACCCGTCCCAAAGCGGTTTTAATATCCAAACCTTCAACATCCGGAACGCCATCAGAGCGTACATCCGCTGAGGCGGTACCTACCGGAGCTACGGTTGCTGCCCCACCAGTTTGTTTGGGCTTGAGCCACTTCGCCAAGGTAAGGAACAGTTGCGTCACATCAATCGGCTTGGCGATGTGATCGTTCATGCCGCTCTCGACGCATTTTTCCTTGTCGCCAGCCATCGCGTTGGCAGTCATCGCGAGAATGGGCAAGTTAGCGAAGCGTGCATCCTGCCGAATTTTGCGCGTTGCCTCGAAGCCATCCATCACCGGCATTTGGCAGTCCATCAAAACACCGTCGTAGTTTGTCAGCGCCACCTTTTCCACTGCTTCTGCGCCGTTGTTGGCAACATCCACCTTCAAGCCTGCGTCCTGCAAAATTTCCAGCGCAAGTTCCTGATTCACCGCATTGTCCTCTACCAGGAGCAGGTAAGAACCCTTTACCAATTGCGCTGCTTCCTGATAACTCGCCTGCTTTTCGTTCTTGCGCGAACTCTTAGTAACCTCTTTGCCCAGCGCATTGAGAATGCTGTCGAGCATGGTGGAAGGACTGACGGGTTTAACCAGAATCCCGTCAATTTGCACGCCTTCCGCTTGCTGTTGCAAATCTTCGCGGCTATAGGCCGTGACCATGATAAAGGAAGGAGTCGCCGACAACTTGCTGTCAGAACGAATTCGCTTGATAGTTTCAACACCATCCATGCCAGGCATCTTCCAGTCCATCAGCACCAGCCCGTAAGGTCTGCGTTCGAGTTGCGCCTGTTCCAGCTCACCTATGGCTTCTCCGCCGCTGCTCACGGCGGTCGCATCAAATTTGAGCGACACCAGAATGTTTTGCAAGATTTCCCGTGCGCTGGCGTTGTCGTCTACAATCAGAATACGCAAGCCTTTTACGTCATCGGCATTCACCGTCAGACGCCGTTGTTCGTGCTGCACTCCGAATTTTGCGGTGAAATGAAAGGTACTGCCTACACCGGCCTCGCTGTCCACGCCAATTTCGCCTTCCATCATTTCCACCAGGCGCTTACTAATGGTCAAACCCAAGCCGGTTCCGCCGTATTTTCGGGTGGTCGAAGCATCGGCTTGAGAAAATGCGCTGAACAGTTTTTTGCGTTGCTCTTCGGTCAAGCCTATCCCCGTATCCCGAACTTCGAAGCGCAAACGCACGCCGTCCGGCTCGTCCGCAATTTTGTGTACCCCGACCGTAATTTCGCCTTTCTCGGTAAATTTGATCGAGTTGTTCACCAGATTGATGATGACTTGCCCCAGACGCAACGAGTCCCCGACCAGCGCCGTTGGTACATCTGTTCCCATGTCGAAAAGAAGTTCCAAGCCTTTGTCCTGAGCCTTGATGACAGATAAATCGGCAAGGTGCTCCATTACATCTTCAAGATAGAAATCGACTTTTTCCATCGACATCTTGCCCGCCTCGATCTTGGAGAAGTCGAGAATGTCGTTGATGATGCCAAGCAAGTTCTTGGCGGCTGAATCGACTTTTTCAATGTAGTTGCGCTGTTTGGTATTGAGGTCGGTTTGCAGGGCGAGATGGGACATGCCGATAATGGCGTTCATCGGTGTGCGAATTTCGTGGCTCATATTGGCGAGGAAATCGCTCTTGGCCTTGGTGGCATCCTCCGCCAATTCTTTGGCAAGCTTCAGCCCCGTAACATCAAAGAACCAACCTAAAATACATGATGCGCCTTCATAATTGACATGAATATATGACGCTTGTACCCATACATCCTTACCATTTAAGGTGCGGAGACCTATAGGGATGTTGAGAATATTTTCTCCACTATTTAGACGCTCGGTGATTGCCTTAAAGTCTTCTTCGTTCTGATAAAAACGAAGAGGATTTTCCCCCACCATTTTCTCCAGTGAAGCATCAAATATGTCGGCATAGGACTGGTTGGCGAATACAAGCCGACGTGTTTCCGCGTTCATGATGCGTACCGCAACGGGGCTTGACTCCAACATGAAACGTACATTGCGCTCGTTATTTCGGATAATTTCTTCCGCTTGCTTGCGCGCAGTAATATCGCGGAACACGATGACTGACCCTTGAATTTGACCATCTTTGTAAACGGGCGTAGTGGTGTATTCTACCGGCAAGGCAACCCCGTCTTTGCGCCACAGCACTTCGTCGTCTACCTGGCGCGGTTGTCCATCGTGAGAGGTCTTGTACATAGAGCATTCATCACGGGGGAATTGGCTCCCGTCAGGGTAAGCGTAATGCACCATTTTGTGCATCGGCTGGCCGATCAACTCGGCTTCGGAATAGCCCAGCAAGGTAAGAACAGCAGGGTTAACGAAGGTCATTTTACCATCGGTATCCATGCCAACAATTCCGTCACCTACAGAACCCAGAATCAGGCGTGTGCGTTCTTCAGTTTGTGACAGTATTTCCCTGCTCGATTCAAGTTCTTCACGCTGCTCCAGCAAAGTTGATTTTTGTTGTTCCAACTCCTCGGCCTGCTCTTCAAGATGGCGTGCTTGGTCGGCCAGTTTGTTATTGTTTTCTTCCAGTTCATCGCGACGCGCAAGCAGTTGCAGTTCAGAAGCAGACAAGGCTTCGGCTTGAGCCCGTGTTTTTTCAAGCAATTCGCGGGTAGCTACATTTCCCGCAAGAATCTGAATTTTTTCGGCGATGGACGGCAGCAAGCTCTTGAATAAACCCATCTGCTGAACATCAAATGGTTTAAGAGCGCCGATTTCGAGAACGGCCAGAACCTTGTCGCGATCAACAATGGGAGCGATCAACACTGTTTTGATAGTCAGTTTGCCTAGGCCCATGGTGACGCCTAGCACTTCTTTTTCAGGTATCGTCAGTGCGATCTGCCGTTTGTCTTGCGCGGCCTGACCCACCAGACTTTGTCCCCAGGCAAAATAACTGGTGTGAATGGTATCGTCGCAGCCATAACCGCCCACACGTCGAAGCTGGGATTGTTCGTCGTTGGCGACATACAGTGCCCCATAGACCAACCCCATGATCTGAGCCAGTTGCGCAGCCAGTGTATTTCCAAATTCTTTAAATGTAGAAGCGGCTTGTACGGCCTGATCTATCTCGACCAGTCGCTCCTTGACCTTGCTTTCCGAATCCATTTTGAGATAAAAATCCTTCAACACCTGAGCTGCGCGGGCAATATCTCCCACTTCGTCTTGTCGCTCAATATCTGTTATCTCAACATTTAATCTACCATTAGAAAGTTGCAGCAGATTATCAATCACATCCCCAATTGGGCGCACCAGTTCCCGATTGGCGATTATCCAACCGACAATGCTGATCAAGGTCAACATAAACAGGGTGGCAAAGATAGATATCCACAACGCGAAGTTTTTTCCGGCCAGAGCTACGGCAGCATTTTCTGCTCCCAGCTTTTTGTTGAACTCCATATGGTTCTTTAGTGCTTCTTCAAATTTGACTGCTGAATCAGCATATTTCTTCAAAAATTCGTATGCTTCATCCTTTTTATTTTGTCGAGACAGTGAAAGTGCCTGATCAAGGCCGGCAAGATATTCCTTGATCAATACTTGATCAATTTCAGTCAATCGCTTATCCTCGTCATTGGAAATCAAGGTGTCTTCGTATTTTCTGAGGGCCTTTGTTATTGTTTCTTTATCACTTTGAATGATGCTGTCAAGTTTGGCAATTTTTGCCGAGTCGGTTGTAAGTGCGTGATCTCGCACTGAAACTCGAATGCTATAAAAGCTGGTCAGTGCATCGCTAATCGCTAATATGCTGGGGACTGTGTTGATGGTGGTGTAATTGCCCGCGTCATAAATCTTTTCCATCTGGTATTGACTCAATCCGGCGATACCGACCATACCTAACATCGCGATGAATATCATCGCGTACAGTTTTTTTGCAATCTTGATATTCGATAGCTTCATATTATTGCTTTCAGTTGCTTTGCTTTTTCAGCGATATCCGCATCGCTGTCGGCAAAACGTGATGCGATGGCGCGGAACTCGTTTTGCAATTCGACGAATGCATCCACGATATCCGAATCAAAGTGTGTGCCTTTGCCTTCGATGATGATCTGAACTGCCTTCTCATGCGGCATGCCCTCTTTGTAAACACGACGACTAATCAATGCATCATAGACATCAGCCACGGCCATGAGCCTTGCCGAAATAGGAATGTCGTCGCCGCTGACGCCTGTCGGATATCCGCTGCCATCCCATTTTTCCTGATGGTAGTAAGCAATTTCTTTAGCAAGATTAAGAAAGTCAACCTGCATGCCGAGTTGCTTTTCGGCGTGGATAATCGCATCACGCCCCAGCTTGGTATGGGTTTTCATGATCTCGAATTCTTCCGGGGTAAAGCGGCCAGGCTTCAATAGAATGCGATCAGGAATACCGACTTTACCAATATCATGCAATGGCGCAGATTTGAACAGCATATCGATGGTCTGATTGGAAAGGAAATATCTAAAGCGAGGATGCGTCTGAAGCTTCTCGGCCAGCGCTTTGATATAAAACTGTGTACGTCGAATGTGATTTCCCGTGTCTGAATCGCGCGTTTCAGCTAACGATGCCATAGCCAGAATTGTCACGTCCTGTATGGCGGCCAACTCGCGCGTGCGTTTGCTTACCTCGGTTTCAAGGTAGGCATTCTGATCCCGCAGGAAATCGGCAGCGGCCTTATTCTCCAGTTGCGTCTTGACCCGCGCCAACACAATGGGGGGAGAAATCGGTTTGGTGATGTAATCCGCAGCGCCCATCTCAAGACCCTTTTTCTCATCTTCTGCTGCGCTCATGGCAGTCAGGAAGATTACCGGGATGTCGCGTGTTGCCGGATTGGATTTGAGTTCGACGATCACGTCGTAGCCAGACAGTCCGGGCATCATGATGTCGAGCAAGATCAGGTCGGGCTTGGTATCGCCTTGCACATACTTGAGTGCCTTTTCTCCATTGTTCGCGAGTTTAACTTTGTAGATATCCTTAAGAAGTTCTGACATGACTGTCAAGTTATCAGGCGTGTCATCAACAACAAGAATAGTGGCACGCTCGGAGAAATCGAGAGAGTTGGTATTTGGCATGACATTCCCCTTGTCGCGGCACCTTGACCCGATGATTCCGCTGAATAGCCTTGAAGTGATGAAGGTCGGGCTTTATTTGTGTGCATTATAGCCCCGGCAAAAGCAGCATGGTGAAAACCTATAGAACTTCCCTTACGGTTATAATTAAAAACTGGTAGAAAATTGAACGATTGACTCCATGACCATGTAGTTGTCTTTGTATCGCACGCAGGGAGGACATAATGCCAAATTTGAACACCCCCGAGAATGCTGAGCGAGCGACTATTCTTGTTGTTGATGACACACCGGATAATTTATCGCTGATGTCGGAGTTGCTCAATGGCATTTATAAAGTCAAAGTCGCCAACAATGGCTTGAAAGCGCTGGAGCACGCTGCAAAAGATCCACCGCCCGACCTGATCTTACTCGACATCATGATGCCTGAGATGGACGGATTTGAGGTCTGTCGCCGATTGAAAGCCGATTCGCGAACTCGCGACGTGCCGATCATATTTCTCACGGCAATGACGCAAACCGAAGATGAAGCAAAAGGTTTTGAGGTCGGGGCGGTTGATTACATCCACAAACCGATCGTACCCTCGATCATGCTTGCGCGCGTTCGCACCCAGCTCGAACTTCGTCACATGAGGCGTGAACTTGAATCCCGTAATAAGCGGTTGCAAAACCTATCCGGTCAACTATCAAAATATCTGTCACCTCAAGTTTACGAATCCATTTTTTCAGGAACAAAAGACGCCTCTTTAAAAACCCAGCGGAAAAAATTGACGATTTTTTTCTCGGACATTAAAGATTTCACCGCGACTACCGAGAACATGTCGCCCGAGGATCTCGGCTACCTGCTGAACAAATATTTTACGGAGATGACGACTATCGCACTTGCACATGGTGCGACTATAGACAAATTTGTTGGCGATGCAATGCTCATGTTCTTCGGCGACCCAGAAACCCGTGGGATCAAAGAAGATGCACTTGCCTGTGTTCATATGGCGATTGCGATGCAACGACGTATGCGTGATCTGCAAAACGAGTGGCGCGACAAGGGATACCAGAATCCGTTTGAAGTTCGCGTCGGTATCAACACCGGCTACTGCAATGTTGGCAATTTTGGCAGTGAAGCCCGTATGGATTACACAATCATCGGGGCTGAAGTAAACTTGGCGGCACGTTTGGAACAGAATGCTAAGCCTGGTAGCATCCAGATATCTTACGAAACTTACGCTCTTGTTCGAGATCATTTTGAATTTGAAGAACGGGAACCCATCAAAGCCAAAGGAATTGCACAGCCGATTCAGAATTTTGAGCTACTTGGCATCTATGATGACATAGAAAAGGTTGAACGCTACATACGGCACGAACGCAAAGGTATGAGAGTTGTAGTAGACCTTAACCGACTTAATGGGGCTAACGAACGATCTGAAGCTATTGCAGATATTGAGCAAGTGTTGGCACGATTGAGGGAAAACCGATAAAGGCAAGTATGGCAAAAGCAAAAACCGTTTATAGCTGCACCGAATGCGGCGGACAAACGCCGAAGTGGCAAGGGCAGTGCCCGCATTGCGATGCGTGGAACACACTGGTGGAAAGCGTGGCAGAGGTTGCGGCGAGCGGGAAAAATCGCTTCAGCGCGCTGACGGCAACCGGCAAGGTGCAGAAGCTCGCCGAGGTGGAGGCGACAGAGGTGCCGCGCACGCCCACCGGCATCATGGAATTCGATCGCGTGCTGGGCGGCGGTCTGGTGCAGGGCGCGGTGGTGCTGATCGGCGGCGATCCCGGTATCGGCAAGTCTACGCTGCTGTTGCAGACGCTTGCTCATCTCTCATCACACAAGAAAGTGCTGTATGTCAGCGGCGAAGAATCAACACAGCAGATCGCGTTGCGCGCCAAGCGTCTGACGCTGGATGCGCACGGCATGCATCTGCTGGCGGAAATCCAGTTGGAAAAAATCCAGGCCGCCATCGCACAGGAAAAACCGGATGTGGTAGTCATCGATTCCATCCAGACCGTTTATTCCGAGCAACTGACTTCTGCGCCCGGCTCGGTGTCGCAAGTGCGCGAATGCGCGGCGCAACTTACCCGCGTCGCCAAGAGCAGCGATGTCACCATGATACTGGTCGGGCACGTGACCAAGGAAGGCGCGCTGGCCGGACCGCGCGTGCTGGAACACATCGTGGATACGGTGTTGTATTTCGAAGGCGATACCCATTCCAGCTTCCGCCTGGTGCGTGCGTTCAAGAACCGCTTTGGCGCGGTGAATGAGCTCGGTGTTTTCGCCATGACCGAAAAGGGTTTGCGCGAGGTAAGCAATCCTTCGGCATTATTTCTGTCGCAACATAGCGCGCAAGTGGCGGGGTCATGCGTGATGGTCACCCAGGAAGGCACGCGGCCCTTGCTGGTAGAGATACAAGCGTTGTTGGATGGAGCGCATTCGCCCAGCCCGCGCCGCTTGTCGCTGGGTCTGGAACAAAACCGGCTTGCTATGTTGCTGGCCGTACTGCACCGCCATGCGGGTATCGCCTGCTTCGATCAGGATGTATTCATCAACGCGGTGGGCGGCGTAAAAATCACCGAGCCGGGTGCCGACCTCGCCGTGCTGCTCGCCATCGTGTCCTCGTTGCGCAACAAACCGCTGCCGGAAAAACTGGTCGTGTTCGGCGAAGTCGGTTTGGCCGGAGAAGTACGCCCGGTGCAGCGCGGACAGGAGCGCCTGAAAGAAGCGGCCAAGCTGGGCTTCACTCACGCCGTCATCCCCAAGGCCAATGCACCTAAACAAAAAATTGCAGGCATGGAGATTATTGCGGTGGAGCGGGTGGAAGAGGCGGTGGAAAAAATGCGCTAGCCGTGCCGTTAACAAGTTGAATTCGTTTTATCCCCCTTTGGCCTTTGTGTATACTTATCCCCATTGCATAATAAGAGCCATGATGATGACACCTGATGAGCGAATTTTGCTCGAACGGAACGAGTTGTTCCGAGGCATTGATTTTGACAACATCGACTACATTCTGGACGATTGCATAGTCCTTCCCGTGTCAGGCGGCGAGAAGTTACTAGACATCGGCCAGAAGAATAATTCGCTCTATCTGATTCTGCATGGGGAACTCCATGTCTATCTGGACAAACATGATTTGTCTGAATACGCCGTACTGGGGGCAGGCGAATGCGTAGGCGAACTGTCGCTGATCGACGGCGGCACTGCTTCTGCCTTGGTGATAGCGGCTCGCGATACGCGGGTGTTGGTTTTGCCGCATCACCATTTATGGTCTATGGTTGATAATCTTAACGGTATTGCCCGCAACCTGCTGGGCGTTCTCGCCGGGCGCATTCGCAACGACAACCTGTTGCGTGTGACCACCAATGAGCGGCGTCTCGAATTCGCGGTTGCAGCCAATGTTGATGCGGTGACAGGATTGCACAACCGCAGTTGGATGGACGAAACCTTTCCGCGCATGATGTTGCGTTGCGAACGCAGCAAATCGCCGCTCTGCCTGCTGTTGGTGGATATCGACCATTTCAAGAGCTTTGACCATTCCTATGGACGTACCGCTTGTGATGGCGTTTTGAAAATTGCATCGAAATTGATGGCAGAAAATCTTCGACCGCAGGATTTGCTGGTATATCTTGGCGGTGATAAATTCGCCGTGTTATTGCCTGAAACGCCGACCGATGAGGCAGTCAATATTGCGGAGCGCTTGCGTGTAGCGATGGCAACGGCTACTCTGCACATTCACCCAAACAACGAAACCCGCCATACCAAGGCCCACCTGTCGGACCAGAATACCCACGTCACGATTTCGATCGGCATCGCCGCCATGCAACCGGGCGATGTGCTGAATTCGATTTATGCCATGGCTCATATGGCGCTTTATCAGGCCAAAGCATCAGGAAGAAATCAGGTGAAGGTAGCTGCGGCAGCGGTTCCGACCTAAGCTCCAGATTGTCTATGCCCAACACCTCGAATTTGCATGACCCGAAACCGTTCATGGGTCTCGCCTCACTGATGCGCAAGGTGATGTCCGGAGAGAATCTTGCCCACTTGGTAAACATTGCGGCATACAACCCGAATGACGCCAATATGTTAATGGAAATGTCGGTCATTTTTCAGCTCACCGGAAACCGTGACATGGGATTGGAACTGCAAGGGAAGGCTCTGAAGTTACGCCAGCTCTATCATCTGCCACCTTCCGCAGGTACAACCGGAATGAGGCTGCTTGCCATTATGAGGCCGGGCGACATGATGGATAACACGCCCGTGGATTTTCTGCTGGAAGGCTCCGATGTCGCACTCGAACTACTCTACGTCTCGCTTGACATGCCGTTCCCCGCATCGTTGCCAGACCATGATGTGCTGATCGTTGCCATAGGCCAAACCGACCAGAATCAACCTCTGCTCGAACAAGTCGAAAAGCTCATACACTCTTCGCCTCACCCCGTGCTCAATAGGCCGGAGCGAATTTCCCGCTTGTCGCGCGAAAATGTCAGCCAATTGTTAAAATCCATTCCCGGAGTAGAAATCCCCATCACTGCTCGAATCGACAGGCAAGGACTGCTACAAATTTGCCGTGGAGAAAAACTAATTTCTACCGTGCTGGAAGATGGCAATTTTCCAATTATTATTCGGCCGCTCGGCTCGCATGCCGGCACAGGGCTTGCCAAGCTCGATGGCCCTGAAGCCATTGCAGACTATCTGGACACCATGACCGAGAACGAATTCAATGTCGCGCGCTTTGTTGATTATCGCGGGTCGGATGGCTTGTACCGGAAGTGCCGCATTGTCCTGATTGACGGCAAACCGTTCGCTTGCCATCTCGCACTATGCGAGAACTGGATGATCCATTACAAAAATGCCGGGATGGCGGAAAGCGCCGTCAAGCGTGCCGAGGAAGAAAAATTCATGGTGGGCTTTAACGAGGATTTTGCCCGCAGACACAAAGAAGCTTTCCGTATTATCGGCGAGCGTTTGGGACTCGACTATCTCGTCATCGATTGCGGGGAAACGGCTGAAGGCACGCTGCTGATTTTCGAAGCCGACAACCTCGGGTTTGTTCACAACATGGACCCGGTGGAGATTTACCCTTACAAGCCGTCGCAGATGCAAAAATTATTCAGCGCATTTTACGAAATGCTATTGAAGGCCAAGAGTCACACCCTACCTTCCTGACTCGTCTTTGCTGGAGCTGACCTCATCCCGCTTGAGCTGGTCTTTAGGCTTGCCGGAAAAAATGATCATGCCGAACAAAATAATTGCCGGTGACAAAATAAAAGACATGATAAAAAAGTCTCTCCAAAACATAAGGCGGTTCCAATACAATAATTAATATAACGGGAGCCTCTAACGTCAATGGTGTGCATCACGCAGTGCTTCTGCCAGTTGAAACACGGCCATGGCATAGAAGTCGCTGTTATTATAACGGGTGATAACATCGAAGTTGTCGAAAGCCAGCCAGTATTCCTTGCCCACCATCACCGTAAAATCCATCAAGCGCGCTTTCGTGTCTGGAGCAATCTCTCTGTCAGATTTTATCCCCGATGCCGCCCACTCTGAAACAGCGCGCGTTTTCTCCAGGCTAGCCGGGCGATTATCCTTGCTGACCTCCACGCGCACCGTCACCGGTGCCCCGTTGACCCAGCCGTATTGTTTAAAATAGTTCGCCACGCTACCGATTGCATCTACCGGATCGTGGCGCAAATCAATCTTGCCATCGCCGTTGAAATCCACCGCATATTTGCGGTAACTGCTGGGCATGAATTGCGGGATACCCAGTGCGCCCGCATAGGAACCTCGCACTTGAAACAGATCGATGCCCTGTTCGCGCGTCAGCAGCAGAAACTGCTCCAGTTCGCCGCGAAAAAAATCGGCACGGCGCGGATAATCGAATGCCAGCGTGGTCAAAACGTCAAGCGTGCTGTATTTCCCGGTGTAGCGTCCATACAACGTTTCCACGCCGATCAGCGCGACGATGATTTCCTGTGGCACGCCGTATTGTTGCTCCGCACGTTGCAGTGCATCCGCGTAGTTTTGCCAAAATTGCAAGCCGCCGCTAATACGCTTGGCATTGACGAACGAAGCCCGATATTCCGGCCATGGTTCGAGAGTGGAAGGTTGAGAGATGGCATCGATCACGGATTGGCGCCGCTCGGCTTGCCTGAAAATTTGTACCAGCTCGTCGCGTTTGAACTGGTGTTTGCTCACCATTTCGTCGATAAATTGAGGAATACCGGGCATCTCGGCCGCGCGTGCGCAGGGCAAAGAAAGCAAAAACAACAACAAAATTAATAGTCGCAAAATCATGGCGTGCGCATTCTACTCGACAGAAGGGCGCGTCACTGTTAAATTTCGACTTTATTTGTAACTTACGCGGAAAGCACTGTCATGGAAAATAGCCCCCAGCACCATCGCCTCCTCATCCTCGGCTCCGGCCCTGCCGGGTACACTGCCGCCGTTTATGCGGCGCGCGCCAATCTCAACCCGGTGCTGATTACCGGAATGGCGCAAGGCGGACAATTAATGACTACCACCGACGTGGATAACTGGCCCGCCGACTACAATGGAGTACAGGGACCGGAACTGATGGAGCGTTTTCAGAAACATGCCGAACGTTTCAACACGCAAATCATTTTCGACCACATCCACACCGCCAAACTGGAACAAAAGCCATTTCTGCTGATAGGCGACGCGGGCAGCTACACCTGCGACGCGCTGATCATCGCCACCGGCGCTTCGGCGCAATACCTCGGCCTGCCCTCGGAAGAAAAGTTCATGGGCAAAGGCGTGTCCGGCTGCGCCACCTGTGACGGCTTCTTCTACCGCAATCAGGATGTGGCCGTCATCGGCGGCGGCGACACTGCCGTGGAAGAGGCGCTGTACCTTGCCAACATCGCACGCCATGTCACGCTGGTACACCGGCGCGACACCTTCCGCGCCGAAGGCATTATGGTGGATCACCTGATGGAAAAAGTTAAAGAAGGCAAGATCACGCTGCAACTGCATCAGGTATTGGACGAAGTGTTGGGCGACGACAGCGGCGTGACCGGCATGCGCATCAAGCATGTACAAACCGGTGCAACGCAGGATATCGCGTTGACCGGCGTGTTCATTGCCATCGGTCACAAGCCCAACACCGACCTCTTCGCCGGGCAACTGGAAATGGACAATGGCTATCTCATCACGCACAGCGGCCAGGCTGGCAATGCTACGCAGACCACCATACCCGGCGTGTTCGCGGCGGGCGATGTGCAGGATCAGATCTACCGTCAAGCCTGCACCAGCGCTGCCTCCGGCTGCATGGCGGCACTGGATGCGGAAAGATATTTACAGAATAACCACGGAACACATGGATGATACGTAATATAGGGCAAGCGCCCCAACTATTGCCCACCCATGAAGAAAAGCCAGGAACAGCCAGCACCCGTTGATGCCGAGCTGTTCCGGCAAGCTGTTGAGGGCGTCGTTCCTCTGGCACCCGCCAATCGCGTCTCCCCTCCCCCACCACCGCGACGCACCCCAGCACGCATCAGCAGCACATTCCCCGTTGCCGACACCTTATCCGATCATGGTGCCGGAGATGAGCCGCTAACTGAATTCCTGCGCCCCGGCATCTCGCGCATGCTTCTGCGCAAGCTGCGGCGCGGACAAATTCCGCTACAAGACAGCCTTGATCTGCATGGCCTCAACAGCGATGAAGCACGCCTTCTGCTGCTGGAGTTTCTGCGTCATGCGACAGACCATGAACTGCGTCATGTGTGTGTCATTCACGGCAAAGGATGGCATACGGATGGCGGTGAGGGAATACTGAAATCTCGCACGCGGCACTGGCTAACACAATGCGCAGAAGTGCTGGCCTTCTGCGAAGCGCCGCCCAATGCGGGTGGGGGCGGTGCGGTGCTGGTTTTGCTGAAATCAGCCTAAAACCTCATTTGAGGGGTTCATAGGTGCGAATTCATTCGCACGCTCGATTAGGTTATGTGCGAATGAATTCGCACCTACAAAATTCAGCCCATACCAGCCCCATTCCATTTCTTCTTTGTTGTAGTTTGTTGCACATTGTAAGCATCCCTACAAGCCTAAACAGCTTGTCACAACATTAAATAATCCATGTAAAAACAAATAAATATGCGAATGCATAGGCATTGGCACGCCCCTTGCTGATAGGAAAGCGCGGGACAATGGTTTTAGCAACCAAGTAGCAAACGATGTCACCAATCGAATCATTTTTTAGTTGTATTTTTTAAGGAGACTGTAATGAGCAAACTTCGCCAAATTGCCTTCTACGGCAAAGGTGGGATTGGCAAATCCACCACATCGCAAAACACTTTGGCCGCTTTGGCCGAAATGGGTCACAAGATTCTGATCGTCGGCTGCGATCCGAAGGCCGACTCGACCCGTCTGATTCTGCATGCCAAGGCGCAAGACACCGTGCTGTCTCTGGCTGCCGAAGCCGGTAGCGTGGAAGATCTGGAACTGGAAGACGTGATGAAGGTCGGTTACCGCGACATCCGTTGCGTGGAAGCCGGTGGCCCAGAGCCTGGTGTGGGTTGCGCCGGTCGCGGCGTGATCACCGCCATCAACTTCCTCGAAGAAAATGGCGCATACGACGGTGCAGACTATGTTTCTTACGACGTGCTGGGCGACGTGGTATGCGGCGGTTTCGCGATGCCGATCCGTGAAAATAAGGCGCAGGAAATTTACATCGTTATGTCCGGCGAAATGATGGCCATGTACGCGGCCAACAACATTGCCAAGGGCATTTTGAAGTACGCCAACTCCGGCGGCGTGCGTCTGGGCGGTTTGGTGTGTAATGAACGTCAAACCGACAAGGAATACGAACTGGCCGATGCGCTGGCGAAGAAGCTGGGCACGCAACTGATCCACTTCGTTCCGCGCGACAACATCGTTCAGCACGCCGAACTGCGCCGTATGACGGTGCTGGAATATGCGCCTGAATCCAAGCAAGCTGAAGAGTATCGCCAGCTCGCCAAGAAGATCCATGAAAACGCCGGCAAGGGCACCATCCCGACCCCGATCACCATGGAAGAGCTGGAAGAGCTGTTGATGGAATTCGGCATCATGAAGAAGGAAGATGAGTCCATCATCGGTAAGGCAGCGGCAGTAGCCTGATCCGGTAACTGGCCTGTAGTGGCGAGTTATTCGTACGCACCAAAGTTATATGCGAATGAATTCGCACCTACAGGCGGCTCCGTAAAGGGCATGCAAATTGAAACAGGAGCAATACGGACCCGCGCGTCCTTTGCTGAGCTGATTAGAAACTATTACTTAATATTTAGGAGGGCATCATGAGCCTTACTGTTGAAGAAACAAGAACACGCAACAAGGAATTGATCGAGGAAGTTCTCAGCGTCTATCCCGAAAAGACCGCAAAGAAGCGTGCCAAGCACCTCAGTGTGCATGAAGAAGGAAAGAGCGATTGCGGCGTAAAGTCCAACATCAAATCCCTGCCTGGCGTAATGACCGTGCGCGGTTGTGCCTACGCCGGTTCCAAAGGCGTGGTGTGGGGGCCGATCAAGGATATGGTTCATATCTCTCACGGCCCGGTCGGTTGCGGTCAATATTCTTGGGCAACGCGCCGCAACTACTACATCGGCACCACCGGCATCGACTCTTTCGGCACCATGCAGTTTACTTCCGACTTTCAGGAAAAAGACATTGTGTTCGGCGGCGACAAAAAGCTGGAAAAACTGATCGATGAAGTTGAGATATTGTTCCCGCTGAACAAGGGGATCTCGATCCAGTCGGAATGTCCGATTGGCCTGATCGGCGACGACATTGAAGCGGTGTCGAAGAAGAAGTCCAAGGAACTGGTCGGCAAGACCATCGTGCCGGTACGCTGCGAAGGTTTCCGTGGCGTGTCGCAATCGTTGGGCCACCACATCGCCAACGACATGATCCGCGACTGGGTCTTCGACAAGACTGACCCGAACAAGAATACGTTCGTCGGCACACCCTATGACGTGGCCATCATCGGCGACTACAACATCGGCGGCGATGCCTGGTCTTCACGTATCCTGCTGGAAGAAATGGGACTGCGCGTGATCGCCCAGTGGTCCGGCGACGGCACCATCGCGGAAATCGAAAACACTCCCAAGGCCAAACTGAACGTGCTGCACTGCTACCGTTCGATGAACTACATTTCGCGCCACATGGAAGAAAAGTACGGCACGCCGTGGGTTGAATACAACTTCTTCGGCCCATCCAAGATCGAAGCCAGCTTGCGCGAAATCGCCAGCCACTTCGACGACAAGATCAAGGAAGGTGCAGAGCGCGTAATCGCCAAGTATCGCCCGCTGGTGGATGCGGTTATCGCCCAATTCAAGCCGCGTCTCGAAGCTAAAAAGGTGATGCTGTATGTCGGAGGCTTGCGTCCGCGCCACGTCATCGGCGCGTATGAAGATCTCGGCATGGAAGTGGTCGGCACCGGCTACGAATTCGCCCACAACGACGACTACCAGCGCACTACGGACTACATCAAGGATGCCACGCTGGTGTATGACGACGTGACCGGCTACGAATTCGAGAAATTTGTGGACAAGATCAAGCCCGATCTGGTCGGCTCCGGCATCAAGGAAAAGTACGTATTCCAGAAAATGGGCGTGCCGTTCCGCCAGATGCACTCTTGGGATTATTCCGGCCCTTATCACGGCTACGACGGCTTTGCCATCTTCGCCCGCGATATGGACATGGCGATCAACAGCCCGGTGTGGGGTCTGACCAAGGCACCCTGGAAAAAGTAATCTAACGACCGACCTTTAATTTTGGAGAATGTCATGAGCCCAATCAGCAGAAAAAGTTATAGACCACGAGTTACTGTTCCGGCAACCGGAATACACCTCGATGTTCGAGAACAAGCAAAAGAATTTTGAATACAAGCACGCGGAAGAGAAGATCATCGAAATCCGCGAGTGGACCAAGACCAAGGAGTATCAGGAAAAGAACTTCGCCCGCGAAGCGCTGACCGTGAATCCGGCCAAGGCTTGCCAACCGCTGGGCGCGGTGTTTGCCGCCGTCGGTTTTGCCAACACCCTGCCCTTCGTGCATGGTTCGCAAGGCTGCGTCGCCTACTACCGTTCGCACTTTTCCCGCCACTTCAAGGAACCGACCTCCTGTGTCTCTTCCTCGATGACGGAAGACGCAGCGGTGTTCGGCGGTCTCAACAACATGGTCGATGGACTGGCTAACGCCTACAATATGTACAAGCCGGACATGATCGCCGTCTCCACCACCTGCATGGCCGAGGTGATCGGTGACGACTTGGACAGCTTCATCAAAACCGCCAAGAGCAAGGGCAGCATCCCTGAAGATTACGATGTGCCGTTTGCGCACACTCCAGCCTTCGTCGGTAGCCATGTCACCGGCTACGACAACGCGATGAAAGGAATCGTCGAGCACTTTTGGAGCAAAGAAGGCGAACGCGCCCCGGTTGCAGGCAAGATCAACTTCATCGGCGGCTTCGATGGTTACACCACCGGCAATCTGCGCGAGATCAAACGCTTGCTCGGGCTGATGGGCGCGGACTACACCATCCTCGGCGACACTTCCGACATCTGGGACACCCCGACCGACGGCGAGTATCGCATGTACGACGGCGGCACCACCAAGGAAGAAGTGAAGGGTGCGTACAACGCCTCCGCCACGATCTCCTTCCAGGAGTTCTGTACCGAGAAGACGCTGAAATATATCGCCAGCAAGGGACAGGAAACTGTAGCGCTGAACCATCCGGTTGGCGTGACCGGCACCGACCAGTTCCTGATGGAAGTGTCGCGTCTGACCGGCAAGCCGATTCCCGATGCATTGACGAAAGAGCGCGGTCGTCTGGTGGACGCCATCGCCGACTCGCAAGCCATGATACACGGCAAGAAGTTCGCTCTGTATGGCGATCCTGACCTGATGCTGGGCCTGACCCAGTTCCTGCTGGAATTAGGTGCTGAACCGACCACCGTGCTTTCCACCAACGGCGATGACAAGTGGGCGGCCAAGGTACAGGCCCTGTTCGATGCCAGCCCGTTCGGCAAGAACTGCAAGGTCTATCCGAAGAAGGACATGTGGCACCTGCGCTCCTTGCTGTTCACCGAGCCGGTGGACTACCTGATCGGCAACACGCACGGCAAGTATCTGGAACGCGATTGCAACGTGCCGCTGATCCGCTTGGGCTTCCCGATCTTCGACCGTCACCACTACCATCGCTTCCCGATCTGGGGCTACGAAGGCGGACTGCGCGTACTGGTGATGATTCTGGATGAGATGTTCGAGCGTCTTGATCAAAGCACGATTATCACCAGCAAGACCGACATCAGCTACGACATCGTACGTTAAAGAGCTCCCTCATCCTCAATCCTTCTCCCGAAGGAGAAGGAAGCAAAGTCCCTCTCCTACCGGGAGAGGGGTTGGGGTGAGGGAACACTCTTCTTCGTATCCATAACCTGTTATTAAAGGAATATCATGGCCAACATAACCTTCAGTTCACCGAAACTGAAAAAAGATATCACGGTATACGCGACCGCCGGTGACACGAGCACCCTGCTCAGCGTTGCCAAAGAACACAAGATACCGATGAATTTTGAATGCGAGAACGGCGAATGCGGTTCCTGTGCAATTCAAGTCAGCGTACTGGGAAACAAGCAAGCTCTGGGCATCAATCTTACCGAAAAAGAAAAGACCGTGTTGAAACTTTCCGGCAAGATTACCCATGCACAGATCGAGGCTGCAGAAAATAGCGACATCCCGCCGCCTTGGCGACTGGCCTGCCAGTTCATCGTGCGCAATGAAGATGTTTTGGTAACGTTCTGATTGAAGCTAGTAGCCTGTAGCTGGTGGCTTGTAGCAAAACCGAGAACGGCTACCCGCTACAAGCTACAGGCTACCAGCTAATTTTATGGCCACCGTCATCTTCTACGAAAAACCCGGTTGCGGCAACAACACCAAACAAAAGGTGCTGCTTGCCGCCGCAGGGCATGAGGTCGTCGCACGCAATTTATTGAGCGAACCTTGGACACCAGAACGCCTGCTCGATTTTTTTGGCGAACGCCCCGTAGCGGAATGGTTCAACCGTGCCGCCCCGCGCGTGAAATCCGGCGAAGTTATTCCGGAATTGCTGGATGAGTTAGACGCTCTGCAACTCATGCTGGCTGATCCCCTGCTGATCCGCCGCCCGTTGATAGAAGCCGATGGACGCAAAGAAATCGGCTTCGACCAAGACCTCATTCATGGCTGGTTAGGGTTAATCCCGAGCGGCAATGATCTGGAATCCTGTCCGCGCTCCGCCTCGCATGTGCCTTGTCCGACACTGGAAAACTGATCACCGCCAGAATTTGTCGCCCAATTCAAACAAGCTGATGATGATCTCAAAAATAATCAGCCCGATTACATACCATTCCAGTTTGTGCAGTTGCTTGTTGTCCCACACGTCGGCAAGCGTCTGCGCCGTGTCGGAAATCAGACCCAGTTTTCGATCCAGTGCCGACTGGCGCTCCTTCAATTCGAATTCGTCTTCCAGGCTGGCATACAGCCCTTCGAGTTGCGGAAAATTCCACAGCGTCTCCGGCTTGTCACCGATCTCGGCACGGCCCACCATGCGGTGTTCGATCAGCAGCATGGAACCGATCTTGGACAACAATTTTCTGGAACCGGCGCTCACCATGCCCTTAGTGGCCAATTCTTGCGCCAGCGGCTCGATCTTGTCGAACTCGCCCGCAACTTTTTTTTCATAAAGTGTAAGCACCAGATTCTTGCTCAAGGCATCGGCAATGACCTGCAATTTTTCCAGCGTCACCTCATCCAGCGAAACCGCACCGCTTTGCACGCCGATGCTGTTTCTGCCGCAGTGGATTTCCAGCTCTTCGATTTCAGGCGTCTGATAGGGATTGGTCAGCAGCGGCTTGAGCGTTTCAATAAATGTCACCTCGTCCAAACCATTGACACCAAAAAGCACCACGACGCCGTAACGAAATAACACCGCGATGCCGCCTTGTGCATCCACTTCCAGCGTCAATGGCGTGGTCGCCAGACAATCGGCGATTTTGAACAATTTCAAATCCAGCCGGTCGCCCAACAGCAAGGCGCGCGCTTTTAAATCCTGACGGCTTTTTAGTTGAAGTTCCATGAGATAACCTGCGTACAATGAGCGGACAGCATATTGGGACTGGCGCATAGCGTCAAATAAAAAATCGGGCCATTGTTCAGGGTTCGTCCAAATTCTGCTACAGTCTTGATCATGAGCAAACAAACTCTGGATCGCATTCTCCAATCGCAAGGCTTCGGCACACGAAAATGGTGTGCCGAATTGGTTGACGACGGCGAAGTCAGCATCGATGGGCAAATCGTCACCGACAAGCGCCTCGCTTGCGAAACCAACGGATTGCAATTCACCCTGTTCGGCGAAACATGGAGTTACCGCGAGCATCTGTATATCGCGCTGAATAAGCCCGCCGACTGCGAGTGCTCGCGCAAGCCCAGCCATCACCCGGGCGTGCTCAGCCTGCTGCCGGAACAGTTCTCCCGACGCGACGTGCAACCGGTAGGCCGTCTCGACCACGACACTACCGGCCTGCTGCTGATGTCGGACGACGGCTCATTCATCCACGCACAATCCTCCCCCAAGCGCCACATCCCCAAGGTCTATGTCGCCACCACGCACGAGCCGGTCACCCCGGAACTGGTTGCACAATTGCTGGGTGGCGTGAAACTGCATGATGAGCCTGCGCCTTTGTCGGCATTGACTTGCCGGATGCTGGATACGCACCGGCTTGAGATCGTGCTGGAACAGGGCAAATACCATCAGGTGAAACGCATGCTGGCTGCCGCCGGAAATCATTGCACGGCATTGTGCCGCACCGAAATTGGCGGCTTAACACTTGAGGCACTCGGGTTGACGAAAGGCCAATGGTGCTATCTTGATGAGGCGCAACTAGCCTTGCTAATTCCATTAATTTAAAACAAGATCAATTTCTATGTGGGAGCGACCTCCCGGTCGCGAAAATACTTATCGCGGCCGGGAGGCCGCTCCCACAATATGTCATTTCTAAATTGAAAATGGAATGACATTTAAATCGAAGCGATCAAACGCACATAAAAAACGGCAGGACCACCCTGCCGTTTTTAACGGTAATTCAACTTCACTTCTCACCGTGGTTTAGCGCAATGCTCCTGCATTTGTTCGCTGATGTTAAGCAGGAACTGGAGTGAACGAACGGTCTTTTCATCCGTCATAATGCGCCACAGGTTACCGACACCACCCGCCGCCGGTTGAGCATTGCTCTTGATCGCCGCATTTTCCAGACAACTGAACATCCCTGCCACCATTTCCATACGATCCAGCAACTTGGGCAAGGTATTGGCAATACGCTCCAACGCACCGGTGGATTCAAGATGCTCCAGCATTTCCACCAGTCGCCCCGCACCACCGCGATTGAGGCGATCGAGCAAGGATAGTCCTTCGCCCATCGTTTCCGCCAAACGCCCGACCATTTCATCGGTCAGCGCATCCTGCGCCGAACTGTAAACCCGTGCCAGTTGTGACAGCCGCTCCAGATCGCCATCGACAGCCATGCGCGAAATGGTAGGCAGAGCCTTCTCCAGACCGGAGCGGTTTACCTGATCGAGCAGGCTCAACCCGCCGCCCACCGCTTCGCGATAGCCGCGATACCATCTCATCGCTCAGCGCATCCTGCGATGCATGGAAGACGCGGGCAAGCTGCGAAATACGCTCAAGATCGCCGTTGTTTACCATTTCGGCCAGCACCGGAATCGCCTTGCCCAGCCCGGCACGGCCGGCCTTGTCCACCAGATCGAGCGCTTCGGCTGCGGAACCGGCGAGACGCCCGACCATTTCATCGGTCATGGAATCACGCGCCGCCGAAATCACCCGTTCGACCTCGTGTTGCACCATGGCTCCTTCTTCCTTGGTCTCTGTATTCATGGCATCCTCCGGTTACAGGAGTCCGCGCGCGGATACCCAGTAGAGCTTGTTGTAGGCCATCTTGAACCAGTGTACCGCCTTGGTCGGCGCCTTGGGATCGGGCGGGTTCTTGTAGTCGAACATCGCATAGGTCGCGCGATCCTTGCCCGCCTCGATGAAGCAGAACACCTTGCCGTCATATTCGCGCACCGGAATGCCCATCTTGACCATGGCGGCAATATTCTCGCCCAGCGTGTCGGCCTCGAAGTGCGCGGTGGAACCGGCCTTGCTGATGGGAATATTGGTGGTATCGCCGAGAACGAATACGTTGGTGCGCCCTTCCATGTTCAGTTTGGTGCGGTTGGTCGGAATCCAGCCATTTGCACCGAGACCGTTCTTTTCGAGCACTTCCATCCCCTTGTGGACAGGAATATTGATCAGCAGATCATACTTGAGCTCGACCCCTTCTTCGCTGCGAACGATCTTGTTCGCGGCATCCACTTCCTTGATGTTAAAGAATGTGTCGTATTTGATGCCTAGCTTGTCCATTTCCGGCGCAGCCCACTTGGCAACGTTTTCCAAACTATGCACACGCCCGATCGGGTAGGTGTAATGCAACTGCACCTTGTCCGACATGCCGCGTTCCTTGAAGTAATCGTGCAGCATGAAAGTGATTTCCAGTGGTGCCATCGGGCATTTGTGCGGCACGCCGACAGTGATCAACACCTTGCCGCCCTCGAATGACTGCAGACGCCTTAGCATCTTCACCGCTGTCTCTTCGGTGTAGAAAGTCTCCGCCCCTTCCACCATACCCGGGATGCCTTCCGGGAACATGCGCGAACCGGTGGCGATAACCATAACATCGTAGTCGAATATCTTACCGCTCTTGGTCTTCACCTGATTGTTGTCGAGCATAAATTCCTCGACCGGATCAACGTGAAAATTGATGCCCGGCTCCAGCAGGCTGGCTTGGTCGCGATACAGTTCGTCGGGAGTGATACGCCCCACCGCAAGATAGAGCAGACCAGGCTGATACATGTGCTTATCCGAAGCCGACAGCATCGTGATGCGCGCCTTACCGCTCTTCATTTCGTTAGTCAGGCGCCGAGCCAGGTTGTTCGCCAGGATCGTGCCGCCCATGCCACCGCCAACAATCAGAATTTTCATAGTTCTTCTCCCTTAAACAGTTAAACCGACAAACCCCCTACTTCGCTTTGCGCAACGTAATATGCCACACTCCGTCCGACTCTGTTGTTGAAATGTATTCGTGACCGACTTTATTGAGCCATTCCGGAATATCGTTCGCCGAGCCCTTATCCGTTGACAATACCTCCAGCTCATCGCCAACCTGTGACGACTTCAGCGCAACGATCAATTCCATCAGCGGGCCGGGACAAAAGCTACCGCGCCCATCAACGATTGTTTTCTCTGCCATATCAATTTTCTCCACTTATCAAAAAGTCCAAATCTGTCCGTCGTGCGCATCGTGAAGAAACTTGGTTAGTCCGGTCGCGTTTTCCAGATAACCCTCAAGGCCGTCCTGCTCGACGCCAAGTATATCCATTGCCATGGAACAAGGATATATTTTTGCATCGCCAAGCTCTACTGCCTGCTCGAATAACGTCTTGAACTCCGGCACCTTCTTGCTTGCAATCAACGCGCCCATTTCCCCTTCGTGCGGAGCTTTTGCGGTGTTTCCTTTAACAAAGTACGACAAGGCATTCATCGAAAGAAAAACCATCACATCCTGTCCGCTCACCGCAGCGACCGATGCAACCATCGCCGCCATCTGCAAACGTTCAAGGGAACCCGATACGACTACGACGCAAATCTTGCTAGTTGCCATCTATCAATCTCCAAAAAAGGTGAAGCAGAACTTCAAGAACACGATAACCATGCCAAAGTCTAGCCACGCAAATCATCGCCAGAAAAATATATATTGATCGTACTCCGGGTATTAAGGAACGGTAATAACCATTATTGGTATCAGGATTAGTAACCCGAATTAGCTATATGCAATCTGGGATATTTGTGCTAAATACGAACATCCATATATTTGAGGCAGTACCAACAGCGAATTATTCTGCGAAATTGTGTTGTACCGCATAGCGAACCATGTCCGCCACATTATGAATATTCATCTTTTCCATAATACGTATCTTGTAGGTACTTACGGTTTTGTTGCTCAGGAGAAGCTGCTCGGCAATTTCATTGACATTCCGCCCCGCCACCAATAGCCTGAACACCGCCAACTCGCGGCTGGAAAGCTGCTCGTGCGGGAGAACCATCTGTGGAAATGTGGTGTTGTACGCAATTTCCTCGGCCAGCACCGGATCAATGTATTTGCCGCCACTTGCCACCTTGCGAATTGCGGCCAACAGGATTTCCGGTTCGCTATCCTTGGTAATGTAGCCGTCAGCGCCCGCCCTGAGGGCATGAATTGCCACTTGTGACACCTTGTGCATACTCAGCATCAGAATCGGTAAGGTGGCCTTGAAAGCTTTGACGTGACTGATAAGTTCCGTTCCGCTCACGCCCTCCATGGTCATGTCCAGCAGTAATAAATCAAACTCTTGCTCGCGAACCAAACGCAGCACTTCAGCGCCATTGGTCGCTTCTCCGGCAACCGTTATATCCGCTTCGAGACTGAAGAGCTGCTTCAAACCCTTGCGCAGAATGGCATGATCATCGGCAACCAATAAACGGATCATGGCTTATCTGCCTCAGCGCTGATTGGAATGGCAATGGAAATGACAGTCCCCTTGCCAGGCGCGCTGGTGATAACCAAGTGTCCGCCCCAGGCAATTGCCCGTTCGCGCATCCCTAAAAGCCCAAATGATGTTCGCTTCTTCGAATCGTTCACATTGAATCCCTTGCCGTCATCCCTCACTTCCACACATAAGCTGTTATCGCATAATGATATTACTATCTTAACGTTGCGCGCGTGCGCATGTCGCATCACGTTGGTCAGAGATTCCTGGACGATGCGAAATATGACAACTGCACGCCCTTCTTCCAATCCCACACTTGCATCGGGCGATTCCAGCACACAGGGGATACCGGAGTGCGAGGAAAAATCGTCACGTAGCCACTCGATTGCAGCAAAGATCCCCATCCCCAACACTGCCGGGCGCAGATTCTCGGACACATCCCGCACGCCGTGAATGGCACGATCCACCAGTCCCGTCGCGTTTTTGATTTGCTCCATCATCTCGGCATTGCCCTTGCCGAACCGGGTACGGATCATCGAAAGATCAAGGCGCAAAGTCGATAATATTTGTCCCAGCTCGTCATGAACTTCACGCGCAATCGACTTGCGTTCCGCCTCTTGTGAAGACTCATAATTGGCTACCAGTTCACGCAACTGTCTGGTGGTTTGCAAAAGTTCCTGCTCGATTTTCTTGCTCTTGGTGATATCGCTAAATGTGCCTATGTAATTAGTGACCGTGCCGTTATTATCTTTCACTGCGGTGATGGTGATATGAGCCGGATAAACTTCGCCGTTCTTGCGCCTATCCAGGATTTCACCTTCCCATACGCCGGTGTCGTTGATACTCTTCCACATGGCCTCATAGAAGTGAGCTTCCTGCAGGCCCGAACCGAGTATGCGCGGGTTCTTGCCAATAACCTCTTCTGCCGGATACCCGGTAATCTTGCTGAAGGCTGGATTAACCCGAAGAATGATGCCGTTTGCGTCGGTAACGGTTATCCCTTCATGCGATTCGAAAGCCGTCGCTGCAATACGCAGCTCGGAATCAACTTTCTTGCGTTCCGTGATATCACGCACCAGTCCCATAGTGAAGCAACGTCCATCATATTCAAAATAGTTGGCATTGACCTCAACCGGAAATATGCGCCCGTCCTTGGTACGTTGAATGCCTTCGAACGTGACAGAACCGCGGCCTTTGATATCCTGCCAATGTTCTTTCCATTTTTCATTGGTCCAATTCGGATCGATGTCAGGTATGCGCATGCCGTCAAGTAATTCCTCGCGGGTATAACCGAGCAGCCGGCAGACTTCATCGTTCACATAGATTAAAGAACCACTTTCGTCCACTAGGAAGACCGATTCCTTCACGCGATTCAGCGCAAAGTTCATTTTTTTCAACCGCCATTCCTGCTTCTTGTACTCGGTTATATCTTCGTCAGAAATGACGATGCCGCCGATTGATCCATTTGGGTCGATCCACGGCTGAATTGCCCAGCGCGACCAATGGATGCTGCCATCGGCATGCGTCCACATGTCTTCCTCATTTTTCAGGGTTTCGCCCTTCAGGCCTCGCTGATGCGCAGCCTTCCACTGCTTGGGAATATCCGGGTACACATCGTAATGATTGCGCCCAACCAGCTCAGCATAGCCACGACCGTATTCTGTCAACCAGCGACCGCTGGTAGCCAGATAGTTCATATTCATATCGAACATGGCAATGCTGATCGGGGCGTGCTGGATGAATGCCTTCAATTGTTCACGAGATCGCCTGAGGGTCTCCTCGGCTTTCTTGCGTTCGGTGATGTTGCAAGTGACGATCACTACCTCTCCGCGAGCGGGAGAATAGATAGAAAGGGAAAACCAGCGATCCAAATCAGCCAGATAGTGTTCCCAGCGCCTGGGTATGCAGTCCGTTGCCACTTTGCCGAACATTTCGAGGGATTCCGGATTATGTTGGCTGAAGTCAGGTATCACTTCGTTTGCCCTTCTCCCCACCACATTCTTGAGTCCGGTTATCTGTGCAAATGCGGAATTCACCTCAAGATATTCCATATCTACGGGTTTGCCATCTTCAAAAATCATCCGACAATGGGCGACACCGTCCAGCATATGTTCGAACAATGAACGATAGGAATCGCGGCTTTTGCGCAGCAACTCTTCGTCATGTTTGTGCCTGGATTCGCCGCTCATATTTCCCTCTAGAGCGATCCGCTTTTCATCAACAGAGCCTCAAACTGCTCGATCGGCGCAGGTTTACCAAACAGATATCCCTGGAAATTCTTACATCCTTTGCTGCTGAGATGTTTTCGCTGCTCTTCCGTCTCCACCCCTTCGGCAATGACATCCAGATCAAGGCTGTGCGCCATGGCAATGATGGTGCGTACAATGGCTCTATCGCTTCCATCGACGGCAATATCGCGGACAAACGACTGATCGATCTTGAGTTGATCGAGCGGTAAACGTTTGAGATATTGCAGAGAGGAATATCCCGTCCCAAAGTCATCCAATGAAAACCTGACACCGAGCGTTTTTAAGGAACTCATGGTTGCAATGGTATCTTCGATATTTTCCAGCAACATGCTTTCGGTCAGCTCCAGTTTGAGCAGGCTGGGATTGATTTCATACCGTTTTATAAGAGCCTGTACCTGAGCCACAAAATCAGCCTGACGGAATTGTTTGGCACTGACGTTCACCGACAAAACCAGACCTCTGGTTCGGGCATCTTGTTGCCATTGCCGTAACTTGGCACAAGCCGTCTCCAAAACCCAATGTCCGATGGGCAGTATCAAATCCGATTCTTCCGCGAGCGGAATAAATTGGGCGGGGGACACCATGCCACGCTCCGGATGGATCCAGCGGATCAAAGCCTCTGCGCCAAATGGGCGACTCGATTCATCCACCTGAATTTGGTAGTGCAACTGAAACTGGCGGCTCTCGATGGCTTTACGCAAGTCGTCTTCTAGAGCCGTACGTTTAGAGATGGTTTCCTGCATCTGCGGATCGAAAAATCGCAGTATGTTGCGCCCTTCCTTCTTGGCCTGATACATGGCAATGTCGGCTTGCTTCATCAATTCATCAATCGACTGTTGCTTGTCGTTAAACAAAGTGGCACCAATGCTGGATGTGCCGTGGTATTCGTGGGAGGCAATCTGGTAGGGTTCACGCAGAGCGGCAAAGATTTTTTCGCCCACCGTTTCTGTCTGGCCTGCCGCTTCGAGCCGGTTTTCATCAAAATCTTCCAGTAACACCGCGAACTCGTCGCCGCCAAATCGGGATACCGTATCACCATCGCGTACGCTGGATACGAGGCGTTTTGCAACCTGTTGTAACAGCAAATCGCCCATGGCATGACCATAGGAGTCGTTGAGTGCCTTGAAGTTGTCCAGATCGATGAACAGAAGCGCACCATTTCTGCCGCTACGCGCACCGGACGCCATCGCTTGTTGCAATCGATCGAGCAGCAATCTGCGGTTAGGTAATCTTGTGAGCGGGTCAAAGAACGCAAGATTCTCTATTTCTTCCTCGGCAGCCTTGCGTTGGGTGAGATCGGACAGCACCCCGACATAATTTGTAACCGTGCCATTTCTGTCTTTTACCGCAGTGATGGTGAGATGTTCCGGATATATCTCACCGCTTTTTCGCCTGTTCCAGATTTCCCCTTCCCATACACCGGCAGATATAATGTCCTTCCACATTGCCGCATAGAAGCTGGCATCCTGACGGCCCGAGCTGAGAATGCGCGGGTTTTTGCCAATCACTTCTTCAGCCGTATAGCCGGTAATAGCGGTGAATGCGGAGTTTGCACGAAGAATTATGTTATTCGCATCGGTGACGAGTATGCCCTCTTGCGTTTCAAAAGCGGTGGCTGAGATACGAAGTTCCGACTCAATTTGTTTGCGTTTGGTGATATCGGCAGTTACAGTAACGCAACTATTGTAATCATATGACAGGGGGGCGGAACTCACGCTCGTCCAGATAACATCCCCGGTTTCTTTGACAATGCCGATTTCAACATCCTTGAAAGCCTGTTGTTTTTTTATCGCAAGCAGGCTGGGAAACTCATCATGGGCCATAGGTGTGCTATCAGAGCGTAAATACCCCCACTTATCGTAAGCGCCTTGCAATAGCCCCTCTTTAGAAATTCCCAAGATGGTTTCTAACGATTGATTAAAATCCACAATACCATTTTGTGAGTTAACAATCGAAACACCGATGGGCAGAATATCAAAAAGTTTTTGCCATTTTTCCAGACTCTCACGAACCAGTTTCTCTTCCACTTTGCGCTTGGTAATGTCGCGTGAGGAACAAAACAATACTGTTTTTCCGTCTAACTCAACTGGAACGCGACTGACTTCGACATCGAGAATGGTTCCATCTTTGCGCCGATGGCGGGTCTCGAACTGGGAATGTACCTTCTTTGACAACACTTGCCCCATTCCTTGATCAAGTTCTTCTTCGGTGAAATTGGCCTCCCACTTGGAAACGTGCATGCCCATCATCTCATCACGTTGATAGCCCAACATGGTACAAAATGAGTCGCTGACTTCGATGACATTGCCTTTGCTGTCAAGAATGTGAATTCCATCGCTGGCATTGCGTAAAAATGCAAGATTCTTTTTGCTTTCTCGTTGCAGCGCCTCTTGGATCAGTTTGCGCTCTGTTATATCGGAGTGCGTACCAATCATCCGTAGTGGTTTTCCGTCTGCATCGCGACTAACCAGCATCCCTCTGGCCAAAATCCATTTCCATGAGCCATCTTTGCAGCGCATACGAAACTCGACATCAAAGTTCTTTCGATTGCCGGTTAAATATTCCTGGGTGACAGATAAAACACGATCCTTATCATCTGGATGCAAATGCTCTACCCACGCGGCTCCAGTGCTTGTAAACTCATGCTCGGCATAGCCGATTATTTCATTCCAACGCTTGGAAAAAAATGCTTCATCAGTTTGAGGATTCCAATCCCACACCCCAGCGCCCGCACCTTCCAGGGCGAATTTCCAGCGTGCTTCGCTATCGCGCAGTTTTTCTTCGGTCAAGATTTGCTGCTTCAGTGCCTGTTGCATCAGGAAGTAAACCAGTGCAGAGGTAATGACTACATAGCAGAATCCCTTGTAGGTCTGAAATTGGGTGAGAGATGCGGAATCCGTTATGACCGATGCAAGAAACTTATCGCTCAGAGATATCCAGAGAAGGCCGAATACTGCGTAGATCAGTGCGAGGCGTAATGCCAAGCGCGATTCTTTCTTCATTAACATTCCCTCTGGCTGGCTGTAGAAAATACTGTTGAGACTTATCAATTGTCCAATTTATTTAACTCGTGGACTAACAACCACATTTGGGCAAAAAAGGCATCAACTCGAACCATATTACGCCAGAGGTATCTATCGTGCAATCAACAATCCAACTCGGTGCGTAGAGCGAAGGAAAAGTAAGCTATAGCAGGGCGGCATCGAAATTTCTCATGCTGTTCATTTCGAACTTACATTACACGGCTACACCAACCCGATGTGTTGAGTAAAAGTTTAGCGCACTTGATCGATTCACAAGGTAAGGCTCAACATTAGGGAACCCATTATATTATTGGCTTTCAGCGAATCATAATTTGAATGAATTAGCTCAACGTATTTCTTGCAGGAAGGGTCTATGCAATAATTTACCGCCGATGGATCGGACCATTTTGATCTGACCGAATCCATTAAACACTCTTCTATCCCGGATAAGCCGATGACACGCAGCCTGCAATTTTGACGCTCGCACTCAGGATGATTAGTTAGCTTTTTTGTGTCTATTCTCAATGTCATGCTCGCCACCATAGTCTGGCTTTGAATTTGAAGCCCGCATCCTCGGTTTACTTAATCTTGTGTCAATAAAATCATTACTGCAAGGAGCGAAATTTTTCCAACTTGGCACAGTCTGGAAAGTCGCAGTCACGCCCGGAAATCTTGTTGCACCCTTTTCGCTTGTACTTATCGCAGCCAAACACGGGGTCTGTTTTCTTCATCCGCAGGATAAGAACCAGTAGCAACAGGCTGATAATCCCCATGATCCAGCTTATCCAAATCGTATCGCTCATCATTAATTGTTGGCCTTAATTTGGCTAATGTAAAATTTGCTTCATTGGCGCACATAGTAATGGCGAGGCCGCCAAACAGCTATCAGCAGATTCTGATTCTTATATAAGGAAAGTTGGCGCTGACGTAGGGAAATCCCTACACGACGATGTGCGCAAGCAGAAACCATTCTCAGGTTACTACCTTCTGCCACCATTTTCTGAAAGTGGCGTAACATGACACATGTGGTAACTATATGTTAGTTTAGACGTATGCTGATAATATAATTCTTTCCCATGGCTAAAAAAACGGCATCGCGCATGACCACGGTTAGTCAGGTTTACCTGATTATTGCCCTGTTCGTTGCGCTAATCTTTATTCTGATCCTGCTCATACAGATACAGATGAACGCTTTAATGGCTGTGCGCGCCTATGTGGGTGCCGAAGGATTGTGGGCCAAGGCGCAGAAAGACGCCACTCGCAGCATCGAACACTACGCCATATCCCGTAACGAAGACGATTACCAGGCCTACCTCCGTTTTATCCAGGTACCGCTGGGCGACCTGAAGTCACGCCTCGAAATGCAGAAACCCAACCCCAATCTCGATGTTGCCCGAGAAGGTTTTCTCAATGGCGGCAATCATCCGGAAGATATCGAATACATGATTAATTTATTCGTCCATTTCCAGAATGTCTCATTTATGGCCGAGGCGATCCGACACTGGACCGCAGCGGATCAGTTTATTGAAGAATTGAATGGCGAGGCCGAACAACTGCATAAAAGTATTACCTCAGGGCACGACAAACCTGAGACAGCCCGTGCTCTTCTCATCAGGCTGGATACTATTAACCAGCATTTAACCGAACAGGAAGGCCTATTTTCTGCCACGCTGGCCAACGCCTCCCGCTGGGCAAGCGATGTTTCCCGCAATCTCGCCTACGCCCTCGCGTTTTTGTTCACTCTTCTCGGCATCGGCATCTCAAGGCTGATCATCACCCGCATACGCGCTATCGAAAACGCACTCCTTAAAAGCGAGGAAGATCTTCGTATCTCCGCCACCGCCTTCGAATCGCATGAGAGCATGATGATCACCGATGCCAACAGCGTGATTTTGCGTGTCAACCAGGCCTTTATCGACGAAACTGGCTATGCCTCAGATGAGGTCGTGGGAAAGACACCTCGCCTGCTCAAATCGGGTCGCCACGATGAGGAATTTTATCGTGCAATGTGGGAGACCCTCCTGCTCACGGGAACGTGGGAGGGAGAAATTTATGATCGACGCAAAAATGGTGAGGTATATCCAAAATGGCTCACCATTTCTGCGGTCAAAAGAAGCGATGGGGTCGTCACTCATTATGTCGGATCAAACATCGACATTACTGAACGCAAAGAGGCCGAGCATGCTCTCAACTCTACGGTCAAGAAGTTACGGGAGTCTCAGCAGCTTCTGGAAGCCATTGTCGAGCACATCCCCGTGATGGTGTTTGTCAAACGCGCAAGCGATTTGCACTTCGAACTGTTCAACCGTGCCGGAGAGGAACTTCTGGGATACTCGCGCAGTGATTTACTTGGCAAAGGCAACTACGACCTATGGCCCAAAGAACAGGGGGACTGGTTCACTGCGGCAGATCGCAAAGTGCTGGCCTCTAAGGAAATAGTGGAAATTCCCGAGGAGCCAATCAGGGCGGCAAACGGAGAGACACGCTATCTGCATACATGGAAGGTTGCCTTATGTGATGCGGGCGGCGAGCCTACCAATCTTCTGGGCATTTCAATTGATATCACGAAACAAAAAGCTGCCGAAAAAGAAATGCGCATCGCATCTACCGCATTCGAGACCCATGAGGCCATCATGATTACCGATGCGGACGCCAACATCATTCGTGTTAATCAAGCGTTTCAGGATATTACCGGCTTTAGTGCCGAAGACGTTCTGGGCAAAAACCCGCGCATATTAAGCTCCGGGCGTCAGGATCAAGAGTTTTACGCGGCAATGTGGCAACAATTGTTAAACAGCGGCACATGGACGGGAGAGATTTGGGATAAGCGCAAAAACGGGCAGATTTATCCTAAATGGCTAACCATTACAGCAGTTAAAGATAACGCGGGAAAAACCACTGAATATGTCGCTATTTTTAGCGACATCACCGCCCGCAAGCAGGCGGAAGAAGAAATCTATAGTCTCGCGTACTACGATCTTTTAACCAAGCTACCGAACCGGCGTCTGCTGCTGGACAGAATTCGCCAAGCACAATCTATTTCAGCGCGGAGCAAACATTATGGTGCGCTGCTATTCCTTGACATGGATCGGTTCAAGACCCTAAACGATACGCTGGGGCATGATCATGGCGACCTGTTTTTGATAGAGATCGCCAAGCGGATGCAACGCTGCGTCCGAGAAGTCGATACGGTCGCACGCATTGGGGGCGATGAATTTGTGGTGCTGATCGAGGAAATTGGCTCCAATGCAGAAGAGGTTTCTCAGAAAGTCGCATTGATCGCCGAAAAAATTCGTGCCTCATTATCTTCACCCTATCAGCTTAAAGAGCACGAGCATCACAGCTCGCCGAGCATTGGGGTGAGCCTGTATCGCGGCAACGATGAGGCTCTGGAAACATTGCTCAAGCAGGCCGACATGGCGATGTATCAGGCAAAAGAATCCGGTCGCAATGCCGTGCGGTTCTTCGATCCCGCCATGCAGATCGCCGTGGAGATTCACGCCGCTCTTGAGGCGGATTTGCGTCACGCTGTCCCCGATAGGCAATTGCGCCTGTTCTACCAGATTCAACTAGACAGCGATCTCCGCCCGCTGGGGGCCGAGGCGCTCATCCGCTGGTTTCATCCGGTACGCGGGATGGTTTCACCCGCCCAATTCATTCCCATCGCCGAGGAAAGCTCTTTGATTCTGGATATTGGACATTGGGTGTTAGAAACAGCCTGCAAGCAGCTTGCGCTGTGGGGCAAGCGTGAGCAAACGAATAACTTGACACTGGCTATCAACGTCAGCGCACAGCAATTCAAGCGGCACGATTTTGTGGATATGATTACAACACTGGTGAATATCCATCAGATCGACCCCAGCCACCTGAAGCTCGAATTGACCGAGAGCGTGGTGCTAAGTGACGTTTCTAACGTGATCACCAAGATGCACGCATTAAAGGCGATGGGCATCAGCTTATCACTCGACGATTTCGGTACAGGCTATTCATCATTGTCCTACTTGAAGCAACTGCCACTTGACCAAATCAAAATCGACCAGAGTTTTGTGAGGGATATCACAACAGATTCCAGCGATGCCGTCATGGTTCAAACCATCATCAACCTGGCGAAAAACTTTCGTCTCAATGTAATAGCAGAAGGTGTCGAGACCGAAGCACAATTAAGCTTCCTCAAGCAAAACGGCTGCATGGCATACCAAGGTTACTTGTTCAGCAAGCCTGTGCCGATCGGTGAATTTGAGGAATTGCTTAAGAACAGTTGACGATTTTAAAGTCAGGAAGATTTAGTATACACTTACCTGATATTCATCGAGCCAATTGTCGCTGGGAGCTTTAATGATAGATGAAACCCCAAATAGCCAAAGAGTACTCGTCATCGGGGCGGGTCGTGGCGGCACTGCAATGCTTGAACTATTTCTTGTCGACCCATTAATTACCATTGTCGGCATTATTGATTCCAACCCGCAAGCTCCGGCGCTGTCGCTAGCAACGAAGCACGGCATCCCGAGTTTTACTAATCTTTCCGATGCGATAGAGGCATGCCGCCCTTGTCTCGCATTCAATCTTTCCGCCGATGAAAGTGTCACGACTTATGCCGAGGCTCAACTTGGCAGTACCAATGTTATTGGCGGTTTTCAAGCGCGCTTCCTTTGGAAAGTAATAACACGCCTCAAGCAAACCAACGAACAGGTTCTTCATCTTGCCCATCATGACTCCCTGACGGGACTTCCTAACCGCATCCTGTTTTATGATCGCCTTAATCAGGCAATCGCGAAGGCACGCCGAGACAACGAATCGTTCGCTATCCTGTATCTGGATCTCGACGGCTTCAAGCAGATCAACGATACGCTCGGGCATGATGCCGGAGATATTCTGCTACAGGAGGCAGCAACACGAATCACGGCATGCGTACGCGAATCGGACACGGTGGCGCGCATGGGGGGTGATGAATTCACTGTGATCATCAACAACGTTCGAACACAGAACAGCCAGGATAGCGTGGCTAAAAAAATTGTCGAGGCTATCGCCAGCCCTTTTTTGATCAATGGGAAAAACTGCTCGGTAAGCGCCAGCATTGGCATCTCCGTCTACCCCGGCAACGGAGAAACGCCAGACCAGTTGGTGAAAATTGCGGATGCCACCATGTATCTGGCCAAACAAGGCGGGAAGAATTGCTACCGTACTGCCGGCACATGACCGCCATCAATAAACCAGCAAGTCGCACTAATTTGGATGGCATCACCCTTGAAACTATCGTCACCCAGCTATCCGAGAGCATGGGCTGGGAAGCCATGGCTGCCGCTGTCCCCGTGCGCTGTTTTACTCACGACCCCAGCGTCAAATCCAGTTTAAAGTTTTTACGCAGAACGCCGTGGGCGCGCAAAAAAGTGGAGCAGTTGTATTTGGTATATCAGGGTAAATAATCTTATTAAATTATGTTCAGCAAAATCATAAAAAAACGCCCGGATACAAGCGAAGTGAGCCCGGTATCCCCACAAAACATAACCGCCGCTGTTGAATGGGAAAGCAGGCTGCAAGCGGCCATCGGCAATGACGCGGAGTTGCTGGCACTGGCCATTGCTGCGCCATCCATCGATTACAAGCTTTCGGCCGTGCAGGCGCTGTCCGGTGAAGAGGGACTGAAGACTGCCGAGCGCGAGTTCCGCAAGCATGACCGTCGCGTCCATAGCCTTGCCAAACAACGCTATGAAACACGTGTCAAACAGCGCGAGACACGCGCCAGCGCCGCCGAACTGATTCAAGCGGCCGCCGCGCTGGTTGAAGCGCCGATGATTCCGGTCAATCGCCTGGTCGAACTCAACCGGGCATGGGAACTTCTGGATCCCTCTCTCATTGAAGACGAGCCCAAGTCCAGATTCGCCAAATTGCAGGAAGACCTGACCGAGATCATGCGCGAGAGCGGTGAACGCAAGCGTGACGTTAGCCGCTGGTCAGCTGCGGCCAAGCAGATACTGGAGGAATTAAATTCGGCTTGCGGCAGCGTGACGACATCAGGCTGCGGACTGCTGGAACTTGCCACCTTAGTTGCTTCAGCCAGCGAAAAATCCCGTGCCACGCTGGCGGCGATGCCTGCCCTCCCCTCCCCCGAGAATCGCGCCATTGCAGAGCTCGTCGCTGCCATCCAGTCGGCGTTGCAGGATTCAGCACGGATCGAAGCCAAGCTGGCGATTCTCGGCGAATTGCAGCCATGCGCAGCGCAGCAACCTGTCGCTTTGCACGAGGAAAATACCAGCCCACCGCCAGCAACCATGGCAGCAGCGGCTAGCGAGCGCTGGCAAGGGCTACCGCCGATTGCTGACCCGCGCATCGAAAATGCGCTAAATGCCCGGCTTGACGAATGCTTGCGCCTCCATGACGAGGCACGCAAAAAACTGCACAAGCAAAATAGCCGCATCGTCAACGAAAAGCACAAGGCGGCGCTACAGACACGTATTCAAGCATTGACGGCTGCGGCAGATGCGATGGAAGCCGCGCTTGCCTCCGGCCAACTGGCCGAGGCCGGGAAACAGTTGGCGATTCTGCAAACGTCTTCAGGCAAAGACGGCACCGGTGCCGCGTTACAGACACGTATCGGCGCACTGGAGGCCGAATTTACGCGCCTCAAGGGCTGGCAGCACTGGGGGGGCGGACGGGTACGTGACGACCTCGTTCTGGAAGCCGAGGCACTCGCCTCTTCGACGGTCGCGCCGGAAGGATCGCGTCCGCTCAAACTATCGGTCAAGCAACTTGAGAATAGCATCGAACAACTGCGTGTGCGCTGGAAAGAGCTGGATCGATTGGGCGGAGCGACAAGCAAGTCTCTCTGGCAGCGTTTTGACGGGGCACTGAAAACAGCCTACCTGCCGGTGGCTGCGCACTTGGATCAACTGAACGAGGCTAGGCAAAAAAACCTGTCCGCACGCAAGAATCTGCTAACCGTTCTGGATGCACTGGACATGACTGTCGAAGGTCAGAAGGCTCCTGACTGGAAGAAAATAGAACAGGCGCTGGCCCATTTTCAGACTGAGTGGCGCAAGCTCGGGCCGGTTGAACATACCGTGCCGCACAAGTCTCAACCCGCATTGTTGGAGCGGATGAAGACCAGCATTGCCCAGCTGGAAGCCCCCTTAAAGGAAATGCAGATCAGCGCGCAGGCGGAACGCGAACAATTGATCGTTCGCACCAAGGCACTCAGCCAGGACATGCATGGCAGGGATATGCTGGTTAAGCTTCGCGCGCTACAATCCGAATGGCAAAGTCATGCCAAAGCGCGGCCGCTTCCACGCAAAACCGAAAATTTGTTATGGGCGGAGTTCAAGGCGGCAGCCGATGCCCTCATGAGCCAGCGCGAAGCGGCATTCAGCGCCCGCGATGCCGAACTCAAAACCAGCCAGACAATGCGCGAAGCCTTGATCGCTCGGCTTGAGCAACTCCATCAAGACACCCCGCCAGCAGAGATCAAGCGAGTTCTCGCAAGCGTTGACGCGGAATGGCGCAAGGCCGGCGAAGCGCCCAGAAATCAGGCGGATAAACTGGAGTCCAGATATCGGGCGGCACGCGAGCATGCCCACGAATATGTGGCAGGCAGTGCCCGGCGATCCTGGCAGCTCACTTGCGATGCCCTGCTCGCCAAGCTGGCGCTATGCGAAGAGTTGGAATCGGCCGCCCCGTCGGCTGACATCCATGCACGCTGGGAAAGCCTGCCCGCCTTGCCGCCACGCTGGGAACAAGTTTTGCAAGTGCGTTACACGTCGGCTGGAGCAAACCCGAGTGGCGGCAACCCGGAGAATAGCGCAGAACCGCTCGACCCGTTACTGTTGCAACTGGAATCCTCGCTTGATATTCCATCGCCAGAAGCATTTCAGATGGACAGGCGTGCGCTCAAACTTCAAGCAATGAAAAATGCGCTGGAAGGACGGAGGACGGCAACGCCCTCTCAGCAAGATATCGAAAAAATGACTGCAACAGTATTTGGCTACACCTGCCTCAACCCGGAACAGCGCAGCCGACTCCAGTCCATCATCGCGGCATTACGCAGCTTTGGCCCCGGAACAGCCCACACCGCAAATTGATCAATCCATGACTACGTTTATGTCACAGTAAAATTAGCTGAAGATAAGGATCAAGATGAAGATAAATTCTATGGATTTCCAGGTGCAAGAAGGCGATAAGGTTAAACTCAATAAGTGGCCGACTCTGGTAAATCCATTTTATAAATCGAAGGAGCAGTATCATAAACTCTTGGAAAAACAGGTAAGGGAACTGAGCACGCTGCAGCAGCTTCATTACGCTTCCAACCGATATGCGGTGTTGCTCATTTTTCAGGCGATGGACGCTGCCGGGAAAGACGGTGCCATCAAGAACGTGATGTCCGGTATCAATCCACAAGGCTGCAAGGTGTTCAGCTTCAAACACCCTAGCGCCAATGAGCTGGAGCATGATTTTCTGTGGCGCACCACACAGGCTCTACCAGAGCGGGGGCAGATCGGTATCTTCAACCGATCATATTATGAGGAGGTGTTGATCGTTCGCGTGCATCCGGAAATATTACAAGCCCAATGTATTCCGGATGAATCGCTGAATGTAAAAACCATCTGGCAGGAGCGCTATCGTTCGATCGTGGACATGGAGAACCATCTCCACCGCAATGGCACCCGGATAATCAAGTTCTTCTTGCACCTTTCTGAAGAGGAACAACGCAAGAGATTTCTCGAACGCATTGACAATCCAGACAAGAACTGGAAATTCAGTCTTGCCGACATTGAAGAAAGAAAATTCTGGAAACAATACATGCAGGCCTATGAAGCCTGCCTGAGCGCAACGAGTACAAAAATTGCCCCTTGGTACGTAGTTCCCGCCGACGACAAGGAAAATGCTCGACTGATTATTTCCCGGATAATTCTGGATACTTTTAATGCGCTCAATATGCGCTATCCCGAGGCGGATACCAAGCGCCGTCAGGAATTAATGTCGATCCGCAGCCAGTTGCTGAAGGAAGGTTCAAGCAAGAACCGAACTCGCTAAAATTTTACAATTGAAAAAGCCTCCTCTCCCCTACTTGCCACCTCATTGAAAGTTGTATGTTTGACCTCTGCAGCTTGCGGAGTCATAGATGGTGTTTGGCCGTAATGCAACGAAGCAATTACCTATCTATTTTGTTCCGATTGCCTATATATTCCGGCTAATTATCTAGACCGTTCGACCTATGTAACATGATGTAATTATGAGAATAATTATTCATCCTGATGAAAGTTATGGTGTATTTGAAACTTAACAAATGGCTAATTGAAATGACATAAAATACGGTTAATTTCTTTGTGCGGACATAGTGGTACTGCGACTTGAGATGGCGTGAAAATTAGTATCCATCAAGTAATTTAATTACCAACAAGGAGCACAGAAAATGAATTCAAAATTGATCAAATCTTTTATGTCATTGCTAATACTGGCGTACGTCTTTATGGGTGGAGTTTTTATTGCACATCTGAAGCAAGGAAAAAGTTTTGTAGCTTCTTTTGACCACGCGTTTATATGGGGAGTCTGGTTATTTGCTATTGGCAATAGCCTAAACGCTGCGGCTTATGTGGCGATGGCTTAATTATAGAATTGAAAATGCAGGAGACAGTATATGGACGAAAACACAAGAGCCTGTGTTGCATATATTGCAGGAGCGTTAGTCAATGGAAATTGCGGCAACGCCATTTACGACCATTCACAATCCAAGTTAATCCAGATTAGCGGCACCGTTGAACGGAATCATGTAAATATCTACGACCATGACCGTTGCACTTTTATGACGGGGGCGCTAAGTGATCTATACGATTTTTGGCGCAATTCAACTATTTCTTTGTCAATAAAGGGGAATAAGATTAGCGGTCACGACCATGGAGATGATCATGATTTTTCTGGCATCGTGCAAGGTTCTTTAGTTGATATTAGCCATAATGAAATTACCTATTGCTATAGCTTATAAAGTTTATTATCACTTTTTATTCACCTGCAATAGCGCACTGGTGATCCTGCAGTTCTTCGCCGCTAGCGCGATCATTGATGTCGGGATCGACATGGTCATTTAGGAGAATGAAACCTTCGTTACCATCGCCGAAGGTGACGCCGACCAGTACCAAAGTTTGGCGCGCCATTTGCTGGCGTGCAGATGGCAAACCATCTGCCAGAAGCTTGAACGGATTGTTGTCGCCTAACTCTGCCCCAGAAATTCGTATGGCCCAATAAGTGTTGCCCCTGAGCGTTGTTCTGAGGGGAGCCCACTGACTGCCGATTTCATTTGCATGCTGGCGCAGGACTTCGTGAACATCGGTACGGATGCAGTCTATATGAATATGAAGTTGATTCTGTGTGCGCCCGAAGGCCGAGTTGACCGACAAAGCAACTTGATCGCGGGCCAGTTTCCGATGCAGGCGTTCTTCGACGTTTGCTTTCACCTGCCATGCATATGCCCAGTAATTAGGCGATTCGTTGGCAAGCAGTTCAGGACTTTCTACTCCGCTGATACGCTTCGTTGGAATAAGCAAAAACTGGGCGATACCCACCCTATCCTTGAGTACTGCGAAACCGGTTCCCGGACGTAAATCGATCTTGCTACAGGGGCTGGGGGTGCCGCTTTCAAGCTGGTGTCGCACACACTGATCGTTGACAATTTTCCATAGCGCGTCAGGATCGTAGGCTTGAGCCTGCCCTACCGATAAACAATATAACGCAGTAAATACCAAGACAGCAAGACGGATAGGCGTTGGACGAACGCAGCCATTTATACCGCTCCATTTTTCGGACACTAAAAATGACATCAATTTCAAATCCTTTTCTATTTGAGCAAGAAGTTCACAATGCAAGCGGTCGATTGAATGGGATTGGTGAACAGCGCAAAATGTGGCCCTTCAACTTCTGCGACTTGCGTCTGCGGCGCTAATGCAAGGACTTCGTTAAGACTGGCCCGAGACACGACCTCATCCCTCGTGGAAGCAAGGTACATCAAACGGGCACGGCACTCGCGGAGTTGAGGGCGGACATCGACACTCAGTGCCGCTCTCGAACGAGACGCGAGTTCCCTAGAGTTGACTCTTCTCCATGTCATCGCTTTGGCGCGACGAAATTCGGTTGTCGCATGGCCGGGAATGAGTAGGCGCGCTCGTCTTATCGCGCGGACGACTGCAATTAACGGCGCCGTCACGGCGGAGCGAAATGGAACAAGCCTGGGACGTGGCGGCGTAACGAACGATCCACAGAGTATGACCCCGGACACTTGAGATGGGCATCGGGACGCGACCATAAGTGCCAGCGGTCCACCGAATGACCACCCAAGAATCACGAAGGACTTCAAGGTAGCCACCTCACTCATCACAATGGGAAGCAGGTCTAGGTAGTCGTTGCTGCCAGAGGTCGGATAAACGATGACGACGGGATCAACCCAGGAAGGAAGATGGCGAAGGAGTGGGCCGAAAAATATCTCGGTTCCATCCAGGCCTGGAAGCAATACCAACGTCGTCTTGAAGTTTACGGAGGGCAAATGGTTAAGCATCATAAAGTAACCTCTTTGAAATATCTTTGTCACGAAATAGCAATAAGTTACCTCTATATTTATAAATTCCATTAATCGTAATAAGGAGAATATAAACCATGTCTGAATTCCTCAAACAACTCTCCATCCAGCGCTGGGACGACCACCGCTATTATCATCAGAGCCGTATCAATCAAACCCTGCATTTGATTAGCGCCGTGAGTTTCCTTGTGGCCTATGCCATGCTCTTTATCGACCCGGCCATTTCAGGCTTGATTGGCGTATTGGTCTCTATGGGAACCCGCCAGTCCGGACACTTTTTCTTTGAGCCACTGGGCTTCGATGAAGTCCATCAAGTTACAAATGAATACAAGGAACAAATCAAGGTGGGTTTTAACTTGCACCGCAAGATTGTCATCATATCCATTTGGGTTCTATCGCCTGTTCTGCTCTATATATTCCCGGGCATGTTTGGTTTGTTTCAACCTTCAACGTCTTTTGCAACTTTTGTACACCAAACCGGCTTGATATGGTTTGCTCTCGGTGTGGGTGGCTTGCTCTTTAGAACGATACACCTGTTCTTTTTGAGAGATGTAATGACCGGTCTGGTATGGATGACTAAAATCCTGACTGACCCGTTCCACGACATCAAACAGTACTACAATGCTCCGCTTGCTCTTCTGCGCGGAGAAATGGTTGAAAAAATCACACCTAACCAGATAACTCCAGCCTGAGCAGATAATTCCGGTAACACATAAAAGCCCGCAGGCTTTAATTAGCTTGCGGGCTTTAATTTTGCCGTCAGCATTTCTCTCAAAATGCGACGTTTGATTGATTTGTTGGTCAATGCCGGGGCGCTCCACCACCATCCGTCGCGCTGCATATTTTCAGCCGCACGGATAAAGCTCCGGGAAACCCTGTCGAAATCTTCCTGTGTGTAATTCAGGCTGAAAATAATTCGGCCCGTACCCACCCAGCTCAACGCTAGCCCTTCTAGACGCAAATAGTGCTGAAACAACCAGTTGTAGCAAGCTGGCTGGGTGTAGAGC
This sequence comes from uncultured beta proteobacterium, assembly GCA_963714805.1. Taxonomy (GTDB): domain Bacteria; phylum Pseudomonadota; class Gammaproteobacteria; order Burkholderiales; family Gallionellaceae; genus CAIQPV01. The sequence continues at coordinate 180,503 of CAVQPO010000004.1, read as the reverse complement.
ACTGTCCAGATCGAGGAGAGGTTGGCAACTTGCACCGGAATGTTTGCCTGTTTCAGGCTGTTATTGAGGGCTTGCGCCCGATTGTTCCAGGTTGCGTCGAGATCGGAGTAATAGGCCTGAATAGCGCTGGAGTCCAGACTCTTCAAGAATACGTTCATTGCCCCCATGACGTAAGGGTGCGAATTGAAAGTTCCCCGCGCAAAGCATACGTCGCCCGGCGCATTCTCTCTGAATCGTTTCATCCAGCTTGCTTTGCCGCACAATACACCGACGGGCAGGCCGCCGCCCAGCGTTTTCCCGTAGGTCACCATGTCGGCATGCACGCCAAAGTATTCCTGCGCGCCGCCGGGCGCGAGACGGAAACCAACAAACACCTCATCAAAAATTAAGCGCAATACCTTTTGCATCGCAAATTTTCCGAAGTTCATTGAGCCAGGCCGTGTAAGCCTCTTTGTTGAATCCGGCTTTTCGGGAGCTGTCCAGCAACGACGAATCACTCGGGGCCGCCACATTGGGATGCAGCGCCTGCAGCGGATTAACCAGCACACAGGCGATGTCATTGCGGTTTCGCAAGACCCGTAAAGTGGCTGCACTCATCTCAGCCAGCGTAAACGTGTCCTTCTCGGTGACCGGATTGCCGATACCGGGTTGTACGTCGCCCCACCAACCGTGATAAGAGCCACAGAACCTGACCAACTTGTCGCGTCTGCTATGGTAGCGTGCCAGGCGCACAGCCTGCATGACGGCCTCCGTACCAGACATATGGAATGAAACTTCGTCCATACCGGATATCTGTTTTAGCCGTTTCACATTCTCGGCTACCACCGGATGGTAGGAACCCAGAACCGGGCCGAGTTGTCTGACCATGTCCGCACCACTGATCGATGCAGTCCTTGTAGAAGTCATTGCCAAACAGGTTTACGCCATAAGAACCGGTGAGATCATAAAATTTATTTCCGTCCAGATCGGTTATTGTTACACCTGATGTAGATTGAACGAACGAACCAATTTTAAGTCCTTTGCTGGCAAGGTTGCGAAACTGGAACGGGATTCTGTAAGCACTGGTAAATTGCAAGTCAGAAAGTCCATTGACAACATCGGCAGTTTCTTGCAAGCTCTTGGGATAACGCGTTTGGTACTGCGCTAGCAAGGCATCAAAGGCAGCTTTACGACGCTTAACGACATCGTCCGGTGCACCGTCAACTCCCAAAGCATGCGCTTCGTCATAACGATAGCTTGGCAGAAAGGATGCCAAGCGACGGGCATTACGCGGGTGGCCCGCCAAAGAACGATGCTTTGCCAGCGATAGTTCGGCACGCTGTTTGACTCGGTGCAGGCCGGAGAGCAGCACCAGCCCCCCGCGCTGTATAGTGCCAACGAATTTAAATTTATTGTTTCATTCACTTTGGATACGCCTTAAATGAGAAGAGTAACACGAGGTTCAACAGCATGAGCCTAAGACTACAGATTCAGCAAATCCTGAATCAGGAAGACATCAATTTTCTTTTGACCAACCGCCTTCCGAGGCGCTGGCTCACCCAATTCATGGGATGGTTCAGCAAAATCGAGCACCCTTGGGTGCGGGATTTTTCCATTGCCATGTGGAAATTCTTTTCGAAGCTTGACTTGAGCGAGGCAAAAAAGCGAGATTTTAAAAGTATGCATGACTGCTTTACCCGCGAACTCAAAGAAGGGGTTCGTCCGGTCGATATGGATCCATCCGTGATGGCAAGTCCAGTTGATGCGATAGTGGGAGCGAATGGGCGCATCGATGGGACGCTGGTGTTTCAGGCCAAAGGATTTCCCTACTCGCTGGAAGACTTGTTGGGCGAGGAAGAAAATATTGAAGACTGGAAAGATGGCTACTTTGTAACGTTGCGCTTGACGTCCAGCATGTATCACAGGTTTCATGCGCCTTACGACTGTGTCGTGGAAAAAGTCAGATATTTTTCCGGCGATACCTGGAATGTCAATCCGATTGCCCTGCGTCGGGTGGAAAAGCTTTTCTGCAAGAACGAGCGTGCTTTCATTCGCACGCGATTCGAAGGAAATGGGCCGTGTGCAAAACAGCGTGTTGCGTTGGTGCCGGTTGCGGCAATCCTGGTTGCCAGCATTCGCCTGCATTTTCTGGATGTTCTGTTTCACTTAAAATACTCTGGCCCGAAAACCTTCTCCTGCGAGAGCCCATTTAGCAAAGGGCAAGAGATGGGTTGGTTTCAACATGGCTCGACCATCATTGTCTTGGCCGGCAAGGGGTTTGCCTTGTGCAGCAATTTACAGCAGGGTTCCAAAGTGCGTATGGGCCAAGCGCTCATGCGCTGGAATGAATGACAGAATTGGAAGGCAGTGGGTTGAATACCGGGGAGAACTGCCTATTATGCCAGTCTAATGCCCTGTATAAGGTTTCCGCAAAACTACTGTAAACGGATTCCCAACCCAGATGTGCCACACTGGCCGCAGCAGCTTGCCTGACTTCCAGTTGCTTGTGCATATCGGTGGCGAGGTCTACAGAAGCGTTGACAAATTCCAACTCTTCTCCCGGAGAGACCAGCACGCCATTCTGCCCTGTTGTGATCAGTTCTTTGGCGGCGGCATTGGAATACGACAACACGGCAAGCCCGCTGGCAAGTGCTTCCGGGACAACGTTTCCAAACGTTTCCGTAAGGCTCGCAAACAGGAATACATCTCCAGAAGCATAATGTGTAGCCAGCTCCTCATTTTTGCGAACCCCGGCGAATATGGCCTCAGGGCAAGACTTTTCCAACTGTTTGCGCAAAGGGCCATCTCCCACGAATACCATTTTTGCACTCGGCAGTCTCAATTTAATGGCTTGAAACGAGGCAATGACCAGATCAACATTCTTTTCCTTGGCCAACCGGCCAACTAGCAGAACAACCACATCATCAGGACTTGCCCCCCAACTCTCGCGTAGCGCCTGTGACCGTTTTTTCGGTGAGAACAGATCGGTGGCAACGCCACGCGACAACATGGTGACATTGTTGTAGCCCCGCTCCTGCAGTTCCTGCATCATTGCCTTGGTCGGAACCATGGTCGCATCGGTAAGGTTATGCAGTTTGCGCAGATAGCTATCGATGAGCGTCTTGAGCAAGCCGATACCGTAGTGTTGCGAATAGTTATGAAAGTTGGTATGAAAAGAACTGGTGATGGGCAACTGAAGTTTGCGTGCTGCGAGCACCGCAGACCTTCCCAGAGGTCCTTCTGTAACCACGTGTACTATATCCGGACGATTTTCCGTCCAAAGCTTGGTTAGTCGGCCTCTCAAAGGCAACCCCAAACGCAAATCTTTGTAAGTGGGTATTTGTATCCCTTTGGCTAACACCTCATCCACACCGTCAAGCGTTGAAGTACCGCTATCGCTTGCCTGCCGTGGCCGGATCAATTGTACCGAGTGTCCCCGTTGTACCAAGCCCTGCACGATGCGCCCCAGCGTCATGGCAACACCGTTAACTTCCGGCGGAAACGTCTCGGTAACTATTGCAATCCTAAGACTGGAAAGTTGCGCAATTTGCGCAACATTGGGTTCAACGAGGATGTCATCTGGATTTATCACGTTCGTAATCCTAACCACTTAAGATTACAAAACAATGAAATTAATTTGACACTTTTACGACATTGCCCATTATCAACCAAGCGTTGTCACCTTTGACAACACCCCCGTTACTTGATATTCTGACCAACATGAAAGCCCGCCTGCTGTTCAACCGTCGTGCGCCCGTCACCGAACAGGCGTTTGCCGAGTTGGTGCTGTAGGAAATCAGGCAGCCATTGCCCGGTTGTACACATTGCTGCAAATACCGGCTGGCATTCGTGGTCGCCGGGGTGTGCGTGTTGCGTTACGACAATGAGACAGGCAAGGGCGATCACCGGCATAGTGGCGAAGTGGAAACCGGATATGATTTTGTTTCACCAGACCGGCTGGTTGCCGATTTTTTTTGAGGATGTGAGGAGGTGGCGTGATGAACACAGTAACGATTGATGTCCGCCCGCTGGCAGAAACGCTGGGCGATTTTGCACAAGCATGGAAGTGTGCTGAGCCATCCCCGCCGCGCATCAGCTTCGATTCACCTGCCCTTTTGTTCAAGGTGCTTTCCGGCAAGCGCTGGGAATTGCTGAACACGCTGACCGGCGCATCCCCCATGTCCATCCGTGAAACCGCTCGTCGCACCGGGCGCGATGTCAAAGCCGTGCATAGCGACGTAACCGCACTGCTCAACGCCGGACTACTGACCAAGACCGACGAAGGTCAGATCGTCTTCCCCTATGACGCCATCCATGTGGATTTTTTGCTCAAGGCGGCATAGCATCAACGCAAAGGTCGTGTGATTTTTGAAACATTCGGCGGAAGGCGCTACACTTTTCCGCCCTACACTTCCGCCTTACGCGAGTTAAAAAGCATGGATTGTGCGGACAATGTTGTCGAAGCGCGGCTTATCCACATATGAAGACATTCGCAGCTCGTTAAAAATTGGGGTTTGACAGTCGCCTGTGTGCCAGGAGCAGTCACGTAGTCTGGATGAAGCGTAGCGAAATCCGGGAGCGCCTGTCAGTGTGCAAGGCATGTCGCTACAATTATAGTGTGCCTTAAATCCCTGATTCCATTACATTTCATCCGGGCTACGCTGGCTGAACTAATGGTGGGAGCTCTTTTGGCTTAACATGTGGCAGCATTTATTAGCGGTTTTGCTCCGTCGCCAACATACGGCACACTCATCTCACATTTCATATGTTTTCTGTTGTTCCTTCGGCGGAGCAAATTCTTTGCTGCAAAAGAAAAATTGCAGCCATGCCAAGTGTGATAATTCCTGCAAAACACCATATCATTGTTTCGAGCGAGATTCGGGCTGCTGTCGCTGCGGCATAGATAGCCAACATCACAAGCATTCCCGCGTTTTCGTTAAACCCCTGCACTGCTATGGAACGCCCTGCGGTGAGTAGGCTACACCCACGGTGCTGCAAAAGCGCATTCATGGGTACGACAAAGAAGCCCGTAACGGCACCCACTGCCAGCAAGAGAATTCCCGCCCATAGCACGGAATTTACGGCCAGCAAGACCGGTAGCAGAAGCCCTATCACCATTCCAAGCGGCAATAAAGTTGCAGCGCTTGCAAGTGTGACAAGGCGGCTGGCCAGTATCGCCCCGGCGACGACTCCCACCGCCGTGATGCCCTGCAAATATGCGGCCTGAGCCAGTGGCAATCCCAGAAACTCATTGGCCCAGCGCAAAACGATCAATTGCAGCGTCGCCCCCACCCCCCAAAGCAGCGTTGTAACCAACATGGACAATCCGCCAAGACGATCTCTCCAGAGAATCAAGTTTTCTTTGAAAAATTGCTTGCACAACAGCAGTGGGTGGAATGAATGACTTGGATAACGCGCGCCACTATCTGCAACTCTGAAACTCAATAGCGTTGCCAGCCCATTCAGCACCAGGAGACTCAACATGCCCACTGTCAGACTCGTTGTCATGTTGTCCAGATGCCATATAGCGGAAGGTATGCTGAACTGATTGATTAGAGGGCTTACCAACAAGCCACCTAACACTGTCCCCAAAATAACGGCACAGACCGTCGTCCCTTCAAAGAAACCGTTGGCACTTACAAGTTTTTCAGCGGGAAGCAACTCTGTTATGAGACCATATTTGGCCGGTGCATAAATTGCCGCGCCCAAACCGGCAATTCCTATTGCTACAACGGGATCCACGCCCACCAACATGAGGAAAACGGCGCACACTTTGAGGAAATTTGCTATCAGCATGACCTTCCCCTTAGGGATCGCGTCAGACAACGGGCCAACAAACGGTGCGAGCAGCACGTAGAACAGGGTAAAACAAAGCTTGAGGATCGGGGTAACCCAGTCTGCAGAAGCCAACTCAATAACGCGGGCAATGGCAACAATCAAAAAAGCATTGTCTGCGAGCGTGGAAATGAACTGCACGGCTAGAACGAGGTAAAAATTACGAGGCATAAATCGTTGGACGGTCATTATTATATTGGGGACAACCCGTGTTTTGATGCGATGGAAGCGTATAACCGTTTTTTATGAAAGTTTGATGACACTGAACTGGCTCCGGTTAACGGCAGCATTTTAGATCGGGTGCGGATTGTCGATCTAAATCGTTTCATGCACAATCTACTCTGCCTGATGGCAAAGAGTAGGCCCATATAGATTCTCCGAGTTGAATTTTTTGAAACATGCGACTAACAGGTAATCTGGATCATGACCATGACCGTACAAATTTGGTGGGTTGTTTTAAGTATCGTGGCGATTCTGAACATCGCCGCATGGTCAATATCCGCAATGGCTTTAGCGCGCCGTCACGATCAATTTTTTGTGGCAGCCCAACACAAGCGACAACGCTGGATGTTGTGGCTGTCTGCCGCCTACGTTGCCGGATGTTCCTTTCGATCATTTTTGCCTAGGATCGACTTGGAGCGTATATGTCTGTTGCAGTCTGAGTTATCAAACATGATGGTGGGCCGTAGTGTGGCAACCGTGGCCGAGCTGTGTTTCATTGCACAGGGGGCATTATTGCTGTACCAGGCAGGTAGCCATACAGGTATCAGGTTTGTCCGAACGGTTTCGTTGTTGCTGATACCGATCATTTTTGTCGCTGAATGCGCATCGTGGTACGCGATTTTGTCGAAGAATTATTTCGGTCATGTTTTAGAAAACTCAATTTGGACATTTTCAGCGGTGCTATTGTTTGCGAGCTTTGTTTTTCTGTGGCCGCACAGCGACCGCAGACAACGCCATTTCTTAACTGCGATGATGGTATTCGCAATTGGCTATATCGCTTTCATGACTAGCGTCGATGTTCCAATGTACTGGTCTCGATGGAACGCGGAACTGATGAAGGGAATGGAATACTTATCCCTTACTGAAGGAGTTCTGGATGCATCGCGACCGTGTGTGGTTAATTTCAATTGGAACGTTTGGCAAATGGAAATCCCATGGATGACACTCTATTTTACGGTCGCAGTCTGGTTTAGCATTTCACTCGCTCATGCTCCTAGTTGGGATAATAGATCTATCAGAAGTTCCGGGGCCTAAAGCCCTTGAAGCCCTTTGAGATTCGTTATTCATAGCTGAAAAGCTAGCCATATCAGCAGCCCTTCCATGATCTCTCGCCAAAAACTGGGCGGATCGGCACGATACAGCACCGCAGCGCTTTGTTGATGTTCGATCCATTTAACGAAACGCTTAATGTCGGATGATTCATAAAATGAAACCATCAGTTCATAATTCAAGAACAGGCTTCGCTCATCCAGATTCGCTGAGCCAACCATGGCAAGCTCATCATCAATTACCACTGCCTTGGCATGGATCATGTATGGCAAAATCCACACGCGAGCGCCTGCCAACGTGAGTTCCCGTAGCGCGCGGTGTCGGGCAAAGTCCGCCAAGCGATGGTTCGATTTATTGGGTATGAGAAGATCAACCGTGACACCACGGCGGGCTGCCAGTGTTAGCGACATGAGCAGAGTGGTGTCGGGAACGAAATAGGGGGTGACTGCCAGAATGTGTTTGCGGGAGTTGAAGAAACCCGATACCAATAATGTGTAGAGCGTATCGTCCATCTGGTCGGGGCCGCTCGCAATCAGTTGCCCAATGGCGGAACCGGGTGGCAAACCTTGACTGACAGAAGGTTGTGGGGCGAGAAGGACACCGTGCGTTGCGAATGTCCAGTCATGTTCGAATTGCTGCTGTGCCTGCACAGCCAAGGAACCATGAAGATCGAACGTCAGGTCAACCCATGGGGGACTTCCGGAGAGAATTGCCGTATCACCCCCGAAATATTCAATCGCAAGATTTCTGCCGCCGCACCATAACCGCTCGCTATCGGTGATGACCATCTTGCGGTGATTCCGCAGGTTGGTACGACCTCGAAGATAGGATCGCAAAGGCGGCACGAACAACGCCACCTTAACTCCTGCCGCAGCCAACCCCCTGAATTTGCCATACCCGCCCAGATAGGCTCCAACACCATCGACCAATAATCTCACCCGTATCCCGTCCCGAGCCCGTCGTTTCAAGATATTGGCAATTTCATCACCCAGCTCATCTCGCGCAAATACAAAAGTACAAACGTCTATTGTGCGTGTTGCCCCCTCTATCATGTGATGCAGCTCTTGCAATGATTGAGCGCCATCTTCATGAATATTCAATCTGGAGTAGGATGAAGCGGCGGGAAGGCCCATTATGGCGGCGAGTTGTTGTGTTCGACCTGCAATATCTTCCGTATTGGATGCAAGCGATGTAATTTCATGCCTCTTGGCCATTTGTCGGTAGCTCTTTACCTTGCGGCTACCGAACATCAGGTATAGAGGCAGTGCCAGATAAGGAAACAAAACGAGTGCTCCTACCCAGGCAATGGCTGCCGATGGATGACGGCGCAAGTGAAAGGTATGTGATGTGATGACATAAAAACCTAAACCCAACATCACGATCAGGCCGTGTAGCGTCACCCAGTGCCAGACAAAAAATCCATTGGTCATTGTCAATTGGAATAGTTTCTTTGGTTGATATATAGGCTATTGCCGTGCATTTTCTTGGCCATCTTTTTGGACTCTGCAGCAACGACTGCAATGTCGCGGTGAGATTTAAACACCTTGGGATGAACCGGCAATGCGCCAATGGAGAGACTCGTCAGGTTGTGAAACTCTTTTTCACCGCGACGATTTTCGACAATGTAACCGCCCCGATCAATATCTTGCTGGTTGAAGAAAGACACAACGTCCGCCCTAAATCTTTCCAGTATAACTTTACAACGCACCTCCCAGTCCTGGCTACGGAACAGTACGATAAAATCGTCTCCACCGATGTGGCCCACAAAATCGATTTCCGGATCGCACTGCCCGCCGATCAATTTTGCAGTCATCTGGATCATCGCGTCACCCATGCTGAAGCCATAGATATCATTGAACGGCTTGAAATTATCCAGATCGAAATAGCAAACACAAAATGATTCCTCCCCTGCAAGAAGTTTATCAATGTGCTCGTCGATGGGAGCATTGCCGGGCAAGCCAGTCAGCGGATTGGCGTAACGGGCGGATCTAATTTGCATTTCGGTTATTTCATGGATCAGATTCTGGCTGGTGCCGACGCCAAGATAATGGCCGTTTTCGGTAAAAATAAAGCCCAGTGTTACATGGCGCTGATCTTCCGCTAACAGGCGACTTAATTCTTGAATGGAAATATTCTTGTCTACAATCAGCGGTTCAGGATCCATGAAAGTTGAACAGGATTTTTTTCCGTACAGCTCGCGCTGATAAGGCCGGGCAAACCGATTAATAAAGACACTACGGTTTATTAGTCCTACCGGCACCTTATTGTTAGTTACTGCAAGCAAGGAGAGTTTCGAATTCTTTTCGAACACATGAAACACCTCATCGTTATTATTTTCCAGAGAAAAAGCAGGCGAAGTTTCCAAGATGGCTTCAATACTATTGTGCTCATGATGGGCAATTTCTCCGTGATTTGTCGCCAATGCCAGGCAAACCTCTCTCGGGGTGGCTCTGGCGGGATTCTTGCTGGGGCTTGCAATGAAGCATCCTTGTCCGAGTGAAATGCCCAGCTCTCTTGCCAAAAGAAGCTCGCCGCGAGTCTCGATGCCTTCAGCCATAGTTATAAATCCCGATTTTCCGGCAATTTCCAGCAGCGATTTTATCAACTGGACTTTAATAGGGTCTTTGTCGATGTCATGAATCAAATGCTGGTTGATTTTCACACAGGCGGGATAAATTCTAGGCTGAGCTTGAATCATGAAAAATATTTCACCCTGATCTTCTAATGCGACCTTGTAACCGAGTTCAGTAAAACGCAAAATAACTTTCTGCAGAAAACTCGGGTTACTGACGTCATACGACTCATGGACACATAAGGTAATGACTACCCGTTGAGGATCTAACCCGGCGTTTTCGACAGCTTGAGTAACATGAATTTCCTTGAACTTGTTTTCCAAAAAAACATCAATGCTTAGCCTGAGAAATAAAATTCCCAGCAGCATTTGTTCGACAAAGCTATCTGCCGTCAATTGACAGCTAAGGTTTTCCAGTTCAAGCAGCTTGCCGGCTTGCATTGCCTGGCGATAAAGCATGATTGGGGAATGCAGCAAATCATCAGATGGGCCGCGTATCTGTCCCTCGTAACCAATAATGTGATTGTTCGCCAAGTCGATTATAGGTTGAAAAAGAACTCCCAAGCGTTGATGTTCAATGACATCGAATAGTTTATGAGCAGGTTCAGAATGGTCGCGTGGCATATTACCTCCGCTGTTTGCCTTCAAATGAAATCCGCCCTACGCTACGGCAGTTTGATTTCTATTTGATGACAATTTTTGTTAACCACGCAGTATCGTGACGAAGTGGGTTAAGCAGGCAATTCGCGTAGCGGATGCTCGCAAAATTGGATTTTTAGAAGCGCCCTCAAGATGATGTCAGTTGGCCCTATAAGGTAACGCAGAATATAGCTGCTGCGCCCGAACTTCGCGGGCCATTCCCTAAATTCGGCACGAGGCGTACCGATACCCGGATTGTCGGCAATTTTGTTTGCGGCATCACTGATGACCAAGACTGCTCGCTGGGCGGCGGCAGGACTTACTGGAGCAAGGAAGTCGTAGATCCTGGCAATACATCGGGTGCCAGATCAGCGTGGGCATTCGGTACGGTTCCCGGCAGCCAAATCTGTACTTCAGAAAATACCCCGGTTTTTCACCGTTATTCCCCGTTTGATGATTTTAACTTGCTGATAATCTAGGTGGCGTAAATAACTTTCAGAGGCTGTTATGACTGTTCTGCATAATCCAAATCAGAACCAACTTCTTGCTGCATTGCCGGCAAACGAACTCAGGCGTCTGTCCGCTCATTTGGAACTGGTGCCCATGCCGCTCGGTGAGTCTTACTATGAGTCCAACGGTAAATTGCAACATGTTTACTTTCCCACGACCGCGACGATATCGTTGCGCTACCTCATGGAGAGCGGCGACATCGCAGAAATCGCCGGGGTCGGCAACGAAGGCATGCTCGGGATTTCCGTGTTCATGGGAAATAAGGCCCAGCCCAAACAGGCGATTGTGCGAACGGTCGGATTTGGTTACCGGATGAAGGCGCGCTTGCTGCTGGAAGAATTCAACCGTGGCGAAACGCTGCAACATTTGCTGATTCGCTATACCAAGGCACTGATTATACAATCATCACAGACCGTAATATGCAATCGCTACCATACGCTTGAGCAGAAACTATGCCGCTGGCTATTGTTGAATTATGACCAAATTTCATCGAATGACTCGGTGGTAACCTTGAAAATGCTGGCAAGCTCGCTAGGCGGGCATCGCGACGTTCTTACGGAGACGCTAAAGAAATTGCGTGATGCCGGATTGATCAGTTATTACGGTGGAAATATTGCCGTGCTAAACCGGAATGGTATCGAAAACCATACTTGCGAGTGTTACGGCAAGATCAAAACGGGCTCGGAAAGCTTGCTTGGACATGGAGTCGCAAAGCCCTTGCCCGAGAATGTGATCAGGCTGTCAAAGACAAATAGCACGAATGTGCCACAGGCACTTTATAAATAACGCATGCTGAAATGAATAAAAAAATACTCCTACTTTTATTGCTTGGGCAGGCGTTGTCGGCGCAGGCCATGCCCGATGATGTGATCACGCTTGAGCTGGATAGCGAGCTGAGCAGTGTAACGGCTGAGGGCATTTCCTCGCCCATAACATCCGCCATCAAGAAAAAAGTCCGTTCTGCACCTGTCAGGCTCAAACTCTCCGGTGATGCAATCGATGAATCGCGCATCGGAAAAATCAGCATGAAAGAACGAGCATCGCTGCTGGCGAAGCAAAAACTGCTGCACGCTGGCGAGCCGATGTCCCGCCCCATGTCCCTGCAAAATAAGGTTAAACCATTGCAGGCTGATCCGAAGTCAATAACAAAATTGACCAATTTTGGTGTTAACCCTGCTACCGCTAACTCATCCGAGCATGCCACCTCGTCAACAACGGCCCCTTCTTCCGCAAAGATCGCTGCACTGCCATCCTTGGACACTACCAGCAAACGGGAAAGCAGCCCCCCACTCTCCCGCTCCGCAGAGCAGCCAGAGCTGCAACAAAAAGATCTGGATCTGCAAAATGGATTATTGAGATTGTTGGCCGCTGTGGGTCTGGTAATCGCCATCGCTACGCTAAGGATTGGGTCGCACTATTACACCAAGACCAGACCGCGCGATGATATTGAGGTGCGACAGCGCGCCGAACCCATCATGCAACCAGAGGCCCCTCTGCCCTCTCCTCAAAATATCGCGGAGCAAGTGACGGGAGAAAGTTCAATACCGGAAGAGACTGGGCTTTATGCTACTCCTGCGCAACCTTTGCAAGAGGTGTTGCAATCGCCCGCTATACGTAACGAAGCAAAACCAGCCCCTCTGCCCGCATTGCAGGAGGAGGAAAATTTCCTGGCAGATTTTGATCCCAAGCGGAATTGCAGCGTGAGCGAATTTCTGGCTTCGCGCAATGCCGTTACGTTTGAACAGCTTATTGGGTGGTCGAATTGTCGGCCCGCAAATCGACCTTTAGCTCTGCGGATTGTTGGCGCTACATCGCTCCAGATGTAACAACATTATATCGCTGGCTCGACCAAGTAAACCGGAATTAAGCCCCAAGAAAAAGCCCCTGTTGTGAAATTAACAGGGGCTTTTTAAAGTGAATTAAGTTGGAAAAATACGACTCGAGAGAGCATTGCCCTCCCCCATTATTCATTGCGAGTGTCAAGCTGCCAGCAACTTGGCCTCGGCGGCAATCTGGTTAAAATCAAACAATCTGGAGAGCGCAGCTCCGACTTGTTTACCTATGCGTAGTTCGATGGCATCGAAACCAATCTGGTGCAGATAGGTCAACCTTTCCTGCGGTACATCACCTATTGCCCGCAACTCGCTTTTGTAGCCATAGCGTTCGCGCAACAGACGCGGGATCAGGTAGCTGTTGCCGTCGCTGAACTTATCGAACTCGATAGCCACTACGCTGAAATCGTCAATGTCGTTTTCAATTGCCTGAGGATTTTCATCGACAGACAGCCAGATGCCAAGCGCCCAGCCGTGTTCATATTCACGGTTAACCAACTCGCGGCGGCGCGCTTTCCACACTGATAGCGGCACTATAACCGGCCCCACCGGCAACCTGACATCCTGCGGAGTATCGCCCTCGGCAAGGCGCAATACCTTCCATTCATCAGATATTACCTGCCCATTCTTTATCAGCTTTGACATAAGCAACCTTCCCTTCCGTAATAATGAAATTCGCACGTTGAACACAGATGCATGCCTACTTGTTGAAGCGCAGTCTATCGAAGTTATTTCAGTCTATAAAATACTTTATTGTTAAATATATATAACTAAATGACATATAAGAATATCTGCGGTACTGGCGTTTGCTACTCGGCAACAGGAAATCGTCTATAATTATTACCAATCATTGACTCTGGAACATCGCCATGCAACATCTGACGCCCAAACAAACTCAGGAATTTCTGGAATCCAATCCGGAGGCTGTTTTCATAGACGTGCGTAGCGAAATAGAACACATGTTCGTCGGTCACCCCCAAGGCTCGATGCTGATTCCTTGGGTGGACGGCCCGGACTGGGAAATCAACCCAAACTTCGTCGCCCATGTAAAAAAAGCCGCCAGCGCGAATCGTCCGGTCGTACTGATCTGTCGCTCGGGACGGCGCTCGGTGGATGCTGGGCTGGTATTGGAGAAAGCCGGGTTAACCGAAGTGTACAATGTGTTGCATGGTTTTGAAGGCGACCTGAACGAAAACCATCACCGCAACTCCATCAATGGCTGGCGCTTCGATGGCTTGCCTTGGTCGCAGACATGAGCATGAACGCCATTCCAGACTTTACCGAAGGCGAACAGAAACTCGTCTCCGCCCTACTGTTCAAGCGCTACGGCAAACTCATACCATTGCAGTTGGCCGACAGCGAATTACAACTCGGCACCGATCCGGATAAGCTGACTTCATGCCCAACTTTTTACTGGAATGAACGAGGCGCGCATTTTGTGGTTTGCAAAGTTTCGGACAGCCACTACCGCTGCCAGTTTTTCTATTCTGATGCCGAACAATACGGCACCGGACGTGACGGATACGACAACCTGGAAAATTGCGTTTTGACTTTGTTGCAGGTTCAAGCGGATCACGAGCGCCAACTCGCCAACGTCTCCTCCAGCGCCACCTTGGCCGATCTCAGCAACGATGATTATCATGGGCCGCTGGTTGTGTGATCCCTTTCCCTGCCTGGATTTTGCTGGGAGCAAGCCGTTTGCTTATTCATCTTGCTATTTTCCGCGAGCGGTAAAGGTTTTGCTGGAACGCATTAATAGTCGTAAATCCGGGATAAAGATGAAACCCCGCACCACTACGTGGGCCACCTCAAAATATGCCTCGGAAGTGTCAAACTAAGGTTTGAAGGAGCGCGATTTATCGGGTCTCACCTTTCGGCATTAAGGCGCCACTGATTTCCGCCTTAATGGCACCACTTTGAAGTGTCATTTCAGGGGCTCAAACTGGGGGTAAAGAATGCGTGATTTTTGCTGTTTTTGCAGAGGTAAATGCTTCCCCCATTCATCGAAGTCGAGATAGATTCCGATATCAATGGCTTGATGAAATTCATTTAAAATCCCCATAAAAATCCACCCGTTATTTCCCGCAGGCATATTTCCATAAAGCTTCCGCCACGCTGTCAGGCGAAATTGGACTCCACTTTAGAGATTCGTAATCTGAAGAGTATCTAACTTCGCCACGCCCCATTCTTCCAGCGTATTCAGAGAAAGCGAGGTTTCGGCGTTGCACCGTATCGCAGTCGAATTCATCAAGCGCTTTGGCCGAGAAATACATTGATAAATACTGGGCATCGTTGCCCGATGTAACTGCATTTTTATGGCTTTCCAGCCACCACACTTTAACCAGATGACCATTCCTGCGAACAGCTTCAGGGTAGACGAAGAACGTAACAGAATTGTCATACGTTGCGGTGATAGCCAGCCAATCCGCCATAGCATTGCTGCCAACAATAGCTAGTAATATCATCAAGATGGCTTTGCGCATGGCAATCTCCAAGTTTGTAAGTGGCCGGAACCGATAAATTTGTGAGACTATTTACTTACAGAATTCTACCCCCTCTTCCCGCCATTCTGTTTTTATTGGAAGATGAATCAATCAGGATCAAAAAATGACGCAAGAAATTAGCACAGAAATTCTGCTGGAAAAATACGCGGAAGCCGATGAAACCTCGCTACAAGATGTACGTCGCCGGGTGGCGCGCGGCTTGGCGCAAGCCGAAAGCCCGGATCAACGCACACATTGGGAGGATGCTTTTTTTCTGGCGCAGGAAAATGGCTTTGTGCCGGCCGGCCGCATCAATTCGGCCGCCGGGTTGAAAATACAGGCCACGCTGATCAATTGTTTCGTGCAGCCGGTGGGAGATGCCATATCCGGCACCAGCAATGGCATGCCGGGTATTTACGATGCCTTGCAGCAGGCAGCAGAAACCATGCGGCGCGGCGGCGGGGTCGGTTACGATTTCTCCACTATTCGCCCGGAGGGGGCCCACGTCAAAGGCACCAACTCGCGCGCCAGCGGCCCGATCTCCTACATGCGCGTTTTTGATCGCTCCTGCGAAACCGTTGAGTCGGCGGGTGCGCGGCGCGGCGCACAGATGGGCGTGCTGCGTTGCGACCATCCCGACATCGAGAAGTTCATCCGCGCCAAGGATAAAGGCGACCTGCGCAATTTCAACATCTCGGTCGGCGTGACCGACGCCTTGATGCGGGCAGTAGAAAACGATCAGGAATTCGAATTGGTACATAGCGCCGAACCGTCTGCCGCGCTCAAAGAACAAGGCTCGACACAACGTGCCGACGGCAAGTGGATCTATCGCAAAGTACGCGCCACCGAGCTGTGGAAACAGATCATCGCGAGCACTTACGACCACGCCGAGCCGGGGGTACTGTTCATCGACCTGATGAACCGCGACAATAATTTATCCTATTGCGAAGTGATAGCAGCCACCAACCCTTGTGCGGAGCAACCCCTGCCGCCTTATGGCTGCTGCTGTCTCGGCTCGATTAATTTGACGTGCATGGTAAAGAGTCCCTTCTCGGCTCAGGCCGGTTTGGACGTTCCTCGAAACTCGCCGCAAGCGGCTCGTTTTGACTACGAAGCCTTCAAGAAACTGGTGCGCGTCGCGGTACGCATGCTGGACAACGTGCTGGATGTCACGGCCTGGCCGCTGCCCGAACAACAACTTGAAGCACAAAACAAGCGTCGCATCGGCCTGGGCTACACCGGCTTGGGTGATGCGCTGATCATGCTGGGCTTGCGTTACGACACCGATGAGGCGCGCAGCTTTGCTGCCGATATTAGCCGCCTCATGCGGAACGAGGCGTATCAGGCATCGGTAGACTTGGCCATCGAGCGCGGCGCGTTTCCACTGCTGGATGCGGATCAATATCTGTCCGAACCGCGTTTCGCTTCGCGGTTGCCGGATGAGATCAAGACCAAGATACGATCACACGGCATACGCAATAGCCACCTGCTGTCCATCGCGCCCACCGGCACCATCTCGCTGGCCTTTGCCGACAACGCTTCCAACGGCATCGAACCGGCTTTCTCGTGGTTCTACACACGCAAGAAACGCATGCTGGACGGGACGACCAAAGATTATCAAGTAGAAGATCACGCCTGGCGCATGTTCAAGCAAAACGGCGGTGACGTGAACAATCTGCCGCCCGCGTTTGTCTCTGCGCTGGAGATCAGCGCTATCGACCACATGAAGATGGTCGCTGCGGTAGCCCCTTTCATCGACACCTCGATCAGCAAGACCGTCAACGTGCCCGCCGACTATCCTTACGAGGATTTCAAAGATCTCTATACCGAAGCATGGAAGGCTGGATTAAAAGGTTTGGCAACCTATCGCCCAAACAGCGTACTGGGTTCGGTGTTGTCGGTCACACCGGAAACCAAGAAGGAAGAACAACCGCAGGATTTGGTGTTCGACCAAGATAGACGTATCGTTCTGGAAGCCGCTCCCACCCCTGCCCTCGCCTCTTTGCGCTGGCCCGGTCGCCCCTCCCTGCCCGCCGGAAGCGAAGGCTGGGTGTCGCAGGTGGTGAAGCACCCGCTCGGCAGTTTCGTCGCATTCGTTTCACACACCTCCACTGGTTGCAACCATCCGTTCGAAGTCTGGGTGAATGGCTCGGAGCAACCGCGCGGCTTGGGGGCATTGGCTAAATCCTTGTCGATGGATATGCGCACGCGCGATCCGGTATGGATACGCATGAAGCTGGAAATGCTGATGAAGACTGCGGGGGATGACACCTTTGATATGCCCATGCCGCCCGATGGCGAAGTGATGCGTATGCCCAGTCTGGTGGCCGCATTCGCGTATCTGTTGAAATATCGCATCGAACAATTAGGCGCATTGGAAATATGCGATGGCGTGACCACGCCGATGATGGATGCACTGTTCGCCAAAAAGGAACCGAAGACCGGAACCGACGGCACTATGAGTTGGACGGTGGACATCTCCAACGCGGGCAGCGGTGACGACTTCGTGCTGGGGCTGAAAGAACTGGTGCTGCCTGACGGACAACGTCGCCCCTATTCGATGTGGCTGTCCGGTGTTTATCCGCGCGCCCTCGATGGCTTATGCAAGGTATTGAGTCTGGATATGCGCGTGATTGACCCGGCCTGGATCGGCATGAAATTGCGCAAGTTACTCAACTTCGGCGAACCGCTGGGCGACTTCATGGCGCGCGTGCCCGGAGGCGCAAAAATGGAAAGCTACCCCTCCACGGTTTCTTACGTCGCAAAACTCATCATCCATCGCTACGCCATGCTCGACATCCTCGACGAGAACGGCTATCCGGTGCTGCATATGGGCGTACTCGAAATCCCGGAAGGCCAGATCAAACCGACCGGCATCAAACCGCTGACCGGCAAAGTGTGTAAAGAATGCGGCAACGCCACGCTTGATCAAGAAAGACGGTTGCGAGTTTTGTACGAGTTGCGGTGCAATTGGTGCATGCGGGTAATTTTGTGGTTTACAAATATAACATCTTGACAGCTATCAGAACTGATAGGTTTTTGATGTTTTTGCACCAGCCACAATTAATTCTGATGGGAAAAATCGGCCTGATGACTTTTTCTATCCCAAGTGCTACCATAAATGCATTCAAATTGATTTCGTAGGTGACATCATGGCAACAATGAGTATTCGTGGGCTCGATGATAAGATACTGACTCGACTTAAGAGTCAGGCGGAACATGATGGTAGCAGCCTCAATAGTTTGGTTTTGCGCTTATTGCAGGATACTGGCACCCCAGCTCAGTCGAGCGTATTAAAAAAATTTGATGATCTCGATTGCTTGGCTGGTACTTGGAGTGCGAAAGAAGCGCAAGCCTTTGAGCGAAACACCGCAGCTTTTGCCGAGGTTGACGCGGCACTGTGGAAGTAGTCGATGAGACCCATCGCACTAGATACCAACGCTTACAGCGCATTTAAACAGGGCGATAAGAAAATAGTCGCCGTGTTGCAACACGCACCCGTCATCATCGTATGCGTCACCGTGTTGGGCGAACTGCTAGCTGGATTTGCTGCCGGTCAACGAGAGAGTAATAATCGCAACGAATTGACTCAGTTTCTCAATACACCGCGCGTGAAGCTGGTTCCAAGCACGACCTCTACAGCAGACCTATATGGTCTGGTGTATGCCGCGCTACGCCGCAAAGGCCAGCCCATTCCTACTAATGACCTTTGGATTGCGGCCAGCAGTCTGGAACACGGTGCCGCTCTGTTGACACTCGATGCGCATTTTAAGAACATCGACGGCCTGCATGCGGGAACTTGCCTTGATGATTTTATTCCGTGATAGACTCAAACGTAATACTGTTCACTTAAATCGCTCGTAGTGAGCTTGTCGAACCACCTGCCACGCAATCAGAACCCTTCGACAAGCTCAGGGCGAACGGAATCTATCTTATGTGACAGTGTGTTTGGTTATTGATTAACCGATAACCCTCAAACCGGGAACACCCCCGTACTCAAGTAGCGATCCCCACGGTCGCACACGATGAACACGATGGTCGCGTTCTCGACCTGTTGTGAAATTCTTAGCGCCACTGCCAGTGCGCCTCCGGAGGAAATACCGCAGAAAATGCCCTCTTCGCGCGCCAGACGGCGGGTCATGTCTTCCGCGTCCTGCTGGCTGACATACTCCAGTTTATCCACGCTCTTGGGATCGTAAATCTCGGGCAGGTATTCCTGCGTCCATTTGCGGATGCCTGGTATCTGCGCGCCCTCTTCCGGCTGTGCGCCGATGATCTGAATGTTGGGATTTTTTTCCTTAAAGAAACGCGAGCAGCCCATGATGGTGCCGGTGGTGCCCATACTGCTGACGAAATGGGTGATACTGCCCTGCGTATCGCGCCAGATTTCCGGCGCGGTACCTTCGTAATGCGACAGCGGATTGTCGGGGTTGGCGAACTGGTTAAGAATGATGCCGCCACCCTGATCGCGCAGCTTGTCCGCCGTGTCGCGCGCCAATTCCATGCTGCCAGCTTTCGGCGTCAGCACCAGTTCCGCACCGAACGCGCGCATGGTCTGGCAACGTTCCAGGCTCTGGTTTTCCGGCATCACCAAGATCATTTTATAACCGCGTATCGCCGCCGCCATCGCCAACGCGATACCGGTGTTGCCGCTGGTCGCTTCGATCAAGGTGTCGCCCGGTTTGATGTCGCCGCGTGCCTCGGCATGGGCAATCATTGAGACTGCCGGACGGTCTTTCACCGAACCGGCGGGGTTGTTTCCTTCCAGCTTGGCCAGCAGCACGTTACCGGTATCGCCGGGTATGTGCTTGAGTTGGACTAAAGGTGTATTGCCAACGAAATTTTCTATGGATGGGTACATCTTGTTGCTTTCAGATTGCCGAAGGCTACATGATAACTTGGACTTGCACTGCATGTCGAAAGCTTCGATGTGTAGCATTGTTGGTAAAACTTAAATGGGATATCAGTAAATCCTTTGTGGGAGTGGCTTTAGCCGCGATACAGGCTGAATATCCTGCTACCCATCGCGGCTAAAGCCGCTCCCACGTGGCAAGTTAAGTTCCAAGCAGAATGCAACACTACACTAGCACCATGTAGCACTAGAATCGTCGCAAACTAAACCCCTCCAAACCTCCCCTTGTCAGGGGAGGCTTAAAGGCTTCCCCCCTGACAAGGGGGGACTGAGGGGGGTTGGTTTTTGGTGTTACATGGTGCTAGCTTATTTCCCCCAACCCCAACCGCCTCATAAAGTGGCAGGTATAACCATGCGGATGCTTGAGCAGATACTTCTGGTGGTATTCCTCCGCGCGATAGAATTCCTTGAATGCCACGACTTCGGTGACGACCTTGGCTTGCCAGTCTCCGGAAGCATCTACCGTTTTGATGACTTCTTCGGCAACATTTTTTTGTTCTTCTCCGAGGTAAAATATTGCCGAGCGATATTGCGTGCCGATGTCGTTGCCTTGCCGGTTGCGCGTGGTTGGATTATGCATGCGGAAGAATTCGAACAACAGGTGGCGATAGCTGAGTTGTTGCGGGTCGAATACGATTTTCAGCGATTCGGCATGGCCGGTGTCGCCGGTCTTCACCTGCTCGTAACAGGCATTCGGCGTATCACCACCGGTATAGCCGACTTCGGTTTCAAGCACTCCCGGAATCAGGGGCACCAATTCTTCCATCCCCCAAAAACAGCCGCCGGCGAGGTAGGCAGTTTGTGATTTGACTTGATCAAGCGTGGTCATGGTTGCTCCTTGGTACAATGCGTAGGTTGAAAATAATTGCAATCAAGAAAAATTCCGAGTTGCATAATCGGCGTATTTTACAGAAGGATCAGAATGAACATGATGAAGAAAATTGCTGATGCCATGGCATTGCTGTCCGTCACCGCTTGGGTAGGGGGAATATGGGGGATCGGCTACGTGGCGGTGCCGGTGCTGTTCCAGACTCTGCCGGACAGAATGCTGGCCGGGATGCTGGCGGGAAAAATGTTCACTCTGGTTGCCTATATCGGCATCGCTTGCGCATGCTACCTGCTGTTTTATTACCTCAAGGTATCCGGTCGGACCGCACTCGGGCAGGCCGTTTTTCGGGTAGTGGTCGTCATGTTGTTGCTGGCGATAGTTGGGCAGTTCGGCATTCAGCCCATCATGGCCGATCTCAAAGCGCAGGCGCTACCGAGCGACATCATGCACAGTGCTTTCGCCGACCGTTTCAAAATGCTGCACGGCGTTTCCAGCATCCTTTATCTGGTGCAAAGTTTACTGGGAGCTTTTCTGGTGCTGAAAACCCGGCGTTTTTGAAATCAGGCATTCCGTAATATAATTTACACATGAACTTGAAAAATCCTCCTTCACCAGACGAAGTCGCCGGGCTATTCGCCAATAACGACCCTGATGAAGTCTGGGCCAAAGCAATCAGCATAGTCAGGCGTATCAACCCCGACTATGACTCCGCTTTTGCCCGAACCGCATTTGAAGATGTCATGCGGATATTCCGGGGGGAATACCCCGGCTATTGCCCGATCAAAACGCTGTACCACAATCTTCCCCACACGCTGGATGTCTTTCTGTGCTCGGTGCGATTGCTGCATGGCGTGCATGTTTCAGGCACCCACCTGAGCGACGATGAAATCACCATGATTATGATAGCCACGCTGATGCACGACATCGGCTATGCGCAATTGATCGAGGAAGAAAGCGGCACCGGTGCCCAATTTACGCAAAGCCATGTCAGGCGCGGCGTGAATTTCATGCGGCGCTATCTCGCTGAAAAACAATTTCCGCACGGCTTGGCTGATCCTCTGGAGCCGATCATCCTCAGCACCGATCCTGCACTCACTTTTTCTCAGTTGGGTTTCCCCGACGAGCGCGCCCGCCTGCTTGGTAAAATCGTGGGGACCGCTGACCTGACCGGGCAAATGGCTGATCGCACTTACCTGGAAAAACTGCTGTTCCTTTATCTGGAGTTCAAGGAAGCGCACTTTGGAAACTTCCAGAACGTACATGATATGTTGCGCCAGACGGGGAATTTTTACTCCAATACCCGAAAAAAACTTGATGAGGAGTTGGGTGGTATGTACACCCAATTAACATTCCACTTCAAGGATACGCTGGGGGTAGAGGAAAATTACTATCTGGAATCAATCGAGAAAAATATTGCCTATCTGAATCAGATCATTGCGCATAAAGAGGCAGAATACCTTTCCATGCTCAAGCGCGGCGGTATCGTGGAAAAAGCCCAATCCATACAGGCTCCGAGCCCATGATGCCTACCCATTACGAGCGCATCGGCGGCGCGGAAAAAGTGCGCGCTCTGGTACAGCGTTTCTATCAAATCATGGACGAATTGCCGGAGTCCTACGGCATCCGCAAGCTTCACCCGGAAAGCCTGCAAGGTTCCGAAGATAAATTGTTTAAATTCCTTTCCGGCTGGATGGGTGGCCCACAACTGTTTATCGAACAATACGGGCATCCGATGCTGCGCCAACGCCATTTGCCTTTCCCCATAGGCAACTCGGAACGAGAGCAGTGGCTGATGTGCATGGAGAAAGCATTGCAGGATGTAGTGGAAGATGCCGCATTGCGCGCCGAACTCAATGCCTCTTTTGCCAAAGTGGCGGATCATATGCGCAACCGGGCGCATGGCTCGTAGCGCATTCACTCATAACTCATTTCAAAACAAAACCCCTCCCAACCTCCCCTTGTCAGGGGAGGAGCACATTTGCATAACTCACCCCTTGAACTTGGCAAATGCCGCCGCCATCGCGCCACTTGGCACCGGCTGACGCACTTCCTGCTGCTTATGCTGCACCAAACGTTTGGCATCGATCACA
This sequence comes from uncultured beta proteobacterium, assembly GCA_963714805.1. GTDB lineage: Bacteria > Pseudomonadota > Gammaproteobacteria > Burkholderiales > Gallionellaceae > CAIQPV01. The sequence goes on along the minus strand of CAVQPO010000004.1, from coordinate 157,550 downwards.
CGATCTCGTGGCGCTTTGCCCTTGCCGCTTTCGGCGGCGCTATCCGTTAGCCGCATGGTCAGCGCGATACGCTTGCGCTTCTCATCCACTTCCAGCACTTTTACTTTCACCACCTGCCCTGCCTTGACCACCGCGTGCGGATCTTTGACGAAGGTGTTGGAGAGAGCCGAAATGTGTACCAGCCCATCCTGATGCACACCGATATCGACGAAGGCGCCGAATGCGGCGACGTTGGTGACCACGCCCTCAAGTATCATGTCCGGCCTCAGATCCTTCAGTTCCTCGACGCCTTCCCTGAAAGTTGCCGTAGTGAATTCGGGACGCGGATCGCGCCCCGGCTTCTCCAGTTCGAGCAGAATGTCGCTGATGGTGGGCACGCCGAATTTTTCGTCGGCATACTGGCCGGGGTTGAGCGATTTGAGTAGCTTGCTGTCGCCGATCACTTCCTTGATATTCTTCTTGAGGTCGGCGAGAATTTTCTTCACCAAAGGATAGGACTCCGGGTGTACCGCCGAAGCGTCGAGAGGATTGTCACCGCCCATGACACGCAGGAAGCCCGCCGCCTGCTCAAAGGTTTTTTCTCCCAAACGCGGCACTTCCTTCAAGGCGGCGCGCGTTGCAAACATGCCATGCGAGTCGCGGTAGGTCACGATGCTTTGCGCCACGCTGCTTGAAAGGCCCGATACCCGCGCCAGCAAGGGCGCAGAAGCCGTGTTGACATCCACGCCCACCGCGTTCACGCAATCTTCGACCACGGCATCCAGCGAACGCGCCAATTGGAACTGCCCCACATCGTGCTGGTACTGACCAACCCCGATGGATTTCGGATCGATCTTCACCAGTTCCGCCAGCGGATCTTGCAGGCGTCGTGCGATGGATACCGCACCGCGCAACGATACGTCCATGTCTGGCAGTTCGCGCGAGGCGAACTCGGAGGCGGAGTACACCGATGCCCCTGCTTCCGAGACCACAATCTTGGTCAGCTTCAGTTCCGGACGCATTGCTATCAAGTCTTGCGCCAGCTTATCCGTCTCGCGCGAGGCCGTGCCATTGCCAATTGAAATGAGCGCCACCTGATGTTTCTCGGCCAGCTTGGCGAGTGTGTGCAGCGCTCCGTTCCAATCGTTTTTGGGTTGATGCGGGTAGATGACGGCGGTATCCACCACTTTGCCAGTGGCATCCACCACGGCGACCTTGACGCCGGTACGCATGCCGGGATCAAGCCCCATAGTGGCACGCGGCCCGGCTGGTGCGGCGAGCAACAAATCTTTCAGGTTGCGCGCAAACACATTGATCGCTTCGGTCTCGGCGCGTTCGCGCAACGCGCCCATCAGCTCGCTCTCCAGATGCAGGAAACTCTTCACCCGCCAAGTCCAGCGCACGGTATCTGCCAGCCACTTGTCGGCGGGACGGTTCTGGTTGACGATGCCGAAGCGCTTGGCGATGCGCGCCTCGCAGGGGTTGAGCGGCGCATCCCATTTGGGCCGTTCCGCTTCACTGTCGAGCCGCAAAGTAACGTTCAGCAGTTCCTCGCGACGACCACGAAACAGCGCCAGCGCGCGGTGCGAGGGAATCGCGACCAGCGGTTCGTCATACTCGAAATAATCGGCATACTTCGCGGCAGCTTCTTCCTTGCCTTCGATGACCTTGGCTTCGACCACGCCATGAGTTTGCAAATATTCGCGCAGGTCTTGCAACAGTGGAGCGTCCTCGGCGAAACGATCCATCAGGATGTAGCGCGCGCCATCCAGCGCCGCCTTGGTATCGGCCACACCGGGATTGTCGCCCTGCTCGGAAGTAAAGGCAGGCTTCAGGTATTGGTTCGCTTCTTCCTCCGGGTTGAGCATCGGGTCGGCCAGCAGCGCATCGGCCAGCGGCAACAGCCCGGCCTCCAGCGCGATCTGCGACTTGGTGCGGCGTTTCGGTTTGTACGGCAAATACAAGTCTTCCAAGCGGGTCTTGTCTTCGGCATGGCTGATGGCGTCCAGCAGTTCCGCCGTCATCTTTCCCTGCTCGTTGATCGAGGCGATGATCGCCGTGCGCCGCTCTTCTAACTCACGCAAATAGCGCAGGCGGTCTTCCAGCAGCCGCAGTTGAATATCGTCCAATCCGCCCGTCACTTCTTTGCGGTAACGGGAAATAAAAGGAACAGTCGCCCCCTCGTCGAGCAAGGCAACGGCAGCGGCAACTTGGGCGGGTTTTGCGGAAATTTCTGTAGCGAGACGGAGTTCTATTGATGGCAGCATAAAATTTTAAAAGATTGGGAATGGTTGAACAGTTACAAGTAAAGCTGATTGATGAAAACGGGATAGTTTCTATTTAAAACGCGACGGGCAAATGCGGATTATCCAGTAGCTTGGGAAGTTTATGGAAACGAATTTTACCTCAAAGTAGTAACCTTATCTTCGGGTAAAAAACATAAGGGCACTTCTAAAAATCCATATTTCATCCCAACTGCTGCGTTGCGGAAAAAATTTCTTGCTTACATATCATCCATATGCAGCGCTGCGAAATTTTTTCCACGCCTTGCATTTGGGCGAAATCTGAATTTTTTGAAGCGCCCTTAAGTAAAAAGCTTGACTCGGCTTGCCAATACGATATTGCCCCAACGCTGTAATTCCAACCAATAAACTTGGTAGTATTCAATTTATACGATGAATTAAGGAATCCCAAACATGTATCTTTGTTACCCTCGCAACATGTGGAAAATCGCAGCCATTATTGCATTTAGCCTGTGCAACCCGGTTTCATCCCACGCAGAAGATGCCGGTTATCACGTCATCGACAAACAACATCTTGATGGCGATATCAAATGGGATTACCTGATCGTGGATGCCGAACACCGGCATTTATTTATTTCGCACGGTGATCGAGTCGAGGTATTCGATATCGACAAAAAGCAGTTAGTTGGAGCCATCACCAATACGCATGGTGTACATGGCATCGCGTTAGCTAGCGATCTGGATCGTGGATTTACCAGCAACGGGAAAGATAATAACGTAACTATTTTTGAGCTTTCAACGCTCAGGATTATCGGCCATACGCCGACCGAAAATAAACCCGACGGCATTGTTTATGACCCGGCAAGCAAGCGCATGTTTGTAGCTAACGGCGAGTCCGCAAGCTTGACGCCTGTTGATGCGGTGGCGGGAAAATCGCTGGCCGCAATACTGCTTGGGGGCAAACCGGAGTTCGTCGCTGTCGATGGCAAAGGACGCTTATTCGTCAACATCGAAGACAAGAACGAATTGGTCGTGGTGGACACCCAAAAACTGGCGATCACCCATCGTTATGACTTGTCTGCCAGTTGCAACGAACCGGCCGGCCTGGCAATCAACCCGACTAGCCAGCGGCTATTTGTGGGCTGCCACAACAAACAAATGGTCATCGTCGATGCCAATACCGGAAAAATACTGGACGCCCTTCCTATCGGTCGAGGTAACGATGCAACAGCTTATGATGTGGCGAGCAAGCTGGCATTCAGTTCAAACGGAGACGGTAGTCTCAACGTGATTAGCGCACTCGATGCCACGCATTATCAGATCAAGCAAACGATCAACACCATGCCTGGCGCGCGAACCTTGGCAGTTGATCCGGTTTCGCATAAGATATTTTTGGTCACCGCCGAAACCGAACCCGCTGAAACCAACAATCAACAGAAGCCGCTACTCCGCCCGCGTTTTAAGCCTGACACGTTTACGTTGATTACCGTCTCGCCGTGAGATTTCAAACACCTGAATAAACGCATACGGAAAAACTGGCGTGTTATGTGCGCCAACGAACATATAAAGCCTTAAGAAATAGCCATGATTCCCCACTTGAAAAAGGGAGTGAATCATGTTGAATAAATTCGCGTTGCACCTGTCTTTTGCGGCCACTCTGCTGGCTGCATCTAATGCGGTATGGGCCGCCTCAGCCAGTACCGGTATTCCGGTGACGGCATCCGTTTCACAAAACTGTTCGATCAGCACGACCTCGGCCCTCGCATTCGCCGCCTATGATCCGATCGGCACTAACGCGACCGCAGCGTTGAACGCTACCGGACAGATCAGTGTTGCCTGTTCCAAAGGCGCAACCGGTTTGACGATAGGAATGGACAACGGCAGCCACGTATCTGCCACACAGCGCCAGATGCTGGGTGGAACCGCCGCTGGCTTGCTGCAATACAACATCTTCCAGCCGCCCAATAATACGCCGAGCACGGCTTGCACCTTTCCCGGAACCACGGCGTGGACTGCTATCGGTGCCGGTCTGCTGACGCTCACCAGCGCACCAAGCAAGGTAACCCGGGTTTATAACGTGTGCGGAACGATCCCCGGCGGCCAGGATGTCGCGGCGGATACCTACACCGACACGGTAAACGCGACAATCAACTTTTAATAAAGGGGAGCTACTTTGGACCACTCAATATGCAACATGAATAAGATCGCAATAAATCGCAATTTGCAAATGGGATTCTGCTTGGTTCTCAGCGCTTTTACGCTACTCATTCCGAGTTTTTCCAAGGCTGCGGGCTGGGAAATAGACCCGGTTCGCGTTGAACTATCACCCGAACAACAGACCGCCGCAATCACGGTCAAAAACGGCTCTGATCAACCGACTTCAATTCAGATTCGGGCGGTCGCATGGTCACAACGCGATGGCAAGGATGTTTACGCTCCGACGAAAGAACTGCTCGCCTCGCCCCCCATTGTTACCATCCCACCAAAAAGTGAGCAGATCATTCGCGTGGCCTTGCGGCGTCAGGCAGATACAAGCAAAGAGCTCACCTATCGCATCAGCCTGCAGGAACTCCCCACGCAACCGGCACCGGGATTCATGGGGGTGCAGGTCGCGTTGCGCATCAGCTTGCCTATATTCGTCCAGCCGCAAAATGGCAAAGCCGAGCCGAAAGCGGTGTGGAAGGTTACGCGGATGCCTGATAACAGGCTGAAAGTGAGCGTGCGAAATAATGGCAATGCACATATACAAATTTCCGATTTTGCTCTTTACGTTCCGGGTGGCGACAAAGCAATTACTGATGAATCTGGCTCAAGCTACATACTCGCAGGTCAATCGCACGTATGGCTGTTGAAAACGAGTTCGATAGAAAAATTCACCTCTGACCGTTTGCACCTGAAAGCCTATACTGATGCTGAAAACATCGATACGGAACTTGTGCTGGGCAAGCTCTAACCATGCGGCGATATTCCTGATAGGAGTTTCGTTTTTTTCTTGCACGGCATCCGCCGCCAATGCGGAACTCCAGGAACGGTTAATGCTCGTCGATATCAACCGGCAGCAATTAAACCAAACCGTGCTGGTGCTCGAAGATAAAGCGGGCACACTCTATTTATGGAGCAAGGATTTGCAGCGCTGGCGCTTGCGTCCGCCGGATGCGAACACCGCGATTGCGTATCAGGGCGAGCAATATTTTCCGCTCAGCGCAATTCTGGGGGTATCTCACGTATACGACCCGAAGAGGCTTACGCTCATGATAGAGGTACGTCCAGAGGCCTTCATCAAGACGGTAAGAACATCGCAATACACCAGCATGCCGCCACCGGTCAAACCCGGCACCGGCGGATTCATCAACTACGATTTGTTTGCCGCACATTCCCCGGATGCGAGCCAAACCTCGGGGCAGTTTGAACTTGGCTATTTCAACCGCTTCGGCGTCGCCACCGGCAATGTGCTCGCCAACAAAGTCGAAAGCCGTTCCAGCTTCACGCGGCTGGATACGACATGGACCACCGATTACCCGGCAAAGATGCAAACTCTGCACTTGGGCGATGCCATTACCACGCCTGGAACTTGGGGTCGCTCGGTACGTTTCGGCGGGATACAGTTCGGCACAAATTTCGGAACGCAGCCGGGCTTCGACACCTTTCCGCCGCAAAGCGTAGCGGGTCAAGCAGTTTTGCCATCAACCGTTGACGTGTTTATCAACAACGCTCTGGTATCGAGCCAGAATGTGCCTCCCGGGCCGTTCTCGATCCGCAATCTTCCTGCCGTCACCGGTGAGGGCAATGTCAGGCTCGTAGTGCGGGATATGTTCGGACGACAGCAGGTCATCACCCAACCGTTTTATGCCAGCCAGACTCTACTGCGCGTAGGGCTGGAGAATTTTTCCTACGAGCTGGGTTGGATGCGCGATAACTTCGGCATCGACAGCAACGACTATAGTAATTTGCTCGGTACCGGCACTTATCGCCGTGGAATAAATGAACGCTTCACCGGTGAGCTGCACGCCGAAGCGATGAGAAATCAGACAACGCTCGGCGTCGGCGGAGATTACCTGATACCTCAACTCGGCACAGTCGGCACCTACCTTGCGGGTAGTCACAGCATGACGGGTGACGGTGAACTGGCGCTGGTTGAAATCGACAGGCTGGCGCAGCCATGGAGCTTGGGCGCACACACGCAATGGGCAAGCAACGGCTTTACCCAGATTGGACTGCAAGCACCGCAGTTGCCGCCAGTGCAGTTGAGCAGCGTCAATCTTAGCTATGCTACGCTTGGCAGCGGTTCTATCGGCATCGCCTACGTCACGCAACACAACCGCGACCAAGCCGATACGCGTATCGCCACGCTGAGTTACGGCACTTCGCTGGGAAAAACCGGTTCGCTCACACTATCCGCGCTCCACACCATGGCGGGCGACGTAAGCACCACGATTTTCGCCTTGCTCAGCATTTCTTTGGATCAGTCGACAAGTTTGAGCGGCAGCGTGCAGTCCATGCACGGCGGGAGTTCCGGGAACAGCAATGATTTCAGCACCACGCTGCAACGCAATCTGCCACTCGGCGAAGGTTATGGATACCAGTTGCAAGCGCGTAGCGATGGAGACAAGGAAGGCTCTTATTCCTATCAGAACAACATTGGCACCTACACGGTAGATGTCGCGCAAAATCAGGATGCCACAGCAACACGCCTAGAGGCTTCGGGAGGAATGGCAATCTTTGGCGACAACGTATTCTTCAGCCGTCGCATCGACCAGAGTTTCGCCGTAGCCCGCATTCCTGATTATCCCAACGTGCGCATACTCGCCGACAATCAACCAGCAGGGCGAACCGATACCAACGGCAACGCACTGATTCCACGCTTGCGCGCGTACGATATTAATCTGATTTCAATCGACCAGCGTGATGTCTCGCTGGATGCGGAAATTGGAACCCTCAAGCTGCAAGCGGTGCCATACTTCCGCAGCGGCATCGAGGTAAAATTTCCAATCAAACGCTCACGCGGTGCGACTTTCACCATCCATCTTGAAAATGGGCAACCTTTGCCGGTCGGCGCTTCGATACAAGAAGTCGGAAAGGTTGAAATCTATACGGTGGGTTACGAGGGCGAAGTGTATGTTGTCGGTCTCAGTTCGACCACCCGGCTGCGCGCGACATGGAGAAGTCAAACTTGTGAATTCGATGTTCCGTTCAGCGCAAGCTCCGATCCCTTGCCCGATCTTGGTATATTCCTTTGCAAGGGAGTCAATCTGTGACTAATCGCAATAATGTCCACTTAACCGTTCGTGGTGAGCCTGTCGAACCACCATCTACGCAAACAAAGCCAATCGACAAGACCTTGAGTCCTGAGCATAGTCGAATGTTCAGAGCGAATGGAATTCTGCTTATCGGCGCAACTACTACCGTGTTGATTGCCTTGTTATCGCAAACTCTGCCAGCCCTGGCTTCATGCAGGTTCACCGCCGTAACCGGAGCCAGTTTTGCTACCTATAACGTTTTTACCTCGCTCTCGAACACCGGCGGCGTAGGCAGCCTCACCATCAATTGCAATGGTAGTGGTTCCCCGTCCTTTGTTGTTACGCTGAGTACCGGCCAGAGCAATACTTACTTTGCACGGGTAATGAAGAGCGGAGGAAATTCACTGAATTACAACCTTTACACCAGCGCTGCGCGAACCGTGGTTTGGGGCGATGGAACGGGCGGCAGCAATGTGATGACGGCATCCAGAAATGGCTCCACGACGTTAAGTATATTTGGCGAGATTCCCGCTGAGCAGGATGCAACGGTCGGCACTTATTCCGACAGCATTACTACAATTATTAACTTTTGACGTATTACAGGCTTGCAGATTGTCATGAAACATTCCAGCGAGGTAAGCCGGAGAAAAATGTAGGCGGAGCATAGTGTCGCCAGACATCATCGCATCTTCGCGAGTTGTCCCCATTGATATTGGGTAGCTCGGATGTAGCGTAGCGGAATCCGGGAGCACCCGTCAGGGCGCAGAGGATGACCTAGTATCCAATTGAATACCATGAGTCCCGGATTCCATTTCATTTCATCCAGGCTACACTTCCTCAGATTTTCGATGATGCGATGCGGACAGCTTGCTTGCTCTTTGCCCGAGGGAACCCGACAATGGAAAATCGGGCTGCGGTTTTTTCAGCAATCCGAAAGGTACTCAACGTCACTTTCGTGACGCATACCGTTCACCACGTTTAACTGACTAAGGTTTAACTGCGCGTCGAGATTTCCTTGGTCAGCGGCCTTAATTCACCATCGCGTTGAACTGCACACATATTGCAAACGCCATAAAGCGGGGTATTATTGAGCGTGTATGCGAAACGGCAGGATATGCCATGCCGATCATTTGCACACCGGAGGAATTGTTAGGAGAAAGAAATGTGGACCGATCCGATTATTGAGGAACTACACGCGCAACGCAGGGAGCATGCCGCCCAGTTTGGCTTCGACCCGCACAAGATATTTTCTGAGCTACGGAAACTGGATGAAGCACAGTCTCCTGTCAAAGATGCGCCTCTTGTAACACTGCCGCCAAAATCGCCAAAACAAGTATTGAAGGCCGCATAACTCTGTTGTATCCTGGATTGCATGCAGCAGCATACGTTGGCTGCTCTATCCTTATTTCAGAATCGCCAATCCGACAATGGAAAGCTTGGCTGCAGTTTTCTCAGCAATCAGAAAGGTACTCAACGTCACTTTCGAGACGCATATCCACTCTTAAAGAAAAATTGGTTTGGCTAACAGTGATAAAATCCATCGCATGAAACCGCCAAGAACAAGCTGGAGGGACTTTCCTGACGTACTGATACACGCCAACGAGTCCGCAATTATTGGGCAGCCAAAACAGGCGATGCAATTGCTGCGGATAATCTGGTGCGTGACACGCTCAATCTGGAGCAAATTGACGCACTCCTCGCCTTGCTGACTGGACATCAGCCTATTTTGGTCAGTGCCCATGCTTACGAGCAAAATGGGGTGAATGCCATCCCTGAAGTTTTTGCCGACGAGTTGTCGTTGCGACTTGGCTGGGAAGTGGATGGCGGCGTGGTTCAGGTGAATGTCGTATCCCACACTGGCGCGGACGGTTTTTCGCGGCTTGCGCGCCAAGCAGAATTCGACGGCACAATTCAGTCCGGAGCGGAGTACGTTATGGTGGATGATTTTGTGGGCATGGGCGGTACACTTGCCAACCTGCGCGGCCACATCGAAACGAATGGAGGTAAGGTATTAGCTGCCGTGGCCTTGACAGGCAAGCCGCATTCGGCCAAATTGCGTCTTACACAAGACAGTCTTGATGAATTGAGGAGCAAGCATGGAGCAGAACTTGAACATTGGTGGCAAAAGCGATTCGGTCACGCCTTCGACGCGCTTACTGAATCAGAAGCTCGGTACCTTATCCGCACCCCGGATGCTGCAACCATCCGAAATCGCGTTGCTGCGGCAGAGCAAGCAGGAAATCGCCAGGAGGATGGCGGGTAAATAACACCCGTCACCTGAACAGTTAATGCAACCGTGGGTTTTGAGCAAATCGCGGCGGCGACCAATCGCCCGAGCAAGAGCGTTCATCGCATGCTCTCTGCCCGTGGGAACCCGACACGGGTTGTCCCCATTGATATTGGGTAGCCCGAATGTAGCGTAGCGGAATCCGGGAGCGCCCGTCAGGGGGTGCAGAGGATGACCCAGTATTCAATGGAATACCATGAGTCCCGGATTCCATTTCATTTCATCCGGGCTTGTATGCGCAAAAAGTAGGGTGGGCAAACGGTTTTATTGTTTGCCCACCCTACCCGGCTGAAAGATTAGGCATCGCAAGCGCAAAAGAGATCTAAGCTTTGTATCTTGATTAGCAATACAGAAATTAACATAGCAATCTCTCCGGGGAGATTCATTGCATCACTCGTACGCTGAGCAATTTGGACTGCAATATCAACAATAGCCATGTGACGGTGACGGCAATATTCGATCTCAATACATATTAGTTGATGCAAATTCAGGAGCCGATTCCTGATGAAGGTCATACGGAATGACTGAATTACTATGCGACGGAGTGAAAAATATTCGGTCGTATTTAGCCTGTAAACGGCTCCCGGCTCATCCAACACATTGTAGCGCTCGCTAGCTGCGCGAGCGGCAGGAAAGAGCACTCTAGGAAGAACATCGGATCGCAGAACTCGTAATGCAAGCTCCAACTCGTCCAGTTTAAAAAGCTCTTCAAAATCCATAATCGTCCTTGTTTATTGTCTAACCGCGCCGGGTTCGGCGGCCTGCCTGGAAAACTTTGTTACCGCAGCCCTGTCGCCCTCTTGGGTTATTGTTCCCGCACTCCGGCGTGGGAACGCCTCTATGGACGCTCTGCGTCCCGTGCCGCAGGAGCGGCACAAACTTCATTCCCACGCCGGAGCGTGGGAACGATATAATAATCCGCAAAGCACTCTCCAAACTGCGACATGGTATTGCCCCCAATTAGTTAGGAATTTTCTCCAAATCATCCACCAGTTGTTCTGTTTGGGATGAACTGCTGATGCGTTCAGCCATGGCTGCGGCTGACGAGATTTATTTACACCCTTCCATGGCCACTTTTCCGGCTTTTGCGGCCCAATCCGCATCTCCCATGTGTTTCTGTTCGATCTTGCTCAATTCCGCCCTTATCCCATCCGACTCAGCATATATTTTTTTCACGTCATCAGGAGTGACTTGGCCCGACAACATACGGGTTTGTATTTCTTTCGCTCTGCAAGAAGCACTCTTGACGGCGGCAAGATCAGAATCGCCGCAGGCCGTTACGAACAAAGTGAGTGCTGCCAATGAGGCTACTGCGATAATATTTTTCATAGTCAAGATTCCTATTTATGTCATAAAAACAACTAGCGTCTAAACCATAAGAGCTGGAACTTACATAAGCTCACCATTTGCTATTCGTTTAGTGAAGTTGTTCTGCATGTAAGCAACAATGCTCTGTCAGTTTATTCAGCAGATGCCCCCGCAATCGGGAATAAAATGCCTTTAGCAACATGAACCCTTACTGCTTGCACCAACTCAGCATTGTCGAAACCATGCAATACCTCTCCATCCGCAAAAACAATTGTCGGTGTAGATGCACCTCCAAATAGTGACCCGAAATCAAAAATGGAGGCATCTGGATAACCACAATTCATTTCTTCAGAGATTTCCATGCGTTTCGTCATCAACGATTCCCATGTCCTTTGGCGATTCTTGGCGCACCAGACTCTCTTTGCCATTCCAATATTCTTTTCACGATGTATCGCTCCTGGCATGACGTAGTAAGAAATACCTTTGGTCTTTGCAAGTATCTTTTCCATCGTTATGCAAGCGGAGCAATCGACTCCCGAATAAACGACAAAGGAAAATTTATTGGTCCCGCGAGTGATTTTGATCGCATCGCCGAGAGGTATATTTTTAGCAGCTTCCCTGTTAATGCGGCTGACATCATCTGGATTCATTACTGTATGCGCATTATCATCAAAACTCGACCATTGTTTGTCTCCGTTGTTCTCAATCCACTTCAAATCTTTTGTAAAAAGATTTGAAGTGTAGCCAGGAGTATGTACAACATAAATTCCGTCATATGCAGTACGTTCAAGTTTCACGCCTTTGCCACGTAACATCCTTTCTTTTGCCTCGTTGAACTCGCGATCTTGGTCGCCATCTTGTTCTGCTTGATTGTCTGGTTGTTGCTCCTGCTTTAAACCTGAGACACTGCGAGTATCATGTAAGGGATTCGGAACGGGGTTTTTGAGCCAGCAGTGAGCTTTAGGTCCTTGCACACCGGGCTTGACATAAGTCCATGCTTTGCATTGCTCTTCGCTGTTACAACTGGACTGGCATAGGGATGGATCAGGCTGGGGCAATTCAAAACCTCGGTAATCTGACCCCCTTCTGTTTGTGTCAATCTCCATCCCTTTCTGACCTTGCCCCGCATTTGTGGATTGCTGTACTTGATTTTTGGGTTGTTGTTCTTGCTTTAAACCTGAGATGCAGTTTGCATTAGGTGTGGGATTTGGAGTGCTTTGTTTAAGATAGCAGCGAGAATTAGGGCCTCGGAATCCGGGCTTGGTATATGTCCATGCTTTGCATTGCGCTTCGCTATTGCATGTGGACTGGCACTGTGCGGGGTCTGGCTGAGGCAGGTCAAAACTACGGTAATCCGAACCGTATCTGTCTGTGCCGTTTTCCATTCCAGCCCCTAGTACAACTTGTTGTAGCGTTTGCTGTACCGCTTGAGTGAGCGCGGCACCAAAATCGAATGCCATAGCTGAACCAGCAAAAACACACATGTAAATAGAAAAAATTGTAGACGCGACGCGACGACGAATTGTAATAATCATATAGCCCCCTCTTAAAATAAAGGCGGCCACTATTTCAATGACCACCAATGTTAATTACTGGAATTCTGCTGCACGAATGACAATCGCCTTACTGAACCAACAATTCGTTGCCGCGAGCATCCAGAAGCTTGACTTTTACAATTTGAGTCTTGACTTGCAAGTTGCTTGGGTCAACATCCTGCGCATAGACGTAAAAAACAAGCCTCATGCGTGGATATTTTTTAGTCAACGATTCTATCTCACGCGCCTTTGTTTCGTCCGCCACCTTCAATATTTTAAAGGCTTCGCCGTTTGTGAATGCGTACTTGTAGGTTGGATTATCGTTAAACCAGCCATAGCTATCCGCACCAATTTCATTGTTGAGCGTGAAACCCTTGGCATTAAAATCGTATGATGCAAGATTCGCTTCTTCTTCTACACTGAAATAGCGAATGTTCTTTGCCTTGGCTATCTCACTATCAATACGCGGTTTCAGGGCATTCAGAATATCCTTCTGTTTGAAGGCATCATTGGTCGCACGATATTCCTGAGAGTAGACTTGTGCGATCTTTTCATAGTCCAAAGGCATGTTGGATAGGCCGTAGTACATGAACATAATCTGGTTGCCGCTTGTCAGTTTCACGTACTGATCCAGTGGGGTATCCGCATTGGCTTTAGGCAATGCCGCAACCATCGCAGCTTTCTGCGCTTCTGGAGACATTGCGGAACTCAGATTGGGTTTGTCGGCATTCGGTTTCCCTCCTTGGTCAGAACCGCCTGATTTCGAGCACCCCCCCATCAGGACTGTAGAAACCAACAGCATAAGTGCGCAAAACTTGAATAGATTGTTTTTCATTTTTCCCTCGTTTGATATTTTAAAGTGATTATTTAAGATCAGGCTTGTGCCTTGGCAACCAGATACTGCTTTGCTCCCACAAAGGTCAGGTAGGCAGCTGCGATAGCAGCAATAACACCCCCGACACCAAAATGTATAGCCTGCATTATTTGAGCAACCATGTTGCTCATCATGCTGCTCATAATGTCAGAAGCCTCTTTATTTCCTCCAAAGGCTCCTGCAACTTGTTGAGCTTGAGAGGCCGCATTATGTATGGACGAGTAGAACATGATTGATACGAGCAGCATTAAAACTAGAGGCAAGCAATTGCCAAGAGTTGCCAGAGGATGTTTCCAGAACTGCGAAATGGCAGGGCCTGCTATTGCCACGACAGCCAACAGGGCATAAATCCCTTTGTCACCCGTATTGCCGTTCGCTAAAGTGTTTAGGGTCGTAAAATTATTAAGCAGTCCGAGCAAACTCCAAAACGTGAATCCAATACTGTTGGTTGCGGTGGCAGATATTGTGATAGCACTCAGAAAAAACCATGAAATAACTACTGTCGCCCAAGCGATTAAAACTGGAGTGCCTAAACGCGCAGAGGCTTCCTTGAACAATGCCTGACCTTTTTCTTTAGCTGCCTTTAAAGCGATGTCCGCCTGTTCCTTGGCTAACTGACTTTCATTTATTGCAGAAACAAATTGGATCGCGCCGCCCTCATCCAATTCGAATTCGACGACTATGCCGACCTTGGGAGCAATATCCGACTTCCAGTTATTCTCCAGCGAAAACTCGAACTGCTTACCTTCTGAACTGATCAATCCATTACCGTTGCTTGTATCACGTAAGACTTTTCCGCGCTGTTTCATTTAATGCCCCCTTTAATGAAAGTTCGTTACCCATCCGATCTGAAAGATTTGTTCATTTTTTCCGCGCCAACCTGGTTTTCGTCGAACCAAATTTATTGGTGGCTTGCCAAACTTTTAGGATTCTATTTTCACTTGCTATTGATAGCAAGTGATATTTGCTGTCCGAATGTTACTTTTTACATATGAGCCTTACAAATGAAAAAGTAGCTTTCGCCAAACGATTAACTGGTTTGCTCAACGATGCAGGGATCGGCACTTCCAGCCCAACGCACGTTGCGCACGAATTCAACAGGCGATACGTCGGCAAATCTGTTACTGCGCAAGCCGTGCGGAATTGGATAAATGGCGAGGCCATGCCAACGGCGGACAAGATTCGCGTCCTGGCGAAATGGCTGAAAGCATCGCCACATTGGCTCCATTACGGTGAAAAAGACAAGAATACTGGTGTGCTGAAGGCGGATGAAATTGGGGATTACGAGGAGGAGGCCATCGCAACGCTCCCCGAAGACTTTCAACGCTTGGAACCAAAGCACAAAATGATGGTGTGCGAAATCATAAACGCCTTGTTGCGAGCGAAGAAAAAACCATGAAATGACGTTTCCCAAAGAAACATCCACCTGCTTATTGTTCAACCGGCTTCCATTTTTTTCACGAACGGCTCGGATCGCGCCGTTTGCGTCCGATTCAAATTCGATGGCCTTGAACACCTTTCTTTTTCGTTTCACTCACCGCCCCCTTTAATATTCGTTTTCAGCCGATTTATTTTCCCCATCTGGGTTGAGGGAATGTACAAGGGGGCAGCATTCTAAAAAATACAGCAAATGCACTATTGACAAATAAATTTTGTTGTATGATTAAAACCTGCTGATGGCAAAAAGCCAACCAGCATTAAATTCACCGAGACTCCAAATGAAATCGTTCAGCAATTTTTTGTTAAGCCTTAACCGAGGAGCAATCGAGAAACCGATTGGCGAGTTTAAGGATTGGGCGCTGGATGAGACCAAATCCATCATCCCGTTCGACTCTTGCGTTTGGGGGGCGGGTAGCTGGATAGATGGGCAACCCACCCTCCATTCGATACATCTCCACAATCTGGATGCGGGGTTCACTTCGAGCTGGCTACAATATCAACACGAAGATACGCTGGTCAGGAAAATGCGCGAGAACCTTGATCGAACATTTAACGTAGATTGCGCAGAGACGTTTTCGGGGACATCCATTTACGAGTTTCATTGCAAGCGGTTCGCCATGGAGCATATCGTTGCTACGGCCACAATTGATCCAGATACGCTGCTATTCAACTCGATGTCGTTTTACCGTTCGAACCCAGGCGCACCTTTCTCCGAAAAGGACAGGTCTTTAAAGGAGATACTATTCCCGCATCTCGTCGCTGCGGTACAAACCAATTGGTTAACCAACCTGCCGCATTTGCTTTCCGCACATCAACGGAGCACCTTCAATTCGATAGCAGCATGCGATACATTGGGTGTGCTTCGGCTCGCCATGCCTTCGTTCGTAGAAACCTGCCGGTTGGAGTGGCCCATGTGGAAAGGCCCGACATTGCCTGAATGTGTCCAAGAGACTATGCAAAGCGGAGAGTTGAAGTTTGTGGGAAAGCGCATCGTGGTCAGCATGCTCCAACTGGATGGACTGTTATTGCTTCGAGCCCGCCCGACTATTCCAGCCGACGGTCTGAGTCCACGCGAACTTGAGGTCGCGCAACGGTTTGCTGCGGGTACAGACCACAAGACCATCGCCCAAGAAATGATGATTTCTCCTTCGACGGTCAGGGTGTATTTGAACAAGATATACACCAAGCTCGACATTCACGAAAAAGCCAGCCTGGTCGCAAAGCTCAGGCAGATGACGCACTGACTAAATGCTGCGATTTTGATACTTCGTTATGCCGCTACCAAATCCCGCGCTGCCTCTTCCAAAATATCCTCCGGCACACCGCGCTTTTTCAGCGCTTCGATCAATCGCGCTGTTGAGCCAAAGGAATATTGTGCTTCATCACGCCGCAGCCCCTCGCCGATGTATGACTTGAGCAGCGGTTGATAACCCGAAAATCCTCGTTGTGGCGCGATTTCTTTCATCGAATCTACCACATCAGCCGGAATGCGTATGGTAATGGAAATCATCGGACGGTCTTTTTTCAGCCGCGTTTTCAAGCGTTCAGAAATGCTCATGATTGTGTCTCTCTCCTGATCCCCGTAAGATATTATTCTAGCCTATGTATTGACATTGTCAATAATATTGCAAGCTAGCGAGTTGACTCAAGTTAAATGTAACCCAAGGTAGTCGTCAAAAGGGATCGTTGCCTCAAGTTAAAGGTTACCGTAATTTCCAAGGTAATCCGAGATGACAAAGCAAGAGAAACGAGCCTATTTTGAGGCAATCCAAGTGCGCTATCGGCGCGCCAGCAAATCCCGCAAGACAACGATCCTGAACGAGTTCTGTGAGGTCTGCGGATACAACCGCAAATACGCATTACGCTTGCTCAATGCACCGCGCTATAAGCGTAAGCGCATCGCTCGCAAATCCGGCCCAGTGTCACGCTACAACACACCCGAGTTGCTCGCCGCTTTACGCCAGATCTGGATGGCTTCGGATCAGTTGTGCAGCAAGCGCCTGAAGGAGGCATTGCCACTTTGGCTGCCCCACTATGAGTCGGCATTCCAAGCGCTGCCGGAGGGCACCCATGCTCTGCTCAAATCGATTTCGGCAGCCACCATCGACCGCTTGCTCAAGCCGGTTCGTGCAGAATACAAACGCAAGGGCTTGTCCGGCACCAAGCCGGGCACGCTGTTGAAGAAGCAAATCCCTATCCAGGCGGGTGTTTGGAATGTGACCCAACCGGGCTTCATGGAAGCCGATACGGTGGCACATTGCGGTGATAGTTTGGCGGGTGATTTCGTCTGGAGCCTAACCATGACGGACATCTGCAGCGGATGGACAGAATGCAGGGCAACCTGGAACAAAGGGGCGCACGGCGTGATAAAGCAAATCAAGGCCATTCAGAAGGCATTGCCGTTCACTCTCAAGGGCTTTGATAGTGATAACGGCACGGAGTTTTTAAACTGGCATTTGATGAACTATTTCAGAGGTGGCAAACAGCCGATTCAGTTCACCCGATCTCGCCCTTATCAGTCAAACGATAATGCACATGTCGAGCAAAAGAACTGGTCGTGCGTGCGACAACTATTCGGCTATGACCGCTTCGCCGATCCCAGACTGGTCAGGTTGATGAATGACCTGTACACCAATGAGTTCAGTCTGTTGACCAATTTCTTCTACCCGACGTTGAAACTGAAATCAAAATCACGCGTGGGCAGTAGATGGGTCAAAAAATACAGCACACCAGTCACGCCAGCACGACGATTGATCGACCACCCTGATGTGCCGCAAGCCACCAAGGACAGACTATCGGCTCAGGCTAAAACACTCAATCCGTTCCACCTTCAAAAACAGATTCAGCGTAAACTGAAGGCGATTTTTAAACTCGTTCGGTAACTAAAAAACTTCGGGCAAAAACTCCCCTACCAAAGTAACCTTTTAACTTGAGGCAACGCGCTAGTGTAGTGTTGCATTCTGCTTGGAACTTAACTTGCCCCGTGGGAGCGGCTTTAGCCGCGATACTGACTGAATATCGTGCTGCCCATCGCGGCTAAAGCCGCTCCCACAAAGGATTTACTGATATCCCGTTTAAGTTTTACCAACAATGCAACACTGCACTAGTTAGGATTGTTTTGCGACCTGCACAAGCACTCTACGGTAGCGCGCGTGCCGACAGCAGCAACGGCCACGGATAGCTGCCCGGCTTTGCGTCCGGGCGAAGGGTAAAACGAAAACTTAATTCGTATGACTGGTTTGAAGGCATTGAGCCACGCCGAACAATGGTGCCCCCATCAGAATCCAGTTGAACATTGTTGCCTAAGCCGCCGATTTGTACCGACTCAAAAATGTTGCCGATGGGATCAAACTCCAACAGATAACCGGAACGGCTGTTGCTGGTAACCGAGAATCGTGACGCGGCAGGTATATCGACAACCCCGCGTTCGACATCGGACTTGGAAATACTGAGTTGTGTCGCTTGATAGTTGCTTTGTATTTTGGCATGGGCAATAACCGTGACCGAAACCGGCATGGCAGCGCTTCGCTGAACCGGCTCCGCCGAGGCAGCCAGTGACACAAATTCCATTGTCACCGCCAGTGCGTAGACGAAGAACTTGCTTTGCGGCGACAAACCACATAAGCCTGACAATCTGGCGTTGATCGTTTTGATATCCGTTTTCATCTGTTTTCCAATTCACCAAATGCTTCAAACATGTGGTAAGACATCGAGATTAGCCACGTAGTTCAGTCGGTGTCTGCAATCTTTTACTATTGGGTAGGGCTATAAAATATATAATTCCTGTATATATCGCAAAACAGAAGGCTGGTGAAATGAGTAGTACACAAACAAAACAGAACTTGTCCACGCTCGCACTCGGCGCAATTGGCGTGGTTTTCGGGGATATCGGCACCAGTCCGCTGTACGCAATACAAACCACTTTTACCGGTTCCACCCCGTTGCCGGTCGTGGAAGCCAATATCCTCGGCGTATTGTCCGTGATGTTCTGGACTATCATGCTGCTGGTGTCGCTCAAATATGTCCTAATCATCATGCGTGCGGACAATCACGGCGAAGGCGGGTCGCTGGCTTTGCTGTCGCTGGTAAGTGAACTGACAGCACAAAACAAAAAGCTGAAATGGTTCATGACCGCACTCGGCATCTCTGCTGCCGCCCTTTTTTATGGGGACGGCATGATCACTCCCGCGATTTCAGTAATATCGGCTGTCGAGGGGTTGGATTTGGTTTCTCACCAGTTCAAGACCTATATACTGCCAATTTGCTTTATCATATTGACAGGATTGTTCTTCATCCAGAAACGTGGAACGGGTACCATGGGTATGCTCTTTGGCCCCATTATGGTCTTCTGGTTTATTTGTCTGGCAGTGCTTGGTGCCCTCTCCATTGCTCAGAACCCTCAAGTCCTGTTGGCGCTCAACCCCATTTATGCTGTGCATTTCTTGACCGCAGACTGGGGGGTATCCTTCATGGCACTGGGTGGAATTGTCCTTGCCATAACGGGCGGGGAAGCTCTGTATGCCGACATGGGACATTTTGGAAAATATCCTATCCGCCTCGCATGGTTCGGTTTTGTGCTGCCCGCTCTGGTGTTGAATTATTTTGGCCAGGGGGCATTGTTGCTACAAAATCCCAAAACCATCGAAAACCCATTCTATCTACTTGCTCCTGAATGGGCGCTAATTCCCCTGGTTCTGCTTGCCACCGCAGCGACCGTTATTGCCTCTCAGGCAGTCATATCAGGTGCATTCTCGATAGCCAACCAGTCTGTGCAAATGGGATTTCTGCCGCGCGTGGCAATTTTCCATACCTCGGGCACGGCACGCGGGCAGATTTATGTGCCGTTCACCAATTGGACGTTGTATCTGGCGGTGGTCTTTCTCGTGTTTGCCTTCCAGAGTTCTGCCAATCTGGGAGCCGCTTATGGCATTGCCGTAACCGGCACCATGACCATAACCACAGTGATGATCGCTTTCGTCATAATAAAACTATGGCGTTGGCCTCTAATCTGGGCAATCCCCTTGATTACTGCATTTTTTATCATAGACGTAACCTACTTTTCCGCCAATGCTGTCAAAATCGTTCAAGGCGGCTGGTTCCCGCTGCTGGTAGCCATCATATCTTTCACCGTGCTGATGACATGGAAACGTGGCAGGCAATTACTGTTTGAAGAAGTTGCACGGCAGTCGGTCCCCATGCAAACAATTATCGATAGCATAGATGACGTGCCGCGAGTTCCGGGCACCGCTGTATTTCTGACCCCCTCAAGCGTGGGCGCCCCCTCTTCCATGCTGCATAACCTGAAACACAATCACGTCCTGCACGAACGCAATGTGCTGCTCACCGTCGTGGTTGAGGACAAGCCTTATGTCACGAAAGGCAATCGGTTCTTGATCAAGGATATGGGCAAGAACTTTTATTGGGTGAGAGTTTTTTACGGTTTTATGGAAACGCCTGATATTCCGTCTGCCTTGGAATTGTGTGCGTCACAGGGGTTGGCCTTCGATATCATGTCCACTTCATTTTTCATTTCCCGTGCCCTGATTGTTTCCGGCCCCAACCCCGGCATGGTCAAATGGCGCGAACGATTATTCCTGGTCTTATCCAGAAACGCTATGCATGCGGCAGACTTCTACAAGATTCCGGTTAATCGGGTCGTTGAAATGGGAACGAAAATTGAAATTTGATTTCCTTAGGGAGCTGGAAATGACGAATGAACCTTTTATTCCACATCATCGTGGGAGCGGCTTCAGCCGCGATGTATTTGATTCTCGCGGCTGAAGCCGCTCCCACAACAACGCCTACGGTTCGCACTGCTTTTGATAAGTGGTGCTTAGGCTGATAAAAATTCACAGTTAATTCGACGATGAACGTGGGTTTTAAGAAGTGCCATTTAGACTACTTGGACTCCATCACCCATACCCCAGTCCAATCGTCAGGCGGCGGCGATTGTTTGAGTAATTGCGCGCGCTCAATGTAAAGCTGGCTGGGTTTATCATTGGGGTTGATGACAAGACATTCGCCGAATACCTTGATCGCGGCATCCCACTTGCGCGCGCGATAGGCGGATAACCCGTCCTTGAACATACCCAGCACCTCGCCGATGCCGGGAAAAGTCTCCGGCGTATGGTAAGACAGAATCTCATACACCGATACCGGTTGGGTCTTGCCCTTGACCACAACCAGGTCAATCTCCCTTTTACGGTAGGTACCTTGCAGCTTGTTGATAGTAAATTCGCTCACCAGAATTTTCGCGCCATATTGCTTGCAGGCCGATTCCAGACGGGATGCGAGGTTCACACCATCGCCGATGATGGTAAAGTCCATGCGCTTGTTCGAGCCGATGTTGCCGGAAACTACGGTGTCCGTGTTCAAGCCTATGCCTATATTGACCGGCAGTTTCCCTTCCGAGAGCCGCTGGCGGTTCCACTTGTTCAGTGTGTTAATCATGGCGACAGAGGCGCGCACCGCACGATCCGCATCATCCTCGTGCCCAACCGGAATCCCGAAAGCCGCCATGATGGCGTCGCCGATGAATTTATCCAGCATCCCTTCTTCCTGCTGTATGCAATCCACCATGAGCGTAAAATATTCATTGAGCAGCGCTACGGTGCCCTGCGCACCAAGCTGCTCGGTCAGCGTGGTGAATCCCCGAATGTCGGAGAACATCACCGTGGCCTCCACGTTTTGTCCTCCCAGCAGTTCCGCACCGGAAGCGACCAGGCGGTCGGCGATTCCCGGATCCATGTAGCGGGACATGGTCGATTTCAGGCGCTTTTCGCTGCTGATGTCCTCGATCACGATCATCGATCCTATGCGCTTCTGATCTATGTTGAGCAGCGGCTGCACGGTAAAATTAACCGAAAGCTTTTCCTCGCCGGCTTGCAGCGGCGCATCGATCATGGTCTGTTGTTCGCCGGTATCCATCACCTGTTGCAGCTTATCCATGATCCAGGCGTTATCTCCGGTGAAAAATTCTGCGGCTGTACGCTGTAAAATGTCGCTTGACGCAACCTTGAGGATGCGCGAACAAGCGGCGTTGCAAGTGGCGATTTTTCCTGCTGCATCCAGAGTAATGAGACCGTTGGACATAGACTCCAGCATGGCTTCATTGTAGTTTTTCATCGCCTGCACATCGGCAAACAGCTTGGCGTTTTCCAGCGCGATCGACACCTGCGCCGTGAAAGCTCTTAGCCGTGCTTCATCCTCATGGCTAAACGGCCCTCCGCGTTTATTCAACACTTGGGTCACACCGATGGTCTTGCCCAGTTTGTTTACCACCGGCACGCACAGGATGGAGCGCGTAAAGAAACCGGTCTTTTTGTCGAACGCCGGATTAAATCTCAGATCGGCATAAGCGTAAGGGATATTGATGGTCTTGCTGGATTGGAACACCGCACCGGCAATCCCCACATGACTGGGCAACCGTATCTGCAAGGATTCCAGCCCCTGCCCCACTTCCGACCATAACTCATTGCTCTTTTCATCATGCAAGAACAGCGTCGAACGTTCGGCATTGAGCATGCGCGTCGCCTCGCCCATCACCTTTTGCAA
The DNA here is from genome assembly GCA_963714805.1 of uncultured beta proteobacterium. Taxonomy (GTDB): domain Bacteria; phylum Pseudomonadota; class Gammaproteobacteria; order Burkholderiales; family Gallionellaceae; genus CAIQPV01. The sequence continues at coordinate 135,093 of CAVQPO010000004.1, read as the reverse complement.
TAGCGAGCCTAGCTTGATATCGGAAGTCATCTCCGACACGATGTTGATAAATTCCAGTTCCTGCTTGCGAATATTTTCCAGGCGCTCGATGAACTGCGCACTTTGCAGCGCCAACGAGCCCTGTGCCACCATCGCCTCGAACCGCAGCAAATCGCTATGCGTAAAACGCCCCTTCTTTTTGTTCAGAATTTGCGCCACGCCTATGGTTGCCCCCTTGGCGGTCTTGATCGGCACGCACAGGATGTTACGGGTGACGAAGCCGGTCTGTTCGTCCACGCTACGGTTGAAGCGGGGATCGGAATAAGCATCCTGAATTACCACGCCCTCGCCTGTGGTAAAAACATAGCCCGCGACGCCGCTGGTATTGAGTATACGAATTTCGCGCTGGAAGTTGCCCATCGCCACACGCGAATAAAGCTCGCTGGTATCGGCATCATTGAGGAACAAAGTTCCTCGCTCGGCCCCCAGTTCGGCCGTGGTCATTTCAACCAGTACATTGAGCACCGTGTCGAGCGAATCGATGGCAGACATCTTGCGCGAAATATCCAGCAGTAATTCCGCTTCGCGCAGCCGTCTTTTTTGTGCCGTGGCTACGGATGACGCGTTAACGCTAGGGGTAGGCTTTTCTGTCATATTCAAGTTCCGCAGCTCTTCCATTATCGTAAAGATAAACTAATTTTTGGCAGCTTTAAGTTTCAGCTGCTCCATTTCCATTCGCATGGCGGTTATGGTTTCATGCAACTGCGCAATCTCCGCTCGCGCCGATTGCTTCTCGGCCTGAAGTGTATTTTCCTTTTCGAACCTCGCCATTTCGAGTTGCTCGCGGAGTGCGGCAGACATCGCCTTGAGTTGTTCAATTTCGTTGGCGGAGGCGGCATGGGCAGCCTGAACCTGGGCCTTGTTTTCCATACGGAGAGTTTCCAGCACGCTACGCAAACTTTCGGCGGTACCCCGCAACTGAAGAATTTCGCCCTGACTGGCGGCCAGCGTCCGTTGCACCTCTTGCTGTCGTTGAATATGCGCCCTTTCGAGTTCATCGCGCAATTCGGCGATAGCCGCTTTCAACTGGCTGATCTCTTGATTGGCATCTCTTTTTGCAACCTGCACCGCATCTTCTTTGGCGACGTGCATTCTCTCCAGCTCTGCGCGCAACTCCACCACCGCACGCTGCAAATCGCGCACTTCGGCTGAAAGGTCTTCCTGCCCGGGATCCACAAACTTAGCGCGCGCCACGAGCGCCTCCGATCCAAAAGCCAAGATATTTATCTGCTTGCATATTTTGCCGATGAGCCAATAATAATATCAATAGGATAGCATGAACGACCGTTAGTATTAAATGCTCCCGATGCAAGACGAAAATTCGGGAAAAGATCACTTTAGGCTATACGGTATAATTCAAGCTATGGCTTCCATTCAACTGCTTCCCGACTTGCTCATCAACCAGATCGCCGCCGGTGAGGTGATCGAACGTCCGGCTTCCGCGCTGAAGGAATTGCTGGAGAATAGCCTGGACGCGGGCGCAACAGAAATCGCGGTACAACTGGAAGGCGGAGGCATCAAGCTGCTGCGCGTACGCGACAACGGCTGCGGCATTGCGCCGGAAGAATTGCCGTTTGCACTGATGCGCCATGCCACCAGCAAAATCGTTACTCTCGATGATTTGCAGCGCGTCGCCAGCATGGGCTTTCGCGGCGAAGCCTTGGCGAGCATGGCTTCGGTCGCGCAAGTGACACTCACCAGCCGCAACGCGGGAGCCGACCACGCTTGGCAAATCCAGGCGGTAGATGGCACACAGAGCGATGCTACCCCCGCCGCCCACGCGCACGGCACCAGCGTAGAAATGCGCGAACTGTATTTCAACACCCCGGCACGGCGCAAATTTCTCAAGTCCGAAGGCACCGAATTCGCTTACTGCGAAGAAGCCTTCAAGCGCATCGCGCTGTCGCGTCCGGATGTGGCATTCAGCCTGCAACACAATAACCGCATGGCGTGGCAATTGCCCGCTGTCCGAGAACAAGCCACGTTAAAAAGAGTCACTGCGCTGCTCGGCGATGAATTCGCGCAAAGCGCCGTAACCGTGGATCGTCAGGCGGCAAACCTGAACCTATACGGTATGGCCTCGCTGCCCGCTTATTCGCGCGCCACACGCGATGCACAGTATTTTTTTGTTAACGGACGCTTTGTGCGCGACAAAGTGCTGGCGCACGCTGTGCGCCAAGCTTATCAGGACATTCTGCATGGCCAACGCCATCCCGCCTTCGTGCTGTTCCTCGACATGCCGCCGGAGCAGGTGGACGTAAACGTGCATCCCGCCAAAAGCGAAGTCCGTTTCCGCGAAAGCCAGTCCATCCATCAATTCGTGTTCCACACCTTGCAGCAGGCATTGAGCACGCCGATGGCGGAAAGCAAAGCTGCCGCTCCGGCATCTCCGCCAATAGCGGAGAAAAATTTCAGTGGGAACGCCCCTGCTCCTTATTTCCAGCAACACAAAATACCGTTGGGTGCGGCAGAACAGCAGGCCGCTTATCGATTGTGGGAAGTACAAACGGAAAAAGCCAACCCCTCCCAGCCTCCCTCGCTTCGACAACCTCAGGACAGGCTTGTCAGGGGAGGAGCCGTTTCTCGCTCGGATATTAATATTGCGCCTGACACCAGCCTCCCCCCTGATTTTGTCCCTGAAATCAGCTTCCCCCCTGATAAGGGGGGATTGAGGGGGGTTGCTTTTTCGCCTCTTGATTCCAGCGATGAAACTCCTCTAGGCTACGCCCTCGCCCAACTCTCCGGCATCTACATCCTCGCACAAAATGAACAGGGCTTGATCGTGGTGGACATGCATGCCGCGCACGAGCGCATCGTTTACGAAAGACTCAAGACCGCATTCGACCAGCAGCAAATGCCCACCCAGCCGCTGCTGATCCCAGTGAGCTTTGCCGCCGATGCGCTGGATGTCGCCACCGCCGAAGAAGAACAGGAAGCGCTGGCGCAACTCGGCTTCGACATCGCCCCGCTCTCGCCCACCACGCTCGCGGTGCGCACCCTGCCCGCCATGCTCAAGCAAGCGCATGCCGAAGCCGCCGCGCGCGAGGTGCTGCACGAACTGCGCGAATATGGCGCCAGCCGCGCGCTGACCGAGCGGCGTAATGAGCTGCTCGCCACCCTCGCCTGCCACTCCGCCGTGCGCGCCAACCAGCAACTGACGATTCCCGAGATGAACAACATCCTGCGCGAAATGGAACGCACCGAACGCTCCGGCCAATGCAACCATGGTCGCCCGACCTGGTTCCAGATTTCCTTGGAGGAGCTGGATGCGATGTTCATGCGCGGAAAATGACGCCTTCCACTGCGCGTATCGCCTTCGCCAGTTTCATCGGCACGGCTATCGAGTTTTACGATTTCTACATCTATGGCCTCGCCGTGGCGATGGTGATCGGCCCGGTGTTCTTCCCCGGCAGCGACCCCGCAGCACAGGCATTGAATGCATTTCTCACTTTTGGCATCGCCTTTCTTGCACGCCCGCTCGGAGCCTTGCTGTTCGGACATTTCGGCGACCGCATCGGCAGGAAAACAACCTTGGTTGCATCGTTGCTGGTGATGGGCATTTCCACTACGCTAATCGGCGTTCTGCCCGGCTATGACTTGATCGGCTGGTCCGCCCCCGCCCTGCTCTGCCTGCTGCGCTTCGGTCAGGGCATCGGCTTGGGAGGAGAATGGGGCGGTGCGGCCTTGCTGGCGGCGGAGTATGCGCCTGCCGGAAAACGCGGCTGGTACGGCATGTTCCCGCAGCTCGGCCCACCGGTCGGTTTTCTGTTTGCCGTCGGCGGTTTCCTGTTGCTGTCGCAGTTACTCGACGACGCACAATTTCGCGCCTGGGGTTGGCGCATTCCGTTTCTTGCCAGTGCCGCGTTGGTGATCGTCGGTCTCTACGTACGGCTCAAGCTCTCCGAAACGCCGGTGTTTCTTAAAGCCTTAAAGGATCAGAAAGTCCATGCCGCTCAGCCTGCCGATTTAACTCTCGTTCGCTCTATCCCTCTATATTCCGTTCGTCCTGAGCCTGTCGAAGGAATGAACGGCGCTCATGGTTCGACAAGGCCTTTAGTCCTGAGCAAAGACGAAGAATCACCACGAACGGTTTTTTGTAAACTGCCACTGGTGGAACTGCTCAGGAATCATGCTGCTCCCTTGCTGCTGGCCGCACTATCCATGGTCGTGTGTTACGCACTGTTCTACATTTCCACGGTATTTTCGTTGAGCTACGGTGTGACCACGCTCGGCATCCCGCGCCAGCAATTCCTGACCATGCTGTGTGTGGCAGTCATCTTCATGGCTGTTGCCACACCGCCAGCTGCTTGGGCAGGCGACCGTTATGGCCGCCGCCCGGTGTTGCTCGTTGCGGGTAGCGCAGCATTCCTGTCCGGCTTTCTGCTCGCCCCCATGCTGGGCAGCGGCTCGCCGTTGCAAATCACCACCTTCCTTGGAATCGAACTCTTCCTGATGGGTGCCACCTTCGCGCCGATGGGGGCGCTGTTACCGGAATTATTTCCGACCTCGGTACGCTATACCGGCGCAGGCGCGGCCTACAATCTGGGCGGCATCCTCGGCGCATCGCTCGCCCCTTACCTCGCGCAACAACTGGTTCTGCGCGGCGGTCTCTCTTGGGTGGGCGGCTATGTTTCCGTCGCAGCCGCGATCAGCTTGCTGGCAGTATTCATGATGCGCGAGACACGCGATAAGGAACTGGCATGACCCTTCTGCCCCCCGCCATTTTCCTGATGGGCCCCACCGCCAGCGGCAAGACCAACGTTGCCGTAGAACTGGCGCAGCGCTTGCCGGTAGAACTCATCAGCGTGGATTCGGCGCTGGTGTTCCGCGACATGAATATCGGCACCGCCAAGCCGGACGCCGCCACCCTCGCCCGAGCGCCGCACCATTTGATAGACATCATCGATCCCACCGAAGCCTATTCCGCTGCCGCATTTCGCCACGATGCGCTACGCCTGATGCACGACATCACGCAACGCGGGAGAATTCCGCTGCTTGTCGGCGGCACCATGCTGTACTTCAAGGCACTAAGTGTGGGTCTCAGCGACCTGCCACAATCCGATCCCGCAGTGCGCGCCGCATTGGATGCCGAGATATCGCAACACGGTATCCAGTACCTGCACCGGCAACTCGCCGAAGTTGATGCAGAAACCGCCGTACGTCTCTCGCCGAATGACACGCAACGCATCCAGCGCGCCATGGAAATTTACCGCATCACCGGCCAGCCCATGTCCGCGCTGATCAATAATTCCAAACAGGAAGAACACATTCTGTGGGAGCGGCCTTCTGGCCGCGATTTAGATTCTCGCGGCCGGGAGGCCGCGCCCACCAGAGCAGGAGGTCTACTCCCTTTTCGAGTCACCTCCATCGCCCTCATACCCTCCGACCGCGCGCAACTCCACGCCCGCATCGCCTCCCGCTTCAAGTCCATGATCGACCAAGGTTTGCTGGATGAACTGCGCACCTTGCGCACAAAATATCCGCTGCATCCGAACATGACCTCAATGCGCTGCGTCGGCTACCGTCAGGCATGGCAATTCATGGAGGGCGAGATCAACTCAATGCAATTACTGGAAACAGGCCTCGCCGCCACGCGACAATTAGCTAAACGCCAGCTTACCTGGTTGCGTTCCATGCCCGAGAATATTGAAATGGATTGTCTTGCGCCTGATTTAACGCAGAAGGTGCTCGACCAACTCAGTCAAGTTGAGATGAAGTGACAAGCCGATAAATATTCAAACGCGCCCCATGCGCGTTACTTATTGCCTCCTATCTTTTCATCACCCCTTCGCCGCACTCGCTACTATCACTTTGTTGTTAAATGAAATTAATAATATGGCCAGCGGCCATATTTAATTAAAGTCATTATATGACCGATGGTCATATATATTAAATGACCATCGGTCACTTTTGTGTAAATGCTCGATCATCGGGGTAGAATGCATCACCAACAAATCCGCACTGCATTATTATTTCTTCACCCACACTCGGAGGAACACCATGACTACCCTCAATTTCAAACGCGAAATTTCCGACACCTTTGACCATGCCATCGCGCGCGCAACCAAGGCGCTGGCCGCTGAGGGGTTCGGCATACTCACCCGTATCGATATGCACAGCAAGATCAAGGAGAAAACCGGCAAGGAGATCATCCCCACGCTGATCCTCGGTGCATGCAACCCGAATCTGGCGTATATAGGGCGCTTCTAAAAATTCAGATTTCGCCCAAATGCAAGGCGTGGAAAAAATTTCGCCGCGCCGCATATGTATGATATGTAAGCAAGAAATTTTTTCCGCAACGCAGCAGTTGGGATGAAATATGGATTTTTAGAAGTGCCCTATAGTGATCAGAAGCCTGCGCGATTACTACATCTTGTGTTATTTAAAATAATATGTTAAAAAATGCACCTCTTTGCAAGCAGGGTGCAAGAGCAGGAAATAAGGCAAGATTAATTCCATATTTTGAGAGGAGTGCAATGAACCAGCATCAGGAGCACCACCACGGTTTACATCATCAAAATCATTCGGAAAGTTTTTCGCAACATCAAATAGCCATTAGCGAACCTGCTTCCAGCGAGACGAATGACCGTGAATCGGTATTGGATGAACTTGAAAAAATGATGTTTGAACGGGCAAGATAAGCCATGATGATGCAAGTCAGCAATCGTCCTTGATTAAGCTGGCGGCCTGTTCGTCAAAAATCGCGTTACGCCGGAATACGACTCCGTATTTCAAACCGCCTGCCCGGCAGCGTAAGCGGATGACCATGCCCATTGAAAATTAAAACCGCCTAACTGCCCGGTGACATCCACGACTTCACCGATAAAATACAGGCCGGGCACATCATTGGCCTGCATGGTCTTGGAGGACAGCGCGTGCGTGACCACACCGCCGCAAGTCACTTCTGCCTTGCTGTAGCCCAACGTACCGGTCGGCGTGATCTGCCAGTCATCAATTTTGCGGCAAACGCGGACAACGCTTTCTCAGAATATTGGTTGAGCGGCTTGTTCTCGGCAATCTGCCCACACCACACTTCGGCAAATCGCTTGGGCAAATATTGTGCGAGAAAATTACTCAACAACATGCGACTGCCATGCTGCTGCACGAACATGTCCCGCATGTCGAGATCGGGCATCAGGTTGATGGAAAGCGGCCTGCCATGCTCCCAATAGGAGGAAATTTGCAGAATGGCCGGGCCGCTCAGGCCGCGATGGGTAAACAGTAAATTTTCGCGAAATGATTGCTTGCCGTAGCTCACCACGGCATCCACGGAGATACCCGCCAGTTCCGAATAAGCTGCCACTCCTCGGGATGGAAACTCAGCGGCACGAGCCCGGGTTTGAGTTTGGTGACGGAAATACCGAACTGCTGGGCGATTCTGTAACCGAAGGGAGTGGCACCGATCTTGGGGATGGATAATCCGCCAGTGGCGATGACTAATGACTGCGCATGAAATTGGCCGCGCGAAGTTGAAAGCGTGTAGCGGGTAGCATAGCTCTTCTCCCCTGCCATCTCTCCCTCCTGCGGTCGAAGTAAATCAACTTTGTGTACTTCGCACGGCATGCAGCAGCGCACGCCTGCCGCATCACATTCGCTCTTCAGCATCGCGATAATGGCTTCCGAGCCATCGTCACAGAACAATTGCCCAAGTGTTTTTTCGTGGTAGCCGATGCCGTGCTTATCCAGTAATGCGATGAAATGTTGCGGGGTGAAACGCGCCAAAGCGGAGCGGCAAAAATGCGGATTGCCGGATAGATAGTTTTCCGGCTTGATGTTCAGGTTGGTGAAGTTGCAGCGTCCGCCGCCGGAAATGCGGATTTTTTCTGCCAGGTTATCGGAGTGATCGAGCAACAGCACCGAGCGTCCGCGTTGCGCGGCAGTCATGGCGCACATCATGCCTGCCGCACCGGCGCCGATGATGATTACATCAACATTCGACGCGAATCCCGTTCCATGAACTAGGTCTGCAACTCCATCTGCTTCCACAGGCAGGCCCCCTTGCTGGCCTTGTCTATCTCGCCCAATTGCTGCGCGTGCAACGCCAGTTCCTCATCGTTTGCCAGTAGCACCCGCACAGCCAGTCGCGGCATGTCGCCGGAAGATGTGGCAGCTTGTTCTTCGTGTTCGTCGCCGCCATCGCCCAGCAAGCTATCCTGCCCGCGCGTCATGGCGAGATAGACTTCGCCCAGCAGCTCGGTATCCAGCAACGCGCCGTGCAAGGTACGGTGCGAGTTATCTATCTGATAGCGGTCGCACAGGGCGTTCAGATTGTTTTTCTTGCCCGGATGCAGTTCCTTCGCCTGCTTCAGTGTATCTATCACATTGGGGCAATAATTGCTCAATGCAGGCAATCCGGCCAGTTCCAATTCCTTGTTCAAGAAGCCGACATCGAACGGCGCATTGTGGATAATGAGTTCCGCGCCGCTGATGAATTCGAGCAATGCCGGTGCAATTTCGGCAAACTTTGGTTCGTCCTGCAAGCGTTCCAAGGTCAGGCCGTGCACTTCCGCCGCGCCTGCATCAATCTCGCGTTCCGGATTGAGATAGCGATGAAAGCTGCGCTCGGAAACCTTGCGGTTGATCAACTCTATGGCCGCCACCTCGACGATGCGATGCCCCTGTTTCGGGTCCAGCCCGGTGGTTTCTGTGTCCAGTACGATTTGTCTCATCACTTCTGTTCTTCCGTTCAATATTTCTTCCACCCCGCGATTGGCCAGTTGATCGGCACGCTCGTTGCCATCATGCCCGGCATGTCCCTTGATCCACACCCACTGCACCTGATGCTTACCCGCCAGCTCATCCAGCATGCGCCATAAGTCTTCGTTCTTTACCGGCTTCTTGTCGGCGGTTTTCCAGCCGCGCAGCTTCCAGTTATGCACCCATGCGGTGATACCCTGCTGCACGTATTTCGAATCGGTGTGCAGAATCACCCGGCATGGACGTTTGAGCGCCTCCAATGCGCGGATCGCCCCCAACAGTTCCATGCGGTTGTTGGTGGTATGCGCCTCGCCACCACACAGTTCACGCTCTTTGCCCTTGGTTCGCAACAACGCGCCCCAGCCGCCAACGCCAGGATTGCCCTTGCATGCCCCGTCGGTAAAAATCTCCACCGCTTCATCACTTGTTGTCATTGGGATTCCGTTTTGGATTTCTGTGATACTTCCCTGTTCAGCTTGGGCGTTACCGGCAGCAGCTTGCCCACCAGCCCCTCATTCCAGCGCGGCTTGATCGGGCGCATGCCCGGCACGCGCTTTGATCGCCTGCAAAAAATAAACGCCGCCGCATACGGCCCACCAGCGATCTCCCGCCGGCTCCATAAAGTGCAGACGCTGAATCAGTTTCGGATTGAGCAGCGGCGGCGCATAGCAGGCAAAACGCCCCGCCACCACCTCGAACCCGAGCAGCGCCAGCCAGTCCTTCATGCGCGGCAAGGAAATAAAATTGCCACGCCACGGATAGCCCATCTTCGAACCCAACGCACGCCGCACGCCCCACAGGCTGCGCGGATTAAAACCCGCAATGATGACATGTCCTTCCGGCATCAGTACCCGTTCAACCTCGCGTAAAATCTGGTGCGGATTTTCATTGAATTCCAGCACATGCGGCATCACCACCATGTCTAGGCTACCGCTGTCGAACGGCAACTCATCCATAATCAGCCTGACTTTCGCATACTGTGCGGATTTGTCACCGTCGGCGGATTTGCATGCTTGCAGTCCTGCCCTGTTTCCAGCCACAGTGCGCAACGGCATGCGGCTCGCACGCAAAAACTCATATTCCGTCAATCCCAATTGCACGGCATTGAAACCAAAAATATCGGTCACGGTCTGATCGAAAAATGCCTGCTCGCGCGCCAGCAAGTATCGTCCCTGCGGCGAGGCGAACCACTCGGTTAGCGAATTAACAGTTGACATGCCGTACCATTTTCATCAAATATGCTGCCATGCTCAACATTATTCCCATTCCCGCATTCAAAGACAATTACATCTGGGCGCTGCATGCCCAGCAGCGCGCCGTGGTAATCGACCCCGGCGATCGCCGCGCCAGTACGGGCTTGGCTGGATGCACACAAACTCAAGCTCACTGCCATTCTGTGTACCCACCATCACAACGACCACGTCGGCGGCATTTGCTGAACTGGTGCAATTATACAACGTACCGGTGTATGGGCCACGGCATGAAATGATTCCCTGCATCAGCCATCCGCTCGGCGAAGGGGATAGGGTTGAAATTGCGGAATTGAATATTAGCTTGAGGTGCTCGATATCCCCGGCCATACACGCGGGCATATCGCCTATCTGATCTCTGCAAGACATTGGAGAGCCAGCAAATTTATTTTGCGGCGATACCCTGTTCGGATGCGGATGCGGCAGACTATTCGAAGGCACGGCAGCGCAACTGCACCATTCGCTACAACGTCTTGCACAACTACCTGACGATACGCAAGGTTTATTGCGCGCACGAATACACTGAGGCCAATATCCGCTTCGCCCTGGCCTGCGAACCGGGCAACGCACAACTCAAGCAACGCAAGGAGGATGCTCACGCACTGCGCGCAGCCGGGCAGCCCACCCTGCCCTCCACCATCAAACTGGAAAAAGCCACCAATCCCTTTCTGCGCTGCACCGAGCCGGAAATTATCCGCACCCTGCAAGGGCGCGGCCTGACTGACAGCGCAGAACTAGCCGTATTTACCGCCCTGCGCGAGTGGAAGAATCACTTTTAGATTGCAGCCATGCCCATTCTGGTTTATCCTGCGCGCCCTTTCGGAGAGGTGGATGAGCGGTTTAAGTCGCACGCCTGGAAAGCGTGTTTGGGATAATATCCCAACGGGGGTTCGAATCCCCCCCTCTCCGCCAAATCAAGCAGTTATCGTAATTTATCATATTGCCATCAACTCAAAAATGAGCAATTTATACTTGGCACTGTGCCAGAATTGTGCCAAAGAAGTTGTTCTAAATTCCCGTATTGTTGTTTCTTTCGCTGCGCCAGAGATGTGCCGAACGTTTGAAGGGCATTCCGCACATCTCCATACCTGATAATTTCAGTGGGTTTTTTAATGACAAATAAGAGCGTAGAATAAAATCACTATAACGATAAATGAATTGCGCCATGCATTCGCTATGCGTAAAGGAGGAAGATAGCACCCAGCCGTATGATTTTTCAACGGTAGTGTGGTTTGGTATTGCCCGGTTCCGGTCAAAGTTGGTGTCATATGTTTACCGCGTATTTCTCACTCATCCATTGAAATGCTCTTCGAGATTTCTCGAAGCTGATCACCTTTGGAAGGTGCCGCTTGCATTGATGTTTGTCGTAACACTTGCGGGCTGCGAAAAATTTTCGCTTCAACAAGCAGAGCCTCCGCAAAAAATTACTTTTGCTTACACCTATCAACCGCAAAGCACCCTAGTTCACATCGCGATGGTAAAGGGATATTTTGTCGAGGAAGGGCTTGATGTTCATCCGCTAATGCACACTTATGGCAAGGCTGCACTGCAATCGCTCCTCGACCGCAAGGCTGATTTTGCGACCGTCGCAGAAACACCCGTCATGTTTAGTGTGCTTAAAGGGGAAAAGATTTTTGTGATTGCCAACATCGAAGAAACCACTAAGAATAATGCGGTTGTGGCAAGAAAAGATGCAGGCATTAACGCTTCAGGCGACTTGAAAGGAAAGCGCATCGGCTTTACGCCCGGCACCACGTCCGAGTTCTTTCTGGACTCGTTGTTAACGGCAAACGGCCTCACACGAAAGGATGTTCAGTCCGTCGCCCTGAAGCCGGAGGAAATGCAGGATGCCATCATGGCGAGGAAAGTCGATGCGGCTAGCATTTGGAACTATATATTGACACAAATCAGCCATTTGCTTGGGGCGAATGGAACCGTCATTTACGACCGGGAGATTTATACCGAAACATACAATGTCGTAGCCCAGCAGGATTTTGTGCAAAAAAATCCTGAAACCGTCAAACGCCTCCTCCGTGCCCTGATCAAGGCTGAGGATTTTGTGGCAAGGAATCCGGACGAAGCGCAGGCCATCATGTCTGTGGCAACAAATATAGACAAGAGCCTTATCCATGAAGTCTGGGATTCCTTTAACTACCATGTCGTGCTTGACCAGATGCTTCCGATTACACTGGAAGACGAAACCAGGTGGGCGATAAGCAACCGGTTGACCGACCAGACCGCCATGCCAAATTACCTGAGCTATATTTATCTCGACGGACTTAAAGCGGTGAAACCGGAAGCGCTCAGGATGAACCGGTAAGCCATCATGCGCATCACTACCCAATTAAAAATTATTTCGACAAGTACGATGACCGCACTCGTCGTCCTTTTGCCGGTACTTGTCTGGACATTTGCCGAATTCAAGAGCGCAAAAGAAAATTACGTCCTTGCAAATGCGTTACTGGATAATTTTTTTGAGCGCGCTTCTTTAAGGGATCAATATTTTCTGTATCACGAGAATCGTGTGCGAATAGAGTGGGAAAAAAACAAAGAAGAATCCGACCTCTTGTTGCGTCAGGCTGCGGTTCAATATCAGCGCGAAGCAGACCGGAATACGCTGGAACAACTGCACAAAAATATTGAAGACAGTGCGATCATTTTTCATCGTATCGGCAACAACATTGAGGTATTGGAAACGGCCACGGACAATCGCAAGGTTTATGAAGAACTCGACCGGAGACTTTCCAGCCAGCTTCTGCTGAAAGCTTCCACAGTACGCAATCTGGAAACAGCCTTGAAAGATGCCAGCGCACAGCGTGTTGAGCAGACTTACGAACATCTGACCATCATCATCGGCTTATTCTCTCTCACGCTGGCGATCTCGACCATTCTGACCACTATGCATCTTGGTGGTTTAATTCGAAAACGGCTGGCACCGTTGCATGATGGCGCAAAAATTGTTGCTGACGGAAATCTGGATTTCAGGATTAAGCGTGAAGGTTCAGATGAATTAGCAGAGCTCGCATTGTCCATCAATTCCATGACGGACAAACTGACTGAAGAAATTATAGACCGCAAGCACGCGGAAGAATCACTGATCAAGCAAAAACAATTCTCCGATGACATCATCAATAGCTTGCCTGGAATTTTTTACATGTTGAACCAGCAAGGAGAAATCGTCAGGGTGAACCCGCAGTTCTTTACGGTTTCCGGCTACTCAAATGACGAAATCAACGGCATTTCCGCGCTGGTTTTTTTCGATGAAAAAGACAAGTGCCTCGTCGAGCAAAGGATACGGGAATCGTTCGAAAAAGGCATCTCATGGATCGAAGCGGAATTCATTACCAAGTCCGGACAGAAAATTCCGTACTATTTTTCCGGACACCGTACCATTATTGAAGATCGTCCATACATTGTAGGTCTCGGGACCGACATTACCGAACGCAAGCGAGCCGAGCAAGCCTTGCAAAGAGAGAGCGAGAAGAACCTCGCACTCTTGCGTAATGCCAGCGACGGCATCCACATTCTTGACGCCGAGGGCAATATTATTGAGGCCAGCGACTCGTTTTGTACCATGTTGGGCTACCGGCGTGACGAGATAATCGGGATGAACGTTTCAAAGTGGGATGCCGGATTCGCAGAGGCCGCAGAGCTGCGGACAATAGTCAGGCAACAGCTCGAAAACCCGCTCCGCTCCCAGTTCGAAACCCGCCACCGGCGCAAAGATGGCAGCATTTTCGATGTCGAAGTCAGCGGCTTTGCGCTTCAGCTTGATGGCAAGCCTGCTTTGTTCAACTCCTCGCGAGATATCACCGAGCGCAAACGGACGGACAATGCCTTGCGCGAAAGTGAAAGCCGTTTACGCGTCATGCTGGAAAATGATCTGGTCGGGATCGTTACGGTCAGAGACCGCATCATTGAGTGGGCGAACCCCGCTTATGAAAAACTGCTGGGTTACGAACAAGGTGAGTTGAATGGAGTGCCCGCCCGGCTGGTTTTTGTGAATGATGAGGTGTACCGCAGTTTTGGGGAAAGAGCTTATCCGGTAATAAATTCCGGCGGGGTATTCCGCTCCGAGCTTGACTATCGGCGCAAGGACGGCAGTATTATTTTTGTTGATGTAAGCGGCGCCATGTTAAATCCGGAAACCGGAGAATCACTTTGGGGCGTTGTCGATATCACTGCGCGTGTAGAAAACGAACTGGAATTGAAACGCTCGAACACCGAACTCGAACAATTCAGTTATGCCATTTCGCATGACATGCGTCAGCCCTTGCGCATGATCAGCAGCTACTTGCAATTGATACAAATGAGTCTGGCAGATAAGCTTGACCAGACCAACAGCGAATATTTCAATTTTGCGATTGATGGTGCGAAACGCCTGGATCAGATGATGGTCGGATTGCTGGAATATTCGCGGGTGGGAAGAAAGGGCGATCCATTCGACTGGGTGAAAAGCCGCACTTTGCTGGACGAAGCTGTTTTATACCTTGGTCCGGCGATTGCCGAAGCAGAGGCTATCTTGGAAATTGAAGGGGAATGGCCGCGCGTATGGGGAAGCAGCGATGAAATAGTGCGCCTGATGCAAAACCTGATCGGCAATGCAGTGAAGTATCGGGTTCCGGGACGCAGTCCGAGAATTCGTATTGCCAGCAAAGTGATAGACAAGAAATGGTGTGTATCTGTGTCGGACAACGGCATCGGCATTAACCCAACTCAGATCGGCCGGCTATTCCAAGTGTTTCAGCGACTGCATTCGCGCGCGAGCTACGATGGAAATGGAGTGGGTTTGGCGCTGGCCCGCAGAATCGTCGAACATCATGGTGGGCGTATCTGGGCAGAATCGGCAGGGGAAGATCAGGGCAGCACGTTTAATTTTGAACTCTCACAGGGAATATCATGATCGAAGCTAAACCCCACTTTATCATCTTGCTGGCCGAAGATGAACCGGCAGACGCACATTTGGTCAAAGCGGCACTGGCGGAAATCAGCATTAAGTCAGACCTGTACTGTGTAGTAGATGGGCGCGAGGCCCTGGAATTCCTGCGCCGGCAAGGTACCCGTTTCGAAGAGGCCCCGCGACCGGACATTATCCTGCTTGACCTCAACATGCCCCGCATGGATGGCCGCGAGTTTCTTGCCGCGATCAAGCAGGATAATGTTTTATGCGATATACCTGTAGTGGTGCTGACCACTTCCAGCGTGCAACGCGATGTGCTGGTTTCTTATGAACTTGGGGCGGCGGGATTTATTACCAAGCCGGTAGATGTGCATCAGTTTATCGATGTGGTGCGCAAATTAGGCGACTATTGGTTGTCGCTGGTGAAGTTGCCGCAACGGGCATAACGAAAGAATTGTATGAGTGAAAAACCATCCAATGAGGTAAAGATATTAGCCGTGGAGGATGATCCGGGAGACTTCGGTTTGATCCGGCTTTATCTGCGCGTGGCAGGATATGGTGTTGATGTTGAACAAAACACCGTGCATTGGGCGACATCAGTGGCGGAGGCAAAAAAACAGTCTGCAAGTAATACCCCGGACATTGTGTTGCTGGACCTGAACTTGCCGGATTCGTCCGGACTGGCGACCGTAACCGAGATACGTAACGCCTTGCCCGGCGTACCGATTATCGTGTTGTCGGGTAACGATAACAAGGAAGTTGCTATCGCTGCATTGAAAGAAGGAGCCCAGGATTATTTGGTAAAAGGACACTACGAGAACGATGCGCTCGGCAAAGCGGTGCTGCATGCCTTGGTACGCTCCCGGCTGGAAGCCAGGTTACGTTTATTTGAGGTGGCGTTGAATTCAGCCGCCAATGCCATCGTGATTACCGATCCTGACGCTTGCATACAGTGGGCTAACCCAGCCTTTACCGAATTGACCGGCTATACGTTGGAGGAGGCAATTGGGCATAAACCAAGCGAGCTGATAAAGTCTGGGAAACATGAACAATCGTTTTACCAAGCCCTTTGGGAAACCATATTGTCGGGGTCTATATGGAAAGGTAAAGTTGTTAACCGGCGCAAAGACGGATTGTTGTATCACGAGGAATTATCGATCGCCCCGGTAATGGATCATCGGAACGAAATAACCAATTTTGTTGCAGTCAAGCATGACATCACGGAACGCATTTCTGCCGAAGTGAGGATGCAGGAATTGAATGCCGATCTTGATGCCACCTTGCGAGCCATCCCGGATATGTTGTTCGAGCTTGACCAGAATGGTCAATACATTAACGCATGGGCGAACAACCCGGAACTTCTTGTTGCTCAACAGGAGCACCTTCTCGGCCGTACCGTCAGCGAAATACTTCCACCCGAAGCGGCAGCTACCGTTTTATCCGCGCTAAGGGAAGCGGGGGAAAAAGGTTATGCCCACGGCCAGATAATCCGGCTCGAACTTCCCGATGGTAATAAATGGTTTGAACTTTCCACTTCGATCAAGGCGACAACTAATGACACCGCCAAGCGTTTCATCATGCTATCACGCGACATTACGGATCGGTATGAGATGGCAGAAAAGGTAAACCAGTTGGCGTTCTATGATCCGCTGACAAACCTCCCCAACCGCCGTTTGATGGATGATCGCCTGGTTCAGGCCATGTCTGCCAGCAAGCGTAGCGGCCGTTACGCGGCATTGATGGAACTCGACATGGATAACTTCAAACCGCTTAATGATCTCCACGGTCACGCGGCTGGGGACTTGCTATTGATCGAGGTGGCAAATCGCTTGCGGAGCTGTGTGCGCGAGGTGGACACGATAGCGCGCTTTGGCGGCGATGAGTTTATTGTGATTCTCAGTGAGCTGGATTTGGATAAAGCCACATCTGCTGCCCAGGCGGCCGTTGTTGCGGAGAAAATCCGCACTACGCTGGCGGTTCCCTATTTGCTTAAGGTCAAGAATAAACAAGGCGTGGAAACAATCGTTGAACATCAATGTACCTCAAGTATTGGTGTGGTCGTGTTCGTCAACCAGGAAAACAACCAAGATAAACTCATTCAATTTGCCGACGTGGCGATGTATCAAGCTAAAGAAGCCGGGCGAAACATGATCCGGTTTCATGAGGAATAGGGCGACTGCATGAACATTTCCGCAACTTACCGGGTATTGCTGGTTGAAGACGATCCGGGCGATGCCAATCTGGCACGTCAGGCGTTACGCGCCAGTTCGAGGCCACAGTTCAATGTGGTTTGGGTGACCACGCTTGCCGAAACGATACAGGCACTTCGCACGGGCAAATATGATGTTCTTTTGCTGGATTTATCGTTACCTGATTCAGCAGGATTTGAAACCGTTCATGCTGTTCGGGAGGCCGCAGATGATTTGCCGTTGATCGTACTCACGGGCCACGATGATACTGACTTCGCATTGCAGGTGCTGGAAGCGGGTGCGCAGGATTATTTGATTAAGGGTGGCTTCGATACCGAAGCATTGGTGCGAGCCATCCGCTATTCTATCGAGCGCAAGCTGTTATCGGCCAATTTGCAGCAAAGCCACGACTTGCTGAATAAACTTTCCGATCAGATTCCCGGTCTTATTTTTCAATTCAAACTTGCCCCAGATGGGCGCATGAGTTTCCCGTTTGCGAGTAAAGCGATGTTCGAACTTTATGGCGTGACGCCGGAGCAAGTGCGCGAGGATGCTGCGGGAATATTCGCTTTTCAGCACCCGGATGATGCGGCAGGCGTTGCGGCCTCGATTCAGAGATCGGCGCAAACGCTTCAGCAATGGCACCATGAATACCGCATCGTGCTGCCTGAACGAGGCGTTTGCTGGCGCAGTGGGGACGCAAGACCTGAAAAACAGGAAGACGGCAGCATCCTGTGGCACGGGTTTATCACTGACGTTACTGAAAGGAAGCGGATAGAAGCGCATTTAACTTTGGCGGCACGCGTGTTCGAAACGACGAGTGAGGGGATTCTGGTAACTGATGTCGAAGGAAACATCATCGCGGTTAATCCTGCTTTCTCGCATATTACCGGATACAGCGAGGTTGAGGCATTGGGGAAGAATCCACGCATTCTAAAATCAGGCCGGCACGATCATGCGTTCTATCGCAATTTCTGGCAGGAGCTTACGAGTAAGGGAGAGTGGAGCGGCGAGGTCTGGAACCGGCGCAAGAACGGCGAGGAATATGCCCAGTGGGAGTCGATTACAACTATTAAAGACGAGGATGGCAAGATAATTCGCTATGTAGCCCTGTTTTCCGATATGAGCGAAATCAAGCGCGCGCAGGACAGGGTCGAACAACTGGCCTGGCGCGACCCGCTTACCGGTTTGGCAAATCGCGCATTATTCCTGCGCCAGGTGGAGAAGGAGTTGGTGAGCACCATGCGGGATGGAAGTTTTGCCGCCACCTTATTGATTGATCTCGACCGTTTCAAGGAAATTAACGAGGCGCGCGGCCTTGCCATCGGCGATGCGTTGCTGCGGGCGGTGGCAGAGCGTTTCGCCCAGATATTGCATACGGACGATTTGCTGGCGCGTCTTGATTCAGATGAATTCGGCGTGTTATTGCCCAAGCTGCGGGGAACGCGTGAATCGGTCGGGCGCAACGCGCTGGCAGTGGCAGAAAAGTTGCGCGCGACACTGCGCGAAGCCATCAACATGGATGGCGAACTCATCCATATCGATGCAAGTATCGGCATTGCCGTGCTGCCGGAATCTCTACACGCAACTGCCCCGGAAGTGTTGCGGCAAGCTGATATGGCAATGGCCAAAGCTAAAGTGGAAGGCCGCGCCCGCACCATGTTTTTCGAGACGGCAATGGGGGAAATGGTCAAGGAACGTTTCCAACTGGAAGCCGAATTGCGCACGGCGATTGCGGAAAACCAATTGCGCCTCTATCTGCAACCCCAGGTTAATGAAGATGGCGTGCAAGTGGGCGCGGAGGCGCTGGTGCGGTGGCAGCATCCCACTCGCGGACTGATCCCGCCCGGTTTGTTTATTCCGCTGGCCGAATCGTCCGATCTGATCGTTGCGCTGGATCGCTGGATGCTGGCTTCCATTTGCCGTCTGCTTGCCCGGCTTGATGCGGAAGGCCGCTCGCTGCGGCTGTCCGTCAACATCAGCCCGCGCCATTTCCAGCAGCCGGATTTCGTTGACGAAATAAAACGTCAACTGCGCGTGAGTGGTGCCGACCCCTGCCATCTGGTACTGGAAGTCACAGAAGGAATCGTGATCGGCGACATCGGTGATGTGATTGCAAAGATGACCACGCTTTCGACGCTGGGTATTCACTTTTCCATTGACGACTTCGGCACAGGTTACTCAAGCCTTGCCTATATCAAGCGCTTGCCTATCCATGAACTGAAAATAGACAAGAGTTTTATTCAGGACTCCACCACCGACCCTAACGACGCTGCGCTGGTCGAAACCATCTTGTCGATTGCCATGCATCTGCATTTTCAGGTTGTGGCAGAAGGGGTTGAGATGCAAGCACAGGCCGATTTTCTCAACGCGCGCGGCCCGGTCATCCATCAGGGGTATCTGTTTGGACGCCCGGAGCCCGTCGAGAGCTGGCTGGCACGCCTGCAAGAAACGGGCAAGACGAAATGAAAGTGTTCTCTTCCTTCAGCCGGACGATACTTGTCAGCCTTGCCGGGTTGGCGGGTGTCGTTTCTCTGTTGGCGTTGAGTCTCTTCAGCGCTTACCAGAATGCCAATCAGCATGCCGAGACAGAGGTAAAAAATATCACCCAGTTGCTGGAACAGCATGCATTGTCAACCGTGCAGAAAGTTGATTTGCTGTTGCTCGAAGCGCAAAGAAAAGTGCGTCCCGACGATATGCGGCTTGCCGGTAATGTGAAAGATTCAGGTAAGCGCGAACTCCATGTTTTGCTTAAAGCACAGGTTGGTAGCGTGCCGGAAGTAGCAGCCATCCATATTGTCAACACCATGGGGACTACAATATATAGCTCGATGGAACCGCTTCCCAATACCAATGTTGCCGACCGCGATTATTTCAAGCGCCAAAGGGATGATCCTGGGGCCGGGCTGGTGATTTCTCAACCGCTTGTCTCGCGCAGCACCGGTAAGTGGACAATTATTCTTAGCCGGCGGCTCAGTTTTGAGGATGGCGGCTTTGCCGGCGTTGTGCTCGTGGTGTTGAACATTGAGTACTTCCAGCAATTCTACCGCACCCTCAATCTGGGGCCGCATGGCTTGGTAGCGCTCTACGACAAGGATCTGCGTCTTGCTGCCCGCTATCCGTCGAGCGAAACAGAAATCGGTAAGGTGGCCAATCTTTATGCCAAAACGTATATCGATAAAGGAATAAAGCAAGCTGTCTATCACACCAAGTCGCCCGTGGACGGAATTCAGCGTCTGTATGGTTTCCATCAGGTTGGTGACATGCCGCTGTTAGTTTTTGCCGGTATCGCCGAGGACGACTATCTCGACGAATGGCGTAATTTCTCCTTCAAGGCGATCGTGCTGGTGACACTATTCATTCTGGTCACCTTTTCGGCAGTTGTCCTTATCTACAGGGGAGAGAAACGTCGAGGCCTTGCCGTGGCGGAATTGCAGGAACTTAACCGTGATTTCCTGACCTTGCTGGAAAGCACCACCGATTTTATCTACTTCAAGGACAAGGACAGCCGTATCCGCTTTTGTAGCCAAGCTATGGCTGACATTACAGGACATCGCAGTTGGCGCGAAATGATAGGCAAGCATGACCTTGAAATCTTCCCGGAAGAAACCGCACGTATCTATTACGAGGAAGAGTTGCCGATATTTCGTGATGGAATGCCCATCCTGAACCGTGTTGATCCCTATTACGACGATCAGGGCAAAGAAGGTTGGGTCAGCACCAATAAATGGCCGGTATTCGCAGACGATGGGAAAACCGTGGTCGGAGTGTTCGGAATCAGCCGCAACATTACCGAATTCAAGCGGGCGGAAATCGCCTTGCGTGAAAGTGAACAGCGCTTTCGCAACATGTTTCACAAACATTCTTCGATCATGATGTTGATAGATCCGCATGACGGAAAGATTGTCGATGCCAACATGGCTGCCGCCAATTTTTACGGCTATTCCGAGGATGGGCTGCGCAGCATGCGGATAGATCAAATCAACACGCTTCCCGAGGAGGAAATACACGCCGAGTGGCAACTGGCGCTGGAAGAAAAACGCAACCATTTTGTATTTCCGCATCGCCTTGCGAACGGTGAAATTCGTACCGTGGAGGTTTATTCTTCACCGGTCGATGACAGTGGAAGAGAGCTGTTGTTTTCCATCGTGTATGACATCACCGAGCGCAAGAAGGCGGAAGACGCCTTGCAACGCTCCAATGCCGATCTTGCCAGCTTTGCGTATAGTGTTTCGCATGATATGCGACAACCCTTGCGTGCCGTCAGCGGGCATTTGCAGTTGTTGCAACGCAGCCTGAAGGACAAGCTGGATGAGAACGAACGCGAGAATCTCGGTTTCGCGCTGGATGGCGCGCTCAGGATGGATTCGATGATCGTTTCACTGCTCGATTATTCCCGCGTCGGCCGCAAAACAGAATCGAAGCAATGGATAGCGAGCCGCGCTTCTCTTGATGAAGCACTCGGTTTTTTGGCTCCGCTTATTGGCGAAACCAAAGCGGAGATAAGGTTGAGCGGCGATTGGCCGCAAGTTTTCGCCAGCCGCGACGAACTGATCCGCCTGTTCCAGAACCTGATCGGCAATGCCATCAAGTTTCGCGAGGAGGGGCAATCAGCGCTTGTCGAAGTGGATTCTTCAGTTCATAACGACACATGGCGTGTAAGCGTCCGCGACCACGGCGTCGGTATTAATCCGAAGCAGATTGACCGTCTGTTCCAGTTCTTCAGCCGCTTGCAATCACGCAGCCGATTTGAAGGCACGGGTATGGGATTGGCATTGTGCAAACGTATTGTTGAACATCACGATGGCCGCGTATGGGTAGAGTCAGAAGGAGAAGGCAAGGGCAGCAAGTTTATTTTCGAGTTAAAATTGATATCTCCCGAGCCTGAACGGGAATGGTCATCGCGAAAAACATGAGTTTATGTTAGCGACTCAATAATATAAGGTTCCCGTAATCAGGGACAGTGCCGACCCGATATGGAGCACGAACCGCATGGAGGAGAGAAAATATGTTGGTATCAAATATTAATCCTTTTGAAATTCTACTGGTGGAAGATGAGCCAGCGGATGCAAATCTTGTTCGTTCCGCACTTAAGATGAATAAGGTTTTTTGTACCTTACATCATGAAATGGATGGTGTGGATGCTTTAGCTTTTCTGCGTCGTCAAGGAGAGCGCTATAAGGATGCGCCAAAACCGGATTTGATTTTGCTCGACCTTAATATGCCGCGCATGAACGGTAGAGAGTTTCTTGCCGAAGTTAAGAAAGATCCGGAACTGTCGATTATTCCGGTGGTGGTGCTAACCACCTCTGATGTGGAGCGTGACGTGGTTGCTTCCTACAAGCTGGGCGCGGCGGGCTATGTCACCAAACCGGTCGATATGGAGCAATTTATCGAGGCCATCCGCCAGATAGACAACTACTGGTTCGTGCTGGCCCGGCTGCCGCTGAAAAATTGATGTCGGTTGTGCGGGCATAACACCCTATGGATTATTTGGGTTAAACACGCTGTTGAATTTCTCTTTTTTGGAAAGTCTCAACATGGCTTCCGCTTCTTCCCGGCACACGATCACCGTTTTGGCTCCTCAGGGGGAATCTCGGCTGTCTTTTCAAAGCGGCGCGACTTTGCGCGAAATTCTTATTTCAGAGGGCTTTGAATTACGCTCTGCTTGCGGTGGGAATGCCGCTTGCGGGCAATGCCAGGTGTATGTGGAAGAAAGCAACGCCATCCCCTTCACTTCCGGCGAGCGGCTAAGACTTTCCGGCGAACAGTTGGGTATAGGGCTGCGACTGGCCTGTCAATTGACCCCCCGTATGGATTTGCATGTATCAATAGCGCAACCTGATGCGCAAATGGCATGGAGGTCATTGCATGATGACGAATACGGTGAATTGGCATTGCCATTTACCCCGCGCAAATCAACGTTGCAGTATGGTATCTCGATCGATCTCGGAACGACACACATACGACTGACGTTATGGGATGTATGCAAAGGTAAACGTATTGCGGGGCGATCCGGCCTGAATCCACAAGGGAGCTATGGTGCGGACGTGCTGATGCGGCTAATGGAAGCCAGCCGATCCATTGAGATTGCACGGGAGCTTGGCCGCCTTGTGGAGAGAGTTGTTGCCGGAGCATTAAACGATATTGCATTGCAGACCCCGCTGGAATTAAGTGAAGTAGGCGAGGTGCTCATCGTCGGCAACACGGCGATGATGAGCCTGCTCGCAGGCAAGAATTACACACAGTTGCTGGAACCGGAGAATTGGACACGTTGCCTGGATTGTCAGCCACAAGACACCGCCCACCTGCGCGAAGCATGGGGCCTTGGCCGGGATGCCAGCATCCGTTTTATTACTCCTCTGGGGGGCTTCATCGGCTCGGACTTATTGGCAGGAGTAATTGCAACACGTTTGACCGGGCAGCCTGCTGGCTCTTTATTGATCGATTTCGGAACTAATTCTGAAATAGCCCTATGGGATGGGCGCATTCTGCATGTAACCTCTACTGCAGGCGGCCCCGCCTTTGAAGGTTGTGGGATCAGTTGCGGCATGCCGGGCGAAGAGGGGGCAATCTATCGGCTGGATCAGAAAAACGAATATGCATTTAGCATTCGTGTGTTGGGCAACATGGAGCCCAAAGGTGTGTGTGGTTCCGGTCTGGTGGATGCGGTGGCATGGCTACGGCGCACGGGGAAGTTGGACAAGGTAGGCAGATTTGCAAACCCGGACAGCAAAGGGTTTGTGTTGCATGAAGGAGCGCGCCATATCGTGTTAAAGGGTAGCGACATTGACGTGCTGCAACGTGCCAAAGCTGCAATAGGCGGAGGAGTCCGTTGGCTCTGTCAGCAAGCCGGTTTGTCGTTAGGGCAGTTGCAACAGGTTTATGCTTGCGGTGCCTTCGGGCGATTGCTTGATGTCGGCAACGCACAGCAGATCGGCTTGTTGCCGCCGGTGCCAATCCCGGCGGTGCATCTGGAGGGTAATGCTGCATTGGCGGGGTGTGAGGCATTGTTGCTCTCGGCTGAGGGCAATAATGCATTGGGTGCATTGTTGGCGGTAAGCAAGGTTTACAACATGGCCGAGGATATCGATTTCGAATCTCTTTTCGTGGAAAACCTTTATCTGCAATCCATGCAGGAATAAAATGCAACAAGCTCCCCTCCCCCGTCAGCGGGAGAGGGGAGCAAGCGGTACCTCAAAGGAGCTCCGACATGCTGGATGACGTTATCAAAAACTACAACGAGGCTGTGTTGGATACGGATCGGGCGCGGGCGCTGCAAGTTGTTGCAGATGCGGTTGCGCAAGGCGTTACTCCCGAGGACATCGTGTTCAAAGTAGTCATTCCCGGCATGGATATGATGGTTAAGGCTTTGAGCGAAGGCTTCGATACCAATCTCGCGCAACACTTCATGACTTCGCAGATTGCGGCGGACGTTACCGAAAAAATGCTTGTCCATTTCAAAACGCCTCCCGAAGTCTTCGGTAAAGTGGTTATCGGCACGGCGGCAGGCGATCTGCATACACTCGGCAAGCGCATTGTCATTGGTTGCCTTAAAGCCCAAATGATCGAAGTGACCGATCTCGGCGTGAACGTTCCGGCGGAAAGATTTGTGGATGAAGCGGTAGCTCAGGGTGCTCAAGTCATCGGTATTTCCGCAATGATGGTGCATACCGCTCGCGGGGAAAACGGCGCGCTCAAGGTGCGCAGGATACTCCGGGAGCGCGGTTTGGAAAGAAAGATCAAGCTGGTGGTGGGCGGCGCACCTTACCGGTACGACCCGGAGTTATATAAAGTGGTGCAGGCGGATGCCTGGGCCGAAAACGGCGTTTCGGCGTCGAAGGTAATTATGGATTGCATTACGGAAGTCAAGGCCATTACCAGTTGGGACAGATTGATAGCAGCAGCCAATGGCAAAATACTCGACCACATCCCGGTATTCTGTAATTTGCTCGATCAGGGCGCGCGCGAGTTGGGTATGTCCATCGAGGAATATTTTTCCAAGGGCGAGAACGTCGCCGAGGCACAACTCAGGATGCTGAAGAAGTTCGGCCATGACAATGTCTGGAGCCTATTCTACGTGGGCAAGGAAGCGGAACTGTTCGGCTGCGAAAAAATTCGCTACGCCAAAGACGGCCCACCCAATGTCGAAGACTACATCATCCAGTCTTACGACGATATAGCCAAGCTGCAAGTACCGGATGACATCAGCCTCCATCCCGCTTTTGCCGAGACCGCGAAATGTCTGGCGATATTAAAACGTGAAGTCGGTGGCAAAGTTCCTATTTGTGCGTACATCACTGCATCCATGTCGCTCCCCGCCTTGCTGATGAGCATGGAGAAATGGATGGAATTATTGATGATCGGCGATCCGGCGGTACGCGATATGTTGCTGGAAAAATGCTCCGATTTTATCCGCAAGGAGATCGAGGCTTACCGCAAGGCGGGAGCGGATGTGCTGGTGTACGCCGATCCTTATGGTTCGACCGACATCATTCCGATGAAGTTGTTCAAAGAGCTTTCAATCAAGTGGATGAAACGCGATCTTGAGCCGGGCGGTTTGACTGGCGTGGTTTATTACGTGGGCGGTGCGAGGCTTAATACGGTGGCCGACGAAGTCATCCGCGAAGTGGGCATCACCACTTATTATCCCGGCCCCATGGAAGATATCGGCGAATCCATGCGGATAATTAACAATCGCGCCCTGTGCGCCGGAGTGATCAACGACATCAAGCTGCTTGACTGGACCCCGGATGAGATTCGTGCAGAAGTGAAACGTATCGTGCAGAGCGGCCTGAGTGTGGGGTATAAACTGTTCTTTGGGACGGTGGTAATGCCTTACGGAATCCCAGAAAAAAACATTAAAACTATGATTGATGCTGCCAAGGAATATGGTCGGGCCGAGTAAAAATATCCTTCTATTGGGCTGCGGAATTTTGCAGAAAGAGATCAAATTTCTCATCGATAAAAACCAATGGCCGTTGGATACCGAATTTCTGGATTCTGCGTTGCACGTCAATTATGAAAAACTGGCGCACGATTTGCAAACCGGGATATTGCGCAACAACGGGCGAGATATTGTGGTGTTTTACGGCTGCTGCCATCCGCGCATGGAAAAAATACTGGAGACCGCACACACCTTCCGCACCGAAGGGCAGAATTGCGTGGAAATGTTGTTGGGACGCGAGAAGTTCATGGAGGAACTAACCAAAGGCGCATTCTTCCTGCTTGAAGATTGGGCTTTGCGCTGGGACGATGCCATTGGCAATACTTTTGGCGGCAAGCCGGAGGTAGCCCGCGAGATATTTCAACTTTCCAGCAGATACCTGCTTTGCCTGCGCACACCATGCTCCGAAAATTTCGAGCTGGAAGCTGAACAAGTGGCTGTCAAGATCGGGTTGCCGCTACGCTGGTTGGATGTAGGGCTGGGCCATTTGGAAGAGGTGTTGTGTCAGGTTGTGGAGCGTAAATTGCACAAGCAGGAAAACGAATAGAGGTTCCCTAAAGGATTTTAAAATGATAGACGGCTTGCCACCCATAACACTCATGCCACACGGCTATTGCCTCTCATGGCAGCCCGGATTGATCGCGGCACTGGTCATCGGAAATATCTTGATCGCGCTGGCGTACTTCACCATTCCGCTGGTTATTCTGAAATTCATCCGGCAGAGAAATGACATTGACTTTAGACATCTGCACTGGCTGTTTGCCGGCTTCATCGTGACTTGCGGTATCACGCATTTACTGCATGTGATCGAACTCTGGTATCCGGTTTATTACTTCGAAGCGGCGATGGATATATTGACTGCGCTGGTTTCCGTCGTGGCAGCAGCACTGCTTTGGAAGCTTTTGCCTGTATTGGTAAGTTTGCCAAGCTCCCATCAATTGCAGTCAGCAAATGAAGAGCTGAAGAAAGCGGGGGCGGAGTTGCATGAGAGGGAGATGCAACTGCGGAGTTTGAGCGATAGCCTGCCGGATAGCTTCCTGTATCAATACACTTTGGAAGACGAGAAGCCCAAATTTCTTTACATCAGTTCCGGTGTCGAGCGCTTGAATGGCGTCAAGGTCGAAATTGCCATGCAAGACGCAATGATGTTGTTGGGGCAGATCGATCCCGAACAGCGCGAGGTTTATTCGGCAGCGCAAGCCGAAAGCCAACGCGATCTGAGCGATTTTTCAATGGCGCTGCACATGCTCAGAACCGATGGAGAATGGCGATGGTTGCAGGTGAAATCCCGCCCGCGCAGAACAATCGATGGCAAAGTCTTATGGGATGGCATAGCAACCGATATTACGGACCGGCATTTGCTCGAATCAGAGATCAACCGCCTGGCCCAGGCGATCGAGCAAAATCCCACAGGTGTATTGATAACGGCCCCCCAAGGCACGGTGGAGTATACGAATCCGGCTTATACCAAGATCACGGGATATGATTTCGGTTATGCCAATGCCAAGAGCATGACACCGCGAGAAATTATTTCAGACGAAATCACCGAATCGGATTACAGAATTATTCAAGCGCAACTATTGGCAGGCAAACCATGGAGCGGCATATTACGTAACCATCACAAAAGCGGAAGGTTATATTGGGAACAAATAACTGTCTCGCCGATCTTCAACAACGAGGGCAAGTTGGGGAGTTACCTGTATCTCTATTCCGATGTCACCGAACAAAGAAATTCTGAAGTGGATTTGAAATTGCGCAGTAAGGCCTTGGAACGCGCAAACGCGGACCTCACCCGTTTCGCCGATGTGTCTGCCCATCATCTGATGGAACCGACCCGACGGCTGACCAGCTACGCGCAGCAATTAAGGGCGCGGGTTTCTACCATCCCGGAGTTGAGTCAAGATGAGGAGTTGCGCTCTTCGCTTGGTTACATCGAACAAGATGCGGCTCGCTTGCGAACCATGGTGCGCGATGTTCAACTCTACCTTGCTGCGGGAAGCCCTCGCGGCGAGGTTGCAATGCAAGATACCGGTGCGATATTGAGTACATTGCAGCAGCGCCTTGCTCCACAGTTATCGACACAGCAGATAACCCTCGATATTGGATTGTTGCCGATGGCGATGCTGGATCGCCCGCGATTGACGGATTTGTTCTCGGTGCTGCTGGACAATGCTTTGCGCCACGGACAATCTGCAGATCCGAATACAGCGTCAACTATCCGCATCTCCGGTGAGCGCTGTGAAGGCTTGAGCCGTTTTTGCATTTGTGATAACGGGTGCGGTATTCCGGCGGAGTACCTGGAACGCGTGTTTGAAATATTCGAACGCCTGAGTGTAAAAAACGGCGAGGGAGGTACCGGCATCGGCTTAGCCATTGCCCGCCGCATTGTCGAAAGTCGGCATGGCAGAATATGGATCGAAAACTTACCGGAAGGTGGTGCAGAGGTTATATTCGAATTGCCGGACAAGGAGTGATTATGCCAGCCTGAAATTTGCAGGCTCAGAATAATAAGGGATTGATTGCGATTTTACAGAAAATCATTTTCGCGGTTGTACCCTTAATTGAACGGATACTAACCCTTCTTGCAAAATCAGTTTACACATGCCAGTTAAACCGCAGCAAAAAAAGCAAGAGCTACCATGCTAATAACGACGACCATTGCTGCGAAAAACTCGATACTGTGCAACATATCCATGTTTTTTTCATTGGCAATGCTTTCCGAAATATGGGAGTTCATGATGTCATCCTCCGGTAGATAATTTGAAACAACTACGGAGACTGCTGTAGTCATTGCAACTGTGTGTGAACCGCTCCGCAAATTACATTTTAATTATACAATGTATAGTAATTTAGTCAAGTATTAGAATTGCCTCATCTTGGTGTCGAAATTGAAAGCAGAGGGAAGCATCGCATCGCAACGAGATTTTCGGCAAACGCTGCTGGCAATGCTGGGGCTTTGTTTCGTGCTCGTTATGGTAGCACTCGACCAGACGGTAATCGGCACGGCGCTGCCGACTGTGGTGGCCGAGCTCAATGGCTTTGACCTATACGCATGGGTGGGGACCTCCTACCTTCTTACTTCGGTTATAACTGTCCCCATTTTCGGCAAGTTGGGCGACGAACACGGACGCAAGCCATTCGTAATCGCCGCCATCATCCTGTTCACTCTCGCATCCATGTTGTGCGGCATGGCGCAAAGCATGCTGCAACTCGTCTTGGCGCGGGCATTGCAAGGGATCGGCGGCGGTATGCTGGTGGCCACTTCGTTTGCCTGCGTTCCCGACCTGTTTCCGGACTCGCGCGAGCGCTTGCGCTGGCAGGTTTTATTCAGTAGCGCTTTCGGCCTCGCCAACGCCGTTGGCCCCTCGTTGGGAGGCTATTTAACCGAATATTGGGGTTGGCGCTGGGTGTTTTTCGTCAACCTGCCGGTGGGAATGCTCAGTTTGGGGTTCGTCTGGTTTTTCTTGCCCGGAATTCGCCACTCGGAACAACCGCCTTCGCGCATGGATTGGTTTGGTTCGCTGCTGGTGGCCGTGACGCTGGCCTGCCTGCAACTGCTGGTGGAATGGCTGCCGCAACATAAACCGCCGCTGCTGTTGATCGCTTTGGGTTCGGTCGGGGCGATTTCTTGCGCCACATTAATCTGGTGGGAGCGCCGTTGCGAAAACCCTGTGCTGCCTTTGAGCATGTTCACGCACCGCATTCTCGGCCCGTTATTCGCACTATCGATCATGATGGGCTTTTGCATGTTTGCGATCATGTACTACGCGCCGCTCATGTTTCAGGGCGGCTTTGGGCTATCGCCAAACCAGGCTGGCTTACTGGTCACACCGCTGGCGGTTTTCATCACCGTAGGCAGTATTGTAAATGGCCGCATCATGACGCGATTGCAGTCGCCGAACGTGATTCTGTATGTTGGCCTCGCCTTATTCTGGATAGCCGCCTTGGCCCTGACGCAAACTACCCCGACCACACCACACGCAATGATTGCCGTCGCCATGATGCTCGGCGGCTTGGGCCTCGGCCTGCTGTTGCCCAACCTGACCTTATTGGCACAGGCCAGCACGGAACGGACTCAATTGGGAGTGGTTACCGCCATGCTTCAGTCCATGCGCATGGTCGGCAGTATGCTGGGGACTGCGCTGATAGGAGCACTCATTTCGCATCTGTACGTTTCTGGAGTCAACGACATGGTGGAGACCAATCACGTTAGCCAGTGGAAATCCTGGCTGGACGATCCCCAGATATTAGTCAATCATGCTCTGGCTGAGAAATTTGCTGGGGTCGTGGCACTGACCGGACAGGATGCGGTCATTTTTCTGACCGGGGCAAGGAACACTTTGGTCGATGCCATACACGACAGCCAGTGGCTTGTCGCGGTGCTGATGGTTCTGGCAATCTGGCTGGTATACCGTATTCCTGCTATCAACGTTCACCAGCGCCCGACAGAACGGGATATTAGCAAGGAGTGAACAAAATAATATTTGCGAGGCATAAGAGATGTTAAAGATTACGACTATTTTGGCTTTAATTCTTTTGGGCTCAAGCAGCCTAGCGATCAGTGCGCCCCAAGAAAAACCGGCAAACCACCATAAACATCACGCGCATCGTAAAAAAATAACCGGGCCTGTTAAAAATGAGGAGTGGTATTTGAATCAGGCCAGAGAGTCCCAGCGTTTCAAAGCTATTGCCCTGGAAAGTGATAGCGCTGATTTCTTGCCCGAAAACATGATGCTTGACCACTTGATGCAACAAGTCCCCCATTCCAACCATCCCGTTGATGAAAGCAACAAAAACTCGAATGGTGCCTTTAAAAATAATTCAACCTTGGCGAATCCTAATGAAATTACCATCCTGTTTGTTCCTGTCATCCCCAACAACAAATTGATTGACCTGCAAAACCGCCCGGACTTACATCCGACGTTAATGTTATTGTGGAAGGAATAAAGGGCACAGCACTGTTGCTGTCTGATACCGATAAGACACCACAAATTACACTGGCACAATTCCGGGAGTTTAGGATAGTATCCTATTAGCGGGAGTTACGAACCTATATAAGTACTAGCTTGTGCATAAAGGGGAGAGTCATGCATATCACAACCACCGAACACTTTGCCGACCTGATTCACTGCAATTCGGTTACAGATTGGCGTAACCTGATTTTCAAGCTGGCAAACGATCTCGGCTATGAACAAACGATATTGGCAATTTTTCCGGATCAAAATACCCCGCTGGAACCGGAGTTAGCCTTTCTCCATAGCAACTATTCTAGCGCATGGCGTAATAGGTATGACGCACAGAAGCTGTGGTATATCGACCCTGCAGTGACTCATTGCACATACAAATCGATACCACAGTTATGGTCACCCAATATATTTTATTCTAAAAGACAAAAAGCGATGTATGAGGAAGCGTGCAGTTACGGACTTAGATCCGGGGTCACGTTGCCTATTCATGGCACCCATGGCGAAATGGGCATCCTGTGTTTTGTGACGGACACGAAACCCGGAAAAAGCTTTCAACGTGAAGCAAACAATATGCTTCCCGAGCTTTCATACTTTCGCGATTTCATCTTTGAAACCTCGCGCCGTTTTATGAGGCCTTCAGATTCAACGGAATTAATCTCTCCGCTCACGCGCAGTGAACTTGAATGCCTCAGGTGGTGCGCAAAAGGAAAAAGTTCCGGAGATATCGCACAGATATTGAACTGCTCTATTGCGACAATCAATTTCCATTTCGCCGGGTTGCGCAGAAAATTTAGAGTTTCGTCCCGACATCAGGTAGTCGTCAAGGCAATACGCCATGGGCTGATCTACTCGTAGTCTCTGCGTTTAGCGACTGCGGCTCAACGAATATGTTTGCATGACGCACCATAACTGCCGTCGCTAATTATCCCTTCAAATAATGCTCGACGCGCCCTTCCAATAGTTTGGCAGGCATCGCATCCGTTTCAATCTATTGCATGACGCAACGCAGCGCGCACAAAAAATTGCAACGCCGCATAGGTTTTATTTGTAATGAGCCTTTATAATTCGTTTCACATGTATTACCGCAACTAATAAAAAATGAATCCAGACTTAGCCCGTTTACAACCCTACCCGTTCCAGAAACTCGCCGCGCTGTTTGGGGAAGTGACGCCGAATCCAGCCTGCCGCGCGATCAGCCTGCATATCGGCGAGCCTAAACACGCCACGCCGCAATTCATCAAGGACACGCTCGTCGCCAATCTCGGCGGTCTGGCTAATTATCCTACCACCGCAGGCAGCGATGCGTTGCGCGGCAGCATTTCCAGTTGGCTGCAACGCCGCTATGGCATTCCTGCACCGGATGCAAAGACCCAGGTGCTGCCTGTCAATGGCAGCCGCGAGGCGCTGTTCGCCTTTGCCCAGTCGGTGATCGACCGCACGCGAAGCGCTCCTGTCGTGGTCTGCCCTAACCCGTTCTACCAAATTTATGAAGGGGCGGCGTTGTTGGCCGGAGCGACACCGCATTTCCTCAACACGCTGCAACTAGACAATTTCGAGTTGAATTTTGCGCAATTGCCGGAAGAGGCTTGGCAACGTACCCAGCTCATCTATGTCTGCTCACCGGGCAATCCAAACGGCCATGTGATGCCGCTGGAGGAATGGAAAGCTCTGTTCGAAATGTCCGACCGCTACGGCTTCGTCATTGCTTCCGACGAGTGCTATTCAGAAATTTATTTTGACACCCCGCCACTCGGTGCATTGCAAGCCGCCCAACAGTTGGGACGCGACGATTACAAAAATCTGGTGGTGTTCTCCAGCTTGTCAAAACGTTCCAACGTGCCGGGCATGCGTTCAGGCTTCGTGGCGGGAGATGCCGGAGTGCTGGAGAAATTTGCGCTGTACCGCACCTACCACGGCTGTGCCATGAACCCGGCAGTTCAGGCCGCCAGCGCCGCTGCGTGGCAGGATGAAGCCCACGTCACCGAAAACCGCCGTCTGTATGCGGAAAAGTTTTCCCGCGTAGTCGAAATCCTCAAGCCGGAGCTGCCGGTCAGCCTGCCGGATGCCAGCTTTTATTTATGGCTACCCGTGCCGGTAAGCGACACCGTCTTCGCGCAACACCTGTATCGCGACTATAATGTGAGTGTGCTGCCGGGCAGCTTCCTCGCGCGCGAAGCGCGTGGCGTGAATCCCGGCGAGAATTTTGTGCGTATCGCGCTAGTGGCAGCCTTGGGCGAAACCGTGGAGGCCGCGCAAAGAATTAAACAGCTTGTAGCTGGTGGCTTGTAGCGGGTAGCTGATCCGGTTACGCTACAGGCTACTCGCCACAAGCTACTAGCTATCTAATCAACAAGGAAACGTCATGGAACAACTGCAACAAATCATCGATCCCGCCTTTGAACGCCGCGCCGACATTACGCCGCGCACCGTGGATGCAAAGCTGAAAGAAGCCGTCACCACGGTGATTGATCTTCTCGACAAGGGGAAGCTGCGCGTGGCGGAAAAAATCGACGGACAGTGGATTACCCATCAATGGCTCAAGAAAGCCGTGCTTCTGTCGTTCCGCATGGAAGATAATACTTTCGTCAAGGGCGGCTATACCAATTATTACGACAAGGTGCAGTCCAAATTTGCCGACTACAACTCCAAGGAATTCCGTGACGGCGGCTTCCGCGTCGTGCCGCCCGCCGCCGCACGCAAAGGTGCATTCATCGCAAAAAACGTGGTGTTGATGCCCTCTTACGTCAATATAGGCGCTTATGTGGATGAGGGGGCCATGGTGGATACTTGGGCCACGGTGGGTTCCTGCGCGCAGATCGGCAAGAACGTGCATTTGAGCGGCGGCGTCGGCATCGGCGGCGTGCTGGAACCGGTACAGGCCAATCCCACCATTATCGAAGACAACTGCTTTATTGGCGCGCGCTCGGAAATTGTCGAAGGGGTGATCGTGGAAGAAGGATCAGTCATCTCGATGGGCGTGTTCATCGGCCAGAGCACCAAAATTTATGACCGCGAAACCGGCGAAGTGAGCTATGGACGAGTCCCGGCGGGATCTGTCGTGGTCAGCGGCAACCTGCCTTCCAAAGACGGCAGCTATAGTTTGTACTGCGCGGTGATCGTAAAGAAGGTGGATGAAAAAACGCGCGGAAAAGTTGGGATTAATGAGTTGTTAAGAGGCATCTAATACTGAAAGGGCGTATGGCAACACGCCCTCGCCAAAAGGAAACCACATGATCATTACGCCGCTGCTACAGCTCGCCGCCGACAAGCAGGCGTCCGATCTATTTCTCTCCGTAGGTGCGCCCATCAACATCAAGATTGATGGCGTGGCCATGCCGGTCAACGCGCAGACTCTGGATGCGGTAACCATCAAGCGCATAGCGTATGAAATGATGACACCGGAGCAGATCGCCGAGTTTGAAACGAACATGGAGTTAAACTTCTCCCATCGCACTAATGGAGTTGGCAGCTTCCGCGTCAATATCTTCCGTCAGCGCGGTGACATCGCCATCGTCATCCGTTACGTCAGAGGCAAAATTCTGAACGTGGAAGAATTGAATCTGCCCCCCGTGCTGAAGAACCTTATCATGGAAAAGCGCGGTCTGGTATTGATGGTAGGCGCAACCGGTTCGGGCAAATCCACCACTCTGGCGTCGATGATCGCGCACCGCAATACCACCACCAGTGGTCATATCCTGACCATTGAAGACCCCATCGAGTATTTGTACACCCACGAAAAATGCATCGTGAACCAGCGGGAAATCGGTTCCGATACCATCTCCTATGAACATGCGCTGATCAGCGCCATGCGCGAAGCACCGGATGTGCTGATGATAGGTGAAATCCGCGACCGCGATACGCTCAAGCACGCACTGGTATTCGCCCAAACCGGCCACCTTTGCCTATCCACCTTGCACGCCAATAATAGCTACCATGCACTGAACCGCATTGTTAACTTCTTCCCTTATGACGCGCGGCAATCTGTGCTTTCCGATTTGGCCATGTGTTTGCGCGCGGTCATTTCGCAACGTTTGATACGCAGCACGGATGGCAAATTGATCCCCGCAGTGGAAATACTGCTCAACACTTCTCTCATCGCCGACCTGATCAAGAACGACGAAATCGATAAAATCCGTGACGCGATCAGCCAGAGCGTTGCGGCAGGTTCGCAAACCTTTGAGCAGGCGCTGTATAAACTGTTCAAGAGCGGACAAATCACCCGCGAAGAAGCCATGCGCAACGCCGACTCAGCCAGCAATCTGGCAACCTTGGTCGACTTCTCCCAAACCGCAAAAATGAAGGCTTACACCCCTGAAGAATTGAAAGCGTCAGCTCAGTCCGGCCCTGCCAATTTTGACGGAATCACGCTCAACATTGACGCGACCAATCCACACCCATGAAATTGTACGGAATCCCGAACTGCGACACGGTAAAGAAAGCACGCACATGGCTAGAAGCACATGGCGTAGCCTACGAGTTCCATGACTTCAAGAAACATGGCGTCACCCGAGCCATGCTGTCCGGCTGGCTCAAACAGATCGGCTGGCAAAAATTGCTCAAGAAGACCGGGCCGACTTGGGGACAGCTACCCGATACGGTCAAGGCTTCGATCACAGACGACGCCTCGGCCTTAGCGCTAATGCTGGAAAAGCCCAACGTCATCAAGCGACCCGTGCTGGAACGCAAGGGCAAGGTGCTGGCGACCGGCTTCAGCGAAGCAGACTATGAAAAACTGGATTTGTAAGTCACACACTATGAGCCAAACCTTAGAACTCGCCCAACAACTCATCGCCCGCCGTTCACTCACGCCGCAGGATGAGGGTTGCCTGCCGCTCATAGCCGCACGTCTGGAACCGCTCGGGTTCAAACTAGAAATGATGCGCCATGGCGATGTCGACAACCTGTGGGCGCGACGCGGCAACAGCGGCCCGGTGGTCTGTTTCGCGGGGCATACCGATGTGGTGCCAACCGGCCCGGTAGAAAAATGGCACAGTGACCCGTTCACGCCAACCGTGCGCGATGGCATGCTGTACGGGCGCGGTGCATCCGACATGAAGGGCTCGCTGGCCGCCTTTGTCACTTCCATAGAAAAATTTGTTGCCGCTCATCCCGACCACCACGGCTCTATTGCTTTACTGCTGACTTCGGATGAGGAAGGCATTGCGATAGACGGTACGGTGCGCGTGGTGGAGGCACTGCAAGCACGCGGTGAGAAACTGGACTACTGCATCGTGGGTGAGCCGACTGCGGTTACCAAGACCGGCGACACCATCAAGAATGGACGGCGCGGCTCGCTTTCCGGCACGCTCACCGTGAAGGGCGTGCAGGGCCATATCGCCTATCCGCATTTGGTGAAAAATCCCATCCACATGGCCGCGCCCGCCATCGCCGAACTGGCCGCAACCACTTGGGACAGCGGCAACGAATACTTCCCGCCCACCTCGTGGCAAATCTCCAACATTCACGGCGGTACCGGGGCGACCAACGTGGTACCCGGCACGGTAGAAATTCAGTTCAACTTCCGCTTCTCCACCGCCAGCACCACAGACGGGCTGCAGTCCCGCGTGCATGAAATTCTCGACCGCCACCAACTGGAATATGACTTGAAGTGGGAGCTTTCCGGCAAGCCCTACCTCACTCCGCGCGGCGATCTGGTGGATGCGGTAGCTGCTGCCATCAAACAAGTTGCAGGAATTGAAACCGAGCTCTCCACCAGTGGAGGCACCTCGGATGGGCGTTTTATCGCCGACATCTGCCCGCAGGTGCTCGAAGTCGGACCGCTCAACGCGACCATTCATAAAATCGACGAATGCATAGCCGTCGCCGATTTGGATGCGCTCTCGGAAATTTACACCCTCACGCTGGAAAACCTCTTGGTGAACAAGGCATGAACGCATTACACAATTTCAATGACGCCAACGATCTGCACACCCTGCGCGACTGGCTGCGCTTCACGGTAAGCGCATTCAACGAAGCGCAACTGAGTTTTGGGCACGGTTCGGGCAATGCCTACGATGAAGCGGTTTACCTCATCCTGCACACCCTGCACTTGCCTCTGGATACGCTGGAACCGTTTCTGGATGCGCGCCTCACCCCGCACGAAAGAAATGCGCTGCTCACCCTGCTCAACCAGCGTGTGGAAACGCGCCTGCCAGCCGCATACCTGACGCACGAAGCGTGGCTGGGCGACTTTCGTTTCTACGTGGACGAACGCGTCATCGTGCCGAGATCTTTTATCTCAGAATTATTACGCGAACAATTCAGCCCATGGATAGGCGAGCCAGATAACATCAGTTACGTGCTCGACCTGTGTACCGGCAGCGGCTGCCTCGCCATCATCGCCGCACATGCGTTCCCTTACGCCGAAGTCGATGCGGTGGATATCTCTCCTGATGCATTGGCTGTGGCACAACAAAACATCACCGACTACGGCCTGCAAGACCGTGTGCATGCTATCGTTTCCGACTTGTTTGCCAACCTGAAAGGCAGACAATACGACCTTATTATCAGCAACCCGCCCTACGTCGATGCCGAGTCGGTCGCAACGCTGCCGCCGGAATACCGGCACGAACCGGAACTGGCTCTGGGCAGCGGGAATGACGGGCTGGATGCCACGCGCGCCATCCTGCAAAATGCCGCGCAATACCTCACCGAAAACGGCGTGCTGGTGGTGGAAATTGGCCACAACCGCGACGTGCTCGAAGCCGTCTACCCCGACCTGCCATTTACCTGGCTGGATGTGACGGCGGGAGATCAGTTCGTATTCATGCTGCACCGCAACGACCTGCTCTGATCCATAAAAACCCCAAATGGCCGTTGACCACTACGAGAATTTCCCGGTCGCCTCAGTCTTGTTGCCCAAACACCTGCGGCGACCGGTAGAAATCATTTATAACTTCGCGCGCCAGGCCGATGATTTTGCCGACGAGGGCGAGCTTTCCAACGAGGAGCGTCTGGCGAAACTCGACGCGTTTCGCGCTGAACTAAATCGCATTGCCAATCACGAAACACCGCAGACGCCGTTATTTCTCAATGTGGCAAGCATCGTTGCC
Organism: uncultured beta proteobacterium; assembly: GCA_963714805.1. GTDB lineage: Bacteria > Pseudomonadota > Gammaproteobacteria > Burkholderiales > Gallionellaceae > CAIQPV01. The sequence continues at coordinate 97,052 of CAVQPO010000004.1, read as the reverse complement.
GAGCACCACTTACCGCTACAGCTTTTCCACGATCTGCTGGATGCCTTTTCGCAGGACGTAGTGAAAAAACGCTATGCAAATTTCGATGAACTGCTCGACTACTGCCGCCGCTCCGCAAATCCGGTGGGCAGGCTACTGCTGCACTTATACGACGAAGCCACGCCACAAAACCTGATTTATGCCGATGCGATTTGCACCGCGTTGCAACTCATCAATTTCTGGCAGGACGTGAAAAAGGACTATGCCATCGGGCGCATCTACCTGCCGCAGGATGAGATGGCACACTTCGGTGTCAGCGAAGCACAAATTGCACAAGGGTTGCCGGATAAAGCTTGGCGCGACTTGATGCGGTTCCAGGTGGATCGCGCAAGCGATATGATGAAAAGCGGCTCTCCGCTCGGCACCATTCTTTCTGGACGTATCGGGCTGGAGATGCGCCTGATTATCGCGGGGGGTAAGCGCATCCTGCGCAAGCTGCGAGCGGTCAATTTCGACATGTTTGAGCGACGCCCGGTGCTGCGCCCGCACGACTGGGTTATCATGCTGATACAAAGTGCGCCGTTTAACTTTTGAAAATATCCAACCCCTCCCGGCCTCCCCCGCTTCGACATGCTCAGGACAGGCTTGTCAGGGGAGGAGAAATCGGAGCGCCGACATTCCTCCCCTGACAAGGGGAGGTTAGGAGGGGTTAATGCTTGACCAAAAATTGATATGACACCCGACCAATACTGCCAAGACAAAGCCGCCGCCAGCGGTTCCAGCTTCTACTACAGCTTCATGTTCCTGCCGCCGGACAAGCGCCGCACTATCACCGCGCTATACGCTTTCTGCCGCGAGGTAGACGATGTCGTGGACGAGTGCTCTGACGAGAACGTGGCGCGCACCACGCTCAACTGGTGGCGTACCGAAGTTGCGGCCATCTATGACGGCAAACCGCAACACCCGGTTGCACAAGCGTTAGTGCCACTGGTCAAACAGTTCAACCTGCCGCAAGAGCATCTGCTGGAAATCATCGACGGCATGGAGATGGATCTCTCCCAGCACACTTATGCTGACTTCAAGGCGCTGCAAGTATATTGTTACCGGGTCGCCTCGGTGGTCGGTTTGCTGGCTGCGGAGATTTTCGGCTATACCGACCGCAAGACACTCAAGTACGCACACGACCTCGGCATCGCTTTCCAGCTCACCAACATTATCCGCGATGTGGGCGAAGACGCGCGGCGCGGACGTATCTACCTGCCGCTGGACGAACTGGCTCAATTTGGCGTTCACACCGGCGATATTCTCAACGCCAAGGAAAGCGATGGCTTCCACCAGTTGATGCAATTCCAGGTCGAACGCGCGCAACGCTTTTACCAACAGGCCTTCGAACAACTGCCTGCCGCAGACCGCAAAGCCCAGCGCACCGGCCTCATCATGGCGGCAATCTACCGCGCCACGCTCGATGAAATCGTCGCCAGCGGCTGTCATGTGCTGAAAGAGCGCGTCTCGCTGACCCCGTTGCGCAAGTTGTGGCTGGCTTATAAGACGTGGCTGAAAAACTAACCCCTCCCAGCCTCCCCTTGTCATGGGAGGGGCGCGATTCCCCGCTGGCAAAGAGTGATGTGTCAGTTGCCATTATCGGCGGTGGTTACTCGGGTATGGCGGCGGCGGTCACTCTGGCTCAACGCGACATTCCGGTCACGATATTCGAGAGCGCCAAACAACTCGGCGGTCGTGCGCGCGGCATGCAGCACAACCATACCCAGATCGACAACGGCCAGCACATCCTGCTAGGTTGCTATCGCCACACCCTGCAACTGATCGAACAAGTCGGCGGAAATATCGAGCGCGACTTCCTGCGTCTGCCGCTGCAACTGACCCTGCACAACCGTTTTGAACTGAAAGCCCCTGCCCTGCCCGCTCCGCTGCATCTGCTGGTCGGATTGTTAAGCGCCAAGGGATTGTCGTTCATTCAAAGATTGGTAGCCGCCCGATTCATGCTCGCCATGCGCCGCATCCATTTCGCCCTACCGCACGATACTAGCGCTCTCGAACTGCTGCGCGCTTACCGGCAGGATGACGCATTGATTCGCTTGCTGTGGGAGCCGATCTGCATCTCCGCGCTCAACACGCCTGCACACAAAGCCTCCGCCCGGATTCTGCTGAATGTTTTACGTGACAGCCTGAACAGCTCGCGCGGCGATAGCGACATGCTGCTGCCACGCGTGGATTTTTCCGCGCTGTTTCCGGATAGGGCGGCGGAATACGTCAAGCAACGCGGAGGCAAAGTATTCACCGCATGCAGCGTGGAAGCGATCATGGCTCACGGCGAAGAACTGGAATTGCTCACCTCGCAAGCCTGTCCTGAGCCAAGTCGAAGGAGCGCGCAACGTTTTAGCCACGTTATCTGCGCCGCCTCTCCAGCCAATACCGCACGCTTGTTCCGCGCCGTGCCGCAACTCACGCCCGTTGCCGCGCAAATCGAAGCATTGACCTTTCAGCCCATTTACACCGTATACCTGCAATATCCCGAACAGGTGCGACTACCCCATGCCATGCTGGGTCTGGATCGGTGTTTTACGCAATGGCTGTTTGACAAGGGGCAGATTGCCGGGCAACCCGGACTTATCGCAGCCGTCATCAGTGCGGAAGGCCTGCATCAGGAATTGGAACATATACAACTCGCGCAAAAAGTGGTGCATGAATTACGCGAACAACTGGGCATCAGCGTCGCGCCGTTATGGCATCAGGTCATCGCCGAGAAACGCGCCACTTTCTCTTGTGAGCCCAACCTGTGCCGCCCCGCCCATATCACACCGCTGCCTAACCTGCTGCTGGCAGGCGACTACACGGCGGGAGATTATCCGGCCACCTTGGAGGGTGCGGTGATGAGTGGGATCAGGTGTGCGGAACAAATCTTGAATTTTGGTACCGGTACATAGCATCCATCCTCTCCGTACTCGTCTGCCCTTTGTTGCTAGCTATTCGTTTAAACCCAGATAATCCATTAGGCGCGAAGCGATATGATTTACCCACCTCCGTTCGCCCTGAGCTTGTCGAAGAGGTTGATTCCACAATACCTGTGGTTCGACAAGCTCACCACGAACGGCCTAATAGATTATCTGGGTTAAAATGCAAATTCATCTTGCGGTAAATTGCGAGTCCTCGCAAAATATAGGTATACACGGAGAATTCTTTTCCTCTCGGAGAAAAAATGAGCGAAACAGACAGCATCACTGACGCCATCCAAGCTAGCTTGGCTAACTTCACGCACCGGCTTGAAGATGTGTCGTCCGACCAGTTCAACGAGATGAGGAAGTGTTCTTTCTTTGACCCGATTCCCAGCAAGTGTCTGGCCGAGATCGCCAAGCAATCGGAAGTCAAGACCTTTGCCGCAGGCGAACACATCACCGACGAAGGTGACAAAATGGATGCGTTCCACGTCCTCATGTACGGCACCGCAACGGTATACTTTAATAACAAGGTCGTGGGAGCTATACGCAGTGGGGAATGTATCGGGGAAGGCACGTTCTTCGGCAATGAGACCTTTAAGCGCTCGGCAACCGTCATCACGGATGGGGAAGCTATCGTGGTGGAAATCCGAAAAAGCGTCGTGGATAAAATGGAAGGCGAAGTTAAATCCTACATGGACAAAGCCTTGCTTCTGGCGCTGTTCAGAAAATTACAAGCCGCCAACAAGAAAATCGGCGAGTTGTTGCGGGATAAAGAAAACTACCAAGGCCTGTCTACTATTCCTATTTCCATTCCCAATTGATGCTTTGTAATTCATCGATGCTTACCCCCTCATTACACTGCCATCACGAACTTCTCGGGCTTCGTACCGCAAATTGGACAGGATTTTTCAGGCTTGCCCATTTCGATATATCCACATATGGGACATAGATAGAACTCTGCTACTAAATCTTTCCCTTGCTTTACGGCTTCAAGAGCCATTTTGTAAAGGTTTGCGTGAACTTCTTCAGCGGCGACGGCATACTCGAACATCCTCTTTGCTTTGTGTCCGTCGGCAATTGCCTGTTTCACCATAGGCGGATACATGTCGCTATATTCATGTGTCTCGCCACTAATGGCAGCTTGAAGATTGTCGGCAGTAGAACCAACACCATCAAGTGCTTTTAAGTGTCCTTCCGCGTGAATGCGTTCGGCCTCTGCAGTGAGGCGAAACAGCTTAGCAATTGAGTCAAATCCATCCTGTTGTGCCTTCATAGCAAAAGCACGGTACTTCTGATTCGCCTGGCTCTCACCAGCGAAGGCCTCTTTAAGGTTTTCAAGTGTCGTTGGCATGGCAATACTCCCTTCTCAATTGGGGTTAGAATGTAAAGCGATTATCAATTTATAAATACTACACCTTCTGGCGCTTTCAGGGTAAACACTACCGGTCACCTAAATTCATCGCGCGGCTCACTCTCCGAGGCCGTGTGAACCTTGTATCTTGACTTCCACTCGCTGGCTTCTCGCCTCATACAGGCAGATGCCCGCGCTGACCGACACGTTCAAACTCGCCACACTGCCCATCATCGGAATACTTACCAGTTGATCGCAGGTTTCACGGGTTAAGCGGCGCAAGCCTTCGCCTTCAGCCCCGAGCACCAAGGCCAGAGCGTCGGAATGATAGAAGTTGTTCAGGTCATTCTCGGCTTCGCTATCCGCACCCACCACCCATATATCGCGTTCTTGTAACTCACGCAGGGTGCGGGCGAGATTGGTGACGGTGATATAGGGCACGGTTTCAGCGGCACCGCAGGCGACCTTCTCTACCGTGGCATTCAGCCCCACTGCGCGATCTTTCGGAGCGATGACGGCATGAGCGCCAAACGCATCGGCACAGCGCAGACAAGCGCCGAGGTTATGCGGGTCTTGCACGCCGTCCAGCACCAACAGCAGCGCGGGTTCGGTAAGCGTGTCCAGCACGTCGTCCAGATGCACCACCTTGCGCGCCGCATCGACCCGTGCCGCAACCCCTTGATGGCTGGCATTACCGGCCATGCCGTCGAGGCGTTTGCCATCCACCGGCACGATGCGCACGCCGTTGCTTTCTGCCAACTTGAGCAGGTCGCGCGCGCGAGGATCATGGCGTTTGGTGTCCACGTAAAGTTCCAGCACGCTGTCGGCGTGCTGGCGGATGCGTGCGGTAACGGCGTGGAAGCCGTGAATAATGCGAGTTTCAGCCATGTTTCTTGCTCGCTTTCTTGACTTTCTTCGGAGCGGTATCGCCCCACGCCCCTGCCCCGGCAATTTTTCCTGCGCTGGTTTTAATACCCGCTTCTTCACTCTCCGTGCTTTCCAGCACGAAATCAATCTTGGTGCTTTCCATGTCCACGCGCACAACCTTCACGCGCACACGGTCACCCAGTCGGTAACGTTTGCCGGTGCGCTCGCCCAACATCTGGTGCTTGGCGGGATCGAAGTGGAAATAATCCGTGCCGAGTTCGGATACGTGTACCAGCCCTTCGGTATAGATATCATCCAGCGCAACGAACAGGCCGAAGCCGGTAACCGAGGAAACGGTACCGTTGAATACACTGCCGAGATGGTCGCGCATATAGAAGCATTTTAGCCAGGCTTCAACGTCGCGTGTAGCATCGTCGGCACGGCGCTCGGTCAGCGAGCAATGAATGCCCAGCGCATCCCATTTCTCATGCGGCTTGTATTGCTTGCCATTGAGCACAGCCTTGATAGCGCGATGCACCAGCAGATCGGGATAGCGGCGGATGGGCGATGTGAAATGCGCGTAAGCTTCATAACCCAAGCCGAAGTGACCGGCGTTATCCGGGCAATAGCGTGCCTGGCGCAGCGAGCGCAGCATCACGGTTTGCAGCAGAGGGGCATCGGGACGGCCTTTGATCTGTTTAAGCAGCTTGGCATAATCGCCCGCCTCCGGCTCATCGCCGCCGCCCAGTTGCAGACCGAATTCCTTGAAGAACTCGCGCACCGCTTCGAGCTTTTCCGGGGTGGGGCCTTCATGCACGCGGTACAGCACCGGGTGTTGATGATCGCGTAAAAAACCGGCCGCGCACACGTTGGCGGCCAACATACATTCTTCGATCAGTTTATGCGCGTCGTTGCGCACCACCGGCACGATGCGGTCAATCTTGCCGTTTTCGTTGAACATCATCTGCGTCTCGATGGTCTCGAAGTCTATCGCACCGCGTTTCTCACGCGCTTGCAACAACGTCTTGAACAGGGTGTACAGGTGGTTGATATGCGGCAACACGGCGGCGAATTGCTGCGCCGTTTCGCCTTGCGGATTGGCCAGCATGTCCGCCACCTGATTGTAGGTCAGGCGCGCGTGGGAATACATCACCGAAGGATAGAAACGGTACTTTTCGATGTCGCCCTGTTGGCTGATCTGCATGTCGCACACCATGCACAGGCGTTCGACATTCGGGTTGATCGAACACAGGCCGTTGGATAATTCTTCCGGCAACATGGGGATCACGCGGCGCGGAAAATACACCGAATTGCCACGGTTCAGCGCTTCCTTGTCCAGAGCATCGCCTGGCTTCACATAAGAGCTCACGTCGGCAATCGCCACCACCAGACGGAAGCCCGCAGCGGACGGCTCGCAATACACCGCGTCGTCGAAATCGCGCGCGGTTTCGCCGTCTATCGTCACCAGCGGAAGCTGGGCGACACTCTCGCGTCCGGCGTAATCGTCGGGCGCTACGACAGGCGCAAATTTCTCGGCCTGACGTTTGGCATCAGCAGGAAACTCATTCGGCAAGTCATGCTTGCGCAAGGCGATCTCGATTTCCATGCCGGGGTCGGCATAGTTACCCAGCACTTCAACCACTCGCCCGATGGGCTGCGCATGCTTGCTGGGCTGCTGCATAATCTCCAGCACCACCACCTGCCCGACCTGCGCATTGCTGCGTTCGCTGGGCGCAACCAATATGTCCTGGCTGATGCGGCGATTTTCTGCCACCACGAATTGAATGCCATGCTCCTCATACAAGCGCCCGACCAGGCGCGTTGTGCCATGCTCCAGCACTTCGACGATGCTGGCCTCGCGCCGACCGCGTCTGTCCGTACCGCCCACGCGCGCCATCACGGTGTCGCCGTGCAAGGCCTTGTGCATTTCCTTGGCACTCAGCATCAGATCAGCGCTACCGTCTTCGGGAATCAAAAAGCCGAAACCATCGGGATGCCCTTGCACCTTGCCTTTGACCAGATCGAGCTTGTCCACCACACAGATGGCACGCTTGCGGTTGCGCATGATCTGTCCATCGCGCTCCATCGCGCGCAAGCGACGGTTAAACAAATCTTCTTCATGAGGCTCAATTTGCAGTTGAGCGCACAGGTCTTCTTCGTCTAGCGGCACCCCCTTTTCTGTCAGCAATTGCAGGACATATTCCCGGCTGGGCAAGGGATGATCGTACTGTTCGCGCTCACGTTCCAAGAACGGATCGAGTTCGCGAATATTTTTTTTCTTGTTTTTCATTGACACAAAATCCTATAACGATTAAATTACGCGCCCTCAGCAGTGCCCAGATGGCGGAATTGGTAGACGCGCACGGTTCAGGTCCGTGTGCCGCAAGGTGTGGAGGTTCGAGTCCTCTTCTGGGCACCATTGAAATTCACAAATACCGCACCACTACTTGATTTAAGTGTCGTGCGGTTTTTTTTACCCGCAAAGTTACCCACATAGATTAAAGCCTAACATCTTCTAAGTCTTGGCGCATTTTACACCACCGCCACCACATACCAAACAGTAATCACTTGCGCTCGGACAAAGTAACTCCCTTCCCTGCCCCATAAATCCACGTCCAATCCCATCGTATTTCGATGCCATCGGTCATACAATTGTTGACATGTTCAAGAAGGAGTGAATGAGATGGGGATTGTTCTTGTTCAAGCGCTGAAATTCGCATTGTGCCAAAACCACGTGTTACTGTCGTGGCAATGGGATCCATCATTGAGTGAGAATTTGAGTCAAAAAAACGGCATCTAAGGGGATAGATGCCGTAAGGGAGGAGCGTCAATTCAAATTTAAAATCTAGAACAATTGCATGCCAATCAAAACAACAACAACTGCAAATGAAACGTTTAAAAATAACGGACTAACTACTACTTTGGAAAATTTATCCACTTTGCTATTCCTTCTCAATACCTATTAACCCAGATAATCCATTAGGCGCGAAGCGATATGATTTCCCCACCTCCGTTCGCCCTGAGCTTGTCGAAGGGTATTGATTCCACAATACATGTGGTTCGACAAGCTCACCACGAACGGCCTAATGGATTATCTGGGATTAACGAATGTCATAATTTTCGGTCATACATGCAACAGGCAATATGATCCAAAGCAACTTCTAACTGTTTGAGCAACTTCCACTGCCGCGTGATGGAAAAAGGATTTGCCCCTTTGGGTAAAATTTCTTGCCATCTCTTTGGCCGCAACAGCTTGATTGATGATTGATGTAACTTCTGATGCAGTCACCAACTTGATCTGGCCTTGCCAATATTCTCCAGTCTCAGAGTCCACAGATATCAAGTTGTTCAAAAGTTGCTTTTCCATTAACTATCTCCGTAATGTTTAGCCGATTTATTGTGTTCAACGAACGCAGTATCGACACTATACGTGTTACTTTTACACACGTCAAGAGGGAATTTGTAAAACATTTGTTACATTTCTGATTCGTTATCATCTGTCAGGGATGTAACTGGAAACCAATGCGTAACACCTTCAGCATCTTTCTCCATAAATTTATCGCAGATGATCAGGACAGGACGAGGATGCCAAGGCTTCCACTTTCCGGCATAGATTGAATCCGGCCTTGCCCAGCCACCGTTGGGGAACACCAGCTTGCCGCCCCTGTTCCGTTCGCCCCAAGGAACCCAAGTAACTCCTCCATCTTTGGTACGAACAGGCAGACGTGCTTCCGGGTTGGGGAAGTAAACTTTCTCGCCATGGTATTCGATTCCGCCGCACATAGTGTGCATTCATCCCGTTCACTATAAGACAAACACTGATTAGCGATTACTTCTTACCCCGATAGCCAAAATCCTATGGGTTGGGCATATTGTTACCCAGCTTAATCGAATAATTATTTTGGGAGAATTTCATGGCTACGACAGTTTCTTCAGTCCAACATCAATCTATCAACCCATCAAAATATCAAGGTCATGGCTGTAAAGGGTGCAAGTTGTTTTCTGTTGGAGTCTTTGGCTCCGCAGGGTGCTTGATGGAAGCAGTTAAATGTCTGTGGGAAGATCCTTCTGTTTCTTGTTATTGCGATGAGCCATCTACAATGAAGTTCGTTAACGTCATTAACTCTAGATTGTTATCATAAACTAATCTGTTGGTAATTAGTCTGCGTTTGGGCAAGGCTGTAAGTTAAGTTAATTTTTAGGGGATAGATATCATGAATACTCAATTTTTTGATCATATCGTCAGTGAAAAGACCACGGAAGTTATTCGTAGTATCGAGCTGTTTTTGGCGATTACCGTGATTGCAATCGTGGTTAGTTTTGTTTGTTTATCGGTAGCTTGATTGCTAGGAATGGAGTGTAGTTGCGTATTCCACGGAAACTGGACGCTCAGTCCACAGCAAACTGGACAGTCGGAGCGTAGCGACGCGGGGGTTGTTTTTTACTCCTGATTTGTGGGTTTAGTCAAACCTCTTTTACTCTTTCTGATCGACTCGCCGGACAGATCCAGTTTATGGGCGTTATGCACAAGCCGATCCAGAATGGCATCCGCCAGGATAGGGTCGCCGATCGAATCATGCCAGTCGTCCACCTTCAACTGGCTGGTGATGATAGTCGAGCGCTGGTTATAACGATCATCCAGTATTTCCAGCAAATCCCGTCGCGCGGAATCTGTCAGCATCGCCACGCCCCAATCGTCCAGCAGCAGGACATCGACCTTGGCGAGTTGCGTGATGAATTTCACGTAACGCCCATCACCATGCGCAATCGCCAACTCCTCGAACAGGCGCGGCACGCGTACATACAATGACGAGTAACCCAGCCGACACGCCTGATTGGTCAACGCGCAGGCCAGCCAGGTTTTACCCAGTCCGGTTAGCCCCGTGATCAACACGTTCTGGTGCTCTTTGATCCATGCGCCGGTCAGCAGCCTGTTGAACAGAGTTCGATCCAAGCCGCGCGCCACGCGGTAATCGACATCTTCAGGCGTTGCCGCATGTTTCAGTTTGGCGCGGCGTAATCGTGCTGAGGTCTGTGCCGATGAGCGTTCGCTGATCTCGCGCTCGACCAACAGGCCAAGCCGTTCCTCGAACGACATCCGTTCAAGTTCGGGCAAGCGCTGTTGCTCGTTGAGCGCCTGCGCCATGCCGAACAGGCGCAGTTGGTTGAGGTGCTGGTGGGTGGGATGATTCAACATGCTGCTTCTCCTTTGGTTAGTGGTAATACTCGGGGCCGCGCACCGTGCTGTGCGTGAGCGGCAAAGTGGTTTGCGCGGATTCGGTCTGGATTTGTTTATCCAGCCCATTCTTGAGGATGGAGCTGACACTACGGTAATTGGCCGCGTTCAGTGCCAGAGCGCGGGAACAGGCGGCTTCCAGTCTTGTATTGCTGTAATCGCCTCCCATGCGCAACACACCCAAGCAGGCGCGGTAACTTTGTTGCGGATGCTTGCGCTGCCCCAGCATGCTCTCCACGGTGGCGTGTGTGTTCGGCCCCACCTTCTGCGCCCAGTCGAGCAAACGCTTGGCATTCCAGCCTGCCACTTGCTGATGCGCCGGTGTCATGTGCGTATCGATAGTGGTGTGTCGCCCTTTGAGCAAACTTCTGGCATGGGCGGCGATGCGGCTGCCACGATGGAATATCTCTACCGTCGTTGCCGTGAAACGCACATCCACTTCCTGGCGAGCGAACCGGAACGGCACCGAGTAATAGTGGCCGGTGATCTCGACGTGGTAGTCGATGCCGACACGGGCGATCTTCCATTCGGCGAATTGATAGCGATCTGCTGGCAGCGCTTTGAGTGCCGGGCGGTCGAGTTCTACGAACGCGCTGTGGCGGCAACCGGGCAACTTCTTGAACGGGCGCTGATTCAAGTCGGCCAGCAATGCCGATATGGCGCGGTTGGCTTCCTCCAAGCTGAAGAAGCGCTGGTTGCGCAGCCGTGCCAATATCCAGCGTTCGACCACCAGCACGCCATTCTCCACCTTGGCCTTGTCGCGCGGCTTGCGGCTACGAGCCGGCAAGACCGTCACGCCATAGTGCGCGGCCAAGTCGCGGTAAGTCGGGTTCAATTCCGGGTCGTAATAGGAGGGATGCTTGACGCCTGACTTGAGGTTGTCTGGCACAAGGATTTCCGTCACGCCCCCAATAAACTCGAAGGCGCGCACATGGGAGCCAATCCAGTCGGATAGTTGCTGTGTCCAGGTGGCTTCGGCGAAGGTGTAGTTGGATGCGCCGAGCACGGCAACAAAGAGTTGCGCGTGGCGGATTTCCCCTGTCAACCCGTCAATGATCGGCAAGGTCTGTCCGGCATAATCGACGAACAGCTTCTCGCCGGGCGTGTGTGTTTGCCGCATGGTGACCGACAGCTTGCCCACCCATTGCCGGTAGCGTTCGCAGAACCAACTGTATTGGTAGCCATCAGAGTGCGCGGCTTTGTACTCCTGCCACAGCAATTCCAGCGTGACGCTCTTCTTGCGCATTTCGCGGTGCGCCCAGACCCAGTCCGGCTCGGATCGGACAACATCAGAAGGCACAATCGGCGGGAATAGCCGCAGTTCCATGGCCGAATCATCCAAGCCTTCAGGCAGCGGATAGCCTATGCCTGCGGCCTTGGCGCGGCGAAGATAATCGCCAACCGTGGTCGGCGATGCGCCAATAGCGAGGGAAATCTCCCGATTGGAGCGACCGCATTCGAAATGCAGCCGGAGTGTTTCTGTAATCTTGCGCATGGATAACCTGTTGTTGGCCATGTGGCTCCTCGGTAAAAATCCCCGAGGTTGCCACGGTTATCCCGCGTACCGCTACATCCCTATTTTACTGTCCAGTTTGCCGTGGACTGAGTGTCCAGTTTGCTCTGGAATGGCTGTCCAGTTTGCCGTGGAATGCGTGTCCAGTTTGAACCGGAATTCGCAGTGTAGTAAAAATGTCCGGTGTGTCCGAAATTGACCAACAACATATGATGCTCGTTGGCACGTTCAATAGGCTGAACGAAGCCGTGAGGAGTAATGAGTCGCGGGAAAATATTTACCAGATCATTGATGGAGTAATTTCAAATTAAGTTATCCGTGACAGAGAAAATCGGCTATAGGGATTCTATTGCGACCAAGGGCGAGAGATGAGAAAACATGCTCAACTAACTGAAAGAACAGGCATTGCGGTTTACTTCTGCGACCCGCATAGCCCGTGGCAGCGGGGGTTAACCCGCTTGACCGCAAGTTCCTTGAACTCGGTCGTGTATTCCTGATTCGGTATCTTCTTCATGATCTTCCTTTCAAAGTAACGTTAATTTTACGTCACCTTTGGAAGACTATTTATCGGGGGAAGCTCAGTTCTTTGTTGACGGCACGCAACGCAGCATATTGCGCCGTGTGTATACGTGTTTTGAGTTCGGTCAACAGCGTACCGTAACCAGCGCCCTTCATTACATCGCTCATCCCAGTAGCTCCTTAACTTCCGTTTCGCGGATAGTCTGATCGTACTTACCTTTCACCTTGACCGGCACGGTGAGCCATTGCACACCCTGCGGTGTCTTGATCTGGTTGCGGTTGCGCCAGTATGAACAATTCACTTACCCCGCTTTGATGCCTAAGCGCACTATCGTTAATAGGTGTTGATCCAGTGTCAATAGCTCGATACCAAAACACAGAGCCGTAGCAGCAATGATCGCGTCCGGCAGCTTGATCTTGCGAGATTGACGTAGATCAATCACCCTATCTTCAATGTCCTTGGTCAACGGCAGATATGAAAAGTGTTCAAGCTTTTGCTTGATTAATGTCGCCTCATTCTGAGTAATGCGGTGAAAGCCCAGCAATTCCATTCGAGTGATTGCGCTGTATGAGCATTCCCCAGCCAGAATTCGGCGCGAAGACAATTCCGCAAGCGCCGGGGTATCAGACTTCAGAATACCAAGTATGAAATTGGTATCCAGTAGATATTTAGTTCCACTCATCACGCAACCGCTTCTGGATTACTAGAGGATCGCCTGCAAACGTTGCTGAGTTTTCTAGGCCACCTCGCAAATCAACCAATAATTCGTCGCTTGAGTGTGCCTGCTTATTGAGCATTTTGCCTCGCAAAAATTCTGCGAAATCCAAAATCTCAGCAATGACTGGATCTGGTAGGTCTTGCACCGCTTTATATAATTTTTCTGTCGTAGTCATAACGTATCCTTTCGTCAGGCCAAAGACCGACACAGGTATGGCCGCACATGGTATTGAAATTATCTTATCTGGCTTTGGCATCGTCCCGGTCAAATTTATACCCGCTGATGTCCACCTTGAAGCTTCGAAAGAAAGTTTCGATTTCCACGGCAGTTTTAGGTGCTGAAGCAAGCTCAACAGGCAACTGCCTCACTTTGAGGAAGGCAATGAAATCTAATATTTCAACCTGCTTTTCGGGAGGTAGTGTTTCAGCTTCTCGTGCAATGATGTCGGCATATCCCATGTGTAAGTCTCCTGTATCCGTGCTAATTGTAACAGCTACAGCGAACAGTTAGGCTCTCAGTACTATTTGGTTATGGCTGCGATCTCTTCAAAACGCGGAGCCTTCCGATAATTCTGAGCGATGGATTTCCAGTGTGCCTCCGCCCAGTCGGCGCCGTCTATTTCCGTTTCGCGGATAGTCTGATCGTACTTACCTTTCACCTTGACCGGCACGGTGAGCCATTGCACACCCTGCGGTGTCTTGATCTGGTTACGGTTGCGCCAGTCACGGCGCGTGTACTGCATGTCGTCGTAGAGGATAAATTCATCCACGGCGGCGATCATGTCGAAGTAGCCCTTCCATGGGATGTAGTTGGATTGAAGGATGGCGACTTTCTTCATTATTTTGGTTTCAAGTATTTCCATGGCGCGAGCTCTGCTTCCATCTTGCCCGGCTCCGGTCTGCACGGTCTATCGCTGGTCGGCGGCAACGATCCGTCAACCAATATTGCCTTGCTGAGTTTCACATTAAATCAGGTCGGTTGGTTGTAATCCAGCCACTTACAGCCTTGTAAAGTTGCTCCGCTTGCTCGATACACTCAATCACTGCTTGGTCGCTGATCGGGTCGCCTTCATAATCGCTGACGTTGCGCTGCTTACGCAATGCATCCAGCACGATCACGGTACTATATTCTAGCCCGATGGTTTTTGGGAGAGTTTGTATAGCGGTTTGATGATGTCCCGGTTGACTGGTCGCTGTGCGATACCGATTCGCCCAAAGCGCCACCATTGCACACTGCATGATGGCCTTGTAAGCAGCATCGAAACGATTTTCTCCACTAATCTCGTCTACCCGTGCATCCGCGATGTTGCGTATGACGGCTTGTAGCAAACGCTGCACCGCTTCGCGCGTCGGGTTATGCGGTTGAAGCTGTTTGGTCTTGACTAAGTTTTCTAAGCTCATCTTCGTTGCCCACTATAAACAGCTTTGGTTTGGACAATACCTCTCGAATAAATGAATCATCACTTGCGGCACGTCGGTGAAATTCAGCCAACGAATACACCACGGAATTGATCTCGCGTTGCAAAGCCTCCTGAACGGGGTGCAACACCCGCACCGCATCAGCAAACCCCATATTACCCACCAGCATCACATCCACATCGCTGTTCGATTGCTGCTCACCGCGTGCCATTGAGCCAAACACGAACGCCAGACTAATTTGATTCGAAACTGGGCTAAGTGCCTGTGCCAGCACATCCACCAGCCCAGAAGTCTTGCGCAAAATGCTCGCCAATTCCTCGAACACCGGACAATCACGGTTCGCGCTATAGCGCACCTGATTTCCCACGCTTTCCCGAACCAACAAACCCACCCCCGCCAGTCGCGCCAACTCCTTATGCAAGGTGCCCGCTGCCGTATCAGTCAGGCGAGCTATTTCGCGCACGTAATAACTTCGTTCTGGATTCAACAGCAGCAAACCCAGCACGCGCTGGCGATAGGTTCCGAAAAGCAGCGAAGCAAGCATAATGTAGTGTTTTTTGCCACAAAAGGAGTCATTATAGCTACGATTGTGTATTACGCAAGGATTAAAGGTATATGGGACGGTAGGACGCTTACGTTCAATCCATGCGCCAGTGCTGGCACCTTAATGCTGGAAACGAAATGGCTCCTTAACGCCGAAAGTTCACATCGGGCGATGTTAGACAATAGCTCGAATCGTTTTGAATATCAGCACCAAGTCGAACCACAGCGATCTTTCTGACACATATTTCTGATAGAAATATATTTTTCTTGGTAATATTTTTTCAATATAGTCCCGTTCCGGATCTTTTGATACAGCGAGAATGTCATTCTCATCTTTAAATTCTATGGAAGCCAAATCAGTGATTCCCGGCCTCACCGATAAAATAATTTCTTTGGCTGCTTTAGGATACATTGCGATATAACGCGGGACTTCCGGCCTTGGCCCTACCAAACTCATCTTCCCTAGAACCACATCCACTAATTGTGCCAACTCATCCAATTTGTATTTGCGCAACCACTGACCGACCCGAGTTATTCGGCGATCATTACCCGTAGTCAACTGTAACCCTTTTGTTTCCGCATCAACACTCATCGTGCGGAATTTATGAATCCTGAAATGGACTCCATGCCGACCAACGCGCACCTGCCGAAAAAAAACCGGCCCAGGAGAATCCAGCTTGATCAAAAACGCAAGAAATAAAAATAAAGGCAAAAGAAATAGCAATCCAAGCCCCGAAAATACCAAATCAAATAGCCGTTTGCCTATCAACTTAAAATTTCCTTTACCGCCCCAATCACTCTGGCTTGCTGCTCATCGGTCATTTTCGTGTACAACGGCAAGCTCACTGCCGATTGATAAACAGCAAGAGCATTGGGAAAGTCTTCTGGCTTCAGCTTGTAAGCATCCCGCCAATACGGGTGCAAATGCAGTGGAATGAAATGCACGCTGCAACCAATGCCCATGTGACTCATCACCTCAATAAACCTGTCGCGTTGTATTCCAGCAGTTGATTGAAGCCGGATCACATACAAATGCCAAGCGTGAATATCCCCTTGATTGGCATGGGGCGGAAACGTAATAGGTAAGCCCGCTAACTCTCTGTCATAGCGCCCGGCCATTGCTTGGCGACGCATCTGAAATCGCCATGCTTTTTTTAGCTGATGGATACCCATGGATGCCGCCAGATCGGTCATATTGTATTTGTATCCCGGCGCGACCACTTCATAATGCCATGCAGGTTTTGTAGAAGTATAACGATCAAACGCATCTCGGCTAATACCATGCAGCCGCATCATGCGGCAACGTGCGGCAATCTCAGGATTGCGCGTGACCAGCATCCCCCCCTCTCCGGTGGTAATGGTTTTTGTTGCATAAAAGCTGAACACTACAGCGTCACTTTCAAAATCGCCCACCAATTGACCTTGATACCTTGTGGGCAATGCATGAGCTGCGTCTTCGATAACCTTCAGATTATGTTTGCGCGCAAGCCGCAAAATCTCGGTCATCTCGCAAGCCAATCCCGCAAAATGCACTGGAATAATGGCTTTGGTCTTACTCGTTATCGCCGCTTCAATTTTTTTCGGATCAATGTTCAGGGTGTCAGGATCGATGTCTACGAAAACCGGGTGCGCTCCCAAATAGCGAACCACCTCTGCGGTAGCGGTAAAAGTATAAGGCGTTGTAATCACCTCATCACCAATGCCGACACCAATGGCTTCGAGCGCAATATGCAAGCCCGCCGTTGCTGAATTAACTGCAATAGACTCGGCCCCCATCTCAAATAATTTGGAAAAGTCCTGCTCAAATTGTTTGGTTTTTGGCCCCGTAGTAATCCAGCCGGAACGAAGCGAATGGACAACCTCGTCGATCTCTTCTTCACCAATATCGGGTAGTGCGAACGGAATAGGTTTATCGGACATAATTAGCTTTCTACTTTCCGAATCCAGCACAACACATGTGTTCTTAGAAACGGGAACATATTAAATAGGGTATATAGATTGGGATGGACTCGACAAACACGTCGGCTTATTGGCGGAGCTAATGTCAGTCGCTCGCAACCAAATTCACCATGCGGAAATAGCTGTCTGACCCTACTCAAAGGAACGCCTTTCACATCAGAATTCCTAGGATTGTTGTAAACAAAATCGTACCAAAGCAGATAACCACCCGGCCTTACAAGATCCCACATTTTTGCCGCCAACTTAAATTGAAAAGCATCATTCAAGATTGAAGTAAACACAGTAGACTGATAAACAATATCGAATTTATCATCTCCAAAATCCAGACTTACAGCATCTCCTAACAAGATTTTCGTGTTAGAAGGTACAATTTTCCTTGCCTCCAGCACCCGGTCTTCCAGCAAGTCATTGCCAACCAAATTTTCCGGGCGAAAACCAAGCCTGATAAAATCCAGCAAATTCCCCCCCGCTCCACAACCCACTTCCAGCAAGCGCTTATCTTGCATAGGCAAGAATTTATTATTTTTAATCCAACGAATCAATGCTCGCTCCGTTTCCTGTTGGCTCATATATACCGCAGGGTTGAGACGATTGTAGAGAGTACCCGCAGATAATTTTTTTCTGCGCGCGTACCTCTCTACAATTTCTAAAGTCTCGGTAACAGGCAAAACCATGCCTTCAGCATGCACTGGACGAAAGAAATATATCGAGTTATGGGTTTCAAATTCGCTAATCCATCCGCTCTTTTTGTAAAAACTTATAGCGCGTGGATTGTTCGACAAAACTGATAAGCCAATTACATTCTCTCCAAACCCAGCCGCCGCCTCACCGAAAAAGTCAACTAACTTGTTCGCAACACCCTTTCCCCGGCAGGTCGATGCGACACCAATGGAAAGCAATCGTGTAGTAACTGCCGAAGCATTTACACCTTCGTCCCCACCAATATCGTGCAGATATGCACCTGCACCTGCACCTGCACCTGCACCTGCACCTGCACCTGCACCTGCACCTGCACCTGCAACTAATGCAATAAAAGCCCTTCGTATGTGCGAAGCCCTGGCAAAAAAACCACCCCGCACAATGGGGTCGTCGAATAAACGTAATAATACGACGAAAGCGATCTTTATAAAATGGTGACGATAAAAACTTCGATAGAGAACAGGAGCCTGTAACGTACCCGTGACAAAGCCAACAATTTTTCCTGATGATACTGCGACAGCAGCAAAGTTATTGGGTTTGTTTACAAATTGAGAATAAAACAGCCGCAGCACACTGCTCCCCAAATGGGTTAGGAAGTAGTCAGGGAAAACCTCAGTATGAAGAAGAGCCACATCTTCTAAATCATTTCTGTTTAACGAACGAATAACCACTTCATCATTTTCTAAAGGGACGCTAGATTCTTTCAATTTATCACCCCCAAGAATTTTTTTGCCAGCACAGAATAGGAATGATTCGCTAATACAAAAGCACGCCCTCGCCGCCCCATTGCATTTTTCTCTTCAACACTCAACGCCATCAAATGGTGAATCCCCTCCCTCACCGCATGCGGATTTTCCGGTTGCACGGTCGAGCCACACCCCGCCTCGGTCACAGGATCATTCCCCGCACTAATCGCCATCAAAACAGGCCTGCCCGCCATCATGTAATCCATCAACTTATTGGGAGCAATTCCGAAACGAAACAGAGGCTGCCATTGCAACCCTATGTAAGCTATGTCAAACCACTTCAACAACGAAGGAATCTGCTCTTTTATAACCGAATCAAAAAAATACACATTACATAACCCCTCACGATGAATTCGTTGCTGCAACCCACTTTTTTCCGGCCCTTTCCCAACAAGCACGAACGCGACCTTATCATCCTGCATCAGTTTTGCCGCATCCAACAAAGTATCCAACGCATTCGCAACGCCATGAGTCCCCGCATATCCGACTATGGCAAACCCTTCTGCTCTGAGCTTGGCAAGGGTCTCAACCATACCCATCGGCAGAGATTGCCCTTCTGCAGACCATTCATCGGGGTCGATTCCGTTCGGCACTATGTGCAGTTTATTCGCCGCCATGCCATGCGACTCCATATATTCCCGAACTTTGGGTAACATGGATATCACTATATCCGCTTGGCGATAAGCATAATTCTCGGCCGCCTGCACCAGCATAATGAAAGGATGCCACTTGGACATCCCGCCCAACTCCATGGGTGAAAGCGGCCATAGATCATGCACCTCGAAGGTCAGCTTAACTTTGGCAAGCTTCGCAATGCGATGCGCTGGCCAAATATCCATAGGATAAGTGCTAGATGCGATCACCACGTCGGGTTTAAATGACTTTACGAGAGATTTAGCTTCTCGATAAAGACGAGAAACAAAGGCAGCCATATTCCAAACCCGACCAATCCCATTGCCCGCATAGACGGGGGTCTTAAGCCAAGTATAATGGATACCATCTATGATCTCGTCCTGCCTATCCGCCCCCAGCATATCCGGCTGCCGCGTTCCTGACATGGGAATAACTCGACGCCACAATCCGCACCTGATGCCCCAACCGAACCCACTCCCGAGCCAAGTAATAGGCACGGTACTCCATGCCATGCCCCAACGAACCGGCATAGTGATTAATCAGCAGAATATTCATGCCCCTAAAACACTGGCAATTTTCTGTGCGGCTCGACCATCGCCATAAGGTTGACCTTCGGCACCGTGACGACCAACCGCGCTGCATACCTCTTCCGCAATCCGCGAAGAATCACTGGGAGAAACCACCTTATTCCACCCCAAATCAACTAGCTCAACCCACTCAGTCTCATCGCGCAACGTAATGCAAGGCACACGATAAAAGAATGCCTCTTTTTGTACCCCGCCACTATCGGTGGCAATCACAGCAGCGCAGCGCTCCAGTTGCACCATGTCCAGATAACCCACCGGATCAATCAACCGAATCGTAGGAACGATGTCAATCCTGCACTCATCCAATCGCTTGCGGGTACGCGGGTGCAAGGGCAACACCACGGGCAAATCAATCGCCCCCAAACCGTCAAAAATACTGCGCAGCCTGTTCAAATCGTCAGTGTTTTCCTGCCGATGGATTGTCGCCAACACATACCCGGCTGGGGACAAATTCATATCTGAGAGGATCACACTATCCCGTTCTGCTTTCTTGGCAAAATACAGGGCAGCGTCATACATCACATCCCCCACTAGATGCACCCTGTCGCCAGCAATCCCCTCCCTCCCAAGGTGGGCAACAGCCGTTGCAGTCGGAGCAAAAAGCACATCGGATGCATGGTCAGTCAGCACCCGGTTGATCTCTTCCGGCATCCGGCAATTGAACGATCTCAACCCGGCCTCAACATGCGCAACCGGAATGTGCAACTTGCTGGCTGCCAATGCCCCGGCCAGTGTGGAGTTGGTATCCCCGTAAACCAATACCCAATCGGGCTGCTCACTCAGCAACACCTCTTCAATACTGGCCAACATGCGCCCTGTCATTTCACCATGATGACCGCCGCCGATACCCAAATGGTAAGCGGGTGGAGGAATCTCAAGTTCGCTGAAAAACACATCCGACATATTAGCGTCATAGTGCTGACCGGTATGAACCAGTTTTTCAACAATACCCGGTTGTGCCTGTAAAACTCTGCTGACTGCCGCTGCTTTAATAAATTGAGGTCGCGCCCCGATGATGGTTACTATTTTCATGTTCTATCCCGCTTACTAATAACACTCTGATATGCGTCAAGCATAATATCGAGACTCTTTTCCCATGAGTATCGTTCCTTAACCCAAGTCCGTCCATTTTCTCCCATACACCTACGCAAATCCTCACTGACCACAAGCCGTTCCAATGCTTTGGCAGCTTCATCAACATCCCCGCACGGCACAATAAATCCAGTTTTCTCATTTTCAACAACCTCAGGCAAGCCTCCCACATCCGAAACCACCACTGGCAAGCCACAAGCAGATGCCTCCAATACTGCCACGCCGAAACTTTCAGCTCGGCTCAGAGCGACATAGAAATCTAATTTATTTAGCCAATACGGCACATCTTCATGATCAACCGCCCCAACAAATTCGGCAATATCCGCGACTCCCAAACTCACGGATAAATCTTCCAATGCTAGCTGATCGGGGCCTCCTCCCACAATCTTGAGCCGTAAACGGCTCGCCAATGTTGGCGAAGATAGTGATAGTCTTTGTTTAACTAAGGCAACTGATCGAATCAATAAGTCAATACCATATGTTTCCCGTAATGATTTTACAGTGCCAATAACTAGCTCGTTATTTTCTCTGCTGACTGATAATGGCTTGAATCTTTCGCAATCAATTCCAAACGGCGTAATGTGAATTTCCCTTTGATTCCCAATCAGTGCATCAACACGTCGCCCCATCACCGCACTGGTTGCAGCCACCTCATCAGCAAACAACAAATTGTCTACAACCAATTTATGGGTAAATACATTTTTATCCGGAAAACTAAACACATCACTTCCCCAGACCGACAACAATGTGGGATGAAATCCCGTTAGTCTGGCAAGCAAACCATAACCACTCGCATAATGAGCATTGACCAAATCTGGCTTGATTTCACACAACAATCGCCGAAGCGTAAAAACATTCCCGATGTACCCCACTGAACCTGAAACAGGCAATGAATGGAAAACGACTCTCGGATCCATTCCCCGATATTCACCGTCCATTGAAATCAAATGAACCTTCACATCACGTCTCGCCAAACCATTTGCCCACCGTTGGGTGTGAACAGAACTGCTCGCGGCAAGCAAAGCGAGGGTAATTTTACTCAAGGCACGGCTCAACAAAAAGTAAATTAAATATTTGTAACAATTGTATGTAAATCACCATACTCACCTTGATTGGTCTATGTATCTATGATAATTATTTATTGTGGCTATTGAAAAACCAAGCAATAGCCAAGTTGGAAAATAATAAATTACCGAACTTGCTGATATCGCAGCTACAGAAAAACCCACCAAGGCCAAGGATGAAGAGGATGCGAAATATTTCAGGCGATCATTTTCAGTATTCTTTGAAATATGAAATAATTCATAGCCCAATTTAACATACCACACCACAAAAGCCACAAAAAACAGCACACCACCGTTCACCAGCAATTCTGCCCAAAAATTATGCATGCTCAAGACCTGATGATCATCAGATGCGCTACCGTAAAAAGTATTATTTGCCAACAATTGAACCTTTGTATCCGCACCTCCCCCCACTCCTAGCCCATAGGTAGCCTTAAGAGCTTCCAATCCATTATGTATCAGTTGCTGCCGAATACCGATTGAATCAGTACTGTCGCTGTCAAACAAAACATATTCAAAAAGTGCGGAAATGGCATCAAACACGAAAGTTATGTCAATAAAGTATATTGCAAGCATGCCAAGCGAAAATATCCAGAGAATGACGTTCATCCAGTAGCTAAAAGTCTTTTTTACATAAAAAACGTTATACACAAACAACACCAAAAACATCGCCAACACTGAACCTCGTGAACCACTCAAGATTATTACGATTGGCACACCAATTATTCCTAATAACCTAAACCATGAGCGTTTCAAAAATATAAAAAATGGCAGAACTGCAACCATTTCCCCTCCCAAATTATTTGGATTCCACCCAAAACCACTTGGTGTATTCAACACTTGAGACAACACGGCTTGTTCGAGTGTCTGATCGTAAGCAATTTCCCTTCCGAAGTAATGAACGTAACTAGAATATGGAGATATAGGCAAGCGAAAATATCCCGTACACTCCAGCAAAGATGCAATTAATTCAAAGCAGATAACGAATGCAATCGACCGATAAACCAACTCTTGCTTCTGCATAGTAATTGCGTAATTTACCGCAATGAATACTATCCCGCCGCCAATCAAAAGATATACCTCATAGATGACGCTAGCCCATCGGTCCCAAGACCAGAGTATGCTCAAAAAGAACCACGCCAATGTCAACGGTATCATCTGAAAATAACGCGTAGGATGGGAAACATTAAGGCCTTTCAGATATCCTGAAAAATAAAACAGAAAGACCCCTGCATAAACCAAATGAAAAAGGTAAAGACTAGAATAGCTAACACCGACTCCAACTACCGCCGAGGCAAAAAATAACTTAATTAGGGTATCAACGGAAATGCGCATACGCCACCAAGACTTCAATCTGTTTCTGAAGGTCCGTCATACGGCAATCAAATTACTAACTTCTTCCAGTTCGGCCTTCATGCGTTCATTCCATGTCCACAATTTTTCTTCCTCGGTTAACCGGACATTCTTGAGAATGAGGCACCTTAAATTGGTGTCCAAAAGAATTTGGCTTATATCTTGAGCCATCTCAGGAATGATGTTTGAGAGTGGGTCATAAATAAAACCATTAACCCGATGTTGAATCCACGATCCCGTATCTCCATTATTCAGAGTAAAGATTATCTTATGCGCACGGATCGCTTCGAGCAAGGGATTCCCTACGTTAGATAAGTCATAGGTCGACAGAAAAACATCAGCAACTGCAAGATATTTTTTCACCTCCTCGTTAGGAACCGCCCCAAGAAATCTCACATAATCTTTAACGCCTAACTCAGCAGCTAACCGCTGGAGATGCGGCTTCTGCTCGCCTTCGCCTACTATTAAATAAACAAAATTCACAATGCCATGATTATGAATTATTTCTGAAACGATTCGCAACCCCCTATCTACCCGCTTCCAGGTTTCCAAACGGCAAATGGTTAGAACTACAGAAGCACCCTCTTGGATGCACAGATGCACCTTGAAAGCTTCCAAAGCATCTGAAGAAACATATTGCGCATCCACCCCATTTACCCAGAATCGCATATTGATCATACTCCGCGAGTTTATAGCTGCAAGTGCCTTATCACCCTGTGTGCCATCATTAGTCATGATGCACAAATCAGAAGGCAGCCACAAAGCAAGTAGATGCTCCCAGTTCATAGCAATCTTTCGCCAATTTTTAGCTCTTATAAACTCAAAAAAGAATGTTCCTTGAAATCTAGAAATTACTTTCTTCCTTTTACACATCCCAAAAATTTTCAATAAATTTGTTGCTAAAACCCCATAAACTTCATATCCATATACTACATCCACTTTGTTTTGACGCAGAATCATACTTGCCTTGAACGCCAATCTTAGAACTGAAACATATGCTCTAAACTTGGCAACCACCAAACGTAAGATGCGATTGTTCAGCCGATCATATAAGCTTGTGCAAGGCATTTTAAAGCGAAAGACCTCGATTCCATTTGGGTTTATTTCTTTTTCATATGAATATGTTCCAAATCTGGAATCTTCTCTTGCAACCACATAAATAACGCGCCATCCCGCATTAATATATGCTTCTGGAGTTTTCCGAATGACTTGAATTGATTTATCTTTAAAATCAAGGGCAGAAAGAAACAATACAGTTGGCATAGTATTACACGCTTTTTAACTGCTTTATCTGTGCAATTAATCTAGCAGCCACAGTTGCTCGCTTATATTCACTTTTCAATTGCTCAACGCCCTCTTCATTTGCTCCTAGTTGGCCATTATTAAAAAGGCTTTTCAATTGGGTAACATATTCGACCAACTCAATTTGGGAAGAAATTTTTCTTGTTGCAAGAAACCGGTATGAATAACCTACGTAGCGCCCATTCGATAATGCCTCTAGCACTGAGAAGGCCAAACCATCATGTTCGGCTAACCGCAGAAAGATCACACAATCACGATATGCTTTATCCATATCATCAACCCATCCCAGTAACTCGATGTTAGCTGGCAGACATTCTGAATACTCTGAGATACCGGCAATTTTAATAGGTATCTCCGGCATTGCTTCTGCCAACTTGATCAAAAGGTCAATCCCGTAGAATTTTTCCCGCCCCTTACCTATATAGGAAAGTACTGAGAAGTTTTCTGGTAGGGGTGGAACTGCATCAAACTTACTTGATTCGACCGATGCAATAGACACGATTTCGGCTTTGATACCGATTTCGCCTAGCTCCTCTTGTATCCAATCGACTTCGCACCAATGGGTCGAGTACGCCACATAGGATGGGATAGCCAACTTATTCTCGATTGCCTTTTGGGCATTGCTAACATCCGTACCCACCCAATGCATAACAATTTTTTTTCTCAGCAACATAGCCAAGTCAACCAAATTGCTGCGAGTGACTGCACCACCAATCATATAAACCACATCTGCACTAAGCAAATGCGTCAAAACCCTCATTCGGTTAACCAAACCATCGTTTGATATCGCAACGTAGTAATTTGATTTATCGTAATCGGATAGTTGGCCCGCCAATTTTTTCGCGAAATAGGGTAAGCCTGAAATGATAATTTTCATTTGCTCAGGTTTCTCATTACAATTGAAAAACACTGTACGAGCAATGCAAGTTGGGATCGATTTTGTTTTCAATCTCCTCATATCATCCTGTTTTGTGATCTTGAGCGTCCAATGCACAACATACGGCGTATAAATTGACATTAGAACAGAAAGGATTATCAATGTTTGAAGGATATCCAAGTTAAACCACCACCCAACACCAGCACTTGCCATGATGATAAAGTGCCCCTTTATAGAAATGATCAGTGCTCCCTTTTGCTTCCCAATAATCATTGGAACTTGAGAAATTACTGACGCAAAGATATTTAAACATAACCAAGGCGACAATATCCTCGCCATCACACCAGCTTGCTCCCATTCTTGCCCAAAGAGTTTACCGAATAGTACAGGCGCGATGAGCATCAGTAGCAAGAATGCGGGGATAACCAAAACCGCCATATTTTTCTGCAACTTAATTAGCAAAGGGTAGATTTCTTCGTTAAGCGAAGTACTTCTCTGACGCTCGTTGAAAAAAAACTTGCGCCATTGTAGAGCTTAGCAAGCCAACTGGGACACGTATGACCCGCATAGCAAACGAATAATATCCCAACGCGATTTTTCCAAAAACAGCATCTAGTACAAGCGGAAAAATACTTGATTGGATTGTGTCTAGCACAACGTGCGTTGAATTGATTATAGGGAACTCTTTGTAGCGGAATGCATTTAGGCGGATTCGTCTAAAGGAAATATCTTTTAGGTCAACGATACTAAATTCACGCCTCGCATACCACGCAAATACCAAGATACTGACTAGCTGACCATAAACGGTTCCATAAATCAACCCTAGCCCATCTATCTTATCAATAGTACCAAACCAAATACCGACGGACGCTGTAGTTATTGACTGCACAATTATGCTGTGAGATATCGCTGAAAACTGCATATTTCTACTCAACCAATACCTTAAAGCCTGATATATACCTGTTAGCAATATGGCCAGCGGAACTAAATATGACCATGATGGAAGAACACCACAGTATCGAAAAGGGTTGCATGCTCCCTTTGCGATTATCACAAATAGCAGTATCGCAATTGATAGCAACAATGCAATCAAAACCGATAGTGCCACAAGGCTCATCGCATCACGATCTCGCTTGGGCAGCATGATTGCCATTTCATACCTACCCGTGGCAATAACCGTACCAAATCCTGTAATTGCCATATAGAGGGCGTAATCACCAAAGTCGGATACAGAGTAAAGCCTCGTCAGAATAGACAATGAGGCAAAGCCGATTAGCTGAGCAACGAATGTTCCTGTCATGAGTGTCGCCGCATGACGACTAAATGACCCAGAAGCAAATCGCAACTTTAAGGCTGTAATTAGGTTACGACTCAACTTAGACATCAGTCAAAGATTATGTTGTATTCATTCGCATGAATAATGCAAACACCTAGTCCAAGTTCAACCAGTTGAATAACAAATTTATTTATTTGTAAGGCAACACTTTGTTTTACCATGATCATGGCACAAAGTTAAAAGTGCCCGTGTACCCTGATGATTCAATCTCAACAGAATATCCGGTAGTTGTTGTTGGCAGTGACAATTGAAGCGTCCCGACACCACCACTGGTGTTTACCCAAGATAAAGCAGGAATAGTCTGCCCCGCGATAAGTGTACTTTTTACCGTCATCGCCGCCGGCGTGTAAAAACTGCCTTTGCCGTAACATGTCGCATATCCCTCAAACACCGCCTTGCCGGTATTCGCGTAACCAGATGCCAATACGATAACATGAAAGGTAAGCGAATCGTTCGGACTTGCCAGATTTGTTGTCACCAGATTTACAGTCCCGGTGGTGCCACCTGTTACGGCTCTTTTAAAATACTTTCCGGATGGAGACAAGCTTGGGTCTGTGAATGCAGGTGTAATTTGAGCGTCGGGCAATATCAACCCGTTTTGGGTGTTCCCGGAAATGTACGTCGTAGGATTTGTAGGCAAGTATGAGTTAGTAAAATTGCCCAATAATTTGTTGCCCACAATGCTAATTGAGGGCGCTGGTACGACTTCGGTTGTCACATAGACAGCACTATGTGCCGTAGCTGTAGGAACGGTTATGATATTACCAGACACATTTGACACCTTAGCAGAGCGAATGTAAATCACCGGGCCCGAGGTATCTGCGTTGATGGTATTGGCGGTTATCGTAAGTTTATCAATCACCCCGACCGGGCTATTCGCAATCTCGATTGCTGCACCCGCAGAAGATGTGCCGTTGAAAGCATTGTCCGATACGATCACTCGCCCGATGCTATTGGCATTTGATGGGTTGCGTACATATAACGGCTTGTAGGATGAGTTAACCGTACCGACAGTTTTAACGAAGTTACCAATTACAGTAAAGCCATCGTTTGTTGTCGCCTGTTCAGAAGATGAGCCAATGTCAATGCCGTAAGAAAATACCGGGCAAGAATTGACTACCACTTGGTTACCCTCGATTAGTACATTTGAAACAATCTTGCTGGTACTCTCGTTGACTGCATAAATACCTGCGGCCGCTCCCCCGGTGGTGTGGCTGGTCAATTCAACGTAATTATTCACCACCCGCATGTTTGTACCGTTATGAATGTCGATACCCTTTCTGACATTACCAATTGCGGTGACGCCATCTACCACGCTGTTTGAATTGGCAGTGCTTGCCGAACCGAAAGCCACACCATAGCCCCCAATCCCCTTATCAAAACCATTGAATGAGTAAGTCCCGCCAATAACGTTAATAGATGAACTCTGAGATATCTCTAACCCGGTTGTCTTGTTGAATGTGCTGTGACCCGCAATTATTGTGCCGCTTTTGCAGTTATCCACATAGATGCCTTTTCCACTAAATGCGGTAGTCGTCGGCCTGACGAGATCAACTGAGGCAAACTTGCTAACCGCAAGCCCGTTAAGAAATCCCCAGGTCGTCGACGTTCCTTGTATGGTTATATCCTCAATAGTTATCATTGAAGAAAAGTCAGCATTCCCTACAAACGACAGAATGGAGGTGTAAGCTGCAAGACCAGTTTCGTTAACAATACTGGTTATCGCGCCTTTACCTTTGATTGTAAGGCTTCGCCCCACAGAGCCATCCGCAGGCAGAAAAGTAAAGGACAATGGTCTACTTACTACAAAATTCCCCTCCAGCAAGACAGTCGCCTTTTTGAGCGTCAAAGCATAATTAATTGCTGCCGCTATAGCATTAGTATCGTCGGCAACGCCGTCACCCACGGCACCGAAATCTTTAACACTCACAACCTCGCTCAGTTTTCGCTGCACTGTTTCCGCCCCTGCGCCAGCGCCAGCGCCTGTAGGCACATAGCCGACGATATTTGCGCTGATCGGCACAGGAGAATCTGCACTCACCGCGTTGCTGTATAAAACAGGGAGCAATATCAGCAGAGTTAAAGCGCTACTTAGATTGTTCTTCAACTTTTTGCTCCTTATCATGACGGGAACTCCTGCAAACAATGCTCGTGATACGTTCTTGTTCTTGTGGGGTTAAGTCAGCGCCCATCGGCAAACTCATGACCCGTTTCGCCGCTGCTTCGGCAATCGGGAAACTCCCTTCTTCATACTGCCCGCTATTTGCAAAAACGGGTTGTAGGTGTAACGGAATTGGGTAGTGAACAGCAGTAGGAATTCCTGATTCATTCAGTTTTTTTGCTAGTGCATCGCGGTTATCCACTTGAATGGTGTATTGGGCGTAAACGCTGGTGTTGTGGGAGGCGATGTGAGGGGGCTGGATTGCCCCGTCACCTTTGCTATCATTCAAAGATGTAAATAGCTCCGTATAGCGTGCGCCGAGTTGCTGGCGTTGCAATACTTCCCAGTCAATAAAGCGATCCAGCTTGGCGAGCAGAATAGCGCCTTGCAGGGTGTCCATACGGCCATTGATGCCTACGATGGGGTGGTGATAGCGGCGATCTTGGCCATGTATGCGAATTTCACGCATCGTTTTGGCGAGTGCATCATCATCGGTAAATAGAGCTCCGCCATCACCATAACAACCAAGCGGCTTCGATGGAAAGAAGCTTGTACTGCCGATGGTTGAAAGTGCGCAGGATTTTTTTCCTTTGTATGTTGCACCGAAGGATTGTGCTGCATCTTCTATCACGGGCAGGCCATGTTTGGCTGCAATCGTGTTGATGGCGTCGAAGTCAGCACATTGCCCGTAAAGTGACACCGGCATGATGGCTTTGGTCTTGGATGTGATGGCCGCTTCGATTTTGTTTGGATCGATGTTGTAGGTGAGCGGGTCGATGTCCACAAACACGGGGATTGCCCCGATCAAAGCGATCATTTCGCCGGTGGCGATGAAAGTAAAGGGGGTGGTAATGACTTCGTCGCCCGCTTTGATGCCCAAGGCCATCATGGCGATAAGCAATGCTTTGGTACCATCGGAAACGGTGATGCAGTGTTTGACACCGACGTACTCGGCCAAGCGTTGTTCCAGTTGTTTTATTTCCGGGCCCATGATGTATTGGCCGTGATGAAGGACGCGATGAATGTTGTTTTCCAGTGCAGAGCGGATGTGGTCTTGTTGGGTTTTCAGGTCGATGAAGTCGATGGCTGGCTGTTCCGGTTCACGCTTACAGTCTTCTATAAACGCTTCTGGTGTTATAGCAAGTGCACCTGCTCTCTTGAGCATAGGTTTGTCACGGGTAAGCAGCAATGCGGTATTTTTAGGAAAGCGGTCAAGTGAGAGGATGAGCTGTTCGTCTTCTGGATCATCACAACCAAAAACATTGCCTTCACCGGATAAAGCAGCAAGCCATTGCATACCCGCAGTTTGACGAATCAGGTCGGCCTTCGCCTTTTTGTTTGATTCATTGTGAGAGATCAAAATGCCCTTACTCTGCGAAACACGATATATCTCCTGTGCCACCACATATTCCAGTGTTTGCACAGAACCTGTATATACCCAGATTGATTTACCAGTTGATTCGGCCAATGCAATTGCAAGTGCGCTATTTGCAGTACCGTCACGCTCGACACAAAGATCAACAACGACATTCACATCCAAAAGAATGTGTTTCATATGTCTCTTCCCTGCTCAAGGCGAAGTGCTTTGCGTAATTCAAAAGCGCGCCAACGCTGTTTTTGCTCTTCTGTTTCTTCGGGAAGATCATCACCAATTACGGGAGTATTCAAAATTTCATCGCGCATTGCTTGCATCTTCAAAACCGCATCGCGTACATTCACCGGAAAATCATTTAGGTCATAGACGGGTAATTTCTCCGACTCAATAGTAGCAATCTCCTCATCGGGCACTACGATGGTGAGTTTTGTATGTTTAATTGAGATGGGCTGAAGCGGCCTAAATACGCCATTTTCCCATATTGCTTGAACGTTCATTTGGTCAATCCTCCATACATGAAACAGCTTCGCCGACTAATACATATCTCTTGCCGGTAGCAGGACATCTTGCTTCGGCCTTGCCAGTTAATGGCAACTCCAGCCTTTCTCCATGCTGGCTTATCCAGCCAATTTGTTTTGCCGGGACTCCTACCATCAATGCGTAGGGTTTTACGTCGCGGTTGATAACTGCGCCTGCGCCCACAAATGCGTATTCGCATATGGTTACGCCGCATACGATGGTGCAATTAGCGCCAAAAGTTACGCCGCGCTTCACCACCGTATTGCGATATTCGTCCTTGCGCGACACGGCGGAGCGTGGGTTGTACACGTTGGTGAACACCATGCTAGGACCGCAGAAAACATCGTCTTCAAGTGTGACGTTATCATAAACGGAAACGTTGTTTTGAATCTTGACATTGTTGCCTATTGTAACTTTATTGCCGACAAAAACGTTCTGGCCTAGAGAACAACGTTCACCGATTTTTGCCCCACTGCAAATGTGTACCCAGTGCCATATTCTCGTATCGGCACCAATCGATGCGCCTTGGTCAACAATAGCGGTTTCGTGTTTTGTATAATTCATGGACGTTCTATAGACTCTCTAACATTACTAGAACAAGATAACTTCGTGCCCGGCTTGTGCCAACACCAAAGCAACTGCCAAACCATTGATACCGCCACCCACTATGTCTATGCGCATAGAACAGGCTAATAATCCAGAGGCAGGCTGACCCGTTTCCCATCACGCGCAGACAAGTAGGTCGCTATCAGCGTTTCCAATGAACGCAGACCTTCTCGCCCATCGGTCTCCGGTTCAGCCTCGCCACGCAACACGTCAATTACGTTTTTATAGTAAAGCGGGTGACCGAAACCATAAACCGAGGTAGTTTGGTAACTGGCGTTTTTTACCTTGTCGTCATCGGGATCAGCATCGGCAAATTCCCAGTGCTGTATTTCGTTCACCGCCAACCCACCCACACGCACCGTGCCTTTCTCGCCGATAATGGTGATTGAGCCTTCAAGATTCTTAGGGTAAGTTAGCATGGTCACGTTCATCGAACCGAGCGCACCGGAGCGCCATTTGACACTTACTACGCCCGTGTCTTCCACTTCAATGTTGCGCGCCAGCGTTCCAGTGTAAGCCTGCAAACTCTCGACAGGGCCGATCAGCCAATCAACCAAATCGACATAGTGGCTGGCTTGATTCATAAAGGCACCGCCGTCAAACTCCCAGGTGCCACGCCACTTGGCGCTGTCATAATATTCTTGTGGACGTGTCCAGAACACGTTGATATTGACCATGTATATCCGGCCAAAGCGCTCTTTCTCGACGGCACTCTTCAATAGCTGCAGCGTGGCGTTGCGGCGGTTTTGCTTGACCACAAATAACCGCACCAGAGCTTCGTCACAGGCTTTGACCATATTCACGCCATCATGCCAGCGTGTAGCCATGGGCTTTTCGGTCATCACATTGATTTTGTATTTGGCAACCAATTGCGCCTGTGCCGAATGCAGCCCACTGGGGGTACACAACACGACGAGATCAAGCTGTTCTTGTTGCAGCATATCTTCGAGACGCTGATAGCCCTTCACGCCATGCTCTTGGATCGTTGACGCCAACACCTGCTGATCAATATCGCATACGGCTACCAGTTCGGTGCTATCGACATGTGACTTTATTGACGCAAAATGGTTTTTTGCGATTCTGCCGCAGCCAACAACGGCAATGCGAATTTTTCTACTTGTTATAGCTTTGTACATAATTTCAGATTAACCAGAATTGATTGAGCGACGATCACAACCGCCACAGCCTGAATCCGGCTGAACGTATTTTTTCTTGCTCGAAGGCGGACTTGATATCAATGAATGCCCCGCCCTTCTTCATTAAGCCAAGAATTTCATCCAGCGGCTGTGCCAAATATTCTTTGTGCATAACTGCAGCCACTACTGCATCTGCATTTCTGGGCAAACTCTCCCATGCCGTCAGTTCAATGCCATATTCATGTTTAGCCTCGGTAGCATTCGCAACGGGATCATGCACCACAACATCACACCCGAACGATTCCAATTCTCGCACCACATTTGCTACTTTTGAATTGCGCAGATCAGCACAATTTTCCTTGAATGTCAGCCCCAAAACTATGACCTTAGCGCCCTTGATCATTGAGTCAGAGTGTATCATTTGTTTGATGGTTTGCTTGGCGACGTAGGAGGCGATACCATCGTTAATGCGTCGACCGGCTAATATAACTTGCGGGTGATAACCCAGCATTTCAGCTTTGTGAGTGAGGTAGTAGGGATCAACACCGATGCAATGACCACCAACTAGCCCTGGGCGGAATGGCAGAAAGTTCCACTTGGTTCCTGCCGCCTTGAGCACTTCTAGGGTATCAATACCAATTTTTTCAAAAATGATCGCCAACTCATTCATGAGAGCGATATTCAAATCGCGCTGGGTGTTTTCGATTACTTTGGATGCTTCTGCGACCTTGATGGAGCTAGCTTTATGCACACCCGCCACAATAACTGAAGCGTATAGCTGAGCAACTTTTTCGAGCGTCTCTATATCATCGCCAGATACCACTTTTGTGATTTTTGTGATAGTGCGTTCTTTGTCACCCGGATTGACTCTCTCCGGAGAATATCCGACGTGAAAATCCTGCTTCCATTTCATGCCGGATTCATTTTCCAGCACAGGAATACAAATCTCTTCAGTTGCTCCAGGATAAACAGTTGACTCGTAAATGACTGTTGCTCCGCGCTTCATGTGTCGACCAACAGTTGTGCTTGATGAAACCAACGGCGAAAAGTCAGGCTGATTAGCCTCGTCTACCGGAGTAGGAACTGCAACGATAATAAAATCCGCATCACCAAGCACTTCCGGTTCGGTGTAACAACTCAATTGCGTCGCGGCACACAAGTCTTCCGAACTGACTTCGCCAGTCGGGTCAACAAAGTTGCGATATGCGGCAATTTTATCGGCAGACAGATCAATACCAACGGTGGGAAATTTCTTGCCAAACTCGACTGCCAAGGGCAACCCAACATAACCAAGACCAACGACTGCAATTTTCATATCTCAATATTCGCTTTCAATGTTAAAAAAATTCTTCTGCAAATGGGCTTGCAGTTTATCAAAATAAGCAGGGACTATATGTTGCCTTTTCCCATTTCACGTTTCTAAGTATCAGATGAAAAACGATTAGCGCATGAATCGAAATGCGCGGCTCAATTCTGCCAACCTTTCAGCCTGATCCGGCTGTTCCTTGGCTCGTTGCATCGCTTCGCTGACAAAGGCCCAAATTACCGCTAAAAAGAACGCAATCAGCGTTGCCACAATTACAATCAAGCTGCGCTTGGGTTTGGATTTTCTCTCTGGAACATATGCCTTATCCAGCACTTGAATTAGTGGAGAATCTTTAGCTTCATCGAGTTTTGCCACCTCAAACTGCTTGGCCAAAACTTGATAAATACTTTCCTGATATTTCAAGTTCCGCAATGCTTCAAGATAGTGCAGACTGGTGGTGGGCGTCCTGTCAAGCATGACCTCGGCATCAGTCAATCTATCCTTTGCCGGCTTCAATTGGCTATCAAAGAATTGTCGACGTTGCGAGGCTTCTGTTATAGCTAACGTCTTCAACAGACTATTCAATTCTTCGACATAGGCATTTGCCATGTCTGCGGCGCGCTGAGGGTCTTTATCGTCCACCTCAACTGTAATAACACCATCCTTGCCTGATGCGATGGTGCTTTCCTTTTCCAGCGCCTTGAGCGTATCCATGATAGTTTTCTGCTCATAAACTTTTTGCAGGGAAAAGCGATTTACAATCTTTTCGCAAATGGTGCGGCTTTTCATCATAGAAATGTAGAGTGCGTTGGGATCTTTCAGCCCCAGTGCGCCACCTGCTGCACCGGCCAGCCCTCCTAATTGATCCAGCATGACGGAGTTGAGCGAACTGGATTTGTTAGACTGCGGGGGAAGGATTTTCGTTGTGCCGGTGTAGATGTTGGGCTGTAGCAACGAGATGCCTACCGAGAGCAGCGCGGCAGCAAACGTCACACTCAAAATCATTTTTTTGTGCTTGGCGACGACGATCAGGAGATCGATGAGGTTGATCTCGTCTTCGGCTGTTTCGCTTTGAACTGGGGGCTGCGTTAATTCGGATTGGGGTTCAGACATAGGAATTCAGGTTCATGGTTAATATCAGGTACAAGGTTCAAGGTTAAAGGGGCAAATTTAAGTCAAAAGCAAAAGTACAATGAACCACAGAATATTCAATAGCAAGGGGATTAATGATCGGCTGCCCTGATGCCATAGAATAAAGTACATCCGGACACACATCTGCGCCATTGGGCCAAACAATTGTACCCAATTCAGTATCAACCTTAACTTGCTGAAAGTAATTCTCTTCAAGTAGGGGCGCAAAAACACCTGTATAGCTTTTCAGCACCCGATCCATTTCTATGATGGCGCGCAATCCGTTTTCGAATGTCAGATCCAACTGCCGGTTGGACAAAGGGCGCACAGCAATTATATCAATCAAAAACATGATCTCCAGTGGATCTATGCGTTCCGTTCGCATTTTGACATGCAAGCTCCCAATCCGCCATCAGTTCGTCTTGATGCTGACTAGCCCATTCCATTACTAACCATTACTAAGCCCATAGCACGGGGTGGTAATTTTCCAGCAAGTACAGACAGAGTTTTGATGGCGATCTCTATCTTGAATTCACCATATCGAGCATGAAAATGTGGTGGATTATGCTCGTTATAATACATGGCGATGATGATTCCAAGAAAACGGCTGATCTCAGGCACCGGTAACGTCCTCTGCAAGTTTTCTTTCATCCAGATCAGTCATAGACATAGCTCAAGATTTAAAGTCAGGTTCAAGGTTCAAGTTAGGCCAAAGACAAATGCAACGCACAAAAGATACATTTTACCAATAAAACAAATGCAGTATGATGCCATTTTCAAGCCTCATTGTGCTGTTCCAACAGGGGGCGTTGAAAACGCCTAACGTTGCAGTTATCGGCAATGGAGATTTTCATATTAGTCAGGTACATGGTTCAAGGGGCAAAGTTCAAGTTGGGTCAAAGACAACATAGTGCCTTAATCTCTGGTAGGCGGGGTACCCTGAGTTGTATTACCAGGTTCCCTCTATACAACCTGAGCAGTTACGTCTGTGAAGAATTCACTCGACCATAAACACGGACACTACCGAACATGCGAGTTTGAACGGATTTGGTTTTGCCCAACTGCGCAGATTACGATCCGATATACTATAAATCCAATATAGGCCCCGGCAATAACGTCACTCAAAAAATGGTATTCCGTTATGACAAGCGCTACTCCGAGAGTTAACCATGCTAATCCGTAATACAGGCGGTAGCATGGATAAAAATGCCACAGGGCTAAAAATAGCGGGGTAAACACAAGCATGTGACCAGACGGGAAGCCTTGAAAGCCATCCTGCCCGCCTAGCCAGTGGAAACCGTACGAACTTGGGTCTAATAGCCACGTGCGTGCTTCCGTTCTACCAAACAACCATTTCGATATGATTTTCATGCCAAACGCCAAGGGAAGAGCGGTTCCCATCACGCGGCAAAAAAGTGTGTTTCGGTCACGAATATTTTGACTGACCAAATAAAAATATGCGATCCAGCTTAGGCTGCTGAGTATGATGCAACTCATAAGCAATAGATCGGGAATGTTGGAAGTTTTTACAAACGGCGCATAAACCGTCAAATATTCAGCTATCCAACCAGCCAGTCTCTGATCCAATAGCCGTATGCTAAGTAAAACCAGAATGAGCCACCCTATTGCACTAGAGAAGTTCGTTTTAACTTGTTCTATAGGTTTCATCAGCAATTCTCTGAGGACAAAAAATAATAAAGGGTATCTCTTTGTGGCATGTGAAATTTGCTTGCTTGAGTATTCAACCCAGATAATCCATTAGGCGCGAAGCGATATGAATTCCCCACCTCCGTTCGCCCTGAGCTTGTCGAAGGGTATTGATTCCACAATACATGTGGTTCGACAAGCTCACCACGAACGGCCTAATGGATTATCTGGGCTCAATATTCACAGTCCCTGCTTCCAGTTTTGCAAGCCAAGCGTCCGCCTCTTCAAAGGTTACATGCAATCCTGTGGCTTGGCACTCGCTCCAAGCACGAATCCCATCCTGCCTGAAAGCCTCTCGTTTTTCTTCCCGCTCGACGTATTCGCTAATTGCATCAACCATTATTCGGTGAGGTGTACGATGTCGAGAATCGGCAAGACGTTTCACACGATCTTTGATTGATGGGTCAATCTTGATGGTAGTAAGACGAATTGCAGTAGTGCTTATAATTCCCCCCTTGGGCGATGTGACAAAGTATTACTTTGCGATACTGTATTATAAAGCAAGACTTGATGCTACTGCACGAATTGCACTGCAGCATATCTATCTCAGCCAACAACCCCGCCCCAAGGGGCCGGGACTAAACAACCACCGGCTGAAGCCGGTGGGTTTGAATTGCGGACTGAAAGTCCGGATACGCGTCGCCTAAACGACGCGTCTTAATCGGGTTCCATTTTGAAATCATCGTTCGGCTTAGGCTCAAAGTGATGCTCCAAATACTGCTCTATCATTGTTTCCGTCATCTGGCCTACCGTGGCACAAAAGTACCCTCTCGCCCAGAAATGCCTGCCCCAATACTTCTGTTTCAAATGCGGAAACTCTTCAAACAACTTGCTCGACGTGCGCCCTTTGATCCGCCTCATGATCTCACTGGGTGCCATATTCGGCGGACAACTCACCAGAATATGCACGTGATCTTTACTCACGACACCTTTGACTATCCTGATTTCAAAAGCCTCACACGTCTCTCTCACCAAATCTCGAATCCGCTCCGCCACCTCTCCATATCAATACTTTGTAGCGATACTTTGTTACCCATACAAAATGGTACTCAATTTGAAACACCGTATGACTGCCGTATCTGTACTCCATGCCACACCTCCCTTCTGGTGGCATATTGTCGCAGCTAAAGCTGACCGGCTAAAGCCGGTGGTTTAAACCTTATGATTGAAAATTAATCCCATAAAGATTAAAAAGAAGTGTTGATAGCTCGAAGATTTTTGAAGTAACATCGCTCCT
Source organism: uncultured beta proteobacterium (assembly GCA_963714805.1). GTDB lineage: Bacteria > Pseudomonadota > Gammaproteobacteria > Burkholderiales > Gallionellaceae > CAIQPV01. The sequence goes on along the minus strand of CAVQPO010000004.1, from coordinate 59,124 downwards.
TCGCAGCCGGATGGAGCATTTTGATGGCATGCGGCAAGAACAACTCAAGAATAATTTTATTGAAACGGAAGACTACATGCCTTTGATGATAGGAGTTCCACGCGAAGTAGCAGCAGGGGAAAAACGCGTTGCCACCGTGCCGGATGTTGTTGAAAAGCTTATTAAGCTTGGTTTTACGGTAGCCGTTGAATCCGGTGCCGGGGATGCGGCCAATTGCAGTGACGATACCTACCGCGCCGCTGGCGCTACGATCATAGAAGGAGCAGCCAAGCTCTGGGCTGCGTCCGACATCGTGTTCAAGGTATGCGTACCGACGAGTGAAGAAGTCAGTCTCCTGCGCGAAGGCGGCCACTTGATCGGCTTCATCTGGCCCGCGCAAAACCCGGAATTGATGGCGCAGCTCGCCGCCAAGAAGGCGACCGTGCTAGCCATCGACTGCCTGCCGCGCATGTTGAGCCGCGCCCAGAAGATGGACGCACTGACCTCACAGGCTGGCGTAGCCGGCTACCGGGCAGTCATCGAGGCCGCCAATGTCTTTGGTCGCTTCTTCAACGGCCAGATCACCGCTGCGGGCAAGGTTCCTCCAGCCAAGGTGTTCATCGCCGGTGCGGGCGTGGCCGGTCTGGCAGCCATCGGTACCGCCGCCGGTCTGGGCGCCATCGTGCGCGCCAACGACACCCGTGCCGAAGTGGCCGACCAGGTCAAATCTCTGGGCGGCGAATTCGTGAAGGTCGAATATGAAGAAGAAGGCTCCGGCGGCGGCGGCTACGCCAAGGTGATGAGCGAGGGCTTCCAGCAGGCACAGCGCGAGATGTACGCCAAGCAGGCCAGCGAGGTGGACATTATCATCACTACTGCTCTGATTCCGGGTAAGCCCGCGCCCAAGCTGATCACCGCCGAGATGGTGAAGAGCATGAAGCCGGGTAGCGTCATCGTTGACATGGCGGCCGAACGGGGTGGCAACTGCGAACTGACCGAGCCTGGACTAGCGGTGGTAAAGCATGGCGTGACCATCGTCGGTTACACCGACCTGAATAGTCGTTTGGCCAAGCAGTCTTCCACCCTGTATGGAACCAATCTGTTCCGTTTGACCGAAGAGTTGTGCAAGACCAAGGACGGTATCATCAACGTCAATATGGAAGACGACGCCATTCGCGGCCTGACGGTGATCAAGGAAGGCGTGGTCACCTGGCCGGCACCTGCACCGAAACTGCCGCCAGCTCCGGCCAAACCGGCTGCGGCCAAGGCGGCACCAGCCCCCGCACACGGCCATGGCGGCGGTGGCGCACCGGCTTCGGCTGGAAAAACGGCGGTCATATTCGGCGTCGCCGCGTTGATGTTCCTGTTCGTCGGCGCCTATGCACCCGCCGCGTTCCTCGGCCACTTCACCGTGTTCGTGCTGGCCTGTTTCGTCGGCTACATGGTGGTGTGGAATGTCACCCCGGCCTTGCACACGCCGCTGATGAGCGTGACCAATGCGATCAGCAGCATTATCGCCATCGGCGCGCTGGTGCAAATCGCACCGCCATTTAGTGGTGGCGTTGACCGGCCAGATGACTGGATACGCTGGCTGGCAGTAGCGGGTATCGCGCTCACCTCAGTCAATATGTTCGGCGGTTTTGCCGTAACCCAGCGCATGCTGGCGATGTTCCGCAAATAAGGGAAATAGAATTATGTCTGCAAGCTTGGCAACCGTCTCGTATATCGGCGCGACCATTCTTTTTATCCTCAGCCTCGGCGGCCTCTCCAATCCGGAGAGCTCACGGCGCGGCAATCTGTACGGCATGATAGGCATGACCATCGCCGTGCTGGCGACGGTGTTCGGCCCGCGCGTTTCAATGGCCGGCATTCCCTGGATCATCGGTGCCATGGCTGTGGGCGGCAGCGTCGGCACTTTACGCCGCGCGCACGGTGAAAATGACCGCAGATGCCCGAACTGGTCGCGCTGATGCACAGCCTGGTCGGCCTCGCCGCCGCGCTGGTCGGCTTTGCGAATTACATCGATCCCGGCGGCGGCGTTCCAGTTGACCAGCGCGGAAAAAGCCATCCACGAAATTGAAATCTATATCGGCATCCTGATCGGTGCGGTGACTTTCTCCGGCTCTATCATCGCCTTCGGCAAGCTTTCGGGCAAGATCGGCGGCAAGCCCATGCTGCTGCCCGGGACGTCACTGGATGAATCTGCTGGGCCTGCTGGTCGTCATCCTGTTCGGCTGGCAGTTCCTGCACTCCGAATCGGTGAGCGCAGGCATGATTCCGCTGGCCGTGATGACCGTGATCGCGCTGCTGTTCGGCATCCACATGGTGATGGCCATCGGCGGTGCCGACATGCCGGTGGTGGTGTCCATGCTCAACAGCTACTCCGGCTGGGCGGCGGCGGCGACCGGCTTCATGCTGAACAACGACCTGCTGATCGTCACCGGCGCGCTGGTGGGGTCGAGCGGTGCCATTCTTTCCTACATCATGTGCCGCGCGATGAACCGCCACTTTATCAGCGTGATTGCGGGCGGCTTCGGCACCGGCGGCGGTACACCTGCCGCAGCCAGCGGCGACGCACAACCGGCAGGCGAAGTCGTGCCGATCAGTGCGCTCGAAACCGCCGAGCTGCTGCGCGAATCCAAAAACGTGATCATCGTTCCGGGTTATGGCATGGCGGTGGCGCAAGCCCAGCACACGGTGTTTGAGATCACCAAGCATCTGCGCGAGAAAGGCGTCAACGTGCGCTTCGGCATCCACCCGGTCGCGGGTCGCATGCCCGGCCACATGAACGTGTTGCTGGCCGAAGCCAAAGTGCCTTACGACATCGTGCTGGAAATGGACGAAATCAATGCGGACTTTCCGGATACCGATGTCGCCATGGTGATCGGCGCCAACGACATCGTGAACCCGGCCGCGCAGGATGACCCGAACAGCCCCATCGCCGGCATGCCGGTGCTGGAAGTCTGGAAAGCCAAGACCTCCATCGTGATGAAGCGCAGCATGGCTTCCGGCTATGCGGGCGTGGACAATCCGCTGTTCTACAAGGAAAACAATCGCATGCTGTTCGGCGACGCCAAGAAGATGCTGGACGAAGTGCTGGTTGCGCTGAAAACGTAAACACTAAAAAAACGTGCCTCAGAAGCATGTACCCAATAATAAACAACCTAACCATCCAGCCGGATTAGGATAATTCGTGATTAAAAAAATACTCGTTGCCAACCGTGGGGAAATTGCGGTTCGCATTGTGCGTGCGTGCTCCGAAATGGGCATAAAGTCGGTCGCCATTTACACGGATGCCGACCGCCACGCGCTGCACGTAAAAAAAGCGGACGAGGCATACCACATCGGTTCCGAGCCGGTCACCGGCTATCTCAATGCGCATAACATCGTCAATGTCGCGGTGACATCAGGGTGCGATGCATTGCATCCGGGCTATGGCTTCCTGTCGGAAAACCCGGAACTGGCGGAAATTTGCGCCCGCCGCGACATCAAATTCATCGGCCCCAACGCGGAGGTCATCCGCCAGATGGGAGATAAAATTCAGGCGCGCAACGCCATGATCGCCGCCGGAATTCCTTGTGTGCCTGGCAGCGATGGCAACCTCGCCGATGTGGACGAAGCGCGCGTACTGGCAAACAGAATCGGCTATCCGGTCATGCTCAAAGCTACCAACGGCGGTGGCGGGCGCGGCATACGTCGTTGCGACAACGAAAAAGAACTGCTCAGCAATTACGAACGGGTCATTTCTGAAGCCAGCAAGGCTTTCGGCAAGCCGGAAGTCTTTCTGGAAAAATGCGTGGTCAATCCCCGGCACATTGAAGTGCAAGTGCTGGGCGACAGTCATGGCAACGTGATTCATTTATTCGAGCGCGACTGTTCCATCCAGCGCCGCAATCAGAAACTGATCGAGATTGCCCCCTCACCGCAGACTCACTCAGGCGCAACGCGAATACATCGGCGGCTTGGGTGTCAAGGCGGCTCGCGCCGTCGGCTATGAGAATGCAGGCACGGTCGAGTTCCTGCTCGATCAGGACAACAATTTCTATTTCATGGAAATGAACACCCGCATTCAGGTAGAACACACCGTGACGGAAACCATTACCGGCATCGACCTCGTGCAGGAACAAATTCGCATCGCCGATGGGCTGGAGCTGCAATACAAACAGGAAGACGTTAAATTTCGCGGCTACGCCATGGAGTTCCGCATCAATGCGGAAGACCCCAAGAATGGCTTCCTGCCCAGCTTCGGCAAGATTACCCGTTACTATGCGCCGGGCGGCCCCGGCGTGCGCATCGATGCCGCTATGTATAGCGGCTATGTTATCCCGCCCTACTTCGACTCGATGTGCGCCAAACTCACCGTTTGGGCGCTCACCTGGGAAGGGGTTGTCGAACGCGGTCGCAGGGCATTGAGCGACATGGTGGTTTATGGCGTCAAGACGACCATCCCGTATTATCAGGAAATCCTGAAGCACCCCGATTTCAGGAATGCGGATTTCAACACGGGGTTCGTGGAGTCTCACCCGGAATTGATCGATTACGTCACCAAAATTCCGCCTGAACTCAGGGCGGCTGCCATAGCGGCAGCTATCGCGGCGCATGAAGGTATTTAACATGAAACAACTTCAAAAATCCCCCCTAGCCCCCCTTTTTAAAAGTGGGGAACTGCCCCCTTTGCCTCGCAGAGGTTCTTGCACCCTCTGGGTGAAAAAGGGGGTGGAGCAAATCCGAAAATCTTTTGGCCGGGCACCCGGCGGAGGGGGATTTGTTTTTGTTTCATTTTGCTTGGAGTGGCATTATTGCCATGCCCGTTAATTTCAACCTGACATCATTAAGTTAATAACATGGCAAAAACCCATATTTCTGAATTAGTCCTGCGTGACGGCCATCAGTCCATGATCGCGACGCGCATGCGCACCGCCGACATGCTGCCCATCTGTTCCAAACTGGACAGCATAGGCTTTTGGTCGTTGGAGGCATGGGGCGGCGCAACTTTCGATTCCTGTGTACGCTTCCTGAAAGAAGATCCGTGGGAGCGTCTCAGCAAATTGCGCAAGGCATTGCCGAACAGCCGCATACAAATGCTATTGCGCGGCCAGAACCTGCTTGGCTACCGCCATTATTCCGATGATGTGGTGCGTGCTTTCGTGAGCAAATCCGCCGACAACGGCGTGGATGTATTCCGCATATTCGATGCGATGAATGACATGCGCAACCTGCGCGTCTCCATAGAAGCGGTGAAAAAATCCGGCAAACATGCCGAAGGCTGCATCAGCTATACCACCAGCCCGGTGCATGACATCCCCCAATTCGTCAACCTAGCCTGCGAGCTGGAAGCATTGGGCTGCGATACCATCTGCATCAAGGATATGGCCGGTCTGCTCACGCCCTATGCCACCTTTGAACTGGTCACCGCCTTGCGTGCCGCCATCAGCATCCCGATCCACCTGCACAGCCACGCCACATCAGGCTTGTCCGCCATGTGTTTCCTCAAGGCCGTGGAAGCGGGCGCCACCATGCTGGATACCTGCAACTCTTCCTTCGGCGAAGGTGCCAGCCATTCCTCGACCGAGAGTATCGTTGCCGCGCTGCAAGGCACCGAATATGACACTGGCCTTGATCTGGGCGCACTACAGGAAATCACCGCTTATTTCATCGATGTGCGCAAGAAATACTGGCAGTTCGAAAGTGCTTTTACCGGCGTAGACTCGCGCGTGCTGGTCAACCATGTGCCGGGCGGCATGATTTCCAACCTGTCCAACCAGCTCAAGGAACTGGACGCGCTCAGCCGCATCAACGAAGTGCTGGAAGAAATTCCGCGCGTGCGCGAAGACATGGGCTACCCGCCGCTGGTTACGCCCACCTCGCAAATTGTCGGCACCCAGGCCGTGTTGAACGTTCTGACCGGTGCACGTTACAAATCCGTCACCAATGAAGTCAAGAATTACCTGCTCGGGCACTACGGCAAGGCGCCGGGCAAGATCAATGAGCAAGTCAGAAAAGATGCGGTCGGAAATGACGAGGTCGTGACCTGTCGTCCTGCGGATTTGCTGGAAGACGAAATGAGCAGACTCAAAGCCGAGAGCGAAACTTTTGCCAAGAGCGAGGAAGATGTTCTCACTTACGCCATGTTCCCGGATCTGGCACAAACTTTCCTGCAAGAACGCAATGCCAACACCCTCAAGCCTGAACCTTTGCTGCCCAAGGAAGCCGCGATTCCTTCTTCGGAACGTTATGCACCCAACGAGTTCAAGGTCACGCTGCATGGTGAAACCTTCCATATCAAACTCACCGGCAGCGGGCACCACGGTGAAGCCCAGCGTCCATTCTATGTTTCGGTAGACGGCATTTCGGAAGAAGCCATAGTTGAGACCCTGAATGAAATTGAGGTTTCCGGCGGCAAGAGCAGCGGCAAGAAAAAGGCTGCCGAAAAAGCCGCGACCTCCAACCGCCCTCGCCCATCCCATCAGGGCTGCGTGACCACCGCCATGCCAGGCACCATCGTTGACGTCAAGGCCAAGGTCGGGGATCAAGTCGAAGCCGGAGACGGCATGCTAGTCATCGAGGCCATGAAGATGGAAAATGAAATCCAGGCTCCGCAAAGCGGCGTGGTCATCAGCGTTCATGTAAAAAAAGGCGACAGCGTAGCTCCGGACGAGACTTTGATCGAGATTCAATGTACGTCTGAATAAACCATAAAATAACGGGATGACTAACCTCTTCCACCCATCCGCTGTTTTATACTCCAGCAGCCGCCCTTTCCCTCACCTTGCCGCCTGCGAGCACTTTGCCGGTAGCGAGAAGATGCTGAAAAAAGCACTCCAGATTCAAGCCGAGCTTTCGGTCAACGAACAGCCCATCTTCGACATCACAGCCGATTGCGAAGATGGTGCCCCCGCCGGCAAGGAACGGGAACATGCGGCCATGATCGCCGAAATGCTGCGGTCCGGCGACAACCGCTTCAACCGCGTCGGTGTACGCATTCATGATGTCAGGCACCCGGTTTGGCGTGATGAACTGGAGATCATCATCAGCCGAGCCGGACAGCGCGTGGCCTACCTCGTGCTACCCAAGCCGGAAACTGCCGAGGATGTCCTGATACAAATCACTGCGCTAAATGAACTGCGGAGCCGCTACGGTATTGTCCGCGAAATTCCCGTGCATGTGCTGATCGAAACACCGAGCGCGCTGCATGAAGCATGGCAAATCGCCCGCCTGCCCCATGTCGAAATTCTCGACTTCGGCCTGATGGATTTCGTTTCCGCACATCACGGTGCCATTCCAGCCACCGCCATGCGCTCGCCCGGACAGTTCAGCCACGTGCTGGTCACGCGCGCCAAATGCGAGATCGCAGCCGCAGCCTTGGGCAACGGAGTGGTACCCAGCCACAACGTGACCACAGAAATTCGTGACATCGAAGTAGTGAGAGAAGACGCTCGCCGCGCCCGGTTGGAATTCGGCTTCCTGCGCATGTGGAGCATCCATCCGAACCAGATTCAGCCCATCGTCGAAGCCATGCGCCCGGATTTTGCGGAGGTCAATGAAGCTGCTGCCTTGCTGGTTGCCGCGCAGGAAGCAACGTGGGGGCCGATCCAGTTTGAAGGCAAACTGCATGACCGCGCTTCCTACCGTTATTATTGGGAACTGCTACAAAGAGCGCACGCAACGGGAATGAATCTCAGCGGAGATGTCCGTCGGCGATTCTTTTCATAAACGGGGATAAGCGATCGTAGCCCGGATGCAGCGTAGCGGAATCCGGGAGCGCCCGATAGGGCGCAGAGGATGCCCCAACGTTCAATGGAGTGCCATGAATCCCGGATTCCATTACATTGCATCCGGGCTACGGGAAGATTCGAGGTAATATCTCTCCATGGTCAACTACCGCCGCAATCTCGTGCCGGGTGGCACATATTTCTTCACCGTGAATCTGCGGGATCGCTCGTCCAAGCTGCTGACAGATCATATCGATTTATTGCGTAGCGCCTTCAGAACCGTGCAGCACAAACAACCTTTCCGCGTGGATGCCATCGTCATTTTGCCCGAACACTTGCACACCATCTGGACATTACCCGAAGACGATGCCGATTATCCCGGTCGATGGAAGGCAATCAAAAGCACATTCACCCATGCCATCGTCAAATCCGGCGTTGCTGTGGAGCACAATGAAAAAGGAGAATATGCGGTATGGCAGCGGCGGTATTGGGAACACACCATCGCCGACGAAGACGATTTCAAGCGGCATGTGGATTACATCCATTTCAATCCGGTCAAGCACGGATGGGCCAAACAAGTGGCCGATTGGCCGTATTCATCGTTCCACCGTTACGTGCGGCAAGGCATATTACCGCCCGATTGGGCAGACAGTAGCGACGAAGGAAAATTCGGCGAATAGCGTAGCCCGGATGCAGCGCAGCGCAATCCGGGAGCGCCCGTCAGGGCACAGGAGTTATCCCAACATTCGTATGGGGTGCAATGAGTCCCGGATTCCATTGCATTGCATCCGGGCTACGCTGGCTGTATCCGTGTGCCTGAATTTATTCCATTACTAATTTAGAAATAACATGTTGGTGGGAGCGGCCTCCCGGCCGCGACAAGACTTATCGCGGCCGGGAGGCCGCTCCCACAATCGGAATTGATCTTGTTAAAACAGGCAATGGAATTACGCTTTAAACGGATGCCGCAGCACGATCGTTTCATCGCGATCCGGCCCGGTGGATACCATGTCTACCGGCACGCCACACACTTCCGCAATTCGCTCCAGATAGTTGCGTGCGGCTTTTGGCAAATCTTCATAATGTTGCACGCCCAGCGTACTTTCACTCCATCCCGGCATTTCTTCGTACACGGCCACGCAATCCGCCAAGGCATCCGCGCCGACCGGCAGAATGTCGCTATCTACGCCATTGATGCGATAGCCGACACCGAGGCTCACGACTTCCATGCCATCCATCACATCCAGCTTGGTCACACACAAACCCGACACGCCGTTGATCTGGATGGAGCGCTTGAGCGCAGCGGCATCGAACCAGCCGCAGCGGCGCGCACGCCCGGTAGTTGCACCGAATTCATGTCCGCGTTTGGCCAGGCCTTCGCCTATCGGATCGCGTTTATCGACCGCGTCATATAGCTCGGTCGGAAAAGGGCCGGAGCCGACGCGCGTGGTGTAAGCCTTGGTGATGCCGAGCACGTAATCGAGCATTTGCGGCCCTACTCCGGCACCCGCGCACGCCGCACCGGCGACACAGTTGCTGGAAGTAACAAATGGATAGGTACCGTGATCGATGTCCAGCAACGATCCCTGCGCGCCTTCAAACAACAGGCTCTTGCCCGCCTGGTTGGCTTCATACAAGGCACGCGGCACATCCATCACCAGCGGCTTGATGCGTTCGGCCAGCGCCAGCGTTTCATCCAGTGTCTTCTGGAATTCCACCGTCGCGGTATGGAAATAATTCTTCAGCACGAAGTTGTGATAATCCAACACTTCGCCCAGCTTGGCTGCGAAGCGCTCACGGTAAAAAATATCCTGCAAACGTATCGCGCGACGCGCCACTTTGTCTTCGTAGGCGGGGCCGATACCGCGTCCGGTGGTGCCGATCTTGGCATCGCCTTTCGCCAGCTCGCGCGCTTTATCAATCGCTTCGTGGTAGGGCAAAATCAGCGGGCAGGCTTCGGAAATTTTCAGGCGACCAGCCACGTCGATTCCGGCCAGCGTCAACTCGTCCATTTCCTTCAGCAAGGCTTGCGGCGACAGCACCACGCCGTTGCCGATGTAACACATTACATGGTCGCGCAGGATGCCCGATGGGATCAGGTGCAACACCGTTTTCTTGCCGCCGATGACCAGCGTGTGTCCCGCGTTATGGCCGCCCTGAAAACGCACCACGCCTTGCGCATGATCGGTCAACCAATCAACGATCTTGCCCTTGCCTTCATCGCCCCATTGGGTGCCGATTACCACTACATTTTTTGACATTGCTAATTCCTCAGTTCAACGACAACCCATACACCATCGCGCAACACCAACTCGCGATCACAATTCAGTTCGGCTCGATGCGCCGCATTGCCAAGCAAATCCACCACTACGGCATGTCCCTGCGCACGCAACTGCGCGATTTTTTCCTGTAGCACAGAATCATTGTTATGCGGGGCCAGTATTCCCTTGGGCTGCGCCTGTTTCTCCAGCAAGCCGTGCAACTGGCGCAAATCCATGCTGAATCCGGTCGCCGGACGCGCGCGCCCGAAACTCTTGCCCACATCGTCATAGCGCCCGCCCAAGGCAATGGCATCGTGACTACCCGCATGATAAGCTGCAAACACCATGCCGCTGTGGTAATGGTATCCGCGCAATTCGGCCAAGTCGATGCCGATGCTGTGCGCCAACGGTTGCAGATGGGTAGCGGCTTGCTCCAGTTCGTCCAGCGCCGCCATCACTTCTGGGTAATTCGGCAGCATCGCGCGGGCTCGGGCAATCACCTCTACCCCGCCATACAACTGCGGCAGCGCCAGCAAGGCATTTTTCACTTCTGCCGCCAAACCGTCCACCAACTGGTGTAACGCGGGTGCATCCTTGCCCTGTAGTGCGCCGAACAATTCCGTTTCCAGTTCCTTGCTGATCCCGGCGTGCCGGACCAGCGCACGGAACAAGGCGACATGACCAAGATCGAGATGCACGCCCGCGACACCGAGCGCGGTCAAAACCTGCAACATCAAGCGCTGCACTTCGAGATCGCTCTCCAGCCCGCTATGACCGTACAACTCGGCACCGATTTGCAACGGCTCGCGCGTGCGCATCAATCCGGCGGGCTGGGTGTGCACTACACTACCCGCGTAACACAGGCGCGTCACACCCTGACGATTGAGCAGGTGCGCGTCGATGCGCGCCACCTGCGGCGTGATATCAGCACGCAATCCCAGCGTGCGCCCGCTCAACTGGTCGACCAGTTTGAAGGTGCGCAAATCCATGTCCTGGCTGCCGTTGACCAGCAGCGACTCGGCATATTCCAGCAGCGGCGGCGCCACCAATTGGTAGCCGGACAGGCGCAGCAATTCAAGCACGCTGGCACGCATCCGCTCGATGCGCCATGCCTCGTCCGGTAACATGTCCTGAATGTATTCCGGCAACAACCAATTAGAATTCGACATTATTTCACCCAATACAATAACAACAGGCCTGCCAACATCGAAGTCAAGCCTATGAAGCGTAGTTGCCCGTCGGTGAGTTGCACCAGCCTGTCTGAACGTATCGCGCCACTGGGCAGGAAACAGGAACGGCATGATGCCCTCAATGACCAGCATCAAAGCCAGTCCGATCAACCAGTACTCCTCCATCTATCTACTTGCCCGCTTTTCCCGAGCTCTTGAGATACTTGAAGAAAGCGGAACTGGGGTCGACCACCATCACGTCGCTCTTGTTCTTAAAGCTTTGTTTATAGGCTTCCAGGCTACGGTAGAACGAGTAGAACTCGGAATTGCGCCCGAACGCGGCGGCATAAATCGAGGCAGCTTTGGCATCGCCCTCACCCTTGATTTTCTGCGCATCGCGGTAGGCGTCGGCAAGTATCACTTCGCGCTGGCGATCCGCATCGGCACGGATTTTCTCGCTTTCGGCATTACCCGTCGCACGCAACTCGTTGGCTACCCGTTTACGTTCTGCATCCATGCGGCGATAAACCGAATCGCTGATCTCGGTCGGGAAATCGACCCGTTTCAGGCGCACATCCAGAACCTGCACACCGATTTTGCGCGCGTCGGAATCCGCTTTTTCGCGCAGCACTTGCATGATCTGCTCGCGCTCGCCCGACACCACCTCGTGGATGGTGCGTTTGCCGAACTCCTCGCGCATACTGGCGTTCACCGTCTGCATCAAACGGGTGCGCGCTCTATCCTCGTCGCCGCCCACGCTGATGTAATACTGCTTCACATCGGCGATGCGCCATTTAACGAAGGAATCCACCATCACGTTTTTCTTTTCTGCCGTGATGAAGCGCTCCGGTTCCTCGCTGTCCATGGTCAGAATACGCGATTCGAAATAACGCACGTTCTGCACCAGCGGCATTTTGAAATACAGGCCGGGCTCGGTCTTCACCCCCACCACTTCACCGAGCTGAAACACAATCGCGGTCTGACGCTGATCCACCACAAACATGCTCAGACTGAACAGCACCAACAGCGCGACCGCGCCAACCAGAATATTGCCAGTATGTTTTTTCATTAGCGTGCCTCCCTGTCGCGACCATGCAAGGCTTCGCGCCCACCCGGTACAGCAGGCTCAACCGCCGCTGCGGGTTGCGGGGCCACCTGCTCCGCATTATTGGCCGACTTGCCTGCTGCCGATGGGATGTCCGCCCCCGGATTCGTGCTTTGAATCAGCTTATCCAAAGGCAAGTACAGCAGGTTACTGCCGCCCTTCTGATCCACCAACACCTTGCTGCTGTTGCTCAGTATCTGCTGCATCATGTCGATGTACATGCGTTCGCGCGTGACCCCAGGTGCCTTCTCGTATTCCACCAGTATCTGTTTGAAACGGCTGGCATCACCTTCCGCGTTCGCAATCACGCGCTGCTTATAACCGTCCGCTTCCTGCATCAGGCGCGCCGCAGCTCCTTTGGCCTTGGGCACCACATCGTTGGCATAAGCCTGACCTTCGTTCTTCTGGCGCTCCCTGTCCTGCCCCGCCTTCACCGCATCATCGAACGCGGCCTGCACTTGTTCCGGCGGCTGTGCATTTTGCATGGTGACCTTGCTCACCAGTATGCCCGACTTGTAACGATCCAGAATGTCCTGAATCAGCTTGGTCGTGGAGGCCGCGACCTGTTCGCGCCCTTCATACAGCACGAAATCCATCTTGCTCTTGCCGACGATCTCGCGGATGGCGGTTTCCGCCGCCTGGCGCACGTTTTCGTCCGGCGCACGGTTGTTGAACAAATAATCGGCGGGATCTTTCAAGAAATACTGCACGGCAAACTGGATGTCGATGATATTCTCGTCATCGGTCAGCATCAGCGATTCTTTCAGCATCTTGTTTTTGACGTTGTCGCGGTAGCCGACCTCCACCGTCCTGACCTGGCTCAAGCTCACCACTTCAACAGTTTCGATGGGGAAAGGCCAATGCCAACGCGGCCCCGCCTGGGTAGCTTCGAGGTATTTGCCGAAACGCAACACCACGCCGCGCTGGCTGGCGTCCACAATGTAGAAACCGCTACCGATCCAGATCAGTGCGATCACGATAACGATCAAGCCGATACCACCACCCCAATTAGCGTTAGCATTGGGTGCACCACCGCCGCTACCCGTGCCGCCGCCCTTGCGCCCCAAAAGATCCGAAATCTTTTTATTGAGGTCGCGCAGCACGGCTTCAAGATCTGGCGGGCCGCCTGGCCCACCGCTATTTTTATTACCCCATTGCGGATCGTTCAATCCCATATTTTTCCTGCTATCTGTAAAGAGTTGTTCAATAAAGCTTGTAGCCCGTAGCTCGTAGCCTGTAGCAAAACCGGTTGGCTACAAGCTACGGGCTACCCGCTACAAGCTTTAGTTATCAAGCGGATGCCACTGCGGTGCCTGCGCACCTTGCCCATCCTGTGTCCGCGCATCGCGCGCTTCCGCCAGCGCAACGCGCAATTCATCGATTCCCGCGCCAGTCTTGGCGCTCAAAGAAATACGTGCAATTCTACCATATTCGTCGCGCTGAACGCCCGCAGGTATATCCTGCAAATCAATCTTGTTGAATATCAGAATCTGCGGGATATGCTGCGCACCGATTTCCTGCAACACCTTATTGACTTCGGCGATCTGGTCAAAGCGCTCGGAACTGTTGGCATCCACCACATGCAGCAACAAATCGGCCTGCGCCGTTTCTTCCAGCGTACTGCGAAATGCCGCCACCAAACCGTGCGGCAGATGGCGGATGAAGCCGACCGTATCCGACAACACCACAACCCCTCCCGACCTCCCCTTGTCAAGGGAGGAGTCAGACGTACTTTCGATAAACACCTTGCGCGAAGTCGTGTCCAGCGTGGCAAACAACTGGTCAGCCACATACACATTAGCCTGGGTCATGCGATTGAATAAAGTGGATTTGCCCGCGTTGGTATAACCGACGATGGATACCGACAACACATCGGAACGATTGCGCGCGCGGCGCTGAATCTGGCGATGGACGCTTTAATTTTTTCAGCCGGTCATTCAGCAACTGCACGCGTTTGTCCAGCTTGCGTCTGTCCAGTTCCAGCTGAGTTTCGCCCGGACCGCGCGCGCCTACGGCATATTTCTGTTGCCCCATATCCTGATTCATGCCGACCAGGCGCGTGGAAAGATATTTCAGTTGCGCCAGTTCGACCTGCACCTTGCCTTCATGGCTTTGTGCGCGTAGCGCAAAAATATCCAGAATCAACATGGTGCGGTCGATCACGCGCGCCTTGATCTTGGCGGTAAGGTTGCGCATCTGCGCGGGGGAAAGATCGTGATTGAAAATAACTACAGGAGCCTGGCCCAGCTCGGAGCTTTCGACATGCTGCTCGACAATGGCAGCGATTTCATCGACCTTGCCGCTCCCCGCAAACAACGACGCATCGGGGCGCTGGCGCTTGCCTTCCACCAACGCAATGGTACGCACACCCGCGCTCTCGGCGAGCAAACGTAACTCCTCCAGACTTTCTGCGTAATCCGGTGCGCCAAAATCGAGACTGACCAATACCGCCGAATTATCATCCGTAAGGGACACTCCGGTGGGTACACCACCGCTCCGCTGCGATTCTTTCGCAGTTGCGGTTGCAGGCTCGTGCATTACTGCTCGTCTATCGGGATAGTCACCGAACGTGCGGGTACGATAGTGGAAACAGCATGTTTATAAACCATCTGGGTAACGGTGTTCTTCAGCAGGATCACATACTGGTCGAACGACTCGACCTGACCTTGCAATTTGATGCCGTTTACCAGATAAATGGCGACCTGAACATGCTCCTTGCGCAGCGTATTCAGGAATGGGTCTTGTAGTTGTTGCCCTTTTATACTCATGGTCTTTGCTCTTATTGGTTTAGGTCGGGGAGTTACTTTACTGGATTTTCAGCTTATACGGAAGAGCAAGGGCAATTCCGGCCCAAATATTTCATCTAACACCAGCATCAGAACCTGAATTTCGCGGTTACCCGCAATTGGAGCGGCTCGCCCGGATGGACGGTGATACCAGATGGCACGACAGGGCTGGCGGGCGTTACCCGATAATCCTGCGCATAGGCAATGTCAAAGTATTCTCGATTGAACAGATTGAGCACATCCATCTGCACGGAAAAGTCGCGGGACAACTCGCGCTGCACGCGCAGGTTGGTCACAATAGCCGAGGGAGCCATCAGGCTGCCATCTTGCGTGAGCGGATAGCCGCCGATATAGCGTGTCTCCACGCCGCCGGACCAGAGCCCCCGATGTAGCGTAGCCCCGACCAAGGCGACTTTGCTCGCCGCATTGGGAATCAAATCCCCCGCTTGCCCGTTGTCGTTCATGGTCGCGTAACGCGCATGGGTCCAGGCCAGATTGGCATCCAGAGCTAGCCAGCGATTGGCAACCATGTGATTGTCCCATTCTAGGCCATAACGCTTGCTGGCACCGTTGGCAGAGGTACTGCCAATGCCGGAATCCGCGTTGTAGATCAGCTCGGAATCACTATTCAAGCTCCATAAAACCAACGAGCTTTGCAAACCCGGAAATGCCTCGGTACGCAATCCGATCTCTTGCCCCACGCTGCCGACCAAGCCGGCACCGGAGAAGCAGGCGCACGGGTTGTGGAGTCGATTTTGTCGATCACGCCGCGCGCATCGTTACTATGAAATCCCCTGCCCGCGTTGAAAAAATACTCGGTCTTGTACCAGGGGCCAAAAATCAGCGACAGTTTGGGAGAAAATTTGCTGCCGGACGCATTGCCGCTATTTTGCGGGATCGCCAAGGCGTTCATGTTCATGGTGAGATTGTCTTCGCGCAAGCCCACCACGGTACGCAGCCAATCATTCCAACTGGTGGTGTTTTGTGTGTAGGCTCCCGCCGCAGTCAAATTCACCAAATCGTCGCTTACCGTGGCAAAGGGAATGCGGTTCTGCGTGTTTAACAAGCCGACATGGATTGCATCATAGCGAAGTTGCAGGCCTGCTTCGGTGGTCGAGTCATGCCCGAATAAAGGTTGCGTCCAGCCTTTGATCACTTGCCCGCCGACAATATTGCGATGTTCCACTTGCTCGAATTGGTCGCCCGTAGCGGGACGCAACTCAAAGAAAGTAAAGTTCGACCACAGTTGCAGGCGATAGTGCTGCACATAGGCTGAAACCTTCAGGTAACCCTGAGCGTCCTGATGGTGCCACTCACCCGAATGAATCACGCGCCCCGTATCGCCGCCATCGCTGGGATCCAGTGAGGAAAACTGCCCCAATTGACCTGACTGGATCAATGGCAGCGGCACCTGGTCAGTCGAACGCCAACTCGCAACATAATAAACAGTATCAACCGACCAGCCTTGTGCCGGGGAACCATCACTTAGACGCAGCAGACCGTTGAATCGACGCAGCCCTTCCGTTTGCGTCCAAGGGCCATTTTCCCCCAAGATATCCACCGCCCCAAGTAACGTGGGGCCACGGTTGTTAAAAGTGGCAGCATCGCTGGAATTCGAACTCGAACCTTGCGGCATAAGGAAAGTTGAACCGGCAAGCAATGCGCGCCGATAACCGAAGGCACCGACAGTCAGATCGCACAGGTTGCGCTCAAGACTGTTGCGATACTGAATCTTTGCCGACCCCGCCGAAGCAAAGTCGCCCTCTTCGGCAAAATAAGGCCCTTTGCCGTAATTGATGCGCTGCACGAGTTCTGGAATCAAAAAGTTCAGATCGGCATAGCCTTGCCCATGTGCATTGGTGGGCATATTGACCGGCACACCGTCGATAAACGTAGCGAAGTCGGTACCGTGATCAAGATTGTAACCGCGCAGAAAATACTGGTTGGCCTTACCGTCGCCCGAGTGCTGCGTGACCACCATACCGGGCACGGTATCCAGCGCATCCCCCGGTCTTAGCAGCGGAAGATTTTGCAAATCCTCGCTGCGAACCACTCCTTGCGAAGCTGCATCCGAGCTGCCCACCGCGTTATCGTAAAGCCTCGTTGCTTCGATCACCAACTCGGGAAGATTATTGGTTTGCTGCGATACAGCGTCACCTTTCTCGTTTGGCGACTGCGCTGAAGCGGTTTGTGCCATGGGCATTCCGAGGCACATACTTAAGGATAAGAAGGACAAGACGGTTGTTGTCGTCTTCCATTTGAACATTTTGCACAAAGTTATGACGTGGGTTGGTAAGCCGTGGATTCAGAAATCTAATGCATTCCGGGCATGCCTTGCATATCGTGGCTTTCGGTCAGCGACCTGACTTCGGCCTTGAGCGCGACCTTTTCTTTGGATTTGTCGGCAAATTCAACCGTCAGCATCAGCGGAACGTTGTCGCCCGCCTTAAGCGGATGTTTTAGTCCGAGCAACATGATGTGGTCGACATCACCAATGGCTCGCTCCTTTTGGGCGGGAAGAGGCAAAGCCTCCACCTGACGCATCATCATCATTCCGTTTTCATGTGTCATGGTGTGAATTTCGGCACTGTCAGATACCGGACTGCTGGCTGCCACGAGTCGCGCATCCTTCTGGCTGGTAATGTGCAGAGAAACCGCCGCGCTGTCTTGCCCCGATGCGGTGGCTCGTATCCACGCTCCGCTCACCGCCACATCACCCGCCCAGACTTGGGCAGAAATTAGTAACGCCACAACACCCAACATCAATTTCTTGCTCATAATGCTTTATCTCCATCACTAGGTTTTTATTGCAGGCTGCTTTGCCAGCTTGCGTTGCAAGGTGCGGCGATGCATATCCAAGGCACGAGCAGTCGCCGATATATTCCCTTGATGCTCGTGCAGAACCCGCTGTATATGCTCCCACTCCAGACGTTCTACTGTCGTAATTTGTGCATTGAGAGGCAGGTCGGGACTGGGCAAGTGACCGAACGCCGCCACGATTTCGTCAGCATTCGCCGGTTTGGCAAGATACTGCGTAGCGCCCAGCTTTATCGCCTCCACTGCGGTGGCAATGCTGGCATAACCCGTCAGCATCACGATGCGTGTGGCCGGATCGAGTTCATGTAGTGCCTGCACCAGCGCCAACCCCGACGTGCCATCCATCTTCAAGTCCACCACCGCATATTCTGGCGGATTGTCCTGCGCCAGCGGCATGGCTTGTTCTACGCTGTGTGCTACGGTTACGACGTAGCCGCGTTTTTCCAAAGCGCGCGCCAGCACTTGGCAGAAAACAACATCATCGTCCACCAGCAACAGCGAAGCTTGATCATCAAGTGAAGAGTTCACAATCATCCAGTTTTCTGAAATGCCAACAGGGTTAAGAGTAGCCCACTTCGCAAAATATTGCCATGCGACAAATTGTCGCGCGGCATCATGTCGCATTCCAAATTATTTGCATCAGCATTATTCTCTAAGCCGCCAAGTGATGGTGTGCATGCATTGTCTACTCCTCTTAAGCAGATAAGTCTCCACACTTGGCACCATCAAAACTGAATTCATCCCATGCAAGTATCCCACCTTGGCGATTCCATGAATTTTCTGGATCGTTTCACCTTGGCGGATTTGCTTCCGAAAAAGCATTAACCAAGATTACTTCATAGTCATGAAGAAGCGAATATAAAACGGACGCGACAAATTGACGCGCGGCATCATGTCACATTCCCAAGTATCGAAACATGCATTACATTGCGCTCCGCCAAGCCGAAGTCGAGCTCTAATCAGTAGTCTGAATCTCCTCTAATACTGGCTAGTCCCTCACCCCTCCCAGTACTTCGGCTTGGCTTTTTTGAACTTGAAGCAAGCAACATTCTGCAACCAATTACGGCAATCCACTCAATAATCTGGAGACTGAGCATATGAATATTTCAATTCCAAGCATCAAACAGAATTTGACGTGCATTTCACTTTCCGCACTGACTGGCGCTGCGTTAGCAACCGGTGTGGTGGTAATACTCGTTTCTGAAAAAGTCGGAGCAATGCAACTTGCTCAATGGCAGATCGCGGCAATCTACATCGTGACGATTGTAACAAGCGTCTTAATCGGGGTGAAAAGCTGCACTAAAAAATGCGCGAAAGATAACTCTTCAGCGAACAAAAACTCCGGCAATCCTGAATCCAAGCCATCCTGAGAACATCCCGGAAATCGGTTACACCATGGGTGCGTCAAATTGTCGCGCGACATCATGTCACATTCTCAAGATGAATTTCTCTGCCTACAATTCGGGCGGTATATATTGGCAACAACAGCCAGCGGACAACAATCAATCTGCCCAAACGGCTGTGTCGTGCGCCACAAACACCGGCTGTCAAACCGGGAAAAAGCATGAATAACAATCTTAAGGGGAAGAACATGCAAACAAAACTGAAGCCACTTGTAGTGGCACTGGCATTAGCGCTGGCGGCGAATTCGCACATACTGATGGCGGCGGACGATGAAGCTAAATTATCAGAAATTACGGTGACGGCTTCTCCGATCAATACCAAGCGCATCGACAGCAGTGACTCAGCCTCGTTGTTGGCTGACACCCCAGGAGTTAGCCTCTATACGAATGGTGGTGCATCAAGCCTTCCAGCAATTCATGGCATGAACGATGATCGGGTAAAGGTGCTGGTGGATGGCATGTCAATCACTTCGGCATGTGCCAACCACATGAATCCGGCAATGTCCTACATTACCTCGACCAATGTTTCGAGCACAGAGGTGATCGCAGGCCTTACTCCAGTCAGTATGGGGGGAGACAGCATCGCAGGTACGATTTCAGTTGCCTCAGCCCCCCCTGTATTTGCAGGCAACGGTGAAGGGATGCATAAGGAAGGGAGTATTGCCGCCTCCTACCGTAGCATCAGCAGCGGCTCTACCTTGTCCGTATCGGCATCTCTGGCAAACAGTAGCTTGAGTCTGGGATATGCTGGTTCCGTGGACAAAGCCAGCAGTTACAAAGATGGCAATGGGAACCTGGTCAGGGATACGCTTTATGAAACGCGAAACAACCAACTGACCTTGGGAATAAAGGGCGATAGCAGCTTAATCGTCATCAAAGCAGGCCAGCAGTCCATTCCTTATCAGGGGTTCGTCAATCAGTACATGGACATGGTGGGCAATGACGCCAATAATCTCAACGTGGATTACAAGGGTGGCTATGCCTGGGGCAAGCTGGATGCTCGCGTGTATTCGCAGGATACCAAGCACACCATGGGATTCTTCACTCCTGAAAAGCCAGGAACCATGCCGATGAATACGCATGGTCAGGATATTGGTTATGACTTACATGCTGAACTTCCTCTGTCGCAACAAAATACCCTTCGACTGGGTAACGAATACCATGGCTTCAAGCTGGACGACTGGTGGTCTGCGGTGCCCATGTCCATGATGATGGGGCCAAATACCTACGAAAACATAAACAACGGCAAGCGTGATCGTTTCAGCCTGTTCGCCGAAATGGAGTCCAAGCTAGATGTGCAGTGGACATCGTTGTTGGGCATACGCAGTGACAGCGTAAAAATGGATACTGGGGCAGTGCAGGGATACGGCTGCGGGATGATGTGTGGTGGTGATGCGACCGCCGCAGCAGCTTTCAATGCACAGAACCATGCAAAAACTGACAACAATATTGACCTGACTGCACTGGCACGTTACGAGGCGAATCAGGCAAGCACTTATGAGTTTGGATATTCGCGCAAGACCCGTTCTCCCAATCTTTATGAGCGTTACTCATGGGGGGCAAGTGATATGGCTAAAGCCATGATCGGTTGGTTCGGCGATGCCAACGGTTACGTCGGCAACTTAAATCTCAAACCGGAAATTGCCAATACTCTGAGTGCAACCGCTAGATGGAACGATAGCGCTCGCAAGAATTGGGAATTCGCAGTCACGCCTTACTACACTTTTGTGAAAGATTATATCGGGGTGAACAAGATTGGCACATCCATGATGGGCACGGCTAATCTGCAATTCGTAAATCATGATGCCAAAATTTACGGCCTGGACGTTTCATCGAAAGCAGTTGTTTGGGATAACAGCTACGGTGTAGGTCAGATCAAGGGGGGGCTGGGCTGGACACATGGTAGCAGGACAGATACTGGCGGCAGCTTGTATCACACCATGCCTCTCAATGCTCGCGTGAGTCTGGAGCAAAACCTGAATGCGTGGACAAACACAGCCGAATTGCTGCTTGTGGGTAACAAGTCCAATGTGGACCTGCTACGAAATGAGCCAACAACACCTGGATATACACTGGTCAATTTGCGTTCCGCATATCAAGTCAAGAGCGTGCGACTTGATATGGGTATAAACAACCTGTTTAACAAATTTTACTCCTTGCCGTTGGGTGGTGTTGACATTGCCGACTGGAACGCGAACGGAAATGCCGGATTGCCAAGTGCTGTGGCGGGCGCGGGACGTTCAATCAACGCTGGCTTAACTGTGAAGTTTTAACTTCGGTAACAGCAGCAATCAAATATTGCGCCACAAACACCGGGTAATAAAACTTGGGAAACATAAAAATCAATCAAAGGGGATAACCATGCAGCCTAAACTAAAACCGCTGGTATTGGCTCTTGGATTTACGCTGGCGGCAACCACACATTCGCTATGGGCGGCAGACGAAAATAACGTAGCTCCAAACGAAACGAAAAAACCAGCCGTTTCGAAAACCTCAGACGATAGCCCGGCTATGGAAATGTCGCCGATTGAAGTGCGAGGAGCACCGGGAAAAAGCTATGTCGAACCCGTCGCTTCCACCGGCACCAAGACCGACACACCTTTGATGGAAACACCGATGTCCATCCAGGTTGTTCCTCAGCAGGTGTTGCAAGATCAGAAGGTAATTTCGCTGGATCAGGCGTTGTCCAATGTCAGCGGTGTCAATGCGTGGAGCGGGCTAGGGACGCAGGAAAATTTTACGATAAGGGGTTTCTATACAACAGCAACCCTGCGTGACGGGGTCAGGGTCAGCGAATATTCAACCACGGGCGGTAGCACCGTTGGTGGTATCAATATGACCGATGTCGAAAGTATCGAAGTGCTCAAAGGCCCTGCTGCCATTTTGTATGGGCGCGTCGAGCCTGGCGGCATGGTCAACGTGATAAAAAAACAGCCGCTGGATCACTTTTATGGATCGGTCGAACAACTCGTAGGATCATGGGATCACTACAAAACCAGTGTTGATTTGACCGGGCCTGCCAATGAAAGCAAGACGGTGCTCTTCCGTCTGAATGCCTCCTACGACCAGGCTAATTCCTGGATTCAAAATGATAACAATAAGACCGCATTTCTGGCACCGATTATCGAGTGGCGTTTCGGCCCGCAAACGACTCTTACGTTGGAAGGTGAATACGGACATGCGAAAGTAAAATGGCCAATGTCCGCAGTACCGATCGATCCGGTGACCAACACTTTGGTGACCTCACTTCCGCGCAACGTCGACCTTGGCGATAACATGTCAACGCAAAATACAAGCATGACCACGTTCAAATGGACGCATAAGTTCAACGATGACTGGTCGGTCAAACATCAGATCTTTCATACCCAGACCACCGGCCCGGCTTCATCAGGCTACTATCCATACGGCTGTGATAATGCCTCTCCACCAAACTGCGGCATGTATAAGGTCAACGGCGTCTGGAATGTCGTCCGCACACTTTATTGGGGCACCAGCACAATGAATACCAACGCCACGATACTCGATGTGACAGGCAACTTTGATACCGCCGGTATCAAGCATAAGTTGCTTTTTGGGGGGGATTACTACCTGTCCAATTGGTCATTCCTGGGCGGCGGCAACTTTACCGGCTTTGATACAACTACCGTGGCGAACCCGTCCATCCCCTATATTCCGTTGGATCCGACAACGATACCGTTATTTTCCCAGGATTTTGGGTTGCAGAAGAACTGGGGCGTTTACGTGCAAGATCAAATCAAATTGCCCGGCAACGTAACGGTTCTTGCCGGGCTGCGTGACCAGTTCTATGTGACCAAGGGTACGGGCGGGGGTGCCGATGCTTTTGATACTGCGATTACCCCACGTTTGGGGGTGGTCTGGCAGGCGCACGATTGGCTAAGTCTATATGCCAGTCGTACCGGTGGTTTTGGCAACAATAACGGCTTCGATTGGCAAGGGAAACCTCTGCCGCCGGAAAATGCCAAGCAAAATGAAATAGGCGCAAAAACAGAATTTTATGGCGGCAAGCTAACCAGCACGCTGGCGCTGTTCGATATTACCAAAACGAATATAGCCATTGCTGATCTGGCGCATCCTAACGGTTCTGGCGGATTCTTTCAGCAGACGGGTGGCGCAATCAATAGCCGTGGGGTGGAGTTCGATATTCAGGGGCAGATTCTTCCGGGCTGGGATGCCATCGCCAGTTACACCTATGATCGTGCAGTTGTTGTCGAAAGTGCGCCGAACAGCGGAATCGTCGTAGGCAACTATCAATCCGATGCCCCTGTGCATATGGCCAACTTTTGGAGCACCTATAAATTCAAGCAGGAAAGCCTGCTGGGCTGGAAAGTTGGCGGAGGCGCTAAATGGAAGGGTAAATCATTCGATAGTTCGAATGCGTACACCGAACCGGATGCCGTCGTCTGGAATGCCATGGCCTCGTATGAGTTCAAGCTGAGCAACAAAAAATCAACCTTGCAGATTAACATTGATAATCTGTTCAACACAGTTTATTTCAACGGGATTTACCCGGTGCCAAGTATGAATTATGCCCAAGTGGTTTACGGCACCCCGAGAAACGCATCAGCCTCATTGAAGGTCGAGTTCTGATGAGAACTTGTGCTTCATGCAGCAATATGTTTTTCAGGGCAGCAGCATGACACGCAAGTTTTTTGTCTGGTTGCATCGCTGGGTCGGGCTGTTGATGACAGTGTTTCTGATCGTCGTCGGCCTGACAGGCAGTTTGTTGGCGTTCAACACTGACTTGGAAAAACTGATCAACCCGCAGATGTTTGCAGCCAAGCCCGCGCCTGATTCGAGGCAGTTGGATTTGGCAACGCTTGCAGAAAAAGCGGAAGCGGCAGAACCGCATATCAGAGTTGCCTATTTTTCTGTTGGTACAGAACAGGCGTTCATGCACGTAGGGGCGCGAATTGACCCCGCGACTGGCAAACCATTTTCGCTCGATTTTAATCAGATGTTCCTTGACCCATGGACTGGAAAAGTGCTGGGGCATCGTCTGAGCGGCGACCTGTCGCAGGGAAAGATCAACCTGATGCCCTTCATCTACGGACTGCACATGAACCTGGCACTGGGCGAGTGGGGAGCGTGGGTGCTGGGCGTGGTAGCGCTGGCTTGGACGCTCGACTGCTTTTATGCGGTTTACCTGACATTCCCCGTCATGCTTTTACGCTTCTTCCCGCGCTGGACAACGGCATGGAAAATCAAGTGGCTCGCGTCTGCTTACAGACTGAATTTCGATCTGCACCGGGCTTCTGGTTTATGGCTATGGCCCCTGCTATTTATTTTTGCCTGGTCAAGTGTGATGTTTAACTACAGCGAAGTGTATGAGTGGACCACCGCAAAAATGTTCGATTTACCAAACGAGAAACAGGAATTCGCAGCATATATGTTGAAAACACCGAATGAGCATCCGAGTTTGAGTTGGCATTCCGCGCTCGATAAAGCGGAGCAATCAATGGATCGTGTTACAAGAGAGAATGATATAACCATCAACGGGCCAGCGGGGTTTGCCTATATCTCTCAGCTTGGAGTTTATTCCTACAGTGTTCGCAGCAACCGTGATATCAGCGATGGCGGCTGGGATGGTCTTGGAATTTGGGTCGATGGTAATACCGGTGAACTCAAGAAAGTATTTTCCCCGGATAGTGAGCATAGCGGCACAACCATATCAAACTGGCTGCGCGCCCTCCATTTTGCCAATTGGCATAATTGGCTGGCCTACCGCATTTTAGTTTGCATACTTGGGTTGGTTATCACTATGCAGTCGGTCACAGGTGTTTACATCTGGCTTAAGAAGCGCACTGCCAGACGCATATCGCATAAGAAGCATGCTCAACTATTTGTGAAAAAGAAGCTTGGTTAACTCTTTGAACAACTTGAAGCGTGAACAGTTAATCGGCCTGCTATTCGTGTTGGCACTTCACGGTGCGGCATTTTATGAGCTATGTAGTTACCGCATCATTCCTACCCCGGAGGAAGCCGTTACCTTGATGGTTAATCTCATCAGCTCACCGCCTCCAGATCAACCTAAACCACCGAAAGCAGAACCGCCCGAACCATTACTCAAGCTACGGCCTATCGAGCCTCCTAAGCCGCAGCAGTTGGTTGCGGAAACGCCGGTGGTGTTACCCGATGATCCGGTTGTTTATGTGTCTCCGCCGCCTCCACCTGTGATTGAAGCGCCGCCGTTGCCGCCTCAGCCGGTGGTGTTATCCAACGAGTTATCGGTGAGCTGCCCCGATCGCTCGCCGCCCGACTACCCCTCACTATCCATGCGCATGAATGAGCAAGGCAAGGTGGTGTTGCGGGTCGAGCTTGGTGAAGATGGTCGCGTTGACCATCTGGAAGTAAAAACAAGCTCGGGATATCAGCGTCTCGATACTGCTGCGCAGAGTGCGGTAAAAACATGGCGCTGCAAACCATCAATGCGCAATGGTGTGGCAGTGCGAGCCGTGGCCTTGCAACCGTTTAATTTTACTTTAGAAGGAATCTAATATGGAACAGGGTTTTGGGTTTGCGCATTTTATCTCGCAATGCGATGCAATGGGCAAGGGCGTGCTGGCCTTATTGTTGGTGCTGTCGCTCGCGAGCTGGTATTTGATGGTGACCAAAGCGGTAGCGAACATCGGTTCCCGCAAGCGGGCAGATGCCTTTTTGAAACAGTTTTGGGAAGCCTCGACTTTGCATGAAATGCAGACCAAGCTGAGCGCTGGCAGTGATGACAATGCGTTTTTTGATTTGGCGCGGCTGGCGCTGACGGTCAGCAATGGCAATCAGCGAGGGGCAGAAAAATTATTAGCGGCAGGCGGAATGTCGGAATACCTGACGCGTGTGCTGCGAAATGGCATAGATCAGGAAGCAACCAAAGTTGAACACGGGTTGACGGTGCTGGCTTCGGCGGGTTCGGCTGCGCCATTTGTCGGGTTATTCGGCACGGTGTGGGGAATTTATCATGCGCTGGTACAGATCGGCATGAGCGGACAAGGCACGCTGGATAAGGTGGCCGGGCCGGTGGGCGAGGCGCTGATTATGACGGCGGTGGGTTTGGCTGTGGCGATTCCGGCAGTGCTAGCCTACAACGCGCTCACCCGCCGCAACCGGATTTGGCTGGCTCAGTTGGATAACTTTGCGCATGATTTGTATGCGCTGGTAACGGTTGGGGATAAGAAGGTTTGATGGTTCGACAAGCTCACCACCGACGGATGATCGACAAACTCAGCACCGACGGATGATCGACAAACTCAGCACCGACGGATGTAATACAACGCGCGCTACGTAAGGAAAAATTATGGCATTTGGAAGTTTCGATTCACGCCGCCATCAAGGGCCGATGGTGGAAATTAATGTGGTGCCGCTGGTGGATGTGATGCTGGTGCTGCTGGTGATTTTTATTATCACTGCACCGCTGTTGACCAATGCGGTGAAAATTGATTTGCCGAAAGCGTCGAGCAACCCCAATATCACCAAGCCAGATCATATCGAGTTTGGAATACGCGAGGATGGCAGCTTTTATTGGAGCGGCGAAAAGGTTGAAGTTACCTCGTTACCAAGTCGATTTGCGATAGAAGCAAAGAAACAGCCTCAACCGGAATTGCATATCCGTGCGGACAAACTGGCGCACTACGAACTGGTGGCGCAGGTAATGTCTACTGCGGCAAAGTCCGGTTTGACACGTATCGGGTTTGTGACCGATCCAACCCAATAATACAACTTCACTGAAGGGAGGCGATGATTTCAAATTTATCCAAATATTGTTTTTATCCTACCGGAAAATAAGATTGCATACTTCATTCCCGAGAGGTATAAGGACAGGCGTATGACGGCGTTTCCATATTTAATTTTAAGGAGGCATTATGAAAAAATTTGCGATTTCTTTGATTATGTTGATGAGCCTTGCAATGTTCGCTAACGCATTTGCATGCGATGGCGCTGATCACAAGTCCCAAGCTCCAACAACCAGTTCCCCCAACACTTCCGGAACTACATCTACCGCAAAATAGCAGGTATTAAATATCTAAAATCATTAACGGAGAACACCATGAATCGAAGAGAAATGTTGACAAGCGCGGCAGCTATGGTTGCAGCCGCAACAGTTGGTCGCGCTTTTGCTGCTGAACCAGACCATGATATGTCCAATATGGATATGGGCAAGATGGACATGTCACATGGACACGAACATCACAAATCCACGCGCAACCAGAAACTGATAGAAGCAGCGTCTGACTGTGTGCTCAAGGCGAATATTTGTCTTCAGCACTGTTTGGTGCTTTTGGGGCAAGGCGATAAGGATCTGGCGGCATGCGCCAGGTCAGCCAGCCAAGTCGCTGCGGTTTGTGCAGCTTTAGAGCAGATGGCGGCTGCGGAATCGAAGCATCTGCCACTGTTTGCCAAAGCTGTCATGGAGGTATGCAAGGATTGCGAGGAGGAATGCAAGAAGACGGACAAGCACCCGGAATGCAAGGCATGCGGTGAAGCCTGCGCGGCCTGTGCCAAGGAATGTAAGGCAATCGCCATTTAAACTGTTTGATTATTCGCAAAACTCAAAGAACACGCCCTAGTGGCGTGTTCTTTCGTTTTGGCTATTCCCCAGCGTAATGACAACGCCACCTGCGACAATATGCCGCACGGGACGATAAGAAATGTTCTATATAATTTCGATGGTCATTAATCAGCAAGGAATAATCAAGACATGAACATCGAGCATAATACTTTCAACATTCATAAGTCCTTTCGCACTATCATTGCTACTGCTCTCGCGCTGCTCCCGCTCACTGCAATGAATGATGCCCAAGCCTGCGCCTCTTGCGGCTGCACGTTATCCAAGGATTGGGACACACAAGGACAAACCACAAAACTTGGACTTTCTGCCGATCTGTCATATACTTACATAAACCAGAACACTCCTATATATGGCAGCAGCAAACCTTCTTCTGCCTTCGTTGCCCAACTGTATGCCGCAGGTCAGGAAATTGAAACTTCAACCATAACTCAAACCGTTACCGCCTCATTCAACTATAACAGCGACATTTGGGGAGTCAGCGTTCAGATTCCCTACTTGAATCGAACGCATGCCACAAATGGCAACCTTAACCTTCAAAACGTTCCTCCTGACACCCCAGCCCTTGAACCTCAAGGCACTTACGGTGCCACTTCTTCCGACAACGGCATAGGTGATATACGCATCATTGGTCGCTATAGTGGCTTTTCTGCGGACAGAAGCTCCGGTCTCATTGGTGGCATCAAGCTTCCGACCGGCAGCACAGGTGCCAATTTCAGTGGAGGCCCTGGAGCCGGTAATAAACTGGATCCCGGTCTACAAATCGGCACTGGATCAACCGATATTATCCTAGGTGCATACACTTCTGGGTTGATCAGCACTTATGGTTGGTTTATCCAAGGCACTTTGCAACACGCCATTTCACCATTAGTAGATGAGGGACTAGGAGGTACCTATCGTCCTGGTGATGCTTACTCTCTGAATACCGGCATCCGATATGCAGGATTTGGTGCTAAGGTCACTCCCATGCTACAGTTCAATATTATTCGCCGCAATTCCGATGTGGGCACAGGGGTACCAACCGACGCGTTGACCGGAGCCCCCGTCAGTAGTGGCACACTCGCCTATTTGTCGCCTGGAGCGTCGGTACGTGTTGGCGGCGGCGCTTCGATTTATGGCTTTGTCCAAGTGCCTATCTACCAAAATGTTGGCTCGCTACAACTCGTGCCGAAATATACTGCAACTCTGGGTGTGAGACAATCTTTCTAACCAATCTTCAAGAATGATGACACCTGCTCCATGAACCTCGTACGCAACAATACTATTTTGCACAAGGGGGCGCTGTTCGCAGCGCTTCTATGTGCATACTTACTGGGCTCCTTTTCCTTGGCCGATGATTGGTCGCTCAAGGACAAGGACGGAGTGAGCTACACCTTGTCAGGGCAGCATGGGAAATGGGTGCTGGTCAACTTCTGGGCACCTTGGTGCCCCACCTGTATTCAGGAAATCCCGGAACTCGTCTCGTTGCAAAAGCAGCATCCCGATCTTCAAATTCTAGGTGTGGCAGTGCAATATGAAACGAAGAAGGAAGTCATGAACTTGGTGAAGAGCAAAGCGGTTGCCTTCCCCGTCGTTCTTGGCAACGAAGACACCGCCGGAGATTTCGGCGGGCTGACCGGCTTGCCGACCAGCTTCCTCTACTCCCCCTCCGGCAAACTGGTCGGGCGTCACGATGGCCCGCTGACACAGAACGAAATCGAACTGGCAATCGAACAAAAACCGGAAGCTGCGACGCTGTTCATGCGTTAACGTTTAACCAGCCAGTTTGGTTGTCAGTGAAAGCAAATAAATCTGCGTTTCCTTAACCGAAGCCGCCATTACTGGGAGGGAAGGCAGAAAAGTAAATGAGGCATTCTGACAGTTGAGTCAAATCTGGGCACTATTCAGTATTCAAAACCGTAGCCTGCCAATTATTGCAAGCTACCACAACAAGTTATCGTAATCATTTCACTGCATGAATTTGACCTATAGCTGGCGGCTAATACGCGCATAAACAGCATTCAATGCATTGATTAATATGGTGTATTTCAAGCATTATACGTCACCAGTCAAGAAAGTGAAGAAGCTAGCGCTTTATGGTGTAACCTACATTTTCAGGAAGAGTGATGTTCACTTCCAGCACATCGTATTCGCCGTGTTTCTCAAGTTGAACCTTGATGAGATTCCGATCAACATGAATATACTTCGCTATCACTGCCAACAGTTCTTCCTGCAGGGCGGGCATATAATCCGGGGTAGCGGCACCTCGCCCGGCACGCTCATGAGCGAGGATGATTTGTAAACGTTCTTTGGCGACGGAAGCGGTTTTTTTTTCATCGCCGCGCAGGTATTCGAGCAGACCAGATATCATGGACATTTTAGCGGCCTCCGAGCAGACGTTTGAAGAATCCCTTTTTTTCTGGGGTGATGAAACGCATCGGCACTTCCTCTCCCATGAAACGAGCCACCACATCCCGGTACGCTTCTGCCACATCACTCTTGTCCAGATGAATGGCGGGAGTACCCGAGTTGGATGCCTGGAGGACGGATTCTGATTCCGGAATCACGCCGAGCAGAGGAATGCGTAAAATTTCCTGAATATCTGTCACGGACAGCATTTCCCCGGCTTCCACCCGAGTGGGGTCGTAACGGGTAACCAGCAGGTGTTCCTTCACCGGTTCGAGCCCATCTACTGCGCGCTTCGATTTGGCTGCGAGTATCCCGAGGATACGATCCGAGTCGCGTACCGACGAAACCTCGGGATTGGTCACCACCAGCGCTTCGTCAGCAAAATACATCGCCGTAAAAGCGCCTGATTCGATGCCCGCCGGAGAGTCACACACGATGCAATCAAAGCTTTCCTTGAGCTCGTTCAGAATCCGCTCGACGCCTTCTAGGTTGAGTGCATCCTTGTCACGCGTTTGGGATGCGGGAAGGATATATAGGTTGTCGCAGTTCTTGTCCTTGATGAGCGCCTGTTTAAGAGACACTTCGCCGTTGATGACGTTGATGATGTCGTACACCACGCGCCGTTCGCAACCCATGATGAGGTCCAGGTTGCGCAAGCCCACGTCGAAGTCGATAACGACCGTTTTATTGCCCCGCAGGGCAAGGCCGCTGGAGAAACTGGCACTGGTTGTGGTCTTACCCACACCACCTTTGCCGGAGGTAACAACAATAACTTTAGCCACGTAATTAATTCCCGGGAAAAACGTGTATTTTACACGTAAACCAGCAAGCGAAATAATCTCTAGTAGTGCGTTCCAGCAAAATGATTACAGACAAACCGTTCGGACTGAGCTTGTCGAAGGCTTGCATTGGTGCGCAGAAAGCGGTTCGACAAGGCTCTCCTGAGTTTATCGAAGGGCTCACCGCGAACGGTAACGGTTTCGCTGGAACGCACTACTAGCCAGGTAACGGCTGAAATACCAGGCGTGAGCCATCCAGATGCACTTGCGCAGGCTTGCCGCGTACGTTTTCGGGAACGCCGTTCTCGAATACTTGGAAGCATCCGGCGATGGAGATCAGTTCAGCCTCCAGCCGTTGCACGAAAATCCGTGCCCCTTGGTTGCCGTGAGCACCGGCAATAGCCCTGCCGCGCAGCGGGGCGTAAATGTGGATATCCCCATCGGCGATCAACTCCGCTCCGGCATTGACGATAGCGAGTACCACAAGGTCTGAGCCCTCGGCATATATGCGCTGACCGGTGCGTACTGGCTTGTCGATGACCATGGTCGAACGGAGATGTGGCTCAGCCAATGCGTTATCTTGCTGGGGAGTTTTAATGTCACTATTGGAGGGAGATTGCTCTGGTTCATTCTCAGCCGTTTCTATTGCCGTTTCAAACCCTGGAAGTTCAGGTTGAAGTTGGGGCATAGAATTGGTCTGGAGATCGGGTACGCCTGCCGGTTGCAGTGGGCGTAACAGGGTGTCAGGAAATAGCCCCAAGCCCGCACGCACAGCAGCTTCACGTTGCTCCGGGGAGCCACCAAGTACGCCAGCAGTTGGCATGCCAAGGTCGCGCATAAAAGAAGTCAAGGAAGCAAAGTCTGGGGTGATATCTGCACCCTCAATAGCTGAAAGCCCGAGAACCATCGGAGCGTTGGCGAAAAAATCTGGTGTCTGAACAAGACGCGCCTTCAGCTCACTTTTGAACTGATCGATGTCAGTTGTATTGATGTGGAGTACAAATAAAGGAAAATTGGCATTTTTTATTTTGAATGCAGGTTCTTCGCGGCTCATCATTAAAATTTGGTTATCGAATTAGTCTGATTTCTTGACCGGCGCTACTGCCGATGCGGCAATGATTTCGATCTTGGCTTTTGCCTTCAAGTCATCTATTAGCTTCTTCAGGTTTTGCTCTTGTAGCCGCTTGGATAGTTGGGGCTTGACTTGTTCGAAGGTGGGAGGCTGCTTGGCGCGAGTATCTTCCAGCAAAATCACGTGGTAGCCGTACTGAGTCTTGACTGGTTCGAGCGTAAATTTGCCTTTTTCCAACTTGGAAACGGCTTCGCCGAATTCAGGAACCATACCGCGCGGGTCAAACCAACCCAGATCACCGCCTCTATTCTTTGAACCCGTGTCTTTTGATTTTTCTTTGGCCAGCCTGTCGAACTGCGTGACGTTTACTTTCAGCTTGGCGATGATGTCTTTGGCCTCGGCTTCACTGCCTACCAGAATGTGGCGTGCCTTGTATTCGTTGCCTGACATCTGCTCCTTGAGCTTCTCATACTCGGCTTTCAGCATGTCATCGCTGACAGGATTATTCTTGATGTAGTCTTGGACAAAGGCGTTAGCCAGGATGGACTGCTTGGTCAAGTTGATCTGATCGATCACTTCAGGGGTCTCGTCCAGCTTTTTCTTGATGGCTTCCTGGGATACTAGCATCTGCATGGACAGTTGGTCGATGATGGCTTTACGCGCTTCGGTGCTATCCGCCTGCCCCATCGCCATGCGCTCTGCAACAATATGGTCTACCGTATCCTTGCTGATAGGGGTTCCGTTTACGGTAGCCGCTACCCCACCTGCGCCCCTACTGTGATCTCCGCCGTTACAGGCGCTCAAGCAAAGCAGCGAAACTGCGCTTACCAACAAAATGTGAGACTTGATAGACATTTACTGTTCCTTACATAAGGTGAAACAAAAAATAAAGCACTTGAAATCACAAGGTCGAATTGGGTCGTGCGACCAAGTTTGATATAGTAAGCGTGTTTTACCTATTACAGGAAGGTATTTACGAGTAACAAAGAAGAGAAAGGTGCCAAACATGCAGTTGAATAGAGTACATTTTAGCGGCTTCTTAACCGCATAAAGCGGCCATTAAACCTGTTGCAAAATTGTTACCCTGTCCGTCTCTGGTCGGCCCAAAGCGGCTGTTAGCGGCAAGCTACAAAATTGAGATTCCGGAGTAATGCAGGGGCGTATTACCATATGCCCCTGCGTTTATACTTTTCAGTATGATAAATGCAACTCACAAAATGGTCGTGATGAGTTGTATTTGATTAAGGCAATGCAGCGGCACCAAGCGCTTGCAATTCGGCGTTCAAGGCGGTCTTGTTCAAGTCGTAAACCGGATTTATGGCAATGGTTCCGGCAGGCGAATATGAACCATTCCACCATGCCCCGTTGATGTAGGCAAGAGTTATGCCATTGCCAATCAGCGGGCCAGATGCATTGCTGGTTACCAGCGCTGAACCGCTTCCTAAGGTGACTAGAGCCACCGTCACAGTAGTAGTCGCAGCCCCGGGTGCGCCTGACATTGCGACGCAATTCATGGCGGGAGCCACAGTGTAGGTGGCCGGGTTTACACCTTGGCTGCTAGTTCGCGTCCAGAGCATTCCGCCGTTGCCTGGCACACCAGGACGAAGCACTTGCAACAGCGGATTCAGAAGTGAATGTCACTCCGGTAACAGGATCTTTCGGGCCATTGGCTGCACTCTTCCGGGAAACCGAGTAAACAGCATTGGGGGCAGATGTCAGAGCCGTGCCTATATACCTGCGTGAACCGGTTGGGTAAACACTGCTACCATTTCCGCCACTTAAGCTCATACTGTTCTGAATAGGTTGCCCATCCAATACGATCTCAGCTATGCTGATTTTGTAGGTTCCACCATTGCCTGGGTCAGTCAAGGTTCCGGTGCCATCGTTATTGTTTACGAACGAGATGCCTGTCATGTTTGCTTCGTGAACCCAACCAGTTGCCGTCAGACTATAAGAAAAGGCAGCAGGTGGGTTGGTGGTAGGTGCTCCCCAGACATTGCCAGCCAATAACTCTTTGGCGGTTGCAGTGACGTTGTAGTTGCCCCCACTTAGTGATGCGGTATGGATTAGCACTGAGGTTGGTACTATGCCTGTTGATGCCGGTGCAATGCCAGATGCTGCGCCGGGAAAGCCAGGGTTAGCGGGGATGCCCGAAGCATTCATGGCAAGAACATAGTTATACAGCCCTGTTCCCGTTGCTGTTGCGATGAAGTCGTTGGTTGCTGTCACGGCGCTGGCAGTCGATGCGGCAGAGGCAAGCACCGATCCCGCTGCTGTTCCTTGTGGGGTCCCCGCATTTATGGTGGCAACCAGTGAACTGGCGGCATTATTAATTTCCGCAACAATCTGTGCGAGTGTTGGGGGGGCTGCCATCGTCGAGGTGGCAGTCGCCGCAGCTTGTGCGTAGGTATTCATCGCCGCTTGCAAATCGGTTACTGCGGGTGGGGGCACGGTGATTGCTTGCGCTGCGGCCAAGACCGATGGTGCGGCTATAGCTGTAGCCGCGCTAGCCATCGCAGCATTCATTGCACTGATTGCAGCTCCAACCCCACTGACAGCCCCCCCCATGCCGGTAATGACGCCAGCAGGTAACGGGACGGAATGGTTTGCATCATCACGCAGCGCTTGTGCCACACCCAGAGCGTTATTGCCGCTAGCCGCCATATTCGCTAGAGCAGCAAGTTTGAGCGCATATAAATCTGGGCCACTGGTTGCGGTTGCGATGGTTCCCCCGGTGGAGATGGGAGTGGGTTGCAACAGCACATCGGCCACCCCATAATTATCCGCAACAACTTTGTTTGCCGCAACGGCAGAAGCTACGGTGATAGTTGTGGGCAATGCACCGGCATTATTTACAAGCGTACCCACTGCGATTTCCGTCAGGGTAGTAACTCCCACGGCGCTGACCGTAGCATCTGGAACCAGAGCACGCAGCGCGACATTTGCAACGCCGGAGATGGTCACAAAGCCATTTGCATCTCTTCCTGCGGCGTTGGGATTCTCATCGTAGTATTTGTCACCATTGATGCCCGCCTCAATCAGGAGGGGCGCGGCAGCACCGGTCGGTACGGTGACGTTCGCCACACCGCTGGCGTTGACAGTGCCCGTGGTCAGCAACGTTCCGTTCTTGTCTTTAACCCGAATCGTTGCGCCAGTTGAGAATTGCCCTAGAAGCGCGACAACTGACAATGCAGAACTTGCCGGGCTGTTGAATATAGCCCCCCCGCCGCCACAACCGGAAAGTATGAGTGCAACGATAGCTATCGCGCCGATTCCAAGCTCTGTAATTTTGCAAATACTACGTTTGATTTTCATTTTGAATTCTCCCACGAAGATAGGCGAAATAAAAAGAACACTACGCCTCTATAGAAACACTGGGGCAATGACTCTCCTCCTGAGCAAATGCAACTCCCGAGAGTTGCGAGTGCAGCGTATATGGCGGTCACAATTAAGTGTATGTCAGCATTTCGAAGGATTCAATACGTAGGAATACATACGTAGAAATACGTATACGAGCGACTTGGCCGAGCCACGCACTATCGAGACGATAAGCGGGTCTAATACCAATTCTCCTTAAATGGTGCAGTATTGGTGGGAGTGGCCTCCCGGCCACGACAATATTTATCGTGGCCGGGAGGCCACTCCCACGAAACATTATTCCCGGCGGATTCAAGAACCAACCGCAACAGTTAATGTTTAGTAGCTGTTTTAGCCAGTTCCATGTTGAGCAGGAGCTCGCTGTAAGCGTCAGGTCAGAATGTTGAAAATATCTGGTAAAAATCGAGTGAGTGTCACGCCATAATTTAGTGAATTTAGCTCAGACTTAACCTGACATAAACAGTCAGATTGCTACAATCGCTCGCCTTTGCTTCCTCACCCATACAATTTCATATTGAACTGAAGCGGCATCGGCAAAAGATAATTTTCAGTTAGTGCATCAATCCTTTCTGTAAATTGAATCTTGGCTGTATGCATCTGTCTGCGGATTTTCCGCCTGTAGCGATGAGGGCGCGTAGCGCTAATTTTCATTGCCGCAAAGGAGACAATAGCTTTTGACTCTTGATAACCCCAAGCCGCCATAGCACCTTGAAAATTACCTGCCCGTTAACCGCCATTCAAGCGAAAAACAAACAACTGAATCTGGATGCTCTTAACAGTTTTCTCCACACGGGTGTACAACCTTGATCTGAATGCGAGGTCTCGTATTAGGGCCTAAGCTGATTTTGTCTGTGGGGCAACCTATTTTATGTAATATCATTCCAGTCAGTACCAGAGGCACTTCAGCATGCCGCCCTCCATCAGTCTTGAATGACGGTAACCGATATGTTACCATTGCATCATGAAAATCAGGGTCGAAGAATATATTTGCAAAGATGGCACGAATCCATATAAATTATGGTTCGATGGTCTTGACCCACAAGCTGCAGCCAAAATTGTCACCGCCAAATTGCGTTTGGAGCTAGGAAATACAGCCAGCGTGAAATGGTTTGATGGAATCGGAGAATACGTCATTGACTGGGGGCCGGGCTACCGCGTTTACCTTGCGATGGATGGTGATGCGCTAATTATCTTGTTGGGTGGTGGCATTAAACGCGGACAACAGAAGGATATAGATCGGGCAAAGGCATTGCACTTGGAGTACAAGTTGCGAAAAAAAACCTTGTCCGCCACCAGCAAGATTGAAAAAGGAAAAAGGTAATCACATGGCACTAACTAGAAATTTTAAGCAAACGGTGATTGAACGCGTTGAACGCGATCCTGAATTTGCAAAAGCACTTCTTGACGAGGCAGCAACTCTGTTTTTGAGTGACGAGCCGGAGACAGCGCGCCTTATTCTTCGTGATCTCGTGAACGCTACACTTGGCTTCGAGCAACTGGCAGCACTGACTGACAAGCCTAGCAAGAGCCTGCACCGCATGTTGTCACCCAAAGGCAATCCGAGTATGGATAATCTCGCGGCAATCTTCGGCGCGATGCGCGTACGCTTAAAAGTTGATCTTGAAGTTCATGCAGTAAGGATGGCGTAACCTGATCGCGGCCCCGTTGGTTGGATATGACGATGAGTCATCATGGCGAAACAAAAACGAAAACTTACTGCACGCGAGAAGGCCGATAAAAAGCGACGAAAATTGGAATTCATGACTATTTTTATCAACGGAAAACAGAAGCGGGTCAAACGACCGCCGACCATTGATGGTATGTCTGTAGATGAATTCATTCGATTAAACGCGGATCCGATCTGGTTGCACCAACAAGGGGAATGGCATCTCATTGGGACAGAATAAAATCAATCTGGCTAAATTTACGTACAACCAGATTTCTCTGCCAGCGTCCTAATATGCACTCCCACTAATGAAAATTCTAGAATACATAGGTCTTGACACCTCCCGCGTCACGGCGGGCTACCGCAAGGTCATTGATGCCATTGCACGCGAAGATTTCCGCGCAGCACAAGTCAAGAAACTATCCAACCTCACCCACGGCAAGTTCTACCGGGCAAAGCTTGATGATGCTGACCGGCTGTTGTTCTCTCTGGTGCGCCATGGCGATGAAGTATGCGCCCTGATACTGGAGGTAATCGCCAACCATAATTATGACAAGTCGCGCTTCCTGCGCGGTGCGGCCATTGACGAGGCTAAGATTCCCGACATTGACGCCGCTGATGCCATCAGGGAAGCACAGACGGTGCGCTACCTGCACCCGGATCGCACCACCATACACCTGCTCGACAAGCCTATCTCCTTCGATGACACCCAGGAAGCCATCTATCGACAACCGCCCCCGCTGATTGTCGTAGGCAGTGCCGGTAGCGGCAAGACTGCGTTGACGCTGGAAAAACTCAAGCATGCCGAAGGCGAGGTGCTGTATGTCACCCATTCTGCCTATTTGGCACAAAACGCACGCAGCCTCTATTACGCAAACGGTTTCGAACATGCCGGACAGGAAGCTGTATTTCTCTCCTACCGAGAATTCATTGAATCCATCCGCGTGCCGCCAGGACGCGAAGCCAATTGGCGTGATTTCTCCGGCTGGTTCTCGCGTATGCGTCAGGCCTTCAAGGAGATTGATGGGCATCAGGCATTCGAGGAGATTCGCGGTGTGATCGCCGCAGGTGCCAGTGGCATCCTGTGCCGCGAGGACTACCGGGCGCTGGGCGTGCGCCAATCCATTTTCGCAGAAGAACAGCGCGATAAGTTGTACGACCTGTTTGAAAAATACCGTGCATGGCTCGTTGAAGCAAAGTTCTACGACCTCAATCTCGTTGCGCAGGAATGGCAAGCGCTCGCAGCTCCGCGTTATGATTTCGTGGTGGTCGATGAGGTACAAGATCTCACTACAGCCCAATTATCCCTGATACTAAAAACACTCAAAAAACCGGGTAATTTTTTGTTGTGCGGTGACTCCAACCAGATAGTCCATCCCAATTTTTTCTCTTGGGGACAGGTTAAAAGCCTGTTCTGGCATGATCCGAAACTCGCCGAGCGGCAGGAGTTGAGGGTACTCAGCGCCAATTTCCGCAACGGCTTGGAAGCTACGCGCACAGCCAATCAATTGCTCAAGATCAAGCAGCAGCGCTTCGGCTCCATCGACCGGGAGAGCAATTTTCTGGTGCAGGCAGTGGGTGGAGAAATGGGGCAAGTGGCTCTGATGACAGACAAGGACGCTGTGTTGCGTGAGTTGGATCAAAAAGTCCGGCTTTCCACCCAGTTCGCCGTACTGGTCATGCGCGACGAGGACAAGACCGAGGCGCGCAAACATTTTGCTACGCCGCTGCTGTTCTCGATACACGAAGCCAAGGGGCTGGAATACGAGAATATCATCCTGTACCGCTTTATTTCAGACCACCGTGCCGAATTTGCCCAGATTGTCGAAGGCGTGAGCAAGATCAGCCTTGACGCTGACACACTTGATTACCGTCGTGCAAAGGACAAGAGCGACAAGTCACTGGAGGTCTACAAATTCTTCGTCAACTCCCTCTATGTGGCGCTGACGCGGGCCATCAAGAACCTGTTTGTCCTCGAATCCGATACCAGCCACCCGCTTTTTGGTTTGCTCGAACTCGCTGTTGCCGGGCAAGTCAAAGTGAATGCGCAGCAGTCCAGCATGGAAGACTGGCAGAAGGAAGCGCGCAAGCTCGAACTACAGGGTAAACAGGAACAGGCGGAAGCCATCCGTCGCACGATCCTCAAGCAGACGCCTCCGCCTTGGCCCGTGTTCAATGAATCCTGGTTGAGGGAGACGCTGATCAAGGTGTTTCGTGACCAGGCGCCGGGTGGAAAGCCAAAACAGCAGCTTTTAGAATACGCCACGTATCATGAAGAACCCGTACTCGCTGAATGGCTGATCACAACAGCGAAATTTGATGCGGCCAGAATGTTTGGAAGTCAGTTGGATACCTTGGGCCGAAAAAGCTATGTCCCCTACTTTGCGCACAATTTCAAAGAAATTCTGCGCCAGTGTGAGCAGTACGGCATTGAGCACCGCTTGCAAATGAACCAGACGCCATTGATGGCGGCGGCAGCGGCAGGGAATATTCCTCTGGTTGAGGCATTATTAGAGCGAGGGGCGGATCGTGAAAATTCAGACCAGTATGGTCACAACGCATTGCACCGGGCGATGGGTGTCGCCTTTCGCGATACGAAGTTTGCTCGTGGCCCATTCTCCACACTTTATGAACTCCTCTCGCCTCCAAGCGTAGACGTCAATACGGGAGAGCGGTTGGTGCGTATCGACCGTCATCTTTCAGAATATTTTCTGTTTCAGACACTTTGGGTGCTCTTCAAATCGCGCTTCACCCACCCATTGGGCAGCCCCAATACTGCTTTTGAAACGCAGGCCATACTTGAAGTATGGGAGCACCTACCCGCCAATGTGGTGTATCCCGAGCGCAACAAACGACAACACATTTCCTCCCTGTTGTCGCGCAATGAGGTTGATCGCGACTACGCTTACAATCGGGCGCTTTTCAAACGTCTCAGGCAGGGCTGGTACCAGTTTAATCCGAAGATGTCAGTGCGTTGCGGAAAGGGCGATGAGGAAGTCTGGCAACCAATTTTTGCGGCATTAAATCTACCGTTGATCAACGAATTTGCCCGTAGTCACCTATTTGACTATCTATCAGACTGGGATCGTATAGGCGAATTCTGTGAGCTGGCAAATATGCCGAAACCCTCCATCCCGATCGCGGCAGAAAAAGAAATGGCTCGACGCGAATCGGAAAAATTAGAGCGTAAAAAGCTTGAAGAAGAGCAGCGAGCCGCACTAAAACGCATTCAGGATGAGTTGGAGGCGAACAAGAAACACAGCGTGGTCAAGGAGGCAAAGTGGGGCACGAAGGAAGCCAAGCGCCGCGAAATCGAGCGCGTGCGCAGAGAGATAGAGGCAAAGAAGAAATAATTTTAGCTGCCACTGCTTCCAGTTTTCGACAGCAGAAAACTGATGGTACGATGTCAACTTACGCTGGAACAGCGGACATTGAGATTTAAATATTCCAACATGCAGTATCGGCTAGGAACGGCCCTCCACGAGTGGCTGCTTCACTGCATTGAGATTTCGGTACGCTACAACTGGTATGCTCCAAAATGCGACGCAGGATGGCTATACCAATTGCCTCATGATCTACTTGGCAAGAAGAGTGAGCCAAAAGGTGATGGAGATTTTTGCGCATGGATTGATAAATGACGTGTGCTATTAATCAAAAAGTACGAAAAGAAAAAACCGAAAGACCCTGCACGACTGCCCATTTTTAACAAAGAAAAGAAAAATCTAACTTCAATTTTAAACGTGCTTGAAGAAGGGTTTAAAAAGTTTGATGTATCTCAAGTCAAAGGTCAACATGTAGCGCAGTTTCTCGATTTTTGGGAGGGGCAGAGAATCGCTTCTGTCTATAAATCCTATCTGTCAAAATTTTTTGCGTGGCGCATTACAAGGCATGGATTGGCTGAAATCAATCCCGTGGATCAGATTGAACTGGAACCTGTAAATAAGCGAGATGTTTACATGACTGATGAACAGTTTTCCGCTATCTATGATCAGCTTCTTGTAGGATTTGATGAAAAACCTACTAGAACCGGGGAGATGGTGCAATGTTATATGGATCTTCTTTACCTCTTAATATCAGCGAGGAACCGCAATTAGGTTACTACGCTGGACAAAATACAACCAGAAGGAATTTTATTTAAGCCGACCAAAACAGAAGAATCTACTGGCCAACAAGTAATAATCAGGATCGGGAAGGACGTGCGTGAGGTACTGGAAAGGGCTAAATCGATTTCCCAAGGACGTAGTACATTCGTAATTCATACAGAGCAAGGAACCCCATACACGGCAAGCGGTATAAGATCCTTATTCAACCGTGCCGCAGAACGAGCGGGGGTGACCGGAGTTACTCTCAAGGATATCCGATCTAAAGCTGCTTCTGACGCCAAGAAAAGTGGCTATACCGAAGATCAAATACAGGTTGGTCTAGTCCATGCTTCAATAGACACTACCAGAGATTACATTCGCGACCAACCTGCGCCTACCAGCGACATAGTTCTGAAGCGAATAATATCCAAAAAGAAACAATAATATTGACGAAACCGTCAATATTAATCTTGGCAAAGGGAAATGGAATAGGCCAAAACCCTTGATTATCCTGGTCGGGGTGGAGAGATTCGAACTCCCGACATCCTGCTCCCAAAGCAGGCGCGCTACCAGGCTACGCTACACCCCGAGAGCGCGCCATTATACAGAGTGGCGAGGAAAAATCAATTTTTACTCGCGAGATTTTTGTGTGATCTGCGGCATCGCCAGCATCAAGTAATAAGCCATCGACCACAAAGTCAACAAAGCAGCCACATAAATCAGAAACGATCCCACTTGACTGGTGGGCAAACCGAATAGCGGCTCCTGATACAGCAGCAGAAGAATGGCGATCATCTGGAATGTGGTTTTGACCTTGCCCAGCATGGATACCGCAATATTTTTTCCCGCGCCAAGCTGGGCCATCCATTCGCGCAGGGCGGAGATAGCGATCTCGCGACCGATGATGATAAAGGCAATGATCGCATCGACCTGCCCCAGGCTCACCAGCAATATCAGTGCCGCCGCCACCATCAGCTTGTCCGCCACCGGATCGAGAAAAGCGCCGAACGCCGAGCCCTGATTCAATCTGCGCGCAAGGTAGCCGTCCAGCCAGTCGGTAATCGCGGCGAACGCAAACAGCAGCGTGCTGAACAAATGCTTGTTGTGCAGGCTGATCGTGTCGTCGGACAGATAAAACAAGGCGAGAAACACCGGGATCATGACGATCCTGAACCAGGTCAATAAATTTGGAATGTTGAGTGGCATGAAAAATGGCGCCGGAACTCTCAATGCAATTGTTGATATATTTTTTCCGCGAGCGCGCGGCTGATACCTTCCACCTGCGCCAACTCGTCTACGCTGGCCTGTCGCACCCCCGGCAGGCCGCCGAAACGCGCCAGCAGATTGCGCCTGCGCCGCTCCCCTACTCCGCTTATTTCTTCCAGCATGGACGCCGTGCGCGTCTTGCCGCGCTTGGCACGATGTCCGCTGATGGCGAAACGGTGTGCCTCGTCCCGCACCTGCTGGATCAAATGCAGCGCCGGACTGTCCGGTGGCAATTGTAGCGGCTTTTCCTGTTGCGGAAGTAACAATTGTTCCATCCCCGGCTTGCGCTCCACGCCTTTTGCCACGCCCAACAACGCGAATGTCCGTCAAATCCAGCTCCGTCATCACCTCGCAGGCCACGCCCAATTGTCCGGCTCCGCCGTCGATCAGGATCAAATCCGGTCGCTTGCCCTCCCCTGCCTGCAACTTCTGGTAGCGGCGCGTCAGGGCCTGGCGCATCGCCGCATAATCGTCTCCCGCAGTGATGCCCGTAATGTTGTAGCGCCGGTATTCGACATTTCGCATGGCAAGGTTGTCGTACACCACGCAGGAAGCGACGGTGGCTTCGCCCATGGTGTGGCTGATGTCGAAGCACTCGATGCGCGCCAGTTGCGGCAACGACAGCACGGCGCGCAACGCCTCCAGCCGCGCCAATTGCCCGGCTTGCAGTCCCGCCTGCTGGCGCAACGCCAGCAAGGCATTGTTCAGCGCCATGTCCAGCCATTGCTTGCGCTCGCCGGTCACCGAATGGCGTATCAGCACCTTGTGCCCGGCCTGCTCGCCGAGCAGTTCTTCCAGCGCTTCCGTGGCGATTTCCATGCTGGTGAGGATCAACGGCGGCACGCTGCGGTTCAGATAGTGCTGCGCCAGAAAGGCTTCCAGTACCTCGGCGGGCGACTGCCCATCGGCGATTCTTGCGGGAAAGAAACTCTTGTCGCCCAAATGCCTGCCGCCGCGCACCATGGCGAGATTCACGCACAGCACGCCATCCAGCTCGGCCACAGCGACGATGTCCGCATCGGTCGCGCGACCGCTTTCCATGAACTGCTTCTGCTGCACCGTATGCAATGCCTGCAACTGGTCGCGCAACGCGGCGGCCTGCTCGTAGTGCTGTTTATCCGCCGCTTGTTCCATCGCCTGACGCAACAGCCCTTCCACCTCGCCCTGTTTGCCTTGCAACAGCAGCGCGGCGTTGCGGATGCTCGCCGCATAATCCTCGTCGGAAATATAGCCGACGCAAGGCGCGGTGCAGCGGTGAATCTGGTGCAGCAAACAGGGCCGCGTACGGTTGCTGAACACGCTGTCCTCGCAAGTGCGGATGCGGAAAACTTTTTGCAGCAGATTGATGCTTTCCTTGGCGGCATGCGAGTTCGGATAAGGGCCGAAGTATTGATGCTGCTTCCCGGTCGCGCCACGGTAGTAAGCCAGACGCGGAAATTTATGTCCGGTCAGCACGATGTAAGGATACGACTTGTCGTCCCGGAACAAGATGTTGTAGCGCGGCTTGAGCGTCTTGATTAAATTATTTTCCAGCAGCAACGCCTCGGCCTCGGAGCGCGTGACCGTCACCTCGATGCGCGCGATGTGCGACACCATCAAGCGGATGCGCGGCGAGATATTGGTTTTCTGGAAATAGGAAGAAACCCGCTTCTTCAGTTGCCCCGCCTTGCCGACATACAGCACCTGCCCTTGTGCATCCAGCATGCGGTACACGCCGGGCGACAGTGGCAGGCTGGCGAGGAACTGCTTGAGATCAAATTCGTTTTCTTGGGTCAAGGCCAAAGCTGTTCACTTCATCAAAATTTCGTTCGCCCCATAGAACCCTCGTAGGGCGCAATAACCAACGGGCATTGCGCCGTAATCCGGTGCAATGCGCTACGCTTATTGCACCCTACCCATCTTACGCCGCCAGCGCATCACCCGTCAGGGATACATTCAACACCACGTCTTTCCATGGCACATAAACTTTGCCGCTTTCATCGCGCGCCATGAGTTCGAGTTCCAGCAATT
Organism: uncultured beta proteobacterium; assembly: GCA_963714805.1. Classification (GTDB taxonomy): domain Bacteria; phylum Pseudomonadota; class Gammaproteobacteria; order Burkholderiales; family Gallionellaceae; genus CAIQPV01. Next base: position 14,673 of record CAVQPO010000004.1, on the reverse strand, counting down.
TACCCACGTCGCGGTGGACGTTGGAGTAGTTCCGCCCCATGGCTTTTGCCAAGGCGTAAACGCTGAGCGGGCCGAGGTGCTTGGAGCTTTCTATCACTTGCATCCGTGCCGGGGTGATGTCGGAGAACAGGCTATTCATCGAGTCGAAGTCAAGGTGATAATCCGCCTTGACGGGCTTGCCCGCGTCGGCTCTTTTTGCTGCACGCAAAGCGCGTGCCTGAGAAGTTTTCCAACTGGTCAATTCAATGATCGCTTTCATCTTTGCCGCTGCCCTTTGCGTACCCTGTCCTTGATGATGAGTTGTGCTTTCATGGGGACATTCTAGCAATATATTGCCGCCAAGCAATAGGCAAGGTATCTTATCGTTTCAAATACCCGGCAATGGCGCCGAACACTTCATGGAACATCGTCTCGTTCAGGCGCTTGGTTTGGGTATTGTAGCGGCTGCAATGGTAGCTGTCATACAACATCATGCCATTCGGCAGCAAATGCTGCGCAGCATGCCCAAACACATAATCCTTGGCGCGCAAACCCAGCGCGCGCAACACCGCCAGATGCGCCACCGTGCCCAAAGCCAGCACGGCCGCGCCTTGCGGCAACCCGGCCAGTTCCTGCGCCAGATAAGCATTGCATTGCTTCACCTCGGCTGGTTCCGGCTTGTTCTGCGGCGGCAGGCAACGCACGGCGTTGGTGATGCGGCAATCATGCAAAGCCAGTTCGGCATTGGCCCAGCCCGCAGCATTCAGCGGCTCGGCGCGGCTGGAAAAACCAAAGCGATGCAACGTTGAGTACAGCAAGTTGCCCGCATAGTCGCCGGTAAACGGACGACCGGTGCGGTTCGCCCCATGCATGCCGGGCGCGAGTCCCACGATCAGGAAGCGAGCATCGGCATCACCGAACGACGGCACCGGTTTGGCATGGTAATCGGGTTGTGCTTGACGTACCTCGCTTAGAAAAGTTGCAAGACGGGGGCACAGGTGGCAGTCAATTGAAAATTTCATAGTTATTGTTACAAGGTGTTAACCACCAGCAAAGTCGAAAGTCGTTAAGAAAAAAATTAAATGTGCGGGCTAGCGTATTGATGAGAAAATCTTTAATTGAATGGCATAATAACCCTTACCGGAATTGCAACCATAGAATTTCGCTACCAGAAAGCGGACGAATGCAACTTGCCCGCTTTCGCCAAAGCGTCGGCACTCGCGATGTTCTGCTGGTACTCAACGGAGGTGAGAGTGCTGGAGCCATTGGCGTCTAGGGTGGAGGAGATTTTCCAGAAGTTGCCCGTCTTTGAACACAGGTCTTCCAAGCCGGTATTGCCCAGCACGCCGTTGATCGCCTGGAAGTAATATTTCACATTAACCTTGAGGCCATTGCCGAAATCCACTTGGATGGTGGCACTGTCATTGCCGACATAGCCATCTACTGGGAGGTACAAGTATAGGGCGGCAGCCGGATCAACTGGATCACCGCCACTCGATAAGATAGTACCTACATCAGCCTGGGTAACCAGCCGCAACACCCCATGCTTGGGTTGTTGCAATATGACAGTGGTAGCCGGGCCAGTGACGGTTTTATTCTCAAATGCCTGCATAAAGGCCTGCGCTACACCGATTGGGTCTTCGCCATTCTCAGCAGAATAATTATGGTTGGGGACTGGGGAGCAAACGCCGAAGGTGCGTATTGTCGTCACATCATTTGGTTGTGCCTGATTCGCTTGCGCGATCAACACCGGCAGGTTTTGCGGCGGCACGTTAGGCATGTCGGGAATAAGCATTGTCACTTCTCCTTGGGTGCAAAAGACGGATACAGGCAGCGAAAATATAGCTTCGAAATACAAATCAGCCTATCCGTTAACGGCCAGTGGTCAATGACGGTTCATGGCTACGGATTCAGCCGATTGCTGTCAGTGGCATAAGTCAGGCACACCATTGTACACAAGCCGATTCAACATCATTATTTACCAAACCACCCCACCAGCCACATGCCCCAAAGCAGCACAAAAGCAACAAAACCAATAGCAGCATAATACAGCCAGCCATGTGTTTTCTCGGCATAGGGATCAATCAGCGAACGATCTGCACCTTCAGGCAGTTTTGCAACGCCGGTCAGCGAAGTACCGAAGGGTATGTTTATTTTGGCGCGCGCATTGACCGCCCAGCCGTTGGCGTCAAGAATCGGCCCCAGATTGCGCTGGTGCAACTTGAACCACGCAATCAACATCGATGGCCCTGACACCAGCAGCAGCAAGCCACTCAAGGCAATGGGGATTTGCCACCACTTCAATGCAATCAGGCCGGTCAACATGGATGCAACGGCAGTGCCTAACGCGCCGACGGCCAAGCCGATTGCGGCAAAAATACCGGCGAACTTTGCCACATCAAAAGGGGGGACGGGAGCTTTGACGGCATCATGCTTTGTCCCGGCTTCAACAACCGCCTTGAACATTTTATCTTCTGCCGCCTGCGACTTGGCAGCGGCCAATTTTTGTATCTGTTCGCCTATCATTTTACCCACGCGTTTGTAGGGCGCCCAGAAAGCCTGGCGGATGCTGATCGGGTGTTCGAGTATGCGCACGATGGTCGCGTTCCAATCTTGCCCCTTGCGATCATAAAAAACGCCGTTGCGCCCCACCATAAGCTGGTCGGAGTCACCGCCGGTAAACGCCGCCGCAACAAACATTTTTTCCGTACCTGCATTCCTGATGCATTCGCAATAAACCAGACATACCCGGCTCAAGTTGGCCAATCCGGCATGTTTGCTTACATCTTCCACGCGCACGCAAAGCTCGCAACTGCGTCCATCCAGAAACAGCGTGCCCGCCTGAAATACGGCCTTGTCCACGCGGGTGTAAAAGTTGCGGAAGGAAACAAAATTATTAACCAACATGTGCAGATCGCGGCAGTAATGCACGAGTTTATCCACCGACGCGATGGCGTTCACCTCGGCTTCAGGCGCCTTGTCCCGCGCGATCAAGTCCGCGATTGCGGCTTGGCTTCCGTCGTTCAATATAGTTTGAATACGTGTGATACCCAGCGCTTCGACACTGGTTGCAGCCTGTCCTGAGCCTGTCGAAGTGGGCTTTTCTGACAGCCAACTTTCCAGAGCCGAAAGTTTCACGCTCAGCGCACTCCATTCTTCCGCCGTGAGTGCATTCTTGTTGCCGTATAACGGCACGATCACTTTGTCATGCAGCGCCTGCATAGCTGATATCCATGCCGGATTGACGCTGCCCTTCAAGGGCAACGGTTTGCCCGCTTCGACCACTGCCAGGGGAAATGTCGCCACAGCGGCTGCGTCAGCACCCAAATCCTGATTCGCCAGCAGTTGATAATCTTCCACGGAACGGCTCAGCGGCACGGCAGCACGCGGATCATAAGCCGCCATGCGACAGCGGGTAAAATAGTCTTCCACCTTGGTTTTTACGGCACGATAAGACTCGACCGCAGCCAAGGACTCTGCCCCCAACAACCAGATATTGCTATCGCCTTCAGCCTGTTTCCACCAAGATGCATACGCTTCAATCTGCGAGAAAAATTGCTCAGCGATTTCGGCTGAAATTCCTTGTTCACCGCTCCGATCCTGCACCGATCCACAACACGCCATGATGTCTTGCACCACGGCTTGCAAGTCAGTATCTTCGACCGCTCCGACCGGAATAATTCCATCACCGTTAAAGCGCATCGCGGCAATCAGTTTCTGCGTATCCGCCGTATCCTCGACTGAAATCACCTGCGCATCCGGTTTGCCCAAACTTTGCAGAATGTGTCGTGCCGCCGCAAGAACGTGCCGCCCTTCTTCGTCTGCATCGTTGATGGCGGACAAGGGCAAGTCACGCAGTCCTTTGACCAGCAAGTCGGCATCCTTGAGCAGTGCACCGGCCCATTTCACTGCGGCAATGATTTCCGCAGCACGGATATGTCCATCGTGATCCTCATCAATCCAATCCAGCGTACTCGCGTCAAACTCAATGCCGCGTGTCGGGCAACTCAGCGCCACCCACAGCTTTTGATCAAGCTGATCCAGCGCCAACAAATCCGCGCCGCTATCGATGCACACTTGATCAAAACCGCCTGCCCGGAAAAATCGCCACGCGTGTTTGCGCGGCACGTCATTGGAATCTGCTGAAGGTATTGTTGGCATGGCTAACTCATTTGAAAATATGATTCGGTTGATTGAAGCGACACATTTCCCGCCTTTCGTATTGTTCTCTTGCGAACACTTGCAACATAGAGCGCCCATTATAGTCATGCTGACGTATTGCTTTGTAAACTTCATGAGCGATTTTCATCATCACGGGCAATCTTATGTTGTCATGCCCAACAAAAATATAGTTAACAAGTGAACTACATTTCATGCTAGCATTATTTTGACCTAACGGGCATGGCATATAGCCGCCCAGAATGATGAAACAACATCAAATCCCCCCTAGCCCCCCCTTTTTCAAAGTGGGGAAACAACCCAATTTTAAGAAGTGGTGGGAGGGAAGCGGAGGGGGATTTGATGTTGTTTCAATTTAAATTTCATGGATCATCTCTCCAGTATGGATAGCCCATTCAGCCATTTCGAAAAAAGGATAGCTCGCGTTGCCGAGCAAAATCCCGGCATGCCGGTCAGAAACATTACTTTGACACGGATGTTCTTTTACATTTTCAAGGCGCTGGAAGACCAGGCCAACCATTTCCTCGCCGAATATGGTATCAACAATACCCACTACATTGCCCTGATGATGATTTACTCCAGCGAGGGCAACATGCTCAACCCATGCAAGTTAAGCGACTCGTTGTTATCCTCGCGCGCCAACATAACCCGCCTGATGGACGAACTGGTCGAATTTGGCTGGGTTGAACGCAAAGGGAGCACGGAAGACCGTCGCCGTGTCGAGCTCTCCCTGACTCCTGCAGGCGTGGCGTTTGTTGAAGAAGTCCTACCACGCAATTGGCAACGAATTAACCATATTTTGGCCGACTTTTCCGCCGAGGAAATCGATCTGACCGAAAACATGCTGCGCAAGCTTCTTTCCCGGATCGAGCAAGGTGCTACCTATGAACATCCCTGCCAAATTTAGCTGCTTGTTGCTGTGCGTAATCGGCTTGGCAGGATGCGCCTCCCTGCCCGCCAAATCGCCGCCACGCCCCGACATCTTCAAACCGGAGTTACAGCAAATTTTGGCTGCTGTCGCCGGTGATCAGGCTTTCAACTCTGCTGCTTTGCCATCTCGCGCATGGTGGAGCGGATTCCATGATCGACAGCTCGACTCCTTGGTGGACATGGCGTTACACGGCAATCCCACTCTGGCAACCGCTCAGGCGCGTATCGACCAAGCGCGACAAGCCACGCGAATGGTAGAACTTAATTCCGGCATCCGCTTCAACAGTGATGCTTCGGCGGTGCGCCAGCATCTGAGCGCGAATGGGCTATTCCCTCCCCCGTTGGGCGGTGCCACCCTGAACGAGGGCGACATTTCTGTCGGCACGGCTTATACGCTCGATTGGTGGGGGAAAAACCGCGCACTGCTACAGACTGCCGTGGGCGAAAGCAAGGCTGCCGAGGCCGACCGAGGCGCAGCCGAACTGGCGCTGGCAGGTGAAGTAACCGATGCTTATTTTAATTGGCAGGACGTTGCTGCGCGCGTGAAGTTGACCCGACAAATGGTCGACAAGCGCCGCTTGGCTTTGCGGCTGGCTGAATCGCGGCTAAAGCGCGGCATGGATTCCGCACTGGTTTCCAGTCAAATGGAAGTGCTGCTGATTCAAGAACAAGATAACCTCAAGGATCTGGAAACGCAGTCCGTAATACTGCGCGACCGTCTCGCTGCACTGACCGGAAACGGCCCCGACTGGGGAACCAAGCTGATCGAGCCGGATGTATCTGTCGGCGGCTCTTTTCCGCTACCGCAAAAATTACCGCTGGACTTGCTGGCGCAACGACCCGACCTGCTTGCATTGAAGTGGCGTGCCGAAGCGGCGGGAAGCCGAATCGAAGTGGCAAAAGCGGATTTCTATCCGAATGTGGATTTGAACCTGTTGCTCGGATTGCAAAGCCTCGATCTCAGCAAATGGCTCACCACGAATAGCTGGTACGGCTCATTCGGGCCAGCAGTGCATATTCCTTTGTTCAACGTGCGTACGCTTCGTACCCATTTGAGCATGACGGAAGCCGAATATGCCGATGCCGCCGCTCAATACAATCAGGCACTGATCTTGGCCGCAAGCCAAGTGGCGGACGCGCTGATGCGGGTAAGCTCGCTGGACGCACGGGAACGCTTGCAGCACACCGCCACCGCCAGCGCAGAACGCTTGCAGCATCTTCAGGCGGAGCGCTTTGCAAGCGGCCTCAGCGACCGTCTGCCCGCTTTGGATGGAGAAATCGCCGCGCTTGCCCAGCATGCGCGAGAAGTCAAACTGCAAGCCGACCATAAACGCGCCATGGCAACACTGTTCGTGGCATTGGGCGGCGGATACGAATCAAGTCAGGAGTAATTGCAATGACAGAAACAGCCCCCAACAACTCCAATACCTCCAATCGCAAGCGTTCGCTGCTCATCGTGACCTTGTGTTTCATTCTGATAGGCGCGGGTTACGGCGTGTACTGGTGGATTCATGGTCGTTACCATGAGACCACCGACGACGCCTATGTCGCGGGCAACCTGATCCGCGTCACTCCGCGCATTACTGGAACGGTGGTCGCGGTTTACGCCGAAGATACCGACTTGGTGCAACGTGGCCAGCTGCTCGCAAGGCTGGACGATGCCGATTCCCGCGTCGCTTTGGCGAATGCAGAGGCCCGCTTGGCAGGGGCGGTGCGCCAAGTCACACAAATGTTCAGTGCAGTGGATCAGTCGCGCGCCAATGTTGCCATTAAAGAAGAGAGCCTGCGCCAAGCCGAGGAAGATGCAAAGCGGCGTGGTGGTGGCGCCGCAGCCGACGAAGCCGTTTCTCGCGAAGAGCGGGAGCATATTGGATCAACACTGAAGCGCGCTCAATCCGAACTTAGGCTGGCCAACAGCCAGCTTGAAGGGGCCATGGATCAGGTATCGAATACCGATGTCGAACACCATCCTTTGGTAAAACAGGCGGAAGCGCAGGTGCGCGAGGCATTCCTTAATATAAGCCGCTGCGAAGTTCGTGCCGCAGAGAGCGGCTATGTAGCCAAGCGCGCGGTGCAGGTTGGACAGCAGGCGACACCGGGCACCGCCCTGATGGTGATCGTACCGTTACGTCAGATATGGGTGGAAGCCAACTATAAGGAAGACCAATTGCAGCGTATGCGCATCGGACAGCAGGTGAAACTGGAGTCAGATATCTACGGCAGTGAAGTGACGCTGCACGGCAAAGTGGAAGGGCTGGCAGCAGGTACCGGCAGTGTGTTTTCTCTGTTGCCGCCGCAGAACGCGAGCGGCAACTGGATCAAGATCGTGCAGCGTCTGCCGGTACGTATCGCGCTGGATTCCGCCGAACTTGCCAAATATCCGCTGCGCATCGGTTTGTCGATAAAAGCGGAAGTGGAAACAGCAGACACCTCGGGGGAGTCCCTTGCCAAGGCATCCCCCAGCGGCGCAATTTATGAGACGGCGGTATACAGTGACGACGAAAAGAAAGCCCAACAGCGCATCCACGAGATCGTCGCAGCCAATCTCAGTGCTATTCACTTAACCGTTCGTGGTGAGCTTGTCGAACCACCAGCCACGCACCCAGAACCCTTCGACAAGCTCAGGGCGAACGGAGTTATTTTAAAGTGAGTAGCATGTCGGCCAACCCGATTCGGGTGAAATAAGTATCGTGAAACCGGAACCCCTGCCACCGCTGCACGGTTCAACCCTAGTCCTATTAACCTTGGCACTCGGGTTAGGCACCTTCATGCAGGTGCTCGACACCTCCATTGCCAATGTTTCGCTGCCCGCCATCTCCGGCGATCTGGCGGTAAGCCCCAATCAGGGCACTTGGGTCATAACCTCATTCGCCGTCAGTAATGCCATTTCGCTCGCGCTCACCGGCTGGCTGTCGCGCCGCTTCGGCCAAGTGCGCCTGTTCGCCTTGTCTACATTTATGTTCACGCTTGCTTCCTGGCTGTGCGGCCTGGCACCCACCCTGCCGCTGTTGATCGCCGCGCGGGTGTTACAGGGGGCGGTGGCCGGTCCGATGATTCCGCTGTCGCAAGCTTTGTTGCTCGCCAACTATCCCAACGATAAAAAAGGCTTGGCCCTGTCGCTGTGGTCGGTTACCGTTATGGTGGCTCCGATCATGGGGCCGATCCTGGGCGGCTGGATCACCGACAACATCAGTTGGCCATGGATTTTCTACATCAACATCCCGGTCGGCATCTTTTCCGCATTCCTGACTTGGCAGTTGTTGCGCAAGCGCGAATCGGAAATGGCCAAGTTGCCGGTGGACAAAATCGGCCTGTTCCTGCTGGTGATCGGTATCGGAGCCCTGCAAATCCTGCTCGACAAAGGCAACGAACTGGATTGGTTCGAATCCAGGCAAATCATTGTATTGGCTATTATTTCCGTCGTAGCGCTCACTTTTCTCATCGCTTGGGAGTTGACCGAAAATCATCCGATTATCGATTTGCATTTATTTCGCAACCGTAATTTCCTCATCGGGGTTGCTACGTTAAGCATTGGTTATTTGGTATTTTTCGGCAATGTGGTGATCTTGCCGCTGTGGTTGCAGACGCAGATGGGCTATACCGCAACCTGGGCCGGCATGGCGGCTGCGCCGGTGGGTATACTATCTATATTCATTACACCGCTGGTCGGCAAGAACATGCACAAGCTCGACCTGAGAATATGGGCTAGCCTCAGCTTTGCCGTGTTTGCAGGGGTATCTTACTGGAACAGTCAGTTTAATACCGACGTCACCTTCTGGCAGTTGGTCATCCCTAGACTAATCATGGGGATCGGCGTGTCGGCCTTCTTCGTACCATTAATGTCGCTCACCCTGTCAGATATTCCCCCACATCTCCTTGCCAGCGCCGCCGGCCTCTCCAACTTCATCCGCATCCTCGGCGGCAGTTTTGGCACTTCGCTCAGCATTACCCTATGGGATCGCCGCGCCGCTTACAACCATGAGCTATTGGCCGAGCGCGTAACCGAATTCTCCCCCGTCACCAACGATGCACTGGCAAACTTGGGTGGACTGGAACAGTCGCTGTCATCCAGTTATGCCACGCTGGAGCACAGCATGCAGCAGCAAGCAGTAATGCTGGCGACCAATGACATATTCTGGCTCTCGGGTCTGATGTTTGCCGGGCTCATGATTTTGGTGTGGTTTGCCCGCCCCGGACAGCCGGAAGCAAAGAAAGTGAATACCAAATGAGGTATTCGATTCGGGAAAACATATAAAATTTCAATTACCTTCAACAATATCTTACGAAGCAGCTTTTTTAAATTCATAATTTGAATGGATTATCATATGCTGTTCGACGGTAAGAAAACCTTCAAATGGTCTTAGTATACTGTGAATCTTAAGCCCCAACACCACATGCAGGCTGTTAAATGCCAGACAAGGCGCAAGAAAATTGCAGTGCCGCATCCTGTTGATATATAAATAGAGCGAACAGACAAAAAAGTATATTTAAAAAAATATTCAAATATTGCCCTAAAGTATTTATAAATAGAGTCGATAATAGAAACTAATGACCGATCAATTCAGGCTTTATAAAATAATTTCTTTTAAGATCAAACAAATAAGCATTAACATTGAATCATAACCGGGCAACGTCCTAAACTAAAGGATTTCATCATGGGCTATAACTATAGTATTTACGACTCATTTGACACAACCCAGCTTCCCGGGTTGTCTACAGCTCAAATTGGCGCGTTGGCCACGTTTGACATAGCTATACTCACTACCCTTCAGATTCAGGCGTTAACCACAACTCAGATCGCCTCGATGTCCACGCTGCAGATAGCCCAAGGTCTTACCACTGACCAGGTTGCCGCGCTGACCACCGATCAGGCTGCCGCGCTGACCACGCTCCAAATGGCCGTGCTGACTACGGCCGAAGTGGCCGCGCTGACCACTTCCGACATTGCCGCGCTGACCACGTTCCAAATCGGCGGGCCAGTGACCACCGCACAAGGTGCCGTGGGGCTGAACACGTCGCAGGTCAATCAGGGGCTGACTACCGCGCAGATTGCCGCACTGACGACCACCCAAACTGCAGTCTTGAACACCAAGCAGATCGCCGCGCTGGGTGCCGGGGCTCTGGGTCTGACCTCCGACCAGGTCGTAGCGCTGAGCACGGCGCAAGTGGGCGCACTGACCACCGCCGGGGTATCCGCGCTGAGCACGGCCACAGTGGCAGTGCTGACCACGAAAGAAGTTTCCCAGAACCTGACCACCGCCGCCATCGCCGCGCTGACCACCGACCAGGTCGCAGCGCTGACCACCTCCCAGGTCGCCGCGCTGACCACGGCCCAGACGGTCGTGCTGACCACGGCCGAAGTGGCCGCTCTGACCACGGACGGCGTATCCGCGCTGACCACGGCGCAGGCGTCCGCGCTGACCACGAAGCAGATCGCCAGCGGGCTGACCACGACCCAGGCCGCCGCCCTGACGACCACGGACGTGGCCGCCCTGAAGACCAGCCAGGTCGTGGTGCTGAGCACGCAGCAGATCAACGCCGGCCTGACCACGGCCCAGGTCGCCGCGCTGACCAACGCAGAGGTTGCCGCGCTGACCAACGCGCAGATCGCCCAAGGCCTTAACACCGACCAGCTCGCCGCGCTGACCACGGCCCAGATGGGTGCGCTGACCACGGCGCAGGTAACCCAAGGTTTGACCACCGCGCAGATACACAGCTATTTGAGCACCGCGCAGACCGCCGCCCTGTCCACGTCCGCCGTGGCCGCGCTGACCACGTCCGAGCTGGCCGTGCTGACCACCGACCAGATCGCCGCGCTGACCACCGCGCAAGCTTCCGCGCTGACCACGGCACAGATTGCCGGGACATTTACCACGACGCAGGTCGTCGTTCTTCCGGGCCTGAGCAACACGCAGGTCGCCGCCCTGTCGACCACCGACCTGGCCGCGATGAAGACCACCCAGATCGCCGCGCTGACCACCGCGCAGGTCAACGGGGGGCTGACCACCGCCCAGGTCGCCGCGCTGACCACGGTCGAAGTGGCCGCGCTGACCACGGCGCAGATCGCCCAGGGGCTGACCACCGACCAGGTTGTGGCGCTGACCACCAGCCAGATGGGCGCGCTGACCTCGACGCAGGCATCCCAGGGGCTGACCACGGCCCAGATCAACACCTATCTGAACACCGCGCAGGTCGCGGCTCTGAACACGGCCGCCGTGGCCGCGCTGACCACGACGCAGATCGCCCAAGGGCTGACCACCGACCAGGTCGGCGCGCTGACCACGGCCCAGGCCGCAGCGCTGACCACGACGCAACTGGCCAAAGGCCTGACCACGTTGCAGGTCGCCGCCCTGACGACCACGGACGTGGCCGCCTTGACCACCACCCAAGTTGCCGCGCTGACCACCTACCAGGCCGCCGCGCTGACCACCGACCAGGCCGCCGCGCTGACCACGAAACAAACGGTTGCGCTGACCACGTCCGAAGTGGCCGCGCTGACCACGACCGATGTGGCCGCGCTGACCACCGCACAGGCCGCCGTACTAACCACCGCCCAAGCCGCCGCGCTGACCACGTCCGAAGTGGCCGCGCTGACCACGGTTCAAGCGGTCGTGCTGTCCACGCTCGATATAGCCGCGCTGACCACCGCCCAGGCCGCCGCGCTGACCACGTCCGAAGTGGCCGTGCTGACCGTATCCCAGATCGGCGGGCCGGTGACCACCACACAGGGTGCCGTGGGCCTGACCACGTCTCAGGTAGCCGCGCTGACCACCGACCAGGTAGCCGCGCTGACCACCCTCCAAAACGCCGCCCTGAACACCAAGCAGATCGCCGCTTTGGGTGCCGGGGCCCTGGGCCTGACCTCCGACCAGGTCATAGCGCTGAGCACGACGCAAGTCGCCGCGCTGACCACCGCCGGGGTATCCGCGCTGAGCACGGCCGCAGTGGCCGCGCTGAACACGAAAGAAGTTTCCCAGAACCTGACCACGTCCGCCATCGCCGCGCTGACCACCGCGCAGGTCAACGGCGGGCTGACCACCGACCAGGTCGCCGCGCTGACCACGGCCCAGGCGGTCGTGCTGACCACGGCCGAAGTGGCCGCTCTGACCACGGACGGCGTATCCGCGCTGACCACGGCGCAGGCGTCCGCGCTGACCACGAAGCAGATCGCCAGCGGGCTGACCACGACCCAGGCCGCCGCCCTGACGACCACGGACGTGGCCGCCCTGAAGACCAGCCAGGTCGTGGTGCTGAGCACGCAGCAGATCAACGCCGGCCTGACCACGGCCCAGGTCGCCGCGCTGACCAACGCAGAGGTTGCCGCGCTGACCAACGCGCAGATCGCCCAAGGCCTTAACACCGACCAGCTCGCCGCGCTGACCACGGCCCAGATGGGTGCGCTGACCACGGCGCAGGTAACCCAAGGTTTGACCACCGCGCAGATACACAGCTATTTGAGCACCGCGCAGACCGCCGCCCTGTCCACGTCCGCCGTGGCCGCGCTGACCACGTCCGAGCTGGCCGTGCTGACCACCGACCAGATCGCCGCGCTGACCACCGCGCAAGCTTCCGCGCTGACCACGGCACAGATTGCCGGGACATTTACCACGACGCAGGTCGTCGTTCTTCCGGGCCTGAGCAACACGCAGGTCGCCGCCCTGTCGACCACCGACCTGGCCGCGATGAAGACCACCCAGATCGCCGCGCTGACCACCGCGCAGGTCAACGGGGGGCTGACCACCGCCCAGGTCGCCGCGCTGACCACGGTCGAAGTGGCCGCGCTGACCACGGCGCAGATCGCCCAGGGGCTGACCACCGACCAGGTTGTGGCGCTGACCACCAGCCAGATGGGCGCGCTGACCTCGACGCAGGCATCCCAGGGGCTGACCACGGCCCAGATCAACACCTATCTGAACACCGCGCAGGTCGCGGCGCTGAACACGGCCGCCGTGGCCGCGCTGACCACGACGCAGATCGCCCAAGGGCTGACCACCGACCAGGTCGGCGCGCTGACCACGGCCCAGGCCGCAGCGCTGACCACGGCGCAACTGGCCAAAGGCCTGACCACGTTGCAGGTCGCCGCCCTGACGACCACGGACGTGGCGGCCCTGAAGACCGCCCAGATCGCCGCGCTGACCACGGCCCAGGCCGCAGCGCTGACCACCGACCAGGTTGCCGTGCTGAACACCGCCCAAGCGAACGCGCTGACCACGGTCGAAGTGGCCGCGCTGACCACGGCCCAGGCCGCCGCGCTGACCACGAAACAAATTGCCCAAGGCCTGACCACGGCCCAGGTTGCCGCTCTGACCACCTCCGGCGTGGCCGCATTGACCACAGACCAGGTTGTCGCGCTGACCACGGCTGACGTGATGTCGCTGACCACCGCCGAAGTGGCGGCCCTGACCACGGCCGAGGCCGCCGCGCTGACCACGACCCAAATCGGCGGGGCGCTGACCACCGCGCAAGGTGCCGTGGGCCTGACCACGTCTCAGGTAGCCGCGCTGACCACCGACCAGGTAGCCGCGCTGACCACCCTCCAAAACGCCGCCCTGAACACCAGGCAGATCGCCGCTTTGGGTGCCGGGGCACTGGGCCTGACCTCCGACCAGGTCATAGCGCTGAGCACGACGCAAGTCGCCGCGCTGACCACCGCCGGGGTATCCGCGCTGAGCACGGCCGCAGTGGCCGCGCTGAACACGAAAGAAGTTTCCCAGAACCTGACCACGTCCGCCATCGCCGCGCTGACCACCGCGCAGGTCAACGGCGGGCTGACCACCTCCCAGGTCGCCGCGCTGACCACGGCCCAGACGGTCGTGCTGACCACGGCCGAAGTGGCCGCTCTGACCACGGACGGCGTATCCGCGCTGACCACGGCACAGGCGTCCGCGCTGACCACGAAGCAGATCGCCAGCGGGCTGACCACGACCCAGGCCGCCGCCCTGACGACCACGGACGTGGCCGCCCTGAAGACCAGCCAGGTCGTGGTGCTGAGCACGCAGCAGATCAACGCCGGCCTGACCACGGCCCAGGTCGCCGCGCTGACTACAAGCGAGGTTGCCGCGCTGACCAACGCGCAGATCGCCCAAGGCCTTAACACCGACCAGCTCGCCGCGCTGACCACGGCCCAGATGGGTGCGCTGACCACGGCGCAGGTAACCCAAGGTTTGACCACCGCGCAGATACACAGCTATTTGAGCACCGCGCAGACCGCCGCCCTGTCCACGTCCGCCGTGGCCGCGCTGACCACGTCCGAGCTGGCCGTGCTGACCACCGACCAGATCGCCGCGCTGACCACCGCGCAAGCTTCCGCGCTGACCACGGCACAGATTGCCGGGACATTTACCACGACGCAGGTCGTCGTTCTTCCGGGCCTGAGCAACACGCAGGTCGCCGCCCTGTCGACCACCGACCTGGCCGCGATGAAGACCACCCAGATCGCCGCGCTGACCACCGCGCAGGTCAACGGGGGCTGACCACCGCCCAGGTCGCCGCGCTGACCACGGTCGAAGTGGCCGCGCTGACCACGGCGCAGATCGCCCAGGGGCTGACCACCGACCAGGTTGTGGCGCTGACCACCAGCCAGAT
>CAVQPO010000003.1:0-63498 GCA_963714805.1 uncultured beta proteobacterium | reverse complement strand
GCCGGTGCTCAAGCCCAAGCAGAGTTTCGAATATACCAGCGGCACGGTACTCTCCACACAAGTGGGCACCATGTCCGGCAGCTATCAGATGGTGGCGGAAGACGGCACCCATTTTAATGCGCCCATCCCTCAATTTGTTTTGAGTGTGCCGCGTGTTCTGCACTAGCGCTGAAACCTGCCGATGAAAGCCCCAGCAAACGCGGCAATGGTACAGGTTCCGAGCTTTTTTCCTGCACTCCCAAAGAGGAAAGGCGAAATCTCCGGAAAATGGTTGGCATTGGGATTGAGCCTATTTCTCGCCGCCTGTGTCGCGCCGCGCGTGCCTCCGGCTGTTATACCTCCGACTGTCATACCCCCGAAAATCGTTGCACCGCCCGTTACACCATTTGCTGCAAGCAACTGGGATATGTTGCCCGACTGGCAAACACTCGATCTTGCCCCATCCTGGCCCGCTTTTCTGCAAAGCTGCCGCGTACTGAAAGCCAAGCCCCATTGGCAAGAAATTTGTTCTCAGGCCAAACAACTAGACGCTGGCGACAACACTGCCTTACGAACTTTCTATGAGACCTGGTTCACGCCCTATCAGGTGCGCAATCCCGATGGCAGCGAACAGGGGATGATCACCGGCTACTACGAACCCAAGCTCTACGGCAGCCGCACCAAGACCGAACGCTTTAAATATCCGCTCTACGCCGTACCGGACGATCTGCTCACCATCGATCTCGGCGAGGCGTATCCGCAACTCAAGGGGCTGCGCCTGCGTGGTCGCCTGCAAGGTAAACGCGTGCTGCCCTACTACAGCAGCGGTGAAATCTATAGCAAAACCGACGCTACCGGAGCCAATGCGCTCAAGGCCCGTGAACTCTTCTGGGTGGATAACGAGATCGAATTATCTTTTCTGCACATTCAAGGCTCCGGCCGCATCGAATTGCCGGACGGGACGCTGGTTAAAGTCGGCTATGCCGATCAGAACGGTTACCCCTATGTTTCCCTCGGCAAAAAGCTGGTCGAGGCAGGTGAACTCAAGCTGGAAGAAGCCTCCATGCAAGGCATCAAAAACTGGGCAGAAAAAAATCCCGACAAATTGCCTGCTTTGCTGGCGCAAAATCCCAGTTATGTATTTTTCCGGGAATCACCGGAAAGCCTGACCTCGCCCCTCGGCGCATTGGGCGTTCCGCTTACCGATGAGTACAGCTTGGCAGTCGATCCGCACACGATCCCGCTGGGTGCGCCGGTATTCCTGTCCACCACTTACCCCAACGACAGCGCCCCGCTCAACCGCCTGATGCTGGCGCAAGACACCGGCGGAGCCATCCGGGGTGCCGTGCGCGCAGATTTTTTCTGGGGCTTCGGTGAAAATGCTGCCACGCAGGCAGGCAAGATGAAACAAAAGGGACGGATGTGGGTATTATTCCCAAAGGGCGGGGAGCCGCTATCAAATTAATTGGGGCTCCACCTTATTCTGAAACGATTACCAGTCCCCGCGACTTATTGCTGGTTGTGTCGAGCGTGGCAATCGCCTGCCGCAGAGTGCTGATGCCGACCCACACCGGACTATATTTGTACTTTGCCACATCGAGGATCAGCACGCTGTCGGTCTGGGCATCAAAAGCGGCCAAGACCGACCAATGACCACCGCCTACCTGTCCGAGATTCGCACGCAAGTAATTAGCCAGCACAAACTGCCCGTCGCCCCCCAGCGCCTTTTGTAACAAAGTGCGCAGCCCCTCATCGGTCAGCGTGTCGCCCGCGATGGATTTTGCCTTGACGCCGAGAACGGTCAGCGTTTCGGCCATCTGATCCCGCGTCATGCCTATAGCCAGCACGGTCTGCGGGCTGATCACTTTGCTGACTTCGGGCGTAAAAAAATTGCTCTGGGTAAAGTAGGGATAGGGGGCATAAGCCGGATCAACAGGTTTCTTGATCGGCATGGCGTTGAGCACCGTGATGGCGCTCGCCACGGAACAATACGTCTGGGTGTTCTGCACCGCGAACGTCGGGCTCAACTGCCAATAATCCGCATCCGCCGGGATACGGGCGCGCAATATTCTGCCAGCATCCGAATTCCAGTAGACCACGGCAGGGTCTCCGCCCGCAAAAGCGGAGTTGGCCGATACAAAAACGCATAGGAATAAAAACAGTATTTTTATCATATACAACCTTTCCGATGATTTGCCGAATTACGTGGGGTGTTGGCAATGGTTATTGCTGTTTTCAAAGACAAAATTAACACTCACCAGATTGACGCATATTTTTTGTTGAAATCGCCGTAAATAAAGCGTATAAAACATTTGTGGTTGATCAAATCACAGGTTTAGAAAAGTTAACTTGTACAGGGAGGCATTTATCGAGACCTCAATGACCGATTATGTATAGCTGTTAAGTCAAACCAGCATTCGTGCTGACCAAGTTGGCATCCCATAAGCCAACACATAACGCCGCTACATGCGGCGTTATTCACTCGCCAAGCGCCTCACCTTGGACAGGTGCCGAGTATTCCATTCCCAATTAAAACAAGATCAATTTCCATGTGGGAGCGGCCTCCCGGCCGCGAAAAAACTTATCGCGGCCGGGAGGCCGCTCCCACAATATGTCATTTCCAAATTGAAAATGGAATAACCAGCTTTGGCCGCTTAATTCTTTTTCTTGAGAAGCACTGCGGCTTTATCCGCCTCGTTGCAATTAAACGTGTTTTTGCCAACTTGTTTACATTCAGCCAGATCGGCCGCAAGTTCATCCGGATGGGACGTGTAATATTCCTGGGTCTTGGTTTGTCCGCAAGCTGACAGGACCGCCGCAACAATTACCGTCAAGGCAAAATTCTTATTCATACCATTTACCTTTCATTATTATTTCAGAGTACGCGTCACTGGATGATAAAGGAACTAAATAGCACATCGGTCACACCGTCTTTTTCCGACATCTCAAGTGCCTGGTTAATCGCAATTTTCGACTCCTGAAGCAATCTTTGCTTGCCTTCGATTGGGCCCAACTGGGCTGCATCCTTGCTGGTAAGCAAAAGAATCATCTTGTGGCGAATGACCGGCATATACAGTTTAACTTTATCGGCCACCTCGGGTTTGGCGAGTTTGAGCGTCATCTCAACCTGAATGAATTGTTGGGTCGGTCCACTAAGGTTGACCACGATAGGCTCCACCTTGGCAAGCAAGCTGTTGCCGTCTTTGCCTCCTTCTTTACCGCCTTCGCCGCCCCCTTCAGCATTGGCGACGCTTGCCGTCATAAGAAAAGCCGCCAGCACAAAGAAGGTTGTAAGTTTTTTGAGTGAGTTCATTTTTTCAGTACGGGTAAAAAATGTTAGTGCAATTCTACCAGCGGCAGCAATTGTTCGCACTCAGCTTTCATTTAGCTGTTTACGTGGGGCAACACATCCGGTGGATTGTCCAGAAGCATATAATATAGTGGCAGTGATGCTGGACGTGGGAAAATATTGCTCGGCGATATTCTTTATCCACAATTTTCGAGGTTTCTCATGACAAATCGACTTGCACAAGAAACCTCCCCTTACTTGCTCCAGCATGCCGCCAATCCGGTTGATTGGTATGCGTGGGGTGAAGAGGCGCTGGCTGCATCGCGTGCGCGGGACAAGCCCATCCTGCTTTCCATCGGTTACTCGGCCTGCCACTGGTGCCATGTGATGGCGCACGAGTCGTTTGAGGATACCGGCGTAGCGGCGTTGATGAACGAGCATTTCATCAATATCAAGGTAGATCGCGAAGAGCGCCCCGACCTTGACCATATTTACCAAACCGCCCAGGCCATGCTGACCGGGCGCTCCGGTGGCTGGCCGTTGACCATGTTCCTCACCCCGCAACAACAACCGTTCTTTGGCGGGACGTATTTCCCCAAGCAGTCTCGCTACAATTTGCCGGGATTCGTGGAATTGCTGCCGCGCGTGGCCGCGTTTTATCACGAACAAAAGGCAGAAATCGAACGTCAGGGCGCAGCATTGACCGAAGCCTTTGCGCGCAGCCAGAATGCAACTCCATCCGCCGCAGAAGGCGAGATGGATGCTTCGCCGCTGGCCGCCGCGATGCGCGAACTGCAAGCGAGTTGTGATACAAACTATGGCGGATTCGGCGGTGCGCCCAAATTTCCCCACCCGGCGGAATTGGAGCTATGCCTGCGCGAATCGGCGCGTACCGGCGATGATAGTTTTGCGCAAATGGCGCTGTACTCACTGGCGCGCATGGCGCAGGGCGGTATTTATGACCAGATCGGCGGCGGTTTTTTCCGCTACAGCGTGGACGAGCGCTGGGAGATCCCGCATTTTGAAAAAATGCTCTACGACAATTCGCAGTTATTGCCGCTGTATGTTGATGCTTGGCAGATCACCGGCGACCCGTTGTTCAAACAGGTGGCAGAAGAAACCGCTGCTTGGGTGATGCGCGAGATGCAATCGCCGCAGGGTGGCTATTACGCGACGCTGGATGCCGACTCGGAACACGAAGAAGGCAAGTTCTACGTCTGGACGCCGGAAGAATTAAAACAAGAGTTGGAGCCATCGGAATACGCAGTCTGCTCGGCGTATTATGGCCTCGACCAGTCCGCCAACTTCGAGGGGCGCTGGCATTTGCACGTGGCAAGCGATTTGTCCGAGGTGGCCAGGGCAACTTGGCTATGCACAGCCGGAATGCGCGCGCTTGCTTGCCTCTGCCCGCGCCAAATTGTTGGCACGGCGCGAACAAAGGGTGCGACCGGGGCGCGACGAAAAGGTACTGACCGCGTGGAACGGGCTGATGATCAAGGGCATGGCCCATGCCGCACGGGTGCTGGGTCGAGAAGACTGGCTGGTTTCTGCACGACGGGCGGCGGACTTCATCCACAGCGAATTATGGCGCGATGGGCGTTTGCTCGCGGTCAACAAGGATGGCCTTTCCAAACTGAATGCCTATCTGGATGATTACGCATTCCTGCTGGAAGGGTTGCTCGAACTATTGCAGGCCGAATTCAAGCTTGCCGATTTACACTGGGCACGCGAACTGGCCGAAGCGTTGCTGGCGCAATTTTCCGACGATGCACAGGGCGGTTTCTTTTTCACCTCGCATGATCATGAAGTTTTAATCCAACGCCCCAAGCCGCTACACGATAACGCTACACCCGGCGGCAATGCCGTCGCGGCGCGAGCGTTGCAACGCATGGGGCATCTGCTGGGAGAAGATCGGTATCTGGAAGTCTCGGAGCGTGCCCTGCGTCTGCTTTATCCGCTGGCGCTTGAACAGTCTGCCGGTTTGGCTACTTTGCTGACCGTGTTGCAGGAATACCTGTCGCCGTTACGCTTGCTGGTGTTGCGGGGGGAGAATGCCGGGGTATGGATGTCCGCCGTACATGAAACTTACCATCCCGATCTGTTGTGCTTTGCTTTGGCAGGCGGCGAATCAGGTCTGCCTGGAATACTCGACAAACCAAAGGGGACAGCTACGGCAGCCTGGCTGTGCCAAGGCGCACGTTGTTTAGCTCCGATCAATGATTTGGCTGAGTTAACCCAATTGATCCATTAGACGGGGATAATAATTTGCCTGCAACCGTTCGCACTGAGCCAGAATTTGGGTTGAACGCAATCAGGATGTGTCCATTTGCTATCATCTTGGAGCATAATACAAAAATCTTAACCAAGGAGTTCAATCATGGCGCTGCCAGTCCGTCAACAAATGGTGGTTGATCAAAATCATGCCATTCATCTGCAAAGCTCGGAACTCAAGCCGGGTAGCAGAGTAGAGGTAATTGTGCTGGTGGAGAATGAGACGCGGCAATCCAAGGAGAAACCGGTGTCTTTTCTGGAGGGGGCACAAAAACTGTCCATTGATGCGCCATCTGATTTTTCGGCTACGTTTGAGAAAAATCTTTATGGGCATGGAAGCTGATGCCGAAGATGACGGTTTTTCTCGATACGGGATTTGCCATTGCGCTGGCCTCGCCGCGCGACCACTATCAGGCCGCACTGGCGGCTGACATTCATTTTCAACAGGCTGGCTTCAAGGCGTTGTTGCTGGAAGCGTAATCTTAATCACCGAGTTTAAGCGCCCAAGTTAAAAATGATTGAACGACTTTCTCACTTTGAAAGAGAACAAATGAAAAATATAAAATCTGTACTAATTCTAATGTTGCTGGGCTTGTTCACTCAATCTGCATTAGCTGTTGAGTCCGATCTACCAAGTGATAGCTTGGATATTTCGAGTGTATCGGCTCAGGTTGTATGGAGCAAAAAACGCGAACATACGCTATTTGCCTACTATGACCAGCAGTCACAACTTTACTGGGCCTTACCATCCGGGCTTGATCCAACGAGATTGCCTTTAAATCAAAATACCAAAGAGTTTAGGCTTATGGTTATGAAGGCGCTCCCATCTAAAAGTTATGTCGATGCCCGTGCATTTGTTGCAGACTTGATCGTGGATGGTCAAGGTGGTTGGGATTTACCAAGTTTTAATGAGATCATAAAATCAAATCCCTCATATTCACTCAAAGCAGATGGTATTCCAAAACTTATGGGAGACCTCACTCATTGCTACATTGCCAACCGTGGTGCAACTTACGATTATGGAGTGCAAAAGTGCATCGCAGGAATTAATGACGCTCGACAGTTTATACCAGTGCGCCGACGCACAAGCTACGATGACATCATAGAAGCGCCAAATAAGTCATCGGACGTAAAGCTAGCTGAACTTACGGCTCTGTTGGTAGCAAAAAAACTGACCGTGCATATGCCCGCGCTCAAAGAAGTGCCGAGCGCGCCTCAGCTCTTTACGCCGAATCATTTCGACAAGGATGAGTTTGAAACCACCGAGACGTACCAAAAGCGAGTGGATGCAGAAAATGAACGCGTGCGCAGAGCTAATGCAACGGCGCAAAGTAATTACGATGCCGCGCTAAAAGAACATGAGAACGCTGTGGCTGCAAACCAGCGTGAGTTTACCGAGCTGTCGAAGCACAACAAAGAGCCTGAGATTGTGCGCGCCGCTTTCGTTTCCGCACTCTCCGCAGCAATGACAATAATGTATGGCGACCCTTTGTTGGTGGATTTTAAATATGACGCCGACAAGCAAACTTTCTCGGGCATCCTGAAATCTGAAAAGGGCGATTTTAATCGTGCGGTTGAATTTGCCGTTCCGCTGGATAAAGCGGCTCATGTAAAGGCACAAATGACCGATACAAGTCTCATTCCCCAGATCACCTTTAACGCCAAGGGAGCCGAGTTGTCGTTTGCCAAGTTGGACATAATCGACAACACCATTAAACAGCAGCAAGAATTTCAACTGGCTGAAAATGCCAATACCATTACTGCTTATGAGAACTTTCTCAGACTAAACCCCGAAGCACCTCAGGCTGCACAAGCGAAACAAAATATCAGTAGCTTGCAGGCCGCAGCGTTGGTGGCAGCAGAACGTGAACGCGTGGCAGCACTAGCTCAGGAGCGCCAGAGCAAAAAGGAAGCTGCTCTAGCTGAAAAGCGTGCCAAGGAAGAAGAGAAAAATTTTCCGATTATTGGTCACTGCGCAATTGGCAGCACAGTTTATCCACGCGAGCGGTGGAATACCTCCACATCATCTGGCAATATTCTCGCAGATGCCCTAGGTGGAGCCACAAAAGAAGAATTTATCATTGTGTATGAAGCCGTGGTCGAAGGATTTGTCGGGGATAAAGTCAAGGTGATGATTAACGACTACCGGGTACAACAAACCAAGGGCGGCGGTTTCTTTTCTCGCAAAACTTATCAAGGTGAAAGCCTCGGTTTATATGCCGACAAATTCATTGGGAAATCGCAATATTATTCACGTAGCCGTTGCAGCAAGTAATGTGGGCGATTGTGCTGCATATCTGGTCGCCCCAACATTCGCGAGGGCTGCGCAAAATCGCGCAGCCCCATAGCGCCATTATGTTAGCCCGCAGACAAACCTGAAGGGAGGAATCATAAAATGCATTATTCCCATAATGAACTACCGCTGTTTATTTACGGAACACATTGAGGAGAGGTTTCATGCGAAGATTTGCATTAGACGGCTTGCCGGAATGACGACCCATGCGCCCCCCATGCTCACCGCTGAACACCTCACCTTTGGTTTTCCGAGCAGGCAGATTCTGGATGCGGTTGGCTTCGCGCTCCACCCCGGAACCATCACCACCTAAAGACCCAAGGGCTTACCATGCGTGAACAAATCGATTTTCTTGTTTTAGCTCCGCTTAAAGTAGAAATAGACGCGTTGGTTAAAAACATCAAAAAAGCTGGGGGTGTTCTCAATAAAAAAAGTCTTAGAACTGCGACCGGTTGCTACAGCTTTACTCTGAACGAGCTGAATATTGTTGTAATTCAACTAGTCGGGCAAGGTTGTCTTCAGTCTTCATTTCAGACGATGAATCTACTGGATGAATTTGATCCTGAATTTACCATATCATTCGGAATCGCTGGGTCTCTCTTGAGTAATGAGGTTAATCTGGGAGATGTTGTGATTGGCAAAACAGTTTATTACTATGAGCCCGCAAAAGAGACAACCGATGAAAACGTACGCCTGAGTGGAAACGAATCACATTCTCATCCAAATGGCGTGACTTTGTCGCAACACATCGCCTATCTTTGCCATGCACCACAAATCAAACTTAAACAAAAAAATATTAAGGTTCACAACAATGAACTTATTGCATCTGGTGAGAAGCTTATCGCAGATTATTACGGGATTTCAAGGCAGTTAATTTTAAAAATACAAAGGAAAATTGCTTGCGTTGAAATGGAAGCCGCAGGCGTTGCTGCTGCGGTTCAGAATCACCACCAATATTATGAGAGAAATAAATTTATAGCAGTTAAGGGGATTAGTGATTATGCAGACAAGAATAAGAACACTGGAACATTAAGAAAGGAAGAGCAAGGGACAGACGAAAAAAATACGGTGGTCATAGCGAAAAAGAAAAAGAGCATTGATGAAAAAGATTGGCAAAAAAAAGCAGCAGGCAATGCGGCAATCGTTTTAATCGAATTAATACAAAACATGTCCCGCGAGGCACAAACTTATCAGTCAAACCATTTGAGAATAGAAAGTGTCAAACAATTTGCAGCAACTTTTGATAAATGGATTATAAAATTCGGCAAAGAAATATGTGAGTGCAAGATTGACTATGACCTTCTTAAAAGGGCTGCGTTTTATTCTGGCCTAACAGCCAAGCATCACCACTTTGAGAGAAAAGTTCCAATCTATTATCACTGGAGGCAACTGAATAAGGAGGGTTTGCACTTAGTAGATTACTTGCAACTAATTCTTTTACATAGGTTGAGTAAAGCTAGTTCTGTTGAGCCGATTGCATTAATTACCTACGATGAGACTAAGTTTGACCTAGATCAACTTAAGATAATTTCCTCTCAAGTTAAAGAAATCTTAGATTCAGAACCAATCTACAGTAGTGAAATTCACAAACAATACAACGAGTACACTACCTATTGCGCAAAAAATGGTTATGACGGAAGCGAAAATGAAAACATTGCATCCTTTTCTCATGCTCGTTCAGATATTGGAAAGCACGCCCTGTTCAGACTGTTGCCATATGTCGCTTACAAGTCACGTCATCTCGGAGCCTGTATTGTTCTTTGCTGGCACGAGCACAGAAAAATTTATGATGAACTTTTGATGAAAATATTACCTTTGCAACCAATTATTTTGGAGGTGGGTACTATAAATGTGGGTGGTGAGGCTGCTAAATTTGGTTCTTGTAGCACGGAGCTAATTGTTAATCCTTCCTCAAATTACAAGGAATTTTATGATTGGGTAAAAGATCAAACTGATAAGAATAAAAATGAGGTGAAGCAATATATAAATTGCCTGATGGATGATGACCTGCAAACGGGAAATAACGACGAATTGCTGAGGCTTGTTGAAATTCTAAATTGTCACACCTAACGGCATTTCTCTCTTAAATACGCAATGTTTAGCCAACTTCCGCAACGTTATCCCCATTTATACCATCACGTTTTGGCAGGTATCCCCAATAAATATCCTGTTGTGGCCTATGGGTCTTGGGCTTCATTTGAGGCGCATTTACCTAATGCAGTTAATGGAGTAGTGTCATCGTTCTCCGACGTGGATTTCATTACTGAGTCCATTTTTATTGATGAGCTTTCTT
Organism: uncultured beta proteobacterium; assembly: GCA_963714805.1. GTDB lineage: Bacteria > Pseudomonadota > Gammaproteobacteria > Burkholderiales > Gallionellaceae > CAIQPV01. Next base: position 53,373 of record CAVQPO010000003.1, on the reverse strand, counting down.
GTGACATCAAGGCCGAGATTGACCAGTGGTGTCAGACTCATCGTTTAACGATTGGAAGCGTATCTATTCGTAGAAGGCACGCAATAAATAATTTATGGCCGAATAAATTATGTGGGGAAGTTACGCGGCGATTTGACTATGACCGATATGCTGTATTTTGGACAATGATGGGAATAATAGAACTGACAGCATTAGCCAATCATAATAATCATGTACAGAGGTCGGTTGCAAGTTATGGGGCTGTGAAATTTTTTTTCCGCCTTGCTAGAAACCTGCTGTATCGATCAGATGCTGATTTATCAACCTACCATTCATTGGCCCGAGCTTTAGCAGGGTTTTGCCCACCAAATTCTTTAACGTTGGCATTGCAAATAAAAGTTGGTATAGCAGCGGAGTTACCTATTGAAGATTTACACCAGTTGTTTTCACCCAGTTTTTACGCGCTCATTAGCGATGCGATCTCAATCAATTTTGCGCGTGAATTAGTAACCTCAACTTGTCATTTAGTATCAAAGTGGTGCAGTGACCCATTTCCAATATCCATTCAAGATTACTTTGTTTTAGGGGCATCTTACGTCCAGGACGATTTCCAAATGGAAGCCTTAAATAGGGCAATGAGTAAACTGGAAAAATCAGATGTCCATTTCTGACTGTGTTTTCTTGTTCGTAACCACGAGGTGCAATTTAACTTGTAGCCATTGTTATATTTCGTCTGCGTCAGATATGGGCGATGTGATGGATTTCAAGGTTGTTGAACAATCAGTCGATTTGTTTTCTAAACTGGGTATTCGTGATTTTCGAATTACTGGCGGCGAACCCACTACACATCCCCAATTTAAGGAAATTGTTTCATTCCTCTTTGCCAAGGGAATTAAGGTGGGGCTGGCTACTAACGGAACAAAGATTTTTAACACCAACATGGTTGAGATGCTTCCCTTGTTCTCCCGGTGTTGGGTCAGCGTCTATGGATTGACGGCATATCATAATCATCTTGTTTCAGGAATTCCAGAATCAAAATTTAACCTGATATTAAATCAGCTAGGTAAGAGTGCAACTAGCGGATACCCAGTTGGTGTTAGCGCAATTCTTGCTCCAGGCGATAAGGCGTTAGTTTCTGATTTTATCGAATTGGCACTTTCGAAAGGTATAAAGAGGATTAGATTTATTCCTACAGAGCCTGATGGAAGAGCGAGGGCTTTCTCGCATGTTGATTGGGGAGATTGGGTGCATGAAGTGCGATCAATTTATGAAGAGATCAGGAGGCATCCCCTCTTGAAGCGCTTTGACATTGTTTCAATTAATGACCCATTTGACATGAATGGTCAGTACAAATCCCCGGATTCTTCCTGCCTACTGAAACATCGTCGCATGTGGTCAATTTTGCCAAGAGGGGATATTTATCCATGTTGTTTTAATGTGCCTCCCGTTGATACAAAAGTAATTGCCAATATACAGGATGCAAATATCGATCTGAAAATCAGGGCGTTTTCAGAAGGCTTGTCTGGTGAGTCGATAAGTTGCCGGGGCTTAAGTTCAACTTATTGGGGATCGCAACTCCTTCAGCGTATATCATGTCCAATAAGCGCACTAAAAATTTAATTATCACCGAGGAAGGTGAGCAAAAGGCCAGAATCATTTTGGTCGGAGGCGCCTATAAGAGTGGGACATCGCTATTGACGGCCTCAATTGAGCAAGCTGGCGCTGTTAATCCCGCGTACCGTACTTCGCCAATTGAGTTTGGACATTCAGCCGATGGCGGGCTTTACCACACAAGAGAGTGCAAGATTAGTCGCGCCATAAACAGGAAGATTGTTGCTTCGACAAAGCATGAGCGCGACAAGTTAATACCATCCATTGAATCATATATTGGTGAAATGGCGGCAGAATGTGGAAATATATTAGTTATTAAGGATCCATATTTTAAATTTACTATTGGCGAATGGATAGCTGCGGCAAGTAATCATGGAGTAACGGTTGAATTGAATTTAACAAACAGGCAGCGGATTGATACGATCAATGGATGGCAGCGTTCAAGATTTCTCTCTTGGCAGCTTAAGAAAGTACCAAATTTATTCGATTTGATGACTCAGCCGATCCAAAAGGATGCATTGGAGCTTATTAGGATAAGTGGCACAGGGGTAAAAATTTATGACTACGATGCCACGGTTGACGCGCATGGCTCAGAATTTGAGATTCTTCAAGATCGGTGAGGTTAGACTCCATTGACCTTGAATATCTTGGCTGCTGGCGTTCATGATCCTCGTGCCGGAAGCCCTGCGCTTCGTCGGCCTGCCCAGCGGCATCGCCGCCAACGTGCGGCAAATGCTTTACGGGGCGGCGCTGATTCTGGTGATATGGTTGCAGCAGACGAAGAGGCGGGGTTAACGATCTACCTGAACGTCATATTTAACTGGCAGAATCGAGGCTGATTCGGTAGGATTGTCACCGTAGCGATCAACTGGGAGTTATCACCATGTTACAAGCCGTGGAAGCTGTCATCAGGGATGGGCGCATTCAGCCAGTCGAGCCAATCGGCATGGAAGAAAATGCCCGCTTCCTGCTCGTCCGTCTGCAACCCGTCGCCGCACCCACAACAACGCTGGCTGCACAACGAACCCGACGTTATCCCGGAAGTGCGAAAGGCCGTCTGATCATTCTGGAAGATGACGACAATCACCTGAGCGACTTCGCAGACTACATGGCATGAAGCTTCTGCTCGACACCCATGCTTTTCTCTGGTTTTTACTGGATGATGAACGGCTCAGCCTCCCCGCAAGAACCGCCATCGGGCAAGCCGAGTTCCTCTATCTCAGCCCGGCAAGCCATTGGGAAATCGCCATCAAGATTGCGCTGGGGAAATACGCACTGCCGGAACCCTTCGCGCAATTTATGACGCGGGAACTCGCAGATAATGATATGTCCATCCTGCCCATCGAGATCAACCACACCTCGCAGTTGACCACTTTACCGTTTCATCATCGCGATCCATTTGACCGCTTGATCATCGCCCAAGCTCTCGCAGAGGAACTGTCGATTGTAAGCATTGATTCTCAATTTGACGCTTATGGGGCGAGTCGGGTTTGGTAATTGAACTATTGCACGAATCCATTTTCGTCCTCTTCGTCACCATCATTATAGGCGGCACGTGCAAGCTGTGGGGCACCCTCGCAGCGGCAACGTTCCTGATCCTCGTGCCGGAAGCATTGCGCTTCGTCGGCCTGTCCGGCGGCATCGCCGCCAACGTGCGGCAGATGCTTTATCTGCCGTGCATAAGTCTTACCTTCCCGACCTGCTGTGCTTTGCTTTGGCAGGCGGCGAATCAGGTCTGCCTGGAATATCGACAAGACAGAGGGGACCGCTACGGTAGCTTGGCTGTGCCAAGGTGCGCGTTGTTTAGCTCCGATCCATGACTTGGCTGAGTTAACAAAGTTCCTGTAAAACCGCCGACGTGTCAACGACTGGCCCAGGGTAGGCGTTATTAACCACACTGTCGGGGCAAAATGGGTTTGCAAACCGGGCGGGGTTGGTTAGAATAGAGGGGGGCAGTAGTGTCCCACAAGTTTAAATCTAAAATGGAGAGGCAAAATAATTATGAAATCTATCATCGTTAGCATGTTTGTAGCAGCAGGTTTGATGGTCGCAGGTTCGGCAACGGCTGGTGCGTTCTCAACCGGGGCATGTAAGGCTTGTCATCAAGTTGGTAAAGATGCTGTAGGACCTGATTGGGCAGTAGTTGCAAAAGCATATGGCGACGAGAAAGCTCTGGCAGCAGTTTTTAAGTCGGGCTTTGCAGTGGAAAATCGTAAAGTGGCCGGATCCAACCCTAAATGGAAAGGTCAAGCAGCCGTTATGACAGGTCAATTTGGTAGCCTTATCAAGGGCCACGAAGATGAAGCGGCAAAAGCACTTTTTGATGCTGTTGCGGCAGGTAAAATCTAAACACTTTCAGTGTTAGTGGATGTTAAAGGCGGCCTGTTGGGCCGCCTTTTTAATGGTTACCGCTATCGAAGGAAGTCGGCTCCATTTGTATTTGTGGCGTGACAATATGAAAACTATAACTCTTTGTTTGGTCGCAACCATGAGCATGATGCTTGCTGCCTGTAAGGACGATACCGACAAGCATGCTGGTCGTGCCTTGACAAACGTGATGCCCCCCCTGGCCCAAAAGAATGGTTGTAATAACTGTCACGACATCGACCAAAGAGTGGTTGGCCCTTCATGGATGGATGTTTCTAGAAAATATAGGGGAGCTACCAAGTTTACCTATCACGGACAAGAATATTCTTTGGAGGATGGGCTGGTGCTAAAGGTATCCCAAGGAGGTGCCGGCAATTGGGGCTCCATGCCCATGCCCGGAAACGATCTGGAAAACGTCAAGCAGGCCGAGATCAGGGAATTGGTCAAGTTCGTGTTGGCCTTGGGTAAACCTTAACAAGTCAAGCAACCCTGTCTGCCGCGCAATTTCTTGCGCGCTCCTTGCACAAATAATTTCTGAATCCCCAGAACTGCTTCGTTCCAATTCCTTAATGCGGCTGCCCCGATAGGCATACATGCAAAATGTCATGTCGCAGGTTAGAGCTCAAATAGCAGAGTTAAGGAACGTTTATTCTCTGCATGAATCCAACTGATGCGATGAGAAAATCGTGGAACTTTGTTAAAAGGTATTATCATTATGTGGCTCAAACCAAGACAAAACACGCTCATCAAATTCTCAATAATGTTTTTATTGGGAACCGCTCTGGGATTGCAGAATGCCAGCGGTGACATGATTACATTGGATGACGCATTGCGTGAACCGGATGCGTTGCGCGACCCCAATGCCCTGCCCAAGCCAGATGCCGTAGCTAAACCAACGGTCACGCCTGAGACGGTTAACTCTCATTCACAGGTTAACCAGGATTTCCACGAACTGATTCTGAGCGCCCAAGTTGCCATGGTTTACGATGAGCGGGAGCAGCGCCCTTTGTATTCAAAGAATGCAAAAAATATTGTTCCAATCGCTTCCATCACCAAGCTGATGACCGCCATGGTGGTGCTGGACGCGCATTTGCCAATGAATGAAAAAATCAGAATTGGCAAGCAGGACAAGGCTATGGTCGACAATATAAAAAAATCACATTCCCGGCTGTCTCCCGGCATAACATTGACTCGCGGTGAGCTAATCAAGCTGGCATTGATGTCATCGGACAATCGTGCCGCAGCAGCCTTGGCCAGAACTTATCCGGGTGGGATAAAAGCGGCAGTTGCGCAAATGAATGCCAAGGCGCGCAAGTTAAACATGGACAATACGCATTTTCTGGAGCCAACCGGACTCAACAGCGGAAATGTTTCGACGGCACAGGATTTGGTAAAAATGGTTCTGGCAGCACAAGAATACGATCCTATTCATCAGGCAACCACCACCGTTTCGCATGATTTAAAAGCTTCGGGAAGAAAGCAGATGCAATTCCACAATACCAATCCATTGGTGAAAAATACGGATTGGAATATTTACTTGAGCAAGACAGGATTTATTAACCGGGCAGGGCGCTGCTTGGTGATGAAGGCAAACATCCACAATCGCCCGGTTATAATTGTGTTGCTCGATTCTAAAAATTTAGCTACGCGCACACAAGATGCGATCAGCATCATGGATTGGATGGGGAACGTGTGACACCTTGCCCATGTGATCAGTTATTGGAGACGGGAAAACTATATGCAGTTAGTCATTTTCTTACAGAGATATCCGCACAATCATTAACAAGCTTGGCATGCTTTTCGTACTTTTTGTCAACATTATCCTTGTTTTCAGTCACTTCCGTGCCAGTGCATTTGTTAAATTTCGCAATGTCCCCAGCAATTTTCGCAACTTCGCCATCCGATTTTGGATTATTTGCTGCAAGTTTATTGCGATGCGGTTGCTTAGCGGGGGGGTCTGAGCAATATTTCATGTATTCGATTCTGTCCGCTTCTTTTGCTATCGTAGTAGCATGCTGTTTACAGGTTAACTCTGCGGCACTGGTTGTGCCGATAGTTAGCATCGTAAAAGAAATAATGAAGTAGTTCATATTTAGATTTTGGCGGAGAGGGAGGGATTCGAACCCTCGATACCTTGCGGTATGCCTGATTTCGAGTCAGGTACATTCGACCACTCTGCCACCTCTCCGCAAGGTGCGCATTCTAACAAACTTCCTCATGCCGTGCTTTGAAGTGTTGCAAAAAGTTGTAGAAATCAAAATGCCCCGTTTATGGCTAAATGAGCCATGCTTGAAGTGAACAACTTCAAGGAAAGAAAGATGGATAAAGGGGCATCAAATGGTATTATTCGGCCTACAAAAGTTGGGTGCGCTTGATGCACCTATAGTGATAAAGAGTGTGCAAACAACCAACATGGGTTTAGGAAGACGAGATGAAAAGCAGTGAAATCCGCCAGAAATTTTTAGATTTTTTTGCTTCAAAAGGTCATGCCGTGGTTGCCTCCAGCTCGCTGGTGCCACACGAAGACCCGACACTGTTGTTTACCAACGCTGGGATGAACCAGTTTAAGGATGTGTTCCTCGGCTTCGACAAGAGGCCTTACACCCGCGCCGCCTCGTCGCAGAAATGCGTGCGTGCCGGGGGTAAGCACAACGATCTGGAGAATGTCGGCTATACCGCGCGCCATCACACCTTCTTCGAAATGCTGGGCAACTTCAGCTTCGGTGACTATTTCAAGCGCGAGGCGATCAACTATGCGTGGGAGTTGCTGACGGTGGTATTCAAGCTGCCCAAAGACAAGCTCACCGTTACCGTGTATGCCGAGGATGACGAGGCTTACGACATCTGGACCAAGGAAATCGGCGTACCTGCCGAGCGGGTGATCCGTATCGGCGACAACAAAGGCGCACGCTACGCTTCGGACAACTTCTGGATGATGGGCGATACCGGCCCGTGCGGCCCCTGCACCGAAATCTTCTACGACCACGGCGAACACATTCCCGGCGGCCCACCCGGTTCTCCTGGCGAAGATGGTGACCGTTTCATCGAAATCTGGAACAACGTGTTCATGCAGTTCAACCGCGACGAACACGGCGTGATGCATCCGCTGCCCAAGCCTTCGGTGGATACCGGCATGGGGCTGGAGCGCATCTCGGCGGTGTTGCAACATGTGCATGCCAACTATGAAATCGATTTATTCCAGGTGCTGATCAAGGCGGCAGCGCGCGAAACGCATACTGACGATCTGGATTCTCCTTCGCTGAAAGTGCTGGCCGACCATATTCGTGCTTGTTCATTTCTGATTGCAGACGGCGTGATTCCCGGCAATGAAGGGCGCGGTTATGTGCTGCGCCGGATTATTCGCCGCGCCATCCGTCACGGCTACAAGCTTGGGGCGCGTGCGGCGTTCTTCCATAAGATGGTCCCCGATCTGGTCGGCGAAATGGGCGGGGCTTTTCCTGACTTGGCGGCGGCACAGGTGCGCGTGATGGAAATTCTCAAACAGGAAGAGGAACGTTTCTTCACGACTATTGAACATGGTATGGCGATACTCGAAGCTGATCTTGCCGAGATGACTAAGCAGGGCATTTCGATATTCAACGGCGAAACTGCTTTCAAGCTACACGACACCTTTGGCTTCCCGCTCGACCTGACGCAGGACGTGTGCCGCGAACATGGCGTGAGTGTTGACGTTGCCGCTTTCGACAAGGCGATGGCGCAGCAAAAAGATCAGGCGCGCGCCGCAGGGAAGTTCAAGATGGCGACTAATCTGGAATACTCTGGCCCGGCTACTGCCTTCCACGGCTACGAGCTGCTGGAGAGCAAAGGCAACGTGCTGGCTTTGTACAAGGACGGAGTGTCGGTCAACGACTTGAACGAAGGAGAGCTGGGGGTAGTAGTGCTGGATGACACGCCGTTCTACGCCGAATCCGGCGGTCAAGTCGGTGATCGTGGGGCGTTGCACAGCTTGCATGGCATCTTCGCGGTGGAAGATACGCAGAAGATACAGGCAAGCGTGTTCGGTCATCACGGCGTGGTGAAGACCGGCAAGCTGAGCGTGGGCAACGATGTCGCCGCGCGGGTGGATGTGCAGGCGCGCGCGCGTACCGAGCGCAACCACTCCGTTACCCACCTGATGCACAAGGCTTTGCGCGAAGTGCTGGGCAGTCATGTGCAGCAAAAGGGTTCGCAGGTTGACCCGGACAAAACGCGTTTCGACTTCGTGCATACGCAGCCGATGACCGATGCAGAAATCCGCAAAGTGGAAAGCATCGTCAACGCGGAAATCCTTGCCAATGCCGCCTGTCAGGCGCGCGTGATGTCCATTGAGGATGCGCAGAAGACCGGCGCGATGATGCTGTTCGGCGAGAAATACGGCGACGAGGTGCGCGTGTTGGATATCGGCTCTTCGCGCGAGTTGTGCGGTGGTACGCACGTCAAACGCACTGGCGACATCGGCTTGTTCAAGATACTGGCCGAGAGCGGCGTGGCGGCGGGCGTGCGACGCGTGGAAGCGGTGACGGGTGAAGGCGCGCTGGCGTTTGTGCAGCAGCAGGAACTGCAATTACAGGAAGTCGCAGCGGCCCTCAAGGCGCAACCGCATGAGGCTGCGGCACGCGTGGCGCAGATACTCGACAACGCCAAGGCGCTGGAAAAAGAACTCGCCGCACTGAAATCGAAACTGGCTTCCGCGCAGGGTGACGAGTTACTGAATCAGGCCGTGGACATCAACGGCGTGAAGGTGCTGGCCGCGCTGCTGGAAGGCGCGGACAGCAAGACGCTGCGCGAGACGCTGGACAAGCTGAAAGATAAACTCAAATCGGCGGCCATCGTGCTGGCAACGGTGAGCGAGGGCAAGGTTAGTTTGATTGCGGGCGTGACGGCGGATGCTACGGCGAAAGTGAAGGCGGGCGAACTGGTGAACTTCGTCGCGCAACAGGTCGGCGGCAAGGGCGGCGGCAGGCCGGACATGGCGATGGCTGGAGGCACCGAACCGGGTAATTTGCCGTCTGCGCTGGCATCGGTTGTTGCGTGGGTAAAAGAAAAACTGTAGGGATTGGTGCACCAATAGCAGGCGGACAAAGTCTCATTTTGTTGCAAATTTAAGCAGGATCAATTTCTGTTGTGGGAGCGGCCTCCCGGCCGCGATTAAGTTTTTCGCGGCCGGGAGGCCGCTCCCACAAAAATGCCATTTCAAAATTTGGAATCGAATTAACCTGCAAACAGATTCACCAGCCCATCCAATCCCACGAAGTTGAGCGCATAGCTGGCTTGCGAGCGTACTACGGGTTTGGCATGGTAAGCGATGCTGATACCCGCTTGCGCCATCATCTTAAGGTCGTTTGCGCCATCGCCCATGGCGATGACTTGTTCCGGTCTCAATTCTAACTCATTGCGAATATGCACCAGCCATTCTGCCTTGCCTTGCGCGTCGACGATGTTACCCAGAACTTTCCCCGTGAGTTTGCCGTCAACGATTTCCAGCGTGTTGGAATGGGCGTAATCGAGGCCGAGGCGCTGTTTCAGACGGTCGGTGAAAAACACAAAACCGCCTGACACCAGCAGGGTTCTGATGCCGTGCTGTTTCAGCGCTGCGAGCATGGTTTCAGCGCCGGGATTAAGTTGCAAACGTTGGTCATATACGCGCTGCAACGCGCTTTCATCCAGCCCTTCCAGCAAGGCGACGCGGCGGTGCAGGCTTTCGGCGAAGTCGATCTCGCCGCGCATTGCGGATTCGGTGATGGCCGCAATCTGCGGTTTGAGCTGATACATGTCGGCGATCTCGTCGATGCACTCGATGGAGATCAGCGTGGAATCCATGTCCATCACCAGCAAGCCGAAATCGGCAAGATGCTGGCTAGGCCGCACGAAGCCGTAATCGAGCTGATGATCGTGGCAAAAAGTTGCGATGGCATCATGCGGTTTCGATTCGCGCAAGCGGTAGGCATGGGCGGCGATTTGTTCGATGCGGGTAGCGGTCGCCAGTCCGGCGATACGATCCAGATGGGCGGCGGGGATGTCGTGGACGGCTTGGATGATGAGGTTCATGGGGTGGTCGTCGTTCCCGCACAGGCGGGAATCCAGTCAATGAATAGGTAATGGGAATTTACAAAAACAATGCGGCAGAAACGCCAAAGCGTTCCGCCAGTGGCTTTGCCTGACGTGCATTGAAATCGCGCCTGGCGGACAGCATTTCGGAAACGACACCTTGGCTGCCCAGTTCGGGCAGGTCGATCTGGCGCAAGTTGTCACGTTGCATCAGGTAGCGCAATACTTCTGCCCCCGTCGCTGCCGCAGGCATCTTGTCTCTTGATTCGTATTCGGCAATCAATTCCCCCAGATAATCCACCAATCGGGCGAGCGGATGGCTCTCATCGGCACCGCCCGCATCGATTACGGCATCGAGCGCTTCGACCAACTGTGCATATTCCTTCGCGTTGCGCGCGGGCTGCAATAGCGGCGCAACATAGCTCCAGTGCTGAATAGCTGCTTTGACTCGTGCATTCATTTCCAATCTCCTCGGTCATACTCTTTATGCGTCAATATTGCCCTTAGTTGGCGTTTTTTGCCAGCCTAGTCGAATGGCTAGTTAGTTCATCAGCAGTTTCACCGCATAACCCAATAGCTTTTTTGATAATGTTGGGTTCCCCCTTCGGGGATGTGACGAGCTCACGTAGGGGCGCAATAACCAACGGGCATTGCGCCGCATGGTACGCTAGAACATCCGGTGCAATGCGCTACGCTTATTGCACCCTACGATTATTTATTTCAACTCTCCAAAGAAGTTCTTAATCGCCAACACCCTCTGCCCCAACTCCCCATATTTTAATTCAATCCGCAACTTGTCCTGTCCGCTCATCTTAATATGGCGTTTGGTCTGGATCAGCGTGATGATCTTCATCGGGTCTATTGGCGGATTCGGGACGAACTGGATTTGAATCGCCTCGCTCGACGCATCCACCTTGATGATGCCGAGCGGCTTGGCGGCAATGCGCAGGCGGTGGCAATCGAGTAGCGCTTTCGCGGGTTCGGGCAGCAGGCCGAAACGGTCGATCAGTTCCTGATGCATTTCGTCCAAATCTTCCGGGGTGTTGCAGTTGGCGAGGCGCTTGTAGATCACCAGCCGTTGGTGGATGTCGCCGCAATATTCGTCGGGCAGCAACGCCGGGGTATGCAGGTTGATCTCGGTGGTGACGCCCAGCGGGTGCGCCATGTCCGGTTCCTTGCCCTGGCGCAACGAGGTGATGGCGGCGTTGAGCATGTCGGTGTAGAGGCTGAAGCCGATCTCCTGCATTTCGCCGCTCTGCGATTCGCCCAGCACTTCGCCTGCGCCGCGTATCTCCAGATCGTGCATGGCGAGGTAGAAACCGCTGCCGAGCTGTTCCATCGCCTGAATCGCCTCCAGCCGTTTCTTCGCCTGCGCAGTGAGTCCTTCCTTACTGTCCACCAGCAGATAGGCATAAGCTTGGTGGTGCGAACGTCCGACGCGACCGCGCAACTGGTGCAACTGCGCGAGGCCGAAGCGGTCGGCGCGGTTCATGATGATGGTGTTGGCGGTGGGCACGTCGATGCCGGTCTCGATGATGGTGGTGCACAGCAGCACGTTGAAGCGCTGGTGGTAGAAATCGCGCATCACCGCTTCCAGATCGCGCTCGCCCATCTGTCCGTGTGCGGTGCGGATGCGCGCTTCCGGCAGCAGCGTTTCCAGTTTTTCCGCCATATTGGCGATGGTGTCCACTTCGTTATGCAGGAAATATACCTGTCCGCCACGCTTCAATTCGCGCAACACCGCTTCGCGGATTACCCCTTGGCTGTAGTTGCTGACGAAGGTCTTGATCGACAGCCGCCGTTGCGGTGCGGTGGCGATTACCGAGAAATCGCGCAATCCTTCCAGCGACATCGCCAGCGTGCGCGGAATGGGCGTGGCGGTGAGAGTGAGTACATCCACCTCGGCGCGCAAGGCTTTCAGGCGTTCCTTTTGCTGTACGCCGAAACGGTGTTCCTCGTCGATGATCACCAGGCCGAGGTTGTTGAACTTCACCCCCTTCTGGATCAGCTTGTGGGTGCCGATGATGATGTCCAGCTTGCCGTCTTCCATGTCTTTCAGCGCTTGCGTCTGTTCCTTGGCGGAACGGAAGCGCGACAGTTCGGCGATCTTTACCGGCCAGTCGGCGAAGCGGGTGGAGAAATTCTGGAAGTGCTGTTCGGCCAACAGCGTAGTGGGTACTAACACCGCGACCTGCTTGCCATCCATCACCGCGACGAAAGCGGCGCGCAACGCAACCTCGGTCTTGCCGAAACCCACGTCGCCGCAAATCAGCCTATCCATGGGTTTGCCTGATTGCAGATCGAGGATCACCGCTTCGATGGCAGCCGCCTGATCGGGCGTTTCCTCGAAACCGAAACCGGCACAGAAGGCTTCGTAATCGTGATAAGTGAAATTGAATGCGTGGCCTTTGCGCAGGGCGCGCTGAGCGTAGAGGTTCAGTAATTCGGCGGCGGTATCGCGCACCTGCAGCATGGCGCGACGCTTGGCCTTGTCCCATGATCCGCTACCCAGTTTGTGCAAGGGGGCGCTATCCGTTGCGCCGCCGCTGTAGCGACTGATGACATGCAGTTGTGCCACAGGCACGTACAACTTATCGCCCTCGGCGTATTCCAACAGCAGAAATTCGTTCTCGCCCTCGCCGAGGTCGAGATTGATTAGCCCCTGATAACGTGCGATACCGTGTTGCTCATGCACCACCGGGTCGCCCGGCTTGAGCTCGGACAGGTCGCGCAACATGCCTTCGACATTGCTCTTTTTCGCGGTGCGCGCAATACGGCTGCGGGCTTGCGCGGCATAGAGTTCGCTTTCGGTGACGATGGCGAGCTTTTCGTCCGACAGAATGAAGCCGTTTTGCAAGGTGGCGACGCCGAGCATGAATTTTTCGTTGCTGGCGAGGAATGTGGCGTAGACGCCCAACCCCTCCCGGCCTCCCCTTGTCAGGGGAGGAGACTCTTCTTGGCATACTGAGGGGGCTAGGCCGTATTCATTCAGATAACCGGAAATTATCTCGCGCCGACCCAGGCTATCGGCGAGCAGCAGTACGCGTCCCGGGTAAGCTTTGCAGGAAATTCTGGAATGCTTGTGTGGGGATTTCTGCGCGGCGGTTGACGGCGATGTCGGGGAGGGGGGCGGTGGGACAAGCAACCCCCCTCAGTCCCCCCTTGTCAGGGAGGAGGCCAAGCTCCTCCCCTGACAAGGGGAGGTTGGGAGGGAGTTGGTTTTGGAGTATATCCACCCGCGCAAAATCCTTCACCCGTATGAAAAACTTCTCCGCATCCAGAAATAATTCTTGCGTTTCCAGCAAAGGCCGCTGCGGGTCGCCGCGCAGCAGGTTGTAACGCGATGCCGCATCCTTGGCAAAGGTGGCGATGGCCTCGTCCACCTCATGATGCAGACACAGCGTGGCATGGCTGGGCAGGTAATCGAACAACACGGCGGTACGCTCGAAAAACAGCGGCAGGTAATATTCGATCCCGGCGGGCGCGATGCCCTTGCTCACATCTTTGTAGATGCTGGACTTGGAGGGATCGCCCTCGAAGCGTTCGCGGAAACTCTGGCGGAAATGGGCTTGTCCTTTTTCATCCAGCGGAAACTCGCGCGCGGGCAGCAGGCGAATTTCCGGCACCGGATACAGCGTACGCTGCGTGTCCACATCGAAGGTGGCGATGGTCTCGATCTCGTCGTCGAACAGGTCGATGCGGTAGGGCACGATGCTGCCCATCGGGAACAGATCGATCAGCCCGCCGCGCACGCAGTATTCGCCGGGCGTCAGCACTTGCTGCACATGGTTGTATCCGGCGAAAGTCATCTGCTCGCGCAGCTTGTTAATATCCAGCTTTTCGCCGCGCTTGAGGAAAAAGGTGAACGCGGCGAGATATTCCACCGGCGGCAGCGGATACAGCGCCGTAGTGATCGGCACCACCACCACATCGAATGACTGGCTGCGGATGTGGTGCAAGGTAGCGAGACGTTCGGAAACCAGATCCTGATGCGGCGAGAAATGGTCGTAAGGCAGCGTCTCCCAGTCCGGCAACAGATGCACGCGCAACTCGGGCGCGAAAAACGGAATTTCTTCTACCAGACGTTGCGCTTCCAAAGCATTGGCGGCAATCACTACCAGCGGAGCATGTTGCGCGGCGTATTGCGCCAGCGCCAGCGCGTCGGACGAGCCGTGCAGTTGGGTATAGCGCGGGCGAGAATGGGGGGAATCGAACAGCATGGAATTGAACCGAAGCAAAGGCGTATATTATATGCCAAGCAGGCCGCTTATCTTTAATTTACAATTCGCCCATGACAGAATTTTACGCCTTGGTTCCCGCCGCCGGTTTCGGTTCCCGTATGGGCGGCGAACTGCCCAAACAATATTTGCCGCTGGCCGGGCAACCTATGATCTATCATGCTCTGGCAACATTGTGCGCTAGTGACGAAATCGGCACGGTGTTCGTGGTGCTGGCACCGGGCGATACGCAGTTCCCTCAATATGACTGGTCGAGCTTTGGCGACAAGTTGCAGCCGCTTTACTGCGGCGGGGCGACGCGCGCGGAAAGTGTGATGAACGGGTTGATGGCGGCAGAATTGGAGCCGGACGACTGGGTGCTGGTGCATGATGCGGCGCGCCCGTGCTTGACCCAAGCCCAGCTTGCTCGTTTGATAGCGGAATTGCGCGACGACCAGGTGGGCGGCATTCTTGCCGTGCCGGTGGCGGACACATTGAAACGTGCGGATGCCGAGCAGCGTGTTGTCCATACCGAAAACAGGGATGGATTGTGGCAGGCACAGACGCCGCAGATGTTCCGTACCGGATTGTTGCTGCAAGCATTGCAGAGCGCACCGCAGGTGACCGACGAGGCTTCGGCGGTCGAGGCGTTGGGGTTGCATCCCAAGCTGGTGGCGAGCGAGACGACCAATTTCAAGGTAACTTACCCGCAGGATATTAAATTGGCGGAGTGGTTGTTAAAAGCAAGGGGAAAATAGCGCTATTCAAAGTATCAACGCGCCACGAAATCAGTAGACTGGTCAAACCCAAATTAACTTTAGTCTTAGGGAAATTGAAATGTCTACCAACCGTTATTTTGTGGCAAGTGAGTATGATCTGACTTTGCAGTTGCAAGAGCTTTTTCATGCCACTACGTCCTTACAGACAAAACTCGATCAAGCCGAAAATGCAAATGCCAAGTTGAAAGATGAACATCTTGAACTGAGGTTACAATTAAAAGAATCTCACAACGAGATATCCCGGCTGGTTATGAAAATGAAGCTGCTTCTGCCTGACACTGAAGTTGTCAGGAATCCCGTCCGGCAAACGATCAGTGCATCCAAGCGCAGTGCCCGGCTACAGCAAACCGGGTAACCAGCCCTTGAGCCATTTAATGGCCGACTTTTAGCCCCCTCTTTGGTCATGCATTCGACCCTCTGCTAACTCATCAGAGGCGCACTTTTTACCAGTATTGCGTAAAATCAGGCAGAATGTTTGCATGGCTAACCGTGTGCAACCCTATTTCGTTTGGTTCGTGTGGCTGAGTGCGGCACTACTCGCTGCCTGCACGCTATCCGGTTCGTCCATAAAACCTTGGCGGGAAGAGTTGACGGTTATCGTGGCGCAGGGCGAAAGCAGCATGGACTCGGAATTCGAACAGCAGCTTGTCACCTTGTTCGGCCAACAATTGCAAGTGAAGGTGAAACTGCTGCCTGTGCCATTGGAGCAAATTACGCCGTACTTAATGACCGGCAAAGGGCATTTTGCCGCAGCCGGATTGCGCGGCAATGAAACCGGGGGATTGCGCTTTACCTCCTCCTACCAGACCGTCAGCGAACAAGTGGTGTGTATTGATCCTCCTCGACGCTTGCAGGGGCTGGTGGATAAGAAAATCGCTGTAGTTGCCGGTTCAGCGCAGGAGGCGGCATTGCGTGAAGTTCAACAAAAGATGCCGACGCTGCATTGGGAAGCACGCAAACAGCAAACCGTTAACAATCTTCTGGCAGAGGTGGCCGCCAGCAAACTGGAATGTACCATCTCCAATGAGGAACAACTGGCCATGGCGCGAAACTACAACCCCAATCTGGATGCGGCATTCGACATCGCCACCCCTTCCAAACTGGCTTGGGCCTTCGCGCCGGATGGCGACGAAGCGTTGTTTGCGGAAGCGCAAAAGTTTTTTGCGCTGATCAAAAAGGATGGCAGCTTGCGCCGCCTGCTGGATCGATATTACGGGCACAATGAACGGCTGGAGCCGATCGATTCGGTCACCTTTATCACCAAGGCCCAAACCGATTTGCCGCATTTACGCCATATATTCGAAGAAGCCGGAGCGGTAACCGGCATCGACTGGCAGTTGCTGGCGGCCATCGGCTATCATGAGTCGCACTGGAACCCGCTCGCCACCTCGTTCACCAACGTTCGCGGCATCATGATGCTGACCGAGGAAACGGCTGACCGCATGAAGGTAACGGATCGTCTCGACCCGCGTCAAAGTATCATGGCAGGAGCGCGCTACCTACAGCTCATCAAGGAGCAATTGCCGCCGCGCATCGCTGACGAAGAACGTACTTGGCTGGCTCTGGCAGCCTACAACCAAGGGCTGGGGCATCTGGAAGACGCGCGTGTTCTGACCGCACGCAACGGACTTAACCCAGATAGCTGGCTGGATGTAAAAAAAATGATGCCGCTGTTGGCGCAGCCCGAGTATTTCGAGCAGACCAAGCACGGTTATGCCAGAGGCGGCGAGGCGGTCGTGCTGGTCGAAACAGTACACCTGTATTACGACATGCTAAAACATTTGGACTCGCATGAAATTCCCGATCTGCCAGCGACGCCGTTCCATCTGAAACTGCCGGTGGATAAAAAATTCAGTTGGCCTTAATTTCAATTTAAAGCAGGAATAATCGACTATGTGGGAGCGGCCTCCCGGCCGCGATTGTTAATTCCACATCCAGCTTGGTGGATATAACCAACCACTTGGCAATCGTTTTTTGGTTGCTTAGTGGGATGGCTAGTTGTTTCATCAGTGGATTGCCAGCTTTTTTATAAAGTTTTTCGCGGCCGGGAGGCCGCTCCCACAAATCTATCATCTTTGAATATGAATCGAAGAGATAACTTCCAGCCCGCCCATATAAGGGCGCAGCACTTCCGGCACCACAACGCTCCCATCGGCGAGCTGATTGTTTTCCAGCACCGCCACCAGCGTGCGTCCTACCGCCAATCCAGAGCCATTCAGGGTATGCAGTAATTCTGGCTTGCCCTGTACATTGCGGAAGCGCGCTTGCATACGCCGTGCCTGAAAGGCTTCGAAATTGGAGCAGGAAGAAATTTCACGATACGTATTCTGCGCGGGCAGCCACACTTCGATGTCGTAAGTGGTTGCAGAGGAAAAGCCCATGTCGCCGGTACATAGTTTCACCACACGGTAAGGCAGGTTAAGCTTTTTCAGTATAGTTTCAGCATGGCCGAGTAATTGTTCTAGCGCAGTCGTAGGACTCATCCGGGATGCACGATCTGCACCAGTTCCACCTTGTCGAACTGGTGCTGGCGTATCATGCCGCGCGTGTCGCGCCCGTAGGAACCAGCCTCGGAACGGAAGCAGGGCGTGTGCGCTACATACTTCAGCGGCAATTGTTCCAAGGGCACGATGGAGTCGCGCACCATGTTGGTGACGGGGACTTCGGCGGTGGGAATCAGGTAAAAATTCTCCTCACCTTCTCCGGTCTGGCGCGGAACGCGAAATAAATCTTCCTCGAACTTTGGCAATTGCCCAGTGCCACGCATCGATTCTGCATTCACCAGATAAGGTACATAGGTCTCGGTGTAACCGTGCTGCTCGGTATGTGTATCCAGCATGAACTGCGCCAGTGCGCGATGTAGCCGCGCCAGTGGCCCTTTCAATAGCGAGAAGCGCGCACCGCTGATCTTGGTGGCAGTCTCGAAATCCAGCCCACCTAGCCCTTCGCCGATGCTGACGTGATCCTTCGCCTCGAAAGCGAATTGTGGAACGCTGCCGACCTTGCGTACTTCCAGGTTGTCAGTCTCTGACTTTCCTACCGGAACACTCTCATGCGGCGTGTTGGGAATGACGGAAAGAAAGGCATTCAATTCATACTGCAACTGCATCAAATAGATTTCCAGTTGTTTGAGCTCATCACCCAGATTGGCGACTTCCGCCATGATTGCGGAAGTGTCTTCGCCTTTAGCCTTGGCTTGTCCGATCAGCTTGGACGAACTGTTGCGCTTGGCCTGCAATTCCTGCGTGCGCGTCTGGATATGTTTGCGCTCGGCTTCGAGTTGCGTAAATTTTTCCGTGTCCAGCGCAAATCCGCGCGTAGCCAACCGCGCAGCCACACCGCCCAAATCATTTCTTAATGCCTGAATATCTAACATATTATCTCCGCTTTACGTAGGGTGGGTTCTGCCCACCATGTCGGGCATAGCCCGACCTACAATTCTATTTCTTCGCCGCCGTATCCAGCTCGCGCAAATGCGCCAGCTTTTCGGCAATCTTCGCTTCCAGCCCGCGTTCGGTCGGCTGGTAAAAACTCACTTCCGGCATACCATCCGGAAAATAATTTTCACCCGCCGCATAACCATCCGCCTCGTTGTGAGCATAACGGTAATCTTTGCCGTAATCGAGCTGCTTCATCAATTTGGTCGGCGCGTTGCGCAAATGCAGCGGCACTTCGCGCGAGCCGTCCTGCGCCACCCAGGCGCGAGCGGCATTATACGCGACATACCCGGCATTCGACTTGGGCGCGCAGGCCAGATAAAGCACCGCTTGTGCCAAAGCCAGCTCGCCTTCCGGCGAACCGAGCCGCTCGTAAGTTTGCGCGGCATCATTGGTTAATTGAATCGCTCGCGGATCGGCCAGGCCGATGTCTTCCCACGCCATGCGCACGATGCGTCGCGCCATGTAGCGCGGATCGACACCGCCATCCAGCATGCGCACCAGCCAATACAGATGCGGCATCGGGATTGGAGCCGCGCACCGATTTATGCAGTGCGGAAATCTGGTCGTAGAATGCCTCGCCACCCTTGTCGAAACGGCGCAGGTTCTGCGCCAGCGTGTTGTCGAGGAAGGCATGGTCGATCTTGCTCACACCGGCGGTTTGCGCGGCGGTTTGCAATTGCTCCAGCACATTAAGCAAGCGGCGCGCATCACCGTCTGCGTAGCCGATGATGCGTTCTCGCGCATCATCCTCGAACTGCAAATCCCCTAAGGCCAACTGCCGAGCATGCTCGAACAAAGTCCCCAGTTCCTCCGCCGACAGTGCATGCAACACATACACTTGCGCGCGCGACAACAGCGCGTTGTTCACCTCAAATGATGGGTTCTCGGTGGTCGCGCCGATAAAGGTTACCAGCCCCTGCTCGACGAAAGGCAAAAAGGCATCCTGCTGCGACTTGTTGAAACGGTGTACTTCGTCTACGAACAAAATAGTGTGTCGCCCGCGCTGTTGTAACACTTGCTGCGCCTGCGCAATGGCCTCGCGGATATCTTTCACCCCGGACAGTACCGCCGACAGCGGCATGAATTCGGCATCGAACGCCGAGGCCATCAGCCGTGCCAGTGTAGTTTTGCCTACGCCCGGCGGCCCCCACAAAATCATCGAATGCAGCTTGCCGGATTCAAACGCCAGTCGCAGCGGTCTGCCCGGACCCAGCAGGTGAGATTGCCCAATTACTTCATCGATATGTTTGGGACGCAAGCGCTCGGCCAGCGGCGCGGCAGCAACGTTTCCTGCAAATAGCTCTAGTGTTTTTGCCGTCATGCCTGCACCTGTTTAACTGCGGCGATTTGTTCTATTCTCGCCACGATATTTTCCTGTTGCTCATCCTGATTAAAGTCGGCATATTTGCCCGCAAAATGACGCGCATTTTCGCGATAGCTCGGTACATCCAGCAGATTACGAATAACTGTCGTGAAATCAGGCGCAGAGGTCTCCGGATTCACAGCGATACCCGCTCCCAACGCGGCAATGCGGGTGGCCAGCAAAAAGCGCTCAAGATGCGTGGGAAGTAACAGCAGGGGCACGCCTGCCATTAACATGCCTGCCGTCATGGCATGCCCGGCATTACCAATTGCCAGATCACAATCCCTCATCAAATCTTTTAGCATAAAGGGTTTGGCGGATAGGATCATGCGCGAATTTGCATACTGCTGCCGTAAATTATCCGGGATACCCGGCGCGCACACAATGGCACGAAGACCCAACACCGTGATCGCTTCCAGCACCTTGGAAAAATCACGGCTTTGCGGGTCAAGATAGGCAAACACCCGCTTGCCAGCGCCTTCAGGCCACGCGACTTCTTGTCCCATTTCCACATTGTAGCAAGCCCCCCAATATTCGCTCGACTCGCGTTGCGGATAATGATCCAGTTCGGCAAAAGTGCAGAGAAAGTTTTCTGCGGTTTCAAACAAATCGTTTACGGCGGCCAATGGTTTAGCGTTGTATGCGGCGAGCACGCTATTCATGGTATGCAACACCGTCGCGTCAGAATGCTCCAGCCGTTCGCGCGGCACGTTCAGCCAAGGGCGCATATTCAGCATCGGTGTTTGGCGCGGTGGAAAATAAAAACCGGAACCGAGTGTCGTTGCCGACAAGCCCATACTGCGTGCGGCGAGCAAGGCCGTGGGAGAATGATCCGCCACAATCACATCGCTGGCATGCAGAGTAAATAGCGAGCGCCACGCACTGACCAAACCGGCCAGCCCATCTGCATCAAGATAACCATAACGCATAAGAATTTCGGAATAATTAAGCGGCGGCTCGGATAATCCCTTGGGCGGATATATCCACAGCGGAGCTTGCAGAACGGGCAACTCATCGCCTGACAGCTTGCTTACGTTCTGCAACTCGCGCAGTACCAGCACGACATCATGTCCGCGCTGCCGAAGTTTCTTTGCAAAGGGCAACAGCAAGGAAACATGTCCATACGACGAACCCAGTTCCCACACAAATGCTATACGGCTCACGCTGGATTTCCTTCGATCCCAAGAGTGGGAGCTTTATTCACCCAGCACATCCGCGCCTTTGGGAGGAACGAACTTGAACAATTGGGACGACAACTGCGGGTTGCGCTGCATGTGGGTGAAACGCAATACGGTTTTGTGGCCAAAGGCATCGTGCAGTTCCATGATCGCCAGATCGGACTGCTTATCGAACGCCATGAGGATTTCCTGAAAGCTGGTCTCGGAGGTGCGCGGTGTGGCTTGCAACCAATCCAGCCCTTCGCGGCTACCCATATCTTTCAGCACAAAACCGCGCTCGATTTCGTTGTTGCCGGAAAGCAGTGCTGCCGGGCTGCTACCCAGCGCGGCATCCAGCTTCTTCACCGTGACCTGATTGAGATCGGTATCATACAGCCAGAATTTTTCACCATCGCCCACGATCAGTTGTTCGTAGGGTTTCTGGTAAGCCCAGCGAAATTTACCCGGACGCACGAACTGCATGTTGCCGGACGCGGCTTGAATTGTCTTGCCCCCTTTTTCCAGCACATCCTGAGTGAAGTTTGCCTGCCCGGAATGGGTGGAGGAAATAAAATTTTTCAGCTTGTCGATAGCATCGGCATGGGCGGCAAACGGCAAGATAAAAAACAAAAACAATAAAAACTTTGGCATCGGAAATCCCTGAATTATTCCTGTGTTCCAACCCACCCCAACCCTCCCTTGTCAGGGAGGGAGTTGCACCGCTCCTCCCCTGACAAGGGGAGGCTGGGAGGGGTTATTCTGCCCGTGCAGGAGCTATCACTTCCCTATTACCGTTGCTCTGCATCGGCGTCACCACTCCAGCTTTCTCCATCTGCTCCACCAGCCGCGCGGCGCGGTTGTAGCCGATGCGCAGGTGGCGTTGCACCAGCGAGATGGAGGCGCGGCGCGATTTCACCACGATTTCCACCGCTTGGTCATATAACGCATCGGATTCCACATCGGCACCTCCGCCTTCGAGATCGCCGCCCGCTTCTTGTTCATCCAGCGAGGTCAGCACACCTTCGATGTAATTCGGCTCACCCAGCGATTTGAGATATTCCGCCACTTTATGCACTTCCTGATCGGAGACGAAGGCGCCGTGTACGCGTTGCGGATAGCCGCTGCCCGGCGGCAGGTAGAGCATGTCGCCTTGACCCAATAAGGCTTCTGCGCCCATTTGATCCAGAATCGTGCGCGAGTCTATTTTGCTTGATACCTGGAACGCCACGCGCGTCGGCACGTTGGCTTTGATCAGCCCGGTAATTACATCTACCGAGGGGCGCTGTGTTGCCAACACCAAATGGATGCCGGAGGCACGCGCTTTCTGCGCCAGGCGCGCGATCAGCTCTTCGACTTTTTTGCCTACCACCATCATCAGGTCAGCCAGTTCGTCGATAAAGACTACGATGAGCGGCAATTCTTCCAATGCTTCCGGATTGTCCGGCGTTAACGTGAACGGGTTGGTCTCCGGCTTCCCGGCTTTGGCCGCATCGCGCACTTTCTGGTTGTAAGCCGGCAATGTTGCGCACGCCGAGCGCTGACATTAACTTGTAGCGTTTTTCCATCTCCTGCACGCACCAGTTCAAGGCGGAGGCGGCAAGACGCATGTCGGTGACCACGGGAGCCAGCAGGTGCGGGATGCCCTCGTAAACCGACAACTCCAGCATCTTGGGATCAACCAGCAGCAGGCGCACCTGCTGCGGCGTGGCCTTGTATAGCAGGCTGAGTATCATGGCGTTGATGGCTACCGACTTGCCGGAGCCGGTGGTACCCGCCACCAGCACGTGCGGCATTTTGCCCAGGTCGGCCACCACCGGTTTGCCCGCGATGTCCTTGCCCATCGCCATGGTAAGCGGCGAATTCATGTCCGCATAAGCCTGCGAACTCAGTATCTCGGAAAGCTTGACGATCTGGCGTTTCGGGTTGGGCAACTCCAGCGCCATATAAGCCTTGCCGGGGATGGTCTCGACCACGCGGATGCTCACCACCGACAGCGCGCGCGCCAAATCTTTCACCAGATTGGTGATCTGGCTGCCTTTTACACCGACGGCGGGTTCGATCTCGTAACGGGTGATAACCGGCCCCGGATAGGCCGCGACCACCTTTACTTCCACGCCGAAATCCATAAGTTTGCGCTCGATCAGGCGCGAGGTGAATTCCAGCGTGTCGGCGGACAGCACTTCGATTTCGTGCGTAGGTTGATCCAGTAAATGCAGCGGCGGCAACGGCGAGTCGGGCATGTCGGCAAACAGCGGAACTTGCTTTTCTTCCTCCGCACGTTTGGATTGAGGCACCTCCAGTACCGGCGGTACGATGTGGATGGGTTTGTGTTCTTCCACACGCTTTTTTTCCACTTCCACCACGACTTGGCGATCCGCCAAAGCCTGGGTGCCGATGCGCCTGTCCTGCGAGGTTTGCCAGGTGTTGCGTAACCAGTAATAACTGACCTCTATCGCCATCCCCAGCCAATCGGTGAAGCGCAGCCAGGATAATCCGCTGAACAGGCTGAAGCCAGTTGCCATCAACGCCAGCAGGAACAGCGTTGCGCCGGTAAAACCAAACTGAACCGCCAGAGTATCACCCAACACCGTGCCTAACATACCGCCGGGAGCGAGCGGCAGCGCGGCTTTCAGCGTGTATAGCCGCAATGCTTCGAGCGAGCTGGAAGACAAGAGCAGCACGGCAAAACCGGGCAACGCCACCCACAAGGTGCGCCGGTCAAACAGGCCGTCCGGGGAAATGCCGCGATAACCCGCCCACACGCGCTGGATTAAAAACGCGACCCACCACCACGCGGAGAACCCGAACACGTACAACAGCACATCCGCCAGCCACGCGCCGAACAACCCGCCCGGATTATGCGGCAGCGCACCGCTGGCACTGTGCGACCACGAGGGATCGTTGCGGTCATAACCATAGAGAATAAGAATTAAATATAAGGCGACGGCAAGCAGCAGCAGCCAGCGCGATTCGCGCAGCAAAGCGGCCAGACGACCCGGTAAGGGCGTGGAATTATCAGCCGTTTCGCTCAAAGACATAAGGGTGCGTGTTGCACAGCAAGCATGTGTTTACGACTTGTGATTGTTTTCCGCAAGCAGTCCCATGCGTTGCGCCGTCTGCACCGCATCAATCCGCTTGTTCACGCGCAAAGCCTGGAATATCGCGGCGACATGAATCTTGACCGTGCCTTCGGCCATGCCGATGGTCAGGCCGATGTCTTTGTTAGATAAACCTGTGGCGAGTTGTTGCAGCACCTCCATCTGGCGCACGGTGAGGCCGTATTCATTGGTGCGCCAACTGCGTTTGTCTTCCCGCACCTGCCCTAAGGCCAGTTGCAGCAGTTGAGGCGGCAGGTAAATGCCGCCATCCAGCACCAAGCGCAAAGCATGAACCATATCCTGTCCGGATGACATCTTGGAAATGAATCCCATGGCCCCGCTGTTCATGACCCGCTCAATGTCATCGCGCTGATCGGTGCCACTGATCACTACCACTGGAGTATCCGGGTAACTGGTATGAAATAATTTGACCGAAGGCGCACCCTCGCTGCCCGGCATGTTGAGATCAAGCAAGGCAAGATCGATATCAGGGTTGTCTCTTGCTGCGCTAAGCGCATCCGGGAAATTGCCTACATCCAGAATTTCGGCCTGCTCATCCAGTTTTCGCAGCACATAACGCATGCCGTCGCGAAATAGCGCATGGTCGTCCGCCAACAGTATTTTCATTCATGCCTCCTGCCCGATTTAATCCTTGCACATCATACATCAAGCACAAAAATCCTTCTCGCACAAAGCGATTCTTAAATAGGGCATTTTGCAATATTCGCGCTATCGTGTCATGCCCAAGAATAATTTTATATCTTCCAGCAACAGTTCGGTACGTTGTCCGTATGGGGATAGCAACACGGTTTTGCCGTTCTTGCCGATGAGATAAGTCCCATCTGAATGATCCAGCGAATAACCGTTCTCCTCGGCATGTTTCTCATAGTTCACAGCAAACACCTTGGCCGCCAGCGCGGTAGCTTGGGCATCGCCGTACAGTCCCAGAAAAGAAGGGTTGAACGAGGGGACATATTTTGCCAGAACTTCCGGTGTATCGCGTTCCGGATCGAGGGTGACGAACAGCACCTGTACTTTTTCCGCATCCGGCCCCAACAGACGTATCACCTGCGCCAAGTCGGCCAGCGTGGTCGGGCATACCTCGGGGCAATGAGTGTAACCAAAAAACAGCACCACCACCTTGCCCCTGAAATCCGACAGCTTGCGTACTTTGCCGGTGGCATCGGTCAGATTGAAATCCGCTGCAGTTTGCTCATAACGCCAACTGATATCGACGGCATGGCTGGGCAAAGACGGCGCGGACTTGTTGCATCCGGCGAACAGAATTAGCAACAACAGCAGAAAGTTACGCATGGTCAGCCTCATTATTCTTCAACAACCCAAGATTCAGGCGTGTCGCTGCCACGCGCGCATCCGGTGATTCCTGATATTCGATCACCCCCAACAACGGCGCACCCAGACGCTGCTCCAAGGCCGCGATATTTTCACGTAGCGCAGCCATGTCCGGATCCAACACATTCGCCACCCAGCCAGCCAATCTCAACCCGGAAGCGGCAATGGCATCGGCAGTAAGCAATGCATGGTTCAGGCAGCCCAAACGCATGCCCACCACCAGTATCACGGGCAGCTCCAATTGCTGTGCCAGTTCGGCGGTATCCTGCTGCTCATTGAGCGGCAGCTTGAACCCGCCTATGCCTTCAACGATCACCTCGTCCGCCTGTGTAAGCAGTTCGCGGAAGGAAATCAGGATGCGGGAAAAATCGATGCGTATCCCTATCTTGCGCGCGGCGATATGCGGGGCGATGGGATGGTGGAAACTATAGGGGTTGATTTGTCCAAAACCCGCCAGAACATTGCTGGCGGAACGCAACCGCTTCACATCTGCATTATGATTGTCCTCATCGCAACCGGCAGCCACCGGTTTCATGCCGACCACGCGTTTGCCTTGTCCGGCGAAGGCATACAGCAGCGCGCAACTGACCAAAGTCTTGCCGACGCCGGTGTCGGTGCCTGTAACGAAATAGCTCATAGGGTGCCTCTAAAAGTCCAGATTTCATCCCAACTGCTGCGTTGCGGTAAAAATTTCTTGCTTACATATAACACATATGCGGCGCGGCGAAATTTTTCCCGCGCCTTGCATTTGGGCGAACTCTGAACTTCTAGAGACACCTTACAGTTTGAACGGAGTTTGAATAATCTGCGCACCTTCAGCCGTTACCCTAGGTTTTGGCTTCCATGCATGCCCATAAACGATCTCGAAAGTCGCGGGCAGCTTGCCATCGCGACGGAAGCTTTCATAACGCTCCATTACGTGTTGCCATGCCGCCTTGCCCATCATACCCTGCCCCCGCCCTGCGGTGGCGTTGTGCGCGCCGATGTTGCGCAAATCCTGCATCACCGATTTTACATCGGAGTAGGTGAGCGTGATAATTTCCATCTCCATCACCGGTTCGGCAAAACCGCTGTGCGTCAGCATGTCGCCGAGATCGTGCATGTCGGTGAAACGGCTGACATGGTTGTGTCCATCTGCGCCATGAAAGGCGCTGCGCAATTCCTTCAGCGTATCCGGGCCGAAGGTGCTGAACATCAGCAGGCCTTCCGTTTTCAGCACGCGGTGCAATTCACGAAAAGTAGCGGGCAAGTCGTTACACCATTGCAGCGCAAGGTTAGACCAAACCATCCCCATGCTGTTGGCGGCCAACGGCAGGGCTTCGACATCCGCGCAGATATGGCTTTGCTGGTTGCCTGAAAACAACTTGCGCCACCAGCTTGATTGTTCGCGCGCCACGTTCAACATGCCCAACGCTATGTCCAGTGCCACCACTTGTGCCGCAGGGTAGCGCTGCGTCAACTGGCGCGTACCCCAGCCGGTTCCGCTGCCGGCATCGAGTACCCGCAAGGGTTGCAACTTTATGTAATCCAGCCGTTCCAGCATGCGCTGGCACACTTCACGCTGTAACACGGCTGCGGCATCATATTCGCGTGCGGCGCGACTGAAAGCCCGGCGTACCTGTTTCTTGTCTATCGAAAATTCATCCATGCAAGAAATCCGTTATTAATTTTACAAAATTTTCCGGATGCGACAGGAACGGCGCATGCGCAGCCCCGGCAATTTCTACGGCATGGGCATCGAGCATGGTTTGCGCCATATAAAACGAGGCTTCAGGCTGTGTCAGCTTGTCGCGCTCCCCGGCGATTAGTAGCGTGGGCTGGCGGATTGAAGCCAATTCGTCGCGCAAATCCACGTTGCGCAAAATTTCCAGCCCACCGCGCAATGCGTTTATGTTCGGTTCGCCGCGACTGAACAGGCGGGTACGCATATCTGCCAGCAAATCGCGCTCGTTCGCGCTGCCACGCACCTGCAAGGCCAGAAAACGGCGCAACGTGGCGACGTGATCCCGTTCCAGTTCGGTGGCGAACTGCCGCAATGTTTCCGACGCCATGCCGAATTGCCAGTCTTCTCGTTCGGTAAAACACGGAGTGCTTGCAACCAGCATCAGTTTTATCACCTGATTCGGCATACGTTGTGCCCAGCGTAGCGCGATTTGTCCACCCAGCGACCAGCCGCAGACGTTGATTGGTTCAGCGAACTGCGTGGATAACTCCGCCACGATGGCATCCAGATGCTCCAGCCCCCTCTCCCATCGGGAGAGGGTTGGGGTGAGTGACTGAGCTGAAGCCGGAGAATTTGGCTCAATACGTGCTCCCTCACCCTTAACCCCTCTCCCGATGGGAGAGGGAAACAAGCTACTCCCATGCCCCGGCAAGTCTACGCAATGCACTCGGAATTGTTGCGCCAATTGCGGAATGACATTATCCCAGATTCCGCCGTGCATTCCCCATCCGTGGATCAGCAGCAACGGCTCACCGCTGCCATGGGTTTCAACGTGCAAGCTCATGCAGGGCCTCGATGAGTTGCGCCACATTCGCCTCGGTGTGCGCGGCTGACAATGAGATACGCAGACGTGCCGTACCTTGTGGCACGGTGGGAGGACGAATTGCTGGCACCAAGATGCCGCGTGTACGCAACCCTTCACTTAGCGCCACGGCATCCTCATTGCTGCCGACCAGCAAAGGCTGAATCGGCGTGGATGAATACATCAGCGTCCACGGCAAGTTCTTCAATCCACCGCGCAATTGTACGATCAGTTCGCACAGTTGTTCGCGCCGCCATTCTTCCTCGCGCAATATTTCCAGACTTGTCAGCAGCGCGCTAGATAGTGCGGGAGGGCTGGCAGTGGTATAGATATAGCTGCGCGCATTTTGCAACAGTGTGTCTATTACCACCTGTTCGGCAGCAACAAATGCGCCGGATACTCCCGCCGCTTTGCCCAGTGTCGCCATGTAGATGATGCGCGGCGAATGCAACGTGTTGCCATTCTCACAAAGCGCTAAATCCCCCCTCCCCCCTTTGCTAAAGTGGGGAAAAGCGAGCGTACACCATCATCCGGCTCCCCACTTTGCCTCGCAGAGGTTCTTGCACCTTTTGGGTGAAAAAGGGGGGCTGGGGGGGATTTGAAGTGAAACAGCGAGCCGCGCCCCTGTTCGCCCATCACGCCGAATCCATGCGCATCGTCCACCAGCAGCCAGGCATCGTATCGCTCGCACAATGCCAATATTTCCGGCAACAGCGCAATATCGCCGTCCATGCTGAACACCGCATCGGTGACGATGAGTTTGCGTCCGCTTCGAGTTTGTTCCAGCAGTTGTTCCAGATGTGTTGCCTCATTATGGCGGTAGCGTTTCACCTCGGCGCGCGACAGCAACATGGCATCGTTGAGAGAAGCATGATTCAGTTTGTCGGCAAATACCGTATCGCCGCGTCCGACCAGCGCCTGCACCGCGCCGAGATTAGCCAGATAGCCGGTGGAAAACAGCAGGGCGGCAGGCTTATGCACAAATGCCGCGAGCTCATTTTCAAGTTGCTGATGCGAGACAAAGTGGCCGCTCACCAAATGCGATGCGCCGCTGCCCACGCCATATTGCTGCACGCCAGCTTGCAGCGCGGCAATCAGTTGCGGATGGCTGGCAAGGCCGAGGTAGTCGTTGCTGCAAAAGGAAAGGTAGGGTTTGCCGTCCGCCGTTAGGTGCGCACCCTGCGGCGACTCAAGCACGCGGCGGCAGCGCTGCAAACCTTGTGCGGCGCGCTCATCGAGTTCACGTTGTAATTCGGTGAATGGCATAAGTGATGTGGGGTTTGTGGGAGCGGATTCATCCGCGATTAATTTTTATCGCGGATGAATCCGCTCCCACATTGCAGCATTAATGTTTGTCGGCGAGCGGATACATACCCAATTTGTCGAGCAACGCGCGATCCCGTTCCATTTCCGGATTGCCGGTGGTCAATAACTGCTCGCCGTAGAACATCGAGTTGGCTCCCGCTAGAAAACATAATGCCTGCACCGCATCGCTCATCTGCTGGCGTCCGGCAGACAGGCGTACGCGCGCCTTGGGCATGGTGATACGCGCGACCGCGATGATACGGACGAAATCCAGCGGATCGAGTTCCTCGGCGCTTTCCAGCGGCGTGCCTTCTACTTTGACCAGGTTATTGATCGGCACGCTCTCGGGATAAGGGTTCAGGTTGGCCAGTTGCGCAATCAAACCGGCGCGCTGGGTTAGGCTTTCGCCCATGCCCACGATCCCGCCGCTGCACACGTTGATGCCCGCTTTGCGCACGCGCTCCAGCGTATCCAAACGATCCTGATAGTCGCGCGTGGTGATGATCTCACCATAGAATTCCGGGGCGGTGTCGAGATTGTGGTTGTAATAATCCAATCCAGCTTCACGCAATAGCTCGACATGTTCTTCGTGCAACATGCCCAATGTTGCGCAAGTCTCCATGCCGAGATCGCGCACCGCCTTGACCATCTCCACCACGCTTTGCATGTCTTCATCGTTGGGCTCGCGCCATGCCGCGCCCATGCAGAAGCGCCCGGCACCGCTTTGCTGGGCGGCACGGGCGGCTCGAACTACGCTTGCCAGATCCAGCATTTTTTTGTTCTCCACTCCGGCTGAGTGAAATGCCGACTGCGGACAATAGCCGCAATCCTCGGAACATCCTCCGCTTTTGATAGACAGCAAGGTGGACAATTGCACCGCGTTGGGGTCGAAATAATCGCGGTGAATTTGCTGCGCGCGATACAGCAGGTCGGCGAAGGGGAGCTTTAACAGCGCCTCGACTTCGGCAATGCTCCAATGTTTTTTTTCTTCAGCGGATGGGGAAGGATGGGAAAATTGTACGGTTTGTCTTTGCATGGCGACGAATGAGAGTAAATTGCACAATCCGCCATCATCCGTGAAAGGACTGCACCTTGTCAATTTTCACCGGTAATTTTTTAAACATCCGCGCAAAAATAAGGCAGGCGCTACCGGCTCAGCCATGTCTGCTGTGCGGCTCTTTCAGCCACCATGGCGCATGGTGCGAGGCTTGCGACAGTTTGCTGCCCTACCTGAACACACCGCATTGCCCACGTTGTGCCTTGCCTACACTTAACGGCGATATCTGTGGTCGCTGTCTGAAGCGATTGCCGCAGTTCGATCGTACCTTGGCGGTGTTTGCCTACGCCTTTCCGCTCGACAAGCTGGTTCAGGCGCTGAAATTCGGCGAGCGGCTGATGCTGGTAGACGGCCTTGCGGACAGCTTGGTGCAACGTGTAAAAGTTCGTCCGGACTGTATTGTAGCCATGCCGCTACACCGCTCACGTTTGCGCGAGCGGGGCTTTAATCAATCGCAAGAACTGGCACGGCATATCGCTGATAGTCTGGACATTCCGCTGTTGCAGCACGCCTGCCAGCGCGTGCGTGATACCCCGCCGCAATCGGCATTGAAATGGAAGGAACGGGGCAAGAATATGCGCAACGCATTTACGTGTACGCTGGATTTATCAGGAAAACATGTTGCCGTGGTAGATGACGTGATGACCAGCGGCGCATCGCTGAATGAAGTGGCGCTTGCATTGCGTAATGCAGGAGCGCGCGAGGTGAGCGCCTGGGTCATTGCGCGGACATTGCCGCACATTCGATAAGCAGCCTGCGTGCGTTGTTGGAGCTTTAGCCCCTTACAACACACGCAGGCTGCTTAGACCATGCGCCCCTGCGCAAAGGTTATTGGGCGTAGCTGAAAATAATATTGACCCTGCGGTTTTCCTGCTGACCATCCAGGGTAGTACCGTAGGCGACACGCCGGGTCTGGCCAAACTCTTCTGCGGTTAGACGCGAACGGGAGATGCCCTGATTGTCCGCCAGATAATCCACCACGTTCTGGGCGCGATGCATGGAAACTTCCATAGCCCGCTCGGGGCTGACCCGTTTATGTCCGACAAACATGTCGGCATGTCCTTCTACCGTTGCGGTAACGGATGGATTGGCCTTCATAAAATTCGCCACCTTGCCAAGTTGGTCAAAATATTTCGGGTCAATGTCATCTTTGTACGGGTCGAATTCCAGTTCCATGGCCATGGTTAATCTCGCGGGAGTGACCATGAGTCCCTCGATATCCGTCGCGCACGCGATAACCGCATTGATACGCCGGTTTGCCTGCTTGCCTTCACTGGTGCCATTATCTGCTATGGGCCGTGTGTCGCCGTATCCTACGGCAGACAAACGGGAAGGGGCGATATGCAGGTCGTTTTCCAGGTAGCTCACCACACTCTCCGCCCGGCGCTGGGACAGTTTCATATTGTATTCAGGCTCCCCCACATTATCAGAGTGTCCCTCGATCACTGCCGTGGTATCGGGATATTTTGTCATGAAGGTACCCAGCACCTTGAGCTTTTCCTTCTCTTCACGCTGGATTTCGTCCTGTTTAATCTCGAACTGGATGTCGAGAATGCTGCAGTACTGCTGGTTCTTCACCAAGACAGGCACGATGACCAGTAGCGGTGCTGCGGCAACGATCTGCATAGAGGTGGGTGCAGGTTTGCTAGTCGCTTCCTTCGAACTTGGGGCGGATGCGGGTGCAGGCTGTTTCACGCCGAACCGGTAGACCAGGCCGACTGAAATAAGGTCGACATCTCCCTTATTGCCGACCGCATCGTTAATCCGGTAGCGTTCCGCCTCGGCGCGCACGCCGAGCGATTGGGTGAAATCGTATTGAACCCCCAAGCCTGCCTTGGGGTTGTAGGCATTCTTGGCGGGGTTGAGATTTGTCTTGATGGGGACGGCTCCGGTACTGGTGAAAATATCTTTAGCCTCGGCGAAATTAATACCGACCCGGCCAAACGCTGAAAATTTCTCAGTGATAGGCAGGATGCCGACTGCGTCGAGATTGATGCCGTCGAGCTTGGTTTGACCGCTCAGCGTTCCCGCCGGTAGTGTGGCCGCCGTAAAACCGAACTTTTCCAAATTGAAATAACCGGCTTCAAGAGCAAAATGCTTGTTGAATTTGTATCCGCCAAAAAGCTTGTAGCTGGTATTGCTGTTGTAATCGGTGATCGAGTTTGCATTGAAAGCTCCCAAGCTGCCGGCAATCCTTGCATCGTCGATTTTTGCTTTCGACTGCCCCACGTTGATACCACCATACCAGCCTGAATCGTCCGCCACTGCGAATGAACTAACGATTACAGCAAATCCCACAAGGCCCATTGTTCCTATGGTTCTAGTTAATTTCTTCATGTTTTTCTCCTGAAGTACGGTGAATTATTTCTGCAACTTAACTTTGTCCGGTTTGGCAACAAAGGTCGGCAACGATGATTCTGCCGACCTTGGTTTTAATGCTTCATGACTTATGGTGTTGGCTGTGTGACCGTGCTCTTCTGAAGAGTGACCTGAGTAGCTGCAAACAGTCTTCCGTTCACCACTGCGCCGGTGTTTGCGATAACTTGCTTTGTACTCAAGACATTGCCATTGAACGTAGAGTAAGTTCCGAGAGTTGCACCGGTGCCCCCGCCGACCTGCCAGAAGATATTAGCGGCTTTGGCGCCATTGGCGAGTATTACCTGAATGCCGGGAAGAGCACCACTGGCAGCGATATTGAGATTTCCCGATATCTGGAAAATCCAGACAGCGTTCGAGTCGCCTTGTGCATCAAGGGTGACATTCCCCGCGTTTACTGCAACATCGGTGCTCCATTTATAGAGGCCGGGATAGACAGTTTTCCCGCTCAAATCTCCAACAAATAACTCAGTTGCATCAGGTATCACCCTTCCTGCGGCTTCGTTGTACGCAGTTAACATGTCGGCCACTGCGTTGTCCACCAGGGTTTTATTAGCGGCACCTGACATTGCACAAGTCGCATCTGCAAATGCCGCATCGACTTCATAGACCTTGCCAGTCAGCATTTCTGCGCACGACAAACCAACTTGTGCACCCGTTGCCGGACTCAGTCCGACATTCCCGGTAATAGGAGATGCAGAGATATCAGTGATCGTTGTTTGAGCCAAAATCACAAAATTACCCGCCGACAAAAGATCTACCGGTGCCTGACCGATAAACGGGCTGGCCTGGTTGGCAAACGAGGCTGCCATAGTCGTAAAGCTCCACGCCACGGTTTTAGGCATTGCAGTAATGCTACCTGCGTTCTTGGCTGCGGTGGTAATCGTGGCGGTATAGTTGGTATTCAGGTTGAGAGAGGCCGCTGTTGGGGTAAAGGTCGCAATCGTATTTGCGGCATTCATCACGCTTGCAACATTCATAGTGACGGTACCGGGTACGGCGATCCCGAGTTTGTTATCCCACAGCGTGAACGTTCCCGCAGCGGTGATCGTTGTCGGATCCATCGCCTCATCAAAAGTTGCGGTTATCAGCTTGGCGGTCACAATATTACCGGTGCTATTGGTGCGAACCGGTACATTGGTGTCGCCGTTACTTGGACTTGATGAAATCACCGTGGGATTGCTGGCATTGGCGCCCACAGTGCCAGCGACGCCGGGAAGAACGGTTGCGGCGGCAGTCACGGTCAAGGTTGCCGAACCGGACTTGCCGCTTAATGCTGCCGTGATTGTTGAGGGTGAGCCGACTGACGACACGCCAGTGGCAACGCCGGGCGACACGACTGTTGCAACCCCGATGTTGCTCGAAGACCATACCACAGTACTGCTGATATTGGCGCTGGTGCCGTCAGAGTAATGGCCGGTTGCAACAAAAGTTTGCGAACCACCGACAGCGATGGAGGGGACAAGCGGAGCAACGGTAATCGTCGATAATGTTGCTGCGGTCACGGTCAATGTTGCCGAACCGGACTTGCCGCCCAAGGAGGCAGTGATCGTTGGTGCACCAGCTTTTAGGCCAGTGGCAACGCCGGGCGATACGACTGTCGCAAGCGTGATATCGGACGAAGCCCATAACACGGTACTGCTGATGTCAGCGCTGGTGCCGTCAGAGTAATGGCCGGTTGCAACAAAAATTTGCGAACCACCGGCAACGACGATGGGGGTGGCCGGTGTGACGGCAATTGTCGATAATGTAGCTGCGGTCACGGTCAAGGTGGCCGAGCCGGACTTGCCGCCCAAGGTGGCAGTGATCGTTGGTGCGCCGACTTTCACGCCAGTGGCAACGCCGGGCGACACGACTGTCGCAAGTGTGATGTCGGACGAAGCCCATACCACGGTACTGCTGATGTTGGCGCTGGTGCCGTCTGAGTAATTGCCGGTTGCAACAAAAGTCTGTGTGCCGCCGATAGTAATGGTGGGCGCAAGCGGCGCGACGGTAATTGTCGATAATGTTGCTGCGGTCACGGTCAAGGTAGCTGAACCGGACTTGCCGCCCAAAGTGGCAGTGATCGTTGGTGCGCCGGCTTTCACGCCAGTGGCAACGCCGGGCGAAACGACTGTCGCAAGTGTAATGTCCGACGAAGCCCATACCACGGTGCTGCTGATGTTGGCGCTGGTACCATCTGAGTAATTGCCGGTTGCAACAAAAGTTTGTTTGCCGCCGATAGTAATGGTGGGAGCAAGCGGCGCGACGGTAATCGTCGATAATGTAGCTGCGGTCACGGTCAAGGTGGCCGAGCCGGACTTGCCGCCCAAGGTGGCAGTGATCGTTGGTGCGCCGGCTTTCACGCCAGTGGCAACGCCGGGCGACACGACTGTCGCAAGTGTGATGTCGGACGAAGCCCATACCACGGTGCTGCTGATGTTGGCGCTGGTGCCGTCTGAGTAATTGCCGGTTGCAACAAAAGTTTGTTTGCCGCCGATAGTAATGGTGGGAGCAAGCGGCGCGACGGTAATCGTCGATAATGCTGCTGCGGTCACGGTCAAGGTGGCCGAGCCGGACTTGCCGCCCAAGGTGGCAGTGATCGTTGGTGCGCCGGCTTTTCACGCCAGTGGCAACGCCGGGCGACACGACTGTCGCAAGTGTGATGTCGGACGAAGCCCATACCACGGTGCTGCTGATGTTGGCGCTGGTTCCGTCTGAGTAATTGCCGGTTGCAACAAAAGTTTGTTTGCCGCCGATAGCAGTTGTGGGAGCAAGCGGAGCGACAGTGATCGTCGATAATGTAGCTGCGGTCACGGTCAAGGTGGCTGAACCGGACTTGCCGCCCAAGGTGGCAGTGATCGTTGGTGCGCCGGCTTTTCACGCCAGTGGCAACACCGGTCGACACGACTGTCGCAAGTGTGATGTCGGACGAAGC
This sequence comes from uncultured beta proteobacterium, assembly GCA_963714805.1. Taxonomy (GTDB): domain Bacteria; phylum Pseudomonadota; class Gammaproteobacteria; order Burkholderiales; family Gallionellaceae; genus CAIQPV01. The sequence continues at coordinate 17,781 of CAVQPO010000003.1, read as the reverse complement.
CCATACCACGGTACTGCTGATGTTGGCGCTGGTACCGTCTGAGTAATTACCGGTTGCAACAAAAGTCTGTGTGCCGCCGATAGTAGTGGTGGGAGCAATCGGAGCGACGGTAATCGTCGATAATGTTGCTGCAGTCACGGTCAAGGCGGCGGCTGGCGATGTCTGCCCACCGAAAGTAGCCGTGATTTGAGATGTGCCGGCAGCAATTCCGGTCGCGACGCCAGTAGTTGGCACGACTGAGGCAATGCCGGTGGCGCTTGAAGCCCAGATGGCGGTCGCCGTCACATCACTAGATGTCCCATCGCTATATGTAGCAGTCGCCGTAAATTGTTGAATGCCAAGAATCGGCACCGAGGCAGGTGTAGGTACAGAGGTCACAGCAACGGAAACCAGATTTACGGCGGGTAAACCCAAAATAGAACCTTGCCCTCCACTGCATCCCGCCACAAAAACGGCCAGCAGCAAAGCCATGAACCACATCAGTGGGTTTGTAGGTTTATCAGCCGTTCCGCCGGTAACGCTTTCGAATCTGTTCATTTCCTTCTCCTTTTATCTGATCCAGAAAACCATCGGTGAAACTGACTGGTTCCTTGCTGGTGCTTAACTTGTAACCATGTCAGTATTTTCTGCAAGACATGCTTTGCAACTTTGCGAGCCTCAATTTGTGTTTGCCTAAATTCAAAATCGCGTAAACGGGATTAAGGCCAAGTCACACTTGCGTGCACTGTCCCATTTTTGGCCTGGGTTGTTCTGTGCGCTGGCGCACATAAAGAAATTTATTGGCAAGGCCAAGGAAAAAGCAGGGTGTTATTCCATTTCAAATTTGAAAAAAAGATCAATATCTATGTGGGAGCGGCCTCCCGTCCGCGATAAGTTTTTTCGCGGCCGGGAGGCCGCTCCCACAATATGTCATTCATAAATTGAAAATGGAATTAACCAGAGAAGTTTGGCGAAAGTGCGGTATGAGATCCACTTTGCCGATGTGTTGATACAGGTGGATTTATCGGATTTCTATATCCGGCCCACACATCTCAATATCTGAATCGCAGCCTTTACCCGCAGCAATTCGCGAGGCAAAGAAGACTCCCATCCAGCGTCTGGAAAATCTGGGAATCAAGCGTGAATAGTAATCGGGACGTAGCACCATGCCACAGGAATAACAACTGTCGTTCTCTTCCCATAACAGCGCACGACAACGCCCTTTGCGCTGAAACAGAAAGAGGTAGGCAACCGGACAAGGCTCTGCCGCACAGCAGACACCACACCTGTTGCATGGCGCGCCAGAGGTGGGCTTGGGTGGGGCTTGCGGGTGCAGCTCGATGGTTTGAAACTGCGGAGTTGTCATTTGTGTCGGATTAACACCGCGCCAGCGTCTTGCCCGCCACGATCTCATAGCCTTCGATAGTGTTCGGTACAGTAAATGACGCCGCGTTACGGTGACCTCCGCCGCCGAACTTGGCGGCCAGCAACGCCACGTCGTAATCACCGCACGAACGCAAACTGATTTTAAGCGTGCCATCGAGTTGCCGCCATACCATGCCGAAGCTGCCCGACAAGTCAGCCAGATGGTGGCCGAGTTCGCTGGAATACCTGCTGGTAGCGTTGACGGCCAAACCAGTTTCTCCTGCCAAGGTAACGGCATAGCGATCATTTAGCAAGGTCGCCACTTCGCTGTCGAATGCGCGCTTGAGAATACCTCCTTCAGCGATGAAGCTGCAAGCTCCTGCTTCGGACATCCTGCCTACCCTGTCCCAACTGGCAAAATCCATCGGCTCCATATTAAGCCGCAGTTGAAACTCCCTGCTACCTTGCAGCGCATGACGCCAAAGGTCGCCATCCTCGACCAGATTAACCAAAGCCGGACGCGGTTTTCCGGGATTAAAATGATCCCACGCCATACCTGCACCGCTACGCTTCATATCAAATACGGCAAAGCTTAGTCCGTCCAGATCGGCTTGCGCGCTCTTGTGATGATCCAGCACAAGCAGGGATTTGGCATCTTGAAACATCGATGCCATGACGGCGCGCTGATAAGAGAAATCAACAATCACGACGTCACGTCCGGCGACATCCGGAGGAGCCTCGCCGTGGGTGGCTGGAATATAATCCCCGTCGCCAAGGGCTTGTTTGACAGCCCACGCAGCAGTCATCCCATCAAGGCATTTTCCGTGATATATCACCAAAGGTTTCGACATAAGTATTGTTCTTTCGTAAGTGTTTTACATCGTTTCCCACATCTTCTGCAAGCGTTTCACCGACACGATCACCGGCGTCTTCAATTCCTGCGCAAACAATGATACGCGCAACTCCTGCAACAGCCAGCCGAAATCTACCACCCGCGCATCAACATCACCCTGTTGTGCGGACAGCTTGCGTTGCCATGCCTGTTGCAAGGATTGCATTTGCGCCAGTTGCTGCGCATCGCGCGCGGGATTGGCGCGCAATTTTTCCAGGCGCACATTGATCGCCTTGATATAGCGCGGCACATGCTGCAAACGTTCATAGGGGGTACGCGCAATCCATTCCTTGCCCAGCATCCATTCACACTGCGCGCGTATGTCCTGCAGCGCCTGTCCATGTGCCTTGAATCCGGGCAGCGATTTTTGCAGTGCCTGATATTCCGCCAACACCGCGCCGACCAGTCGCGCTATTTCCTGCGCCACCAGCGTCAGGCGGCTTTTCGCCTCTTTGCAGCGCGCGGCAAATTCCTTTTCGCTGGCAGGCCATGGCTCCATCAGGCAGCAGCGGTCGAAAGTCACCGACAAAATCTGGCGCAGCAAATCCTGCTGGCTGCCGAAAGGCAAAAATTGCATCCCCATCGCCTGCATGCCTGCAAGATTCTTTTCCAGAAATTTCACCTGCTCCTTGAGCGCCAGCATGAACAGGCGCAGCAGCCCCTTGCGATGCGCGGCTTGCGCCTCTTCGCGCGTGTCGAACGCGCGCAGCGTAACGGCATCGCCCTCATCCACCAGCGCGTTGAACAGCGTCACCGTCTGCCCGGCGCGGCGCAGTTCCGCAGTCTCCTTGAATTCGCCGAAACTCCAATCGGTAAAACGCGCTTGTGGTTCTTCTGCGCCTTTAACCTTGGCAGGCAGGGATTCCAGTTTGGGCGCAAGCTCGGCACGCAACTGGGTAAAATTGCGCGACACGCCCAACTGCCTGCCGTGCTCATCCACTACGCAAAAATTCATCAGCAGATGCGCTGGCAACTGCTCAAGACGGAATGCATCGAGCGGCACGTCGAGTTGTTTTTGTGCGCGAATATAGCGCGCCAAAGCCTGCAGCAACGGCAGATCGGAAGGTGATACATCACGGCAGAATGCGGCAGCAAACTCCGGCACCGGCACCAGATGGCGGCGCAATTTCTGCGGCAAGGTTTTCACCAGTTGCGCCACTTTTTCCGCCAGCAGTCCGGGAACCAGATATTCGCAGCGCGGCGCAGAAACCTGATTAATCAGCGCCAGCGGCACGGTGATGGTCACGCCGTCGTCGCTCTTGCCCGGCGAAAAATGGTAAGCCAGCGCATAGCTGACATTGTTCATCAGCAGTTGCGGCGGGAACTGGTCGGTGGTGATGCCCGCCGCCTCGTGGCGCATCAAATCGTCTTTTTTCAGATAAAGCAGCTTCGGGTTCTCGCGTTCCGCTTCTTTGCGCCACGCTTCGAACGCCGCGCCGTTGTGGATATGTGGCGGAATGCGGCTGTCGTAAAAAGCGAAAATCAATTCGTCGTCCACCAGCACATCCGGGCGACGCGCCTTGTGCTCCAACGCCTCGATGTCGTGGATCAGTTTCTGGTTGTGCGCGAAGAACGGCGCCAGCGTGTTGAACTCGCCCGCAACCAGCGCCTGGCGAATAAATATCGCGCGCGACTCCGCCACATTCATCGGCCCGTAATGCACGCGCTTCTTCGGGTTGATGACCAGGCCATACAAGGTGCTGCGCTCCCACGCCGCCACCTGCGCGGCCTTCTTTTCCCAATGCGGATCGAAGTAGTGGCGCTTGATGAGATGCGCGGCCACCTCCTCCAGCCACTCCGGTTCGATGCGCGCAACGTTGCGCGCATACAGTTTGGTCGTCTCCGTCAGCTCTGCCGCCACCACCCATTTTGCGCCCTTTTTCGCCAGCACCGAATTCGGCGCGATGAAGAATTTAATTTCGCGTGCGCCGAGATAATACGGCTCACGATCTACGCTTTTGCAGCCGATGTTGCCCAGCAGGCCGGTGAGCAGTGCCTTATGGATTTGCTCATAACTGGCAGGCTGCTCATTCAGGCGCATGCCCATCTCGGCAACCTGCGCATGCAATTGCTGGTGCAGCTCATGCCACTCGCGCAAGCGCAACGGCGACAGAAATTTTTCGCGGCATTCATTCGCCCACAGGCGGTTGGATCTTCTTATGTTTCACGGCCTCCTGAAACCATGTCCACAATTTTAGGTAGGCGAGAAAATCCGAGCGCTCGTCGTTGAAACGCTGGTGCGCTGCGTCGGCCGCTTCGCGCCGCTCTGACGGGCGATCTCGCGGGTCTTGCAGCGACAGCGCGCTGGCGATGATGAGAATTTCCTGCAAACATTGATATTGCCGCCCGGCCAGCAACAAGCGCGCAATTTTAGGATCGAGCGGCAGCTTCGCCAGTTCGCGTCCCAGCGAAGTCAGTTGTCGCGCCTCATCAATCGCACCGAGTTCAGCCAACAACTGATATCCATCCGCAATCGAACGCGAACCGGGCGGCTCGATGAACGGAAATTTTTCCACCTCGCCCAAGCCCAGTGCGCTCATGCGCAAAATCACCGTCGCCAGCGATACGCGGAAAATTTCCGCGTCGGTATATTCGGAGCGTGCAATAAAATCCGCTTCGTCGTACAGGCGCACGCAGATGCCGCTCATCACCCGTCCGCAGCGTCCGGCGCGCTGGTTGGCGGCGGCACGCGAAATTTTCTCCACGCGCAACTGCTCCACCTTCTGCCGGATGCTGTAGCGGTTGATGCGCGCCTGCCCGGAATCGATCACGTAACCGATGTTGGGCACGGTGAGCGAAGTCTCCGCCACGTTGGTCGCCAGCACCACGCGGCGCATACCGGAAGCCGGTTTGAATACGCGATCCTGTTCGGCGGCGGACAAGCGCGAAAACAGCGGCAAAATTTCCACGCCGCGCGGATGATGCTTGCGCAACGCTTCCGCCGTGTCGCGTATCTCGCGCTCGCCGGGCAGGAACACCAGCACATCGCCGCGCAAGCCGCCGATACTGAGTTCGTCGAGCGCCGTGCACACCGCCTGCGGAACGTCCTCGATTTCACCTTCTTCATTTTGTTGCGGCGGGCGGTAGCGGATTTCCACCGGATAGCTGCGCCCGGAGACTTGGATGATGGGAGCCTTGTGGACGATCCCTCACCCCCAGCCCCTATCCCGCCTGCGGGAGAGGGGAGAGAGAAATGCCGCGCGAAGCGCTCCGCATCCAGCGTGGCCGAAGTGATGATGAGCTTCAAATCCGGGCGGCGCGGCAGCAATTGCTTGAAATAACCCAGCAGAAAATCGATGTTGAGCGAGCGCTCATGCGCCTCGTCGATGATGATGGTGTCGTATTTTTTCAGCAGCGGATCGCTCTGTATTTCAGCCAGCAGGATGCCGTCGGTCATCAGCTTGATGCAGGTATAGTCCGACACCTTGTCGCTGAAGCGTACCTTGTAGCCGACCACCCCGCCCAGTTCGGTCTTCAGTTCATGCGCGATGCGGTTAGCCACCGAGCGCGCCGCCACGCGGCGCGGCTGGGTGTGGGCGATCACGCCCTGCACGCCACGGCCCATACTTAAACAGATTTTCGGCAATTGCGTGGTCTTGCCCGAACCGGTCTCGCCGCACACGATGATGACCTGATGCTGCGCGATAGCCTGCGCCAATTCCTCACGCCGCAACACCACCGGCAGGTCGGCGGGATACTCCAGCGGAAAGAGTAGTTCGATGCGCGCCGCACGGCGTGCTTGGGGAGAGTTGGCAGGGAAACTCATGGCGCGCGATTGTACCGCACGCGCGAAGAGCCGTGGGAACGAGAGCGCTGGTGATTTTTCTGGGACGAAGATCAGGTCATCTTCAAATGCTCGATCCCCGACATCACATTGGTGTCCTTGGAATGCTGGCTATGCAGTTTGATGTTCAGGCGCAGGTCGTTGAGCGAGTCGGCATTTTTCAGCGCTTCTTCATAACTGATGGTGTCGGACTCATACAGATCGAACAGCGCCTGATCGAAGGTCTGCATGCCGATTTCGCGCGATTTGCCCATGACGCTTTTTATTTCGTTGACTTCTCCTTTAAAGATGAGGTCGGCGATCAACGGCGAATTGAGCATGATCTCGATGGCGGCGGCTCGTCCCGCCCCACCTTTTTTCGGAATCAGGCGTTGCGAAATGAGTGCCCTGACGTTAAGCGACAAGTCCATCAGCAATTGTGCGCGACGTTCTTCCGGGAAAAAGTTGATGATGCGGTCGAGCGCCTGGTTGGCACTGTTGGCATGCAGGGTGGCCAAACACATATGGCCGGTTTCGGCAAAAGCGATGGCATGTTCCATCGTTTCTGAGTCGCGGATTTCGCCGATCAAAATAACGTCAGGTGCTTGACGCAGCGTGTTTTTTAGCGCGGCGTGCCAATTCTCGGTATCGACCCCGACTTCGCGGTGAGTGATAACGCAATTGATGTGGTCATGCACATATTCCACCGGATCTTCGATGGTGATGATGTGGCCGTAGCTGTTTTTGTTGCGGTGGCCGATCATGGCGGCCAGAGTGGTGGATTTGCCGGAGCCGGTGCCGCCTACCAGGATAGCTAGCCCGCGCTTGGTCATCACCACGTCTTTCAGTACCGGCGGCAACCCCATTGCATCGAAATCGGGGATGGTGGTGGTGATGGTGCGCATGACCATGCCGACGCGTTGCTGCTGCATGAAAACATTGACGCGGAAGCGCCCGATACCGGGAGGACTGATGGCGAAGTTGCATTCGTGAGTGGCTTCGAATTCTGCGGCCTGGCGGTCGTTCATGATGCTGCGCGCCAGCTCTTGCGTGTGCTGGGCGGTTAGCGCCTGTGGGGATACCGGCGTCATCTTGCCGTCCACCTTGAATGCGGGCGGAAAACCGGCGGTAATAAACAGGTCGGATGCTTTCTTGCTCAGCATGCCGCGCAGTAAATTGTGTATCAGCTCGGTGGCCTGTGCTCTTTCCATGGTGAACTCCTCAGATTAGCCCGGGAACAAGTCCTTGTTCATTGCCTTGCCGCGCGCTTCCGCAGAAGATACGGTGTTGCTCTTGACCAGATTTTGCAAACACTGATCCAGCGTCTGCATCCCGATATTACCGCCGGTTTGAATGGCGGAGTACATCTGCGGCACTTTCGCTTCGCGGATCAGGTTGCGGATAGCCGGGGTGCAGATCATGATTTCATGAGCCGCCGCACGACCCGAGCCGTCCTTGGTCTTGAGCAGGGTTTGCGAAATGACCGCGCGCAGCGATTCGGACAACATGGCACGCACCATTTCCTTTTCGTCGGCGGGGAACACGTCGATGATACGGTCGATGGTTTTGGCCGCCGAACTGGTGTGCAGCGTGCCGAACACCAAGTGACCGGTTTCGGCGGCGGACATCGCCAGACGTATGGTTTCCAGATCGCGCATTTCGCCCACCAGAATCACGTCCGGGTCTTCACGTAGCGCGCTACGCAAGGCATTCTGGAAAGACAGAGTGTGCGGGCCGACTTCGCGCTGGTTAATCAGGCATTTCTTGCTCTCATGCACGAATTCGATCGGGTCTTCCACTGTCAGGATGTGACCCATTTCGTTTTCGTTGCGGTGGTTCACCATCGCCGCCAAAGTGGTGGATTTACCGGAACCGGTAGGGCCGGTCACCAGCACCATGCCGCGCGGAAAGTCGGAGATCGATTCAAAAATCTTCGGAGCCTTGAGATCTTCCAATGACAGAATCTTGGAAGGAATGGTACGCATGACCGCGCCCGCGCCACGGTTGTGCACGAAAGCGTTAACGCGGAAACGCGCCAGACCGGGAACCTCGAAAGAGAAGTCGATTTCCTTGTTCTCTTCGTAAAACTTGCGCTGCCCGTCATTCATGATGTCGTACACCAGAGCATGTACTTCTTTATGCTCCATCGGCGGCAGGTTGATTCTGCGGATGTCGCCATGCACGCGGATCATGGGCGGCAAACCGGCGGAAAGATGCAAGTCGGAAGCTTTGTTTTTGACACCAAAAGCAAGCAGTTCGGTAATATCCATTATAATCCTCGCTGATTCGCAGAGCGCGCAAAGGCGCGACCTCGGGGCATGACCACCTACGACTAGATTATGACCGCAATTGCTGCCAACTTGCAAGCCGTTAACCTAACCATTGCCAAAGCGGCCCAACTGGCCCGACGGCGTGCAGAAAATATTACACTGTTGGCCGTCAGCAAGGTATTTTCTGCGGATGCGGTGCGCGAGGCGTATCAGGCCGGGCAATCTGCCTTCGGCGAGAGCTATTTGCAGGAAGCTCTGGATAAAATTGCCGCGCTGCGCGATTTGCCGCTGGAGTGGCATTTCATCGGCCCGATCCAGAGCAACAAATCGCGTGCCATCGCGGAAAATTTCGCCTGGGTGCATAGCGTGGACCGGTTGAAAATAGCCGAACGCCTGTCCGCGCAACGCCCGCAAAATTTGCCGCCGTTGAACGTATGCATCCAGGTCAACGTGAGCGGCGAGGACAGCAAAAGCGGCGTCGCACCCGGCGAGGTGTCGGCGCTGGCACAGGCAGTGGCGCAATTGCCTCAGCTCAAGCTGCGTGGGCTGATGGCAATTCCCGCGCCAGCCGAGGAGTTGGCGGCGCAGCGATTGCCATTTGCCCAGTTGCGCGAACTGATGCAGCAACTGGTTGCGCAAGGACTGGAACTGGATACGTTATCGATGGGCATGTCGCACGATCTTGAAGCTGCGGTATTGGAAGGCGCGACTATTGTGCGTGTCGGTTCGGCGATTTTTGGCGAAAGAGGATTTTAATGAACATTACATTCATCGGCGGCGGCAATATGGCAACCGCACTCATCGGCGGACTGCTCAAGCGCGACTTTACGCCGAAGCAACTGCGCGTGGTGGAAATCAACGCGGACAATCGCACCAAACTGCAACAGGAATTCGGCGTGCAAGCCACGGCGGAACTGGCTGAAGGCGTCGCGGGCAGCGAGGTAATTGTGCTCGCGGTGAAGCCGCAGCAGTTAAGCGACGTATCACAACAACTTGCCCCATTGCTTAACGGGCAGTTGCTGGTCTCAATTGCGGCGGGCATTCGTGCCGCCGATCTGGCGCGCTGGCTGGGTACACAGAACGTGGTGCGTGCTATGCCCAACACTCCGGCATTGATCCAAAGCGGCATGACGGGTTTGTATGCCCTGCCTGCGGTCAGCAAGGCGCAACGCGATCAAGCGCAAAGTATTTTGGCGGCGGTAGGCGAAACTTTATGGGTGCAAGATGAAGTGATGCTGGATGCGATCACCGCCATCTCCGGCAGCGGCCCGGCTTATGTGTTCTATTTTATCGAAGCCATGCAGCAGGCTGCACGAGAGTTGGGATTCAACGATCAAGATGCGCGTCGCCTGTCCATTGATACCTTCCTCGGCTCTGCAAAATTGGCCGATGCCAGCGCTGAAGATGCGAGCATGTTGCGCGCCCGCGTGACTTCCAAAAACGGCACCACCGAGCGCGCTCTGCTCAGCATGGAAGCGAACAACGTCAAACAGCACATCATCACGGCGGCAAAAGCCGCCGCCGCGCGCGCCAAAGAAATGGGCGACGAATTGGGTGGAGCAAACTAATATGTTGAACGAAGCCTTGCTGTTCCTGCTGGATACCTTGTTGCAGCCCTTCGCCGCACTGTTGCTGTTGCGTTTTCATCTGCAATGGTTGCGCGCCCCACTGCGCAACCCTCTCGGCGAATTTATCATGACGCTGACCAACTTTCTGGTATTGCGTGCGCGCCGTTTTATTCCCTCCGTATGGGGCTACGATGCCGCCTCTTTGTTGCTGGCATTTGTGGTGGAGGCGATATACCTGACAGCGATGCTATGGGCGCAAGGTTTTCTTTTCGTCGGATTCCCGTGGCTGGGCCTGCTCGTCTGGACTGCGGTCAAATTGCTCAAGCTTAGCGTGTACCTGTTGATGGGCGCGCTGTTCATTCAGGCGATATTGTCGTGGGTTAACCCGCGTTCGCCTATAGAGGGGCTGCTAAACGTCGTCACCTACCCATTCCTCGCCCCGTTACGGCGGCTTATCCCGCCATTGGGCAACATCGACCTTACGGTGCTGGTGCTGATCATCGTGTGCCAGCTCATCCTCATCGTGCCGATGGGCTGGCTGGAGAGCATGGCAGTCAGACTGCTCTGACATGGTTGCATGGTATCGAAGCGAAGCTGGCGGCATCACGCTGACGCTGCATATCCAGCCCGGTGCCAAGCGTAGCGAAGTGGCAGGGCTGCACGGTGACGCGCTGAAAATCCGCCTCGCCGCCCCGCCCATCGAAGGCCGTGCCAACGAAGTGCTGTTACGCTTTGTCGCGGACAGCTTCGATGTGCCGTTGCGTCAGGTTGAATTGCTGCGCGGGGCACAATCGCGCCACAAGATGGTGAAGGTGACGGGCAGCCAGGTCGATCCGGAAAGTTTATTGCCGAATTCAGGTTAAAGAAACACCCAAGGTACTTCAAAATTACGTCAGTTTCGGCATTACCCTTGTGGGAGCGGCCTCCCGGCCGCGATTCGATGCATGCCTCCCAACCCATCGCGACCGGGAGGTCGCTCCCACCAGAGCAACGCGAATCGGTCAGCACAATGTCATTAACTACGTCACATCAGTTTGAATCGCACACTACAACGATGCTCATCTTGTGGAATGACTCAATTCGGACTAACATTAGTCCACTTAAGTTAAGTGAGGTACATCATGCAAATCGTCAATATCCATGAAGCCAAGACTCAATTCTCTCGTTATGTCGATCAGGCAGAGGCGGGCGAGGAGATTGTGATCGCCCGTGCCGGTAAGCCGGTGGCGCGTTTGGTAGCGTTGTCAACTGCCACAATACCGCCACGTAAATTGGGCTTGGGTAAGAAGCAATTCACTTTTCCGGACAACTTCGACAGCTTGGGTGCAGCAGAAATTGCCAGCATGTTCGAGCAGGGAAAGTAGATGACCGGCCACGTTTATCTGCTGGATACCAATGTGTTGCTTGCGGCGTTGCTCGCCCCGGAACGCCTGCCGCAGGAGGTGGTCGCCGGGCTAACCGATTTATCCAACAAGGTTTACTTCAGTTCGGCCAGTATTTGGGAAGTAGCTATCAAGCGTTCATTGAACCGGAGTGACTTCGATTTCTCTCCCATGGATATTCATCGGCTTGCACTAGACACCGGATTTTCCGAACTGATGGTGAAGGGCGAGGATTGCTACCCATTGGCGAGCTTGCCTTGGCATCACCGCGATCCGTTCGACCGTTTGCTGATTGCGCAGGCGCAGTCTTTGCCTGCCTATTTGCTCACTACGGATGGAATTTTGCACCAATATTCTGATTTGGTTGTTCACTTGGTATTGAAGCCCTGAGTGCTCTCCACAAGTCGGATGAGATTGCCTTTCGAATTGGTAAAGCGAACGCGTGGCATCAAGGGGCAGTCTTACGAGTTCGCAGTAACTGACGACCTCGCTGCTTCAAACTGCCAAAATCAATTTCCTTTGTACGTCCATTTTTTACATCGTTCAAACCCTTGGCAATATCCTGACTCAGGTTGTCGAGCTTCGATGTCTTGACCTGTTCATAGGCTTCAAACAATAGCAACGCCTCACGGATCACTTCGCTTGCCGAGCCATACATGCCAGATTCGACCCGCTGACGAACACGCGCTTCTAATTCAGGTGGCAGAGATACATTCATAGACATGGCAATTCTCCAAAAGGAAAGTTGGAAATAGTATGGCAGTTATAGCTGTTGACGTAAGCGCCGTCCATGTGGATTTCGCCGGGCAGCGGCGCATCGTCGCGCTGCTCCATCAACGATTCCCTGATCATGTGCGCCAGCACGAAGGCGGTCTTGTACTGGACGCCCAGGTCGCGGCCAAGCTGCAAGGCTGAAATACCTTTCACCGCGTTGGTGTAGATGGCAATCGCGGCCAAATACTTGCGCAACGGGAGCTTGTGGTTGGCAAATATGGTGCCGCCTGTGACTGAAAAGGTATACGCGCATGCCTTGCACCGCCATTGCTTCCGGTCATTGCGGAAGAGGTGGTTGTCGATCACGCCGCACACAGGTCAGGAAACATCGTTTCCTTCACCCCAGCGCAACTCTTTGATACCGTGAAGGCTTCAGCATCGGTCATCCGCATGACCTAGTACGTGGACAGACTACGGGCTTTGGCGGAGAGAAGAAAGTGTTGGGACATGATGCGCACCAGGCTCATTAATTTGTGACATGCATGCTAGTCACTAATTTATGTCACGTCAAGCAAAATAATCATTTATTTGTGAATATTTAACATTTATATATGCCCTAAATATACTAAGGCATGACCTTTTGGAAATTGTTATCATGCGCGCCATGACATATGAGGAATTTCAACGCCAGATTGGGAAAGCGGGACTTACTATCCGTGAGTTTGCGGACATGGTTAAGATGAACCGTATTTCAATCAGCAACTACGGAAAAAAGGGAGAAGTACCTTCCCATTTAGCCGTTATCGCGGCATTGCTGGGAGAAATGGCGGAACGCAGGATCGACTACAGGGATACGTTGTCACGAATTGATATTCTGCCCAAGAAGCCTCGCGGTGCAGGTATTGGCAAGTTCGGTGGTAACAAACAAACAAATTTGCCAATGTAAGGGGGTACGTATATGACTAACAGTCTTGTCTCTATCAAAGCACCAGGAAACCTAGGCAATGAGCCAGAGGTTGAAGTGTTTGCAGTATCTCAGCTAAAGAAGGCTGGATATGTATTAACTTTGCGAAAATGCAAAAGTGCATTGCTAAACAAGCATTGGCCGAGCAAAACCAAAAAAGGGGCAAAGCCGGGATATCCAGATATTCTTCTATATTTGGAGTCAATGGAAAAACCTATCTGCGTATGGGAAAACAAAGCTCCAACTGAATCCGCATCAGATGCTCTCGATGAAGCAAAGTTTTATATTGAGGGACTGCGAATAGCATTACCTCAAGAACCCGCCCTGCCTTTTATCGCCGCAGGATTTAATGGCAAGGAGCTTAAGCTCGCTTTATACAATAATGATGCAAAATGGGTAACGATCAAATCGGATGGGGTAGAACTTAAAAATGCATTCCCAGAGTCCACTTATTTGGCTTCTGGCATTAATGCCCAAGGAGTTTTTACGGCCAAAGGAGGGTCAGCAACGGTTGCAGATTTAAGAGCGCTGTTGCCAAAATTAAAAACATTTTATAGAAATATTCCTGTCTTAGCGTCAGGCCGTGTGCCAATTGACTTCACTGTGGCTTTGTTGACGTTAAAGTTAATTATTGAACAACGTCCAGACTGGGGGCCGTGGGGCGAACAACCCCGTTTTTCACCGGGTAGCAGTTCATTGGATCATGCAATTGGTGAGCGAATTGAAACATTGACCAATCGGATATTACATGACTCATCCCTTAAAGATAAATATGGTGACATCTTCGTTTTTCATGAGAAAAGCGATACCTTGGAAATTGCATTTTCATTCATTGAAATACTAGGGAAGATACACAAAGGCGATGGGCATTTCATCAAACTATTCGACATTCTCGACCAGTTGCCGCCATTACATGGGGCAGATTTTGATATTTTTGGTGAGGTTTACCAAGCCATTGGTGATGAAGCTACCAAAAAGAAATTGGGCGAATTTTTTACAGGCAGACATATCATAGGCGGTGTCTTGCCCGTATTATTTAACCGTGCCGGACTAGATAAATCGTTTCTTGTGCTCCGTAACAAAAAGCTGGCCGACATCGCGTGCGGGACTGGCGGTTTTTTGACCGAAATGCTGAGATTAGCGCGAAAATTACACCAAATTAATGAAAAGCAAGTCAAGAGTTTTGCGAAGGATGCTTTTTTTGGTTATGACTTAGGCCATGCCAATGCTTCACGCGCAAGAGTTAACATGTATTTTGCGGGCGATGGATTCAGCGACATTAGAGGCGGTTTTGATTCGATGGCAACAGAATCATTGAAGAAATTTCATTCTTCTGGTTTTGATGTAATAGCCACAAATCCGCCTTATGGAAGCTCATCATACGGACGCACGGAAGAAGCGTTCCTCATGCGAACTCTTGATATTTTGAAGCCTGGCACAGGATGGGGATGTATCGTATTGCCTACCGGCGTTTTGGAAAATCCAAGGTCGTCCCCGGCAAGATTTAATCTTATGAATCTGGCTCACGTTACGGATGTTATTTCATTACCAAAACATGCATTTGCGCCGTATACACAACAAAAAACGGCCATTGTAATTTTTCAGCGCCGCAAAAAAGCTCTCGTTTCAGCCGGTGCAAGTTGGGAAGAATTAATCGAAGCATGTGCGAATGAACGTGTCTCTATGTTCATTGTGGATAATGATGGCTTTGCCAATAGTGACAAGAGGTATCCAACTGATAGGACTGATTTCAATGGCGCATGGCTCCATAATGATTTATCTGAGTGGACAGACGCCAAAGGTCTGCGTCGTCCAAGTAAACTTTATGATGCATTAATCAACTACCAAGAACCAAAAAAATCTGTGAATGAAGCTGGAGAACCTCTGGGTAATAAGTTCGGTGTATTTTCCCCATCAGATTTAAAAGATAAGGAACGTGGAGTGGCGCTATTGCCAGATATTCCACTGCGTGACGGAGTTCGTTCATTGAGCATGATTGAATGGGAACAACGAGTCGATGCAGTGATTGCTTTCAGTAAAGGCGAGGCTATTATTCTACCGAAGTCATTCAAATCAGAAGTAGATTTTTTGTTGGATCACACAATTTCGTTGCCTGTTTCTAGTCTACAAAAAAAGATGAAAATTAAGGATTTATTTTTCATTGAAAAAGGTGATACGAACTTAACTGAAGCAGCAATTTATAAGCACATTGACGCTAAGAATGGATTGCCAGTCTATGGTGGCGGTTCGGGTACACCTAGATTTAAGGCTGGGAAAAGCCTTAAGAGATTAACGGGTGAAGCGGCTACTCTTTTTAATGGCCCGGCTTTGGTTATATCAATGGATGGTTCATCTGGAACTGTGCAGGTAATTGAACATGGCTCCTTTTACTGCAACCATCACGGCGCTGTACTCAAGCCCAAAAATGCAGCTACGAGTCTTTGGTGTTTTGCTCAATTAGCAGAATCGACACTTAAACGACTGGCATCAAACAAGGAGGGGTCTGCAACACTGACTAAACCTGCGTTGGAAAGTGTCTTTGTCCGACTTCCAAAAGTAACATCCGTTTCAAATGCAATTGAAAAAAGGCGTAAGGAATTAATCGCGCTTTCAAGACTGACTCGGTAGCATTAAGATAGTTTAATGAGTTGAGCGTAGTTTGTTGGAACATCATAATATATTGATTATAATAATAAATTGCAACGGCCACATAATGCCGTAAACTTCTTTATATTCATGATTATCCCCATCGAAAAATACAAGCGCCGTATGAGATTACCGCATAGAATCTCCTACATCAAAATCACATCATACTGCTCCTGGTTATAAAGCGTCTCCACCTGCAACGATACCGGTTTGCCGATGAAGTCGGAGAGTTGCGCGAGGTTTTGCGACTCTTCATCCAGAAACAAATCGATGACTTGTTGCGATGCCAGGATGCGGTATTCGCGCGCGTTGAATTGGCGCGCTTCGCGCACGATGTCGCGCAGGATTTGGTAGCACACGGTCTGTGCAGTTTTGACTTCACCGCGCCCCTGGCAGGTGGGGCAGGATTCGCACAGTACGTGCGCCAAACTTTCGCGCGTGCGCTTGCGCGTCATTTCCACCAGGCCCAAGGCGGAGAAACCATTCACGGTGATGCGGGTGCGGTCGTTGGCCAGCGCTTTCTTGAACTCTTCCAGTACGGCGTTGCGGTGTTCCGCCGATTCCATGTCGATGAAGTCGCAAATAATAATTCCGCCGAGGTTGCGCAGGCGCAACTGGCGCGCGGTCACTTGCGCGGCTTCCAAGTTGGTCTTGAATATGGTGTCGTCAAAATTACGTCCGCCAACGAAACCGCCGGTGTTGACGTCCACCGTGGTCAGCGCCTCGGTTTGATCGATGATGAGGTAGCCGCCGGATTTCAGATCTACGCGCCGTGACAGCGCGCGCTCGATTTCCTCTTCCACACCGTACAGATCGAATAACGGGCGCGTCCCGGCATAGTGCTCCAGCCGTGACAGCGCTCCCGCAATGTAGTCTTGGGCGAAGGCTGTCATGCGCTGATGGGTTTCGCGCGAATCTACCAGAATGCGTGCGGTTTCCTCGTTGACGAAGTCGCGCAACACGCGCAGGCTGATATCGAGCTCCTGATACAGCAGGGAGGGCGCGGGCGAAATCAGCGCACGCTCTTGCAGGTTACGCCACAGCTTGTTGAGGTATTCCGTGTCGGCAAGCAATTCCTTGTCCGACGCAGTTTCCGCCATGGTGCGGATGATATAACCGCCGCTGTGATCGGGTGGCAGAACTTGTTGCAGTCTGGTGCGCAACGCTTCGCGCTCGGACTCATTCTCGATGCGTTGTGATACGCCGATATGCGATTCCTGCGGCAGGTAGACCACCAGACGACCGGCCATGCTGATCTGGGTGGAAAGCCTGGCACCCTTGGTGCCGATGGGTTCCTTGACCACTTGCACCAGCAGGCTCTGTCCCTCGGACAACACTTTTTCGATGGGCTTGGCGGCGTCGCCGTTGTGGCGGTTTTCCCAAATGTCGGCGACGTGCAGGAAGGCGGAGCGTTCCATGCCGATGTCGATGAAGGCCGATTGCATGCCCGGCAACACCCGCTTCACGCGTCCGAGATACACATTGCTGACGATGCCGAGATGGCTGCCGCGCTCGATGTGCAATTCCTGCGCCACCCCCTGCTGCATCACTGCGACACGGGTCTCCTGCGGGGTGACGTTGATTAGAATTTCTTCGCTCATGGCACCGGGTGTCCGAAGCTGTGCAGGATTTCGACGGTTTCACACAGGGGCAGCCCCATCACGCCGGTATAACTGCCTTCGATACGTTGCACGAAGGCGCCCGCCAGTCCCTGTATGCCGTAAGATCCGGCTTTGTCATGACCTTCGTTGCTCAGCACGTAACGGTGAATGCGCTCCTCGCTGAGTTCGGCAAAAGTTACGGTGGTAACGCTCAGCCGGGTTTCGATACGCTCCCCGAAAGCGATGGCTACCGCGCTTAACACTTGATGGGGTTGTCCGGACAACTCGCGCAGGGTTGCTGCCGCGTCCTCACGGTCACGCGGCTTGCCGAAGATTTTGTTATTCAACGTCACGGTGGTGTCGGCCGCCAGCACCGGGGAGGGGCGCAAGTTACGCAACAGCGCCGCATTCCAGCCCGCTTCGGCTTTGCTGCGGCTGATGCGTTGCACGTAATCGACAGGCAATTCGTTTTCGTGCGGCGCTTCATCCACGTCAACTATGCGGCGCGGATCATTGCGCAGCAACAACATATCGAAGTTGATCCCGATTTGCTTAAGCAGCTCGCGGCGGCGAGGGCTTTGCGAGGCGAGATAAATGCGCGGCTGGATGGTACTCATAAAAACCTTTATCCTTATTC
>CAVQPO010000002.1:0-42351 GCA_963714805.1 uncultured beta proteobacterium | reverse complement strand
ACCCTTTTACGGGCAAACTGATCTCACTCAAAGCGAATTAATATTTCTATTTCTCCAACTTCGTGTGAGTACTACTTTTGTGTCTTGAGTTTGTTGACCACATAAGACCTAAGCCTTTGTAATTCAACACCTAAGCACACATACCCACACTCGTCGGTTGTCTGTAAAATTTTAAAGAACTGGGTTGCCGTGGCAACGAGAGGGGCGCATTATACAGATCGAAAACACTTCGTCAACCGGTATTTTTTAGAGAGGCTTCAACTTCAAAACCTCTTGCGACACTCACCTCCTGCTGAAGCAGCAGAAGCACATTTTTATCTTGGTTGCGGGGGCAGGATTTGAACCTACGACCTTCGGGTTATGAGCCCGACGAGCTGCCAGACTGCTCCACCCCGCGTCAGGAGGAGTAAGACTATAGCAAAGGATGAGGAGTCCGTCAATTACTATTCGGATTTTCTTTACAACTACCAAGGGGATTGGAGGGATTTACGTGGCGTAGCTCATTGCATTTGTTGCAGCTTAACCAAGCCATAGGGATGAGCGAAGCAACGCTCCATCAATCAGCCAATGGCACGGAATCAGTCAATGGTACGGATGACGCACCAAGTTTTGCCTGAAACACGATAATGTCATTGGCATTAGTTAACCTTCCGGCAAGTTCCTTTGCAATGTTTTTGTAAAGAATAGCTGCGGCGCTTGGTACTTCGTGCAGCCTGTCATATCTGATGCGCAATGCCAGCGTATTCTCCATAGCATGCGCTCCCGCACTCCGCTTGCCGACATCGACCAAACCCATTTCACCAAAACTTTCTCCCGCTGAAAGTGTGGCAAGTTCCAATCTGTGCCCGGCATTTTCCCGCCAGATGGAAATTTTACCGGCGCAGATGATAAACATATCTCTACCCGTATCGCCCTCCAGAAAGGCATCCTCGTCCTTTTTCCAGAACGACTTGGATGTAATCGACAATATCTGTTTTAATTCGATGATACCGAATCCGCGTAGGCACTTTGCCAGAGCGAGGATTTTCATTTGGGTTTCCATCTCATCAGTCATAACGCACCTTCCATGACAACTCAACCAAACTTAAGGTTATCCCTTTCCACACAATATGGGGGAGAGATGTTACAAAATGTGGCACTGCGAAACATACTACAACTCGATTCGAGGTGCCAGAAGCGCAAGCACTGCTTCGATACATGATGCGTTGTTCATGGTCGAGCTATCCAGCGCAAGAACAGGGTTAACAGGAGCTTCATAGGGCGATGATATTCCAGTAAAATCCGGAATGTCGCCGCTCTTGCGCGCTTATAGATTCCTTTCGGGTCGCGCTCTTCGCACACTTTCAATGGTGTGCTGACATACACCTCCAGAAATTTCTCGACACCGATTATACGTCGCGCAACTTCACGATCTTCGAGATAAGGCGAGATAAACGCGGTGATGACGATCAGCCCCGCATCGTTCATCAGCCGCGCAACTTCAGCAATGCGGCGGATATTCTCCGTACGGTCTTCGTGCGAAAAGCCCAAATTGCGGTTCAGCCCGTGGCGTACGTTGTCGCCGTCCAGCACATAGCTCGCCTGCCCCAACTCCAGCAAATGTTTCTCCAGCGCGAAGGCCAGCGTGGACTTACCCGCGCCACTCAAGCCGGTGAGCCAGACTGTCGCGGGAGTTTGGCAGAAAAATTTCATACGGTCGGCAAGCGTGACATGAGCCTCATGCCAGACTAGATTATTTCTCGCTTGCAGTTTGAGTTTTTGTCAGTCATTATTACTTAAACAGCGCAGTTAATTTTTCCCGATCCGGTTGCCGCACCACGCCCTTCTCGGTAATCAGCGCGGTCACCAGTTCGGCCGGAGTCACATCGAATGAGGGATTGCGTACTGAAACACCTTCCGCCGCCCAATGGTAGTCTCGAAACCCTTTGACCTCCTCCGCAGAACGTTCCTCGATGGGAATATCGGCGCCGCTGGCGATGCTCATGTCTATGGTGGAAAGCGGACAAGCGACATAGAACGGGATATTGTGGCGACGCGCCAGTACCGCCACCATGTAAGTGCCGATCTTGTTCGCCACGTCGCCGTTGGACGCCACGCGGTCGGTGCCCACCACCACGGCATCCACCTCGCCGCGCGCCATCATGAAGCCCGCCATGTTGTCGGTGATCAGCGTCACCGGGATGTTCTCCTGCACCATCTCCCACGCGGTCAGGCGCGCGCCCTGCAGGAAGGGGCGCGTCTCGTCGGCAATCACGGAGATTTTCTTGCCCGCTCTCCACCGCCGAACGGATCACGCCGAGCGCCGTCCCCCAGCCCGCCGTCGCCAGCGCGCCCGCGTTGCAATGGGTCAACACGCGCGCACCGTCCGCCAGTAACTCCGCGCCGAACGCGCCCATGGCGCGGTTGATGCGAATATCTTCGGCGAGGATTTCATGTGCCTCGGCCAGTAGTCGTTCGTGCCACGGCGGCATAACTTTGACCTTTCACGCTTTCCCACACCCCGCGCATCCGCTTCAGCGCCCAGAACAGGTTCACCGCCGTCGGGCGGCTTTGCGCCAGCACGTCGAAACCGGTTTCCATGCCTTTTTCAAATTCACTCCGTTCGCCCTGAGCTTGTCGAAGGGTATGCGGATAACCGCAACGCCTCCAGCGCTACCCCGTAAGCCGCCGCCACACCGATGGCCGGCGCGCCGCGCACCACCATGCCGCGTATTCCCTCCGCCACCGAGGCGGCGGAATCGTAGGCCAGATATTCAAATGCTGCGGGCAGGATGCGCTGGTCTATCATCTCCAGCCTGTCGTTGGCCCAGCGCAGTGTTTCGATTTTCATTATTTAATCCCCCTCGAACTCGCACAGCGCAAACACCTTGTGCCCGAGTTTCTCCAGCCGCGCCCTTCCGCCGATGTCCGGCAAGTCTATGACGAAACAGCATTCGACGATTTCGCCGCCCATCTTCTCGACCAGCTTGCAGGCCGCTTCCGCCGTGCCCCCGGTGGCGATGAGGTCGTCCACCAGCAGCACCTTTTCGCCCGGCGCAATCGCGTCGGTGTGGATTTCGATGCGGTCGGTGCCGTATTCGAGCTCGTAGTCGTGGCCTATGGTTTCGGCCGGCAGCTTGCCTTTCTTGCGGATCGGGATGAACCCCTTGCCCAGGACATAGGCCAGCGGCGTGCCGAGGATGAAGCCGCGCGCCTCGATGCCCGCGATCTTGTCTATTTTCATGTCGGCATAGCGGCGTGCCAGTTCGTCTATAGTGACGCGGAGACCTACCGGGTCTTTGAGCAGGGTGGTGATGTCGCGGAATTGGATGCCCTGCTTGGGATAGTGCGGGACGGTGCGGATTCTGGATTTGATAGGCATTTGCTTTTTTTCCGTGTAACGATTTTAAAAACTATTATTGCGGGGCATCTGCTCGCGCAGCGAACCCACCGCGCTCACCGAAATCACCTCGGTGACCCCGGCGCGTTTCAGCACGTCGATGTTGGCGCGGAAGTTGATCTCGGATGGCGGGATCTTGTGCCCGCTCCCGTGGCGCGGCAGAAACACCAGTTGCTGCCAGTTCAACTCGCCGCACAGCAGTTCGTCGGAAGGTGCGCCGAACGGCGACGAGACGGATACCCAGCGCTTGTTGGCCAGGCCGTCTATGTCGTACACGCCGCTACCGCCGATGATGCCCAGTATGGAATTTTGTTTGTTCATTCCCCCCCCATTTGCATTTGTGGAGCGGCCTCCCGGCCGCGAAATGCAAAATCGCGGCCGGGAGGCCGCTCCCACAAGTTCTGAATTTAAATCACCCGGTCGTTCCCGCCATCGACCGGAATCTGCGCCCCGGTAGTCTTGGCAAATAATGTCCCGCACAATTCAGCCGCCAGTTCCGCCACGTCGCGGCTGGTCACTTCGGTCTTGAGGACATTGTTTTTCTTGTATTCATCCACGCTCAGGCCGTAGTGTCTGGCGCGCGCGGTCAGCACTTCTTCCGTCCACAAGCCGGTGTCGACCACGGTGTCGCCGTAAATCTCGCGGATTCTCGCCTCGCCGTCCGCCGTGTTGGCGATGGCGACGATGGCGTCGGCATGCGTGTGATCCACATAGGGGTAAGGCAGGATGGCGTGCAGGACTAAAGTCTTATCTTGTCCCAGCAGGCGCGAGCTGTAAACGCGCTGTTCGAGCTCGCCGGTGCAGGCTGCCGCTTCGTCATCTTTCCATAAAGTTTGCATGTCTTTGCCTTGCTTATTTCCGCACCAGCCGCTCATAAATATCGCAATATGCAGCAGCGCTTTTGTCCCAGCCAAAATCCTTGCTCATGCCATTGCGTTGCAATGCCCGCCAGATTTTCTTGTCATGGTAGGCCGCCACGGCACGTTGCGCGGCGGCCAACAGCCCGAGCGTACCCATGCCGTTACCAAACACGAAACCGCTGGCCGTGCCATTCGCCAGTGTCTGCCGCATTGCAGTCCACTACGGAGTCAATCAGGCCGCCGGTCGCATGCACTACGGGCGGAGTACCATAACGCTGGCTGTACATTTGATTCAGGCCGCAGGGTTCGAAACGCGATGGCATCAGAAATATGTCTGCACCGGCTTCGACCAGATGCGACAAGCCTTCGTCGAAACCAACGTAGGCGCTGATCTGCCCGGAATATTGATGCGAAAGTTCCAGTGCTGTGCGCTGCATGACCGCGTCACCCGTACCCAGCAGCACCAGTTGCGCAGGCATTGCAACCAAATGCGGCGCAATTTCGAGCACCATATCCAGCCCCTTTCTGCTGCGTGAAACGGCTCACCAATCCGAACAAGGGAATTTTCGGATCAACGTGCAATCCCATGCGCTTTTGCAACTCGCGCTTGTTGGCTTCCTTGCCGTGCAGATTTTTTACATCATAGTGCCGGGCGATATTGGGATCGGCAGCGGGGTTCCATTCATGGGGATCAATGCCGTTCAGAATGCCGGTTAAATCTGCACGCCGATCAGTCAGCAAACCTTGCAGCCCGAACCCCAATTCCTCGGTCTGAATTTCTTCCGCGTATGACGGGCTCACCGTCGTGATATGATCGGCGTAATACAAGCCCGCTTTCAGAAACGACAGGCTGCCGTAATACTCCACGCCCTTCATCTGAAAACACGCTTCCGGCAACCCCAGTTCCGCAACCAGCTGCGGCGGAAACACCCCCTGAAATGCGAGATTATGCACGGTCATCACAGCTGGGCGCAGGGGCGGGTAAAAAATGCAGATAGGCCGGGGTCAGCCCGGCTTGCCAGTCATTGCAATGCACCACATCGGGCTTCCACTCCAGCGGAGTATCCGCGCTACCCAACAAGGCGGCAATTCTTGACAGCAGGCCGAAACGTTGCGCGTTGTCGAACCAGTCGACGCCATGTTCGTCCTGATAGGCCCCCCCACCACGGCTATACATTTCGGGACAGTCAATTACCCAGAGCGGCACGCCATCCGGCAAAGTGCCAGACAACAATTCGCATCGGGAAAGCCGGCAAACCCGCAAAGCGGGCGGCAAATTGCAGATCCGGCAATGCCTTCAACACTTGCGGATAACCCGGCAACAACACACGCACATCCACGCCCATGCCATGCAATGCCGCAGGCAATGCCGCACTCACATCGGCGAGCCCGCCGGTCTTGATTAATGGGGCGATTTCGGAGGTGACAAATAGCACTCGCATGATTATTTCCGATTTACATTCATAAATGATGTATTGCTTGTGGGCGAGGCCTTCCGTCCGCGATAACATTATCGAGGCCGGGAGGCCTCTCCCACCTACCCTATTTCCCCTTAACCGGTTTCGCCGCAACTTGCGGCAAATGCCAGATGTCGCGGTTGTAATCCAGGATGGTGCGGTCGCTGGAAAACTTGCCGCTGGTCGCCGTGTTGATAATGCTCATGCGTGTCCAGCGTTCCGTATCACGGTAGGCTCTCGCCACTTCCTGCTGCGCATTGACATAGCTGCGGAAATCCGCCGCTGTCAGCCACGGGTCGTTCGGGCTATAGATGGAGTGAATAATCGGATCGAAAATACCCGGCTCGAACAAATTGAAGTGACCGCTTTCCAGCAAATGCATCACCCGGCGCAGGTCATCATCCGCAGCGACAATTGCGCCGGGTTGTAGTGGCCTCTGGTTGCCTCCACTTCCTCGGCAGTAAGACCAAACAGGAAGAAATTTTCCTCTCCCGCCTCCTCGCGAATCTCGATGTTGGCACCATCCAGCGTACCGATGGTCAATGCACCGTTCATCATGAACTTCATGTTGCCGGTTCCCGATGCTTCCTTGCCGGCAGTGGAAATCTGCTCCGACAAGTCGGTTCCGGCACAAATCACTTCCATCGCCGATACCCGATAGTTCGGCAGAAAAGCCAATCTCAACAAACCCGCCGTGGCCGGGTCGTGTGTTAACCACCTGCCCCACCGCATTAACCAGCTTGATGATGCGCTTGGCCATCATGTAACCGGGCGCAGCCTTGCCGCCGATGAGCACGCAACGCGGCGTCCAGTCGGCCGTATCACCGCGCTTGATACGGTCATACAGGTGAATGACGTGCAGCACATTAAGCAATTGCCGCTTGTACTCATGAATGCGCTTTACCTGCACGTCAAACATGGCATTCGTGTCGAAAGCAACGCCGCAATCGCGTTGCACCATCTCCGCCAGACGCGCCTTGTTGGCTTGCTTGATTTCACGCCACTCCGCGCGGAATGCCGCATTGTCGGCATGCGGCACCAGTTCTTTCAGCAAGGACATGTCGGTGATCCAATCCTTTTTTGGACGTATGGTTGACCAGATTGGAAATCCAGCCCTTGCCTATGGTGCGCGTAATCAAATCGCTCATGCGCAGGGTTGCTCGACACCATCCAGCGGCGTGAAGTCACGCCGTTGGTTTTGTTGTTGAATTTTTCCGGCCACAGCTCATAAAAATCATGGAACAAATGCTGCTGCAACAAGCGCGAATGCAATTCCGCCACGCCGTTCACCGACGCGCTCGCCACTACGGCCATATAGGCCATGCGAATATGCCGCTCATACCCTTCTTCGATAATCGACATACGCCGTTGCCGCTCGACATCGCCGGGCCAGTGCAGGGCAACCACCGCCATGAATCGCGCGTTAATCTCGTGAATAATCTCCAACAGCCTCGGCAACAATCGCCCGAACATGCTGACCGACCAGCGCTCCAGTGCCTCCGGCAACAGAGTATGGTTGGTATAAGCGACAGTCCGGGTGGTAATGCTCCAGGCCGCATCCCAGCCCAAACCGTGTTCGTCCATCAGCAAACGCATCAACTCCGGCACCGCGCAGGTAGGATGGGTGTCATTCAACTGGAAAAAATTCTTGTCGGCAAACCCGCTGAAATCATTGCCGTGTTTGCTCACCCAAGTGCGCAACACATCCTGCAAACTGGCCGAGGCCAGGAAATACTGCTGGCGCAGGCGCAATTCTTTTCCGTTCTCGCTGGCATCATTGGGATACAAGCACCATGGTGATGTGTTCGGCGGCATTCTTGGCGGCAACCGCATCGGCATAGCTGCCCGCGTTGAATTCGTTCAGATCGAACTCTTCCGTGGCCGTGGACTTCCACAAGCGCAGCGTGTTGACCGTGCCATTGCGGTAACCGGGAACAGGAACATCGTAAGGCACAGCCATCACGTCATTGGTGTATTTCCAGTGCGCACGCATGGATGCCGTCAGCATCCGTGATAATGCTCGGTTTGCCCGCCGAACTTGACCCGCACGCTAAATTCGGGGCGTTCAATTTCCCAAGGATTGCCGTTGGTCAGCCAATGATCGGGCTCTTCCAGTTGGTAACCATTTTCAATTTTCTGGCGGAACATGCCATATTCGTAACGCAGGCCATAGCCTTTCACCGGCAACTGCAAGGTGGCACAGCTATCCAGAAAACACGCGGCCAGCCGTCCCAAGCCGCCATTCCCCAGACCGGCATCGTGCTCCTGATCAATAATTTCCTCCAACACCAAACCCAGCTTTCTCAGCGCATCTGAGGTCGATGATTCCACTTCAAGATTCAGCATGGCATTCCCCAGCGCCCTGCCCATCAGGAACTCCAGCGACAAGTAAAAGGTGCGCTTGCAGTCCTGCTCGTTATAGGCGTACTGAGTCTTCTTCCAGCGCTCCACCAGACGGTCCCGCAGCGAAAGCGAGAGTGAGGTATAAACATAGTAAGCCGCCTGATTCAACTTGTCCCGACCCAGCGTGTGGCTGAAATAATGGCGAAAATCTTCTACTATGCTTTCGGCATCCATGCCCAGGGGCGGAAGATCGGTAATGCTTGGCGAAGGATTGCTGATAACAAAAGGCTTGGTATTGATGATGGTTCTCCAGATTGGCTCGTAAATTGCTCATTGTGCCATTAGATCGGCCCCCAATAAACCCACTTGTGGATTAGTGACAATATGTAGCGGCAGAGAAGCGAGCAATTCGGTATAGCGCCCTTTGCCTAGAAAGGCGCGCATGAAATCGCCGCGCTGCATAATTGCGGCAATTTTAGCTGCAATCCCACCCGCCACATAAATGCCGCCGCGCGGGAGTGCCAACAGTGCCAGATTACCGACAAAGGCACCATACACCCGGACGAACACATCCACCGTCATCTGCGCGATGGGCTCGTCGCCCTGTTGCGCGAATCGGGTTATGGACGCTGCGCCGTCGCCCTCTGCCATCGCCGCTATGAGTTGCGATGACGGAGTGCCCTGCCCGCTATCGCGCAGAAATTCGAAAATCGCAAGCAATCCGGGACCGGAGACGATGCGCTCATAGGAAACGTGTCCATAGCGTTGCTGCAAATACTGCAACAGCGCATATTGCGTTGCATCGGCTGGCGCAAAATCCATATGCCCGCCTTCGGACGGATGCACCGCATACCCCCCACTCAGCCACGAGAGCCATGCCACGCCCAAACCGGTGCCCGCCCCCACCACCACACGCACGCCTTGTGCTTGAGGCACGCCGGACTGCAAGGTCAGTAAATCGCCCGCTTGCAATGCCGCGATGCCATGCCCTACGGCCTCAAAATCGTTGATGAGAGAAATGCGGGGAATAGCAAAACGCGCGGCCAAGGCATCCGCATCCACTTCCCACGGCAGATTGGTCAATTTCACCTGCCGCCCGGAAACGGGTCCCGCCAACGCGAAGCAGGCGGCAGCAATGTTGGATACACCGGCCTCGCGCAGGAACTCGCCCAGTATTTCCGCCAGTCCCGCGTAATCTGCGCTGGAGTAGGATTTCTGCAGCAACGGTGTTCGGGTTCCGTCCCCCGCACTCATCCGCAGCAGTGTCTTGGTGCCGCCAATGTCTCCCGCAATAAAATTATTCATGATTGACTTTGTTCGTTTCATTGCCCGTCGCCACCGGTGCAGCCCCCGCCACAGGCGTGGCTCCCGCGCTGGGGACACTCGCTGCCTTCGCTTCAAGATTCACCCGCTGCTGCACGCCGGCATGTTCCAGCAATACATAATCCGGGTGAGCCTCCAATAGTTTGGTTCCGGGAATCACGTTCTGCCCGACAACGATCCCTGCCTGATGCTTGTCATCAAGTTTCAACACCGCGAATCCCGGTTGACCTACCCGCCCGGCAAACACTCCAACCAGCCGAAAATTCGAAGCAGGCCCCCCCCCGGCTGCTCCGCCCCCAGATGCTGCCACACTGGAAACTGCCACACCGAACAGCCGCCCCGCGTCTGCCGTAGCTCCATGCTCCGGTACCACTGCAACCGCCGTCGCATGAGGCGCGAACAGAACCCAGCTCCATCTGGCAAGCACGACGCCCAGCACCAGTGCGCCCAACATTCGCCAATAGCGGGGAGAAGGCGACAAATCAGCCGCCCCTTTTTTACTTTCTGCCCTTGTCCATAACCGACGCAACCGCATGATATCCTCATTTCGTGGGCACGAAGTATACACAATCTCCTTATCCGTCGGTTACAGTTGTCTGACTGCCACAGCACTTCAGATAAGGTATAGTGCGGCCTGCTCTAAAATATTTATGGTTCGCCGCATACCCAAAATGTCATTCCATCATTTATTAGTAACGTTGATCTGCATTGGCATGGTTTCAATTTCCACAACCTCTGCCGCTGATCCTGCCACGACTTCCGCTGAAGCTCCCGCAACTTCTCTTGCAAAAAACTTCGGGTCATTTGCAATCGTCGAACCCAAGCCCATTAGCGAGTTTTGGCTCAACCCCGGTTTCTATTCGTATCATTTCAAAAAAGATGTGAATCTTAACAATTACAATTTTGGGCTGGGTGGAGAATATCGCTACTCGACAACCACCTCAGTCGAGGCGGGAGGCTTTCATAACAGTGACTGGAAAAGATCATATTATGTTGGCTGGAATTGGCAGCCGCTCGAATTGGGTTCTGTTCGCTTGGGGGGCGTAGCAGGCTTAATCAATGGCTACCCTAAAGCATTTCATGGCGGTTGGTTTCCGGCAGTTTTACCGCAAGCCAGTTTTGAACACAAAAACATGGGCGCAAACATTATTTTTACCCCCGGCTATAAAGACAGGCTGTATGCGGCTCTTTCTTTCCAACTCAAGATAAAGCTGTATTGATCCCGGATGATCAATTAGCACCGTCATTCCGCGCAGAGGGGAATCCAGCAAGGACAAATAATATTCATTATCAGGAAGTTCACAGTCATGCAGAACCGGGTATACTTTTATGATTATAATTTACCTCAGAAAGGTTTAACCTCGTGGCCCAATATGTAATGTCGATGCTCCGCGTGAGCAAAATCGTTCCCCCCAAGCGTCAAATCATCAAGGATATTTCGCTGAGCTTTTTCCCCGGCGCGAAGATCGGCCTGCTCGGTCTGAACGGTTCCGGCAAATCCACCGTGCTGCGCATCATGGCGGGCGTGGACAAGGAATACGACGGCGAAGTGCAGCATCTGCCCAACATCCAGATCGGCTATCTGCCGCAGGAGCCGCAACTGAATCCCGAGTTCACCGTGCGTCAGGAAGTGGAACAAGGTCTGGGCGAAGTGATGCAGGCGCAGAAGAAACTGGACGAGGTATATGCCGCCTACGCCGAAGAGAATGCCGACTTCGATGCGCTCGCCGCCGAGCAGGCGCGCCTCGAAGCCATCATCGCCGCTTCCGGCAGCGATGCCGAACACCAGATGGAAATCGCCGCCGATGCATTGCGTCTGCCGGAATGGGATGCGCTGATCAAGAATCTTTCCGGCGGTGAAAAGCGCCGCGTCGCGCTGTGCAAGCTGCTGCTGGAAAAACCCGACATGCTGCTGCTGGACGAACCGACCAACCACCTCGATGCCGAATCGGTGGAATGGCTGGAGCAATTCCTGGTGCGCTTCCCCGGCACCGTGGTCGCCGTCACCCATGATCGCTACTTCCTCGACAACGCCGCCGAATGGATACTGGAACTCGACCGCGGCCACGGCATCCCGTGGAAGGGCAACTACTCAAGCTGGCTGGAGCAGAAAGGCGCGCGTCTGGCAACAGGAGCAGAAGCAACTCGACGCGCACGCCAAGTCGATGAAGCAGGAACTGGAATGGGTGCGGCAGAATCCGAAAGGACGCCAGGCAAAATCCAAGGCGCGTATCGCGCGTTTCGAAGAACTCAACTCGCAGGAACACCAGGCACGCAACGAGACACAGGAAATCTTCATCCCGGTCGGCGAGCGTCTGGGCAACGAAGTCATCGAATTCAACGATGTGAGCAAAGCCTACGGCGACCGCCTGCTGATCGACAACCTCAGCTTCAAGGTGCCGCCCGGCGCCATCGTCGGCATCATCGGCCCGAACGGCGCGGGTAAATCCACCCTGTTCCGCATGATCACCGGCAAGGAACAGCCGGACAGCGGCGAAGTCAAGATCGGCAAGACCGTCAAGATCGCGCACGTCGATCAGGCGCGCGATTCGCTGGAAAGCGACAAGACCGTGTTCGACGCCATCTCCGGCGGCAACGACATCCTCACCGTCGGCAAATACGAAACCCCGGCGCGCGCCTACATCGGCCGCTTCAACTTCAAGGGCGGCGACCAGGCCAAGATCGTCGGCCAGCTTTCCGGCGGCGAGCGCGGTCGTCTGCATCTGGCGCAGACGCTGATCTGCCGGCGGCAATGTGCTGCTGCTCGACGAACCCTCCAACGACCTCGACGTGGAAACCCTGCGCGCGCTCGAAGATGCGCTGCTCGAATTCGCCGGCTGCGTGATGGTCATCTCCCATGACCGCTGGTTCCTCGACCGCATCGCCACCCACATCCTCGCGGCGGAAGGCGATTCCAAGTGGAACTTCTTCGACGGCAACTATCAGGAATATGAGGCGGATAAGCGGAAGCGGCTGGGTGAAGAAGGCGCGAAACCGAAGCGGATTCGGTATAAGCCGATTAGCCGCTAACCCCGCTTTATGCAAAGAATCGAATAGTTAATTTAACGCTGGGATGGAGAATTCAAGATGAGCAAGCAAGACTTTGAAAATTTGCTTAATAAGCATCAACAAGAAGATATTAAAGTTGACTGGGCGGCTCAAAAAACAGAGTGGTTGAATTTTATTGTTCAGTTTTATAAGTCCGTAGAAGCTTGGTTAAAGCCATACGCTGACCAAAATAAACTAAGTTATAAATTCAACGAAGTCTCCTTTGTTGAAGAAAACATTGGTTCTTACGCAGCCAATACGATGAATATTAATTTTGCGGGTCAACAAGTAACCATAAAGCCTATTGGAACATTATTGATAGGCACAAAAGGGCGAATAGATATGGAAGGCCCCCGAGGAAGAGTTCAATTTGTCCTAGCTGACAGGGAAAGTAAGGGAGCTAAAATCACTGTGACAGTTTCAATTGATGGAAAGCCGCCAGCACCGAAAGTTGAAACCAGAGTTCCGGATTGGACATGGAAAATAGTGCGGCGCGAATCAACACGAATAGCGTATGACGATTTCATCGAAAATAATTTTTTTAATGCATTGATGGAAATTGTAAATGACTAAAGTAGCATTCTCTCAAGAGCATAGCTCCATTGATGATGTTGAAGAATATTATGTCGATAGTACCGCATCGTTAGATAACTTTTTTAATTTCGCTACAGCTACAGTTTCTTTCCCAGCTAGATTTATTGGATACACGAAAAGTGATTTGGATGACGAATTAAAAAGCCGAAAAGACACGCTTGATAGAATGTGTTCATTCGAAGTTATGGCTGCAATTGAGGCGAGATTTCGTGTTGACTATCTCACGCGATGCCAAGAGAAAAAGAAAGATTCTCTATCGAAAAAACTGAGGGAAATATATAAAAGGCGGGCCAATAAAGCTAATTTTGTGGATGATATTTTGGCCGCATGGAAAGAGGAGCATCCAGAACATAAAGCACGCCTAGACAAGTTTGGGAAAGCATTGGACTTTAGGCATTGGCTTGCACATGGCCGATATTGGCAATCAAAAACTTCTCCGCATATTTATCAGTATGATTACCTTGGTGTGTACCTGCTCGCCGTAGATTTGTTATCAAATCTGGATTTGCATGATAGCTAGTGGAGCCAACATGACGAGGAGCAAAAAGTTAATGGGATCAGCCCGCGTAGGGCGCAATAACCAACGGGCATTGCGCCGCATGTGAACAGCTAAACATCCGGTGCAATGCGCTTCGCTTATTGACACCCTACAGAACTTAAGGAGCTAAATCGCGGGGTCAAATCGGGGTCTTGCATCATCGCATTTGCAATTTAAGTTGATCGGTATCGCAATAGTTTTTCGTTAGAAGGAAATCATGAGTTCCTCGGCAAACAACCAACGCATCGTCATCATCTCCGGGCCGAACGGCGCGGGGAAGACGACCTTTGCCCGAGAGTTCTTGCCCAACGAGGCGAACTGTCCGATCTTTGTGAACGCCGATTTGATTGCCGCCGGGTTGTCGCCATTCGCTCCGGAATTGGTGGCATTCAAAGCGGGGCGGCTGATGCTCGAAGAGATTGCCGCCCATGCGAAGCGTGGCGATAACTTTGCATTCGAGACCACGCTTTCCGGCCTGACTTATACACGAATGATCCCTGTCTGGCGTTCGTTCGGTTATTCGGTGGAGCTGGCTTTCCTGTCGCTGCCGGATGTGGAAATGGCGATAGAACGTGTGGCGATGCGCGTCAAACAAGGCGGACATAATGTTCCAGAGGATGTTATCCGTCGCCGCTTCGCGCATGGCATCGCTAATTTCGAGCGATACAAGCGGCTGGTGGATAGTTGGCAACTGTACGATAATTCCGGCATACCCGCTGTTCTGATAGAGGAAGGGCAGAATAAATGAAAGCACCTGTTTCGCACTTGAAAGACTCCAGCCTGAAAAATGCCCCGCAAGCCTTGTTGCGTGCGGCGGAAAATGCTCGCCAACTGGCCAAGCAAACCGGAACGCCATTCGTTACGCGCAAATCTTCCGCATCTCTTGCCAAGGTTGGCAAGCCAAAATAGCCCGCGTAGCCCGCGTAGGGCGCAATAACCAACGGGCATTGCGCCGCATGTTCCGGTGCAATGCGCTTCGCTTATTGACACCCTACGCGAGCGTGAAACACCTACGGAGTCGCACAATGAAAACCGACCTGATTCACTCCCTGACAGACAGCTTTGAAGCTCACGCACAGCAGACCGATGGCGGAGTTGAGTTCTGGCTTGCCCGAGACCTCCAGCATCTGTTGGGCTATTCCGAATGGCGGAATTTTACTGCCGTGATCACCAAGGCAAAGACCGCCTGCGAAATCTCGCAGCACGCCATTTCAGACCATTTTGTTGACGTCAACAAAATGGTCGATTTGGGTTCAGGCGGACAGCGCGAAGTCGAAGAAATCATGCTCAGCCGATACGCCTGCTACCTCGTCGCACAGAACGGTGATCCTAGGAAACAGGAGATTGCCTTTGCGCAGACTTATTTCGCCATCCAGACGCGCCAGGCAGAACTGATCGAGCAACGGTTGCTGGAAGCAGAACGAATCTCCGCCCGAAAAAAGCTCACTACGACAGAGAAAGAATTATCTCAGGTCATCTACGAACAAACGGGAGGTAATCAGGACTTCGCCCTGATTCGCAGCAAAGGAGATCATGCGCTTTTCGGGAAATCTACCCAAGCGATGAAGGCGCAATGGAAAGTGCCGGACAGCCGCCCCTTGGCTGACTTTGCGCCCACCATTATTCTCAAGGCAAAAGACTTCGCCGCAGAAATTACCATTTTCAACGCCAAGCAAAATCGACTGACGAGCGAAGGTGCGATTTCCAGCGAGCATGTTACCAACAATGAAGCTGTCCGAAAAACCCTGCTCGAACGCGGCATCCGTCCCGAAAGCCTGTATGCCGCAGAAGATGTTAAAAAAAGTAGAACGCCGTCTCGCATCGGAAGAGAAGAAGTCGCTGAAAAATCCGGATGCGCTGGATAAGTAATACTTTCAGGACACCACTATGGAAATGAAGAAGATCAATTCGGGCAAGTTGCGCGCCATTGGCTACGATGCGCGCGCCCGTATGCTGCAAGTCCAACTCGACAACGGCAACACGTTGCAGTACAGCGGCGTGGGCGAGGATATCTGGCGCCGTCTCAGCAGCTCAGGCGCGGCATGGAGCTTCTATCGCGACAATATCGAAGAGGAGTTCACCGCTACGCGTGTTTCCGGCAGCGCCCTCGCAACCAAGAACCCGCTCGACGATTTATTCGGTAAACCTGATAATTAAGCTACAGACCCAATGCTGTTCTGGGAGAGTTGCCATTCTGCCTGTTTAATGTAAACTAACCGCAATTAGTTTACTTCGAGGTCGCCATGCTTACCGTCAATATCCACGATGCAAAAACCCAACTCTCAAAGTTGGTCGAGCAGGCCGCGCAGGGCGAGGCGTTTATCATCGCCAAGGCGGGCAAGCCGATGGTCAAGGTGATCCCGCTGAATCAGGCGGAGGCAGGAACAGCCTGCCGCCTCGGTTTCATGGAGGGTGAGTTTTCCGTACCCGACGACTTCGATCAGATGGGCAGCAGCGAGATCGAAAATCTGTTTTCCGGGCGCAAGGTTTGAACCTGCTGCTCGATACCCACCTGTTGCTGTGGGCGGCAAGCGAGCCCAAGCGCCTGTCGGCTAAAACGCGTGCTTTGCTGCTCGACCCCGCCAATCATCTCGTATTCAGTTCCGCCAGCTTGTGGGAAGTCAGCATCAAGAGCGGGCTCGAACGTTCTGATTTCAATGTTGACCCACGCCGCCTGTGGCGCATGCTGCTGGTCAACGGCTATCGAGAACTACCCGTCACCAGCGAACACAGCGTTGCCGTGAACGATCTTCCGCCTTTGCACAAAGACCCGTTCGACCGCATCCTCATTGCACAAGCGAGGGTGGAAGGTTTGACGCTGCTGACGGTGGACAAAACAGTGGCAAAATACGGCGAGGGTGTGCGGAAGGTATGAGCAAGGCTGGTGTTCGTGCCGTACCTCCAGCCAACGTCTTTTCTGAAATAAGGTTTGATTCACATGCCATCAATTCTCGAAAATCTGCAACCGCACTCCGTCTGGTCTCACTTCGCCACGTTGTGCGCAATACCCCGTTCCTCGCTGCATGAGGCCGCGCTACGCGAGCACCTGATCGCTTGGGCGCAGGCGCGCGGCATCACTGCCCACGTCGATGGTGCAGGCAACCTGATCCTGAACAAGCCTGCCAGCCAAGGCTGCGCGGCGATGCCCGGTGTGATCCTGCAAGGTCATCTCGACATGGTGTGTCAGGCCAATGCCGGAACACAACATGACTTCGAGCGCGACCCGATCCGCACGGTGGTACGCGATGGCTGGGTGATCGCGGAAGACACCACGCTGGGGGCGGACAATGGCATCGGCGTGGCGCTTGCCCTAGCCGCGCTGGAGGAACCGGATTTGCTTCATCCACCGCTGGAAGTATTGCTCACCGTCAACGAGGAATCCGGCATGGACGGTGCGCGCGGTCTGGCACCCGGTACGTTGCAGGGCAAGACGCTGATCAATCTGGATACCGAGGAGTGGGGACATTTCTATCTGGGCTGCGCGGGCGGCGTGGATGTGGAGGTGCGGAATACATACAACTCCGTTCGCCCTGAGCTTGTCGAACCATTGCGTGGCGTGGATATCCTCCCTTCGACAAGCGCAGGCGGGTGCCCGACCAAAAGCTCTATGGGGCGAACGGAAGAAATATTGGAGGCTGTACCACCGAACTATGCGCTGCTGCGCTTCGATGTGTCCGGACTGCGCGGCGGTCACTCCGGCATCGACATCCATCTCGGGCGCGGCAATGCGATCAAGCTGCTGGCGGAGGCGCTGCGCGATCTGTCCGCACACACCGACGTGCGTCTGATCGAGATGAAGGGTGGCACGGCGCGCAATGCGATTCCGCGCGAAGCCTACGCCGTGTGCGCGCTGCCTGTTGCCGTAGCGGCGGGGATCGATGAGTGGGCGCAGCATCGGCATGAGGCATGGCGGGCGCGGTTTGCCGAAGCGGATGCGAATGTTTCGTTCGCGGTCCGCCCCCGTGTGCCCGGCCAAAAGTCTGACGGACTGCATGCGGGAGAGCTAGCGAGGGGGCCGAATTCTTATGTATCCATTTCCAATGCTGAACGCGACCGTTTGCTCGCTTTTCTCGACATCGCCGTAAATGGTGTCTCGGCTATGAGCGAGGCCTTCCCCGGCGTAACCGATACCTCTGCCAACCTTGGCGTACTCGCGCTGGAACAGGGCGCATTCAAGGCCACCTTCAAGGTGCGTTCGTTGCACGACGCACGCGCCGATGCACTGGCCGACAAGCTGGTTTCCTATGCTGCCGGTTATGGTCTGAACGCATGGAAAGACGGCGCGTATCCGGGCTGGACGCCGAATCCGGCGTCACCTTTGCTCGCGCTGTGCCAGCAGGTTTATACCGCGCAATTCGGTCAGCCCGCCGGGTTGCAAGTCATCCACGCCGGGCTGGAATGCGGCCTGCTCGCCGCCAGCCACCCGCATCTGGACATGATCTCCTTCGGCCCGGATATACGCGGCGCGCACGCGCCCGGCGAGCGGGTCGAGATCGAATCGGTGGGGCGCTGCTGGATTTTGCTCAAAGCGGTGTTGCAGGCGCTGGCTAAAGGCTCGCCATGATCCGGCTCGAAAAATCATTACAGGCCTGGGGAACGCCGGATTTTCAATCTGTCCTCAAACAGGAAATTGCGCAATCAGGCGCCGACAATCTGCCGCTGCATCAAGGCTTAGCGAGCAGTAACCATGTTACCGATGAAGCTGTCACAGTCATGATCAACAGCGTCGTCGAAATGAAAGATGTCATCCGCGTAACCGCCGGGATATTCTACAAGGGAGTGATGGGCGGTTGCAGTTGCGCGGACGATCCCGGCCCTCCCGGAGTAAGCAATGAGTATTGCGAGATACGGTTGGATATCGATAAAACAACTGCAGCGACTGCGATTGCTCTTTTATAAAAATCATCACTCGCAAATGTGCTTTATTGCGAATTCCCGGCTAGAATCCCACTTTCGAGTTTAATTATGGGGACGACAATATGAATATGGCAGAGTTGTTTCGTCACGAAACCAACTTACAAGCTCTTTCGGCGGGAGAGACCTTGTTCAAAGCTGGCGAGCCGGGAGATTTGATGTATGTCCTCATGTCCGGCACGGCCGAGATTATCGTTCACCACAAGGTGGTGGAGACAGCCGAGGTTGGTGCCATCTTTGGTGAGATGGCAATGATCGACGACCTGACGCGCTCGGCAACAGTTATCGCCAAAAGCGATTGCAAGTTATTGCCCATCGAGCGCAAGAGGTTCAATTTTCTCATTCAGCAGACACCCAATTTCGCGCTGCATGTCATGCGCGTCATGGCGAATCGTCTGCGCAATACAGATAATCTTCTGTGATTGAACATCGGAGACCGCTACCCTCAACAACTGCTTGCGTCCATGGCGCGACAAACGGTTAAGTGATCGACTTGCATGCTGAATAACCACCAAACCAGGCAACTTTTCCGCCTGCGCTGGACTGCATTCGTCATCGTCGGTTTGGCGTATGTGTTGTCGTTCTTTCATCGCTTTGCTCCGGCGGCAATCTCGTCCGATCTGCAGCAGACTTTCCATGCCGATGCGGCGCAATTGGGAGGATTGGCAGCAACGTATTTCTACGTCTACATGGTAATGCAGATTCCCACCGGCATTTTGGTCGATACGCTGGGGCCGCGCCGTGTGGCGTCCATCGGCGGGGTGATCGCGGGCATCGGTTCGCTACTGTTCGGCATGGCCGATACGCTCGCCGTGGCATCGCTCGGTCGCCTGCTGGTCGGGTTGGGGGTATCGGTCACTTTCATTTCGCTGCTCAAGCTCAATGCGGCCTGGTTTCATGATCGTCATTTCGCCACGATGACAGGCGCGACCCTGTTGCTCGGCAATGCCGGCTCGCTGCTCGCCGCCGCACCGCTGGCCTGGGTGTTGAGCTATGTTTCATGGCGCACCGTGTTCGTCACCGTAGGCGGATTTTCGTTGCTGTTGGCGATGTTGGCGTGGTGGCTGGTGCGCAACAATCCGGGCGAGATCGGTTTGCCCAGCCTGCGCGAACTCGATGGCAAAGCGGCGCATCCGCCGCACAGCGGGCATTGGTACGACGGACTGAAAGTCGTTCTGAAAAACCGCGCCACCTGGCCGGGCTTGTGGGTGAATCTGGGATTGTCTGGCTCGTTGTTTGCCTTTGGCGGCTTATGGGCGGTGCCGTTCTTGCGCGATGTGTACGGGATGGATCGCGCCGCCGCTACCCATCACACCACCTTGCTGCTGGCGGGATTCGCCTTGGGCGCATTCTTCATCGGCAGGCTTTCGGATCGCCTCGGGCGACGCAAGCCGGTGATGATCGCTGGGGCGCTGACCTATTGCCTGTGCTGGTTGCCCATGCTGGGCGGGATGCCGATGAGCGATGTCAGCAGCCACGCCTTATTTTTTGTGATGGGGCTGTGCGCGGCGAGTTTTACCTTGAGCTGGTCTTGCGCCAAGGAAGTTAACTCGCACGCGCTTTCCGGCATGTCCACCAGCGTGGTGAACATCGGCGGCTTTCTCGGCACCGCGGTCTTGCAGCCGCTCGTAGGATGGGCCATCGACCGCGCCCACGCCGGAATTGGCAACAGTCCTCTCGGCTTGGGCGATTATCAGGTCGGAGTCGCCATCCTGCTGGGATTCTCTTCGATAGGATTGATCGCAACGCTGTTTATCCGCGAGACTTATTGCAAATATGTGGATTCGGGAGAAAGCGATTAGACCAAAAACAACTCCCTCCAACTCCGCCTCATGGGGAGAACCGGATAGCTGCCCCTCCCCTGTCAAGCCTGTCCTGAGCTAGCCGAAGCGGGGGAGGCTGGGAGGGGTTTACGAACTGACTTTAACTGCCAGCCCCAACGCCCGGATACGTGCCGCGAACGCTTCCATCTGCTGCGCTTTCAGAGCAGTCAGGCGTGGTGCCTCCAGTTGCAGCGAGGGACGCGCCAGCGTGTAGAGCAACACGCCCTGCGGCTTGATATCGTCACGCAGGATACCGGCTAAAAATTCCAGATAGTCATGTTCTTCCTGCTCACCGGGCGCACCGCCGTCCCATGCGAACCAGCAGGTTTGCAGCCAGGTCGGACAAAGGGATATTGCAGTGGCAAGATTCTCCCGCACTTTGACCATACTGACGTGGGTGTCGTTGACGAGCTGCATTCCGGCTTCGCTGGCGCGGTCGAGTTTGAACCAGACCTCGCCGTTGAGTTGCGCCATCTGACGCAAACCTTGCTGCACGTTATCGCGGAAGATCAAGCTGCCGTTGGTGATTAAAACCAATTTGATGTCGGCAGGTAACGCCAACTCCTGCTTCAGTTTGGCAACGAGTTCGACCACCTGCGCGAATTCTTCCGCGCTGGTCGGTTCGCCATTCCCGGAGAGGGCAATGTCGTTGATGCGCCGCATGCCTTCCGGCACGCGCCGCTGCATAAAATCGCCGTGCAGCAACTCTTGCAGAAAACTGCGCAACTCCTGCTCCAGTAACGCGAGGTCAACCTGAGGCGCGGTACCTCGCGTCAGATCGGGCACCTGGCAATAGATGCAGCGCCAGTTGCAGGCGTTATTGATGTTGAGATTGATGCCGACCGAGACCCCGCCCGCACGGCGCGACACCACCGGATACACATAGCGCAATCCGGCACTGTCGCGGTTATGGTTGCTTATATTGAGATCAGAATCATTAGCCACGGATTAACACCGACAACTGAAGTTGCATTTTGAGGTTGGTCAGCCAGTGCCTGTCGAATCTCCTGCCTATCGGCAGCCTCATTCAAAGATTGCGCAGGCAGTGCCTGCGCAATCTCTTTATAGCATTCATAAAATCGGCGGCACTGCTCTAGCGAGCGTTTAGAAAATCCGCGCCCCATCCGCGCCGTCAGGTTATCCGCAAGTCGTTCGATTAAACGCTTGCCATACAAATCAGATCGATCTGCGCCCCTTTGTTCAAACTCAACGATGTACCAGCCGAAGAGCCAGTTGCGGATAACCAGGCTGACATCCACCGACCGCGCAGCCCGCTTCTGCAACTCCTGGTGGGTTTCCTTGAAGAGGGTCAGTAACTGTTCAAATTCCATGTGCAAACCCTTCGATCATTTTTTACACCTGCATTGTTCAATAGCCGAAAAAAGTAGCGCAGCTATAAGCTTGCCTTGCACGATGCATTACGTTTTTGTTGGGCGTATAGCCAGCGTAGCCCGGATGAAATGCAATGAAATCCGGGATTCAAGGCACACCGTATAATTGTTGCGACATTTCCCGCACACTGACAGGCGCTCCCGGATTTCGCTACGCTTCATCCAGGCTACGTGACTTTCAACGCTTTTTCGACTGCCTGCTGGGCATGAAAACAAGCTACGGCAAAGTCGACCGTTGCAGAAGCCAGCAACGCGAGGAATGCAGCCTCGTCACGCCGAGCCAGGCGCATGAAGCGTTCGGCCTCTTCACGCTGCGGTGTCATATAACACCTTCCCTTCTATTTTCGCCCAGTACGGAACCGTGCCCGGCACTTGGCTGCGACGATCAAACTCAGCCTCAGAATAAAGCAGTAAATCCACACCTACGCCCATGCGTCCGATGGCTGCCTTCAAACGCAGATACTCTGCCGCCTTATCCGGCAATTCCCACTCGATGACCATTAAGTCGAGGTCAGAATCCTTGTCCGCCTCCCCGCGCGCCTGCGAGCCGAATAAAATCACCCGTGCAGGCGAAGCTATGTTTGCGACGATACGATCCACTGCAGACTGCAATTTTTCTGGGGTCAAGGAATTGTTCTGCAAAATTGCTCTCCTTGTCCAATTTTCAAGATTTACTAAACAGCAGATACTTGGCCGGATCAACCGGCTTGCCGAATTTGCGTATCTCAAAGTGCAGCTTGACCTGGTCGGAATCGGTACTGCCCATCTCGGCAATTTTCTGTCCCTTGGTCACGCTCTGCCCTTCTTTCACCAGCACCTGATCATTATTGGCGTAGGCGCTCAGGTAGATATTATTGTGCTTGATGATGATCAGCTTGCCGTAGCCGCGCAGGCCGCTGCCGCTGTACACCACTTTGCCTGCGGCACTCGCCAGCACGGCCTGGCCCTGCTTGCCCGAAATATCCACTCCCTTGCGGTTCGCGCTCTCGGAAAATTCGCCGATCACTTTGCCGGTGGTAGGCATGCCCCAGTCCAACGCCTCATCAGCCATGGCACTGCCTGCCGCCGCTTCCGGCTTGGGCTCGGGTTTGGGTTCAGGTTTTGGCTCCACTTTTGCCACCGCCACCGGTTCGGGTTTATGCGGCACCTCCTGCATTTTCTGAATCTCGGCCACCGCCTGATCCGAGTAAGGCAGCATCGCGACTTTGGGCTGGTCTTTGATGGGGATTATCGGAGCAACGGGAATTACAGGAGGCTTGATTTCCACTGCTTTAGTCTTGGGCTTATCCGCCACCGGGCTGCTCGTGGGCAGGCTAAGCTCCTGATTTTCATGGATTACGTAGGGATCCTGAATGTTGTTGAGCTCGGCGATTTCGTGATAATCGAGTTCGTGGTTAAAGGCGATGCCATACAGCGTATCGCCCTTCTGTACCACGTAAGTCGGCGAGTGCGAGTCCTTTTCGGGTGGCACGGATTTCTTGACATGAGTATCGGTCGCGGCCGTCGCCACATTCTTCACCGCAGGCTTTTTATCGCTTGCGCCATGATCCGCATCCGACACCGGGGCAGGCACGCCACCCGATGCGCAACCTGCCAGCACAACCGTGACCAGCGCAGCACTCAGCCCATTCAAAATGCGTGTTGTCATGCTTTCCCCATCAATAGTGGCACAAATTTGACCGCCTCAAGGCGGGTTTCGCGGTAGCCCTGTGCATTGCGCTCAATCAAGCACAAGTATTGCTCCTGCGCCCCCAAAGGCAGCACCATTCTCCCCCCCATGGCAAGTTGTTCCAGCAGCGGCCGTGGGACATGGGTCGCGGCGGCGGCCATGATGATGCCATCGAACGGCGCGACATCGGGCAACCCCATATTGCCATCTGCGTAGCGCAGCGTCACGTTGCGCGCATGCAATTCCTTCAGGTAACCCGTCGCACGCTCAAACAGCGGTTGAACGCGCTCCACCGAATACACTTCCTTTGCCACCTCAGCCAGCACCGCCGCCTGATAGCCGCAGCCGGTACCGATTTCCAGCACGCGGTTGAGCGGCATGCCGTTGCGCAGGATTTCAATCATGCGCGCCACGATGTAGGGCTGCGAAATAGTCTGACCGAAGCCCAACGGCAACGACACATCATCATAGGCGCGGCTGGCCAGCGCCTCGTCCACAAAAATGTGGCGCGGCACGGCGTTCATCGCCGCCAACACCACTTCGTCCTGTATACCTTCAGAGCGCAGCCGTTCGATCAGGCGGTTGCGCGTGCGCTGCGAGGTCATGCCGATACCGGTGTGACGCTTTGTGTTCATGCGGCACCG
The DNA here is from genome assembly GCA_963714805.1 of uncultured beta proteobacterium. GTDB lineage: Bacteria > Pseudomonadota > Gammaproteobacteria > Burkholderiales > Gallionellaceae > CAIQPV01. The sequence goes on along the minus strand of CAVQPO010000002.1, from coordinate 18,368 downwards.
CCATTTAGCCATCCGCGCACCGCGTCGAGCTGGTTATATTGCGTCAAGTCTATTTGCAACGGCGTGACCGACACGCGTTGATGGGCTATCGCATAAAAATCCGAGCCCTCGCCCGCATCCTGCGCTTTGCCCGCCGCCCCGACCCAATATACGGTCTCGCCATGCGGGTTGGAAGCTTTCACTACCGGCTCGGCTTTGTGCCTTTTGCCCAGACGGGTCACATCCATGCCTTGCAATTGCTCATAGGGAATGTCCGGCACATTGACGTTCAATAACCAGGGATGGGTGTGGGTGTTCTTTTCAAAACGCAGAACCAGATCCGCCGCCACGCGCGCCGCCGTGGCGTAATGCGCCAGTTCCCTGCCAGCCAGCGATACGGCAATGGAGGGGATACCCAGTAAAAACCCTTCGGTAGCCGCCGCCACCGTGCCGGAATAAATCGTATCGTCGCCCATGTTGGCACCGGAGTTGATGCCGGAAATCACCATATCGGGCTGTGTGTCCAGCATGCCGGTCACCGCCAAGTGTACGCAGTCGGTCGGCGTACCGTTCACATAATAAAAACCGCTGGCAGCGCGGCGCAGATTGAGCGGTCGATCCAGCGTCAGCGAATTGCTCGCACCGCTCCGATCCCGCTCAGGTGCCACCACCACGACATCGGCGATGGCGGAAATAGCTTCGGCAAGACATACCAAGCCGGGTGAAAAATAACCATCGTCGTTGCTGAGCAGAATACGCATTGGGCCGAATAAATTGGGTCGTTAATCAGGATGACTGAACAAAGGCATTCATCACCTGTCCACATAAAAACTAAAGCGGCTGAATTATAGGGGGTGTTTCAACTGCGGACAATGATCTGCGGAAAAATATACGAATTAAAAAAAAGCCCCACGGAACTCGCGGGGCTAGGATCTTTGCGTCGCGTCGGAGAGATTTGCGCAAAGATGGGGAAGACAATGAAAGAACGTGGCTATATTTCTACCCGCACCGACCCGGCATCGGAAGAAAACAGATGACCTGCCCCGCTAAAATAATGGTTGCGCCGAAGTAAGAATGTCCCCATGAAGTGTTTGAAAGTTTCGGCTTTCGGTTCGCTCATGTTGCATCCATTCGTCTTGAAAGCATCACCTGTGCTTTTGGGAAAATCACCGGACAATTGATCCACTTTCCAATGCGTACACACCATAATGACAGCCCCCGCTTAAATATATTGCTCAACACATCTATTTCTGAATGGTGGCTATTTAACGATATTTGGCGGGATCAATACATCGGAGTTACATCCAAAATACATAGAGAAAAACTGGTAATTTCCCATCAGTGTTTGTCCTATGATGATGGGAGAAAACACACCACTATTTCACCATCTGGTTCATTTCGATGATAGGCATCAGGATGGCCAGCACGATGATCAGCACGACGCCCCCCATCACCAATATGAGCAAGGGTTCGAGCAAAGAGGTTAATACCGAGGTATAACTCCCAACCTCCTGTTCTTGCTGTGTCGCCGCGCGTTCCAGCATTGCATCCAGCCTGCCGCTGGCCTCGCCGCTCGCAATCAGGTGGATCAAGATGGGGGGAAACAAGCCGGAAACGTCCAGCGCGCGACTGAGTCCCGCACCTTCGCGCACTTTTCTGGCAGCCTCTTCCAGCGCACGGCGCATCGGCAGGTTTCCCACCACACCTGCTGCGGCCTGCAATGAAACCAGCAACGGCACGCCGCTACCGGTCAAAATAGCCAGCGTGCTGGCCATGCGCGCCGTATTGATGCCACTTACCAGACTGCCGACTACCGGCATGCGCAATAACAAACTGTGCCAGCGAAAACGGAGTTCTTCGCGGCGCAACAAGGCATGCACACCGAACCCCACCCCCACCAACGCGCCGAGCAGGTAATACCATGATGCCTGCAACAAGGAACTCAGGGCTATCAGCAGACGCGTCAACAACGGCAGGGATTGGTGCGACTGCTGGAACACCCCCACCACCTGCGGCACGACGTAGATCAGCAACCCCGTGACCACCAGCAGCGCCACCAGCGTGACGATGGCGGGATAGACGAAGGCCAGCCCGACTTTCTGCCGCAAAGCCTGCCGCGATTCGGTGTAATCGGCAAGACGCAGCATGACATGACCTAATTCACCCGACGCCTCGCCCGCTTTGACCAGCGCCTGATAAATATCCGGAAATACGCGCCCGTAGCGCCCCATTGCCTGCGCCAGCGTATGCCCTTCCAGCAATTCCGCGCGCACCCCGGCCAGCACCTGGCGCACCGCCTCATTTTTTGTTTGCGCGATCAGCGCGCTGAACGCCTGCTCTATGGTCAAACCCGCTTCCAGCAAGGTCGCCAGTTGGCGGGTCAATAAGCTGAGTTGCGCGGACGAAATTCCGCTGCGAAAACCCCAGCGCCGGCCTTCGCCTTTTTCCACCGATTCGTCCGAAACGGGGTTAACCGCGACCACCATCAAACCCTGCTCGCGCAGGCGCAGGCGCGCCTGACGCAAGACATCCGCCTCGATTACCCCGTGGCAGACGTTGCCTGTGTTATCCAATGCTTCGTAGCGAAAAGCGGCCATAACTAATTAATCGCGCGTCACGCGCAACAACTCTTCCAGCGAGGTCACGCCGTCAACCACCAGGCGTATCCCGTCCTGGCGCAGGCCGTGCATCCCGTGCTGCACGGCGTATTCACGCAAAGACTGCTCCGCCACGCGGTCATGTATCAGCCGGCGCAAGCCGTCGTCCACCCGCAAAAATTCATAAATCCCGGTGCGTTTGCGGTAGCCGCTGTTGCCGCAGGCGACGCAACCAACCGGACGGTAGAGCTGCTGCGGGCGGACACCTTCCAGCAGGGCCAGCTCGTTCTCGACCGGCACATAGCTTTCGCGACAATCGGTACACAGACAGCGCACCAGCCGCTGAGCCAGCACGCCGAGCAGGCTCGAAGACAGCAGAAAAGGTTCCACCCCCATGTCGGTCAGCCGCGTCACCGAACTTACCGTGTCGTTGGTATGCAAAGTCGCCAGCACCAAGTGCCCGGTCAAACTCGCTTGAACCGCAATCTGCGCGGTTTCCAGATCGCGGATTTCACCGATCATGATCACATCCGGGTCTTGCCGCAGGATCGCGCGCAACGCCCTCGCGAAACTCATGTCGATACGTGGATTCACCTGCGTCTGGCCGATGCCGTCAAGGTCGTATTCGATGGGGTCTTCCACCGTCAGCACATTGGTCACCGTCGCATCAATACGCGACAGCGCCGCATACAACGTCGTGGTCTTGCCGGAGCCGGTCGGGCCGGTTACCAGCACGATTCCGTGCGGCTGGCCCATCATTTCATCCACTGCGGCCAGCGTCGCGCCTTCCATGCCCAAACGCGACAGATCGAGCCGCCCGGCATCCTTGTCGAGCAGGCGCAACACCGCGCGTTCGCCGTGTCCGGTCGGCAAGGTGGACACCCGCACATCCACCGGACGACCGGCCAGACGCAAGGTGATGCGCCCGTCCTGCGGCAGACGTTTTTCCGCAATGTCCAGTTCCGCCATGATCTTGATGCGCGACACCATCGCCGCATGCAATACGCGATGCGGCTCGACCACATCTTTCAACGTGCCGTCCACGCGGAAGCGCACCACCGAACGCGTCTCGAACGGCTCGATGTGGATGTCGGAAGCATTTTCCCGCACCGCCTGAGTCAGCAAGGCGTTGATCATGCGTATCACCGGCGCGTCGTTTTCCGCATCCAGCAAATCTTCGGTCTGCGGCAAATCATGTATCAGTTGCGACAGATCCATGTCCTGCTCGACATCCCCGACCATCGCCGCCGCGCCCCCTTCCGCCTGGGCATACGCGGCCGCCAGCGCCTGATCGAAAGCTTCCGGCTGCAACATGGTGGCGTGCAACGGCACCCCCAGCACGCGCCGCACTTCGGCCAAGGCCTCTGCCGCAGCATCCGCGCGCACCTGCACTTCCGCGCCATCGTCCGTGTAATGAGTCAACAACACGCCTTTGGCCTTGGCGAAAGGATAGGGAATTTTCCTGGAAACTTGCCGGTCAGCAACGGGAGCCAGATTCTGATCCATGGCGAAATTTAAGGCTGTACGGCAGCAGGCAACGCAGGCGACGGCAATGGCTGCTTCAATTCGAGCTGCGGAACCATGGGTGCAGGCATATTCGGCAACAAAGGGCTGGCCGACATCTGGCTCTGCTGCTGTGCCCCGCGCAAATATTCGTAGCGATTCTGCGTCAACCCTTTCGAATCCTGCTCGGAACGCAAAATGTAAGGCCGCAGGAACACCATCAAGTCCGTCTTGGTGTGTGTCCGCGAGTCATTGCGAAATAAACTTCCCAGCCAGGGAATATCTCCCAGCAGCGGCACTTTGCTTTTAGTGTCGCTGACCGAATCCTGAATCAATCCGCCCAGCACGATGATCTGCCCATCGTTCACCAGCACCATGGATTCCAGCGAGCGTTTATTGGTGGTCACCCCGGCAGAATTGGTGAGCGTGGTCGCATCCACACTGGACACTTCCTGATATATTTGCAACTTGATCGTGCCGCCTTCCGAAACCTGCGGCTTGATGCGCAGAGTCAACCCCACGTCCTTGCGCTCGATAGTCTGGAATGGTGTCGCCGTGGCGGTGGTGCCCGTTTGCGCATAGCTGCCGGTGATGAACGGCACGTTCTGGCCGACGATGATTTTTGCTTCCTCGTTGTCGAGCGTGAGAAGGTTGGGCGTGGAAAGAATATTCGATTTGGTATCGGTTTCCAGTGCGCTCGCCAGCATCCCCAGATTGAGTATCGGAGTCGTTGAACCGGGAAGCGTGATGGTTCCGTTGGCGATGCCGATATTCAGTCCTTGCCCCAAACTGCTGAGGCTGGTTGCCGCACTGATGATGTTCCCGGTGGTGCCGAAATTCGTCCCGCCGATCACCTGCCTACCCGAACCATTGACGCCTCCCAAGGCCTGCCATTGGATGCCGAATTGCGCCGCCTTGTCTGCCTGCACTTCTACGATCAGCGCCTCGACGTATACCTGCGCCCGGCGCACATCCAGCTTCTCCACCACCTCGCGCAAATTGTTGTAGATCGCGGTGGGTGCGGTGATGATCAGCGCGTTCGACGCCACATCGGCCTGCACAATTCCTCCCCCCGTCGGCGCGGCTGTAGCACCGCCTGTCGCAGGAGTTGCGACAGGTGTCGAAGTATCGCCTGACATCACCGCGCGCAAAGTCTGCGCCACCTTGGTCGCCTCGGCATTTTTCAGGTAAATAACATGCATATTCCCAGGCGTAGCCGTCTCGATATCGAGTTTTTCCACCAGTTCGCGCACGCGTGCTACCTTCGCCGGATTGTCGGTGCGCAGCAACAAACTGTTGGTGCGGGTATCTGTGGTCAACACGAAACGCTGGCTGATATCCGTGCCGCCGCCGGGTGCAGCAGTGCCCCCATCCTGCATCAGGCGATTGATCGTTTGCGCCAATTCCACGGCGGAAACCAGCTTGACCGGGATGACAATGGGCGTTTCCGCACTCGGCTGATCGATCGACTCCACAATCTGCTCGATGCGTTTCAGGTTGCTCGCATAATCCGTCACCACCAGCGCGTTGCTGTTGGGATAGGCGGTCACAATGTTATTGGGAGCAATCAGCGGACGCAAGATAGGAACCATTTGCGTCGCCGACTCATACTTCAACACATACACCCGTGTCACCAGCTTGTCGCCCGAACCATGCGTGTCGCCCGATGCCCCGACGTACAGTTTGGCATCCGCCTCCGGCATCACCTTGGTCACGCCTCCCGATTCCACCGACGCGAAACCCTGCAAACGCAGTGCCGATAGCAAAACGTCGTATGCCAACGAAGAAGGGATCGGCGTTGACGAAACGATATTGATTGTCCCTTTCACGCGCGGATCGATCAGAAAATTGCGTCCGGTAATATGCGATACCGCCTTCACCACCTCATCGATATCGGCATTCACGAAGTTGAGTGAAACCTTTTCTTCCTGCGCCCCCATGCCCATGGGCGAAAAAAACAGTGCGCCGCAAAGCAATACCCGCGTTAGCCAAGTAAGCTGCCCGAACGCCCCTGCAAAAAATCCAATCATTCTCATCCAAAATTATCCATTACTGTGGGTGCGAAGTATACACAACCCCATCATGCTGCGGTTAAACCTAGTAATCCATAATGCCAACAGCCGAACCAGAATCAATAAGGCTCCAGATTGGCACCATCCAGATTCAATGAATGCCGCCAGAACTGGTCATCACGGTCGAATAAACGGTAGGTGCCGCGCGGCCCCCAACTGCCTGCCTGATAACCGCTGATGAAGTCGCGCTCCATCGCCCAAACCTTGAGGATGGGATCCACCACGCGCCATGCGGCTTCCACTTCGTCTATACGCAGGAACAGCGAAGGGTCGCCTTGCAACACGTCCAGCAACAGACCGGCGTAAGCGTCAAAATCTTCGTCGTTATCCTTGCGGTAAGTGGCGTCCAGACTGAGCGAGCGGGTGTGCAAATCCAGTCCCGGCACCTTGACCTGCATTTCTATTTTCATGCAATCGTCGGGTTGAATGCCCAGCATGATCCAGTTTGGCGGCGGCGGCCCTTGGCGCGTGCGGCGCATCAAATCCTGCGGCGGCGTTTTAAAGCGGATGCAGATTGCCGAGCTGCCTTCCGCCAAACGCTTGCCGGTGCGCAGGTAGAACGGCACGCCCGCCCAGCGCCAATTATCAACAAACAATTTCAGCGCCGCATAAGTTTCGGTCGTGCTGTCCGGGGATACGCCGACTTCTTCCAGATAGCCCGGAACCGTTTTGCCATTGATGGTGCCGCTGGTGTATTGGGCGCGGAAGGCATGAGCATGCACCGAATTTTGCGTGATCGGCCGTATCGCTTTCAGCACTTTCACTTTCTCGTCACGCAGGTGCTCGGCAGAGATAGTCAAAGGCGGCTCCATGGCCACCAGAGCAAGCAGTTGCAACAAATGACTCTGAATCATGTCGCGCAGCGCACCGGCTCCTTCGTAGTAACCGGCGCGGCCCCCGATACCCAGCGTTTCCGATTGGGTGATTTGCACATGGTCGATGTAATGGTGGTTCCATAGCGGCTCCAGCAGCAGATTGGCGAAGCGAAATACCATCACGTTCTGCACTGTTCCCTTGCCGAGGTAATGGTCGATGCGATATATCTGCGGTTCATTCAAATGCTTGTATAAACTGCTTTGCAGGGTCTGCGCGCTCAGAAGGTCATAACCGAAGGGTTTTTCGATCACCACTCGACGCCAGCCATGCGTCTGCTTGAGCAAACCCACTTTACCCAGCCTGTCCACGATTTCCGGGAACGCAGCCGGGCTAACCGACATGTAGAACACTATGTTGGGAGGCAACCCCACCTCTTCCATCATCCGCCCCAAATTCTGGTAGGCCGCATCGTCTCCCGGCAAAATGGCATGGTAGTGCATGCGGGCGCAAAAACGTTCCAACGCCGATTTATCTATACCCTCCGGATAGACTGGCTCCAGCATCTTGACGATTTCGGTGATCCATTCCTCGCGCTGCCGCAACTCGATGCTGCAACCGACAATGGCTACGCGCTCCGGCAACCGTTTGACCAGCTCCAGACGAAACAGCGACGGAATCAGTTTGAGCCGGCTCAGGTTTCCGGCTGCGCCGAAGATGACCAGCGTACTATGTTCCATGACTTTCATGATTATCCGTTCGTGGTATGTTTGACGGCGTGCCCGCCGAAGGCATTGCGCATGGTGGATAACAAGCGGTAACCGTAACCGGTTTCATTTTGGCTGGTAAAGCGCATCTGCAACGCCAGCGTAAGAACGGGGGCCGCGACCCCTTGATCGATAGCCTCCACCACCGTCCAGCGACCTTCGCCGGAGTCCGGCACATACGGTGCCACTTGCGCCAACTCCTGATCGTGCTTCAACGCTTCAGCGGTGAGGTCGAGCAGCCAACTACGCACCACCGAACTATGCCGCCACAACTCGGTTATCTGCGCCAAGTCGAGCTCGAATTCCTCTTTACCGCGCAGCAACTCCAACCCTTCGGCAAAGGACTGCATCATGCCGTACTCGATACCGTTGTGGATCATCTTGGTAAAATGCCCCGAACCGACCGGCCCCACATGCGCCCAGCCGCGCTCTGCGGAAGGTGCCAGAACCTTGAGGATGGGAGCCATGATTTGCGCCACTTCCGGCGTGCCGCCGACCATCAGGCAATAACCGTTCTCCAGCCCCCATATTCCGCCGGAAGTGCCGGAATCCATGAAGCCGATGCCCTGCTCCGCCAGCCATGCACCGCGCCGCTGGCTGTCGTGATAATTTGAATTGCCGCCGTCCACGATGACATCGCCTTTCGCCAGCATCGGCGCCAGCGCGCGAATTTGCTGCTCGGTCGGATCGCCGCTCGGCAGCATCAGCCACACCACGCGCGGGCCGGATAATTTTGTAACCGCATCTTCCACCGAAGTGGCGGCAATCATGCCCTCCTCTTGAGCAATTGCGCGACCACCTCGGTGGCACGGTCATACCCCACCACCTCGATGCCGCCCCGGCACAACCTGCGAACCATGTTGCCACCCATCTTGCCCAGCCCTATCATCGCTAATCTCATAACATCCCCCTTTTTGAAAACAGTAATTAACTGCGCAATCGGTAGCTTCATTTATTGCATAATGATACCGTGCATCCGACAACATAGACAAAACAAATTACTGAAAAGGAACCAAACAAGATGACCTCAACCATCCAAAACCATGCGCCGCACAACAATGCCGCTGGCACAGCTATAGCACAACCGCCGAACTGGAACAAGCGACGTTGCGGGCTATCTTGCGGCCGCACAACAGGCCATCAGCCAGCGGGGTGCATTCCATATCGTGCTGGCCGGTGGCACAATACTTGATAGCCTTTTCCGCTTTCACGTTCTTCGGAGGCGGGTTGAAGGCTTTCTCTTTGTCCTGATAAAGATTTGTCCAGTCCGCCCCGGCTTGTTCTCCTATTCTCATCCCCTTATTCATTGCTTCCGTTGCCGGCGGAATCTGAATTGCATCCCAACTGTCGATCCCAACCACTCTTCCAGAGTGACGAACGCCAAAGTCTGCGGCCTTAACCTCGATTTCGTTTCCAATCGCAAAATTCATTGTGTCCTGCTCGGCCCGTGTCCTCTCCACGTCGCTGTAGTTTTCCATTGCCGTAGCAAGAGAGTCCTTTATGCCGTGGACGGCCGCTCGTAGAGAACGCAACCTCGGAGCAACAAGTTCCTTCATCACTCTGACTTGAGGAGCCGCATCAGTCCCAAGGAAAATCACATGAACATCAGATTTGGTTCCGAACCTCCACGTCCTGCCTAACGTTTGATCTAAGCAATACCCCCGAATAAGGCGGTCCCAAAACAAACATCATTCTAGGCTTATCGCCTTTTATGTCTTGCCAGTCACTCCCAATTCCTCCTGCCGGGATGCTCATGTAAACCATTGAACGAGTTCCGTCTTGAAATTCTTTCCTTACCTTTTCTCGCCCCGACTCAGACTGACCGATGCCACTGTAGTTTCCGATCTTGTCTCCAAATTCTTCTTGTAAAGCATCAAAGACATTCGGAATCCTTGGAAGCAACCGGCTAAACTGACCATTCATCGAATCGTCCATCTGCTGAAATGCGGTCGGCTCTCCATTCCTTTCTCTCCTAAAAGGTCTTTCATCGGTAGTCGGAGACGCAATGATTACGCTGTACCCTTGGTCTAATCCTTTTTTTGCAAGTTCGATGGCGTGTGGAATCATTTCTCGTTCAAGAAACGCCTTCGTGAACTGCGCTTCGTATGCTGAAATACTTTTTGGAGATAACCCTCCAGCCAGTTTTGTTCTCGACCACGCCCTCTCCATCAATCCAGATATTGCGTCAAGGCCGTGTTTCATAGCGTTCGTCATCGGCACAAATCCGAAATGAGCGTTAAACCCCTCATAGGAAACGGCCTGCGTCACCATCTGACCACGCTTAATCAATTGCTGACGGAATTTTGCCTGCTTTGCAGGATTCGAGTTCGGCAACTAGCGTCTTATCTTTGTAATAGGTTTTCCAGTTTCGTTTCAGCCAATCTTCAAACCCGCCTTTCGGCCAGAGTCCTAACTTTTCTAGGTATCCAAGCTCCATCGGAGCATGGAACGGGGTTGCGCTCATGTAAACTCCTTTTGGGAGTTCTGCATAATCGCCATCAGCATTTGTCCCTGGCTCATCCCCTTTTTATTTTCGGATTTTTTGAACCAGTTCCTTGCCGCGTCCACCTCGTCCGCAACAAACAAATTCCACTTGATGTTCTGGTACACGGGGTTTCTGAGAGCCGCCTGATAACTCACTCCATACGTCCCGTTCTTGATTCCAAATTTTGGAGTGTCAAGGATGAGGTCGATACCAAATGATTTTGCCGGTTCGTCTGCGGTCTTTTCCAGCAGTGGACGGTTGCGGGTCATGTAGAGCGTCAACGGCTTGTCGCCGGCCTCGCGTTCCCTTCCAAACTCGCTGACAATCGCCATTGCCGTCCAAGTCTTGCCTGTTCCTGTTGCGCTGCCAACAACCGCCCCATCCCCGCGCTGAAGGGCAGACATGGCAATCTGTACCGTTGGGCTTTGGCCGGGGAATTTGTCGTCGTCAAGAATCCTTGCCGTCCGCGGGGTAAGCGACCAGATCGGCAACGGGGACTCTTCCGACATCCCTGCCGTGGTAAGCCGCTTCTTCCATGATTCTTCCGTATCTGGAGCATCATCCGCCGTCTTGCCGACAACTGGATCGTTCGTCTCCCTCAACGGCAGCATACTGATTGCTTCGACGCGATCTACACCGAGTCCTCGTATGGAGGAACTTCCGCTGGCTCCGTCATGTCGTGGCATCCCCAACTCGGCTTTGCCAGAAACTCTGTCAACTGTTGGAGGTCTTTGAATTCCAGCAGCCTCATGAGTTCCTTCTCGTACTCGGTTGGCTCTCTCATTTTTTCTTTCCTCCATCACCTTATGCGCTAACTCAGGACTGGTCTTCGGTTCACGTTCTTCCGTTCCATATTCCGCCCGAATACGGTTTTCAAGGTCTTCGACTTGCATCTGCAAAAACTGCTTGTCGAGAATTTTGTTGCGCGGTAGAGCGGCGAGATCCTTCTTCAGATTCTTCAGGCGGGCTCCCATCTCTCCCCGAGACTCAGACGGCAATTCCTGATACAAGGGACCGCCATTAACCCGAACAGCGTACTTGCCGCCCTTCATCCGTACTATGTCAACGCCATCGGTTCTCTTTTCCGTTTTCTCTACTATCCTCTTGGCTACGGCATCATACAACGCTACAGCGGCATCATAGGAGTCAAGGACAAATGCTGTGCTTTTCTCAACACGAATCGGCACTCCTTCCATGTCTTCGATGGGGCCGGATACAGACTTCTCAGGCTTACCAGACACCCCATAATCTTTTGCGATTTCTATGATGGGGTCTGCGGCCTCCGAAGGCTTCTTGATCCTCTTCTTGGCTTTTTCAGCCGCTTCGGCTTCGGTGCGGAACTCGTCCGCTCGATCTATGCCCGTAACACGCTCCACTCCCTCTACATGGAAGATGCGGTCCAGAGTCTCTTTTGATTTTTCTGTCAATCGAAATGGACGTAACGGGTCTTCACGCCACTTCTTGTAGACCTGCTGGAACATCTCTTTCAGCTTTGCGAGAACCTTTCCGGTTTCGGCTGAGAAGTCACTGGGCTCCTCGTCACGATAGTATTTTTCTATTCCCCCAAGGGCTCTCTCGCTGAATTCGTCGAAGGCTTTCCCGGTTAAATCGGCCCTGCTTTTCCCGTCCCATATTGCCTTTGTCTTTCCCTTGATCGTATTCAAGGCGCGAAGGTCTTCTTCGCTCAATAAAGGGAGAAATGCGTGCCAGAGTTCATGCACGGCAGTAGTCGCATCAGCGTCTTTGTGGAGGTACACATGCGCTCTACCAACCTCATCCCACTCGGTTCGACCTCTTCCCCTTTCGTGATAATTGTCCCGCTCTACACTTCCGAGAATCTTCTTTCTCTCAAGCAGCCAATCAAGAGCGTCTTTGCCTTCAACCCCCTCCGGTTTCTCATGTTCCCAAATTGCCTTCGCAACCCACTGGAAATTCTTCATGGTCCAGTTGGCGTTTTCGCGGGTTACAGGATCGGCCTCAAGGAACTCTTTCAGTCCGCGGCGGTCAACGAAACCCTGCTCACGTACCTGATTGAGCAAGCCGTCCTTGGCAGCTTCTTTTTCGCTGCGAGTCTTCGGTGGTGGCTTGATTCCCTTTTCCTGTGCGGCCTTCGATTCAGGTGGCGGCTCGATTCCAAATTTTGGAATTTCTGAATCTTGATGTGCTGCAATCGCCGCCTTCCTTGCCTCAGATGCTTTTTCTGTGGCTTTGCGTACCCTCTGATCCGCTTCTTCAATTCCGGCGCCACGTTGACGGGCTACGTTAGCCAAATGAATAGCAGCCTCTTGTTCCTGTCTCGCCTGTCTTAATTCTTCACGTAAGTCTTCATAGGTATTCTTCTCGGCCTGTGGCTTCTTTTCTTCTATTCTCTCCTCGTCAGCCAAGTCTCGGTTTTGCAGAGCCGCTTCAAATTCAGTTTGTGTTACCAAATCAAAAGACTTCCCATGCGATTTTGCAATCTTCTCCAGTTCTGACCGGAAGGCGACATTGAAATAGTCCGCGGGTGTGTGAAGCTCTTGCCCCTCTACTTTTGAAGCAAACAGCATTTCCATCCCAGGCTCTCCCGCGATCATATCCTTCAAGGCACCATTGAGACGTGTCGTTTTTGAGTCAAGAAGAGCAACGTAAATAGCCTGTGTTACGCGACTCGGTTCCGCCGGTTTGTCTACTCCGAAACCGTTAAACGTGTCGTTGGTGTAAACCAGATTCCATGCCGCTATCGGTTTGTATCTTTCGCTTCTAAACCTGCGAGTCTTCGCCGCAGCCGCAACTGCTTCAGTGACCTTCTCCGTTAGATCACGGTCTGGATAAGCCCTCAGCGCCGTCACTGTCCCGATGGCTTTTGTTAAAGATGATTCTGCGTCAGTTCCGCTTATCAGCCGTACAGAATTCACATCTGAAATGTGCGATCCGATGAGCGCATAAATAAATTTATCTTTCCCGGCCTTGTTGAGAGTTGCGTCTTCTCCAACACTATCGAACCATGCAGCATTTTCGGTAGACGGCACATGGAAATAATCCTTGGCGACTTTAGCAAACCAATACGGGTCATCGTCGATCGCCGATCTTACGGAGGAAATGTCGTTGCCGGCAATTCTCTTCGCTATATCACGAAGAATTCCATCCTTCCCGTCTGAACGCTCTCTAGCGTCGGCCTCGGAAAGCAACTTGCCATTACTCAACGCCTCTACGTTCTCGCTTACCTGAGCCGAACTGCGGTCATTGAACAGCCTTCCGATTCGAGCCGCTTCTTCCATCGTCTCTATCGGCTTATCCAACTCCCGCGCCACGGTATAAAATCGGTCATCTTCAGGAACTCTGTCAATTCCAACACGGGACGCGAATTTTCTTACACGATCCTTGAACAGCGTTATTGCCGCCTCGCGTTTATCGGGGTCCGCGATTCGAGAAATGTTCTCAATGTATTTCAGTTCCCGAAGCCGCCGAGTATTTCCTCCAGGAACCTCTCCATTGGTATTAAGAATCGTTGGTCCTAACTCTGGCCCTTGAGTCAAATCATAGTAAAGACGAGGATTAAAGTTTTCAGGTTGAGCCTCTCCTAGTATCTCTTGCGTCCGGCTCTCATCAAAGGCACGGTACTGCATCCCCTTCGGAACATACTCTTCATTTTCCTCCAGTTTGTTCCCGTTCCATTTGTGGGATGTGATTGGAGCTTCAGCGTCCACTAAAACATAATGCGCCGGGAAGGATTCCGTTCCTTTAATGATTTCAGTGGGATTGCCACGAGCGACTATATAAATTCCACCGCCACGCGGGTAATCACTTTTACCTGCGGCTTTCCCTGCCGCATCGGCAGTTTGCTGGACTGCACGATGAAGCGTATCCGTTGCCTCTTTTGCGGCTTGCACTCTCTTGTCAATGTCCTGTTCCGTGGTACCGGCGTTGACATCAAAAGCCTCGGCTGTCGCCCTAACAACTTCTGAAACAGAAGACTCCTGTCGCCCCTCTGCCGCTTGGACATTCCCTTTTGCCTCTTCCTCGGTACGTGGTTCCGGTACGGGGCTTTCCGCCCTGTCCTTCACTTCCTGAGTTGCTTGCCGGTTGTTCTCAACCCACACCGGCTTAGATGCGGCCTCCTCCAACTGCTCCGGCTTATTGAAGGTGATGCTGTCTCCCTTGCCAACTATCCGGCGTACCACGTCGCTTGGGTTTAAGGGATTGAGGTCATGCTGTGCGCCGCCAGACGCAAGATACAAGTCTCCGTTTTTTCTCTCGCTTACGGTCCAAGTACGCCCCTTCCAGTTCGCGTCTTGAATTGTGTTCCCCGGCTGCAATTGAGCGATCCTCGCCAGCGGATCTTCGCTGCCAGAGAGTTTATGGCGAACCAATGCTTCGACTGGAACGCCTTCCCTGTCGGCCTCCTCTTGAAGTCTGCCAGCCGCGTACTCGGGATTGCTTGCCCAACCAGCATCTCCGACCTGGCTGAGAAGATTGATGAGCGACTGCTCGGTGTCTGGTGCCGGACCCTGCTCTCCCTCTTGCGGCTCTGTGCGCTCTGCGCGGCTCTGTCGGCGCCGGTTTGAGTAATCCCTCACTCGCGCCAGTTTCTCTTCGGAAATAGGCTCGGCTCCTGTTGCTAGTAACTCTTGGTCAATCGAAGCAACCGCCCTCTGAGCGTCCCTTTCCCGCTCTTCCCTTGACAGCCTCTCCTCTCTGGTCATCTCCCCATAGTGAATACGACCATACGCCGCCATGTTCATTGCCTGATTGGAGTAGAGCCCATTCTTCGTCAACGGAACTTCTCTACCATTCGGACCATGAAGAAGCCCATCGGCCCCGAGTTCCCACACGCCGCCCCTGCGGTCAACAATCCTGTCTCCAGACCGCGTAAGCATATTCAGGTTTTCGTTGGTCAGATCCCATGCCGACGCTTCAGCCTGGGCGAGAGTCGCATCTTTTTCCTCTAGTGGGCGTCCAGTCTTTTCATAGCCTTCATCGAAGTCCCGATTGAATTGCTTTCTCCCGTTTGCGAACGGCCCCTCTACGCCCTCTCCACGCGCAGTGTCATGCTCGTCCGGTATCCGCTCATCGCCGCCAATTCCGGTCATGTCCTGAGCGTGACGAGCGTCAATCTCTTTATCGATCAATTGCTTCGTGACGTTTTCTAAATGCGATTCTTTTTCGGCATCCTCGGCTACTGTGGTTTTGAGAGCCTGAATCTGAGCAAGGGTCTTCGCTGACTCCTCATCCTCGACACTCGCGGCTGATTCTTCCGATCCAAAGAACCCTGCGGAATTGAGATACTGCTTCGTTCCATCCTCGGCGTCTCGAATGTAGACCCCAAACCCGCTGCCGACCGGCTCGACGCCGATGTGCGCCTCATGCTCTAAGCGGGTAACAGGCCCATAGACCTCCTCACCATCAACAACCGTCTTCGGGATTACTTCCGTAGCTTGCGGACGCGGCGTTTCGTTCTCCCGATCCTCTCTGACCTTTGCGTTCTTCTGCTTTGCGGCCTCGTTATCGGAAATGATTTTCTCGCTCTTTACTACCTCTGCCTTTCTGTTCTCTTCAACGGCTTTGCGAATCGACTCCCGGACCGCGCTATCGTACTGCCTTAAAGATTCTTCGGTCCTATCCGCATGGATTTTCCTTATAGCCCTCTCTGCCGCCTTCGGGTTCCATGCCTGCTGAACAGCGACTCCTTGGCGATACTTGATTCTGTCGAGGTTCCTCTTTGCCTGCTTCTCGCTTATGCCTTCAAGTTGCTGGAACATCGGGTCATTGGACATAGCCCGATCAAGCACTACGGCCTGTTCGGGAGTCTTGAGGTCTCCAAACCTCTTGCCCTCGAACATCTCCGCGGAATGACGATTAAGGACTTCTCTGACCGAATGTTCCGCACGAGCATGGTCAACCCCCATCTTGACCATCCAAGCACTACCGAGCCCCGAAACCGCAAACGTAATAGCCTCGGCACCATCGCCTTTCTTAGCTGCCTCTACCGTCTGCTCAACATCCTGGACGGTTCCATTTGCCATCTGGTACATGAAGCCGGCGTTCGCCAGTTTGGAAACCGTGCGAACCGTCTTCGTTACGGCCACAGGAGCCTCTACTCCAGACGCCCCTAATGCTGAAGTTCCCTCTGAGCCAAGCATCAATAGAACATTTGGGGCACTCGTCAGACTCCCTACGAGGTCGCCTAGGCCGTTATCAAGGCCGACAGCCCCCTTCGCTAACCACCCCTTCCACCTGCTCTTCTCTGCAACCCTGTCTGACCAACTCAAGTCCATGTGTTTTATGAACTCGTCGTGGCGCACTTCCTCGTCAGATTCAAAATACGGATTAACAACCTTCTCGTATGGATGGTGAACTCCGAGGTTTTTCGCTACCCATCCGGCCGCACTCTGCCATGTAGAACCAATTACCGCATTGACCTTTGCTGCAACTTCCAACTGCTCAGAACCAGCAAACCCTTCGCTCTCAGATGCACTCCACCCATGTTCGCGGCCATACGCATACCGTTCCACAAACCGCTTTGCGGCTTCGTCTGTCACTAACTCTAAATTTTCAAGTTGATACGAAGATGGAGTCCCCGTGGGATTAAAGTACGGGTCTTGCTTCCTATTTTTCAGCATGTCTGAATAGTAGGTTTTGGCTGACTTGAAGACTTCAGACTTCTCTTCTTCAGTCAGCACTTTCTTCTGCGCTTCCTTGAACTGAAGCGACATGGCGAACTCTTCTCCCCTTTTAGGGCTTCCGCCTTGCTTCACAAAGTAGTCGTACTCATGCTGGCGTCTCTGAGCTTGTTCGGGAGTGTAGCCTTCAGCTATTGTCGCTTGGAGAATCTTTTCCTGCGGGGTCTGAACCGCAACAACGCCGTGCTGCTCGGCTATTTTTGAATAATCTTGCTTATAGAAACGCTTTGCGTCTTCCGCGCTGAACGGCTGATTAACCCGCGACATATCTGGAGCTTCGGTCTTTGTTGGCTGCGTAGCGACACTGCCGCCAAACTTCTGAGCGAGGGAAGTGTAATCGACGTTTGAGCCTTCCTTCTTTTGCCCAACTGCGCCGCCAAACTGTTTTGCGAGAATTTCATAATCAGTCGGCATCACTGAATCCCGGCAGCCTTCTTAAAGGCATCGGCCGATTTTTGGTCTGGAAACGTGTAGGTATTCCCATCTGGAGCCGAAACCGCAATAGCGCCAGATTGACTTCCCGGTGGAGGCCCAAGTTTATTTTCTTTCGATCCCTTTGGGTCGTCTGGATCATCCCCCGGCTTGATTGTCTGACCATACTGACGCATGGTTTTAACGTATAGCCTCTGCGCGTCGATATAGTTCAGCTTCCTCTTCATGGCGGCTTCACTGTCCGCCTTCTGCTTTGCGGTCATCCCGGTCTTCGGATCAGCCGTAGTATCGTCCAACTTCATATTGGCCTTTAGCGTCTCCTGATACGCCCTATCTATGCGATAGAAGGCAGCGTCTTTATCTGTCCCGGCTTTCGCAACTGCTGCTACTGCATGGGGAGAAGTGAGACCCGCAACAGGACTTCCAACACGCACATTCCCAGCCCCGGTGATCGGTTGCGCTGATGGCTTTCCCGGTTGATTCGGTTTTACAATCTTCCCTACAGCCCCGGATTTAGGCTTAGGAGAGGCCGCTGCCGTTGGAGGCTTACCAATCCCTCCTGACATAAAGGAGGCTCCCTGTGAAGCCGCTGGAGGCCGCTGGATGGCCGCTGATAGACCTGTCCCTTCTTCGTCAAAAGCAGGATACCCGGCAGGCGGCTGAGGTTTTGTTGAACCCCTTTTGTAACCATTTGTGATGGTGACAGGAACCATCTGCCCCTGCCCATTGTCTTGCAAGTGAGTAGTGGTCGTTTGGCCGCTCTGCGCCGCCTTCCAATCCCAAACATCTTGGAGGTATTTCTGATACACAGGGGGGATATTTTCGGGGTCAAGTTTTGCCTGTCTTGCCCCTGCAACAAAAAATGCGCCTATCGTTCCCGGCTTTGCCTGCCCTAATGTTGATTTTTCGTACTTCTTCCACCCCGGAGGGGGTTCCTCTCCTGCCGCAACTTGGTGGAAGTTTTCTGGCCTCATCTACAAACCAATCAGGCTTCGCCTTGGAAGGATTCTCCATCGCATACCGGGACTTGGCCGTAGCAAGCCCGTTCTGAGGGTCGTTGA
>CAVQPO010000001.1:0-176435 GCA_963714805.1 uncultured beta proteobacterium | reverse complement strand
TACATATGCAAACTTCCTATTGATCGAGTAGAGAAACGTCAGACACACTCCCCGTTTTGAAAATATCCAGCCCTCTACACAAGATTAATTTATGCCTTCATCATATTTCCTCGATACGCACAAGGTTTCAATATTCAACCTTGTTGTTCGGAGCGAGCCAGTGAGTTTTCAATCCACTTTTTTGCGCACCTGGCATCACTAATGCGAGTACCTTTGCCCATCGAATCAAGAAGTACTATCACTACCGGATGGTGTTTAATATTGACCTGCATAACAAGGCAATGACCCGCCTCGTTGATGTAACCGGTTTTGCTGATGGAGATGTTCCAAGATTTGTTTTTAACTAAGGGATTCGTGTTTTTGTACAGGAGTGAGCGATGCCCATTCTGCCGCACGAGGTGATATGAGGATGTTGTCGCTTGATGGATTAATTTATACTCTTTTGCCGCTAATACCATTTTTACTAGATCCTGAGCAGTGGAAACGTTGCCGCTATTCAGGCCGGTAGGATCAAGAAAGTGTGTGTTATTCATGCCCAGTTTGTTGCCTTGGCATTCATCTTTCGCCACGGTGGCTTCGGTCCCTCCAGGATAGGTGCGTGCTAACGCGGCTGCGGCACGGTTTTCCGACGCCATCAGCGCCACCTTGAGCAACTCACCGCGAGTAAGGGTCATTCCAGAACGCATACGAGAATGGGTGCTTTTGAGGGTATCAATATCCTGTTCACTGATGCGGATTTCTTCACCTATCGGCAACTGTGCGTCAAGCACCACCATGGCAGTCATCAACTTACTGATGGAGGCGATAGGCGCAACAGTATCAGCGTTTTTAGTGAACAGGGTGCGCTGACCTCGCACGTCGTAAATCAGCGCAATCGAGGAACGCAACCTCGGAGACGAGGTGTGCCTCAGAATTACGCGATCCCGATTA
Organism: uncultured beta proteobacterium; assembly: GCA_963714805.1. GTDB lineage: Bacteria > Pseudomonadota > Gammaproteobacteria > Burkholderiales > Gallionellaceae > CAIQPV01. Next base: position 175,505 of record CAVQPO010000001.1, on the reverse strand, counting down.
ATATTCACCTCATTATCAGATGCAGCCTGCGCCATCAAGACAGAGGTCAACATGATTAGCAATATAAGAGTTCTTAACATATCTTTACCTCGAATTTTATCGGCGACTGATTTGCAATCAAATCGTTCAAGATTGAATCGATGTTTGGACAGTCCATACTGGAAATACTTCGGATTTTGGTTGGTCAAGTGGCAAGAAAAAATAGGCGACAAGAATGCTGCCGAAAATGAAAACAGTACAAACTGTAACTGATGTAAGTATCTTGGTAAGTCCTTCTGATGGCATGATTAACACTCAATGAATTTTTCGGTGAGCGACTTTTGAGTCCGCTTCGAATAACTGACCGCGTATAAAATTCTGTGCAAGGGTGTAATACAGTGGCGCTGGGCAGACCAGCCTGGAGCATGCGTGGGCAATTAACGATGTCGCCATCAGAGGCAGTATCATTTCGTGATTATCAACCATTTCCATAACGATGACGAAAGCCGTGATTGGCGCTTGGGTAACGCCGGCAAAGTATGCGACCATCCCAAGAATGATCACTGCGCTAGCCGGCATGGATGTAAAGATGTGTGCAATATTGGCCCCCAATCCTGCGCCAGCCGAAAGAGTCGGTGCCATGATGCCGCCAGGAATTCCACTTATATAGGAAACAACCGTAGCCGCCATCTTCAGTATTCCGTAGTTCTCTGGCAATATCGCACTTCCGTTGAGAAGAGATTTCGCTTCGCTGTAACCACTCCCATATGTAGTGTTGCCAGAAGCTAGGCCTATAAGCGCAAGAAGTAATCCGCAGATGGCTGCAAACCCAGCAGGATTAGCTTTCATCCATGCGCCAATATGCACAGATAAACCTTTATTGACTTCGATCAGAAATCGGCTGAAAGCTCCACCAAGGAGTCCCCCAGTAATTCCACAAATGATAACCACGGCCCATTCACTGCCGAATGCCAATGTGGCTGCGGTATGTCCAAAATAGGAATAATTCCCTACTAAGGCCAGCGAAGTAATACCGGCGAAAATCACAGTCATAAGTATGGTTGTACTGTTGTGTTTTTCAAATGAGCGCCCCAACTCTTCGATAGCGAACACAATGCCAGCAAGCGGAGTGTTGAAAGCAGCGGCTACTTCGGCTGCTGAGCCAGCGAGGATTAGCCCTCTTTCCATGTCGTGCTTTGAGAACTTGGCCAAGTTCCCCAGACGGTGCATGATGGATGCCCCGATTTGAACGGTAGGGCCCTCGCGTCCAACGGATGCCCCAAATGCAAGGCCCAAAATGGTGAGTAGGATTTTCCCGATTATGATGCGCAGCGATAAGACTTGCTCACGTATCTCACTGTTATCATTTGTTTCAAGCGATGCGATGGCTTGTGGAATTCCGCTTCCTTGAGAGCCAGGGAAATACCTTCGGGTAATGATGACTATCAGCACAAGCCCGATTGGGGTAACCAGCAGGGGAAGGTAAGGAGAGATGAAAATTAATTTGTGGAACAGATCGTTTGCACGCTCACAAGCAACCGCAAATAGTATTGCTACTAAACCTACGCAAATCGCCCCGCTCCAGAATACTATCCTACGTTTCAAATCAAAAATCACAAAATCCTCCGCAGCATTAAGAACTTAATCTGATATGAATGCATTCATGCATTGAAAATTGCCACATGCCAATTCAAATTCTTTGCCAGTAAGGTTTGCATCATTTATATTACCACAAATGTATTTTGTGCCAATCATTGATGAAGAAAATTATTTTGCTCAGATTACGCATGCATCGAGATGCCTTAGGAAAATATTGCTAATCGAGAAAGAAACGAAAGGGTTGACGCAGAATTGCTACGCAATATTTGCGCGGGGTACAGAAGGATAGCCAGATGTCGGCGAGCTATTTGTTGATGAATAAATCTACCACCTATCGCCACAGCTTGAGTTGAAGCAGCCATTGCCGTCCCCAGCATTGTCGACATCAAATCTGCGCAGCACTGTCATGCAAATTACCGACAACCAAGCAAACGGAAATTCTATAAATCCGATAAAGGTTTGTCGGCAAACTTATCATCGCGAATGCGCAATTGCCCAATTACCTCAATAAGAGATTTATCCAAGGTAAGCAATGCTGATTCTGATAATGCTTGTAAAGCTTCAGGGAGTATTCCTTCTGCGGGACCAGGTGAGTTCTTTAACAATTCTAATGCTTCGGCGGTCAACCATAAACCGACTCTTCGTTGATCTTCTTTGCTGCGCTCTTTAATGATCAGGTGACGGCCTACGAGTTTCTCAACCAACTGGCTACCAGTTGACTGATGAATAGACAATCGTTCAGCTAAAACGGAAACCCCTAAGCCTGGATCATTGGCAACCTCTTGCAGTATCCACAACTGTGAACCCGTGACACCACAAGTTTGCTCTATTTCTCGGAAATGCTGGCGAACGGAGCCATAAATGATGCGGAATTTCTTAAGCACTTGAAGAGAAATCTGATTTTTTGTCCGTTTGCTCAATTTGTATGACCTCTGCATTGATGAATTATTACATCACCCTGTCATTATATTGCCGATTTATATCTTGTGTCTCTTGCAATTCGAATTTACATGAACTACATTAGCGTCAACTGTATTTGTCGCAATGTATGTGGCAAATATGATTTCAGTTGACTTTAATGACTACCAAGGAGGTTGTGTATGAAAAAATTAATAATTGCTTTGATTCCATTTATGCTTATCGCTTGCTCCACAACCAAGGGAGATGTGGCTGGTGCTGGAAAAACTGCAAGTAACCCCGCGATGAACCCAGCAATGAACTCCTCAGCAAACTCAAATACAAATGCAACTACAGGAAGTGCTGCTACCAATGCAGAAACCCAAGCAAGACAATTAGCAGCCGCCAAAATGACCGCTGATAAATTAAGCGCTTCAGTAAACGCTTCCGTACAATCTTTGCAAAAACAAAGTATTTATTTCGATTTTGACAAATCTGAAATTAAACCAGAGTTCCGGGATGTACTACAGCAGCAAGCCGAGTTTATCATGGCACACAAAAACGATATCGTAACGGTACAAGGGAATTGCGATGAGCGCGGTAGCGATGAATATAACCTTGCCCTAGGCAACAGACGTGCCGATGCCGCTCAGAAAAATTTGGAATTGCTTGGTGTTTCTTCGTCTCAAATCAAGACTGTTAGCTTTGGAGAAGAGAAGCCACGTCTAACTTGCCATGAAGAAAAGTGCTGGAAAGAAAACCGTAGGGATGACTTTATTCATCAGTTAAATTAGTAGTGAATTAATTGCCAGTAACGGCGTACTAATCTTCTGGTCGGACGGGAGGGGGCGATTGGTGAAAAAGCAGCGGTCACTGAACCTTCAGTATTGGAAAATACTGATCATCAAATGATGTCATGGATGCTTAACCACTTCTCCCCTCCATCTATATATTACGCTAAGAACTTTCAAAAATTATAAATGGCAATCAGAAAGGAAGACTACAAAGATTTATTTGAAATGCTAAAAAGAATGGGCGAACTCAAAAAATCTATGGCGAGTTCCGATGAAGAAAATATTTTTTTAGCCGATCTGGATGAACCAGAAACAAAGGCCGCCAATCATCCGATACGTCCAATGCCGGAGCAGCGCGAGGCTGCGCGTGAAAATTGCAAGCCATCAGTAAAGTTCCCCACAGAGAAACGCGAACAGCAAAACGAATGATGTATGAATAGTAGGCCAGTGTGACAACGGCAAGATGCATAGCCTCGCCATGCCTGAATTTTTACTCAGAAAATATACTTAATCTGCTTAGCGAATTTATCATGCCGCTCACATTTAATATCGTTTCTCAGGATAAATTTCTATATGAGTTAGCAAGATCTGAAAAATATTTTTCACAAGCAGGCAAGTTTGTTGGCCTTTCACATTTTATTAAAGTTCATTTAGGGAAAATGGGATTTGATTACAGGTGGTCTATCAGGGTTGCAGTGAGTTTACAAAATATAGGGAAGATAACGCTTTACAAGGTCATGCCCCAAGAATATGAAATTGAAGTAACAGCTATTCGCTTGCAAGAATCCAGCACTGCACAATCGGCATTACGGATAATTCCAGTTGCCAGATTATTACGCGTTAATTTTATGGCTGCAGAATCAATTTCCCCCACCCCCATGATCAACTGGCGTAACCCGTGGCTACAAAATCAAGCTGATAATCCAATATGAATTTAAGGAGTGATGTGAATATATTAGCAATTCCTTGAATTCGTGAAATGATATATCTTAGGTTAAAGACATGATTGAAACGCTAACCATCATTACCCTGTCTGTTCTGTTTCTCATATTCTTCCGCCCAGGAAAGACGCCACCGCTCAACAACCCACTGATTATCGAACGGCCTGGTCAGTATCACATGACACTGATGCCGCAGCTCAATCTGGCTCAGCCATTTATTGAGGCCATTGCCAAGCAGATCGGTACGATAAGTGATACGGAGTACAGCAATACTCAATATTTTGAGGTATGGGACAAACAGGTCACCGCTCATGGGCACGACTGTTACATGCTTGCCATCACGCAGTGTAACGGCATGCTGTATTTTCAAGCAGCCAGCCCGCAGTCTGCTGATCCAAGCAGCCACAATCGCACAATGCAGGAATTCGCCGATGCCGTGCTTGAACGTTTCCATGTCCAAGGCAAGCTCAATACAGCGCTGGGTGAGCACATTATCGCTGCAACTCAAAAAGCTGCGCAGCTATGCCACGTTCATCTCAAGCAGTTAGGTAAATAGGACATAATACGTTGAACAGATCAGACCTCATTGCACTTTTAGCCGAACGATATCCCCAACTGCGTTCAAGAGATGTATGCCACGCAGTTTCAGTGATTTTGGATGCGATATCCACCACGCTGGCGCATGGAGGACGTATAGAGATTCGACGCTTCGGCAGTTTTTGCCTGAATTCCCGTCCTCCACTTTTAGGGAGAAATCCAAAGACAGGTGACAAAGTAGAGATCCCCGCAAGGAATGTCCCTCATTTCAAGTCCGGCAAAGAATTACGCTGGAGGATCAATCGTTCAGCATCAAAAGAGTGATTCGTTATCTCAACTTATGTGAGATTCAAGATTTGAAGATACCTGTTTTTCCCCAGTCTTAGGGCCAATGAGTTGTGATTTTATTAGTAGACCTGCATCTGGGAAAACAGTTGGGTGTGATGAGTTAAGAGCATTAATTTAGGAGTAAATAATGGATTCAATTAACATGGGGTCGATGGGGTCAAACAACATAGCCATTTATATTTTCATTTTTCTTATTGCGGGTTGGATTGCGCATTTGATTCAGAAATCTAGCAATGACAATGCTGAAAAAATAACTTTAGAACTTGAAAGAATTCGGAAATTGCTTGAGAAACCACATGAACCTTAAAGACCTTTTTTCATCATTAAGGCCAGGTTTTGATTCGGTTAATATTACCGAAAAATTTAGAAGTGCTTTTTCTGCCATGTTGGGAATGCTTCTTTTGGGAGAAACCTTGCGCTTACTGCCTGATGGAGGACATCCGTTGATTTTGTTTGCCTCAATGGCGGCGGCAAATGTATTGCTGTATGCCACACCGCATAGTCCTATGGCGCAGCCTTGGCCCTTTATGGTTGGCAATATGCTTTCCGGCGTGATAGGGGGGCTGTGCGGTATGTTCATCACAGATCCAGTTATAGCCGCTTCTTGTGCGGTTGGCCTGTCGATTTTTGTCATGCATTTGACGCATTCGTTGCACCCCCCTGGCGCGGCTACTGCGATGATCATGGTGATTAACGCGGCGCAGATACAGCATTACGGTTGGCTGTGGATGGTGGTGGCTATGCTGGCTAATATTATATTTTCTTTGTTGTTAGCTCTTGCAATCAACAACCTTTTCCATAGTGGACGTTACCCGGTAATTCACCACACACTACCGACGCATCGTTCTGGTGTCCCTGCTGACGAACTGACAGGAGAAGATATTGAATGGGCTCTGGGGAAAATGGAGGGGTTTATCGACGCAGATGAAGAAGACTTACTGGAAATTTACCGGCTAGCTATCGAACATGGTAGAAGAAATTAAGGGTTAGTATCCTACTCAAAGTGTGTCGTTAAACTTAAAGGGGCTTACAAAAATACAAATTTTTGATGGGGTAAGTCAGCCACGTCTTGTGACGGGGTGGAATTGACGCATCAATCCGACTTTTTCTCTGCTTTTCCTGTTACTTTCAGCATTTCATTCCGTTTCAGCTTACAGCAGGCGCATCCGCATCCTTCTGGGACAGTTTGCGCGGGCTCTTGCCCCACTCAATCTGGATTGCACCTTCCTTGATGAGCGCGTTCTCTTCCCGGCTGTTGCGCTGCACCGGAATCGTGACAAACGTCGCGTCCACGATCTGTCCGGATTTCAATTCGACGTTCAGCGCGCGCAGGCTTTCGTGAAGCCGCTCGAACAGCTCTTCCGTAAGCTCGTGCTCCTTCAACTCTTCACGAAACAGCCACGTCGTTCTCGCGTCCGGCACGGAGGCTGCAAGACTCAGCCCGAGAAAGCGCATGAACGACAACCGGTCTTTCACCTGATACTCCAAGGCTTCATCCGACAAATTGTAGAGCCGTTGCAGCACCAGCATCTTGAATAGCAGCACCCGGTCTATCTGCTTGGGTCCCGCCGCGAATTAGTTGGTGCAATATATATTCATACGCACTATAATGATATAAATACATATGAGATAAACAATACTATAGCATATGCTATTGTGTGCTTCGTTACTAATGCCAATCACGCCGATAGGACATCCTGCATAACATGTGCGAAATGTTTAAGAAATGATCAATATTGTGCGAGCCTTGAATGTAAAACCAAAAAGAAACGACAAATGTCCCTGTGGAAGTGGACAGAAATTCAAAAAATGCTGTCTTGAAAGAAATGAAGCTAAACAACTCTCTTTGAATGACAGGGAAAACATAAGCTTACCGACATCCGACGAAATCGCCCAGCTTGTGACCGCGATCAATGAAGGTCACTACATTGAGCTAGAAAGGCTTGCACTCAAACTGTTGGAACAGTATCCGAATTCTGGGATTGTATGGAAGGTGTTGGGAGCTTCCCTTTATTCGCAAGGAAAGGGAGCCACAACAGTACTGCAAAAGGCACTGAAACTATTGCCAGAAGATTCCGAGGCACACAACAATTTTGGAAATGCTTTGCACCGAGAAGGTAAACTTGATGATGCTGTGGCAAGCTATCGCCGAGCTATTGAGCTTAATCCCGATTTCATCGTAGCGCACAATAATCTAGGTAATGTCCTGAAAGACCTCGGGCAATATGATGATGCAGTTACCAGCTTTCTATGTGCGTTGAAAATTCAACCAGATCATGTCGAGTCGAATTGCAATTTGGGCAAAGCACTTATGTATCTCGGCAAAATGGACGCGGCGGAAAGATTTTTGAGTAAATCAATCGAGCTTGCTCCATACGAAGCGGTCCCAATAATTGCCCTCTTGGAGCTGATCCCTTATCGGCAGGATGACGCACGTTATAGCCATCTTGAAGAGGTATATGCTAAACGCGAAGCACTACCACTTGAGATGCGAACCAGACTGAATTTTTGCATGGGCAAGGCCATGGAAAATGCCGGTCAATATGACAGGTCATTCAGTGCTTATGAAGAAGGAAACAGACTCCACAAACAGAAGCATCCGTTTGATGAAGCCGTTGATGAGTACATTGTTGAAGAGTCGTGCCGTTATTTCACATCCGATCTTTTAAAGAAATATGCCACTCTTGAAAAGTCTTTACCTGAACTTTACGATGAAAGAATGCCGATATTCATAGTGGGCATGCCACGCTCTGGCACAACGCTTATTGAGCAGCTTTTATGTGGACACCCGGATATTTTCGGGGCTGGAGAGCTAACAACTCTGGACGAAATTGTTAAAAAGGCTGATTTTCTTTTTCATCACGCCGAAACAACAAACTTGGGATCTGTTCTAATGGACTTACGCAAACTTGGACAGGAATATCTTGACCTTGTTTGGAAACTTTCGCCAGCTAGCCGGTATATTACGAACAAGCTGCCTGGTAACTATCACTATTTGGGATTGATCCATTTGATGTTACCAAATGCGAGAATTATTCATTCTATACGCAATCCGATGGATACATGTTTCTCATGCTACTCACTGCAGTTCGCTTCTGGTCATGAGTATAGCTATGATCTTGAAGCTCTGGGACGGCAATATGTACGATACAAAAAACTGATGAAGCATTGGCGCAACATTTTGCGAACAGATCGAATATTGGACATTCGCTATGAGGATATCATTCTCGATACCGAGCGAGAGACGAGGAGAATGCTCGATTATCTTGGGCTGTCATGGAATTCGGATTGCCTCAAATTCTATGAATCCAAACGAGCCATCAGAACGGCAAGCATTGCTCAGGTTCGCAAACCCATCTATTCAAGTTCAGTGGCTCGCTGGAAGAGTTTTGAGAAGTACCTTGGCCCGTTGCTTGAGATTATCAATGCCGGTCAGTCGTGACAACCAATTACGAACCCGTCGGCAGGCGGTGTATGTCCACTGAAGGCCGCTTCAGCTACAACGACAAATCCTGAGGCCAAAGATCTTCGTTCGTCCTTTATAGTTTCAACTTTTAAATCTACCGACCTGGATAGCTAATGAGACACACACGAAGATATAAGAAATCCCCGGAAAAGAGCTTTTATCTGGGTGTGATTTCGCAAACCCGAGGCCAGCACAAAGAAGCTGTTGCACATTATCAAAAGGCTATCAATCTTGGCTTGAAGGATGTCTCACTGTATAGCAATTATGGGCTTGCTTTGTTTAACGTGGGGCAGTTAGAAAAGGCTGCTGCGACACTTCGGCTGGCCTTGCGTATTGAGCCGGGTTTTATTTCCGCTCTCCTGAATCTTGGGCTGGTCTTACAGGCTATGGGGCAACTTAATGAGCCGAAAGCGCTTTATAGGCAGGTGTTGGCTATGCGACCGGATAATATTGAGGCACTTGCCAATTTAGGTGAGGTGCTCAGAATCCAGGGAGCACTGGATGAGGCTGAGGAGTGCCTTAATCGGGGCTGGACTATGCAGCCGAATCATGTTGGCTTGCTTTTAAGTCTTGGTGCAGTTCTATATGCAAAATTTCGGATTGCTGAAGCTGAAGATTACTTTAAATGGATATTGTCAACATACCCTGATAATGTGATTGCACAAAACAATCTTGGATCAACAATGTATACACAGGGGCGATTAGACGAGGCAGAAGCCTGCTACAAACGAGCATTGTCCATAGACCCTGAAAATGCTGAGGCACTTAGTAATATCGGGGTGTTGATGCTGAATAGGGGAAATCTGGTCGGGGCAGAAGAAAATCTCAAACGCGCCATTGCCATTAAACCAAACTTTGCCAAGGCACATTTACATCTCGTAAACGCAAAAAAGATTACACTCGGCGACAATACGCTTATAGCGCATATGGAGAATATGGTTGGACGGTCTGAATTGGGCGCAGAAGAGAAATCGGACATTCATTTCGCGTTAGGAAAATGCTACGATGATTGCGGTGAATATGAGCAAGCCTTTTTCCATTTTGAAAATGGGCATCGGCTGGAGCGCCTGAAATATTCGTTTGACCCAATACGGTATGTCGATGAAGTGAGCAAGCTGATCGCAATTTTCGACAAGGAGTTTTATTCGCAAAGAACCACATTTGGCAGTCATTCCGAGGTGCCCATCTTTATTGTCGGAATGCCGCGTTCAGGAACAACGCTGGTGGAGCAGATCATTTCAAATCATCCGACTGTTTTTGGGGCAGGAGAGTTGTATTTCATGGATGGCAGGATAAAAGAAATATCCCTGGAGTCCATCAAGCAACTTAACCGTCAGCAGGTTCAAACTTTGGCCTATGAATACGAGGTCTACCTGCGTTCGTTTTCATCCAGCGCTTTGCATATCACTGACAAAATGCCACAGAATTTCTTCCATTTGGGTCTTATTCGTCTTTGTTTTCCGCGAGCTCATATTATTCACTGCAAACGAAGTCCTTTGGATACCTGCCTTTCAATTTATACCCAGAAATTTGCTACAGATCACCCTTATGCTCACGAGCTGAAAAACATGGCCTTATACTACACGCAATATAAGCGTCTTATGCAACACTGGAAAGAAGTGCTGCCCGGACAATTGTTTGAAGTGCAATATGAAGACTTGGTGACTGACCAGGAAATGGTGACCAGAGAGCTCCTTGAATTTTGCAATATAGAAAGGAATGACATGTGTCTTGCATTTGACCGCAACGAACGTGCTGTCCATACAGCAAGTTGCTGGCAAGTACGCCAACCGTTGTATTCAAGTTCAATAGGACGTTGGAAGCGCTACCGATCATTTCTAGAGCCTTTGATGCAACTCGAACAGTGAAGTACACAAACCGTGTTCATAGAGTGTGATATTTGGCTATGCAGTCGGTGCATGTTCCGCACAAGCTGCCGTCGGTGTTGAGCCGCGAGGAAGTGGCGCGCCTGATCGCGGCAGCCGACAATCTGAAATACAAGACCGCACTATCGATTGCCTACGGTGCCGGATTGCGCGCCAGCGAGGTGGTGGCGCTGAAGGAGAGTGATATCGACAGCGAGCGCATGGCGCTGCGCATCGAACAGGGCAAAAAGCAGCAAGGATCGACCTCAAGGCAGGCCGTGCAACGCTGTACGCTGGCACAACCAAGAATGAGGATGCTAGGGTACTGTCTCTTGTGGGCGAAGCCTTCACGCTGCTACAGGAACGCGCCAAAGTGCGTAGCCTGACCGATGACCGGATATTCCCTGCCACTCACAAAGCGAGGCTCCTATTGGGCAATGAATTCGTAAAGTGCTATGACCGAAGTGGGTTATTGGAGAAATCAGCCCTGCCAAATTGCTTGCCGGATTGCGGACATTCGCCAAGTACAGCAACGGGTCGAAACCGGCAAGTCAATGTTGTAAACTCGTTGCCGAATACCGGAACTTTGCCAACTTTTATTTTGGCTAATCACTATCCATCCCCAGCAGTGCCTCAACGAAATCCTCTGCCGCGAACGGGCGCAGATCATCCAGCCCTTCGCCCACTCCGATGAAGCGCACCGGGATGGGATGTGCCTTGGCGATGGCGGCGATGACTCCTCCCTTGGCGGTGCCATCCAGTTTTGTGAGCACCAATCCGGTGACGTTCAGCGCCTCATCAAACGCCTTGACCTGGCTCAACGCGTTTTGTCCGGTGTTGGCATCCAGCACCAGCAGCACTTCATGCGGCGCGTCGGGCAGTACCTTGGCGATGACGCGTTTAACCTTTTTAATTTCTTCCATCAGGTGCGCCTGCGTGGACAAGCGTCCGGCGGTGTCTGCCAGTACCACGTCGATCTTGCGCGCCATGGCCGCTTGCACCGCATCGTAAATCACGGCGGCGGGGTCGCCGCTTTGCTGGGCGATGACGGTGACGTTGTTGCGCGAACCCCATTCCATTAATTGTTCGCGTGCGGCAGCGCGAAAAGTGTCACCTGCCGCCAACAGCACCGACTTGCCTTGCCCTTGAAAATATTTCGCCAGCTTGCCGATGGATGTGGTCTTGCCTGCGCCGTTTACTCCGCACAGCATGATGACAAAAGGTTGGTGCGTGCCGACATCAAGTTCCTGAGCCAAGGGCTGTAACAGCTTGAACAGGCATTCCGCCAGCGCCTGTTTGAGTTGGACGGCTTCGGTGAGCCGCTGTTCCTTTACCCGATGGCGCAATTCGGCCAGAAGAAAGCGCGTGGCATCCATGCCGACATCGGCGGTAATCAGGATAGTTTCCAATTCTTCGTATAGCTCGTCGTCGATCTTGCCGCTGCGCCCGAACAAGTCGGCGAGCTGATCGCCGGTGCGCGCCAATCCGCTTTTCAGGCGGTTGAGCCAACCGCGTTTTTCGGATTCTGCCTGCTTGGGCATGTTATCAGTAGGTGTTTTTTTCAGGAAACTGAACATAAGTATAGGGTAGTCTGATTGCAGCAAAATAGCGCATAATGCGCGTTTGTCGCGGCGGTTTTACCGCCGCCGTTATTCTATGCTGATTGGCTGGGTTTAGGCTATATAAATGGGGCGATACATGCAGATAAAATGGTTGAAATATTTGGCGGCGCTGGTTTTGTTCCCGGCGATCCTGTTATCCGCTGCCGCACACGCGGAGGTGTTCGAGAAGACGCTGTCCAATGGCCTCAAGGTGATCGTCAAGGAAGATCACCGCGCGCCGGTAGTGGTGCAGCAGGTGTGGTACCACGTGGGCAGTATAGACGAACTCACCGGTACGACCGGCGTGGCGCACATGCTGGAGCACATGATGTTCAAGGGCACCAAGAGCGTGCCAGCGGGAGAATTCTCCAAGCGCATCGCCGCTGCGGGCGGGCGCGAGAATGCTTTTACCAACGATGACTACACCGCCTATTTCCAGCAGTTGCAAAGCTCCAAGCTACCGCTCGCCATGCAACTCGAATCCGACCGCATGCGCAACCTGAAATTATCCGATGCCGAATTCAGCAAAGAGGTCAAAGTGGTCATGGAAGAGCGGCGCATGCGCACCGATGACGATCCTCATGCGCTGTTATATGAAAAGCTCATGGCGGTAGCCTATCAGGAGCATCCCTACCAGCACCCGGTTATCGGCTGGATGGACGATTTGTTGGCGCTCACCGCAAGCGACCCGAGAGACTGGTACAAGACTTGGTACGCCCCCAACAATGCGACTCTGGTGGTGGCAGGCGATGTAAAGGCGGACGAGGTATTCAAGCTGGCGCAGCGTTATTACGGCCCTATTCCGGCGCACAAGCTGCCGCTGCGCAAGCCGCACCACGAGTTGCCTCAGGTCGGAATCAAGCGCATCGTGGTCAAGGCACCTGCGGAATTGCCGTATTTGGTGATGGCCTACCATGCGCCCGAATTGCGCGACCCGAACAAAGACTGGAAGCCTTATGCGCTGGAAGTGCTGGCGGGGATACTCGATGGCAACGAATCGGCGCGTTTGAACAAATCGCTGGTGCGCGAGCAACAGCTTGCCAGCGATGTGGGTGTGGGCTATGACTCTACCTCGCGCGGGCCGACCATGTTTACGCTAGAAGGTACGCCCAGCACGGGCAAAAGCGTGGCCGATCTGGAAGCGGGATTGCGTCAGCAGATTGCGCTGCTGGTGAAGGATGGGGTGAACGCAGATGAACTGAAGCGCGTCAAGGCGCAGGTGACTGCCGGTGAAGTGTACAAGCTCGACTCGGTGTTCTACCAGGCGATGCAGATCGGACAGCTGGAATCCATAGGGTTGGGTCACAAGGCCATTCCAGTGATGCTGAAAAAATTACAAGAAGTGACGGCGCAGCAAGTACAGGATGTGGCGCGCGAGGTTTTTCAGGACGACAACCTGAGCGTTGCCGTGCTCGACCCGCAGCCGATTTCCGGCGAACACAAACACGCCAATATGGGAGGCAGTCATGACCTGCGCTAAATTATTTGCAACTGCACTGTTGCTGTCCGGTGCCGCGCTTTTCTCCGCTGCCGCTTTAGCCACGCCGCACATCCAGCAATGGCAGGCGGCCAGCGGTGCGCGCGTTTATTTCGTGGAAGATCATGATCTGCCGATGCTGGATGTATCGGTGGATTTCGCCGCAGGCAGCGCTTTCGATACGGCTGGAAAAATCCGGTGTTGCCGGAATGACCCACGGCTTGCTCGACCTAGGTGCGGAAGGACTGAGCGAGGATGATATTTCGCGCAATATGGCCGATATCGGCGCGCAGATGGGCGGGCGTTTCGAGCAGGATCGCGCCGGCATGTCGCTGCGCACCCTGAGCAGCGCGGCAGAACGCAAGCAGGCGCTGGATATTTTGGCGCGCGTGCTGCAACACCCGCTATTTCCGGAATCTGTGCTGGCTCGTGAAAAGACGCGCTTGATCGCAAGTCTGAAAGAAGCCGAAACCAAGCCGGAAAGTATCGCCGACAAGGCATTCAACAAGGCCGTGTTTGGCACCCACCCCTACGCTTTGCGGGCATCCGGCGAAGTCGGCACGGTGGAAAAAATCCAGCGCGCCGATCTGGAGGCATTTTACCGTGCGCATTATGGTGCCAAGGGGGCGGTGGTCGCTATCATGGGCGATGTGACGCGTGCCGAGGCCGAAGCTATCGCGCAGAATCTCACCGCGCAATTGCCGCCGGGGGGAGCCTCTGCCAAGGTGCCGCCGGTAACCATGCAGATACAGCCCAGCGAACAGCGCATCGCACACCCGGCCACGCAGAGCCATATTCTGATCGGCGTCCCCGGCATGTCCCGCGACGACCCGGATTATTTTCCGCTCTATGTGGGTAATTACATATTGGGCGGCGGCGGTTTCGTGTCGCGGTTGATGAACGAGGTGCGCGAGAAGCGCGGCTTGGCCTACAGCGTATACAGCTATTTCATGCCGATGCAACAGCCGGGCGCCTACCAGATCGGCCTACAGACCAAGAAGGATCAAGCCGACGAAGCGTTGCAACTAACGCGTGCCACCTTGCGTGAATTCATCGCCAAGGGGCCGACGGAAAAAGAACTGAAAGCTGCCAAACAGAACATCATCGGTGGGTTTCCTATGCGCATCGATAGCAACAAGAAGATTCTCGATTATCTTAGCCTGATCGGATTTTATGGTTTGCCTTTAACTTATCTGGACGACTTTGTCGGCAGGGTGGATAAAGTCACGGTTGCGCAAATCCGCGATGCGTTCAAGCGGCATGTGAATCCGGATGCGATGGCGACCGTGATCGTCGGGGCACCTGAGGGAAATATAAAATAAACAAAGTACGTATAATCGGCGGCACCCACCGCAGCCGCTGGATCGAATTTCCCGATGCGGAGGGATTGCGCCCCACGCCGGATCGCGTGCGCGAAACGCTGTTCAACTGGCTGGGGCAAACGCTGGATGGCAAGCGTTGTCTGGATTTGTTCTCGGGCAGTGGCGCATTGGGGTTCGAGGCGATTTCTCGTGGCGCTGCGGAAGTGGTGATGGTTGAAAACAACCGTGCGGCGTTTCGCGCCTTGCAGGAAAATAGCAAGAAATTATCCTGTGTCAATATAGCGCTACGCGGTGAAGATGGGATAGAATTCATGCGCAGGGAAAGTGGGCGTTATGACGTGATCTTTCTCGACCCTCCTTTCCAGGGCGGTTATTTACCGAAAGTGTTGCCGTTGCTGGAGAATAGGTTGGCGGAGGATGGATTGGTGTATATTGAAGCCGGTGAAGTGTTCGAACCGGACACCGCATGGGCAGTGTTAAAGCGAGCAAAGGCGGGTAAGGTGTATTATCAATTGATTAAGAGGCGTGAAAAGTGAAACGTCAGATGGCAAGGGTTATTCGTTTCACATTTCACGTTTCACCGGATACGCCAGATGATTAAAGTCGTCTATCCCGGAACATTTGATCCCATTACCCGTGGGCATGAAGATGTGGTGCGCCGCGCAGCAGGGTTGTTCGGCGAAGTCGTGGTGGCGGTAGCGGCAAGCCGTAGCGTCACCCTGTTTACGCTGGAGGAACGCGTGGCGATGGCGCGCGATATTTTTGCGGACTTTGCCAATGTGCGTGTGGAAGGTTTTGACGAGCTGTTAATGAATTACGTGCGCGCACAGGGTGCGCGCGTGGTGTTGCGCGGTTTGCGTGCGGTGTCGGATTTTGAGTACGAGTTTCAGATGGCAGGAATGAACCGCAGCCTGCATCCGGATGTCGAAACCGTATTCCTGACCCCGGCAGAGCAATACACTTTTATTTCCGCCAGCATGGTGCGTGAAGTCGCGCGATTCGGCGGAGACGTGAGCAAGTTTGTTTCGCCTTCGGTGGCGGCAAAATTAGTAGCAAAAAGATTAACTTAAACTAGGAGAGAACAGCATGGCCCTGATAATTACCGATGAATGTATCAACTGTGACGTGTGCGAGCCGGAGTGCCCGAACGACGCCATCTCGCAAGGCGACAGCATTTATGTGATCGATCCCGGTAAATGTACCGAATGTGTCGGCCACTACGACACTCCTCAGTGCGTTGAAGTCTGTCCGGTGGACTGTATTCCGAAAGACCCGAATCACGCGGAAACTAAAGAACAACTGCAAGCCAAGTTTGAAAAGCTGGAAGCGGCAAAAGGCTAGCCGGATAAGTAGTCCGGCGCAGTTGGTGCTCCTCCCCTTGGCACAAGGGGAAAGAGCATAATTTTATCCACGCGCCACGTTCGAGTTAACTTCCTGAAGCACGGGGAATGCTCAATGAATTAGCATGGAGAGTGGCATGGTGAAGTTTGAGGTAAATCCAACAGGTACGCGGGTGCATGCACCTGACCTTGATTGGAGTCAAGTGCGGGAAACCGTGCTGATGATGGAGCTATCAGCCGGACAAATTGAAGCCGCAATGAAAGACAGCAACAACTCGGTCGAGGTGTTGACCGATGTATTTACTACCATGGCGGGCTACATGCGCATAATCGGTGATACGGTTACCGCACTTTCTGATGAGGGGGAGTCGGGTGCCGCCAGAGCCGACCTGTTGGGGGCGACAGAACACGTTTCCGGCATGGTGCATCAGGCGATTATCGCATTCCAGTTCTATGACAAATTGGTGCAGCGCCTCTCGCACGTGAATCACAGCTTGGCCGCGCTTTCCTCTTTGGTCGGCGACAAGTCTCGTCTTTATAACCCGTCCGAATGGGTTGCTCTGCAAGAGAAAATACGTTCAAAGTACACGATGCGCGAAGAAGTGGAAATGTTCGACGCGGTACTGTCCGGCATGCCGGTGGCAGAAGCGCTTGATAATTTCATGCACAAGATAAACGATAAGTCTGACGACATCGAATTGTTTTGAATTAAACAGGAGCAATCCTGACCCACAAAGTTTCCTTCTGTGCCTCAGCACGATTTAGCATGCGGCACAGGATAAACAATAAATCTGACAGGCGGTTGAGATAGGGTAATGCATGTTCCGGCACAGCTTCAATGTGTGCGAGCGTAGCGAGATCGCGTTCCGCGCGGCGTGTCACAGTGCGCGCGACATGGCAAAGCGCTGCCGCCCGAGTGCCGCCGGGGAGAATAAATTCTTCGAGTGGCGGCAGGTCGGCGTTGTAATGCGCAATGGCGGTATCCAGTTGCACGAGCGGGTCTGCGTTGAATGGTGCGGCGGGATAAGCTAGTGCACCGCCCAGATCGAATAAATCATTCTGTACGCGCAATAACATTTCACTTATTCCCGGTGGCAGCGTTTCAGCCAGCACCACACCGAGATGGCTGTTGAGTTCATCTATGCTGCCGATAGCATGGATGCGAGCACTATACTTGGCTACACGCGTGCCGTCGGCGAGACCGGTCGTGCCATTATCGCCAGTGCGCGTGACAATCTTGCTCAAGCGCTTGCCCATTACTGTTGCTCCAGACAGGATAAATAAATCGCGGCATCCGGTGCGGTGTGGTTGCGCTGAGCCTGCCAAATCATCTCGCCCAAGCATTCCATCATCGCATGTTGCGCGTCATGTTCAGACTCATGTTTCTGCGTGAGACGCTGAAAATGGGCGCGGATACCGTGGGGCTGGTTGATCGAAATTTGTTCCTCGATGGTGAGGTGCATCATCAGATGCAGGAAAGGGTTGGTCGCGCCGTGTTCCGGCGCGTAGTCCTTGTCCTGATAGCGTTCTGGGGCGGACAGCAGGTCATGGTATTCCGGGTGTTTCTCGATCAATTGCGCGGTCAAGTCTTCCAGCGGCGTGAGCAGCCCCCCCTCGCGGCGCTTGCGCCAAGTCTCGAACAGAAAGTTGCGGGCTTCGTCTCTGCTTGGATTGAACATCAAATCTCTTTCTCTCGGGTGCCCATTAAATGGTTTTCTGCTTGTACTCGCACAAATCCAGTATCAAACACTGCGGACACTTTGGCTTGCGTGCCTGACAAGTATAGCGCCCATGCAGGATCAGCCAGTGGTGCGCGTCATGCTTGAATTCGTCGGGTACGAACTTGAGCAATTTATTTTCCACTTCCAGCACATCTTTGCCGGGGGCGATGCCGGTGCGGTTCGACACGCGGAAGATGTGGGTGTCTACCGCAATAGTCGGTTCGCCAAAGGCGGTGTTGAGCACCACGTTCGCCGTCTTGCGGCCCACGCCGGGCAAGGCTTCCAGTTCTTCGCGCGTCTGGGGTACTTGTCCGCGATGCTTTTCCAGCAACAGGCGGCACATGCGGATAATGTGCTTCGATTTGGTCTGGTACAGGCCGATGCGCTGCACATATTCACGCAGCTTTTCTTCACCGAGATCGAGCAATGCCTGCGGCGTGTTCGCCACCGGAAATAATAGACGTGTCGCCGCGTTCACGCTGACATCCGTGGCTTGTGCCGAAAGAATCACCGCTACCATCAACTCGAACGGCGTGCGATATTCCAGTTCGGTGGTGGGGTGCGGGTTAGCGGTGCGGAAGCGGGTAAAGATTTCGCGTCGTTTGGCGGGGATCATAGGTAAATATTAGCGCGTCTGGCTGGCTGCTGCACGAAATTTTTATAGCCGGAATGTTTCATGCCCTGATGGGTACAAGAATCTGTTCGAGGTCACTTCGCGATATTGCCGCAGGCGGGTGCGATTCAAACTGATGTGGGAATGTTTCTGGTAGCTCATTAAATTTACCAGTCGGCTAATTGCGGCACAATCCTCGTGGGAGCGGCCTCCCGGCCGCGATGGGTTGGGAGGTTGTGCATCGAATCGCGACCGGGAGGCCGCTCCCACTGGTACCCGGCCCCACATCAGTTTGAATCGCGACCCCGCCGCAGGCTGTTGTTGAAAAAAGGATGGGCATGGGCGTATCATCACAAAAATAGGTGTGTTGATGATTATCATATATAGCAGATTAATAGCCCTTGTGATCTCTCTTTTGTTGGCGGGATGCGTTACCGTTCCGAAAACAGTGAGTTCGAGCCTTAATTTTAATGCTTCCAGTTTGACCGTCGACTTGAACAGCAACGGGCGCAAAATTCTTGACGCCGTTCCGGTGGAATCGGCAATGGATCGCTTTGAGATGATTGACCCGCAAGGGCGAACCATCTCATACGTCGCCTTTGCCGATACGGATGTGGGGGCGCTGGTTTTTATAGATCAAAAACTCTATGGCACACTTTCCCACCATGATGCGCAGGCTTTTTACACTTGTCGCGGATATGCGACGGTTGCGCACAGCCACTGGGCGGTCGAGGCGACGGAATGGAGTGCCAGCCTTCTCGCAAGCAGCAAGCCAGCAAATGAAGTGAAACTGGAATTTTCCGGAAAACCATCGGGACAAAGCATCAAGGAGGCGGCGGAAAGCCCATTCCTGAAAAAAATAAAATCGCTTATCGGCATGGGCTCTAACCCATTAAATATTGTTAATTCCTTGAGTTCTGCGCGGAACGATTATGAAGTGGGGGCCGAGTTCGACAAGGCGACGAAGGGCTTGAGTCTCATCAGTCCTGGTATGAGCGTATCGCATCTGGACGAAGTGATGAAACCGGAAGAGATTTCCTTCACCGGTGATGGAATGGTAATGGCCTATCCAAGCCATCTTGTCGAATATTACGTCGCTGAGGGCAGGGTCAAAGTAATTCAGCAACCCTCGTTTTACTACCTTGCCAAAACTCACGCAGCCTTGTTTTATGCCCCCAACGCACAATGGGCAAGCTGCACACCTAAGCATTGGAAGGATGCGTTGCCCGAAAAGCTTGAGCACCCGCCCATAAATAACTCGAACAGTTAAAAGAGGAAGATGGGTATCTCCTTCACGTAAATTAAAGCAAACCCCTCCCAGCCTCCCCTTGTCAGGGGAGGAGCCGCTATCCGGTTCTCTCCCTATTAGTCCTTCTCATTTGATAGGCTCATAGCGGGCTTGTCAGGGGAAAGCAGATCGCCCCTCCCTTGACAAGGGGAGGCTGGGAGGGGTTTGTCGTTTCTGCTAAAGTTGCCCAGAAGCCTTCAATATTTCTGCCAGCACGCTAAAGGTGGTTTCATTCTCGCAATGGGCAACATTAAACCTGAGCCAGGGCGAGGGTTCTTGGTGTGGGCGGAATACATTGCCTGGGGCCAGCATGATGCCTTCTTTGGCCGCTTGTGCCGCCAGTGTGGTCATGTTGATTTCATCGCTTAATTTCGCCCAGATGAACATGCCGCCTTCGGGTTCGAGGTAAATTGAAAAACCCAATCTCTCAAGCTTGGCGATGGTGGTGGTTCTGGCTTCCTGCAAGCGGAGCCGCAACTTTTCGAGGTGCTTGCGGTAATGTCCCCCGGACAATAGTTGATAGATGATGCGTTCGCTCACTTCTGCTGTGGTGAGGCCGGTCAGCAGCTTCATGTCACACAGATTTTCGGCCAGCGTCTTGTTGCATGCGAAGTAACCTACCCGCAGGCTGGCAGAAAGCGTCTTGGAAAAACTGCTGACATAGATGACCCGATCCAGTTGGTCGAGCGTGGCCAGGCGGGTTATTTTAGACGGGTGGAAGTCGCCATAAATATCATCCTCGACCAGTATCATGTCGTACTTCTCGGCCAGTTGCAGCATACGATAAGCCACGCTCTGGCTGATACTGACGCCGGTCGGATTGTGCAATACCGTATTGGTAAAGAAAATGCGCGGATGGTGTTCCCTGATCAGGGCTTCCATGGCAGGAATGTCCGGCCCATCATGATTCCACGGCACGCCAATAATTTTGGCACCGAAGGATTTCAGGCCACCGAACAAAATGAAAAATCCGGGGTCGTCCACCAATACCGCATCACCTGGATGCACGAAGTAGCGGGTGATGAGATCCATCGCGTGAGTGACGCCGGAAGTGAGCACGATTTGCGACGCGGCGGCGGTTACGCCGATTGAGGCTAGCTTGCCTTGTAAAAGTTCCCGTAATGGCTGATAGCCAGCCGGTGTGCCATAAGCAGTAAAAAACTCGCCATGCTTCAGGGAGAGCGCCCGTAAGGATTTTTGTATGCCGGTTTCTTCCATCCACGATGCGGGCAGCCACCAGGCTCCGGGCATGGTCTTGCTGGTGCGGTCTTCCAGTGCGTTGCGCAGCAGCCAGGCAACATCGATCGAGTCATCCAGTTTGCTGGCTTCTATGGATGCATGAGGCGTGGGGCGGGTCGACACATAGAAACCGGATCCCAGCTTAGAATTCAGATAGCCCATGGCTACCAGCCGGTCATACGCCTGGACGACCGTGAAACGGCTTACGCCATGATCGCTGGCAAAGTTCCGGATGGATGGCATGCGAGCACCGTTTCTAATCACTCGGTTATCTATCAACTCTTTGATGCCATTGGTGATTTGATAGATGAGCGGCAAGCTGTCGGCGGGATCTATTCTGATAATTGTCATGGTAAATGAGCCAGTACAGTACAAGGGTTTATCTGCTTAACTGTACCTGTATTGTCAGGTTGTTGCGCTGTAATGTAAAGCCCTTGCAGCAATCATGTTCAGGAAGTAAAAAGGGGCAGCGCCATTCCGCTGTATACAGTGAGGAGAAAGATTATGACATTGGCACATTGGTTTGGAATTGGGTTTCTTGTCGGGACTGCGTTATTCTTCATACTTGAGCGCACCGGTGTGATATATAAATGGTTCGACAAATGGGACCAATAGCACGGGCTTGTTTACCCATCGTTTACGCTAAGGATGAATCATGAAAATTAATGAGTCGATTGCAGAAATTCCGATCAGAGTAGAGAGTATGCCGGCACCAAAATATCATTGGAAAAGAAGGGCGACCCAGATAGCCGCGCTGTTACTGATCGTGCTGATTCCTATTGCCGGGTTGTTCAGGATAGATTTGCAGTCGGGGAATTTTGTGATTCTCGAACGCCAGATATGGTGGTCGGATTATGACCTGATGCTGGGCTTCTGGATCATGCTTGCCACCGGTGCCGCGATGACTTATTCGACCATAGGCACGGTATGGTGCGGTTGGGCTTGCCCGCAAAATTCACTTTCGGAATGGATCAATCACTTGACCTGGAAATTATTGGGCAAGCGTGCCAGCATCCGTATCGAAAGCGAAAAGTCAAAAATTGCCGCAGCTAAAAATAACCCCGCCAACTGGTTTGTCCTCGCGCTTGTCGTGCTGGCTGTTTCGTTTGTGCTGGCGATCATCCCGTTTCTGTATTTCTACCCTACCGATGCGGTCTGGTCTTTGCTTGTATTCAAACCGGATTCACGGTTGCCGAGGTTCACTTATTATCTATATCTCGTGGTCGCGTTTGCCATCTTTCTGGATATAGCCATGATCCGCAATATCCTGTGCAGTTATTTCTGCCTGTACCGCATATGGCAGCACATCTTCAAGACCAAGCAGACCCTGCATGTGGAATATGATGCCAGCCGTTCCGGCGATTGCGCCAAGTGCAATTATTGTGAAACCTCATGCTTTCTTGATCTCAATCCGACCCAGTTCAAGATTTATGACAGTTGTATCAACTGCGGCGAATGTGTGGACGCATGCAATAAACTGCATGAACATGAGGGAGGTCGCGGGCTGCTGCAATTTGAATTTGGCGAACAACGGCAGGCCAATGCATGGCGTGATAATGTGGATGAACTGTTTTCGAGGCTGGGGTGGGCCGGGGCGATTTTCCTGATCGGATGTTGTTTGTTCGCTTGGGGATTCATTCAATATTCCCCCTATAGTATAGTTGCGTACAGATCGGATAAATCCTCGGGGGCAACGGTCAGCGAATACCGGGTGCAAGTGTCGAATAAAATTTATGCGCCCGCACAACTTGCGCTATCCGTAAAGGGAATTCCGGAGGGGAGCTATAAACTTGAAACGGAGAATCTGGAACTAGCGCCCGCTTCGCGCCTCAGCGTCAATTTGCATATTTCCCCCGATCTTCCCAAGGGGCTGCATCAAGTTATAATCGAGGCGCGTGCCAAGGATGGGTGGGTTGGACGTTTTGGGGTGGAGCATTATTCGGTGAAAAACTGATCATTGGCAATATGGTTCCCATATAATAAAGCATGATAAAAATCAATCCGGATGGAGAATAAAATGACGGAAGTGCAGGCGCAGGCAGAGAGTGGCGGTACGCTTGGGAGTCAGGTAAACACGGTTGGCAATCAGAAGAAAAAGAAAGCCAGTTGGTTGCGCACGATACTGTGGATGCTGTCGATGATCTTGCTCGTTAACGCGGTTCTCGGGATCATCGCGTATTTTTTATTTTTCTATAAAAAATAGGCTAAGAAACAGTTTATGTATTATTTCCGCGAATATCGTTAGATCCTGCATTCGTTAAAATGACAGGCCAATGATCAATTCACGTGTCGAGTTGTTGTTCAAGAATCTCCCCGATAAATATCCTTTTCATCTGGAACGAAATTACATACGTATCCTGAACCGTTTGATGCAGTTATGGGATTTGCCCGAATTCGATCCCTATATGCACGGGCTGCTGATAGACAAGCGTAGCGACAGGCAGGGCTTTCCCCCCGAGGTGGTGGACGAACTGATGTTTTTGGGTGAGTTGCATGATCTGTTCAAGAGCAAGGAATATCGTCTCCCAGAATTACATGATTTATGGAAAGACATTCCGGTACGCAACCCGACGCCCCAGGGATTTCGTAATGCGATAGAGCTCGGACAACTGGATGTGATCGAAACGTTTCTCGGTGCCGGGGTCAAGGCGGACTACAGGTTCGAGGGTGCGCAGACCCCCTTGATGGTTGCGGTCGCCAGCGGGCAATTGGGTGCGGTGCATTGCCTGATCGAGAACGGTGCCGGAGTGAATCTGCGCGATGAAAATGAATACACCGCCCTACACTGGGCAGCATTTTATGGACGCCCCGAAATTGTCGAGGGCTTGGTCGATGCGGACGCGGAAATAAACGTCACGCAAAATCGCGGTGTTGCTCCAGTCGAACTTGCAATGAAGCGAGGGCATCAGCATGTGGCCAGGCTGCTGATGAAGTGCCGGGCAGCACAAGATATCACCGGCAATTATGCGGTCAGCGATCATGATTTTCCTGTAGGCAGCATGCCGGGCAAGGAGAGTTCGAAAAATGAGCCAATAAATTCCGCAACTGGCAGTCATTCGAGCCGGAGTGATATTTCGCCCATCGCCGCGCAACAGAAGGATGCCGATCAGAACAAATCAACCCACTTTTTGAACCTTTCGCCCGAGAGAATTGTACTGCTGTCTATTGCATCATTAATTGTATTGGTTATATTGCTGGTAGTATTGTGTTTGGGAGAATACCAAAGTTATCAGAAGCGCACCGCGAGTGCGCTAAGCCAGAGTCAGCCTGTTGACGCCAGCCCGCTAGTGCTGCCTCCCCCTGTTATTCCTGCACCTGAAACGCAGGATATCGGCTCGCAGCAACCTGGCCAAATTGACAATCCACCCAAAAGTCATGTCGCACGTCATAAAGCACCGCGCACGCATACGGTAGTCAACCCGGCGGTGGCCTATACTTTTGATGATTTAATGGAAGCGGTCGGGCACTCCAATATCAATCTGGTTGATCGCCTTCTGGAACAAGGGATGGACATTAATCGACGAGATGGTGCCGGTTTAACCCCACTTATTGTTGCGGTAGAGAATAACGACTTGAATATGGCCAAACATCTTATCGAAAAAGGCGCAGACCCGAATATCCCAAGGCAACATGACGGATATACGCCTATTGTTGTCGCAAAAACAGCCGCTAAACCCAATGCTGAATTGATCGAACTGCTCAGGGCGTCAGGGGCGCATAACCCATTCAATTAATTGTGGGGGCATCGTCGCTTCCCAACAGGTTTTTCCACAATACCAGCACCGGCAGGGTATCGATTTCCGCTTTGTCGATGCGACAAGGTGTTAGGTTGTTCAAGCGCATCTTGTGTTGTATTTCGCGCAACTTGCGGTAGATGCGGCAGACCGCTGCTGCCTGCTGCGGGTCGATCAATCCACATTCCCCCGAGCGTATTAGCAGCGCCAGGTTGCCCTTGTGGGCGGCGAGTTGCGGGTATTGGTTTGCATAGGCCAGCACCAGGAATTGCACCATGAATTCGATGTCCACCATGCCGCCCCGGTCATGTTTGATGTCGAATAAGTCGCTTTTATTCGGGTGCCCGTCGCGCATTTTTTGCCGCATGCCACGATTTCCCGGCGCAGGTTAGTCAAGGTCGCGTTGCTGGCGCAGAACTTCGTTGCGGATGGTTTCGAACTGCTCGCCGACGTGCGCATCCCCGGCGCTGAAGCGGGCGCGCGTCAGCGCCTGATGTTCCCACACCCAGGCGTGTTGCCGCTGGTATTCCGCGAACGCTGCCATCGAACTGACCAGCAGGCCGCTGGAGCCATTCGGGCGCAGACGCAGGTCGGTTTCATACAGGCGGCCGGAGGAGGTATAGCTGCCCAGCATGGTGTTGATGCGCTGCGCCAATCGGGCATAAATTTCCGCCGCGTCCGGGTGCGGGTCATCGTACAGGAAAATCAAATCGAGATCGGAAGCGTAGCCCAGTTCGCGCCCGCCCAGCTTGCCGTAGGCGATGATGGCGAACTGCGGGTGTTCCTGATGTTTTTTGCGCGCATCGCGCCAGCACAGTCGCAGTATGTGATGCAGGATCAGATCGGCGAGGTCGCTGAGATGGTCGCTGAGTAATTCCAGCGGCAGCAGTCCTTGCAAGTCCATTGCCAGCAGATGGAAGGTCTGGCTATGCTGGAATTGGCGCAGCACATCCATTTGCTGTTCGATGTCGCTTGCGTATTCGGCGAGTTGTTGTTGCAAGGCGGTATCCAGCGCAGACCAATCCGGCTCGCGGTAAATTTCGCGCGCATCCAGCAATTCATCCAGCAGGATGGGGTATTGGATCAGATAGTCGGAGGCCCACATGCTGGCACTGGCAATGTCAGTCAGGCGTTGCATGACTTGCGGGTATTCCGCCAGAAATGCCAGGTAGGAGGCGCGGCGGCTGATACTTTCCAGCAGGGTCAACACGCGTGCCAAAGTTTGGTCACGATTTTTTGGCGCGGCGCACAGTGCGATAAATTGCGGGACCAGATTGTCGAAGAGTTGCCGGCTGCTGTCCGGCAGTTGGCGGTAACGGATGCTGTTGCGGATTTGCAGCAGGCGTTCGGCAAGTCCTGCGGCAGTCGGTGTAGCCGAGTTCGCCCAGACTGTCGCGCAGCTCTTCCGTCTGGATGTTCTCGTTCCACAGAGTGTTGTCCGGCTGCGTTTTGCGCGATCTTTTCTGGGTGCTGAATATCTGCGCGAACTGCGCGCTGACCTGTGCGCGGTGTTGATTGAGCTGTTCCAGCATGGCCTGATAATCCGGGTAGCCCATCCCTTCGGCCAAACGTGCCTGATCGTCCGGATTTTCAGGCAAGTCCTGAGTTTGCTGGTCATCCAGATATTGCAGGCGGTGCTCAAGATTGCGCAGGAAAATATAGGCGGCGCTCAATTCCGCCACAGTTTTCGGCGTGAGCTGCCCTTGCTCGCGCAGCAGTTGCAGCACTTGCAGGGTGGGGCGGATGCGCAGGCTGGCGTCGCGCCCGCCGCGTATCAACTGGAATACCTGGGCGATGAATTCGATTTCGCGTATACCGCCGGGGCCGAGCTTGATGTTGTTGAGGCGGTCGCGCCGTTGCACTTCCTGGCGGATTTGCGCATGCAGTTTGCGCATGGAGGCGAATGCGCCGAAGTCGAGATATTTGCGGAACACGAACGGTTGCACCAGTTGCATGAGCTCTGCGGTGTCTTGTGCTATTGGCAGGAGAAATCACCCGCGCCTTGATCCAGGCGTAGCGCTCCCACTCGCGCCCTTGGGTGACCAGATATTCTTCCAGCGCCGCGAAGCTCGTCACCAGCGGACCGCTGTCGCCATAAGGGCGCAGGCGCATGTCCACGCGGAATACATAGCCTTCCCCGGTCAAGTCATGGATCAGGTTAATCAGGCGGCGCCCGAGCTTGGAGAAAAATTCATGGTTGCTGAGTACGCGTGGCCCACGGGTTTCGCCGTCTTCCGGATAAACAAAAATCAGGTCGATGTCGGAGGAAACATTCAGTTCGCCGCCCCCCAGCTTGCCCATGCCGATCACCAGCATTTCTTGCGGTGTGCCGCTGGATGAGCCGATCGGCGTCCCATACTGCTCTACCAGTGATGTCATGGCAAAAGCCTGCGCGCGCCGCACGGCCAGTTCCGCTAGCGCAGTCATGGTCGTCATGACCTCGTCCAGATTGGCCAAACCACCCAGATCCCGCAGCCAGCAGCTTGAGCATCACGCGCTTGCGCAGACGGCGTAGCGCACGCGACAGCGAGTTTTCATCGGTGATGGGCATGGCATCTCAGCCAGGCTGCCATTTCTTCGGCGCTGCATGGTTGCGCATAATGCGAGCGCAGCCATGGCAACAATTCGGCATCGCTGTCAAGCAGGTTCCGCACATAGCGGCTGCAATGTGTCGTGCGCTGCAACATGGCGTCGAAATTGGCGGCGGGATGAGTGTCGGCGGTATTCATGGCAGAGGCTTCGGGTTAGAATGCGGGTTCACGTAAGTTCATTATAAATCCCCGGTGTCTATCATGGTTTGCTTGTTCGCGTGGCCTGTGGGCCAGCGCTTTAATTAAATGCTGAAAACTTCCCTGCGCCTGACCTGGCGCGGCCTTAATCATTTGACCCGCATTGCGCTGGTCATTGCGGTGCTGCTCACGCTGGTCGGTGGGGCACTGATACTGGGTTTGCGCTACTGGATATTGCCGGATATCGAACGCTATCACAATGATATCACCGCATCCTTGACTCAGGCCATCGGGCAACCGGTTACCATCGGCAAGATCGAGGCCGATTGGCGCGGCATGCGTCCCCACCTGATGCTTAGCGATGTGCGCATTCTCGAAAAGAACAAGCCCGGCATGACCGCGCTGGCGTTGCAGCATGTGGACGGCGTCGTGGGGTGGTTGACCTTGTTGCGCGGCGAGGTACGCCTGCACAGCCTGGAACTGGATCAGCCGGATTTGCTGGTCAGGCGCGATGCGCAAGGAGAGTTGCATATCGCCGGCGTGGCGCTGTCCGAGCAATCTTCCGGATCAGAACGGCCTGGCGGATTGGTTGCTGCATCAGACTTATCTCGTGGTGCGAGATGCACGCATTACCTGGCTGGATGAGCAGCACGCCACCCCTGCGCTGGTGTTCAACCAGCTCAATTTACTGATCGAGAACCGCGGTCGCCACCATCGGTTTGCGCTGCGTGCGTTGCCTCCGTCCGAACTGTCCGCGCAACTCGATGTGCGCGGGGATTTTTCCGGTCGGAGTTTCAATGACCTGAAGGCATGGCGCGGACAGTTATATACCCAGTTGGATTATGCCGATGTGGCAGCTTGGCGCACTTGGCTGCCACTGCCTGTCGGGTTCAAGCGCGGCAGGGGGGCATTGCGTGGCTGGCTGGGTGTTGCGGAGGGCAAGGTGAATCAGGTGACGGCCGACTTGGCACTGGCGGATGTGGGGGCGCAATTGGCAGAGGGGCTGTCGCCACTGGATCTGCATACGCTGCGCGGACGCGTCGGCTGGATGGATTCGGCACAAGGGGTCGAAGTTTCCACGACTCGGCTTTCCTTGCGGACGAACGACGTGACCGTGCCGCCTACCGATTTTTATTTGCGCCTTGTCCATGCATCGGGCAAGCAGCCGTCCGGCGGCGAGATTCGCGCCAGCACCTTGGAGCTGGCCCATCTCGTAACCCTGACCGATTCCCTGCCGCTGAGCAAAGATTGGAAACAACATCTTGCCGAATTTGCTCCGCAAGGGACGGTCTCGGGTCTGCAAGCTAAATGGCAGGGAGATGCCGACAAGCCTGCGCATTACGAGGTCAAGGCGAAGTTTGACCAATTGAGCATGAAGCGCACGGACAAACTACCCGGTTTCAGCGGATTGAGCGGTGAACTGGATGGCAGCGATACCACGGGCACATTGTCTTTGAGTGCGCATAATCTTACCGTGGACGCACCGCAAATAATGCCGGAGCCGCTGGCGTTTGACTCGCTCACCGCGCAAGGCAGTTGGCAGTCGAAACCGCAGGGCATGGAAGTGAAGTTTAGTAATGTTACCGCCGCCAATGCCGATCTTGCCGGAACGGTGTTTGGCAGTTTCCAGGCTTTGCCTGACAGCCACGGTTTGATCGACCTGAACATCAATCTGGCGCATGCCGCGATCAATCATGCCGACCGCTATATCCCGCTGGATGCGATAGACAAGGATACCCACGCATGGTTGCGCAAAGCATTGCTTGATGGGCAGGCCGAAGATTTCCATTTGCGCTTGCAAGGCGACCTGAACGATTTCCCGTTTCCGGAAAACAAGAAAGGCTTGTTCCAGATACAAGCGCACATCAAGGACGGTGCGCTGGAATATGCCAAGGATTGGCCGCGTATCGATAATATTGCCGGCGAATTGCTGATACAGGGCAAACGGCTGGAAGTGAATGCACCGTCCGCTATGACGGTTGGGGTTCGTTTACAAAAAGTGCGCGTGGTCCATGCCGGATATGGCAAGTCCCGACATGATGTTGCAAGTGCGTGGCGAAGCAGAAGGCGAAACCGCACGCAGCCTGGACTTTATCCAGAAAAGTCCGGTGCATGGTTATCTCGACGGAGCCACCGACGATATGAGAGCTCGCGGCAACGGCAGCCTGCAACTGGCGGTGAATATCCCGTTGCGCGGCAGCAAAGCCGGTGACGGTTTCGGGTGATTATCATTTTGCCGACAACGAGGTGAATCTGGGCAAGGGCGTGCCGATGCTGTACTCTGCCAATGGCGACTTGCTGTTCACGGAATCCTCGATACGCACCAAAAATGTCAGCGCGCAAATCCTCGGCGGCCCGGCCACGCTGGCAGTGCAGAGCGGAGCCGACGGAATCGTGCGGGTCCAGGCGCATGGCGGGCCGATATGGATGCTTTGCGCAAGAGTGTATCCCAGCCGTTGTTGTCCCGTTTGCATGGCAGCAGCGAGTGGGAAGCGGAAATTACCGTGCAGAAAAAACTGTCCGATGTGCTGGTTACCTCAAACCTTTCCGGCCTGGTTTCCGACTTGCCCGCACCTTTTGCCAAGGATGGCGAAGAAGTGATTCCGCTCCGTTTCGAGATGAAAAGCATGATTGCGAAACAGGATGTCATTTCCCTGCAATACGGCAGTCTGCTTAGCGCGAGAATGCTGCGCCGTGAAGAAGGTGGCGACATGGTCATCAAGCGCGGCACGGTGAATTTCGGCGGGGCAGGCAAGTGGCTGAGCCGCGATGGGGTATGGGTTACCGGCACGGTGCCCCACTTGACGCTGCAAGGCTGGGGCGGGTTGACTTCTCCGGCAGAGAGCGAGGCTGCGCCGTTCACTATAGCCGGTGCCGACCTGACGATACAGAAGCTCGATGCCTACGGGCTCACCCTGAACGGCTTGCATGTCAATGCGCGCAATCATGACGGGGTGCTCACCGCGAAATTGGCAGGAAAGGAAATGAATGGCGAGGTGGGCTGGCAAGCGGAAGGACAAGGGCAAACTGGTGGCGCGCTTGCAGAATTTGAATCTGGGCGCGGACGACAGAGAAAAATCGAACGACAGCACCAAGAAAAAAGAAAGTGTGCGGAAGCTGGTCACCGGTGAAGATTTCGCCCAGCACCGAATATCCCGCGCTCGATTTGGCGGTGGAAGAGTTGACTTGGAAGGATAAGCAACTCGGCAAGATGGAATTGCTGGCGAGGCAGCACGGCCCAGACTGGTTGTTGGAACATATGCGGATCACCAACCCGGATGGCGTGTTGAATGCGGACGGAAAATATCATACGGACGGAGGAAAAACTCAGACCCAGGTTAATCTCAAGCTGGAAATCGGCAATTCCGGGAAAATTCTTGCCCGTTCCGGTTATCCAGACAGCGTCAAAAATGGCAGTGGCAAGCTTGAAGGAAATTTGTCATGGCGCGGCTCTCCAGACGATTTCAGCTATGCTGCGCTGGATGGAAGACTCAAGCTGGATGCGGGCAAGGGCGCAGTTCCTGAAAATTGATCCGGGAGCAGGCAAACTGCTGAGCATTCTGAGTCTGCAAGCGCTGCCCACGCATATCACGCTCGGTTTCACCGATGTGTTCAGCCAAGGCTTCGCCTTCGACAGCATCACCGGCACGGGCAGATCAAGCGGGGCGTGCTGGAGACCAGCGATTTCAAGATTGACGGTTCATCCGCGAAGGTGACCATGCGGGGGCAAATTGACCTGAACCATGAAACGCAAAACCTGCGGGTGCGCATCCTGCCCACTGTGGGCAACAGCGTTTCGCTGCTAGGGTTCGCTGCCGGGCCGCTGGTGGGGGTCGGGACGATGATCGCCAACAAAATATTGCGCGAACCGCTCGATAAGTTGGCATCGTTTGAATACAATGTGACAGGTACTTGGGTTAACCCGAATGTGACCAAATTAGGACAGCACAGCCGCCGGTTTGCCCGGCATAGAAAGCAACCCTTAGGAAAGTATGGACATGCAAGACGCAAATTCTACCCAGACGCAATTCAGCGCACCCACCCAGCCCTTCAAGGTCGCCGCCGTGCAGATGGCCTCAGGACCGAATGTCGCAGGTAACCTGAGCGAAGCGCGCCGCCTGATCGAAAAGGCCGCAGAACAAGGCGCGCGCCTGGTGGTGCTGCCGGAATATTTCCCCATCATGGGTCTGAACGAAACGGACAAAGTGGCGGTGCGCGAGCAGCCGGGGAGCGGCGTGATCCAGTCCTTTCTGAGCGAGACGGCACGCAAAAATAAAATCTGGCTGGTGGGCGGCTCCATCCCGCTGGTTGCCAGCTCGCCCGATAAAGTGCTGAACACCTGTCTGGTGTTCAATGACATCGGCGAGCAGGTGGCGCGTTATGACAAGATCCACTTGTTCAATCTCGATCTCGGCAACGAGCAATACCACGAGGCGCGCACCATCGAATCCGGCAATCAGGTAGTGGTGGTGGACAGCCCGTTCGGGCGCATCGGCCTGGCGATTTGTTACGACCTGCGCTTCCCCGAGCTGTTCCGCGCCATGAAGAATGTGGACATCATCGTGCTGCCCGCCGCCTTTACCGAAACCACCGGCAAGATGCATTGGGAAGTGCTGGTGCGCGCGCGCGCCATCGAAAATCTGGCCTATGTGATGGCGTGCCGCGCAGGGCGGCTATCATGTCAGCGGTCGCGAAACGCACGGACACAGCATGATCGTCGATCCGTGGGGGCGCGTGCTGGACCAGCTTGCGCGCGGTTCCGGCGTGGTGGTCGCCGAAGTGAACCCGTCCTATCAGGCCAGCCTGCGCACCAGCTTGCCGGCGCTTGTCGCACCGGATTCTATAACTAGCTCGCACTGTACATAGCTGTAGCCAAACAAAA
The DNA here is from genome assembly GCA_963714805.1 of uncultured beta proteobacterium. Taxonomy (GTDB): domain Bacteria; phylum Pseudomonadota; class Gammaproteobacteria; order Burkholderiales; family Gallionellaceae; genus CAIQPV01. Next base: position 143,133 of record CAVQPO010000001.1, on the reverse strand, counting down.
TCGCGCGTAGCGCGACGTATCAGCTACACGCTACCAGCCACAGCTACAAGCTACGCAATGCATCACTAAATTGGAATTAACATGAAAAACGATACCTCATTTACTCTCGCGCAGCATTCGCTGCTTGCCTCGCACGCGCTGGAAGTGCGCCATCTGGAGCGGGTGTTCAAGAAAATGCTGGCGCATCAGGTCGATTATGCCGACCTGTATTTTCAGTATAGCCGCGCCGAGAGCTGGTCGCTGGAAGAGGGCATCGTCAAATCCGGCAGCTTCGGTATCGAGCAGGGGGTCGGCGTGCGCGCGGTGAGCGGCGAGAAGACCGCCTTCGCCTATTCCGACGACATCAGCCTGGCCGCGCTGGAAAGCGCCGCACTGGCCACCCGCGCGATTGCGCGGCAGGGCGGGGCGCAGACAGTACCTTCACTGAGGCTGGTTGAAAGAGGGCATACGGGCAAGACAAGAATCTTTATTTGCCGCACGATCCCATTGCCAGCCTGAACGATGCCGACAAGGTCGCCTTGCTGGAACGGCTGGAGCGTTACGCACGCGCCCTCGATCCGCGCGTGACCCAAGTGATGGCAGGGCTGGCGGGCGAATATGAAGTGGTGCTGGTGGCGCGCAGCGACGGCCTGCTGAATGCCGACATCCGCCCGCTGGTGCGCCTGTCGCTGCAAGTGATCGTGGAAAGCAACGGCAAGCGCGAACAAGGTTCGGCAGGCGGCGGCGGGCGTTTTGATTACGCCTATTTCAGCGATGAAGTGCTGCGCGATTATGCCGCCAAGGCGGTGCATCAGGCGGTGATCAATCTCGATGCCAAGCCCGCACCGGCGGGCAATATGACCGTGGTGCTCGGCTCCGGCTGGCCGGGCATTCTGCTGCATGAGGCGGTCGGACACGGGCTGGAAGGCGATTTCAACCGCAAGGGCAGTTCCGCTTTCTCCGGGCGAGTCGGCGAGCGCGTCGCGGCGAAAGGCGTGACCGTGGTGGACGACGGCACCATTGCCGACCGGCGCGGCTCGATCAACATGGACGACGAAGGCAATCCCACGCAACGCACCGTGCTGATCGAAGACGGCATCCTCAAGGGCTATTTGCAGGATACGCTGAATGCGCGCCTGATGGGTGTGCCGGTCACCGGCAACGCGCGGCGCGAATCCTATGCGCACCTGCCGATGCCGCGCATGACCAACACCATGATGCTGAATGGCGACAGGACGCGCGAGGAAATCATCGCCTCGGTCAAGCATGGCCTGTATGCCGCCAACTTCGGCGGCGGGCAGGTGGATATCACCAGCGGCAAGTTCGTGTTCTCCACCACCGAAGCCTACCTGATCGAGGACGGCAAGATCACTACCCCGGTAAAGGGCGCGACCCTGATCGGCAACGGGCCCGAAGCGCTGACGCGCGTCAGCATGATAGGCAACGACATGGCGCTCGATCCCGGCGTCGGGACCTGCGGCAAGGAAGGCCAGAGCGTGCCGGTAGGCGTGGGCCAGCCCACGGTGCGGATCGATGGATTGACGGTGGGCGGGACGGCGTAGCGGAGCATAGCGTAATGAGCGCCCGTCAGGGCGCAGAGTTATCACTTGTCCAATGAGTCAGCCCGGATTGCGCTACGCTTCATCCAGGCTACGGTGCATTGCTACGTTCTACGGTATAATCCGCGCCCTACTATGCTGATCTTTCGCGGACTCCATCCTTCTGTTGCACAGCCGGTTGCACTGACCATCGGTAATTTTGATGGCATGCATCTCGGCCATCAGGCCTTGCTCGCGCAATTGCGTGCAGCGGCGCAGTCGCGCGGGCTGCCTGACGGCAGTGGTGATTTTCGAGCCGCATCCGCGCGAATTTTTTACGCCGCAGCAGGCTCCGGCGCGGCTGACCAGCTTGCGCGAAAAACTGGAATTGTTCGCCGTCACTTGGCGTGGATCGCGTGCATGTGTGCCGCTTCAACCAACGCTTTGCGCAGATGAGCGCAGCGGATTTTGCGCATGCGCTGCATGGTGAGGCCGGGGCAAAGTTTGTGCTGATCGGCGATGATTTCCGTTTCGGCAGCGGGCGCAGCGGTGACTTTGCGCTGATGGAACAGATCGGCGCGCAGCATGGTTTTGAGGTGCAGGCGATGCACAGCGTGCTGCATGACGGCGTGCGCATTTCCAGCACCGCAGTGCGCGCGACGCTGGCTGCAGGCAGGATGGATTTGGCTGCAGTCCTATCTCGGGCGTCCTTACAGTATCAGCGGGCGTGTGGAGCATGGCAATGGTTTGGGCAAGCACATTGGTTTCCGACCGCAAATATTCAGATGAAACACAACCGTCCGCCGCTGTCCGGGATATTTGTGGTGCGGGTGCAGGGCGAGGATAGTGCAGCCGATACGAGGTGTCTCCAGTCTGGGCGTGCGCCCGACGGTAAGGACGGACGGCAAGCCGGTACTGGAAGTTCACCTGTTCGATTTTTCACGCCAGATTTATAACAAGCATATGCGCGTGGATTTTCTGCACAAGCTGCGCGACGAAGAAAAATTTCCCGATGTGGAAACGCTGACGCGGCAGATCGCGCTGGATGTAGAGCATGCAAAGAAATGGTTTGAACAAAATGACTGATTACAAAAATACACTGAATCTACCCGACACCCCGTTTCCCATGCGCGGCGACCTCGCCAAGCGCGAGCCGCTGATGCTGGCGCAATGGCAGGAGCAGCAGCGCTACCAGAGATCCGCGCGGCCAGCACAGGGCAGAAAAAAATTCATCCTGCACGACGGTCCGCCGTATGCCAACGGCGATATTCATATCGGCCATGCGGTGAACAAGGTGCTGAAGGACATCATCGTCAAATCGAAAATGTTGGCGGGCTTCGATGCGCCTTACGTGCCGGGTTGGGATTGCCACGGCTTGCCTATCGAATTGCAAGTGGAGAAGAAACACGGCAAGAACATTCCTCCCGCGCAGTTCCGCGAGCTGTGCCGCGCCTATGCCGCCGAACAGATCGAACGGCAGAAGAAGGATTTTATCCGCCTCGGCGTGCTGGGCGATTGGGATCATCCTTACCTGACCATGGATTTCAAAACCGAGGCGGACATTATTCGCACGCTCGGCAAAATTCTGGAGCGCGGCTATTTATATCAAGGCCGCAAGCCGGTGAACTGGTGTCTGGATTGCCAGTCGGCGCTGGCCGAGGCGGAAGTCGAATACGAAGACAAAGTCTCGCCCGCGATTGATGTCGGTTTCGAGGTGAAGGACAAGCCCGCACTGGGCAAGGCATTCGGCGTATCCCTGCCGGGCGATGCCAAAGTTTATGCGGTGATCTGGACCACCACACCGTGGACGCTGCCAGCCAACCAGGCGGTGAGTGTACACCCGGAGCATGAGTATCGCCTGATCCATACCGCAAAAGGTTATCTGGTGTTGATCGCGGAATTGGCCGATGCTTGCCTCGCACGCTATAGGCTGGCGGAAGGTGCGCATGTCGCCGGTGTGTGCAAAGGTGCGGCGCTGGAAATGTTGCCGCTGCAACACCCGTTCCATGATCGCATCGTTCCCATCATCTGCGGCGAGCACGTCACCCTGGAAGCGGGTACGGGCTTGGTGCATACGGCACCGGCGCACGGTCTGGACGACTATTTTATCGGACAGAAATACGATCTGCCGAATGACAATCCGGTGGGCGATGATGGCAAGTTTATCTCCACCACACCGCCTGCCGGTGACACCGCATTGGCGGGGCTGTTCGTGTGGAAGGCGAACGACGTGGTGGTTGAAGCGCTCAAAGCCAGCGGGCATCTGCTGCACATCGAGAAAATTCAGCACAGCTATCCGCACTGCTGGCGGCACAAGACGCCAATTATTTTCCGATCTACGCCGCAGTGGTTTATTGGCATGGAGCAAAAATCCCCCCTAACCCCCCCGCTTCGTCAAGCTCAGGACAGGCTTTTACAAAGTGGGGAACATAAGGCGGACGCGTTGGTCGCGGACAGCAGGCATGCAGTTTGTAGGGTGCGCTCTGCGCACCATTGTGCGCAAGCGCACCCTACCGGTGAGGGGGGCACTGAGCTTGGCGAAGTGCCGGGAGAGTGGATGAGTCTGCGCGACCTCGCCAATCAGTCCGTCGCAGCCACCGAATTTTTCCCCTCATGGGGACGCGCACGCCTCGAAGCGATGATCAAAAACCGCCCCGACTGGTGCGTGTCGCGCCAGCGCAACTGGGGCGTGCCGATGCCATTCTTTGTGCACAAGGAAACCATGCAACTGCATCCGCGCACGATGGAATTGCTGGAGCAAGTGGCGCTTCGCGTCGAGCAAGAGGGCATTGAGGCTTGGTTCAGTTTGAATTCCGTGGACTTGCTCGGCACAGATGCGGAGCATTACCGCAAGCTCTCCGATACGCTGGACGTGTGGTTCGATTCCGGTGCGACGCATGCCGCCGTACTGGCGAAACGCGAAGAACTGCGTTTCCCTGCCGACCTGTATCTGGAAGGCTCAGACCAGCATCGCGGCTGGTTCCAGTCATCGCTGCTGACCTCGTGCGCCATCAATGACCGCGCGCCTTACGATGCGCTGCTTACCCACGGTTTCGTGGTAGACGGTCACGGTCACAAGATGTCGAAGTCCAAAGGCAATGTCATCGCGCCGCAGAAGATTTTTGATACGCTGGGGGCGGATATTCTGCGTCTGTGGACGGCGTCCACCGATTACTCCGGCGAGCTGACCATCTCCGACGAAATACTCAAGCGCGTGGTGGAAAGTTATCGGCGCATCCGCAACACCTTGCGCTTCTTGCTGGCGAATATCGCCGATTTCGATGTCGCACGCGAAGCCATGCCGGTCGCAGAATGGCTGGAGATAGACCGCTATGCTTTAGCGTTGACGCAGAAATTGCAGGACGACATTTGTGCGGATTACGCCCGCTACGAATTCCATTTGGTGGTGCAAAAACTGCAAGGTTTCTGTTCCGAAGACTTGGGTGGTTTCTATCTGGATATTCTCAAGGATCGCCTTTACACCGCAGGAGAAAACTCACCCGCACGCCGTTCCGCGCAGAATGCGCTGTATCACATCACGCACAGTCTGGTGCGCTTGATGGCTCCGATACTCAGTTTTACCGGCGAAGAAGTGTGGGCAACGTTGGGCGGCAAACCCGAGGTGAGTGTGTTCGAGCAACAGTGGTATGCGCTTCCTGATTCCGGCCTGAGCGGCGCGGAGGTGGGCGTCTGGTGGGATATTCGCAACACCCGTGAATGGGTGAACAAGAAACTAGAAGAGCAACGTGCGGCGGGTGCGATAGGCTCGGCGCTGGCTGCCGAAGTGGATATCTATGCTGCCGGTGCGGAATACGATGCGCTGGCGCGACTGGGCGATGATCTGCGTCTGGTATTGATCACTTCGCGCGCTACCGTGCATCGTGTGGCAAGTGCAGAGGAGCGGCGAATTGTCGTAACGCCCAGCACCCACACCAAGTGCGAACGCTGCTGGCATTATCGTGCCGATGTGGCCAGCGATGTTCAACCATCCGACGCTGTGCGGTCGTTGTGTGAGCAATTTGTTTGGTAGCGGCGAGGCGCGGAAGTATGCGTAGCCCGGATGGAATGCAATGGAATCCGGGATTGTGGGCGATATGGATATTTCCCGGATTCCGCTGCGCTGCATCCGGGCTACCCTCGTGCATCGGCTTGGGCCGCATCCCGTTGGCAATAAGGAGTCATAAGTGTTCCGCTGGTTAGCGCTGAGTGCGCTGGTCATCCTTCTCGACCAACTCAGCAAGGCATGGATCAGCAGTCATTTTATATATGGCGAAAGTCTGGGTGTGACGAGTTTTTTCAATCTGGTACTGGCGCACAATCAAGGCGCGGCATTCAGCTTTCTCAACGATGCCGGTGGCTGGCAGCGCTGGATGTTCAGCGCCATCGCCGTGGTGGCGTCGACATGGATTATCTGGTTGCTGCGCAAGCATAGCCAGCAAAAATTATTTTGCTTCGCGATGGCCATGATACTGGGCGGCGCGCTCGGTAACCTGATAGATCGTGTCGCTTACGGCTATGTGGTGGACTTTCTCGATTTCTACTGGAATACTTCGCACTTCCCTTCCTTCAATCTCGCTGATTCCGCCATTACTTGCGGAGCGGCATTATTGTTGTGGGATAGTTTCGTGAACAAACCGGAGAAATCTTGATGGGTATAACATCTTGAGTTAATCCTAAAATATCCATTAGGCCGTTCGCCCTGAGCTTGTCGAAGGGGGCTCGTTGCGTAGCAAGTGGTTCGACAAGCTCACCACGAACGGTATTTATTAGGTTTTAACAAAACAAATTACCAGTGAACTATCTGAGATGAACATCCTACTCGCCAACCCGCGCGGTTTCTGTGCCGGTGTAGATCGCGCCATCGAGATTGTCGAGCGCGCGCTGGCGCTGCATGGCGCGCCCATCTATGTGCGCCACGAAGTGGTACACAACAAATTCGTCGTGGACAACCTGCGCCGCAAGGGCGCGGTGTTTATCGAAGATATTGCCGATGTGCCATCTGGATGCATCCTGATTTTCAGCGCGCACGGCGTGCCGCAATCGGTGCGGCGCGAGGCCGAGGCGCGCGGTTTGATGGTGTTCGATGCCACCTGCCCGCTGGTGACCAAAGTGCATATCGAGGTTGCCCGACTGCGCGAAGGCGGCAAGGAAATCATCATGATCGGGCATGCCGGGCATCCCGAAGTGGAAGGCACCATGGGGCAGGCAGAGAGCGGCATGTATCTGGTGGAGTCGCCTGACGATGTGCAACATCTCGCGGTGCAGGATGAAAATAATCTGGCCTTCGTCACCCAGACCACGCTTTCGATGGACGATGCGGAAGTTATTATCTCCGCGCTGAGGGCGCGTTTCCCCGCCATCACCGGCCCGAAAAAAGATGACATCTGCTACGCCACGCAGAACCGTCAGGATGCAGTCAAATTGCTGGCGAAACAATGCGATCTGGTGATTGTAGTCGGATCGCCCAACAGCTCCAATTCAAACCGCTTGCGCGAAGTGGCACGCAACATGAACGTGGCGGCTTATCTGGTGGACAACGCCAGCGAACTGCAAGCGGAATGGCTGTCCGGAAAGTTGCATGTCGGCATCAGTGCGGGCGCTTCCGCGCCCGAAGTGCTGGTGCAGGACGTGATTGCCCGGCTGAAGGAATTGGGTGCGGTGAGCGTTAATGAGTTGCAGGGCATCAGCGAAAATGTGGTGTTTCCGGTACCCAAGGCACTTAATCCGGATGTTTAACGGGCTTATCAGGGGAGGAGCCGCCTCCCCCTGGCAAGGGGGGCTGAGGGGGGGGTTGCTGCGCACCAGTCACTGATGGATTTAACCAGCGGCTAAAAGACTTGTGTTCGTATGCTTCGATTAGCGCCACAAGGATTTCCATCTCTTCTGCCTCTCGTGCTACATCCTGCACTTTAAATTTAATATCAGCTATACTGCATTTGTGGTAATTTGCAGCAGGAGAGCAATGAGCATTTCCATTCGAATTGACGATGCGCTTTACAATACAGCCAAGGCACGCGCCAAAGCCGAGATGCGTTCGATTCCGCAACAAGTAAGCTACTGGGCCAAAGTTGGGCGCGCTGCGTTGGACAACCCAGACCTACCTATCGAATTCGTGCGCGATACGCTATTGGCAATGGAAGAGGAATCAGAGCCTTTTGTCTTGCCTGACCAATGAGTGTGTTGATTGAATAAAAACCTGCCTTCAAGCGAGTCTACAAAAAACTGCATAACAATCAGCGCGAAGCCGTACACTCTGCAATCCGTTCTGTAGTTGCCGAACCGAAGCTTGGCGAAGAAAAGAAAGGTGACCTTGTCGGCGTCTTCGTATACAAGTTCAATTGCGTCAATCAACAGTACCTGCTGGCCTATCAGTGAGATGAGACTAAGCGTGTGTTGTTGGCACTTGGCCCGCACAAGAATTTCTACCGCGACTTACAGCATTGAACCTAGAAAACGCAGTTGGCGAAGAACATTTTGGTAATTCAACAGATTATACGGCTTTTGTAGGTGCGAATTCATTCGCATCTACGAAACCCCAACTGCGATTTTTAGAATCATTCATCCGACGCACGAATATCTGAAATCGTATACTCCTCGATCACTTTATTCAAAGCATTAAACTGACGAAATTTAACCGGTAATAGGCGATATTCCGTTCCGAGCCAGATTTCAAAATAGGCTTCGCCTTGGTTATGTACTTTAACAATCGTTCCCACGCTCTGCGTGGGAACGCATCTCGGATGCTCTATGTATTGATAGGAATGACGCTGTCAGATGAATGACCTCGGCAGCACTCCCACGCAGAGCATGGGAACAATAGAACTGATCGATTATCATCATTTATTGTTTCCAACAGTCATTCACTGATTCACTAGCACCCAGCCCGGTTGACCCTTTCTGTCCCAAGTAGTTGTAGGTGTAAGTACCGCATGCATCGTTGGCCTGTGTGCCGACGGGGACAGCCTGCAAGATAAACGTGGTGGCAATGGGATTTGCGGCAGTGGGTGGCTGCACGCTAAGGTCATAATAGTGGTTGGCGGTACTCAGTACGGGCATTGGGTCTGAAGCATACCCAAGTGTCGTCATGCTGGATGAGTAGCTATTATTTGTGGTGTAGTACCGCGCTTCCACACTTCCCAGATTCATTATCGCGTTGATTGCCGCTGAGCGGTGAGATTTCATGACGTAACTTTGATAATTTGGCAAAACAATTGCAGCCAGAATTGCCACAATGACCACAACAACCATCAGTTCGATTAATGTAACTCCATTTTGTTTTTTCAACGTAATTTCTCCCATGACATGCGTTTTATGATGACATTACCTAATGCGTTTACCTGAGTGACATTAGTTTGGCCGGAAGCGGTCGCATTAACGGCATATTGGCTGCTACCCAACGAAACTATAAACGGGGTGCCGACGCTCCCCTGCTGAAGTCCGGCTAACGAGGGGTTGCCTGTAGTCGCAGTTGGCCCCAACGAAGAGGGGAAAATATTCTGCGTAACTCCATTTACCACAAGCCCACCACCCGAACCCATATTAAAAGCCATTGTCCAGCCGGACGGTAATTGCGGAACGCATTGGGTTACCGTAGTCGTAGCGGGAGTAGTTGAATTCACCAGCAGTTCGCCGCCGGAAAATGTAGGGTTGTAAATGATCTGCTCATTGCAAGTTGTGCCACCGCAGGCTGTACTGGAAACTGAATCCGGTAAATCGAAATACCAGCCGTATTGGTTGTTAGGTGATGAGCAAGGCGTACTGCCATTAGTGCACCAGTTAACAGTAGTGATGGCAAGCGTGCGGGTGGGAAGAGGAACCCATATTCCGGGATGGGTCAAATCCGCCGCACATAGAGCCGCAGTATTATCAGTAGAAATTGAATTGCTGCAATACGGTGTATTAGTTTCTGTTGCCGTATCTGCTAAAAGATACGAACGAGGCCAAGGCGAGGAAGTGCTCGTTAATAAAGATGACTGATATACCGTCGGGCCAGTCGACCTTATTTCCGGCAGAGCGGCATAGATAGTTCTCGATGGAGGGATAGTCACACCTTGCGCCGTCGTAGGCAACGCAACGGAAGTGGTTGCACAGGTCGTACTGCTAATGGACGTACCCGTATTATGTGGACTTGTTGCGGTTGTTCCAGTTGTTTGGGTATAGGCGGTACCGCAATTCCATTGAGTCATGTCCCAGTCCCATATTCCATAGACTGACTGTGTACCCGAGGTGTAGGTTTCACCCGAGGTTGACGTAAACGGTATGGCCTTACCCGTTCCGAACCCCAGAATTACCCTTTGCGCGCCGCCAACAGTCGTTGCGGTAACCGCAATCTGCGTAGTTATTGGCTGACGAGTACCACTGCTATTTGTCGCGGTGAAAAGAGGAGTAGGTGTGGTGCCGTTTCCATAGGTATCTACGCCCCAATCGGCGATGTTACTGCTGGTAAGGTCAAAACGCCATACGTTACCCAGCAAATCACCCGCATATAGGTAGTCAGTAATGTGGTCGCCATCCAGATCGGCAGAAGCTACATAGGTGATGCCATTAGGCGTAGTGGACGAGCCTGTGTCGGCGGTGCCGAGGGTAAGCAAATAATAAGTGACTGTTACAGTCGATCCCGACGAACTCACAAGTCCGATATACACGCCCGCTTTGTAATTGCTGCTCCCGCGTCCATTGCCAAAGATGATTGCCCATTGTCCATTGTGCAGCCTACGGATCAGCGGTGTGCCGTAGGTATTGCCCAAGTAGGCTCCGCAACCGCTGGTGATCGTCGTTGGAAGGGAATAGGTGCAGGTTATCGATGAGCTGGTCCAGTCTCCTATAACCAGATTTGACGCATTGGTTTCTGAAAATGCGGAGGTGGAGGTCACAGCCCCGGTAGGATCGGTCACATCAAGTGCAAAAATTTCATTTCCTCCTGCACCTATGCCACTCACCAGCCAAGTGTGCCATGCACCGTTATAGTATAGATCGTTTGTTCCAGGAGTTGCATCGACAAAATAATTATGTCCGTAGGTCGGGCTGGTCAGAGCGACGACATTGGGGACGGTGTTGGGGGAAGTGGTGTTGTTTGTAAGTGCCGTGGCAGGCATATATCCGATCACTTCTTGACCATCATTGCCGGTGCTACCCATTCCACCTAGTCCGATGCCTGCCCTGAAGCCATGAAGAAGACCATCATTGCTGCCCGCATAAACCACATTTAATCGATTAGAATAGGTGGTAGCGAAAGAAGGATATGACGTTTCCAAGCCTGTTGTGCCATAGAGTAAATCCGGGAACGATGTGCCAATAGTCCCTGAAGGAGCACCGACAAATGTCGGGCTGGAGTCGACAATATCTCCCAAAACACCACCTCTTGTCCGTAATGGGCCAGCGGCAGGGGTGGATGCATTACTGTAGGCTCCTTGTTCTTGGGAGCGATCGCCTCGTAACCAGTTCAATCGGATTTGGCCGTTAGCATCGGTCGAATTCAAAATCGCCTGTTGCCCCGTAGTGGCCGTGGTCGTGAGATTTGCCCATTCCAGGGGAACGCCTGCCGTTCCGTTCCAGGTCAGAAGTTGGCGACTATTCGATGGGTAGTTTAGAGCCCCAGCAGACGAATAAAATGTCGTTGTAGCTAAAGATGAAGTAGGTGCCACGCTTGGGTTCAAGGGGCCTGCGCCAGTACTGAGGCAAGTCCCAGTAAACACCCCTGTTAGCGCACAATTCGCGTCCCAATCGGCAGTGTTGCTGATGGAAACGACGCCAGAACTTGATGTCACGAGGGGTTCGGCCACTACTGTCCCATACCAACCATTGGGGTTGTAGGATGCCAAAAAAACTTCAGTGCTGGTTCTAATCTGCCCCCCTTGAACGGTGTTTGCACTGGCACTGCTGGAGGATTGGACTGGCTCTGCTCGAAAACAGGTAATTTCGTGAACATTTCTAGAACCGCCGGTCGATCCCGCAAAGCCAAATCGGTACGTTGAGGGGGGCGTGCCATTCGAGGTTGAGATCGCGTAATTTGTCAACACTGAAGAGTAGGCCCCGCCGTTATAGCTGTACATGAAACTCAGCAAGCCGCCTGGGGTAATGATTAGCTTGTAAGTGATCGGGTTATTTGCGCTTGCCCGACTGGTTGCGCTTTCATTAGCAATCGGGCTGGTACTTGGTAATATATAGTACCCCCCCGGGAGCGGCGTATAATCCTGAACGGTAGTGCTTAGCTGTGTGCCACCGGAAGATATTGAATTGTCGGTAACGTTAGCGTATCCGGACGTGGGATAGGAGGTAAATGTTATGGCGCCGGGGGTACCGCTCAGCGTAACCGTGAACGTGTTGTTTGTGGTGTTTATGCTGCCGTTGTTAATTGTGTAATTGTTGGGGATGGTAATTCCGGGAAGGGATGCGGTGGCACCATTGGCGACATAAGCACCGCCGCTACCGTTGGTTATGGAGGCCGCAGCAGAGTCCAGAGTTACTGTGAATGTTTTGCTGGTGGTGTTCAAATTGGCAATTGTGTAAGGGGCATGGGGGGTCACGGTAGGAGCTGTTGTGCTTGCATTATCTGTTGCCGTTCCTCCCGCCACGAATGTTATTGTCCCGGGAGCCGCAGTTAGCGGAACGACGAACTGGCTCGATGTCGCACTGGAGATTGTATAAGTATTAGCAAAATAAGGTGCGGCGTTGTATGGGGAATTTGCTCCATGAGATGTTCCGGTGAGGGTGACTTGGTCGCCGGCTGAAAAATTGTTGGCGGCAGTGACTGTCAAGGTGCTGGAACCCGATGCTATACATACATACAAGCCGACAAAATTGCCGCTTCCAGGACTTATTACTTGGCTACATGAACTGGTGCCTGTCGTGGTATTGTTGGTGAAGAGGCAATACTGTGTGCCGCTGCTGTCCGTCTGGCAGGGCTGATCATATGGCAGTGTCGGCGTTGAGTTGCCGCTGTATGGTAGATTGGTAGCGTTACTCTTGCCTCTGCAGGCATAGACTTGATTGCCTGCTCCGAAGGCACTGCTGATACATTCACCATTGTTTGGGGGGTTAGAGACAGATTCCATGCACCATGATCTGGTGCTACCAGCGCTGTTAGAACCGTTATCCTGGAGGCAGCTAGTTGGGAGGGTGGCACCCGTGGTGGCGCTCAAAGCGGTGATTGTTGCTACGCTATGAGTAATGGACGTAGCACCGATGTTTCCGCCGATAGTAACCTGTCCACCGTTGGCATAACCGCTTACGCTGGGGACAGTCACGGTCATGATATTACCGCTGACCGTTGCACTGCTGATCGCCTGCGAAGCTCCGGTAGTCGTGATGGTTCCAGCGATGGAAACGGAGTCACCGGATGAATAGCCGAGGACGCTTGGAACCCCCACGGTCAAAGTGGTCCCGCTGGCGGATAAGGAAGTAATAGCTTGCGATGTTGCACTCCCATAATCCCAGAGATAGCCGGTCTTGCAGGTGTTATTAACTGCCGATTGCTGCGTGGACGAAGATAAAGTTGAGGGATATAACGACGGATAGTTCGCGTTTAACCAATACCAGCTCACGTTACCCGCGCCTCGCAACCCGATCCGGTTAGATTGCACCTGTCCGCTACCCCAACTGTTTCCTCCATTGGAGCCAGAAGTCGCCGAGGCGATGCCCGAGGCAGTATTGTCACCCGAGTTAAGGAAGTTCCCGTATTCGTCCATGCCCAAGCCAATATACGCGCCGGTCAGGCCGGTATAGGGGGTATTGGCATTTGAACAGCTATACCCAAGACTGCCCCCCCACGAGCCCAAGTTGCGCACTCCAGAATACATGGACGTACTGGCAACGGTCTGCGATGAAGTCTGTGGTGAGCTGACGGTGTAGGTTCCTGTGCCGCCCGTACCCGTACCAAGGGCTGTGATTTGGGTATCGGCAGCCACATCTGTGCCTGCCACGTACTGACCTATAGCCAGTGTGCCTGAAGTGACAGCCGTCACAGTCAGAGTTGTCCCGCTGATGGAGCCAGTAAATACTGCTCCCCCCAGCAAGGGGCTTACGCTGCCATCCTGAAGGAAGAACGTCATGCCATCAGCGCCTAAATGCCCGTTTCCGCCGCTATCGCCACCATAGGTATACGTGGTGAAGGTGACTTGTATTCCTTGATCGTTGGGAAAGGTAGCTTGGGAAATAATAGCGCCTGATTGACTATTTGCTGATGGCGTCAAGCGTAGCGCACCGCTTCCGGCAGCATCGGCAGTTCCGATCACGTACGCTGTCGTACTACCGGCCTGCAGCGTACTGACGCATGGAGGGATATTGCTGTAGACGGGATTGGCTACCACCCCACTTATGGGTGAAGCGGTAGTTGAGTTAGTTGCAGCAGTTCCCGCAGTTAGGCAAGCATCACCTATCGGCAGCCAGTTCATTCCGTTTCCACTGGAATTGGGTGATGCTAAATTGAAGGCTGCGGTCGAATCGTTGACTGCCGCTTGGGTAAAGTCATCTGAGATCAACGATGATGAAAAAGCCTGCGAAGCAAAAACCAGAGCAAGCAGCGCAAAAAAATGTCTAAAGTATTTATTATGTAACATTTCGATTCCTTTCAATAACTCAAAAGTCGACTTGAATCCATCAGTCTGTTTTTGATTAATTTCCACCGATATTTCTTGATGCGGCTGTTACCTGATAAACAGCCTGCACTATGCTGGTCGCAGTGCTGTTACCCCCCTGGGCTGAGGCAGTGACCTGGATCAGGGCGGAGGGTGGGTTAGTGTTATTATTTTGAAGATAAGCAACGTAGACTTGCGGTTGTTCTGCATAAGAGTTTGCGATGCCGCCTGCGGCAAAGACCAGGCTTTGCGGAACTGCTGAAACGGTTGCAGTAGATGGCCATTGTAACGGCAAGACAGCACTTGCCGCTGAGAGTGGCTGATTGCAAACTTGCATCGTGGCGAGCGTGTAAGTCCCGGTACAAGCCACGCCGCTGGTGTTAGCTGTCAAGATGGCGGCGACAGAACTAGAGGAATTCATCCAGGATTCAGCGTTATTAAGTGCTGACTGCGCTGCGTCATTTGCACGGCTCTTTTCGCGTTGATTGCTCGATATGGTTTCATCCTGAGTGAACCCGCTGAACATGGCAAGCGCGAGCAGGGTCATAATGACCAAAAAAACGAGACTGACGATAAGAATAAAGCCCTTTTGATTCATTTTATAATCCGATCATAAACGGAATCGTTTGTGCCAGACTGACGGTAGTAGAGGTCTGTCCAGTCTGACATTTCTGTAAAGTGGGACAGAGCGGATTAGTAAATAAGAGTTGAATCTGAACTGTTTTAACATTAAACCAGTTTGGAACCGTGTTAGCCGAAAAATATTGCGTTACCGAACCGCTACCGGTCGTATCTACGCCATAGCGTGCATTTATTCCCGTTAGCCCAATTGTACTGCCCCCAATTGTACTGCCCCCTATCAAGTTGAATGTTTTTGTGCTGTTGACAGTATGGGTTGCGGGATTAACGTCATACTCCGTACATTGTAAATAAGCGTTGTTAACCTGGAAAACATCAATGTAGATATCGTTCGCCGTAAGGTTGGCGGAACACCCTTGAGTGGCACCCGTGGTTGCCGCTGCGAACTGCACGCTTACTGTGTCCGTGCCCGCTGCGCCTGTGCCTGTACCAGAAATAGCCTGTCCTGCGGCAAACGAACCGCCAGCAGCAGGCGCGATTGCGGGGAATTGAACAGCAGGAAGTACCCCGGAGCTGGCGCTTGGGTAGTATCCTGCGACGACAATACTTGACTCCAGAAACATCATCCCCGTGCGTTCATAATTCTGTACTGCTGACATCTGTTGCCTCAAAACGGAAGTTTGCTTCATCGCGAAGAAGACCTGCCCAAGTCCGAGGATTAGCAACAACCCAATGGTCATTGCGATCATTATCTCGATGAGTCCGACGCCTCGTTGCATATTCATTGTTGTATGGATATCGTTGTTTGATAGGAATGGTTATTTCCGATGACTGCGCCTGTCGCGACCGAACCGGCCGTGGCCGATGCGGCAGCGAATTGCCCGGTTTCCGTACCAGTTGCATTGGTAAGTGCTATATTCTTTTCCGACCAGATTAGCGTAAGAGTGCATTGAGGGGGATAGGGTGGACTGGCTCCGGTACACTGAATGAGTCCTTGACCGGACGGCAATCCACCTGCAGCAGTCATGAGAGTTCCCCAGCTTTGCAAATCATAATAGGCCATCTGGGCAGGTGTGCAGACGGCGGTGCCACAAGTACCAGTGTTGTCTAGGGCAGTGCCGCTACCAAGGGTTAGTATTGCCGGGACACCCGCTATAACCGTTAATTTGGTTGGCGGGGCACCCCAATACGCGACATTAGCCTGCATTTCTGCTGCCATGCTGGAAGTCAGCATGGTAGCCAAGCTTTGGTAGCGGCCATTTTCGGTATTGTTGATGGCTAACATCTGCATGCCGGCTATCCCCAGTACGCCAATCATGATGATCAGCATGGCAATCAGGGCTTCCAACATGGCGAAGCCGGATTCATTTTTCATGGGCATGAGGCCCCCGTTAATATTTGCCATGTTCCGGCAGAAAATATAATGCAGCGGTATAAAACCGTAGTGTTGTTGACGTTATGTAATGTGATGACGTTAGTGGGACTTTGGCCAAAAAAAGTGTACCCTGCTGATGTAAAGGTGGGATAGGGCGGGGTTGTTGTTGAAGTGCTTGTCAGCGTGTCGCCGTGAGTTACCCCGGGAGAGATAAAGAGTGGCGGTGCAACAGTTGTCGCTGCAGTGGTGCCGACTAAAACAACCCAACCATTAGACCAATTCGTGCCTGCATCACAGGCCGCAGTTGCCGTTGTCGCATTCGCAGCCGGACATACAGAAACGCCTAGACCTCGTTTCATCGCCTCACTGCGGGCAAGATTCAAAGCTCCCTGCAACGAGTTGATTTCTCCACTCATGCGCGTACCGTTGGTGGTGCCTTGATAGGATGGCAAAGCAATAGCCACCAAGATAGCGAAAATACTGATCGCCACAATCATTTCGATTAATGTAAACCCTGTAGCCAGATGCCGCATGCTGATTCCTAAAAGTTAGGTAGTGCATAATATTGCATTATTTAAGGAAACGCAGATTAAATCCGTTCGTGGTGAGCTTGTCGAACCATGATCGGATTTAATCTTTATGAAACAACTCGTTCCACAAACCCTTCGACAGGCTCAGGGCGAACGGATGATTTAATCAGCGTTTCATTAATGTTCCCAAGTATTAGAAGTTCATGGAGTTTTGTCAAACTGAAACTGACTAACGGCGGCGCTTTCGTTATAAATGGTCAAGCTGGATGTCTATGAACACACAGATAGGAATGTCGGATGAATTTATGCATAATACGGACTTGTTGTAGATGGAGACAATCCAGATGTTTGTAAAGGGAGCCGCATGATGAACCTATTAAAGTTGCCGGGCTTGATATCGTTCACGCTGGTGCTAACCCTTGGTGGTTATGCAACAGGTAGTGTGGCTGATACCAATGGTGACTTGCTATCGGCGGCAGAGGCGGGTAGCGCTAAAGAAATCACCCTTTTGCTGGCTGGTGGGGCCAATGTTAATAGCGCTAATAATCATGGTATTACTCCTCTTCATGTGGCTGCCTACAATGGTCACAAGGAGGTGATAGAAATGCTAATCGACAGAGGGGCAGACATTAATGCAAAGAGCGAAACTGGCAACACTCCACTTCATCTTGCTGTCTCCAATGGTGATAGGGACGTTGCTGAATTATTGAGCGACAAAGGCGCGAATATCAATGCCAGGAACGAGTATGGATATACCCCTCTTTATGTTGCCGCAGTGAATGGGTACATGGATGTTGCAGAACTGTTGATTGGCAAAGGGGCGGACATTAACTCCTGCGATAATGTGGGTTATACCCCTCTTTACACCGCTGCCCAAGAAGGGCATAAGGGCATGGTCGGTCTGTTGATTGCTAAGGGGGCGGATGTCAATGCCAAGGCCAACGGCAAGGGCACGGATGACTATACATCTCTGCTTGTCGCCGCAAAGTATGGACATAAAGATGTGATTGATCTGTTGATCGCGAAAGGGGCTAATATCAATGTAAAGAGCGAGACTGGCAACACCCCTCTTCATCTCGCTGTTTACTTTGGGCACAAGGAAGTCGCAGAATTGTTAAGTGGCAAAGGGGCGTACATCAATGCCAAAAATAATGATGGTGAAACGCCTCTTCATTTTGCCGCCCTGAAAGAAAACATAGAGATGGTTGAGTTGCTTTTAGCCCAAAGGGCGGATGTCAATGCCAGGAACAAATATGGTTATACGCCATTGGATTTGGCGAGGCGCGGTAACAATAGCGACTCGGTCAATTTACTCCGGCTGCATGGTGGTAAATAACGAGGACACTTGGTGTGATGAGCGGTTATATCGAATGCCTTTTTTCCCCCAAGGCGTTTGGTGCTTGTAAAAATCGTCAGAGAGCTTCTGAACAAAATACACTCGGTGTGACAATCCGTGTTCGGCCCAAGCGCTCTCTTTGCAAGAGCCCAGCTCGACGATCTCTGGTTACCAAATAATCCGCATTCCCAGCATGTGCCATAGCGAGTAAAAACGCATCGTTAGGATCGTCGGCCTCAATGTCGGATGGCAGGAAATCAAGAATGATCGCTCGTTGGAAATTATTGACCATCGCGCACACTTGGTGCGGCTTCAGTACAGTGAACCTACCGTTTGAAATTTCTGGTAGCGGCTGGCGCGCCGCAACTCTTCAAGTTGCACATGCGAGGTGATGACCTCAAATTTGGCTGCACGCTATACACGGTAAATTGAATCAGGGGCGCCATATGGAGAAATGAGTGCCTTATCAAAATACCTTTTTACGAAAGAAAATTTGTGACACTTGAGGCAAGCAGTGGCAGGCAAATCTGAGCAATTTAGAGCGAATACGGTGTCAGAACGAAGTCGAATACGTCTGCCGGGAAATCATTAGTATTGCGGGTCACTAGTTTTAAACCATGATATTGTGCCACCGCCGCTTGGATGGCGTCAGGTAACTTCCAGCGGTGCTCTCTTCGCAGGCGCGCTGCAAGATCGGCAGTAGTGTGATCCAATGGCAGGCAAATAAAGGCATCGAGAAAACGGGTTGGCAGGACGCGTTGCACATCGTCGAAGCCTGTCAATACTTCAGCGCGTGTAATTGCTGAAATAGCGGTATCTTTCCGGTGATCGCGCAGGAAAATCGTTGCTGCATTGATCCCGTTGAAGTGGTCTATGAGAATTACTGAGTCGAGCAGGTAAATCACCGCGCCCACTCCTCGCGGGTATTCTGTTGCCAAGCGAGCCCGTCGCCATGCTTCCAAATGCCGGCGGTACCCTCAAGCAACGCATTAAAATCATTACTATTTTGCTGGCGTGCGGCGCGCAGTGCCTGCACCGCCTGACGAACCACTTCTGTCATAGGAACATGCTGGAGAGCTGCCTGTTGGTCTAGCCAAAGTTTGTCCGAATCATCTAAACTTACTACAGTGCGAATCATAATGCCTCCGATATCATAATTTAATGTATATGATATCATCAAATAAATAGAGTTCAGCAGAATTTGTCTTGGGCATGCTGAATTATGGCTGCCACATATAAAAACATTGCTTGTGTTGTAACGTGCTGATTATAAGCACTACGCAACAAATTACCTCCCCCTTGCGGGGATATTGGCACCCTGCATTGCGCTTTACGCGAGTTGCGTATTACAACGTGAATCGATTGATGAATTCATTCGCCGTAATAATCGGACAAGCGAATGTGTCATTAAGACTCAGCAAATCGTCATCGCCGCTGATCAACAAATCAGACTTTCCGGCCATTGCCAGATGCAGAAATGGAAGGTCGTTTTCATCGCGGCATTGGATTGATTTTGGCAATTTTGCAGGCAATTTAACTGTGGTGCAGTAAGGTAAATAATCTGACAACAATTCATTTTGCATTTCTGCCGAAAGCTTGAATTTCGGATAGGCCAACACCCGAATCAATTCACTCGCAGTTTGTTTGCATAACAGCGGCAAACATTTGCCTTCTTGCCAGGCTACACGTAAAACATTTAGCCTTTCTCCCTTGAAGACCAACGCGGAAAGCACCAGATTGGTGTCAATTACCACACGAGGTGGAGAATTGCGCTGACTCACTTGTGTGTCCGTGCCCAAGCTACGGCATCGGCAATATCTGTTTCACTCAAATTCAATTCAGCCAGTTTGGCACGAACAGCGTCGCCACGTTGAATGCGCACCGGTGTCAATACTAATTGCCCATTTTGCGCTTGCACATCGAAATATTCCGCAGCACCTACCTGCGCAATAAGCGCTTTGGGTAGCGTCAACTGGTTTTTGGCCGTCATTTTGGCAAGCATTTTATGCTCCAACAAAGTAAGGAATCCTTACTTTACTCGATGTGGGGGGATATTTCAAGTCAAGTAGTCAGGATTAAAAGCAGTGGTATCCGGGGCGCACGTCAGGGCGGTTAGATTATCCCAACATTATACGAAATGGGATGCCATGAATCCCGGATTACATCCGGGCTACGCTTGCTTATGCACCATCGCGAGATGGTGCATTCGCAATGGGTGCACAAGTACACCCTAAGCTACAGGCTTTTTTCTACACTTCACCATTACAAAATCCTAATTCGTATTGCCACAAGAATTGTTGTTTACCGTTTCTGTACTACCGTCAGGAAGTGTGTCCCCTATCTTAGCACCTAAGCCGTATGGGCTACGAACCCAAGCTGGTGTGTAATTGTCTTGTTGATCGTCGGCCGCTGGAAAGGGAAGTATAAACGTGGTCGTGGCTGGAGGGCTGTTACCGACAGTACCGGCAGTCGCTTCGAGTACAATTTGCACCCACGAGGCATATTTCTTGGTGTAAGTTATTGTTGCGGTGGCAAAGCCGGAGGTGGTCTTCGCGGTCTTGTTTACAGTAGCAACACCGTCCGGATCCAGAGCGCCGTTTCCGTTCAGGTCTAAGGCCGCCGAGTATACGCCAGTGTCATTCTGGTCTTCGCTCGGACACGAAGTGATCGTAACGGCCTTTCTAGTCCATTGGTTTGGAGTAAAACTGGTGTCCCATACATAAAACCCTTTTTGAAAACCCCACCACCCTGAAGAACCACTCCACGTTGATGGTACAGGGCGTATCACAAATGTTACTGGAGTGCCATCGGGTGCGGGGTTGCCTGCGGAATCTGTTACCAAGGCGAAATAATTTTTAGCGTAGGTGCCTATCACTGGTAAGTCGGAGCTGATTGCGGAATCGGTGCCTAACGTTACGAACAAGTCTTGTGCCGCGACGGTTAAAAGGACTGTTGCAGTAGGCTGAGGGGCAATGGTTGGGACTCCCGCGACCGAAGCTACAGTTGCAGTAATTTGCACGCTATTTTGTGGGGCGGTGACGGTGCCGGCGATATAATTTATCGAGGCGGTTCCGGTTATATCGGTTGTCGCAGAATTTGTCGCAAGTGATCCGCCGCTAGGATCTGCAACCTGATTAAAAACAACTGTGGCATTTTGAACCAGATTCTGGTTCGCGTCGCGCACGATCACCGAGATCGCCGATTGGTTGGTTGAGCTGCCGACGGTATTGACAGAAACGGTGCTGGGGTTGGCTTGTGCGGAAATGGCGTTGGCAGAACTCGTGTAAAACACCACATTGTATATGGCGGCAGGGGTGCCTCCAGGACCGGACGCTGTCAATATGGTTGCACCTGTTGAACTGGCAGAGACGCTAGCAGTGGCAATACCCGACGCATTTGTGGTGGACGAACTGCCAGTAATCGTACCGCGCGAGGTATAAAAATTAACCGATTGATTAGACTGAGCAACTCCGCCAACTGTCCAGAGAACCGAAATCGGAGTCGCTGTATTTACCAAGATTTCGGGCGTGACAGCTTGAAGTGTATGTACACCGGACTGTGTTCCAGATGTTGCAACTGCGGCTCCACCGGCAGTTGCCGAGAATGTGAAGGTGTTTGCGGTTAGGCCAGACGAGAGGACATAATAGGTTTGCCCAGCCACTATGCCAGTGGGTAATGCACCAGTAGTAGTAAAAAATATCGGGGTGCCTGCGGCAAGCCCGTGTCCTGTGGCGGTTACGACCGCAGGGTTTGCGAGCGTTATTGCCACTGTCCCGATAGCTGGTGTATTAAAAGCAAAGCTAGAGCTGTTGATGGTCAGCGTTTGGGTTTGACTAACACCCGCACCCGACACTGTCAGGGTATCCGTGCCCGATCCCGCATTGGCCGCTGTTACCGTAGCAGTAATTTGCCCCGCAGAATTGGTAATTCCGGTAGTGGGAGATAAAACGATGGCGTTGCCGTTTTGCGAAGAAATCGCAAGCGTTGTGTCAGGAACTATTGTACCCGATGAGTCTTTCACGGTGATGGTGAGGGTACTGGATGCACCCAACGCCAAAGAAGTATTGCCGTTAATTGAAATTGTTGTACCGGTTACGGAAACGCTACCTGACGTAGTTTGGGAATCGACGTTGGCAGAAATGGTAAGCATGCGATTGGATTTGTTCGTGCCGAGATTAAGTTGGGCGGTTACTTGCCCATTCGTGCCCGATACGCCACTAATATTGCTAATATAGGCAGTCTCAGCCCCTGAGGTAGAGGGGCATGTGTACGTACTTGTGGACGTGCATGTCACCGAAAAAGTTACGGCTCTGCCTACCATGGTCTGATTCTTGTTATCTAGCACCACCGCAGTCATGGTGACCGGAGTCACGCCGGACGAGTTCATTTGCGGGCTGCTCAATAACAATTGAACCGAGGCTGCTGTGGAAATGGTTGTCGAAGCCGCTGCAGTGGTGTAGTTAATTGGAACCCCGGAAGCAGCAGCAGGAGCATTTGATGTTGGAATAAGTGTTGCTCCGCCAGAGGGGTAGGCCGTTATATTGCCGATGTTATCCAAAGCCGTGTCATATGTGCTGCTTCCTACGGTAAAGGTATCGTACATCATGCTGGTACTGGTAGGGACGGCCATCACTGCGCTAGCTTGAGCGTTGGCTTGGTAAGTTTGGAGACTTGCAAGTTTAGAAGCAAGGCCATTTCGCACGGTCGTTTCCGCAGTTCCGATTGCCGTACTTGTCAGGGAGGTAAATGTATTATTTCTCCACATGGTACCCGGATCGCTGCCATTATTTAGCTCATACATAATTAGAGTAGTGACCGGCGTGATATTGACATTTTGCGAACTGGTCGTGGACATGAAAGAAGAAGGTGGCACAAAAGCCGAGTACATGTTCGGCAAGGGGGTGGGCATGCCTGCTTGCAACATGAACGGCGGGGTCATGCCGGTAACCGGAATGCTGAATGAACCGGTATTATCCGCCGTTTTAACAGAAACCGTTTTGCCGGTGCTATCCTTGATTGTAATCAGTGAACCCTTGGGGATTGCGGCACCGGTAGCGGCGGTTCCGGTTATAGTTTGGGTGATAGTGGCAGCGACCGAAGACGTAGCGCCAACCCCAGACGCGGCAGAAGTTCCCGCTCCTCCGGCACCGCAACCCGCGAGAATGGCAAGCGTCGCCGCCAGCAACAGCGATAGCGAAAATTTAGAAAATTTTTGGCTGAAGAATGAGTTTTGCACGCAAGCCCCCTTGGTATTTACGCAGTCCGCGCAATTATATTTTAAATACTGTCCAACAAATTACCCGTAGATACCATGCCTCTACAGTGGCCTTGCAACCGATATTATAAACGGGTTCCTTCCCGGTCGAATCAATCCGGTTCTTAAATTATAGGAATCCGCCATTTTAAACAATTGTTCCCGTTGCTTCCGTTGTTTTTCTGCGGCAATATTCGGCGCGCTGGTATGGTACTCGGAAGATTTATCTTCGGCAACTTTAATAGCGATCATGAAATGAAGCAGCGGCAAGAATAATGGAATAGAAAATAGACTGATATTGGTCGTATTGGTAAAATGCATGATGCCCATTTACATCAATGCCGTCGAGCTTATACGCACAAACCTGCAAGTAGTGGAGAAAGGTGATCGGCCAAGGCTAATCTCGATTGGAGAATTGACGGTTACACAATTCACCGAGATAAATGTGTGGCGTGAAGCTAATGATTTTCCGTTATTGGGCTTACCTGAGATTGTTTATTTAGGCAGACACCATCACGCAAGCAGGTCAAAAGATGGATACAACATTGAGGACATGATTCAGCAATTAGAAAGCGGATTGCATGCCAGTGCGGTCGTAAGTGTTACAACACGAATGACTCGATTAGAAAGCGTCACACCGAAAAATGATGGGTACGGGAATACGGTACTGGATGCCGTAATACTGGAGTTAACTGCAAGGAAGCCAAGAGCGGAAGCATTCTCTGCCATTCCTTACGGGGATAAAATAAAGCCCAAAATAGTGAAAGCCCCTTCATCGCTGAAGGGGCTGGTTTACTTACACAAGCCTCCGGGTAACATACCTCACTCCGGCAGCGCTCATGCGAGATCAATATAATACTTAAGAGGGGCGCTGTCAAACTAAAATTTGGCTTAATAGCTGATCGTACGTGGTCTAAGCCAATTATCGGATTAATCATGAGCGCAATATTATTCTCTTTCCTAACTTTCTTTTCGACCTGTGTCGGCGGATTGTTTGCGCTCAAATTTCGTGACCGGCTGCACTTTTTGCTCAGTTTCACTGCCGGAGTGCTCTTGGGTGTGGTGAGTTTTGAGATTCTGCCGGAGATATTTAAACTGGCGCGCGACCAAGGGATAGATGCTAGCGGAGCGATGATTGCGCTGGTTGTCGGGTTTCTTTTATTCCACAGTCTTGAGAAGCTCGTTTTGATTCATCATGTCCATGAAGCCGATTACCCGGCGCACTATCACCCTCACGTGGGTATGCTGTCAGCCCTTTCTTTGGCAGGGCATAGTTTTATGGATGGGGTCGGGATAGGCTTGGGGTTTCAAGTTTCTGCATCCGTCGGGATGGTCGTTGCCATTGCAGTCATTTCGCACGATTTATGTGACGGTCTCAATACGGTTAGCTTGATGCTGGTTAATCACAATACCACTCGCAGTTCGATTGCGATGCTGCTGCTTGATGCGATTGCTCCGGTTTTAGGTACTGCTGCGACTTTGTTTTTTCAGGTGTCGACTTCTTGTTTGGTGCTTTATTTGGGATTCTTTGCCGGATTCCTTTTGTATATCGGTGCTTCTGACATTCTTCCAGAAGCTCACTCGCAGAAGCGCCCATCCACTACCTTAAGTCTGATTGGTTTAACGTGCCTGGGAGCCGCATTCATTTTCTTTGTTGCCCGTTTGGCTTGAACCCGATTGCTAGTTGTTACCGGGTTTTTTCTTGTTTTGCCCCGTAGATTATTTGTGTACACCCGAGCGCGCCCCAAGTGTTGGCGCTCGATTTCAGCCGGTCACTCCATTGCTCCGCCAATTCAGCGTTTTTTAAATTATCTTGCCCGGTGGATGACTTGAGCGCCACCAAATATCCCGCGTAATTCCTGAATGATGCTGGAATAAAACTATCAAGGTATTCGCAGTAGGCTTTTACCGATTTAATCGAACTTACATCTTCCGGCAACCAGTCGGCTGTGGTGTTGGGTTCTGCGTGTGCGTTGAAAGACAAGGCGCACAGGCTCAATGCCATGATTCTGATCGACAAGCTTGTTCCAGACAATTTCATATACTTCTCCTCATATTTGAAACCCGCATAAAGTTTGACAAGGCATCGACATTTTTAATGGGGTCGTAGGTGCGAATTCATTCGCACGCTCAACAAGTTATGTGCGAATGAATTCGCACCTAAAAAAGCAGCATTTTCCGTTGAAATACCAGAGCGTTCCGTGTCAACTGCGGTTTTTGGATTATACGCGCGCATTACCTTGATCAAGCGTGCGCTAACACACATAGTGCTGACTTCGGCTGTGCCATGGTCAAATGCAATTGATTCCAACATTGTTTATATCCGCCGCACCCATTGTGCCGGAACCGTTGGCCAAAATGCTGCAACTGAGTCCGCCGGGTTGTGTTTGTACCGATACACTATACGTTGTGCCGACGGCAATTGGATGCGCGAAGGTAAATGAGCTGGCATTCGCGCTAACAGGGAGTGTATCGGCCCCGTTGGCCAATACCAATCCGCTTCCAGTCAACCCGCTAATAGTGCCGCCCAACTTATATCCGCATGTGACTGCGACATTGCTGACAGACGCGGCACCCATTGTGCCGGAACCATTGGCAACGCTACAGGTGGGGCCGGGGCTGGTTGGTTGAGTTTGCACGGAGACATTGTATGCAGAGCCAGTGGCGAACTGATCCAGAAAGGTAAATGTGCTGCTGTTGGGTAATACTACAAGTGCAGTATTGTTGATTCCATTGGATAAATACAAAACACCGGACGTTAGTCCACTGATGGTGCCACCCAATGCATACAATGTTGCAGTACTGCCTCCGCCATTCCCGCCTTCTTGTCCGCCTTCCCCACCGTTTCCTTGCGTGCTGTCTCCCCCTTGTCCACCCCCACAGGCTGCAAGAGTTGCTACCAACAGCGTAACAAACAGAGCGCGGGTTGCGTTAATAAGTTTTTTGAAAAGCATGTCTTCCTTTAAAATTCGTTGGGGCAATTTGAACCCAGATAATTCATTAGGCCGTTCGTGGTGCCCCTTCGACTATGCTCAGGGCTAAAGGCCTTGTCGAACCACATGTATTGTGGAATCAATACTCTTCGACAAGCTCAGGGCGAACGGAGGTGGGGAATTCATATCGCTTCGCGCCTAATGGATTATCTGGGTTGAAATGAAATTTAGAAGAACAATTTCACACCGAATATCGCAACAAAAATTGCAAATGAAATGTTTAAAAATAACGGGCTACTCACTATTTCGGACAATTTATTCATTTTACTTTTCCTTCAATTTCAAATTTCGATAAAACGGTACATTCAATAACCAATTCAATGGGTATCACTTACACCAGCAGCAGGCAATATGGCCCAAAGCAGCTTCTCACAGTTTGGGAGACCTTCATTGCGGCATAATGGATTATGGCTTTGCCATTTTGCGCAAAATTCTTTGTCTTCTCATTTTCAATGAGCGCTTCATTGATGATCGCCTTTATTTCTGATTCGGTCTGTAATTTAACTTCCCCGTGCCAGTATTCTCCTGTTTCAGAGTCCACAGATATTTGATGATCCCATATTTGCTTCTCCATAATTTCAGTCTCCTAAAAAGTGGTTGATCTATTGCTGTGTGTGTAAATTACACACTGTGCTGACACTATACGTGTAACTTTTACACACGTCAAGTGGTTTTATAAAAATATTTGAATTTATTTTGCGAGGGCGGGTGGGCGGGGTGTATACCCAAGAAATCTAGGGGAAATAGATTCGTCATTGCGCGAAGGCGGGAATCCAGTGGTTTGTTTAACCCAGATAATCCATTAGGCGCGAAGCGATATGAATTCCCCACCTCCGTTCGCCCTGAGCTTGTCGAAGGGTATTGATTCCACAATACATGTGGTTCGACAAGCTCACCACGAACGGCCTAATGGATTATCTGGGTTTAACATGCCCTTGGATTTTGTCCTTGCTGCGCAAGGTATTTTTATTTTGCCGGATTCCCGCCTTCGCGGGAATGACGTTGTTATAGTGTTTGAGGGGACTTTAACTTAAAGGCAGTGAGTTGCTCACATACAACATACAATTCGTTTTAACCATAAGTGCGCATATATGGAGTGACAGCCCCTTCCCAGGCTAGTGCCTGCTGTTTCTGATCTTTCTTTTCGATGTGATCGCTCAAGGAGATTACGTTATTTGTAACGAAATCTAGGGAGGTACAATCTTCTTTTCGAGATGGATCCTCTTTTCGAGATTGCTCCACCTGATACTGCATATAAAGGCCAAAGTTTTCTTGCACCCGAGGCGTCGATGCGTCAAGAGCCTGAACAACGACACTGTTTAAGGTTGCACATTGAGCTTCGTAAGGAGTGAGGCCAGATTTGAGTAGCATGGCGTGATTTACCAAAGCAACGCAGAGTGTGTTCAGATTTTTACTGGTGGATTCTGTTCGGGTATTAATCATTGCGGCCTCTCTGTATGCTTTATGCTTTGCGTTTTTAAATCAAAGTTTGATTGCTATTCCTAATGATTGAATTTTGCAGGTAGATGCGTGCGGGCGAAATAAGAAGAGGGCTAATTCTCTTGTAGGAAGGAGGCTTACAAGAAAAAAGGGGATGATTTATAGATAACTGAATTTTGGTATTCGATGGCAGGATGAGTTGTCTTTTTTGTTATCAAACAGATTGTTGGGAGATCATCATGCTAATTTTATGAAATATTCGGGATAGTTTGCTATAATCCGCGCAGTTTTTCGGATGGGCCTCGGCCCGTTTTTTATTTGTGGGTACGAATCATGGATGCGGCGAGGCTTGTGGAAACGACATTGACCGGCTTGGGGTATGAGCTGGTTGATCTGGAGGTGTCAGGCAGAGGGCTGATGCGGGTGCTGATGGATAAACCGGCAGGCATTACGCTGGAAGATTGCGAACAGGTCAGTCACCAGTTGACGCGCTTGTTTGCCGTTGAGGGAGTGAATTACGAGCGCCTTGAAGTCTCGTCTCCCGGCTTGGACAGGCCGATCAAGAAGGAAGCGGATTTTGTGCGTTTCCGTGGCGAGAAGGCGCAAATAAAATTGCGCATGCCGCATGGCAGGGCGCAAGAACTTCAGCGGTATTTTGGGTGAAGTGCAAGGCGGAGTATTGCAGTTGGAAGTGGATGGCAATTGGGCATCAATTGAGCTATCCAATATAGACAAGGCACGTTTGGTGCCGACATTTTGAGTTTTGTTGATCGTTTTTCCCCGGATATTTCCGGGACATAATGACCGCTTAGTTGGAGACAGTTATGAGTCGTGAAGTTTTGTTGTTAGTGGATGCCTTGGCGCGCGAAAAAAACGTGGATAAGGAAATCGTGTTCAGCGCGCTGGAGTCTGCTTTGGCGTCTGCCACCAAGAAGCGTTATAACGAAGAAGCCGATGTGCGAGTCAGCATTGACCGCAACACCGGGGAGTACGACTCGTTTCGCTGTTGGGAAGTGATGGACGATGAGACTTTTGAAACGCCCGAGCTGCATATCAAGCTGAACGAAGCGCAAAAGACTAATCCGGAAATTCAACTGGGCGAGTTCATCGAGGAGCCGTCTGGAGTCTATCGACTTTGGGCGCATTGGCGCGCAGGCTGCAAAGCAGGTTATTTTCCAGAAAATCCGTGATGCCGAGCGCGAACAAATCCTCAACGACTTTATGGAGCGCAAGGAACATCTGGTATCGGGTACGGTGAAGCGTATCGAGCGCGGCAGTGCCATCATCGAGTTCGGCAAGATCGAAGCATTGTTGCCGCGCGACCAGATGATCCCCAAAGAAAATATGCGCGTCGGCGATCGCGTGCGCGCGCATTTGCTGCGTGTGGATCGTTCCGTGCGCGGGCCGCAAATCGTCCTGTCGCGCATTACTCCCGAGTTTCTGATCAAGCTGTTCGAGCTGGAAGTTCCGGAAATCGAGGAGGGAATGCTGGAAATCGTCAGCGCGGCGCGCGATCCCGGCGCACGCGCCAAAATTGCGGTGCGTTCGCATGATGCGCGCACCGATCCGATTGGCACCTGCGTCGGTATGCGCGGTTCGCGCGTGCAGGCAGTGACCAACGAACTGGCCGGCGAGCGCGTCGATATCATTTTGTGGTCGGAAGATCCCGCCACGGCGGTGATCAATGCGCTGGCTCCGGCTGATGTGACCAGCATTGTGGTGGATGAAGACAACCACAGCATGGATGTGGTGGTCGAGGAAGACAATCTGGCGCAAGCCATCGGACGCAACGGGCAGAATGTGCGTCTGGCCAGCGAGCTGACCGGCTGGGAGCTCAACATCATGACGGTGGAAGAGTCCGGCCAGAAGAACGAGCAGGAATTCGCCAAGGTACGCGATTTGTTCATCGCCAAGCTGGATGTGGACGAAGAGGTGGCTGATATTCTGGTGCAGGAAGGTTTCAATACGCTGGAAGAAGTGGCCTATGTTCCTCTGGACGAGATGCTGGAAATTGAATCGTTCGACGAGGCGACGGTGAACGAACTGCGCAGCCGTGCGCGCAATGCGCTATTGACGGCAGCGATTGTCAGCGAAGAGAAGGTGGAGCATGGTATCGAGGACTTGCTCAAAATCGAGGGCATGGACGAGGAAACCGCACGCACTCTGGCAGGCAAGGGAATCGCGACGCAAGATCAGCTTGCCGATCTGGATGTGGACGAGTTGGTCGAGTTGACGGCCATGGATGGCGAACGCGCCAACCAGTTGATTATGACGGCGCGTGCGCCTTGGTTTGCTTGATGAGTTTTGTAGTTAAGGGGTAGTAATGGCGAAAATGAATGTAGCGCAGTTTGCTGGTGAGCTTGGCTTGCCGGTTGGGCTGTTGCTGGAACAACTGCAAGCGGCCGGGGTCGCCAAACAGCAGGAAGCGGATACCATATCGGAACAGGACAAGGCACAATTGCTGGAACACCTGCGTAGCGCGCATGGGGGAGGTAGCGCGAAAGCTAAAATTACGCTGACCCGTCGCGAAACCTCTGAGATCAAAAAATCGGACAGCACCGGCAGGGCTCGCACTATTCAAGTTGAAGTTCGCAAGAAACGCGTGGTTGCCCCCGTTGCTGCGGAGTCGGTTCAAACTCCGGCTCAACCCGACACAATTCAGCCGGATACAGTCAATATAGCGCAGCAACCTGCCGTTGTAGAGAAGACGGTTGAGAAGACGGTGCCCGCACCTGCGCCGGAAGTCATTCCGGCAAAAGCTCCGGTAAGAAAGGTGGACGAACAAGAGCGCGCCCTGCGTGAGGAGGAAGCACGCTCGCAAGCCGAATTGGCGGCACGCCAGGCTGCCGAAGTGCATGGCCAAGAAAGAACGCAGCAAACGCAAGGCGGCACCGGTTGTCGAGCCTGTAGTTGAACAACCCGTTGTTCGTGGCGGAAAGTAAGCCGGAAACCCCGGTTGCTGAGGCCGCGCCAGTTGTCCAGACAAATCTGGCCGAAGGCACATTGCACAAGCCAACGCCCAAGCCCGGCGACAAAGTGGTCAAGCCCGCTGCGAAAGAAGGGGCGAAAACTGCACCACAAGACAAGAACAGCCCATGGAATGAATCCGGACACAAGAAGCGTACTCCGACCACGGTGGATGTGCGCCCCGGTGGATGGACTGCGGGCCGAGGGCGCGCCGGTCCTCGCCATCACGATAAACATGCCAAGCAAGAAGACACGGCGCAGCACGCTTTCTCGCTGCCGACGGAGACAAGTCGTGCATGAGATCATGGTGCCGGAGACGATCACTGTCGCCGAATTGGCGCAGAAGATGTCCATCAAGTCCATCGAAATTATCAAGGTGCTGATGAACCTGGGTTCCATGGTAACCATCAACCAGATGCTGGATCAGGAAACCGCGATGATCGCAGTGGAAGAGTTGGGACATATCGCCAAGCCGGCCAAGGCAGACGATCCCAGCACTTATCTGACCGAATCGGACGAGCACAGAAATGCGCCGCTTGAACCGCGTGCTCCGGTGGTAACCGTGATGGGCCACGTCGACCACGGCAAGACTTCCTTGCTGGATTACATTCGTCGCACCCGCGTGGCCAGCGGCGAGGCGGGCGGCATCACGCAGCACATCGGCGCTTACCATGTGGATACGCCGCGCGGCATGATTACTTTCCTCGATACCCCGGGCCATGAAGCCTTTACCGCGATGCGTGCTCGCGGCGCAAAAGTCACCGACATCGTGATTCTGGTGGTGGCGGCGGATGACGGCGTGATGCCGCAGACCATAGAAGCGATCCACCATGCCAAGGCGGCGGGTGTGCCTATCGTGGTCGCCGTGACCAAGATCGACAAGCCGGAAGCCAATTCCGAACGCGTCAAACAGGAACTGGTGGCGGAACAGGTAGTGCCCGAAGATTGGGGCGGCGACACCATGTTTGTCGAAGTGTCGGCCAAGAGCGGGCAGGGCATTGATGCCTTGCTGGAAGGCGTGCTGTTGCAAGCCGAAGTGCTGGAATTGAAAGCGCCCAAGGAAAGCAACGCCAAGGGCATCGTGATCGAAGCACGGCTGGACAAGGGCAAAGGGCCGGTGGCGACCATACTGGTGCAATCCGGTACCCTGAAACGCGGTGACACGGTATTGGTCGGCGCTGTGTTCGGGCGCGTGCGCGCCATGCTTGATGAAACCGGCAAGGCGATCAATGAAGCCGGGCCGTCGATCCCGGTTGAGATTCAGGGCTTGTCCGAGGTGCCGATAGCCGGTGAAGATGTGCTGGTGCTGTCGGATGAAAAGAAGGCGCGCGAAATCGCGTTGTTCCGCCAAGGCAAATTCCGCGACGTGAAGCTGGCCAAGCAACAATCTGCCAAGCTGGAAAATATGCTGGAACAGATGGCGGAGGGCGAGGTGCGCACGCTGGCATTGATCGTCAAGGCCGATGTGCAGGGTTCCTGCGAAGCCATCGCGAACTCGCTGCAAAAACTGTCTACCGGCGAGGTGAAAGTCAATATCATCCATAGCGCGGTAGGCGCGATCAGCGAATCCGACATCAACCTGGCGCTGGCTTCCAAGGCTGTGGTGATCGGCTTCAACACGCGGGCCGATTCCGCTGCGCGCAAACTGGCGGAATCTTCGGGCGTCGATGTGCGTTACTACAACATCATCTACGAGATGGTGGATGAGATCAAAGCCGCCCTGTCCGGCATGCTGGCACCGGAGAAAAAGGAAAGCATCCTCGGCATGGTGGAAATTCGCCAGGTATTCCACATTTCCAAGATTGGCACCGTGGCCGGTTGCTACGTGACCGAGGGCTTGATCAGGCGCAACTCGCAAGTGCGTGTGCTGCGCAACCACGTGGTGATCCATACCGGAGAGCTCGATTCTCTCAAACGTTTCAAGGATGATGCCAAGGAAGTTAAATCCAACTTCGAATGCGGCCTGTCCTTGCGCGGTTTCAACGACCTTCAGGTCGGCGACATGCTCGAAGCGTTTGAAATCATCGAAGTGGCGCGCGCATTGTAAGCTCGTAGCCGGTAGCTTGTAGCTGGTAGCCAAAGCAAAACCGCGCGTAGCGCGACTTACTAGCTACAAGCTACCCGCTACAGGCTACAAGCTTAAACCCTTTTATATGGTAAACGATTAATGCCAAAAGACTATGCCAGAACGGATCGTATTGCCGAGCAGATGCATCGCGAACTGGCCGAACTGATACGCCTGGAAGTGAAGGATCCGCGCGTGCGCATGGTCACCCTGACCGGTGTTGAAGTGGCGCGCGATTATTCGCACGCCAAGGTGTTTTTCACCACGCTGGATGGCTCGCACAAGGCCGTGCAAGAAGGCTTGGAACGCGCCAGTGGTTACCTGCGCAGCCAAGTGGCGCATCGCATGAAGCTGCGCATCACGCCGCAACTGCACTTCGTTTTCGATGCCTCGGTCGAGCGCGGCGCGCACCTGTCGCAACTCATCGACCAAGCGGTCGCCAGCGATAAAAATCAAGCTGGTAGCGAGTAGCTGGTAGCTTGTAGCAAAACCGATTGGCTACCCGCTACAAGCTACGAGCTACAAGCTAAATGGTGCATATATGACTCGTGAAAAACGTCCACTGGACGGCGTTCTGCTTTTCGATAAACCGCTGCATCTCAGTTCCAACACCGCCCTGCAAAAAGTGCGCCGCCTGTTTCATGCAGAAAAAGCGGGACATACCGGCACGCTCGATCCATTGGCGACCGGACTGCTGCCTATCTGCTTCGGCGAGGCCACCAAGTTTTCTACCGGGCTGCTGGATGCCGACAAAACCTACCGTGCGCTGGTCAAACTCGGTCAGACCACCACCACGGGCGATGCTGAAGGCGAAATTACCCGTAGTTGCGAGGTGGCTCTGGACGAAGTACAAGTGCGTGCGGTATTGCTCGGCTTCATCGGCGAAATCAGCCAGGTTCCGCCGATGTACAGCGCCCTCAAACATCAGGGCAAACCCCTGTACGAATACATCCGCAAAGGCGAAACCATAGAACGCGCAAGCCGCAACGTGACCATCCACAAGCTGGTACTGGAGCGCTTTGCCGGTGACGAAATGGAAATTAGCGTACGTTGCAGCAAGGGTACGTATATCCGCACGCTGGCTGAAGATATTGGACTAGCTTTGGGCTGTGGCGCGCATTTGCGCGGTTTGCGCCGCACGGCAATTGCCGGTTTTCGTTTGGACAAGGCATATGGTTGGGATCAGCTTGAAGCAATGACCATGCTGGAGCGTGAAGCTTGTCTGCTACCTCTGGATTGCATGTTGCAGGAATTGCCGATGCTCGAACTCGATGCCGTGCAAGTGAACCGCATGGCGCAGGGACAACGGCTCGGCATCGATGCTGAACTGCCGGACGGCAAAGTTCGCTTGTACGGCGCGGGAAAATTTATTGGTGTAGCTGAGCTAGCGGGGCGGCGACTGGCTCCTGACCGATTATTGTCCAGCGTGGCAAAGAGCGCGGTTTGTGCTGGAAAATTGTAGGTTCCATTATTTCATAGTGTGGGTTGATTCTCTGGGCTGACTCCATGAGGAATTGAAAATGAGCAGAACGCACACCCTCCGGCATGGCTACTGTTAAACTATTTCTGATCATGATGCGGGAAATGACCCAGCGCGGGTGGTTTCCTCCTGTTCTTGCCGCGCTTGCGGTGGTTATCCTGCCATTCCTGTTGTTGGAATTGGCCGTTATATTAGCCGATCCCTCACTGCCTTCGCTGGAGGTATTGACCGATTATCAACCCAAAATTCCGCTACGCGTATACAGCGCGGAAGGCACTCTGCTCGGTGAATTTGGCGAAGAACGCCGTGCCTTGGTCAGGATAGGCGAAGTGCCAGACTTGATGAAAAAAGCTATTCTTGCAGCCGAAGATGACCGCTTCTATGAGCATGGCGGTGTCGACTATTTTGGGATGGTGCGTGCGGCTTATTCCGATTTAACTTCCGGCGATGCAAAACAAGGAGCCAGCACGATTACCATGCAGGTGGCGCGTAATTTTTTTCTGTCCAATGAAAAAACGCTGGCGCGCAAATTCAATGAGGTGTTACTCGCGTTAAAAATCGAACACAGCCTGAGCAAGGACGAAATCCTCCAACTTTATGTTAACCAGATTTATCTCGGTCAGCGTGCTTATGGTTTCGCCGCCGCCGCGCAAATTTATTACGGCAAAAGCCTCGGTCAGCTCAACATCGCCGAAATGGCCATGTTGGCGGGCTTGCCCAAGGCACCCTCCGCCTTTAATCCCGTAGTCAATCCCGCGCGTGCCAAGATGCGCCAGATGTACGTGCTGCACCGCATGCATGAGCTGCATTTCATTGATAAGTCGCAGTTCGAGGTCGCGCAACAATACCCGATAAACGCCAAGCACGGCAATCAGGAGTTTCCGGTCAAGGCCGATTTTCTTGCCGAGATGGTCAGGCAGGAAATTTATGACCGCTATCAGGATGATACCTACACGCAAGGCATCAAGGTTTATACGACTATCCGCCAAAAAGATCAGACAGCGGCTTACAAGGCGTTACGCAAAGGGGTAATGGAATATGACCAGCGCCACGGTTACCGGGGGCCGGAGGGCTACGCCGATCTGGCCTATGGCAACAACGATGAAAATTTGGAAGAGGCGCTGCAAGAGGTGACCGACAGCGATGACCTGGTTCCCGCCGTGGTTCAGGAAGCTGGCCCCAAGGCCGTCCGTGCCTATTGCAAGGGAGGGCAATCGGTCGAAATAACTGGCAAAGGGCTGAAATTCGCGCAGCGTGCGCTGGGAGGCAAGGTGGCCCTGAGCCAGCGTATACGCCCCGGCTCAATAATACGCGTTCAGCAAAATGAAAAAGGCGCATGGCAAATTTCCCAGCTTCCGCAAGTCGAAGCCGCTTTTGTTTCGGGTAGCCCGCACGATGGCGCAATCTATGCCTTGGTGGGCGGTTTCGACTTTAACCGCAACCAGTTTAACCATGTCACCCAAGCCTGGCGGCAACCCGGTTCCAGCTTCAAGCCGTTTATTTATTCTGCGGCACTGGAAAAGGGTTTTACTCCTGCCTCCGTCATCAATGATGCGCCACTGTCGTTCAGCGCGGCTGAAACGGGGGGCGAACCTTGGATCCCCCAAAATTACGGCGGCAAATACGAAGGGCCGATGCGCATGAGGCAGGGGCTGGCCAAATCCAAGAATCTGGTTTCTATCCGCATCCTGCAAGTCGTGACTCCCCGGTATGCGCAGAACTATATCACCCGATTCGGGTTCGATGCCGCCAAGCACCCGCCCTATCTCACCTTGGCGCTGGGGGCAGGGTCGGTCACGCCAATGCAAATGCTGGCAGGATATTCAGTTTTTGCCAACGGTGGTTTTCGCGTTGCGCCATATTTTATCCGGCGCATCGAAGATGCCAAAGGTGCCGTACTCAGTCTGGCCGCACCCACTGTAGCCGGAGAGAATGCCGAGCAAGTAATCGATGTGCGCAATGCCTTCACTATGGTCAGCATGATGCAGGATGTGATCCGGCACGGCACCGGCATACGCGCCATGCAACTTGGCCGGTCAGATCTGGCAGGCAAGACCGGCACTACCACCGACTCGGTAGACGCATGGTTTTGCGGCTTTCAGCCTACCGTAGTGGGCATCACCTGGATCGGCTACGATACCCCGCGCAGCTTGGGCGATAAGGAAACCGGCGGGGGGGCGGCTTTGCCGATATGGATAGATTACATGGCCGATACACTGAAGAATGTCCCGGAAGCCAGATACATTATGCCTGATAACATGGTGGCAGCACGTATCAACAATAGCGGCAAACGAGATCAAAATGGCCGATTTGTGGAATATTTTTATAAGGAAAAGTTACCTGCGGAACAGTCCATTGCGTTACCCGAGAAGTCGCAAAATGAAACGGTCAAAGATCAATTATTCTAAGCCGAACGACCTAGATAATTTTGGTGGGTATATAGGCAATTCGGCATATTTATTTTTCTGGTTAGTTCGCGTATAAGGACAGGTTGATTTAATTCCTCTCCTTATAATGCGCGATTAAATATCCACCAAAATGACAGCAATCGGCAAATATGAAATCATCAAGGAGCTGGGGAAGGGGGCGACCAGCACCGTTTATCTGGCGCGTGATCCTTTTGCCGACCGCCAGGTCGCGATCAAGCGCTTAAACCTGGAACAGATGGAGGGGGAAGAGGCCAAGAAATTCAAAAAACTATTCTTGACCGAGGCGTCGCTAGCCGGAAAACTTGAACACCCCCATATCGCCTCTATCTATGATGCGGTCATCACCGACGATATCAGCTATCTGGTCATGGAATACGTGGGTGGCGGCACGCTGGAACGTTATTGTCAGGTGGATAATCTGCTTCCGACCGACAAGGTTATCGAGATCGTTTTCAAATGTTGCCGCGCGCTCGGTTATGCTTGCCAGAACGGGATAATCCACCGCGATATCAAGCCGGAAAACATCCTGATTGTCGAGGGCACGAACGTCAAAATATCTGACTTTGGCGCAGCCATCGTGAGCAAAGTGGACGCCAACGAGTCTGCCAAAAATACGGATGTGGGTTCTCTGGCCTTTATGTCTCCGCAGCAGGCGCAGGGGATGGAGCTGACCCATCAAGCCGACATTTATTCGCTTGGCGTAATGTTCTACATGATGCTCACGGGATCGCTGCCATTTACCGCCACGGACGATGCGGGTTTGTTTTTTCAGATACTGCATGTTGATCCGCCACTTCCCAGCACCTACCGCCTGGATCTTCCGAAGTTGATCGATGACATAGTGAGGCGAGCTATTGCAAAAAACCTTGAGGATCGTTATCGGGACTGGAAAGAGTTCGAACAGGAACTGGTCGCCGCTTCCGACCAACTGCCCAGAGAAGTGTCCAGCTTTCCCGACACAGATAAATTTAATACCTTGGGCAAGCTGAGTTTTTTCAAGGATTTTGGTGAGCTTGAGCTATGGGAAGTGTTGCGTATCTCGAAGTGGGCATACTATCCTGAAGGTACGGCGATCATCCGCGAGGGGGATGAAACGGCATCGTTCTTTATTATCATTTCCGGGGAAGCCGAGATACGCAAAAATGGCAGGGGGATTGCCACTTTGAATGCCGGGGTATGCTTCGGGGAAATGTCCGGAGTACGCAAAGGCGCGGCCCGCCGCCGAACTGCAAGTGTTTACGCACACAAAGACATAAAATTGATCGAGGTCAATGAGCAATCGCTTAGCGGGGCTTCCGAAAATTGCCAGCGCTGTTTCGATAAGGCTTTTCTGGAGATACTGGCGGATCGCCTGGCTTCTGCCGGGACTCAGGACAAATCCAAAGAAAAATCCAAGCTGAGATCGCCAACAGAAACAGCGCAGGTCAGTAAACCGGGAAACACAATCGAACCGGACAAGAGTCGGCCATCACCTGTTGCTGCGGGCAATAAGCCGGCTCATGTTCCTGTTCAAGGTAATATCTCTTCTGCGTATGCGCCGGCGAGAGCATTCATAGCGGTCGACATAGCGGGGTTCCGGCTGAGCATGGCCGCCTTGATATCCCTCTTGATTTTCGTGGTGCTGATCCACTTCGTTTCCCTATCTCAGTTAATCCAAACCATTTTTGGGCGCCCATGATGGAAAATAAAAATTCTTCCACCAACCTTATCTCCGTGCAGAATCAAAGCGGCGTGAGCGAATTGCCGCTGGATCAGCTTGGTCTGCATATCGGTGACTCCATCCAATTGCAGATTGGGAATCAGCGCTACTTCGTCACACTGATTGGGTATCTCAAAGGGCAAGATTTTATTGTCACCCTGCCGGATGAAAACGAAAATTGCAAACCGCCCGAAAAAGGTCAATCCGTCGTCGTTCGCTTGTTCAGCGACAATCTGCCTTACGCATTTGACACCGTGGTGAGCCATGTCGCGGCAGAGCCATTCTTTCATTTGTACCTGGCCTATCCCAAAGCCATGCAAGTTTTGAAGGAAAGGCAATATGACCGGGTGCGGGTTAATATCACCGGCACAGCCGACCTTCCCGGCAGGGAAAGCATCTCTTGCGTCGTGAATGACATCAGCATAGGCGGAGCACTTATCGCGCTCCATGGGCAATCGGTTGCGGTGAATGATCTGTTGTCGCTGACACTGCGGGTGGTGGTAAATGGCGTCGAGTATGAGCTAAGCCTCGACAGCGAAATTCGTTCTGTCCGGGTTGGAGATACGTCAAATGATGGCGGTTCCTTTATCCTGCATGGTTTGGCCTTTAATGATTTATCCGAGCGGGATATCCTCGCATTGGCAGCTTTTGATCTGCTGCCGGATTGGGATGGTTCCGCCTGAAATGTGGGGGCAGCTATTGACTCTCAAGCTGATCTGACTGGGTAAACGACCAGGTGCGGGTAATACTGAGAATGTCCGTATCGCGGCGGATGTCTGCCGGAAAAGGAGAAAAGGGGGATGCCAGCCTGACAATCCGCTGTGCTGCGGCATCCAGAATGGGTTGCCCTGATTGTCGGGTCACTTCCACATTTTCAACGCTGCCGTCGGAACGGATAGAGACGGTGAGTTGTAAACTTCCATAAATTTTCTTCTGGCGCGCCATCTCGGGGTAATTCAGGTTGCCTATGCGTTCGACCTTGATGCGCCAGTCCTCGACATATTGCGCGAAGCGATATTCTCGGGTGCGTGCGCCAATAAATTTGCGCCGGGGCATTTTTTGGTAGGCTTCAAAATCCTTGTCGATCTGGGCTTCCAGTCGGGCGATCTCCATGCTGCGCTGTACCAGGTCTTCGTCCTTGGCGTGGACGCTAGCTTCTTGCGGTTGCTGAGTTTTTTCATGCGCCACACTATAGCTGCTTTTGGTTTGGGTGATCAGGCGTTTGGATTCCTGTTCCAGTTGCTGGATACGTTGCGCCGATTGTTCCGGTATAAACTGTTTATCATCGCTCAATGTGGGAAGCGGGCTTTTTGCGACGCGATTTTCGGGGGTGTTGCCGCCGCCGTCTAGGTTGTTTTGTGCCAGCGCATCGGCATCTGTGGGATGGGTGCTGGATTTGCTGTTGACCAGTACCACTTGTAGCGGTTGCAAAAAATCGGCAGCGTTGCGCTGATCGGGCAAGACGAAACCGATGCCGAACAGCGCAAAAGCATGCAGAGCCAGCGAGAAGGCCAAAGCCAGGGTGAGCGGCTGTTTAATCAGGGCTGGCAAGGTGCGACCTCCTCAACCGCAGGGATGAAACGAGCATTGAAATTCAGGTCGAGCAAATCAATTTCGCCGATCTCCAGCACAACACGGGTACCGGGCGGTATTTCCGGCAGCGAAGGAATGCGTCCAATCAGCGGGATGTCCGCGAGCTTGACCAGATTTTCGCGCAACACCAGAGCTTCGACTTGCTTCACGTTTTCCTGCAATAGCCAGCGCAAACACCAATAGCGCTCCATGTTGCGCTGGAATTCGTTGTAAAGGCTGTAGGCCGTATCGAAGTCGCGCATTACGGTGAATAGCGCAGTATCATTCTGCGTGTAGGCGGGCGCTTCGCCGTTCAGCAGGCTGATGATCTGGCGCTGGTTGATGAAGTCCACATAGCGGCGCAGCGGCGAACTCGACCACAGGTACTGCGCCACGCCCAAACCTTGATGCGGCGCGGGCACGGTGCTCATCTTAACCTTGCCGTTGTTCTGCGTGCGGTAGATGCCGGCCACGTCGTGTGCGGCGAGCAGCTTGCCCCATTCGCTGTTGACAAAGATCATCAGTTCCGCCACCACTTTGTCGATGGGTGAGCCGCGTTGCCGCGTGCTGATGGTGACGCGGTCATCCACCACGTAAAAGTTGTAGTCCACCTGCTGCGTGCTGTTATCGGCAGATTTGCCGCGCGCGGCTTCCAGTTTTTGTGCAAGTTCCCACAGCAGTTTGAGTTCCGCTGCAAAAGGATAATCCAGCTTTCCAGCAGCAAGAGTTTCTTCATTGAACAGCGGCTCCAGCGTGTCGTGGCGCAGGTTGGCGGCGATGTGGATGCGCTCGACGCGGCTTTCCGTGCCGATCACGGCGAGCGTCGCGGCATCCACTTCGAGATACAGGGAGAGCGCAGGGCAGACCTTGTCCGCATCCAGCGTGAAGGCCTGCACCACGCTGCCCGGCAACATGGTGATTTTGTCGCCGGGCATGTACACCGTGGATAAACGCTGCGCGGCGATGGCATCGCACGGCGAACCGGGTGCGATGCCCAACGTGGGAGCCGCAATGTGGACGCCGATGCGCCAGTTGCCGTTGGCGAGCTGTTTCACCGAAAAGGCATCGTCAATTTCTGTGGTGGTGGCATCATCGATGCTGAAGGCCGTGTCTTCGGCCAGAGGCAACTCCGGATGTTCTTCCACCGTGACTTCGGGAAAGCCGGTGCCATGCGGGAAGTTTTCGAACAGGAAACGCTGCAAGTGGTAAGCCTGCGTGGAGGGAATCGCGCCGCAACGTTGCAACAAGTGCGCGACGGACAAATGTGTTGCGGCGCAGGCGGCTTCCAGAGCTTTCACTTCAAGCGTGTTGCGATCCGGTTTGTACAGCAGTTGCGGCAGTTTGCCGACGAACTCGGGGGGCAGCGTAGAGGCCGTCAACTCATCGATGTAACGGGCTTGCAAGGCGGCCTGCGCGCGCTTTTTCTCGGCGCTGGCCAGCGCGGCTTTGAGCGCTTCCGGCGGCGCGGCCTTGTAGTGTCCTTTGCCCTTTTTGTAGAAATGCATCGGAGAGGAGTGCAGGCGGATCAGCGCGCTTGCCGCTTCGACGGGATTGGGCGCGTGGCCGAAATATTCGGTGGCCAGAGCATCGAAACCGAAGTCTTCCGGCGGGCTGCATTCCCACAGAAACTCCACGTCTATGTCCGAAGCAAGGCTTTCTGCTTGCGCCATGAATTCGCTCAGTCCCGGCTGGGCAAAACGTAGCAGCACATTCGTGACCTTGATTTTGCTGCGCTTGCCGTGCGTGTTTTCCACTTGCAGAGAAGTGGTGTTGTCAGTGAGTATGCTGCCGACTTTGAAAGTGCCGTCTTCTTCGTAAAAGATGTTCATCAATGATGTTGAAAAATATGTGGCGCGATTATACCTCACCCGGATATAGAAAACCCCTTAAAGCCACTTCGTGTTTATGGTTTAATATCAAGGTTTTTATGTGGCTCACAGGTAAAATTAGCTATATAAGTAAATGCTGTAATTTTTTGTCTGCTAAGGTATTTTTTTTTAGTGGTGGAGTATGTTGGGTTTCTAGTGTTGACTTTATTTTTCAAACTGGACATCATTGTCACGTGTTGTCGCGCCTATCCCTCGCGGTCTGGCTTTCACTAAATAAAAATACTTATAAATTTTATAAAAAATTAATGGCGATCTCACCGCGTGTAAATAATCCGTTGTAGTTGTTGAAATGCATGTCGGCGATGTTCTGCCGGATGTCTAATTGTTTGTTGGGGGAGCCACTTACGATGCACCGTTTCTTACGTTTGTCCGTTCTGCTTGCCGGGATGTTTATCGCTGTTGGCAGTTATGCCGCCGATGCGGTACAGCCCATTACCACCGCTGACGATTTGGGTCCCCAAATCGAGCAGCCCATCGAGTTTCCGCATAATCGCCATGCCGGGATGCACAATCCGGCCGATGATGCCGATCCATCCAAGCCGGCCACTGGCGGCATGGAAATCAACTGCATGTATTGCCACACCTATGCTCGGCGCAGCATGGTGGCGGGAATTCCGCCGTTGCGGAAATGTATCGGTTGTCACCAGAACATCGAGTCGGTGAAGGAATCTCCCGCGTATCAAGAAGCTGTTCGAATACTGGGAAGCCAAGAAGGCGATACCCTGGAAAAAAGTACATGATCTGCCGGATTTTGTGCGCTTCAACCACGAACGGCATATCCAGCGTTTTGTCTTCCAGCAGGGCAAGCCGGTGCAGGAAGCATGCGGTTATTGCCACGGCGACATCAAGACGATGACGGTTGCGCGCCGCCAGAAGCCGATAACCATGGGCTGGTGTGCGGAGTGCCACCAGAAGGATCACTTGGTAGACGCAACTTCGACCCAGACGACGCATGGCCCGAACGATTGCTTCACGTGCCACAAGTAAACGGCATGCTGTCCATCCAGATTTCAAAGAGGTATTTGTGATGATTGAAAACGGTTTTAATCGGCGAGATTTTCTGAAGGTGTTGGGCTGGGGCGGTACCGCGGTCGCATTGAGCGGTTGCGGTAACACCTCGATTGAGAATGGCAAGGAAACGGTGGTTTCGTATGTTGAACCCACCGATTACCAGATTCCCAGCATCGGGGTTTATTACAACACGACCTGTGCGCAGTGCGATGCGGGTTGCAATATTGAAGGCAGGGTGCGCGAAGGTCGCGTACTGAAGCTGGAAGGCAATCCTGCATTCCGGCATCAATCGCGGCAAGATGTGCGGTTTGGGGCAAGCCGGGGTGCAGGCGCACTATAACCCGGATCGTGTCCACGAACCCATGTTGAATGGTCAGCCCATTACTTGGGACAAGGCTTTCGACCTGATCAAGGAAAGAACCAACGGTGTAA
Organism: uncultured beta proteobacterium; assembly: GCA_963714805.1. Taxonomy (GTDB): domain Bacteria; phylum Pseudomonadota; class Gammaproteobacteria; order Burkholderiales; family Gallionellaceae; genus CAIQPV01. The sequence goes on along the minus strand of CAVQPO010000001.1, from coordinate 99,990 downwards.
AGGGCGAGGAAATCGCTTTCCTGACCGGCGGGGTGAGCGGTCATGTGAAAGTGCTGCTGCATAATTATCTCGATGCGCTGGGTTCCAAAAATCACTACGCTTACGAGGCTGTTTCTCCGGCAGTGGTGCGTGCCGCCAACAAGAAAGCCTACGGTGTGGAAATGCCGCGCCTGCACTTGGACAAGGCCAAAGTGATCGTTTCCTTTGGTGCTGATTTCCTTGGCGCGTGGGTATCGCCGGTGCATTTCTCGCAGCAGTATGCGCAATTCCGCAAGGGCAACCGTCCCGAGGGGCGCGGCGTGCTGGTGCAGATCGAGTCCAAGATGACGCTGACCGGCGCCAATGCGGACCGCTGGATTCCTATTCGTCCGGGTACCGAGGGCATTCTGGCATTGGGGATCATCAATGCGCTGGGGGCGGGAGTTCCGGCAGACGTTGCTGCTGCTGCGAGGGATTACACCGCGGATCGCGTGAGCAGGGATACCGGCGTGCCTGAAGAGCAGATTGTCAGTCTGGCTGAGTTGCTGAAAGCGCGCAGCCCCAGTCTGGTGTTGGCTGGCGGTGCCGCCGAAGGTTACGCGCACGGTTCGCAGAATGCCGCAGCAATCGCACTGCTGAACCAGGTGTTGGGTAATGTCGGCAAGACGCTGGAAGCACCGGCCAGTCTGCAGGATATTCGGCTCACGCCGACCACCGGTAATCGCGCCGCGTTGCAGGCGCTTAACGATAGCATGGCGCAAGGCAAACTCAAGGTGCTGTTCAGCTATGCCGCCAACCCGGTCTATACCGCGCCCGCTGCCTTCAAGCTGAAAGATAATCTGCAGAAAGTTCCGTTCAAGGTGGCGTTCGCGCATTACATGGATGAAACTGCCTTGGCGTCTGATCTGGTGCTGCCGCTGGATTCGGCGCTGGAAGATTGGGGATCTTCCGTACCGGAGTATCTGGGTGAACCCAATTTGAGTATTCAGCAGCCGCTGATGGAAAATCTGTACCTCGGACACGCGTGGCGTCGGTGATATTTTGTTGTCACTGCTCAAACAGCACCATGCCGATGAGTACAAAGCGTATGAAGATTTTTATTCGTACTTGCGTGGTGCGGTGGTGCAGAACAAGGCAGCGCTGGGCGGCAAGGGTGCGGATGACGACTCTTTCTGGAACGAGACTTTGGGCAAAGCCATGGTCAAGCTGCCGGGCACGGCCGGTAGTCTTTCCGCCAAGGCATCCGCCGCAGGCTTGGCCTTGCCTGCTCCGGCTGCGGAAGTGGGGGCCTATCCGTTGCGCCTGATTCCATCGGTGTCGGCCAGCCTGCGTGATGGTCGCCATGCCAATTTGTCGTGGTTGCAGGAATCTCCCGATCCGTTGACTACCGTGGTTTGGGATTCCTGGGTTGAGATCCATCCCAAGACGGCGGCGAAGTTGGGCATCGTGGAAGGCGATATCGTCGAAGTGACTTCAAAGAACGGTTCCGTCAAGTCGCAAGCTTATCTGTTCCCGGGGCATCCATCCCGATGCTATATCCATGCCGCTTGGGTATGGTCATGAGGCGATGGGGCGCTATGCGAGGGGCGTCGGAGTCAACGTATTCAATATTCTTGACCCGGTGTTCGACAAGGAGACCGGTGAGCTGGCAATCAACGAAACCAACGTGAGAATCAACAAGATTGGCAAGCGCGTGGTTGTCGTGAAAGAAGAGGGACCAAACGGCGGCAGTCAGTTGGGGCGGAAAAAAATTGCGGTCAAGGTATCGTCCGACAAGGTCGATCTTTCGAAGGAGGTCTAACAAGTGTCTGTTTCCAATTTATTAGAGAACTGGTCGAAGTTTCGCCACACCCACCCGGTCGATGACAAGGGGCATCCTGATTGGGAGGCTTATCCTTCCGACATCAAATGGGCGATGGCCATCGATCTGGATGCCTGCACCGGTTGCAATGCGTGCAGCGTGGCGTGCTATGCAGAGAACAATCTGCCGGTGGTGGGCAAAGAAAAATATTCCCACGGTCAGGCGATGCACTGGATGCGCATCGAGCGTTACTGGGATGAAGATAACCGGGAAGTTCCCGGATCAGGGCGCGCAGTTCCTGCCGATGCTGTGTCAGCAGTGCGAGGCTGCGCCATGCGAAACGGTATGCCCGGTCGGTGCGACCAACCATACCGAAGACGGCCTGAATTCGCAGATTTACAACCGCTGTATCGGTTCGCGTTATTGCTCGGCAAACTGCCCGTACAAGGTGCGCTATTTCAACTGGTACGACTACCCGATCTACCGAGAATGTATGGCCGGAGCCGACGGAGCAGCAGCTTAATCCCGATCTGACCGTACGCGGCAAGGGGGTTATGGAAAAATGTACCTTCTGTAAACAACGTACCTATACCGCCAGAAATAATGCAAAAACCGAGGGGCGCAAGGTACGCGATGGCGATGTGCAGACAGCCTGCCAGCAAGCTTGCCCGACCAATGCCATTTCTTTCGGCAACCTGTTTGATCCCGAGTCCAGAGTGGCCAAGCAATGGGAGCAACAGCAGGTCGAGCTGGCTAAAGAAGAGCAGGAGAAAGATGTAAAGCCGGGCAACAATCTGCGCGGTTACCGCATTTTTGAAGATCTTCGACCCTTTCCTTCGGTGATGTATCTGGAGCGGGTTCGCGAGAGCGATGTCTAAGGCTTAAAGGGGAAAGAGAAAATGGGAAAAGATATTCGCGAAGATATAGCCTGGGCACAGATTAATCACGGATGTGCTCAAGAGCCTGGAAGAACCCGCGTAAATTGTTCTGGGTCATTGTTTTTGTAGCATTGGCGATGTTTGGAGTAGGGGTGGGCTGCGAGGTGTACCAGTACCAGATGGGCATGGGTGTGGCCGGGCTGAATAATCCCAACGTGTGGGGATTGTATATTGCCACCTTCATCTTCTGGATCGGCATGAGCCACTCCGGCACCTTGCTGTCGGCGATTTTGCACTTGATGCATGCCGACTGGCGCAAGCCGATTTACCGTTTTGCCGAGGCGATGACCACCTTCTCGCTGATGACGGCAGGGCTGTTCGTGATGGTGCATTTGGGGCGTCTGTGGCAGTTCTATTATGCGGTGCCCTATCCGAACGAGCGTTGGACTTGGCCTAACTTCCAGTCCCCGCTGCTGTGGGATGCGATGGCGATCTTTACTTACCTGAGTTCGTCGGTGATCTTCCTTTATGTAGGTTCGATTCCCGACTTTGCGATTTGCCGCGACAACGTCCATCCGGGCTGGCGCAAGAAGCTGTACACCTTGCTGGCGCTGGGTTGGGAAGGTACCGACCGTCAGTGGCGCAACTTCCGCGTGACCTATTTGACCGTGGCGTGTTTCCTGATTCCGCTGGCGGTGTCGGTACACTCCATCGTGGCTTCCGACTTTGCCATGTCGCAGCAACCGGGCTGGCACGTGACATCGTTCCCACCGTACTTTGTGGCAGGCGCGCTGTATTCTGGCTGTGCGGCGATCATCACGCTGTTCATCATCCTGCGTTATGTGTTCAAGTTTGAAGAATACATGACCATGCCGATTCTGAAGAAGACGGTGCGTCTGACTTTTGCGATTGCGATGGTGTGGACTTATCTGAACCTGATCGAATTTGCTTCGGTTTGGTACAGCCACGACGAGGTCGCCAAAGCTGTGCTGATCGACAAAGCCACCGGTCGTTTTGCGCCGTTCTGGTGGGCGATGAACTTCTGCGGTTCCGTCGTGCCGTTTACCATGATGGTCAAGCGTTGGCAGACCAGCATTCCGGTGATGTTCGCGGTGTCGCTGCTGCTTAATCTGGGTATGTGGCTGGAGCGCTGGATGATCGTGACGCCGACTTTCTCGCATGGCTATTATCCGTGGACCATGGATACGAACTATTGGCCTTCCATGGTGCAATGGGGCATTGTATTCGGTAGCTTCGGCTGGTTTACTTTGCTGTTTATGATTTTCTGCAAGATCGTGCCGTCCGTCTCCATGTATGAGGTGAAGGAAATGGTTTATCACCGTAGCTTGGCAAGCAAGAAGCAGAGCTTGGTTTGGAAGGGGGGCATTAACATGAGCAAACGTCATATGCTGGCTCTGTATAACAACTTTGATGAAGCTGAAGCGGTTGTCAGGGAATTGCGCAGTACCGAAATCAAGGGCTTTAAAGCGGCAGATGATTTGATCGTCAAGTCACCGATCGAACATCCGGAAGTGGAGGAATTTCTGGGCTACAAGCCAGTCAACGTGCAATGGTTTACGTTGATCGGTGCGTTGTCTGGCGGATTGCTGGCGTTCTTCCTGATCGCGGGGTCGCAGGCCAACTTTTATGCGCAGATGAAGGGCGGCAAGCCTATCGTGCCGTTTCCCCCAGACTTCGTGCTGACCTACGAGATGTTCATTTTGGGTGGCGTGTATATCACCGTGCTGGGCTTCCTGATTTGCGCCGGACTGCCGGCAAAGCGTTCATCGCTGTATAGCGCGAAAGTATCGGAAGATCAGATTGGCTTGCTGGTGAAGGTGGACGACAGTTCTGCGGCAACACTCAGGTCGATATTCACCAAACATCAGGCATTGGAGATTCAGGAAGAGGCGGGGAAATGAACAGACTAAGCTTAGCAATTGCATTGTTGTTGGCGCCTGTGCTGGCGCAGGCATGGCCATGGTCGATGGATATGGCGAACCAGATCAGCGTCAAGCCGCAAGAAAGTGTTGATCCCACCAATCCGGGGATGAATCCATTTCCCAAGCGCTCGGTGCCGGTTCCGGGAACCACGTTCTGCGGTGAAGGATATGGATGCGGCAGTAAAATTGCCTAACCCTATTCCTGCCGACGAAAAATCGGTGGCGAAAGGGGCTCAGCTTTTTGCAATTTACTGCGTGCCTTGCCACGGCAAATCCGGCACCGGAGACGGCTATGTGGGTGCCAAGCTGATTCTCAGGCCGTTTGATTTGACTTCCGAGCGGTTGGCAAGGTCTGCCCGACGGACACATCTTCGGCATGATGACATTCGGCGGCGCGATCATGCCGCCCTATGCCATATGACTTATCCGCGACGGAACGTTGGCACGTGGTCAATTATGTGCGCAAGGGTCTGAAGCAGGCGTCGGCTGCACAAGCCACATCGTCAGCGAAATAATGAGGGAGAGCGTAAATGTCTTACAGCAATTGGTCGGTTTTGACTGCCAGCTTTGTGATCGTGACTTATCTTGCGATGAGTGGCGTTTCATTGTGCGCGGTGCTTTACCTCGTGGGCGCAAAATGGCGAGATCAGGTTCGTGATGTTCGCAGTTTCTCTGTATCGCACTGTTTCCGCTGTCTTTTGTGCTGCTGGGATATTGCTGGTGGGCGGCGAACATACCTTTCCGTGGATAGGCCATGTCTCACAACGGCGAAGGATGTGCATATGCCCGGGTGGTACACGATAGCAGTTGGCTGGCGGCGCGCGAAATGTTCGGCATGCTGGTGGTGATGGCGTTGTGTGGGGGCTATTCATCCATCGCCAGAAAATGAGCGATCGCAGCGAAGAAGACCGCCAGAAATTCCACCGCGTCGCCTGCTGGATCCCGTTCTTCTACGGTGCTTTATGCCACCATGGTGGCCTGGGACTTCGAGATGACATTGCGGCCTTCGTGGCATAGCGCGATTTACGGCATGCAGAATTTGGTCAGCAATTTTGGCATGTTCCTGTCATTTCTGTTGATCTGGATCTATGTGCTGAACACCGAGGATAAATTGGTGAAGAAAGTCGAAGAATACATCTACAACTATCTGGCGCAGATGATGCTGGCATTCACCCTGTTGTGGATGTACACCTTCTTCGCGCAATACCTGACCATCTGGTACGGCAACCTCGCCGATGAGCGCGACCGCATCGATGCGATGCAGGATGGCGACTATAGTGTGCTGTGGTGGTCCATGGTCGCGCTGAAGTTCGTCATCCCATTTGTTACCTTGTGCTTCCCGGTAACGCGGCATAAACCGCAGGCAACCGTGGCCGTTGCGGTATGTATCATTCTCGGTACGCTGTTCGAGCGATATACTTGGATTTCCGGCATTAATGGTACCGGCACTATGCCGGTGGTGGCCGCCCTCGTGGTGATTGGAGTCTTGGGTTTGATCGGCTTTGTGCTGGTGCGTGAGGCGATGCGTCGCGATCACCTGATAAAAGGGTGAGTCGCGCTATGATGACGTTATACTCGGGAACGACAGACCCGTTCAGCCACCGTTGTCGTTTCGTGCTGTTTGAAAAGGGCATGGATTTTCAGGTTATTGATGTAGACATGTTCAATAAGCCGGAAGATCTGGCGGTGATCAACCCGTACAACAAGGTGCCTGTGCTGGTGGAGCGCGATTTGGTGCTGTATGAGGCCAATATCATCAACGAATACATCGATGAACGCTTCCCGCACCCGCAACTAATGCCGCGCCGATCCGGTGATGCGTGCTCGTGCGCGTTTGTTCCTGCACCGCTTCGAAAATGAATTGTTTTGCCATATTGAGGGCATCGAACACGGTGTGCAAAAAGCGGCTGACAAGGCGCGTCAGACGGTGCGCGACAACCTGACGCAAATTTCGGTGGTATTCGCCAAGCAGAAATACATGCTGGGTGACGAGTTCTCCATGCTGGATGTGGCTATTGCGCCGCTGCTGTGGCGGCTGGATCATTATGGTATCCAGTTGGGCAAAGAAGCTGCGCCACTGATGAAATACGCCGAGCGCTTGTTTTCTCGCCCGGCTTATATTGAAGCGATGACGCCCGCCGAAAAGGCGATGCGTAAATAAGCTTGTAGCTGGTAGCCCGTAGATTGTAGCCACCCGGTTTTGCTACGCGCTACAAGCTACGGGCTACCAGCCCAACATTTTATGAGTGAATTGTCCACCAAGCCTTATCTTGATTCGCGCGATTTATGATTGGTGCGCGGACAGCGGTCTGACCCCCTATCTGGCGGTGCGGGTGGATGGGCAAACGCGGGTACCAACCTCATATATCAAAGATGGTGAGATCGTACTTAACCTGAGTCTGGATGCGGTGCGCAACCTGCACATGGGTAACGAAGAGATTACCTGCGGCGGTCGTTTTGGCGGCGTGCCGCATGAGATCATAGTACCGATCTCTGCGGTGATCGGTATTTTTGCCAAGGAAAATGGTCAGGGACTGGTCTTTCAGGGGCAGGAGTCTACGCCAACTCCTCCCAGCGGCGATGGAGGCGGTAAACCATCTGACAATCCTGCAGCAGCCAAGTCGCATCTCAGAGTGGTGAAATAAAGGAAGGCCCTCCCTATAAATAACTGTCTGTGTGCGAAATTAAATTTCGCCAATCAAATATCCCCCTGAACTTCATTGCCGTGATATTCCAGCCACGCGCGGCGTGTCGACGCCTCGTGCTTGCCCATCAACATGTTGAACATTTCCATGTTGTCGTTGAACGGAATCGCGGCGGCATTGACCCGTAGCGCACGCCGCGTATCCGGGTTGAGCGTGGTATCCCATAGCTGCTCGGCATTCATTTCACCTAGTCCCTTGAAGCGCGAGATCGACCACGAACCTTCGCGGATTTTTTCCTGGCGTAACCGGTCTTCGATGCCTAACAATTCACCCTCATTGAGTGCATATATCTTGCGGATCGGCTTCTTGCCCTGCGCGGGAACGTCCACGCGGAACAGCGGAGGTTGCGCCAGATAAATTTTGCCCGCCAGCACGACCTGATAGAAATGACGGAAGAACAGGGTGAGCAGCAGGGTGGAGATATGCGCACCGTCCACGTCGGCGTCCGCCATGATGTAAATGCCGTTGTAGCGCAGGCCGGACAAGTCCGCCGCGTCATTCGGGCCGTGCGGATCGACGCCTATCGCCACGGCGATATCGTGAATTTCATTGTTGGCGAACAGGCGGTCTTTTTCGACCTCGAAGGTGTTGAGCACCTTGCCGCGCAACGGCAGCACTGCCTGAAATTCCTTGTTGCGTCCCTGCTTGGCCGAGCCTCCGGCAGAGTCGCCCTCTACCAGAAATAGTTCGGTGCGGGCTGGATCGTTCGAGCTGCAATCGGTCAATTTGCCCGGCAACACCGCGACCGAGGAACCCTTTTTCTTCTCGACCTTTTGCGCCGAGCGCATGCGGGTCTGCGCCTGCTGGATGGCCAGTTCGGTGATGCGCTTGCCGTGATCGACATGCTCGTTCAACCATAAATCCAGCGGGTCTTTGACCATCAGCGATACCAGGCGCAAGGCGTCGCGCGACACTAGTTTGTCCTTGGTCTGCCCCTGGAATTGCGGGTCAAGCACCTTCGCCGACAGCACGAAGCTGGCGCGCGAAAACACGTCGTCAGATACCAGCTTGACGCCCTTGGGTAACATGCCATGCAGTTCGGCGAAATTTTTCACCGCATTGAATATTCCATCCTTCAGCCCGGAATCGTGCGTGCCGCCCGACCAGGTGGGAATGAGGTTGACGTAAGATTCGCGCACAATCGCGCCTTCCGCCGACCATACGATGGCCCAAGCCGCGCCTTCGCCTTCGGCATAACCGCTGTCGCTACCGCTCGGCACAAATTTTTCCATGGCGAAAATCGGCACGGCCAGTTCCTGCTCGGAAGTGGCTTCGGTCAAGTAGCCGCGCAGCCCGTCCGGATATGACCAAGAACGGGTTTCGCCAGTTTTTTCGGTATGCAGGGTGACGTTGACGCCGGGCAGCAGCACCGCCTTGGAGCGCAGAGAGCGTTCCAGTTGCGGCAGTATGACATTGGGTACGTCGAAATACTTCGGGTTCGGCCAAGCGCGTACCTTGGTGCCGGTGCGTTTTTTCGGGCAGTCGCCGATGCGCACCAGCGGTGCTTCGGCCACGCCGTTGAGGAAGCGGATGAAGTGTTCTCCGCCGTCGCGATACACCGTGACTTCGACCTTGGTGGACAAGGCATTGGTGACCGCTACGCCAACGCCATGCAGCCCGCCCGCGAATTTGTAGGCACCGCCGGATTCCTTGTCGAATTTGCCGCCGGAATGCAACACTGTGAAAGCGACTTCGACCACCGACACGCCTTCTTCCGAGTGGATGCCGACCGGGATGCCGCGCCCGTCGTCCTGCACTGTCACCGAGCCATCGGTGTGCGCGGTAACGGTGATATTTTTGGCATAAGCCGCCAACGCCTCGTCGCAGGCGTTGTCCACGACTTCGGCGATCAGGTGATTGGGAGATTCGAGATTGGTATACATCCCCGGGCGCTGACGCACCGGTTCGAGACCGCGCAGAACTTTAAAGCTGGATTCGTCGTAAGTAGTTGCCATAGATTGAGTATGGGTTAAGGCCGAATAATGCGTCCTAGATTTGATCGGAAGAACGCTCGTTCTTTATATGTTACTGAGCTATGGAAAAAGAATCAATAACTATTTGGAATGCTAGAAAAGCAGCTACCCAACTGCTTGCGCTCTATTGTATTATTCTAAAAACATCCGGTTCTTTGGCAGCACTAAATTCAGTATTTTGGTCAATACTTAATCAGCACGTACAAGGTGAACTATGAACAGAAGATCAATTATTCTCGCATTGCTAGCGGCCATAATGGCGGTGACGGGTGTTCAGGCGGGTGAGTTTGACGGTGGATATGTCGGTTTCAGAATTGGCGCAAACAGATCGAACATTTCCGGCACTGCTGCGCCCGGCGGATTAGACGCGACGACGATTGGCATTGAGGGCGGCTACAATAGAGGCATGCAACTCTTCCTGCTGGGCTTGGATGTTTTTTCTGATTTCAACAACCAGATAAATAACTACGGCAGCGATGCATATGGTGTGGATATGAAGCTGGGCCTACCCTATGGCAGTTGGCTTCCTTATGCCAAGCTGGGTTATGCGAACACCAATGGCACGGGCAGTTCAACTGCAATCAGTGGCGGCAGTCTCCACGGTGGTATGGGCATGGAATTCAAATACACGCCAAACTGGGGCGTGAATGCCGAGTGGTCCCGCAGCTCGGCCAGGGCGATGGCTCCAAGCTCGACAACGACAACTTCACCATCGGCCTCAGGTACTATTGGGGCGGGCCGTCGGCGACTCTAACTCCGGCTGATCGTGCGCCTGCGTCCGTTACAGCGAACCCCGATATCCGGATAACGACTTCGATGGAAGTTCCTAAACCCGCACCAATTGATCTCAATACTGCGCCGGTGACTCATACCCCTCTCTTGGTGGATGCTGTTGATAATAAAATAACGTTCCCGGTTCCTCCGCTTTCTGTTTCCCTGCCCAAAGAAAGCTTGAAATCCACTTTGACTGAAAAACCCGTTCTACTTGACTGTGCAAGTTTCGCCACCCGATCCGCCAAATTGTTGAAGTCAGCAGACGATAAACTGAACGAAGTGGCCAACGTCGCCAAGCAGTACCCAGAAATGAAACTGGAAGTAAGCGGGCATACCGATAATCGTAACAAGTTGGGGCTTAACCAGAAGCTGTCAGAAAGTCGGGCTGCGGCCGTGAAGGCATGGCTCGTGATGCACGGCGTGGCAGCAGACCGTATTAGCGCCGTTGGTTATGCCGATTCGCAGCCGATCGCTGACAATAATACAGAGGCAGGTCGCGCAGCCAACCGTCGCGTTGAAGTGCATTATGCTATCAAGAAAGAAATGAAAGAGTGAGTATCTGATCTTAAGAATACGAAGCGCACCGAGGCTTGATGTGAAGCATCTTCGTGCCTTAAGTTGTTCCTCCAATTTGTATTGCTGATCCCAAAATATTGGTCAATATAGGCGGAGCCTGCAAGCCTATTTGCACTGGTAACTTCCTTGCCACCCCCTTCTGAATAACGGGCTTTTAGTTTCCGTTTGCCAAAAGTATTTCAATCGACCATTCGTATGGCAACAACTTGATTAATTAGTATTATTATTCAATTTCTCTGCTTGGCATGAAAATTGTATTTATAACTAAATTAGGTACCTAAAGGGGGATGACAATGGAGATTGAAACTTTTTATGAAGTGATGAGGCGGCAAGGAATTACGCGTCGTAGTTTCCTGAAATTTTGCAGTCTAACTGCGGCTTCATTGGGGCTGGCTCCCAGCTTTGCGCCCAAGATCGCGCATGCGATGGAAACCAAACCGCGCACGCCAGTGATCTGGTTGCATGGACTGGAATGCACCTGTTGCTCCGAATCTTTTATCCGTTCGGCGCACCCGCTGACCAAGGATGTGGTGCTGTCCATGCTCTCCCTCGATTATGACGATACGCTGATGGCGGCAGCCGGACATCAGGCCGAGGAAATCATCGCCGACATCAGAAAGAAATACAAAGGTAATTTTATTCTGGCAGTGGAAGGCAACCCGCCGCTCAACGAAGACGGCATGTATTGCATACACGGAGGACGTCCGTTCGTCGAAGTGTTAAAGGAGACTGCCGCCGATGCCAAGGCCATTATCTCTTGGGGATCGTGCGCATCTTGGGGGTGCGTGCAGGCGGCCAAGCCGAACCCGACGCAGGCTACGCCCGTGCATAAGGTCATCACCGACAAGCCTATTATCAAAGTACCAGGATGCCCTCCAATCGCGGAAGTGATGACAGCCGTGGTCACTTATATGCTGACATTTGATCGCATTCCCGAGCTTGATCGCCAAGGGCGTCCGAAGATGTTCTATGGTCAGCGCATACACGACAAGTGTTATCGCCGTCCGCATTTCGACGCGGGTCAATTTGTCGAGGAGTGGGATGACGAAGCCGCTCGCAAAGGTTTTTGCCTTTACAAGATGGGCTGCAAAGGGCCGACTACTTACAACGCCTGTTCGACGGTGCGCTGGAATAACGGCGTGTCTTTCCCGATTCAATCCGGTCACGGCTGCATCGGCTGTTCCGAGGATGGTTTCTGGGACAAAGGCGGGTTCTACAACCGCGTCACCGACATCAAGCAATTTGGTATCGAAGCCAATGCCGACAAGATTGGTGGAACGGTGGCTGCCGTTGCCGGTGCCGCTATCGTGGCTCACGCTGCGGTTAGCGCATTGAGTCGAGCACGCAGCAACCAGAATGATCAGAGCAAGGGAGGCAAGTAATTATGTCCGCATATGAAACACAGGGCTTCAAACTCGACAACAGCGGCAAGCGTGTGGTCGTTGACCCGGTATGCCGCATTGAGGGACACTTGCGCGTCGAGGTTAACCTCGACAGCAACAACGTGATTCGCAACGCGGTTTCCACCGGCACCATGTGGCGCGGTTTGGAAGTCATTCTTAAAGGCCGTGACCCGCGCGATGCATGGGCGTTTACCGAACGTATCTGCGGTGTTTGCACCGGCACCCACGCGCTCACTTCGGTGCGGGCGGTGGAAGATGCGCTGGCTATTCAGATCCCAGAAAACGCCAATACCATCCGTAATATCATGCAATTGAATTTGTATGTGCACGACCATCTGGTGCACTTTTATCACTTGCACGCGCTGGATTGGGTGGACGTGGTTTCTGCGTTAAAAGCCGATCCCAAGAAAACCTCGGAGCTGGCACAAAGCATTTCCGACTGGCCGCTGTCCTCGCCCGGATATTTTCGCGACGTACAGAACCGTCTGAAGAAGTTCGTCGAATCCGGCCAACTCGGGCCGTTCGCCAACGGATATTGGGGTAGCCCTGCGTACAAGTTGCCACCCGAAGCAAACCTGATGGCGGTGACACATTACTTGGAAGCGCTGGATTTTCAGAAAGAGATCGTCAAGATACACACCATTTTCGGTGGCAAAAATCCGCACCCAAACTGGCTGGTAGGCGGCGTGCCGTGCGCCATCAACCTTAACGACACCGGAGCGGTGGGCGCGATCAACATGGAGCGTTTGAATTACGTCAAGGACATCATTGACCGTTCGCGCGAGTTCATCGAAAAAGTCTATATCCCCGATTTGTTGGCTATCGCTTCGTTTTATAAAGGGTGGCTGTACGGCGGTGGATTGTCGTCCAAGAACGTATTGTCTTACGGTGACATCCCAAGCAAAGCCAACGACTACTCAGCCGCAAACTTGTTGTTTCCGCGTGGTGCGATTATCAACGGCGATCTCGGCAAGGTTAATGAGGTTGACCTCAGGAACCCGGAAGAGATACAAGAATTCGTCAGCCACTCATGGTACAAATATCCGGATGAGAGCAAAGGCTTGCATCCATGGGACGGAGTTACTGAGCCAAACTATCGTCCCGAGGGGCCTAACTTCAAAGGTACGCGCACCAAGATCGAAAGCTTGGACGAAAGCGCAAAGTATTCGTGGATCAAGGCACCTCGCTGGAAGGGTAGCGCGATGGAAGTCGGTTGTCTGTCGCGTATGTTGCTGGGCTATGTGCAACCGAAGCAATTTCCCTTCATCAAGGAAACCATCGATAGCGTGTTGCATAAGCTTGATGTTCCGGTCACCGCATTGTTCTCCACCTTGGGACGAACTGCGGCTCGCGGCATCGAGACACTCTATTGTGCGGAATTGCAGACCGAGCAATTCGACAAATTGATGGCCAACCTCAAGGCGGGTGACACCGCAACTGCTAACATCGAAAAATGGGAGCCGTCAAAATGGCCCAAGGAAGCCAAGGGCGTCGGTTTCACCGAAGCACCTCGTGGCGCGCTGGGGCATTGGGTCAAAATCAAAGACACCAAGATCGAGAATTACCAGTGCGTAGTGCCAACTACTTGGAACGGTAGCCCGCGTGATCCAAAAGGTCAAATTGGCGCATTCGAAGCTGCGCTGATGGACACGCCGTTGGCCAAGGCCGATCAACCATTGGAGATATTGCGTACCCTGCATAGCTTCGACCCGTGCCTGGCATGTTCTACCCATGTCATGTCACCCGAAGGGCAAGAACTAAGCAAGGTCACGGTACGCTAACGCGCGCAAATAAGGAGGCTGTCATGTCTGTCGAACCCCAAGCTTTAGATGAAACCGCCGCTGGTAATACCGTGTTTGTGTACGAGGCTCCGGTAAGGCTGTGGCATTGGCTGAACGCGTTGAGCATCGCTGTGCTGGCGATAACCGGATACTTGATTGCCAGCCCGCTACCCAGTGTTGCCGGTGAGGCAAGCGAAAATTTCCTGATGGGGTATATCCGCTTTACCCACTTCACTGCGGCCTACATTTTTGCGGTTGCTTTTTTGGCGCGAATTTATTGGGCGCTGGTGGGCAACCATCATGCAAAACAGTTGTTCCTGCTGCCTGTCACTGACAAGGAATGGTGGGCTGGAATGTATCAGGAGCTGCTCTGGTATTTGTTTCTGGTGAAACAGCCGAGAAAATACGTCGGGCATAATCCGCTGGCACATTTGTGTATGTTCTTTGGGATCACCGTGGGCGGCATCTTTATGATCGCCACCGGATTTGCGCTGTATGGTGAAGGTGCGCAGGAAAGGAGTTGGTCGCATACGCTGTTTACCAATTGGGTCATCCCATTGTTCGGACAGAGCCAGGATGTGCATACTTGGCACCACATGGTTGCTTGGGCCATCGTCTGGTTCATCATCCTTCACGTTTATGCGGCGCTCAGGGAAGACATCATGTCGCGCCAAACCATGGTCAGCGCCATAGTCAGTGGCTCTAGAACATTCAGGGATTAGCTGTGGAGCGGGTATCGTAGTGGCATTTCCATCGTCTCCCCTGATGGAAATGCAGTACGGTGCCTTGTTGGACGCGGGCTTAAAGTTACATTAACCGATTGCTTTTGCTAAGGGATAGCCTTAAAGTGTCACTTATTCATAGATATGACACAAGGAGTTTTGTATGTCAACCATATCCGCTCAGGTCTCGCAAGGGGGTAGAATTGTCATTCCGGCAGAAATACGCAAAAAGATGGGGGTGAGCATCGGAGACCAGGTGTTGTTGAGTTGGTCGGATGAGACCCACGAGTTGCGTATCGCCACCCGCACGCAACGGTTGCAACATGCGCGCGATTTGGTCAAACGTTATGCAAATACTACGGGTTCCGTGGTGGATGAGTTAATCCGCGAGCGGCGGCAAGCTGCGGCTGATGAGTAAGGTGGTGCTGGATACCTCTGCGGTATTGGCATATCTGTTTGAGGAATCCGGGGCGGATAATGTTTCCCCGGTGTTGGAAACGTGCTCGGGGATAATTTCCAGCGTGAACTACGCCGAACTGGTTAGCAAACTGGTTGATCTGGGAATGCCTCCGTCGATCATTCGTGAAACTTTGTCTGGCTTGGAATTGGAGCTTGTTGTCCACGATGAAACCCAAGCATTTGTAACGGGAGAATTACGCGCAGTCAGCAAGGCTTTCAGTTTGTCGCTGGGTGATCGGGCGTGTCTGGCATTGGGCATGGTCAAGCAATTGCCCGTACTGACGGCAGATCGTATTTGGCGGAATGTGTCCGTGCAAACAGAGGTGCGGTTTATTCGCGGATGATTTATCTCGTTTTTCTCGTTCCCGCGCGCCGCGTGGGAATGTGGCTGCGTCACGCCGCGCCAAATAATCAAATAAAGCCACCCAGTACATGATCGCCCAAGCCGAGAATCTGGCTGTGGAATTGCCTCGTTTCAAATCCTACACCGCACGCAAGCTGATCGACAACTTGAAGGAATGCTAGGCCGAACACCTGTTTATGGATTGGTTTTGATTTTTGGTGCGCAATGACCGCACTTTATGCTGGTTAGTATAATTTCATTAATTGCACAAATAGCAAAGAACTATTCCATTGATCTTGTATCGCCACCATAATTACCTTCCTAATTGACTGAATCTTAACCACGAATCGGCTCATTGCTTGCTGGCATGACAAGTGCTGTATTTCAGCAGCGCTAACACGGCAGGCAGGCAATGAAAAATACTCAACTTCTGATTTTGGGCATCGGCAACATTCTGTGGGCAGATGAAGGCTTCGGCGTGCGCTGCGTCGAGGCGATGAATGCCGCCTATCAGTTCGGCGATGATGTGACCGTGATGGATGGCGGGACGCAGGGTTTGTATTTGCTGCCCTATCTTGAAGATGCGCGCCGCTTGATCGTATTCGATGCCGTGGACTACGGCATGAAACCGGGGGAAATGGTGATCGCGCAGGACGATGAGGTGCCGCGCTTCATGGGCGTAAAAAAGATGAGTTTGCATCAGACCGGTTTTCAGGAGGTCATTGCGTGCGCTTCGCTGGGCGGCAAGTTGCCGGAGGCCATGGTGCTGATCGGGGTGCAGCCGGAGCAGTTAGAAGATTTCGGCGGTAGCCTGCGCGACTCGGTCAAGGCGCAAATCCCGCATGCAATAAATGTCGCGTTGGAATGGATGGCGCGCTGGGGCATCCCCCATGCGCCGCGCACGACACCGATTGCAAGCAGATGTATAAACGGCAATGTGTTGGATATGGAAAATTATGAGGCTGGTCGTCCATCGGCAGAATTGGCATGCCGCTTTGGAGATGAACGGTTTCTAGCCGGATCGGTCGAGGGCTGACCCTATGTGTATAGGCATCCCGATGCAAGTTGTTGACGTTGAGGATATGTTCGCTTGGTGCGACGGGCGTAATGGCCGCAAACGGATCAATATTATGTTAATCAGCACCGTTCAGCCCGGAGATTGGTTGCTAACATTTTTGGATAGTGCGCGTGAAGCCATTGATGCCGAGCGCGCCGCCCTAGTCAATGCCGCGCTGGATGCGCTCGAACGGGTGGCAGCAGGCAAGGATAATTTCGATGACTGTTTTGCGGATTTGATCGGCAGGGAACCGCAACTGCCCGATTTTTTACGACCCGATTTTGTACAGAAGGGATAATCATGACCGCAGCTTTAGCCTGGAAACCACCGCGCTCTGCCATGAGTAATAACTTCAGCGGCTTGCTGGATAACTTGGTGACGAAGCACGGTATTTCCGAACTCGATCAAACCGGGTTTCAAGATTTCATGGATGAATCAGGAAATGGTGTGGTGTTGCTTACGGAAGAGCCGGACACAGCCGCAGAAAGCTGGGACATGGCGGTGATTTTCCCCGAACTGCTGGCTGCAATCGGCGTCAATGTGCGCGCCGCTGTATTGCGCCCGGAGAATGCCAGATTATTGCAGACGCGCTTTGGCCTTGGGCGCTTGCCTGCAATATTGTTCCTGCGCGATGGCGGTTATGTCGGCGCAATTGAAGGTCTGCGTGATTGGTCAGAATTCGTCAGCGAATGCGTAGCCATATTACAAAAACCAGTAAGCCGCGCGGCCTCGATAGGTATCGCTGTATCGGTGATCCCACCTTCCAGTTGTCACTAGCAAGGAAACAACATGAGAGATTTTCCCATTCCGGTCGTAGCCTTTGGTGTCGGTTCCCAGCCGGAAGCAGAAGCTGTGGATTACCTGCCGCTTCCGCACGAAATGACAACTTTTGCCTTGCCCACGTACAACCTTGAGGCTGATCCGGATATTCTGGAGGCGGCCTGTGCTGTGATAGAAAATCTGCGCACTGCAATGCTGACAGGAAGCAACACGAGTATTGAATTGCTCGGTTTGCCACCCAAGGTGATTGAGTTGATCAACCAGTCACTGGGGCAAGGCGAAGTCAGTGTGTTGGTGCGCGAACCGAGCAATCTGCATATTCAGGAATCGGTGTTCGCCGGGGTCTGGCGTGTGCAGGAAATTTCCACGCAAGGCGCGGTGCTGCGTGATTCGCTGTGCGCATGCCCCATCCCACTAGAGGTGCGGCAATCCGCCATGTCGGGTGTTACTGGAAACATCGCTGCACCGCCGCTACGACGGGGGATAATGAATGCGCCGGCAATTCTCAATGAATTACTGGAGCGGTCTGGAAAGCATCAAACCGGGCAAGCCGCACATATCATCAATCTGTCGTTGTTGCCCATGTCCCCGGAAGACTTGGAATACCTGTTCGAGGCATTTGGCACCGGAACGGTCAGTATTTTGTCGCGCGGCTACGGCAACTGCCGCATCACCAGCACGCGATTGGCAAACGTGTGGTGGGTGCAGTATTTCAACAGCATGGATCAAATTATCCTCAACACCATAGAGGTGGTGGATGTGCCTGAAGTCGCATTGGCCGCCGATGAAGACTATCACGACAGCGCCGAGCGACTGGGTGAGTGGCTGGGCGTAATGCGCGAGCAATAAGGAAGCTAAATGTTTGAAGGTTCCTATCTCGGCGACAATAGTAAAATTGATGCGGCGGCCCGATTGGAATGCGGTATCTGCTGGTGGGTGTATGACCCGGTAGCAGGCGATCCAACTGCCAATGTTTCCTGCTGCACTCCATTTTCTGCATTGCCCGCACACTGGTGCTGCCCGAATTGCGATGCGCCAAAACACAAATTCATGGTGCTGAACGAATGACAGGAATCGTTCAGAAACTTGAGCTTGTGTTCAGCGAAATCGCCCGAACACGCATGGCCGATATACTCATCCTCAATCCGGCATTGCGGGTCGAAACTGTTGGATTCCGTGAGTGGGAAGGGCGATGGATTGGTGTGTTGGTGACGCCATGGACTATCAATCTGGTTTTGTTGCCCGGTCAGGATGGGCCACTCATTCCGTTGGCATTGGACGAAAAGTCGCTGTGGGATTTTCCGTCCGGCACATACGAGTTCATGGGGCTTAATGAACCCGCTATAGGAACGTGTCATATTTGCTCATTGATCTCGCCGGTGATGGAATTTGCCACGCATGAGGAAGCTCTGGCAGTTGCACGAGAAATAATCGTTGGATTATTCACCGAAAGCGAACGAATGAATGAGCTGGCGACAATGATTGATGACGCGCGTCTAAAGGGCGAAGCTATCAGTCAGAAAAATATGTCGCGGCGCGATTTCTTGCGCATGCCCTTTATGGGAGAGTGATATGTCAGAGGCAGGCAAGTTAAGCCTGAGCATCATTTGGGACGGCAATGTCGTACTTGGCGTGAAGGTGAAATCAACACGACCTCAAGCATACCGGATACTGAAAGGCGGGTTGCCCGACAATGTCGTGCGCTTGATACCCACGTTGTTTAGTGTATGTGGTAAAGCACAGCAAGCGGCGGCCATTGCAGCAGTGTCTGCCGCGCAAGGGTGTATATTGCAGAAAAATATAACCCTCGAACGCAATGTGGCGTGTGAGGCAATGCAGGAGCACTTGTGGCGTTTGCTGCTGGATTGGCCGAAACTGCTGGGTTTGCAGCAAGGGCAGCAGCAGTTTGTACGTTGGCACGGAGCACTAAATGCAATTGCAGCGGGACAGGGTGATGCGGTGAATTTGCTGGCTGATTTGCGTCAGGTATTGCTGGGCATGACAGATGCAGAATGGAAGCAACTCGATTCATACGCCAAATGGGTTGAGTGGCAGAATAGAGGGCAAGGTTTGCTGGCACCTGTTTTTGCTAATCTCGACTGTAAGGAAAACGAGTCGAATTTTGTTGTGGAACCTTCGATATGTGCCTTGATGACGACATGGAACGCATCTGATGTATGGAAATTTTACTCTGGTCATTTCGACCACGAATTTGCTGCCATGCCGCAATATGATGGGAAACCCCTAGAGACCGGCGAGCTGGCGCATAATCAACACACACCGTTGATACAAGACGTGTTGCGCAAGCATCCGGGCCGATTGTTGGCAAGAGTGATTGCCAGGCTAGTCGATTTGTTGGATAGTGCTGAAGCGTTGGCGCATGAAAATATTAGTAATCGTGTTCAAAGTATTGCTGCCGCAGATTCGACTGGCTTGTCCTTGGTGAAAACGGCGCGCGGCATGCTTATGCACTATGTGCGTATCGGAGTGGGGCGGGTCGCCGAGTATCTGACCATAGCACCTACGGAATGGAACTTTCATCCGCAAGGTGCATTGGTAACCGGACTGACCGGGCTGAAAGAAAACGATGTGGAGCGGTTGATGGATACAGTTAAAACTTATGTGTTGTCGCTCGATCCGTGCGTGGAGTATGAGATCGAGATTGCTCATGCATGAGATGTCGCTGGCCGAAGGAATCGTGCAACTGGTCGAAGACGCGGTGCGTGCCGACGGTTGCAGCAGAGTCAAGGCAGTGTGGCTGGAGATTGGGCAGTTGGCCGCTGTTGAAAAAGAAGCATTGCGCTTTTGCTTCGATGCGGTAACACGCGACAGTGTTGCGGAGGGCGCGCGCTTGGAGATCGTTGAAACGCCGGGACAAGGCTGGTGCATGAAGTGCGAAGGCAATGTGGCGGTCACGGCGCTTTATGATCCCTGCCCCGTTTGCGGAAGTTACCAAATACAGGTAACGGGTGGCAACGAAATGCGTGTCAAGGAACTGGAAGTCGAATAGGAGAATTGAATGTGTACGACATGTGGCTGTGGATCGGGTCAAACGCTCATCGGGGGACACGCGCTCAAGCAGCGCCACAAATCTGCCGGGCAAGTGCAATATCGTGTGCATAGTAATGGCAAAGAACATTCCCACTCACACGAACATGCCCATACACAAGATTCGATGGATTTCGGTGTTGGCCCAGCAAATGCGCATGCACCGGGTATGAGCCAGGCGCGTATGGTGAAAATCGAACGCGACATTCTCTCCAAGAACGACAGTTATGCCAAAGAGAATCGCGGCTATCTTTCCGAACACGGCATCTTTGCGCTTAATCTGGTATCCAGCCCCGGTTCCGGTAAAACCACGCTGCTGGTAAAAAGCATCGTTGCATTAAACGGCAGCTTGCCGCTTGCGGTGATCGAAGGCGATCAGCAGACGGACAACGATGCCGCCCGCATTCGTGCCACCGGTGCGCCCGCTTTGCAAATCAACACCGGCAAGGGTTGCCATCTGGACGCACACATGGTGGGCCTAGCCATTCAGCAACTGGGCTTGCAGGAGGACAGCTTGCTTGCTGATCGAAAATGTCGGGAATCTGGTATGCCCAGCCAGTTTCGATCTGGGCGAGGCGCACAAGGTCGCCATTCTTTCAGTGACCGAGGGTGAAGATAAACCGCTCAAATATCCCGATATGTTCCGTGCTTCGGATTTGATGCTACTGAATAAATGTGACTTGTTGCCGTACCTCGCCTTCGACGCCGATCTCGCGGTAGAGAATGCGCGCCGCGTCAATCCAAATATACGAGTAATCCGCATTTCCGCCACCAGTGGCGAGGGGATGGAAGAATGGCTGGAATGGATAAAGCTGGGGTGCCGGAAAGCGGTTGCAGCAAAATTAACAATATAAGGAGTTTGAATCATGTGTCTTGCCATCCCTGCCCGCATCGAAGAGTTAACGGCCCCGGGCAACGCTATCGTCAATCTTGGCGGCGTGCGCAAAGAGATTTCGCTGGCGCTGGTAGATGATGCGCAGGTTGGTGAATACGTGATCGTGCATGTCGGTTATGCCCTGCAAAAGCTGGATCAGGAAGAGGCCGAACGTACTCTGGAGTTGTTTGCCGAGATCGGTGCGCTGGATGAACTGCGTGCCGAACTGGATGGAAGCTGTGGCATGAAATACGTCGATGAATTCCGCGATGGCGAGTTGGCAAAAAACATCGCTGCTAACATTGCACGCGAAGCCAGTCCGCAACGGGATTATCGACTGATGGAATTTTGCGGCGGACATACCCACGCGATTTCCCGCTACGGTATTGCGGACTTGTTGCCTGGTAATGTGCGCATGATACACGGCCCCGGCTGCCCGGTGTGCGTGCTGCCCATCGGTCGCGTGGATCAGGCAATTCGACTTGCGCGCGAACATGGGGTGATCCTGTGTACCTATGCCGACACCATGCGCGTCCCGGCTTCCGACAATCTTACACTGATGCGCGCCAAGGCAAACGGTGCGGATGTGCGCATGATTTATTCGACTCAGGACGCGCTGAAAATCGCGCGCGAAAATCCGCAACGGGAAGTCGTGTTCCTCGCCATAGGTTTCGAGACCACCACCCCACCGACCGCAGTGGCAGTCAAACAGGCCGCTGCCGAGAAGTTAAAAAATTTCAGTATCCTGTGTGACCATGTGCTGACCCCCGCCGCGATGCACGCCATCCTGACAGTGGAAGGAGGAGTGTCGCTGGATGGCTTCGTCGGTCCGGCGCATGTTTCCACTGTTATCGGCAGCAAACCGTATGAGCCATTTGCCGACGACTACGGCAAGCCGGTGGTCATCGCCGGTTTCGAGCCGCTCGATGTGATGCAGGCCATTCTCATGCTGGTGCGTCAGGTGAACGATGGACGCGCCGAAGTCGAAAACGAATTCACCCGTGCCGTGACGCGCGAGGGCAATCTCAAGGCGCAGGCACTGGTGGCGGAAGTATTCGAGCTACGCGATGTATTCGAATGGCGCGGCTTGGGTAGTGTGCCCAGCAGCGCGTTGAAACTACGCCCCGAGTTTGCCGCGTTCGATGCGGAGTTGAAATTCAAGGTTGACTATGTGGCCGTGCCGGACAACAAAGCGTGCGAATGCGCAGCCATTTTGCGCGGCCAAAAACGTCCGCAGGAATGCAACATATTCGGCACGGTGTGTACACCGGAAAATCCAGTCGGTTCCTGCATGGTTTCGTCCGAAGGTGCATGTGCGGCACACTACAGTTATGGGCGTTTTCGGGAGTCTGTGTAATGAGCATGACGAAAGCAAAAGCCATTCACCTAACCGTTCGTGGTGAGCTTGTCGAACCACCAGCTACGCAACTAGAACCCTTCGACAAGGCCTTTAGTCCTGAGCGCCGTTCGTTCCTTCGACAAGCTCAGGACGAACGGGGTCGAAGGATCAGGACGAACGGAACTTATAAATGAACAGCATTACTATCAAACCCAACTACGCCCGCCCACTCGACCTAAAAAATGGTCGGGTAGATATGTCGCACGGCTCCGGTGGTCGCGCCATGGCGCAACTCATCACCGAGTTGTTCGCTGCCGCTTTCGATAACGAGTATCTGGCACAGGGCAACGATGGCGCATTGCTCCCTCAAGCAAATGGGCGCTTAGTGGTTGCGACGGACAGCCATGTTGTGTCGCCGTTATTTTTTGCGGGTGGAGACATCGGCTGTCTGTCGGTGCACGGCACGATCAACGATGTAGCAGTCATGGGTGCCACTCCGCTGTATCTGGCAGCATCTTTCATACTCGAAGAAGGCTTTCCGCTGGCTGACCTGAAACGCATTGTCGAGTCCATGGCAAATGCATCACGCGAGGCTGGTGTACCCATCGTCACCGGCGACACCAAGGTGGTAGAGCGAGGTAAAGGAGATGGGGTATTCATCACGACGACGGGAGTAGGTGTGATGCGTGAGGGGATCAGTTTGTCCGGTGACCTTGCACGGCCGGGCGACAAGATTCTGCTTTCTGGTACGATAGGCGATCACGGGATGGCGATACTTTCTCAGCGCGAGGGGCTGAAGTTTTCTGCGCCCATCATATCCGATACCGCCGCGTTGCATGGCCTCATCGCCGCCATGCTGGACAGTGGTGCTAAGTTGCGCGTGTTGCGCGACCCGACGCGTGGCGGTCTTGCCACGACGCTCAATGAAATCGCCAAACAATCCGCCGTGGGCATGATGCTGCATGAATCTGCGATTGCGGTAAATCAGCCGGTCGAAGCGGCTTGCGAGTTTCTTGGCCTTGATCCGCTGTATGTGGCCAATGAAGGCAAGTTGATTGCGATTTGTGCGCCGGAAGATGCACAACGTTTGCTGGCAGTCATGCGCGCGCATCCGCTGGCTGGCAAAGCTTCCATCATCGGCGAGGTATTGGAAGATGCGCACGGCTTTGTGCAAATGACCACCAAACTGGGTGGTCGCCGCGTGGTGGATTGGTTGGCGGGCGAACAATTACCTAGAATTTGTTGAGGCGTCCCTATGGCTATATTAGCAACTGTTCTGGTCATTGACGACGAAGTGCGTTCGCAGGAAGCTTTGCGCCGCACTCTGGAAGAAGAATTCATCGTATTTACCGCTTCCAGTGCGATGGATGGGCGCGCGATTATGGAACGCGAATCCATACAGGTGGTGTTATGTGACCAGCGTATGCCGGAAACGACCGGTGTTGAATTCTTGAAGGAGGTGCGCGAACGTTGGCCGGATACGGTGCGGATCATTATTTCTGGATATACCGAAACGCAAGACATCATCGAGGGTGTCAATGAGGCAGGTATCTATCAGTACGTCATGAAGCCTTGGCATCCCGAATCGCTGCTGTTGGCCGTGCGCGCTGCCGCGCAGTTGTACGATCTGCAACAACAGACTCAGCATATGAATCTGGAATTGCGCACCGCTGAGCCTGTGTTGCGTAAGCGCGTAGAATCGAAGCGCGAAAAGCTGCGGGATTATTATGAATTCTCCCGCATCACGCGTGCAGCGGCCAGCCCATTGAATGCGGTGGTTGACATGGCGGCGCGCGTGGCAGGTTCTGATATTGCGGTGCATATCGCGGGTGAGTCTGGCACAGGCAAAGAGTTACTCGGGCGCGCCATCCATTATTCCAGCCCGCGTTCCGGACGCGCATTCGTGATTGAAAATTGTGGGGCGATGTCTGATCAATTGCTGGAATCAGAGTTGTTCGGGCACAAGCGCGGAAGCTTTACCGGAGCTTTTGAGGATCGTATTGGCTTGTTTGAGCAAGCCGATGGCGGCACGATTTTTCTGGACGAAATCGGTGATACCTCGCCCGCATTTCAGGTCAAGCTGTTGCGCGTATTACAAGAAGGAGAGATTCGTCCAGTCGGCAGTTCGCGTTCGCGCAAGGTGGATGTACGTGTGCTTTCCGCGACGAATCGAGATCTTGAAGAAGAAGTTCAACGTGGGCGTTTCCGCGCCGACCTCTACTATCGCTTGACGCAGTTCGTCCTGCAAGTCCCGCCGTTGCGGGAACGCAAAATGGATATTCCACTGATCGCATTCGATTTGCTCAATACTGCCGCACAGGGCATGGGGAAAGATGTGGCGGGATTTTCTCCCGAGTCACTGGATTGCCTGGGGCGCTACCATTGGCCTGGTAATGTGCGCGAATTGCAAAACGAAATCATGCGTGCATTGATGCTGAGCGAAGCACCGCATATCGGCGCACATTTGTTTTCAGCAAGAGTGCTACGCGCTACGCCGGAAGATGATGCCACGGATATGCAAGTCCTATCCGGGATAAACGGCAGCCTCAAAGAGCGCATGGAGACGCTGGAGGCGCGGGTGCTGCGCGAAACACTAATTCGATTGCGCTGGAACAAGACTCGTGCTGCGGCTGAACTTGGGTTGTCGCGTGTCGGGTTGCGCAGCAAATTGTCACGTTATGGATTGGAGAAAAAAACTGAATAACCCAGCCGACCGCGAGCCGCTCAATTTGCTTTGGCTGCAATCCGGCGGCTGTGGCGGTTGCACCCTGTCGCTGCTCAACGCCGATTGCAGCAATCTGTTTGACACGTTGGCGGGATTTGGCATCCGTTTGCTGTGGCATCCCTCCCTGTCGGAAGAGAGTGCGCAGGAGACACGCCGCATTATTGACGATTGTTTAAGCGGTGCGACACAGCTGGATATTCTGTGCTTGGAAGGGGCGGTATTGCGTGGCCCACACGGCAGCGGCGGATTTCATCTGACTACCGGCGGTGATTCGGTAATGTCAAGGCTCGAACGGCTTGCGGGGGTTGCACGCCATACGGTGGCGGTGGGGAATTGTGCCGCTTTTGGCGGAGTGACTGCTGCCGGGTGTAATCCGAGTGATGCGTGCGGTCTCCAGTTTGAAGGTGATATTTTAGGCGGCCTGCTGGGGCGCGATTACCGGGATAGCAGCGGCTTGCCCGTGATCAATATTGCCGGTTGTCCCACGCATCCAAACTGGGTTATTGAAACACTCGCCGCGCTGGTCTCAGGTATGTTGAACGCGCAAGGACTTGATGCTTTTCAGCGCCCGCGCTTGTATGCCGATCACTTGGTGCATCACGGCTGTACCCGCAACGAGTTTTATGAATTTAAGGCCAGCGCGCACAAGTCATCCGACTTGGGTTGTTTGATGGAGAATCTAGGTTGCAAAGGCACACAAGCGCATGCCGATTGCAATATTCGCCTGTGGAATGGCGAGGGTTCCTGTGTTCGCGGCGGCTATGCCTGCATCTCTTGTACCGAACCCGGCTTTGAGGAGCCGGGACATCCGTTTGCTGAAACACCAAAGTTGGGCGGCATTCCGATAGGCTTACCCATAGACATGCCGAAAGCATGGTTTGTAGTGCTGGCCTCGCTCTCCAAATCCGCTACGCCCAAGCGTGTCAAAGAAAATGCGGTCGCCGATCATCAGGTGGTGGTTCCCGCCGTGAAAAGGGCGCGCTCAAAATGAAGCGTTTAGTGGTCGGCCCATTCAATCGGGTGGAAGGCGATCTGGAGGTAGCGCTGGATGTAGCCGATGGTCGCGTGCAGGCAGCCTTTGTGAATTCACCGATGTATCGTGGTTTCGAGCAGATACTCAAGGATAAGCATCCACTGGACGCACTGGTGTATGTGCCGCGTATTTGCGGTATTTGCTCGGTGGCCCAATCGGCGGCATCGGCTCAGGCACTGGCGCATGCGATGGGTTTACAGTCGCCCGAGAACGGTCGGCTGGCAGCTAACCTGACACTTGCAGCAGAAAATATTGCCGATCATCTAAGTCATTTTTATCTGTTCTTCATGCCGGATTTCGCGCGTGATTTCTATAAGGGGCGGACATGGTTTGCCGAAGCTCGGGCGCGTTTCAAATCGGTAAGCGGCAGCGCCACGGCGGACGTGTTGCCCGCACGCGCAAAATTCATGCACTTGATGGGTTATCTTGCCGGAAAGTGGCCGCATACCTTGTCGTTGCAGCCCGGCGGTTCTTCACGACCGATTGAACTTGCTGAGCAAATCAGGCTGTCGATATTGCTGGCGGAATTCCGCGCATTTCTGGAGCGGACATTGTTCGGAGATAAGCTGGAGGCAGTTGCTAGCCTGGCTTCTGAAGCTGCTTTGTTGGCATGGATGGACTCGCGCAGAACTTCGGCTGACTTGCCGCGTTTCCTCGCCATTGCGTACGACCTAGAGTTGCATCTATTGGGGCGCGCAAGCGACCGTTTTATGAGCTACGGCGCGTATCATGATGGCAGCGACAGCCTGTTTCCTTCTGGTTTATGGGAAGACGGCAAGTTGCATGCACTGGACATCTCAGCGATACGCGAAGATGTGTCGCATAGCTGGATGGAGGGGGAAGCCGCGCTTGCTCCCGCCGCAGGCTATACCCTGCCGCAGCCGGGCAAAGCGGGTGCGTATTCCTGGTGCAAGGCACCCAGGCTGGATGGTCGGGTAGTCGAGACTGGCGCACTGGCCAAGCAGTTGGTCGCGGGGCATCCGCTGATACGTGATTTAGTGGCTCGTCACGGCGGCAATGTGACGGCACGCGTGGTTGCGCGCTTGCTGGAAATCGCGCGTGTGCTGCCGGTGATGGAGGAATGGGTGCGGCGCATACGCCCCGGCGAGCCGTTCTGTTGCGCGGCGACAACATTGGAAGACGCGAGCGGCATCGGTTTGGTCGAAGCCGCGCGCGGCAGCTTGGGCCATTGGCTGGAAGTGAGGCAAGGCAAGATACACAATTACCAAATTATCGCGCCAACTACCTGGAACTTTTCTCCGCGTGATGCGGAAGGTGAACCCGGAGCGCTGGAACAGGCGCTGGTCGGAGTGCAAGTTGAAGAAAATAATGAAGGCGCACCAGTTGCAGTGCAGCATGTGGTACGGTCGTTTGATCCATGCATGGTGTGTACGGTGCATTAAAGGGGGGCCTCTAAAGATGAATGAATCGAACAAATCTCCCTTTGAATATCTAACCTTGGCAACCCCGCCCGAGGCGATGTCCGAGTCTACCTGGATTGAGGTGGTACACAAGATGGACGAGGTGTACAACGAGTTGCTGCAACACGAAGTAGAGTTGGAGCAGAAGAATGACGCGCTGGAAGAATCGCAACAATTCATCTTCAGTGTACTGACATCGATGTCGGATTTGCTGGTGGTATGTGACCGGCATGGAATGATAGAGGAAGTTAATCATGCGCTCGTCAATTTTAGCGGCAAGCGTGAAGATGAACTTAAAGGGGCAAGGTTTATTTCGTTATTCGCCGATGCAGGTTCTTGTGCGGCAGCGGAACGTGCTATCGCACGGCTGGTGGCTGAACCCGCCCATGATCTGGAGCTGCAATTCCGTACCCGTGACGGCGGTGCCACCCCGGTAGCACTCAACTTCACCGCGCGTTTGTCCGGGGCGGGCAAGTTATTGGGGGCGGTAATCACCGGCAGGCCTGTAGGCGAATTACGCCGTGCTTACCATGCATTGCGCCAGGCGCATGATGATCTAAAGCGCACCCAGCAACAATTGCTGCAATCGGAAAAAATGGCTTCGCTGGGTCGCTTGGTGGCGGGGGTCGCGCATGAACTCAATAACCCGATCAGCTTTGTGCTGGGCAACGTACATGCCATGCTGCGCTACACGACGCGCATCAAACAGTATCTCGATGAGGTACATGCAGGCACCAGACACGAATCGTTGGCAAAACTGCGCGAGGAGTTGCGCATAGACCACATTCTGAAAGACCTCGCCCCTTTGCTGGACGGTGCTATTGAGGGGGCCGAGCGCACGCGCGACATCGTGGATGGGCTGAAGCGATTTTCAGCCACTGATCGTAACGAAAATGTGAGATTTAACCTAACCGAAATTATCGAACGTTCGGTGCATTGGGTCACGCGGGCTACTCCCGCAAAGTTTCGTGTTACTACGGACTTGCAAGGCCAGTTGTGGGTCATGGGTTCTCCGGGGCAAATGCAACAGGTCATCATCAATCTGATTCAGAACGCCGCCGACGCTACGGATCAGCAGGCCGAACCGTTACTGGAGGTGTCAGCGCGCGATGACAACGGCGATATCATCGTGCTGTTTCGCGACAACGGCTCCGGTATCGCTGCGGAGGCGTTGGACAAGATGTTTGATCCATTTTTTACCACCAAACCCGTTGGCAAAGGTACCGGACTTGGCTTGTCTATCAGTTACGGCATTATCGAACGTCACTGCGGCAAGCTTTCCGCCAGCAATCTGCCACGGGGTGGAGCGGAATTTATGCTGCGCTTGCCGCGAAGTTCTGCAATATAGACCGGGGAGGTAGCATGGAAACATTGCATGAAAGCATTTATCCACTGGTCGCATTGGCCTTCGTATTGGGGCTTAAACATGGCATGGATGCCGACCATCTGGCGACGATAGACGGGTTAACCCGCTTTAACACTTCAGCGGAACGGTTTCGTCTGGCGCGCTTGTGCGGCTTTCTGTTCTCGCTTGGGCATGGTGCAGTAGTATGTATTGTGGCTGTTGCAGCCAGCTTATTATTCCACCATACAACCGTACCGACTTGGATGGATGACGTAGGTACTTGGATGTCGGCATTCTTTCTCGTGTTGTTGGGGATTCTAAATTTAGCCGCAGTCTTCTCTACGCCATCGCATGAAATGGTGCAGATGGCAGGAATCAAAGGGCGTTGGCTGGGCGGACTAAAGAGTGCAAGTCACCCCGCTCTGGTTGCGTTAGTGGGGGCGCTGTTCGCATTATCCTTTGATACGCTTTCCCAGGCCACGTTCTTTTCCGTCGCAGCCACACGTTATGGCGGAATAATCTATGCGTTGTTACTTGCCGTGTGTTTTATGATCGGCATGATGGTCACCGATGCCGTAAATGGTCTGTGGATTTCGCACCTGTTGCGGCGTGCCGATGCCAGTGCGCGCATCGCTTCGCGCATTATGGGGGCTACTGTGGCATTGCTTAGCCTCACTGTGGCTGGATTAGAATTATCCCGTCAGTTTTTACCAGAGGCTGCCGCTTGGCAGGAGGGTCGAGAGTTGCTCATAGGAGCATCCGTCATCACGGCGGTAGCGGGAAGCTTCTTGCTTGCCCGTTACGCTCCGCAAACAAATTCGTAGATACCACCTTTGAAGCGCCGTTATTTCATCTTGTTTTTGCACTAAAGCAAAGCTAATCCAGAAGTTCGTCCAATCAGGAATATTAACGCCAATCTGTTGCGCCGCTGGATGAGGCAATTTCCTGTCGGCACCACTCTTCCTGTTGCACCGACACCCGCCAAGCTTGTTCCGGTTCAGCTCGAAGCGCCCAACACTTTGGCCCCAGATGGAGATATCCAATTCGATATTCGGCGCGGTGCGACCCTGATTAACATCCGCTGGCCCATGGCTGGTGCGGAAGCTTGCGCTCAGTGGTTGGGGGCATGGCTGAAGTGATGCAGCCCAGTCAGGTGTTTCTGGCCGTGGAGCCGGTGGACATGCGCTGGGGCATCGACCGGTTGTCGGTAGTGATTCAGCAAAATGAATTCACGGAATAAAGCAACTAATCCAATCGATTTATCAGCCCCCGCTGGCGAAGCTTTATCCCCTCAAATTCCTTTCCGTGATGCCGAAATTATCAGGCTCACCGAAATCATCAATTCCCAGACTTCAACCATCCGTTCACAGGACATCAAGATTCAGGCATTGGTTCAGGAAGTGGCGTACCTCAGGCGCATCCGCTACGGCGTGAAGAGCGAAGCGATGAGCCCGGAACAACGACAGTTGTTCGATGAGGACGTTGTGCAAGACATCGCCGCCATCGAGTCCGAGCTGAAGTTGCCATCCACACCCGCTTCGCCCAGAAGCCGTGCCGGACGTAAGGTGCTGCCGGAACATCTGGAGCGGGTCGAGGTTCGCCACGAACCCGAGTCCTGCACCTGCCCAGCCTGCCAGTCCAACCTGGTCAAGATCGGCGAAGATGTCAGCGAGCAATTGGATGTGGAACCGGCACGGTTCTTTGTGATTCGCCATATCCGCCCGCAATATGCCTGCCGCCAATGCGAAACAATAACGGCTGCGCCTGTTGCACCTGCAGTCATCGACGGATCACTGGCAGCTCCCGGATTGCTGGCTTGGGTTGCCATCGGCAAGTATCTGGATCACTTGCCCCTCTATCGACTGGAACAAATTGCTGCCCGGCAGCAAGTCAACCTGTCCCGCAGCACCATGAGCGAATGGATTGGGCGCATGGGGTTTGCCCTGCAACCTCTGGCTGAACGCTTGATGGAGTTGCTCAAGCAGCGACAAGTGCTGCATGCCGACGAAACACCCGTCAAGCAACTTGATCCGGGGGCGGGCAAGACCAAACGGGCCTATCTGTGGAGTTATCGCAGCAATGATTTGGATACCGGTCCGCCGATTGTCGTATTTGATTATCAGAGCAGTCGCTCCGGTCAGCATGCGAGAGATTTCTTGCAGGGTTGGCAGGGTAGCCTCATGGTGGACGACTATGGAGGATACAAGAAGCTGTTCGCCTGCGATGCCGCACATGTCGTCACCGAGCTTGGCTGTTGGGCGCATGCCCGGCGCAAATTCTTTGATCTTCAGGTTACGGGCACTCACCCCTGGCGGAGGAAGCGTTAAGACGCATTGGCCAGCTTTACGCTATCGAAGAAGAAGCCTCGGGCTATGGATCAGGCCCAGCCGTAAACAGCATCGCCAGGAAAACAGTCTGCCCATACTGGCGGACATGCATGATTGGCTGATTCGGTTGCGGACCGCTACCGCCAATAATAGCGGATTGGCCCGCGCGATCGACTACAGTCTGAGTCGCTGGGCGAGCTTGGTTCGCTATGCGCAAACCGGCAATCTGCCCATCGACAACAACCCGGTCGAGAATGCTATTCGCCCGATTGCCATAGGCAAAAAGAACTGGCTGTTCACGGGGAGCGAGCGTGGCACCCAACAAGTCAAAACGTGGTGTCAAGTCTAAAATTCCAACATCCGTATTATCATTTTGCTAAACGCCCCGACCAATAGGCAGGCTGGCGGCGTTGATGTGCGACAGCAAGCACGATGATTTGATTTTGCTCGGTGCGATAAATAACGAAAAATGGAAATCGCTTCAATCCGGCTTTGTGGATGTCGGGTGCGCCAATAGTCGGATAAAGATTGGGCGTAGCGCAAATATGCGCCATGACCGTTTCGAATTCTTTCAGGTAGTCCGCGCCCAAACCGGGCAGTCTGTCTTCGTAGAAATTGACGTTATCGTAGTGTTCGGCAGTTGCAGCGCGGTGAAACCTGTATTTCATCGCAAAAGCGCACGGGCAGCGGCACTGACTTCCTCGGCGGAAACGGTATCGGCCACTCCGCTTTCAATTTCCGCAGAGCGGCGTAGTGCTTCGGCATGCCATGCCTCTGCAATCTCATCCTCATTTTGAGCTTCAAGGCTGAGTAACAATTTGTGCGCAAGCTCGGCACGTTGTTTCAGGGGGAGATGCAGTGCGGTGTCTTCAAGTGTTTCTGTATTCATGGTGTTCCTTTCAACTCGCGTAAGGCGTATTGTAGGGTGTCATTAGGCGAAGCGCAATGCACCGAATTACACGGAAGTTTGAGTGTGACACCTGCCCAATGCTGGAAGGTTAAGTGATGGGGCACATCGTCAGGCTCCTTAACAAAGCAAAACGCTCCTCCAGAATATGGTGGGGCGTTTTGCTTTGGGGGGAACGCATTTTTCCTGACAGTAATGCAGTGATATTAGTCCAGTCGCATAGTCCAACCAAAATCAACGATCACCACCAACTCCAATTGGCATCGTGTTTGTGCCAAGCCCGAAACACCGGGTCGAATTCGGGGTCAGCCAGCCAACGACGTAACATGCGGTCGTTGCCAGTGCGAATCCGGTGATCGAATACCTTGCGGTACCAGCGCGGTGCTGAACTGCCCATAGTGACCGACTTGTCGGAATGAAAAAGGGCGATTGCCTTGCGCCCTGCATCAGATCGCGGATCGAGTTGCACCCAGTGCCCGCGAGGAAGTCGAGACTCCCAATCGTGCAGCACCCAGTAATACTCGTGACGCTCCCGCTTGCGGCGAAATGTACGTGACATGATTAGCTCCAATAGTTGGTAACTAAATCATGACGATCTCCTTTTTCTGAACAAATTTGAAATTCATTATGCATTAACGCTTGGTGGATTATTTCGTTGACGAGTCTCTGATTACACTGAATTCTGAAACTTGCACAGGTCGCTACGCAACTCATTACCAACCGTAATCTGGTGGCTTTGGTTCCGGTGCATCAAGGTTTAAATCGCAGACAGCAACCAGTGGATCAAGTGCATCTGCCTTGGCTTTTGCCCAAGCAACCCAATCTTGAAGCTACGCCGAGAATTCGCCCGTGGACCGAGCATGATGTTCGGTAGCATCGACGTATGCACGCAGCCTTGTGGCGCGCTCCCAATCAATTGCCGCTTTCTCCAGTTGCTTTAGCTTTGAACGCTCAGTATCAAGTCGGTTTTTTAGAAACGCATACCGCTGTTCAGCTCGTTGTCGTTCGTTACGTCGACGAACTTCCTCAGCTTCCTTCGCCCGAATCTCGGCGGCAAGTGTGACAATTCCAGCGATAACTTCTCCGAGTCGATTTTCAAGCGTAGTTCGTGGCGTATCCTTCCATGTACGTGAAGGCCATCGGCCTGCTGTGATAGTCAATATACCAGTCGGATGATAGTCAAATCGGGGAATAACAGGGTAACTGATGGAAGAACCCAATCGGGAACGGTTCCAGTATTGTTCTCGCGCTTTCTTTTCTGCCGGAGTTTCTTCATGGTTTGATCGTTTTATCTGTTCACTGATCATGATAGTAACAGGTGTTCCTTCAACATCAAGAAAGCTTTGCTTGCTTTGCAAATCGACCCGCGCCGATATTGAACGTTCAGCCAATGCCTTGAGCAAGGTGTCCATGATTAATAGGGATCGATCCAGCGCCGAGCGTGTCACCTCCAGATGCAATATCTCTGCTGGCGCGGAGCGAAGCCCTTTCTCATCGCTCCAGCCATCGCGTTGCTTGAGGCGTTTGGCTGCATCTCTGATCAGCGGATGAGGGCGGTAAAGTTCAGATGGAACAGCAATCGCTTGAGATTGTGCGCGAGTATTGACGGCTTGTTGCTTTGCAACAGTACGAGCTTCCAGTGCGACTGAATCGAGCTTAGTCAAGAGGTAATAATGCTTGCGACAGTGACTGACAAAGGACAAGTAACCGTCCCAAAAAATATCCGCGACAAGCTCCACATTGCGACCGGCAGCAAGCTCGATTTCGAGGTTGAGGAAGACGGTAGCCTGAGGGTGCGGGTGTTGGTACGCGGCTCCGACAACCTGTTCGGCTTGGTTCATCGCCCCGGAATTAAGCCACTCAGCATCAAGGAGATGGATGAAGGCATCGTTGCGGCGACGAAAGCACGCAACCAACGTTCGCGCAAATGATTGCGCTGGACACTAACGTTCTTGTACGGCTTGTAACCCGAGACAACGAGGCGCAGGCGCAGCGTGCCAAGGTAGTATTCGACGCTCATGGGGAAGAACACGGCGGATTGTTCGTATCCGATATCGTGCTCGTCGAGTTGTGTTGGACGCTATCGCGCAGCTACGAGCTGGAACGTGCCGACATCGCGCGCATCTTGCGCGCCCTGCTCGGCAACAGCAGCATCACATTTGAATCTCAGCTTGTTGTACGTAATGCACTGACCAGTTTTGAAACCACTGCTGCGGATTTCCCGGATTGCCTGATCGTAGCCAAAGCCAGCGACGCCGGATGCAGCCACACGCTTACTTTCGATCAGCGCATGAAATCGTTGCATGGCGTTCAGCTACTTTAAAGTATCCGCCAACACCGAAAGCGCATCGGCAAGCCGTTTCGCAGTTTCAGGAGGAGGTAGCGGTACCTTGAGACTACGGGTACCCGTAGCCGGATCGCGTTCTATCCAGGGATGGGATGTCGAATCCCCATTGTTGGATGCCTTCAACGCGGTGACTAACTGGAAGCCGAACTGTAACAATGCTCCCCAAGGATCAGAGTTGCTTTGTCCAAAAGTTGTCTCCTCGGATTCTTGCACCTTCGCGCCAGTATCCGCATTTTCCTCAGTATTTATAGCTTCAGCCGGCTCGTCCCCTGTCGCAGAGGACGCACTTCCTGTTTCCTCCGACGGGCTGACGGCTTCCCCCTCGCCCATATGGCCGGTGACGTTTTCCACATCTTTCATGAAGCGGTTGAGACGTGAACCGCCAAGCGAAATCTCGCCCACGCCACCATCAAGTATCCCCGCCGAAAGCGAGCGTTTGAAAGCCAGCACCGAGAGCATTCCTTCCTCGATAGTGCCCTTGGACAGGCATCACAGAGCCTCGTGGCGTGCCAGTGTAGTCTTCCAAAACATCATCCTTGATTTGTGAGCTTGAAAGTTCCGAGCAATCTCTGAACATTATCCATCAGCAAATTTCCTCATTGTCGCGTTATTAAGTCTAAGTCGCTGGGTCAAGTCTAGCTTTGTTGCATGGCAACCCACAAAATAATATATTGCGCCAGACCGCTGAATGCCTCAAGCAGCATAGCGTTGGATTTCCACTTCCACATGGCGATGCGCGGTATTTTCAGCATCGGCGTACACGCGACGGGCGGTAGGTTCGTTCAGGTAATATTCGCCACAGTCTTCGCAAATTTCGGCGGGAACATCGCGAATGACTACCACCGTGTTGTCTCGTTGCAACGTAACGGTGGTGGTGCCGGGGTGAGTATGCGGCAATCGGCTATCAGGCGAAGGGGGACGGCCCCGGAGATGATGCTATCCACATCATTTACGATAAACGTTCGTTCTTTGCCGTTTACAGTCAGGATATTATCTGGGCAAGGAAAAGTATCCTTGTCGTCAGTCCCTTTATAACCCCCAAGCGTGTAGCCCAGATTTTACTGCTGTTGCAAGAACCTCTGGCTCGCAAGGTGGAAGTAACCGTTGTTACCCGGCCCGCTGAGGAGTTTACCGAAAGATTACAAACATCTTTCGAGCAGATTGTTGCCGACCTGAACAAAGCGGGGGTAAACGTTGTGTTCAAGTCAAGAATTCATCAGAAGTTCGCAATAATAGATCAAAAAATCGTTTGGTACGGAAGCATCAACCTGCTTAGCTTTGGCAGTTCTGAAGAAAGCATGATGCGTTTAATGAGCGGAAATATCGCGTTAGAGTTGACGGATAGCCTTTGAATTGAAAAGCGCGGGGTCTAACATTCCATAATCCTCGCGGCTTTCAAAATATTTCTGTAAAATCTCAAAAGTTGTACTAGGGACGGTTCAGGTGAGGGATTAATATAAGGCTAATTATGAAAATTCACGAATACCAAGGTAAGGAAATTTTGCGTCAATTTGGCGTGCCGACACCGCGTGGCATTGCCTGTTTCAGCGTTGACGAAGCAGTGGCTGCGGCAAAGGAATTGGGCGGTGCGGTGTGGGTGGTGAAGGCGCAGATTCACGCGGGCGGTCGCGGCAAGGGCGGCGGCGTGAAAGTGGCGAAGTCACTGGATCAAGTGCGCGAATACGCCAACCAAATTCTGGGCATGCAACTGGTGACGCACCAGACTGGCCCGGAAGGACAAAAGGTCAGGCGCTTGCTGATCGAAGAAGGTGCGCAGATTGTTAAAGAATATTACATCGGTATGGTGGTCGACCGTGGCACGCAGCGCGTGGCGATGATGGCCAGCAGCGAAGGCGGTATGGATATCGAAGAAGTCGCCGCACATACGCCGGAAAAAATTCACAAGGTATGGATCGACCCGGTGGCGGGTTTGACCGATGCCGAATGCGATGAAGTGTCGCGCAAGATCGGCATACCCGAAGCGGCACTGGCTGAAGCGCGCGCGTCCCTGCAAGGTTTGTACCGCGCTTTCGTGGAGAAGGATGCGATGCTGGCGGAAATCAATCCGCTGGTGCTGACGGCGGATAATCGCGTGCGCGCGCTGGATGCGAAATTCAATTTCGACAGCAATGCGCTGTATCGCCGTCCTGAAATTGTCGCATACCGCGATCTGGATGAAGAAGACCCTGCCGAAGTCGAGGCATCAAAATTTGACCTCAGCTACATCTCGCTGGATGGCGACATCGGTTGTCTGGTGAATGGTGCGGGGCTGGCGATGGCAACGATGGACATCATCAAGTTGTACGGTGGCAATCCGGCGAACTTCCTTGATGTAGGCGGTGGCGCGACCAAGGAAAAAGTTACAGAGGCATTCAAACTGATGCTGAAGAATCCCAAGCTGCGTGCGATTCTGGTGAACATTTTCGGCGGCATCATGCGCTGCGACGTGATCGCAGAAGGCGTGGTGGCGGCGGCGCGCGAGGTGCATCTCGAGCGTGCCTCTGGTGGTGCGTCTGGAAGGCACCAATGTTGATTTGGGCAAAAAGATTCTGGCTGAATCCGGCCTGCCGATTATTTCTGGCAGCGACATGGCGGATGCGGCTCAGAAAGTTGTAGCCGCTGCAAAGGGAGAATAAAAATGTCCATACTGATCAATAAAGACACCAAAGTCATCACTCAGGGCATGACCGGCAAGGTCGGCCAGTTCCACACTTTCCATTGTCGTGCCTATGCAAATGGCGCGAACTGTTTTGTCGCCGGGGTGAACCCGAAGAAGGCAGGGGAAAATTTTGAAGGCGTGCCGGTGTATGCCACGGTGAAGGACGCCAAGGCGCAGACCGGCGCGACGGTGTCGGTGATTTACGTGCCGCCTTCCGGTGCGGCAGCGGCGATTGACGAAGCGGTGGAAGCCGATCTGGACTTGGTGATCTGCATCACCGAGGGCATACCGGTGCATGACATGCTGAAGACGCGCTACAAAATGCAGGGCAAGCGCACGGTGTTGATCGGGCCGAATTGTCCGGGATTGATTACGCCAGACGAAATCAAGATCGGCATCATGCCGGGGCACATTCACAAGAAAGGTCGCATCGGCGTGGTATCGCGCTCCGGCACGCTTGACCTATGAGGCGGTGGGGCAACTCTCTGCACTGGGTCTGGGGCAATCATCCTGCGTGGGTATCGGCGGCGACCCGATCAACGGCATGAAGCACGTGGATGTGATGAGATTGTTCAACGACGATCCGGACACCGACGCGGTCATCATGGTGGGCGAGATCGGCGGCAGCGACGAGGAAGACTGCGCGCGCTGGATCAAGGCCAACATGAAGAAGCCGGTAGTGGGCTTCATCGCTGGTATCACCGCGCCCGAAGGCAAGCGCATGGGCCATGCCGGTGCGATCATCTCTGGCGGTCAAGGCGGTGCCGAGGACAAGTTGGCGGTGATGGAAGAATGCGGCATACACATCACGCGCAACCCGGCGGAAATGGGGAAGGTGATGCGGTCATTGCTTCCGTAATGGAATGGGGATTGTCTATGACATGGGCAACCCCGTTTTACAAAGCTTTCGATCCCAAACATTCGGTGCAATGCGCTTCGCTTATTGACACCCTACATTACGCCTTACGCGGGTTGCACAGATGGAGCCGCACCTCGTGAGAGCAATTACGCAAGAACAGTGGGCACCGTATCATCACAAGGTGCTGTCTCGGTTGACTGCCATTGGCCAAAGTCTCGATGGCGTGAGGACTCATCAAGCGGGTTTACAATACACGTCGTTAATGTCGTGCTTCCTGATGTATAACGTGTCTGGAGCGCGCGCGCTGTTGGCTCTGTGGGATTCGTCGGGTGTAGAATGGTTTCCAGTGAACTCTGGTTACATGATCGCCCGGTCCATGTTTGAGGTCGATGTCAATGCTCACTACATTACAAAGTCACCAGAAGATAGATCACGACAGTACATCCTGTTTGAGTATGTGCTACAGAAGCGCTCGATGGATACTTGTTCCAAGCATCGCGCCAGCAAAGATCAATCTTGGCGCGATGCTATGGAGCTTGAATGGGAAACCAGGTGGGCGAAACGAGAAATCGAAGTTAACGCGAAGTTTGCTGAGGTCGAGCAGCTCTTCAAAACTAACGGTAAGAGCGGCAAGCTGTTTAAGAATTGGTCGGGCAAGTCCATCAGACAGCTTGCCGAAGACGTTGACCATTTGGAAGCTTATGAGACTTTCTACTCAGAGCTATCTTCGTTTACCCACGCAGATGTGAATATGGCAAACCGCTTTTTGCGGCAACAGCCAGACGGACCGTTCTGGTCTCAGCGTGCCAATTGGTATGATGTAGGCGAGGTTTTACACGACGCGTCATCTTTCCTGAGTTGTTTTTTGACTATGTTTGGCTCGCAGTTTGGTGTCTGGGATGCCACAACCATTAATGCGTGCTGGGATGAGTGAACCCGGATGCAATGGAATCCGGGATTCATGACACTCCATTGAATGTTGCGACAACCTCTGCGCCCTGTCGGGCGCTCCCGGATTCCACTGCGTTTTATCCGAGCTACAACATTGGATTGATAAGCAATTATGGCGTCACGAGAAATTGTATCGCCTGTGCAGGTGTCATAATGCGCACACCCTGATATTCGCGCAGTTTCAGTAAATGCCGATCACCGGAAACAATAACATCTGCTTTGGCGGCCAGCGCGCAAGCAATCACATGATCATCGTCGGGGTCATCGGGTACGGCGCGCGGAACAGAAAGCGGCGATACTGCCAGAGCGAAGTCCAGATACAGCGCCATTAACGCATCTGGCGTGGTGCCTTGTTCTTCCAGTTTTGCCGCTAAATGCGGACGAGCCAAAATCTCGCGTAGTTCTGCCGCCAGCGAGCGTAGCCCGGATGCAATGCAATGGAATCCGGGATTCATGGCACTCCATTGAATGTTGAGACAACCTCTGCGCCCTGACGGGCGCTCCCGGATTCCACTACGTTTCATCCGAGCTACACATTGGGTTGATGAGCAATTATGGTGTCACGAGAAATTGCATCGCCTGTGCAGGTGTCATAATGCGCACACTCTGATAATCGCGCAGTTTCAGAAAATGGCAATGAAACGAAGGGGGCAGGTCTAGCTCTGTAGTGTTGCAATACTCAATATCCGTGCGGGTACGGTGTGCCTATTGGACTGAGGGGATTTTATTTAACCGCCTCAATAATTTCGATGTCACGCATGAGCATAATGTTGACAAGATCGGATAGATCAATACCTTTTGCCTCTGCGCGCGCAGTCAGATAGGCTTGCACCTGTTCATCCAGATAAACGGGGGGCTTAAGCGCTGCATTTCGGCTGTAAAATTTCCCCCTTACACCCTTGCTGAAATCGTAATGATCTTTCATGTCTTATCCTTAACATTTGTGAGCCGCTAACGCGGCAATCCTTCATAATCCAGACGTTCCTGCTTGTCAGCCTTACGCGCCGTAATAATACGCAGTTTTGCCTCCTTGGCAGAGATTAACTGGAAGGTATGCACTATCACCAAAGTTTGCCCGTTCTCTGCCTTGCCCACCGTCACCCAACGTTCTTCATTTTCGCTGTGTGCCTCATCAAATATTGTGATCGACAACGGGTCATGAAATACAGACATCGCCAGCAGGAAAGATACTCGATGCTTTTTCAGATTAATGCGCGCCTTGTTCGGATCCCAGTCAAACTGATAAACCAGCAACATATTAGCTCACCAAGAGATTCAATACACTCATATGTTTTACGGATGCGATCCTGATAAATGCGGTCATTGTCATTCAATGAGAATGTCCGGGCATGATAAAGCGTACCTGCTGCATTATCAAGATTGATATTCTGGCCGGACTATTTTGCTTGAAACACAGAAGCGGGTAGCAACATCCTGTCTGTTTGTCCTTGCAGCGGGATGAAACCAAAGTGCTTATAAAACGATATGGCTAGGTCATCTTTTGCATCGACGATAATTCCGGCCACGGCCAAAACAGAACTGGCTTGCGCGACTTTTTTACATGCATCGGCAAGCAGGATTGAACCCAATCCCTTGCTCTGAAATCTTTTATCCACGGCCAGCCGACCGATCAGTGCAACCGGCACCGGATAGCGGGGAAGTTTCCGCGCCAAAGATGCCGGGAGGCTGGTACAGCTTACGCTGCCCGCGCTCAGAGTGAAAAATCCAGCCAGTTGCTGCGGATCATTCTCCGGTGTGGCAATAAAAACTCGTGCCACATTTCTGCGCACGTCTTGTGATGCATAGCGACGGATATATTCATCCAGAGGCTCTTGACCGCACTGGAAACTCTCGGCGTTGAAGGACGCATCAAACGGCCTGATGTAAAAAGCCATCAACGGCGAACTTGATCGGTGTGACGTTTGAAAGCGCGCTTCAGTGCTGCATTGGGTTTGGTCGGTGCATCCAGCGCTGCCAGAAACGCCTCGAAATCTTTTGGATGCAGCGTGATTGATTCATGTTCCTGTACCACTCGCTCGGCGGATGCCAATGCATTCGACAGGACGAACTCGGAAATGCTGACGTGCGCATAACTGGCTGCCTTATCCAGCAATTGGCGCGTGTGGCTGTCGCAGCGAATATTCAGGCGGCTTTCCTTGAGCGTTGCGGTTTTCATGTTGTGCTCCCAAAGTTTGATGGCAGAATTGTGCGCCATATGTACTCACAATGCAATGAGCCTTTGAGATTCAGAGCACAGGTAAAACCATTCTGTGAGACAAGCTGAATACGGATGCTCCCTCACCCCAACCCTCTCCCGGAGGGAGAGGTAGTTTGTTTCCTTCTCCCTCCGGGAGAAGGGTCAGGGATGAGGGAACTATCTAACAGAGTGGAGCGTTTGGCTGCATGATGTTTCTCATCGATGCGCAGTTGCCACGGCAACCGGAATGCGTTGCCTTCCATGTTGTTTCTCGAATCTTCCGAAATGTCCCGCCAATGCGGTTTTGCACTGTGGGCAGGTTCCATTTTCCGTCAGGTGATATTCGTTGATCTGATACCAGTCGCGCACGATGAGCGGGGTGTGGCACGAGGCGCAAAACGTGGTGCCGCCATCGGTGTCATGCACGTTGCCGGTATAGACGTGGTGCAGCCCGGCATCCAGCGCGATGCGGCGAGCGCGGGTCAGGGTGGCGGGCGGGGTGGGCGATACGTCCGGCATCTTCCAGTCCGGATGAAAGGCGGAAAAGTGTAACGGCACGTCCGGTCCCAATTCCTGCATCACCCACTTTGACAGCGCGGCAAGTTCCGTATCGGAATCGTTGTAGCCGGGGATGAGCAAAGTGGTGATCTCCAGCCAGCAATCCGTTTCGTGGTGGACGTAAGCCAGCGTATCCAGCACCGGTTGCAAATGTGCGCTGGTGAGCTTGACGTAGAATTCTTCGGTGAAACCCTTGAGGTCGATATTGGCGGCATCCATTTTGACGTAGAACTCGCGCCTCGGCGCATCATGGATGTAACCGGCGGTTACGGCCACGGTTTTCAGCCCTTGCTCATGGCAGGCGTCCGCCGTGTCCAGCGCATATTCGAAGAACACCACCGGGTCGTTGTAGGTAAAGGCCACGCTCTTGCTGCCGTGCCTCCTGGCCTCCTGCGCGATGGCCTTGGGCGAAGCGTGATCCATCAGGCGATCCATGTCGCGCGATTTGGAAATGTCCCAGTTCTGACAGAATTTGCAGGCTAGGTTGCAGCCGGCGGTGCCAAACGAAAACACGCTGCTGCCGGGATAGAAATGGTTGAGCGGTTTTTTCTCGATGGGGTCGATGCAGAAGCCGGATGAGCGGCCATAAGTGGTGAGCACCATCTGCCCATCCGCCATGCCGCGCACGAAGCAGGAACCGCGCTGTCCCTCGTCGCAGTTTGCAGTCGCGCGGGCAGATGTCGCATTGCAGGCGTCCATCATCCAACTGGTGCCAGTGCTTGGCCGGATGGCGTTCATCTGGGAGTATGGGGGCGTCCATAATTTAGATTCACTCCTTCCATTTTTCCACGGTATAGCGCGAAAGCTTTACCTCAGGCGACCAGAAATCTACCGGCAACCCTGCCTTGTGTTTCAGGTGCGCCATAAACTCGTGCGGCTGCGGCAACTGTTCCCATACCTGTGGCAGAAAGGTGCTGCGATAAGAACCATACTGTAATATTACGCCATCCACATTGGGGCGCAATTGCGCCAGTGCATCGGCCTCGTTCTGGAAGGTCATCGTTTGTGGCGGCGACAGCAGAGAAATCTCGACTTTGGTAATGTCGAGTTCCGCCGCGCTCAGCGGCATAAAGCGCGGGTCACGCAGGGCGGCGGACACGGCATTGCTCTTCACGTCATCGAGCAAGGGGCGGTAGGCTTGCAGCGAACCGATGCAGCCGCGCAATTCGCCGTGCTGGGTGAGGGTGACGAAGCAGGTGCCTGGCTCGGTAAGCCACGGAGCGGTTTCATCTGCTGTGGCAGGCACGTTCAGGGCGCAGGAAATTGCGGCGCGCGCAATCGGGAGAAGAATTTTTCCGCGCTCAGCGGACATGGTTTGCATATTGCATCACTCCTCTGCTGAGAAATTTATTGCCGAGTTGCAACTTTGGTACTTCCCAAATAATAGTATCACTATCCTGACAGGTAAGGTTAAGCGTGAAGCAGGACAGCAAAATTTCCTTTCCTGCACCTCATGTTCGGCAGGTCTGCTAGACTGCGCCGCTCTTATTTGATAACCCAATTTTTTCCATGACGCTCGATTGGCAAGATGGCTTGCCGTTCTCATCACGCTTCGGCGATGTGTATTTTTCCACCGATTCGGGACTGGAAGAAACACGCCATGTGTTTCTACAAGGCAACCGGCTGGAGGAGCGCTTTGCTGCGTTGTCTGCCGGCGAAAGTTTCACCATCGGAGAGACGGGCTTCGGCACGGGGCTGAATTTTCTTTGCGCATGGCAATTGTTTGAGCGGGTCGCGCAGCCGGGGGCGAGTCTGGATTTCTTCAGCATCGAAAAATTTCCGCTGGATGATGATGAATTGCGCGTCGCGCTGGCGTTGTGGCCGGAATTGGACACCTACGCTGTGGCTCTGCTGAAATGCTGGCGACGACGTGTGCCGGGCTGGAACCGCTGGTCGTTTGCCGGTGGGCGGGTGCGGCTAACGCTGGCAATTGGCGATGTTGCCGAGGTGCTGCCGCAACTGCAAGACGGGGTGGTGGATGCATGGTTCCTTGATGGCTTTTCTCCGGCGAAGAACCCCGAAATGTGGGGCGACGAAGTTCTGTCCGGCATCGCGCGCGCATCCAGTCCCGCAGCGACGCTGGCGACCTATACCAGTGCGGGTTGGGTGCGGCGCGGTTTACTTCAAGCAGGATTTACGGTAGAGAGAGTGCCCGGCTATGGGCGCAAGCGCGAGATGACGCGCGGCGAAATTTCTTCACGCACTGTAATAGAGCAGAGAAGACGCACACCGCAAAGCGTCATCGTTATTGGCGGCGGGGTGGCTGGCTGCGCGGCGGCACATGCCTTGGCCGCACGCGGGGTGTCCGTGACATTGCTGGAGCGTGCGCCGCAATTGGCGAGTGCGGCATCGGGCAATGCGCGCGGCATTCTGCACGCACGCTTCGGCGCGGGCGACAATCAGATGCATCGCTTCGTGCTGGCAGCTTACGGGCACGCGCTGGCGCTGTTTGATAGCGTGTTGCCGGTGGATGGAGAATTACGGGCTG
This sequence comes from uncultured beta proteobacterium, assembly GCA_963714805.1. GTDB lineage: Bacteria > Pseudomonadota > Gammaproteobacteria > Burkholderiales > Gallionellaceae > CAIQPV01. The sequence goes on along the minus strand of CAVQPO010000001.1, from coordinate 55,738 downwards.
AATGCGGCCTGCTGCAACTGGACTTTTCGCCGAACGAGAGCAAGCGCATCGCACGTCTCGCCGAACGCGAATGGCCTGCGCATCTGCTGCGCTTCGTCGATGCCGCGCAGGCGACGGAGCTGGCGGGAATGCAGATGGCACACGGCGGCCTATGGTTTCCCGGCGGTGGCTGGCTCGTGCCGCCCGCATTGTGCGCGCGGCTGGCGGACGACGCGCGCATCGAGCAACGTTTGGGCCACACGGTGGAGACCTTGACGCAGAAAGATGCGGGCTGGTGCGTGGCAGGAATCGATGGGTGTGGCGCAATATGGAGCATTGAGGCAGAGGCGGTGGTCGTATGCTGCGCCCATTCGGCGCTGGCATTGAAACCCTTCGCCGATTTTCCGCTGACACCGGTGCGCGGACAGGTTACGCTGTTACCCGCGACGGCTGCCAGTCGGTCATTGCGGGCAATTGTGTGCGGCGAGGGGTATTGTGCGTCGGCGCTGGAGGGCATGCATGTGACCGGGGCGACGCATGCTTTCAATGATGAGTCGATCGAGGTGAGAGTATCCGACCATGCCGACAATTTGGCGAAGTTGGCTGCGCACGCACCAGCCTTGCGCGAAGCGTTGGGAGAAGTCGATATTGGGCGGTTGGCTGGCAGGGCATCGGTACGCTGTTCGGCACCCGGCGCGATGCCATTGGTGGGCAAGGTGCAGGAGGGGCTATATTGCAGCTTGGCGCATGGCACGCGCGGTCTGCTCACCGCAGGATTGTCCGGGGAAATAATCGCGGCGATGATATGCGGACAACTGTCGCCAATATTTACAATGAACAGAAAATGAATCTCATCTATCTTTCCCTCAATCTTCTCCGCCGCGACTGGCGCGCGGGGGAATGGCGCGTGCTGCTGGTGGCGCTGGTGCTGGCCGTGGGCAGTATGGCTACGGTAGGTCTGTTCGCGGATCGGGTGCGGTTGGCGTTGCAACAGGAGGCGACCAGTTTGCTCGGCGCGGACTTGCGCGTTTCATCGACGCGCCCATTGCCGCCCGCCTACCGCGAGGCTGCACGGCAGCGCGGGTTGCGCGTTATCGGCTCGGATGCTTTTCCCAGCATGGTGGCAGGCAAGAATGACAATCTTCTGGCAGACATCATGACGGTGGAGCAAGGGTATCCCTTGCGCGGCAAGATCGTCATCGATGATGGCGCGCAGCATGTTATTAAAAACGAAAATAGTACAATTCCTGCGCGCGGCACGCTGTGGGCGGATACGCGGCTGATGCAGCGCTTGGAGTTGCAACTGGGCGACGAGGTAGGCGTCGGTGAGTTGCATTTGAAGGTGGCGGCGCGTGTGGTGCGTTTCGTGGATCAGTCGGTAGGCTTTGCCAGTTTTGCGCCGCGCGTGATCTTGAATGCGGAAGATTTACCCGCCAGCGGATTGGTACAGGAAGGCAGCCGTATCGGCTACCGTTTGGTGGTGGCGGGCGAAGCGCAAGCAGGTGGCCGATCTGCGTTCATGGTTGCAAAGTCGGCTGACCATCAGCGAGAAACTGGAGGATGTGCGCGATGCGCGTCCTGAAATCCGCATCGCTCTGGAGCGCGCCGAACATTTTCTCGGGCTGGCTGCGCTCACCGCCGTGGTGCTGGCGGGCGTTGCATTGGCGTTAGCGGCGCGGCATTTCATTGCCCGCCATCTGGATGCCTGCGCGATGATGCGTTGTCTGGGGGCCGCTCAGGTGCAGGTGTTGCGCATCTTTCTGTTCCAGTTCCTGTTGCTTGGCGTATGCGCCGTGCTGTTGGGCGGGCTGCTGGGCTATGCGGCGCAGGCCGTGCTGGTGCAATCCATCGCTTCGATGCGCGATGCCGATTTACCGTCGCCCGGCTGGATGCCCTTGTGGCAGGCCGCTGCCAGTGGCATGGCGTTGTTGCTGGGTTTCGTCTTCCTGCCGCTGTGGCAATTGAAAAGCGTTTCGCCGCTACGCGTGATCCGCCGCGAACTGGGCGCACCGGAAGCGAGCACCGGATTGTTATATGCCTGCGGCGGGGCCGTGCTGTGTATCCTGTTTCTGTGGCAGGCCGGTTCGCTCAAACTGGGGCTAACGGTGCTGGCTGGCTTGGTGGCGGGGTTGCTGCTGTTCGGTTTGCTGGCGTGGCTGGTGTTGCGTGCTTTGTCCAAGTCGGGGATTCATGCCTTCTACAATCTGGCGCGACACGGGCGCAGCAACGCCGTGCAAATCGTCGCGCTCAGCCTGGGCGGCATGGCCTTGCTGCTGCTCACCTTCGTGCGTGCCGAGCTGATGGACAGTTGGCGTTCGCGCCTGCCGCCGGATGCTCCGAACCGTTTTATCGTAAACATCCAGCCCGACCAGCGCGCAGCGGTGCTGGATTTTTTCGCGCGGCAGCAATTGCCATCGCCGGAATTATTCCCCATGGTGCGCGGACGCCTGGTGGCGATCAACCAGCGCCCGGTCAGTGGCGACGATTACCCCGATCCGCGCGCACGCGGACTGGTGGAGCGTGAAACCAATTTATCCTGGTTGGATCATTTGCCCAAAGGGAATGAACTGGTGCAGGGAGAGTGGTGGAATTCTTCAGTGCAAGCTAATTCATTCCAGTGGGAGCGGCCTCCCGGCCGCGAAGAATCGAATCGCGGCCGGGAGGCCGCTCCCACAAGTTCAGTTCCCGCAACTGGAGTACTGTCGGTGGAGGAAGGCATCGCCAAGACGTTGGGGATACATATGGGCGACACGCTGACCTACGATGTGGCGGGCAGCCAATTCAGCGCGCGGGTGGTGAACCTGCGCAAGGTGCAGTGGGATTCCATGCAGGTGAATTTTTTCGTGATCGCCGCGCCGGGCATGCTGGAAAATTTTCCGGCCAGTTACATCACCAGTTTTCATTTGCCGACGGACAAAACGCAGGCGGCGAATGCGCTGATCAAAAATTTCCCCAACCTGCTGCTGATCGACACCGAGGCGATGATCGAGCAGCTACGCCATATCATGGATCAGATTGCGCAGGCCATGAGCGCAGTGTTTTTGTTCACCCTGTTGAGCGGCATGGCCGTGCTGTATGCTGCGCTGCTCTCAACACAGGACGAACGCAACCATCAAACCGCCATCCTGCGCACCTTGGGTGCGGACAGCCATTATCTGCGGCGTTTGCACTTGACGGAATTCGCCACGTTGGGAGCATTGAGCGGGCTGTTCGCTGCCGGGGGCGCCGAATTACTGGGATGGGTGCTGGCGATCAAAGTGCTGGAAATTCCTTATCATCCCGGCGCGCTGATCTGGCTGGTCGGGACGGGTGGCGGGATGGTCGCGGTGACGCTGGCGGGGTGGTTGGCAACGCGGCGCGTGACGCAAATATCGCCGTTGCGGGTGCTACAATCGGTGTAACTGGCATGTTTTTAACTTTATAACTAACTGAGACACAATGAAGAGAATTTCTTTAGCGGTAATGGCGATCTTGAGCTTGGCTTCTGCAACGACTTCATTTGCCGGATCGTCCGACATTGAGGCATCCAACAACCAAGTAGTGATCCAGAAATTATTGACGCATGTCGATTACATGGAAACTGGAACAAATCCAGCTAGCACAGCGACGGGAACGCTTAACACGGAATCGGGAAATGTCCCCGGTTTTGCCTTGTCCCTGTCGTGGATGGATAGAGGGGCAAGTCATTACTATGCCGAAGCCGAGTACGACCAATCCAATGGCGCTACGAAGTACATAGGAATGAATGCAAGCGGAGGGACATTTGGCTCCGTGGTCAGTAGTTCTTCCGCAACATTAGCTAATTTCAGCAGCCGTTTTGGAAAAGCTTTTCTGCTCCATGACAATTTTATGCTGACGCCCTACGCTGAACTAGCCTCCCACAAATGGTATCGTGGAGTTAATAGCGGTGAGACTTATACCAACAATTGGTTCGGGGTGGGGGCGCTGGGTCAATTCTCGCCTGTCAGCGAGCTGGTTGTTACAGCTAATCTCATGCTGGGAGGTACAGAGGGCTCTTCCATTAGCGTAAATTCCGGCCCCGGCCTGACCGGGTTCTCGGTGTCACTGGGTAATTCGATCATCTACAAAGTGGGTTTGGCCGCAGATTATGCAATTACGAAAGACTACCATGCGAACGCCGGGGTTGATTTTATGAACTTCAAGTATGGCATCAGCCATGTCGTTCCGGTCAATGTAGGTTCGTTTGAGCCGGACAGCAATACCAATTACACCGTGTTTAAACTTGGGTTAGGATACGCATTCTGAGTTTTACCCTTAGAGGTGTCCTGATCTCATTCCGCTGAATAATCGGAACAAGGAGGTACGATGGATAGCGTTGATCTTTCAGTACTCAAAACTCTGCTGGAATGGCAGGCAGCGAAGCTTCCGCTATGGCTGGTTACGGTGGTGGAAACCTTCGGCTCCAGCCCGCGCCCGCAGGGTGCCATGCTTGCCTTGCGCGGCGACGGCTTGGTGGTTGGTTCGGTGTCGGGTGGCTGTATTGAAGATGATCTCGTTCTGCGTGCGGAGAGCGGCCAATTTTCAAGCGACCGCTGTGAAGTGCTGAACTATGGAGTAACGCGCGAAGAAGCCCAGCGTTTCGGGTTGCCGTGCGGCGGTGCCATGCGCTTGGTCATTGAACCGGTTCAAAACGCGGATTGGGTGGAGCAAGTCCTGCAACTGATTCAAGCACACCGACTGGTCAGACGTACGTTGCATTTCAATTCATTGCAGGTCGTTGCTGGGCGAAGCCGGCAATACCGACAAATCTTGCCTTTGACGGCGCATCGCTGACTACGGTACACGGCCCGCGCTGGCGGCTGCTCATCATCGGCGCCGGACAGACTTCCGGTTATCTTGCACGCATGGCGCAGGCGTTGGATTATCAGGTTATCGTTTGCGATCCGCGCCAGGAAATGCGCCAGACCTGGGATGTGCCGGATACGGTTATGCTGGGCGAGATGCCCGACGATGCGGTGCTGGCACTGCAAGTCGATGCCCGTACCGCCATCATTGCGCTTACCCATGATCCAAAGCTGGATGACATGGCATTGCTGGAAGCGCTAAAATCGCCGGCGTTCTATGTCGGCGCGCTGGGTTCCCAAGCCAACAATGCCAAGCGTCGCGAGCGGCTGGCATTGTTTGATCTCACCCCGCAGGAAATCGCCCGATTGCATGGGCCTGTAGGCTTGAGCATAGGCAGTCGCACACCGCCGGAGATCGCGGTGGCTATCCTCGCTCATCTGATTTCAGTTCGCAACAAAACGGTCGCAGCAAATCGCGTCTCTCAGCCCATCAATCAGGAGATTTGTTCATGATATCTTTCAAAGATTAACGGCAAAATGACCAAGGTCGATGTCGACCCTAATACCCCCTTGTTATGGGTGATTCGTGACCACCTGCAACTTACCGGAACGAAATTTGGTTGTGGCATGGCGCAGTGCGGGGCCTGCACCGTGCATCTGGATGGACGGGCTATCCGTTCCTGCATGACGCCGGTTTCCATGGCAAGCGGAAAGCAAGTCACCACCATCGAAGGACTGGCAGAAACCGACGCTGGGAAAAACGGTACAGGCTGCCTGGCAGGAAGTGGACGTACCGCAGTGCGGATACTGCCAATCCGGTCAAATCATGTCGGCTACCGCGCTGCTCAAGGAAAATCCGCACCCCAGCGAATCGCAGATATCGGCCGCGATGGATGGCAACCTGTGCCGTTGCGGTACCTACAACAGTATCCGCGCGGCGATCCTGAAGGCATCGGAGCAGTTGGGAGGTGCAAAATGAAAACCATGACCATACAAAATCCTTCCCGCCGCAAATTCCTCAAAGACTCTGCCCTGATTGATGGGCGGACTGGTGATCGGCTTTTACCTGCCGCTGAAAGGCGGTCGGGCTTTTGCCGCCGAAGAACATGCCAAGCCAGCCAAGCAGATATACCCGCCCAACGCATTCATCCGCATCGCAGCAGACGACAGCATCACGATAGTCGTCAATAAATCCGAGATGGGGCAGGGGGTCTATACCTCGCTGCCGATGCTGATAGCAGAAGAGTTGGAAGCCGACTGGAGCCGCATCAGCGTCGAATCTGCGCCGGTGGCAGCGGTATATAACCATACCGGTTTCGGCATGCAACTCACCGGGGGCAGTTCCGAGTATTCCGTCGTCGTGGGAGCAACTACGGCGTGTTGGGGCCAGTGCCAGAATATTGCTGATCCGCGCTGCGGCGCAACAATGGGGTGTACCGGAAAGCGAATGCCATGCCGAGAACAGCCAGGTGATGCATGCGCAAGAGCGGCAGGAAATCGAGTTACGGCACATTGGCCGATGCCGCAGCCATTTTGCCGCTGCCGGAAAATGTCGAACTCAAGTCGCCGAAAAATTTCAAGCTAATCGGCAAATCAATTAAACGCCTCGATACGCCGGCAAAGATCAACGGCAGCGCCCAATTCGGCCTCGACGTTTATCTGCCCGGCATGCTGACGGTGTTGATTGCCCGCAGCCCGGTATTCGGAGGCAAGGTGAAACGCTTCGACGATACCGAGGCGCGCAAGCTGCCGGGCGTGCAAGGCATCTATCAGGTGCCTACCGGAATAGCGGTGGCCGCAACCGGTTTCTGGCCCGCCAAGACGGCGCGCGACCTGCTGGAAATCGAATGGGATGAAGGGCCGGGCGCGGCACTTTCCACCCCGAAAATGCGCGCGGAATATCTCGATCTGGCGAAAAAACCGGGCGCAGTGGCGCGCAAGGATGGCGACACCGTGCAGGGCTTCAAAGAAGCATACCAGTCCATCAGTGCCGAATATGAGGTGCCTTATCTGGCACACGCCGCGATGGAGCCACTCAACGTGGTGGTGGATCTTAAACCCGACCATTGCACCATCTGGACAGGCACCCAGGCGCAGACCATGGATCGTGCCTCGGCAGCAAAGACCGCCGGGCTCAAACCGGAACAAGTGGAAATTCATACCACCTATCTCGGCGGCGGTTTCGGTCGGCGCGCCAATCCGCGATCTGACTTCGTCATCGAGGCGGTGCAGGTGGCCAAAGCGATCGGCAAACCGGTCAAGATAGTGTGGACGCGCGAGGACGACATGCGCGGCGGCTACTACCGACCGATGTGGGCCGACCACATCGAGGCGGGGATAGCAAAAGACGGAAAGCCGCTGGTTTGGAAACACACCATCGTCGGCCAGTCCATCGTTGCCGATACGCCATTTGAAGCTTTCCTGACCAAGAACGGCATTGATGCCACCTCGGTGGAGGGCGCATCGACTTTGCCCTACATGATTCCCAATCTGCAGGTTGAACTGCACAGCCCGAAGAATGCTGTGCCTGTGCAGTGGTGGCGTTCGGTGGGGCACTCGCATACGGCGTTCGTGGTCGAAACCATGATCGACGAACTGGCGCATCTTGCCGGCGAGGACCCGGTAGCTTACCGGCTCGATATCCTGCCTGCCGACCTCCCGTTACCGGGGCGTGTTGCAACTGGCCGCGAAAAAAGCCGGTTGGGGCAAAAAGAAATTGCCTGGCAATCATGCTTACGGTGTGGCGGTGCACCAGTCGTTTGATAGCTATGTGGCAGAAATCGCCGAGGTGTCGCTGGAAAATGGCAAGATTCGCGTGCATCGCGTGGTGGCAGCAGTAGATTGCGGCATGGTCATCAATCCTGAAGGCGTGCGTCAACAGATCGAAGGCGCGATAGTTTACGGGCTCTCCGCCGCCCTGCATGGTGCGATCACGCTGGAAAATGGCCGTGTGCTGCAATCCAATTTCCACGATTATGTTCCGCTGCTCTTTTCCGAAATGCCGCAGGTCGAGGTTCATATTGTTGAAAGCAGTGAGTCATCCCACCGGCATTGGCGAACCGGGCACACCGCCGATCGCTCCGGCGGTTGCCAACGCAGTATTCACGCTGACCGGCAAGCGCTTGCGCCGCATGCCGTTCGATCAGGAAACCCTTGCCTGATAAAAGTGAAATCGCTGCTATCGTGCTGGCAGCAGGAGCCTCGCGCCGCTTCGGTTCGGATAAATTGCTGCATCCGGTTACGCTGCATGGAGTGACTCTGCCACTCGCCGCACACAGTGTCCTGCCTTGGCTGGAGGTGTTCGAGCGCATCACTGTAGTAGTCAGGCCACAGGCAGAAGTATTTTGCAGTGCGATCGAAACTGCGCTGGGGACGACCCAGGCATCGGCGATACGCTGGGTTGTTTGTGAGGATGCTGCGCAGGGCATGGCCACCAGCCTTGCCTGTGGCGTGCGTGCAAACCTTGACGCAGCGGGTTGGCTGATCGGGCTGGCCGATATGCCTGTTGTACCATCGGCAGCTATTGTCGGCGTGCGAAATGCATTGTTGGACGGGGCAGACCTGGCGGCCCCTTTCTGTGCTGGTAAACGCGGACATCCGGTCGGATTTGCTGCGCATTACCGCGAAGAATTGCTTGCCCTCCATGGGGATGCTGGAGCGCGACGCTTGCTGGAGTATGATAGATCAAAGTTTGTGCCAATAAAGATCGACAATAATGGAGTTTTTGCTGACATCGACAACATGGGTGATCTGCAAAATCTGTAATAAACGGGTAACTGCGACTTGTTGAGTTTGTAAACGGACAAGTGGTTCGGATAACATAAGCGATAGGCTGATAAATGACAGAACAACAGATGCAAGAGGAAATTCCCGAAATTGAAAAGTCGGGTGCGAAGATTCAAGCGCTTCGTATCTATGGCAAGATATTGGATGCTATTGTCACGGCTCTGATCTTTGTCATGCTGCTCACTCTGCTGGGGGCATTGGCGGGATTGGTGCTGGATTTCTTTTCGGCTGCGACTGCCTTTCGCGATGCAGTGTCGACTCATAACCTTGCCCATGGATTGGTTGACGGTATCGACCGGGAGTTGGTTATTGATGTTCTCTCGGTCTTTGTGCTCATTGAGTTGTTTCGCACATTCACGGACTATTTAGAATACCGCCGCGTCCGCCTAAGAGTGCTGGCTGAAGTTGGCATTGCCTTTATATTGCGGGAGATATTTATCGGTCTTTATGACCACAGCATAAGCTGGAATGAAATTCTGGCGCTTTCAGTCCTGCTGGCTGTTCTGGTAACGGCACGGATTGCTGCCGTCAAGTTTCAACCTCAGCACAATAACTCCGATTAGCTTATTCCATTTCCAATTCAATACGGGAATAATGTTTCGTGGGAGTGGCCTCCCGGCCACGATAAATATTGTCGCGGCCGGGAGGCCACTTCCACAAATACATCACTATTGAAGGAGAATTGGTATTAGGTTATCCGCTACCTGTTCTCGCCAGAGGATTGGGCGTGGGTTCCGCAATTCGGGTCAAGGAATATCTATCCGTGTGATGGAATGGCTCTATGAGTATGATAACGCATGGTTGCGCATTGCAACTTTGTGCGCATCCGTAAATCACTGCACACAACCCGAGGAGTGCTACAATTCGAACGTGCTCGGCTTCCCGGTTTCAACGAGAGACTCGTTGAGGTTGGGCTCTTGTGAGGCCGATGATTTTCGCAGCTCCGCACCGTTGATTTGACCTTGGCAATTGATCTCGACTTTTGCATGGAGGCAATATGAAACGCTCCATCCGCTTTACTCTGAATGACCAGCCCATCACCCTGACCACCGATGATGATCGCACACTCCTCTGGGTGTTGCGCACCGATCTCGATCTTACCGGCACCAAGTACGGGTGCGGTGAGGGAATATGTGGCGCATGTACTGTACTTGTCGGCGACAAGGCTGTGCGCTCTTGCAAAACGTTGCTCAAGAATATAGAGGGCAAGGAAGTCGTCACGATAGAAGGCCTTGCCCGCGATGGCAAATTGCATCCGTTGCAACAGGCATTTATCGATCACGGCGCGTTACAGTGCGGCTACTGTACCTCGGGCATGATTCTGGATGCTTATGCACTTCTCCGCAAAAATCCCAAGCCGTCGCGTGAAACAATTGTTACTCATATGGAACGTAACCTTTGCCGTTGCGGGGCGCACCAAAGAATTGTTGCGGCGATTGAGGCCGCTTCCCTCCATATGGGAGAAAAATCATGAACACTTCTGCTGGCATGAGTCGTCGCAGTTTTTTCAAGCTGGTGGGGGGCGGTATTGTCGTCTTCGTCGGTCTTGGCCCTTTGCAGGTTTTCTCGCAAGCAACGAAACTTCTTTACCCGGAGGATTTCAACGCCTATCTGTTGATCGGCGAGAACGGGCGCGTCACGGTTTTTTCCGGGAAGATCGAGATGGGGCAGGGCGTGTTGACCTCACAGGCACAAATGGTGGCCGAAGAGTTGGGCGTTGCGCTGGTTTCTATCGACATGGTGCTGGGCGATACCGACAAATGCCCGTGGGACAGGGGGACGTTCGGCTCACTGACCACCCGCATGTTCGGGCCGGCATTGCGCGCTGCCGCCGCACAGGCTCGTGCAACCATGATGACGCTGGCTGCGGGGAAGCTGGGCGTGCCGCATGACAAACTTCTGGTCAAGGACGGTGTTGTGTATGTGAAAGGCGAACCTGACCGGAAAGTCAGTTACGGCGAACTTTCCAAGGGGGCGCGAATCGCACAACTGGTAGACAAGAAAGCCGTGTTACGGGCGGCCTCTGAATTTAGTGTGATGGGCGCTTCGCCGAAACGGCTCGACGCACTTGAGAAAGTTACGGGGGCTGCGAAATACGCTGCCGACATCAGAATTCCCGGCATGTTGTATGCGCGAATACTGCGTCCGCCGATGCATGGCGCAACCTTGGCGCAACTGGATACCTCTGATGCCGAGAAAATGCCGGGGATCACCTTGGTTAAGCATGGTGACTTGGTTGCCGTGCTGCACGCCGATCCCGAAGCTGCCGCTGTCGCATTCATGCGCATCAAAGCGGACTGGCATTTGCCGGAAGCGAAGGTGAACTCTGAAAGTATCTTTGATCACCTCTTGTTACAGGCTCCCCCGTTGAAAAACTTGGCAGAGCGGGGTGATCTTAAAGCGGCGCATGCCAGTGTCGCACGCTTGTTCGAGACGACCTACCAAAAAGGATATGTCGCTCATGCGGCCATGGAGCCACACGCGGCGCTGGTTGAAATCAACAACGGGATGGCAACGGTGTGGGCATCGACGCAGACCCCATTTCCGACGCGTGACCGCATCGCCAAGGTTCTCGATCTGGATCAAAAAAATGTACGCGTGATAACCCCTTTTCTCGGCGGCGGGTTCGGCGGTAAGAGCGCCGACGGCCAAGCCGTCGAAGCGGCACGGCTGGCACAACTCACGGGCAAACCCGTGCAAGTGGCCTGGAGCCGCGAAGAAGAGTTCTTCAACGACACATTTGATCCCGCCTCGGTGGTAAAAATCGTCTCGGGAATTGAAGCTGATGGCAGAGTCTCACTATGGGATAGCTCCATCTACGCAGCCGGAGAACGCGGGGCAACCCCTTGCTACGATATCCCGAATGTGCGGATTGGAACCGCCGGAGAAACTTCGTACGGCACTCCCACCGCAAAGGCAAGTATTCATCCGTTTGCCGTGGGGCCGTGGCGGGCACCGGGCGCAAACATGAACATATTTGCCATCGAGTCGCAAATTGACATGATGGCATCAGCGGCAGGAATGGATCCGCTCGCGTTCCGGCTCCGCAATCTGACGGATGCCAGGATGCGCAGAGTCTTGCAAGCCGCTGCCGATGCCTTCGGTTGGAAGGCGGCTGTTTCGCCGAGCAAAAGAGGCTTCGGGATGGCGTGCAGCATCGACGCCGGAACCTACGTCGCGACCATGGCCGAGGTTAAGGTGGATCAGGCAAATGGCAGCGTGGAAGTAATTCGGGTGGTTTGCGCACAGGACATGGGCATCGTCGTGAATCCGGAAGGTGCAAAAATGCAAATTGAAGGCGGCATTACCATGGGGCTGGGATACACCTTGGCAGAGGAGTTGCGTTTTCTGGGCGGAGAGATTCTTGATCGGAATTTCGACACTTACGAAATTCCGCGCTTTTCATGGGTTCCCCGAATCGACGTGGTGCTGGTCAAGAATGACGATCTGGCACCGCAGGGTGGGGGAGAGCCGCCGATCACGACAACTGGCGCGGTGATAGCCAATGCGATTTTTGATGCCACCGGGGCGCGCATGTTACGTTTGCCGATGACTCCTGATCGTATCCAGCAGGCTATCACCAAGATCAAGATTAGCTGAATGAATAATTAAGTGGAATGGGTGATGTTTATTTCGCTACTGATTATTGTAAATTTGTGAAACGTTTATCCCAAATTACCACTTTAATAATTTTTTCCCAATCCACAAGCCAGCCATGCCGAAAACTATCATGGGTAGATAATGCCACTCGATAACATGCACGATTGAGTCATTTATCTCATGCAGCCTCAGCCACAATGCCCCGACGCTAAAGGCGGAAAGAATGGCGATGCCACCTGCCCAGTGATAATGCGTGCTGGCAAATTTCCTCATTGCGTAAAATGTCCAACCTGCTGGCAACAGTGAAAACAAAGTAATGCTGACAGTGCATTCGAAGCTGTGGACAGGTAGCGGAGATTGCGGTTTATCGGCCTGCCATGCAAGAAACAATACAAGCACAAATAGCGCAAATGCAATTGTCGGTGCCAATGCCAGTTTGGGCATCTGATGCATATCGGGAAACGACAGCAATGCCGAGCTTAGAGTCGTGGCGAAGAAGATGCCAACAAGTGCAGCTATTTCAGCAACAAACAATGGCTCATGCAGTTTTGACATCAGGTCTGGGCGAATGCCGGAAAGCATAAGCGACAGAATGAGGTAGGCTGCAGCCCATCCCATCCATTTGAGGCTTAGCATGTAAGGATGCGGGGCAGGTTTTACTGCCGCAGTATCTTTTGCCAGCCTGGCTATCAGCACTTCGATATCTTCCATCATCTTTCCAGTTTGTTTCTCAATACCTTGTAGGCGCGATGCGCCGCGACTTTCACGGCAGACTCATTCATGCCCATCTTTTCCGCCACCTCTTTGGCGGTGTAGCCATCCCGGTGCATCAGTTGCAGGATGGTCGCCTGTTTCTCGGGAAGTTTTTGGACTTCCCCACTAATTGATTCGTAACTGATGGCGGTTTCGGTTACATATTCAGACAAATTTTCTTCCACCTCGGACAATTCGATGGCATGGTGCAACTGATCGGAATAATGCGCACGCAAATAATCCTGCAAACGGAATTTGGCAATGGCGTAGACCCAAGGTTTATAGGGCCGGTTGCCATCGTAGGTGTGGCGGGCTTTATGAATGGAAATCAAGATTTCTTGCAACAGGTCTTCCACTTCGTTAGTGAAGCTGAGGCGTTTCGCCAGGAATGGGCGAAGAAAGCGCGATGTTTCCCGCAACAGGCCAGCGTAGGCGCGCTGGTCACCATTCAGAGCCTGCTTCATCAGCACTTCAAGACTGTCAGTTGTATCTGTCACACAAGTTCCGTGAATATTTTATGTAACCATTTTTCGGCTTTGTTCGAATAAATAGTCAGACAGAACGAATGATAACTGGTTATGCAGACTTCAAGGAGTGTCTTCATGCTAACTATAAAACTCATCATTAGGTATTTATTCAACGGCAGCTTGTGTTTCATGCTTGGTAGGGGCGCGCCGTCAAATACCAGCGCCGCATCGCCCGATCAAATGGCAGTATCGGTGCGCATCCGATACAATCCGGCGCAAGTTTCATACAATCAACTGCTCCAGATGCCCAAGCTGGAGCACTTACTTTTGCAATTTCCCGCGCTATATCAATAAGCCTTTCGCGAGAACCGCATGTCGAGCGCCATCGGAATATCCACATACCCCAACCCCATGGGAGCTGGCCTATCAACAGCCAATCTCGAAACTCAGCTTGATAAATGCAAAATACAACTTGCCGACTGGGTCAGTTGTCCATCGCACACAACCCCTGAAGGGAAAGCCAAAATATCAGAGTTATCGAATAAAATTAGCGAGCTAGAGCAGCGAATAAAAACTACTTATGCCGCGAAACCTAGTATTAGTGCGACCTTAACTAATGCAAATACACCTTCCTATAAAAATAAAGATTCGACAATATCAGCCCTAAGCGTAAGCGGTAAAGTTGACAATATGTCATCCAATGTCTTGACTCTGTCGAGCGGAACTATTGGAAGCCTTTTGAACGTTTTTGCATGATTTATCTAATTTTCATACATGTGCAAGGCTTAGGGCATCTTTGCAATAAGATTTTTTGGGGAATGTTGGACAACAGCAAAGTAGCGGCAATCCAAAATTTTTAAAATTATCATGTAACTTTTTTTCAATTAATCCTGAATATGCAGGTGTGTGGATGAAAGGCAGATGAACTTGAGTCCGCGCATTTCGAAGTAAAGGGAGCCTCTAAAAATTCAATTTTCTAAGCTAGACAAGGCGCGAACAAAAAATTACGACGCAGCATATGTTTGATATGTAAGGAGTAACTTTTTGTGAGCAACGCAGTATCGCGACGAAAATTGGATTTTTAGAGGTTCCCTAAAGGGAGCCGACTTTCTCTGACCTATGGTTGGGGCTAGCTCTTAAACTAAATCAACCTACGAAAAGGGGTTTTACTATGAACAACCGTCATATGCTCTCCGCCGCAATTGGTAGTTTACTGGTGCTGGGTCTGTCCAGCGGCAACGCAAGTGCTGCCAACAAGAAAATGGAAATGGAGCAATGCTTTGGTATCGCCAAGGCGGGCCAGAATGACTGCTCAAGCAACAAGAGCGCGCATTCCTGCGCTGGGCAGGCCACCAAAAACAATGACCCCATGGATTTTGTCGCCGTGCCTAAAGGCACTTGCGAGAAGATCGCCGGCGGCACCCTGAAAGCCATGTAATGAATACGCCCGCAAAACATACCTTGCCATGCACATCAGGTATTGGGTTGCGGGCACCTCATTACTGCGAAGTTTTGGAAACACTGCCCGAGCTCGGCTGGGTGGAATTGCATAGCGAGAATTTTTTCGGGGGCGGCGCGCCCCTGCGCACATTGCTCAAGGTGCGCGAACATTATCCAGTCAGCTTGCATGGTGTGGGTATGGGGCTGGCTTCGTCCGCCCCTCTTGATCAGACGCATTTATCAGCTTTGTGTCGCCTGTGCGATGCGGTGCAGCCTGCCGTCGTGTCGGAGCATCTATGCTGGAATACTGCGGCAGGAATGGTTATCAACGATTTGTTGCCGTTTCCGTATACGCATGGGGCGTTATCACATGTGGCAAGTCGCGTGGAGCAGGTTCAGGAAAAACTTGGCCGCCAGTTGCTGGTGGAAAACCTCTCCAGCTATTTATCTTTCTCGCACAGCGAAATGAGCGAGGGTGAGTTTCTGGCAGAGCTGACCAGGCGCACTGGCTGCGGCATTTTGTTCGATGTTGAAAATCTGTATGTAAATATGCGCAACCTCGGCGTGGATGCCGAAGCTTTCATCGATACCATTCCTGCTGAAGCCGTGAAGGAATATCACTTGGCCGGATACAGCGTAAGGGACGGCTGCCTGGTAGATACCCATGACCATCCGGTCTATCCCGAGGTGTGGGAATTGTATGAGTTTGCCTTGCAACACATCGGGCCGCGTCCTACGCTGATCGAATGGGACAGCGACATTCCAGCGCTGTCCGTGCTGATGGGCGAAGCGGCTAAAGCACAGCTACGGTTGGAGGATAGTCATGCGTGAGTTGGCCGAAGACTTGTCCGATTTCGCCCGCGCCATCGTGCTTGGCGAGGAGATATCGTCGCAGATCGACTCGAACTACCGGAATTATTCTGCCTCCGTTGCCATTGAAGTTTATCTAAACAATTATCGCGGCAATCTGCACGATACACTTGCGGGGGCATATCCGGTCATCGAGCAACTCGTGGGCAAGGATTTTTTCCGGCACATGACGCGGCAATTCATCGGGCAGCATCTTTCGTGTAGCGGCAACCTGCATCACTACGGCGCGGGAATGGCAGACTTTTTGGCTGCCTTCGAACCTGCGCAAGGATTGGCCTATCTGCCGGATGTTGCGGCTCTGGAGTGGGCCTGCCACTGCGCCTATTTCTCAGACGATGAAGCCACGCTGGATATCGGCAAGCTGGGGATGATACCGCCCGAGCAATATCCCGACCTGATCCTGCACACCCACCCTGCGTGTCATCTGGTGCGCTCCCGCTATCCGATTGCCGCAATCTGGCATGCCCACCAGCCCGGCGCGCCCGACAATTTTCGCATTGATCTCGATAGTGGTTCATGCAGAGCTCTGGTCAGCCGCAAGAATGATGTTGTTCTGGTCAGCGAACAGACGGAATCCGGTGCCTCGTGGCTGGAAGCCATACAGGCCGGAGTTCCGCTGGGTGCGGTAACCACTGCCACGCTGGAACGCCATCCGGACTTTGACTTGCAAGCCGCGTTGTTAAATCTGGTAGCACAAAATGTACTGATCGATTTCAGTTTGAGTAAACGCCATGAATAAGTTATTACGTCCGATCCGATTTTACTACGCCGCTTCCCACCTGCCGGAATATCTGGCACCCGTGTTAGACCTTGGGATACGGCTATTACTGGCTAACGTATTTTTTAAATCCGGGCTGACCAAAATACAAAGTTGGGATAGCACGCTATACCTGTTCAACGATGTGTATCAGGTGCCGCTGCTGCCACCTGAGGTTGCGGCATGGCTAGCCACCAGTGCCGAGCTGGGACTGTCCGTGCTGCTGGTTTTTGGGCTGTTCGGGCGTTTCGCGGCAGCGGGGTTGTTCATCCTTAACCTGGTCGCGGTCATTTCTTATTACTCGGGATTGAGTGAGGCTGGTCTAAACCAGCACTTATATTGGGGGTTGTTGCTGGCTGTGTTACTGCTGATAAGCCGCTGGCAATGGTCTGTGGATTTCTGGCTGGAAAGGCAATTACAAAAATCAGCTTAGACAGTTCGTGCATACTCTTCGCGGACAATCCATGTTCAAGATGGTAAAGTATCTGCACTGTGCAGGATAAATTGTTCAACTTGTAAAGGAGATTCAGATCATGAAAGATCAAAACACACTGATCAACACTGCCGTTGCCAGTTTGCTCGCGCTCGGCATCACTACCTCAGCCATCTCTGCTTATGCTGCCGACGAGGAGAAATGTTGGGGTGTTGCCAAGGCGGGCCAGAATGCCTGCAACAGCAATAAGAGCAAGCATTCCTGCGCCGGGCATTCAAAGGTTGATAATGACCCCAACGATTTCATACCTCTTCCGAAGGGAAGCTG
Source organism: uncultured beta proteobacterium (assembly GCA_963714805.1). Classification (GTDB taxonomy): domain Bacteria; phylum Pseudomonadota; class Gammaproteobacteria; order Burkholderiales; family Gallionellaceae; genus CAIQPV01. Next base: position 38,521 of record CAVQPO010000001.1, on the reverse strand, counting down.
CGAAAAAATTGGAGGCAAGCTTGAACCAGCCGGATACAAGGCCGAAGTTTCCGGAAAGTATTAAGCGATAGGCTTGATAAGCATTGCAGCCAATTAGTTTCTGATACGCGATGACCGGTGTCTTGATGGATACCGGTCATCCGCCGTGCAATAGTTAGAGTTGCCAGAAAGGGTAAGTGATGCTTCAGCGCAGAATATGGTGGGCTTTTCTGCTCGTTTTGACCGTCGGCATTGCGGTGTCAGCCCGCATCGTCTCTCTGGGCGATTCGGTACAATCCGTGAACCGGATGTTTATAGCCGAAAAACTCCCTCTGTCCCAGCGTATCGGCGAACTGCGCGGTGTCATTGCCGACGAAGAGCGCCTGCTATATGAATATTATTCTTTTACCGCTACCAAAGAATCGTTCGAGGCACAGCGCGTTCTTAATGACCAGCATCTGGTCAAGATAGTCGACGAACTCGAAAAAGACAGCGGCTCACATGAACAAGTGGTTGAGTTGCGCACCCGATTGGTGGAACTGGGGCAGTTGTCCGATGTTCTATCCGCAACCCTTGCCAGCGCTAATGTAGATTGGGACAAGGCTCGCGCGCTTCTGGCGCTTGTCAAGCCCAAGGTGCGGCAGATCGAGGCGACTCTCGCCACCATGTCGTCAGCTAACCAGCAGGCGGTTGACAATCTGGGGGCGGATTCCCAGAACAGCGTATCTACCATGGTGGGCTGGGTCATCGGTTTCTCGGTGTTGATTTTTGGCGTCGCTTTTTTTGTCGGTTACTATGTCGTCGCCATCATCCGCGAGGGATTGGAACGCCGCAGACTTGCGATGTTCCCCGAACGTGATCCTAACCCGGTGTTGCGCCTTGGTGCTTGGGGCGAGGTGCTCTATGCCAACCCCGCCACAGCCGAATTGCTGGCTCGGCTGAATCTCGCACCCACGGAATCGGCACAATTGCTGCCCACCGATTTGCACCAGCGTTTAGTTGAAACCAGTGCTGCACCGTCTTCCAACATGCAATTTGAGTATGCGCATGGCAAACATACCCTCGAATGCACAGTGGCGCATTTGGCAGACTTTTCCGAGTTCCACGTTTACATCAAGGATGTGACCGCGCGCAAGCAAGCCGAGGAAAAGCTTGCCTACCAGGCGTTCTTTGATCCCGCGACCGGACTGCCCAACCAATACCGCCTGCGTAAAGATCTGAGCGCAGCGTTTACCCGGCAGCGGGAGGGAACGGTGATGATGATCGCCCCTGACCGTGAACAGGAGATTTTTGAGAGCTACGGTGCGGTTGATACCGAGCGCTGGCTGGTCAAGGTTGCCAGTCGTTTGAATGATCGAACCAACGCCGAAGAAGAGAAACTTTACCGCTTCGGCAGCAATGCCTTCGTTTTGGTGCGCTGGTCAGGCGACTTGACCGAAGCGCAGCGACGTGCCGAGCAACTGCTCGGTGCTGCCCAGCTGCCACTTCACGTTGAAAGGCGTGAGTTGTTCTCAACGCTGTCGATCGGAACTGCGATCATGGGTGGCGACGATTGCAACGATCCTGCGAGCATGGCAGAAACACTGGTGCAACACGCGGCCTCTGCTTGCAACCGGGTGCGGCGAGCGGGCGGCAATGATTTTGCGGTCTATGACGAAGCCATGGGACTTGCCGCTACCAAGGTTCTGCGCTTGGCAGCCGACCTGCAACATGCGGTGGAAAATGGCGAACTGCGGCTGCAATACCAGCCCAAGGTGGATACGATGACAGGTCGTTTGCTCGGCATGGAAGCACTCGTCCGCTGGATACACCCGGAACGCGGAATGATTTCCCCGGTTGAGTTCATACCCGTTGCCGAAGATACCGGTTTAATTGTTGCGATTGGACGCTGGGTATTGCGGGAAGCATGCCGTCAAAACGCCGAGTGGCAGCAAGCTGGTTTGCGCCCGTTGCGGGTGGCGGTTAATCTCTCCGCAAGGCAGTTCCGTTCCGCCAACCTGCTGGACGAAATTGATGTTGCGCTTGCCGAAACGGGGCTTCCCGTCAATTCGCTGGAACTGGAAATCACCGAAAGCATGGTGATGGATGATCCGGAGGGAGTTATAAAATTGCTGGGCGCAATTCACGACCGTGGCATCCACTTGGCGCTTGACGATTTTGGCACCGGACACTCATCGCTCGCCTATCTCAAGCGCTTCCCGATTGATTGTGTAAAAATAGACCGCGCCTTCATCAAAGACACCCCGGCTAACACCGACGATGTGGCGATTGCCAGGACAATAGTGGCGATGGCGCAAGCGCTCAATCTATCCACCGTGGCCGAAGGCGTGGAAAACGCCGAACAACTCGAACTGCTCAAAACAATGGGCTGCGACCAGATTCAAGGATACTTCTTCAGCCGCCCATTACCGGCTGACGATTTTCTGGACTTTTATCGCAAGCATCTCTGAGTCGAGCCCTCGACCATTGAGGCAGTGATTGAGCCTGAATGAAGTCCAGAACGGATGGCCTTCCGTGATACTTGACGTGGGTAAATAAATGAGGTAGTCACCCGGCTCTGCCGGGGATAACTTAATTTCATAGAATCTTCGCGGCGGTGCAAATTGTTTTATGCCACTGGCAGCTTTCCTGAGATCGGTTCACAATGACGAACGCTCCTCTAGTATCGAGACATTACTGATCGCAAGAGAGCAAAAGAGCAAATTCGCAATCCGACATTTTTATTATATTCACCCATAAGGTGTTAACAGAGAACGCGTTAAAATTTCGCGCCCCGGCAGGAGCAGGTGGTGTCACAATACGAAAATGGGTGAATTTCCTGACGGATAAGTTGGTCTCACAGCATAGGCTCAAGACAAGACGTACCTCAAATTTAATCCACTGCTTAAAAATGTCCAGCGATCCAACATCCGATTCGATTGTATTAGCTAAATGAAATTGCGCTTCACAATTCGGGTACAGCTTATGGCACTGGTGACGGCCATTGCATTGCCTATGGTCGCGATCTTTGTTTATACGATTTACGACGATGCGCAGCAAAGTATCGTGGCGGCAAAATCTACTGCGCGCACTCTTGCCGTGGTCGCTTCATCGGATGTTGAACGTGTTTTGATGTCAAACCGAGATTTTCTGGTGCAGATGTCAAAACGACCGCTCATCCGCAAGATGGATGGGAAGCATTGCGACCAAGTGTTATGGGATTTTCACGAGCTATTACCAAAATCGGCGAACATGACCGTGATCGACATTCAAGGTGCGGCAATTTGTTCAGCGGTTCCACAACCGGGGGGCAAGCCGATGCAGCTTGCCCAGACGGAATGGGTCAAGCGGTCACTTGCCGAAGATGGTTTTGTTGTGGGCGAACCCTTCTTTGGCCCTATCACCGGCAGATGGGTGACGGTGCTAACCTATCCGATCCACAATGACCAAGGTAAAAAGATCGGTTTTCTTGGCCTGCCACTCGATCTGGCGCTGTATGAACCCAACCTTTCCAAAGCTCCTCTGATTCCAGGCACAATCATGGGGGTCATTACGGCGGATGAAACCATTGTATGGCGCAATCTCGAAACTGAAAAATGGGTGGGGAAGAATCTGCGAAGCAACGAAAATATCCAAAAAATATTAGCGTTAAAGGATGGAGAAATAGAAGGGGTGGGCATTGATTCCATTCCTAGGTTTTATGCCATTACCCCGGTAAAAGGCGCGGATTGGTATGCGTATGTGGGTATCCCGACCAGCGTAGTTTATTCCCAGCTTCGCGCCACACTGCTCAGAAATGCTGTGCTGGGCTTGATCAGTTTGTTGCTTATTTTGGGCGTTGCATGGTTAATCGCGCGCCGGATAGCTCGCCCGATCAGAACCCTTGCGTTAGCTTCGCGAGCGATCAGACAAGGCAGACATGAAGTCAGGGCCGAGCTGGCCGGTCCGCCTGAAATCATGGAAGTGGCGCAAGAGTTCAATGAAATGCTCAATGTTCGCTTGCAGGCGGAAGCTGCATTGCGGGAGAGCGAAGCCAATCTTTCGGAAGCCTTGAAAATAGCCCGTTTGGGACATTGGGAGTATGAAGTAGCCAATGATGAATTTGTCTTCAACGATCAATACTATTCATTGCACCACACCACCGCCGGGCAGGTGGGAGGATATCGCATGCATGCGGCAGATTTCGCCAAGCGGCTGGTTCATCCGGATGATACACAACTGGTTGGCGAACATATCAAACGTGCGTTGAATGCGAATGATCCGGATTTCTTTTCTCAAGCCGAAGCGCGGATAGTGTGTGCCGATGGCGAAATCCGCTGGGTGCTGGTACGTTTTAAAATCGAAAAAAATGATCAAGGAGTGACCACCAGACTGATAGGTGCCAATCAGGACATCACCGAACGCAAAGTTGCCGAACAAACCCAGAAGCAACTGAACCGCGCACTCAAGTTGCTGAGCGATTGCAACACGACTCTGGTGCATGCGGTGGAAGAGGGCAAGTTGTTGTCCGAAATCTGCCGGCTGGTCGTTGAGACGGGAGGCTATCGCATGGCATGGGTCGGGTTTGCCGAACAGGATGCGGAAAAGTCCGTGCATCCGGTTGCGCAGCACGGTGATGACAACAATTATCTGGGTAGCCTGATGATATCCTGGGCGGACACGGAGCACGGGCATGGCGTGACGGGCACCGCAATTAGGACGGGACTGACAGATATCAACCCGGACTACCAGACCAATCCACGCAGCGCCCTGTGGCGCGAGATTGCACTTGCGAGCGGTTTACGCTCCAGCATCGGATTGCCGCTGATCGGTAAAAAGCGCGTACTGGGCGCTCTCACCATTTATTCCTCTATTCCTGATTCATTCAGTCAAGAAGAGGTGACTTTGCTGGAAGAGCTTGCCAGCGATCTGGCTTACGGTATCGAAACACTGCGCACCCGTGTCGAGCATGAGGCAGCGGAAAGAAAACTGGAGTTTCTGGCCCATCACGACCTGCTGACCGGTTTGCCCAACCGCCTGCTGTTGCGCGACCGTTTCGAACAGGCAACTGCACAGGCGGATCGCGAGCATTCAGGGGTGGCGGTGCTATTCCTCGATCTGGATAATTTCAAGCAGGTCAACGATACGCTGGGCCACAACTACGGTGACCAGTTGCTGGTGCGTGTGGTTGAGCGCTTGCGCGGCTGTCTGCGCGATGCCGATACGATCAGCCGTCAGGGCGGAGACGAGTTTGTGGTGTTGCTGCCCCATTTGAGCGAGATGAGAGCGATCAGCGGTATCGCCCATCACATCATTGATGTTTTCGCCGACTCCTTCGAAATCGAGAATTATTCTATCAATACCACATTCAGTATCGGGATCAGTTTGTACCCTGACGATGGCAGAGAATTTGACATTCTACTCAAGAATGCGGATACCGCACTTTATCAGGCCAAAGATAGCGGTCGCGATACTTACCGCTTCTTTTCCGAGAAGATGAATATCGATGCACAGGAACAACTGCATCTGCAAGGGCAATTGCGCAATGCGGTCAAAAATAATGAATTCTTGCTGCACTATCAGCCGCAGGTCGACATCGGCAGTGGACGCATAGTCGGCGCGGAAGCTTTGGTGCGCTGGCAACATCCCGAGATTGGGCTGATTCCGCCAGGCAAGTTTATTCCGCTGGCGGAACGCAGCGGTCTGATTATTCAGATGGGTGAATGGGTGTTGAATGAAGCTTGCCGACAGGCACAATTCTGGTGCGAAAACGGCCAGCCATTGGTGATGGCAGTTAACCTCTCAGCATTGCAATTCAAACGCGGTAACTTGTTCGAAACCGTAGTCAATGCCCTTAAACAATCCGGTCTGCCAGCCTCTCAACTGGAGCTGGAACTGACTGAGACCATCCTGTTGCAGGATATCGATGTCGTGATCAAAACCTTGCGCAGCCTCAAAGAAATGGGAGTGAAGCTTTCCATTGACGACTTTGGCACGGGTTACTCCAGTCTGTCTTATCTGAAGCAGTTGTCAGTGAACAAGCTCAAGATCGATCAATCTTTTGTGCGCGATCTGGCCGAAGACCCGGATTCTGCCGCGATTGTCAGAGCAATCATCCAGATGGGGCATACCCTGCAACTTTCCGTCATCGCTGAGGGAGTGGAAAATGATGCACAGCTTGCTTTCCTGCGCAACTACGGCTGCGATGAAGTTCAAGGGTATCTCTTCAGCCGTCCGGTTATTGCGGCTGAGTTCGTCAAGCTGTTTGATAATATTCGTGAATAATGGGCTGTACGCAGGGATTGCCGATGTCGGAAACTTATTCTCAATGCCCGAAGTGCGGTTACCAACCCGTCACGCCATTGCCGGTTAGTGAGCCTTGTCCTGCTTGTGGGATTTTCACGTTCAAGTGGGGGCGATCTCCTCGCTTGCCCGTTCCAGAGAATTTACCAGATGAAATATTTCCAGAAGAAAAGGGCTGCTATCTCATGTCCCTGTTCCTTCCAATGGACCGGATGGACTCTGTCACTTTTTACGCTCGCTGTGTTGCCCTATTGCTACTCGCCTGTTGGAGCTGGTATTTGATTGGCTACGATTATCGTGATGGTGAAATAGGGGGATCTTTTATGCACAATATCCTATTGCCGATACACGAGGCAGGGCATGTATTGTTCAGGCCGTTCGGCGAGTTCATGATGATTCTGGGCGGCAGTCTATTCCAGATCGTTTTTCCTTTTGGAATCGGCATCGCTTTTGTAGTGGTCAATCGAGATAACTTTGGGGCAGCGATTTGTTTATGGTGGACTAGCGTAAGTCTTGTCGATCTATCTCCCTACATCTACGACGCCTTGCAACCGCAATTGATTTTACTGGGTGGACACACCGGCGAGGATGGGCCGCATGACTGGATATATTTGTTGGGTACGTTTGGACAAATTCGCAACGCACAACATTGGGGGGCTTTTGCCCATGTTTTGGGTAGCGTATCGGTTATTGCCTCACTGGCATGGGCGGCTGCGATACTTTGGAAGCAAAGGGGGCGGATTAATAGCGGTGAATTATCAATATAATTTTCCGCCCACTCCATCAAGTGACAGCGGTAGGCACGCCGACATCTAACGCTTGAATAGGTCGGACATCAGGTTCACATCTTTGTCGCAAGCATGATTTAGGCATGGTAGACCAAAGCCTGCCTCCAACGTCTTCAGCAAGGAGAAGTGGCTATACGGTTGCTTGCTCATCACACCTTTGACCCCATAGTTGGTATCGACAATGGTAACGACCTGATTCGGGCTGGCGGAGTAATCGTTTTCGTCCCACATTACGATGATCGCGTTTTTGCCTTCTTTCCATAACTTGGAAGCCTTGATTGTAGTGACCAGTTGTTTGACGGAAGCATCACCCATTTGTAGCAAAGTTGAGTTACTGCTGCAAAACGGGCTGCCGTTGTTGATGCCGTGCATGTCGTGGCACTGGTTTGGGACGATAAAGGAGAAATTCGGTGCTTTGCCATCGCGCAGGTCGGCGTATAAGCCATTGATGCCCGTGAAATCGACTGTGTTATTCAAGCCGTTGTTAGGTGTGGTGTTATTCTGAACATTGGCGAAGTAGACGAAGGGATTGTGCTTAACGGCGTAAAGCTGCTGCAAATTGCCAGAGCGGATGATAGACGCGTCACTCAGGTTCGAATAGATGCCATCGCTCATGTTCACCCCATCCACACGTCCTGAGGCAGGAAGGCTTTCCTGATAGGTTTTCCAGCTTTTGCCGATAAAAACCAACTGGTCGGCAATGGTATTGGCGGTATAAGGTGCAGCTTGAATTTCAATGTTGAAGGGAGCGATGCTTGCAGGAGTAGCGGCATCCGTTCCCGAACCGGCAATCGGGTTGTTCAAGCTAGCGCTGGGGGCGGCGTTATGCCAGTTTGGGTAATTGTCATTCTCGATGCCGAAGTTTGAACCGCCAACGACTTCCAGATAGTTAGTCAGGCTAGGATGGCCCACGGCAAAGTAGTTGGTCGCCAAGTTGGCTGAATGCGCCATTTGATTGATGAATGGCGCATTGGCGTTATCGATGATCTCGCTGTAGGATCGGTTTTCCATCATGATCAGAAAAACGTGATCCAGATGAGGAATGGCGTCCTGGTCGGCGAAGCTAGAACCAGCCAAGAACGCAACAGACAAACTCATCGCCAAGATGATTTTTTTAAGAGGGTTCATGTGTAATCCTTGTGTGATTGATATGTCTATTTAACTACTACGAATCATACAAGATATTTATACAGAAACTTTATGTCGCCAGGATGACATCTCCAAATTCGGCCAAACCTAAATCGCTATATTTTATTCACTACATCTGCATGGGTTCCCTTAATCTTCCTGTCACAAGACTGAGCTATTATCAGGAACATGGCTCATTATGACAACTTGGAACGGCTGGTGATCTTTGATGCGGATGGCACGACCATAGACGCATTTCGTGCTATCGAGATGGCCTTTCTGCGCCACGGAATGGATATTGGAGACATCGATCGCTTTCAGAAGCGGCGTAAACTATTTAAATTCCTCGGTGGACTGAGGGAGTTTCCAACAAATCTGCGCCACCAATTCGGCAAACAAAACCGCAAGCAATTGCTGGCGACACTCACCGAGGTCTACCGTTACGAGGCATGTTTGTATCCGGGCATCGACTCTTTGCTACGCGAGTTGCTGGCGGCTCCCGACATTCGAGTCGGGCTCATCACTCGTAATGTGACAATTGAGCCAGCAGAAACACTGAAATGCCTTTTTAGTCGTTACGGAATCGACACCGGCAAATTCGACTACCTGGCTTGCATTCCACTGAAGGAAAGTAAGACCGTGCATATGAAACATGCCAGGCAATCCTTTGCGATAAATCCTGCGCGAGCTTATGCTTGTGGGGACGAGTACAGCGACTATCTCGCGGCGATTGGTGCCGGCATGCATCCCTTCGTTGTGTCCTATGGATTCGAGGATAGTGTTCGCCTGACCAAGAAATTTGGAGTGCCGTCCGAGGTCATCTCGACATCCCCGAGGAGTTTGTGAACAGCTTGCGGAACGCTTTGAATCTGCCGGTCGAAGCTCGGCAGACCAAACACCTTACATTGCTTGAATCGCGCTAATCCGTTCCACACTTGGGATATTTCATGACCAGCACTTCCACGCCGAATAGCGGAGCCAAAATTTCCTGCATCATCTGCGCTTACAACGAGGCACCAAGAATCGCCGCCGTGCTTGCGGTAGCCTCCGTGCATCCGTTTCTGAACGAGGTTATCGTAGTGGACGACGGCTCGACCGACAATACCGCCGAAATCGTCAAGCGCTTTACTTCGGTCAAGCTGATCTCATATCCGGTGAATCGAGGTAAAAGTTTTGCGATGGCAACCGGGGTTGCCACGGCGCAAAACGATATACTCATGCTGCTCGATGCCGATCTCACCGGTCTTGCCGGTGAGCACATTGCCGCGCTCGCCATCCCTGTTTTGTCGGGCAAGGCGGATGTTAGCCTAAGCTTGCGACATAATAGCCTTTGGATATTTCGTGCCATCGGTCTGGATTTCGTCTCGGGCGAAAGAGTCATCAGAAAGGAACTCTTGAGCGAGGTTTTGGAGGAGATTCATGGACTGCCGCGTTTTGGGATCGAGGTATTCATGAATCGCCAGATCATTGCGCGCCAGCTTTCGGTTGCAGTTACCTGCTGGCCTCATGTCACGCAATCAAGGAAAACCGAAAAACTCGGATTCTGGAAAGGCATACTGTCCGAATGGCGCATGATCGCCGATTTGTTGCAAGTCGCTTATCCTCTCGTACTGATTTCGCAAACTTACCATCTGCTGTCATTGCGAGCTAATCGCTCCAGCGCAGGGGCATCTGCGGTTCAGATCGGGAAACTACGTGACAACACTCTCTGACATGCCTCTTGCGCGTGCTTTTTCGAGTATGGTTATGCGGAATCAGCAAGAAAGTTGCATGTCAATCTGCCGTTTCGAGATTTATGGGAACCTCTATTAATTCAAATTTCTAAGCCAGACAAGGCGCGAGTAAAAAATTGTGACGACGCATATGTATGATATGTTAGGAGTAATTTTTTATGAGCAACGCTGTATGGCAACGAAATTTGAATTAATAGAGGTTCCCTTATAATAAACCCGGTTGGTTTCATAATCCTGTCATGTAATGTCATTAGAATTGCCCAGATTCATTTGGAAATGATATCGTGGAATGGGATGATGAATATGGAAGATATTATAAGTCAGCAAATTTCAGCAGCTATTGATGCCCTCTATAAGGCTAGAGACAAACTTGCCAGCAAGGAAGTCGACCTGCATCTGGATATGGCCGCTTCTTTCATTCACGATATTCAGTACAATATCCTGCATTTAAAGGCGGATAATAATTGAATTGATCGGGTTTCGCCCCCCCGTTTCTGTAGTTGGTTTTGTCTATGCCTTGGATATTTCCACTGATAAAGGTGGTACGCGCCATATGTCCGCGTTGTATTCTCTGATGGCGCGGTCTGACGAGAATTGTCCGCAACGTGCCACATTCAGGAGGGACATACGCGACCACTGTTTCTGATCTTGATAAGCTTGACTAACACGGGCTTGGCATTCGATATAGTCTTGAAAGTCGGCGAAAACCAGAAAAGGGTCGCTATTTAGCAGATTGTCTGTCAGAGGCCGGAATAGGCCGCCGTCGCCATGCGAGAAATGGCCCGAGTTGATCAGGTTGATGACGTTGCGCAGATTTTCGTTTTGATGATATATGTCCCATGGTCGATATCCTGACGCCCAGATATCGTTCACCTGCTGTACGTTCTTGCCGAACAGGAAAAAATTTTCTTCGCCCACCGCATCGCGGATTTCCAGGTTGGCACCATCCAGAGTACCGATAGTCAGCGCGCCATTCATAGTGAACTTCATGTTACCGGTGCCGGACGCTTCCTTGCCGGCGGTAGATATCTGCTCCGAGAGATCGGCCGCAGGATAAATATGCTGACCGGTTTTGACGCTGAAATCGGGTATAAACACTACCTTCAATACCTTGTTGACCTGTGGGTCACGGTTGATTACATCGGCCACCGAGTTGATGAGTTTGATTATCAACTTAGCCATGTGATAGCCGGGCGCAGCCTTGCCGCCAAAGATGAAGGTGCGCGGTGTGATGTCCAGCGACGGGTTTTGCTTCAGGCGATGGTAGAGGCTGACGATGTGAAGCACATTAAGATGCTGGCGTTTGTATTCGTGGATGCGCTTGACCTGAATATCGAAAAGCGTGTCCGGGTTCAGACTGATATCGCAACTCTGATGAATGTGGTTCGCCAGACGTTCCTTGGCTATGCGCTTGAGCCCACTCCAACGGGTCAGAAAGTCACTGTTGTCGGCATATTGTTCCAACTGGCGCAGTTTATCCAGATTGCGCAGCCAGTCCCCGCCGATGATCTCATCGAAAAGGGCCGCCTGTGTCGGGTTGGCTAGAGCGATGAAGCGACGCGGCGTAACACCATTCGTCTTGTTCTGAAACTTCTCCGGCCACATTTCATAGAAGTCCTTCAGCACGGTTTGCTTGAGCAGTTCGCTATGCATTGCCGCGACACCATTGATGGCCATGCTGCCGACGCAGGCCAAGTTGGCCATGCGCACTCGGCGAGCTCCGTCTCCTGCGCTATCGTCGATCAACGACATACGGGCCAAGCGGGCGACATCGTCAATGAAGCGGATGCGCACGTCATCCAGAAAACGGCTGTTGATCTCGTAAATGATGTCGATATGGCGCGGCAGAATGCGCTGGAATAGCTCCAGAGGCCAAGTTTCCAGCGCTTCCGGTAGCAGGGTATGGTTGGTATAGGCGAAACTTCGCTGGGTGAGAGCCCAAGCTCGATCCCATTCCATCTGGTGCTCGTCCATAAGCAGGCGCATGAATTCGGCAATGGCAATGGCGGGGTGGGTGTCGTTGAGCTGAACCACGAATCTGTCAGGGAAATGATCCAGGCTGCCTTTGCCGCTCAATGTCATGCGTATCATGTCTTGCAGAGAACAGGAAACGAAAAAATACTGCTGGCGCAGGCGCAGGGATTTACCGGCCTCCGGTTCGTCGTTGGGATAGAGAACTTTGCTGATGTTCTGGGCCTCGATCATGTGATCGACGGCACCATAGAAGTCTCCGGTATTGAAGGCCTGCAAGTCGAAGGATTCGCGGGCCTCAGACTTCCACAGGCGCAGCAAGTTTACGTTGAGCACGCCGTAGCCCAGAATGGGCGTGTCATAGGCGACGCCATAGATGATGGACTCAGGCACCCAGCGGTTGCGCTGGCGGCCCTCGTCGTCACGGTAATGCTCGATTCCTCCGCCGAATTTCACCGGATAGCGCAACTGCCTCGGCAGTTCCCAAGGATTGCCGTTGCGTAGCCACGCGTCGGCGACTTCCACCTGCCAGCCATCCTTGATGGCTTGCTCGAAAATTCCGTATTCGTAGCGTATGCCATAGCCGATGGCAGGGATTTCCAGCGTCGCCAGAGAGTCCATGTAACAGGCCGCGAGGCGACCGAGGCCACCGTTACCGAGTCCCGGTTCCTCCTCGGCTTCCAGGATGGTTTCCAGGTTCAGACCCAGTTCGTTCATGGCCTGACGCACGTTGTCCCAAAGACCTAAGTTGTGTAGATTGTTCCCAAGATGGGGGCCGAGGAGGTATTCGGCGGACATATAGGCCACCGTCTTTACTTCCCGGCGCTTGTAGTTTTCGTCCGTTGCGACGACTCGTGCCAACAGGCGGTCGCGGATGGTGTAGGCCAGAGCAGTGTAATGGTCCAGGGAGGTGGCGTTGTCAAAGGTTCTGACAGTGACATAGAACAGGTTGTCGACAAATGAGCGTCTGATAGCCTCGACCGAGCGGGCGATGCGTGTGTGCAGAGATCTTTCGGCAATGTCGGACATAGTAATCTCCTAATTGGCTACGTCCACCCATTCTCCGCCAGCAGTCAGCAGCATTCCGGTAAATGCAACGGTGGCACTTGATTAGGTTGTTGTGCGGAGCTAGGCTTGAGAAGAATTATTTCAATATTTGTGCTTTAGCTTGAAGCCAATCTTCTAACTCTTGACCAGGTTTAAATCCTCTTTTTTCCGACAGGAAATAGGCAGCCTCTTCAATCATTGAATGTTTTTGCTCTTCCATCGCTCTAACTTCATCCAATATATTTGATTGCTCTTTATAGTCGAAAGGGATGACTAGCTCCCCGTACATCGGTCTCAGTTCTTGCCCCATGATGGCAGCCCTTATATGTAAAGTGATTAAACTAGCAACAATTTGTTACAGCAATATTAAATCAGTGTGCGTCAAACAAACTATTGGTGATGGAATGAGCAGGCTGTCAGAACCATGATTAGGAAATATGTGCGGGTTGCGCCGCAGTGAACAGAAATAATTATGAAACAATTTTCTTTGTACACTTGGATTGGGAAGGCGTAATATTATTGCCCCAATATTTATAGTTGTTCTAAAAACATGGCGAAGAGAGAACCATCAGAAGAGTATTTGTTAAAGGCTAAAAAATTAACTAAATCTCAAGCTGAGCATTTGCTTTCGCGAATGGGTGGCAAGCTGGGACGAAGACTTGATGATCATAAGTTGATCCCGTTAGAAGCGTTAGCAATACAGCTTGAAATTGAGGCCGAGCAACTGGCAGAATGGCGAGAAAGACTTGCTGAAATTAATGCCCGCGAAATAAAAAAGAACAAAGATAAAGAAAAACAGAACTAGTACCATGTAACACCAAAAGCCAACCCCCCTCAGTCCCCCCTTGTCAGGGGGGAAGCCTTTAAGCCTCCCCTGACAAGGGGAGGTTTGGAGGGGTTAGTTTGCGACGATCGATTCTAATAAATTGTTTGTTTCAAAACCCCGGATAATTCGGGATGGATACCGTATCATTATCGTAATTCCCGTTCTCGGCCTGAGTGTGGCATGCATTACAATAACTTAGCGATTTGACATCCTTGTTCCCCTTGATCATGTTTTCGGGGATGCTATGGTGTTTGCGTTTGATGTAGCGCACATCGGTGATACGCAACGGGGCTTCCATGCCTTCCGTAGAAACAGTAATCTTTTTTGAACGTTTGTAATAAGACTTATCCGCCGCATTCTCAAGTGCGTAGTCACGGATGGCCTGCAACGTATCCTTGTCGAGGTCGGCTACTTCGCCAAAATGGTTATGCAGCGCTTGCGCTGTCAATAATTTTTCCCAGGATTGGCTAGTCAACAGCCCCGGCTGATACGCGAAATGGCAGGAACCGCATTCTTCTTTATAGGTTTTATTGGTGACGGGTTTCACCTCTTTGGTGCGATTAAAATTAAGCAGCCATTGGGTAAAATCTTCTTCCGCGTTTGCGTAGCCGCAATTGATTGTCAACACGCCCGCCAGCAGGGCGGCGAATTTAAATTTGCTTGGTATCATCAATTTCTCCTAGTTGGTGCCGATCAGGAATTTGAGAAAATCCCCTTTTTCCTGCGCTGTACACTCGCGTCCCCACGCCCATTCGCAATTCCGCTTGAACCATTTTTCAATTTTCTTCAGATCGGTAAAACGTTCGGGATTAACGCTCACGGCCATGGGTTCGATTACCTTTTTTGTGGTCGCATGCTTGCCCGGTTTGGTTGTATCCGGATCATGGCAGGTCGTACAGGAACGCTTTTCTCCTTCTTTGCTGACTACCTCCTTGGTCCATCCCTGTTTGCCATGCTCGGCTGAAAAGGAGGATGCTCCGTCAGCTTTGTACTGGGCAAATGCCGCATCGCTGGCAGGGCTGGCCCAAGCCAATGACGAGGTAAGTGATAACATACAGAGCAACAAAATATTTCTAAAATTCATCTCAAATTTCCCCAATTACCAAGTCAATTTAACAGCGACCAGCATCATGCCAGCGCCCAATTCCGCTTGACCGGAATGGCTGCGCGCGGGGGCTTTGCTTACCGCATTGGCCAAGATGAGTGCGCCTGCGCCGCCCAGAAGCCAGTGCTGGGTATCGGGATCTTTCAAGCCATCTTCAAACAGATGCATGTCGTCCCAATGAAACATCAGCCCGGTTACCACAGTGGAAAGTGCCAAAGCGCGTGTGGCACGCCCCAAAGATTGGTGGGTGCCCGAGGTTTTGGATTGTTGGCTAGCGCAATTTGATTCGCATTCACCATCCGGTGCCGTCAATGTCGTCGCAATGACTGACAAAATCGTTCCCAAGCCAAGATATTCGTGAACTTTGCTACCGGAAATCCAAGGCTCCTTAAACGCCGGATTGGGCTTGGTTGAGTCAAGATTCCTCATCGCATTGGATGACGATGCAAAATCATTGGATGCCAAAATATAAGATTGCAAATCTCTGGCATTGGAACCGCTTGGCGGCAGTGCGAGATTTAACCCGGCATCCTCGGCGCATGCCATCCCTGATAGCACAGCCAAACAAATACCAGCGGTCAACCTACGCAATTTAATACTACATTTCATGCGCTACTCCTCTGTGGTTATCTTAAGTCAGTTTTTTGAATCGGATTCAGCGAGCGATGGTTGAATTTTATTGCCGGTGACCATTGCCCGAACAAGATTTTCTTTATGTTGTATGCTGCCCCATGCCACCCCAATTAAATGAAGAGAAATCAGCGCCAATCCAACATTGGTCAGAAGCCCATGAATATGGCGTAAAGCATAACTCGCCGCGTCATCGAAATAATTGGCGATGCCGAGCAAAGGTCCTTCAAAGTCGATAACCGCCAACGTAAGCAGCCCTGTCATAAAAATCATGGCCAATAACAGGAGCAAAGTGAACACCATCAATGCGCCTGCCGGGTTATGCCCAAAATAGTGCCGGGGATTACCCTGCAACATGCCACGCAAATAATTCAACGTCTCTTGCGGAGAAAAAATAAAAGTATCGAAGCGAGCAAATTTGCTGCCAACGAAACCCCAGAGCACACGAGCCAGCAGAAGGATGCATAGTACATAACCAACCATGACATGCAAATTTTCTGCGCGATACCTGGCAGACAAATATGCCGTAATGAACCCAGCGACCAATGACCAGTGGAACAAACGGATGGGCAAATCCCAAACCTTTATCCGCGCATTATCATTTGCGATGTTTTCAACCTTATTAATTTGCATCTGAAAAATTTTTAAAAAGGAGTAATTAAAAGGCGTAACGGGATTAATGGCGACTAAAAATTAACTTACTGTGCAGCAGTGTATGTGTAAAAAATGCACACGTCAAGTTTTTTATGCGGAATTTTTATGCGGAATCTGAATCGAGATGTAGGGTGTTGCATGTAGCTAACTAACAGGTATCCTAAAATCGTGCCTGCAAATGCCCCTTCAGGGTGTACAATCTGGCACCTATTCTGCAATGCCTTGTTTTTGTTCGAGGGAAAATTATGGCACCCCCTAATTTTTCGGATAAAAACACCATGACAAATCCTCCCAAGATGCGCGACAAGCTGTGCGCAAAGCACATGCGCATGCACGCGGAGGTATCCACAATTTATTTGTGAAGACCAAGTATCATGTTCAACATGCTTGGGCGGCAGCGAAACCGGAATCAGGCATCTTGTAATTTTCGGTATGGCACCCAATATCAGTGTTGTAGCGAACGGTAATATTTTTGAGGAACCCGCTAGAATTCAATTTTTGTTGCCATACCGCGTGGCTTGTAAAAATTACTTCTTGTATATCAAATATATGCGCTTGTTCTCTGTTGGTCGCGGCTTGTCGGGCTTGAAACCCCGGATTTTTGAGGGGCGCTCTTGAGTTGGAAAATGTGGGTAAAACTTGAGTAATCCGGCAGGAAGTAGTCTAATACGATTTCATGGAGCAGTTTGGGATGCCAGCAGGGAGTAATTTTGAACAATTTATTTAAGAGTATCGGTATTTGGCTGGTTGTGGCCTTGGTGCTGATGACCGTATTCAACCAGTTCAACACGCATCAGTCCGCAACCGGACAGGCACAGATGGACTATTCGCAGTTTCTGGAAGAAGTCAGGCAGGGACATATCTCCAAGGTGACCATTGAAGGGCGCACGCTGAAAGCGCTGACCAATGATGGCAAGCATATCAGCAGCTATGCGCCGCAGGATTTATGGCTGGTGTCCGACCTGATCAAGAACGGCGTCAAGATCGAAGCCAAGCCGGAAGAAGAGCCGTCGATGCTGATGAACATTCTGGTGTCATGGTTCCCCATGCTGCTGTTGATCGGGGTCTGGGTTTTCTTCATGCGCCAGATGCAGGGCGGCGGCAAGGGCGGCGCGTTTTCGTTCGGCAAGTCGCGTGCGCGTATGCTGGATGAAGGCAAGGAACGCTACACGTTTGCCGATGTCGCAGGTTGCGATGAAGCCAAAGAAGAAGTATCCGAACTAGTGGATTTTCTGCGTGATCCTACCAAGTTTCAGAATCTGGGCGGACGTATTCCGCGCGGTGTGCTGCTGGTAGGCAGCCCCGGTACCGGAAAAACTTTGCTGGCAAAGGCGATTGCCGGTGAAGCCAAGGTGCCTTTCTTCTCGATCTCGGGTTCCGATTTCGTGGAAATGTTTGTCGGCGTCGGCGCGGCTCGCGTGCGCGACATGTTCGAGCAGGCCAAGAAGCAGGCTCCATGTATCGTGTTCATCGACGAAATTGATGCGGTCGGTCGTCAGCGCGGTGCCGGCATGGGCGGCGGCAACGACGAGCGCGAGCAAACGTTGAATGCCTTGCTGGTAGAAATGGATGGCTTTGAAGGTGCCAGCGGCGTGATTGTGATTGCCGCGACTAACCGTCCCGACGTGCTCGACCCTGCGCTACTGCGCCCGGGTCGTTTCGACCGCCAGGTCGTGGTGCCGTTGCCGGACATCCGTGGTCGCGAGCAGATTATCATGGTGCATATGCGCAAGGTGCCGGTTGCCGCTGATGTGAAGGCCGATATTCTGGCGCGCGGCACGCCCGGTATGTCCGGTGCCGATCTGGCTAATCTGGTGAACGAAGCGGCGCTGTTCGCCGCGCGGCGCGGCAAGCGCTTCGTCGAGATGGATGATTTCGAAGCGGCCAAAGACAAGATCATGATGGGTACGGAACGCCGCACCATGATCATGCCGGAAGAAGAGCGCCGCAACACCGCCTATCACGAATCCGGTCACGCGGTGGTAGCCAAGCTGTTGCCCAAGACCGATCCGGTGCACAAGGTTACCATCATTCCGCGCGGACGCGCGCTTGGGCTGACCATGCAACTGCCGAAAGAAGACCGCTACAGCATGGACAAGAACCGCATTCTGGATACGATAGCCGTGCTGTTCGGCGGGCGCATCGCGGAAGAAATTTTCATGCACCAGATGACGACCGGCGCTTCCAACGATTTCGAACGCGCCACCGACATGGCGCGGCGCATGGTGACCCAATGGGGCATGTCTGAAGCCTTGGGCACCATGGTCTATGGCGAGAACGAAGGAGAGGTTTTTCTTGGTCGCTCTGTGACCACGCACAAGAATGTTTCGGAAGCGACCATGCAGAAGGTGGATGAAGAAATTCGCCGTATCATCGATCAGCAATACGATTTGGCACGCAAATTGATCGAAGAGAACAGCGACAAGATCGAGGCGATGGCGCACGCTCTTCTGGAATGGGAGACGCTGGATGCAGAGCAACTCGACGACATCATGGCCGGTAAACCGCCACGCGCACCCAAGCCCGCCCAACCGAGTCAGAGCGCTCAGCCGCCGCAGGATTCTGTTCCTCCTCCGGCTCCGGCTGTTACGCCTACTCAGCCAAGCAGCTTGTAGCCGAATAAGCTGGTAGCCGGTAGCTTGTAGCGGGTAGCCACCCCGGCTTTACTACAAACTACAAGCTACCGGCTACCAGCTAGAATGCTCTTCCACTGCGGCAAATTCCACTTCGACCTGTCCCGCCCATTAGTCATGGGCATCGTCAACGTCACCCCCGATTCTTTTTCTGATGGCGGGCGACATTTGCATCGCGAAGTTGCTCTTGCCCATGCACATCAATTGATCCATGAAGGCGCAGATATCCTCGATATTGGCGGCGAGTCCACGCGTCCCGGCGCATTGCCGGTGAGTGTGCAAGAAGAAATGGATCGCGTGATGCCGGTGATCGAGGGCTTGCGCGGTGCGCCCGTTCCCCTTTCCATAGATACCTGTAAAGCCGCAGTGATGCGAGCGGCGCTGGCTGCCGGGGCGAGCATGGTCAATGACATCGATGCGCTGCAACAAGCTGCGACCTTGTCCGCCGTGGTGGCGAGCGAGGCGGCAGTATGCTTGATGCACAAGCAGGGTAATCCGCAGACCATGCAGGAACAGCCGCAGTATCAGGATGTCGTGGCGGAGGTGCTGCAATTTTTACGTGTGCGTGTCGCGGCTGTCGAAGCTGCGGGCATAGCGCGAGAACGCATCGTGGTGGATCCGGGTTTTGGTTTTGGCAAGACGCTGGTGCATAATCTCGTTTTGTTGCGTGGCTTGGATGCATTCAATGAATTGGACGTGCCGGTGCTGGCCGGGCTGTCGCGCAAATCGATGCTGGGAACGATTACCGGACAGGATGTGGTGCATCGGGATTATGCCAGCGTGGCAGCGGCGTTGCTGGCAGTACAGCGCGGAGTGAAAATTGTACGCGTGCATGACGTGCGGGCGACTATCGATGCACTGAAAGTTTGGCAGGCGGTGGATACTTGAAATGCTAATGGGTGTCTCTAAGGAAACGCTGATTAATTCACCCGTTCGCCCTGAGCTTGTCGAAGGGTTGGTGGAACGAACTGATTATTTTAGATTAAATCCGATCATGGTTCGACAAGCTCACCACGAACGGATTTAATCTGCGTTTCCCTAAAAAATTGTAAAGAGGAATAGTAATGAAAGACATCATCAGCCAATACCGGATCGATAGCGAGCCCTACTACCGCGTCGTAGCGGACGAAGTCGCTATTTATGAGGCAGCCTATTCTGAGCGCATGCCCATGATGCTTAAAGGCCCGACAGGCTGCGGCAAAACACGGTTCATCGAGTATATGGCCTGGAAACTTCAAAAGCCGTTGATTACCGTCGCCTGCAACGAAGATATGACCGCTTCTGATTTAGTTGGCCGTTTCCTGCTCGATGCCAATGGCACGCGCTGGCAGGATGGACCTTTAGCCCTCGCGGCTCGTTTCGGTGCGATTTGCTATCTGGATGAGGTGGTGGAAGCGCGCCAAGATACGACCGTGGTGATCCATCCTCTCACCGATAACCGCAGAGTGCTGCCCTTAGAAAAGACCAGTGAGCTGGTGCAAGCCCATGCTGATTTCCAGCTCGTGATCTCCTACAACCCCGGCTATCAAAGCGTGATGAAGGATCTGAAGCAATCTACCAAGCAGCGTTTCGGTGCGCTCGATTTTAATTATCCCGAGCATGGGATCGAACAAGAGATCGTTTCCCATGAGACCGGCGTTTCGCAGGATATCGCGGGAAGGCTGGTTTCCATTGCGAAAATGGCGCGAAACCTCAAAGGCCATGGCCTGGATGAAGGGATATCCACGCGGATGCTGGTCTATGCGGGCAACCTTATTGCCAGACATGTCGAACCGAAAAGAGCTTGCCGTGTTGCCTTGGTGTCACCGATCACCGATGACTTGGATATGCGTGAAGCTCTTGAGGCAGCGGTGACTACGTATTTTGGCTAGTCATGAAGGAACCACTTTCAATCGGCTTGCCTGCGAGCTGAAAAATTATTTCGCCCCGCCACCCAAAGATGCTCTGGACGATGCGCGCGAAAAAGCCAGCTTCACCGATGTTCAGCGCCATCTCAGGATATATCTGCGAGCTTTGTGGAACTGCGAATTCGTTATCAAGCAGGGTGCCATTGATGCCGTTGGAGATGAAATAAATAGGCCGTTTATTGAATATTACGTGGTCAATTTGCCCAATGTTTTTTACGATAGCACGCCGGAAGAAATCAGGCGAATTACGGGACGGAAGATCTATCGTGCAGCCGCCACGCATGCCGCAGCGCACATCATTTACACCAAGCAACATCTCTCCGCACGGTCACTCGACAAATGGCAAATCGCCATGATTTCCGTGATCGAGGATGCGCGCGTGGAAACATTGGCTATCCGCGAATTTCCCGGTTTGAAACATCTCTGGGCCATGCTGCATACGGCCACCCCTCAGGACAACCAGACCGCCGGGATTATCTCAATCGCCTGGCCCGCGCATTGTTGGATGATAGTTATCAGGATGACGACTCTTGGATCAAACAAGGGCGGGCGCTATTCAGCTCAGCCGACGATCTGGAGGACGAACAAATTTCCCGAGACATAGGCATCAAACTTGCGGACTCATTTCGGGAAAAGAAAATCAAATTCAATATCCATACGGATACGCTAAGTGCACCCATACCGTGACGACAACCGCTATTTATGGAGGCGTCAAAGCGTTCCGCTGGAACTATTCAGCCCTTTCTTCAGATCCAAAGTCTATCGTAGGAATTGAGGAAGGTGACAAAGATCCTTAAAAATCACCCAGTGCCAACACCCGACGAATCGGCAAACGGAAAGCCAGTTTTGCAACCTACTTCTATCCGGAATGGAATTACCGAAGCCGGAGCGAGGACCAAGCCTGGGTGACATTAAGGGAAAGTGACCCCGAGACCGGAGATCTGAAAATCATCGACAACATTATCGCGGAGAACCAGCATCTTATATCGCGCATGAAGGCTATTCTCCGTGCCATCCGCGATGGGGCAGCCCACCGCACCAGAAAACTCGAAGAGGGAGACGAAATAGATATCAATGCCGCCATCCGCGCCCGCATCGATATCAGCCAAGGGATGCCGCCGGACCCCCGGATCATGATGCGTTCGGTACGAAAAACTCGCGACATCTCGGTGCTGATGCTGCTGGATCTTTCCAGATCGATGAACAAATGATTCAGGAGCGCAAGCACACTGCGCTGCAACTTACCCAACAAGTCAGCGTTCTGTTTGCGGAAGCTATTGCAGCCAGTCGGAGATCCGTTTGCGATCCACGGTTTCTATTCCGACAGCCGCCACTTTGTCGAATATTTCCGCTTAAAGGATTTCGATCAGCCCTACGATGAGGTTGCGAAAGCCAGAATCGCGGGCATGAAGGGCCAACGCGGCACCCGCATGGGGGCAGCGATACGCCACGCGACCTACCACCTCAACAATCAGAAATCCAGCAAGAAATTATTGCTTATCATGACTGACGGCGAGCCATCAGACGTTGACGCTCCCGACCGGAAATACTTGCACGATGACACTAAAAAATCGGTCGAAGATGCCAAGCGTAACGGCATCCATACCTATTGCATCAGTCTTGATCCAGGCGCAGACCAGTATGTGTCTCAGAATATTTGGCGCAATGAACTACATGGTGGTGGACCATGTTAAATGTTTACCTGAAAAAGTACTCTCATCTATGCGGGACTAACTCGTTAAATTCCGCTTTCAGAGGCCACCCTACGGCTCGCATGAGATTATCAGCAAGGGATCTAATAAAGGAGATTACGCTATGCTCAAGCTGCCGCAATCGATCATTTATGCGATGATCGCAGTTAACATTACCGCATTCACCCTGTTGCTGCAACTGGACATGCTTTTTTTTAACTCACCCATTGCAAAGTTCATTGCATGGGCATTCACTATAGGCACTTGGACATTGGCTTATAAGAAAAGGAAAAAGTTTTTTATTCTATTCTGAGCCAGTCGCCGATCTTGGTCGTGGGAGCTTGTACAAAGCACTGGCTCCCGGTGCCAAGCCGCGCTAGGATACCTTGCTGAAAGTAGTGCTCGTGCGGGGCTTGTCTCTGCAAGCCCAAAGCGACGCACGCTTCGCGTTAGTGGCGCAATTTGGTTACAATCTTAATCTGGATGAACAAGCACTGATAATTTCGGAATCGCATTGCATTAAGGAGTCGCATCATGACGCTTGCAGAAGTATTACAGCGCGCTACCGCACTACCAAAAGAAAAACAGGAAGAGCTTTCAGACTTTGTTGAGTTTCTTCTGTCTCGTTCCGAAGCCAAATCTGTCTTAACAGAACATACAGAACTCGACTTGCAAACCCCCTTCTTCGGGATGTGGGCTGATCGTCCAGAAATGAACGATAGCACCGCTTACGTCCAAGCCTTGCGCCAAAGTGAATGGGAAGGCCGTCATGCTGCTGATTGATAGCGACATCATTATTGATGGAGCAAGGGGTGATGCGCAAGCCAAAGAATTCCTTGGCAAGAGTGCGGCACAGCATGTTCTGGCTATCTCGACCATTACCCGCTTGGAACTCCTTGCCGGTTGCCGAAATTCGCGCGAATGGACTTTGACCCAAACGACAGTACGCCAATTTTCCGAACTGGAGTTGACTCCGGAAATTTCCCGAATCGCAGTAATGCTGTTTGACCATTATCGTCTTAGCCACGGAATCGCAATGGCCGACGGCTTGATTGCAGCCACCGCATTGAGCCAAGGCATACCATTGGTCAGCAAGAATCAACGGCATTTTCGATACATCGAAAACCTGAATCTGTTGCCCTACCCAATCGTGGCATGATCACACTTGGATCTATAAAGTCCTCTTTGTGCCATTATGCGACATTCAATCTCGTAGCCTGGATGAAGTGTAGCGAAATCCGGGAGCGCTTGTCAGTGCGCGGTGAATGTCGCAACAATTATCGGTGTGCTTTGAATCCCGGATTCCATTGCATTTCATCCGGGCTACGCTGGCTTGGATCTATAAAGTCCTCTTTGTGCCATAACCAGCCGCTCGCATTTTTCCCCAAAAGAAGACAATAGCACTCGCCCGTACTATTATGCATAACCGTCAAACATGAGCCGCCCGAGTAATCAAACCATTGAACGGAACTACTTTGAATTGTTCCGATCGCACTACGAAGTGCCCGAAGGGGAAATTGTTTACACAGACAAACCTGATGTAATCTTGCGTAGCTCGCAGACCATTGGCGTTGAGATCGCCAACCTTTACCTTACAAGTGGCGCTGATGATACGAGTGAACAAGTACAACGGGCGCGTAGGCTACAAATTCTTGAACGCGCTCAGGCTCTGCATCGTGCTTCAGGTGGGAAGCGTATCGAACTGTCGGTGGGCTTCAACCCAGAGTATCCAATTCAGGAGCTGGAACCAGTTGCTTTGGCGCTCGCCACTATCGCAACGAAGATAGAAGACTTACCATCTGGGCAGGTAAGCCGCATGCTGTTTAAGCATGTGCCAGAGTTAGGCTTCCTGTTTCACAACCAGAAAGAGTACGCAGACGCAAAATGGCGCCCCGTCCAAGGCTACTCTGTTCCTACTCTCTCGCTCGAACGCCTTCGCGTGCTCGTCACTGAAAAGACCAAGAGGCTGCGCGAATACCAGCTCTGCGATTCCTACTGGCTACTGCTTATAGTGGACTTTATGGACTCCGCGCAAGATCAAGATTTACAATGGTCGGTTGGAGAAGTACTCGAAAAATCGCCGTTTGAGCGCATACTTCTCTACAAGCCGCAGTTTGGTCAAGTCGTGCTGGTTCCGCAATAACAGCTATTCATTTTTAACGAGGGAGTG
This sequence comes from uncultured beta proteobacterium, assembly GCA_963714805.1. GTDB lineage: Bacteria > Pseudomonadota > Gammaproteobacteria > Burkholderiales > Gallionellaceae > CAIQPV01. Next base: position 13,998 of record CAVQPO010000001.1, on the reverse strand, counting down.
ACAGGATCATGGATAGTACCGACAAGGACGATGTTGTCTATGCCATCAGCAAGGTAGAACAGGCGGTGGAAACTGTTGATGTCCGTTTGGAAGACCTCACTAATGAAGTAAGAAAGATAGATATGGGCATAGGGGGATCAAGTGGGATTCTTGATTTGCTGCATCAACTGAACAAGAATCTGACGGTAATCAAGTGGCTCCTTGGTGCTCTGCTACTTGTAGCCGTATTTGCTTTGCTGAAGAAATAGAAAGACGTTCAATTTAACGTTGACGGTCTGCTTTGTGTAAACGCGAAGGTCGCCTTCGGGTCTTTATGGGACGTTCGTGTAAAAATCAACACGATTAAGGGCTTGATTTTATCCGTGACCAGTCCTTGTTTTAAGTTAAATGGAGTAACAAATTGAGCAGAAAATATTTTGGTACAGACGGCGTGCGCGGCAAAGTAGGGGAGTATCCCATCACGCCGGAATTTGTAATGCATCTCGGCTATTCCGCCGGCAAGGTGCTGGCTTCCGCAGACTGGCATCTGGCGCAGGGCGAGCGTCCGGGCGTACTGATCGGCAAGGACACGCGCATCTCCGGCTATATGCTGGAATCGGCGTTGCAGGCCGGGCTGATTGCCGCCGGGGTGGACGTGTATCTGGCCGGGCCGGTGCCGACCCCGGCGGTGGCCTATCTGACCCGCGCATTGCGTTTGCAGGCGGGCATCGTCATTTCCGCCTCGCACAATCCGTTCGAGGACAACGGCATCAAGTTTTTTTCCAGCAAGGGCAGCAAACTGCCGGACGAAACCGAGCTTGCCATCGAAGCCGGTCTGGATCATCCCATCGTGACTATGCCATCGGCCAGTCTGGGCAAGGCCAAGCGCATCGACGATGCGGCGGGACGCTATATCGAATTCTGCAAAAGCAGCTTTCCTTACGATCTCGATCTGCGCGAACTAAAGCTGGTGGTGGATTGCGCGCACGGCGCAGCCTATCACATTGCGCGTCATGTATTCCATGAGCTCGGTGCGGATGTGATTGCCATCGGCGTGCAGCCGGATGGCAAAAATATCAACGACGGTTACGGTGCGACTGCACCGGCCAATTTGCAAAAGGCAGTCAAGGAGCATCACGCACGACCTGGGCATCGCGCTGGATGGCGACGGTGACCGCCTGGTGATGGTGGATGCGGACGGAATTTTGTACGATGGCGACCAGTTGATGTACGTCATTGCCAAGCATCGCCAGGCGCAGGGTTTGCTCAATGGTGGCGTGGTGGGTACGCTGATGACCAATCTCGCCTTCGAACACGCCATACAGCGCCTCGGCGTGCCGTTTGCGCGCGCCAAGGTGGGCGACCGTTACGTGATGGAGTTATTGCAGCAGAACGGCTGGCAACTGGGCGGGGAAAATTCCGGGCACATCATCTGTCTTGATCGGCACACCACGGGCGATGGCATCATCTCGGCATTGCAAGTATTGCATGCATTACGCGCCAGCCAGCAGACACTGGCACAAGCCATGGTTGGCTTGAACATGTATCCACAGGTACTGGTCAACGTGCGAGTGGTCAAGGGCATGAATTTTATGGCGCACCCCAGCGTTCGCGAGGCGGTATCTGCTGCCGAAACGGCACTTGGTGGCAGGGGGCGCGTGCTACTACGGCCTTCCGGTACCGAGCCGCTATTACGCGTTATGGTTGAAGGCGAAGACGGTGCTACGGTGCGGCATTGGGCGGAAACCATTGCGCAGACGGTGCGCGAGTTGGCGCAGGCGGCTGCTTAGAGAAATAAATTGGAGGTAACCTAAGCCGGACGATCCGGAACCAAATGTAGGTCGGGCTTTGCCCGACATGGTGGGCAAAGCCCACCCTACAAAAACGCTTCTGCTACAGTAGCGGGATGTTGTAGGTTGGGTTAGCGGCTTTTTCGCGTAACCCAACATTACAAAAAAGGCTGTTGGGTTACGCGGTGAAACTGCTAACCCAACCTACGAAAGCTATGCAAGCTTTTACTTTGCATCCTGCTGCCAATCTCCACCCAACGCTTTGATCAGTGCCGCATTGGCAATTAATCTGCGACCGGCAATGTTGATGCTGCTGTTTTTTGCGTTCAGTGCCGATGCCTGTGTTACGACGACATTCAGGTAGCTAACGGTGCCGGCCAGATACTGATTTCTGGTCAGTTCCTCGGCTTCGCTGGAGGACTTCACCGCAGCTTGTTGCACGGTGGCCTCATCTGCGAGTTGATGCAGGGTTGCGAGATTGTCTTCGACTTCCTGAAACGCCGCGAGTACGGTCTGACGATACGCGGCGACGCTATTGTCATATACGGCAACTGCGGCTCTCTTCTGCGCCGAGAGCGCGCCGCCATTGAACAGGGTCACCGCCAAAGATGGGCCGAGCGACCAGAAGCTGTTGGGTGCCGTGAACAGTTGCGAGAAGCTGGAACTCTTGGTAGCCGTAAGTGCCGGTTAATGTTAGCGCTGGAAAAAATGCGGCTTGCGCTACGCCGATTTGGGCGTTGCTTGCCGCCATATGCCGCTCGGTAGCCGCAATGTCAGGTCTTCGTTCCAGCAGCGCGGAAGGTAGTGCGGAGGGAACTGGCGGCAGCGAGGGCAGGGCGTTCGTCGGCTTGATCTGAAAATCTGCCGGTGCCTTGCCGATCAGTACGGCGATGGCATGTTCCAATTGCGCCCGCTGCACACCGAGGTCGATAGCCTGTGCCTTGGTCGTTTCCAGCTGTGTTTCGGCCTGGGCGACGTCGACGCGCCCCACGATACCGGCTTCATATTGGTTGCGGGTGATTTTCAACGAACGTTCGTAGGCGAGGCTGGTGTCTTCGAGCATCTGTTTTTCGGCATCGTCGACGCGCAGTTGGAAATAAGACTGCACCAGCGTTGCCTGAGCGGACAGCAGCGCATTCCTGAGATCTGCGCTACTGGCTTGGGCCGAGGCTGAACTGGCTTCGACATTGCGTCCGATTTGCCCCCAGAGATCAGGCTCCCAACTGGCGTTCAAAGTCGGGCGCACAACGGTATGGATCGGAGAGCCCGCTGCTGCTGTTCCCGCGCTGCCTATTGCGCCACGGCTGCCCGACACGGCCGCAGTCACAGTGGGAAAATAGCTGCCCTGCGCTACGCCCAGTAGAGCTTGCGCCTGCCGGTACGAAGCGGAGGCGGCGAGAACGTTCTGGTTGGATATTTCAACCTGCGACACCAACGCATTCAAATCCGCATCGCCGTAGATTTCCCACCAATGCCCGCGCGGGGTGTTATCCATAGGCTCGGCTGTCTTCCAGCCCTTGGCTTCTTTGTAGGCTGCGGGTGTGCTGACATCGGGCTTGCGGTAATCCGGGCCTAGCATGCAGCCGGTCAGCATCAGCAGGGAAAATAAAATTGCAAACGTCTTCATGATAAACATCCTTTTACATCAATTTTCATGCAAGAGTGCTGTGTTTGTGGGAGCGGCTTCAGCCGCGATAAACCGTGCAGTGAATAGCATGTCAATCGCGGCTGAAGCCGCTCCCACAATATGAATTCTTCTGGTTTTATATTGAAAATATAATCGCTCATGTCGTGGCAGAAAGTACGGAATGGCGCTGCGGCCGAATTCTCAAACACCACGACCGGAAACGGTCGAGATAGAGATAGACTACAGGCGTCGTGTACAGCGTCAATAGCTGGCTTAGAATCAAGTCCTCCGACAATGGCAATACCCAGCGGACGCCGGAATTCAGAGCCGTCGGAAAAACCTATGGCCAGAGGTATGGCACCGAACAGCGCCGCCATGGTGGTCATCATGATCGGGCGGAAGCGCAACAGGCAGGCGCGGTGGATCGCATCGCGCGGCGATAGGCCTTCATTTCGTTCGGCGTCGAGGGCGAAGTCGATCATCATGATGGCATTTTTCTTGACGATACCGATGAGCAGAATGACGCCAATCAGGGCGATGATGGAAAACTCGGAGCCAAAGGCGAGCAATGCCAGAATGGCGCCGACACCGGCTGAAGGCAGTGTGGACAGGATGGTCAGCGGGTGGATCAGACTCTCATAGAGGATACCCAGCACCAGATAGACGGCGATCACTGCGGCCAGGATCAACAGCGGCTGGTTGTCGAGCGAGTCCTGAAAGGCTTTGGCCGTGCCCTGAAAACTGCCGTGCACCGAGGTCGGCACGCCGATCCTGAGCATGGCATCGTTGATGGCCCGCGTTGCGTCTGAGAGCGAAACGCCGACCGGCAGATTGAAGGAAATCGTCGATGCCGCGAATTGTCCCTGATGGTTGACCGCCAGCGGGGTTAATGTCGGTTCGTAACGGGCAAACGAAGCCAGCGGCACCTGAGTGCCTGCCGGGCGCGATGACGAAAACATCCTTCAATGTTTCCGGGCTTTGCCAGTATTGCGGCGCGGCTTCCATGACGACACGATATTGGTTGAGCGGTTCATAGATCGTCGATACCAGGCGCTGGCCAAACAAATCGTTGAGCGTGGTGTCGATCAGCGCTTGCGAAATGCCGAGCCGTGCGGCGGCGTCACGGTCCATCACCAGGCTGGTTTGCAATCCCTTGTCCTGCGCATCGGTGTTGACGTCGGTGAGTTGCGGCAGTTGGATTAATGCCTGACGGATGCGCGGTTCCCAAGTTCGCAGTTCGTCGATGCTGTCGGATTGCAGCGTGTATTGGTATTGGGCATTGCTGTGCGCGCCCGCCGACGCGAATATCCTGCTGCGGTTGCAGGAACAGGCTGGCGCCCGGCTCAAGCGCGAGTTTCGGACGCAGGCGCGCGATGACCTGGTCGGCGGAAATTTTCCGTTCGGCAATAGGCTTCAGCGACACGAACATGAAACCCGAGTTGCGCTGGCCGCCGCCGGTAAAGCCGACGACGTTGTCCACCGCCGGATCTGCTTGCACGATGTCCACGTAGTTCGCCAGCTTTATACGCATGGCCTGGAAGGAAATGCTCTGGTCGGCCTGGATGCCACCGGAGAGTCGCCCCACGTCCTGCTGCGGAAAGAACCCCTTCGGCACGATAATGTAGAGGTAAACGTTGAAGCCGACGGTGGCTGCCAGCACCAGCAGCATGATGCGGCCATGTGCCAGCGCCCAGTCCAGGGTAACGCGATATTTGTTCAGACAGTAGTCGAATACCCGCTCGCTGCCGTGGTAAAACCAGCCGCGTTTTTCCTCGGTGCGCGGCTTGAGCAGGCGCGCGCACATCATCGGCGTCGTCGTCAGCGACATGACCAGAGAGACCAGGATGGCGGCAGAAAGCGTAACGGCAAACTCGCGGAACAGGCGCCCGACAATGCCCCCCATCAGCAGGATGGGGATGAATACCGCGATCAGCGACAGGCTCATGGATAATACCGTGAAGCCGACCTCGCGTGCGCCGCGCAATGCGGCCTCGTAAGGAGTAACGCCGTTTTCGATATGGCGCGACACGTTCTCCAGCACGACCACCGCATCGTCCACGACGAAACCGGTGGCGATGGTCAGCGCCATCAGCGACAGCGTGTTCAAGCTGAAACCGGCCAGATACATCACGGCGAAGGTGCCGATCAGCGACACCGGTACCACGACGCTGGGGATCAACGCCGCTCTGGCGTTGCGCAGGAACAGAAATACCACCATGACGACGAGGGCGATGGACATCGCCAGCGTGCGCTCGACTTCGTGCAGCGAACTGCGGATGGTCGGCGTGCGATCCATGACCACGTCGAGATCGATAGCGCCGGGGATGGAGGCACGCATTTGCGGCATCAGGGCGCGTACGCGATCCACCGTCTCGATGATGTTGGCCCCCGGCTGGCGGCGGAGAATCATCATGACGGCGGGTTTGCCGTTGAACAGTCCGGCGTTGCGGACATCCTGCTGCGAGTCTTCGACACTGGCAATATCGCCGAGGCGCACGGCCGCGCCGTTGTTATAGGCGACGATTACCGGGATATAGTCGGCTGCGGTTTTGGCTTGGTCGTCGGCAAGTATCTGCCAGTGGTGGCTGTCGTCCTCGACCGCTCCCTTGGGGCGGTTGGCGTTGGTCGTGACGATGGCGGCGCGTACAGCCTCGACGCCAATACCCAGCCGGTTCAACGCGGGCGGGTTGAGTTCGACGCGTACCGCGGGCAGCGAGGCACCGCCGACTGTGACTTGGCCGATGCCTTCGAGCTGGGAAATCTTCTGGGCCAGAATGGTTGAGGCAGCGTCGTACATCTGGGCGCGCGACATCGAGGCCGAGGTCAGCGCCAAAATCATGATGGGCGCATCGGCCGGATTAACCTTGCGGTAGGTTGGGTTGCTCGGCAAGCCGGTCGGCAGCAGTGTGCTGGCAGCGTTGATGGCGGCCTGCACGTCGCGGGCAGCACCGTCGATGTCGCGGGAAAGATCGAATTGCAGGGTGATGTTGGTATTGCCGAGCGAACTGCTGGAGGTCAGTTCAGTTACACCGGCAATCACGCCGAGCGAACGTTCCAGCGGCGTCGCCACGGTGGAGGCCATGGTTTCCGGGCTCGCGCCCGGCAGCGAGGCCTGCACGGAAATGGTGGGGAAATCAATTTGCGGCAGCGGTGCCACCGGCAACAACGTAAATGCCAGTATGCCCGCCAAAGCCACGCCCAATGTCAGCAGTGTCGTCGCCACCGGACGGTTGATGAACAGGGCAGAAGGGTTCATTGTGTTGCGCAGCCGCCGCGCCAGGCGGTCGAAGGCCAGATAGATAACCGGAGTGGTAAACAGGGTGAGCACTTGGCTCACCAGCAGGCCGCCGACCATGGTGATGCCCAGCGGATGGCGCAGTTCGGAGCCGACGCCGGTACCCAGCATCAGCGGCAGCGCGCCCAGCAACGCCGACATCGTGGTCATCAGGATCGGACGGAAGCGCAGCAGGCAGGCTTCATAGATCGCATCGCGCGGCGATTTGCCATGTTCGCGTTCGGCATCGAGCGCAAAGTCGATCATCATGATGGCGTTTTTCTTGACGATACCGATGAGCAGGATGATGCCGATAATGGCGATGATGCCGAGATCGTTGCTGCGACACCATCAGCGCCAGCAGCGCACCGACCGCTGCCGAGGGCAGGGTGGACAGGATGGTTACCGGATGGATGTAGCTCTCGTAGAGCACGCCGAGCACGATGTACATGGTGACGATGGCGGCGAGGATCAGCAGCAGCGTGTTGTTGAGAGATGACTGAAAGGCCAGCGCCGCACCCTGGAAGCTGGTCTCGACGCTGAGTGGCATGTCGAGTTGCTCCTTTGCTTTGCCGATGGCGGATACCGCTTCGCCGAGCGAGACGCCGGGCGCAAGATTGAAGGAAATGGTTGAGGAGGGAAACTGGCCGATGTGGTTGATGGCAAGCTGGGTCGGTTTCTCGGTGATGCGGGCGATGGACGATAGCGGTACTTGGTTGCCGCTGGGCGATACGACATAAATGCTGTCCAGTGCGGCAATGCCTTGCTGGAATCCGGGCTTGACCTCCAGCACGACGCGGTAAAGGTTGGACTGGGTGAAGATAGTCGAGATCAGGCGCTGGCCGAAGGCGTTATAGAGCGCATTGTCGATGGCGGCCGGCGTGATGCCGAGCCGTCCGGCGCTGGAACGGTCGATGTCGATATAGGCCTGCACGCCCTTGATCCTGAGTGTCGCTGGCGACATCGAGCAATTCCGGTACGTTGCGCAGGCGTTCCACGATTTTGGGTACCCACAGGGCAAGTTCGTCGGGATTGGCGTCTTCTACGCTGAACTGGTATTGCGTGCGGCTGACGCGATCTTCGATGGTCAGATCCTGCACCGGCTGCATGTAGGTGGTGATGCCGCCAACCTGGTCGAGACGCGTTTGCAGGCGACGGATGACGCCGCTGGCGTCAGCGTCGCGCTGATCCTTGGGCTTCAGGTTAATCAGCATGCGCCCGCTGTTGAGCGTGATGTTGCTGCCGTCAACGCCGATGAATGAAGACAGGCTTGCCACGGCAGGATCGGCCAGCACCGCATCGGCCACCGCCTGCTGGCGCTCGGCCATGGCGGAGAAAGAAATCGATTGCGGCGCTTCGGTGATGGCCTGAATGACACCGGTGTCCTGCGCCGGGAAGAAGCCCTTGGGTATGAAGATATAAAGCAGCACGGTCAGTGCCAGCGTGCCGATGGCGACCAGCAAGGTTGCGCCCTGGCGGTCGAGCACCCAGTTGAGCAGGATGCCGTAGCGTGCGATTACCCTGTCGAAGAAGGCACCGCTGCTGCGGTAGAAGCGGCCCTGTTGCTCGGGCGGCGTATGGTGCAGCAGGCGTGCGGCACATCATCGGCGTCAGCGTCAACGACACCACGGCGGAGATCAGGATGGACACCGCCAGGGTGATGGCAAATTCGCGGAATAAGCCGACCGACCACATCGCCCATGAATAGCAGCGGAATCAGCACCGCGATCAGCGAGAAGGTCAGAGAAATGATGGTGAAGCCGATCTGCTGGGCGCCTTTTAATGCCGCCTGCATGGGCGGCTCGCCCGCTTCGACGTAACGCGCGATATTTTCGATCATCACGATCGCATCGTCGACGACGAAGCCGGTGGCGATGGTCAGCGCCATCAGGGTCAGGTTGTTGATGGAGAATCCGGCCAGATACATGACGCCGAAGGTGCCGACCAGCGACAGCGGCACGGCGACAGCCGGAATCAGCGTCGCCGGCACATTGCGCAGGAACACGAAAATCACCATCACCACCAGTGCCACAGACAGCAGCAACTCGAACTGGACATCATGCACCGAGGCGCGGATGGTGGTGGTGCGGTCGGTCAGCAGCTCGACGTCAACCGTGCCGGGCAGGGCCGCCTGTAATTGCGGAAGCGTTTTCTTGATGCGGTCGACGGTCTCGATGACGTTGGCGCCCGGCTGGCGCTGGATGTTGAGGATGATGGCCGGCGCCTGGTTGGCCCAGGCCGCGAGCCGCGAATTCTCCGCGCCGTCGATGACATCGGCAATATCGCGCAAACGTATCGGCGCGCCGTTTTTCCAGGCGATGACCAGGTCGCGATATTCGGCCGCAGACTTGAGCTGGTCGTTGGCATCCAGCGTCGAAGCGCGCATCGGCCCATCGAAGCTGCCCTTGGGGGTGTTGACGTTGGCATTGCCGATGGCGGTGCGCACGTCATCGAGATTGATACCGTTGGCGGCGAGCGCCTTCGGATTGGCCTGGATGCGTACCGCCGGGCGCTGGCCGCCGCCGATGCTGACCAGCCCGACGCCAGACAACTGCGACAATTTCTGCGCCAGACGCGTGTCCACCAGATCCTCGATCTTCGGCAGCGGCAGCGTTGCCGAAGTAATCGCCAGAGTGATGATGGGCGCATCGGCCGGATTGACCTTGCTGTAGATCGGCGGCATCGGCAGATCGGTGGGCAGGAAGGTGCCGGTGGCGTTGATGGCCGCCTGCACTTCCTGTTCGGCGACATCCAGACTCAGCGCCAGGCTGAATTGCAGCGTAATGACCGAAGCGCCGCCCGAACTCGCCGATGACATCTGGTTCAAGCCCGGCATCTGGCCGAACTGGCGTTCCAGCGGCGCCGTGACCGACGAGGTCATCACGTCCGGGCTGGCGCCGGGATAGAGCGTGGTGACCTGGATCGTCGGGTAATCGACTTCGGGCAGCGCCGAGATCGGCAGCACGCGATAGCCTATCAGCCCCGCCAGCAGGATCGCGACCATCAGCAGCGAGGTCGCTACCGGTCGCAGGATAAAGAGACGTGACGGGTTCACTGCGATTTCTGGCTGTTTGCAGCGCCGCCTTCACGTTGGCGGCGCATTTCGCGCATGCGCTGCTTGCGTTCTTCCTCGGGAAGTTTTTTGATTTCTTCGCCGAATTCGCCGCGATCAATGCGTGCGTTCATTTCAGCCCAGCGTTTTTGTTTCTCCTCGGGCGTGCCACCTTCTGCGGGGCCTCCGGACGAGTGCGGCCCTTTGCCTGCATCCGCGTGCGCGCCCGGCGTCGTCACTTCGACCTTGGCACCTTCGCGTAATTTGTCGGTGCCGTCGGTCACCACTTGTTCGCCGGCGACAAGTCCTTTTTCGATGGAGACGATCTCGCCCGATACCGGCCCAAGCGTGACAGGGCGGATGGAGACCGCCTGATCCTGGCCGATAACATAAACGAAAGTACCTTGAGTGCCGCGCTGGATCGCTGCAATTGGGATCAGTATCGCGTTATGTCGAGTGTCCACGCGCAGTCGCGCATTCACGAACTGGTTGGGAAATAGCTTGTTGTCGGCATTGGTAAATTCAGCCTTGAGCTTGACCGTGCCGGTGGTGACATCAATTTGATTGTCTATAGTCAGCAGTTTCCCGGTCGCCAGCTTGTTCTTGCCGTCCCGGTCGAGCGCGTCTACGGACAGCAGCCTCGCCAGCTATGCATATGTGCGGCAACTGCAGAGAATATCATCTGCCGTAATGGTGAAGATAACGTAGATCGGCTGGGTCTGGGTAATCACCACGAGGCCAGCCGTATCGGCAGCATGGATCATGTTGCCGACATCAAGTCTGGCGCAGCCCCAATATTCCCGACACTGGGCGCAGTAATGTGCGTGAAATCGAGATTCAGTTGCGCGTTGTCCACTTGGGCCTTGTCGGTCTTTACGATGCCCTCATCCTGACGTACCAGTGCCTCCTGAACATCGACTTGCTGCTTGGCGATGGAGTCCTTTGCCAGCAGACCCCGGTAGCGTTCAAGGTCAAGCTTGGCCTCGTCCAGTAGCGCCTGATCGCGGATCAACTGGCCTTTGGACTGATCGAGCATCACCTGAAAGGGGCGGGGATCAATTTCCGCGAGTATCCCGCCTTGTTTGATCAGCTGGCCTTCGCGAAAAGGAACGTGTACCAATAATCCATCGACGCGCGCTTTAACCGTGGCCGTAGTACGTGCTGTGACCGTGCCCAATGCATTGATGGAAACGTCGATGTCGCCACTTTTTGCTATGGCTGCCTGCACCGGTATGGGTTTGCCGTCACCGCTGCCATGCTTGGCCTGTCCCGCTTTTTCCGCTTGATCGGCAGGCTTGTTGTAAAACCAAAAAGAAAAGCTGCCGACAAGCAACAATGCAATGATCCAGAGAATTTTCTTTTTCATGCTGGGAGGCCTCTGGGTTTTATTGAAATTTTAAATCGGTCATAGCTCAGTTTTGCCGACATGGCTGGCAAAGCCCAACTTACAAGTGGTACTTTGCCATATGATAAATTCCGCGCATAAGATGCGAAGATTTGAGTCATGCCGAGATCAGGCCTAACGCGGTGCTGCCGGAGAGGGTTGAGCCGGAACAGGCTTCCATCCCTCAGGACAGCTTGGCACATAAGGATAATAACTTTTTGACGACGCACAGTAATACCATAACTGGGTGGCCGGTTGTGGCTGGGCAGGAGCGGTCGTTTGCGGTGCCACCACCACAGGAGCTTGAGGCGATACCACTACAGGGGGTTGCTGCTCAATTACCACTACCGGAGGCGTATAGGGATCGGGAATTTCCGCAATCCGATTGGGGTAAAAATACCATATGCCACCAGCAATCCACCACCATCCAAGCTGACCTTCATGTCTGCCATGATGCCAACGGCCACCACGCCATATTTCCAGGTCATGCTCATGAAACCTGTGGATTTCACGCCCTTCAAAATGCCTTTCCCGGTCAAAACGTCTTTCTCTATCACGGTGTTCCTCGGCAAGAACAGGTAGTGAGGATATCAACAAGATACCGATTACTATTCTGGTAACGATTTGTTTCATGATGTTTTCCTTTTGGTTAATCCCCATTCGTTCGAACTGGAATTGTTTTTCTACGAACACTGAATCCAATCTTTCACTAATTCTACATGATACTGAATGGGTTGATCATCGCGCAGAATCGCAATCACTGGTTCTCTGGGAAAAAAGAGCCACCCGCCGCTGGCGGGTGACCCGAGAAAACCGCTTACCCAAATTTTGAAGCCATAATGAATTTGGCATCTTTTTTTGATAAGCGGCGGGGAGAACACAGAGTGGAATTTAAACCAGCCAAGTAACTGCAATATGTCCACTTTGTACGGATTCTGTTTTAATAGATTTTTTTGGCTAAGCAGATAAGATAACGGAATTCACGCTTGTATCTTGATTTGTACAAATAAGAGATTGTAGCGATACGTAAGTAGTGAACAATAGTTCTGTTAGAGCTTTGTTAGTCTGTATCACTGCTTTTTTAAACCTCAACTCATTGAATATTAAGAGGTGTTATGCTGTCTGTGTTGCTTGTTGATGATGATATCCAGATCCGCCAGTTGCTGAGCGATTATCTGTCTGAGTTCGGTATGTCCGTGGTTGCCGTAGCAGATGGGACAATGATGGCAGAGGCTCTTGGCAAAGCATCATTCGATCTCGTCATTCTTGACCTGATGCTGCCTGATGAAGACGGCCTTTCCTTGTGTCGAAGCTTGCGCGCAAAATCCGATATTCCGATATTGATGCTCACTGCTCGTGGGGAAACAATGGATCGTATTGTCGGACTTGAAGTGGGGGCCGATGATTACATCGTCAAACCTTTTGAGCCGCGCGAATTGGTTGCGCGTATTCAGTCGATATTGCGGCGAGTCAAGGGAGGACGAGAACAGCACAAAGAACCAGAACAGGAAAATATGGTTTCCTTTTTGGGGTGGCGCTTGAATTATGTTTTGCGCCAAGTCATCTCTCCGGAAGGATTGGTCGTTCCCCTTTCCAACGCTGAATTTCGTTTGCTCAAAGTATTTATCGAGCATCCATGTCGTGTGTTGACCCGCGATTTTCTGCTTGATCAGGCGCGTGGGCGCAACATGGATTTATTTGATCGCAGCATTGATTTGCTGGTTTCACGCTTGCGCCAGAAACTGGGCGATGATTCGCGCACTCCCGGCCTGATCAAGACGGTGCGCGGCGAAGGCTATTTATTCGATGCTAAGGTAATGCGATGAAAAGGTTATTTCCGGACACGATATTTTTGAGGCTTTTCCTGCTGCTGTTTGTCATGCTTACGGTTAGCCATTTTGTGGGCATGGAAGTGTTTGCCGGTTTGGGGCATCCCCACACTGCTGATCCGAACCATCTGCGACCACATTCATTCAGGTTGTTGGGATTCATCCTGCGCCTGTCCGGAATTGCGCTGACCGCATGGATTGCGGCGCGCTGGCTTTCGCGCCCTATCGATCAGATGGCACGGGCAGCCAGCAAATTGGGCGAGAGTCTGGAGAGTGCGCCGTTGGACGAGACACGCGGCCCATCCGAAATCCGCCAGGCTTCTGCAGTGTTCAACCAGATGCAGTCGCGCCTCAAACAGCAAATAGCAGAGCGCAATCGTTTTTTGGCGGCAGTTTCACATGATTTGCGCACGCCGATTACCCGGCTGAAATTGCGCGCTCAAAAGGTCGCTGATCAGGATTTGCAGGAAGATATTCAAAGTGACATTAACGAAATGACTGCGATGATAGACGCGACGCTGGATTATCTGCGCGGCGATGGCAGGCCGGAAGAACCTTGTCTACTGGATGTTGCCGCCCTCGTGCATTCTTTGGCGGAAAATGCCGGGGAAAGGGGAGAGATCGTGACTGTTTCCGGCAATGCCCAGCCCATCATGACACAGGCCATGGCTTTACAGCGTTGCCTGAACAATCTTGTCGAAAATGCTTTGCGCTATGGAAGCCGTGCGGACATCCATCTGGATGATGCTGGCGACAAACTACTCATTTCCATCCATGATGCGGGGGAGGGAATTCCCGAAGATAAGCTGGAAGCCGTTTTTGCGCCATTCTATCGTCTCGATCAGTCTCGAAGCCGGCATACCGGAGGTGTTGGTCTCGGGCTTTCGATAGCCCGCGATATTGTCCAAAAGTTGGGAGGGACGCTTACTTTGAAAAATGCACCGGAAGGTGGGTTGGTCGCCACTTTGGAGTTGCTCAAACGGCAGCAGTGAACTCATGAGTAGTTATGACTACCTATGAACTTCAAGCTGGTTGGTTTTTGTTGCACATCTAACTGGGGTCA